>NZ_JABEDH010000009.1 GCF_029285175.1 Sulfitobacter sp. M05 | reverse complement strand
AAATTGCGCTGAAGCAGTGCTTGCTGGTGTCGGTTTCATAGCACCGGTGAGCAGCTGGATATCATATCCTAACCGTGCATTGAGGTCGGGAATGAGGACGGAGAACGGGGCACCGCCGTCCAAGCAACACGCACATTCCTTATGAAAAAAGCGATCAACTCGTCTGAAGTCTGGAACTTCGAAGACCCTCTCCCCTCCACAACCAATTCTTCCAAGTTGGTTCGCTGGGGGGGAGAAAAAGCTCTAATCTGTCTGAGTATGGAAGTTCAGCTTTCAGCTTCACTCAAGTCGCCAGTGATAGTCATCCAAAATCAATGTTCTTGGTTCTTTCAAAAAGCAATGAAACGAAACACAAAATCGATGTTCACGCCAGTTGAGCGTCAGCGAATACCCGCTGTGAGGAACCGCATCCCTGGCACGCTTGGATCACATCGTCGGAATGCGTCGTTCTGCTCGGCGATCTGTTGAACCGTTTGTGACACCATGTGGACCTCTTCGGCTGGGTCCAGCTGCGCTATGGCGATTTGGTTCAAAGGGCGACCGAAGAGTGATACTGGAGCAGCCGTTCATACTACCCTCAGCGAAAGAGGAAAATGAGCCCAGAGGAGAAGTGTCCAATTTTCGCTGCGCGCGCTCGCAGCAAGGAAATTGCCGCAGAGACGCAAAAGTTTACGACGCCTTGCAGCGGGGAGATCGGCCATTCGTCGACCGCGCAGAAATTCTAAGACGGCAAATCACACAGCGCGGACAACGCTACACTCCGTTGAAATTTCGCTAATGATCGGTTTCAACAGGGAGTTCTAATTGAGCCCATCCAATACAGACACTGCTAGTCGATGGGATATCGCAATCGGGTTGCAAGCAAAAAGCTAGTCGACACAGAAACAAACTGGAAAGGCAACGTTTTGATAGCCACAATGCGTTTCCGATGATTGGATTTGACAGAGCTCCTAGCGAAACAGGAGTGGTTATCTATAGCTGTTCCAAACGCAATTGTTTGGGGGTCGTTCCGAACATCGACTTGAACTGGGCTATGAAGTGGGACGTGCTTTCATATCCAATCTCAAAGCCTATTTCGGTGATCGATGCATCGGTTGATAGCACGGCGTCGCGTGCGCGTGTCAGGCGTTGTTCGATCAACCACTTGCTGGGGGCAACGCCAAATTGTCGTTTGAATTCCCGGTTAAAGGCAGACACGGAACGCCCCGACAAATGGGCATAGTCATGTACGCTCAGGTTATGGGCGCAATGTTCCCGCATCAGGTGGCGAATATTGCGTTTTCCGCAGTCAGAGCAGTTTTCATGCAGAAATGATCTGAGGCGCATGGGTTCATCTTCCGCAGCGATTAAAAACAACAATTCCATCAGCTTGGTGTGCAATAACTCGCGTGTCCCGTCGATGGTTTTATAGATGTCGATCATCGAGCTCATGAAACCGTTCAGGCTGTTATGGTGGTCAATTTTATAGGCACCGATACGTGACGTGGGATGTGCAGAATGGCCCGGGCTTTGCCTCTCAAACTCGCGGATCACGGTATCATCAAAGAAGAACAACAGCGCTTCCAGCGGTCCATCCGAACCTGAAAAGTTAGTCACCATAAAGACATCCCGTGGCAGCAAGACCATCTCTCCAGCGCCAACCGTGATCTCTTCCCCAGTAGGGGTAATAAACACCTCTTCGCCTTTGATGATATACCCTAGGCAGGGGCAACTGTTGTAAAACTCCACACCAAAGGCGCTGGACAGGATACGTTTGTGAAAGATCGCTTGTTGCCCGTGTTCCATGACCACTTGTGCATCCGCGAAGTCATATAATCCTTGCGGAATAACTAGGCTGTTGGTTCCATCCGCCCCAAGGTCCGACAATGTTTGATGTGTTCTGGATGCCATGCCGCGCTTGCCTCTTTTGGGTTGGATGCCAGTTTCTGCCTTATCGCACCAGACGACAGATTGCCCCACATCGCGCGCGATATCCGGCATTTTTACTATAGTGCGCGTATTTCCGAAAATTGTGTCGCCGTAAAAAACACGCACACAACCAAGGAGATCAACGTGAGTATTTGGGTAACATTGGAGCTGGTCGTTCAGGAAAACGCCTATGCGGATTTGCAGCTGTTCCTAGAGGCGAAGCTGCCCGCGGTTCGTGGGTTTGAAGGGGCTTTGTCCGTATCGATCCTGTTTGATAAAGAGACCAACAAGCTGCTGATCCTCGAAGAATGGAAATCACGCGCGCACCATCAGGCCTATATTGCGTCCATCACTGAAAATGGCGTTATGGAACAGCTGTTGTCTTTCATGGCCGGCCCGCCCGATGTGCAATATTATGAGCGCGTGGCGATATGAACGCGCTAGAAGGCTCTTTGCCAACCCGTCGGGATGCATTGACCATGATCGCAGCAAGCGCTGCGGTTTTGGTCGCGCCGATGCAGGTGTCGGCACAACCTAAAACCCCAATCGTCGTGACCAAGACCCGGCTTGTGGGACCCTTGTCTGACCAGCTTATGAAAACCATCACCGCGCGTCGCGGGCATCAGGGGTTCTTGTCACAAAAGGTTTTAACGAATGCAGACAGCGTTGTGTTGATCGAGGAGTGGCGCAAACCGACGGCACAGGCCACAGAAACCTATTATCGCAAGGAAATCTGACATGAACAAAATCCACCTTGGCACTGGGATTGGCGCAGCGGCCCTTGCGGCCCTGCATACGTTTGTTGGCACGCCCGAGGTCGCGGATCCACTTTTGGCCTCAACGCTGGAAGACCAGGCCAAGTACATCAACTTCTTCTGTTGGCACATCGTGACCATTGTGCTGTGGGCCGTCGCTGCAGGCTATCTTTGGTCGGCACTTTTCAGACACTCGACCGACCTGGTGGTTTTTCTGACAGTCATGATGGCGGGCATCGGGGTCTGGGGTGTTCTCCTGCCACCGAGTGTTGGCCTGTCCTATAAGACCATGCCCCAGGGGTGGCTGTTTTTTCCAATCGTAACCCTCGCCATCTTTGGTCTAATAAATGAAAAACAGGGGACGGTTGGTACGAGAGCCTAGTATTGTTCAGATGCTGAGCCGCTGCCTACAAACATCAAGGTCCAGTAATTCGTGCGCATAGGATTCACTAACCAATTCAAGCTCTTGACTTAAATCGGCAATTCGTGCTTCCCGCAGCAACGGTCGATTTGGGCTCCGAGCCGCCGAATGCTTGGGCAGAAATGGTGTTCCCGGCCGACTTCCGAGAGCAGGCATTCACTTCGCTTGTACGATGACATCGTCAGCGCGGTGCTGATGTCTGGGGATGGAGGGAGGATCGGAGGGCAAATCATGCCAAGAGTCCAACTTCCCGCAGTCACCCCGAAACGAAGAGCCTGGAACAAAGGCCGGATCATCGGCCAGAAACGACCACTGTTGCCGAAACAGGTCTGGGCGATCCGAGCGCGGCTCGAACTGGCGGGCAACCTGCGCGATCTTGCGCTGTTCAACGTGGCAATTGATAGCAAGCTTCGCGGATGCGATCTGGTGAAACTGGCTGTAACCGACCTGGTGAGGGATGATCGCGTTCGCGAACGCGTGTCTGTGATCCAGAGCAAAACCAAGCGGCCCGTTCAGTTCGAACTCTCTGATAACACGCGGGATACCATTTTCGCATGGATCAAGTCGCCGGAAATGATCGGCTGCCGCTTCATGTTTCCCAGCCGGTTTCACGACCGCCCGCATATCTCAACGCGCCAATATGGCCGGCTTGTGCGGGATTCATGCCCGTCATTTGCCGCAAGCCCCATGATGTGGCCCAGACGGTCGGGATGAATCAGATCGACCAGGACCCAATCCTCTTTCTCGACGCTTGACGGGCGCACAAGGTCAAGCGGCGCGCTATTGATTGACGCGTCGACAGGCCGCCAGACATTGATGAATCCGTAATGCCCCGCGCTCCAGTCCTCGGCCTTCTCGGCGCCCAGAATGTCGATCAGCCGTTGCTGGGCACCCTCTGGGCTATAATCGCTATGCACGTTGCGTGCTGGTTTGCGGTCAGAATTCGGATCGTCCACCCGAACTGTGTGGTCGAAGATCACGACATCCCTGGCCTCGACCTCCTGCTTGAGAAGATCGGTCAGTTCGCGGTCATACTCCGCTTTCCACAGCTCGCCTGCGGTGAAATTAGTCACCTTTGTCGGCGCGCGCAGAAAGCCGACGCTGTCGACGGCAAATCTGACGGCTGCATCGCCCATGCGCACATCCTTCACGTCAATGACGGTCGCGGCAAGTTCGGGTGAGATCAGCTCTCCGGTGACCCCTCCGGCATCAATGTGAAAAGCCTGCCGAGCGTCACTGTGCACGTGGTAATTTACGGTTCCTGTCAGTTGCATTTGATGCTCCGGTAAAGCTCTGATCCGCCGGTTCTGAATAGGAGGGTTTCCTCTGGCAGATGCTCTGATTGGTTCAACGAAACCTTGTTCGTGCCAGACCAGATGGCGGCCTGGCACGATCCCGTGTCTCATCAAGAGGGGGAAGCAGCCGGTGAGTGGCCGTCGATGAACACCGATTTGACGTGAAGTGTATCCATGTACTCCCTCACCGAGACGATCTGCGCATCACGGAACACGAACAGGAAGTGATACAGGTTGTTGTAGATCACACCATCGGCTTTGACGCCGCAGGACTCAACTTCAACAGCCACCCGTTCGCCTTCACATGTCCAGTCGGTCGGAGTGAGTGCCATGCCCTGCCCTGCGGAAATGCTTCGCCAACAACCGACATTAGGCCGACAATATCCTCTTTGGTCATCTCCCCCGAGATTGGCAGCTCACCATCGCGCCCCATATCTCTCCAGATTGCGGCATCATCCAGAAGGGCCAGGACGCCATCGATGTTGCCTGCGCTGAACCGTTCAAGGAATGCGGTCACCGTGTTCAGGTTTTCTGCCGTACTCATTTCACGTCCTGAATGCCAATCACCAGATCGTTCCAGGCGCGCTGGTTGTCCATGTCGAACTGTGCGCCGTTGTCGTCTGCATATTGGAACCGCTTTTGCGCAGGTGTTTTGCTCATGGATTGATAGAGCCAGTAGGCCTCTTCCTTGAGCGCTTTGACGATAGGCAGATCGACCGAGGTATAGACCGTTTCCTTGCAGGCCTGAATGGAGTCTGCCGGGAAATGGGCAATGCGTTCAGCCAGAGCCTTGACGTGATCCACAATTTTGTCAGCATCCAGCGCCTTGTTGATCGTGCCGTAGGCTTCGGCCCTGTCAGCATCAAAATCCTCGGCCCCTAGAATGATCTCGAGTGCGCGGCCCAGTCCAACCTGACGGGCCATGCGTGACGCACCGCCGCCGCAAGGCAAAATACCCATGCCCACTTCCATCTGCATGAATTTGGCCTTGCCACGCGCGGCAAAGCGCATGTCACATGCCAGAGCGAACTCGTGTCCGCCGCCTCGGGCAAACCCTTCGATCTGAGCGATGGTCGCCTGTGGCAGCTTGCTTATGCGCTCCAGTGTGACCTGGAGATCAAGCAACGCGACTTCCTCTCGCACCACAGCGGTAGTGGACATGTCTTTGAGGAAATTCGTGTCGGCATGGGCCACGAAAATCTCTGGGTGAGCTGATTTAAACACCACGACTTTGATATCGCGGTCCTGTTCCAGTTCTTCAGCCAGCTTGTTCAGATCTGCCAGCATCGGCAGGCCTTGAATATTGACCGGGGGGGAAATCGAAAGTGACCCAGGCAATTCCATCCTGGGTAGATACGTTGAAAGTTGTGAAGCCGTCGTAAACCATGAGAAGTCTCCTGTGTGCGATTGGAGCCAAGATAGTCTCTTGAGAATTTATAAAAATGGGCAATAATCGAGTTCAGAATTCGCAATTTGGGTATAATAGTGGATCTTGAAAGCGTTCGTCTCTTTGTCCTGGCTGCAGAAAAGTTGAACATCAGCGAGGCAGGACGCAGTCTTGGGCTGGCCCCTGCGGTCGCCAGTGCAAGACTTGCCAAACTGGAGAAAAATCTTGGGTCTGACCTGTTGCACCGCTCAACGCGTAAAGTCAGCCTCTCGACCGAAGGATCTGAGTTTCTTCCCTTTGCCAGGGAACTTCTGGCGCAGGAAAGAGCTGCCCGTGCAGCGTTAGGGCTGGAAACGTCTGAAGTCAGCGGAACCCTGCGGTTTACTGCCCCCAAGCAGTTTTGCACAGATTTATATCGCGCCTTTGTTGCCGGATTTCTTGGACAAGTTCCCGAACCTAAGACTTGATCTGCAACTATCAGACAGCATGGTCGGGCTAATCGAAGGCAGTTTCGACCTAGCTCTGCGTAATTCAGCAATGGTAGATTCCAGTTTCAAGGCCCGGAAACTAGCAGATGACCAGCGCATTCTTTGTGCATCGCCAGACTATTTAAGACGTTATGGGATGCCGCAAACTCCCAAAGACCTGCCCAGCCATGCGCTCATTGGGTTTCAGGATCAATCCGCGCGCGGCCTGAAAACCGCTGATGGCAGAACAGGTATATTTGAGCCGCATCTGGCTGGCTGCCGGCTGGTTCTCAATGACGGGCTGAGCCAGAAAGCCGCGACAGTCACTGGGGCTGGCATTTCCATGAACTCCATGTGGAGCGTTCATGATGAAATCCGGGAAGGTTCACTTGTCAGAGTGCTGCCGGAGTATGATGTCGATGACCAGTCTGTGCTGTGGCTGGTTTATCCAAAATCCAACGTGCTGACTGCCAAAGTCCGCGTGTTCATTGATTATTTGGTTGAGAGGATTGGGAGATCGCCAGTCTGGGAAACATCATGATCGCAGCCGTGTTGCAGTACCGCCCCATTCCAGGAACAGGACGGTACGATTTGCAGCCGGTTAGGCGTTTGCCGCCGCACCTGATAGTTCTTCAACTTCTTCGGCCTTGGGCGAAAACCACCCGGCCCAAGCATAGAAGATGCCAAATACCGGTGCCAGCCAGCAGGCAAACGACAACGGGATGTAAAGCAGGTTCTCCAAGTTGCCGTCAGAGATCGACAGGCCAAGTGCGGTTATCACAAAGGCACCGCCCGCATTCCACGGAATCAGCGGAGAGATGATTGTGCCGCCCTCTTCGGTGGCACGCGCAAGGTTCAGACGCGAATACCCGATGCGGTCATATACAGGGCGGAACATCCGGCCCGGCAGCGCGATGGATAGATAGGGGTCTCCGGCCACGGTGTTGGTCGCAACCGATGTCAGGATAGCTGAGGTTTGCACGCCTGCAAAGCTCTTCACCCGTTTGGTCAGCACCGAAATGATGGCGGCAAGACAGCCGGTCCGTTCCAGCGCGCCGCCAAACCCAAGCGCGATCAGGATCAATGAAATTGTCCACATCATCGACTGAATGCCCCCACGGTTCATCAGCTTGTCCATGGCTTCAACGCCGGTTTCAACCGAATAGCCATAGTTGGCGTAGGTGAAGATGTCGTGGATCGACGCCCCTTGCACATACATTGCCAATAGCGACGCCAGCAAAACACCAATGAACAGCGAGGGGATCGCAGGCATTTTCAGCACAGCAAGCACCACGACCAAAAGCGCGGGCAGCATCAGCCAGGGTGACAGATTGAACGAGTTTTCAAGCGCGGCTTTAAACGCATCGATCCGCTCAAACGACGGTGCACCATCGCCAAGGTTGAAGCCAACAGCAAAGTAGATCACCAGGGCGATCAGCATTGCCGGAACCGTCGTCGGCAGCATGTTGCGGATGTGGTCAAACAGGTTGGTGTCCGTCACTGCCGGAGCCAGGTTGGTGGTATCAGACAAAGGCGAGATCTTGTCGCCAAAGAAAGCGCCAGAAACCACTGCCGCCGCTGTCCAGTAGGCGGGAATTCCAAAGCCTTCGCCGATGCCCATCAGTGCCAGGCCAACGGTGCCCACTGTCCCCCATGAGGTCCCCAGCGCCAGAGAGACAATGGAGCACAGCAACATGCCGGCAGCCAGAAACATCTGCGGCGATAGCAGTGCCAGGCCATAGTAGATCAGAGTCGGAACGGTGCCTGCTGCGATCCAAGTTCCAACAATCATCCCAACCAGCAGCAGCACAGATACCGCTGGGAAGGACACGGCGATGACGTGAAACGCACCCTTTTCTATCTCGTCCCATTTCAGGCCTGTCATAAGGCCAACAATGGTGGTCAAAGCGATCCCAATTGCTAGCGGTATATGGGGCGTAAAATCGCCGAAATAGAAGATCTGCACACCTAGAATTGCCAGCGTGAGCACAATGGGGATCAAGGCGAGCCCAATCGGCGGATGCGCCTCGGTTTGTTGAAGTGACATTGTGTTCCTCTCTCTGTATTAACTTTTGTGAACGGCGATGCCGTTCGTGTTCTGTAGGTGCACAAAGCAAAGGCCCGGTTGAAAAGAGCCGGGCCGATTGCTCAGGACGTGGATTTCAGAGCCAGTATGGCAGCGGACAAATCCTCGATGGCGGTGCCGACCCCTTTGAAAAGGGTGATTTCCTCAGCGGATTGCCGGGGGTAATCGCCGTTATCACACAGCTCTTTCAGCGTCGCCAGAATGTCGGTTTCTTGCAGCACGCCGGTTTCAAGAGGTGTCTTGATGTCGCCGCTTTCCACCAACGCATCATGGGTGTCGACATAGACTGACGCGCGGGTCACGGCGATGTCATCCACTTCACGCATCTCGGGGGTGAAGCTTCCGATGAGGTCAACATGTTGGCCGGGGCGCAACCAGTCGCCTAACAACACGGGGGTTCGGGCCAATGTTGCACAGGAAATCACGTCTGCTTCAGCGACAGCGGATTGCACGCTGTCAGCCACTTCGGCGGCAATGCCCTCTTCCGCCAAAGACGCCACCATGCGTTCGGCATTGTCAGGGTTAATGTCAAACACCAGCGTGTGCGTAATTGGCAGGACCTCTCGATATGCAAGCGCAAGGTTGAAGCCCACGCGGCCAGCGCCAACGATCAAGTGGGTGGTGCTGTCTGGGCGTGCCAGACGGCGGGCGGCAAGGGCCGAGGCGGCGGCTGTTCGACGGGCCGTCAGTTCGCCTCCATCTGCAATCAAGAGGTGTTCGCCGGTTTCACGATCAAACAAAACATAGCTGGAGGACAGAGCCGCGCGCCCGCGATTGGCATTTCCGGGCACAACATTAACCAGCTTGATGCCGCCATATCCCTCGCTACGCCACGCGGGCATAAGCAGCAGCACATCATCCTCGGCCGCCTCATTTTTCAGGTAGTGGTGATGGCGCAAAGGGGCTTCATAATCTCCACGAAACCCCTCTTCCAACGCGTTGATTAAATCTTTGTAAGGCAAAGCGTCACGCGTTGCGGGTAGGTCAAGAATTTTCATGATGTCATCTTTCGATTTTCTAAGGGGTGATGAGCCAGTGCGCGGTTTCAGAAACCTGCGCTGCAGTGTGGGGGGCACCCGATATCATCGCGGCCATAACCTCGCCCGCGCCTGCGGCCATGGTCCAACCCAGCTGGCCGTGACCAGCATTGAGCCAAACATTCGAAATCTTACGAAGTCGCCCCAGATAAGGTCGGCCACTTGGGGTGGTTGGACGCAAGCCTGCCCAATGTTCCGCCTGAGCCACATGCACGGCACCTGAGAAATGCTGATCCACATAGGTATCGAGATAGGCCACGCGATCTGCGGTGACGGTTCGGTCGTGCCCTGCAAATTCTGCAATGGCTGTAACCCGCAAACGATCCCCTAGCTGTGTGACCGCCAGCAAGCTGGTTTCATCAATAAACGGGCGGTTGGGAATACGGCTGGCATCCAGAATTGGATAAGTCGCTGAATAGCCTTTGATCGGATAGATCAAAGGTTTGACCCCGAACGAGGTGGTCAGCTTGGGAGTTTCCGTGCCTGCGGCAATCACCACTTGGTCGCAGACAAAATGACCGGTGTCGGTCAACACGGCGCGAACACACGCATCCTTGGTGTCATATCCGGTAACTTTAGCGCCGAAATGAAAGGTGACATTGCCCTGTTCAGTCAACCAATCGACCAGCCTGGCGGTAAATCTTTGACAATCCCCCTTGCTGTCCACGTCAGAGACCAGCCCTCCCTGCAACTTGCCATCAAAGGCCTGCAGGGCTGGGTCCATCGTCACAAGGGTTGTCGCATCATGAGGGGTGAAGCCCGTTTCCGACCCGACGTTGCCTTGCATCCGTGCCGCAAATTGCGCTTGCGATGTGTAAAGATAGTAGACGCCGTCATGAGCCTGATCAAAACTCAACCCCGCCTCGGTCTCCATCTTTCGCAACGCATCCCGCCCGTGACGTGACAACATCGCCATGGCATTGGAGTGCTTACGATATGCAGCCACGTTACAGTTGCGCAAAAAGCTCACCCCCCATCGCCACAAATCCGGGTCCATGAAGCGAGAAATTTTCACACTGGGTTCTTTGCCTAGAAAGGCGCGCACCATTTGACGTGGGGCTTCGGGCCCAGCCCAGCTTGCCGCATGTCCAACCGCGATGATCCCAGCATTTGCATAGCTGCACATGGCTGCCGGTGCGTCGGCTTGGTCCAGCACCACAACCTGATAGCCCCGCTGTGCCAAGTGATAGGCCGTTGCCACGCCAACCACCCCCGCGCCAATCACGGCAACCCTCTGGCTATTTTTGTGTTGCTCATGCATAATTTTGTCTGAACATCCCGGAAGCAAGCCTAAAGAGAATTTTTGGTAAAATAAGAAAAATCATGCCCAAATCAACCAAAACCTTTTCCAGTGCAGAAAAACCTATCGTCTCGCCGATCCTTGATGACGAAGAAAAAACCCATATTCGAACTGAATTGGGGAACAGAGTCAAAAGCTTGCGTCTTGGCGAGGGCATGACTTTGGAACAAGCTTCTGAGGCAACTGGGCTGGCGGTTTCAACGATCTACAAGGTCGAAAATGGAAAAGTCTCTCCCAGTTTTGAGAATCTACTGCGCTTGGCGCGGGGATATGGTGTGGGTTTGGAGAAGCTGATCGAATCCCCTGCGGAAGAGATGAACACCACCCGTCTGACCGTCACCCGCTCAGGTGAAGGCCGTGCAGTCAGCGGCAAGACCTATGAGTACGAAGTGCTGTGCAACGGGTTGACGGGTAAGAAAATCATCCCATTGATCGCCACAATTGGGCCCCGTGGCCCTCTCGAGCCCAAACAGCTGGATCGGCATGATGGCGAAGAGCTGGTGTTCATCCTGACTGGCGATATCGAATTGAAAGTGGAGCATTACGAGCCGGTCATTCTCAGCGCGGGCGATTGCGCCTATTACGACAGCACGATGCGCCACGGTATTAGAAGTCTGGGTACGCAGGAGGCTCGGGTATTTTGGGCCTGCACACATGTCGAAGGTGTTAGTTAACAGCCTGCCACACAAACTTCATGGTTCTTTGATCGGATCAAACTGAAACCTTAGGCGGCAAATGGGTTGCATGGGCTATGCCAGTGCATGGCGGTTATTGGCATTTGGGCACATGCTTACAGAACACGGTCCGAAAAACAAAGGACCACAGCTTGCTGCAACACGTCAGACCCTAGCGGCGAATGGGCTAAAGCAAACCCACCCGGTTTTCCGCTTGTGAGCGGCCAAAAGCGAATAGCCGCTTGGTCCGCGACCTGATTGCTGAGCCAGGGCGCAGCAAAAGTTCGGTTTGAAATTGCCGCGTAAAGCGCCACCTGAATGGCTGGTTCGGTGAAATCCGCTGCGCAGCCAAAAGATCGCCGATGATGGCGATGGTGTTGTGGACAACGACGTGACCATTCTGCAGTTGCGCAACATGCTGGGGACAAGTGATTTCCCCCATGCGATCCAGAAAATCCCCGCACCGGGCAAGGAAATGGAAACGATGGGTCCGTACTTCCCGCGCGGTCGCTATATGACCACCTCTGCCTTTGAGATCGGGTTGCCCTGCCTTCGGCCCCGCCCGTTCAAGCGCGGCGGCTGATCCTGACTTCCGACTTATTCCGAACCCACCTCTATCGAGATGGGTTCGGTACTATGGTGTTTGGGTCAGATGGCTGGATCCGTCTTAATTTCTGCTTCTGTTGCAAAGACGTTTACGTCCTCAGACAGCAGAACGGCAAAAGGACGTGTCGAGGCAAAATTGCCCATGATGATCGCGATAATCGATGTGAGTGGTATTGCCAGAATAGCACCCGGTATTCCCCACAGCGATGTCCAAAGCGAAAGCGCGACAAGCACAACGAACGGAGACATGTTTACCTTGCGGCCAATCAGCCGTGGTTCAAGGGAATTGCCCATCCACGCCTGTACAGCCATCAGTAGAACCGCAATTGCAAGCGATGTCTGAACAGACCCAAACTGTGCCATCGACAACGCGACCGGAAACATGACGCCAAGTAACGACCCCACATAGGGAATGTAATTTAATAGACCAATGAGAATTGCCCAAAAGAGGGCGAAATCAATCCCAAACGCCCACATCACGACAAAAGAAATGCCCCCAAGGACAACATTCACCAGCGTTTTGACAGCAAGATAATCGCTGATCGCACGATTGATGCTGCGCACGATCGTCTCGGCACGGTTATCCGCGTCATTAGGAAGTGCTACTGCAATCTTATGCGCGAAACCTCCTCGCTCTCCCATCAGGAACACGGCATAGATGATGATTAGGGACAACGTGCCGGCAGCGGCGCTCAATGACGACAGAAACCGCCCCGAGAGTTTCCGAAGGGAGATACCTGATGTCGCATCCGTCCAGATCTTTTGCCAGTCGGGATTGTCGATGCCAAACGCGGTCAAAGCCGTGCTGAGCAACGTCGTGATGTTACGCTGATATTCCGACAAACGGTCATTAATCTGGCCCGCTGTTGAGATCATCACACCACCCAGAAACAAGAAGGACAGGAGGGAGACTGCGAGGACAAGCAAACGCCGCATCCTTTCCGGCAGATTGGATGCGTAGGGCATGAGAGAGAGCGCATTGCTGGCACCCGTCAAGATGTAAATCGAGATGATCGCAATGAAGATCGGCAACAAGAGCGCTTTGCCGATCACCAGAAACCAACCAACAAGAGCGACAAGAACCAATGCCAGGACAACGCCCAGAAGGCCGCGCAATGGATCGCCACGTTCAAGCATCGCAAACCTCCTCGCACGAAGGCCGCAAGGACACTTTAACTTTGAGTTCAGCTGTCAAAGCCGTTGAAAGGGGGACCGATAGACGCCCTATGCTCCAAATCGTTGGTAAAACACGTATGTGCACGCAGCACCCCCTTATTCTCATCCGTCACAATATCGCGTCGCTTCATCGATCGGCAATGATCATAAATGAATGAGCATTTGACATGTTAACCGGCTAACCCGGAACTTGGATAGATGTTAACAGTTTTCGCAAGGGGAGGCATCATGCGGCAGATCTTCATGACGTTCCACAAGCACAGTTTGGCAATCTTCGCGACACATGTGGCGATGAGCGTCCTGATTGCGCTAATCATCACGCCGATTTGCCTTTGGGGCATTAGGCTCGGGGTTTCGCTCTCGGGTGGTGCGGCCCTGACCGACTTAGATATCGCGCGGTTCCTGTTGTCACCGCTGGGGCTCGTTGTGGCGCCGGTGATTGGCGCGCTGATTGTTACGGCAGTGATGCTAGAACTTGCAGCAATGCTTGTCGTAATGCGCCGGGGCGATACGCTAGGTCAGACCCTGCGTTTTCTGGCCGGACGACTGCCGCGCATGTTGCGCTTTGCGGGTGAGCTGATCCTGCGAGTGTCGGTTATTGTGGTGCCTTTTGCTGCCGTCATCGCCCTAGTCGTCCTGCCACAGATCAAAGAATTTGACATCAACTATTACCTGACATTCCGCCCGACTGAATTTACGCGCGCTTTGTTGATGGCGGCACCTGTTGCATTGGCGCTGCTTGGCACATTGATCTGGTGCCTGTCGGGCTGGGTTCTGGGGTTGCCGCTGATCCTGTTCACCGACACCCCGGCAAAGGCCTGCTTTGGCAAAAGCGCGGACATGACCAAAGGCCACCGCTTGAGCGTATGTTTGACGTTGGTATCTTGGGCCACACTGATGGTGCTGGTTGCAGCCGCCGTTTCCTTCGGGATGCGCGCGATCATCATAGGCCTTATGCCGCCAATAACGGCTGGCCTGTTGGTGGTCAGCCTCCTTGCGCTTGTGGCCCTTGTTCTCTGGAGCCTTGCCAATCTGCTGATTGGGGCAATCGGCGTCGGCCTGCTGGCCACCAGTATTGACGCATTGTTCCGGCGTGTCATGCCCCTGCGGTCGATGCAGCGCCCCGTCCACGGGGTCTAGTAATCGGCGCGCTTCTTGTTGCGTCCGTTGCGGCGGTGTTCACAGGTTGGGCTTTCATGCAGCGCGCGCTGCCCGATCAACCGGTGGCCGTCATCGCCCACCGTGGCGCTGCTGGAACGCGCCCTGAAAACACCCTCGCTGCAGTCAACGAAGCCATCAGACAAGGGGCCGACTGGATCGAGATCGACGTACAGGAAACTGCCGACGGTGAAGTCATCGTTATTCATGACAGCGACTTTATGAAGATTGCCGGCAATCCCTTGAAGGTCTGGGACGCGACAATGAATGACCTGCCCGATATCGACGTCGGATCGTGGTTTGATCCCTCATTTGAGAAGGAACGCATTCTAACTCTGCGCGATGTTCTGGAGGCGTCAAAAGGATCAGCAAATGTATTGGTCGAACTAAAATACTATGGCCATGACGATCAGCTGTCCGCGCGTGTCGCCCAGATTGTCGAAGAGGCAGAAATGGTCGATCACACAGCCTTCATGTCGCTTAAACCGGATCAGTTGGCGGATATGCAAGCCACGCGTCCGACTTGGTCCGCTGGATTACTGGCAGCGACATCCGTTGGCGATCTGTATCAGTATCCAGCCGATTTCCTTGCGGTCAATTCTGCGACAACGTCAGCGGCTTTTGTCGCGCGCGCACAGGCGGCGGGCAAGAAAGTGTATGTCTGGACGGTTAACGACCCGGTCCAGATGTCGCAGATGATCTCGCTTGGGGTCGATGGGCTGATCACGGATGAGCCTGCACGCGCCGTTGCCGTGATCATACATCGGACTGGCATGACAACGGCCCAAAGACTGCTGCTGGACCTAGCCGTCGTCTTTGGATTTGACGGAAGCAACCGGGGGAGATTGTAGGAACGATCTTAACATCAAATCGCTCGAAAGTTGGACTTCAATAACCCATAATCCGCATGAATTGATCACAACAGCTAAATAGCTGGCCTCTCTCAATGTCAGCTCCCAATCACGGCTTTCGCTTCTGAAGAAAGTCTTTGAAACCTGACTTCTGGATTGATCTCTTTCGAACAGTTAAACGGCGGCTTAAGCGACGTTCGCCCCTGATGAAAGCAGAAATTTAATGATGTCTGGTCGGTCCGCGAAGGCTGCCGATATCAACGGCGTTCTGCCAAGATAATTCAATGCACCTGGGTTTTGCGCAGACGTCAGGCAGCTTTGCACATCGGAAACGGAGGCTTCTGCAAGGAAGCTTTCACTGTTCCAGTCACCGCAGTCTAGAGCCAGCGTAGGGCCTGCCCAAAGCGTGGAAATAACGGCTGCGAGAACGATCAGATTTGATTTCATTTGCATACGCTATGTCTTTCTGTTGGGTCTTTTTGGTCAAAAATCACCCAACAGCTCTGACAACTCGTGGCGGCTGCGCCAGATAGTCGATCAGCTGGAATTGCTGAAGTTGAGCAAGAAATAGAAAGTGCTCTAATGCGGGAACGATCTTGAGGTTTTCCAATTTGGGAGCGCCCCCCATGGCAAGGGCAGGCGTAAACCCAAACACATGACCAGGTTCAGGACGGCCAAGTTTTTTGACGGCTCGGGTGAAGAGTTTCTTGTTATCATCATCATAGACATCAAGGCTATCGACATGAACGGACAGACTCGTTGACATATGGATGTCGGGATTTATCGCCTTGCTAGGGTCAATTAAAACTGGGCAAGCGATGCGACCGTTGAGCAAGTCGATCTGAACGACCCAATGCCGTTCGCTCCAAACCAAGAGATGACCAAAAGATGAGTATCCATAGATGTAGCAGTCCGCATGAGAAAAGTCGCTATCAGCGTGAAAAATCTGACTTAGAAGTCCATCGAATGATGCAGGGTGGCACAAAGTAAAAAGTCCACCCTTCCAAAAACCTAGCCCTTGCTGCTTCCAAAATGTTGTCAGTAGTTTTGGCAACTTGCCGAGATATTGGCCAATCACTTCATCCGCGACAGGTCCATCTGTGCCAAATGGGCCATTTTCTTCCATAATATCATCGATATCTTCTTGAATATTCATTTGATCCTCAGCAGGGTTTTAATCGAACATGCGCTTTCACTGCGCCGCGTCTTGCTTGGCTAGCGAAAGCATCATCAAGAACGCTTACCTTGTTTCTCCATTGGCTTCCAAGTGAACGATTGACGCTTCGGTTTTGCAAACCAGAAATGTCTGATGGATCACCCCCGGCAACAATATCTAAAACATGGGTGGCATCTAGTCCGGCAGCTTCCTGCAAGGCAACAGCGTTAGCCGCAGATCTTGAAAGACCTTGGCTTTGTCGAATTTCAATAACCCTGTTTGACAACCACTGTGATCGTGCGGTGCTCTGTGCTGCGGCATCACGCAGTGGCCCCGTTCCATTCGCGCGAACGGCCGCGCGCCGCCGCATCAATTCGGACAGGTCGCTGTTGTTGATTGCGGTCTCTTGCTCGGCGAGTTGATCTAAAAACTCCTGCCGTGTCGAATTGGGTGGGCGATTGAAGCACGGCACAACCGCCGGATTTCTAACGCGGCGTCCCGAACGGCGTGTGATCCTTGCGATCCCGTCTGTCACACTTTCCACAACCTCATCAATCTTGCCTTTTAGCGCTTTGATGAGGTCGACCATTTTGCCCATCAGCGATTTCAGCAAGGCGAACACACGCATCAGCGCACGCCCGGCACGACCAGCCTTAGAGAGGGCTGCTGTGATCTTAGCTGTGTAGGTTGCAATGCGAGCCGCAAGTAGCCCACCACCCGTTCCAGCTGTGAAGAATGCGATGATCGCCATAGCGATAGCAATTATGAGCTCAGGGATGAGATATCCGACACCCTTGCCGACCATTTCCGTCCAAAAATTTGGTGGGATCATCATGAAAGTACCGAGCATCGTTGCACCCAGCACCGCCAGAACGCGGGTTTGCGTGGCCATCTCGATCATAGCCCCACCCCATTCGGCGCTTTGTTCAACGAGATCTTTCAGAAGTTCTGCAATCTCTTCATAGCCGGGGATGCTCTCGATTAGGCGCGCAACCGCTTCAAGGCCCTCCTCAAAGGCTGATACAGCCCCTTCTGAAAGGTTCTGTAGCAAGGCCAGTATCTGATCACGGTTATCCCAAAGGGCTTTTGCGCCATCGCTCAGGCTCTCCAATGCATCGCCCAGCATTTCTGGGAGGTTGGACAGCCATTCCCCGACGGAGTTCCAGAAATCACCTTCGCCTTCCCACCAAGCAGAAGCTCCGGACTTCAATCCGCCCCAGAGGCTACCAAAGAGGCCTAGCCAGCCGTCATTTTCCCATTCTTTGGTCCATGGCCCCATTGCCGTTTCCATGGATGACGCAAACGCTCCAAGGTCGGCAATAATCTGTTCTTCCAGTGCCTTCGGGTCGCCGGCATCTTCCGGAACAAGCTGCGCAGTGATTGCGCCCGGCTCTGGCGCACGGTCGTCGTAAGCACCCACTTCAGGCAGCACACCGTGAATGGGCTGACCGTCCTGAAGGCCAAAGGTCGCAAGCGCACGTGTGCGCCCTCCTTCCGAGATGACAGGACCATCCCGGTATTGCACCCGAAGCGGCGCAAGCGTTATGGGCGTTTTCCACGGATCGTCGTAATGTGCCTCGACCCGAAAGCGGGCTGCGCATGGCTCACAGATTTCCGCAACAGGTGTATTCGGCTGGGTCGCCGCAACTTGGGTCGCCGTCGAAAAACTATCGGGGTTTTGCGGGTTTCCAGCCATCACGCCATCTCCGCATACATTGCGGAAATATTATCCGCGAGCATCGTGGACGAGGTGGCCGTTTCAATCATTCGCACAAGGTGAACGTATTGTGGATCACGCACCCAACCCGTGCCATAAACCAATGCTAAGGACACATAGGCCAGTCGCTGCGCAGAAATGCTGGTCGGTGGAAGATTTTGTTTCAACCACGCAACCAACCGCTCGTTTGTATCAGCATCAAACAAAACCCAATGATTTGGTACAATAGCCATCAGTTTTTGCGTGTCCGGCTCATCATTTTGGCGAATATGGCGGTCAAGGCGGCGCGCAAAATCTTCGACCGTATCGTTCTGCCAAAGGCCCCCCAACCAGACATGAACATTGTTAATCAACGCCTCAACGGCCTTATTTTTTGAAACATCCGCATTTCCCGCAGCCCCATTCACGTAGCTGCCAAATCGAGGGTCGCGCCAGAACTCATGACCCAATGTCGACGCGACACAACACAGCTGTGACACATCACGCTGACCCGTAAGTCCACTTTCCGCGGCCCATCGTTCAACGGCTGCGCACAATGGTTCAAGATCGCGGGCTTCTACGTGAAGCGCTTTAAAATATCCAGAATAGGTCTGATGAAGACGCTCCGCGGCCTGGGCGATCCATTCACGACGCACGGGTTCTTCAAATACGCTAAACTGTTCTTTTGAAAATCTCAAAACCAACCTCAAGCCGACAAATGAAGCGTGCTTGATGAAACGAATTTGAAAACAAAACTCTGCTTCACCGTCGCCGCACAGAGACACGCACACGGCGCTAGAAATCGTTGCGCTTGCTTGCTGCTAAAGGCAGAGAACAACAGCGTAACCGACTTTGGCTCCCAAAAGCGGAAATAATACCATTTCCCCTGCTCGTCCTGTACCCGTGTGAATTTCCTAAAATGCGCCCACATATCATCAAGTGTTCCGCGTGATCGCAGATAGATCCCAGGCTCGGCATCCCACATATGCCATGGCACATCCAAGCTTGTGAACAGGTTACGGGTGAAGCTATTGGCGTCTTCCAGTCTAACAATCCAAGGGGCCACGTTTTTCAAGTCTTCATAGGCTTGGCCCTTAAAGAGGCAACGATGTTCCAAGCCTGATGTTTCCAGCATCTCGGGTAGGTTCAAGACCCTGGCTGCATCCAAAATGGCGAAAGTATACAACGGGTACGTCGTTTTGGCATCACCCTCAGCCCGCGCCAGTTCATCCTCCGTTGGGTCCGGTTGGTCAAAGAGTGTCTCGTAAAGCATGTCAGGTACAGTCTTAGGCGACGCCACACCAAACTGAACATCAAGTGGCGCAGCGGCGTCCTGAACCCAATAGTCATTTGTCTTATTTGTGCTCAATACCAGCCGCCCAATTAGGTAACGTTGTCAAACATAGCCTAGGTTAACCTATACGGGAATAGCTGCAACCCAAGATGCATGTGCTCTAGCAAAGACTGCATAAAGGCGCGACAAAGGGGAAAGGCCCGTAAGAGCTGTCCAAAGATCAGAAACCCAGATGGATTGTTGTTCCAAAACATAACAAAATACAAATTTGTCGCGTATCAACGACACAATTGACAAAGTGCTGAGTTTTGCTCCTGACCGCATCGCGCTTTTTGGCTATGCGCATGTTCCTTGGGTCTTCAAGCGTCAGAAACTCATTGATGAGGCCGCGCTGCCGGATGATTTAGCGCGCTTTAACCTTGCAACCGAGGTCGCCAAGCGATTTGCCGATGCTGGGTTCACAGCTATCGGAATTGACCATTTCGCACGACCCGGTGATACGTTGGATATGGCGCACCAAAACGGCCGATTGAGGCGCAATTTCCAAGGTTATACCGAGGATAGCTGTCAGACCTTGATAGGCCTTGGCGCTTCGTCGATCTCCCGCTTCCCATCCGGCTATGGGCAGAATGCGCCCGCAACAGCCGCCTACAAACAACGCATTCAAGCAGGCCAATTTGCTGGATCGCGGGGGTATATCTTGACCCAAGAAGACCATATTCGCGCCCGCGCCATCGAGTTGCTTATGTGCGATTTCGAGATTGATCTCGACGTGCTGAAGCGGGAATTCGGTGATCAGGCGGCACTGGTGCGCGCTGTCCTGCGCCGCATTTCGACGTCGTTCTCTGAATTTGTCATCTTTGACGGGCGGCGAATGCAGATACATCCAGACGGTCGCGCGTTGCCACGGATCATCGCGGCAGGGTTGGTTCAGCATGTTCCGGAAGGCATCAAATACTCGCGCGCGTCCTGATCTCGTTTCCTGTCACCGTGGCACTTAAAGAGCCCGCACACCGATAACGTAAGGATGCACCAGCAAGAGTATCGCGAACACTGCAACGCCGATTGCCAAGCGCAGGACAGGGCCGGCCCACGAGGTGGGCATTTGGAATCTTGGCCCAGCTTGGCGCGCCAGGTCCAACTCTTGCCACCGATCATTGCCCATTTGCCCGCGCTTGCGTGTATCGATCAAGCTACGGCCTGCAATGGCGAAGCTGGCCAGCACGCCAAACAAAATGACATGCGCCAGGTCTCCGTTTGGCACCAAGTGAACCGCCGCCCAGAGCGCAAGCGCCATGAGAACCGGATGCCTCGCCCAGCGGGTGATGCCGGGGTGCGCCGGGTCATAGGCGTCGTTTTGCGTGCCTCCAAAAGAAAACGGGTTAGGCCTTGCGATGGTCAGGGCAAGGATCAGGCAAACCACCAACATGCCCAGATGAGTCACGTGACGGTGCCACTGCAGTTGCGACCACAGTTGCACATATGGCGCTTCTCCGGTGGCCCAGATCAGCAGCGCGAACATGGCGAGGGACAGCATGGAATACAGGATGCCAAAGCCGCGCGCGCCTATTTTAGCGGCCACCTGCGATTTCACCCTGGGCCTGACAGGTATGGAATGCGTCAGAAAAAACCCAATAAAGACCGCAGCATAACCGGCCCAAGTCATTTCTTCTTCCCAGGTGCGGCAAATAAAAGGGAGGGACCATAGGCCCCAACGAAGCCCGCAAAAGCAGCGATCCATAGGAAGCCTGCAAGGTAGCTCGCCTCAAGCCAAAGCGGGGTGCAAAGCCGGGCAAAGGCCGACGCAAACAAACAAACGTAGATCAGCACAGTTGCGCGATTGGCGGCCAGAGTCTGCCCCGTATGCCCAAGTGTCGCGCGTGTCATCACGGCCAGCGTCATCGCCCCTATTGCGCCCAGCGTCCACAAATGCTGCGCCCCTGCTGTGCCGGGATTGCCACGCAGTTGATCAAGGCCAAGCGCGAACCCGCCAAGAGGGATAAAGGCATAAGCGGCATGCAGCACCCAAACAAGCGGATCGCTTAGCGTCCTGTACCCCTGCCATCTGCCCAGCCGGGCAAAGTGTGCCAAGGAAAATGCCAAGAGTGCGATACTGGTCAGCGTACCGACAGGATACAAAACCCATCCCCCAAGCACGGGCAGGCTCCCCAGCAGCACAAGCTTGTCAAACCGCTGCATCGGCGGGGCGGGCCTTGCTGCAATATCGTTGCGTGCCAGCCAGTTGCGGGTGAAGGACGGAATGATCCTGCCACCGATAACCGTGATCATCATAACTGCCGTCGCAACGCCCAGCCGAAGGCCCACACCTTGCGCCGCATATCCGCCCTGCATCGCTTCGATATGAAAGAGATTATTGGCCAGCGTGAATACGCCCAGCAAAGCAAGCACGACCAGATTACGCCAGTTCTTGCCCGCGACGATCTCTTGTAGGATCATCGCGCCCAGCACGATCGGGAAGGCCAGGTCAACAATAACCGCGACCACAAATGGCATATGAGCAGAAAACAGCACAGCAGCCCGCCCTGCCATCCAAAGTGCGAACAGTCCCGCCAAAGGCCAGCCAACAAGCGGCAGTCGCCCCGTCCAGTTCGGCACCGCCGTGAGCAGAAACCCAGCCATAACAGCCCCCAGATAGCCGAATAAGAACTCATGCGCGTGCCATGACACCGGATCAAACCGCGTCGGCAATGTCGTCAGGCCCGTCAGGCTGGCCAGCCAAAGCACCATCGCAGCCACAACCCACAGGGCACCAAACAGGAAAAACGGTCGAAAGCCAAAACTGAAGATCGCGGGCCCTTGCCAGGCGCGGATTCGCTCGGACGATGTCTGTGCCATCACGGCGTTCCTTGTTTCAATCGGATGGTGCTGATGACCTCGCCATCCATGCCACAGGTCATTCGCACACGCTTGTCGTTAAGGAAAAATGTGAGCCGAAAGCGTCCTGCATCCTCGCCCTCGCCAATTTCAAACCGGCTGGTGATTTTACCCGCCCGCATTTTGACCCGCACGTCCGCAGGATCTAACCCAAGCAGTTCGCCCAAATCCTGCGCGTCAATCAACGGCTGGCCCCGATCCATTTCGATCTTCATGCGTCACCCACCTTGTCTGCCACGTCCATCAAATGCCGGATGTGACGCGCAAAGTACCATGTTGCGGGCAGACCTATGAGACAGCCCAATCCGATGGACCACGCGGTTGAGGCAATCGGACCACCTATCCAACTAAAGATCAACGAGGCAAAGAAGACGTTAACCGCGGCGGCCCCCGCACCAAACGGGTAGAGCGCGCAGGCGATTTGACCTGTAGTCCACCCTGCAAGTTTCATCTGCGTGAGACCAATCGCTGAACGGCGATCATGGCCCCGACCAACGCAAGGCAGGCCAGCGCATACCAGAATTCTGCCGTGGCCGATTGAGCCTGCGGGATGGGCCGATCATAGGCCTCGGCGAAGGCAGGAGTGGTCATGATAATGGCCATAAAGGATGTAGAAATACGCATGTCAGGTCTCCTGTGTCAGGGTGCGATAGATGTCCGGCAACGCCCGGGACAGGCGTTCCGGGTTGGGCAACAGCGTAAAGCCGCCGCGCCCAAAGATGCGGGCAAACCAGTCCTCCCCGTCCTCGTCGATGACGATGCCATGCAGGCTATGCTGCGCCGCGCGGGCCTCACGGACGGCCATGTGGCTGTCTTCGATGCCGTGCTGGCCTTCGTAGTGGTCAAGATCGTTGGGTTTGCCATCCGTCAAAACGATCAAAAGCTTGCGCGAGGACGGCTCTTTGGCCAGTTGCGCGGACACATGACGAATTGCGGTGCCAAGGCGCGTGTAATGCCCGGGCTTTAGCGCCCCGATATTGGCTGTAACCTGAGGCGACATAGGTGTTTCGAAGTCCTTGCAACGGGTCAGGAATACACGGTCCCGCCGCAGTGAAGAGAACCCCCAAATGCCAAGCCTGTCGCCCGCCGCATCAATCCCGACAGCAAGTGCTGCCATCGTATCGCGCGCCAGATCAATAACTGAGGTGTCGCCAATTGCGGCCTCGGTGGAGCGGGACGTGTCGATCAGGAAGGCGACAGAGACATCGCGGTCCATTTGCCGCGCAGCCTGCCATATGCGATCGGACCCGGAACCGGTTGCAATCATATCCGCACGCGCGGTCAGCACGGCATCGAGATCAAGCTCTTGCCCGTCAATCTGGCGGGGCTGCAAGATACGACGCGGGCTCAGCGCTTCGAACTGGCGGCGCACCTCGCGGACGTATTTTTCGTTTGGCGAAAAAACCGTGTTGCCAGGCTGTGCAGGCGCATCCAGCACGCGACAATGATTGTCCAAATAGCTGCGGCTGCGGTGGTTCCACTCGGGATAGGTATGTTTGCCCGCCAGCGCCTCGTGATCCGCATCTGCGGGCGACAGGTCCAGATGCAGCCGCAGGCGGGTGGCGACCTTGTGGTCTTGTTTTGACAAAGTGATGCGGTCCTGATCGTCGGCGGCCTTCTGGGCGTTTTCCTCGTCGTCATCATCAATGCTGCGGTTGATGTTCATGGATTCCACCCAAGACAGGATCGATTCAAACCGGTGAATGATGAAACTGTCCTTGCGGCCGTGTTGATCCTGATCCTTGCGTTCGGCGAGTTTGCGATTGCTCAGGGCGGCGGTGGGCGGTGGCGCAGCTGCGTCAGCCTCGGCGCCCTCAGTGGCGGTACTGCCCTGTCCGGGTCGCTCAAAACGCAGCCAGATTGGAACGGGCTGGCAGGGCATATAGCCCTTGGCAGGTAAAAGATCAGCCAGAAGCTTGGGGGCGGTCCCACCAAGCTGGTCGCGGATGGCTTGCTCAACTGCGGCCTCTTGCGGCGCGCTTCCCAGTGTCGTTCGCTTTTGCGCGCAATAGGCGGCCATGTCCGAATAGCTGTTGCGCAGACCGGGGCAGGACCCAAGAACTTTCTCCGATGCCACAGCGTTTGCCTGGACATGTGCCCAGTCCCGTACCGGCCCGTCCTTTGGCAAATCAAGGTCCGACATGTTTGTATGCGCGGCCAAAGCCGTCAGCCAGAAATACGCGGTACGATTCAGGACCTGCTCAGGAAAGATATCCATCACCGGGGGCAGCATCAGCTTTTCGCCGTCAAACCGCGCCACCCATTCACGGTCGCGCGCGGTGCCGAGTTTTCGCATGAGAACCTGCCGGTGATGCACAAGCGTTTGGGCGACCTCACCCAACTCAACTCCGGCAGTCCCTCCAAGTGCGCGGAACAAAACCGCAAGGCTGGGCCTGACCGAAGCGAGTGTAACAGCGGCGTCGGGATAGGTGACCCCCGCGCCGATGCCACTGGCCATATCGTGCCAGAGATTGCCAACGGTTTCCTCTGGCTCCATGAGATCAAGCAGTTTCATGGGGCTTATCCGTAGATCGTGCTGACAAGATCGCGCAGGGATTGTTGCACGTCCGGCTCGTCGCTGAGCGGCTCGACGATGGCGGCCTCAAGGGCTTGATCCACGCCCATGCCGCCAGACATCAACGTGGCTGCATAAATCAGAAGGCGCGTGGACACGCCTTCCTCAAGATCCATGCCGCTGAGTTTGCGGATGTGGCCAGCCAAGCGCACTAGGGGGGCCACGCGGCCCGGCTCAAGGCGACTTTCGCTGGCAACGACGGCAATCTCGGTTTCCGCATCAGGAAAGTCGAAGCTGATCGACAGGAACCGCTGCCGGGTGGAGGGTTTCAGTCGCTTCAGCACGTTCTGGTAGCCGGGGTTGTAGCTGGCCACCAGCATGAACTCAGCCGGTGCCGTCAGTTCTTCGCCCGTGCGGTCAATCATCAGTGTGCGCCGCGTGTCGGTCAGCGGGTGCAAGACCACTGTGACATCTTTGCGGGCCTCGACCACCTCGTCGAGATAGCAGATGCCGCCCTCGCGCACGGCCTTTGTGAGCGGGCCATCGACCCAGACGGTTTCGCCGCCCTTGAGCAGGTAACGCCCGATCAGATCCGCCGCGGACAGATCGTCATGGCAGGCCACGGTATAGAGCGGTTTGCCCAGACGCGCCGCCATGTGTTCGACAAAGCGGGTTTTGCCGCAGCCGGTCGGCCCCTTCAGAAGAAGGGGCAAACCGTTGTTATAGGCCGTCTCGAACAGGTCGGCTTCGTGGCCAGTTGCCTGATAGAATGGCAGGATTGGGGTGTTTTGTATGTTCATGGCTTATTCTCCGGGAGCAGGGTTAGCCGGGCCCGGCGCGATGATCTCGTCCTTGCGCACAACCAGCATCGAATAGATGAACAACAGCCCACCGATGACCACACAGGCCCCCGCGCCAAAGCGCATCATGTAGAAGATCGACAGGCTCTCCTGAACGTCCATGTAATAGTCCCCAATCACCCGCTGCATGTGTGTCTGGATGGTGCCCGCAAAGGTCAGCACAAAGGTCATGAACGCCATACCGCCCGTCATCAGCCAGAAGGACGCCATGTTAAGTACCTGGTTATAGGGCGCACGTTCGCGCAGCATCGGCATCGCGTAGGTAAAGATCGCGAGGTTCAGAGCCACGTAAGCGCCGTAGAAGGCCAAGTGGCCATGAGCTGCTGTGATCTGTGTGCCATGGCTGTAGAAGTTGACGCCGTGCAATGTGTGCAGAAAACCCCAGACACCCGCACCAAAGAAAGCGACAGTACTGGACCCAAGCGACCATAGAAGCGCCGCCTTGTTCGGGTGGTTTTTGCGACCCTTCCAGACCATCACAAAGGCAAAGGACATCATCAGGAAGAACGGGATCACCTCAAAGGTCGAGAAGATCGAGCCAACCCACTGCCAATAGCCCGGCAGGCCAATCCAGTAAAAGTGGTGTCCAGTGCCGAGGATGCCCGAGAACAGCGCCGTGGCGACGATGACGTAGAGCCATTTTTCCACGACTTCGCGGTCCACGCCTGTCAGCTTCAGGAGCAGGAAGGCAAGGATCGCGGCCATGACCAATTCCCAGGTGGCCTCGACCCAGAGGTGCACAACAAACCACCAGTACATTTTGTCCAAGGACAGGTTGTCGGGGTTGATGAAGGCAAAGACCCACAAGAGCGACAGCAGCCACAGGCCCATCAGCAACACATTGGTGATCGCCGTTTTCTTTCCTGCCAGCACAGTCATCGAGATGTTGAGCAGGAAGATGAGCGCCGCGACAAGGATGCCGAATTTAACCCAGAGCGGTTGCTCAAGAAATTCGCGACCCCCGTGAATGCCAACAAGATAAGAGCCGACAGCCCCCAGCGTCCCCACCAGCAGAATGACCAGCTGGATATAGGCCAGTTTGGGTGAGTAGATTTCGCGCTCTGATTCCTCGGGGACCAGAAAGTAGGCCGCGCCAAAGAAGCCCAGCAGCAGCCAGACGATGAGCGCATTGGTGTGGATCATACGGATGACGTTGAAGGGCAACAGTTCTGACAGGAAATTGGGCGAGACGTAGATCCAGCCCGCGAGAAGCCCGCCCAGCACCTGAACGCCGAACAGCACCATGGCCGCAAGGAAGTACCAGTAGGCCACGCTTTGAGATTGATATTTCATGGTTTTGTCTCCTTATCCGGCGTCGTTTGGCGGCCAACCTTGGGTGTCAGTTTGATCGGCCCACCGCAGGAATTCCGCGAGGCCGCGAATATCTTCGTCAGTCAATTCGTAGCGGGGCATCTGGCGGCGGCCTTCGATGCCGCTCGGTTGCGCCTCGATCCAACCTTTGAGCGTCTCGAAAGCGTCTTCGGGGTCATCCAAAACACCCCATCGGGTCATCACATTGCCAACTTCGGGGGCGAAATAGGCACCTTCCCCATGCAGGCTGTGGCAGTTGATGCAGGAGTTTTCCTCCCAGATGTGTTTGCCATGAATGACCGCTTCGCTCAGCTCCATACCGGCGGTTGAGGTCTCGACGACGTATTTATGGGAGTGGACGGTCATCGCTATGAAGACCACGACGAAGAAGATCGAGCCTCCGTAGAAGATATTTCTCGCCCGCGATTTTGTCAGAAATTCCGCCATTGGCCGGTCTCCTTGAATTCGGGATGACCACTTCTTAGCGGCAGGAGCCGCGTGCAAGTTTGTGCCAGCGCAATGTTTGGATGAAGTTCTGGTCTAGGCTCAACGCATCAGGAGAACCCTATGCGACACCCTAGATTGGATGATCTCGATCTGCCCTTGGCGGATCTGATGGCCCATTTCCCGGACACGATACCGGTATTCCTGCGCCATAAGATGCTCTGCGTCGGTTGCTTGATCAGCCCGTTCCACACCATTGTCGATGCCTGTGCGGAATACGGCCTCGATGAGAGGTATTTCTTGGCAGAACTTCAGGATGCGGTGGGCATTTGAACCGCACTAGGCTTGGCTGATCTCCACCAAAGCGTGCGGGTTTGTCACTGTGATACGTTTTCGTTTGCTCTGAACCAATCCGCGTTTTTCCCACCCGCTCAGCAATCGACTGACGGTATGCAGGGTTGTCGCAGTCAATTCGGAAAGATCCTGCCGCGTGATCGGGAAATCAATCTCGATCCCGTCGGATACCTTACGACCCGTCTGGTTGATCAAACGTAAAAGCGCATTTGCCACGCGTTGCTCAACTTGCTGTGTTGCCATCTCAACGACTCGATTGTTCATTTCGCCCAGCCGGTTGCCGACAGTATTGTAGGTTTCCGTCGAAAATCCCTCGTAATCGGCAACATAGGTATCCCAAAGGCGTGCGGGCCAGCTGAGGACAATGGATTCTGTCGCCGTCATGGCCGTTGCAGGATAGCTATCGCGACCTATTGCCTTGGCGATACCCAAAAGCTGCCCCGCCGGAATATGAAGCGCGGTCACTTGGTCGCCTGTAGGCGTGATCCGCACCACCCGTACATAGCCGTCAAGCAGCATGAAAAAACGATCCGCTGGGGCGCCTTCATCGAAGATCGCAACGCCTTCCTCGTAACGGCGCGATGTTGCCTGATCAAGAATCGTGCGAATTTCGCGTCGCTCCAGTTTGGAAAACGGCGGCAAATGCTTCAGCAGGCTTTCGTCAAGCCGCGGCAGCGTTCTGCGTGGTGGTATCTCGTTCATAAGATTTGTTGTCCACCATGTAGCGACAAAATACCATAGATGACCTTTTTTGGATGCAGTCGGAAAACTCACAGACAATTTGTCTTAGCGCAACGTTCTACCGCGCCACTTCGCTAGGTTTCAGGTCAACAACTAACGCGATTTGAAAGGGAATGATGATGATCCGCACACTGGCAACCGGCCTGGCACTCGCAGCCCTGATGGGTAGCGCAGCGTTTGCCGAAACCTTCGAAGTTCAAATGCTGAACAAAGGTTCTGGCAGAGAGCGCATGGTGTTTGAGCCCGCCTTCATTCAGGCCAACCCCGGCGACACGATCAAGTTCGTAGCCGCAGACAAAGGGCACAATGCAGAGGTCAACAAAGGCATGCTGCCTGAAGGGGCGGAAGCCTTCAAAGGCAAAATCAACGAAGAGCTTGAAGTCACTCTCGATGTCGAAGGCGTCTACGGTGTCATCTGCAAGCCGCATTTTGCCATGGGCATGGTGATGACCATCGCTGTTGGGGATGTCGACGTGCCCGGCGATTTCTTAGAAGGGCGTGTCCCCAAGAAAGCCAAAGCGCGGTTCGAGGCACAACTTGGCAATCTCTAGCACAATTTAACTTGAAGGCGGGCATCGTTCCTGGCTTCCGAAAACCCGAAGGAGGGAAAAATGACCAAGCAATTCAATACGGCACCCGTGAAAACAAGTCGTCGTAACGTCCTGCGCGGCAGCGTGCTTGCTGGCGCAGCGGCAATGACCGGAGCGGCCGCCATGTCGGCAACCTCGCCCCGCAAGTTGAAAATGAACACGATAAATTCAACGTCGTCCAAGATCTACAAGGCCGCTGATCAGCAAGAAGCTGCATCAGATGCAAAACAAGCGGATCTGTCCGGTTACACCCGCGTCAAGCAAGAGCTCGTCGCACCTCCCTTCGCGCCAATGCACGAACAGGTCGCCACTGGTGGCCCAAAAATTATCGAAGTCACAATGGAGACAACCGAAAAACTGATGGTTGTCGACGAGGACAACGGGGCCGAAATCTGGGCGCTGACCTATAATGGTTCTGTTCCAGGCCCGCTCATCATCTGTCACGAAGGCGACATGATCGAGTTGACACTACGCAACCCCGTCGACAGCCAGATGGAGCATAATATCGACTTCCACGCCTCTACCGGCGCGTTGGGTGGCGGTGGTTTGACACATGTCTATCCCGGCGAAGAAACCGTTCTGCGATGGAAGGCAACCAAAGCAGGGTGTTTCACCTATCACTGCGCACCTGGTGGGGAGATGATCCCGTATCATGTCTGCCATGGGATGAACGGTGCCGTCATGGTTCTGCCGCGTGACGGCCTGAAGGACCGCGATGGCAATCCGCTGAGCTACGATTCCCTCGTCTATATCGGCGAGCAGGACTACTATCTGCCTCGCGACGAGAATGGAGACTTCAAAACCTATGGGGCCGCAGGCGAGGATTATTCCGACAGCCTTGAGGTGATGCGCGGGCTGGTTCCGACCCATCAGGTTTTCAACGGCGCGGTTGGCGCGCTGACTGGCGAAAATGCACTGAAGGCGAAGGTCGGCGAAACCGTTCTGATGATCCACAACTCGTGCAATGTGGACAGCCGTCCGCACCTGATCGGTGGACATGGCAACTATGTCTGGGAGACCTCGTTCACTGACCCGGCGCTGACTGGTGTGGAAACATGGTTCGTGCGCGGCGGCTGTGCAGCAGCGGCGATGTACACCTTCGAGCAACCTGGCGTCTACGCCTATGTGAACCACAACCTGATCATCGGGGTCATGCTGGGTGCAACCGCCCACTTCGTGGTTGAAGGCCAGTGGGACAATGAGCTCATGGAACAGGTTGTTGCCCCGCGTGAATTCGCAACCTGACATCGGGAGGCAAATCAATGACTGCTGCCGCCCACAAATCTACTTTGAACAAAGCGACCCTTGTTCTGGCTCTAGTGGGGATTTCGGTGGCTGCAATCACGGGGACCATGCTTTCGCAGCGTGGTCCCGATCCTGCATCTCTGCCGGACATGGCCAACTCCGCAGTGGTGATGCCAGACGGGCGTACCTTCTACGCGCAACGCCATGAAGTCACAATTGCCGAATGGAACCGATGCGCCTCAGATGGCGCGTGCGAATTGACGTTGCGCGCCCGCCCCGATCAGAAAGCAGCGACAACACCGGCTACGGGCCTTAGCTATATTGACGTGCAACAATATGTCGGATGGATCAGTAAAAAGGCCCGACATGAATTCCGCCTTCCCACGGCTGAGGAGTGGAACGTAATGGCGGCACCCGTTCTACCGGATGCACCCGATCCATTGTTCACCGATCCGTCTTTGACATGGGCATCCAGCTACCTCATCGAAGGACAGGCTCCACGCGCCCTGAAGCCTCAAGGGAGCTTCTCAACTTCTCCCGAGGGGATCGTCGATCTGGATGGCAGTGTTTGGGAATGGACGATGGAATGCTATAACGGCCTTGCAAGTGGTGCGGATCTAGATCGTTGCCCGGCCTTCTTCGTTGGTGGCGAACATGTTGCGGCAATGTCCTATTTGATCAGAGACCCTGCACGCGGTGGATGCGCTGTTGGAACTCCGCCTGCACATCTAGGCATGCGCCTTGTTTCCGACGTAGCAATGCAACAGAAGAACGGCTTGAAAATGAATGCATCATCGTCACGTTGAATGGCCGGTATGGCGAAATCAGCCGAGATGCAGCGGCGGATATTTGGCGAGCGCGAGCAAATGCTGCGTCAGCAGTAGCCGCGACTGCATAAGTCGGCTTTGTTCGCAACTTTGCCCTTCATGTACCGTGCAGCGAAGCTCCGCACCACTGGAAAGCTTGATCAAATCAACTTTTCGATCAAGCCACCTTCGTAAGAACTTGCAGGAACTTTCGTCAGGAAATTTTTTGTGGGAATTTTCCGCTAAAAATCAAACTCCTTGACACAGAGCTAATTAGTGTTGGCCTACTCTGTCGGAAAACCCGATTGAGGCGGCGCTGACTTCAGCCAATACCGCCCTGATCAGCACTTCCGGCACATCGGCTGTCTTTTTTTGAGGGCGTCACAGGCGACAATCTGTTGATTGAGCTGACTGGCACCTTTGACAAATCAAGCCTTGAAACACTTGATGATCTCAGTGGCATGGCAACCGCGATGGAGGTTTTTTCGGTCAACGGCACCTTGCTGCTGAGCGTTGATTACACGCGCAGACCGGTTGACGTTAATGATGTGTTGGCCAACTGGCCGACAGTGGGTGACGGCAATGATGACGTGATCGTCGTAGACGCGTTGCCCGGCACCATTGTGCGCATAAATCCCAACGGTGGCACCGAAAACGACAGCCGCATCTTTACCGGCGCAGGCGACGACTATGTCCGTGGCGGTGAGGGGGCGGAGCTGATCAACGGGGGGTCGCAGGATGATATGCTGTTGGGTCAGGGTGGCGATGATACCATTGCAGGCGAAAGCGGCGATGACGACATCAACGGCGGCAGCGGCACGGACACTGTGCTCTATTCCGGTGATCAGGCCCGCTATACCCTGACGCTCGCCTCGCCGAAATTGGTCGTTCTGCTGGGCAATCTGTTGAACCGTGGCTGACACCATTGTGGACCTCAAACCGTGGGGTTCAGCTGCGTTATGGCGGAATGGCAGGAAGAGCGACTGAAGAGTGATTTCTTTGGATCTCAGGTAATGGTGCTCAATATCCAGCTTTTCGCAACGTCGACGTTTGAGTCCTAAGTGATGTCTCGGTGCCCCAGCAAAAGTTTGGGATTCAACATGTCGGGGTGCTTGTCTTAGAGCGAATTTTTTGCGCCTGTTTCCTCAGACCGCGAGGTCAGCACTTGAGAATATTCTTCCCTTCAGCGAAGGTAAGTGGCGTGGCGATTTGAGGTGAAGTTTGCATGGCAACTGACTTGGGAGATACGGCAACGACTGAGCAATTGATCGCCAACCTAGTAGAAGGCAAGTTCGGTGAAGTAATTCAACAACCTGAAGTCAGAAGTTATTGCCTCGAGCAGCTACGTCACGCTGGATGTACACCTCCCCTCCACCATATCGCACTTTATTGCTTATCAAAATGCTTGGATAGCACTGGAGGCTTTATCTCACGTGCCGCAAGGACGAGGTTGGAAGGTTTGATCTTATCCAATCGTGGAGTCGCGTCATTTTTGGGCAAAATTGCAAGCCTAAATTCAAATCATAAGGATCTTAGGAGACTGAAGCAGGCGCTGGTTGATGACATTGGTCGAGAGTTCTCAGCTGATGAACTACAAATTGACGCAAACTGGACCTGTCGCGCTTTTGTGCCGCCCCAAGTGCTCGTTTAGGCCACTTTCCGTTCGAAGGCGACGGGGCTTTTCCAACCCAGTGCTGAATGCCGTCGGCGCGGATTGTAGAAGCCGTTGATATATT
>NZ_JABEDH010000008.1 GCF_029285175.1 Sulfitobacter sp. M05 | reverse complement strand
GGGTGCCAAAATCACCTTGATGCACAAATGGGACGCGCAGGAGGCCGTGCGCCTTATCCGCGACAATGACATCACCCGTTTCCTTGGCGTGCCGACACAATCTGCCGAACTGATGGAAGCTGCGAAGGAAATGGGAGAAACACTGCCCAGCATGGATTATCTGGGGTCTGGCGGCGCGAAACGACCAGCCGCACAGGTGGCGCAGCTGGCCAAGGCTTTTCCCAATGCAGACGTCGCCACCGGCTGGGGCATGACAGAAACCAATGCGCTGGGAATTGGGATGATTGGCGACGATTATCGCGCCCGCCCCGACAGCGCTGGAAAACTACACCCGCCGGTGCAGGAACTGCGGATGCTGGACGATCACGGCAAGGACGTCCCGAACGGGACCATTGGGGAAATTGCGGTGAAAGGCCCGCATATCATGCGGTGCTATCTCAACCAGCCGGAGGCCACAGCCAAGACACTGGTAAACGGCTGGCTGCGCACCGGTGATCTGGGGGTGTTGGATGACGAAGGTTTCGTCACAATTCTGGACCGCAAGAAAAATATCATCATCCGTGGCGGCGAGAACATTGCCTGTCTGGATGTCGAAGGGGCGTTGCACCGGCATCCCGATGTGCTGGAGGCGGTGGCCTTTTCCGTTCCGGACGAACGGCTGGGCGAAGTCGTGGGGGCCGCACTGCAAATGCGCGCGGGCACCACAATAACCTGTACAGATTTGGCTGCCTTCCTCGACGGCCACCTCGCCAAATTCAAAATTCCCGTGCATCTCTGGGTCCAGCACGAAGTGCTGACCCGCGGTGCAACTGATAAAATCCACCGCCGTGCAATCCGCACGTCCTGTCTGGACAATCGAGAGGCCCAAGTATGAATACCCCTGATGATCAAGAAATCGGTGCCTATATCGCCAGTGCCGGTGCCGCCGCATGGGAGGTTCCCGGCCTTGATGCAAATACACCCAGACGCCCGGTGAAAACCGTCGGAATTATCGGCGCTGGCACCATGGGCGGCGGCATCGCAATGAACTTTGCGACTGCGGGCTTCAACGTCAAGATTGTCGAGACTGCACAGGAAGCACTGGATCGTGGCTTGGCCGTGGTACGTGGTAACTATCAGCGCTCATCCGACAAAGGCCGTTTTCCGCAAGAAGAAGTCGAGGCCCGCATGGGTCGGTTTGACGGACGTCTCGCAATCGCAGATTTGACCGACTGTGATCTGGTGATCGAAGCGGTATTCGAAAACATGGACCTCAAGCGCAAAATCTTTACTGAGCTGGACGCGGTAATGAAACCGGGCGCAATCCTTGCCACGAACACATCGGCATTGGATATCAACGAAATCGCCAGCATGACCAAGCGCCCCGAGGATGTGATCGGGCTGCACTTTTTCTCGCCTGCAAATGTAATGAAATTGCTCGAAATCGTGCGGGCAGAACACACCGCCGATGACGTGGTGGCGACCTGCATGGCGCTAGCAAAAGACATCAATAAGATCGCTACACTGGTTGGCGTCTGCCCAGGATTTGTCGGCAACCGTATCCTTTTTGCCCGTCAAATTCAGGCCAACAAACTGGTCTATCAAGGCGTGATGCCGTGGGACGTGGATGCGGCCCTAAATCAGTTCGGTTTCAAAATGGGGCCGTTCCAGATGAGTGACCTTGCAGGGCTGGATATCGGTTGGTCCAAAGGGGCCAAGACCGACAACCCGATCCGCGATGCCCTGTGCGAGCTGGACCGGCGTGGGCAGAAAACAAAGGCCGGGTTTTATGACTATGACGAAAACCGCCGGCCTGTTCCGTCCGATGTAACCGCTGGCATCATCAAGGAGATCACCGGAGCGAAACCCAGCACAATGAGCGCAGAAGAGATTATTGAGATTTGCATCTATCCAATGATCAACGAGGCGGTAAAAATCCTTGAAGAAAACAAGGCGCAGCGCCCGTCCGACGTCGATGTGGTCTGGCTTAACGGCTATGGCTGGCCTGCGGACAAGGGCGGCCCGATGTTTTATGGCGATATGGTCGGTGCCCAAGCCGTGCTGGACCGCATGGAAGAGCGTGGTCGCGAAGACGTGGCATTTGCACCGGCAGAAACCCTGCGCAAACTGGCTGCCAATGGCGGCAAATTTACTGAAATCGACACCGGAGGGCTGAAAGTATGAGCTACGACTTCATCACAACCGAGAAACAGGGCCATGTTCTGCTGGTCACGATGAACCGACCCGAGGTTTATAACGCGGTGCATGTGGATATGCATAACGAGATGGCGGATTGCTGGGACGCCTTTGCCGCCGATCAAGACCTTTGGGTCGCGGTTCTGACGGGTGCCGGCGACAAGGCGTTTTCTGCCGGCAACGACCTCAAGGCCACGGCGGCGGGCGGGTCCAAAAAGGCCATGACGCCTTCCGGTTTTGCCGGTCTCTCTGCCCGCTTTGATCTGGAAAAACCGATCATCGCCGCGGTAAACGGGTTTGCCATGGGCGGCGGCTTTGAAACAGCGCTTAGCTGCGACATCATCCTTGCTTCTGAAAACGCCAAATTCGCCCTGCCCGAAGTCAAGGTCGGGTTCTTTGCCGCGGCTTCGGGTGTGCAGCGCCTGTCGCGCTATATCGGGCGACTGGCCGCGCAGGAAATGATGTATACGGGCCGTACCATCGACGCGCAGGAAGCCTTGAAAATGGGGTGCGTGAACGAGGTGCATCCGCATGGCGATCTAAAAGCCAAAGCGCTGGAAAAAGCGCAACAGCTGTGCAGCGTCTCGCCCTCTGCGGTGAAAGCCACCAAACGTGTGTTGAACGACATGTACCAACGCGACGGCATGGCACAAAGCATCGGCTATTCCCGCGAGGTTATCGCGGATCTGTCCAAGACCGAAGACTTTAAGGAAGGCGTAAATGCCTTTGTCGAGAAACGCGCGCCCAATTGGGTCAACAAATAACGTCACCCAGAGTGTGACCGGAAAAATAAAGGAGACACCCCTATGTCCGATGCAAATTCACCGTTAAGCCTTAACAACCTCGAAATGTCAGACAAGGCCAAGCCGCTGCTGAACGCAGTGATCAAACATATCCGTGAAAACGTCGATCCTATGACCGAAGAATTTCACCGTCTGGGCGAGGGTCGCGAGGACCGGTGGTCCTATCACCCCAAACAGCTGGAGCTAATGGACGCAGCCAAGCAAAAAGCACGCGATGCCGGCCTGTGGAATTTTTTCCTGCCAAACGCCGAAACCGGTGAAGGCCTGTCCAACCTTGACTACGCCTATATTGCCGCCGAATTGGGCAAGAACCCGCTGGCATCCGAAACCCTGAACTGCTCCGCGCCAGACACCGGTAACATGGAAGTTCTGGAACGTGTCGGCACAGCAGAACAAAAAGAACAGTGGCTCAAGCCTCTGTTGGCTGGTGAAATCCGTTCGGCCTTTGCGATGACTGAACCTGACCGCGCCTCGTCGGATGCAAAGAATGTCGCCATGTCAGCCGTGCTTGAAAATGGCGAATGGGTTCTGAATGGTGAGAAATACTATATTTCAGGTGCTGGCGATCCGCGCTGCAAGATCATGATCGTGATGGTAAAAACCTCACCTGATGCCGAACCTTTCCGTCAGCAATCACAAATCCTTGTGCCGATGGACCACCCCGGTGTTGAAATTCTGGGGCCGATGCATGTCTTTGGCCATGACGATGCACCGCACGGCCACATGCATATCAGATTTACCGATGTGCGGGTGCCCGAAGCCAATATGCTTTGGGGCGAAGGCAAGGGGTTTGAAATCTCACAGGTACGCCTTGGACCTGGCCGTATCCACCACTGTATGCGCTCCATCGGGCAGGCAGAAAAAGCCCTGGACCTAATGATTGACCGCGGCCTTAACCGCATCGCCTTTGGCAAAAAGATTATTGATCTGGGTAAGAACATGGAGACCATTTCCCGTGCCAAGATCGAAATCGAATGTATGCGCCTGCTGGTCCTGAAAGCGGCCAAGGCAATGGATGTTCTGGGCAACAAGGAGGCCCGCATTTGGGTGTCCATGATCAAGGCCAAGGTGCCAGAGCAGGTTTGCGACATCATTGATCAGGCGATGCAGGTACATGGTGCGACAGGTATTTCCCAGTGGTCGCCGTTGTCGGGCATGTACGCCCAGCAGCGCACGCTGCGCTATGCGGATGGCCCCGATGAAGTGCATCACCACGTGATCGCCCGCCACGAGGTCCAGACCTACAAGGACAGCAATTCGCGTCAAGACGCCATCAAGGGCGACACCCAGGCGCGCGGTTCAGGCGGGTTCATGGGATGAGCGCGCTGTTTGATCTGACCGGCAAGGTCGCGCTGTTGACAGGTGCGTCCAAAGGCATGGGGCTGGCGATGGCCACCGCCTTGGCCGAACATGGCGCAACTGTTGTCATCTCGGCCCGCAAGCAAGAGCAGCTGGATGCAGCCGCTGCCGGCATTAACGCGCTGGGGAAAGGGACCGCACATGCGGTCTCTTGCAATGTCGGGCACAAAGAGCAATTACAGGCTTTGGTCGACAAGACACATGAGCTGGCTGGACCAATTGACGTGGTGATCGGCAATGCAGGGGTAAACCCCTACTATGGCAAAACCTCGGAAATCCCCGACGATGCCTACGAAAAAACCATGAATGCCAACGTTCAATCCAATCTTTGGCTGGCCAAGATGGTGGCCCCTGACATGGTCGCCAAAGGGGCCGGTTCGATGGCGTTCACCTCATCCATCGGTGCCTTCAAGCCCTCGGTCATGCTGGGTACCTATGGCATGTCGAAACTGGCATTGATCGGTCTGGTGCGTAACCTAGCCGCCGAGTTCGGCCCCGACGGTTTGCGGTTCAATGCGATCTGCCCGGGCCTTGTGAAAACCGAATTCGCCCGTGAATTGTGGGACAATCCAGAAGTTGCCAAGCGCATCGAAAACGAAATCCCGCTGCGTCGCCTTGGCGAACCTCATGATTTTGCCGGCCTTGCCGTTTTCCTCGCTTCAGACGCCAGCAAATATATGACCGGACAGGCACTTACGGTCTGTGGCGGTTCCAATATGTGGACATGATCTGATGGATATCAAAGGTAAAATCTGTGTTGTGACCGGCGCGGCAAGTGGTATCGGGCGGGCATTATGTATGGCCTTTGCCGATGCTGGGGCGAAACAGGTCGTCTGTGTTGATCTCAATGGTGACGGGGCCGCCGCAACTGCTGAAGCTGTGGGTGGGGCCGCCTATACCGTTGATGTGTCAAACGAGAGCCAAATCACCGAGATGATCGACAGTGTAGAGCGTGACATTGGCCCGATCAATCTGTTCTGGTCGAATGCCGGCATCGCCGTCGGTGGCGGTATGGACACCCCGAATGCAGAATGGCAGCGGACATGGGAAATCAATGTTATGTCGCATGTCTGGGCCGCGCGCCATCTGGTGCCGTTGATGTCTGCACGTGGCGGAGGGTACCTGCTAAATACGGCGTCCGCTGCGGGGTTGCTGAACCAGATCGGATCAGCCTCTTACGGGGTAAGCAAACACGCTGCTGTCGGTCTGGCGGAATGGATTGCCATGACCCACGGTGACGAAGGCATCAAGGTTTCGGTCCTCTGCCCGCAAGCCGTCCGCACCGAAATGACACGCGGTCACGAGGATCATGTGGCGGCCATCAACGGCATGATGGAGCCTGAACCGGTGGCCCAAATCTGTCTTGACGCAATCCGCGACGAAACCTTCCTGATCCTGCCGCATGAAGAGGTGCGCGGATACATGAAGAACAAGACCGACGATTACGACCGCTGGATCGGCGGCATGCGCAAGTTGAACCGCATGTTCTCCGACAAGAAAATGTGAGGGAGACAAAATGATCGGCTATACCACTATCGGCGTGTCAGACATGGCACACGCCAAGACCTTCTATACGGATTTGTTTGAAAAACAGGGCGCCAAGGTTGTGATCGATTCCGGTCGTATCGCCTTTATCGGAACCAAACGAGGCGAGCCGATGCTGGCCGTCTGCGAGCCCTATGACAAGCAGGCCCCGACCGCAGGCAACGGCATGATGGTTGCCTTTCCGGTATCAACCAAGGAAGAGATCGATGCGCTTTATCACAGGGCAATTTCGTTAGGGGCAACTTGCGACGGAGAGCCGGGTCAACGTATTCCCGATCGTTTCTATGGCGCATACGTCCGCGACCATGACGGCAACAAACTGTGCTTCTTTATGTTCGGCTAACGCAGAGAAACCCAGTTCTAATTGTTTCGAAAGTCAGAGAATTGCAACCCGCAAAAACTGCAATTCCACCAGCGATATCAGTACCATTGGCAATATCTTCTTTCTGGTTGCATCTGGGATACCAGCAAACGTAATAGTTGCTTTAACAGACTCGCAAGAAAAGAAGGTATTAACCGATGGCAGATGATAGCGGCTGGAACGACAATCCCCTTTTCGGCACGGAACTAGGTGCGCTTTCGTTTGACGAGGTGACACGAGCGCCTAGCACGAGCACCAGTTTTTCTGTCGTTGATTCGGTTGGGCTATACGATAGCATTTCTGCAAGCGGGTACCGAACAGGCACTGATTTCAACGACTTTTTCACCTTCTCACCATCAGGGTTGGACACTGTACGGGTTTCTTTCGATAATATCTCTTCGGGCACCTACGCAAACACCCTCTGGATTTCTCCGCTTAGCGGCGTATCCAAAGTAACAGGGGACTTTGTCTCTACCTCATACGGTGGAGAACACGCGTATTCTTCGACACGTTACACGAGGGCGGTTGATACTGTTTCTGAAGGGCTTTTGGACCTAATTGATACCATCTCGCCCACTGCGGATATGTCAGATGCCACCTGGCACCGCGGAGAGCGCGGCGACGCCAGTGCCATCTGGACATTGAACGGTGACCCTGTTGTTTTCGAAGTTTCGGGATTTCAATTTAGTGGTGACGATTTCCAGGGAAGCCCGTCCAGCACTGTTGAGATCGACGAAGTAACTTACAGGTTTGAATTCGAACCACACGGCAGGGCCTTTGGCAACGCTGGGCCGGGAAGTCTTTTCTTTGTTGATACCTTTGGCGAATCGCAAACCCACACCGGCGGGGATGCGATTGATATCTATAAGTTCGCGGGAAGCCTTGGCCATCTTTTGGTCGACGTTGTTTCTGACAACGAACTGTCTGTTTCCCACCGGCGGGAAGGCAGTACACCCGATACCTTGCTCAATATCGAGCGCATCGAAATGAACAACGGCTATCTCGCCTTTGATACGGACGGAAATGCGGGCCAGATGTACAGGCTTTATCAGGCCGCATTTGATCGCGCACCCGATCACGAGGGGTTGGGTCATTGGATCAACACATATGACAATGAAGTCTTTGATCTGGTCGGTGTTGCCGAAGAATTCCTGATGTCAGAAGAGTTCCGCACCCGCTTCGGCACCGAAGAAACCCTCGACGACAGCGCCTTTCTGACCTTGCTTTATAGCAACGTACTTGACCGTACGCCGGATCAGGCCGGTTTTGACTTCTGGAGCGCACAACAGGCCGATGGGATTAGCCGTGCAGACATGTTGCAGTATTTCTCGGAAAGCACCGAAAACTATGCAAATGTTGCGGGTGAAATCGACGCCGGCATCTACTACATTATGTGATCTATATGCAGCCGCAAGGCCATAGGGCATAGTAACCGGTCCCATAAATACGACCTCGATCCGGGGTCTGCCCATGGGGCCGAGATAAAGACTGAACGAATTGCTCTAGCAACTGACCCTATGCGCCCACCTTGTATTTTTTCAGCGCCTTCTCGATCTCTGCATCGACCAGTTTTTCAATCCTCTTGTCCTTCTTCAGCGCCTTTTCAGCCTTTTTGGTGAATTTCGCTTCATTTTCACTGCCGGTGGTCCCAGCGATCACCGCATTGAAGCCAACCTTCAAACCTTCATCGCTAACCTTGTTCATCACCTCGGCCCACATTTTCGCTTTCAATGTGTTGGGGATGTCGTTGCTTTTGGCGATCTTGTCCCACCGCGCAGGAAGAATTTTGCCTTGCAGGACCTCCTTGTTCTTATACGCCCATTTCTTTTGAAACGAGCCAAGATTTTTCACCACCCCAGCCAGCAGTGCGGAATAGAGAATACTCTGTAGGGCTTTGTCGAAATCCTTCTGTGTCGGGGCTTTGCCGGATTTTGCGGAGGCGCCCAAAATCTTGACGGCTTCACCCAACGCGCTTTTAATGACTTCTTGACCTGACCCGGCAAGGTAATTCGAGATGTATCTTTCAAGCTGTTTCCCGGCGAGGAAGGGCACCTTTGACGCAAGCCGGGGCGCGACCGCTTTTGCCGCGTCGTCACACCAGCCCAAGGGAATTTTCGACCCTATGCCACCTGTTAGGCCCCCTATCGTGCCATCAATCACCACCGATTTGACCGATCCCCATGCAGAGGCGCCCTTTGCCCCACTGGCATGGCGGCCTACTTCTTGGCTCGCGCTTTGTAATATTCCAACACCCGCCCCTGAAACAATGGCTGCCGATCCGGCTGACAATCCGGCACCTGTCACCAACACCGGAGCCGCCAAAGCGCCAACAACTGCAAACCCCACAGCAGACGTAACGGAACAGACAAACACGGTGGTCTGGGCCGATCCTGTGAACTCTTTCAGGAACCGTAACAGTTCGGCATTGAGTGCATTGATCGCCTTCTCCGCAGGAGGAAGGGCTTCGTCAATCAGTTTGAGATCTTTGGTGGAAATGGCCCGTTCCAGCGCGCCCTTGGCTTTGATCGAATCCAGAACGTACTTGATATTGACCTCTTTGACGCCCCCACCCTTGATGATGATGACCTGTGCAACCGCGTTCAAAACACCGTCTTTCAACATCGCGGTATCAAGGTAATCCTGATGGGCTTCCACCGCGAAGTTATGCATTGAAATCAATGATTTCATGTAGGGGGTCAAATTTCCGATGACTTCCTTTTTGAGGGCGTCATATTCTTTTTGCGAACACTCAATATCCTTGCCACGGAAATTGACCCTGACGCGCGGTTCTTTTGCGGCTTCTTTCAGGGCCTTTTCATATTTGGTCACCCCGGCGTTGAATGTGCGCTGACCAGGGTCAATTACGCCATCCGGTTTCTTGATACCGATTTTCTTTTGATACTTTTCGATTGCCTTTATCAGACCCGTATCCACCTTTGACGACATACCAAGAGGCCCAATCTTGTTGGCCTCAAGCATGGCGCGCACGGTCATAACATCAGCGGGCTTGTTTTCGACTTTCTTACCTTCGCTCTCACGCGGCGAACGGCCGACCGGAGCGGTCAGTTTAACTTTTGCCATTGAATTATCCTAAAGGGTCTTTGTGTAAAATGAATACGCAAAGACTATCCCCGCTTGGATAAAACTCAACCCTGTTTAGCTTTGACGCTTCTCATGCAATGGCCGCATTAGCCCTTCCTGCGCCACACTGGCAACCATTTGACCGTTCTGATTATAGATCGATCCACGGTTAAACCCACGCGCACCGCCAGTCCAAGGGGCGTCTAAATCGTACAAATGCCAATCGGCAAATTCGATCGGCGCATGAAACCACATTGCATGATCCAACGAGGCGGTCATGACTTTACCCTGAAACCAAGTCAGCCCGTGTGGCCGCAGGGAAGATCCCAAAAGGTTCATGTCTGATGCATAGGCCAACAGGCAATGTTGCATCTGTGGGTTATGTCCCTTGGCCGCCTCCATCCGAAACCAAAGCTGGTTCACGTCCTCCACAGCTTCGGGCGCAAAGAAATCACGCGGTGCAACTTCGCGCAGCTCGATAGGGCGCTGGCGCAGGAAATCAGCGCGGTATTTTTCGGGTATCTGGTCAACAAACGTGGCCCGCAATTCGTCACGGTTCGGCCAGTCTTCGGGGCTGCCCACATCTTTCATCGGGTGTTGATACTCCCACCCATCTTCTGCCACATGAAACGATGCTGACAGATTGAAAATCTGTTTACCATGCTGGATGGCAACCACTCGACGGGTTGTGAAACTGCCGCCATCGCGGGCGCGGTCCACTTGATAGATCACCGGAATATTCGGATCGCCCGGACGGATGAAATAAGCGTGTAGCGAATGACAAAGCCGGTTTTCGACAGTGCGGTAAGCGGCCATCAACGCCTGCGCAATCACATGCCCGCCGAAAATACGGGTTGTGGTTTCCCCGCCCCCGCCAACACCGCGAAACAGGTCAACTTCAAGCTGTTCGATATCCAGTAATTTCAGCAGTTCTTCGGCAGGGGTCATGGTATACTTTCAGGCGCTCGCCCGGGCACCGGCATAGGCGATAAAGAAATCAAAACTGTCCGGATTTGCCATGCTGTCACGGTTCACAACCCTTGCCGGATCTCCGCCAAGCAACAGCTTTTTAACCGGAACTTCAAGCTTCTTGCCCGACAGGGTGCGTGGCACCTCGTTGATCTGGATAATTTCGTTAGGAATAAACCGGGCGGAAACCTGAGCGCGAATTGCTGCGTTGATCTGATCCTTACCGGCATCATCCAACGTCACACCTTCGGCGGTCACCACAAACAGCGGCATAAAGCTTTCGCGCCCTAAGAATTCCAAATCAACAACCAGCGAGTCCATCACCCAATCAAGCCCTTCAACCGCCTGATAAATCTCGGCACTGCCCATCCTTAGGCCCTTGCGGTTGATCGTGGCGTCGGACCGCCCATAGATCACGCTCGCACCGGTCTCATCAATCGCAATCCAGTCGCCATGTCGCCAGACACCCGGGTAATCCTCGAAATAACTCTCACGCAAGCGGCTGCCGTCGGTATCGCCCCAAAAGTAAAGCGGCATGGATGGCAGCGGTTCGGTGCAAACCAGTTCACCCACTTCGCCGGTCAGCTCTGTGCCAAGGGCATCAAACGCCCGTACTGCATTGCCAAGGGCACGGCATTGCATCTCGCCTGCGACAACCGGCATCCCCGGATGGCCCAACACAAATGCACCAGCAAGATCGGTACCGCCGGAAATCGGAGCAAGCCATTGATCCGCCTTCACATCGCGGTAAATCCAGTCATAGGTGTCTCCGGACAGTGGTGAACCGGTCGAACCAAGCGAGCGTATCGCTGACAGGTCGACATCTGTGCGCGGCGTCAGTCCGGCCTTCATACAGCTACTGAAATAGGCCGCGCCTGCACCAAAATACGTTAGTTTCTCATCCGCAATAAAGCGCCAGATCACCCCCATATCGGGGTGGTTGGGTGCGCCGTCATACATTGCCACACAAGCACCTTGCCCCAGTGCCATCCATTGGGAATTCCACATGATCCATCCCGAGGACGTCAACCAGCAATAGCGGTCGCTTGCCGTCACATCATGGTGCAGCGATTGCTTGGCCGACTCCAGAATAATGCCGCCATGCCCGTGGACAATCGGTTTCGGATTGCCGGTGGTGCCAGAGGAATAGACGATCCACAAAGGATGTTCGAAGGCGACCTGCGCCGGTTCAAGACTGGCCTTGTCTTTGGTCAGGTCGCGCCAATCCACATGCCCATCAGGCACCGCCCCAACCACTGGAAGGGTTACGAACTGGGCGACACTGGGCAGGCCGGCATTGATTTTTGCCAATACGTCGCGCCGATCCACCATTTTGCCGCCATGCACATACCCATCCTGCGCAATCAGCACCTTGGGCGCGATTTGTTTGAACCGGTCAAGGATCGCAACATATCCCATGTCAGGGGCGCAAAGCGACCATACCGCGCCAATGCTTGCCGTTGCCAACAGGGCAATCAAGGCCGTTTCGGTATTGGGCAGGATCGCAACAACACGGTCACCTTCGACCACGCCCATGGCACGCAGATGTTTGGCGACTGATGCGACCTGTTCGTGCAACTGCCCCCATGTCATCTCTGAGCGGCCAAAGGTTTCGGATTGTACAACCACCGCCGGCTTGTCCTCGCGCCCAGCAGCGTGTTTGAGAATATTCTCGGCGTAGTTCAGGCACCCGCCTGTACCCCACTCCATCTCCGGCATCTGGCGCTTGACCAGCAATTTTTCTGGCCGCACCGAGGCCCGCAGGTCAAAGAAATCCCAGATCGCATTCCAGAACCCCTCAAGATCATCAACCGACCAACGCCACATCTCGTTGTAATCGGCAAATTCCAGCCCGCGGGTTTCACCGACAAACTGTTCAAATTTCGCCATGCTGGACGCATCCGCGCGTTCAGGGGTCGGGGTCCATAGAACCTTACCGGTCATTTCAATGCTCCGTGTACCAGTGCCTTGAGCTGCGAACGTGACGGGTACGAGCTGCTGGGCGCAAGTTGTGTGAAAAATAGGACAGACAGATCGTACACCGGATCCACCCAAAAGAAGGTCGACGCCATGCCGCCCCATGAGAAATCCCCGACAGAACCGGGCACCCGCGCTCGCGCGGGTTCAAGAACAACTGCCCCGCCAATGCCGAACCCCATTCCGTCCATCGGTTGTTCGGCAAAACTGGCGGGACCCATCGACGCGATATCTCCTGCCAGATGATTGCGCATCATAAAGGAAAGAGTCCGCGGCGATATCAACTCTTTGCCGCCAGTACGCAACATTTCGGCAAATTTGAGGTAATCACAAATTGTGCCAACCAGACCACCGCCACCTGACTGCATATTGGTCGTATGATAGGCCGACCCATCCGCATGATCGGTCCGGCGCAGGCTTTCGCCGCCCTTGGACTTGGCATTCAGATCAAAGGCTTCGCCGGCCAAAGGTGTGTAGAGGGATGCAAACCTGTCACCCACGCCGGACGGCACCCGAAAGCGGGTTTCGTTCATGCCCAGCGGATCAAATATCTCCTTTTCAAGAAACTCTGCAAGGCTTTGACCGCTGATCACTTCAATCACACGTCCGATGATGTCGATCCCCACCGAATATTCCCAGCGTGTGCCCGGGCGGAAAGCAAGAGGCAAGCGGGCCAGTTCTTTGGCGGTATCCGCCAAGGTCCGCGCACCGGGGGCAAAATCAAGCTTGCCGTCCTGCATCGCCTTTGGGACTGGCCCGGGGTTGAATGAGTAACTCAGCCCGGAGGTGTGGACCAGCAGCTGGTGCAGCGTGGGCGCAGCACAGGGTTCCGTCTGCGACAGATCCGAAGCGTCCGGCACCAGACAAGTGGCATCTGCAAATTCAGGGATAAAATCGGACACCGGCGCATCCAGATGCACCTGCCCCCGCTCGACCAGCAACATCAGCGCCAGCGATGTCACGGGCTTGGTCATCGAAAAGATGCGGGCAACCGTGTCGCGCTGCCACGGCAAACCGGACGCAACATCCCGCGCGCCCGCCTGTGCATAATAAACTTCGGTACCGCCCTGCGCGATCAGAACCGAACACCCCGGATATTGCTTGCGGTCGACATATCCCTGCATCCAATCCGAAATGCGGTCGAGCCGCGCAATATCAAAACGCGCCATCGCGGCTCTCCCATTTTGACCGGTCAAACTTCCAGCCATTCCTTGCGTACATCTTCACGGTCTTTCAATTCCGCTGGTGTGCCTTCGAAAACGATCTGACCGTGCCCCATGACATAAACACGGTCGGCAATGTCCATAGCAATTGACAGTTTCTGTTCCACCAGCAAGGTCGAGATGCCGCGTTCGGCAATCGCCTTAAGCACCTCAGCGACTTTCTGAACCATTTGCGGAGAAAGCCCTTCTGTCGGCTCGTCAATCATGACGAAATCGGGGTCCCCCATCAGGGTCCGACACATGGTCAACATCTGTTGTTCACCGCCCGACAAAACCGATGCTTCAACATCTGCGCGCCGGTCAAGATTCTCGAACATATCAAACATCATCTGCATGGACCAACGGCCCGCGCCGTCTTTCTGGCCGGGTTTAAGGCCCAATGTAAGGTTCTGTCGGGTGGTGAGACCGGGAAAGATGTCACGGTTCTCCGGCACATAGCCGATGCCCATATTCGCAATTTCAAAGGCTTTCTTGCCTGCGATTTCCTGTCCCTTGAACTTGACCGATCCCTGCGGTGGCACCTCGCCGATGATGGCCTTGCAGGTGGTCGAACGCCCAACACCGTTGCGCCCCAACAGCGCGACGATTTCGCCTTCCTGCACGTTCATGCTGACGCCTTGCAGGATGTGCGATTTGCCATAATAAGCGTGCATGTCTGTGACTTCGATCAATGTTCTTCCTCCAGCGCTGCGCCCAGATAAGCTTCTTGCACCTTGGGGTCTGCACGCACCAATTCAGGCGTGTTGGTTGCAATAATCTCGCCGTAGACCAGAACCGAAATGCGGTCAGCGAGGCCGAAAACCACACCCATATCATGCTCTACCATAAGCAAAGTCTTGCCCTCGGTGACCTTCATAATCAACTCGGTGATATAGTCGGTTTCCGAATGGCTCATCCCGGCAGTGGGTTCGTCCAGCATGATCACATCGGCCCCGCCGGCAATCGTGATACCGATTTCAAGGGCGCGTTGTTCTGCATAAGATAGGGTGCCTGCAGGCAGGTTGCGCCGCTCAAGCAGATTAATCTGGTCAAGAATGGCATCCGCCCCTTCCGTCAGGCTGCGGCTGTTGTTCACCAGATTCCAGAAGGAATATTTATACCCCTGCGCCCATAGCAATGCACAACGTACATTCTCGAATACCGACATGGCCGGAAAGATGTTGGTGATCTGGAACGACCGCGATAACCCTTTGCGATTGATCTGGTACGGTTCCAGACCTGCAAGGTCTTCGCCGTGCAGCTTTACGGTGCCGGATGTTGGTGGAAACCGCGCCGTGATCAAATTGAACAGGGTCGATTTGCCGGCACCATTTGGCCCGATGATGGCATGGCGTTCTGCCTTGCCAATCGACAGATCAATACCCCGAATGATCTCGGCCTTGCCAAAGCTCTTTTTAAGCCCGTTCAGCTCAAGTGCGGGAACGCTCATGATGCACCTCCTGCGGTGTTCGCTTCATCCCATGCTTCCTTCAGGCTTGGGGCGGTGGCGCGTGCGATGCCAATACCAACCAAGGCAATTGCTCCTGCAATGACCCATGGTAGGACCGTATGACTGTCGAAGGTGGTCCAGAACAACGTCATCTCGACATCACCAGTGGCACCGTGACGGTAATGAAAGACCATTTCGATCAATGCGCAAATGCCCAGAATGCCAATTGCCGCCGGAACAAGGGTTTTGATGTAAGGCACCACAAGCCCCCTTGCCTTACCCAACCGGTAGGCCGGCACATGCATCATGATCAGTCCGGCAAGCCCGCCGGGGAAGAACATGACCGTGGCCAGAAACAACGCCCCGACATAGATCGCCCACAGCTCTGTCTGGAGGCTGAGAACGGTCTGCAAAAGCGTGAACACAATTGCGCCGATGATCGGGCCAAAGAAGAACCCAACCCCACCAAGGAAGGTCACCAAGAGGATCACACCAGAGGAAGCAGCATTCAGGTTCTCTTCGGTCAGAATTTCATAGCTGATGGCAAACAGGCCACCCGCGATGCCGCAGAAAAAGCCGGAGGCGCAGAAGCTGTAGAACCGGACCCAACGGGCAGAGTAACCAAGGAACTGCGCACGCTCCGGGTTGTCGCGTACCGCATTTGCCATACGACCAACGGGGGTGCGCGAAAACAGGTACATCAAAAGCGCCGACAGGATCAGCCAGAACGAGATCAGGTAATAAACTTCGATCTGTTTCAGGAACTCGATGCCAAAGAACGGCAGGCCATAGGTACGGTCACCCGAAATGCCCTCTTCGCCCCCAAAAAACGCCACGATAATCACCGAACAGGCAGCAATCAATTCGCCAACCCCGAGGGAAATCATCGCAAACCGCGTGCCTGCGCCAGAGGTTGAGAAGGACCCGATAATCATTGCAAAACCCATGCCGAACACACCTCCGAACAAGGGCAACAGCGGCAAAGGCAGCGCGAGGCCAAAGTCTTCGACATAGTTCATGATGTGCATACAGAAGAATCCGCCAAGGCCCATGTAAACCGCATGGCCAAAGGACAGCATCCCGCCCTGCCCCAACAACATGTTATAGGCCAGCGCAAAGATCACCGTGATCCACATTTGGTTCATGATCGTCAGCGCGGAATTCGACTGAAAGATGAGCGGCATAATCATCAATGCAATTGCAGCAATGATCCACGGCGCAACTGTCAGGGTCAATGAACCGGCCCGCATCCGCTGAGCGGGCTTACCGGGGTCTGTTGTGATCTGATCGGTCATGTTTCACGCTTTCCGAAAAGGCCTGCAGGGCGGAAGATCAGGATCAGCACCATCAGGATATAGGGTAGGATGTCTGCAATCTGCGGGCTGGTCACCGTCCAGAGATCTCGCAGCGGGTTCTCACTCATGTTTTCCGGTGTGGCAAAGCCAAGACCGTTCAGGATGTCAGACATGGCGATGTTATAGGATTTGGCAAAGGTGGTGATCCAACCGATCAGAAGGGATGCGACCAAAGCCCCCCAAAGACTGCCCAAACCGCCAATCACGATGGTGACAAATACAATCGAGCCCAGCACGAAGGCCATCCCAGGGAAAGTGCCCAGCACCGGCCCGGCAATTACGCCGGCCACTCCCGCCAGAGCAGTACCGACACCAAACACACCCATGAAGATTAACGGCACATTGTGGCCCAATGCCTCAACCGTACGCGGATAGCTCAGTGCGGCCTGAATGATCATACCGACCCGCGTTTTGGTCAGAACAAACAACAATCCGATAAAGATGCTGATAGAGATAAAGATCATGAAAATCTTAAACGCTGGGATCGAATTACCGGCAATTGAAAAGGCCGTGAAATCAAGAACCTCAGGCACAGAATAGGGCATCTGGTTTTTGCCCCAGATGAATTGAACAAGCTCTTCGATCAATAGCGCCAGCCCGAATGTAAAGATAAGTTCGGGGACATGCCCGTATTGGTGAACCCGTCTTAGGCCATATCGCTCGATACCGGCACCCAATACACCAACAATTAAAGGTGCAAATAGCAACCCGGCCCAGAACCCCAATGCGAGGCTAATCTGATAGGCAAAATAGGCTCCCAGCATATAGAAGCTGGCATGGGCGAAATTGAGAACGCCCATCATTGAGAAAATAAGCGTCAAGCCGGCCGAAAGCATAAACAATAGCAATCCGGTCACCAGCCCGTCGATCAAGTTGACGAGGATGAGTTCCATCGGTCCCCCCACAGGGTAGTCATGTGATTAGAAAGGAAACGCCCGACCCGCGATTGCCGCAGGTCGGGCAGAAAAGAGCCTGTTACGGGCGCTTCATTTCGCAGGTGCTGGCGATATCCATCGAGGCCATTTTGACCGTCGATTCAACCACAACGCCATAGTCGGAATTGTCATAGGTAAAGGTCACACCCTCATTTGTGTGTGCTTGAATATGCATGTCCTGGATCAGCTGGTGGTCATTCGGACGCATGAAAAGCTTGCCGCCCCAAATGGTATCGTATTCCATACCTTCCAGTGCAGTCGCAACTGCAACCATATCATCTGCGGTGCCGGCTTTTTCAATCGCCGCGGCCAGCATGCCAATGGTGTTGGAAATCCGGCTTTGGTCAACGTTGCCGTCAGGATACTTTTCCTTGAACGCCGTATAGAACGCCGCGGCCTCGTCGGATGGAGGTGGGTTAATCTGGCCTTCACCAATCAAACGGATCACACCCTTGCCGCTTTCGCCAAATGCACCGGTGATGCCAGAGCCCGCAGCGTAGTATGTGTAAATCGGGCCATCAAATCCGTTGTCGATGATCGACTTGCCCAGACCCAACATGTCCGCGCCCCAGTTCCCTGTGATGACCGCATCCGCACCGGATGCCACGATCTTACGGGCGTAGGGCGTGAAATCCTTCACTTTGCCAATTGGATGCAATTCGTTACCAACAATTTCGATATCAGGACGTTTTTCGGTAAGGTTTGCTACCGCAGATGCAGCAACCGCCTTACCAAAGGAATAGTCCTGTCCGATGATATAGACTTTTTTCAGGTCCTCTTTCTGGGCCATGACGTCGGTCAATGCATCCATTTTAATGTCTGCATTCGCATCGAAACGGAAATGCCAGAAATTACATTTGTCATTGGTCAGTGCCGGATCAACGGCGGCATAATTCAAGAAAAGAACACGGCTTTCAGGATTACGCTTGTTATGCTTGTTAATCGCTTCGGTCAGCGCGTTCGCAACACCTGAGGAGTTCCCCTGAACAATAAAACGGACACCTTGGTCAATTGCAACTTGCAACTGGATCAGAGACTCTTTCGGGCTGATCTTGTTGTCAAAGCCGATCACCTCAAACTTCTGACCATCCAATACACCGCCTTTAGCGTTCACCATATAGTCCGCCGAAAACTCGAACTGGTGCAGGCCATTTGTGCCGGTACTGGCGAAGGGCCCGGACAACGGATCAATGAATGCGATTTTAATATTCTCCGCAAAAGCCGCAGACGCGCCAATGATCAGCGAAAGCGCGGAAACCACGCCTAATTTTGATAGATTTTTCATGTGTTCCTCCCAAGGAATTTCTGCGCCCCAATTGTTATTTTTAGGGTCTCGTTAGATACAGAAAGAGTTGCATACCCCCTGTCAAAGTCAAGAGGACAGGTGATCTGTGCCACTGCGTAATTTTGCAAATGATCGGCGTAAAACCTGTTCCGATTTTTCAAAACTCACAAAGGTTTCAACATGAGAGATTTGCCCAACATACTGAAATATAAAAGAATAGAGTTGGGATACTGCTGATACGTGTCACGAACCTGCATCGCATAAGTCGCCAAACTGCGCATCATCCGGCACCGGATGAACCCCCGAAAAATCAGACCATTCCCATGGGATTCGACCTCCTTAACTCACGGCCAATTCCACTCTGCGAAACTACTCTTCCAGGGTCTCGTCACTGTGCCGAATACTCAGCGTCTCGCCGGCTTTTTTCAGTAACGGCGCATATACATTTTCAAGCTGTTTCGGCTTTACGTGAAATGATGGACCGCCAACATTCAGCCCATAAACACGCGCGCCGCCAAGAGAAAAAACCGGCACAGCGATGCCGTTCACATCCGACCGCCAAGTGCCGTATCCGGTGCAAAATCCGTTGATCTCGTAAAAGGCTTTTGCTTCGGCAAAACGGGCCCGACCGTCTGCCTCGCGCTGACTGCTTTCACGCCCGGCAATTTGAAAAACCTTTTCGCGCGCGTCATCCTGCATTCCCACCAGAATGGCCTGCCCGATCCCAGAATCAAACAGCGGCAGGCGTGTACCTACCCGGATCGAAAGCGCCACCCCTTCCAGAGAATTGCAGGTCACCAGATAGATCACATCCAGTTGGTGCTGTTCGCCAAGCGCCACCGTGATGTAACTATTGGGCCCATCGCGCAGCCGGCGCATCTCGTATTTCGCGCGCTCACCCACATCAATGGCGGAAAGCACACTGAATCCCAGATGCAAGACGCCGGCACTTAGGCGGTAGGTGCCGGCCCGCGTGTCCGCGGCAAGGTAATCCAACGCGCAAAGCGTATGAGTCAGGCGGAAAATCGTGGCCTTGGGCAAGCCTGTGCGTTCCGAGAAATCAGAGTTGCTGAGAGAGACTTCTCCAGGGCGGAAGCATCGCAGCAATTCAAGACCCCGCGCCAAGGCGGTGACGAAATTGCGGTCTTTCGAGTCTTCCACGCCTGTCTGAAGGCCGTCCATCACATCTCTATCCCCGTTTCAGCGCATCCAACCCGTGCCGGGCAAAGACCGGCACAAATGCCCCGACCTTCATCGCGCGTTCAGGGTTGGAAGCGTTTCCGTCCAGCGCCCGTTTCAGCACACCCTGGATGATCCCCGCCATGCGGAAAAAGCAAAAACCCAGATAGTAGCCAAAGTTGTCGATACCCTTCAACCCACGGCGTTTGCAATAGGCAGCAATAAACTCTTCGTCCGTGGGCAAACCAAGTGCGCCACGATCAAGCCCCCCCATGCCACGCCCCTCTGCCCCTGCGGGCAACTGCCATTGCATGATCACAGCCGCCAGATCAGCAAAAGGATGTCCGATCGTGGACAGCTCCCAATCCAGCACAGCCCGGCAATCGGTGGTTTTGGCATCAAAGATCATATTGTCGAGCCGGTAGTCACCATGCACCAATGTGCGCTGACCGTCATCCTCCGGGCGGGCTTCGACCAACAGGTTCATCAGCTCGTCCATCGCAGGAATACTCTGGGTTTCCGAGGCCTTGTATTGTTTGCTCCAGCGTGCGACCTGCCGTTCGAAATAATTCCCTTCCGGGCCGTAATCATTCAGGCCAACCGCACCGATATCGACCTGATGCAAGGCGGCCAGCACGCGGTTCATCTCATCAGTGATGCCACTGCGATCTGCCGGCGACAGATCCGGCATTGCAGGTTCGTTGAAATTGCGCCCCGGCACATGGTCCATGATATAAAACATAGAACCGATCACAGAGTCATCTTCGCACAGCAAATGCATCCTGCTGACGGGTACGTCAGAGCCTTCCAGCGCCTTTTGCACCCGAAACTCGCGATCCACCGCATGGGCAGATTTCAGCAACACCCCCGGCGGCTTGCGCCGCAGCACATAGTTCTTTTCCGGCGTTCCCAACATAAAGGTCGGGTTGCTTTGCCCACCCTGAAACTTGGTCACCGTCATCGGACCCGCAAATCCGGGCAGGTGATCCTTGAGGTATCCGGCAACTGCCGCCTCGTCCAATGTCTGTGTATCTGCGCTCATGGTTTTCCCTCAGCTATAGCTTAGCAGCTCCGCGCCCGAAGGCGTCATAAAATGCGGTGTCGCGTTGAATTCATGCAAACCAAACCGGCCACCCGAAAACATAAAACGCGTCATGGCCGTGTTCTTAACCTGTAAATTCAATTCCATCATGTGCCGCTTATCCGCCCCAAGCGCCATTGCGGTCATTTGACCAATGACACCACCCGAAGAGACCACCAACACACGTTTGGCTTTGGTGTCACAGGCAAAACGCCGGGCCGCATCCACCCGCATGATGAACTCTGCATAGGTTTCTGACGCGCCGTCGAATGCCGCGTCCTGCCATTCGAAAACGGTTTCGCGCAGGGCCCGGAAATGTGTCTTGCGGTCGCCTTTGACCAGTTCCGGCACATCCCCTTTGAAACGAGCCTGCAACAGATCCCCGAAATCATACTCATTGAAACCGGCATGTTCCTCGGGCGCTTGGGTGAACCCCATAGACGACATCGTATCACGCTGCCGTTTCAAGGTGCCTGTCACCAAGCGGTCCGGCACCCAGCCGACCTGTCGCAGCAGGGCACCAACCGCTTGGGATTGGGCGTGCCCCAGATCGGACAGAACGTCGTAATTGTCCTGTCCAAACGAGGCTTGCCCGTGGCGAATAACCAGAAGTTCGCTCATGAAAACTCTGCGGCCAGTTTCTTGCCCGCCGCAAAATACTCATCCGCCATCCGGTCCACTATCTTTTGCGCGGGACCAACTGATTTGACCGCGCCGATGCCCTGGCCTGATCCCCAAATGGTCTTCCACGCTTTTGGTTTTTCGCGATCACTGCCAAAGTTCATCGACGATGCATCCGCTTGCGGCAGGTTATCGGGATCCATACCCGCAGCTTCAACCGACCCCTTAAGATAGTTCCCCCATACGCCGGTAAACAGCGAAGAATAGACAATATCTTCGGCACCAGAATCGACAATCATGTCCTTGTAACCCTGATCCGCATTCGCCTCGTCTGTGGCGATAAACGGCGATCCGGTATACCCAAGGTCGGCCCCCATCGCGCGCGCACCAAGCAGGGATTCACCCGTTGCAATTGACCCGGAAAGCGCCAGCGGCCCGTCAAACCACTCGCGGATTTCACGCACCAGAGCAAAGGGCGATTGTTGCCCGGCATGACCGCCGGCACCAGCGGCAACAGCAACCAGCCCGTCTGCCCCTTTTTCAATCGCTTTCTTGGCAAACCGGTTGTTGATGATGTCGTGCATGACAATCCCACCGCAGGAATGCGCCGCCTCGTTCACTTCGACCCGCGCGCCAAGGGACGTGATCCAGATCGGCACCTCGTGTTTCACACAAATCTCCAGATCCCGTTCAAGTCGTTCATTCGAACGATGCACAATCTGGTTCACCGCATAGGGCGCGGCAGGGGTGTCGGGGTTGGCCTGATTGTGGCGGTCCAGCTCCTCGCGGATTTCGGTCAACCATGTGTCAAGCAGCGGATGTTCACCGGCACCTTCCCGTGCATTCAATGCCGGAAACGACCCGACGATCCCCGCCTTACACTGTGCAATCACCAGCTTTGGCACAGAAATGATAAACAACGGCGAAGCGATCAAAGGAATGCGCAGGCCTTGCAGCGCCTTGGGAAGGTGGGAATCGTTGCGGGCCATAGAGCCTCCAGATTGGATCATGTTGATGGTAAGGGGGCGGCTAAAACCGCCCCGTTTGTTGGCAAATTGCACGGTTACAGAACTTCGAAAAGACCGGCAGCCCCCATGCCGCCGCCAACACACATGGTGCAGACAACATATTTCGCGCCGCGGCGTTTGCCTTCGATCAAGGCATGACCAACCATGCGCGCGCCAGACATCCCATAAGGGTGGCCAATAGAGATTGCACCGCCGTTGACGTTCAACAATTCATCCGGAATGCCCAGAACATCACGCGACTGGATTACCTGAACGGCAAAGGCTTCGTTCAGTTCCCACAGACCGATATCATCCATCGTCAACCCATGCGCCTTAAGCAAAGCGGGCACCGCATAGATCGGGCCAATCCCCATCTCGTCTGGTTCACACCCTGCGGCCATCACACCAACGTAACGGCCCAGCGGCTGCAACCCTGCCTTTTCTGCCGCTTTTGCTTCCATAACAACGGATGCGGACGCGCCATCGCTCAATTGCGATGCGTTACCGGCAGTGATGAATTTACCTTCTTTAATATGGATTCCGTCTTTGTGAACAGGTTTCAGCCCCGCAAGATCCTTAGCAAGAGTGCCGGGGCGGTTGCCCTCGTCTTTTTCCAGCGTGACCTCGTGGCTGGAAATCTCTTTTGTCTCGCGGTCCTGAACCATCATCTTTGAGGGCAATGGCACAATCTCGTCATCGAACTTGCCCGCTTGCTGTGCCAGATGCGTACGCTCCTGCGAGCGGGCGGCATATTCATCCTGGCTGTCGCGGCTGACGTTATAACGTGCGGCAACGGTCTCTGCTGTTTCCAGCATCGACATGTAAATCTCAGGCTTATGCTCCATCAGCCATTTGTCGGCCTTCACGCGCATCTCTGGTGTTTGCACCATGGAAATGCTTTCGACACCACCGCCGACAACAACATCCATACCGTCCATGACAACCTGCTTGGCCGCTGTCGCAATTGCCATCATGCCTGACGCGCATTGGCGGTCCATCGACATCCCGGCCACGCTGACCGGAAGCCCTGCGCGCACTGCCGCCTGCCGGGCAATGTTGCCCGCAGAATGGCCCTGCTGCAACGCCGCCCCTAACAAGACATCCTGTACCGCGGCCGGGTCAACGCCGGCCCGCTCAACCGCATGGGCAATTGCATGGCCTGCCAGCTCCTGCGGCGTGGTGTTGTTAAACGCACCCCGATAGGCTTTGCCGATCGGGGTGCGTGCTGTTGAAACGATTACTGCATCACGCATGTGATTTCTCCTTGAATGTCGTTTACCAATCCAGCTTCAGGCCGCGTGCCTTGGCTGCATTGAGAGCGTATTTTTTGGTTTGGCTGAAAGCGTCCGGCAAATCCTGTTGATCTGCTGGGTCAGTCATTTCTTCAAATTTTGCGGCCACCGCTTCGGGTGTGTTTTCATCGTCCAGCAAAGTGATGCCTTGTGTCTCATAGACCCGCGTCTGAGCAAAACTGCCCGCGCCGGCCCCCATGATGAACCGGCTCGGCGCATCTTCACTCACCAGATACAACAATCCCGGTGTGATGGTTTCAGGGGCCAGCAACGCCGCCGCTTCGGCAGGCAACAACTCTTCGGTCATCCGTGTCGCTGCAGTGGGGGCAAGGGTATTGACCCGAATATTGTCACGCGCACCTTCCATATGCAGAACATTCATCAATCCCATCATCGCCGCTTTGGCGGCACCGTAATTGGATTGACCAAAGTTGCCATAAAGCCCAGATCCTGAGGCCGTGAAGACAATACGCCCGTATTTTTGTTCCCGCATGATCGGCCAGCAGGCGTGCGCCACATTCGCCGATCCGATCAGATGCACATCCACAACTTTGCGGAAATCAGACATCTCCATTTTGGCAAATGTCCGGTCGCGCAGGATGCCGGCGTTATTTACCGCAATATCAACGCGGCCCCAGGCTTCCATCGCCTGTGCCACCATATCCTGAACGCCGGCTTCATCCGAGACATCGCACCCGTGCGCCATGGCCTCGCCGCCCATCGCCCTGATCTCGGCGACGACAGCCTCTGCCGCTTCAGACGATGTGCCGGTTCCGTCGCGGGCCACACCCAAATCGTTCACCACAACTTTGGCCCCGCGCCGGGCAAGACCAAGAGCGTGTGACCGCCCCAGCCCCGTGCCCGCGCCAGTGACAATTGCCACGCGACCCTCAAATCTGATCTCGGCCATCAGTGCAGCGCCTGTTCAAAAATGTTCGGGCCAGACATCACATTGATGCCGCCACTTACCGGAAGGATGGCCCCCGTTACATAGGCCCCGCCCCGTCCACACAGGAACAGCATACAGCCCGCAATATCCTCATCACGACCAACCCGGCCAACGGGCACGTCTTTGCCCACCTTCTCACGGGTATCTTCATCATGGGTCGCAAAGGCGGTCATCTTGGACACAAATGGCCCCGGTGCCAGCGCATTCACCGTGATATGCTTGCCGGCGAGTTCTTTACCCAGAATCCGCGTCATGTGATGCACGGCGGCTTTGGACATGGAATAAGAATAGGCCCCGTCGCCCATTTCCCGCTCGCCCATGACAGAACCGACGTTAACCACCCGCGCCGGATCATCGACGCTGGCACCCGCCATCAGCATCGGCAACAGCTTTTGCGTTAGATCGAACATGCCGGCGACATTGACGTTCATTACCTTTTCCCAGGCCTGATGCGGGAACTGCCCCAGTGGGGCACCCCAGGTGATCCCGGCGTTATTCATCAGGATATCAAGCTTGTCGGTACGCGCTTTCACCGCAGCAACCAGCGCGTCGACACCGGCTTCGCTGCCGACATCGCCCGCAAAACCGATGGCCTTGCCGGATGCGCCCAATGCGTTCAGCTCTGCCGCGACTGCTTCGCAGGCATCGCCTTTTCGGCTGGCCATCAAGACAGTAGCCCCCGCACGTACCAGCCCCTCGCAGGCCATGCGGCCGATGCCGGTTGCGCCACCAGTGACCAAAGCCACTTTGCCCTCCAAACCGAACAGTGATTGAATATCCATCTTAAAACCCTCTCGCTGCTGCGACTTTTTCGGCATGGTAGGAGTAATCCCCCAGCCATTCGGCACCCACACGGGCGCGTTTCATGTAAAAACCCATATCGAAGGCATCGGTCATGCCGATACCGCCATGCATCTGAACACCTTCGATCACGGCCAGCTTGGCGGTGTCTGTCGCGCGGGCTTTGGCCAGCGAAACAGCCAAACCGGCGTTTTCGGGATCGTCGTCAAGCTTACGACCTGCATTCAGGATTGCCGATGCCGTCACCTCGATCTCACACCAAAGATGGGCAGCGCGGTGTTGCAATGCCTGAAAGCGGCCAATTTCAATGCCGAATTGTTTGCGCTCTTTCAGGTACTCAACGGTCATGCCGAATGCTCCTGCCGACAGGCCAGACATCTCTGCGGCCAAAGCCGCCTGCCCTGCCTGCAACGCCGGTTTCAAAACATCCATTGCATTATCAACCGCCCCCAGAACATCGCCTCCGGTGGCTTCGACATTGTCAAAATTGATCCGCGCCACGTCGCGGGCATCAATCATATTCGACGCATTGCGTTCGATCCCGGCGCGATCTGCCGGAATATCAAACAAGGTCAGACCATTCTCGGTTCTGGCCAGCACCAGCAAACGATCGGCAAGCGCCCCGTCTACCACAAACTGCTTCTTCCCATTCAGACGGAAACCGTTGCCGTCGGCCTTGGCCTCCATGGCCGTGCCTTCGGGGTCGAACTTAACTCCTTCGTCCACGGCCAAAGCATAGGTCATGTCACCTGCCGCGATCTTAGCCAATGCGTCTCTGGCACGCGTGTCAGAGACATGTTTCAACGCCGTTGCCGCAATCACCGCAGAAGACAGGAACGGCGATACGGCCAACGTCTTACCCATTTCACGCGCAATGATATTGGCCGCGGCGAACCCCATGTCTGAACCACCTGCATCCTCGGGCACCAGCACACCGGCCCATCCCATATCCGCCATTTCTTTCCACAAGGCCCGGTCAAAGGTCTCGCCCGCATCGCGCATCTGGCGGAATTTGGAGACCGGCGCCGCGCCATCCAGAAACCCACGCGCCATATCGGCCAACATAGTTTCTTCTTCGCTCATCACTAGCTTGCTCATGCCGGCAACCCCAATACACGCCTAGATACAATCGACAGCATCACTTCGGATGTGCCCCCTTCAATCGAATTCGCCTTGGTGCGCAGCCAGTCGCCCGCGCGGTTGCCCAAAGGTCCGTCCCACTCAAGCGCATCAGAACCGCCGGCAGACATCATCAGCTCGTGACGTTGCTTGTTCAATTCGGTGCCCATGTATTTCAGCATCGCCGATGCATCACCCGCGCCTTGCCCCGCTTCTGACTGGTCCTTGTAACGTTCCAGCGTAAGGCCAATGGCCAGCGCGTCAATCTCACAGCGCATCGCATCCGCCCGCAACGTGACGTCCATCTCTTCGACTGTATCGGCAATCACCGCACCCAATGCGCGCCCCCCGCCCGACAATCCGGCACCCCCGCCCGAAATCATCTCGCGCTCGTGGGTCAACAGATATTTGGCAACATCCCAACCACGATTCTCTGTCCCGACAATCTGTTCCTTGGGAATTTTCGCATCGGTAAAGAATGTTTCGCAAAACGGCGAGATGCCCGAGATCATCTTGATCGGGCGTGTCTCAACACCTTCCTGTTCCATGTCACACAACAGGAACGAAATGCCTTTGTGCTTGGGCGCGTCCTTGTCTGTCCGGACCAAAGCAAAAATCCAATCGGCCCGATCAGCATAGGAGGTCCAGATTTTCTGCCCGTTGACCAACCAATGGTCGCCCTTGTCCTCACCCTTGGTCTGGACGTTCGCAAGATCAGAGCCCGCGCCTGGCTCTGAATACCCCTGACACCACCGAATTTCCCCCCGCGCAATTGGCGGAAGATAGTGCAGCTTTTGCGCGTGCGAGCCAAAGTGCAACAAGGCCGGTCCCAGCATCCAGATACCAAAACTCTGCAATGGAGAGCGCGCGTTGATCGCCTCCATCTCTTCGTGAAACACCTTTTCCTGTTCCCGCGTCAGGCCCGCACCGCCATATTCAACAGGCCAAGTCGGCACAGTATATCCTTTGGCGGCGCAACGCTCCAACCACAGCTTTTGCGCCTCGGAGGTAAAGACCCAATTCTTGCCCCCCCAGCAAATACTATCTTCCGTCATGCCGCCGTCGCGCATCTCCTGCGGACAGTTCTCCTCCAACCACGCACGCAGCTCGGCGCGGAATTCATCTCTTGAATTCACAGTCATTCTCAAATTCCTCCCTAAAGACGTCACGTCAGTTTGCGGACATCCATTCCGCTGTGCAGAATGGCGACCCGAATTGCGATTGACAAGTCACGACGCCACGTCCCACTTTCAGCGCAAAGCAAATGGGGGAGAAGACGATGAAAGCAATGCTGAGCAAGGAAGTTGGCGGGCCGGAAACACTGGTGCTGGAAAACATGACCACACCTGAACCCGGCAAAAAGCAGGTGCGTATCAAGGTGAAAGCCGCAGGCGTGAACTTTCCGGATACACTAATCATCCGTGACATGTATCAGATGAAGCCGCCCCGCCCTTTCGCCCCCGGCGGTGAAATCGCCGGCGAGATCGAGGCCGTCGGAGAGAGTGTAAAACACCTTGCCGTTGGTGATCGTGTGCTTGCCATGACAGGCTTTGGCGGCTTTGCAACAGAGGTTGTTGCCGATGCCGAACGTGTCATCAAAATTCCCGACAACATGCCCTATGACGAGGCCTCCTGCTTTGTTCTGACCTATGGCACCTCGCATCATGCGCTGAAGGACCGGGCCGAAATCAAGGAAGGTGAATCCCTTCTGATCCTCGGTGCCGCTGGTGGTGTTGGCGTTGCAGCCATCGAATTGGGCAAAGCCGCTGGCGCGCGTGTTATTGCCGCGGTTTCATCGAAGGAAAAAGCGCAATTTTGCCGGGACCTTGGGGCGGACGAAACCATCATCTATTCCCGCGACATGTCAGACCGCGCCACGAAAAAGGAGTTCTCCAACCAAATCAAAAAACTGGCCGGCGGCGACGGCGTTGACGTTGTTTATGATGCCGTTGGCGGGGATTATGCAGAACCCGCAGTGCGCGCTTTGGCATGGAAAGGCCGCTACCTTGTGGTGGGGTTTCCGGCGGGCATTCCACAAATCCCACTGAACCTGACATTGCTGAAAGGCTGTCAGATCGTTGGGGTTTTCTGGGGCGCACATACCATGCGCGAACCGCAGAACCACATCGAAAACATGGGCGATCTGTTCCGTCTTTATGGAGAGGGCAAGATCAAGCCGCGCATCTCTGCCAGCTATCCACTGGCGCAGGCCGGGGATGCACTGACCCTGCTGTCAGACCGAAAGGTACTGGGCAAGGTCGTGGTCACAATGGAATAGATCCGGGCTTTAGCTCCTTAAATGCGACACATCATTAAAACCACGCAGGGTCATCTCTTCGCCGCGGATCACAAGGCGACTGATCGATCCGTTGTCCGCGCCGTTGAAAGCAAAGGCAGGGGATCCGGTTGCGATGGACAAGGCAGCGGCGATGACACCGCCATGCACGACAACCGCAACCAACTCGTCCGGGTGGGCCTGCGCAATCCGCAACAACCCCGCCCGCACCCGCGTTTGCAGTTGCGCGGTGGTTTCCGCACCGGGCAGCTCACCCCATTCCTGACGCGCGCGCGCCCGCAGGATGGCAGGATCGTTGTCCGCCGCCCGAAACCGGAATTCGCCGCCATCCCAATCCCCAAGGAAGACCTCCCGCAGGTCACGCTCGACCTTCGGTACGATACCCAAATGCCGCGCCAGGGGGGCCGCCGTTTGATGAGTGCGCTGCATGGTTGTGACGAAAACAGCCGAGATAGGCTCTGTTTTCAACCTTTCGCCAACCGCGGCGGCCTGCGCCTCTCCTTCAGGGCGCAGCGCCGGATCGCCCTGCCCTTCGATCATCGGAAAGCTCTCGCCGCGCACCGCCGCTTGCGTTTCGCCGTGCCGTATCAACAACAAATCCGCCGCACCTTTGGCAGGTCTAAACCTGTGCTGCCGTGCCTCTTTCATCTTTCACCTCTTTCTGTTTCATCACAATAGGACACATCCCATGCAAAACCGCCAGATCACCGTCGCTGAACTTCCCACTGATGCCCTATCACAGGACCATTTCGCCTTGGTAGAGAATGAAATGCCCGTCGCGGGGGACGGCGAAGTCCTGTTGCGCGTCATATTGATGTCAATCGATGCTGCAAACCGGTCCTGGATGAAGGGCGCGACCTATCGCGCCGCAGTTCAGGCCGGCGACCCTATGCCAACCTACGCCGTCTGCGAAGTTATGGAATCCAACAGTCCGCGACTGGCCATCGGAGATATTGTCGCCGCCGAAGCAACATGGTCGGACTACATCACAGCCAACGCCCGCAAAGTACAGAAACTGCCCAAGGTAGAGACTCTTTCGCACCTTATGTCGGTCTACGGTATCGCGGGGAAAACAGCCTATCACGGGTTGCTTTCGATCGGGAACCCCGTGGCAGGTGAAACGGTTCTGGTCTCAGCTGCGGCGGGATCCGTTGGCGGCTACGTAGGCCAGATCGCCAAGGCGCTTGGCTGTCGCGTTGTTGGCATCGCTGGCGGGGCGGAGAAATGCAAATGGGTCGAGAATGAACTCGGCTTTGACGCCTGTATTGATTACCGCGAAGCTGGCCTAAGCAAAAAACTGGCCGCCGCCTGCCCTAATGGCGTCGATGTCTATTTCGACAATGTCGGCGGGAAAATTCTGGAATCTTCTTTGAATTTCATGAATGAAAAAGGCCGGGTGATCTGCTGCGGTGCAATCAGCCAGTATGACACCGACGCCCCAAGCGGCCCGCGCAACCTGCCAGGTGTGATCGTGGTTAAGCGCCTCAAGATGGAAGGTTTTATCGTGATGGATTTTGCGCATAACGATGAAAAATGCATCCGTGCGATGCAGCATTGGGTTGGCACTGGCCAGATCAAGGTAACAGAAGACATCGTTGACGGGCTGGAAAATGCCCCGCAGGCGTTGATCGGTCTGCTTGCCGGCGAAAACAAAGGCAAGCGCATGGTGCGCGTTGCCGCAGACCCGTCATAAGGAGGCCGCAGATGTCCTCCTTGCAAACTGCCCTTTCCGAAGCGGAAAAACAAATTGGGACCGAAGTTGGCGTTTCGAACTGGATTACCGTTGATCAACCGATGATCGACCAGTTTGCGCAAACCACTCAGGATACGCAGTGGATTCATACGGATCCAGAACGCGCGGCCGCTGAAACCCCTTTCGGGGGCACCATTGCCCACGGGTTCCTGACGTTGTCACTTGCCAGCCGCTTTGCCTATGATTGTTTTGCGATGTTGCCCGGTCAGGTCATGGGCATCAACTATGGTATGAACAAAATACGATTTCTGATGCCAGTCCGTGCCGGTAGCCGGTTGCGGGGCCGATTTACCCTGAAAGAGGTCAAGGCTCGCAGCAAGACCGATCTCTTGCGGACCAATATCCTGACCATCGAAATCGAAGGGGAGGAGACCCCCGCCGTAGTGGCCGAATGGCTGGGCCTTGCGGTGTTCAAAGACTAATGCGACCATCCCGTCAGTAATGACTGTGCTGGCGGGATGTCTATCGACTGCCGACAATCAAGACGGGCTGTCAAAGCTGTCCGGCACCATTTCCTGCCAGAATGCCTTGATAGAGACTGTATTCAGCGCCGACATCCAACCATGCCGTTCAAAATCGGCAAGGGCATCAGCCGAGTCAATTTTTGACATGAACAACCGTCTGTCCGCATCCCGTTGGGTTGGTGTGCGCGACGCAACCAGATCACGAATACGTTCCAGATCCTTCGCGCGTGACGTCGAGACCGCGGCGGGCCTTGCCTCTGCGCTGAACCCGTCCCGGAGGGCGGCAGAAAGATATCCCACAGGGTTCTTCACATTGCGCTGTTGGCTCACATAGGCGATTTTCTCGGCGATATGGTCTTCGCCATGCTGTGCGATCCACTGGCGGGCCAATCGGTCGCTTACCCCCAGCGCCTGCAATCGGGCATATACATCCGACCGGCGTACACCGGTTCCGTCATCCAGATCGAGAATCGCCAGCTGTGGGTTCTCGCTGATCTTGAAACGGATATCGGTCACCGCCCTGCCCCGTTTGCGGATCTCGGGTGTGACGACGATATTCGACGTCTTGTTCACTTCGGCAACTGCGGTTTTGATAATCTTGGCGTTCAGATGTTTGTAGATCGCGTAATATTCGCTGTCCTCGACTCCCATCAACCGACGGAACAAATCAAGAGACCACCAGCCGGTACTGCCGGTGCGGATAAACCGGTAGCAGTTCTCATAAAGCGCCAAAGCATGGCCCGAGGTGAAACGGCGCTGAATATTCAAATTGATCAGCGCAAATACCGCCGGATCGTTCAGCTTTGCCGCCAGCGCCGGCGAATAGGCATATTCGCAGACCCCGCCCTTAAGGCGTGCGTAGCTTAGCAAACTGGAAACACCCCATTCCTGTTGCCCCTGATCATCCAGCATGTCCCATTCGGCAACAGTCTCTGCAAGGCCACGCAGGCTCGCTTTGAGGGTGTCCATGTCGTTGGAGTTATAACCAATCATCAAGCACAGGGTGCGGGCGTCGATCATATGAACCTGACCGGTTGTCAGCGTGTCATAGGCGTTCAACAAAAGAACATTGCTCAGCTTGCGCTGCAACAGCGTCAGCTTGCCGGACACATGAATCGCTGCCACGTGCTTTTTAACCGACCCACGCCGCAAGGCACCCGTTAACCGGTCTTTTGGAATATCTTCACTCTTGTTTTGCCTGCTCATCGTCCTGCCCGCCGAAGTTTTCTTCGATCATGCCGCATCATGGGCCAAAAGGAACCTGCTGGCAAGGAAAAGACAGGTGCCCTAGATAGGGAGCAGCCAGGGCGGCGAATTCAAGCTAAAGGTACCAATCTACAGGATAGGCATTTCACTCAAATCGAACAACAGGGTCTAACAGGGCTCAAAAAGTCTCTAATTCGACCGGTCCTGCATCATGGTCCCCCTTATACCGCGAATCGGGGCGCTTCCTCCCGTATCCGGGTCCCTTAAAAACTGTAAAGCGGCACCCTTGCTACCGTAACTAGGCGCCCAAACACCTATAACCAACTGAAAATAAATAGATTATATTCAACAAACATCATAAAGATACTGAAAGATACTACATAGTTTGTTGTTTGATTTATTATGCTTATGAATTTGCCGACAGTCCTTCCAAGGAATTCCCAATCGGCCTAGAGTGTGCGATAAACTCGCGAATACGCGTGAAAACAGCGCACATACCAGAGGACATATGGCCTTAACACCCAAAGCACCCCCGCCCCCCTATTTCAACATTGATCCGGCCAAGGCTGCGAGCCGCCTTGGTGAGCCTATTGATACTGCACGATTCGCAAAAGCCGCGGCCTTTGCTGCAAAGGGGCGCGATGATCTGGCCAAGCGCGGATATGCGCCTGACGGAAAAAAACGGCTGCGCCGGTTCTCCACATGGGAAATCTGCCGCTATCTGATCGACGTCGCGCCAGCCCATTTGCGTCGCGTTCTCAAGGCAAACCCTGATTTGCCACAAGGTACTGGTGAGGCAGGAAGCAAGTGGTTCACGCTTGAAGAGGTGCTGACGCTGCGCGAACATTTTGCCACCGAAGGTGCCTCGAACAAACAGTATAAATCCTGGCGTCCCGAGGGGCTGCCGGCCAAGATTGTATCGGTTGCGAATTTCAAAGGCGGTGTTGGCAAAACCTCAACCTGTGCGCATCTCGCGATGTCTGCGGCGCTGGACGGTTATCGCGTGTTGGTCATTGATCTGGATTCCCAGGGGTCGCTGACATCAATCATGGGAGGGGATGTCCCCGATGAATGGTCGACGGCTTTCCCCCTGATTGCCAAGGATTTCGCACGTCACTTGCAGGCGGAGAACACGGTGCGCCGCGCCAAAGGGACGCCGGAGTTGCCGTTTGACGAAACTCTGACAGAGAGCCTTGAGGTTTCGCCGCGAAACCTCATCCAGGAAACTCATTGGCCAAACATTGATCTGATTGGTGCGCAGCTGAATTTGTATTGGGCTGAGTTTCAGGTGCCGGTGTGGCGGATGCAGGTGCGCAGTTGGCCGCTTTGGGACGCATTGACCAACGCATTGGAAAGCGAAGGTATTCTTGATGATTATGACATCATTCTGCTCGATACGCCCCCTGCCCTTGGGTATCTGACAATCAACGCATTGGCCGCGGCGGATATTCTGTTGGTGCCACTTGGTGCGTCCTTTCTTGAGTTTGACTCGACGGGCCGGTTCTTTGACATGCTCTATTCCACCTTCGCCAGCATTGAAGAGGGCGAAAACCGGATTAGGCGGCAGGAGGGGCTGTCGGAGATGAAGTTTGAATGGGACGCGGTGCGGGCCCTGATCACCCGGTTTGACGCAAGCCAGCAAACCGACCTTGCGAATGTCATTCAGGCCTATTTCGGTGACTTCATGACCACCTATCGGCAGGAGGTCACAGCCATGGTCGGGCAGGCGGGTGAACAGGTAAACGGCATCTACGAAGCCGATTATCGGGAGTTCAATAGGGACACATATGTACGTGGTCGGGAAGCATTCGATCGGACATGGGCAGAGGTCAAGGAAGTGCTGCTGGGGACGTGGTGGCGCGACCTTCAGGAGTTGAACGAGCAGGAGGGCAACGATGGCCAAGCGACGTAAACTAGAGGCCCCCTCGGCGGATGCCTTGGGTCGGATCGAAGAGGAGTTTCGCCGCGAAACCCCTGCCCATCCAATTTCCGCGCCCATTGCGCAGGTCGCCGCCGATACGGCTGGCGCGCTTCAGGCCGGCACACCGGAAATGCGCCGAGACGAGGCGGAAGCCGCCGCCTATCGCGATGCCGAAGGTCAGGGGCGGCTGATCAAGGAAATCCCGCTGGCAGAAATCGAAGCCATGTCGATGCAGCGGGATCGCACCGTGATGGACGCTGAATCACTGGATGAGTTGCAGCATTCGATCGCGGCCCATGGGCTCCGTTTGCCGGTCGAGGTCTACGTCTTAACCAACGCGGCAGGCGGCAAACGTTATGGCCTTTTGTCAGGCTATCGGCGGTTGATTGCCCAACAGAACCTGTTGGCCCGCACCGGAGAAGATCGGTTTTCGCGGATCAAGGCGGTTGTGCGTGATCCGGATCAGATTGGCGGCGCCTTTGTTGCCATGGTCGAGGAAAACGAAATCCGGCAGGACCTCAGCCATTATGAACGCGGCCGCATTGCCGTTATCGCCACACAGCAAGGGGCGTTCCCCACAACAGAGGCCGCTGTCGCAGAGATGTTTGCGGCAGCTTCCAAAGCCAAACGCAGCAAGATCAGATCTTTTGCGATGATCTTCGAAGCTTTGGGCGATGTCCTTCAGTTTCCCGAAAGCTTGCGTGAGAAGGATGGGCTGAGGCTGGCGCAGGGGGTGCGAACCGGGGCTGAAACCCGGTTGCGCGAGGTTCTGGGTGCAGCGCAGGTTACGGATCCGAAATCTGAATTGACCTTGATCGAAAGTGTTCTGGCCGAACAATCATCCACCGGGGACGCCCCGAGCCGTGGCGGGCGGCCCCGTGCTGCAACGCCAAAGACCGGCTGGAGTGGCGACACATTGCGTACATCAACCGGTGTGACCATGCAGGCGGAAAATTCAGATGATGGGTTTGTGATCAGATTCAGGGGTAAGGGTCTGTCACAAGAGATGGCAAAAGCCCTGATGCTGGACCTTCAGGCCAAGCTGGAGAAAGGGTAGGGGGCGTTCTTCGTGACGATACGTCACTTACAAGGCCGCCGGATGGTTCTTGATCTGATCGGGGGCTAGCATACTTCCGATAACAGGGAGGAACGACAATGCAATTAGATCAGGCCATGATGGAGCGCCGGTCAATCCGGGGGTTTCAAGACAAGAAGGTCCCACGCGCCCTGCTGGAGGAAATTATCGCGCTGGCCAACCGCGCGCCCTCTTCGATGAACACGCAGCCGTGGCATCTGCATGTCCTGACCGGCGAGCCGCTTGAGAAAATCCGCGAGGGGAATTCGACCCGCATGATGCAAGGTGTCCCGCCGGTCAGAGAGATTGTCGATCATGGGGCCTACGAAGGGCCACACCGGGACCGGCAGGTTGGAATCGCCAAGCAGTTGTTTGCCGCCATGGGTATCGCCCGCGATGACAAGGCGATGCGCCAGGATTGGGTGATGCGCGGCTTTCGTCAGTTTGATGCGCCGGTGTCGATTGTCGTGACTTTTGACAAATCCCTTGAGGGGGGCACGATTGCGCATTTCGATCTGGGTGCGGTGACCTATGGTTTGGTTCTGGCCGCTTGGTCGCGTGGGCTGGGCGCGGTGATCAACGGGCAGGGGATCATGCAATCGCCCGTCGTTCGTGAACATGCACAAATCCCAGACGATCAGGTGATCATGACCTGTGTTGCACTGGGGTGGCCAAACGAAGATTTTGCGGCGAATGATGTGGTTTCAATACGTCGTGAAGTTGACGAAATGGCCCGGTTCGTCGGATTTGATTGACGTTAAGCACTTGATTAAATTCAATAAAGTGAAACCCCTTGGTAATCCATTTTCTTTATTCTAAAGACTGGATAGCTTGATGCAGAGCGATTAGAGGACCTAAACCGATGCGTGACTTCCACGAGCCGAAGCGATCTCCGATTTATGCAGCAAATGGTGCCTTGGCGACATCGCACCCGTTGGCGACACAAGCAGGGCTGGAGGTTCTGAAACGGGGCGACAATGCCGTTGATGCGGCCGTGACAGCAGCGGCGGTGCTGACGGTGGTTGAACCGGCAATGACGGGCATTGGCGGTGACGGTTTTGCCCTTATCTCGCAGCCTGGCAAACCGCTTTATGGATTGAACTCATCCGGTCGGGCACCTGCGGCCCTGTCCAGCGAGATGCTGCGCGCACAGGGCTGGCAGGAAATGGACGATTCCTCTCCTCATGCGGTGACTGTCCCCGGCGTTGTAAAGAGCTGGGAGAGCCTGTTGGAAAGCCATGGGACCATCGGGTTGGACGCTGCCCTGCAGCCGGCCATTCACGCGGCAGAGGAGGGCTTTGTTGTCTATCCACGTGTCTGGTCGGACTGGAGCGATTGCGCCGTCAAGCTGATGGAACAGGGGGCAGGCAGCAAACATTACCTGATCGATGGTCGGCCCCCAAATATGGGCACGATACATCGGCTTCCTGCATTGGCTACGACCCTTAGAACAATCGCGGCACAGGGTGCGCGAGGTTTCTATGAGGGGAGCGTCGCCGCGGATATCGTGGCCGAATTGCGCCGCCGTGGTGGTGTAATGACCGAGGAGGATTTGGCCAACCATGTTGCCGATCCCTGCACCCCTGTGGCATCAGGATACCGCGATATTGATCTGGCAGAGTTGCCGCCAAATGGCACAGGCATCACCGCGCAAATTATCCTGAACCTGTTGGAAGGTTTCGACATTGCGTCCTTTGCGCCAAATAGCGTCGAGCGCTTGCATCTGGAGCTTGAAGCCGCGCGCATTGGCTATGCTATCCGAGATGCGCATATTGGCGATGTGCAGACCATGGGGGTGAGTGTTGAGGCCCTGATCGACAAGGCCTGGCACAAGGGATTGCGCGCAACGATTGATCCGGCCCGCCGCAACACTGATTTGCCGCCAGTTGATCCGAATTTTCAAAGCGATACAATTTATCTAAGTTGTGTCGATCGCGATGGCATGGCGGTGTCGCTGATCAACTCGGTTTTCAAGGGGTTTGGTTCAGGGATTGTCACAGAAAAGACCGGTATCCACCTGCAAAACCGGGGTGCCGGTTTTCGTGTGATGGCGGGGCATCCCAATACCATCGAGGGGGGCAAGCGCCCATTGCATACGATCATTCCGGCGATGGCAATGGCAGGGGGCAAGCCCCGCTATTGCTTTGGTGTGATGGGCGGGCATTACCAGCCCTGCGGCCATGCCCATGTGATCAGCAATATGGTTGATTTCGGCATGGACCCACAGGCAGCACTGGACAGCCCGCGTGTGTTCTGGAAGCCGGACGGCTCTTTGGAGGTTGAGCCGACGTTGTGGCAGGGAGTCTTGGACGGGTTGATTGCCAAGGGGCACTCTGCGGCGTTTTCCACGTCTCCGATTGGCGGCGGCCAGATCATCGAAATAGATCACGAGGCCGGGGTGCTAATCGCCGGCTCTGATCCGCGCAAGGACGGCTGTGCCCTTGGGTACTAGCCGCCTGTCGCGCTGCGTTTGGTTTGGGCTCTGTAGGAGAACGGCAGGGATGTGAGGTACAGGCAATTGCCGATGATCAATGTGGGCCAAGGATAGACCATCAGGCAGACCACAAGCACCATGGCAGCAATCACCACAATGGGCAGATGGCTGCGTTTGATGCTGGCGTGTTTGATAGAATAGGTCGGCACGGTACTGACGGCCAAAAGGCCAACACCGATGATATAGAACGCCCGCAGGATTGGAAAATCAGAGTTTTCCCAGCCGTGCAGGTACATGAATACCGGCATCAACGCGAGACAAGCCAGCGCGGGGGCAGGCACGCCGACGAAATACTCGTCCTTTTTCAGCGAAACATCGCTGTCGTCCAGCGCCAGATTGAACCGCGCCAGTCGCAGGGCACAGCAGACCGCCAGAACCAAGGAGGCAAGCCAGCCCAGATTGGCATAATGAGTGTTCATATAGAGGGTGTGATACAGCAGCACCCCCGGCACGATCCCGAAGTTAAAGAAATCTGCCAGCGTATCCAGTTCAGCGCCAAAGGGGCTTGCGGTATCAAGAAAACGCGCCAGTTTCCCGTCAGCGGCGTCTAGAAAAACAGCCAACAGAATAAAATATAGTGCCACTTCCAGACGGCCCTCAAGGCTCATTCTGATTGAGGTCATACCGGCGCAGATGGCAAATACAGTAACCACGCTTGGCACGATATGGCGCAGCTTGATTTTCGACGTATGGCTCATTCAGGAACACCGGGCCGCTGGCGTGTCGGGTCGCGCAGATCGGCAAGGATGGTTTCCCCTGCGACGGCGGTTTGTCCGACTGAAACCAGTGGTGAAACCCCCTTGGGCAGGTAAATGTCCAGACGGCTTCCAAAGCGGATCAACCCGAACCGGTGACCGGCCCCCAGCAGGCTGCCTTCTTGCACGAAGCAAACGATCCGGCGCGCCACAAGGCCCGCGATTTGCACAACACCGATGCGGACACCTTCGTCGGTTTCGATGGTAAGGCTGTTGCGTTCGTTATGTTCGCTTGCCTTGTCCAACGAGGCGTTCAGGAACTTTCCGTGCCGATAGACAATATTGACCACTTTACCGGCGATGGGCGCGCGATTCACATGGCAGTTAAAGACGTTCATGAACACCGACACCCGGGTCAGCGGTTCGTCACCCAGTCCCAGATCGGGGGAGGGGGCGACATCCTCGATCAAGGAAACCACCCCGTCAGCCGGCGAGATAACCAATCCTTCCTGTTGCGGAATGACTCGCACCGGATCTCGGAAAAAGTAATAACACCAGACTGTTGCGCCAACACCCAGCCAGAAAAGCGGTGCCCAGACAAAGAAAAGTACAGCAGTGATAGCGGCAAAGATTGCAACAAACTTGCGCCCCTCATTGTGCATGGGTACCGCAACGATCTTGAGCATATTCATCAGCAGACTTTCAGGTCAGAGCAAAGGGAGGGCCAGAACCACCCCTGTAAAAAACACCGTTTGCACACAGGACGCGCGTGGTTGCAAGTGATCCAAAGTTTTTGGCATCGCGGGCGCGTTCCTGTCAATCCGGTGCCCGTTGGTTGGCAATTTAATCCGTCGCTGTGTGCCGCAGTTTGTGCCGCGCCCTGTCTGTTAGCTAGTACCATTTAGCCATCGGTGGCAGGCTCATCAAAACGGCGTCCGGGTCATGGCCGGTTTCCAGCCCGAATTTAGTGCCACGATCATAGACGAGGTTGTATTCGGCATAAAGCCCGCGGTGGCGCAGCTGCGTGTCTTTGTCTGCTTCTGACCAAGGGGTGCTGTGGCGCTTGTCAATCAGCGGCACAAAAGCAGGTAGAAAGGCACTGCCGACATCTTTGGTCAGATCGAAGTCCGCGGCCCAGTGACCTGTGTTCCGGTCATCATAGAAAATGCCACCAACGCCGCGTGCCCGCTTGCGGTGCGGAATATAGAAATATTCATCGGCCCATTTCTTTAGCTCGTCATAGAGCGTTTCGCCATGCGGGTCGCAGGCGTTCTTCATTTCCGCGTGGAAATGGGCGGTGTCGTCATCATATTCGATGCATGGGTTCAGGTCGGCACCGCCGCCGAACCACCAGGCATGCGGGGTCCAGAACATGCGGGTGTTCATATGTACCGCCGGGCAATGCGGGTTCTGCATGTGGGCCACGAGGGAAATGCCGGATGCCCAGAACCGCGGATCATCCGCCATTCCCGGGATGCCCTTTCGGGCCGCCATTGCGGATTGTGCGCGTTCGCCAAGTGTGCCGTGGACGGTCGAGATATTCACCCCGACTTTTTCGAACACTCTGCCGCCGCGCATGACGCTCATTTCACCGCCGCCTGCGTCCGATCCGTCTTCCGCGCTACGCTTGGTTTTGCGCACTTCGACACGGCCCGCGGGGGCCTCCGACGGGTGGCGGTCTTCCAATGCGTGAAACGCACTTACGATGTCATCACGCAGCTGGCGAAACCAATCCGCGGTCTGGGTCTTTTGGGCGTCGAAATTGTCGGTCATGGCAATAAGTCTCTGTCGGTAACTGGGGTGCTGTCGGCATCACGGTGGATAGGTGAATATCGACTTAGGTTCCACCGCAATATTGTGGGACAATCAGGCAGGGCAGGGCGATTGCGCCCCCGACGGAGCCGGTAGGGGCCATGCCCCTCGGTTTTGATGAGGATGACCCTCGGAAATCACGATTGGAATTCTTTGAAATTCCCTGACATTTACGCGGCATGACACATCGATTGAATGTACCGGCGGATACGATAAATTCCGCGCCCTTTCCCTGGCCGTCTTTCTTCAAGTGGATGGTTGTGTTTTGCGTCACCGGGGCCAGTGTGCTGTTTGCCCAGTACATCCTGCCCGGGGCACCTGCGGCACCCGTTATTCTGGCGGCTGTTTGTCTGGCGCTTTGGGCGACGGGAATTGTGCCCGAAGCATGGACCGCGCTGTTGTTTATCTTGGTGGCGTCGGTTCTGGGGTTGGCAGCGCCCATCGTGGTGTTCTCGGGATTTACTTCGCCGACGTTTTGGCTGTTCTTTGCCGGGTTGGTTCTCAGCGCTGCGATGACCCATACGGGCCTTGGGCAGTCAGTGTCGCCCCTTGTCGGCCGGTTTCTGGGTCAAAGCTACCGTATGGCTGTGGCGGGCTGTGTCCTTGCAGGCGTGCTGCTGGCTTTTGTCCTGCCGTCTGCGATGGTGCGGTTGATGATCTTGCTACCTGTGGTGGGATTGCTGGTGGAAGAAGCCGGATATGAAACTGGCAGCAACGGGCGAACGGGGATGTTGCTGGGCGCGGCCTTCGGGACATTTCTGCCGGCGTTTGCGATCCTGCCGGCGAATACGCCCAATATGATCCTTTCGGGTTCAGCCGAGGCAATTTATGGCCTGCGGGTTTCCTATTTCAACTACCTGCTTTTGCACTTTCCTGTGCTGGGTATGCTAAAGGCACTCTGTCTGATCATTGTTGTGCCCTTGCTGTTTCCGGCACCGGCGCCGCAGAAGATAAAACGTGCCGCCCCGCCACGGCTGTCACCAGCGGCTAAACGTCTTGGTTTTGTGTTGATGGTCACCTTGGGCCTTTGGCTGACGGATGGGATTCACGGTATTTCACCGGCCTGGATTGGCATGGCCGCAGCGCTTGTTTGTTTGGTGCCACACTCCGGTCTGGTCAGCCCGACCTGTCTGAAAACGGACATCGGTCTAGGCGGATTGTTGTTTCTGGCGGGTTTTCTGGGCGTCGGCGCGATTATTGCAGACGCAGGGGTTGGTGATGCACTCGCCGAGGCCGCCAAAGCCCTGCCCGATGTCACGGGCAAGCTTCAAGGCATTGGCCTTGTGGCCGGTTTCTCTGCTGTGATTGCAACACTCACAAATGTCGCCACAGTGCCGGTCATTGTGACACCGCTGGCGGAAACGCTGGCAGGGTTTTCCGGCCTTGGGTTAAGCACCGTATTGATGGCGCAGGTGATTGCGTTTTCAACGCCGCTGCTGCCCTATCAGGCACCGCCGTTGATTGTCGCCAAAGAAATCGCGAACCTGTCTCTTGGTGTCATTACAAAGCTGTGTTTGGTAATGTTCGCCCTAACGGTGCTGGTGTTATTGCCGCTTGATATTCTTTGGTGGCACATTCTGGGGCGTTTATAGGGGTATAGGCCGATGGATTTTCACCAGCTGAGGACGTTTTCAGCGGTTGCCGATACCGGCAGCATTACGCGGGCGGCAGAAAAGCTGAACCTCAGCCAGCCAGCGGTCAGTGCGCAAATCAAAGCTTTGGAAGAGATATTGGCGCTGACGCTGTTCGAGCGGACAACGCGCGGGATGGAATTGACCACTGAGGGTCGCGCAATCCTGAATGCGTCACAGAAGGCCCTTCAGGCTCATGCCGCAGTGATCCGCGAAGCGGTACAGATGCGGGGAACCGTGGCGGGGCCGTTCCGGTTGGCCGGTGCGGCAAACGCTCCCGGCGATGGGGTGGGGGCGTTGATGATTGCTTTGGCCGAGCATTACCCGCAGGTGGACGTAAATCTGATTCATGCAACATCGCCTGAGGTTTTGACCGGCGTGAGGGCAGGGGATCTGGACGCAGGTTTCTGCGTGACAAGTGAGGATCTGGAGGCGGATTTGGTGACCATCGAAACGGCCCGCTTCGGAACCTATTTGGCAGCACCTGCCGGACTTGTTCCCAAGGGTCAGGCGTTGGATTGGCACAGCCTTGTGCGTCAGGTCTGGATCGTACCGAATTCTGGCACCTGCTGCGGGTTGGCGATCGAAAAATTGTTTTGCGCCCATAATCTGCGCCCGAAACAAACAATCCAGATTGACCGGGAAAGTGTGACACGCACATTGATCGCTGGCGGGGTCGGGATCGGGTTGCTTCATGCTGATACTGCGCGGGCTGCTGTAGATGCCGGCGAGGTGGATATCCTGATGGAGGTCGAAAAGGCTGTGCGCGTGCTGTTTGTCCATGCGGCGGACAGAAGCGCCGATCCGGTGTTGCGGGCGGTGACCTCGATCCTGCGCAAAGGATGATCTGACGGCTGAGTGACCCGCCGCCCGCGGGCAGTTCAGTGTATGCCCGATGGATACATGCACAGACCCACAGGGCAGGGCAGGGGTGGCAAAAGCCGCGCGAATACCTATATCAAGGCGCTGACGGTCTGCCGGATTGGCCGGGCGCCAGACGATATTGCGGACTGTCAGGGAAATTCTGATGTTACTTCTTGAGAAACTGAAAAAAATCGATGCAACCATCGGGATTGTTGGCCTTGGTTATGTGGGGCTGCCACTCGCCAATGCATCGGCCAAGGCCGGATACCGCGTGATCGGCTTTGATGTGGATGCCGGTAAGATCGACAAGCTTTATAGCGGTCACAGCTATATCGAGGCGGTATCGGATGCAGATATCGAAGCAACGGCAGACCTGTCGGACTGGACGGTTGACTTTAGCCGGATCAAAGAATGTGACGTCGTGGTGATTTGCGTGCCCACGCCGTTGAACCAGCACCGGGAACCTGACCTTTCCTTTGTCGAAGATACCGCGCGGGTGATTGCCAAACACATGACGCCAGACACTTTGGTGGTGCTTGAATCGACCACATGGCCGGGCACAACCGAAGAGGTGATGAAACCGCTTCTGGCCGAAAGTGGGCACGCCATCGGGCGGGACATTTTCGTCGGTTATTCCCCGGAAAGGGAAGACCCCGGCAATGCGACCTACCGCACGAAAACCATTCCCAAGGTGATTGCTGGCGACGGGCCAGACGCACAGGCGATGATGGAAGCTTTTTACGGCGCTGTCGTGGAAACCGTTGTGACAGTGCCCAATCCGACGGTGGCCGAAGCCGTAAAGATTACCGAGAACATTTTTCGTTCGGTGAACATTGCTTTGGTGAACGAACTCAAGCTGATCTACGACGAGATGGGTATCGACATTTGGGAGGTGATCGACGGTGCTGCAACCAAACCTTTTGGGTTTATGCCGTTCTATCCCGGACCCGGACTTGGCGGGCATTGCATTCCGATTGACCCGTTTTACCTGACGTGGCGGGCCCGCGCGTTTGACGTGCCGACCCGTTTTGTCGAATTGGCCGGCGAAATCAACACCAACATGCCCCATCATATTGTACATCGCACCCGCGAGGTCTTGGACCTTGAAAAAGGCAAGGGTTTGAACGGGGCAAAGGTGTTGTTGGTCGGTGTGGCCTATAAGAAAAACGTCTCAGACATGCGCGAAAGCCCCGCGATGCGCTTGATGCAATTGTTTGACGAGGCGGGTGCGGAGGTTGCTTTTGTTGATCCGCATGTGCCGGTCATTCCGCCGATGCGGGATTATGCGATGTTTGAAGGGCAGACGGCACTTTCGGTAGATGCAATTGCGGATGGCGGGTTTGATGTTGTGGTGATTGCAACTGATCACGACGCGGTTGAATACGAGCCACTTCTTAAGTTGGGATGTCCTGTCATAGATACGCGCAATGCCATCGCCAAACGAGGGTTGCCGATGGATGGGGTGACCAAAGCCTAACGGGCACCGTTTGTGTTTTGTGGCGCGCAATTGACCTCAGATACCATCCCCCGCGCTTGCCAAAGGGGGGGACAGGGGGCGGCAGCGCAATGCGCCGCCCCCCAATCTTGATACCCGACTGGATGTTAGCCGATGGTGTCGCCATTGTCGCGCCACACGGCGATTACCGAAGAACGTGGTTTGCCGTTGCCATCGGGCCAGCTTGCGCCGGGGTGCTGGATGCCGACAAAGGCGACCTTGCGATCAAGAGACCAACACAGGCCGGTAACTTCAGCCCCCTTTGGGGCTGTCAGGAAACGGGCGATTTCGCCGGTTTCGGGATTGCCGACCAGCATCTGGTTGTTGCCCTGACCCTCGAAATCACCTTCGTTTGAATCGTTGCCATCGGTCTGGATCCACAGCATGCCCGTGGTGTCAAAGGCCATCCCGTCGGGTGAGTTGAACATATTCCCTTCGGTGATGTTTTCTGACCCGGCGTAGATGTTGTTATAGGCTGTGGGGTTGCCCGCCATCACGTAAAGGTCCCAGGTGAAACGATCCGATCCGTGATCCTCGCTCATCGGGCGCCATCGAACGATCTGACCAAATTTGTTGGTTTCGCGTGGGTTCGGGCCGCCAACCGGTGTTGCATCACCACCGGCGTTCGGTTTGACGCCGCGGTTTTTGTTGTTCGTCAGGGCGCAGTAAGCTTCGCAACGCAGCGGGTTTGCGGCGATCCATTCCGGGCGATCCATGGTGGTCGCGCCGACCTTGGAGCCGGCCAGACGTGAAAACACCAGAATGTCATTGACGGACATGCCCGTGGTTTCCGGCGTCAGGGCCAGCCAATCGCCGCTTTGGTCATCGTTGAACCGCGCAACATAGAGTGTGCCCTCTGACAGCAGGTTCTGCGTTGGCCCGCCTTCTACCCAGACATCATTGGAAATATATTTATAGATGAATTCGCCCCGTTCGTCGTCACCCATATAGACCACAACACGCCCGTCTTTGGCGGTTACCATTTCGGCGTTCTCGTGTTTGAAACGGCCCAGAGCGGTGTGTTTAACAGGGGTGCTGTTGGGGTTTGTCGGGTCGATCTCTGTCACCCAGCCGTGGCGGTTGGGCTCGTTTGGTTCCGTGCTGAGGTCGAACCGGTCGTCGAACTTTTCATAGGCATAGCGGCTTTTGCCACCAATGCCGTAGCGCGCAAGCCCATCGGTTACCTCATAGCTGCCCGTGGCTCCGAAATAGCCGTTAAAGTTCTCTTCGCAAGTCAGGTAGGTGCCCCAAAGCGTTCTGCCCGACCCGCAGTTGTTCATCGTCCCCTTCGGAGAAAGCCCGGCGGGATCCGCATTGGTTTTCAACAGATCGGAACCCGCGGCCGGCCCGTCTATGGTCATCTGGGTCTCATGGGTGATACGCCGGTTGAGCGGGCTGTCGATGACCGGTTTATAGCCATCGGCATCCTGTGCGATTTCCATCACCGTGACACCTTGAATGTTCTTTAGCAGGGAAACCTCATCTGCAGTACGCGGTGTACCTTCGGAGGCCGCAGGCAGGTTGATTTTGGGATTTGCATATTCCGAGTTAACAACCAGAACCTCTTTGCCCTCAATTTCGAACAGCTCCATGCCATCGGTGTTCTCGCCGAATACCCGATCGGATTTTTCAAGTGACACGCCGGTGTCTGCGGAATAGCTGTTGGCTGCGTCTGAAAACAGCGGATCGCCCCAACGCACCAGTGTTTTCCACTGGTAACCCGCAGGTACGTGGATATCGCTGTCGGTGGAAATTCCGATGGGCTCGAAAGGAAAGCCGGCGGATTGCGCACGCGCCGATGTGGAGGACCCAAGAACACCGCTGCCAAAAACCGCAGCACCGGAACCAAAGGCCAGAATGCCGCTCAAAAAGCCACGACGTGAAACGGCCCGTTCTACAACTTGATCAAAGCCGTTGTCCGCCGGACGCGGGTCGCGATGTTCATCGAATTCGTCCCATGAGATATCTTGAAGGGATGGGTGGTCCATGACGGATTTCCTTTGAATAGACTGAAATGGCCTGCTGCCAGTTGGTGTGGCAATGTACGGGCTGGATGGCACGGGTTTGTGAAAGTTATTTGACAGACCATGCGGATTTCTCAGATGTGGAATGCGCCGGCGCACTGGCATAACTGCTAAATTTATAACATAATCAAGATTACCGGGTTGCAGGGATCCTTGAGAACCCACGCATAATGATGTGAGGATACCGTCAGGTAGTATTCTGGATGACAATATTCACAAGCCGTTGAACGATTATTTTAAGGGCCGCACTGGATTGCCAACTGGCGGCCCGCAACAATTGGGCATTCGCGACGGGAAACCAAATTGCCGACCTGAATGGGTATTACTGATAGGTACTCTAAGTTAGTCCCATGGCGCGCTTCTTGTCTGCGGCCCATTTCATGATGGTGAGGTCAAAGGTAAGCGCCATCAAAGCAACACATATACCCAGCACAAAGTTCTTGCCCAAATCGGTTCCCGCCAATGTGCGTTGAAGCTCCTGCCCCAGATCCTGCGTCCCGATAAAGGCCGCAATGATGACCATAAAAAACGCAAACATGATCGCCTGGTTAAATCCAACCGCCATGGTCGGCAAAGCAAGCGGGATTTGTACATTCCAGAGCTTTTGCCAACTGGTCGCCCCCGACATATCAGCGGCTTCGGTCATCTCGGGCGGTACAGTACGCAACCCTTCAATGGTATAGCGGATTAGCGGCACCATTGCGAAAACCAGGATTGAGAAGATCACGGCGATGTCGGTGATTCCAAAAAGCATGATTGCAGGGATCAGATAAATAAAACTGGGGAACGTCTGCGCCGTATCACAGATCAAGAGCATCCTCTTGGCCCAAGCCTCTGATCGTGCAGCCAAGATCGCGATGGGCAGGCCGATCAAGGCGGCCAGTGCAACAGCTGCGGTAACGGAATAAAGTGTGATGATCGCGCGGTCCCACCACCCCGATAGGGCCACAAAACCAAAGAAGACCAGTGCATAAATCGCCTGTTTTCGCCCAGCCAGCGCCAATGCAAAGGCCGCAACCAAAAGTATGAACGCAGGGGTCGGGATCGACAGCATAAAATTACGGAACGGGATCAATACCTTCACATTCAGGAACGCGCGCAAAAATCCGGTGGTCGCTTTGACCCAGTCAATATTCAGAAACCACTTGATCAGGTTATCCAGTTCTTTGCCCTGAGAGAAATCCTGACCCCGACCAATTTCTCCAGCAATTGGCATCACCCATGACAGCAAAGTGAAAAAGACAAATAAGACCAATCCCAACAACAACATCTGATGCCGTTTCCAGAAAGGTGTATCCCGCTCGAAATGCTCGGGCTGTTTGATAACCCATGCCTTGGACATCCGGTCCAATGTCACTGCAAGTAATACAATCGTCACGCCGATCTCAAAAGAACGACCCAATTTGAAACTGCCCATCATCGCCAGCAATTTGGCACCCAAGCCCGGCATCCCAATAAAGGCGGTCAGGACCACCATAGCAAGACAGAGCATGATCACCTGATTCACACCAACAAGGATTTCGGTGCGCGCTGAGGGCAAATAGACGTAACGCAGCATCTGGAACTTGGAGCAGCCACTCATCTTGCCGGCTTCTACAACCTCGTCAGATACTTTTTGCAGCCCCAAAGTGGTCATCAGGATCATAGGTGGAATGGCATAGATTGTTGTCGCCACAGCCCCCGCGGTTGGCCCCACTTTGAAAAAGATCACAGCCGGCAGCAGATAGGTAAAGAATGGCAATGTTTGCAATACCGACAGGATCGGCTTGATGGCCCGGTCAACCCAGGCGTATTTCCAGGCCGCGATCCCAAGCGATAATCCGATGACAAAGGCAAGGGGGGCAGCAATCGCTAGCACCGAAAGGGTTTGCATCGCAATTTTCCACTGGCCAATCAGGGCGGTCCAGATAAATGTGCCTCCGCCCATAAGGGCCAGCCGCCAGCCACCAAGATAATAGCCAACAACCGCTACGGCAGCGGCCAGCGCCGTCCAGGGGATCGGTCCGATATTTGGCCAACGCCGTTTGCCAAAAAATATGTTGGCAGATGCATCAAGCAGCCATTCCAACCCTTCGGTCAGAAATCGGGTAAGGGCGAGCAATCCCAGATCATCTTTTACAAAAGAGAAAATCGCATCCAGCCAGCCTGCAAAATTCGGTACCAGAGCTTCGGGGACGCGGTGCAACCACTCAGGTAATGCCCCAGCATATTGAACCAAGGTCAGAAGAACGGCCAAGCCCACCATAGCAAACGCAATAGTGGCGGTGCCGAATTGGGGCGCTGCAACCTGCTTTTGCGCCCTGTCTACATTGTCGCTCATTTATCATCCCCAAGCAGGACGTCCAAAGCGGCCTTGCGCGCCAGCGCTCCGATAATTTGGCCGTCGCGCTGCACCGGAATGGTGTCGCGGGCATCGCTTACCAACATGCGCGCCATGTCATGTACAGTGGCCTTGGCGTCAACCGGCGCGCCCTCGCCTTTGTTATCCGTTGTTGCCAAGGCACCGGCATGAATAACCCGCGCCTTGTCGATGTCTTCGGTGAATTTGCGCACATATTCGGTGGCGGGGTTCAGGACAATGCGGTCGGGTGTGTCACATTGCTCGACGGCACCGTCTTTCATAATTGCGATACGATCGGCAAGGCGCAGCGCTTCGTCAAAATCGTGGGTGATAAAGACGATGGATTTGTTCAACATCTGCTGCAAACGCAGGAATTCATCCTGCATTTCCTTACGGATAAGCGGGTCAAGCGCGCTGAACGGTTCATCAAGAAACCAGATATCGGGTTCAATCGCCAGACTGCGGGCAATACCAACGCGTTGTTGCTGGCCACCAGAAAGCTCGCGTGGGAAATATTCCTCGCGCCCCTCTAGCCCGACCAGTTTTACGACTTCCAGCGCGCGTTCACGGCGGGTGTGTCTATCTTGACCCCGCATTTCTAACGGGAAAGCTACGTTTTCCAGAACAGTCCGATGTGGCAGCAACCCGAACGACTGAAACACCATCCCCATTTTGGAACGCCGCAGGTCGATCAGCTCTTTCTCGGGCAACGACATAATGTCTTGTCCCTCTACATCAATTGTACCACCAGTGATGTCATGCAGCCGCGAAAAGCACCGTACCAGCGTCGATTTGCCGGAGCCCGAAAGCCCCATGATCACCAGCATTTCGCCACGGTGAACGTCGATGGAAACATCCTTGACGCCTGCGATATAGCCGGCGGCGCGCATATCATCGAAACTCGTCCCCGGTTGCATGCTATCCAGATAGCCTCGGGGATCTTTACCAAAAATCTTCCAGACGTTCTTACAAGAGATGACGGGGGTATCGGTTGGCATGGTAATCCTTAGGATAAATTGCCCCGTCCGGCAGGACCGAACGGGGGTTGAGTGTCAAACGATCAGTTGAATCCTAGTTGATCCACGCTTCCCAAACGTCTTTATTGCCTTCCAACCATTGGGCCGCTGCGTCTTCGGGCTCCAGTTCGTCAATATCAACGAGCTTTGCCATTTGTGCGATTTGCGGGTTGGTAAAGCTGATCTTTTCCAGAACTGCATAAGCATCCGGCCACTTTGCTTCCATGCCATCCCAGGCCGCTTTTTTCAGGTAACCAGTTGCAGGGTTGCCGCAATCATAAAGCGCATCCGGGTTTGGCCCCACGGCTGGATCTTTGTCACAACCATCTTCCCAGGCAGGGAATTCGACAAATTCACCAGGCCAAACAGCCTCGGCGAAATTGGGGGTCCAGTTAAAGACCACAACGGGGCGCTTATCCGCTTCCGCCGCACCGATTTCGGCCCATAGCGCCGCCGCAGAGCCCGCATTTACCACAACAAAATCCATGTCGAGTGCGGCAACGCGCTCCTGACCATGCTTAAGCCAATCCACAGGACCATCAAGATAACGGCCCTTTTCGCCGGTCTCCGCCGTTGCAAAGATGGCCGCGCAATCGTTCAACGCTTCCCATGATGGCAGGCCGGGACAGGCGTCCTTGGTCCACATTGGATACCACCAGTCTTCGCGCGTGACGGCATTGTGGTCACCCACATCAACGATACCGCCTTTCTCCAATGCGGCACGGAAGGACGCGCCAAAGGCACCCTCCCAAACTTCAAGTTCCATGGTGACGTCACCCAGACGAATGGATTCATACACCGCTTGGCTGTCCGTGGTGACGTATTCAACGTTGTTGCCTTTTTCCTCCAGAATCTGGCCCACAACATTGGACATCACAATCTGGCTTGACCAGTTGTGGATCGGAATAACAATGGGGTCGCTGCTGTCTGCGGCAAATGCGGTCGTCGACATCAGCGCCAAGGCACCAGCTGTCAAAGCTTTGGTCATCTTAATCATTTGTAAACTCCCTAGTTGGTTGCGCCCAGTGCGGCGCATTGGACGCTTCGTCAGTCGCGAACCGCCGGAATGCAGAGCGATTCTATTGACCGCTTGCATGCATTCTCGAGCAGTTTGGCGTTATTTTCCCCTCAATCAAGTTTTTTTCTTACCAATGTGTAAGGGGGGCTCCAAGTTCCAGGTAGCATTGTCGTATCTGCAAAGAAATCTGTCCAAACTCGGACTGACAATTTTGTGCTTCTTCTTAGACTTAGGGCAAAGGGGATGTCTAAAATGCGCTACTCAGGACTGCGGGTTATCAAAGAGGCGTTAACTGGCCACAAAGGGTGGCAGCCAGCGTGGCGCGATCCCGAGCCGCAGGCGGCTTATGACATTGTGATCATCGGCGGAGGTGGGCACGGTCTGGCCACGGCCTATTACCTGGCCAAGGAGTTTGGCCAGAAACGTATTGCGGTTCTTGAAAAGGGCTGGATCGGTGGCGGGAATGTTGGACGTAATACCACGATCATCCGGTCAAACTACCTGCTTGATGGAAATGAACCCTTCTATGAATTTTCGCTTAAGCTGTGGGAAGGGCTAGAGCAGGACTTCAACTATAATGCCATGATAAGCCAGCGCGGCATTCTCAACCTGATCCATTCCGATGCTCAGCGTGATGCTTTTACGCGCCGAGGCAATGCCATGATCCTCAATGGTGCTGATGCCGAGATGCTGAGTACCGAACAGATCAAGGCGCGTTACCCTTTCCTGAACACCGACGACGCGCGTTTCCCTATCAAGGGCGGACTAGCGCAGCATCGCGGTGGCACCGTGCGTCACGATGCGGTTGCTTGGGGTTATGCGCGCGGTGCTGACAGTCACGGCGTTGATATCATCCAGAATTGCGAAGTGACCGGTTTCAGAATCGCAAACGGTAAATGCACCGGAGTGGAAACGACCCGCGGCTTTATTGGCGCGGGCAAGGTTGGGTGCGCGGTCGCGGGTTCCTCAAGCCGGCTGATGTCGCACGCGGGAATGCGGCTGCCAATGGAAAGCCATGTCTTGCAGGCGTTTGTTTCCGAAGGTCTCAAACCGGTGTTGCCCGGCGTCATCACCTTTGGCGCTGGCCATTTTTATTGCAGCCAGTCGGACAAGGGTGGGCTGGTGTTTGGCGGTGACATAGACGGCTATAACTCCTACGCGCAGCGCGGCAATCTGCCTGTCGTCGAAGATGTCTGTGAAGGGGGCATGGCAATTTTCCCGTCCTTCGGACGCGCCCGGCTGTTGCGGATGTGGGGCGGCATTATGGACATGTCCATGGACGGGTCACCCATCATTGATCGGACTGAAACCGAAGGGCTCTATTTTAACGGTGGCTGGTGTTATGGCGGGTTCAAGGCGACGCCGGCATCGGGCTATTGCTTTGCCCATCTACTGGCAAAAGACGCCCCCCACCCCACTGCAACAGCATATCGTTTTGACCGGTTCGAAAAGGGCAGGATGATTGATGAAAAAGGCATGGGCAACCAGCCCAATCTGCATTGAGGTGCGATAGATGATTATCAACCACCCCCTTCTTGGCCCCCGCGACAGTGCCGAATTCACCTATCTGGGCGATGCCCGTCTGATTGACCGACCCGACTGGCAATCACAGACCGCTGCCCGCGACTTTTACGAATATGGCTACCTGCGCGAAAATCCGGCTGGGTGGCACGAAGAATTGTGGTTTCATGAGGCCGGAGATCGTTCCTGGCTGGTGGTGACACGTAACACTGTGACCCATGAAATTTCCAAAGTTGAAATGGCCCGCGATGTGGCCCGTAAACGTGGGCGCAGCACATGACCCAGAAAAACAGACTTCAGGGCGGCCAGGTTGATACCACGACCACCTGTAAATTCAAATTCGACGGCAAGTCCTATACGGCTCATTCCGGCGATACTCTTGCTTCTGCCTTGTTGGCCAATGGCGTACGCCTCATGGGGCGTTCGTTCAAATACCACCGCCCGCGCGGGGTGCTGAGTGCTGGATCCGAGGAACCTAACGCACTGGTTGAGCTACGCAACGGCGCACGCCAAGAGCCCAACACCCGCGCCACGACAATCGAAATGTTCGACGGATTAAGTGCCAACAGTCAGAACAGGCTTGGGTCTTTGCGGTTTGACCTGCTGGCGATCAATGATCGGTTTTCAAATTTTCTGGCTGCCGGTTTTTATTACAAGACTTTCATGTGGCCAGCTGCCTTTTGGGAAAAGATTTACGAACCGATTATTCGCAAGGCCGCCGGTCTGGGCTCGCTTTCTCTACAGGATGATCCGGATGTCTATGACAAAGGTTTCTTGCACTGTGATCTGCTGATCATCGGCGCGGGGCCGGCGGGGCTGATGGCGGCTCTGACCGCTGGTCGGGCGGGGGCAAATGTTATTCTCGCGGATGAAGATTTCCGCATGGGTGGCCGGCTCAATAGCGAAACGTTTAGCATTGATGATGCGGCAGGGGCGGATTGGGCTGCGGCCACAGTTGCGGAACTTGCCAATCTTCCCAATGTGCGCCTGATGTCTCGCACCACTGTTATCGGTGCGTTTGACCACGGTATTTATGGCGCTGTTGAGCGCGTTAGTGACCATTTGCCAACCCCAGAGGTAGGCAAACCCCGACAGGTGTTATGGCGGATCTATACGAAACAAACTGTGCTTGCCGCCGGTGCAATTGAGCGGCCCATCGCATTCGAAAACAATGATCGTCCCGGTATAATGCTGGCTTCCAGCATCCGCAGCTATGCCAACCGGTTCGCTGTCGCGGCGGACCAGCGTGTCGCGGTATTCACCAATAACGATGACGGCCATCGCACGGCGGCAGACCTTCATGCAAAAGGCGTGAAAATCTCTGCTGTGGTGGACGTGCGCGCCGATGCACCGCGTAGTCACGATTACGAAGTTCTGCACGGCGAAGTCGTGAACACGAAGGGCCGCCTTGGGCTTGCGTTCGCCGAAGTGAAGCTGGCGGATGGCACCATGAGGGTGCTGGAATGTGGCGCGCTTGGCATGGCGGGGGGCTGGAACCCCAACGTTCATATGACCTGCCACCAACGCGGGCGCCCTGCGTGGAACGAAGACATTGCCGCCTTTGTTCCAGGCGGTGCCTTGCCTCCCGGCATGTCGGTGGCCGGAGCCGCCAATGGAGCATTTTCGACCTATGCCGCTCTGACGTCCGGGGCCGCCGCTGCCCAAAAGGCGCTTGGCCTCAAGGGGCGGCTTCCGGCAACGCCGCAGGCTGAAGATGCGCCCGTAAATCTCAAGCCGTTCTGGTATGTTGAGGGATGTTCCCGCGCTTGGTTGGATCTGCAAAACGATGTGACCGTCAAGGATGTGAAGTTGAGCCATCAGGAAGGTTTCCGTTCGGTTGAACACCTGAAGCGCTATACCACGCTTGGCATGGCCACTGATCAGGGCAAGACATCAAACATGGGTGGTCTTGCGATCATGGCCGAATTGGCGGGCAAGGCGATCCCTGAAGTTGGCACAACGATCTTTCGTCCCCCCTATACGCCCACAGCGATTGGCGTTTTGGCGGGGCGGCATCGCGGACAAGAGTTTCACCCCAAACGCCTGACCCCATCGCATCGTTGGGCCGAAGAACAAGGTGCGGTTTTTGTCGAGGTCGGCAATTGGCTGCGCGCGCAATGGTTCCCGCGTGCAGGCGAAACCCATTGGCGAGAAACCGTTGACCGCGAAGTCTTGGCGACCCGCAAATCTGTTGGTGTTTGCGATGTCACGACATTGGGCAAAGTGGATGTGCAGGGCGCTGACGCGGCGGACTTCCTGAACAAGATTTACTGCAACGGTTTTGCAAAACTCGCCGTCGGCAAGACACGTTATGGTCTGATGCTGCGCGAGGACGGGATTGCAATGGACGACGGCACCGCTGCACGATTGGCCGAAGATCATTTCGTAGTCACGACCACCACTGCAAATGCCCTGCCCGTCTACCGTCATATGGAATTCGTACGCCAATGCCTGTTTCCGGATATGGACGTACAGTTGATTTCCACGACCGAAGCATGGGCGCAATATGCCGTCGCCGGACCAAACAGCAGGAAACTGTTGGAAAAGATCGTCGACCAGGACATATCAAATGATGCCTTCCCGTTCATGGCCTGCGCCAATATCACCATTTGTGGTGGTTTGCGGGCGCGTCTGTTCCGTATCTCCTTTAGTGGGGAACTGGCCTATGAAATCGCGGTGCCCTCGGCGTACGGAGACGCGCTGATGCGTCGGATTATCGAAGTTGGTGCGGAATTTGATGTTACACCTTATGGCACAGAGGCGCTTGGTGTGATGCGTATCGAAAAAGGTCATGCCGCGGGGAATGAACTGAACGGGACCACAACAGCCCAGAACCTTGGTATGGGCCGGATGGTAAGCAAAAAGAAAGACAGTATCGGCTCAACCCTTTCCGAGAGAGAGGGGCTGAACGCTGAGGGTGACGTGCGACAGGTTGGCATCAGACCCGTGAATCCGGATGACCCGGTGCCGGCAGGCGCACATTTGATGAATGCCACAGGCCCGGTGGATGCTGGACACGATCAGGGCTATGCAACGTCTGCCTGTTTTTCACCCAACCTTGGCCATGCAATTGCGTTGGGTTTCCTTAAAGACGGTGCAAATCGAATGGGTGAAAAGATGCGCCTGGTAAGTCCGCTGACAGGTATTGATGTTCAGGTCGAAATTGTCAGCGCCCATTTTGTAGACCCAGAAGGGGAGCGGCTTCGTGCATGATCTCGTAAAACAAACGGCACTTGGTGGCACCGAGCCACGGGTCGACAAATACGATCACATCACCATTTCCGAAAATGACGGGTTGTCGCTGGCCTCTGTCGCCGCACGCCGGGGGAAAGAGGCCGACTGCCATAAACTCCTGAAAAAGCTGCTGGGTGCCGTGCCAGGACCGGGGCGTGCACAACTGCATGATCCTGAGGCGGGATTTTGGATGGGGCCGGAACAGTGGATGATCGGTGCCCCAAGTGAATCCCACGAGGATTTGGCCGAGAGGTTGAAAGGTCTATTGGGCGATGCCGCTTCGGTGACGGAGCAGACAGGTGCATGGGTTTGTTTTGATGTTATCGGGCCTGCTATGCAGGACATGTGCGAACGCCTGTGTTCTGTGCCCATTCGGCAGATGCAGGCCGGTGATGCGCAGCGCACTGTTATCCACCATCTGGGATGTTTTGTCATCCGCCGCACTGCTGCGGATCATATCCGTATTCTGGGGCCGCGTGCCTCGGCCGGCTCGCTGCATCATGCTCTGGTCGCAACGGCGCAGGCGCTGGACACAGGGTCCTATGGCTCCGACGCACCGGCCTGACAGATTTTGTGAAAGTTAGGGGCGAAGCTACAGGAATAGTGGCTCTACCTCAGATTGTCTTTGCGCAGATCGCGCCAGCGCGGCTAAATCAAAGAGTTGGCATGGCCTATGCCTAGGCCAACGGAACAATCGCGTTCTCTCTTACCCGGAACATATTGATCTTTTCACGGTCTTCGCGGGGATGGATGCCAAAGACTTCTTGGTAGTTTCGTATCATCGTGTGCGACGTCGCATATCCAACGGCAATCGCGATTTCTGACATGCTTTCCTTGGTATAGTGCAACAGTTGGCGTGCCTTGTGCATCCTGAGAGACCGATAATATCCCAGTGGCGTTGTGCCGGTGGTCTTATGAAACAGACGTTCGAGCTGGCGAACCGATACACCGATCTGTTCCGCCACATCAGCGATATTCACAGGATCTTCGATGTTCTGGCTAAATATCTCGACGGCTTGCCGGATCGGTTCGGGCAGCATGTCGTTGGTGCTTTGCGTCGTAAAGGTGGGCTTGCGTTGAACAACTCCCTGCCCGCGCATCATGGGATGTTGAAACCAACAGGCGACCTCGGTTGCGACATGGGCCCCCAAGGCGTCATCAACCAGCTGCAAGGCCAGTTCAAATGCAGCCGCCGCGCCAGAGGCGGTGACGCGGCCTCGGTCCATGATCATAACATCTTCTGTTGCGTCGAGATTTGGAAATTCTGATGCAAACGCAGCCTCGTAACACCAATGCACCGAGGTGACATATCCCGTTAGCAATCCTGCACGTGCCAGCGGGAACACACCTCCACTTATCGCTCCCACTGATACCCCGTGACGTGCGAACTTGCGCAACTTGCCATCCGATTGCGTGGGGTTTTCAAACTGCGAAGACGGCCCGCTAAGTAGAAACAACTGATCCAGATCGCCGCAATCATCCAGCGCTTGATCCGGTTCAAACCACACATGTGCGCTTGCCTCGATCCGCTGGCCATTTTCAGACACCAGTTTCCAGCCAAACGCATCCTTCCCTGCAACTTCATTCGCTGCACGCAATGGTTCGATCATTGACGTCAGGCAGGCCATCGGAAAACCGGGGAAGATCAGGAAACCAATTTCAATTTGTTTATCTGAGGGCATATTGTTATCTTAACAGGAAAAATCTGTGTTAGACCAGTATCAACACACGTCCAAAATGCGTAGTCGCGGTTGCGACATCTGGTCAATGGGCTATGTGCGGTGAAAATAAAAAGGATACGGCCATGTCTCCTAATAATCTTGACCAAGACCCGCATCGCCTACGTGAAAACCGAGAGAAAATCCTTGAGGTTGCCATTGGCCGCGAGGTTCGTGCCTTTCGGCGTCAACAGGAAATCACGGTTGCTGAACTGTCCGCCACAACCGGCTTGTCCATTGGTATGCTTTCCAAGATTGAAAACGGCAACACCTCTCCGTCGCTCACCACGTTGCAAACTCTTGCCAATGCGCTTTCTGTTCCGCTGACGTCCTTTTTTCGACGGTTTGAGGAAACACGCGACGCGGTGCATACCAAAGCAGGCGAAGGGGTTGAGATTGACCGTCAGGGCACCCGTGCCAACCATCAGTACAATTTGCTGGGGCATATTGGTGCAAACGCCAGCGGCGTGATTGTCGAACCATATCTGATCACGCTGTCTGACGAAGCGGATGTTTTTCCGGCCTTTCAACATGCGGGCATCGAAACCATCTATATGTTGGAAGGTGAAATTAACTACCGCCATGCGGATGATGTCTATCTGCTCCAGCCCGGTGATACATTGTTCTTTGATGCGGATGCACGGCACGGGCCTGAGGTATTGGTCAAGCTGCCCGCACGGTACCTCTCGATTATCAGCTACCCGCAGAACAGTTAATCTGGGCGGTCTACAGATAACCCAGCTTCCGGTTACCTGGTCAGCGGAGGTTCCGTGTCGAGTTCCGGCCAGATTCCCGGCGAAGTGGGCAACCCGTCATCAAAGTCTTTCAGATAGTCCAGCATCATAGGCCGGTTATCTATGAAACCTTTGTAAGTGGCCAGTTCCTCTGGAAGATCGCGGATGACCCGGTGCAGTCGGCGGCCCCATTTCGGCACCCCCATCAGATCCTGAAAGCTGCACAGGTAGCATCGGATCGGAAATACCAGAGCATTCGACCGCGGGAGGCGGAAAAACGTTTGTAGTTCCACGCGCAAATGTTGTTTTGCCCCGATGTTTTGCGGCGTCAGTTCGGTTTTCTGAATGCCCCATTTATGGTAGTTCTCTGGTGAGGTATCCAACAGCGGGTTCACTGTCATCGTCCAGTTCAAGCGCCGCGCCGGTGCCCCTTGCTGAATGTTCATCAAGAACTTTAAGGCGCGCACAAATATCCCTTTTTCATGGGCAAGAGGCACAGGTGCATGCCATTCGAAAAAGTTCATACCGATGTCGAAATCAAGTGACCAATCCGCCTGAGTTGTCACCATGCCGGCATCCATCCAAAGGTTATCATCGCGCTGATCAAGGACAGCAAAGTCGCCTTGCGCCTGACGGGTGATATACTCCATCGGGCCACATGGCAGCGTCGCCTCGTCCAGAAAGGTAAAGCTGTGATCAATGCCCAAAGGCTTGTTGATCCAACGCCATTTGTTCCCGTCGCGATGCAATTCAAACAGGTCTGGATAGTCCTCGGATTTGGACACCATGATAAGCTCAAGCAGGTCCCAGCCTGCCAAGGTCATATGCGGCAGGGACTGGCAGCGCAGAGGATCATCCGCCAACACCATGGCACGATCGCGCATTTCTGAAACATAGTGTTCATCCACATCAAAGCGCATTTCATATACAGAATCGACTGGCCCACCGCGATGTTGTTCCATGTTGACCGAATACATGTAGCTGTCTTCGTGAAAGGGAAATGGAAAGCGTTTGATCGCCCGTTCTGAGTTGTAGAACGAATAATCATCCCGAAAGCTCTCGTTGTTAAATTGGATCGTCATTTCCGCACCCTACCTGTCCAATACGAGGGTCTTGCCCTCAAATCTCGAAACGCAGGGCATGATCTTTTCGCCGCCTGCGTGTTCTGCGTCATCAAGCCAGTGATCGCGGTGAATGAAGTTCCCGGCATAGTCTATTACTCGGGTTTCGCATTGCCCGCAGGCACCGCCACGGCAAAGATACGGTGCATCGACATTTTCCCGTTCCATCGCTTCCAGCAGGCTTTCGTTTTCGCCCACTTCAATGGTTTTGTTGCTGATCGCCAATTTGACCTCAAAGGGTTTGCCGGGCTGTGGTGCCAGGAATTCCTCATAGTGAATAGCCTCGCGCGGCCAGCCTTCGGCAGCGGCGGTCTTGCGCACCCAGTCAATCATGCCTTTGGGACCGCAGACATAGACATGCGTGCCCAAAGGCTGGCCATCCAGAAGATTCACCAGATCAATGGTCTGCTTTTCGTCGTCATAATAGACGTGGGTTTCATTCGGATAATGATCCGTCAATTCATCCGCATAAGACCCAAGTGCGGCTGACCGACAGGCATAGTGCAACTCCCAATTGCCATTGAATCGTTGTAGCTGTTTGATTTGGGCTAGGAACGGTGTGATCCCGATACCCCCGGCAAGAAACAGGTGTTTCTTGGCCCGCAGATCCAGCGAAAACAGGTTCACCGGAAAAGAGATCACCATCTCGTCGCCGGCTTTGACCTGCTGGTGCATAAACAGCGACCCACCCCTGCCTTCGTCATCACGGCGTACGGAAATTGTGTAGGCGGTCTGATCCATCGGGTCCGACATCAACGAATAGGGATTCAACCGTGTAATGCCGCCGTCGTGCATTTCCACAACCGTATGTGCCCCGCCAGAGAATGTTGGCAACAGGCCTCCATCCGCCCGTTCAAAACGAAACCGTGTAACAAGTTCGTTTAATGGCACAACCTCGGTGACTTTGACGGTTATCTTTTCAGCCCCGCTCATTCGTAAATCCCCTTTTGCACTGGCACATTACCGGGGTCTTCGGCGTCGATGCAGACTCCCTGAAAGGCAGCAATCCGGCGCGAATAATGATCCCGCACGAACAGGTTCAATCCACAATGGGAGCAGACAAACGGATCGGTTTCCACGTCTTCTGTGATGCCCTTGCAATGCACGCATTGCATCCTGCGTGCGGTTGCGCCGCGGTGTTCTGTCTGGATCGCGGTGTGTGGTATGCCTGCAATAACAGCTTCGTTCATCGCCTGCCCCATCAGCCCCTCGGTACCTGCAAGATAGACCTGCAACCCCATCTTGGCGTCTGCCAGCGACCTGCGGATACGGGGCAGTGCCGCGCCGTAGGTCGGCCCCTGATAAAACTGGGCTGGGTTCAACGCCTTCAGCGCAGCCGCAAAATCAGTACCGCGTGTGATATAGACGATATGGGCCAGCTGCATCATGGATGGCGCACGCTGTGCAAGATCGAGGACAGCATTTGCGCCCTCGCCATCAACGATAAACATATGCGCCGCGCCGGCCTGTGGTTCGAGTGTGCCATAGACAGGGCGGCTCTTGATGCTAGGGGGAAAGGCGAACGTAGACATATCGATCCTTTGTTTTCTCAGGTGCGCAAGAACTTCGGTGCGCACCTGCTTGTAAATCAACCCTTTGCGGTGCGAACGGACTTATCTTTATCATAGAACGGCATCTCCTCGGCCGTTGCAGCGATTTCGGAGCCGTCAGCATTTTGCACAACCAGTTTGGTGCCAGGTTTTGCCGCAGCTACGGGCATCCGCGCGATGCCTACGTTATGCTTATTCACCTCAGAATACATTCCAAAGGTCACGTGGCCGACTTGCTTGCCATCTTGCAGTAGTGCCGCCCCTTCATCTGCGGGTGTGGTTCCCTCAAGAACCACACCGTAGATTTTGAACCGCTCCTTGCCTTTCAGCGCATAGTGATTTTCCGCACCGATGAAACCGATCTTGCCCGGTGAAACGGTGAACTCCAACCCCAGCTCCCAAAGGGTATCTCCGCAAGGTGTTCCATCCTCGAACGGGTAGGTCTCCGAATTGTCACCGGGGTAGAACAACAGATAGCTTTCCGTACGCAACAGATCGAGGGTAGAGAACTGACAAGGCCGGACACCCATATCCTTGCCCGCTTCCAAAATGCTGTCCCACAAATGGGTGGCATCCTTGGCGCGGCAGAAAATTTCATATCCACGTTCGCCGGTATAGCCTGTGCGCGAAATCATAACGTCACGGCCAAAAAGCCGTGTTTGCAGGATGCCAAAATACGCCAAATCCCGGATAACCGGAATTTCCTTGGCCAGTAGATCAACTGAAACAGGCCCCTGCAACGACATGTCGTGCAGGTCATCGTCGAACAGGATTTCACAGTTTTTTCCCGCAGCGACAGAGGCCAACTGCTCCATCCCGGTGCCGGTACCATGCACAACCATCCATGTGTTCACCGCAAGGTGATAGATGATGCAATCGTCAATGAACTTGCCCTCTTGGTTGAGAATAGAGGCATAGGTGGACCGACCGGGCGCGATTTTTTCAACATTGCGGGTGGTGACGCGGTCAATGACATAGGCCGCATCGGCCCCGACAACGTGAACTTTCTTAAGGCCAGAAACATCCATCAGCCCCGCCTTGGTGCGAATGGCTTCATAGTCCGCTTTGGCGCGTTCGGGGGTGTCATCATAGAACCAGGCTGTCCCCATCCCGTTCCAATCCTCTAACTCGCCGCCTATTTCGGCGTGGCGGTGCCCTAGTGCGGAATGTCTCCAAAGAATGGCCATGTTTCTCTCCCTTAAGCCCGACTCTGGGCGGTTGAGAGCTATTCAGACCCAAGAATATTCAAAAAGCAATATTTGGATGCAACTTTTTTTCCTGGCAGGCAATTTCCCGCGATATCTCTCACCGCAACACTGAGCCGTGATGCACCGTTCCAAGTAAATTCATTGACAGAACCTGACATTTCGGGAACTTTCAGGAAAAAAATATTACTGAGGGGCAAGCGCGCCTCCTAATCAACAGAGGGAGAAGATGTCGTGGAGGGAAACCTAAACGCACTCACAACAGTGTTCACAGAGTTTTACTACTGGGTAACAGTCGTATTCATGTTCTTAATCCATGTCGGGTTCTGCATGTACGAAGTCGGCGCAAGCCGGGCCCGCAATCACATGCATACATTGATGAAAAACATTATGATCATTCCACTGGTAACAGTGACGTTTTTCTTCTTTGGATGGTGGATTTACTGGGCTTTCCCCAATTTTTACATCTTTGGCGGGGCCATTGATTTTGATGCAGGCGCAGCAAACACACCATGGTCCCCCAACATGGCGACCAACCTTGAAGACCGCATTACCGGTGTCTTCTGGGCGGCATTCTTGCTGTTCTCATGGACGGCGGCTTCAATCGTGTCGGGCTCAGTGATCGAACGAATCAGATCGTCGGCGCTTTGGGTGCATGCGGTTCTGATTGGTTCGGTGTTCTGGATCGTCGATGCTGCTTGGGGATGGCACTGGGATGGCTGGATGGTCAAAGTGCTGGGCTATCACGATGCCTATGCGTCGGGGGTGATCCACGCAATTGCGGGTGGCTATGCTCTGGGTGTGATTATGGTATTGGGTCCGCGGATCGGCAAATTTGCCAAAGATGGCACACCACGTGATATCCCGCCTCATAACCCTTGGATGCTAACGATCGGCATCTTTTTGATTTACACGGGTTTCTGGGGCTTTTACGCGGCCTGCAATGTACCGATCATTTCACCCGAAGTGATTGATGGTCAGATCACCGGGGCAACCTGGACTGCGACGAATATCTATCTGGCCCCCACAACCCTGTCGGCCATTACCTTTAACTTCCTTATGTCATTGTCTGGTGGATTAATGGCCGCCTATGTGGTCTCGAAAGGCGATGCATTTTGGACATTCTCCGGCGGGCTTGCCGGGGTAATCACCGCCTCTGCCGGTAACGATCTGTACCACCCTGTTCAGGCGATGATTATCGGGGCAATTGGCGTCGTCATCGTTTACAAGCTGCACTATTGGGTTGAACGTAGGTTCAAGCTTGATGATGCCGTCGGCGCGGTCGCGGTACACGGGTATTCAGGTGTTGTCGGCCTAATCATTGCAGGTTTTGTCCTTTGGGGTGCGCCAAGCTCACCCTATGAGGGCTATGCAACAATCAGTCCTTGGGGTCAGGCAGCAGGTGCTGTCATCATGTTCTTCGTGCTTGGGTTCGCACCTGCATGGATCATCTCGAAAATCCAGGCGTCGATGGGTGTGCTGCGTATCCCCGAAGAGGTGGAATTGCAGGGTCTCGATTACGAGGAAAACCATGTCTACGAAGATGCAAAGGCTGAAATCATTGCAGCGAACAATGCGGCGTTGACCGCAAAATCCTAACTCAAAGGAGTGAAACAAATGTCTATTGGTTATGATAGCTGGGCTGTTGATCTAGGCGAAGTTGGCCCGATCTACCCGATGCAAGGTTGGGAAATCCCGATGGTCGTTGTTGGCGTGATCTTCTGGCTTGTGTGGCACCGTCTCCAGTTCGTTCAGGAAGGGAAAGATCTGGAGCAGGCCAAACAGATTGCTGATGCCGATAAGATCGCGAAGGCGATTGAACGATACTAAGTGCGGTCTTCTAGCGTCTTGGAGGGGGCGGCGATTGTCGCCCCTTTCCACTTTCACAGACACATACTTAAATGAAAAAAAGTTTCCCAGTGGTTGAGCGCCCATGCCATTGGTGCTAGCGTTAGAATCAGAGTGCTGCCCTGTTGGTGGCCGTTAATTTCGGAGATTTGGAAATGTGCGGGATTGTTGGACTGTTTCTGAAAGACAAGTCGCTCGAACCCCGGCTGGGCGAGTTACTGACCTCGATGCTGATCACAATGACGGACCGCGGCCCGGACAGTGCCGGCATCGCAATTTACGGCGGTGAAACCCAAGGCCGTACAAAAATGACAGTGCAATCAGACACTCCTGATGTTGCTTTTGATGGGTTGGACAAGGCTCTGGAAAAAGCTCTGGGCGGTTCCGTTTCCATGCGAGTCAAAAGCACCCATGCGGTTCTGGATATTCCAGCAGGTACCGCAGCCAATGTGCGGATGCTTTTGACTGAAATGGATCGAGGCATCCGCATGATGAGCCGCGGTGACAGCCTTGAAATCTACAAGGAGGTTGGCCTTCCCAAAGACGTAGCAGCGCAGTTCGATGTCTCTAACATGGCGGGCACTCATGGGATCGGCCACACTCGAATGGCAACGGAATCTGCCGTCACCACAATGGGTGCCCATCCATTTAATACCGGTGATGACCAGTGTCTCGTGCATAATGGTTCGCTGTCGAACCACAATTCACTGCGCCGCAAATTGCGCCGTGACGGTATTCATATCGAAACTGAAAATGACACCGAAGTTGGCGCTGCCTATCTGACATGGCAAATGCAGAATGGTGCAACGCTGGGTGACGCGCTGAAAAACAGCCTTGATGATCTGGATGGCTTTTTCACCTTTGTCGTTGGCACTAAGGATGGTTTTGGGGTGGTGCGTGATCCGATTGCCTGCAAACCGGCGGTAATGGCCGAAACCGATCAATACGTTGCATTCGGCTCGGAATACCGTGCGCTGGTGGATCTGCCAGGCATCGAAACCGCTCGTGTCTGGGAACCCGAACCCGCAACCGTGTATTTCTGGAGCCACAACCCAACCTCGCCAACTTCTGCAAAGGCTGCCTGACCATGCAAACAATCGACCTGTCAAAAATCGGTCTACGCGAGATGAATAAGACGCTTCATGCGCAGGCTGCCAATACCAACCAAACCACATGGGAAATCGTCAACCCTAAGGGCGCACATGCCATCGCCTGCGGTCTGGATGCCCCGATTGAGGTTACTGTCAAAGGGTCCACCGGGTATTACTGTGCGGGCATGAACCAACAGGCAACTGTGAACATTAAAGGGTCTGCCGGGCCGGGCACAGCCGAAAACATGATGTCCGGCAAGGTCTTTGTCGATGGCGATGCATCGCAATACGCCGGAGCCACAGGCCATGGTGGCCTGCTTGTTATCAAGGGCAACGCGTCGTCGCGCTGTGGAATTTCGATGAAGGGCATCAACATCGTTGTACATGGTAACATCGGCCATATGTCCGCCTTTATGGGACAATCCGGCAATTTGGTCGTTTGCGGTGATGCAGGTGATGCGCTGGGGGATAGTTGTTATGAAGCGCGGCTGTTTGTGCGCGGATCGGTGAAATCACTGGGTGCCGATTGCGAAGAGAAAGAAATGCGGCCAGAGCATCTTGAGATCCTGCGCGATCTTCTTGCTGAAGCAGGATCAGACGCCAAACCGGAAGATTTCAAGCGCTACGGTTCGGCACGCAACCTCTATAATTTCGACGTTGATAACGCCGCTGCGTATTAAGGATACCATGATGAACAAACACGACCCCAAGGGTATCCCCCATACCACACCGCGCCAATCAGCGACATTCACCCAGGATGTAAACTCTGACATTCGCCGAGCAGCGGCCACAGGGATTTATGACATTCGCGGTGGTGGTGCCAAACGCAAGGTGCCGTCCTTTGATGACCTTTTGTTCATGGGTGCTTCTATCTCGCGCTATCCTTTGGAAGGGTATCGCGAGAAGTGTGAAACATCAGTAACCATTGGCGGGCTACATGCCGAGAACCCGATCGAGTTGGATATCCCGATCACTATTGCGGGCATGTCTTTTGGCGCACTATCCGGCCCCGCGAAAGAAGCGTTGGGGCGTGGTGCTTCTGCGGCAGGCACGTCAACCACCACGGGTGACGGCGGTATGACCGCCGAAGAGCGCGGGCACTCTAACAAGCTGGTGTACCAATATCTGCCATCGCGCTACGGGATGAATCCTGATGATTTGCGCAAGGCAGACGCCATCGAGATTGTTGTCGGCCAAGGCGCGAAGCCGGGCGGTGGTGGTATGTTGCTGGGCCAGAAAATCAGTGACCGCGTCGCAGAAATGCGCAACCTGCCCAAAGGGATCGACCAGCGATCAGCCTGCCGTCATCCCGACTGGACAGGGCCGGATGACTTGGAAATCAAAATTCTGGAGCTGCGCGAAATCACCGGTTGGAAAGTCCCGATCTACGTCAAGGTTGCCGGCGCACGCCCTTACTATGACACTACACTTGCGATCAAAGCGGGTGCTGACGCGGTTGTTCTGGACGGGATGCAAGGTGGGACTGCCGCAACTCAGGACGTCTTTATCGAACATGTGGGCCAGCCAACTTTGGCCATCATTCGCCCTGCTGTGCAGGCATTGCAAGACCTCGGTATGCATCGCAAGGTACAGTTGATCCTCTCGGGGGGCATCCGATCGGGTGCCGACGTGGCCAAGGCGATGGCGCTGGGTGCGGATGCTGTTGCCATTGGCACAGCGGCCCTGATTGCGTTGGGAGACAATGATCCCAGATGGGAGGCTGAATACAACGCCCTAGGTACCACAGCCGGTGCTTATGATGACTGGCATGAAGGGCAAGACCCAGCGGGTATCACCACGCAGGACCCCGAGTTGATGGCACGTTTCGATCCCATTGAGGGGGGACGCCGGCTGCGCAATTATCTCAAGGTAATGACACTTGAAGCGCAAACAATTGCGCGCGCCTGTGGCAAGAACCACCTGCACAATTTGGAACCCGAGGATTTGGTGGCGCTGACAATGGAAGCCGCCGCGATGGCCCGCGTACCGCTTGCCGGAACCGAATGGTATCCCGGCAAACCAGGAACAGGATACTAATACAGATATTTTGGGGCGCGGATCATGATTGGTCCGCGCCCCTTTCACTTAAAAAGACCACAGGGAAAACATTAATGGCATTAGATCTCGCTAAATTCGCCGAAGAGAACGGCGTCAAATACTTCATGATCTCCTTTACGGATCTTTTCGGCGGTCAACGTGCCAAACTTGTCCCCTCCCGCGCCATTGCTGACATGCAAGAGGAAGGCGCCGGTTTTGCAGGTTTTGCCACATGGCTTGATCTAACCCCTGCCCATCCTGACATGCTGGCCGTGCCGGACCCGGAGGCCGTGATCATTCTGCCATGGAACAAGGAAATCGCCTGGGTGCCGGGCAATTGCGTCATGGAAGGCGAGGATGTCGCGCAAGCTCCGCGAAATGTATTGCGCCGCCTGATTGCTGAAGCTGCCGAAGAAGGTATGCACGTCAAGACAGGTATCGAAGCCGAATTTTTCCTGCTAACCCCCGCCGGTGACGAGATCAGCGATCTAAGTGATACTGCGGCGAAACCCTGTTACGACCAACAGGCATTTATGCGTCGTCTCGATGTGATCCGCGAAATCAGCGATTACATGCTTGAGTTGGGCTGGAACCCCTATCAAAACGACCACGAAGACGCCAATGGCCAGTGGGAAATGAACTGGGACTTTGACGATGCATTGACGACCGCAGACAAGCACAGCTTTTTCAAATTTATGACCCGTACGGTCGCCGAAAAGCACGGCTATCGTGCGACTTTCATGCCTAAACCGATTGAGGGGCTAACCGGCAACGGGTGCCATGCGCATATCTCCGTCTGGGATGCGCCGGGGGACGCGTCAAAGACCAACGTATTTGCAGGGGAAGGGTCAGGCCAGACTGGCGAATTGGGTCTTTCAGAACGCGGCAAGCATTTCCTTGGCGGTATTATGAAACATGCCTCTGCACTTGCTGCGATAACAAACCCTACCGTGAACAGCTATAAACGCATCAATGCGCCGCGCACATCATCCGGGGCCACATGGGCACCTAACACGGTGACATGGACCGGCAACAACCGCACCCATATGGTGCGTGTGCCCGGCCCAGGTCGCTTTGAATTGCGTCTGCCGGACGGTGCCGTAAATCCATACCTTTTGCAGGCCGTTATCATCGCCGCAGGCCTGTCGGGTATCCGTTCCAAAGCGGATCCTGGGAAACGTCACGATATCGACATGTATGCTGAAGGCCACACGGTTCGCGGTGCGCCCTTGCTGCCGCTTAATATGCTGGACGCTCTGCGCGAATACGACAAGGATGAGGGCCTAAAGGCGGCAATGGGCGAAGAGTTTTCTGCCGCCTATCTGAAATTGAAACATCAAGAGTGGAGCGATTTCTGTAGCCATTTCTCGGAGTGGGAAAGAGCCAATACGCTCGACATCTAGATCTGGTGCCCTAGGCATCTTGAACCCGACATCATGACATCAAGAGGATTCCGCATGACAAAACGCATCGCAATTATTGGGGCTGGCCCGTCCGGCCTGGCGCAGCTTCGCGCGTTTCAATCTGCAGCCGAAAAGGGGGCCGAAGTTCCTGAAGTCGTCTGCTTTGAAAAACAGGAAAATTGGGGTGGTCTGTGGAATTACACATGGCGCACGGGTCTGGATCAATATGGCGAACCTGTGCACGGGTCGATGTATCGCTATCTGTGGTCAAACGGCCCCAAGGAAGGGCTCGAATTTGCCGACTATTCCTTCGAGGAACACTTTGGCAAACAAATTGCGTCCTACCCGCCCCGTGCCGTGCTGTTTGATTACATCGAAGGCCGGGTTCAAAAGGCCGGCGTGCGAGATCTGATCCGTTTTGACACCGCGGTCCGCTGGGTTGAAAAGGCTGGTGACCAATTCAATGTCACTGTTTGCCATCTGCCCGACGACCGCACATATACCGAAAGCTTTGATCATGTGATTGTGGCCTCCGGGCACTTCAGCACGCCCAACGTGCCGCAATTTGACGGGTTCGAAACCTTCAAGGGGCGTGTTCTTCATGCCCATGACTTCCGTGACGCAATGGAATTTAAAGACAAGGACTTGCTGATTGTCGGTACCAGCTATTCCGCCGAGGATATTGGATCGCAGTGTTGGAAATACGGGGCCAAATCCATCACCGTCAGCCACCGGACCGCGCCAATGGGATTTGACTGGCCTGACAATTGGGCCGAGGTGCCCTTGCTGACCCATGTTGATGGCAACACTGCGCATTTCAAAGATGGGTCAAGCCGGGACATTGATGCGGTGATCCTTTGCACTGGCTACAAACACCACTTTCCCTTCCTGCCAGATGAGTTGCGTCTGAAAACCGCCAACCGGTTGGCGACGCAAGACCTCTATAAGGGCGTTACCTATGTTAACGAGCCTGCGCTGTTCTATCTTGGAATGCAGGATCAATGGTTTACCTTCAACATGTTCGATGCACAGGCGTGGTGGGTGCGCGATGTCATCCTTGGCCGGATCGAACAGCCTGATACAGCCACAATGGTCGCCGATGTTGCAGACCGCATCGCGCGCGAGGATGCTGGCAAAGACGATTATGACGCGATCTGGTATCAAGGCGATTATGTGAAAGAGCTGATCGCAGAGACCGACTATCCCTCTTTTGATGTTGAGGCGGCCTGTCAGGTGTTCAAGGAATGGAAGGGGCATAAGAAGGCGGGTATCATGACCTTCCGCAACAACAGCTATACCTCCGTCATCACAGGCACGCTGGCACCGGCTCACCATACCCCATGGAAAGACGCGCTGGATGACAGTCTGGAAGTCTATCTGAAGAATTAACCACTTCGACAAAACCTGATAGGAGGAGTATCATCCAACGCGTTGAAATCTTTGATTTCAGGCCGCGTTGGGTGTTCCGGGGTTTTCACAGGTGTGTAACCGCGCCGTCATTGACGAGCATCAGTGCGACCCGCCGCAACGTTTGGCGCAACCGGTCAATATGGGGGCCGTTATGCCCCAGATCATCCAGCGCCTTGTCCATTATCGCCAGCCAATTCTCTGCGTCGCAGGTCTGGATCGGGATATGGGCATGGATTTCTTTCACATTCATATGCCGGTGTTTTTCAAGGTAATATTGGCGCCCTCCCATAAACCCGGACAGGAAGTTGAATTGTTCAACCCGGGTATGGGCCATCCCGTGATGTTGCAGATGCAGAGAATTGATCCGCCGACCTTCCGGAACTGTCTCGACCAGATCATAGAAGTGTTCAACAAGGGTGCGCAGGGCCTCCTCTCCTCCGATCTGATCAAGGACAGTCTGTGTCATGAGCGGGGGCGTTCCTTCTTCGGATCAAAGGCAGCGAGATTTTCGGCGATTCGGGCCGGCAGGCGCTTTTGATGTCCGTCCAGTTTACCAATTTCTAGCTCTGTTCCCGGCTCACAATGGGCCACATCCACACGCGCCAAGGCGATGTTCTTGCCCAACAAAGGAGAGCGGATCGCTGATGTCACCTCACCAATCTGGGCGCGGCCAACATGCACACAATCGCCGTGTCCCACTTCCACGTTACTGTCGATCTCAAGCCCGACCAACTTGCGCATGGGGTTCTCTTTGCGCCGGATCAGCGCATCACGCCCAATGAAATCATCTGTCTTTGATTTCAGCGGAACGGTGAACCCAATCCCCGCCTCAAAGGGGTCGGTCTGGTCCGAAAAATCGTAACCGGCAAAGATCAACCCCGCCTCGATCCGCACCATGTCCAAGGCCTCAAGCCCCATAGGTTTGAGGCCGTGGTCCTGACCCACTTGCCAAATGGCATCAAAAATCTCAGCGCAGTCCTTGGGGTGGCACATAACCTCGTAACCCAATTCGCCAGTGTATCCTGTCCGGCTCAGAACGAAGGGTGTGCCGGATTCAGTGTTCAGGCGCGCAGGCGTAAACCGGAACCAGCCCAATTGATCAAATTCGGGGTTATGAGGTGCTGTCCATACGATCTTGCGCAGCAGATCACGGCTTTCCGGTCCTTGGACCGCAACGTTATGCAACTGATCGGTTGAGGCCCGTACCAGCACTTTCAACCCAAGCTTTTCAGCCAGTTCGCGCAGCCATTCACCGCCGTAGTCCGATCCACCAATCCAGCGAAAGTTGTCTTTCCCCAGCCGGAATACAGTGCCGTCGTCTACCATCCCGCCGTGTTCATAGCACATCGCCGTGTAGACAACGCCACCCACAGCCAATGTCTTCATATTTCGGGTAAAGGCGTATTGGCACAACGCCTCTGCATCCGGTCCGGTGATCTCAAACTTGCGCAGTGGTGACAGGTCAAGAATGATGCATTTCTGGCGACAGGCATGGTATTCTTCGATCGGTCCCGCATCGGCATAGCAATTGGCCAGCCAATAGCCGTTGTACTCGATAAAATTCCGCGTGTGCTTAGCAAAGCTATCGTGGAAACCGGTTTGTTTGGTCATTTTCGGCTCCGAATCTGGGGTGACGCGTGTCGCGATGGAACGTTGGAAGGTTTCCTCACCGCTATAGGTGCGGACGTGAATATCGGTCGGGTTCCAGCCATTGGCTGCGCTGGTATCGTCAGGGCAAGCCGAGCTGACACAGACAATATCGGTCAGGGCGCGCAGCAATACATAATCACCAGGGCGCGACCACGGTTCATCCGTATACATCACGCCATGTTCGTCGATTGATGTATTGAAGAAAAAGTTGATCGCCATCCAACCACGCCTTGCACCTACGCCATGTTCGGCAAGCGCAGTGTTGAAATTGTTCGAACAATTGACGTGCCCGGGGTAGCCGATATCGTTGTAGTATTTTTCAGTGCAGGCCATTGCAAAAGCGTCGTGACGCCCGCAGGTGTCTTGCACCACCTCGACCAGCGGGATCATTTCCTGATCATAGTATTTGGCGTGCAGCCCCGGCATTGGATAGGCGTGGCCCATCAACGTGCGGGTGGTGGTAACGTCCAATGCGTGTTCGATCCCCTTATCAAGCTTTCGGGCCGAGAAACATTCGAAGTCTGTGCATTGGCGTCCGTCGACATCGATGATCTGAATGTAATCACCGGCTTTCACAAAATAGGACTCAGCCGTTTGGGTATGTACGCGAATGTCCTGCAATGGATCCGCCAAGGGATCTGGTAATTCAAAGCGCAGTTTGCTCTTTAACACGGCGCGTTTGACCATCACCGTGAGGGGTGTTGCGGTATTCTGTGCTTCAATATCCATGGCATCGCCGGGGGCCGCGATGATCACCACACCATCCCGGGTAGCGCGAAATTGCTCCTGCGTTCCGGCCGGCGTCGTCGCTTCGAATAAATGCACGGCCTGTGCCTCAGCCAGATCTATTCCGCGTGCCTGAAGGCCCATCCGCATACCCCGCAGCGATTGGTTGTCACTGCTCAGCAGCCCTTTCAAACCACGCGCGTCACCCTGTGCATTGGCACCAATAATTCCGGCGTCAAGCACCCCTCTGGGGTCACTTGCCACCACTTCGCAATGTTGGCCACCTTCTGTGTTTATTATGGTCAGGTGATCGCCCGCTTCGACTGGGATCAGCACAGCGCCCTGCCCTTCGACAACGTAGCGTTCCGTGCCGGGGGGCAAAGAGAAGACCTGTGGCTGAATAATTTTGCTGGGCTTTGGCGGGCCGGGGCGCACCCTTGGATAGTCGTCTAACATGATTTGTCTCTCGGCATATCAGTGTTGCATGGGCGGAATATTTATTTAATGATAAGAATGCATACACTTTTCTCTACGGCAAACAAAATCGAACAAATGTACCCTCTTATCATCAGTTTCTGGCACCTGCACCGACGGAGGTCCTATTCCCGATCTCTTTTCCGCATGCCCGCATGCTTTCTAAAGCGCTGTGAACGCCGCGAATCAGCATGATTCTCAACACTGGGACACCCGAATGAGCGCCCTTTCCCTTGGGTTGATTGCCGCACTTTGTTGGGGGTTCCATGATATCTGCGTTCGGTTCTTAAGCCAAAAAACCCCTAACAGCGCCTGTATCTTTGTGGTCCTCTCGACGGGTTTGATCTTCCATCTTGGGGCCGTGATCTTTCATGGTGGGGCCGCGCCGATACCTGTCGGGGCACTCTGGTTGTCTGTCTTTGCTGGCGGCTTTTTTGTGATTGCTACCGTTGGTCTGTATTATGCGTTTCAGCGCGGCCCGGTGGGATTGGTCGCGCCCTTGATTGCCGGGTATCCGGTTCTTTCCGTTGGAATTGCCATGGCCCAAGGCACCCCGGTATCAAGCCTGCAGTGGCTGGCGGTTATTGCAATCGTGTCTGGGGTTGCCTTTGTCGCGGCGCGTTCTGACGGCACAGCCGCCACGGCCCCTGCCAAAGGGCCAACGATTGCCCTTGCAACCCTTTCCGCCATTGGGTTTGCGGGTACCTTTGCACTAGGGCAGCACGCCGCGCAGCTCAGCGATGAGGTTTCCACCACCCTTGTCACCCGCGTCGTGGCGGTCGCATTGATCATCCTGGCCTTACTGCTGCTCAAACTGCCGTTCTGGCCGGGTAAGCGCGCTTTACCGTTGCTGATTTTGATGGGCATCGCGGATGGTATTGCCCTTTTATGTGTTCTCTCCGCTGGCAATCTTCCTCACCCGCAATACGCTGCGGTAACCTCCTCGATGTTCGGACTGTTGACGATACTATTGGCTTGGTTGTTGCTAAAAGAGAAAATGTCGCTGGCGCAATGGTGTGGCTGTGTTGTTGCTTTTTGCGGTGTTGGGTATCTGGCTTTATAACCATCCGGCCGCAATTTGACGCTGATGAGCGACCATTGCATTGCGCATCAGGATGGCCACGGTAACCGGCCCGACACCACCCGGGACCGGCGATATCCACCCCGCAACGTCGATCACTGCGTCGGTATCTACATCCCCAACGATTTTGGGGCCTTCTGGCGTTTCAATCTGATTGATCCCGATATCAATTACGGCGGCACCCGGTTTGATCATATCCGGTCCTATCAGATGGGCCTTGCCAACCGCCACCACAACCACATCAGCGCGCCGCGAATGCATTGCAACAGAACGGGTCATGTGATGGCAAACCGTCACAGTGCATCCCTCTGCCATCAGCATCATCGCGGCAGGTTTTCCAACAATCTCGGAATGGCCGATCATCACAACTTCAAGCCCCTCCATTGGCAGGCCGGTTTCCTTTATCAACGCCACCGAGGCCGCAGCCGTACAAGGTGCAAGGGCAACATCGGAATAAACGATATTGCCAATCGAAGCCGGGCTCATCCCTTCGACATCCTTCAGCGGATGGATGGCAGACTGCAACGCCCGCACATTGATATGATCCGGCACGGGCCGCTGCAAAATAATGCCCAGAACCGTCGGATCGTCGTTCATCTTTAACAGCATTGCCTTGCAAGATTCCTGGGTGATGTCACCTGGCCAGCTGATCTGCTCAAACGGCAAACCGGCTTGCTCTGCGCCGCGCGCTTGGTTGCGCACATAAACGGCCGCTTCGGGCACATCACCAATCAGGATCGACACAAGTCGGGGCATCTGCGGAAAACCTGCGACGTAGGATTTAACATCAGCAATCATATGCTTTTTGACAGCAACACCGTCGATCAGGCGATTGTCTTTGGAATTGGGCATTGGTTGTCCTTGCGCTGGCAAACTTCTTTTCAGACTGCCCCATTGTAAACCGCGACGCTTCTATTGGGGTCAATCCAACAGAGCGACAGAAATAACATTAATTGCGGCATTTGCATTCAAACCACCAAATTGCATGTAATCTCCATGCTTAAAAATATCGGGTGTTAGAGCGTCCCGCCTTAAACATGAATCGCTTGTTCGTTGTCTCTGTTAGGCCACTGTCTCCACTCTTGGGCAATATCCATGCCGCGTATGGGAAATGGCAGGTATATGCGCCATAGTTGCTATGTCTGATGTCGTGGCTGGAAAGGCTGGGAAAAAAGAGGGTGGGTGCCGCCGAAGTCTAGGCAGCGGCAGGAGACCACCCGCCGAAACCGGCGAGCCTTGGGATCAGGCCCGCCAATTTCGCCTACCGCTAAAGGGTCAATGTGCCGATGCTGGAGCCACCGCAAACGAATAATGTCTGACCGGTGACAAAGCTGTTTTCTGGCGCACAGAAAAACAGAAACGCATTGGTGACATCTTCGACCTTGCCCAAGCGGCCAACCGGTATCCGGGTTGCCAGAGCAGCCTCCTGTTCGCTTTCTTTTGGAATGATACCCCAGAAATTATCTGTCTGCACCGGTCCGGGGGCCACTACATTCACGGTGATACCCTGGGGTGCAAGTTCCAGTGCCCATGTGCGTGCCATGCCGATCATACCGGCTTTGGAGGCGGAATAGGCAGTTCGGGTCGGGGCACCCAGTGCCGCGCGTGACGCGTTGAACATGACCCGTCCGAAACCGTGTTTCTTCATGGAAGGCAGGAAAGCCTGCAACAGACCAAGGGCGGAACCAAGATGCAACTGGGCCAGTCCGGTAATGTCCTCGGGCTTGGCCGATTCAATCAGGTTAGGCCAGATCAATCCGGCATTGTGGATGAGGTGGGTTACCTCGTAGCGGGCCGCAATATCGGCGGCGACTGCGGCGACAGAGGCCGGATCCAGCAAGTCGGCTTGGATATGTTCACAGCCTTCGGCGCTCCAGTCGGCCGTATTGCGGGCGATGGAAACCACACGGTAGCCACGTTCAAGCAACCTATGGGCGAGATCGGCACCAATCCCTTTGCTGCCCCCGGTGATCACTGCGGTATAGGTCGTCATGTGGTTTCTCCCGGTATCAGGGCCAATACGCGAAGCGGGCTTCCTGTGCCGCCTTTGATCTTGAGCGGTGGCGCGATCAGCATTGCGCCTGTCGGCGGTAATTGGTCGAGGTTGCACAGGCATTGCAGCCCGTATTTGCCCGCCCCATGCAGCAGGTAATGCGCCGGATAGGGCGGTGTGTAATGGGCACCCTGTCCGGCATCCGTGCCGACGGTTTCCGTCCCAAACCCGCGTATCCCCCGTTCAAGAAGCAACTCAATTGCAGCAGGGACCGGACCCGGAGAATGTGGCCCATCGTTGTGCATGTTCAGATAGTCGGTACCGCGCCGCTTTGACCAATCGGTGCGCATCAAGACCCAGGCATCGGCAGGAATACGTCCATGCGCGTCCTCCCAAGCCAAAATAATGTCTGGCGTCAGTTCGAAATCAGCGTCCTGTGCTGCGCCTTCGGAGCAATCTATAACAACGACTGGTCCGACGAACATCTCGGGTGGGATTGCATCGACCGCGCCGTTCGGCACATCCTTGCCAGACACCCAATGGATTGGGGCGTCAAAATGCGTCCCGGTATGTTCGTTCAGGGTAAGGTTGTGCCATTTCCACGCTGGGCCCCGGTGATCATAGGCCGATACTTCCTCCATCCGGAAACGGGCGCATTGGCCGAATTCAGGCGGCAGAATGATGACCGGAAAATCCGGATCGAGTGTGTGGGTCAAATCAACTATGCGGGCTTGTCCGTCTGCCAATGCGCTGACCAGATCTGTGATTGCGTTGCTCATGAGCCGCCTCCGCGTAATTCCCGTTCAAACAATGCGGGATCGGCTGACCATCGTTCCAACGCCTCGCGGGCGATATCTCCGCAAGCGACCTCTTCCAAACCGTCAATCAGTCCTTTGACAATCGCGCGGGCAACAGAACTGGGCGACACCTTTGGTGGCGGAAGTGGTTGATGCCATTCATCGTCCGCCGGACCGGAATAGACGTTCATGACCCGCAAGCCCGCCTTGCTGAATTCCGCGCGCAGTGTTTGGCTGAGAGAGCGGGCAGCGGCCTGCGTGGCCCCGAATGTTCCAAAAGAGGTATCCGGTGCCAAGGCCTGCGATGACAGCAGGTTCACCCATGCCGCCGCCGAATTGACGCCATCCGCGGTGCGCCCCGCCATGGCAGGACCGAAGGCCTGCGCTAGCCGCATCAGGCCAAGGACATTGGTTTCCATACTGTCACGGGCGAAAACCGTATCGCCCCCCAGTACGCCGCCGGGACGCAGGAAGCTTGCGGTGTTGATCAGGATATCAACTTTACCGCCGATCTCGGCCGCCAACCGCGTGACCGATGACGTATCCGTCACATCCAGGGGCAACAAATCCACATTCTCCAGCGCCGCCAATGCCGCGCGCCCTTCCCAGTTCCGCCAGTCTTCTGGCTCGCCAATAAAGATAGTGGTGGCACCAGCACCTAACAGCGCTTTGGCCAGCGGCAGGGCAAGCGGGGATCGCGCATCGGTGATCAGCACGCGGCGATGACGCGGATCACAGGACATCGCGCGTAACATTGGATCATCCTGCATATGTTCACTTCCTTTCTGTGGAAGGGCAACCATCACTCCCTGCCCCGCCTTATCCAGTTTCAAAACTATCTCCGCGGTGTCACCCCGGACGACCTCGCTATGCAAATGGCAGACAACCACCGGCCCCGCCGCCAGCTTGACCGACCCCATGCGCCACGGAAGGCGTTCACGGAAATAGGGGTCGGGGGAGACACGGATGGTGGTTTGCGCCAGCACCTTTGCTGTCGGATCGGTTTCACGCCAATCCAGCGCAACAGAAAGGCATTTGCAGCAGGCGTCGCGCGGCGGATATTGCACCGCGCCGCAATCCTCGCAGTGCTGAAGTGCAAAAGCACCGCGCGCCGCCGCGACCGCCAGCCCTAGCGCCGCACGCGAGCGTGCCACCGGTGGCAATGTTGGAACGGTACTGCGTTTTTGTGGGTTCTTTTTTACTGGTGTTGGCAACGGTTTTGTCATGTGCATGCCCCCTGAATGATGGCAGCAGCAGAACAGACGCCGCGATCATAATTGATCATGCCAAATCCGGAGACCATCGCACAGCGTGCATGAGGAACCTGTGTGCCGCCGGCCTGATCGGTTACCTGACGCAGCGCCTCTACCAAACCCAGATAGCCACCTGCCGCCCCCGCTTGTCCGACGGACAGCTGCCCTCCTGACGTGTTGTGCGGGAAATCTCCGGATATGGTCAGATCACGGCTGCGTACAAATGCGCCCCCTTCGCCTTTGGCGCAAAACCCAAGGTCCTCGAATTGCATCATCGAAATCACCGGATAGTCGTCATAGGTCTGAAGCACATCAATATCTTCGGGGCTGGCATCGGCCATCTGATAAAGTTCGTCGATGTCGACCCCCCAGCCACCACACAGCTGGATTGGGTCGTCGGCAAAGGCATTGTGCCGTTCGATGGTGCCCGAGATTCGGGCAAACGGCAGGCCGCGGCGCAGTGCGTCATCTTCGCGCATGACCAGAAATGCCTCGGACCCCGCGCAGGGCATCACACAATCAAAAAGGGCGATCGGATCGGATATCATCCGCGCATCCATATACTGATCAAGGGTCAGCGGCGTTTTCATCAAGGCATCGGGATTGTGCAGCGCATTGGCGCGCTGCGCGACGGCAATGCGGCCAAAGTCTTCGCGGGAGGTGCCATATTCTTCCATATAGGCGTCCATAAGGAGGGCAAAGCTGGCGTTTGGCCCGCCAAACCCGTAAGGAAACGTGGCATCCATCGAAAAGCGTGAAAACCCGCTGAGCAGGGTGCGGAAGCTATCGATCCGGTTGGTATCCCCGGCGACGCAGGCGACGACATCCACATCCCCCGCCTGAACCGCGCGCGCGGCGCGGCGCAGCGCGATTACACCGCTGGCCCCCCCCGTTGGCACAGTGTCCAGCCAGCGCGGGCTCAGTCCCAGATGCTGGGTCAATCCGACGGGTGTGTCTGGAAACAACGAGAAGCTGGAGATCGACAGCCCGTCAAGGTCCTGCGGGGCGATGCCGGCAGTATTGAGTGTGTCGCGCAAGGCCCGTGCGATCCACCAATGCGCGGTTTCCATGCTGTAACGGACATAGGGAACAGAAACCGGTGCCGCGAGAACAACACCATCATAGGTTTGCCTTTTCATGCAGCGTTCCGTTTCTTGAGGGGGCGGGTGTCGATGGTATCGGGGTTGGAAACCAGTGTGTTCGCCAGTGTTTTCAAGGCCGCCCGTTGCAATTTATGTGTCGCCGTCAGGGGCAAGGCGTCGACAAAGGCAATGAACCCGGGTGCCTTGTAATAAGCCAGTTGGGTCAGGCACCATTCGGTGATTTCGCGGGCCAGATTGGCCTTGTCTGTGGTGGCTGGTTTCAAGACAATACAGGCAAGCACCTCGTCTCCGCGCACGGCATCCGGCACGGCAGCCACGGCGGCGTTTGCAATCGCCGGATGGCGCATCAGGGTTGATTCAACTTCGACTGCGGCGATGTTTTCGCCCGACCTGCGGATCACGTTCTTTTTGCGATCAACAAAATACATCATCCCGTCGGCATCACGCCGGACGATATCACCGGTATGAAACCAGCCGCCCTGCCATGCTTCGTCTGTTGCGGGGGTGTTTTTGAAATATCCGGAAAAGAACCCCCGGCGCGGGTCACTGCCTGCACGGCGCACTTGCAACTCGCCTTGATCTGCCAAGGCCCCGTTTTCGTCAATCAGACGCGCTTCCAGACGAGCCTCGACCGTACCGAGGCAGCTTTTGCCGATGAGACGTGGTTCGCGATTGGCGCAGATCACGGCCCCTGCACCGGTTTCGGTCATCGCCCATGCTTCGACCAATGGGAAGCCAAACCGATCTTCGAAAGCACTGTGTAGTTTCGGATCAACACCCGCCCCGAAACCGAAACGCACGTTATGCTCTTTGTCGTCAGGTGACGGATCGGCTCCCATTAGCATCGACGGCATGACGCCAAGGTAGTGTAGGCAGGTTGCCTGAGATGCACGGACAGAGGCCCACCAGCTGCGCGGGTGAAAACGATCCAATACCGTCAAACAGCCGCCTGTGGCGATCATTGCCATAAAGGAGTAGGCCATGGCGTTCATGTGGAAAATCGGCAGAGGCGTAATCATCCGCTCACCGTCATCGCGTAGGGCGCACAGCCCGCCGGTTCCCGCATACCACGCGCCGGCCTCCAGAAAATAGGTGTTGGTCAGGATGCAGCCTTTTGGATCACCTGTTGTCCCAGAGGTATAGAGTAGTGCGGCCTCGGCATCAGCGCCGCTGCCTGTGGTGATCCTGTCCGGCGTCGCGGGTGGTGGCAGGGCATCGGTGGGCGTGACCACTGGCATTGCGCAATCCACAGCCTTTGCCGCGTTGCGCAAATCATCGCACCGACCAGGCAGTGCGACAGCCAGAACCGGCTCTGCGTGGCCGATCATATAGCTTAGCTCGGTCAGGCGCAGGTCTGGGTTAACGGGCACAACTGACAAGCCCAATTCGTTCAGTGCAAGCCACCACAGAAAGAAGGACGGCCGGTTCTCCATCAACATCATGACGCGCTGTCCGTCGCGGTATCCTGCGTTGTCGAGTGCTATGCGCAAGCGGGTCACTTCAGTTTGCGCCTCGGCATAGCTTATCTCGCCCGCCTTGATGTCATAAATCGCGGCGGTTTCCGGCAAAACGTTCAGGAACGCCCGATCAGGGAAATGCGTGGCCGTATCGCGGAATGCTGCGAAAACCGAAGGGAGGTCAGGCATATTCATGGCAGCAACTGGATGTTGCGAAAAGCAGCATCGCAGTTCACGATATCCACCCGTTTGTTTGCGATCCGCAAAGCACCGTCAACCAGGGCCAGATCATGCCGTGCTGTAATGGCAAGCAGTTGCTGTTCATCCAGACGCGTTTCGACGTAGTGCATGAAGGTCGTGGTGACAAAACGTGTCTCCTCCATTTCATCGACGAATGGTCGTTGTAACACGTGGTGACAGCGGCTTTTGGGCTTTTGGCTGAAGGTGCGCGCACCGTTCAGGCGTTCCACACGCAGCTTCAGCATGAACATGTCTTCATACATCAGCGACGTTTGGTTGATGGGATCGGATTGTTTGTAATCCAATGGCATCCAATAATGCCCGTCCGGCAGCCAAAGGTTCAGCCAGTCGGTATAGTTCCCTTCATCAAGCATACGGGCTTCATCGTAGATGAAATCAATCAACGTATCGCGGGTGACAGTCATTCAGCGGCCTCCTTTTCATCCATTGCGATGGTCATGAACTTGACCCATGCGTGAAATTGGTTGCGCATCTGACGTTCTGTGGTGCCGTTCTCTATTGCCTCTGTCTCGAAATCCTCATCCTCTTCGATCAGGCGCTGGATGTTGACCCATTCAAGGCCATCAACCATCAGCCCCTCTTGCGCGCGCTCATACATTTCCAGATCGTCATGTCCGACAATTGACGTCGGTGCGTTGATCATCCGGTTGTACATCGCCGTGCGCGCCGTCAGCTCATCAGGCGCATCAACCAACCGGTAGATATAGCTTTCTACAATGGTCTTGTCGGCAGCCAAGGGGATGAAGACCCGCAGCTGCTGGATCGGCCCTTTGATCATGATGTTTGGGAAATAGACGGTGTTGTGCCGGTTGTCGGCCAAAATTGCCTTAGCCTTTTCCGCACCATAGCTTTCAGTCATCGCCTCCAGATACCCCGGAATTTCGGAGTAGTCGGAATGGATCGAATGCGAAACGCCGGTATGCCCGTGCCCGTTGGGCCAGGTGCGAATGCCCATGTCCTCAAAGAACTCATAGGCCGACATGAAGGGGGCAATAATCTCCATCGCGGCCGGTTTGGGGGCGTCTTCCGGCAGGCCCAGTTCTTCGTAAAGCTTGACCGCGGTCCCGGCACTTGATTCATGGGCAACCATCGGATGACAGGTGTCGGTCTGGTTCTCGACCAGCATTTTCCAATTGCAATGGTGAAGGTATCGCAGAGGTGGCCCCACAACCTCCAGCCGGCCAGCCGGTGACCGGTCGACCATGTTATCAAGCGATGTCAGGCTTTCGCCAAAATAATCTTCAAAGCTGATACCCTCTTCGGCGAGACGGGCAAAAATGAATCCGCGGTAATTCCTTACATCCCCTACCGCTTTCATACCGTTGCCGCTCTGGGTCTTTTCCAGACCGGTATCCTGATATCCCTTTTTCAACGGGATCGCCAAAAGACAGCCATCGGTCTTGAAAGACCATGCGTGGTAAGGGCAGCGGAAAAACTTGCCGGTATTGCCCTGACGGTCGATGACAATCTTTGTGCCCTTATGCGGACAGCGGTTCAGCAACACATGGATATCACCGGTTGAATGGCGAACCTGAATAACCGGCTGGTTGCCGATCTGTGTGCTGAAATAATCCCCCTTGTTCGGTGTCTGGCTTTCGTGCCCCACAAAAATCCACGCGTTGGCAAACAGGTGTTTCATTTCCTGCAAGTAGACTTCCTGACTGGTATAGATGTCGCGGTGAACCTGATGTGGTTCGACCAATGCGGCAAGTGCGGCTGGATTGTCGGTATAGGTTCCCATGTCGTTAATCCTTTATATATCCAACACAAGGCGTGGTGATTTTGACCGGCTGACACAAATCTGCATGACCTTGCCCGCTGCGCGTTCGTCTTCGGACAGGACGACGTCCCGGTGATCGGGGGTGCCGCTGATGACATCGCATTGGCAGATGCCACAATCGCCGCGCTGGCAATCGTACATCACGTCAACGCCGCCTTTTTCGAGCGCCTCAACGATGGATTGGTCGGCACCAACCGTAAAGACTTCACCCGAGTTGATCTCGACCTCGAAGGGGGCATCGCCGTCCTGCGCTTCGGGGGCGTCAAAAAGTTCAAAATGTATGCGCGCGTTGTCGATACCCGCCGCTTCGGCCTTGGTGCGACAGGCATCAATAAGTCCCTTGGGGCCACAAACATAGAGATGGGCCGCGACATCAATCTCGGTGATAAGGGCGTCAAGGTTCAGCGCGCTGGACGGATCATCATCGCAATGCAGGTGGAACACATCGCCAAAATTCTCTTGCAACGTCTCGACATAGGCCATCACCCCAGCAGAGCGGCCAGAGTAGTGAAATTCAAAATGCTGCCCCGCGGCGCGCAACGTGGTGGCCATGGATATCATCGGCGTAATCCCGATGCCCCCTGCCAGCAAAACAGCGGGGGCACCATCATGCAGCGGGAAATCATTTTTTGGCGCGGCGAATGAAATTGGTGTTCCCGCGGTCAGCCCGTGCATATGCGTTGATCCGCCCTTGCCTTCAGGCTCGTGCTGAACCGCGATACGGTATTCAGTGGGGTTTGGTGTGATCGGTTCAAAGGCGATCATCGAATAAGCCCGCGTGTCGCCGTCCGGCAGATCAAAGGACACATGTGCGCCTGCCGTAAAGCCTGGCAAGGCTGTGCCATCGCGTTGGCCGATGCAAAACTCGCTGATGCGATCAGTCAACTTTGTTACCTTAAGTACAGTACCTTCGAGTTTTGGCATGAATGTTCTCCCCCCGCTCCAAATAATATGAAAAATCATATATTTTAGGTCAAGGGTTTTCTTGCCATCGGATTACAACCGCTTCATTTAGGGGCCGCCGGCACCTGTTGCCGGGGCTATTCAGAAGGGTAATCGCCGTGTCACGACAAGTTTCGGAAACCGAAAACGATCACGGCGCGGCAGATGAATTTGTCCCGGACTACCTGTTGTATTTGCTTGCTGCCGCGAGCGAATCGGCCAGTGCGCAATTTCATGCTCAGGTCCGAAAAGCGGGCCTTCGGGTGCCGGAATGGCGCGTATTGGCGTGTCTTTCTGACCGCGATGGAACCATGATAACACAGTTGGCCCGCGTCGCTCTGGCCGAACAATCGCGGCTGACTCGCATCATTATCCAAATGGAGGATCGCGATCTTGTTATCCGGCGCAGCGATCCAAAAGATGGCCGCCGGGTGCGTGTTTTTCTAACCGAAAAAGGCCGCGAAGTTGTGTCAGTGTTGGTGCCGATGGCGCGCCAGCATGAAGCATCTTTGTTGGAGCTTTTGAGAACCAATGAAGGGGCCACCCTGAAGCCGGCGCTGAAATCACTTCTCGCTGCACTGGAGGAAAACGGGAAAAAAGAGTTTCCATAACGTTCCAAATGTGAATATATGAAAATGCATATACATTGAGGTTGGACCGATTATTTTCGGAACCAATCCTGCTGCACATAAAACGGGAGGAAGCTAAATGACTAAATTCACTAATTTTCTGGCCACCACAGCCGTAGCCTTTTGTACTGCCACGGGCGCGTTTGCGGCCGACACCCTAACGATTTCCACCTGGCTGCCGCCAACCCATCCGGTCAACACCGGGATGTTCACCCAGCTGTCTGAAATGATGTCAGAGGCCACCAACGGCCAGATCATCACCGAATTGAAAAACGGTCTTGCACCGCCTCCGGCCCAGATGGATCTGGTTTTAGATGGGGCCGCTGATATTGCGATCCTGTTCCACGGATACACGCCCGGTCGTTTTGTCGGGACCAAGTTGGTCGAAGTTCCGGGGTATGAAGGCAACGCTGAAGCGGCTTCGGTCGCCCACTGGCGTGTGCATGACGCGATGCTGGCACAGCTGGATGAACACCGCGGCGTAAAGGTGATTGCGCTTACCACCCATGGGCCGGGACAGATCCACTCGAACAAGGAAGTTGCGACACTGGATGACCTCAGCGGTTTGAAAACCCGTCTGGGCGGGGGTGTCTCTGCGGATGTGGGGGCCGAGCTGGGCTTGGTCGGGATTCAGGTTCCTGCACCGAAAGTATACGAGACGCTTGATTCAGGTGCCGCTGATGCTGTGGCGATGAATATGGGCGAACGGATCAGTTTTAAACTGAACGAAGTGGCCAAGAACGTCTACGAGATGCCCGGCGGTTTTTACCGTGGGTCTTTCTCCGTCATTCTCAGCCAAGAGACATTCGACAGCCTGCCAATGGATGTGCAAAAGGCACTTGATGAAAAGGTGTTCGGCGAGCCGGCCAGCCGTATGATGGGTGCGGTATGGGATCAAAGCGATGTCACCGCGCGAAGCGCAACTGAAGCGGCCAGCGACAACAAGATTGTGACCGCCAGCGCCGAAGATCAGGAACGGTTCGCCGAGATGGCCGCCCGTGTCCGCGAAAAGGTCATTGCGGAACTCACTGATTCCGGCATCGACGGTCAGGCCGCATACGAGATGATGCGCGCAGAGATGGCTAAGGCCAGCGAATAATAACGAAACCTTGGCAGACCACCGGTTGTGGTCTGCCAGTCCGGAGTTGTCATGCGCCGTCTTGCCCAATTGTTCCAAAAACTATCCGTCATACCGATGATGATGGCATCCCTTGCCTTGTTTGCCCTCATGGTGCTGACATTTGCAGATGTCGTCATGCGGTCTGTGTTCAACGCACCGATTGAAGCGGCGACGGAATTGATCCGCATAGGGATTGCGCTGATTGTATTTTCGGCCTTGCCCATTCTGTCATGGCGTTCTCAGCATATCGCAGTGGACCTTCTGGATGGCCCGTTTGCCCGGCTAAACCTACAGCGATGGCGTGACGGTCTGGTCGCACTTGCCTGTGGGGTTATGCTGTGGGCTCCTGCGAGCCGCGTTGTCGATCTGGCCTTTCGCGCGCGCAGCTATGGCGACCAGACGGAATATCTTGAGATTCCGACGTTTTATATTGCGATGTTCATCGCCGCGATGACTTTCCTGACCGCTGTTGTTCTTATCTTGCGAGGGCTGCTCCACCTGCTTGCGCCCCATCTTCTGGAGACCGCCGAATGATTGCTTCTGCTGTCGGATTTACCGCCGTTTTTTTGCTTGTCCTGTTTCGCATCCCGATTGCTTTTGCCATGGGCTTGGTCGGTATGGTCGGGTTGGTCTATGAGACCAGTTACCGTGCATCGATCTCCATGGTGTCGCGGCTGATCATTGATACCAGCCAAGACTATGGCCTGTCCGTGATCCCCTTGTTTATCCTGATGGGATTGTTCGTGAACAAAGGCGGCATCAGCCGCGAACTCTATCAGGTGTCCAACGCGTTTCTCGGCCATTTCCGTGGCGGGCTGGCCATGGCCACGATCGTAGCTTGTGGTGGGTTTGCGGCGATCTGCGGGTCATCACTGGCCACTGCGGCCACTATGTCCAAAGTGGCGATGCCTGAAATGCGCAAATTCGGCTATGCCGATTCACTTTCTACCGCGTCGATTGCGGCGGGGGGCACATTGGGCATCTTGATCCCGCCATCGGTGATCCTTGTGATCTATGGGCTGCTCACGGAAACCTCTATCGGGGCGTTGTTTATCGCCGGTATCATTCCGGGGTTTTTGGGTATTCTGTTCTATCTGGCCGCGGTGCGTTTCTCTGTTGCCCTAAACCCCGATGCGGGGCCTGCCGGCCCACGTGCGACTTGGCGCGAACGGATCGGGGCGTTGAACAATGTGTGGTCGGTGCTGGCGCTTTTTGCATTGGTTATTGGCGGTCTTTATGGCGCACTTGATTTCTGGCCCATCCACCTTGCCTTTTCGCCAACCGAAGCGGCGGGCATGGGGGCAATGGGGGCGTTTATAATTGCCCTTGCCCGTGGCGGCCTAAGCTGGCGGGACCTGCGCGAGGTGCTTGAAGAGACGACCTTGACCAGCGCCTCATTGTTTGCAGTGCTGATCGGTGCCTGGATTTTTTCGAACTTCGTGAACCTTGCCGGCTTGCCGGAGGGATTGTTGGCGCTGGTTACATCGCTGGATCTGGGACCGTGGGTGGTGATGGCTCTTATTCTTCTGATCTACATCCTGTTGGGGTGCATCTTCGAAAGCATGTCGATGCTTCTGTTAACAGTTCCGATCTTTTTCCCATTGGTAACAAGCCTGGGATTTGACCCGGTTTGGTTCGGGATCATTGTTGTTGTGGTTACAGAAATCAGTCTGATCACCCCCCCTGTCGGATTGAACGTCTTTGTCCTGAAAGGTGTGGTTGGGGATGTGTCGACAGGTACAATCTTTCGCGGGGTAACACCGTTTTGGGTGGTCGACATCCTGCGCCTGTTGTTGCTTCTGGCCTTTCCTGCTCTGGTGTTGTTCCTGCCCGATCAAATGTAGGGGCACCCGGCGCCAAGCCGAACCTTATACGTCCCACAGGTTGGTCATCTCAGACCTTGGTCGAATATTGCCGGGGCACTGTGGCGACTACGGTTTTGCCTATGGATGACAACACGCCCTTCCGCGCGAGTCTACTTGGGCTCCTGTTCTGGATGCTCACGGTCTGCGCTATCGTAGCAGAGCCCTTGCCGCGTGAGGCCCTTGAGCCCTACATCGCACCGCCCATGTCACTGGGCGAGGCGCTGAACGATCAAGGTGTCTGGGAATTATTAAATTCTGGCGGTGCCCAAGCCGGCTATGTGTTTGAGACAGAACCGATGGCACCCCTGCCCGGGTTTTCAGGAGCGGCAATCAACATGTTGGTTGTGCTTGATCTGGATGGCCGGTTCCTTGACGTACAACTGATTTCCCACAATGAACCAATCTTTGTTTCCGGCCTGCCGGAAAAGCTGTTTTACGACTTCTTCAAACAATATCGTGGCCACTCCATTTCCGAAACTCTGGTCGTGGGGTCACCTTATGGTGGCGGTAGCGAAGGCTCGGCGCTGGTTTATCTGGACGGGGTGACCAAAGGGACAGCATCGGTACGCATCGCCCATGAAAGCATCCTTGCCGCGACATTAAAGGTGGTGCGTGAAAAGATGAACGGCATCTCTACCGGTCCTCCGGCATTCCCGAATCCAGATCACGTGGAAACGTTAACATGGGAACAGCTGGTCGCCCAAGGCATCGTCACCCGCAAACAGGTGTCGAACCGCGAGATCGAAGCGGCATTTGCCGGCACCCTTTGGGAGGGTGACGATCCGCAAGCAATCGAGGACCCCGAGGGCCGGTTTCTGGATTTGTGGATTGTCGATCTTGGCCCGCCATCCATCGCTGCCGCGGTTCTGAGCAAATCCGGTTTTGACGAGTTGCAGGACTTTATGTCGATTGCTACCACAGACGAGCCGATACTGGTCATTGATACGGCACGGCACGGCTTGGTGACGGAAGATTTTGTGCGCAATACCTCGCCCGATTTGATCCGCGCACAACAGGGCGGGTATCCGATTGCCCTGCGCGATTCTGATGTTTTTGTCGACCTGAACGCAGCGCTTCCCGACGCGCTGCACGACGGGACAGCTTTGATCCTGCGCACTGATCGGCGGTTGGGTTTTGATCCGACCGCGGAATGGAGCTTGCATATCAAAGCTCTGCGCGCGCATGGATCCTTTCAGCCTGAAATCGGGTCTGTTGACCTGACTACGACCCATGCCGCTCCTGAACGGTTCTTTACCCGGATAGAACCGATAAAGCCCGCGCCGCCTTGGGTTGATGCCCTGCGCAACCGGCAAGGTGACCTGATTGTCCTAGGTGTATTTTTGGCCGGGTTACTTGCCCTGCTTGGCCTGCGCCTGAACCGCCTCGCAGGGCACCGGCATTTCACCGCCATTCGGTTATCGATCCTGATGTTTGTTATCGGCTTTATCGGCTGGTGGGGACAAGGCCAGCTTTCCATTGCCACGCCGCTGGCAGTGGCACGCACGGCGCTTGAGGGTGGGTCATACGGGTTCTTGCTCTATGATCCGTTTTCACTGGTGGTCTGGGGTGTGACCATTCTGGGTTTCGCCCTCTGGGGGAGGGGATTGTTCTGTGGCTGGCTTTGCCCGTTTGGGGCCTTGCAAGAGTTTGCCCATCACATTGGGCGCCTGCTGCGCCTGCCCCAGATTGAACCATCGGCGGAATGGGATGACCGGTTGAAGTGGCTCAAGTACGTTGTGCTCGCGGTATTGGTTGCGCTGCTGCTCACCGCCCCTGCCCGTCTGGACAAGGCCATCGAAGTTGAACCTTTCAAGACTGCTATCACCACGTTCTTTATCCGTGAATGGTACTATGTCGCTTATGCGGTCGGACTACTTTTGTTGTCGATGGTGCTGTTCAAAGGGTTCTGTCGCTATGTCTGTCCTTTAGGTGCCGTGATGGCAATTGGCGGTCTTTTGCGCGGGCGCAAGTGGATTGATCGGCGGGAAGCCTGCGGCTCACCTTGCCAACTATGCAAGGTGAAATGCGCCTATGGGGCCATCAAGCCAACCGGAGAAATCCAGTATTCCGAATGTTTCCAATGTCTGGATTGCGTGACGATCCACGATGATGCGGCGCAATGTGTGCCGCTAATCCTTGCCGCAAAGGGACGCAAATTGAAAATGGCCGCAGAATGACCCTATCCCGCCGCAGATTTCTAACCGTCTCGGCTGCTTTTGCCGCGATGCCCCTAGGCGCGCAGGCCCATTCATGGCAGGGGTTTGCCTTTGGCGCGCAGGTGAATTTGACCGTGAAAGGCCCAAGGTCGCAGGCGCAGTCGGTGCTGGCCGAGGCCCGCAGGTTGATCGGAAAACTGGAGCGGTTGTTCAGTCTTTATGATCCTGCATCGGCCCTGTCGATGTTGAATCGCAACGGGGCACTTGCAGCACCGGATGCCTCTTTCATGGCGCTGATGCAGGCCGCTGATTATGCACATCGGGTATCGGACAGGTTGTTCGATCCCACGGTGCAAGCGCTTTGGGCGGCACTGTCACAGGGGGTAACTCCTGATGCGGCACGTGCCAGGGTGGGCTGGGACAGGGTGCAAATATCAGAGAACCGGATCGCCCTTGGACCGTCTCAGGCAGTGACCCTGAACGGCATCGCACAAGGATTTGCCACGGACCGCATCGCAGATATGCTGTTGGCGCGTGGGTTCGGTGATATGCTGGTGAACATTGGCGAATATCGCGGTACAGGCGGACCGTTCACACTGGCCCTGTCGGATCCAGCGCATGGCATCATGGGACACCGCACCCTATCGGATGGTGCAATCGCAACCTCCAGCCCCACCGCTACAATGCTGGGAGTGCAGGGCCATATCCTGCATCCGACAGCCCGCCCGCAATGGTCGAGCGTGTCAGTCGAGGCCGCGCAGGCCACGATCGCAGACAGCTTGTCTACGGCGATGGTGCTGGCCCCGCGTGATCAAATTCAAATCATGAAAGAACGCTCAGGCATTGCCCGCGTGACCCTTGTGGATTTCGATGGCAACCTAAGCACGGTCTAACCTGCCTTAGGGCTCGTTTCACGCAAAAGGCCCCACCATGCCGGCGGGGCCTTTATACTTTGATCCAAGCTCAGGACGCAGCAGAAACCGCGCGGGCCGTCATCACTTTGACCAGGTGGGCCCGATATTCCGGGGATCCGTGAAGATCGGAAATCATATCATCGGAAGAGACGGTTAACCCCTCCAGTGCCGCAGCGGAGAAGTCGGCGGCCAGGGCATCTTCGGCGGCATTCCAACGATGCACCCCTTCGTTAGAGGCACCGGTCACGGCCACCCGCACGCCGTCACTGGTCTTGGCGACAAACACCCCAACCAGCGCAAAGCGCGACGCGGGCTGTACAAACTTTTGATAATTTGCCTTTTCAGGGATTGGAAATTTGACGGCGGTGACGATTTCGCCTTCTTCTAGGGCGGTGTCGAACATCCCGAGAAAATAATCATCCGCCGCAATTTCACGGGTATTCGTGACAATGGTCGCGCCGGAAGCCAGCGCCGCCGCTGGGTAACATGCTGCCGGATCATTGTTGGCGATGGAACCGCCGATCGTGCCTCGATTGCGGACCGCCGGGTCCCCGATATTGGCAGCCAGTTGTGACAATGCAGGATAGCTGCCGTTGGTCGCGACATCCGCATGGACAGTGGTACCGCCGATGGTTAATATGCCGCCGTCCAAGGAAATGCCTTGCATTTCGGACACGCCCGCAAGCGAGACCAGTTTGTCAGGGCTGGCCAGCCGCGCCTTGAGGGTCGGGATCAGGGTCTGCCCACCGCTTAGTGGCATCGTCTCTCCGCCCAATGCGTTGACCGCCTCTGCGATTGTTGCGGGGCGCTCTATGTCAAATGTATACATGTTGCTTGTTCCTGTTACGCGTTCTGCATTGCTGACCACACACGGTGCGGGGTCACGGGCATGTCGATATGGGTGACGTTCTTGCCGCCTGATTGCATGGCGTCGATCACTGCATTCACAACTGTCGGAGGTGATCCGATGGCCCCCGCCTCGCCGCAGCCTTTCACCCCAAGGGGGTTATGCGTGCAGGCATTTCCTTGCGAGTGATCGACCGTGTAAAACGGCACATCATCCGCACGTGGCATCGCATAGTCCATGTATGACGCGCTGAGTAGCTGGCCGTTCTCGTCATAGGTTGTGTTCTCAAGCAAGGCTTGACCGATGCCCTGCCCCAGACCGCCATGCACCTGTCCGGTCACGATCATCGGATTGATAACATTACCGAAATCATCCACGGCGGTCATGCTTTCAACGGTAACCTTGCCGGTTTCCGGGTCCAGTTCAACCTCGCAACAATAGGCCCCTGAGGGATAGGTGAAATTGGCCGGGTCGTAAAATGCAGTTTCCTCAAGACCCGGTTCGATGTCCTCAAGCGGGAATTCGTGCGGGATGTAAGCCTTTAGGGCGACGTCGCCGAAGGAAACCGATTTATCAGTTCCCGCGACAGAGAACTGCCCGTCGTTGAACTCGATGTCCCCGTCCGAGACTTCCAGCATATGGGCTGCGATCTTTTTGGCCTTGTTGATCACCTTTTCTGTTGCACGCACCACCGCCGAGCCACAAACCGCAAGTGACCGGGATCCATAGGTGCCCATGCCGAACGGGATTTTCGAGGTATCACCATGCACAATGTCGATTGCAGCGGCATCAATGCCCAGCATTTCGGCAACCACTTGCGGAAAAGCCGTTTCGTGCCCCTGCCCGTGGCTGTGCGCGCCAACCATAACCGACAGATTGCCGGTGGCATTTACCCGCACGGTTGCAGCATCATAAAGACCAACACGCGAGCCCAAAACCCCAACAAGGTTCGAGGGCGCGATGCCGCAGGCCTCAATATAGGCGTTTACACCGAACCCGCGCAGCAGGCCTTTGGCCTCTGACGCTTTGCGCCGTTCCGCAAAACCCGCCACATCGGCGACTTTTTCCATCTGGTCCATCAGCGCGTCATAGTTGCCGCTGTCGTATTCCAGACCTGCCGCAGACGCGAAGGGATACTGATCCGCTTTGATAAAGTTCTGGCGCCGCAGCTCTATCGGATCACGGCCAATTTCACGCGCCGCCTTGTCGATAACGCGTTCCAGAGAATAGGTGGCTTCGGGCCGCCCGGCACCGCGGTAGGCGTCGACGGGTGCCGTGTTTGTAAATACCGCTTTCACGTTCACATACACATTCGGCACGGTATAGTTGCCGGCCATCAATGTGCCATGCAGGAAGGTTGGCGTCGCCGTGGCAAAATTCGACAGATAGGCGCCGACGTTGGCCAATGTCTCTGTGCGGAACGCAAGGAAGTTGCCATCTTCATCCAAGGCCAGCTCGATCTTGGTCACGTGGTCGCGGCCATGGGCATCTGTCAGAAAGGCCTCACTACGATCCGCGGTCCACGTCACCGGGCGACCCAGCTTTTTGGCCGCTGCCAGAACAAGCGCCTCTTCGCCGTAGTGATAGATTTTCGACCCAAACCCGCCGCCCACATCAGGGGCAATAACCGTTAGCTTGTTTTCAGGAATGCCCAGCACAAAAGCGCTGATCAACAGGCGCGTCAGATGCGGGTTCTGCGAGGTGGTGTGCAGCACGTATTCGTCGTTTGCCGCCCTGTATTCCGCCCGTGAACTGCGTGGCTCCATTGCGTTGGGTACAAGACGGTTGTTCACCAGTTCCAGCGTCGTTACGTGATGTGCGCCCTTGATGGCGGCGTCTGTCGCTTCGCGGTTGTCTTCAATCCAACCCCAGTCAAAACACTGGTTCGTGCCGATTTCATCATGCACAAAGTTGGACCCGGCCAGCGCATCCTTCATGTTTACGATGGCCTCCAGTTCCTCAATGTCGGCCTCGATGGCTTCGGCCGCATTTTTGGCCTGCTCGACGGTTTCGGCAATCACTGCGGCATAGGCGTCGCCTACATGACGCACTTTGCCATGGGCCAGAACGGGCCGCTTGGGTTCGTGCATCGGCGTGCCGTCGCGCGAGTTGATCAGCCAGCCGGCGGGGTTGCCTCCGACCTCGACAAAGTCCTCTCCGGTGAAAATCGCCAATACGCCCGGCATGGCTGCGGCGGCTGTTGTGTCGATGCTTTTGATTATACCATTGGCGACCGTCGAACGGGCAAACACCGCTGCCGTTTCGCCGTAAGCCTTGATATCGTCTGTGTACTGGCCGGCACCTGTCAAAAACCGGACATCTTCGCGGCGCACGGTTGCGGCACCAATTCCATCATCCTTGGGCATGTCTGTCCTCCCTTTATGTTCGTTATTCAGCAGCGATGGCAGAGACATCCTGTCCGGACGCGGCCATGATCGCTTTGACGATGTTGTGATATCCGGTGCAGCGACAGATATTGCCCTCAAGGTGTTCGCGCACTTCGTCAACTGTCGGTTTGGGGTTGTCTTTCAACAAGGCAGCGGTGGTCATCACCATCCCGGGAGTACAGAAACCACATTGCAAACCGTGGTGATCCTGAAACGCCTGTTGGATCACGTTCAGTGACCCGTCCGCATTCGCCTGCCCCTCGATTGTCGAGACCTGCGCGCCTTCGGCTTCGGCGGCGAACATTGTGCAGGACTTAACCGGACGGCCATTCACATGCACCACACAGGCCCCGCATTGCGAGGTGTCACATCCCACATGGGTCCCCGTCAATCGTTGATCATCGCGCAGAAACGCCGACAACAGGGTGTTGCCCTCTATCTCGCCCGCAACGGATTTGCCATTGATGGTCATTGTCACTTTCGTCATCGTAATCCTCCCTTGGATCGTCCTTTTTTGGCGCAAGGTTCTCAGCTGACCAGCTTTTTGAACCAGCCCTTTTTCTTGGGTGTCTCTTCATTGCCCTGTTCGACGGCGTTGTCGTCATCCGCATCCGGTGCCCCGACAGCATCTGAAAAATTTTCGAAAAACTGATCGGCCATTTTTTTGGCAAATCCGTCGATGATACGGCTGCCCAGCTGTGCCAGCTTGCCGCCCACCTTGGCCTCGACGTCGTAGTGTAAAATCGTGGTTTCGCCTTGCGGCTCAAGACGGACATCTGCCCCGCCCTTTGCAAAACCTGCGGCACCGCCTTTGCCCTCGCCCGAGATCGTCAGGCTGCTCGGGGGCTGCATGTCGGTGAGTTGTACAGCGCCTTTAAAGGTTGCTTTGACGGGGCCAACTTTCTGCACGACGGTTGCTTCGAAGCCCTCGTCGGGGGACCCACTCATCTCGGTACAGCCCGGCACACAGGCGCGCAGAACTTCCGGATCGAGCAATCCAGCCCAAACCGTCGCAGCATCGGCGTTGATCTCGCGGCTATCGCTTAATTTCACTGAATTTCCTCCCTAGCTTCAGTCGAGCCTAAGCAGGGGAGGGCAGCTGTTCCATTGGACTTAATGTGTAAGACCAAAGTCTCGGGTCAGCAGTTTGGATTAGCGTTCCGGTGCTTGAAAACTCAGGCCATAGTTTTGATATATCTCTGCAATCCGGCCATCCTGGAGGGCATAGTTCACCGCGTCATCCACCGCATAGGATAACGGGCGGTAGCGAAAATTAACGGCAACCCCCAGTGTCCAGCGGCTGACGGCAAAGCCCGCCAATGGGGGTTGATGCACATCCGTGCGCTCGCCTAGCCCGTGTTCAAGTTGCGCCAGTGGCCCCATCGCGGCCATCGTGTTGCCGGCGTTAAGGGCGGCCATTGCCTGTGCCATGTCAGGATAACGGTGAATCTTACTCGCCAGTTGTCCGCCCGCGAAAGATGACAGGTAAAAATCCGAAATCGAATCGTTTTCGACCGCGACCGTATCGAAACGGAAATAGGCCGGAACCGGCTTCTCTTCCGGATAACTGGCCCTATCAAATGCAATGGCAATCGATTCCGCGCTATATTGACCGGTAAACACCACCTGTTCAACACGGCACTTAAAGGCGCTGTTGTAGGGCACCCGCATCATCACATTGGACACGCGCCCGCCGATGATTGCACCTTTCCAAATGTTATTGCGCAGATCTGCTTCTAGGTTTTCGCCCGCGGCAACAAAGTTAAACCGGGCCTCAACCCCAAGGTCCGCCGCGATCAGGCGGGCAATATCGACATCAACGCCACGCGGTTTGCCGGCCTCCTGCCATGAATAAGGCGGGTGGTTTTCATATACCGCAAACAGCATATGGCCCTGTTCCTGAAGGGTATCCATATCTTGCCCAACGATATCCCGCCCGACATTCTGGGGCTTGGGTTGGGGGATGTGATCCGCGCAGGGATCGCTGGCTTGGGCCCCGGTTGCGATCAACAGGCCCAAGGTAAACAGTACGTTGCGTGCGAAGGGATACAGGGTCTTGATCCTTGCGTGTCCTAATGTGTGGCTGACAAACCGATGGTCAGGGTTTCGGCAGCAGATTGATAGGCCGCAGGCGTGCCGTCAATCAGGTTCGCGGCGCGAAAGGCAACTGAATCCGCCACTGGTGCCCCTGAAAGAGTTTCAATATTGCTGGCAATTTCGCTCAGTCGGGCTTTTAGGGCATCCGCATCCGCGCCACTTGCATCACTTGCATAAGACGCCAATTGATCGCGCAGCGCCTTTAGCTCGTCCGAAACTTCTTCCATGGCGTCTGTGTCGGGACGGGTTTCGATATAGGTGCGGATTGCCCATGCCGCATCCTGACCCAACAACTCACCAAATGCTGGCATTTTGGTGATGCCGTTTTGGGTGTACCCTGTGCGAAACCGCTCGACGAACCATTCGTCACCGTATTCTTCGGCCTCAATATAACGCAAATCAGGGGCCAGACCGCCCGATACCACCTCAAGCCCGTGACAACGTGCGCAGTTCTGGTTGTAGCCAGAGGCACCGATTTCAAGAGCTTTGAGCCAGACGTCCTGCCCCGCTGTTTCGGCGCGGTATGGGTTCTCGATTAACCACTCTTCGCCAGTCTCCGGCAGCCCCGCTGTATCAACCGCTTGGGGCGCGACATCCCCATGCGCGAACACTGCTGCCGCTGATACAAAAAGAATACTGGCGGCCAAAACGGCCTTTGTTGACATCTGTTCCATGGTCTCTCTCCCTAGAGGATACGGTTTTCCCTTTGTAGATCGGCCTGCGTTGGTGTTGGTATTGGACTTTGGTTGTGGTCCCCACGGGTCCGACGAAAGTCCTATTCGAGGCAAATAGTTACCCTGCTAGCGTTGTGATCTGGGAGGGCAAAGATGTTCAGGTTTTTTGGAATTTTGATGGCGGTGCTATGCGGACTGCCCGCTTGGGCAGAGACCGCCATGAACATCGGATACCTTCACGTCGACGTGCCGCGCGCGCCAACATTGTCCAATCTTGACCCAATTCCGGCTGACAATGGTCTGGCTGGTGCGCAAACGGGTTTGCAGGACAATCAGACGACGGGCAAGTTTCTGGGCCAGACCTATACGCTGGAGCCTGTGGTGATCCCCGTCGGCGATGATCCCTTGGCCGCCGCCCGCCAGTTGCTGGCATCCTCGCCCTTTCTGGTTTTGAACGCGCCCGCCGAGGTCGCGCTTGCCATTGCAGACATGCCCGCGGCCCAAGGGGCGCTGTTGTTCAACGCTTCTGCCGGTGACATTTCGCTGCGCGACGAGGACTGCCGCAGCAACCTGTTTCACAGCCTGCCGTCGGATGGGATGCGCGCCGACGCGCTGGCGCAGGTTTTGGTGCAGAAACGCTGGACTGATCTGGTGATGATTTCAGGCACCCATGCGATTGATTTGGCCTATGCCACTGCCATGCGTCGGGCACTTACTAAATTCGGTTTGGCTCTTTCCGGGGAGAAGACATGGGATGCAGATGCAGACATGCGGCGAACGGCATCACAAGAAATTCCGCTATTTACTCAGGGTTTCGGTGATTATGACGCGCTGATCGTGATTGACGAGCTGCACGATTTCGGGCGCTATGTTCTTTATAACACGTGGCAAGCCCGCCCTGTTATCGGCTCTGAGGGGCTTTCGGCACTGACCTGGGCACCGGTGATCGAACAATGGGGGGCGGCGCAGTTGCAGAGCCGCTTTGAGGAACAGCATGGCCGCAAGATGAAATCCGTGGACTACGCCGCTTGGGCAGCCGTGCGCACCTTGGGCGAGGCCGTAACACGGACAAATGCAAGTGATCCGGCCACCCTGCGCGCCTATATCTTATCAGACGCATTCGAGCTGGCAGGTTTCAAAGGGCGGGCGCTGACCTATCGCGACTGGAACGGGCAATTGCGTCAGCCGATTGCCATCGCCCACCCGCGGGCGCTGGTAGCACAGGCCCCGCTTGAGGGGTTCCTGCACCAGACGAACGAACTCGACAGTTTGGGACTGGACCGTCCTGAAAGCAGATGTGAGGCCTATCAATGATATATCTTTCCAAGATCGCAGGCGCAGCCATAATGTTGGCCGTCACCTGTTCCATGGCCAACTCTGGTGAAATCTGGGTCACCAATGAAAAAGACGACACCGTTTCTGTGATCGACACGGACAGCCTTGAGGTGATCCAGACCTATGAAACGGGCGAACGACCACGCGGCATCACGTTTTCCAACGATTTCAGCCGGGTCTATATCTGCGCATCAGACAGTGATGCCGTGCAGGTCATGGACCCGAACACAGGCCGGATATTGCACGACTTGCCTTCGGGTGAAGACCCTGAGCAGTTTGTGCTGCATCCCGACGATACCCATCTTTATATCGCCAACGAGGACGACGCGATTACCACCGTTGTGAACACGCAAACCCGCAAGGTTGTCGCGCAGATTGACGTTGGCGTTGAACCAGAAGGCATGGCGGTATCGCCGGATGGCAAGATTGCGATTACCACCTCAGAAACGACTAATATGGCCCATTGGATCGACACCGCGACACAAGAACTGTTTGCCAACACCCTGGTTGACAGCCGCCCGCGCCACGCGGAATTCGCCAAAGACGGCAGCGAAATGTGGGTCAGCTCCGAGATCGGCGGCACGTTGACTGTTTTTGACACAGCCACCCAAAGCGAAAAGGCCAAGATGAGCTTTGAGGTGCAAGGGGTGCATCCCGATCGCGTGCAACCGGTAGGTTTTGAGTTCACCAGCGGGGATACCCATGCTTTTGTCGCCTTGGGGCCGGCCAACCACATCGCGGTTGTGAATGCCGATACCTATGCGGTTGAAGACTACATTCTTGTCGGGCGGCGTGTGTGGCACATGGCATTTAACGCGGACAAGACAAAACTGTTCACAACCAATGGTGTCTCGGGGGATGTCACCGTGATTGATGTCGCTTCCCGAAAGGCCCTCAAATCCATCAAAGTTGGCCGTTTCCCCTGGGGGGCGGCATTCCGTCCCTAAACAATCTAGCGAGGCTTTTATGTCCCTTTCCATGAACTTCTTTCGCAGCGCGGTCGTAACCGCCGCCCTGTGCCTGTGTGGTGCTGTCAGTGCCGAAGGGTTTGGTGCAGCGGGTGTTCTGTCCGGCAAGAACAAAGAAGACCTGCCGCCGATCACACTGTCTGCCGGGGAGCCGATATCGGAGACCCCTTGGACGTTGAAATCCGGCACCTATTACGAGTTCGAAATCATCGGTGATGGGTCTCAGGAGCTGGCCCTTGTCGGGCCGGAGTTCTTTCACGCCATCTGGATTGATGAGATCGTGGTTGAAGGCTTGGAAATCCGCCCGCTTGGTCTGGACTCGGTCGAGTTTGACGAAGCTGGCGAGATGGAAATCGGTTTCCTCGCGATCAAGCCGGGGCGGTACTATATGAAGGTTCCCGGTTCCACGGGCGAGACACAGCGCATCGAGATCACCATCGAATGAACGGGCTCAAGGTCTCGGAGTTAAGTTTTTCCTACGGCACAAAGCCGGCCCTTGAGAACGTGAGCCTCGAAGTGCCGGCAGGCCGATTTTGCGCCCTTCTTGGGCCGAATGGCGCGGGAAAATCAACGCTGTTTGCCCTGCTTACCCGATTGTTAAGCTCGCCCGGTGGCCGCATTCAGATTGCCGGTCACGACTTAACGAAAACCCCCGGTGCCGCCCTGTCGAAACTGGGTATTGTGTTTCAACAGCCCACGTTGGACCTTGATCTAAGCGTGCGTCAAAACCTGAGTTACTTTGCGGCCTTGCACGGCATTGCAGGGCGCGATGCGACCCGCCGCATCGACGCGGCGCTGGACAAACTAGCGATGCTGGAGCGGGCAACGGAAAAGGCGCGTAATCTAAATGGAGGGCACCGGCGGCGGGCGGAAATCGCGCGGGCGCTGATCCATGATCCGGCTGTATTGCTATTGGATGAACCGACGGTTGGTTTAGATGCTGCGGCGCGGGCGTCCATCACCGGCCATGTGCATCAGCTAAGCAAAGAGGGGACAACGGTGCTTTGGGCCACCCATCTGACGGACGAGGTTGGGCGCGATGATCAGCTGGTGATCCTGCACCAGGCGCGGGTTCTGGCACAAGGGCGCTGTGAAGAAGTTTGCGGCGACGCACCCTTGGCCGACAGATTCCTTACGCTGACGGCACAGCCGAGATGAACCGCTATGCCACCTCCCTGCTTGCGATCGTCAAGCGCGAGGCGCTGCGGTTTATCCACCAGCGCGAGCGCTTTATTGCTGCGCTTGTGCGCCCTTTGGTCTGGTTGCTGGTCTTCGCCGCCGGTTTTCGTGCCGCGCTCGGCCTCAGCATCATCCCACCCTACCAAACCTACATCACCTACGAGACCTATATCGTTCCGGGCTTGTGTGGAATGATCCTGCTGTTCAACGGCATGCAGTCCTCGCTCAGTCTGGTTTATGACCGCGAAATGGGCTCAATGAAACTGCTCCTGACCAGCCCGCTGCCACGCTGGTGGCTGCTGTTCAGCAAGCTGGTCGGATCAACGGCGATATCGGTTTTGCAGGTCTATGCATTCCTTGCCATTGCTGCGGTTTTCGGCGTCAGTATGCCGGTGCCCGGATATCTGGCCGTCCTGCCCGCCTTGATCGTCGGGGGCATCATGCTGGGGGCATTGGGTTTATTGTTATCAAGCTTTATCAGCCAGTTAGAGAATTTCGCAGGTGTGATGAATTTCGTCATCTTCCCGATGTTTTTTCTGTCATCCGCACTGTATCCACTGTGGAAAATGGCAGAGAGTTCACAGCTGCTTTATACAATATGCGCGCTGAATCCGTTTACCCACGCGGTCGAATTGATCCGCTTTGCGCTGTATCTGGATTTTAACGGGTCGGCGTTGATCTGGACCGTGCTGGCGGCAACCGTTTTCACGTGCGCCGCGCTTTGGGGATACAAACCATCCCGCACGAGCGAGGGCCGAAAGCCCTAGGCCCCCAAAGCCTGACGACCGCTTTTCACCTCTTGATGCCGCTGTGGATCCTGGCTTGTCGCGGTTGCCTTCGGCGTGGTTTTTCAGGGGCCTTTGGGGCGGTCACCGCATATTTCGCGGGCTTACGACCATTGTTCAATACCGCGAAACGCGGTTTGCACGAATACTCTAACCCGGGACCAATGCGCCTATGCAAAGTGCGCGGCCTGCAAAGATGCGCCCACCAACAGGGCATAGGGAGGAGATTATCACATGAATAGGTTTATCATCGCCGCCACCATTGGCATCATGGCGAGTACGGCATTTTCAGGGGCACAGGCCGCCGGTGTCACAGAAGAGATGCTAGCCAATGACGCGGCCTCGACCGGTGACGTTTTGACCAACGGAATGGGGCGCCACCTGCAACGTCATTCACCCCTCGATATTTTGAACAAGGACAACGTCAAGAACCTGCAACCGGCATGGGCATTCAGCCTTGGCGGGGAAAAACAGCGCGGTCAGGAGACCCAGCCAATTGTGCATGACGGTGTGATGTACATCACCGGTTCCTACAGCCGGATGTATGCCATCGACATCATGACCGGCAAGGAAATCTGGCAATATGATGCCCGTCTGCCTGAAGGCATCCTGCCGTGTTGCGACGTCGTGAACCGCGGTGCCGCGATCTATGGCGACAATATCTATTTCGGCACGCTGGATGCCCGCATTGTGGCGCTGAACCAGAAAACCGGTGATGTGGTCTGGAACAAGAAGATCGCCGATTACAAAGCCGGCTACAGCTATACTGCCGCCCCGCTGATTGTCGACGGGTTGATCATCACTGGCAATTCCGGCGGTGAATTCGGTGTTGTCGGCGAGGTACAGGCCCGGGATGCCGAAACAGGTGATATGGTCTGGACCCGCCCGGTAATTGAAGGGCACATGGGCACGCTGAACGGTGAAGAAAGCACGATGACCGGCACGTTGAATGCGACATGGCCGGGTGACATGTGGAAAACCGGCGGCGGTGCAACTTGGCTCGGTGGATCTTATGATGCAGACACTGATACGCTGGTGTTTGGTACCGGCAATCCGGCCCCGTGGAACAGTCACCTACGCAATGCCGGCACGCCGACAGAAGGTAACGCCGGTGACAACTTATACGCCGCGTCACGCCTCGGCATCGACCCAAAGACTGGCGAAATCAAGTGGCACTACCAGACAACCCCGCGCGAAGGTTGGGATTACGACGGTGTAAACGAGGTGGTTGCCTATACCGATCGCAGTGGCAACAAACGTTTTGCCACGGCTGACCGCAACGGCTTCTTTTACGTACTGAACCGCGAGGACGGTAAATTCGTCTCTGCCGTGCCCTTTGTGAAAGATATCACATGGGCCAGCGGTATCGATGACACGGGCCGCCCGATCTATGTCGAGGAAAACCGCCCCGGCAATCCAGCGGATGCGGCGGACGGTAAAAAGGGCTCGGTTGTGTTTTCCTCACCGGGCTTCCTTGGTGGCAAAAACTGGATGCCGATGGCGCATTCACCCAAGACTGGCTTGTTCTATGTACCTTCCAATGAATGGGGCATGGACATCTGGAACGAGCCTATTTCCTACAAAAAGGGCGCGGCCTACCTTGGGTCCGGCTTTACCATCAAGCCGAACTATGACGATCATATCGGCAGCCTCAAGGCGATTGACCCTGACACGGGGGAGCTGAAATGGGAGTTCAAGAACAACGCTCCACTTTGGGGTGGTGTGATGACAACTGCTGGTGGTCTGGTGTTCACGGGCACGCCAGAAGGTGATTTTATCGCCTTTGATGATGAAACCGGTGAAAAGCTGTGGTCCTTCCAGACCGGTTCCGGTGTGATCGGCCAGCCGGTTACATGGGAACAGGACGGCGAACAGTATCTGACCGTGATTTCAGGCTGGGGCGGTGCTGTGCCGCTTTGGGGTGGTGAAGTGGCCAAAAAGGTCAATTACCTGAACCAAGGTGGCCTGCTGTGGACTTTCCGCCTGCCCAAACAGCTCGCCTCGAACTGATCCTACCCATACCTTCCTGAATGCGCGCCCCTGCAAGGGGGGCGCATTTTATCTTTGTGGGCCCAGAGCGTCCCGCCTTAGTACTATTGGACAGGTGCGTAGGTGCGACAAATCGCCTAATGTGGAATAATGAAACCACAAGAACCAGTACAACCGGGGGCGCGATGAATAAGACTGCACAGGGTTGGGCGTTGGTTGTGGATGACCATCCCCTATTTTGCGACGCACTTGAACTGACGCTGAAGTCGGTTGCGAATTTCACTGCTGTAAGAACGGCGGACAGCCTTGAGAATGCCCTTGGCCTGCTGGAACGCAATGACGCCCCATCGCTGGTCATTCTTGATTTGAACCTGCCGGATGTGCATGGTCTGGATGGGCTGATCCGCCTGAAACGGCAAACCGAAAAGACACCGGTGATTATCGTTTCCTCGATGACCGACAACGCGATAATCAGCGGTGCCATTGTCGCCGGCGCGGCTGGGTTTGTGCCCAAGCACAGCCCGCGCGCAGTCTTTAAGGAAGCCATCGAACATATTGCGCGAAATGAGGTCTACAAACCTGCGGGCTTCGTCGAAAGCAGCCCCGCCAATGATCGTGACGACACCGTAAACAGGTTGTCATCCTTGACCAATCAGCAGGCCCGTATTCTGGAACTGATCTGCGAAGGCAAGCTGAACAAGCAAATCGCCTTTGACCTCACAATCGCGGAAACCACCGTCAAAGCCCATGTAACTGCCATCATGCGAAAGCTTGGCGTGCAAAGCAGGACACAGGCCGTATTGGTGGCCCAGAACGCCCGTTTTGCAAGTGTCTTGCCAACTTCGATGTGACTGGAATATCCTTCCCAACGGGGAGAACATCAAACATGACACAGAGGGTTGCGGCAGGGCCAAGTGCCGATGCCACGGATATTGCCACGGCTCCGATTGTGCTGACCAGTCAGGTTTCATGGTCCGACACATCCCCGATCAGGAAAATCAAACAGGACTTTGGCAAGGTGCCACTCAGTTTTGTTTCTCTGTTCGTCTCTCCCAAAGCCGACTTTGAAAGTATCGTGAACGAGGCGCAGCGGCTTTTTCCTGAAACAAATGTCGCCGCCTGCACAACCGCTGGCGAGATCAGCGCACTGGGCTATGACGAGGGCAAGATCATCGCCGTCGGGTTTCCGTCGGCAGGGTTTGCAACAACCTCTTTGCTGATCGAGGATATTCACGCCCTGAACCCCCTGCCCCTGATTGACCGCATCACGCTGGAACGGGTGCGGCTTCAGGAAGGTCACCCCGATCTGACATCCAATTTTGCCTTTCTTGTTGTGGACGGCCTGTCCCTTTCTGAAGACGCGCTCACGGCTACTATTTCACCCGCCTTGCGCGAGATGCCAATGTTCGGGGGCTCTGCTGGCGATGGCACCGACTTTAGCCGCGCACTGGTGTCATTAAACGGCAAAGTGGCGGTTTCTGCGGCGGTCCTGACGCTGGTACGCAGCCGGTACCGAACTCAGGTTTTCAGCCTCGATCATCTTGTCCCCTCAGAGCGCCAGATGGTGGTCACCGAAGCGGACCCGGAAAGACGCATTGTGAAATCCATCAATGCCGAACCGGCGGCACGTGAATATGCCCGCATCGTTGGCAAGGACCCTGAACAGCTGGACCGGTTCACCTTTGCATCTCATCCGGTTGTGGTGCGGATTGGGGCCGCCCATCACGTGCGGGCCATCCAACAGGTGAATGAAGCCGGCGAACTTGTGTTCTTTTCCGCAATTGACGAAGGCATGGTTCTGACCGTGGCCGCGCCGCAGAACATGGTGGATCATCTGCACAACAAAATGACGGACCTCTCCAGTCAGGACAAACCTGCCCATATTTTAGGCTGTGACTGTATTTTGCGCCGAATTGAGGCGGAGCAACGCCAGATGACACGTGATCTGTCCCACATAATGGCCTCTTATAACGTGACCGGATTTTCGACATACGGCGAGCAAATAGGCCCGCTTCATGTCAACCACACGATGAGCGGTGTCGCCATCTACGCAAGCGAAGACTAGACTTTTGTCCCTGATAAACCCTGCCGATACGATCGAACGCCAGAACCAAAAACTGTTGCAGATTGCACAGTCGCTGATGCGCAGGGTTGAACAGAAAAACGAACAATCTGGTTTCGCTTATCACCAGTTCGAACGCGCTGCCTTGCTGGAAACCGAGGTACGCGAGCGGACTCACGATCTTGAACGCGCGCTTGACCTTTTGCAGGAATCCAACACCCGTCTGGAAATCGCAAATGACGAAACCGAAAGAGCCCGCTCTAATCTGACAGAAGCGATTGAAACCATCAACGAGGGGTTCGCCCTGTTCGAGGCAAAGGACGGGTTGGTGCTGTCCAACAGCCGGTTCTGCCGCGACCTGAGCGACCTAGATGGTGCCTTAGTCAACGGATTGAGCTTCGAAGAATATGTCGAACTGGTTTCGCAAAGCGCCTTTCTGGCCCTGCCCGACGGCCAGCTACCTGCCGATTGGGTGGCCCAAAGGTTGGAACGCCACCGTGACGATCACGTCGTGTTTAACGTCCGGCTGAAATGGGACCGCTGGTTACAAGTCAGCGAACATCGCACGTCACGCGGCGGCACGGTTATCTTGCAAACCGACGTGACCACCATCATTCGCCGTGAACGGCAGGAACGCGACAAAATCCGCGATAAACAGGCCGAAATCCTGCAAGCAACGCTGGACCATCTCAATCAGGGCGTTTGTATTTTTGACAAAAACCACACGCTGATCGGGTGGAACTCCGGGATGAACGGATTGTTCGAAGCCACGCCGGACGCCGCTGTTTTGGGGATGGAGTTTTCGGTTCTGCTGGAGCGAATCGAAGACGAGTTGACCTTTGAAGGGCCGTTCGACCCGGAAAACCTGCGCGAATGGGCCAATCGCAAGGGCGGGCGCAAGCCGGTCTTGTTCGAAGTGCGCAAAGGGTCTGAACATACTTTTAGTGTCTTTGCACAAGAGATGCCCGACAAAGGGTTGGTAATCAGCTTTACCGACGTCACCTCGGAACGTGCGGCGGCGCGAACGCTGTTTGAAATGAACGAATTGCTGGAGCGGCGGGTCAAGGACCGGACCCGCGAGTTAGGCCTTGCCCTGGCCGAAGCAGAGCGCGCGAATAAATCAAAGACACGGTTCGTCGCCGCGGCCAGCCATGATTTGTTGCAGCCCCTGTCAGCGGCCAAGCTCTTTGTTTCTTCCCTTTCCGACCAGACCGATCCCATAGATGCGCAAGAGATCATCACCAAGGCAGAGATGGCGTTGAACAGTGTGGAGCAGTTCATTTCCGCCCTTCTCGACATTTCCAGACTGGACGCCGGCAAGGCGGTGTTTGACGTACGACCCCTGCGATTGTCGGGTATTTTCAGCCCCTTGCGCAATGAACTGATGCCCGTGGCTGAACAAAAAGGCATTGATCTGACGATCCTTGATTGCAACCTTACAGTCAAAAGCGATCCGGGGTATCTGCGCCGGATCATTCAAAACCTGCTGGCCAACGCAATTCGCTACACGGATCAAGGCCGGGTTTTGGTGGGTGTACGCCGTTCCGGCACCATGGCCCGTATCGAGGTTTGGGATACCGGACGCGGCATTGCGCACGCCGACCAACAAAAGATTTTCAAAGAGTTCGAGCGGATTTCACCAGACAATTCAGATGCGGGGCTGGGCCTGGGCCTGTCGATTGTCGAGCAAGCCTGCAAGGGGCTGGATCATGCATTGAGTATCTGGTCAGAACCCGGTCTTGGCAGCTGCTTTTCGCTCAATGTACCCATCCACGTAGAAGAATTGCCGGTCTGCGCGCCCAAAGTGTCCAGCGGCATTTCCGGGACAGTGCCCGCAACCGGTCAGCTGCTGCTTTTGGTCGAGGACAATCCCCAACTGGCCCATGCCATGACCGCGATGATCGAAAACCTTGGCGGGACGGTGATCCATGCGCATACCGCCGAGGAGGCCTTGGGAATACTCTCGGAAATCCAGCTGGTGCCGGATGCTTTGCTCATTGATTACCAACTGGGCACCGGGCGCAACGGCATCGAATTGCTTGAGGAACTCACCAACCGCTACGGCCCTCTTCCCGCGGCCATCGTATCGGCTGAACGCACCAAATTCCTACGCGAACGGTGCAAGACACTTGGTGTGCAACTGGTGGCCAAGCCGGTGGAAAAGGCACGCCTGACCGAGCTGTTCATTGATATGTTCGACACCGCGCCACGCTAGAACCTTCGCACGATAGCGCCCGGCCCTAAACATGTATCACCAGCACTTTCCGACACCTCGGGTTCTTGGGACATTGCGGATCCAAGATGCCCTAGGATGAAGGCCGAATGCGTTAGGGACTTTTGCGGTACACCAGCTCGCCGGTCTCATCCTGTGAAAATGCCTGCGCTAACTCAACCATCTTGCCATGAACCGGTGATTTCACGCAAACCGGATCAGTCGCGGCGGCCTGTCCGGCAATCGCCATCGCCTGACACCGGCATCCCCCGAAATCCAGTTTGCGCCGGTCGCAGGATTTGCATGGCTCCTGCATCCAGTCTTCCCCGCGATAGGCATTAAACGCAGTGCCATTGTACCAGATATCTGCCAGCGGCTTGTCACGGACATTGTCAAATTCCAACGTCGGAATTGTTTGTGCTGCATGACATGGCAATACCAGACCATCAGGCGTTACATTCAAACCGGTTGTGCCCCACCCCCCCATGCAGCGCTTGGGGTAATCGCTGTGATAATCCGCCGGAACATAGTCGATCACCAATGTGCCTTTCAGCCGGCTGCGGGCCTCCTGTACAATACGGCTGGCCTCGGTCGCCTGTTCCGCTGTGGGCATCAAGGTCTTTCGGTTTAACATCGCCCATCCATGGAATTGAACAATCGCCACTTCCATCCGCCGCGCTTTCATCGCGACAGCCATTTCAATGGCTTGCGGCAACTGGTGAAGATTTTGACGATGTACCACAGCATTCAGTGTCAGCGGAAATCCGGCCTCGACGATCCAATGCGCGGCCTGCATTTTGCGATCAAACCCGCCTTTGTACCCGCCAATCCGGTCGGCCATATCAGCATCGGTGCCCTGTAAGGACAGTTGCACGTGATCCAGTCCCGCGGTCTCCAGCTCTTTCAGGCGGCGCTGGGTCAGGCCAATCGCCGAAGTGATCAGATTGGTATAAAGCCCGGCAGTGCGGGCGGCAGCAACCAATGCCACCAGATCGCGCCGCGATGCGGGTTCACCTCCCGAAAGGTGCAATTGCAGCACACCAAGCCGGGCCGCTTGTGCGAATACATCTGCCCAAGCTTCTGTATCAAGTTCGGCCTCCTTTTTGGCCATCTCGACGGGGTTTGAACAATAAGGACAGGATAAGGGGCATCGATAGGTCAATTCGGCCAGCATCGCGATAGGTGCCGGAACTGTAGGACGCGCAGTCATCAGGTTAGCTCCACAATTCGGCGGTCGGCCAAACCCGCCAGAAACTCGCCGACGTCCCCTGAAATCTGATCCACGGGTGCCTCGTACTTCACCGCAAGTCCGGCCACAATCTGGCTGAAAGTCCGCAGGCCATCCACCTCTTGCAAGATCGCCAGCCCGATGGGATCAAGGTCAATCGTCCTTTCAGGAGCAAGCAAAACCCAACGTGAACGCACCTTGTCCGCGTGCAGGCGCACCCCGCGCGGGATCACTGGAATGGTGTGGGACGCAACGACAGTCATGCACTCGCTCCGCGCAAGAATGTGCCGGGTTGCCACGCGCCGGGTGGTATGCGTGCCGGCGTCACATAGGCCGCGTGCAGCGCATCAAGCTGCGCCCAAAGCACATCTGTTTTAAAGATCAATGCCGCCGCTGCCGCGTCCTGTTTTTCGGCAGTGTCAGCATGTTCCAGAACCCAGGCAAGGCCAAAGGCGACGTCCTTTGGTGCCTCGGTCAAGCGGTTGCGAAAATAGGACAGGCTGTTGTCATCGGCGAATGCATAGTTGGCCAACAACCCTTCGATCCGCGCCGCATGGATTTTTGGCGCAAAAAGTTCCGTCAGCGAAGCTGCAACCGCCTCAAGCAGCGATTTGTCACGTACGAAACGCACATAGGCATCAACAGCAAAGCGGCTGGCCGGCAGCACCCCCTGTTTACTGGCAACATAGTCCCGGTCAACGCCAACCGCATCCGCCAGCCGCAGCCAACGGGCGATGCCGCCCTCGTTCTGTTCTGTACCATCGTGATCTTCAATGCGCGAACGCCACGCACGCCGTAGCGCGGGGTCATCAACACGGCTCATGAAAGCGGCGTCTTTTATCGGAATGCTGGCCTGATAGTAGAACCGGTTAATCACCCAGGCCCGCACTTGATCCGGCGTGCAGCCTCCAGAATGCAGCAGATGGTGAAACGGATGTTTGTCGTGATACCGCTCTGCCCCGATCTGGCGCAGGCGGGCTTCGAATTCTGCCGGGGATGCTGTCAAATTTCCAACTCCATCCCGTCACAGGCGACGGTCCAACCCGCCGCCTCGACTTGTTTCTTTTCATCCGACGTCGGACGCAAAACGGGGTTGGTGTTGTTCATATGGACAAATACCTTTTGTTTCACATCAATGTCGGCAAAGGCACGCAGGGAGCCGTCCGGGCCGGACATCGACATATGCCCCATCCGTTGGCCGGTTTTCTGACTTAGCCCTGCAACCACCATTTCGTCGTCCCGCCAGAGGGTGCCATCAAACAGAACCATATCAGCACCTTCAATTCGCGCCCGTAAATCCTTATGCATTGTGGAACACCCCGGAATGTAGAACACGTTCTTATCCTCCGCGCGCAGATGCACTCCGACGGTCTGCTCCCCCTCCAAATCGGTTTGGACACTGTCCCCCTCAAGGTACAGCGGCACCTTGCCCGGTACCGCAAACAGTGTGGCCGTCAGCCCCTTGGCCAGCTCGAATTCCTGATCCAACGAAATCTGATGACGTGTCACAAAGGCGGGATTAAGGGCTGCAAAAATAGGATTGTCCGCGACAACTTGCTGAATTTCGCCGGTGGCAAACAATTCAAATTTCTGCTGTTCTCGCAAGGTTAACAGGCCTGCCACATGGTCAATATCGCCATTGGTCAACAGCACCGACCGCAGCGGCAAGGTGCGTTTGCCAGTTGGGTGCAGCGCTGGTGTACGCGCCAGTTGCTCGCGAATGTCAGGGGATGCGTTGAGGATTGCCCAGTCTTCGCCGGTTGCACTGAAGGCAACCGACGATTGGGTTTGTGCAGGAATTCTTCCCAAGCGAGCGAGATTGCAGTTTTCACAGCCACAATTCCATTGTGGCAAACCGCCCCCTGCTGCCGCACCGAGTATCTGCGCGCGGAATGTCATTCTGATCTCCGCACGCAGCCGGCTTTAGAACAGGTCGTCGCCGTCGCGATCACCATCCGGACCGTACATATTGATTTCCATGCCACATTCGATTTCACGAATAACAGGTTTTGACCATGCCATCTTAGTTCCTCCCAAAATTATCAGCACAACGTAACGCAAGTGTCGGGCGGTCGGTGCCAAATGTCTATGAGACCAAGGTGCAATTCGGCAGGAAATTACAGTGCTGGTGAAAACCGCCCCCCCCCTTAGCGTTTCGAGAAAACTTGAATCACTTGTTCGCCTTCTCTCCCTTGGGTCTAACGCGAAAAGGGATGCGTTATGTCTCAAGTTAAACATGAAAAGCTTAAATCAAGCTGGTGGAAAGCCCTTCAAAGTAGCTGAGCATAACCAGCACAACGGCAACCGCCACAAGGAAGGGCCAAAGCGCTCTGAGGATGGCCCCCGGCGAGGTGTTGCTCATCGAAGATGCTATATAAAGCCCGATGCCGACAGGCGGTGTCAAAAGGCCCAGCACAAGGTTCAGGCAGATTACAACGCCGAACTGATAGGGGCTGATGTCGTATGATTCAGTCGCAATTGGCAGCAGGATTGGCGTGATCAGAATGATCGCGGCAATCCCGTCGATGACCATGCCCACCACCAACAAAACGAGGTTCACGATCAACAGGAACACAAACGGGTTTGAAGTAACGGATGTAATCAACGCCGCCAGATTTTGCGGTACCTCCTCATAGATGATCACCCAGCCGAAAACGCTGGCGGCAGCGATCATAAAAATGATCATTGACGCGTTTACCGCGGTGCGCTTGAACATCTCGCCCAATTGCGCAGGGCGCAGCTCGCCATAAACCAACCAGCCGACAAGGAAGGCAATCAGCGATGCAATTGCGGCGGATTCCGTCGGCGTGGCGATGCCGAAAACAATGCCCCCGATGATGGCAACCGGGATCAGCAGGGCCGGAACTGCGTGCAGACAGGCGCGTATCGCCAGCGGAGCCGCCATCCATTCACCCTTTGGGAAATTCTGCCGCCAGCCGATTACGGTAATGACAAGGGCAAAGGACACCGACAGCATCAGACCCGGAATAATACCGGCAATGAACATGTCGCCGATCGGAATTTGGGCCAACACCCCGAAGATCACAAACATCATCGAGGGCGGGATTACCGGTGCCAACAGGCCGCCGGCAGCGGTGGTCGCCGCCGCGAACCCCTTGTCATAACCTTCTTCTTCCATGGCCGGCACCATAGCCCGCGACATCACGGCGATCTGCGCCGTTGCCGAACCGATGATGGCTGCCATGAACATATTCGCCAGCAGGTTGATATAGGCCAGCCCGCCGCGAAATCCGCCGACAAAGACCCGCGCCATGTTGATCAGGCGCCGTGTCATACCGCCTTCGTTCATCAATTCGCCGGTCAGCATGAAAAGCGGAATTGCCAGCAGCCCGTAGTTTTCCAAACCGCCAAACATCTTCTGCGCAAGGCTGTCATACAGGACGGTGTTTCCGCTTTCCCAAATGTACCAAATGGCAGTGATGATCAGAACAATTGCAACCGGGACCGAGATCAACAGCGCCGCAAGAAAGACAACCGGGCTCATGAGGGACGGTCCTTGCCAAAAAGATGCATCGCAGAATGCAGTGTCGCGCCAATGGAAAACAGCCAGATCACAGACCAGAACAGGTATTTCGGTACGCCGAGGGTGGAGGTTGGTTCGGCATAAACAAAGTTAAAGGTTTGGCCCTGGAAGGCCACAGTGTCGAACCCGGCCCGCATCAAATCAAGCGGCAGAAACCAACGCCAGCAAAACCACAACATCAACAGGGAAAATGCAAAGACGACAACGTCCACACATTTGAGCAATACATATCTAGCGTTCGGCGAAACCGCTTCGGGCAGCAAGGTTACCGCAACCGAACTGCGGTGATGAAGAGCGGCGGACGCGCCCAGAAACGTCATCCACGCCATGGCGTAAATGGCAAGCTCATCAACCCAGAACAGGGCGTTGCCCGCAGTACGTGTCACAACGTTCAGCAAAACCAGCAAGGTCACGCCGACCGCTAAAAGTGCAGCCATCCAAAGCTCGATCCGCGCCCAAGCCGCCGAAAGTCGATAAAGCATTACAATCCCCGATGCTGAAAGGGCGCAGGTTCAACCCGCGCCCCATAGTCCGATACAGATGACTTATTCGGTTGCCACGGCAGCAGCACGCAGGGCGTCAAGGGACGTGGCTTTCTCAGACCAAATAGCGTTCCATTTGTTCACGGCATCGCCAAAGAAATCCGCGCCGACTTTAACATATTTCGTATCGGTCCCTTCGATCTGTTCCAGCCAACCTGCCTCGCGTTCGATATAGCTGTCGATGGTGCTGTCGACGTGTTTCGCCATCAGATCACCAATCATAGTACGATCCGCTTCGGACATGCCGGCCCAGACACGGGCAGAAACAAGGCCAACCATCGGGAACATCATATGATCGGTCTGCACAACCGTATCCGCGTGTTCGTAGTATTTCAGCACCCAAATCAGCTCTGCATCCATGTCGATGGCATCAACTTGACCGTTGGCCAAAGCGTCATAAACCGATGGCAACGGCATGGGGGTTGGAGCAGCACCGACAGCGTTATAGAAATCAAGGATCGGGGAAAACGGCGTGATCCGCAATTTCAAGCCGGCCAGATCTGCCGCGCTGGAAATTTCGCCACGGCTGACGATCTGACGCAATCCCGCCATCCCATAGCCGACCCCAACAGCGCCAACCTGTCCTGCCAAGGGTGCCAGCAAACCGGTCGCCGTATCCGAGCGCAGGATGCGGCCTGCGTGGCTGATGTCTTTGGCAAGATAAGGCGCGTAAAAGGCTCCCAGATCTGGCGCACGGTTCGAGACCTCGGCCACGGTCATAAACGCCATATCAAGGGCACCGGTCTGCAACTGTTGCAGCATCTCAGCTTCATTGCCAAGCTGACGCGCCGGAAAGACCGACACACTGTGCGCGCCATCGCTGGCCTCTGCCAGTTCTGTACCAAAGGCCTCGGCCGCTTTTGTCCAGATATGGGGTGGGGGCGTGATCAGCCCAAGGCGGAATTCCTCGGCCTGCGCGGTTGCAACAGACGCTGTCAGAGCGACGGCGGAGGCGATGAGTTTAATTGTATTTTTCATTATATTCTCCCTGTTTTTGTTTGTTCTTAGACGGTGACCCAACCAGCGGGCGGCTCCTTGCCCGGATGCACCGTCTGGCAATTCGGGCAGGTACGCAGCTCGGTCGATGCATAGAAGCTTTCGTAAACCGGCGGCAAATCACGTACGATGGATTCAAGCTGCATTTCGGCGCGATGCACCTTTGTGCCACACTCAAAGCAATACCATTCGACCGCGTCCAACTGGCCTTTCTGGCGTTTGGGCTCGACGACCAAGCCGATAGACCCTTCCTCGGGGCGTTGCGGCGAGTGCCGGACATGAGGTGGCAGCAAGAAAATCTCGCCCTCACGGATCGGCACGTCGTAGAATTCCTCACCGTCAAAAATCTTGAGAACCATATTGCCCTCAAGCTGATAGAAAAACTCTTCGACCGGATCATCATGGTAATCCGTGCGTTTGTTCGGCCCGCCAACGACGGTCACCATAAGGTCGGCATCTTCCCAGATTTGTTGATTGCCGACTGGCGGCTTCAAAAGGTGGCGATGCTCGTCAATCCAGTTTCGGAAATTAAAGGCCTTCAGCTTTGACATGGTGTTCTCCCTTTCAAGAAAACTTCTGTGACTTTGCCCATAACCGCAAAGTAAAGTTGGGGATGCAGCTATCTGAATAAGTTATAGCCAGCCCGACAAGTGTCGCCCTAGATTTTCAAGCCACATCCGTCGAATGCACGTTGTACCGCCGCTTTTTCAGCCGCTGTCAGATCCAGCATAGGCGCGCGTACCGGCCCGCCAACCTGACCCAACAACTCTTGCCAGTATTTCCCGAAAGCAGTTGGTTTGCCCGCAGGTCGGCTGTTCGCCATCGCGGCGCGCACCGGATCAAGACTGTCGCGCACTTTGCGGGCAGCGTCGAGTTTTCCTTCGAAGGCAAGCTGCGTGTATTCGTGCATCCGTTTGTCATTAGCGGTCTGCAACTGGTAGGGTGGCGAGGAACACAGATACAGCTTCCAATCCAGTTCTTCGATGTTGTCCAGCCAATCGTCTTCCAGCGATGTAGAGACATGGATCTTGTCGCCGATCATCCGGCTCAGCTGCACGTACATGTCACGCGGGACTGAATATTTGATGGCCATAATATTGGGCAGCTCAGCAATCCGTGCGCATTCGTCAGGTTGCATCAGATAACCACTGTCGGGATGGCTCCACATTGCGATGCCAATGTCCAGTTCATCACAGAAGCGTTTGTAATACTGATACAAAACCTCGCTGCGATCATGCACGAAACTCAGCACCGGGGCATGGACCACGATGTAATCGGCGCCACAGTCCTGTGCGTAATGGGCAAGTTCCAGTGCCGTGTTCATGTTCTGATCAGAGACCGAGGCAATCACCCCAGCCTTGCCGCCACATTCATCCACCGCCAATTGGATGTTCCGCTTGCGCTCCTCAAGGCTCATTGAAAAGAACTCGCCCTGTTTGCCGGCCACAAACAGCCCCTGGATTTCCAGGTCATCCACCCAATGGCGAATATTCGACCGCAATCCGGCCTCGTCAATTGACAGGTCAGCATTGAAAGGGGTCAGTGCCGCGGCCCAAATGCCCTGCATGTTTTCACGGGCATAGGCCTTGGCATCATTCTTTGTGTATTTCATCGGCTCCAGCCTTTGTTTGGTATCTTCTGCGCTTGCCCTCAGCAGGCCGCAGTTTTGTCGTCAAACCAATGCGAAACGGTCGAACTGGGTATAAAAATAATCTATACCAAGGCGCAGCCAATTCAGGTTAGACCCGTTTCAAAACAAGGAGAGAGCAATGAAAATTGGTTTGATCGGAACGGGCGCAATCGCAAATTACGTGCGCGATGCGTTGGCATCACGTGATGAAACACTGGCTGCCGTACTGGTGCGCCCTGCGCGGGTGCAAGAAGCCCCAGACCTCTATGTCGCGGCAGTTGCCGATCTGCCGGCTGATCTTGATCTGGTGATTGATTGCGCGGGCCACGCCGCCCTTGTTGAACACGGGCCGGCCATCCTAAGGCGTGGCTTCGACCTGATGAGTGTTTCCTTGGGCGCACTGGCAGATCCGGACACACATGCCGCACTGGAGCAGGCCGCAAAAGCAGGGCAGGCGCGGTTGCATCTGGTCAGCGGGGCCATCGGCGCGCTTGATTGCTTACAGGCTGCACGGATCGGAATGATGGAAAATGTAACCTATGTCGGGCGCAAGCCGCCGAAAGGCTGGAAAGGCTCGCCAGCCGAGGACGTGGTCGATCTGGACACACTTGTTGCAGGTGAGGTAGTCCATTTTGAAGGCACCGCCCGACAGGCCGCGTTGCGCTATCCCAAGAATGCCAATGTCGCGGCGGCGGTTGCCTTGGCCGGTAAGGGGTTTGACGCCACCCAAGTGCGCCTGATCGCTGACGCAGAGGTGACCGAAAACATCCACCAGATCGAAGCCGCAGGGGCCTTTGGCCGATTTACCTTTCAGATCAACGGCAAGTCGATGCCGGACAATCCGCGCAGTTCAGCACTGGCCGCCATGAGCGTCCTCAGCAAACTGGACCAGCTGACCCAGCCAATTACACTTTAGGGGCCGTTATGATTGCCAAACATTCCCGCATTGTTGACCGGGCTCTGACCCGGCTGAAGCTGCGCCAGCTGCGGTTGCTTGTTGCGGTCGGTCGACAGGGCAATATCCAGAACGCCGCTCGCGAACTGGGTATTTCGCAACCCGCCGCAACCAAAATGATTCAGGATCTAGAGCTGGATTTTGAGGTCAAACTGTTTAGCCGAACCAACCGTGGCGTTATCCCAACGGTATTTGGTGAAACTCTGATACGGCACGGCAAGCTGATCTTTGCACAGGTGTCGAATGCGGCCCAGGAACTTGACGACCTGAACGAAGGGAACGCCGGACGGGTGGTCATTGGTACGCTTCTTGCCGCCTCGACCGGCCTTTTGCCCGAAGCCATCGACAACCTGCTAAAAGACCGCCCTAAGGTGGCGATCAAAATCACCGAAGGCACCAATGAGGTTCTGATGCCCGCGCTGCTGTCGGGAGAAATTGATCTGGTTGTCGGACGGCTTCCTGCGCACCGTTTCCGTGACAAAATCACGCAAGAGACGTTGTTTGATGACCGTATTCAGGCGGTTGTCGGGCCGCAGCACCCGCTGGCCAGCAAGGCCTCTGTCACCTTTCAGGATGCAACCCCATTTGGTTGGGTTCTGCCGCCACTAGAGACAACGTTGCGCCGGCAAGTCGATCATTTCTTCATCAGTCAGGACCAATATGTACCGCCGCTGGCGATCGAATCCGTATCCTATCTGGCCAACAGGGCCTTACTGCAATCCCGTGATCTGATCGGCTTGATGCCGGCAGAAGTCGCCGCGCATGACATCGAAAGAGGGTTTATGTGCGCCCTCGACTGGTCGGTTCCTTTTGGCCGTGGCCCGGTCGGCGTTTCATACCGGTCTGATTCAAGCCTGTCGCCCGCGGGCCATGCTTTCCGCCTTGCCCTGCATCAGGCTGCCGCGCACCGATAAGCCTCAGGTATTCGTCAAAGTGATAGCTGTATTCGGCCAATTACCTTGAATTGAATGTCAGCTTCACTTGTTCTGGCAGAGAAAATATCAATGAGGACCGGGGCAGATGTATCCTGAATTAAAATTGTTTATTGCAGGCGAATGGCGCACCACAAAGCAGGACATGCCGGTTGTCAATCCGGCCACCGAAGAGGAGCTTGGCCGCCTGCCCTGCGCCGGTATCGCGGATCTGGATGATGCGTTGACCGCCGCCGAGGCTGGCCTGAAGACATGGAGCATGACCTCCCCCCGCGTGCGCGCCGACACCATTCTGCGCGCAGCCAGCCTTATGCGGGACCGACAGGAAGAAATCGCACAATCGATTACCCTGGAACATGGCAAGCCGCTGGCACAGGCCCGCCTGGAGGTTATCCGCGGTGCCGAGTTTTTCGAATGGGACGCGGGCGAAGCGATGCGCACCTATGGGCGGATCATCCCTGCCGCACCGGGGAATAAATTTGCCGTGCATCACCAGCCGATTGGCGTTGTCGCGGCCTTCTCACCGTGGAACTTCCCGATGAGCCAACCCGCCCGCAAAATTGCCGGCGCGTTGGCGGCGGGATGTTCGATTATCCTTAAAGCAGCTGAAGAAACGCCCGCCGGTGCGATCCATATCGCGCGGGCATTTGAGGATGCCGGCCTGCCCGCAGGGGTTTTGAACCTGGTGTTCGGAGAGCCCTCGGAAATCTCGGGCCACCTTATTCCGCAAGATCCCGTGCGCCTTGTTGCCTTTACCGGATCAACCACAGTGGGCAGACATCTGACGACACTGGCGTCGGAAAACATGACCTCAGTGTTGATGGAACTGGGCGGACATGCGCCGGTGATTGTCTGCGAAGACACCGATGTTCAGGCCGCTGCCCGCTCTGGTGCCATCCGCAAAATGCGCAATGCCGGTCAGGTCTGCACCTCCCCCACCCGCTTCTTTGTCCACGACAGCATTTTTGAAGAGTTCACCGAAACATTTGTTGCCCGCGCCGCGCAGACGGTTGTCGGCAATGGCATGGATGCCGGCGTCGAAATGGGCCCGCTTGCTAATGACCGCCGTGTGCCTGCGCTCAGCGCCTTGGTGGAAGATGCCCGCGCACAGGGCGCAACCGTCGCAACAGGCGGGGCACGCCATGGCACGCAGGGCTATTTCTTTCAACCAACGGTTCTTGTGGATGTACCTGACAGCGCGCAGATCATGCAGGAGGAACCCTTTGGCCCGCTTGCGGTCATTAATCCGGTCGCCTCTCTGGATGCGGCAATAGCGGCGGCGAACGCGGTACCTTACGGCCTTGCGGGATACGCATTCACCAACCGTGCCGATTATATCGACCGCATGATCGATTCCGTCGAGGTCGGCAATCTTTCGGTTAACACGCTTGAGGCCTCTATGCCCGAAACCCCCTTTGGCGGGGTGAAATCAAGCGGCTACGGACGTGAGGGTGGCTCGGAAGGGTTGGACAACTATCTGAGCATCAAACACGTCTGGCATTCCCGCGAGATTGCCTAGCGCCACACCCATGACCGGCACAGATCACGCAAGGCCTGTGCCGGCTATGGTTTACCCCTCTGAGATCAGGCGAAAATTTCGCCGCCCCGCAGTCAGGCCAGCGACCTTTTGCACAATGGAGTTGGCATCAATACCATAGTGTTTGTAGAGGTCAGCAATCGTGCCTGTCTGGCCGAAATGCTCGACACCCAAGGGCACAGTCTGGTGGCCCTGTACCGCGCCCAGCCACGACAGGGTTGCAGGATGGCCATCAATCACCGTGACAAACTTGCAATCGCGTGGCACAGCGCCAAGCAGGGTTTCGATATGACTTTGTGCGGCCGCATTGCCACGTGAACGGGCGCGCTGCGCGGCGGTCCAGCCAGCGTTCAGCCGGTCCGCCGATGTCACCGCCAATACGCCAACATCGCGACGCCCCTCTGCAATCATACCCGCCGCCTTAATGGCTTCAGGGGCCACTGCACCTTGATAGGCAATAATGACCTCGCAGTTCGGGCCCGGTTTGCGCAGCCAGTAAGCCCCGTCAATCGCCCCTTGGCGAAAATCCTCATCACCACGTTGCCCAGGTTGTTCAATCGGATTGGTGGTCAGGCGCAAATAGACCGACCCACCAGTTTCATCGCGCAACCATGTGCGCTCGTCGGGGTCCCCGTCGCCATCCTTTTGCAGGTATTCAAAAGCCCATTTCATGATCACGGCCAGTTCGTCGGAAAACGCTGGTTCAAAGCTCGCCAGCCCGTCTTGACTCATTCCGATAAGGGGGGAACCGATGGATTGATGCGCGCCCCCTTCGGGGGCCAGAGTGACACCCGACGGCGTGCCCACAATCATAAACCGCGCATCCTGATAACAGGCATAGTTCAACGCATCCAAACCACGCGCGACAAACGGGTCATAGACCGTTCCAATCGGAATGATACGCTTACCCCACAGAGAATGCGACAGACCCGCCGCGCCCAGCAAAAGGAACAGGTTCATCTCGGCAATACCCAGCTCGATGTGTTGGCCTTTGGGCGTGAATTCCCATTTTGCTGTCGACGGAATTTTCTCGTTGATAAAAGTATCGGCCTGTTCCTTGCGTGCAAAAAGCTTGCGCCGGTTAACCCAAGGGCCAAGATTCGTGGTGCCGGTCACGTCAGGCGACATTGTGACAATACGGTCTGCAAGGGAGCTGTTGCCCTTGGACAGATCATCCAGCACTTTGCCGAAGGCCATCTGTGTGGAAATCTCGCGATCTGTGCCCAGCTCGATCAACGGCACGTCAATCACTTGGTCGTTATAACGGCGCCGGCCTTTGGCAAAAAACGCAGTCCGGTCAAGGAAGCTCTGCAAGGCAGCAGGATCATCAACCGTTGCGAATTTCTCCCACTCCTCCCCTTCAGCAACCCCCATATGGCGCTGCCATTCGGTCATCTGGGTCTTGTTCATCAATCCGCCGTGGTTGTCTTTGTGCCCGGCAATCGGTGTGCCCCACCCCTTGACGGTATAAGCGAGGAAGCACACCGGGCGGTCGTGGTCGATGGCATCAAATGTCTCGGCCATTGTCTGAACGCAGTTACCGCCAAGGTTCTCCATCAGGTCGGCCAGCGCCTCGTCAGAGCGGGCTTCGATTAGTTTGCTTACGTCGCCTTGATCTCCCAATTCCTCCATCAGGCGTTTGCGCCAAACCGCGCCCCCCATAAAGGTCAGGGCCGAGTAAAGCTGGTTTGGACAGCCATCAATCCAATCGCGCAGTTTGTCACCACCGGGTTCCAGAAACGCCGCACGCTGCAATGCGCCGTATTTGACCTTCACAACATCCCAACCAAAGGCGTCGAAAATCTGTTCGATGCGTTTGAACAACCCTTCACGCACCACCCCGTCAAGTGACTGGCGGTTATAGTCGATGATCCACCACGTATTGCGCAGATCGTTTTTCCACCCTTCCTGAAGTGCCTCATAGATATTGCCTTCATCCAGTTCAGCATCCCCGACCAAAGCCACCATTCTGCCCAAATCCACGTCATTGCCCCAGCTTTTGGCAGAGATGTAATCCTGAACAATTGAGGCAAAGGACGTGATCGCGACTCCCAGACCAACGGACCCAGTCGAGAAATCGACATCGTCGATGTCCTTGGTCCGGCTGGGATAGCTTTGAACGCCATGGAAACCGCGGAAGCTCTCCATCTTTTCACGGGTCTGATTGCCCATAAGGTACTGAATCGCATGAAAGATCGGCGAGGCATGAGGTTTAACCGCAACCCTGTCTTCGGGGCGCAGTGCGCTGAAATACAGCGCCGTCATAATTGAGACCATCGACGCAGAGGATGCCTGATGCCCACCAACCTTGATCCCGTCGGCTTTGGGTCGGATGTGGTTGGCATTGTGGATCATCCAGTGCGACAGCCACAACAGACGCTGCTCAATGGTCTTGAGGTGTGTTTGGTTGATATCAGTCATGGCGGGGCTCTCCTGCTGCGCAGTATCGTGGCGTTAACACTGGCGATACTCTGGCGTTTGTCTAGGGGGCGGGCGCAGGCTGGTGGATAACCTGCGCCCTGAGTTGACCTGTGAAAATCAGGCCGCCTGCATGTTATGCGCACCAAGCGCGGTATGCAGATCATCGATAATATCCTGCACCCCCTCAAGCCCCACTGAAAGACGCACCAGACCCTCGGCGATACCATGTTCTGCGCGTTCTTCCGGTGAATAGGTTGAATGGGTCATGCTTGCCGGATGCTGGATCAGACTTTCTGCATCCCCAAGGCTGACCGCGCGGTGGATAAGATTCAGGCGGTTCATCATCGCAATCCCGCCTGCCTTGCCCCCTTTGACTTCAAACGGGATCATCCCGCCAAAATTAGCCATCTGCCGGCGCGCCAGCTCCTTTTGCGGGAAACTGTCCAACCCCGGGTAAGACACGCTCAGCACCGCGGGATGTGCTTCAAGTGCCTGCGCCACCAAGAAGGCGGATTGGCAGTGTCGCTCCATACGCAGCTCAAGCGTTTTGATCCCGCGCAACAAAAGCATAGCCGTCATCGGTGACATCACCGCACCGGTCATGTCCTTAAGGCCAACCAGCCGGATCTGGGTAATGTCCTCGCGATTACCAACGACCAGACCAGCAACCACATCCCCATGCCCGCTTAGGAACTTCGTGGCGGAATGCACCACGATGTCCGCACCATGTTCGATCGGACGGGTGACCACTGGCGTGGCATAGGTATTGTCGACAATCACCTTGGCCCCTACCCGATGGGCAATTTCTGAAACCCTCGCGATATCAACCAGACGGTTGTTCGGGTTTGCAGGTGTTTCGAAATAGACAACTTTGGTCTTGGCGCTGATGGCCTCTGCGACGTTTTCGGGATTCGTCATATCCACCGAAATGACCTTGATGCCAAAACGCGGCAGGCCGTGGCTTAGGAAAGCGAAGGTGCAGCCATACAAGGTCTTGTCGATAACCACCTCGTCCCCGACCTGTAAAAACGACCAAAGGGTCGCTGTAATGGCGCCCATGCCTGATGCCGTACACAGGCCGGCCTCCGCGTTTTCAAGATTGGCAATCCGTTGTTCCAGATGATCCAGCGTTGGGTTGGAAATACGCGTGTAAAAGTGCCCCTCTTTCTCACCGGCAAACATCGCTCCGCCGCTCTCAGCACTGTCAAAAGTAAACGTCGACGTCATATAGATTGGCGGATTCAGCGCACCCTGATGGGATTGCGGATCATAGCCGTGATGAATGGCGCGGGTGGAAAAGTCGTAGTCACTGGAATGCATCGCTGTCTCCTCGATTTCAAAAGCATTATCCACTAGAAACCGAGGTCATTTATTGCTAAATCACCCAACAATATCATAATTATTGGTTTAAAATGCCACAACTTGACGCAATTGACCGAAAAATCATCCGAACCCTTCAAAAAAACGGACGGATGACCAACCTTGACCTCGCCGCAGAGGTGAATCTTTCGCCATCTCCCTGTCTGCGCCGCCTGCGCCTGCTGGAACAGAGCAAGGCGATCACCGGCTACAGCGTTGATGTTGACGCCCGCGCCTACGGGCTTCCCGTCACCGTGATGGTGCGGATCAGTCTTGAGAAACACACCAAAGATGTCGTTGACCATTTCGAAGAACAGATGAAACGCATCCCCGAAGTGCTTGAGTGTTTTGTGATGACCGGCTTGTCAGACTATATGTTACGGGTCGTGGTCAGTGACCTCGAAGGCTATGAACGATTTGTCAGGGACAGGTTGCAGTCGATTGGCGGAATCGGCTCAATCGACAGCAGTTTTGTTTACGGCGTGGTCAAACGCACCCATGTATTTCCAGAGATATCCGGCCATAACATGTAGCATAAGAGGCGTTGTAAACAGCCCCCGACTGACTGGACACAGGAAAGACAATCCGCTGCCCTTGCTCCCACGGCGACAAAAGGAAATTGCCCATGCCCGACACAGAGCTTTCCAAAGATCCCAGTTCGCAGGAATTGGCAGACACCCGAACCGCTTGGGCCGAAGACCGAACCATTCTGGCAAATGAACGCACCTTTGCCGGCTGGATGCGCACCGGGATGGCCTGCATCGCGCTCGCGCTGGGGCTAAAGGCCATTTTCAAAGACACAAATTATCCGCTGATTGCCAAAGGTGTCGCCGAGATTTTTATCGTGGTTGCGATCCTGATTTTCTGGGCGGCGGCGACCAAATGCCGCCAGGCGCAAAAACGTATGAATGACCACGATGTCGAAGCGCAGTCACATCAACGGATGATGGTCTTGGCGTTTGTCTTGACCTTTGGGGCCGTTGCAACCGGCGTCATACTCTGGCTGCTTTAGAGGCAGGGCCCGAAATCAACACCCGTCATTGCGGATCGGTGTGGGCCAGTTCGTGCCGCACCTGCCCCCAAGCCATCATCGCAAAAATCGCGGTGCCACCAACCACATTGCCACCTAGAACAGGCAGGAAAAATTCAAAGACAGCGGCATAAAACCCAAGATCCCCCCGCACGGCGAGCAACGCCATTTCAACCGATCCCGCGACCACATGGGTAAAATCACCGGCAGCGATAAGCCAAGTAAACACAAGGATAACAAAGAAAGTTGCGTTTTCCGCCTGCGGCAACATCCACACAATCGCCGCAATCAGGATACCCGCCGGAACGGCGCGTGCAAAACTTTCGCCGGCCGGCATCCCGACCGCATGTTCCGACAAGGACACCAATGCCGGCATCAGCTCGGCAGGGATCGCAGGTGTATGGGCAAACAGCGTTGCAATCGCGAAGGCACCGACAACATTTGCAGACAGAACAACCAGCCACAGCCGCCCGACCTCGGCAAATTTCCGTCGGGTTGGTTCAACCATCAATGGCAGGACAGTTGTAATAGTGTTTTCGGTAAACAGCTGCATTCGGCCAAGGATAACCAGCAAAAACCCCAAGCTGTAACCAAGGTTCTCAACCAGATAGCTGCCCGGGGTATCAGGCAGATAGGTTCGGAAAATCGCTTCCCCCAGAACCGAAAAACTGATCATGATACCGGCCGCAATACCAGACCAGATAAGAGAACGGACAGGGCGCTCTAGCTCCTCCTCGCCATCACGGCGGATCACTTCGTAAATCAAGCGCGAGGACAGTTTGGACGCGTCTCTCACCGTCTTCTCTTCTGCTACACTTTCGCGGGTGCGCGCCAAGGCATCGTTATGTGGTTTACTCATCTTCGTCCGGCCTCTCTGTGGCGGGGGTCTGCTTGGATAGTGTCTCTGCCCGCCGTCGTTCATATTGTGCTGCAGACCCAGAACGGGCCGCAACAACCGCTTGGACGATCATCTATTTCGATTTGACCCATTGACCAGCATACTGCCCTGCCGTCGCTGTTATTTTTCCATTGTGGCAGACATCTTGCGAAGACTCGCGGCGTTTTCCCCGTGATCCCAAGGCCGCACAGCGTTAACTCCGATCTGGATAGTTGCGCCTTTCCGCTTCCCCTCTTTCGGGATGAGCGCTACAGAAAAACACCTCCTAAGGTATACCGAATGGGAAAACGCGTGCGTATTACAGATATGGCAATACAGTTGGTCCCCTCTTTAGCCCTGACAGTCGGGGGACGATTCCATTTCTGACAATGTAAATCCGCGCGAAACAGATGCGCCCAAAGACGCACGCGGCTTTTTCGGCACAACCCTTTTGGCGCGGGCGGCACGCGGGTCGACCTGGACGGCGCTTGCCTTTGTGATCTCACAAGGGGCGCGGTTTGTTTCGAACCTGATCCTTGCCCGCCTGCTGTTCCCTGAATCCTTCGGCATCATGGCGCTGGTTACCATGATGCTGATCGGTCTGACCCTGATTTCGGATATGGGCATCGCTCAATCCATCATGCAAAGCAAACGTGGTGACGAACCGGCCTTTCTTGATACCGCGTGGACGTTACAAATCATCCGCGGGTTTGTTCTCTGGCTTGCCGCCTGCGCGCTGGCCCTGCCGGCTGCTGCCTTTTACGAACAACCTGTCATCGCCTTGATGTTGCCCGTGGCGGCTGTGTCGCTACTGTTTGCAGCGCTAGAACCCATTCGCGTTGAAACCGCCAACCGGCATTTGCTGATCGGGCGAGTCACAGCGCTTGATCTGGCCGCGACGCTGGTTGGCATCATTTCGATGGTGGTCCTGGCCTGGGTTAACCGGTCAACATGGGCGCTGGTGGCCGGCTGGACCGTCACGGCAATCGTACGACTGACCTTTATGTGGTTGTTCCTGCCGGGCCCCGGGAACCGCCTTCGCTGGGAAAAGGCCGCCGGATCGGAACTGTTACACTTTGGCCTGTGGATCTTCCTGTCGTCGATTTGTGGACTGCTGGTATCGCAAGGCGACCGCGCCATTCTGGGCAAGTTCCTCAGTATTGAAGGGCTGGGCATTTACAATATCGGCATGTTTCTGGCCAGTTTCCCGTTAATGCTGGGTATGATGATCACATCGCGCGTGTTGATCCCACTTTACCGCGAGCACCTGAATGCCGAAGACAGATCAGCCCGTGACCGTTTGTTCAAACTGCGCTACTACCTCACCGCACTGATGCTTGCCGTGTTGTTCGTGCTTGCAATCGCCGGCCCCTGGATCGTTCAGTTGTTATACGACGACCGCTATCTGGCGGCCGGTGGCATTATCGTTGCCGTGGCCAGTGCCCAGATGATTACCGTGGTGTCACTCACCTATGATCAGGCCGCACTTGCCACCGGCGATTCACGCGGCTTCTTTGGCGTTAGCCTCACCAAAGCACTGTTAAGCACCGGTGGTTTTCTGATCGGGGTCAGTTTGTACGGATTATTCGGGGCGGTCGCCGGCCTTGTCATTGCGCTGCTGCTCTATCATCCGTTCATCGCCCTGCTGGCTTGGCGGCATGGTGCATGGGACCACCGGCACGACCTTTTGTTCCTGCCGGTTGCATTGCTGTTGGGGGCTGTCGCAGTCTGGATGAACTGGCACGATGTGATGATGTTGCTGCCCGGATCAGCGGACGCACTTCACGCGCATTAATCCCGACCCGCGCCCAAGGCGTTCAGCAGCGCGGCAATCTCTGCACCAAGCCTTTGTACATTCGGCTCCGCAAGGATACCCAGATGATCACCCGGAACATCCGTCAGATCAAAACCGGCAGTCGCGATGCCGCCCCAGCCCAACCCATTACGGATCGCTTCTTTACTGTCGAACCTATCGTCACCTGCCCTGAAAATGGTCAACCGCTTGCTATAGGGTTGGGGCTCATAAGCTTCGATGGCAATCTGATTGGCAGCCACAAAGTCATTGACCCCACCCAGATCATCCGCCTGCACTTCGGCTGATGCGCCATCATCGGATTGCAGCCGCTGTTTCGATACATCCTGCGCACGTGCTTCTTTACGCAGTGCAAGATGTCTGGTGATGTAGGGCCAGCCATGACGCAGGGTTTCGCCCAGATGCACACCAACCCGCGCCAGACGACCCACACGATCACGCCCCGCCGGTCCTTCTGCATCCAATAGGATCAGCGCCTGAACGTCACGGCCCGCCTTTTGCAGCAATTGCGCCAGTTCCAGCGTCACATAACTTCCCGCCGAGACGGCAATCAGGGAAAGCGGGCCTTCGGGATGGTGCCGCTCGATCTGGCGTAAATAGAATTGTGCAATGTCGGGCACGGTCGTCGGGGTGGTCTTTGACAGCAACCCAACCGTTAACCCGAAAACCGGCTGTTTGGTACCCAGCACCTTTGACAGAGGTCGGAAATAAGAACCGTTATCGCCCAACACATGCACCGCATAGATTGGTGCCAGCGTCCCTTTCTCCTGTATCGGGATCACCACCAGCGGATCGGGATCCTGTGCAATCAACGCCCGCACCACACCCTGCGGTGTTGGGTCAGTATAGATCGCTGTGGGCTCCAGCTTGAGCTTAAACGCGCGTTCCAGTTCGGGCATGAGCCGCAAGAGCGACAGTGAATCCCCACCCGCATCAAAGAACGAAGTTTGCGGCCCGATACTCTCAGCCTGCAAAACATCGCGAAACAGCTGTATTACCTCTTCAACCAGCGTGCCTTCGGGGGCTTCGTTTCCGCCCACCGCATCCATACTACCCCCGGGATCGGGCGCGGGCAGACGGGCGACATCAACCTTACCCCCCGCGGTTTGCGGCCATGTGTCGACGGGCACCAGAACAGGGTGCATCTGGGGTGGCAAAACATCAGTGATCGCGGTTTTCAAGGCTTCCGGTGTCGCAGCGCCGCCGCCCCCTGTAACAGAGTACCATGCAACCAATTGCTGCCGACCCGAGGCGGGGCTGAACAGATCAGCATGAGCGCGCTCGACACCGCTTTGCATTTCGATTGCGGCTTCGATCTGGCCCGGCTCAATGCGGAAACCGCGCAATTTGATCTGGCGGTCCATACGGCCCAGATAATGCAGCACGCCACCCTGCCACTTTACACGGTCACCTGTGCCATAGATGCACCCGACATCAGGGTCGAACCGCGCCTGCGCAAAACTTTGGGCAGTGCGGTCGGGATCACCAATGTAACCTTTTGACACAGCAGGCCCAGAAATAAACAATTCGCCCTCAACACCCGGGGGCAACAACCCGCCATCCCACCCCAAAACCCAGGCGCGGGCATGGGACAGGGGCCGACCGATTGGCACGGTTTCACCAGTCAGGTCTGCGGCGGTCGCCTCATGGGTGGTACAGGTGATTGTGGTTTCTGTCGGCCCGTATCCATTCAGCCAGCGGACCTGCGGCAGCAGCGCCTGCCAACGTTTCAGCGCTGATAACGGCACCCGCTCCCCGCCGACAATCATCAGCCTGACCTTGGGCGGAAAGACCACATCATGGGTGTCCAGCATCTCTGTCAAGGCGACCCAGAACCCTGTTGGCAGGTTGCTCACCGTGATTTCAAGCGCCTGCAACTGGGTTAGGAATTCGGGCACTGATTGCGCCATGGCGTCATTGCGCAACACCAATGTGGCACCACTTAACAATGTTGGGAAAATCTCTTCCAGCGCCACGTCGAAACTCAGGGCCGCAAACTGCAAGACACGGTCCTGCGGCGTAAGGCCGAAATGCGGAATGATCGCATCGGCATGGGCGGCCAGCGCAGTATGGCTGATCATCACCCCCTTGGGCCGCCCCGTCGTCCCAGAGGTAAAGATAACATAAGCAAGGTCATCCCCATTGGGCCGCGCCCCCTTGGGCAACAAAGCATCCGTGTCAGTCAACGTTGCAATATCACGTGTCGGGGCATCAAGCGCCGGGGCTGTGGCGTCCGTCAGGACAAACCTTGCCCCGCTGTCCTGCGCGATAATGTCCAAAGTTGCTTTTGGATACCCAGGATCCATCGGGACAAATGCAGCGCCGGTTTTCCAGACCGCCAGCATGGCCGTGATAAACGCCATACTGCGCACCATACAGACACCGACAGTATCGCCCTTTTGCACACCCGCTGCGATCAGGTTCGCGGCCAACCGATCCGCGGCATCATTCAACGCCCCATAGCTTAGCGGGGTGTTCTCTGGCTGCATCAAGGCAATCCTGTCAGGGAAGCCGGCCACCACCTGTTCAAATCTGTCGAGACTTGTCGCGCTTTGAGAAGGTATCGCTTGGGCCGGACCGGCCAGCGTAACAATCTGGTCTTGCTGGTCCGTGGTCAGCATATTCAACGCAGCCACGGCGGTATCCGGTGTCACCGCGCCCAACCCCGTCAACACCTGAACCATAGCGTGCCCAAGGCCGGGCCCATTGGGCACCTGAGCAGGGTCATATTCAACGACGATCTTTAACTGTTGCCCCATATAGGCGGCGATAGAGACCGGCGTGTCCCCTTCCTCAAGCAGATCAACCCGACGTTCTGCCCACTCCCCACCAAGGGAGTGCAGCTGCTCTTGCAGAGTGCCGAAGTCAAACATCAGAACGGAGTCAAAAAGCGACCGACCCGGCGCAAGCCCCAGACGCCGGCTAATGTTGGTCAACGGTGTATGTTCAAACGGGCGCAATGCAACCTGCTCCGCACGCAACGCCGCCAACAGCTCCCCGAAACTCTGTGTCGGGGCCAGCTTTATCCGCATCGGCACGGTTGTGATAAAGCAGCCAGCCGCGTCGCCAGAACCATCGATAACATGGCGACCATTGCGGGTCGCCCCGATAACCACATCGCTCTGGCCAGAAAAGCGCGCCAGAACAATCCCCCATACGGCAGATACAACCGTGCTGCTGGTCACACCAGCCTGCGCGGCCAGCTGCGCCACTGCTTTGGTCTGCACCGCGCTCAGGTGAAAGGCCACTTCCTTCTTGCGGGTGGGTGCCACCCCGTCCTGCACCAGACCTTCGCTGCCTTCCCATCCTGCAAGACTGCGCGCGAAATGATCTTCGCCGGGGCCATGATCAAGTGCAGCCAGATGTCGGCAATGCGCCTCAAAGAGATTGTCTTGCGGGGCAATCGGAGTGCCGTTTTCCGCGCCCTCAGTGAGTTCCCTATAGCGCTTGAATACTGCATTCAAAAGCGGTGCAAAGGCGCGCCCGTCAAGCAAGCTGTGCGGAAAGCTCCAGACCAACACCGATTGCGCCTGACCGGTACGACACAGGGCAACCCGAAACGCCGGAGAAGACGTGGCGTCGATCCCTTCCTTGCGGTCCTGCTCCAAAAACTGCTGCAACGCCGCATCGCTCTTTGCGGAATCCAACTTCTGCCAATCGTGCAGAGCGGGGATGATCGCTGCCGGTTCTGCACTGTGTTGCAAAAGCTCCCCTTTGGGTCCGTCGCTGATCACATTGCGCAGCGCCGGATGGGCCGCGCAAAGTTCGGACCAAGCGCGCGCCATGGCCTCGACATCCAGCTTAGCAGAACCGATATGCACAACGATCTGTTCAACGTAATGCCAGGGCCGATGCGCCAATGCGGAACTGGCGTACATGCTGTGTTGCAACGGTGTCAGGGGATAGCCGGTCACCATCCGAAACACTCCTTGGACAGGTTTTTCATTCTCGAAAGCACCCTTTGAACGGGTTTCGCCCTTGTTACGACGCAAATTGCGATTTTTCCAGCATCCTGTGCAGAGCTGGCACGCCTGTAACATTTCTCGTCCGCGCAGCACTGTCTTATGCGCCGTCTCACACTTGCCAGTGCCATATCGGAGGATTCGAAAAACACCAGAGTCTCGCCAGACAAAAAGCAGCCCAAAAAGTGGAATGACGTTCCGTTCTGCGGTATTGGCACCGGTTGATTTCCTGCCTAGTCTCTGTGTCACAGAGTCGGCTGCGATCTATTAATCGCCAGTACCGGCGGGCTACCTTGGGAGGGGGAACCATGCACGCATACCTTTGGCTGAGATGACAGCGATGACACCTGAAGAGGCAGTACGCCATGTCATCGAGACAGACCCGACATTTGCAGTAGATACTGTTGACGTCCGCGGAGTGACTGTCAAATCGTTCCGCAACATACCACCAACAGTACCGGGCCTTATGGCCGCAGGCTGGGCACGGCATGGCGACGGGAAATTCGAATATATCGCCTACGAAGACGAAAGTTATACATACGCAGACTACACCGGATCGGTGAACCGTCTGGCCCATGCGATGCAGGACAGTTTAGGTTTGGGCAAAGGGGACCGGGTTGCTATCGCAATGCGCAACTATCCTGAGCTGCTCAAGCTGATACTGGCAATTTCGTCCATCGGCGGTGTGGTCGTATTTGTGAACGCTTGGTGGACAACCGAAGAATTGGAATATGCCCTGACCGACAGCGCCGCCAAGGTGGTGTTTGCCGATGGCCCCCGCATGGAGCGCCTTAAACCCCTGAAAGAAAAACTGGACCTGACTCTGATCGGTGTGCGGGATGCCGAGGGCCAGACCAAACATGACCTGACCGGCCTGCGAGACGGAGCGGCCAGCGATCAGGCCCCAAAAGTGGCCATCGACACAGATGATGATTTTGCCGTGATGTACTCCTCTGGCACCACTGGCGACCCGAAAGGTGTGGTTCAAACCCATCGCGGCGCGGTTAACGCAGTGTTCAGCTGGCTGATGCAATCGGTGCTGGCACCGCTGATCGACCCACCCACACCGGACGCCGCAGAACCGCCCCGCCCTTCGGCATTGGTGGTCACCCCATTGTTCCACGTTACGGCGACACATCCATTATTCCTGCTTAGCCTGCCAGCGGGTGCCAAAATCACCTTGATGCACAAATGGGACGCGCAGGAGGCCGTGCGCCTTATCCGCGACAATGACATCACCCGTTTCCTTGGCGTGCCGACACAATCTGCCGAACTGATGGAAGCTGCGAAG
>NZ_JABEDH010000007.1 GCF_029285175.1 Sulfitobacter sp. M05 | reverse complement strand
AATATATCAACGGCTTCTACAATCCGCGCCGACGGCATTCAGCACTGGGTTGGAAAAGCCCCGTCGCCTTCGAACGGAAAGTGGCCTAAACGAGCACTTGGGGCGGCACAAAAGCGCGACAGGTCCAGTCTGTTCCTTCGCCGAAGGTAAGATGAATGAGTTGACCTCGCAGATCACGAACCTCCTGCAATTGCCGAATTTCAACTTCCTGCCAATCGGTGGCCTGACCGGCAACTCGACGACGTCGATTGGCGGCGTGGATTTGAACACCGGCGGCGGCCAAGTCGGGCAAGGGGTCACCGACAACGGGACGACTGTGTCTCCCAACAATCTCGATGCGGTTTATGAACTTATCTATGGAGGTGGCAATGGCGGCTAATACCTTTGGAAAGATGACGCTCAGAAAATGGATGGCCCTCGCGGTGGTTTTGGCGGTGATCGCGTTCACCTTGCTGACCCAGTTCACGTCGTTTCAGGTTCCCGGGTCGGTGACCCAAGGAAAACCAGAGCCGACTGTCCATCCCGGCATCCAGCTTCAGGGCTCGACGGAGTCTCGAAATAACCTCGATGAAGTGAACGACATAGTTCGGGGGAAGAACCAGAATGGCCAGAGTGAAGGAACCGCAAATGAGAACTAAAGCTCCCAAGACATCCCTTCGCAGTGTGGCGCTCAGATCGACGGGTTTAAGCAGCGCTTTGTCTGTGTGTGCAACCGCCTGGCTCATTACGCTCGCGACACCAAGCTATGCCTTCGGCGGCTGTTCTTGCGGCGGCGTCCAGAACATCGTGCGCACGGCACGCATCAACATCAACAACCACACAACCGAGGTCGGAAACTACATCACCGACAACATCCTCAGAGGCGTGGCACAGCTGTCGGCCTATTCCAAACGCGAAACCGAAGCCACAAAACGCATTGCGGAAGGACGAGACCAGAACGCAGTACTATTGGAGCGACAGAAGATCAGGGCAGCAGCTGAGGGTGGACGTTACGATCCGGCCACGTCGGCGTGTATTGATCTCTCGGGTGTGTTGAACTTTGGCGGCGGCCAAACCAGCCAAGGCGTTGGCGGTATCGATATCGCGAACCTGTCACGCAACAGGTCCTACGGGAATGGGGCTGCCGGTGCGCCGGTCCGTTCCGGCGGTCTGGCCTTGGCGCAAGAGATCAAGCTCGACCGTGACAATCTTCGAAACGTCGGCGGGTTCGCCGATCCAACCTCCGACGTCCGGCTCCTGACCGAGGCGATCACCCTAGACACGTCTGACCAACAGGTCGCTCAAGCCTATGCGCGCATGATCAATAACATGATCGATCCCCTGCCACCAAAACCAGTCACGACCGAAGAAGCCAGAACACCAAATGGTCTCGCGCGGATCGCAGCACGGCAAGTCGACGCAACACGCCGCTCTGCCTCTCATGCCGTGTTCACCTATCTCGGAGACATTGCAACTCCAACTGGCGGGACAGAACTTGCGAGTTGGGCACGCAATGCAGCCGGTCCGGCCTATCCCAATGCAATCGGGGACAAAGTCTCCTCGCTTCAGGCGGTCGATGTCTTCGTGCATTCGCGGTTTGCCAATCCCGACTGGCATCAATCTATCGCCAAGATGTCGCCTGACGCGGTGATGCGGGAGCTGCTCCTGACACAAGCCCTCGATCTCCACGTCAACTGGATGCGGTTTGGTCTGGAGCGCCGCGTCGCGGCGGTGGAGGCGGCAAGCTTGGCTTCCAATATTGACGGAACCGAGGGTGCGGGCGGCGGTGCACCGCTCGGCAACTAGCAGACGAAGGCTCAATGATGGCGCGTGACAACAAAGACGAACCAAAGAAGGGCCGCACACGTCGCGCGGCCGGGTTCTTCGCGCGCCGGGGCCGCGTCGACAAGGCTTTTGAGGCCAGCAAACTCGGAGCGGATTTTATCGGCGACCTCGCGGACCGGGTTCGACCCAAGGCGCTCGATCCGAGAGGACTGACAGGACGCTATGACGATGGCGGCATCAAACGGTTCCAGGAGATGGCGCAGTCAATGAGCGAGGTCGAACTGGATCGTCAATATGAAGGTTGGCGGATGCAGCGTGCCTGTTTCCAATATGCGGGCCTACTTGCTGTGTTGGCCATTCCTGTGGGGCTGATCTTTTTGGGTATCAGCCGGATCTTCGTCATCAGCCTTGTCGCCCTGTTTTTGTTCTCGATGTTCCGAGCGGTTCGCGCAGACTTCTTTGCATGGATCATCGAGCAGGGTCGGTTCGGCGGCTTTTACGATTATATGACGTCGCGGCTGCCGCGGAACATGCAGATCATCATCCCAAGCCGGATGCGCGATCAAATACAGAACCGAAAGCAGGGCCGGTGAGAGTTGCCTCAAGTCTCGCCATTGCGGCCACCCTTCTTCTTGCATCCACCGACGTCGGCCTCGCGCAAGAAATCAGTGTTCCTGACATCTTCAACGGCACGGGGGATGATCGCTCCAACACGTTCTTCAACCTGATCTTCGGCGACCTGTTTCCAGGACCAACCGCCAACAACCGCACCGTGATCTCGCTCCTGATGCTGTCGTTCAACATCCTGTTTCTGGCGGTCGGCGCACTCTTCCTGCTCTACAACATCTTTCAAGGCACTTTGGATTCTGCGCATGAAGGCATCGTGCTCGGCCAGAAATCCACCATCTGGGTGCCGATCCGGATCCTCACTGCCTTCGCTTTGCTGATCCCGCTCGACAATGGCTATAACGGTATCCAGCACGGTATCTCCTATGTGGTGCGCGCGGGCACCGCTGCAGGGTCATTCTTCTGGAACCAGACCGCCGACCTGATCATCGCCGACGAGGTTCCCATCGTTGGGACCGACTATGTCGGATCGGACGCGCGGTTCCTGCAACAACTCTGGCGCATGGAGTTCTGCCGCGCGGCGTATAACTTCGAGGTCTCGAAGGGCGGTGATCTGCAACTGGTCAGCGGCGGCAACTGGTCCGATCTGGCCCCCGCGCCTGCTACCCCCCAGATCGATGCCTACACGCCACAAATCATGACCTATTCAACACCTACGATCACGAGCGCCTGTGGGTCGGTAACGCTACCACCAGCCACGGCCGCGCTGAAGCGGATCAGTCCGGCGACGAACATGGATACCATCAACATCAATATGCGCGCGCTTATCGATACCCTGCGTACCGACATGCGCGGTCCGGCCGAGGCGGTCGTCGCCAAGATATCCGCGCGGGATCCGATCGTCGCCGGCGACTTCCCGAACCTTGCGACCATGATGGTGCAGCTGCGCCAGCAGCATTCCGCCATCGTAGGTCCCATCGTCAATCCGGGTGCCCTATCTACGCTTGTCCAGACCGAGAGTGGGACGCCGATTTCGCAACAGATCCGCTCCATCGGCAGTGACGGGTCCGGCGCGCTCTCCGCCCCCACCGCCATCGCCGGAGATTTGAAGACCGGTGGCTGGATGATGGCAGGCTCCTATTACATGCTGATCAGCAAAATATCTGGCGATGCCAACGCGGTTGCGGGCATGTTTCCGACGGCGACGCCGGGCACGTTGATCTCCACGACATTGAACGGCGGTGTCCAGAACACGCTGGCAACAGAGCTGGGCCGTTCCTACTGGTTCCAGAGCAACGCCGACCGGGACGCGCAGAAAATCCTGGCGGGGATCGGCGCAAGCTACAATGCGAGCGTCTCGGCCTGGAACGAGGCAGCTGCCAACGCAGGTCTGCGCGAATTCATCACCGAGCGCGCCTATGCGGGCGATGATGCGTCCTCACCAGAAAACTTCCTGCCACCACCCACAAACTTGCTGAAAGGTATTCAGCTGCTGGCCCCCGATACGATCACCGTCGATCCGATGATCGGGTTGATGGCCTATGCCTCGACGTTCTTGACCTACGCAGTGGTTGCGATTGGCGTTCTGGCAACGGCCTCAGCCGTACCCCTGTTCGGTTCAATCCCGGCGACGCTGGCCGCAATGACCAGTGGGTTGTTCCAGATCGGCATCTTCGCTGCGATATTCGTCGGGTTCGTCCTGCCCTATCTACCTGCAGTCATTTGGTTGATCGCCCTCCTTGCCTTCATGCTGCTGGTCATCGAGGCGGTGTTTGCAGCACCTCTTTGGGCTGTGGCCATGCTATCGATGGATGGGCACGGCATTTCCTCGAACATCTCGCGCAAGGGCTGGTCTTTGCTCCTGATGTTATTTCTGACACCGCTGCTGATGGTGTTCGGATTCCTGTTGGGCATGGTCTTGTTCCGGATCGCGGCGTTTTCACTTAACGGCATGCTGTTTGCTGCGCTCAGCTCGCAGATGGCGGCGGATCCGGGCGCGTTCGGCGTCCTGTCACAGTTCCTAACCATGGCTGTTCTGACCGTCTTTGTCGGATTGCTTTATGTCGTCATCATCGACTGGTCGTTCAGCCTGATCAACGTCTTTCCGGCACGCGTCTTCAAGTGGATCGATGGGATCGGTGACGATCTGGGGGCAGGGACCGCGATGACGGCAAAGGCCGCCGGAGTGGCAGGATCATACCAAGGAGGGGCCGCAACGGGCGGGCTGCTTGGCTCCGCAGGAAATATTGGATTGGCCAACAACAGAAGCCGACAGCCACGTCAGATCGGCAACAAGGCCTCAAAAGACAAATAACCATCAGCGAAAGAGAGTCATCGCGGCAAAGATGGCGATCCCGCCGTGATTTGGTTTGTGGGGGACATAGGCAGAACCACGGTACCCCGTTCGGTTTACCGTCAGATGCAAAACGATGACGATCGAAGTCAATTGCAGGAAGTAAATCGGTTCCGAAATTAAATGGGCCGGGATCGCGACCAGGCCATCAATAAACTCAAAGTGTTCTGAACTGCTCCTTTGCCACTCCTCTGCAAATGCTTCGACGGTATCCAGCAGATGGATCATAGCGCGCCAGAAATAGATCATCATACCGACAGCCAGCCATTGGCCAGCAAGATGCACCAAAAAGCCGATCTTGCTATGCGTCTGTCGTATTTTTTTGAACCATTTGAACATATTTTATTATGACACAAAGTGGGTGTTTTGACCACACAATTGATTGTCATGTATCGTAGCACCTAACGCTATTAGCGTTACATTTTGACAAGACTAAAGCTTGATCTGCCCTAGAAACCCTATCCCGGCCTGAAGAATGCCCGAGACATCCTCCACCTTCACAATTTTGCGTTGAACCAGTTTTTCGGCAGACTGAGTCATAGTCCTAGCGACCAGGTTTGGGTTGGAACAGCTGTCCGAGAATACCTGTTTAACAACATTCACCCACTCCAATGGTGGTACACTTAGGAACCGGTCGCGCACGTTGCGATCTAACACGAGATACTCACGCAGTGCGACGCGCCCATTGCCGTCTGCCGTTTTGACCAACCTCTGCCAGACGATCAGATTCAGCGACGTCATCAGATCAAAGGAGCGCGCCTCCTGCTCCTCGGGTGGGAACAGAAAGGCCATGCGCCGAAGCGCCTCGGCGATAGACCCCGCATGTGTCGTGGTGTTTACCAAATGCCCGGTCAGACAGGCCTCAATGCAAGCTTCCATGCTTTCCCGGTCTCGGCTTTCGCCGACATTGATCACGGCCGGTGCACGGCGCATCGCGGCGCGGACACCTTCCGCGAAGGTGGGAATGTTGCGACCAACCCCGATCTCGGACTGGCTGATGAAGGACGCAACATCGGCGGCGTCCGTGTTGATATCCCGGAACGTGTATTCAATAGGGGCCTGTAGATCGATAATCTTGCGAGATCGATCACGGTTCTCCAAATGGGAGCGGGTCATGGCCGCCATAGTTGTCGACTTGCCGTGGCCGGTCGCGCCAGCAACGACAATGATACCGCTCGCAGGTTCCAGATGATCGCGCAATTCTTCTTCCAGTCCAACATCGTCCAAGGTCGGTGTCGTATCGGGTAAGGCCCGAAGCGTGATCTGTACCCCATTGGTCCCGAACCGCTGTTCGCCGGTCGCGTTCACTCGGAACCGTTGACTGCGCTTACGGTCTATCTTCTTCTCATAAGAAAAATCCAAAGGCCGTCCCGCACTTACCAAGGACATCGCATCGTTGGCAGACCACAGATGGGCCAGCATCGCCTGCACTTCAGTGATAAGCAGACGGCGTTTGGTGGCGAGTTTTTGGTCGCCATGTAGCTGCACACGCATCCGCAGGTCAGCGCTAATGTTGATGTCAGACGCCCCCTTCATCGCGGCTCCTACCAAAAAATGATCAAAAGCCGTTAGATCGCTTTCGAACCGATTGGGCTCGTCTTTCAGGATGGTGACGTCAGTTTCGTTCGGATCATCAGGGTTGAGGTTGATCCTATCCAGGTCGATCATTTAGTCACCGCATAACGCCTCTGCAAAGGCTTCCACTGGCTCGGATCCCGGACAAACCGCGCTGAGCTGACGATTTGCACCCGACGTTCGCCGATGAAGAGTTCGTCCCCATCACCAGCGGACCGGCGCTCGCTGGACTGGATCACCAGTTCCTTGACCAAACCGGCCTGAACCATGCGGCGATATTCAACCATGCCGAGGTAGTCGCGCTTCAACCGGGAGAAATTCAGGCCGAGCGCCTCGTCGGCCTGTTCGACACCCGCCTGCCAACCCTCGGCGGCGAAGCGGTTGAACACCTGCTTTTCCTCCTTGTTTTGCGGCAAAAAATCATCGTCGGGCTCACTCGCCTCCTCAAGCGGAATAACGAGATAGTCACGCCATGTCGGTATGATCGTGACGATGCGCCCTGGTATCTCGAGGCGGTAGAATTCATCGGCTGCCACAGCAGACTGTCCGCTCTCATCCACATTGATGGCAGCCGTGGCGCGGCTCACGACGGGCGGGAGGATATATCCCGTCTCTCGGGGCGCACGGTAAGAAACCCTGTTGAAATCGAACGTTCGGGACAGTTTTGGGCTGTCGCGTTCCAACTGCCGCATGACTTCCCAGACACGATGCTGATAGCCAGCCTGCGCGGCATATGACACGGCAGCCTCCCGCAATAGATCATAGCGATCTTCTTCGACCGACGTCTCGTAATTCCCGCGTCGTGTGCGGACACTGAACTCTGCGAAGTCGGCAGGGGGCCTGTCGGAGCGAAACTGATCAGGACCGCCTATGAGGATTGGGTCAGGCTCTTGGAAATCTGCCTCTTCAAGCTGGAGAGTTTCGCACCCGGCTAAGACGAAAAGGGCCAAGAACGGCAGAAGGGGGCTGCGCAGATGGTGCATCATACTTCCGTGTCCTCGATATGGGGAACCGGGCTACCCTCGGGCCGACTATAGACGATCGTCATCGTCATTGCGCGTTGATCGACGACCAACGTTGCGCGCTCTTTGCCTTGAAAGAACGCCTCGCGCAGTGCGCCCATAGCGGGCAGGTCTCTTTGAATGAGTGTGATCATGATCGGCGCACCAGGTTTTTCACCTTGCGCGATCACCCGGTATCCGGTCTCAAGCGCCATTGTGGAGACGAAGTCTTCGATTGGGCCGGTGAACGCAGAATGCACGACCGTCATCAGGCGTTCATCTGCCACAACATCGGGATTTAGCAGCGTCGTGGTGCCCGTCGCATATGGCTCGAGCACACCATTGTAGAGACCTGCGTCGGCAATCTCGCGATCCACCACCGAAGTTTCCGCATCGATCAAAGCTGACAGGCTGGTGGTTTCAGGCGAGGTGGTGACTGCGCAAGCTGCGCAGCTCAACAGCCCGAAAATCAAAAATACGTTCTGGGCCAAGCGCATCCACATCCCCATCGTTCGTTATGTTTATCGTCAGGTTGATTCAAAAGACTGATGCTCTTCTATCGTTATATATAATGATACAAGAGCATAGGAGACGGCGGCTGCATAGGTGAATGGTATGAAGACAGCCCAGTTTGGGGATATTGCGCGAAAACTTGCCGTTCTTGCCGTAAAACCCGACACCAGTTTTGCGCTACAAGCTTTCCTCAACTCTTCAGCAACACGAGACATTGTCGATGTCATGAATGAAATTGATCTTCTGGCGCGTATCCTTGATGAACACGCGCCAGAGGGGAGGGAGCTTTAGCCCCCAATCCTTTTGACCGGAATGCCCAGCTTACGAGCTTTATCAACGAGGTTTTCGTGAATACCGGAGCCGGGGCAGGCGATGATACCCTTCGGCATGGTCTTCAAGAGTTTATCGTTGCGCTTAAAGGGGGCCGCTTTGTTGTGTGATTTCCAATCGGGACGGAAGACCACTTGGGTGACGCCTCGGTTCTCTGCCCAGAGGCTCGCGATGTGTTCGGCTCCGTTCGGTGTACCGCCATGCAGCAGGATCATGTCCGGATATTTCTCTCTTGAGCCGTCGAGGATGGTCCAAATCGCATCGTAATCCTGGTAGTCGCCGCCGGTGAAGGCGATGCGGGTGCCATCGGGACAGTGGATTTCGTTCTTCTTTCGTTGTTCTGCGGAGAGGAAGTTGCGGCTGTCGACCACCGAGGCTGTGAGGTTCTTGTGCGAAACCCGCGATCCTGATCTTGGCATCCAGATCGATCCGGTCTCTGTGTGGAAATGGGCGGCTGACGCATCCCGCATCGCCTCATAGGCATCCCGGTGCTCGACCAGTTTTTGTCCGCGCTCGATCTTGCGTTCCAACTCCAGGCTTTTGACCTCTGATCCGTCCTGGCATCGAACGAGGTCGCGTTGTTCGCATTCATTCTCGTCGAGCTGGCGCTCTAATCGGTTGAGGCGGCGATGAAAGATGTTGGTGAGGGACCAGAGCATCTCTTGCAGATCCTCTTCGAGCTGTGTGTCGGCGAGAAGCATGTGGCTCGCTTCGACCATGGAGCTGATGGCTATCTCAGTCTGGTCCTCTTCGGGCAGTGGGCGACGATCGATTTCGTCTTCGGGTGGTGTCGCGCCGTAGAGGGCGAGATCGTCGAGGACGCTGGCTGTGGCGCTTGCGTCGGGGGTGAAAGTGAAGGATGCGAGGGTCATGATCTGGTCCTTTTTTGAGGCTTTGGGTTTCGTCCTGATCCGATTTGGATGGGGCGATAAAAGGACCGTCAGCAGCCCGGGCGCACCCGAAGGGCCGTAGCGCAGCGAAGGACGGGCAGGGCGCGGAAATTTGTCTCGCGAGGAATGGGCGCGGCACGCGCGCAGGGGAAATTTACGGGACCTGGCCGTTGCGGCACGGGATGAGGGCGCCTTTGCGCCCGACCTGTCGGTCCATCGACCCCGGCATCCAAACGGAACAGGGCGCAGCGCCACCGCCAAAAGGTCAGTGCCTGATCCCATGCTTCCTTCCGGCCCCCTTACGCGGAGGGCCAGAGATCATGCTCAGATGCATGCGCATCGATGAAGGCCGCCAGCCGTTGGCGCAGCTGCGTCACGCCGTCCGTCGTGAGGTCCAGGTTGAAGTCGTCTCGCTCCGGGGTCAGGATGAGCGGTTCGATCCCGTCCGCATCGGCGCGATCTGCAAGCCGGGTTGCGGCGCGCGCGCCAGCCTCGTCGTTGTCGCGCGCGATCCAGAGCCGCCTGATCGAGGCTGGGTAGGTGAAGGCAGCGAGATGGTTTGCTGTCAGGCAGCAGGCCAAAGCCGCCCTTGGAAGCGCCGTCCCGACGGACAACGTGTTCTCAAGCCCTTCGCCGGCGAGAAGATCGGTGCAAGATCTCGTTTCACCAAACCGGATCGCGTTGCCATGTAGGCGACCGAGTACACGTTTCGGAGCCTCGATGGCGGCCAGACCGCCCGTCCGCGCATTGAGAAAGACGCGCGAACATCCTGTGACCGTGCCCGCATTGTCGGTGATCGCCGCAAGAAGTGCCGGGATTTCCAGACGCGTCCCATCCTGGGCCCTGAGATAGACATTTGTATGAAACGCCAAGGCTGGCCCGAACCGGGCGATACCGCGACCGCGCAGATAGGCCTCGGCCAAAGTGTTTCTGATCGGCCTGCCATAGGAGAACAATTTGCGACCCGCTGCCGCCTGACGATTGGAGGCCACGGCCGGTTCATAATCGCTTGTTCCGTCATCTGGTATCACGGGTGCCTCGCCGAGATAGTCAGCGGCTTGCCGCAACAGATCTGGGTAAGCCACAGGTTCCAGATGGTAGTGCAACAGATCGAGCAAGTCGCCGTGATCGCCATTCTGATGGTCGGTCCACTTACCAGCTTTCCTGCTGCCATGGGATTTCAACCGGATCGTCAGGCTTCGCCCTTTTGCACCGGAGATATCTGCCATCTGCCAATAGTTGCCAACTTTGCGTCCTTCGGGAAACCAATGCCGACAGAACGCTTCGGCATGACGCGCCAGACCGCGGGCCAGAGCGCCCGGATCCAGTCTTTCAAACTTGCTGCCATAATTGGTCATGCAGCACTCCTCTCTCCGGATCCGGCTGCTGTGATCTTGTGGCGTGCCATGAGCTGATCCAAGACATGGGTGTCATGGGCCGGAATGAACAGGCGCGTGGCCCAGGAGATAATCTCGGTGAAGCATCCCATCGCTTTATAGCTTTCCAAAGCGGCCGTATTGTAACCGGTGAGTTCCAGCCGGTATTCGCTCATCACCCGTGATCTGCGCAGGGTTAGACCACCGGACAGCGGCAGGCTTTGGCCACGTGTGAGGACCGCGTCGAATATTTCATCGGCGGTGAGCTCGACCGAGCATTCGAGCCCAAGAGCTGCATAGACGTTGGCGAGTTGATCCTGTGTCACCATACGGCCAATCGCGCGTTCACCATCCTCGGCTTGCAAGCGGTAGATGCGCATGTTGTCCGTTGGAAGACGGTCCCAGATCGGTAGTAAGAGGCCGGAGATCAACGTGAGCTTGGAGACGGACGTTTCGGGCACCGCGTCGACCTCCTTGGTCCAGGCGCGTTCGAACTCAAAATCGCTAACCTCCTCCCAGTGGGACGCGGGCAGCTCAAACTCCAGCATCCGGTCTGTCGCCATCGGCCGCATCAATTCAACCCGTGCGATTGGCTCGCCCTCGTCCGTCATCAGGCTGGAGGTTGGGATGAGCACCGCTGCCCGTTCTGATTTGCGGTTGAGCATCCGTTGGGCATTGGGCTGCCTCAGACAAAAATCTTTGACCTTCACCAAAGTCAGTGGGTGGTTTCGGTCAGTTCGTTCAACTGTCAGCGCAGTCGCCTTCGCACCGGTCGCCGCGTGCTCAAAGATCGTCTTGCGGTCGATGATCTCGAACTTCTCTGCGCGCAAGGTCTCCAAACCGACCTCATAAGTGCCCGCCGCGATCGCGTCATCGATGATCGCTCCGAGTAATCCCCCGAAGCATTCAAAGATAGCATCCTGCATATCGATGGTCAGCGCCAGACACCGGTTTAGGAATTGCTGGATCGGCGGCAGCTGCTCTTTCAGCGTGCCGTCACTGTCCATGAGTGACAGGCCGGTCATCTCTTCGAACCTCGTCTGCGAACACGCGCTGATCCGCCCCTTTGTCAAATCCCAGAAGAAGTTGCGCAGGGCCTTGCGGGCATAGGCACTTTCGAGATTATCCTCAGTACGGAACATGTTCTGGCCGCCGGTCTCGCGCTGGCCTTTGGTGATGGCTCCGAGCGTGTCGAGCCGTCGCGCAATCGTCGACAGGAACCGTTTTTCGCCTTTGACGTTGGTCGCACAGGGTCGAAACAACGGCGGCTGCACCTGATTGGTGCGGTTTGTGCGGCCCAACCCCTGGATTGCGTTGTCTGCCCGCCAGCCCGGCTCCAGCAAATAATGCACCCGCAATCTTTGGTTCTTAACCCCAAGATCGGCATGGTAGGAGCGTCCTGTCCCGCCCGCATCCGAGAAGATCAGGATGCGCTTGGCATCGTTCATGAAGGCTTGCGTCTCGCCGATGTTGGATGATCCCGGCCGGTTTTCGACCTTCAGGCGATGATCGCGCGTGCGGACAATGCGCCGGGAGCGTCCTGTGACTTCAGCTACGTGCTCTTTCCCGAAATGCCACAAGATCTGATCGAGAGCGCCTTGCACCGGTGCCAGTGCTCCAAGCCGTTCGACCATGGCATCGCGTTTGCGTGCCGCCTCCCGGCATTCAATCGGGTTCCCATCACCATCACGCGCCGGACGGGATTTGAGGTTGCCGTCTTCGTCGGTGTAGGGCTCGAATAATTGGGTTGGAAACGAATGCATCAGATAATCGAATACGTATTCCCGCGGCGTGATGTCGACATGCAGATCATGCCATTCCGATGCCGGGATCTGCGCCAGACGCCGTTCCATAAGGGCTTCGCTTGTTGAGACGATCTGAACCACCGCCGATGCACCGTTCTCTAAGTCGTTCTGCATGGATTTGATCACGCTCGGGCATTTCATCGCGGTGATCAGGTGATTGAAGAAGCGCTGCTTATTGCTCTCGAACGCTGACCGGGCCGCTGATTTGGCCTGCACATTTAGCGTGCTGTCCTCGGCAGTAATGCCTGAAGCCTCAAGTGCCGCTTCCAGATTGGTATGGATCACCTGGAACGCTTCGGCGTAGCTGTCGTAAATGTCGCGCTGTGCCGGTGTGAGATCGTGCACCAGCATCTCGTATTCGACACCCTCGTAGGACAGCGAGCGCGCCAGATAAAGACCGAGCGCTTTAAGATCGCGCGAGATGATCTCCATCGCAGCAATTCCGCCCGCTTCCATGTCCGCGATGAACTGTTCGCGCGTGGCAAAGGGTGAGTCACCGGTTGCCCAGAGACCGAGACGAGAGGCATAGGCGAGATTGCCAACAATCGTAGCACCTGTTGCCGAGACATAGAGCACCCGTGCATCGGGCACGAGGTTTTGAAGTTTTAATCCGGCTAGACCTTGCTGCGAGGCCTGTTTGTCGCCCCGTCCGCCTTCCTTTCCCTTTTCGCCTGCAGCGTTCGCCATCGCATGGGCTTCATCGAATGCGATCACGCCGTCAAAACCTTTGCCGAGCCAAGCGGTGACCTGATCGAGCCGGGAAGCTTTGAGGATATCGTCATGCTGGCGTTCGGCCGTGCGCAGCGTCGCATAGGTGACGAACAGAATGCCTTGTTCGAGGCGAATGTCTGAGCCCTGTTTGAACCGGGACAGGGGCACGATGTCAGAGACACGCCCGCCAATGGCAGTCCAGTCGCGGATCGCATCTTCGATCAGCTTGTCGGATTTTGAAACCCAGATCGCCCGCTTGCGCCCACGCACCCAATTGTCGAGGATGACACCCGCGACCTGTCGGCCCTTGCCGCAGCCCGTACCGTCCCCGAGGAACCAGCCTTTGCGCAATTGAAACCCGTCTTCGGCATCCGCTTCACACGCGATAAGGCGTTGGTCTTCGTCATCATGACGGAACCAGCTGCTCAAATGTTGCTCGTGGGCCTCCCCCGCGTATATGATGCTTTCGATCTGTGCGTCGGACAGCGCGCCGTCCGTGATCAGCTTGGCATGCAATTTAGGTCGATAGGAGGGAAGGGGTGGTGCGACCGAAGCCATGGCAGCTGATTGCACAAGGGCCGTTGGATGCGGATGTGCGCCTTCGATGGTAATCGACTGAACCTCATAACCTTCATAAAGCGCCTCGGTCAGACGGCTTGATTTTTCCGTCCAGAGTTTCGGTAGGTAGGCGATCTCTTCTGCCTCGATCAGATCAAATGGATGCCGTGCTTTCTCCGCCTCTACCGCCCGCACCTGGCTGCGCGCTTTATCTCGCAAAGATTGGATTGATGGTGACTGCACAACTGAGGACCTTGAAGCGTTTGCGGCCTGTTCAGTTGGCTCAAAAATCAAGCGGGGCGGACAATGGGCTTGCACCAAGGCCAGAAGCGCTTGCGAGCTTTCCGCCTGATCATGATAGGCGGCGGTCAGATCGGGGGTGAGACCTTCGCGCTTGTCGATGACCGTCAGGCGGGTTTCGGTCGTCGTGCCGTGGCGCGCGTAAACCCGGCCCGCGATCGGCGCGGAAAAGCGGATCGTAGCGATCTCGCCGATGCGCTTGAAGGCGGAGCGGAACGCCGTGTTTGCTTGAGAAACGTTGGCGACGGAGACAACGACCAACCGGCCATCTGGCTGTAACCGATCAAGCGCCGACAGAACATGCTGTCCCATCGCGGCCTTGTAGCGACCTTCAACACTGAGTGCGGCGGAGAACGGCGGGTTCATGATGATAAGGCTCGGCGAAACGGACGCATCCAGCCGATCATCTATTGAACTGGCATCATGACGGCTTACTGCGGCATCAGGGAACAGTTCGCCCAACAGGTCAGCACGGACATCATCGATCTCGTTAAGATGAAGTTTTGCGCCCGCCAACTTCGCGTAGATCGCCAAGAGGCCGGTGCCGGCGGAGGGTTCTAGAACGACATCATCAGCCCGACATTGCGCAGCTTCGGCAACGATCCAAGACAGTGGCAGAGGCGTCGAGAATTGCTGCAGCTTTTGCGAAGTCTCGCTGCGGCGGGTGTGTGATAGTGCGAAGCCCGCAATCTTCTCCACAATTGCCAAGAACTTGGCGGGCGTGTCGCATTGGCGACGCATCAGTGCGCCATATTTGAGCAGCAGCAGGATCTGCGCGCATTCGCCGACTTCGTATCCGTCCTTCCATACCCAAGCCCCGGAGGCGTCAGAGCCACCAAAAGCGGCCTCCATGGCTGCACGCACGATCTTTTGGTCGAGCGCTTTGCCCTGTTCAAAATATGGAAGCAGTTGATGGGCCGCCTGAAGCAGCGCGGCGGCACGCGACGGCGCGCCTGCAGTAAGCATATCTGTCATGGGAAATCTCCAGGTCAAAGGGTTGCCACCCATCCCCGCAGAACTCTCTCTGACACCGGGGAGGGCTTGCCCTTTCCCCGGACCTTCCTCTCCCTCTTTGCGGAAAACCCATGCTGGACCGCGCCTAGCAATGAGGGAGGGTCGTATTCTTGTTCCTGAGACGGGATAGCAGATAGCCATCCCGTCGCTGATCTTACTCAGCTGCTGTCACCTGCTGGGTGGCCAACCCGCTGACATCAATCCGCCCCTTGCCAATAATGACTGTAATGATCTGATCCTGTCGGCGCAGCCAATAGAGCTCGCGATCAATAACGCGGGTGATCGCATTGATTTGCGCCTCAAGGCTGGTCTCGAGCATATTGATGGCGAGGTCTTCAGCCTCATCACGGAACCAACGTTGCTGCTGATCGAAGGACCCGGCTTCGCTATCATCCGATGGATTGAACAGAGCATGTTCGAGGAAATCGACGAGATCGGCACTGGTCGCCTTGGACGCCTTGGTGACGACGATATCAACCTCATCCAGACCCCAATCATCTTCCCCGAAGATCAACCAGTCCGTTGCCAGGGTCCATTCCTCGGTAAGGGGCGCATCTGACAATGTGCAATGGATTTCCAATTGATCTGGCCGCTCGATCATCGTGTGGCGTTTGCCCGGCTCGACGCACACCGTGTCAGTATCACCGATGATGCGGTATCCTTTGACCGACACCCGGGCCAGTTGGTCATACCAATCGTAGCCTTCAAATCCGACTTTAGGATCATAAAGTTTGGTTTCAGCACGCTGGGCGGAGAGCGCGAAGGCGAGATTCTGCTCCTCGATCGCGCCACCTTCTGAATCAAAGACAACATCATCTGCGTCAATCACTTCGACCTTGCCATAGCCATTTTGGTCGCTGTCCGCGTGGCTCGGCTCGAACACACGCAATTGCATCGCGGCTGGCGGCAAATGGATGCCAAACTCGGCGGCGCGCTTGAAATTGTCATAGGAGAGAGAATGCGGTCCAGCTGCTTTGATCAGTTGATAAAAGATGGTGCTGATATGGGTGCGCAGTTCGTCCATGAAGGCGTTCTCGACGATTTCCTTACGGGCGGGCAGAACCAGCTTGATATCTGTGCACTGGATGACATCCAGACGTGCGTAGTATGATCGATGGAATTCTTGGCCCACGCTCGGCAAGCGGCCATAGAGGGTCACTCCGTGAAAATTGACCGTCTCGTTGTTACGGAAACTGATCGGGCCGCGTTCATAGATCCCGATCCGAATGCCGTTCCACTCTTCGATGTGCTCGGCATCTGACAGGAAATCTTTGCGCTCGACGCGCACGCCGTCGACCATGACGTCAAAGGGCAAATACCGCGCTGCGTGGTTGGCGGCAGCGACATAGCTTTCGTTGGCTTTGGTGGCGATTAAGATCGTGGTGCCATCATGGTTGGCGGGGCCGTCATTGCAAGTGATCGGAACCGTTCCGCCAAAACTGTCGGGTTGGGCATCGATCATCCAAGATTGGGGCGTGCCCTGTTTCTGGGCTATGATCCTGACCCTTCGACCAGCCAAAGAGAAAAACCCCATGCCAGCTGCGTCTTCCATCGATTGAACGTCCTCGTCCCACGCGCTCTGTCCCAGTGTGAAAAGGTCTCTGGGATCGTTAAGACCGGGGCCGTCGTCGATCAGGCAGATAACTGGACCGATGTTGGGATAATCGATCTGGCTCACTGAGATCTGTGTCGCTCCGGCGCGGCGTGCGTTTTGAAATAATTCGGCAAAGATATCTTCGAATGTGGCGTTGAACAGACGTGATACCTTGGAGATCGCGTCATCAGCGACGCAGGCGTGAAAGGATGTTGGGGTATTCATCGGAAAGCTCCTTGAAGAGGGGTGACGCCTTCCCGGAAACTCTCTCTCATAGGGGAAGGCTTGCCCTTTCCCAATCAGCCTCTCCCTCTTTCCGGCAGGCGCGCCGCCAAGCAAGACGCGCGGCGGTGTCAGTTCATCGACGATTTAGCCTCAGCCAAACAATAGCCGTCATAATCGCCCAAAAACCCCCAGCAGGACGCGACCTCGTTCTCATCCTTTTCGACAACGAAGCCGTAGCAATTTCCGGTCAGATAATGGTCGTAGGTTTGGACTTCTTGGCGCAGATAATCTGCGAGCTTGGTACGCAAGTTCTTTGAGACGCGGGTGACGCTGTGTTCCTTGCGGACGTCATCCAGCGTCACATAGATGTAGCCGACCTGGCCGGAATCCCACGGACAGTGAAACCCTGTGGTGTTGATGGTGATGCCGCTGTGATCATAGAGATAGAGCGGTAAGATAACGGCGCGCTTTTCGGCCCTCTCGAACAGGGCGTTCATCGAAAGTTCGGTATCGCTATCAAAGTCGCAGAGGTCGATCAGCAACTCACGGGGATCGGCATAGTCGTGTTTGTCGCCAAGAGTGTAGCGGCGGTGCCAGCAATTCATCGTGCCGATATTGTCAAAGTCGCGAGGGCTTTCGGGATCGGTATCGTACATGATTTTGATGGTGTGGTCTCGGTAAGTTTCCTCATAGATGGGGTTTTCCATTGGTCTTCTCCTCTTTCCGGCAAAGACGAAAAGGCCCGCCGTGATTGGCGAGCCTTGGTCTTTGTATTAATGTTTTGGATTGATCAGGCGGCGGCGCTTTCAGCCTTCCTGGCCTCGGCGGCCTCAAACTGCTCCTTGCTCAAGAGGTTGAAATAGAGGTTCTCGGTGGCCTTTTTGAAGCCGGGCGGTTTACGCGGCGCGAGACAGCGCACCGACGCGTTACAGCCCTCGCCATGTTCCATCGCGAAATGCGTGACCTGATCGACGAGATCCTCCATCCCGGCTGCGGTAAACTCTTTGCTGGGATAGGTGCCACCAAAGATGTCGTATTTGGTGACGACGAAACCGCGGTCTTTGTGGGCGGGGTGAAGCGTGACTTTGTATTCGCAGGGTTTAGCCATTTGTCTGGTCTCCGTGACGGGCGAGCCCGGATCATCCGGCCCCTTGTGAAACCCGTCAGACGGATAGGACCGTCCTCGATCATGAGAACGGTCCAGATATCAATGGGCACGTGTTGCGGTTAGTATTCGGATGGAAGCAGCAACGTCAGGACACGGCGGGTTCGCTTGGGATCGGTCGGTGTTTCCGCACCGTATTCGTAGTTTTCATCATACAGATCAAATTTGAACCAGACGCGTTCACCTTCGATTTCGAGCACACCCATCTCGTGCAATCCGTAAGGGTCGCTATTGGCGTCGAACGCATCGAAGGCGACCAGCGCCTCGATGAGCGCAGCGCGGAATTCATCGCTTTGTGCAGCGATGCCGGCTGTCATGACGAGTTTGCCGGGCGGGACACTTGGCGCTTTGAAAGATGCGGTCACGGATGTGCGGAAAGCATCGTTTTGTTGCGCGATGATCGCTGCAATCGCAGGATTGGTGACGTCCTGTTCATCTTGCGGTGCGGTAGATTGTGTTGCCTGGTTCATGATCTTTCTCCATGGCGGGATGGCCGACCCATTCGGCACTGGTTTGCCCGACAGCGCGATAGGACCGCCCCCGATCCCTTGGTGGGATGGGAACGATCCAAGAGCTGAACCTTTCGACTTGGCGTTAAGCTGCGTCGCTCATGAATGCGGGCAGGGTGTCTGCGTCAACTTCTACCGAGTTGAGTTTCGCCTGATTAGCTGCCTCTTCGCCAACAACCATTCCGTCTGGCAACCAGCGGGATGTCTTGGCAGCGGCCTGTGCCGTCAGACCAGCCGCCTCTTGCGGCGTGTCGCAGAAGGCCTGTTCCATCGCTTTTGCGATCTCGGCTTTGCGCAGCCCCGACTTATCATCTGCCCAACGATCATCAATCAACGCCTTTGCCATATCGAGTGCATGGTCTTTCTTTACCCGACCCCAATAGGTATCGGCCGTCGGACGCCAGCAGGCGGCAACATCCACATTGAGACGTGATCCGATCGCCTCGATCACAGCGCTTGCGCCAGTATCATTGGAGAGCTGTTGGTTCAGCGCATAGGCCGCACACCACGCGAACAACGCCTGTTTGTCAGGCTCAGACAGCGCTGACAGTTGCGCTAGATCCTCCGGTGCCTTGGCCTCCATCCAAGCAATGTTGAGACCGTCATTAAGCGCTTCGAGCATGCGTTCAGCAACAGTGTCTTTCAGAGTCTCCCGTGATGCCGTTGTCGTCGCGGGACGCAGCGATAGATCAAGAGGAGACTCGCGACGGTAATTGCCGAAAACCGAGGTGACCATCGCATAGAGCATCGCGTCATAGGCGGTGGCATAATCAGCCGCCAAATGCGCCCGAATGATCTGATGCCGCGTCGCCCGCAGATCGTCGGCCAGAGACCGTGGCATCCCTTGGGCCTTTCGCGCCGCGTCGGTTGCGTTCAATGGGGTATCGGGTCGAGACATCGCGGCCGGAAGCTCGATGGCCGGTCCTGAAAGGGTGTTGTTACCTTTAGAAAATGATCCGCCTTCGGCGTTATCTACAACATCAGTATCGGCCGGTTTGGGAATGTCCGCGGGTCGCACCAACCCGGTTTCTAGCCGCGCCTCGCCATTATGGGAGATGCTTACGATACATCCGGCGATCTTGTAGTCACCGTCGGTGTAGGCAACGTTGGCTTCCTCGATTTCGTCGATTTCGCGGATGCGTTTCCAGATCTGATCTTCTTCTTCCTGAAGTTCCTCTGTCCACATCTGCTCATCGTAATCCGTTTCCAGGACGGCGTGACGGTTTTCCAGTTTGGTTTTTTCTGCGGCGAGCTTCGGATCGGGATCGAGCGGTTGCGGATAGATCCGGCCGTATGGACGAAAGCTATCATAGTCGACGTCCAGACAGGCCTCCGCCCATTTCCAGATCTTGGTCGCGTCCGCAACCAGACCTTGTAGCTTATCCATCGCCAATTTCTCCAGCAAGTCTGGATCCTCCAGATGCATCGCGTCGCGCTCGGAAAAGAGGTCCTCAATGACGGAACCGCCTGCTTGCTTGTATGCGTCGATACCGACGAACAGAGCCAGTTTGGAGGAGCCGGAATAGGATTTCTGGGTGAGATGGTTCCGGATCGAATGGGGGGAGGGATTGTAGTGCTGCTTGACTACCTCCCACGCTTCAACCTGGCGCGCGTGATCGTCGGTCAATGTGAAGGCCATGACGCAATCGAGCGACATCTCACCTTCCCGAAAAATCTGCATCAGGTCGGGTGATACCGAGGCGAGCTTGAGACGCCGGCGCACGAGATCGTTAGTAATCCCGAACCGTTTTGCAATCTCATCCTCAGAGCGACCCTTTTTGCGCAATGCAGCAAATGCCTCGAACTGATCGGCAGCATGCATGGCGGCGCGGATCATGTTTTCAGCAGCGGATGTGTCTTCGGCCTGATCCGGATCTTCCACAGAGCACGCGATCGGATGGTTAGGCTTAATGATATTCTCTTCCGCCAGCTTGTTCAGGGCCGCCAAACGTCGCCCGCCGGCATGCACATGAAACTTCGTGCCAACTTTGTGCACGAGAAGGTTCTGTTTGAGGCCGGTCTCTTTGATACTGGCGTAAAGTTCGGCATCCTGGTCATCGGTCGCCGGTGTCTTGCGGACGTTCTTTGGGCTGATCACAATCTTGTTAAGCGGGATCATTTGCGGTTCCAGCTCTGGCAAGCTGGCAGCGCCAGCCGCCTTGGACTTGGCTGCGGATTTGGATTTAGGGTTGGTCATCGGAGAGCTCCTTCTTGGAGCCGGTCCGGGAGAGCCTCTCTCTCCCTTCAAAGCCCGGCAACCCGGGCTGACCTTCCTCTTCCTCTCAGCAGCATCAGGCACGGCGCGGAACAATCCATCAGAGTGCGGCGTCTCGTACTTTGCTTGCGGCCCAAAACCTAATTCGCAGGAGCTCTAGATGGGGCAGGGAGCTTTTATCACGAATAACGCGACGTGAATCCGGCAGCAGTTCTATGATAGCGAGGTGGCTAAGAAGCAAATGTGTTGGTAAAATTTTACCACCTGATAAAATACTGATAAGGATACTTATGTTAAATATTGACAGTTTTGGACATCTTTTTTGAATGGTTTTTCATTCAGCCGCAACTAAATCCGCCGTGTCGACAACGCCGTTTCTACTTACGAGTGCCACGCCAGCCACCGCTAGACCGATACCGAAAATTACTGCGGCACTTAGCGTTTCATTATAAAACAGAACGCCCATGGTTAGTCCGAAGAAGGGAACAAGGAAACTAAAGGCATTGGCCTGACTTAATGCGACTTCGGACAACACGGACATCCACAACACGTAGACCAAAGCGGACCCAAGTACAGACAGGGTGATCAGGACCACGATGAAGGAAATAGACCAGTCAATCGCCAGCGGCGTTTCAGTGGATGCCGAGAGGATCGCAAGCGGAACCGCCCCAATTAGAAACTGCCATCCGATTGTCATCAATGGGTCTACCGTGGCGGCGATCCGTTTCAAAACAATATTGCTGACAGTGATGCCAAGTGCTGCAAGCACGATGTAACTGACACCGATGATATAGTTGGATTGCGCCCCAGCAAAAAGGCCTGGCGCTGCAATCATGACAATACCGGAAAAACCTAACGAAAGGCCAACTTTGCCCCGAAGTGTTAACCGTTCGCCAAGGACGACACCTGCAAGGCCCGCAGCGAGCAACGGTTGACTATTGGCAATGACGGTCGCGATCCCGGGTGAGACCAATTCAGCTGCGTGAAACATGCCGAGAAACCCCAGGCTGGTTGCCCCAAGGCCAATTAAAGCAAGCGTCAACCATGTGCGAACACCTTTCGGGCTTGGCCGTCCAAGGGCCATAGCAAGACCAACTAGAATAAGTCCGGCAATGAGCGCACGTAGCGTCGCAAACGCAAGGTGCGGCGCGAATTTTATGCCGATCGTCAGCAGTGGGAAGCATGCAGCCCAAAGTATCATTGCCAACAGAATCTTCGCTAAAATGATGGCGCGCATACAAACTTCCTAAGTGATAGCGGGATTTCTTTTGGGTAGACCCAAGGGAGATCCTCAGCGTCGCTGTTTTGGGTTTGATTTGTACCGTTAATATTGTCGTCCAGTGTCAAATCTTAGGATACATCAATGTTCATCCTGTCGATCCGTTTCGGGGGCCGCGTTAGTTTTGGACACTTCATCAGGTTTCTTTTTGCCGTGCCCACCATGTCCGTGACCGAACAAGTGCATGGCAATCATGCCACCGCCGAAGAGAACGAGAAACCAGTTTTCTGCGAGCCATTGCATGAGTTTTCTTTCTGTTTGAAGTTTTCGAAATGGTGGGCTGATCTCAGCGCCTTTGCCGTGCGGAAAAGTAGTTGAACAACGGGCCAAAGATGAGGGCAACGAACCAGCCATAGGCAAAGGCTTCGATGAGTCCTAGGCCAAAGCTTGACCAACTAATCCAAGTGACCCACGGAAATAGCGGCAGCCATGCCTTAAACATTGTGGCTCCGGTAAAGATAAGTCCGAATGCCACGCAGATTGCAAAGGTGATTGCAAAAAATGCACCAAGACTCCATCCGAGCGCCTTGACGGGTATTTGGGGGGTGGTGGCAATGGTCATAACATCTCTCCTTCTGTGCAGCGCTTAGTGTCCGATGGACAGGATAAGCGCTTTCAGTAAGGTAGACGTATGTGCCGCAAGAACATTACACAATTGACCGCGGAAATCTGCGTGATGCTTTCAAATACAAGGTAAGTTGGTTTTTCGACCTAGCAACTGGATTGCGTAGCTTTGTTTTGGCAGCCTCCCGGCGGGCAAGAACAATCACTAAAGCCGTCTTTGCAACAGCCGCCGCAGTGGTCCAGCAAACTGTCGCGTAATGCCGCGCGCGCACGGTGGAGCCGCACACCTAAGGCCCCGACAGATACACCAAGGTCAGCGGCAACGGATCGCCGGTCGTCGTCTTCAATATCCACGCGACGTATCAGATCACTTTGATCCGGGCGCATGAATGGCATGAGCCCCGTTACACATTGGCAAACGTGGTCGAATTCTTCGGCTCCGTCTTCGCTTACGTCCGCCGTTTTCTGTTCATTCTCGAAAGCGGCGCTAAGCCTGCGACCACGCCCGATCTTGCGGTAGTGATCATTTAAAGTAGAGCGCAGGACCGCATAGAGCCAAGCTGTCAGTTTGTCGGTTTCACGCAGCTGGTCTTTGCGTTGCATGACCCTGATACAGAACTCCTGCAAAACATCCTCGGCCTCGGTTACGTTTCCCAATCGCTTGACCAGAAAACCAAGAAACATCTTCCGGTTAACAGAAAGCGCCTCAACAGAGGGGTCAGTCGTCGGTAGGACGTCGCCGGAAAAATGATCGCCATTGCTCAATTGACCGGACCTCTCTTAAAATAGAAATGTGGCCCGTGCGCTTGTCAAAAGTGGCGGCACAAGACCCACCAAGTTGTAGTCCAAAATCAGCAGAAATGCAAATACCGCGTTAGCGCCACAGGCCCCAACTGATCGCGAGCACCGCCGCCAGTATGACATCAATTATGATGCAGAACGGGACATACCACTTCGGGACATCCTTCAGGAAATGGGATTTCCTATAGTGAAGCATGTCCCAAACCGCGTGTCCCGCCAAACCAAACGGAATGATCCAAGGCGCTATGACCAATCCACCCAAAGCAAGCACCCCAAAGGTAATGGCAACGGAGACTTCTGACACGAAAGCCTGTTCCTGGCCATGTATCACAGTAAATCCAACATATATGCCCGCAATAAACGCTAGGGTTAGGGCCGCTGCCGCAACCGACCAATCCATCGGCAAAAGCAGGTGTGGGACGCTGACCGCAAGTGCGACGATCAGACCACTCCGCATCGGATGGTTTCCAATAAACGTCAGCATGTCACATGCCCTCCATGGTATGATCTTTGTCGTCGGATGGGGCCACATACCATTGTTTCAAATATATCCGCTGGAACACAAAAACGGCCCCAATAGCGATGGCTGCAATGAAAACAATAATCGGGTCCGACCCCAGTTTCATCACGGTGAATGCTGCAAGAACAACTGCGTCAAACGCCAGTGCGCACATCAGAATGATGCCGTTCGCGCCAATTTCATGCCGCAAGTGCCGGAACACGCCCCAGTGCACCAACATATCCATGACCAGGTAAAAGAACGCCCCAAATGACGCGATCCGGCTGAGATCGAAAAAGACCGCCAAAATTGATGCCATCACCACGGTATAAACCAAGGTGTGGCTGCGAACTGGACCAGACATTCCGAAATGCCGGTGCGGGATCATTTTCATGTCCGTTAGCATCGCCAACATCCGCGAGACGGCAAAAACGCTTGCCAAAACACCTGATGCAGTCGCTACGGCGGCCAAAACAACCGTGAAATAGAACCCCGCTTGACCAAACGCAGGTGCGGCGGCTTCGGCCAGTGAATAGTCTTTGGCGGCAACGATCTGATCAATGGTCAGGTTGGATCCGACCGCCAGTGCAACCAACAAATAGATCACAACACAGATCGCGATCGAGATCATGATCGTGCGCCCTGCATTGCGGTGAGGGTCCGTGATTTCCCCGCCGCTGTTCGTGATTGTTGTGAAGCCTTTGAACGCAAGGATCGACAGCGCAACAGAGGCCACAAATCCGGTCGCGTCAAATCCGGCCCCACTGCTGCTGGCATTCGGGAAACTCAACCCGCCAACCCACAATGCGACAATGCCAAACACCGCAATGCCGCCAATTTTCACGACGGCCATGATAATCGACAGCAGGCCCACTGATCTGTTGCCCGAGACATTCACAAGAAAAGCAAACAAGATCACGCCGACGGCCAAGAGAGGAACCAACGGGCCGCTGGATATGTCAAACGGGCGCAGCACATAGGTCGCAAATGTCCGTGCCACAAGGCTTTCTGAAATCACCATTGAAAGCGCCATCAACAAGGCGGCCGCCGCAGCAATCGCACCCGGCCCGTATGCCTTTTGCAAAATCATCGCGACGCCACCTGACGACGGCCACGCATTGGACATCTTGATGTAACTGTAGGCACTTAACGATGTGATGATCGCGCCCAATACAAATGACAGCGCAAAATATGGTCCTGCCAGCTGGGCGATCTGACCAGTCAAAGCAAAGATCCCTGCCCCGATCATGACCCCCGTCCCCATGCCCACAGCGCCACTGAGACTGATCGAGCCTTTGTTCAGGTCTGTATCGTTCGTATCAGCGCCGCTGTGGTCATGTTGCATTGGATATCCTTGGGTTTAGATTTTTGCACTGCGCAGCCGTAGTGCGTTGAGCACAACGGAAATCGAAGACGCGCTCATGGCGAATGCCGCGAACATTGGGCTGATCAATATTCCGAAGAAGGGGAACAGAATGCCCGCAGCGACCGGAACACCTGCAGTGTTGTAGATCAGTGCAAAGAACAGGTTCTGGCGAATGTTGCGCATCGTCGCACTTGCCAGCTTGCGCGCACGCACGATCCCGTCAAGATTCCCTTTCAACAGGGTAATCCCTGCGCTTTCAATCGCGACATCCGCACCTGTGCCCATCGCAATACCGACGTCAGCCTGTGCCAAGGCAGGTGCATCGTTCACGCCATCACCCGCCATCGCAACTTTTGCGCCAGCTTCCTGCAATTCGCGCACGATACGCGCCTTGTCTTGCGGCAGAACGTCGGCACGGATTTCGTCAATCCCCAGACGGACACCGATTGCCTTGGCGGTGCGTTCGTTGTCGCCCGTTGCCATGATGATCCGGAAGCCCAGTTCGTGCAGCGCTTTTAGGGCCGCAGGTGTGGTTTCCTTTACAGGGTCCGCAACGCTGACCAGTCCTGCAATTTTGCCATCAAGAACGACAAACATAACTGTTTCGCCTTCGTCACGGCGCAGGTTGGCCTTGTCGATCAAATCCCCGCCTTCAAGGCCCATATCGGTGATCAACGCGCGGTTACCAAGTGCTACGCGCTTGCCATCAACAACACCTTTCACACCCTTACCAGTGATGGCTTCAAAGTCGGTTGCCGTGACCATGTCAACGCCACGTTCCTGCGCACCGCGCACGATTGCCTCGGCAAGCGGGTGTTCTGACCCGCGCTCAAGTGATGCGGCAAGGCGCAATACCTCCGCTTCATCGTGGCCAGCCTCGGGCAAGACGGCAACTAAAGTTGGCTTGCCTTCAGTCAGCGTGCCGGTCTTGTCGACAATCAAGGTATCGACCTTTTCAAACCGTTCCAGCGCCTCGGCGTTTTTGATCAGAACACCCGCTTGCGCCCCGCGACCAGTGGCTGTCATGATTGACATGGGTGTCGCCAGACCAAGCGCACAGGGGCACGCGATGATCAGCACCGCAACCGCAGAGATTAGCGCATAGGACAGTGCAGGTGCCGGACCCCAAAGCGCCCACGCAGCAAAGGCAAGAACCGCCACCAAGATCACAATCGGCACAAAGTACCCTGCAACTTGATCCGCATATTTCTGGATTGGTGCGCGGCTACGTTGCGCGTTTGATACCATTTCGACGATTTGGGACAACATCGTATCGGACCCGACCCGGGTGGCCGCAATCACAAGACTGCCCGTGCCGTTGATCGTAGCACCCGTGACGGTGTCGCCTTCGACCTTTTCGACAGGAACAGGTTCGCCTGTGATCATGCTCTCGTCGATGGACGATCGCCCTTCGGTCACTGTGCCGTCCACCGGAACCTTGTCGCCGGGGCGCACACGGACGTGGTCCCCAACAAGAACATCCTCAAGTGGGATTTCTTCTTCAGTGCCATCTTCGCGAATGACACTTGCGGTTTTGGCCGCCATATCAAGCAGTGCGCGGATCGCCTTGCCTGTGCCTTCGCGTGCGCGCAATTCCATTACCTGCCCCAACAAGACCAATGTGACAATCACGGCGGCGGCCTCGAAGTAGACGCCGACATTACCGTCGACATCACGAAAGCCGCTTGGAAAAATGGACGGCACAAGAACAGCAACGATACTGAATATCCACGCGGCCATGACGCCCATAGCAATCAACGAGAACATGTTGAGGTTCATGGTTTTGAAGGAGTTCCAGCCCCGTACAAGAAACGGCCAACCGCTGTAGAGTACGACAGGCGCGCCAAGGACCAGTTCGATCCAAAGCGTGGCGCGTTCTCCAAATATGTCGCGGACAGGCAGACCCAGATACGGGCCCATTGTCAGGATCAGCAGAGGGATTGTCAAAATTGCCCCAAACCAGAACCGGCGCGTGAAATCGACAAGCTCGTGGTTGGGTCCGTCGTCCATTGTTGCCGATTCCAACTCCAGTCCCATTCCGCAAATCGGACAGGACCCTGCATGCGGCTGGCGCACGTCTGGGTGCATCGGGCACGTGTAAACAGCGCCGTCAAATCCGGCAGGAACACCATCCAAATCACCAGCGGGCACCTTTTCGGCCCCATGATGACCGTGGACTCCATACCCTGTATGTGCAGCGGCGTCTGCCTCTGCCTTTGGCACCAGATGCATACCGCACTTGGGACAATCCCCCGGCCCGTCTTGTTGAACTTCCGGATGCATGGGACAAACGTACAAGGACGTATCAGCGGGTGAATGTGAGTGTTGCATGATGCAGACGTTCCTTAAATATGCTGTCTTTGCGACAAGACGGCTTGCCGATTTCTGTTGTGATCCAATCAAGGAAACCCAACCATTTAATGTCCCACACCCTCGACCACGACGATTTGCATGGGCTCGGTTGTCGCTTGGTCAACGTTCATTCTGCAGGAGCGGCCCACGATGATACGGCAAATTCGCCGAGCTCGAGAATACTGGGTAAATGGTAGAGTTCGAGGGCGAGCGATGCAAATATAGCCAGACCCTCGGTTTTCCATACAATATCACCCAAGGCCGCATCCTGGACCGTCAGGATTTAATCCGAACCAGCATAAGCGCACGCTGTGTCTGCGTTTTCTTCCGTTTGGAAAGTAAAAGCAGATAACCCGCTGCTATGGTCAGAAAAATCAAAGTCATTGTCGTGTTCCTTCACTCAGAGAACTGGGCTTGTTGGTCCGCAATTATTTACCGCAGCAGCTGTGGGATTGATCTTTAGTTGGGTTAGATGTGGGAGCGCCTGACAAATCGGCGGTCTTCGCACGCTGGTTATCCACGGTTGCGCTGATCGTCTTAGACGACGCACAGCAACAGCCGCCTTGTGCCGGCTGAACGGTTTTTTCGTGTGGTGTTATATCTGTTCGCATGTCTCATATCCTTTGGCCAAAACGGTGTTGTATAAAGTAGACGTTCCATCCCGTAAGGCATTACAAAATTAGTTTGAGAAAATTAGTGCGGCCTGTGATAACCGCAGCTTGTCGGTCCATCCTGCGATGGGCCGACGAACAATTCGCCGATGTGTGCGTTCAGGGTCTGTCGTCCAAACTTTAGTCGCTTAACCACTTCCGTCAAACTTATCTCTAGCCTAATTGCGACGATCAGAAGTGATATTCCTTCAAGATCAATCGCTCGGACGATTAACGCCTGATCCAATGGAAGTATCGGCAATAACAAATCCAGGCAGTCGCAAATCACGACTTTCATTTCATCGTCTAACTGTGTTTCTTGATGTATGTTCATCGCATGCTCCAGCGCGGGATCTTTGTCGAAACGTAGACGTTAACAGTGCCAATCCATTACAGGTTCGCCAGAAGTTGGAGGCCTTTGGGTGGAACTCGTAGCGCTTAGCGCATTCATTCGGTCTAAAAGATTGGGTCAAAGCGCAATCCTTGTAATGTTTTCGCCCGACATGCGTCTTCTTATCAGAAGCAACGTGTTCAGCTTTGGAAACGAAGCACGGAGTGCAAAAATTTGTGGAGAAAATCATGACTGATGCGGAAAAATCAGCCGAAAGGTGCAACCACCGCAACGGGACGACTACGATTCCAGTTCGCCGCGATTTTTTGTATTTTGCTACGGCAGGAGCGGGTGCCGTAGCCACCGGTGCTGCGGTTTGGCCACTCTTGAACTCAATGAACCCAAGTGCCGATGTCACCGCGTTGTCCACGATCGATTTAGATCTGGAGGGCATCGAAGTAGGCACACGCATTACACTAACCTGGCGTGGCAAACCGCTTTTTGTAGATCACCGCACGCAAGAACAAATTGCGTTGGCGCGGGCCGATGACGGTGCTGACCTGATTGACCCGGCACTGGACTCCGAAAGGGCACAACGCCCTGAATGGCTGGTGGTCATAGGCGTTTGTACGCATCTTGGGTGTGTGCCTCTGGGTCAGAACAGCAGTGAACCGCTTGGCGACTGGAAGGGTTGGTTTTGCCCTTGCCATGGATCACATTACGACACTGCGGGGCGGATACGCAAAGGTCCTGCCCCGCGCAACCTTGATCTGCCACCTTACGAATTCGTGACCAATTCGTGGCTACGGATTGGCTGAAACGACACCAAAATCGCAGTTTGGTTGTTGGTATCGGTAGTGGCTTAGAGCATATCGAGGACCACATAAGCGCGAGCGTATGTACCGTGAGAATGTTCCATCAGATTATTTGCCGACAAATAAGTGGAAAAAATCCCATCCGAAACTTACCGTTCTTGACCGGTATTTAGGACCATCCTTCAGCATTTATTGATAAATGACAGCGCACATCTTGTTAAAAGGCTATCAAGATTAAAGATACGGCTTTGTCACTCAAACTCAACCATCTGCTCTTCAAAAAACGAAATCGCTGAATCGCTGTCCCATTCAGCTGGCCCGGGCTTGCGACCTATTTCGCGTCCCTGAGGGTCAATCAGAAGGGTTGTCGGCATCGCAAAAATTCCAAGCCTGCGCATGGCTGATCCGGTTTGGTCTATGAATATGCTGTCCTCATCGAGACCAAGTTCTTGATAGAGGCGGAGCACGCTGGCGCGTTTTCCGGCATCGGTAGAAAGGGCAACGACCTGGAATTGTTGTCCCCCGAGTTCTTGCTGCAAACCCTGCAAGTCGGGGAGTTCCTTGCGACATGGCGGACACCACGTTGCCCAGACGTTCAGGAGAAGGTATTTTCCTTCGAAATCCTCAAGCGTAAACTGCTGCCCTTCCAAATCTTCAAACGCGATTTCCGGGATTTCTTTAGGTGTCGGATGAATGCCGAAAACGAACCTTTTTCCCTCTGCGAATGTCGTATCCGGCAAGATTGCAAGCAACATCACGAAGGGAAGAAACCGCTTTATGAACTGTTTCATTTCAACTCCTCCATTCGTGCCAACACCGTGCGTATTGTCGTCCCGCCTCTGGGTTGGGTCGCGGATGGGTTTGTGGGTTCTGTCCAGGCGATGAACACGCCCCCCTTGCCAAGTGTCATTCTGGGGAAACCGACTGTTCTCCCGCTTGGGCTGATCGCCACGATTTCGGGGCGTACGCAACCTTCTTGCGGTTTAACGGAACAGATCAGAATTGCTTCACCCTGCACTGTTTGTTTGACCCAAGTCACCAGCGCAGAGCCATCTTTCAATTGTATGACGTCGACCCTACCGGACGGTGCACTGGTGTCGATTTCCAGCGCTTTCGCAAAGGTTATGCCATCATCGCTTGAAAACGCGACTTTGACCTTGGGAATATCATTTGCCGCGGTGAACCACGCCACAGCGGAGTTGCCATCTACCGTATCAATCGCGGGGCCGTTCACGGGGCAGCCTTCGATGTTCCATCCGTCTATGCTGACTGGTTGCGGGGTGGACCATCCCTGCGATGTTTCGCGCACGATTGATATGTCCCGTATCTCTTCGAGCGACCGGTCCCTGTAGACGACAAGAAGTTCGTTATCGCCGGTTACCGCAGCGGAAGTCTGACAACATGTACAGGTACGCGCGTCGAGCAATAGATCCTCTCCCATGGAGCTATCGGCCGAAAATTTGCGCATACGCAATTGCATGGCGTTATCTGCAACATCTTGTGACGCGTAGGTGTCATAGCTCTGCCCATCCAACCAGATCACCGAAAAACCGCCGCCATCGTTTGGCAGCAGTGTCGCGAAACCGTGCTGGCGTTGTGAACGATCGTCGTGAGGAATGATTGGTGTTGACCAAGTCACACCTTCGTCCTGTGAAAAGGCGATATTGATATCGTAGAAATAGTCATCATCACCATTGGCGCGAAGCCAATGCGCAACAAGCGAGCCATCTTCCAAAGCGATAGCAGATGGAAAATCTGCCCAATTTACGAAGAGATCATTCCGCTCAACCACGGTTTGTGGCCTAGACCATTCGGTACCATCAGAAATTGCGACTTTTACTACAAAACTGTCTCCTTGAGGTTCAGTCCAACTCATCAGCACGCGACCATCGTTCATGGTGGAGAGAAATGGCTCACGTGCCCCTTTGGTCACAGGCGGAGATAGTTCCTTGATAGAAGAAAAAACTCTATTTTCAGCATTGCTATCAGAAGCGCCGAGCCACAGAACGCACAACGATGCAAGCGCAGATCTCAGAAATTGGGTGAGCTGTTGGCATTTCAGTTTCATTTGTTCACGATCACTTCCCTTGGCTTCAGCACTCTTACCGTAACTATTCCACTACTTCTGGCCCAACTGAGACAAGATATGCCCAAATGTCTCTGGCATCGTCTACTTTTTTCAGCTTGAATCCCATCTTGGATTTAGCCTGCTTGTCGTCCAGGTAAACTGCCAAAAATTTCTTTGGGTCCGCAACGTAGCTCATGAAATCAGTTTCGCTCCACGCCAAACCACTTTCACCGGCCTCAACGATGGAACTGCCGTACTTGTCGCTAAAAACTGGGTCGGTTCCCGCAATGCGATTATACAGACCATAGAGGTTCGGCCCAACGGCGCCACCTTTTTGAATCACGTCGCCACTTGTATCGATAATTGAATGGCATGCCTTGCATCTCTTAAAGACTTTCTCGCCTGCGTTGGCATCACCGGTTGCATGGCCATCAGCAAATACTGGCATCCCCAAAAATGCCAACGCAAGTGTTGTAAAAAAAACAGATTTCATTCTAGCCTCTCCTTTGATTTGTTTGGTTTGGATCTTCATCCGGATTTTGGCGGGACTCAGTTTCGATCTGATTGCACGACCACTTAATGTTTTGGTTGATCTTCCGGCGCGGGAAGCTGTTAAACACCCACTGAAATGACAGTAGCAAACATGACAAAATTTTCCGTGCCACAGATGAGTTGTGGCCATTGTAAATCGTCGATCGAGAAAGCCGTTGCATCAGTGGATGCGGATGCTGTCGTCGACGTTGATTTGACCAGTCGAGAAGTCTCAGTACGACGAGTCTCCAACACTGAGATGTTGATCGAAGCCATGAAGTCTGCAGGCTATGAAGCACATGTCCTGTCCTGATCGCGGGCGTTGCCACTGAGACCAGCTGGCCCGAGAATATCTTGCGTTTAGTAAGAAGACGCGGTTGCATGACTTCAATTGATCCCATTTTCTCTTTGAAGTGCGCGCACATAGGCCACGATATTCAGAACGTCTGCCTGTGACACATTTTCAACGGTAGGCATGTTACCAAATTTCCAATGATGAGCGCGAACACCGTTTTTCGCGGCCAGCACAAAAGCCATATCACCGTGGTGGCCAGGTTCGTAGATTCTATGAACCAAAGGCGGGGCAATACCATCCCTGCCCTGTGCATTCTTACCGTGGCAGGTAGCACAAACGGCATCATAGGCGCGCTGCCCAATCTCTTCTTGGTTTGAGAACGAAGCGGGCACCTGGACAGTGACAATCGCACCGTCCGCCAGAGTCGCGGTTCCGCGTTTTTGGGTGTCTACGTTGGGGCTTGCTGACAACGTCAAATACCATACCGCTGCAGCCAGCGCGACCAGTGCAAAGAATATTGCTCCCCGCCTCATTTTTGTTCCTCCTTCGAAAACGGGTCGTTTTGTTTCATGCGCGTACCATTGCCAGTGATGGTTCTCGAATCTTAACCACTTTTATAGGTCGTGGGTTCTTCGAGAAGAACAAAGTAATCTCGTGAAACCGGATCCGGGTGTCTTCCAAGGTTTGATAGTAGCGAAAGAGTTCTTTCAAAGGCGCCGAGAAGTCTTTGTGTGCGGCCAACACAGCAACAAGCGCTCCAAGGCTGATCCGACCCTCAATCACGAAGTAGCCACCAAGAGAATAAAACAGAAACGGTGTGATCGCTGTCAGGAAGTTGTTGAGGGCTTTGATGAAAAATTTCAAACGAAAGATTTGCCGCCTGACGACCTCTAACTCCCGAAAATTCTTGCCGGCTTGCTCAAGTCCCGAATGACTGGATTGCCCGGCGCTTAGCTGATCGCTGAGTTGCTTGCCCAGCAGTCTGACTTCTTTGATCCTCTTGCGCGAAAGTATGTTGACGCGGCGTTGAAGTCTAGGGAGCAAGATCAATTGTATGGGCAGTACGGTCAGCGCTGCAGCACCCAACACCGGATCTTGCATGAACATAAACAGGAGGATGGTCAGCAACGTACCACCCTGCAAGATTGGCAATGTGATCACATCCGCGGCAAACCCTCCAACGGGTTCGACCTCTTGTGCAAGGATCGGTATGATTTCACTTTGCTTTTGCGCTTCCACATCATTGCGCCATTGCCGATAGATCAGCAGCCGGAAACGACGCAAAAATCGTTCAGCCACATAACCCTTAAAAACGTTCAGTACATATTTGTTCAGCCCATTCAGGCTGATCGCCATCAGATAAAGGCCGGACAAGACCATCAGCAGCGTGACTTGATCAAATCCATACCCGAAAAACTCAAGCGGGAAACGCTCTGCATTCAAGGCATTATTCACAATCTGTTTAGGCAGCTCCAATGTGACATAAAGGATCGGCATCGCAACCAGACTGAGCAAAATCATTAATACCTGTTGCTTTCGAGTGTACTGCAACACCGTCTTGAAAAGACTTGTATCCAGTCCACGAACTGTTTGTGGCTGTGGAACACAGACGTTTTTCTGGCTCAATCGACGAAGGATACCGGTTATGATCAAATACAAAACAACGCTGACAAGCATCGCAGGTACCACCACAAAGATTACATGGATGAAAGGGTGGATCCAGTCGGGGGCTGTTTCATCATACTGGTAGCCGACGAATGCAGTGAAATCGTGGAGCAAATCATGATATCTGTCTAAGAGAGTCACGCTTTACCTTCAGTTCTTACGCGTGGGTGCCAAATGATCATGCACGATGATCACGCCCCACATCCCTGCCTCGCGATGGCCGGGGATCAGGCAAGCGAATTCCATGTTGGTGGCATCGGAAAACTGCCAAACAAGCTCTTCTACTTCACCGCTCCTGATTGATACAGAATTTACATACTCATGTTCCATGTCTGGAAATTTCCGCATCCATTGTTGGTGTTTTGCGATTTCGTCGAAGGAGCCCAGCATGAACTCGTGATCAAGCGCTCCAGAATTGATTATGATAAACCGAACGACCGAGCCGCTCGCTATCTGGATCGCATCAGGTTCGAAGAGCATATATCCGCTCTGCGTTTCTTTGATATTCACCTTAATTATTCTATCGACTGGAACTCCGTCGTTTGGTTTTCCCATAGGTTCATGTCCGGGCGTTTCGTAAGGTCGCTCGTGTGGCTGACCCTTCGGTGCGGCCTCAGCATTCCCAGCCCACGTAGGGAGAGCGACAGAAACAAAAGAAATGCATATCAAAGTCAGCAGCTTCATAATTTGCATCGTCCCTTGAAAAACTTGGCATTTCGCCGCGCTCATCTTGTTGACCGCCGCGTGGGTAAACTGGAAGGCTAAGGGGCACTGATCCTATCAATGCCCCTCCATGCTGCTCTATTTTAGCTGCGTGACGGTCAGCTTGCCCTTGACCCGGTCGGCAACGAACTCGATGTCTTGACCTTCCGCCATCTTGGTCATCATTGCTTCGTCGGCGCGGAACACCATAGTCATCGCGGGCATGTCAAGGTTGACCAGAGGGCCGTGGATGATTGTGACCTTGCCAGCCTTTGCGTCGATTTTCTTGATGGTCCCGCTCGTGTATTCCACGTCAGCTTGTGCCATCTGGTCACCGACTGCGACCTCACGGTGCATGCCGGATTCGTAGTGGCCGGGGATCAGGCAAGCCGCTTCGAACGTACCAGAATTCGCGAAAGTCCAGACAACCTCACCCGACGCGCCCGCATCGAGACGGATACGGTTCGGGTCGTCGTGTTCCATGTCCATCTTTGCCATTTCGATCTTGTGCTCGGCATTGCGCTCGACCGTGTCGAGGACGAACTCATGCTCCAACTCACCCTTGTTGGTGATGTTGAAGCGAATGGTTTCGCCCTCCTTGATATCCATCGGCTCACTCTCGATCAGCATCTGGCCCTCATCGTTTTCGAGCAAAGTGACGTCGATTGTGCGGTCCACCTTGGCGGCGTCACCCGGCATGCCGACCATCATTGCGGCCGGCTTGGTCTCCCCATGCCCGCCGTCGTGTGTACCTGCAGCAAACGCCGGTGCTGATAGCGCGATCGCGAAGCTTGTCGTCAAAAGAAGATTTCTCATTTTATTGTCCTGTAGGTTGGTTTGGTTGGAAATGACGAGGGGCCGCTCAGCCCTTCGAGGTTGGTTTCGGTGTGAGAATGGTCCTGGAGCTGTTATTGGAGGCAAATTCGGGTAATTCGCCGGTCCATTCGTAGGCCATCTCGCCCGGAGGATTCTCGTACCAGCCGGGATCGGAGTAATCGTCCGCGTCGATGCCATCCCGCACCTTCACGACCGAAAACATGCCGCCCATTTCAATCGGTCCATACGGCCCCCATCCTGTCATCATCGGAATGGTGTTGTCTGGAAGTGGCATGGACATTTTGGCCATGTCCCCCATTCCAGACATGCCCATAGGCATGTATTCGGGCTGGAATTGCCGGATTTTCTGGGTGAGCGGTTTTTTGTTCACGCCGATGAACGTGGGCACATCATGCCCCATCGCGTTCATTGTGTGATGTGACTTGTGACAGTGGATAGCCCAATCCCCCAGATGTTCTGCCACAAACTCGTAAGCGCGCATCGCGCCTACCGGAATGTCGATGCTAACCTCGGGCCACTGCGCTTCTGGCGGCACCCAGCCCCCGTCCGTGCAGGTGACCTTGAAGTCGTAGCCATGCATGTGGATGGGATGGTTCGTCATCGTCAGGTTACCGACGCGAACGCGCACCTTGTCACCTTTGTTCACGACGAGCGGATCGATGTCGGGGAAGATCCGGCTGTTCCAGGTCCAAAGATTGAAATCCGTCATCGTCATGATGCGGGGTACATAGGTCCCCGGATCGATGTCGAAAGCATTCAGCATGATCAGGAAATCACGATCCACCGGCATGAATGTGGGATCCTTGGGGTGGACCACGAACATGCCCATCATCCCCATCGCCATCTGGGTCATTTCGTCACCATGGGGGTGATACATGAACGTACCTGACTTGATTAAGTCAAACTCATAAATAAATGTCTTTCCCGGTGGGATACTCGGATGGCTCAGCCCTGAAACACCGTCCATGCCAGAAGGAAGAATAAGCCCATGCCAATGGACCGTAGTCCCCTCAGGCAGCTTGTTTGTAACGTATATCCGAACGCGGTCACCTTCCACCGCTTCGATGGTTGGTCCTGTCGATTGACCATTATAACCCCAAAGATGTGCGATCATACCGTCTGCTAGTTCGCGCTCGACCGGTTCCGCAACAAGGTGAAATTCCTTCACGCCGTTGTTCATGCGATGCGGTAGAGTCCATCCATTTAGTGTAACAACCGGATTATAGTCGGGCCCGGAATTGGGACGCGCCGTGATCGCCGTTGCCGCACTGTCCATTTGGGCAGCTTCCGGCAGGCCCATGTTCAAGGTTTGACCCCAGGCTTTCGAAGAAACCAGCGTTGCACCTGCCGCGCCGGCTCCGAGTAATTGACGTCTATTTAGCATGTCAGTTCCTTTCAGTGTCCTGCGCCGCCACCGGCGGCAAGTGTTGCACCCTCTCCGCCAGCACCAGCGCTGCCAGAACCGCCGCCATAGATCGCGGCAGTCAGGTCAGCTTGTGCCATGAAGAATTCGCGTTTCGCGTTTGCAGCCTCCAGCGATGCGCTCAGCTTTTCGCGCACGTCTGTCAGCAGTTCAAAAGTGTTGGTGATCATGCCGTTGTAGGAGAGCAGACCTTCTTCTTCGACGGTCACGCGCAGAGGCACCAGAATGTCACGGTAATGCCGGGCGATCTTGTAGGACGCGTGATATGAATTTTCCGCCCCGCGCGCTTCAGAGCGGACGTTTACGGCACGCTCAGCGAGCACATTTGCTGCCTGAAGATACATCAGCTCGGCTTTGCGCATCCGTGCCTTACCCGTGTCATAGATCGGAATCGCAAACTCCAACTCCACCTGTGGCGTTGTCTCGGTTTCCGTTTTACCATCTTCGGCTTCGCGCTCTGTCTCAAATCCAGCGATGATTTCGAGATCTGTTACAAGTCGGGTCTGGTCAGTAAGGCCAAATGCTGCTGCCTGCGCTTCAAGGCCCAGTTTAGCGACACGCAAATCCACGCGGTTGCGCAGCGCTTTGCCTTCGACGTTCGAAACGCGACCAACAGACCGTGGCAAAGCGGGCAACGCATCTGGCACGTAGTAGTCTACTTCAGTGCCCCAAAGTCCCATGAGCTTGGTCAGGTCTTCTTTGGCGCGGGTCGCGTTCAGCCGCGCCTGTGCCAATTGCCCGGCAAGCTCAGCATTAAAAGCGTGCTCCCGCGCTTGCCCCGCATTGTTGAGAGCACCTGTCTCACCAAGTTTGCGCGCTAGTTCAGAGCCAGCATCAGAGGTGGCTTTGGCACGCTTCAGATAGCTTGCAGCTTCAAATGCGGCGACTGCGTTGATCCAAGCCTGTCGTGTTTGATTGGCGAGAGTGAGCGAGTCGTTGACTGCTGTTAATTGCGCTGCGCGGAAGTTGACGTCTGCCAGCGCCACACGCTGTTTGCGCGTTTTGGCCTCCAAGATATTTGTTGCGATCATACCCTCAATCGCGCGGTAAACACCCAATTCTGCTGCACCAATGCCTAGAATACCAATGGATACAACTGGGTTCTCAGGGGTGGCTTGTTGCCAGGCCTCGGCGGCTGACAGGCCTACATTTGCGTAGGATGCCTGTAATCCTTTGTTGTTGAGCAAGGCGACTTGCACAGCAGTGTCCGCAGAGATCGTCTTGCGATGCACCATCCCATGGACCTGTTTCTTCAGTGCGACATTCTCGGCTTGTGTCTGGGCAAACGCTGTCCGCTTGCCAATTGCAGCAGACGTTTGGTTCGATACGTTGAAGAAGCCTGCCTTAGATTCTGTGTAGGCACCTGGTATGGCCGTAGCGCAGGCACCAAGAACCAACGGAAAACCAAGGATAAGCGGGAGTTTTGAAACACGCATCAGTTGCCCTCCGTCTGTTCTTCGTTGACTGATCGCCAGTCACGCGGGCCAGTTGGGCTGCGGTGTGTGTATCCGGCCAAGGGATCTTGATATCTAATCGGAGAAGCGACTGCTGTGTTTGTAGCTGCCTGTTGGGCTGTGACGATTGGCAAAGGCGTAGGCTCGTAAGCACATGCGCCAAGTGCAAGGGCCGAAGCCCCCAAGATTATTTGAATTTTCATGAATAGTACCTGACTGATGAACTTCGGACTTACGCACAGCCGTGCGTAAAACGAAGGCTCCGCTAAGAGCCGTAGATCAGATCAAGAACTGGGGAGGCCGTAGAAAACCCGATGATTCAATCGAGTTTGTTTGAGCATGAAGCATCAGATATTCTTCATTTGTCGCTTGGTCGACCGAAAATACATCGGTGTCCGTGATCGCAACGGAGATACAAATACCATTGCAACACTCGCTTGATGCCTGTGTCTCATCAGCCGTTTCGGTTGCAGCTACAGGCATGTCATGCAGTGTCATTGCACCGTGAACCTGAATGTCGACTTTATGATCGGAGCTTTCAGTCGCAGCATGTTGACCACCGTGCATACCAGATGCAGCATGTGACGCGGAAGGAGCAGAAAACACCAGCGCAATGGCGAACGACAAACACGTCAGTGCCTTTATCCATGCTGAAATCGTGTTTTTCACTTTCATTCCACACCTTTGGGGCACCCTTTATTCCCTGTCAATCCATCCAGCGCTGGAAGGTTTCCAACTTTTTTGTGAGAGTGGCGTAGAACCGCTGACCTTACTGGCACCACGTTCAAGATGAGAACATCTTACCCAGTATCCAGAAACCCATCACGAACATCATTATGTTTTCTGTAAGCGATATGAACCCCAACGGGACGTTGCTGGCCCCACCTACGCATGCACATTTAAGCTCTCGCTTGTCGATATAGACCGCCTTTATCACCGACACCGCGCCGATGCAGCCTATGAAGATGGCAACCGGAGCCGATATCCACGTCAGCGCCCCTGCGGTCATCAGGATACCCGCGATCGCCTCACCGAATGGATAGACCTTGCCGTAAGGAACCCAGCGTTGCGCCAGCAGATCGTAATTCAAAAACATGGTCGAGAATTGTTCAACGTCCTGAAGTTTTTGGACAGCCAGCAAGCACATCGAAAGTGAGATAAACCATTCAAAAGCGCGCAGGGTAAAGACAGTATCAAAGCTGTACCAAGAAAGCGCAAGCGCCATCAGAAATGCCATCCCAAATATCGCGATGATGGGTTGGTAGGTTGTTTCAGACTCTTCGTCATCGGGCTTGTCCAATCCAAAATGGATGCGCAGTGCGTCATAGCCCCCTACCCGCTCACCATCAATGAAGGTCTGGGGCGTAGTGTCTACGCCATGTTTCTTCATGAACGCGTCAGTCTCGTCACGCGTGGTCAGATGATGATCTTCGACATCGAATCCATGACGCTGCAGCAAATCCTTTGATTTCAAACCGTAAGGACAGGTATGGTCGGTCATAACCATGCGATAGAGCTTTGCGATTTTGTCGGATTGATCCTGTGGCATAGCAGTTTCCTCTATTTTCCGTCGAGTTCCGGCGTTGCAGCAGGGCCGCCTTCCAAGTCCGCGATCAACGCTTTCATCTCTGCGATCTCAAGGCGCTGTGCTTTTATGATGCCATCCGCAAGCTCGCGCACGCGCGGGTCTGAAATATTGGCCCGTTCACTTGTCAAAATCGCTATCGAATGGTGAGGGATCATCGCCCGCATCCACGATGTATCATCCACAGTCGTCTGGCTACGCACAAGGAACACAGACACAGCAAAAACGACGGCACTGCCCACGAATATCGCGATGTTTGCGCGACGGTTGCTATACATACCCAGCATGAAGGCGAGCATGATCATGGCCATTACCGCCCCCATATAGATCGCCATGTAACTGCGCGTTTCGCTAAAGAAAACGTGATCCAGCGCATAGGTGTTCAGGTACATCAAGCCAAACATCACCACTGTCGATGTGATGATCATTGCGAAAAAACGCCAGTAGGACATGCAAAGTCTCCGTAATTTTCATTTGTTATTGTGTTAACCAGATTCCAGCGCTGGAATGTTCCGTTATTGTTTTGAAATATTTTCTAGAGTCTGCAAAATAGGGCAATCTGGACGGTCATCCCCTGCGCATTCCTTCACAAGATGGGTGAGGGTCTTTCGGATATCCTGCAGGTCCGCAATCTTGCTTTCAATTTGTGTCAGATGTTCTTTTGCGATTGCCCGGACATCCGCGCTTGCCCGATCCTTATCGTCCCAGAGTGCCAAGAGATTGCGGCAGTCTTCTATCGTGAACCCCAATGCGCGGGCGCGACTCAAAAAGGCGAGCTTGTGCATGTCGCTGCCGCGAAAACTGCGATACCCGTTGGGATCACGCAATGGGGTCACCAGACCGATATCCTCATAATAGCGGATGGTTTTTGGCGGCAACCCCGCACGCTTGGATACGTCTCCGATATTCATGTTGAGATCCCTATTCTGCGGGTGCTGAAACAAGTTTACGATTTTGGCGGGCGTTTGCGGCGGACTCAGAAAGTTCAGGCGCAACCCAACGCAAGCGGAGTGCATTTGACAGCACGAACACGCTGGACAGGGCCATGGCCCCCGCCGCAAGTGCGGGTGACAGCATCAAGCCAGCGACCGGATAGAAAACGCCGGCCGCAACCGGGATCAGCAATGCGTTATATCCAAAGGCCCAAAACAGGTTTTGGCGAATATTGCGCATGGTCCGTTGGCTGACGTGCAAAGCGTTCACCACACCCTTCAAATCGCCAGACATCAACACGACATCTGCCGATTCTATCGCAACATCAGTTCCCGTGCCGATCGCAATGCCAACATCTGCGCGGGCAAGTGCCGGGGCATCGTTGATGCCGTCACCGACAAAGGCAATCTTGCTCCCACCAGTTTGCAGCCTTTCGATCGCTGCGACTTTGCCCTCTGGCAAAACTTCCGCGACCACCTCGTCGATGCCCAGTTTTGCTGCAATTGCCTGCGCTGTGGCTTCGTTGTCGCCCGTGATCATCGCAACCTTAAGTCCCAGATCGTGCAACGTGCCAATCGCCTCGGCTGTGCTGGCCTTGATCGGGTCGGACACAGCAATGACCGCAGCAAGCTGCCCGTCAATAGCCGCGAAAAGGGGTGTTTTACCCTCCTTCCCAAGGGTTTCGCCAACACTTTTAACAGCGTCCAAATCGATCCCTTCACGGGACATCAACCGATCGGCTCCGACAAAAACTTTGCGGCCCTCAATAACCGCACTGACGCCAAATCCGGTGATTGAGCTAAAATCGTCAATTGATGCGAGTGCCAGACCGTTCTGCTTTGCATGTCGGACAATGGCCGCAGCAATCGGATGCTCCGACATAGCCTCGACAGAGGCGACAAGGCGCAGCACATCGGCCTCCTCGAACCCTTTGGTGATTGTCAGATCCGTTAACTCCGGATGACCCTCGGTCAATGTTCCGGTCTTGTCTAAAGCAACGGTCGTTACATCGCTTAACGTTTGAAGCGCGTCACCGCGCCGAAACAGCACACCCAATTCGGCGGCGCGGCCAGTGCCGACCATGATCGACGTCGGCGTGGCCAAACCCATTGCGCAGGGACAGGCAATGATCAGAACCGCCACTGCCGCCACTAATGCAAAACTGAGCGCGGGGTCGGGCCCGACCAATAACCATGTCAGAAATGTCAGCGCCGCGACGCCCATCACAGCAGGCACAAACCAAAGTGTTATCCGGTTCACGAGGTCTTGGATGGGAAGTTTTGCCCCCTGTGCCTCTTCGACCATGCGAATGATTTGGGCCAGCATGGTATCGCCGCCCACCTTTGTCGCACGAAACATAAGCGCGCCGGAACCGTTGATCGTACCGCCGACAACCTCGGCGTCCGCCAATTTTTCTACCGGGATTGGTTCTCCGGTGATCATGCTTTCATCGACATAAGACGCACCTTTGACGACGACACCATCGACGGCAATCTTTTCACCTGGACGCGCTTGGATAAGGTCACCTACAACGATATCGTCCACGGGCAATTCGACCAATTGCCCGTCCCGCTCCACCTGCGCTGTCTTGGCCCGCAGACCCACCAGTTTGCGGATCGCCTGACCTGTGCGCCCTTTCGCGCGTGCCTCGAGAAAACGACCCAGCAGGATAAGCGTCACAATCACTGCGGCCGCCTCAAAATAGACGACACGCGTGCCATCCGGCAAAAGCGACGGGGCAAAAAGCGCGACTGTGGAAAACCCCCAAGCTGCCGAAGATCCTAGGGCTACAAGCGAATTCATGTCAGGCGCGCCTTTAAAGAGCGCCGGAAAACCCTTGAGATAGAATTGTCGCCCCGGCCAAGCCAGAACAACGGTGGTCAGAACAAATTGTATGCCCCAGTTGACGCCCATCCCCAGTGAATTCATGATCCAGCTGTGAAGAGCCGGGATCAAGTGGCTCCCCATTTCGAGGATAAAGACCGGCAAGGTGAATACTGCAGCAACCAGTGTCATCCGGCGCAGATGGGCCGCTTCTTCCACTTTGCGATCGTTTGTCGCGTCTGTCGCTCCGGGATCGGTGACCAATGTCGCTGGATAGCCCGCAGCGCTCGCAGTTTCGGCAATGTCCGCAGACGATACAGCAGCGCCCAAAACACGCACTGCCGCTTCTTCCTTTGCGAGATTAACCGTAACAGAAACGACGCCAGGAATCGCAGATAGCGAACGCTCGACGCGCCCCACGCACGACGCGCAAGACATGTTTTCGATGCTGAAACGATAGGCCTTCAGTTCTGCAGGATAGCCCGCCGCGTCCAGCGCGGTGATCACGTTTTGAGCATCAAACGTGCCATCGGCGGTTATTGTGGCCGTTTCAGACGCCAGATTTACATGCGCCTGAGAGACGCCCGATACCGCGCTCAATGCTTTTTCCACACGGCCGACACAGGACGCACAACTCATCTCTTTTATGCCGAACGTGAGTGACTTTTCGCTTTCCATAGTGAGACCTCTTGCTCCGGATAACTTTAGAGATAGAGGTTCCAGCAGGTGGAAGGTCAAGGCTTATAAGGTTTGGTTTTGCAATATTCGCCCAATTCACTCGGGGACGAGGACTGCTATCTTTTCAAGAAGGGCGCCGCGCTCGATAACACCGGGGATTATTTCGTCACCCAATACGAACGTCGGCGTTCCAGTTATACCCAAGGCTTCTGCCAAACGCAGAGAGGCAGCAATGTGTTCGTTCACGAGTTCTGATTGCATGTCTGTTTTCAAAACTTCGAGATCAAGACCTACATCGCCTGCAATTTTCATAACGCTTGCTTCAACGGCTTGCCCGTTCAATGCCATCATTGCCTCGTGAAACTGCTGATATTTACCTTGGTTTCTCGCGGCAAGTGACGCGCGCGCCGCAACTTCGGAACCGGGCCCTAGGATCGGGAATTCACGATAAATAATGCGGACATCCTTGCTTGCCTCCAGTACCGCTTTGACCTCTGGTGCAGCGCGGCGACAATACCCGCAGTTATAGTCAAAGAACTCGACAAGTGTGACGCTGCCATCCAAGTTCCCGAAGATCGGGGCATTCTGTTCGAAATCATCGCGCAACTCAGACAGGGCGTCAGTCTGCGCTTCGGCGAGCGCTACATTTTCACGTTCCTGAAGGATTGAAAGCGCTTCGATCAGAATTTCGGGTTTTTCCAAGATCGCTTCAAGTGCGAGACGCTTGATATCTGCTTCATTGAGTTCTTGTGCGGCCACAATAGTAACAGGAAATGCTGCTAATACTGTTGCAAGAACAATTTTCGACAGGCCGCGTCGCGCTAATAACATCTTGAATCCTTCCTAGGATTGGGGGGTATCCGGGGGTGATTGAGTTATCTTCCCCAGAAAATCTTCTGCTGAAAAGCTATCAAAAACACGCTGATCTCGCCAAGGCAGTATTCTAAGTTGCGGGATACAGGATCACACGCGTGTCCAGCGGGACTTTATCATAAAATTGGACAATCTGATCGTTCACCAATCTGGCGCACCCGTTTGAGACTGCACGGCCGATAGTACTTGGGTCATTTGTGCCATGCACACGCAAAAAGGTATCGCCGCGACCCGGTTGAAAGAGGTAGAGGGCGCGCGCACCTAGAGGGTTGCTCAAACCGCCAGGCATTCCATTCCGTAATGGCCCATATTTCTGAGGCTCACGACGCAACATGCCCGGGGTCGGTGTCCAGCTGGGCCATTCCTTCTTTGCCCCAACATAGAATTCGCCTGCCTCATGAAGACCTGGGCGACCGATCCCGACGGTGTACCGAATTGCAGTGTTATCCGGTTGGGTCCAGAACAGGGCAAACTGGCTTGGTACAACATGAATTTCGTAGGGAGCAGCGCCCGCTGGAATGCTTACTAATTGAGGCAAGTACTCCGGCGGCAAATCATACTTTGGAAGCACTACATGAGCTGAAACCGGTTGACTGCCCAAAACGCCGACAGCCCCGGCGGCAAGGAGAAATTTTCTTCGCTTCATGAGGCTATGGCTTTCGGATAGTGGACGTAGAATGAGCCCTGGTACACGAGCTCAGACTTTAACAAGTCATGCGGAATCAAAACAGTTTCACTTGTGTTCCTACTTCGGCCAAAGCGAACAATTCTTTGATATGTTCGTTGTAAAGACCGATGCATCCGTTCGACGATTGGCGGCCAATCTTCCGCGTGTCCCCCGTTCCGTGGACGCGATAATATTGCCATGAAAGGTAGAGCGCATGCGTGCCCAAGGGGTTGTCTGGACCGGGTGGAAAATAATCCGGCCAATCAGGGTTGCGGATTTTCATCGAAGGGGTGGGACGCCAGCTCGGCCCTTCCACTTTCTTGATAACGCTGGTGTATCCCCGTTTTGTCAGTTCTTCAGATTCTGGAACGCTGGATGGATAGAGCTTATAGACGCTTTCATCCTCTGACCAATATTGCACCGCTCGGGAATCGATGTCGCAAAGGATTGCTCCGTTGTTTAGATTGTCGAAGTGATCCCTCCAGTTTGAGGTGCTGAAAGATGAAATATTGCGGCGCACTGGTGGTGAAGCAAGAGGTGCTGTGGTTTGCGCGGTTGCAACGCCTGTTCCTAGGAACACCCCACTTGCGGCCGCACCGAGCAGTGCCCCACGACGTGAAATAGAGGAGTCTTTAACTAGCTTCATGATGAATCCTTCGCTCTTGCCTGTTTTCGTTGGTTTACAACCTTCACCCACTGGAGCTTCAAACAACTTGTAATCACAAAAGCGTGAGGGGAATGATGGGGGGGCGCAGGTCAGCCAATCACATTTGTCTTATGCCCCATTATCTTGGAGGTTACACAAGCACGTCCGTGGCTATAGGATGCAGTGGTCAAAGCTTATAGTGCGATCATTCGCGCTATGATGGCTTGCATAGGTTGATCTGGTCCTAAATGAGCTGTTCAATGATGAAAGAGGGAATGCAGCTTTCGCTCGCGTTTCCAAGGAACACTACGACATCAAAAGGAACGGTAAGAATGAAATTTAGCACGAGTGGTCTTGGTTTTGCGATACTGGCGCTTGGAGGGTGCGCTGATTTTGACGGCCAAGCAGGCACCTCAACCGACGGATTCATCAAAGAATTGCCAGAAGGTGTTCTTGAAATAGCCGCGCCGTTCCAAGATTTGAACGCCGTTCAGATTGAGCCGACAGACGGATGCTTCGTTTATCGTTATGTCGGTCCCGTTGAGACAACCTATTTGCCGTTGAGATCGAAAAGGGGCAACCCAATTTGTACCAGGCCGCAAGGGGTGCCCGCGACTGGTTGATACAGCCGCAGGCATGAATTATCTCGATAATATTAGGTGCAGACCGGCTGCATGCTTAGCTCTGTGCGGTGATTCTATCTTCAGGCGGATACAAGAACGCTGTCGATCCAGTGGATACCTGATCATAAAGCCCATTGATGTGAGCCATAACCATACGCACACATCCTGAACTTGCGCGTCCTCCAATCGATTTTGGACTGGGTGTGCCGTGGATGCGCAAATACGTATCGCGATTGCCAACAAAAAGGTAAAGCGCCCGGGAACCCAGCGGATTGGTAGGCCCTCCATCCACCCCGTCGGCGACAGGACCGTAAACCGACGGTTCCCGCTCGATCATCGCAGGTGTAGGCGTCCACGTTGGCCACTGGGTTTTTCGCCGGATCAAATATGTGCCTGGCTCGTATAGATTGCCCTTAGCAATCGCAACGCCATATCTCATCGCTGTTCCGTCGTTGCGGATATGATAGATATAGCGTGCGACGGCATCGACATGGATGTCACCCGGCGTAAGGCCATCGTTTGCCTGCACGAGCTGAGGAAGAAAACGCGGGTGAAAGCCCCACGGATTGGACGTAGAAGGATCATAGTTTGCAGGCGTTACCTGAGCATCCCAAGCCGCCCACTTCGATCTGTCAGATGTTGGAGCGGCCAGCACTGCTTGAGGGATTGGTGCCGAAAACAATGCGGCGGTTGAAAGGACAAAGTGGCGTCTGGTTAACATAACAATGCAACCTCCTAGTAAATGTGTTTGGAAAACATATGCCAGTGACCTTATGAAATTCCAAGTGAAACCAATCACATGTTCGTGCAAAGGCTATGGTTGCAACGTCCTGTTTCCTGTTTAACGCTCCTTGGAGATGCGCCCAAAGGGTCCGATGTACCACCTGCCCCACTTGCGTTTTTCATTAGAAGAACCTTCTGGTCGCCATCAGATATTCTGCATAGGCGTCACCGTATTTTTCCAACAACCAAGGCTCTTCCGAAAAGGGTGCCAGAGCAAGCGCCACAATGCCTGTGAAGATCACCGGCCAAGACATAATCGAAGCAGATAGGATTCCAATCCCAACAAGGATCGCGATATCTGCCAGATATTGAGGGTTTCGGGAATACCTATAAAGGCCGGTGGTTCGCAGAGATCCTTTTGCTCCGCTCGTCGCCGCGAAGCCAAGATGAAGTACGCCAGCCCACACCACGACATTACCAAAAATGAGCAGGACCAGCCCCAATCCCCACCGCAAGAATGCAGGGACATCCAAAATGCCCCATTCGACAAAGCCTATGAAAATTGCTGAACCGAAGCCGATACAAGTGAGAGTCCAAACCGCGATCCGATGCATCGCTGTCGACTGTTCGGGCGGCCAAACACGCTGTTTTGGTCGGTAAATTGACCATGCCAAACCAAGGATCAATAAACTGTTGGCAAGGCACCCAAGTATTGCTGCAAGCACTGTGAACTCATTCATGGCCATACCGTGTGGCCTCTTCGTGCTTGTCGCATGATCGCTCGAATTCCAGTGTCGAATGAGAAATACCGAAATCCTCTTCCAGGCGGGCTTTGATTTTCTTCTTCAGAGTCTCCACATCGTCCCAGCGTGCGTCCTCGATCACCACATGGGTGTCGAGCGCCGCTTGATGTTCCTGCATTTGCCAGAAATGCGCGTGATGCAGTTCTTCGACGCCGTCGATGTCCTCAATGGCCGTAATCACTGCGTCGGTGTCCATATCCGGTGGACTGCCGAGCATAAGTGTCCGGATAGGTCCGCCGATTTCGGTAAAGGCGAGCCAAAGGATGTATGCAGCGATACCGATGGTGATGGCCGGATCAACCCAACGGATATCGTAGATCAGGATCAATACGCCGCCCACGATTACGGCGACAGAGGCCAGTGCATCACTGAGGTTGTGCAAGAACAACGCACGGATGTTCACGCTACCCTTTTGCATGGAATACGTGAGCATCGCGGTGAGCGTGTCGACCGCTAAAGCGACGCAACCAAGAATTACGACTGTCCAGCCCTCGATTTGCGGTGGATCCGCGAAGCGCATTGCACCCTCGTAGACAAGATACATCCCAATGATAATCAGCGACGTGTAGTTGATCAGCGCTGCAACGATTTCGATCCTGCCATAGCCAAAGGTCATCTTTGCATCTGCCGGGCGGCGGGCGATTTTGCGCGCGCCAAAGGCGATGACGAGTGAGGCCATATCCGAGAAGTTATGTATGGCATCGGCGATCAACGCGAGGCTTCCCGAAAGAATTCCGCCAATGATTTGAGCAACGGTCAGCAGACCGTTCGCCCAAATGGCGACTCCAACGCGACGGTCTCCCGACTGCGGGTCTATTCCGTGATCATGAGGCATCCAGTGCCCTTCTCTCAATATTCAGGACCATCCCATTGCCCCTCCCTTCGAAAACAAACTTAGGCACCTAACAAAAAGGTCGCTGGTCATGGCCAGAAGCCCCTCGGTCGCGAGTAAAATTGCGGAAACAATTGTTAGCGGAACAGCGATGATGACATGAAACATTGGAATTGCAGTTATTACCGACAAATGGACCCAACCAGCGGTCATGGCGATCCAACCCCGCCTTCACGAACAAACTGTACAGAATTGGTTTCAGCCATCGGGATCACTGGAACAACCCCACTGCGTATTCGTCGCACGCGGGCATTCATCCAGTGACGGATCAGATATCGATAAAGCAGCCCACGAAGACCTCCAAAGGATTGTTGATGCTGCGCATAAAAGTCGTCTGGCGTGTCGAACAGACCAAGATCGGCGTTAATGCCGGTTTTTTGGATGAAGGTATCTGTTCCGCTCCATTCGATGGATGGTGAAGAAAGGCGGTCTGTTCCGACCCCATAGGCACACAGACTGTCGTTATCGCGAACAAATCTGTCCTGAAGAGCAGACAAGACCGCGTCGTCCAAAATAAAGCCTTCCAGATTGATCCAACGCCCTCGATGCAAGATTTCCACCCAGCTATGAAGGATGCTCTCAGGCGCAATCGGATAGATGAGTTCTGGTACGATCCCACGCTGCAAGGATTTATGGATTGTGAAGCCGTGCAATCGACAAGGGATGTCGACCGCACGCAACAAAGCCATCAATAGCGTGGCCTTGGTGTTGCATTGACCATATCCGTCACGCAGTACTGATGAGGCTGGCATGTCGTCTGCAGCATTGTAGCCAAAAACGATTTCGTTGCGCACGTAGTCGTAGGCAGCACCAATCCGGTGGAATTCGTCCAAAGACAACCAGCTGCGCTCGCGGATCAGATTTGCGATGGCGTCCCCATCGAAATCGAGTAATGGCGAAACGCCCAGATGGGTCTTGTTGTCTTCATTCTTCATAGCTCTATCCGACGCATTGTTTGCGATATTCGAAAGATAGGAGCTACAGTGCCTAGAGGTTCAAGAACTTTCTTCCATTGTTATCACGCTCCGATTTCATCATGATTTGTTAGACATTCAGAGTGATCTCGCAGCACTTCAAGAACCTTGCATTCGGCAACGCTTTCGCCATCACACTCGGCAACCATCCGTTTCAACTCCTTCTTGAGGGCCTGAAGGCGTTTGATCCGCTGCTCAACCTGGCGAAGTTGTCGCCGCGCGATAGAATCCGCCTCTGCACAGGATTGAGACGGGTTGTCCGACAGGTCCAGAAGTTCGCGGATTGAGTCGAGCGAAAAACCAAGTTGACGCGAGTGTCGAATAAAGGCGAGGCGATCGAGATCTTTTTCATAATATCGCCGTTGCCCACCTGACGTCCGTCCGGCCTCGTTCATCAATCCAATCTGTTCGTAGTAGCGGATTGTTTGAACCTTGGTCCCAGTCTTCCGCGAGAGCGTACCAATTGCCAGCATGTGCATTCCTTTATCTAAAGTCACTGTAGCTTATCAAAGTTCTAACTCCCTTGAAAAGCCAAAGGTTTCACAAAGTCGTGACATGATATCCTACCAAGCATCTTTTTGCTTGAACCTCTATCAGCTGTAGCTTGTATCCCACCCGAGAGGTGACTTGTTTTAAGGGCGAAGCTGGCAATGACAAAAGTGCGGATAATTCTCTGGTCCATAGTAGCGGTGGCGATCGCCATTGTTGGTGGTTTTTGGATATCAGAGCGTGGCCAGCTACCGGTTGCAGCCACTCGCCTGCCTGCAGCGGAGACTGTTTTGGCTGATTTTGAATTGACCGATCACAATGGCATGGTGCAGACCGACGAAGATTTCCGTGGGCGATGGATGCTCGTCTTCTTTGGGTTCACCAACTGTCCGGACGTCTGCCCCATGGGCCTGGCAACAATCGCACAGGTAATGGACGATCTGGGCGCAGAAGGTGAAGCGGTACAGCCCCTTTTCATCACAGTTGACCCGGACCGGGACACGCCCAGTGTTCTGGCCAACTATATCCCACAATTTGGCCCCAGCATCCTCGGGCTAAGCGGCCCGCAGGAACAGACCCAACAAACTGCCAAAGCTTTCAAAGTCTATTATCAGCGCAATGAGGATGAATCTGCACCCGATGGATACACCATGGGCCATACTTCATCTTTTCTTTTGTTCGATCCGCAAGGCGAATTTGTCCGAATATACGAGTACGATTTGGATCCTTCTCAGATCGCCTCTGACCTTCAACAAAGGATTGGATCGTGACAGCGGCTTCCGATCCATCAACGCCAGACAGTCGGTCAGTAACGTTCCTGTTCGCGGCTTGGTTTCTCGCCTTGGCCGCTTCACTTTCCGTTCTGTTCATCGGTGAGGTATTGGGCCAGACCCCGTGTCATCTTTGTTGGTTGCAGCGCGCCTTCATGTTCCCACTCGCCGTCATCCTTGGTATTGCGGCATGGCGTTCCGATCTGTCCATCTGGCGATATGCGGTGCCGCTCGCCGTTATAGGCGGTGCTATCGCGCTCTATCATTGGCTGCTATATGCTGGGGTCTTGCCCGAGCCGATTACGCCCTGCACCGCCTCCGGGCCATCTTGCACGGATGACGCAATGCTGATCCTTGGCCTGCCAATTCCCGCTCTCTCCTTTTTGACCTTCGGGGTAATATCTGCCCTGCTCCTCCAACTTCGACGGATTGCCTCATGACACGCAAAACCCTTGTTCTCGTAACCCTGACCGCTGTACTGGCGCTTTTCGCCATCGGTGCCTGGTTTGTCTCTCGTCCTAACGTGACCCCGACTGCGACAGCCGCTCCTGTTGAGCAGCAAGACCAACTCGTTCGCGCCTACTCGCCTGTTTTGGGCCGCAAAGACGCTCCAGTGACGATTGTGGAATTTTTTGACCCAGCCTGCGAGGCGTGCCGCGCGTTTCACCCGATTGTGAAACAGATACTGGCGGATAATCCCGATGATGTTCGTGTGGTCATGCGCTACACGCCATTCCACGGGGAAGGGTCTGAGCTGGCAATCAAGATCTTGGAAGCAGCAAGATTACAGGATGTCTTCATGCCCGTGCTTGAAGCGCTGCTGGAAAATCAACCGGCTTGGGCATCTCATGGTGCGCCAGCCGCAGAACAGATTATCCAGATCGCGGCGACAGCAGGTTTGGACGTAAATGCCGCCGCGACCCAGATCAAATCCCCAAGTATCGTCGGTATCCTCAATCAGGATCGGGCCGATGTTAAGGCCGTCGGGATCGAGGGCACGCCGACCTTTTTCGTCAACGGAAAGCGATTGACCGACTTCGGTCCAGATCAACTGATCGCGCTTGTACAGGCAGAAGTCCAAGCTACTGCAAACAACTAACATCAGATTGGATAACCCTGACAGTGAGACATATTACAAATACCTTGCGCTGCCTGTCCTTCGGTCTACTGATGGGACTTTCCACAGTTTCTGCAGCGCAAGAAAACGCAGGCGATATCAAGATCGTTGTTGAACAGCCATGGGCGCGTGCCAGCATTGGAACTTCACGCCCCGGTGGCGCGTATCTGGCGCTTCGGAACGAAGGAGATGTACCAGTTTACTTGGTAGGATTGCGGGCCGATATCTCGGCGATGGCTTCCATCCATGAAACCCAGACGAACGACGATGGGATCAGCCGCATGTTGCCTGCAGGTGACATCGAAATCCCAGCTGGAGGAACGCTGGCACTCGAACCGGGTAGCTATCATATCATGTTGATGAAATTGCAGTCGCCACTCGTGGAAGGCGAGACTTTCCCGATGACCCTACTCTTTTCGGATGGGTTGGAGATGGAAGTTGTAGTGCCTGTCCTGCGTATCGGCGCACGCGGCCCCGAAGGCTGACGCCAACATGAAACAGATTGGTAAAATCTTGATTGCCTGCGGCTTGGCGATATTAGCCGTTCTTTTCATCGGATGGTGGCAGGTTGATGGGCCGGGTGCGGTGTCGGTGCCGGGAAAACGTTCCCTACCGCTGACAGAAATGGACTTTGAATTGACCAATCAGACCGGTGAAGCTGTCGGCCCGAAAACGCTCATTGGCCAGCCAAGTCTTGTCTTCTTTGGCTTCACCTATTGTCCGGACGTCTGTCCAACGACGCTTTCGGACATTTCCGCGTGGCTCGACGAGATTGGTCCGGACGCAGAGGCCCTTAACACCATCCTCATTTCCGTGGATCCAGACCGAGATACCGTCGAAGTGATGGCCGAATATGTCTCCTACTTTCATCCACAGATTCAAGGTTGGACCGGTTCAGATGTCCAAGTCGCCTCTGCTGCGGCAGGATTTCGCGCAGTCTATGAAAAGGTGATGCGTGAAGACGGCGACTATACGATGAACCACACAGCAGGGGTTTTCCTGTTCGACGCGACAGGTCGCTTCGTTACAACGATCGATTATCACGAACCGCGCGAATTCGCCGTGCCTAAGATCAGGCGGGCAATGCAAAGCCAAGACGAGAGGCCAGAAACTTGAGATTGAAATATTTCGTGCTGGGAACAGCTGTCAGCGCAGCTGCTATGGCGTCGCTGACCGCCAGAACCATGATGACACCGAACGCGCCAGCTCCGGAAGTGATGGTTCGGGCTGCAGAGCTTTCGCAACCACCAGCAGAACCCTTTTCTTTGGATTTTTCCAATACCTTCGCAACAGAGGTGGTTAACAGTAATGTTACTCTGGCCCCATTGCTTCATTCGTCCGATTTCACTCGGCCTGATGAGCTGATGGCAGTTACACAAGCTCTTGCTATCCCTGTTTGGGAAGCGACGGTAACTGATGGAGATACGCTTGATTCAATCCTAACCCGTGCAGACATGGACGCACCGCTGCGGGCCGAAGTAGCTCTTGCCATTGCCGCAGAATACGACTTGCGCAGATTAAGACCCGGCCATGAGCTGCGCGTCAATTTTCAGCCCAACGGGTCCCCCTCATTCGTCGCTTTAACAGTCGATGAAGGTGTCCAAATCGAAGTCACACTCGATGGTAAGGTCTTTGGTCGCACTAGACCCCCCGTCCTTACGTCTGTCGAGCAAGCAGGTCAGCTTGTCGTCAGCGGATCCATTTATACTTCCTTGGATACAGCCGGCATTCCTGCTCGTTTTGCGGTCGATCTGGCCGAAACTTTAAGTGATACAATCGATTTTAGGCGAGATCTTAAAGGCGGCGAGAAACTCAACATCCAATGGGCACAATCGGTCCTTGCTGACGGGTCGAAAGTTGGGCAACCGAAGCTAACCTACGCAGCCCTTGATTTAGCGAAGGATATGTTTGAAATCGTTTGGTCTGACGAGGATAGCGGCAAGGCTACTATTTACTTGAATGGAGAGGTCCTGCGAAGAATAGCACCACCTGTAGAGGGCGCGCGGCTATCTTCGGTTTTTGGCCGACGCAAACATCCAATTTACGGCAACGTTCGAATGCACACAGGTGTCGATTACGCAGCCGCCAAAGGGACGCCAATTAGCGCGACCGCACCGGGCCGGGTTTCCTTTATTGGGTGGCAGAACGGCTATGGCCAAGTGGTAGAAATATCTCACGGCTCCAACACGATGACCCGGTATGCCCATTTGAGCGCCGTACCCAATGGACTGAAAACCGGAAACCGCGTTCTTGCCGGAGAAGTGATTGGTCAGGTCGGCAAGACAGGTACGGCGACAGCTCCTAACTTGCACTACGAAGTGCATGTAGACGGGCGTCCGATCGACCCGCTTGGAAAGGAACTGATAGCCTCGGTCGAAAATTCTGATACCGCGGGTGCGTCAGCGCTCCTTGTGAAAACACGCGCGCTATTTACAGCGACGCTCAGCGACAAAATATGAACAATCGAGTAGGATAACGCATGTTCCCCAAAATTGAACTGATCTTTGGCGCTGTGCTGCTGGCGACCGTGTCAACGGCCGCCGCTGCCCAGACGGCCATTCAAGTCGCCAAGACGCGCGGCTGCGGCTGCTGCGTGGCATGGATGGACAGACTTTCAGACGCTGGTTTCTTACCGGAGGGCGAAAATATTGGGGGAGCACTGATCCGTTTAAAAATGGATCGGGGTATCCCTGTTGCAATGTTTTCATGCCACACCGCAACAGTCGAGGGCTACACGATAGAAGGGCATGTGCCACCTGCCGACATCACGCGTCTTCTTGAGGAACGCCCGGATGCGATCGGTCTTGCGGTGCCCGGTATGCCAATCGGCTCACCCGGCATGGATTTTGGGGAAACTTCCGACGCCTACGATGTCTTTTTGGTGAAAAAGGACGGTAGCACCGAGATATTCTCTTCCTATCCGGCAAGTTGAACATGGAGGCGCTCACGACCCTATCTCCCATCGCCTTGGGCTTTTATGGAAGCCTTGCAGCTGGTCTTATGACGTCCGTCGGTGCCGTTCCGGTTCTCTTTGGCAGCACGCCCTCGCGAAAATGGCGCGACATCTCTCTTGGCTTTGCCGCAGGGGTGATGCTGGCGGCTTCGTTCTTCTCGTTGATCATTCCAGCGCTCGATGCAGCCGAACTACGATATGGGGATGGGGCGATCCCGGCACTTATCGTCTGTATAGCGATCTTGCTTGGGATGGGGGCAGTTGCCATTATGAATGAAGTGATCCCGCATGAGCATTTCAGTTCAGGGCGCGAAGGTCCTGAGGCCGCATCTCTGCGTCGAGTTTGGTTATTTATCATAGCAATCACCATTCACAACGCCCCAGAGGGTCTGGCCGTTGGGGTCGCGTTCGGCGCGGACGGGTTTGCGGGGGGATTTCCAGTTGCATTGGGTATCGGATTGCAGAACGCGCCAGAAGGACTGGCGGTCGCGGTTGCATTGCTTGGTGAGCGATACTCTGCAAAACGGGCCTTTAGCATCGCAGCTCTCACTGGCTTGGTTGAGCCTGTCACCGGCTTTCTTGGTGCTGCAGTTATCGTGGTTGCTCAACCCCTTTTGCCTTGGGGTCTCGCCTTCGCGGCGGGCGCTATGCTCTACGTCATCAGTCACGAGATCATCCCCGAAACCCACCGCAGTGGACATCAGAAACAAGCAACGACCGGGTTAGCAATCGGTCTGGTTGTCATGCTGTTCCTCGACGTTTGGTTAGGCTGAAACATGGCAATCCGTTCTCTGGGAATTTGTGCAGCCGTCATTGCATTTGCTGCCGACCAAGCGTCGAAAGCATTCGTGCTTGTAAATGCAGAAACGTTAGCCGCTGGCGTTAATGTCGCGCCCAGTTTCAACTTGGTTTTTCACCGTAACACCGGCGTTACCTTTGGTCTTCTACAGGGCACGCCATGGTGGGCGTTAGCTATCGTTGCGACCGCTGTTGTCCTGTTTCTGGCCATTTCGCTGGTACGGGCGACTGCAATAAGTGAAGCCGTTGCCTATGGTGTGGTTATTGGTGGCGCTCTTGGAAATATTCTGGATCGCATCCGCTTCGGCGGCGTAACTGATTTTCTGGATTTCTATATTGGAACGACACACTGGCCTGCATTCAATTTGGCAGACGTGTTTGTGGTTTGTGGCGTTGGTCTTCTGCTGATCACTGCTGGTCGGGAACATGCCGCCATAAAAAAAGCGCCTGAATAGAGAGTGAGACCCTCAATTAGCATTTCCAGTCTTGGTCCAAGGTTTAGGACGAACATAGTCCCGCTTATCGTTGCTGTCGTTCTCGGAGTCAGTGTTGTTTTTGCACTACCGCCGTTCTCAACTCCGTTTGTATTGCCCATCGGTTTTGGTGGGCTGTTTTACCTCACCGCCAACAAGGGTCGAACAAGAGCGTTTCTTACCGGATGGGCTTTCGGCTTCGGCTTTTTCCTGTTCGGACTGTCATGGATTGCGGAAAGCTTTTTTGTTGATGCTGAACGTTTCGGTTGGATGGCCGCCCCTGCCGTGATCGGGCTGGCAGGGGCGCTTGCGCTCTTTCCAGCGGCGGCGATGGCGGTTTTCGCCGCAACCAAGACGACAGGGGTGTCAGGCACCCTTGTCTTTGCTGCGTGCTGGTCTGGATCCGAATGGCTGCGCGGCACCGTTCTTACTGGGTTTCCCTGGAACCTGATTGCTTACGCATGGGTCGATTACGATGTCCCGCGCCAGATGGCAGCGCTTTTCGGCAGTTATGGCCTAGGTTTGCTCACTGTGCTGCTCTCTACCTTGCCCACGGTGATTTTCAGGCGAGATCGTTGGCAGAGCGGGCTTGCAACCACGATGTTTGTCATATTGGTCGCGGGTATATGGATTAATGGCGAAGCGCATCTGACCGGTGAAGATCAGCAAACCGCGGTCAATGTTAGAATTGTTCAGGGTAACATCCCACAGCGGCAAAAGTGGGATCCAGCGTTTCGAGAGCGCAACATCGCCCGTTATCTGGATTTGTCTGCACGGCCGGGCCAGTTTGACATCCTGCTTTGGCCTGAGAGTGCATTTCCTGGATACCTCGATGAAGATCAGTGGATGCTGGGAGAGATCGCGAAGCTTTTGACTGATAATGCCGTCCTGCTAACGGGGGCGCAAACGCGCGAAAACGTTGACGGTGAACAGCAATACAAAAATGCGGTTCTCGCAATCGACTCAACAGCTCAAATCATAAACCGCTACGCAAAGCATCACCTCGTCCCGTTCGGCGAATACGTGCCCCTTCGAGACCTCCTGCCGCTTAGGCGGTTAACTGCTGGATTGGGTGACTTCGCACCAGGGTCCGGGCCGGAGACGTTTCGCATGCCGCAACTGCCCGGCGTCGGTCTATCAATCTGTTATGAAGCAATCTTCCCCGGAAAAATCATAAATTCGAAAGATCGGCCTGAATGGATTTTTAACGCTACAAACGACGCTTGGTTCGGCGCATCAATTGGCCCAAGCCAGCATCTGGCATCTTCAAGAATGCGCGCCGTCGAAGAGGGGCTTCCCTTTGTCCGCGCAGCCAATACCGGCATATCAGCCATCATAGATGGTAATGGTCGCCTGATCTCACATCTCGGTTTGGGCGAGACCAATATACTGGACGGCGCTCTGCCTGCGGCGCTCTCACCAACACCATTCTCGAGTTATGGACAGGTGATGTTCTGGTTGGTCTTTGCAGTGAACCTGACGATGGCGGCAATACTAAATTTTAGAAAGGACAGCGTATCATGATGACGATCTTAGCAGCTTTGGCAGGAGCCATATGGGGTGCGTATCTTGCGAAGAAGCGCGGTGGTAACAAGAAAGACATTGCTCAATACGCAGTGAGTTCCGCACTCGTATTTGGCCTTTTCGCAATGGTTGTCTCAATCATTCTCTTAAGGTTCATTTGAACAAAATTGGCGATCTCTACGAAAACCTAGGCGAAGATGTCAATTGGCGTCCCGTCACGAACCATTGCGTAGATGTCTTCTATCTCGCGATCTGACACTGCAATGCACCCTGCTGTCCAGTCGGGTTTGATCGGGTCAATACCCGCTCGCGGCCCGCCATGTATAAAGATATCTCCACCAGGACTGCGGCCCTGTGCGGCTGCATAAGCAATATCCGCTTCATTCGGATAGGATATCCCGACAGACAGATGGAACATGCTGTTTGGATTGCGCTTGTCGACAGTATAAGAGCCTTCCGGTGTTTTTCCGTCACCTTCAAACTGCTTGGGACCCGCGGGTGCAAAGCCGAGGTCAAATTTATACGTCTTCAGGACCTTTGAACTGTTGTAAAGGAAGAGGGTTCGATCGCCCTTGAACATCTGCAAGCGCGTGACCTCTGGACCGTTATAAGTACGAAACTTGTTCGCGCAGCCAGCCAAAGTAAGAGCCAACCCACCCAGAACGGCGAAACGGCGTGTTGTACGTATCATTTTTTGCTCGACCTCTTTTTCTTATTGGCTCAGTTAATATTTGCACAAAGGGGTTTTTGAAATCAATGCCCATGCACCAAGGCACCCTGTGCCATCGTTTCTCCAATTTTCTCGCCCCCTGATGGGTCGGACCGATCCTTCTTGGCCCGAAGCAGCCTCAGCGCGTTGGCTACGACCAGCAGGGAAACGCCGACATCCGCAGCGATAGCACCCCACATCGTTGCCATCCCGAAAGCTGTTAAGCCGACGAACAGCGCCTTGGTCGCCAGTGCGATGCCAATATTCTGATGAATGATATTCATTGTTCGACGTGAATGACCGACGAGCCACGGTACCTTGCCAATATCGTCCGTCATCAGCGCGATATCGGCTGTCTCAATCGCTGCGTCAGACCCGACTGCACCCATTGCAATTGCGAAGTGTGCCCGCGCCATGGCCGGTGCATCGTTCACACCGTCGCCGATCATCGCCACGACATCGTAGTTGGCAACCAACTCCTCAATCGCCGTCACTTTGTCCTCGGGCAGCAGCTCTGCGCGAACTTCGTCAATGCCGACCTCTGCCGCGACGGCGCGCGCTGTGCGCTCGTTGTCACCCGTTAACATGATGATCTTTTTCACCCCTTGGGCATGGAGGCGTGCCACCACTCCCTTTGCATCCGGTCGGATGCGGTCGCGCAATTCGATTAGACCCAGCAAACGATCCCCGGACCCGACGGCAACAAGCGTACTTCCAGCTCCCTCAATCCGTTCCAATAGGTCACGGGGAATGGTATCACCCAGTCCTTTTTCGGTGGCAAAGCGGTCGGAACCAAGCCACACAGATTGCCCTTCCCATGATCCCTCTACGCCGCGACCCGGCACAGTTTTCGTGTCCGTAGCCACCGATTGCTTCAATCCGTCGCGTTCACCGCGCGCAAGGATAGCGCGTGCCAGCGGGTGGGATGAGCGGGCTTCCAGCGCAACAGCGGCACTCAAGAGGTCACGCTCGGCAGTGCCACCCAAGGGATGCAGACCCGCGACTTCCGGTTCACCCATGGTGATCGTTCCGGTCTTGTCCATCGCCAGTGCGGTCAGGCGTGAGGGGGCTTCGACATAGGCGCCGCCCTTGATCAGCACGCCGTTGCGTGCCGACGCCGCGAGAGATGCAACGATGGAAACAGGCGTGGAGATCACAAGCGCACAAGGGCAAGCGATCACAAGCAGCACAAGCGCGTTATAGAACCAATAGTTCCACGCCCCTGCAAAGAGAAGCGGCGGGACAACGGCGATTAGAACCGCCAGCACCATGACGATAGGCGTGTAGATGCGCGCAAACTTCGTGACCCATTGTTCGACCTCGGCTCGGCGCGAATGCGCATCTCCTACCATGCGGATAATCTTCGACAGAACGGTATCGCCTGCGGCTTTCGTCGCCCTAACCGTCATTGTTCCGTCACCGTTGATCGTACCGGCATAAACCTCATCGCCGGTTTCTTTGGCGACCAGCGCGCTTTCACCAGTGATCGGGGCCTGATCGACATCACCGCGACCCTCGGTCACTTCGCCATCAAGCGGAATTCGATCCCCGCCCCGCACAACAAAGCGATCTCCAATGGCAACCTCTGCTGCAAGAACATCGGCCTCAGACCCATCTGCACGAATGACCCGCGCCGTCGGTGGTGCCAGATCAAGCAAGGCCGAAACCGCATTGCGGGCCCGCCCGACACTCCAAGACTCTAGCGTGAGAGATAGCGCAAAGAAGAAGGCGACCGTCGCAGCTTCAAAGAATTCACCCAGTCCGATCGCACCGGCCACAGCGACGATCATCAATAGGTTCATGTCCGGCGACAACCGGCGCGCAGCCGACCAGGCTTTGGGCGCGACCAGCCAGGCACCGAACACGACTGCCAGCAAAAACAGACCCATCTCGATCAGAGGCATTGAGGTTTCGCCATGACCAGAAAACAGCCGTAACGCACCCCCTGCCCCGGTCTCGACGATATGGTAGAGGAATCCCGCCGCCCACAAACCGCCGCTCAGACCTGTGAACAGACGCTGGCGGGCGAAATGCTCCGCCTGATCCGCTTCGGCGCTTTCGGCGTTCCACATTTTCGCGCTCATTCCGGTCGAGCCAACGATCTTGATAATTTTGTCATCGCTAAGCGGCTTGGCGCCTTCGAGGATGGTCATACGCCCATTGATCACGTCGAAAGCCAGATGCTCACTCCCTCCAACCTCCGGCCCGACAACCTTGCTCAGGATCGCAACTTCGTCCGCGCAGTCGAGCCCATTTACGCGAAAACTGCGGCCTGAATTTGGCGGCGGCGCTGGCTGCGCCAATGTATCCGCGGATGCGCCGCAGCAAGTATCTTCTTCGTGATCGTGAGCGGCATCATGTGGCATCTTGGCGTCCTTTAACACTTTTCCTTTCCGGTGTAGGAGCTTCAGTAACTAGAGGTGCAAGTCAAAAGTTTGTATATCTTGAAAGGTGAACGCGACCGCGCCTGATCTTCGAAAAGACCCCTGTTGCAAGAATTTTGGCGCAAGTTCCATGGGTGAACGCGCTTCCCAGCAGATAATCCCTAAAAACTCAGGATCGGCACCGCTCACTCAGATCTATCCGATCGTCGAAAGAATGGGAAAGGTGCCAAGCAGCCAATACGCAAACCGTGAAAGCTGCCCAGTGATGACTGCAACGCCCATAACGACCATGGCAATCCCCGCTCCCATGTAAAGCCAGCGTCCCGCTTTGCTGATCCCCCGGATGCGCGCTGCAATAGCATCGGTAAAAAGCGCGGCAAGCAAAAACGGGATACCAAGCCCTGCCGAGTAAATTGCGAGCAACGAGATACCGTCAGACATCCCGCCTGAGGTCGAACTCAGCGTCAGGATCGCTCCGAGTATGGGACCAATGCAGGGTGTCCAACCAAAGGCGAATGCAAGACCCAGCACGTAAGCCCCGAATGGACGTCCCCCCGGAATGTTGAGGTTCAACCTGGTATCACGCGACAATGCCGGAATGCGGAACACGCCCAGCATAACCAAACCAAACAGTATGATGATCCCACCACCAAGATAATTGAGTTCAGCCCGCCATGTCAGCAAAAGCGATCCGAGCGCGCTGGCACCGGCCCCAAGGGCGATAAAGACCGTCGAGAACCCCAGAACGAAACAGGCGCTTAACCCCAAAGCTCCGGCCCGTGCCCGCATCCCAACCTGACGGGTCGTGCGCAGACCGGGCTGACCGGCGATGAAAGAGACATAGCCAGGCACCAAGGGAAGAACGCAGGGTGACAGAAACGATATGGCCCCCGCCAAAAAGGCCGCAAGGATACCAATACCAGAAATATCCATCGCTATAACTCATCTGCATTGAAAGGACGCGAAGCCCACCAAAAGGCGGCTATCGGGATAAAGATCCATTGCAAGACAGGCGACAGTCCCGCATCGAGAATAGGAATAATTGGCATGAGATCCGAATAGGCCCAAGCCGCCCGGATCACAATATTCAGCCATTCACTGAACAGCGTGTAAGCTAGGCCGAATGCAACAGTGAGAACAGTCACCTGCTGGCGTGTCTGTCGGGCGAAGGGCCAGCCTTGACCGGCCAGCATCAACGCCAGCATGAGCGCACTCATCGCGATTAGAATGTCTCCCCCTGTACAATGAAGCGCCGCGAAAACAATCTCGCCCCAGCTGCCCTCATTCCAGATCGTATAGAGCGGCATGTGCGCGAATTCCCAGATCAGGTTTGCGGGGATGATCACTGAAAAATAGCGGCGCAGGGCACGCAGTGAAATCTGTGCCCCGTGCCTGCCAATTGACCGGGTGGACGCAAGGCTCATCGAAAAATACCACTCAGCCGGCTCGACCAACTTGTGCCAGTCCCGCCCTTCATACAAAGCCCCAGTCCGCACATCACGCCACAGGGTGCAAGCGATACAAGGATCGGCGCAAGCCCTGCTGCGGTCAGCCATCCCCAATTCAGGGCCAATCCGCTCCCGATCATAATGATTACACTAACAAGCAGTAAGCGCCTGCGCGTCATCCATTGCGGCCGACGGCCAATGACTGACGCATCCTCGCTGCCAGTGTCATGCTGTGAAATTTGAACCATCTGGTTGCTGCCTTTTGATGTTGGGCGTTCGATCATTCCAGTTGCTGTAGGGTCAAGGTGCCGTGATGAAATTCCCATAGTATTCATTCGATAAACCCCCTCAGGAACGCTATCATCTCAGGATCATCCCATTCTGCCGGTCCGACAAGCCGCCCTAGTTCCTGACCTTGTCTATTGATCAGGATTGTCGTTGGTAAACCGACCGTGCGTAAGGCAGTGGCTGACAACATGGTCTTATCGACATACGTTTTCAGATGTTTCACACCGATTTCATCATAGAACTTCCGCACAACCGGCGGACCGGCGCGGTCGATAGAGAGGGCAACAACCTCAAAATTGTCGCCGCCGAGCGTCGCCTGCAATGCGTCTAACGTCGGCATTTCTTCGCGACACGGAATGCACCAGGTGGCCCAGACGTTTACCAAAAGCACCTTGCCTTGCAGCGATTCCATATCTTTGCGTGTGCCGTCCTCAAGCAAGAAGCGCACGTTGATTACGGGTTGCGGTTCATCATGAAGCGCAAAGCCTTGTGGCGCTGCAATTGCCCCGCCGACCCAAACGAGGAAAAGAACGACTGTCAGTTTCAGCGAAGTCATTGTGCTACCTTCTCAGGGGCTGAAGATTTCAGTTCGCGAACGATCGGCATGATTGTTTCTTTCAAAACTTTGCGTGTGATAGGCCCGACATGGCGATAGGCGATGGTTCCATCGGCGGCGATGACGTATGTTTCCGGGACACCGTAGACACCCCATTCGATGCCGACGCGGCCATCTCTGTCCGCGCCGATGCGGGTATAGGGGTCACCCAGTTCATCCAACCATGCCCGTGCCTGTTCGGGCGGGTCCTTATAGTTGATACCATAAAGCGGTACCTCGCCAATTTCGGCAAGCTCGATGAACAGCGGATGTTCCGCGCGACATGGAACACACCAGGATGCAAACACGTTCACCATTGAAACATGCCCGGCCAGGTCTTGTGTCGATAATCCGTCGTCCCTGCCAAGGACGGGGGGGAGCGAGAATTCGGGTACGGACTTATCAAGCATCGCCGAGGGCAGCGCCTCGTCGCGGTTGAACAACCCCCAAGCGAAAAACGCCATCAGTACAAAAGTGACAGCAGGCGCCACGACAAGACCTGAGACGCGATACCGTGGCCGTTTTTGCTGCATTGATTTGTCCGCACCTCTCATTGCTGCGCCTCGATGTCGGCACGCGTTATATCTTCTTGCGCCGCCCTTTCACGATCGGGCCATGTGCTCTTGATGTAGTCGAGGATCGCTTCGATATCTTCGCTCGAAAGTGTGTCCCCAAATCCTGGCATGTCGCTTTCGTACCCGTTCCCTACAATCGCCGCCGTTCCCCGTGTGATGATGTCTGTCAACACGCGGTCGGCATGATGCCAGGTATGTCCCGAAGCATCGTGAGGCGGTGCTGGTAGCCTTCCGTTTGGCAGCCGTGAGCGCCAGTCGGGCTGGCCCTCCAGATTTGCGCCATGACAGCTGGCACAGTTTTCCTGATAGAGTATTTCACCCTCTAAAAGTTCACTATCTTGCGCTTCCGCCGTGCCAGCCGCCGCCAATGTGAGAACCCATAAACCAAGCCACTTTATCATTTTTTCACCCACCTTTTTCGGAGCCAGATGCAGAATAGCGCAATCGCGGCGAGCCCGATCAGTATCAGCAAGACACAAAATGCCCAGATCAACCCCATCGACAGCAAGCTGTCGCCACTGGCAGCGCCGCTACTACGCATCGTGCAGCATTTTATTTACTGTCATCAGAGCGGATATATTTTACCAATGCGATTGCCGCGAGCACGAGCACCACTATGAATAGCAACCACACGAGACCCATACCGATCATCATGCCGCCGCCCATCGTTCCACCATCCATCATCATACTCTTCATCCTTCGCGTTTCTAAAAATTGTATCCGGCACGGTTTCGCGCCGGACAATTGGTTTGCCTATTCGACCGCATAAACCGTCGGGACCACGCCTTCTTCAATGGCGTAAACTTTGAATGGCTCTTGCTTTGCGCCGCCCATACCGGGTGATCCCATCGGCATCCCGGGAAGCGTGACGCCGACGATGTCGGGTTTTTCAGACATGACCTTGTTGACCACATCAATGGGCACATGACCACTGATCACATAATCCCCGATAAAGGACGTATGGCATCCCTGAAAGTCTTCCGGAATACCGGCATCACTGCTGATCTGCACAAGATCATGGGTTGGTTTGACGTCTACCTCAAAGCCATTTTCACGCAGGTAATCAGCATAGCTTTCGCAACAACCGCACTGTGGGTTTTTGTAGAGCGTGACCGTTTCAGCAGCCAAGGGTGCCGCATTCAGGCTCATTGCCAATAGGGCAACACTTCCTGCAGCAGCCAGACTGGTAGATCCGAACAGTTTTTTCATAATCTTCTTCCTTTTCTTCCGTTAATTCTGCGTATTTTTAAGATTTTGTCGCATCCAATTCGACGCGGATAACCCCCATCATACCTGCGGCCTGATGCTCCATGATGTGGCAGTGAAACATCCAGTCTCCGGGGTTGTCGGCCACAAAGGCGATGTCGACCTTTTCGCGTGGTGCCATCATGACGGTATCCTGCCACTCAAGGTGCCGTGTTGGCTGCCCGTTTCGAGCAATCACGCGGAAAGTATGGCCGTGAAGATGGATCGGGTGCGGCCAAGCGGTCCGGTTTTCCATCTCGAAGATGTGCGACGTCCCCAGCGGCAGCGTCAGCAGCGGGTCCATAATGGGTCCATTCGCGGCCTTGCCATTGATGAACCAGATATTGCCTTGGCGCATTTGAACCATCATCGACCCCATGCCGCCACCCATCATCATCTGCCCCATCATTCCGCCATTGAAGACAATCTGATGTCGGGTCGCGTTTTTGATGTCGGGATCAGCCAACGGGTTAGGCGCAAGGACCATTGACCAGTCCGGCACCGTTTGCCGCAAAGCATCAGAGCCATAGGCAAAATCAACCAGCCGGAATTCGAGGTCTTTGTAATAGACGTCATTCACGCTCAGAAGATCGCCGGGCTTTCCAGTAAAATCGATCACAACATCAACGCGCATAGCGGGTCCAATGACGATAATCCCGTCATCTGGTGCGTGCGGCACAACGGGCTGGCCGTCCATCGCGATTACCACAGGATCAAGATCGCCAAAATCCAACCCGAATATCCGGGCATTTGCCGCATTGATCAGGCGCAGGCGAATACGTTCACCAGCCTGAACCGCCATGCGATCAGGTATTTGGCCATTTATCGTGACAGTGTTTCCGATCCGACCGCCATGCATAGCATCGCCTTGATTGCCGAAATCATTCGAGAGCTGACCGTCGTTTGTCATCCGCCAGTCATCCAGCATCCAGGTCACATCACGGTCCACGCGGATCGGTTCAGCCTCTTCGACAATCAGCGGACCATAAAGGCCGCGACCCAACTGTTCGAAACTGCGTTGATGCGGGTGGTACCAGAATGTTCCCGCATCCAGAGCGTCGAACTCATATTGGAAATCACCATTAACCGGGATCGGGTCTTGTGTAAGAAACGCCACCCCATCCATCGCATTTGGCGTACGAATGCCATGCCAATGAATGGTCGTCCCCTCCTGCAGACGGTTTTCAGCCAGAACGCGTATCCGGTCGCCTTGACGGACCCTGATTTCCGAACCGGGAACGGCACCGTTATAACTCCAGACGTCAGTCAAGCCGTATGGTGCAGGGCGGAGTCCGGCCTTCGAGGGTGCGGCGCGCAAACGAAGCGGCTCGTCGGATTGCTGCGCCACCGCTGCCCGCATCGGCGACATAAGCGATATTGAAGCGAACGCCGCACCGGTGCAAAGCACGCCTCTTCGTGTCATTGGAACTTGTTTGCTCATCGAGACTTTCCTGATCTAAATTGGGCTGCGCTCAGCCACACAGGGGCGATGCACCGCTCAGTCTCCCTGCAGATTGCAAGGCCGAGAATGTATTAGATCGGAAGTTTCGGGGGGAAAGGATCGAGTGCCGGTGCTGTCCCTATTGGGAGCAACAGATCAATGCTCGACCGCATGAGACCGAATGGCTTAGGAAATTGTGTTGAAGATTTCTGCGGCGCAATCATTGCAGATGAACCGCCCAGGCCGCAGGGCACAGTACATCCACTGTCACAGATAATGCCCGCACCATCAGTTGACGGGCATCCCGCACAAGTCTGATCCTGACCGTCCATCTGCATTGCCATGCTGGGTTCTTTCGCCGAACCATATTCAGGCGCAAATACGACGCCAATAGTCAGGACAAGAATCAGGAAAAGGTGCAGTATTGATCTCATGAAAGCACTTATGCAGCCTTCCAGTTGGTGGAGGTCAAGTGCATTTTGGTAACTTGAGCGTGACTATGTGAAATGAACGTCGAAAGATCAAAGGCATCAAGACTCAAATTGACCTCGCTTCATCCATTCCACTGTTTTGTTACGTTTGACGCTGAACCAGCAGCCCTCTTGCTATGTAGTGCGGGCGCGACTACCAGAAAGTTGCATTTTTAAAAGGTTATCCGTAAACGACATGCTTGTCGTGAGATTGCGGCACCAGAAAAGCAGTGTTTGCGTTTCAGTTTCGGTGGGCGTTTTCACCACGCACCATCATCATATGATGTTCTTTGTGGTGATCCTGACTTGCCATCAGCCCAAAGAACCCAAGACCTCTGATCCGCGCAATGACCGCACTATCAGCACTGGTTACTGTCAGCTCCAGACCTTCAGGACTTTCGTTGACTTCGACATTCCAGCGACCATCCTTAGCAAGTTCGGCGGCGTGGGCTGGCACCATGCGGCGAAGAGTTGCGATCGTATCAGCATCACCGCTTGCTAATACACGAACGCCGTTGGTCAACTCCAGCTCTTTGACTGTTGTATGGGTCACAAGGCGATCCATATCCACAAGGTGGTCGCGCAAGGCACCCAGATTGACTTGCGACCAATCCGTTTCCGGATCAGCTTCAAGCACCATGATGATCTCCGACAAGGCCGCAAACGCGCCTTGACCCGGTTCTGTAAGAAGGGAAATAGCAGAGCTGTCATCGTTCATATGTGTGCCATGATCCATCGTTTGCGAATGATCATTTTTTGCTGTCTGAGCAGAGATGTAAGTTGCGCCTCCCAACAGGATTGCAAGAGCTATGGTAAGTGCAGGTTTCATGGCCGTCTCCATCAATAATTTTCGTTTGGGTCTACGCCTTTTCACCTGAACCCTGTATGATATCTATCATGTTAGGATGGCAAAAAATCTTTGATGGGGGATTGGGGCGCAGTCTCAAAGCGGGTGCAACTTTGTTCCGTCGCGAGGATCCTGTGGAATTTATGTATCTTGTGCGGTCCGGCCAAATTGCGTTGGAACGCCCCATGACAGATGGGTCGGCATTAACATTACATATCGCTTCGGAAGGCATGGCGCTTGCGGAAGCTTCGCTATTTGCGGACGCTTACCATTGCGATGCAATCGTCCGCCAACCCGCAATTGTTGCCTACCTGCCCAAGGCTGCCTTTCTGGCGGAACTCCAAAAATCACCCAAAGCGGCTCTCGGTCTGATCGAAACCAGCGCCCGTGAGGTTCAGGCCCAACGCGCCCGCATTGAAATACTCAGACTCCGGCGCGTCTCAGACCGATTGGACGCCTGGTTGGACCTATTCGGTAAACCAGCGAAAGGGGGATGGGTGTGTGTTGCTGATGGCATAGGGGTGTCCCAGCCCGCCCTTTATAGAGAGCTTGCCCGGAGGCGTCAGTAAGTTAGCAGATCGCTTAACTGATGGAAGGACACATTCTAAATTGGGCGGCGTGTTTTAAGCGTTCCCCACTGTCTTTGTGCTGCTGAACAGTTCGACTATCTGATGCATCACCTCTCCACCGATTTCAGGAATTTCCGTCAACACATCGTGCTTTGCATTTTTGATCACCTCGAACGTCCCATTTGGCCATCTTTCCATACGATCTTTTATCGCGAGGTTGTCGACCAATTCGTCCAATTCACCACAAAACGTAATGCAGGGGATATCAGGTGAACGCATTTTCGAAAGGTTTCGACATTCAGAGAGACCTTGATAGAGCCACGCCATGCTCGGTCCACCAATTTGCAAATCAGGGACGGCCCGAGCCTGGTCGACCCAGTATTGATACATGACTGGATTGCGGGTCAGATTATTTTTTTCGAAAGGCGTCGTTAACATATAAATTTCGCCACTCTCACCGGGAACATAGATGTGGCCTTTGCCAATCTTCTGCGCCGCCCATGAGAGGGGCCAAGCTGCAATTCGCTGTAACGGTGACATTTTTATGCCGAACATAGGGGAGATAAAGGCAGTCGCTGCAACAGGTAAACCTTCTAGCATTGCCCGTAGGCCGATACAGGCTCCCATCGAAATTCCGACCAGGTACCAAGGCTTCGGCAGTTCAAGTTCTTCGGCCGCTTTGACCATTGCCGCAACATCTTTCTGGTAATCTGAAAAACGATGAACATGGCCCGTGTGCCGGTCATCGGCCATCCGATCGGAGAGCCCTTGGCTCCGCCAATCGATCACAACCGTCGAAAATCCATTTTTGTCAAAATCCTTGGCAACCCGCCCATACCTTTCGATGTACCCAAAGCGTCCCAGGAATAGCAAGATGGTCCCTTTGCGATCCTTGTCAGCTCCATAAGTGCCTACACGCAGGCGCACGTTATCATTTGTGTGAACCCAATAGGCCGCGCCCTGAGAGGGCCCGTCCGCAATTTCTGAGTAGAATTTTGCCTGTTCCATGTATCCACCTACGATTGATTAAGACTTGGCCTGCGAACCACGTAGAACGTGGCAATGACACTTAGAGCTACAAGAAGTGAGAAGCCTTCAAATCGACCTACCAAAAGTAAATTTGCAGACAATAAGATGATCACAGCGCTCATCCTGACAATGAGGTCTCTAACTTGCCCTGAGCGGTCTTTGTCATCGTCAAAAGGCAATCCTGCATAGGCCTCATGAACTTTCGCAAAGCAGAAGCCGAAGGTGGCAACTGTGACGGCCATCATAAGAAAGGTCGTAAAATGGCTTACAGAACTGTTGTCCAGCCAACCGTTTTGAGTTGCTATCAAGCCCAGGGCAGCCTGCGCATCCCAACTTAACCAACTCACGAAATCTTTTGCATCCGACGACAAGTAAACGATTTGAAGCTTAACAAGCGTTGCGATCCACAAACCAAGGGCAGCTATCCTAAAGCTCCCCCAGATAATTCTGTTTCCAGCTTCTCGGATTGTCAAACCTGTCGTCGCGAGAGTCTGTTGTGTCGAATGACCGCAAGTTTCTCGGTAGTCGAGAGCGATAATAACCAGAAATAGCAGGCCCAACAAAAAGATGGCTATGTAAGAGGCAGTGTAGAGGTAGCCGACCCCTGACAGTATCATAGCCTGTTGAATTGATATCACTTCGGGGCGCGACAGTGCCACAAGATATCGGTCGACTTGAACACCGCCGGTGTCGCCTGACATGTAGGCTGGTAGATAAATACCTGCCCATTGGAACCCGAAAACTAAGAAGAGGCTGAATAGCGCTATCGCCCAAAATGAGAAGGAGAACGACTTCACCTTCAACATCCAACCATCCGCGCTTGTTGAAAAGTCAGTGTTTTGTTCACTTACGGCGCATTGAGATCGCGCTCCGTTTTTCCAAAATGATATCAGGTCGTTGACAGACAATATGTAAAGTGGAAGCACGACTAACGGTAAGATTGTCAGCGTCGGTGCCCAAATGAAGCCCACTTGCTTGTTCAAGCCGTCTTCGGGGCTGTAGGTGACGCTGAGTGTGCCCAAAGCGTAATTCATCAGCCCTAACGCGCCAAAAACTAACCAATATGAGACAAGCAAATTCATTGATGCTTCGCCACTAAGCAACCACTCACATTTTTCGGCTAAGCCCTTGCGAACGCGTTTCGTTTGCCTTGTCGCGTCGTCAATGGTTGGTCCCTTGGCATCGCTGTTTTCCGCTCTCTTCCTCTCTCGTCTCTTCACCGTCAGCCGTGATTGCGCGTTACTTAGCTCCATCTGCCATTCACTGATAGCAACCGGATCACCACACCCAAAAACCCTCGCCAACCAACGAATGTTCTCGGAGCTAATCCCGGTGTCATTGCACTCAAACCATCGCTGGACCGTTCGTAATTCGACGCCCGAACGATTGGCATCAATGCGTGAAATCGCATCCGTAAGGAGTTCTGCTGTCCAAGGGCCCTCAGGAATCCCTTTGTCGTCTACGGGCCGTCCCGCACCCACCCTCGCCATCTGATGAAAAACCACTTTGAAGTCGCTTTCATCATCAGGTGGCGGAATAAAAAACCTATTGTTCTTTATCAGTGACATAGAACCCTTCTCGACGTTGCGTGTCGTTCCATGTCGTATCGTATCGTGCATTTGCAAGTGATAGAATTTCTACTTCTGCGAGCACCTGACTTAAGCATAAACGCGCCAGTTTTGCGTGAAACTAAACCGGTCTGCGCTCACGGCCTCATATTTTTTCTCTGAGACCAGACTTTTAGGAAGGAAAAGCAAGATGTGCTCTGTAAGACGAATCATTACTCATGAAGACCTTATTGGAGGCATCATTGCCTCCACGTTGACGCCTTTCGATGAGGCGGGCGACGTCATGTGCAAGTCTATCACCGATCAGGCCCGAAGGCTGTCACAGATCGATGGCGTGATCGGCATTGCCGTGAACACGAGCCTGCGCGAACGCCCGACACTGACCCCCGAGGAACGCCTTGAAGTTATCCGCTGCACTCGGAAAGGCCTCAAGAACGGTCAGATCCTCGTCTCCTGTGTTGGAGAATTATCCGAGGCGATTTTCGAGGAGGTGATCGCTTGCAAAACAGCCGGTGCGGACGCGATCATCAGCTTCCTACCTAAATGGCAAAAAGGCTGTGATGGACAGGCGCTTGGGGAACGGATCACACGCATAGTTGCGCTCACTGATTGCCTTGCCCTGCCCGTCATCCTCGATTTGGGTATTGGCGAGGACCGTTGGACCGATACACCCGCAGAAATCGCGCTTCTGGCCAGTATGGGACGTCAAATCCTTGGCTTCGACATGCGCCATGGTGACAATGTGCTGCACTACGATCAGGATTACTATGCGCTCAAAACTGCAGACCGACCGTTGGCATTGCTAACTTCCTCTGAAGGGGCACTCTTCCATAATCTCAACACCGGCGTCGACGGTGTTCTGTCATCCTTCGCATACATTGTTCCGCACGAGGTAGCAGCGCTATACAATGCATCGCGCAATAGCCGTTTTCCAGACGCGCAGGCGATCCACAACAAGCTCGTGCCCCTGACAACTTTGCTCAATGGTCATGATGCCGACACGCGCGAGATGGTCTTTCGTGAGGTGGCCCACGCGCGCGGCCTGCTGGCCTCGCCGTTATGCCGCAGACCTATCAAACCGCTTTGCCCACACCTCACAGAAAATCTCCACAGCACACTCGATAATATCGCGCTTGAACCCGTTAGCTGGGTCTGACGATCAGACGCGCTATTTCCGCTTGGTCACGGCTCATCGTTCGATCCCGCGAGACTGATCCCTTCCGCGATCCGGTGTGCGATCCAGCCGTTGGATCTGCTCCCGCATCTGGCTGATGACGGGGATCGCATGGGCGACAACATCGGCTCGGTCCTGAATGCGTTTGCGCTCTGAAGCTGATCGCGATTTCAATGCTGGGTCCTGATCAATACCGTTCCGGATGGCTTCATCCCCCTTGCCGAAGCGCTCGGTGAGACCTTGGCGGAAACGGATGACTTCTTGAACCGACGCTGTGTCTGCAACCAATAGTCTGGTTCGATCCTCCTTTTCCGGCCCTGACGGCATCTTATGGACTTGGGTCATTCGCTCCATGTAAGCGATCGCTTCAGGCGACAGATCGGAGATTGGTTTGCGCATGGCGACCTGTCGCACTTCATGTGCTGCGACAATGTCGAGTTTGATCTCGTCCAATACGGTGAGGTGCTCATCCATTTTTCGGGCCATACTTGGCGTCAGTTCAAGTGCCGAGCGGCGATCTCCGTTTGCGATTCCAAGTCGCGTCTTGCCTTGTATATCGCCAAAGTATTCCGGCGACCGTTCGATTTCGGAAACCAATGCCCTGGTGTCTCCTTGCTCGATGTACTGCGCCACCATTCGGGCAACGGCCTTTTTCGGTTCGACATAGATCCGGAACGCCGCATCATTTGCCATGGCCAGGCTCGGGCGCGCATCTATGTGTTCGGCGGCACGAACGCGCAGCTCTTGATCCTGCAACGGCGGCAGATCAAGAACGGCATTGATCAATGGTTTTTCTGGCGGCATGTTGGACCTCACTTTATCTCTTGTTTGATCTGCTGAATGGTTTCGGGTTATGTTGAGCACCTTCGATGGTGACCGATTTGTCCCATCGGTGAACGCCGTTGCACGTGCGACATCCCATGGCCGGATCCGCTCGATTAGCGGTTGTAGTGTCGCTTGCGTTTCAGCCCACTGGGCGGCAAACACCTCGGCCCAGTTCTCGTGGGCGAACTGCTGCCAGACGTCGGGCAAACCGCACAGAACCGGCGCGTCGTCGTTTGGCGTGTGCGAGCCGTGATTCAAGATCGTATCTTTGGGAAACACCGACCGGAGGTCTGCGTTGAACGACCGCAGCTCTTCCGCTGACAGGGCCAGGTTCAGCTCATAATGCGCCCGGCGCGCAAAGCCCCGTTCTTTGCGGCCACGGATCGTCTCCGATGCCAGAGTGTGTGACAGTCGGTGCAAGGACTTCTGCAGATGTACCGACATCTCGGGCGGCCGGACGGCAACGTGAACGCGCAACGTAACGTCCCTGCCCTCTTCCCTTTCCGGAAGAAGGATCGAATTGTCTGGCGTGTTTTGACGCTCCGGTGCCGGGTGACACAATTTGTCGAACCGCGCAGCCAAGTGATCGAGCCGCTCGCGCAGGTACTGGACATTGGCTTTGACGAAATCGGTGATGACACGTGTGGTCGTGAACCCGCGCCGTTCGGCAAAGCCGCGTACGACGTCTTTGTAATCCACCCCGTCACGATAGAGGGCCGTTGAATCCTGCAGCCGGTCGCGGATCATCATTTCCACCAACTCGCCTTTGCTGCGATAATCCTCTCGTGAGGCGTAGAGGGACACGTCATCACGGTGCCGGGTGAGCGCCACGTAAGAGAGCTGCGCGTCCATTGTCGGAGACAGATAGACAAAGGAGCGGTCGACCGTGTTGCCCTGCTCCTTGTGGATCGTGCGCGCATACCCATAGTCGATATGATTGTACTCGTTAGCCCGCAGCGTGATTGGATCGACCTGTCCTTCGACCAAGACCTTGAGCAGGTTCTTATCGGCTTCAACGACAGATCCTGTCGATCCATTGAACACACCGAGGCTGCGTTCGTTCTTCAGAAATAGGATTTGATCTCCCGCTGCGAACGGCTTTTTGCCACGCTCCGATGCAAACGCATGCTCCTCACCAAGCGCGCCTTGGGACTTCAGCATCTCCCGCGCCGCGACGTTAAGCGAGATCACATCCTTGTTGCGATGCGCCATGATGGTGATGTCGGCTGATGCCTGATGATATGGCAACCAGTCCCGGATAAGATCGGCCCGCGCATCTTCATTGCTTTCAGACCAGCCGAGCTTTCCATGCTCAAGATAGGCCGCAACCCCCTCATGCGCCCTGCCCGATCCGAACGCGATTGCCGCATCGCGCATCCACGGCTCATGCTGGCGCACGACGCTGTCGAGCTCCGCGTATCCCGTCACATCGACAAAGGCGCGGAACGCGGCACCAGCCTGGATCGGCTGGAGCTGCCGCGCATCGCCAAGCACGATCATCCGCGCTCCGACCTCGTTCAGGGTGCGCGTGATGCTCTCCATCTGGCGGGACGACACCATGCCCGCCTCGTCCATCACGAACACTGTTTTTGCGTTCGGCAGCATATCCCCTTTGGCCCATTGGTACTCCCAAGAGGCCAAGGTTCGACTTTCAATGCCAGCTTCCGACCGCAGATTATCGGCCGCAATACCGGCCAATGCGCCACCGACCACCGTGTGGCCTTGGGCCTCAAAGGCAATCCGTGTCGCCTCGGTTGCCGTTGATTTCCCTGCGCCCGCATATCCCACCAAAGCCGCCGCGCCTGTCTCCCGCGTCAGATGCCGGACCACCATCTTCTGTTGATAAGTCAGATCAAACCCACGCTTCGCTTCGAACAACTTGTAGGCTTTGTCGAGATCACGATCAGCGATTTGAGCCGATATGCGGCTTGCAAGACCATCAATGTTTTGCACCATCTGATGTTCCAGCTCGACCATCGTCCGGGTTGAGAACATCGCCTCGCTTGTGGCATCTCCTGTGAATGGATCGAAGGCAGGTGCGGCCACTGGCACCAATTCTTCATGCGCGCCAACTTGATAGAAGAGTGACTGGAACTCAGACGCTGAACATTCGGTTCTGTGGATTTCACGAGCGATGTCATGGCGTGTGAATACAGCCTTCTGCGTGGTGATCTTTTTGAGAACAAGCGTCGGATCATCGGCATAGCGCAGATAGTTTTCCCGCGCCGCAAGTTTGGCTTTCTCGGCCAGTTCCGACACATCGCCTCGCGCATCCATGTTGTCCGAGGCGGGTCCGCGATGTTTACTCGGGACCGCATCAATCCCTAGCTCTTCAAAGGACCGATGATCAACCCGGATGTCGTGACCATGTTTGGCAAGATGATGGTTCTGCGTTTCTGCCCAGGCCGCGCGCATCTCACGCAATCGCTCTAGTCCGCCGGTGAATTGCTCATAACGGATCTTGCCGTCCTTACCCCGGACAGGTGCGCCATCATCACCCAAGACCGGCACACGCTTGGCCCCGAACCCTTCTTCTGTCAGTGGACGCAATGACGTCATCAAATGCACATGCGGGTTGTTGGGCATGTCGTGATAGGCCCAGTCCGCGACGATCCCATGCGCAGACAATTCTCGCGCAACGAAGTCCCGTACTAGCTCAATGTTCTGCTCTGTCGTCAATTCGACGGGAAGTGCCAGGACGAATTCGCGCGCTAACTGCGCGTCTTTGCGCCCCTCGTTGGCTTCCACCGCATTCCAGAAATGAGCACTCGCTTCAGGCGCTGTATGATCTGCCGCAAACTCTGCAATCCACGCTGGCGCATCCTTTGGCAGCGCAAATTCCGAATGCGCGTTGCCGCCTTTACGGGAATAGTCGATCTCTTCGGCGGTCTCTTCGCGTTCCATCTTGGCGCAATGCCGATAGGCAGCAGCTGCCACAGCAGACCGCCCGCCCCCTTTGCCGATGATCTGCGCGGAAAGATGGTAGATCGCCAAGTCCCGTCTCCTTTCCGGCTCACCTCTGTCGCTCTAAATCGCTGTTAGTCGCCCTGTCCGGCCACTAAACGCCGACACAGCAGCTTCGGTGCTTCTTTATGCGGCCCTGCGTGGCCGCACCCGTCGCTTGCGACGTATAAGTGCGCCGTTATCTTCAATTTTCTACCTCATATTTACCATTATGTCTATCGTTATATATAGCGATGTGGTTTGAATTGATGTACTGTGATTTCACACACCCGCAACACCTCAGAATGGAGACCAAACCCCATGGCCAGAAAGCCCAAATCCGTGATCGACATCGACAAAGAGATCGAAGCGCTGAAGGCACAACGCGTCGCCTCCCTTGAGGCACGCGCTGACCAGATTGGGAAGATCGCCGCCAAAGCTAATTTGACAACGTTGGAAATTTCAGACGCGGAGTTGCTGAAGGAGTTTCAGGCGATAGCGGAGCGATTTCGCCGCAAGACCGCCGCTCCCCACGCTCCGAAAACTTGACGCTCAGATCGCAAAAGGAAAACAACAGATGCAACGCGCCAAACATGCAGACAGAAAGCAAGAGACGCGGGCGAAGATTATGATCGGTGAGGCTGCGATGCGCGTCGGCGCGTCTCATTTGCCGGTGGAAGAGATCGAGGCTGTGCTCGCGCATTATATCGAAACAGGCGGTAGCAAAAAGCTTCAGGCGTTCGTCATGCAACGCACCAACTCACTGATCAAACAATCAGCCAATGGCGGAAGCGAAGCGAACCGCCGAAGCGGCGCCAAGATTGAGACAATTGATCGTGCCAAAAGTGTCCTGCAATGATCTATAAACCGGAGGTCGCGCCCTATCGTTGGCTCATCATCGGCACTCTGATCTGCGCCTTGTGTGCCGGTCTCGCGTACTGGTATTTTTTCCAACATCTCGCCTATGGCGCGCCAGGCGGAGCATCGATACCGATGAAGTGGGACTATGTGAAAGCCTGTCTAAATCCATTCGATCAGGACTATTGCCGTCAGGTCAAGGCGGCGATGTCGCCGGAGTCTGAAGAGCAGTTTTACCTCGGTACGACCACCTTCGCCGCCTTCTTCGTGATGGCCATCGGCTGTTTCGGGTACTTGGTTTGGGAATGGGGGCTTCGTGTAAAGCCACTGATCATCAAGGCGGGGTTTACCGTCGCAGGTGCAAAGGAACTTGCGGCTGCGTCCAATCATGAGATCAAACGCGACGCGAAAGGACTGCATTGGTTTGGTGATTTCTTCATCAGCCGGTTGCGCGAAGTGAACCACTTCTTGGTCTTTGGCGCCATCGGTGGCGGCAAGACACAAACGATCCTCCCGCTCCTTCGATCGGTCATGGAGCGCGGCGACAAAGTCATCGTGTTCGATTTTAAAGGTGACTACACCCGTATGGCGCTTTCCAAACCAAAGGGTGCAGCCGACCCACAAGATCCGCTCTTGCTCGCACCCCATGATGACCGCTCGGTGATCTGGGATATCGCCAACGACCTTTTGGTCGAAGAGGATGCGATCGAGGTGGCGAACCGGATCATACCGGAAACAAAAGACCGGTTCTTCTCGGACTCTTCCCGTACGGTATTGGCGCTCTGCATCATCACACTGATGAAAACCAAGCCACAGAAGTGGACGTGGTGGGAGTTGATGGAGACCACGCAATTGCCGCTCGAGCAGTTGCAAGCATTTGCCAAAAAGTACCATCGCGACGCGATGATCTATCTGAACGCAGACTACCGTCAAGTGTCTGCGACAATCTCCACGATGGCCGCAGGGCTAGGTGCGGTTCGGATGCTTGCCTATGGCTGGCGGTCGAGTGCGGGAAAACGGAAAACGTTTTCGCTGCGCAAATGGTTGCTCGACGAGGACACCAGAGATCGCACGCTTGTGTTGCAGCGCTCGGGTCGGTTTCAGGATCAGTCCGAGGGTTGGATATCGGCGTTTCTCACCGTGATGTCATCGAACGTTTCCGACGTTTCGTTTGGCGACAGCACCGACCGCCGCGTTTGGCTTTTCGTGGATGAGTTCGCGCAATTACCAAAGGTGCATCGGTTTGAAAGTATGCTGGAAACCGGGCGTTCAAAAGGGCTAGCTGTCGTGCTCGGCATCCAGGGTGTCGAGCAACTTGTCGCCAAATACTCGCAGCAGGTCGCAGACCAGATCGAGTCCTTGGTCGGCACGAAAGTGATCGCAAAGATCAATGTCGGGCAAACGGCCAGAAGACTTGAAGAGCAGTTCGGCAATACGATCATGATCACCCATAGGCGGGCCACCGATGGCGGCGGGCGGCTCAAATGGATGCGCGAAGAAAAGCGTGAACCTGTCGTCCACCGTACAGACTTCCAGACGGAGCTGGGACCGCTGCTCCATAAGAAAGGCGTGTACGTCTTGGTTAGCGGCATCGGCAAACACGTCTATCGTGTGCTGGTGCCCTACTCGAAATCCAAAGACATGCGTCCGGCTGAGGAGCCCGCGACATGGACGATGAAGTTGCGCGAAATTTTCGAGGACAAGGCGGAAATCGCCCGTCAGGAAGACATCACCGCACAAGAAGAGATGCGGTTTGGGGAGCGAGAACCGGAGCATTCAATTGAACCAGACGACCATGGAAAGACCCGATGAACTGATCTTGGCGGATCCCTTATTGGCTGCGGCGGAACTGCGTGACCAACCACCCACACAACGCGACCTCATGCCGATCTCAAAACTTGAAGATCGCTTTCTTATCAGATGTTGGTTTGATGGCGGCACCGTCTGCATCCATGCGGATGGCTACTTTCGGATCGACTGAATAGAGCCCGTTGCGGTTCTGTCGCTTCAGCAATCCGGTGTCTGCAAAACGGGATCGCCAACGTTGCACTGTGACGACTGTGGTCGACAAACGCGCGGCACTGTCGTCCATGCGCCCGAGATAGCCGCTGTCCCGAATGTCCTGACAAATATCTGCAAGCACTCTACAGGCGATATTCTCTTTAGCTTTGTTATAGTGGTTCTTGACCTGCCGGAAGAGGTCAATGTTCACGCCAAGGTCGCCCGGCTTTAACGCAGTCGCGTCAGGAGGACCTTCGAAGAACGTGACAGGGGTCGCGCCAAACAATGCCTTTTCTTCAGTCAACATACACCCGTCTATTCCGCATGGTTCCATCTCTATCGTTTCTGACGCGCCACTTTTTCGAGGATGGCCGTTTTACAGTCATGTCGAACCGTATAGCACTTCGGGAAAAACTTGTATCACCAATACCCTGCCGCGCAATGCGCTCTCGGGATTTTGGCGATACATGAAGTTTCAGGTATTTCCCGAAATGCTTTAGTGGAAGGGAAGACCCGTGTCACCTCGATCCGAATACCGCATTGAGTTGAGAAGGGAAGATCAATCGGCCCCGGTGGTGGGAGGATCCACCGGGGCCGACCTCTGGGTCAGGCGGCCATCTGGTTGTTGGCGGCCTGGGGTTCGCGGGCGGACCAGAGCATCAGGTGGGTGACGCCGTCATCACCGATCTCATCTAGCGCGATCACGTTGGCGTAGATCGCCATGGCGCCCAGCTCGGGGGCGGCCATTTTCACCGACAGGTAGTCGTTGCCGGTGGTGTCGGAGGTCTTCTTCCAGGCGGCACCGATCTCATAAGTGCCATTGGCGAAGACGCGGTAGTCTGGCTGGTCGCTGTGGGCCTTTGCGTTGGGGACGATCGTGATCTTCGAGCGAACGGCCATTGTGGCAAGTGTGCCGGAGAAGATGTCTTTTTCGTTCTTGGTGAGAGATGCGAGTTTATTGCTCATTGTATTTTCCTCTTGAAGTTGTCAGGAACCATTTCCTGATGACACTGGACCAGCATGGGTGAAGCCGAGAAAACGCACCGAGAAAACCCGAGTGGTGCGGCTCGCAGCCGGACAAGCGCAGCGCCAGCAAGCGTCAGGCCGGCGAGAACTCGGTCGGGCTTTTCGACATTGCGTTTTGGAGCGCCCATGCCCAGTGGCGGTCAATCAGGTACTGGTCCCTGACAGCCGGTTGAAGCGAGGAAATCTTCTGAGCAATTTGCACCTCCACCCTTTGAGAACGAGGATGATGAAGCACACCCCTGCCCCAAACCCGGCCTGCGCAAGATCTTGGCCCCGTGCAAAGGCCCCTGGCGATTAGCGCCGCCTTGCTTCGCCGCTTGGTGCCCGATCGCGCTGACGCCGGAGACTTGCCATCTCCACCGGAAACAACTGGTCTGCGAAAATGGTGCTCCGACGGTGCCTTTGGTCACACGCCAAATTGTTTGAATGGGGGGATCGGTGTCGCGTCGCATGCTCCACCAGCTCTGGGCTGACCCACATCCCGGCAAACACCGGATGGTGCCGACCCTGAAGTCGGCTAGGCAACCACCTTCGGGGTCGTTTGATTATGCTATCAGGGGTCCGTTCAAGAGTCGGTGGGACCTTCGATGTGCTTGTGCAAAAGATCAAACCGCTGGATGACCAAATCCACGGCACGTCTTTTGGCGTCAGCATCATCCGTGAATGTACCGGTGCGGACATAGCCTTGGAAATGAACGAGATCGCCGGGGGTCAGGTGTTCTACAAGATCCGTTCGAAGGCTGTCCTTGAAACAAACAATGGTGTTCCATGCCGGTCGTTCCGGGCTGCGCGGCAGGGACTTCTGGCTGTCCAGGGTATGAAACACCGTCAGTACAAGCGCTTTTTCGTAAGGTTTGATGGTGCCGATGCGCACGATGGCGTCCCATGTGAAGGAACCGCTCATCGCTCATGCCTCACCGATTATGCCCATCACCGACACCATGGCGACGGGCCGCGCTGTCCAAAAGGCACTGCAAGCCCGGCGGCCACCATGGCGGGTCCAACTTCGCCTTCCCGAACCAATAGCGTCGCGAGATGGCGGCCATATCGGTCCTGCCCGTCATAGGTGATCCGGACTAAACCGGTGTTGAGGAGCCGGGTGAGCTCGAACGTTCCGGATTGCGCTAGTTGGCGTTCATTGACGCAATGCCCTTCAACCTCGGGTGCGTCGATGTCGAGCAGGCGAATTTTGATCCCCTGATACCAAAGCGTGTCACCGTCAACGACGCAAGTGATGCGGCGCTCGTACGGGTGACATTCCTGCCAGAGGACTTTGCTGTTGTCCGCTATGGCCGAGACAGGCCGGATCACGTCTGAGACTAATAACAAAGCCAACACGCATATATGGATCACGCCCTTTTGCATTCCGGCCGGAACTCGTAAAGATGCTGCAAATCCGTTAGGTGTCCATCTTGATGAAACGCCCCGTACACATCGGGCCCGTCGCCAATATCGCCGCTCGAAGAATTTACGTAATCTTCGATGTGGTCGCGATAACCCGGATCATCGACAGTATAGGGAAACGGTTCGGCAGCAACCACACGGCAGTCCTCGACTGCGACGATGTACCAGCCCGTGGTTCGGAAATCGAAGGCTTCGATCTCGGTCTTGCTTAGATGATTTGTGATTAGTGGCTGACAGAGGTCTTTGCCGACGGGCAGAGATGCGCGCGCATGAATGCTGATGACTTTTTGGCGGGAGCGTAGCCGGTTGGCGAGCATGAATACGAGGTCGTCGTAACGGTCCTCGTCGAGTGCTTGCAGCAGGCTTTCCTTGAAACTGTCCTCAAAGCGCTTCACATCACTGCTCCTCAGAAATCAGGCTTTGATATCGTAATATATACCGCTATTTACGCTAGCTGTCCTGCGCCAATGTAAAGACCGTACCATCATAGCGTGTATCCGCCGATTGTACCCTCAAGCTTTGATGAACAGCTCGCCCCGGTCTTTGACACAAGAGAACAGCTCGTCCCGAAGATAGATCCGGAAGACGTCGTCGGACAAGGTCAACTCATTGGACCTGAGATAGTCCGCCAACTGGGTGAAGGCGTGCTCCACGTCGCCGTTTTGCAGCGCTTGCGCGATGCTCTCGAGTGCGCTGTCACTGATAAATTCCGCCTGCGTCATGTCATGCCTCCTCAGAGTTGAGGCATGACCCAAGCCGGGTGTTAGAAACCTTCCGTAAGAAAGGCGCGCCGCTTTTAGGCGCGAGCGCCCTGTACATGGCAAACGCCACCCGGCCGTTAAGGCCGTTTGGAGTTCTTACGGACAGGTTTCTAAGCCTCACGCCCCGTGTGCGGAGCGCGTTTGCGTTATGCGCCCGAAGGGGGCGAATTGCAATGAAAACAACGTCGGGACACCTCATCGAATGCAGAAACGCTGCACCGTTTCCGGCGCAGCGTTCTGGTTACATATAGCGATATCGATATGTGGACCTGCACCGATGGCGTGTTGCCACGGTTCGGCGCGCGCGATCGTTACCGGATGGCGAAGACTGCGTCAGCAGGCTTCGGGAGCGCAGCGAGTAGAGCGCGGCCGGAACGGCGCGCAATTCCTCTTTTCCGAACCGGACATAACCTCAGACGGCGACAAACCAACACCTTCCATCAAACCAGCTAATCTCGTCGCTTGACTGTATTCAGCCGACGGTGCCGCTGATGCAAAAAGGTGTCTGCAGAGCTGCGTCGCTTCGCACCAAGGACAGTATCATCAGGCGCCAGCAAGATTCAGATTTGCCGCAAGAGGCACGCAACTGTGATGGAAATGACCATGATTTATGAATTTATGAGCAACGACCTAAGCGTTAAGCAGCCCTGCCGGCGAATAAGAGGGCTAATCTTGGTTCCAGAAGTCTATGCGGTTTCTGGTTTCTTAATCCGGCGGAACCAGTCTGGGTGATGATAATTCCTAGTTATCGTTACTTCTTCATTCTTTGAAGAATCGCTGATGAAAGGTGCTTCATCAAGTACAGATCGACTTTTGGCTTAAGCAGAATAGGAATGCCACCTATGCTTGGCGGCTTCTTACAGGATTTGACAAGTTTCAGCTGTAGCCTGCATTCTTCACCCCATATATTGAGGAGAGACATTTTGAACCGTTCACTTTGCAAAATTATACTCGCAGGCCTGTTTCCAATTCTGGTCGGAACGGAAATTTATGGGTAAACATTGACGCCGGAAGAAGCATTTCAAGAAGAAGCCATTAACCAAATCCAAACACCGTCGCGGTTTCGAGTGCCAGATAATTACTTACCAGGCTTTCAACTCTCGACTGCATTTCCGACGACGATCCCAGTCGACACCAACCCATGGGAGGCCGTGGATTTCAGGACGGATCCCAAAGACTATCTTGCGGCCGTTCTGACTTATGTCCTTGAAGGGAACATTGATGCTGATTGGCGTGTTGGAGAGAACGCCACTCGCATTTGGTATCACGCCCCCTGGATGCACTTTGGCCGCCGAGGACGTGAACCCATTCGTGGTCTGACGCTCGAACGAGGAGCGAGACCCTTTGAACTTCACGAAAATCAAACCGACCGGACGAGAAACTGGGCCGTGGGGTTCTACAACGCGGCCGGTGCAACGACACTGGGGTCTGTTTGGCAGAATCCGTCCGCCCCAGACACGCGAAATGTGGTCTTCCCGGTCGGCACAGTCTCCGCAAAACTCCTCTTTACGGATGCCAGTGTGGACCAAGTCCCATACCTAGCAGACTCTTTGGTCTGGGATGCGCAAATCAACCGAAATCGCACGCCCGTCAAAATGCGCCTCTTACAACTTGATATTGCGGTGCGTGACGCGCGCGCCGATTCCGCAACGGGCTGGGTCTTTGGCACTTTTGTCTATCGCGCCGATGCAGACGGAGAGGAGATCTGGGACCGATTGGTGCCCGTGGGGCTCCACTGGGGCAATGATCCAATGCGCACCTTGGTTGACCACAACAATTCACTTCCCCTCACAGAAGGATGGATGAATGCCGTTATCTCGCAAGAGTTCTACGCCCTACCCCGCAAATGGCTGGGGCTTTGGGGGCGTATGAATGGCCCTGTCGACAATTCAGGATCAGCCTGCTTGGCATGCCATAGCCGTGCTATGGATCTCGGCGAAACTCGCGATAGACCGCCATTCGCGCCCGATAGTAGTGATGCGGCAGAAGTCTTGCATTATTTTGCCAACCGAGGATCAACCGAGCCCTTCTTCGAAGGGTTCAGATCATTGGATTATTCTCTACAGCTTGCAGACGGAGTCGCAAATTACAGAGAATGGGTGCGTAGCAATCATCCCGATTTCGTAGATGACATCTATGGCACAGCCGCCGCGGCAATCACGTTCAACACGATGTCAGCACTGGAACGCGATCTTCCAGAATATTTGCAACGTGTCGCACCCATGTTGGTCGAAGAAGTCTACGAATCCCCCTTCTCACGTTCGGACGTTGGCGACGAATAGAGGTCTGTCTAACAACGCTCGACTGAGGAATTCGGCATAACCCATCCACTGTTTTGCCAACCAGCGGACTAAGAGACGTGATTTGCTAACTCGGCGTTAGCAAGAAGATACTTTTGTCCTGTGAAGGATCGCCCATTTCCCCCATTCCCGCCACCAAGACAACGCGACCGGACGGATCAATGTCCCCTGGATAGCTCCAGTCCCAACCGTTTGGATGTATGTCCACCTCACCTGCAATTGATGCCCAATGAAATGCTCGCTTCGCGCCTGAGCCATCCTTCACCCCGACCACTGAACCGCTGCTTGTACTCGTGGCAAAAGAGTTATCCCCTACGCCGATATCCTCGGCTTCAGTCGCCCCCGGTGCCCATTGCATAGCCCTTGGTGGACCCCCTGAAACAGAAAACCATCCCGCAGACCAACCGCCATTGGTGTTTTCAACGCCCCCAGAGACATCGGCATGTGCGACGCCGTTTGGCGGCGGCAACGGCGCAGACGTCCACGGTGATCCACTTGTCCACTTCACGGGATACCAGCGCGGCCGATCCAAAACGTTGCCAATCACTGACGACCCATCACCATCCGGCAACCCATTCCCGAAAGCACGCACGTCCGGTCGCGGAAGAACCATCACGTCCCAGCTACCTCCGTTGCGTGTCCAAACCGCCGCCGCATTGTCGAATTCTCCGAAATGCAATTCGCCAGTTACAACCTCCCCGTTAGGCGAAATCTTACTGGCCCAACTACCGAGAGCGCCTGCCGGCAAGGTCAACGTGGTTGGCGTCCATGTCCCCGCAACGTCATCCCAAACCGCCGCGCGGCCAAAAGTCTCCAAACCGGGAACCACAAACCCACCGCAGATCCGTATTGGGGTCCCCCCCGTGGCAACAGATGAGACGACCCCAGCCGCTGGATCGGGCAGAAGCGTCCAACTCCCATCCCAGAACGCCGCATGAACATTGTAGTCGCCAAGAGCTGCACGATCGCGCGCTGCATAGACAACACCATCGCGCAGACGAACAGCATACGAATACTTCTTGTAAGGGCCCAAATCAGTTGCTGTGAAACTCACTCTGACATCCCCAAGAGCACCGGGAGGCTCACATCATAAGCCTCAAAACCAAAAGGACCCAACGCGCCTTGTTTTTCAACTATGTCCGAGGTGTCTTCCCACGTGTTAGGCCCGTCCAAACCCGTTTGTGAACGCGATGCAAACATATCAAACCGTACTCGTCTCGCATCAGTACCCGGAAACGCTAGATATGTAGCATTGCCATCAGAATTTAGACCGGTTGTCCAGTTTGCCCCCTGCCCCACGTCTTCTACGAGGCCACCAAGAAACTCTGGGATATCATAGGCCAGCCAATGCACGATTTCATCACCGCCGGACGCCAGCCAAGATCGCACAATGATTATGAGATATGGCCTGCCTGGGGGCGGGCGTCGCCATTTCAACGCAGGAGAAACACCCGCACCTTGAGCCGTGTGTGCGACAGGGATCAATCCGCCAGATTGGATAGTGGGCGAACGAAGTGTTGGAATGGCCATAATACAAGTCCTGATCAGTTAAGGCAGAGTCCCCTGGCTACTGATCCGGATCCCTTCAGGATTATTTTCATCAATGATGACCTGCGCACCACCATTTGCCATCAGAATTTCGACCGACTTCAAGAAGCCTTCATATTGGTCCAACGGGAAAAACCCCTTGGCGAGCGTTGGAGAGTCGATTTGAACGGCACCATCGCCCGTCGACGAAAAATACATTTGCGCCGCTTCACCCGCCCCTCCTGTCACCGTAACCAAGTGGCTCTGCTCTTTCGATGCGCCGATGTAGTGGAGAACAACAGAGTACTGTGTCGAGCTAAATGTTGCCATTGAGAAAATCCCACTCTTCAAATTATTTCTCAATAGTACCTTCAAATGATCTGGTTTGCAATTTTAGGCAGCAAGTCATTGGCTACTCTTCAGCTGGAGCAGAACGTTCCAAGGCGGTTATCTGGCGCAACCAATCTCACTGGGTTGGGAAAATACTGTTTTGCTGCGTTGCGTTTACACGCAACTTCTAAGGGCAAAATCTGATACAAATTTCAAGTCGCATCCAAACAGATAAATGTTGAATTGAGGCTCAATCAGGCTTCACCGCGCTCCAGCAGACTTGCCAAATAGGCATCAGCAAAATCGGTTTCAATCTCGACCCACATTGGGAGATGGTCGGAGATCTGATGCGTTCGCCAGGCACTGTAATCGGTGTAGGTGCGGCCCACATCCTCCATCCGCGCCCTGAAATGCTCTTCATCCTCACCGTTTGAGTCATCCTCGCCATGTCGGTATACATGCTTAAACACATCAAAGATGCCAGCATCTACAATCTTGATCTCTGTATAATCTTTTGGCCCTCGACCATGGTCATTCGTGCCCTGCCAGAATGCAATCTGATCGTAATACATGTCCCGCTTGACGTTCGTACCCGCAGGTATAGCTTGAATTTGCTCGGGGATTTCAAAGTCGTTTGACCGCAATGCCGCCATTGTCTGGTGATCGTGCCCCTTAATGTTGAAGTCGCCAAGAGCGATGAAGTAGCTGTTGGCATCAGAATCTGTCTTTTCCGACGCTTTTTTGGCTAAGACCTCGGTCAGCGCTTCGATCTCTGCACGCCGACGCGCCATTTGCGGTGATCCATCCGAGTTCGATCCATAATAAATATGCACCGTACATAGCGCGAGCTTCATCCATTCTGACTGGAAATACGCAATGAAAGGCGTTCGGGCGAACTGTTGTGAACCGAGCTCCATCTGCTGAGCAGGAAAACGAACCCTCACCTCTTCTGAGAAGCTGCGAGTATCTCCTTCCTTAAGGTCCAATCTTTTGTTGGCAATGCGCCCATTCTCAATGTCAAAGGAGAACTCGTCAGGACGGCCTTTGAACGCAAGCTGACTTCCTTCCGGCACGTTTATTCTGGTTCCTTCGGGCAGATCAACAACGGTCGCAGGCGTTATACGGTAGTCGCCGTCACTGACTTTCTCACTGTTCACTTTCTCTGGATGCCGCAACTCCGAACCTGGTGGCAGTTCAATCTCAACGCCCCTATCGAGCCGAAGATCATAGCTGTCTGAAAGTTGGAGGCGGTCGCCCCCCGACAAATTGATCTCCCCTGCTGTTCCCCGAAACTGAACCCGCCGAGTATCGTAGACAAAAACCATGCGTTCATTGTGCGCTGCACTGCTCTCATCAGCATCAGTCATCACATAAGCCCAATCCCGTCCTAGGATGCGCAGCAAACGATCGAAGGGAGCCAGATCACCTTTGACTTCCTGCAGGGCCACGAGATCGAATGCTGAGATCACTTCGGCTAGATAATAGTATGCCTCGTCCAGACGATGGGCATAGTTTGGCGTGTCAAACTCTCTGATGTTCCAAGTCGCTATGCGCAAACGCCGTTCATCAATCCCAGGTGCACGCGAAATGTCCGCTGTTTCGTTGGGGGCCCGTAAGGCTGCCCGCAACCGTAAGAGGTCGGTAACGGCTTTTCGTTTCCACCGCTTTGTGACGTCTGTGTCATTCCCGTAAATTCTTAGACCTACATAATTCATATTGCTAACAACGCCTCCCCAGAATTATCGAACTTGTAAACCCTCACACTAAGCCAACGACCTGTTTTGTCTATGTCGACAAACTCACATATTCCAAAGACTTAAAGAAACGCATTGAGCGCCACTAACTCATAGCGAGTTCGAGGAAAGACAAATGGTAAGCAGCTATGAACCAAATATATGACGATAAGGAGGGCCATTATCGTTACTGCGCACGCAGCCCAATTTCGACCCATTCAGAAGCTGTGATGCACTGCCTGGACACCGCAACAGGAGTCCACCATGCCCCATCTCGATCACACCGCCTTCGTCCATGCCTGCCGCGATGAACGCGGCGTCGGCCATCATACCTTGCGCGCCTATGCCCAGGATCTGCGCACCTTCGCGCGCTTCACCAAGGAACGGAAACTCACCGAGCCGCTGTCGAAAGACGACATCCTCGCCTACCACCGTCATTTACGCGATGAGCTGAACGCCAAGCCCGCAACCATCGAACGGCGGCTCGTCACCCTCAAGTCCTACTTTGCTTGGCGCGCGGATCGGAACGGCGCCCTGCCCTCGCCGTTTGCGGATGTCCGCATCTCGGTCCGGATTCCGCGACGCCTACCCCGCCCGATCGACCGGGCGACCCTGAAAGCCTTCTTGCAGTGGGAAGCCGGGTCGGCAAATGCACAGCCCGCAGATCAGGAAATCACACACCTGATCATCAAGCTGCTGATTGTAACCGGGTTGCGGATCAGCGAACTCACCACCCTGAAGATCCGCGATGTCTCTGCTGATGCGTCGCAGATGATCGTCCGCGGCAAAGGCAACAAAGAACGCATTGTGTTTGTACCGAATGCGGAGCTGCAGGACGCGTTTCTACGATACTGCATAGATCGCTCCAAGCACGGCTCCCCGAAATCGCCGCTGTTCCTGAATGCGGTTGGTCGTCGGCTGCGGTCGCAAACCTTCCGGAAACGGCTGCGAGTTTTATCACATCGCTTGGGGATCGTGCCGCATCTAACACCGCACCGGTTCCGCCATTCGGCCGCAACGCTGTTGATCGAGGAAGGCATCGATATTCGGATGGTGCAGGCATTGCTGGGGCATGCCAGTCTCAGGACCACAGAGATTTATGTGCGGGTTTCGAACACTGCGCTGCAAAGAGCGTTAGAGCGGGCGGATATTCTTAGTGCTCTTGAGCAATGAGGGCGGATACCAGACATTCGCTGCATATGCGTGATCTGAACCGCGGACGTGAACAAGCCGACGTCCGTGTGTCGATTGAACTCAAAAATGCTGCGACCGATCTAATGGCGGCAGTGAACCCATACCGTTGAAAAAGCAGTGCCGAATTCTGCTTATTACTTCTTCACGCAGCCGCTCAAGACACTACCATTTTCCCTCACTTTGGCTATGGAAGCGGCGTCGAAACACCAGCTGGAATTACGCTTTTCTCGTACAGTTGACATTTCTTTTGGAAGAATTCAGGGCGCTCGCACGTTAATATTGCAAGCGACACCAACAAGTGCTGCCTCAACCTTTCGGAAGGAACACAAAATGCGAACAATAGCCATTCTTGCAACAACTGCATTGATTGCGAACTCAGCGCTGGCCCAAGATACCCAGCTTTATGATTCAGCGATCAAACACATGCCAAAGGACGGCATCGTTAAGCTCTATGGTGCTGGGGGTCCACATACCGCATTCAAGAAAGTCGCCGAAGTTTGGGAGGCGCAGACTGGCAACAAAGTTGAAATTATTGCAGGCCCAGAATCCAAATGGTCCGCAGCGGCTCAGGCGGATGCTGATATTCTTTGGGGTACATCCGAACAGTCGATGACAGCGTTTTTGCAGACGTACCTGACATTTTCGCCCGATCAGGTTGATCCGATCTATATTCGTCCGACAGTGATCGCTGTGAAGGCGGGCAATCCCAAAGGTATCGACGGTTTCGATGACTTGCTGAAAGACGGGATCAAGATTGTGGTGACTGAAGGCTCTGGTGTCTACAATACCTCCGGCACCGGCACATGGGAAGACGTGGCTGGCCGTACAGGCAACCTTGAAGATGTGCGCGCGTTTCGGAAGAACATTGTGAGTTATGGCCTCGGTTCCGGCGCAAGTTTCAAGGCATTCAAAGAGATGGATGCTGACGCCTGGATCACTTGGCCAAATTGGCCGATCACACATCCGGACGTACTGGACATGGTACAAATCGACGATGACCGCCAGATTTGGCGCGATGTGAATGTGGCCGTCGCACCCGATGCCGACCCTGAAGCGCAAATGTTCCTTGATTTCCTGATAACAGACGAGGCCCAAAGTCTCATGAAAACAGAGGGATGGGTTCGTTAAGAAGCGTTTTTTAAGAAAAGGTGTAGGGCTGCGGGAATAAAACCCGCGGCCCGTACGTCAATATCGAAAGACCTTGGGTGCGCGATTGCATACCGAGGCACTGCCAGGGAGGAACATATGGCACTCGATGATGACAAAAACAAAACGGTCCACGGATTTTTTTCGAAAGATCCTGAAAAAGCGGACAAGGAATTTTTTGGCCGCGTCGCCAATCCTGACCGTCGCGGATTTCTGAAACGCACCGGCTATGCCACGATGGCGGCTATGGTTGGGACATCAATCCCGTTTTCAGATAAGATGCCCATCGGGTTTGTCCCTGCTGCCTTCGCACAGGACGACATTTTGATGGGTAAGGATGGTCTGACATTGCTAAACGATCGACCGATCAATGCCGAAACACCCCCTGAATTTCTCGACGATGCAATAACGCCAACCGCGCGGCACTTTGTGCGCAACAATGGCATTCCACCCGAAGACGTCGATCCAGCGACTTGGACGCTGACCATCGACGGTTTTGTTGATGCACCGATGGAACTGACCATCGCCGATCTGCGTGATCAATTTGAAGTCGTAACAATGGCTTTGACGCTCGAATGTGGAGGCAATGGTCGGGGATATTTCAATCCGCCTGCCAAAGGCAACCAGTGGACCTATGGTGCAGTTGCTTGCTCTGAATGGACAGGTGTGCGTCTGAAAGATGTGCTGGAGAAGGCTGGCGTGCAGGCAGGCGCGATCTATACTGCGCATTACGGTGCAGACGCGCATTTATCAGGCGATCCTGACAAACTGCCTATTTCTCGCGGGATGCCTATCGATAAGGCGATGACTGACAACATCTTGATTGCGTTCGAGATGAACGGCGATGCACTCCACCCGTTGAACGGCGCACCCTTGCGTCTTGTTGTACCGGGCTGGCCTGCGTCTACAGCGCAGAAATGGCTGACACGCATCCAGCTGCGCGACATCGTTCACGATGGACCGAAAATGACCGGCACCGCCTACCGTGTGCCCAATCGTCCGGTCGAGCCAGGTGAGGACGTGGACAAAAAAGACTTCGTTATCATTGAGCGGATGCCTGTGAAGTCGCTGGTTACATTCCCCGCCAACGGTGCTGCATCCGGAATGGAGACTGAAGTACGTGGCCATGCATGGTCAGGTGACAGGACCGTCGATAAGCTCGAAATTTCCATCGACTTTGGCGCGACTTGGCAGGATGCCGATATGGACGCACCGGTCAATTCAGGCGCATGGCAAAACTGGCGGTCAAACGTGACCTTCCCCATTGCAGGATATTACGAGGTTTGGGCGCGCGCCACAGACAGCGAAGACGACATGCAGCCATTTGCGATTGATTGGAACCCCAAAGGGTATCTCAACAACACCATGCACCGCGTCGGCCTGCGGGTGAGTTAATCTAATCAGGCGGGCGCTTTGTTGTGCCCGCCGAATTAAATTCTGGAGATTTCTATGTTTCGTAAGATGAACCTGGGCGCGCTGGCCCTTGGTGCTACGCTTTTGTCACCCCTTCCTGCCTTTGCTGATCTCACCGATGCGCTTGCTTCGGCGGATGTGTCGCAAGGGGAGAGCGTTTTTCGCAAATGCAAAGCCTGCCACGTTGCCGCAGCAGATGGCAAAAACAAGGTTGGTCCGAACCTCTACAATATCGTTGGCGCATCTGTCGCGACAGTTGACGGATTTAAGTATTCAGCCGCGCTGACCGAATATGGTGGCGATTGGACACCCGAGCGATTGGACGCCTTCCTCGCCAAACCCAAGGCCGAGGTCAAAGGCACAAAAATGGGGTTCGCAGGGCTGAGAAAAGATGATGATCGCGCCAACTTGATCGCCTATCTGAATACATTGTCCGATACCTCAATGGAATTTGGTGCGACGCCAGCCGCCGCTGAAGCCACGCTACCAGAAGAAGATCCTGAATTCGGGGTTTTGAAAGTTGCGCCGGGTGTTGAGGAAACGTTTTATGCATGTACGGCCTGTCACTCCGAGATGATCGTCGCCCAACAAGGATTAACGCGCGAGCATTGGGACGAATCCTTTGAATGGATGGTCGAAGAACAGGGCATGTCAGAAATAGACGAACCCGATCGCACAATCATCCTCGACTATCTTGCCAAGCACTATAACGAAGATCGTCCCAATTTCCCTCGACCCTTAAATTAACTGTCCTGCGCGCGCCCAAGGTAATCGCTCCTGCTATGATAAGTAGGAGCGAAAATTATGCGCAGGGTGTTGCGCCACGTACTGCACCCAATAGTGCAAGCACAGTCGCAGGTTTACGTTGGTCTTGGGTGGATTGCTGTAAATATACGGTCAACGCATCAAATTTCACTTGATCCATGCCAGTTGCCAAAGATTGATACCACTGCTCACCTACAGTCCATTCTGCAGACTGCAGGGTCTGGATGGGCTGCGGGGGAGCGCCAATCCCACGCAAAAGAGTCAAACGGCATCCATTCTCTCCAACGTAGTGAGCTGAAGCTGTTGCATCAGCTGTACTTGTAACCACCAACACCATGTTCGCATCCCGCAAACTGGGGAAGCCATCTGTCTCAGCGTTGGATACAGAACGGAGGTCATTCAGCGTTGGCGCCGGAAAAGTCTGGGCCGTGTAGGCATTGTGAATGTCCAACGGGTCTTGGACACTTTGCTGAGGGGCCAGAAACACCGCCACCGCAATCGAAGCAGCGACAGCCGCGCCAGCGATCCAGCGATACGGACGCCGATTTGAGTTTGCGGGTTGTGACGTATTATTTTGGCCTGGCTTCAAGGTAGACAGTGCCTGTGACATCTCGGTGATTGACGCAAGTGCCGCCTGTAATTCCGGTTCGTTGCGGAGCCGTTGTTCAAGGCGTGCAGCATCATCACCTCGCAATTCACCATCTGCAAAGGCACTCACCAATTCCCAGTCTTGTTCCGTTATCTGTGTCATCGTCCATTACTCTTGCGGTCCTCGGAGGGCCCTTCCACCAGTTCTAACAGCGCGCGTCGTGCCCTGCTTAACCGGCTCATCACCGTGCCGTTGGGCACATCCATCACCTTTGCCGCTTCAGCGTATTTCAAACCCATAATATCCACCAGAAAAAGCACTTCGCGGGTGTCTGGCGGCAGTTTTTCGAATGCACGGCGGATCAGCACGTCCCGCGCATGATCTCCCGTTTGCATGCTTTCCTCAGATAGACGTCCCATACCGGCAGAATATTCCCGGCGCACACGTAATTTTCTCAATTCATCGTAATGCAGATTACGGATGACCCGAAACATCCATGGTCGAAGTTGATCCAAAACGTCTGGCTTATTATTGCTGCGCAAGGCACGCTCTATGGCGTCTTGAACGAGATCTTCCGCACTATCAGAGGCAGACGTTATCGATCGGGCATATGCCAGAAATTCGGGCATGAGTTGTTGAAGATGAGCGGAAACGATCATATCAGCGAACTTGCTCTAATTCCAAGCAATCGTCAAAGTGAAGCTGTAGATTTAAGATCGCTCGTTTGAACAGTATTTTGGATTGATAGATTAGAGACTACTTCGCACCTCTTTCCTTGGCTCACTGTAGCATTGGGTACGTATCCAAAAACTGAAATTGTTGCTGGAAGTTCTGAGCAATTTCTCGCCGTTCATACATTGCGTCGTTATGCCGAACTTCTGCTTTTTCCATACAAGACTCTGAGATTCGCATTTGCAGCGAAAGTTGACTTTGTCCGCACTGTGTGAATTCACCCATCACTCGATTTCGCAGTTGCAGCGAAAGTCTGGTCTGACGGGCCGCACCGCAGCGACGGCGGGTGGTAGCCAATGGCCGTTAAGGGCCGCTCCGCCCATTTAGATTCTGCACCGATATTTAGAAGCGTTTATAGTGCCGCAGTCCTAGCACTCAGGTGAGCAGGCAATGAGGACGGAGTCAGTCCTGTGTTGTTGGGGCATCTGATCAAATTTTATAGCTCATGTAAGCGCCCAAAGTTCGGCCAAGCGTCGTCGTCGATACGCTTCTTAATCTCAGCCCGGGCGATACCGGTAGCTTGATACGCAGCGTTCACCGATTTGTATGTGATGCCATAGATAACCACTTGAATCTTTGCGGGCCGTCCGTCTTTGGGTTGGACAACTGCCAAGTCGGGATCAGGGGATGAATACTCAGGTTCCGAAGGGCTTCTACATCTCTTCTTGAGCGTACTAATGTCAATTCGATCAGCTCGGCTAGCTTCTGAAAGAGTATTATATAAGACACCGCGGATAGTTACAGGCACAGCAAGTTTGGCCAATGCCGCGTTCCTGACTTGTTTCGTTACGCCTTCACCGATCCGATCTGGAAAGTTCGAAGACTTGAGCTGAGCAATCAGAGTTCCGGGTTCAATACCGAGATGCCTAGCAGCTTCGCTCGCTGTGTCGAACTCCTCACCAGCGATCCAGGTTCTCACGTGGTTAAAAGGGTTTCGAGCAGTTTTGGGAATGGTTCCGGTAGTATCCAAATAGTTTGGGTAGTTGGTACTTCTAATCCGCACTGCGAAAGCTGCGGTCGAGATGTCTATAGACTGGGCTGCAGCTTGATGGCTATGAAAATCATGGCCGTTAACGCGACACGGTTTGAAACGACTTACTCTCGGACGTTGTCCTTCCTCGGTATAGTAGTAGCTTGGCCAGCCGTAGTTGATGCGTTTGTAGATCCTTCTGAACGGCTCGCCAGTCGCCTCAGCGGCCGCTGAAAGTGACTCGTATTCGCCTTCCGGCACTCGCACGCGCTTTTTGTAGCGGAAGAGTAGGCCTTCTTTTGTAGGTTGCTGCCCTTCATCTTGAAAGAAATGACCCGGCCAGCCAAATCTTATCCTCTGCGCCAGTGCGCCTCCCGTCACGCCGGTAGCATCTTCGGCTTCAGTCAAGCTTCCATAGGGAAATCCCTCGATAACCACTGGGCGTGCAGAAGCGCTCTCACCGCCGCGTTTCGCAACGTGGCCTCGAGTTCCGTCTCCGCCGTCGGTTCGGTTCGCCAAAGGGCCCGCACCAAGATCTTTCCGCCCAATAAGGTCGATCAATTCTGCTTCGGCGTCATATGCATCCTCTTCAACTTCGAATGTGTCTGCAATCGATGTAAATACTTCAAGTTCCTGAGCTTTGTGACTTTTAAGGATGTTCCATTTGCGGTTGTTATGGTTTTCGGACGGTGCGGTGTGCTGGGCCGCACGTCGATTGACTCCTTTACCAACGTAGAATGGAACAGGTTTTCCCAAATCGCTTCGCCACAGAATGTAGGTGTAGTACTTGCGTTCATTCAAAGCACCTCGGATCTGAAATAGCTGGTTGAACTCAAGCCTCGTCAATAGCTTCGCGTCCAGGACTGTAACCCAGTCTACTTTCAACCATTCTTGGTGATGTGGCTTCAACTTCGACATGGTGTCCGCTTGGTACTGTTCGCTGAGTGTTTACACGACTGTCGTACTCGAGGCGATAGACTGCGATCACAGCAACTCAAGCCGCGAACGTCGGCAATGCGCGCTGCAATTGCAGCATTTGCCAAACGGAGCCAAGGTCCGGAATGGGCCGAACACGCTCGGTCACCAACGGCCCAAAGCCGACCTCTAGCAACTTCAACTAATGCTGCGACGGCAGCCCGCATAGCGGCCATTCATTGACAGTCTCCAGCGATGCTGTCTGAGCCAACGATCTATGTTCAAAAAGATAGACAGGGCCACTGTTTTCACCGACAACAACTGGGTTGCTCTAGCGATGGTCCTGAATTTCTGATAGTCTTTGAGAAAATCGAAAACACCAAAATACCCTGAGCACTTGCGCAGTACATGCCGGCAACCATTTAAGTTGCCGGAAGCGGAGACTTTGAATGAATATGTGGAGCATTTTGGACTATCCCCATGCGCTTGCTGGCGACTTGGTCTTTACGACGAATAAGATGCGGTCACTTCCGATTGAGGGCTATCAACGGTTGCGGCGTTTCCCTCACCCAGAGAAGGCGCATGTTGCCTGTATTGTAAGCCCCACAGATATCATGGAAGCGATGTTAGGCGAAGAGTCGTATAGTTTGACTTTCGCAGAATGGCTTGCGACACGACCTGAAGATGAACAACGCTTCGTCCTTCGGAACCCCAACATGCGACACGAAGATGCTGGCAAAATCATTGATGCCGCGCTCTTCTACTTAGACGAGAAATATGCCCTCAAGGACGCTTTAAGGGATACGATACAGGACACACCGGAGCGCTTGGGCTATTCGATATGCTCTGTGACAGCAGGCAAGATATTGAAACGTACAGGACTGGTCGATCAGTCTCTAATTCCAGCTGGACGGCAGATTTTTCCAGGCCCCCTGTACGCGCTTCTGTTGGAGAACGGTTGGCAACAGCTAATCCTTGGTCCGACGTACTTCACTAGCGATGTGGCTACATCGATGCCCTCAATTGTTCAGCAACGCCTTTCAACTGAAAAGTCTTCGGCGATGATGCGAAAGACAATGGCCGTTGCCGACGATATCATCAGTACGTTTGATGGCTTCTTGGATGTACTTCCGACGCAAGACACGTTCTTCTCAATCGCGGCATCTGAAGCGGCCTCGGTACTGGATATTATCAGTGACCAAATTTTAGATGTCGTAAACAACCATGCTCGCGCTTGGCTTAGAATCAAACAAGGTGTTGGAAACTGGAAGGACACCTCAACTTACCGACAGGAGCTCAATGTTCTGATCAATACGACACGGAAAAAAGAGCTTCTGGTCTGCAAACTGATGTCGAGCCTACTCGAGAGCGTTGAAAAAGGATTTCCCATAAAGAGTATCGGTTCAAGCATTCGCGCCATACATGATGATATTTCCGACGGCGGCACTCTGACTTCAGACCAGTTGGATGATGTTCTAAATCTGTACTATCAGTGCGAGTTAAACTTTTTAGCGGTCGTTGGCATGAGAGCAGCGGCGTACAGCTCCCAACCTGTTTTCTTTGATGACAGCACGCTTGAATCGCTTGGTGAAGAGGACCGCGCAGCGATACTGGAGGTCTTCAATTCTTTACATGATTATTTCGATAGTACTCGGATTGCTTTGGGGCGATATGCCAAGCAAGTCGGCAACATACGAGGAATCGTAGCAACGCTTGTTACCCCTGAATCGATGATCACAATCGACGACCTTGTACAAAACCAGATGGAGAACATTTTGTTCGAGAAGGTCCGGTCAACAAGTAGCTACGCAATGACTGAGGAGTTACGGAAAACAGGTTCGCAAACCATTCCAAGGTGAGAAGAAAGGGCCCTCGCTTGCCGGTACACTTCTTTGATCGGATCGCGAACCGACAACGAATTTAGGTCATAGGGGATTTAGACGTTAATGCCGCATCGCCAAACTGCGACTGATCCAGTCTATTCAGTCCGGCCCATTGCGGACATTAGCCCTACCTGCGTGATGCTACGGTGGCAGCCCGCATAGCTGCCGTTCGCTGCGAGAGTAAAAAGTGCAGACTTCGGTAGCGCCTCTGAATGCCCGTCTCGGGTATTCAATCGCCTTTATGCATTCTTGCAGGTGTTTCAGCGCCTCTTTCCGAAGATATTTGAGGCTAGATAATCAATGGCCTGACTGTTCTGACTCCCTGAGCGAAACCGCCGTTGTTCCTCAAAATCTATCGATGGCAACATATGGATGAACTGATCCTCGCGATAAAGTAGCATTAAAGCCTCTGGATCTAACCCACCAGCCCGCAAGCCCGTGAGGGTGTTGCCAGCTTCGATTGCAGCGCCGATCATGACATCGGCGAGTTGAACCGCGGGACTTGATTTCGAGTCAACTTGCACGACTTCATCGAGCTTGAGTGGAAACCGCAGCGATGTGATTTCAGTAGCGCGGAATTCCACCTCTTCGTCGTTCTCGATGTACCGCTGCAGGAGATTGTGATAGGTCAAGAGGTTCTTGGACTGATCATGCTCAACCCGATAGACTCCCTTGGCCATGACCTCCATACGTGTAATCAGCGATATCAGGACTACAATGGCAATATCGGTAGATACGCCGGGTGTGGAAATGGCCGAAAGGCAGTCGCGGTCTGCATATTGTGCGAGCGGGCCCAGAACTTCTGGAAGCTCTCGCCAATTGGTGGCCTCGGCAGCTTCAACCAATTTCTGGAGCGATTGCGGGTTCTTCTCTTTCATCGCAAGTTGAAACGCATCCATCAGCGCCGCAAACTCTGTCTCTCCCAGTAGGGCGGGCCCTGCCATGTGAAGCATGGCGGCCATCGCGTAATTCTGGCCATTCTCGTACAGGTCAACACCGCGCTCGTAGTAAAAGGGCTCGACCGAATAATCGACAAACATGAGCGTCAGCATAAATCGCTTGTCGGCCACATAGGTTACACAATCGAAATCGCTCAAAAGGTCTTTCAGCAGACCAAGCAGACGCGGATGATTGGAAGCGCGCCGTGACAGGGCATTATACTTGAGCTCTGGTGCCTGCAGGCGTGGAAAATGCTCTTTGATCAGCCGCTCAGCGTCGTCGTTATTGATGGCAATAGCGCTCGCGCCCTGAAACCGCTGATCGGCGTTGAGCAGGTCAAATCCGGTATAGCCGCTTTCGTCGATACGGAAGCAAGTCATGTACACATCATCCATCCTAGGCGAAGGTACTTTACTTACCATGGTTCCTTGCGATTACCATGCCTTGGCCATGGGCACATGAACAGCCGGTCTTCCCTCTACGCCACGAGACTTTCCTCTCTGATTCGAAGTAGGCTCGACGAGAGCCAAATGTGGCATCAAGCCCGACTAGGAATTGAATATTGCTGCGAGCCGACTTTGGTCTTCCAAGGAGTTAACATATTGAACAAACGCCGGGCACTCTTCGGTCGATCGATCTACTAGGCCAATTAGTGTATCGAGGGCGGCGCGCTGATGACTGTTTAATCGTGAAAGAGAAACGAAAATCTCGTCGAGATCGTTATTACTCGCGAAAATAAATAGCTTGCCGAGCAGCCCTGCAAGCACATCGGAGACTTGGACCCAAGGTGCGGACCGAGAGTCCACGAAACTAAAATTCGAAAGCGAAGCGTCATCGTCCTTCAGTTCGAGGCCAGCCAAAAAGTCTTGAATGGAAGGTTCAATGTCGAGGATGTGATTGGAGTGTTTGAACAGGGCTAGCCGGTGCAGATAGAAGCTGCCGAAACCGTCGATTAGGACATTGGGGCGCTCATCCTCCAGGTAAGGTAAGCTTTCAAGGCGTGCCGCAATCTTTAGTAAGCCTTTCAACATTTGGAAGTTAAATTCGGGAAACAAATTTTGGCGCGCATCGAGGATAACCTGCAGTTCCACGATGAACTCAGCGCGTCTGTCGCGGCCTACGTCCGGATAAGTATAGCGACCAAGGATTTCTGCGGTCTCAGCAGGGTCATTGCGGAGAAGCCAGTAGAGGTCGTTCTTTAGCAGCGGTGCGATCCCGATCAACTCATTGCTTCCATGCTCGGTTATGATTGAGTCGATCACATCAACCAGTGACCAGTACATCGGATCGAGTACCTGAAAGTGGATGAAGGCGTTGGAGTTGTTCAGCCAGTTGAGGAAGGTGCCGACCTTGGGAGCATTAAGCAGTGCAAGAAAATCGCCTTTGCCGAGTTGCTTTAGCTTTAGTTCTACGGACGATCTCTGCAGATGAAATGCAGCTCGTAGGTCTTCGAAATCAAGCGCTGGTGCAAGTCCGGCGTGCGCGATGCCACCCAATACGAAACACTGTGGCGCCCTGACGTTAAGGCCGTTTGGAGTCAGATGCAGTCGACGGATGTTGTTGGTTTCGTCATAGTGAAAGGTGAACACGCGATCTAAGCCAGTGAGCCCGCCTAAGGCGATTGCTGGATTGCGGAGAGCATTTACGTCGACCATATTGTGTTCGGGCCATCATTAGTAGGTTGCTGTTTGTCTGGGGAACCAATTTGAACGCCACGCTATGAGCGGTCCTATGGGCTTTCGAGTTTTTCAGTGCAGCTAGTTGTCTATTGTTCTCGATCCGAAATCAGATTTTGCTAATCTAGTGAGGTCAAACCGTCTGCAACTGGAATACCCAGATCAAGCGAGCGATTTTCATGGGTATATGCTGGGCCCACGACGTAATCCTGGAGCTCTAGCGCAGGGTTCATCATCGACGTTGTGAAAATGATTTGGAACGGTGCTTCAAACGCTGTTGCATATTCAACGATCAGCTTTTGAAAGAGATGGCTGCGTTCCTCTTGCATGCCCTTGTCCTCGATGTTGTCAAACAAAAGGAACCTCGGATGATAGAACGTATCGTCCTTCATGGCCGCGAGAAACAAAGCAAAAATCGTTGCATTCTTGAGAAAGACGTTGCTGCTTTCCGCGAAATTGTAAGTGCCATCGACGGAGTTCGCGTCATTCTTGAAGTTAACCGAAACGTCCTGTGCTGCAATAAATTCATCTTGTCTTGGAAGATCTGATCTCAAGATCGCAGCAGCAATCCGCGATACACTGGATAGCGCCACCGTCCGCCTCTTTCCGGCCGCAGTGCGCAACGCTGCCGCGCGCGCGTTCTTGATGTCCAATTCCTTCTGAACGTAAGCTTTCTCTGCACTCAGCGCTTCGATCTCTTCTGCAACTTGCAGGTTTGACAGCAGATAGGCCTCTTCCGCATCGATGTGACCAATTCGATTGGTGCGTGCGGCCAAAAAGGCTTCCCGTGGCCCATTTGGACCAGAGTATTTGACTTGGTATTGCGTAAGGTCGCGCTTGTGCTCGCTGCGCTTCTTCCGAATTTCAGTCAGTTTTTCGGTCAGAGATCCATTTTTTTGGCTCAACAGTTGACTGGTTTCACGCGACTGAATCTCCAGATCAAGTCTGATTTGGTTGTAGCGTGCCTTCTCAATGTCCGGATCTAGATCCTCTTTGCAGACGTGGCACTGACCTTCGACATCTGGAGCGACAATTTCTTTGCCACAAGCTGGGCAATGGCTGAATGCGATGGCTCCGACAACATCAAAAGACAGTTGTGCGGCTGCCAACTTTGCCGTTTGCTCTTCAAGGAAGTTTTGGAACTGGGCTATTTCCCTCAGTTCAAATTCTGCTTCGCTGATGTCATCCTCAAGGGCAGTGATGGTATCTCGTTGTTTGGACAGCCGCGTGCGCGCTGTCTTCCGCTCCGTCAAGAAATCCCCGACTTCTCCGGTATCGACATAGCGGTCAACGTTCCCGATCTCAGCGTGTAGACGTGCTTTTTCGGTCGTCAGTTCTTGAAGCTTAGCATTGATAGAGGCAGGCGTTGCGAGGGCATTTTCGAGCTTGAGTGCGCCCAAAAGACTGGAGAGCTTGGCATCGATCTTTGCGAACGCTTTCTCTTTGTTGCGAATTTCCAATCCAAGTTCGTAGAGCTCATATCCACTGATACCGCAGATCAGATCGCCAACAGCCTCACGAATGCTTTGGGTGTCGAATGACTCGTACCTGAATATCCGCATCGCTGGGGTGCGTTGATCAGAATAACAGAGCCTCAGGAGCTGGTGCATCGTGATGTTGGACGCTCCGTCACTTTGGGCCTCGGGGATTCCGAGCGTCCGGAACATAACCTGGGAGAAGCTTTCCTTGCTTCCGGAGCGCCGGAGTGGGAAGGACTCCCATCTGTCCAAAGCACTTTTTATGGCGTCTTCGAAACCCCCAAAAAAGACAGCGACAGGCTGTTGGGCAGACGATGTGGCCCGTTTCAGAACCAGTTTTCCCTTTGACGTCTCAATCTCAGCTTGTACCTCGTCACAACGACTGGCCACGTCCTTCCAATCATCAAACTCTCCGCCCAGAACGAAGAAGATAAAGTCTGAGATCGTGGATTTACCGGAGCCGTTTTCACCGCGGATAATATTGACGCCGGGATGGAAGTTCTGGTCGTAGGCAGCGTGACCCCGCCGCATGATGCGTAGTCGATTGATTTGGAGATAACGGCTGGCCATATCAGACGCTCCTGCGCAATCCGCAGCTTGAGCGTAGGCTGCTCATACCGTTGTCATGGCTAGCTGAATATTGATTGACAAGAAAACGCGCCAAACCGATCTCTTGAGCACTATCGGCACGGTTTTTGATGTCTACAAACAGAGACGATCCGAGCGTACTTAACTCGGCGGATTTGTCTGCAAAGCTCTCAGTATTCAGAAGACCTTTGCCCGCAAGGGCCCGCAGAGCTGATGTTTGAGCGCTCTCCATTTGGTGAAAGAGAAGAGGTGAAGCAGGGTAGGACAAAAAGACCTTATCTGGTTTTGGAATTGCCAAATCGCGGAACGCACTTCTAACATTAGCCGTCATGGTAACACGGTGGAGCAGGGGCGCGTTGGCAAAAAAGAAGTCCAGAATATAGAGCCGCTCAAGATGAACTGGTTGCTGCCATTCGAGCAGCAATCCACCCAAACGTCGGACACAATCATAAACATCAAACTGGGAGTACCAAAGCCGCGCACTCATGCCGGCTTATCCCATCGAATATGGCATTGTTCGGTCAAAAAATATAATCCGGACAGGACCGCTGAGGCTGGAAACTTCGTCTCACCAAAGCCCTTTGCCGTAAGAGGGTCTAGAACGTTGTCCTGAAGGGCTTTTCGCACATCATCTTCTGGTGCGTCCTTGCAGATATGCGGATGGAACACGTGGGTCACAAACCGCGTCTCTATCTCGGCAAGGAGCGCATCGTGGTCTTCTTTCGCTGCAGTAAATAGTCCCGTTTTAGCGTAACTACGCGCGAACTTATTCTGGGCATCATTAGCGTAATCGTATTCGCCCTCTCGGTCGGCATCAATCAGCTTTTGGAGGAGATCGCGCCGGTCCCGCTCGGATTTCTCGCCATAAACGGAGAAAGCCATCATACCGTTTGAGGCAGTCGCGGTGCTCTGTGTCTTTTCGATATGCCGCTTGATGCCACGATACACGACATCGTCGCGATCCTTGGGTTTGCAAATCGAAATATGATCTCGATCGACAGCCACAGGGTTTGCACCTGGGATCCCTGGATCGGCAGACTCTCTTGAAACGACGAGGACAGATTTGTAGGTAGTGTGTTTCTCGTAGTAGACCTTTGTCACATGATCGGCGTTTGCGGCGCAGAACTTCCGGTAAGCTTTGTTGAGATCTTCCAGCATACCCGTTTCATTGCCCAATAGTTTTATGTGCTTTGATGCGCCTGGTACAACGTCCACGATTTTGGCAATGGATGCACCAATGTGTGGTGTTGATAGGAAAATCACGAGCTTGGTTGCGCTTGATACGGCCGCCCAGTCCTCGTCGTCAGCGTCCTTTGATGCGCGCAAGATCATCTTGGCAAGAATGCCACCAAGACTGTGAGTGACGAACACCAGTGGGCGTTTGCCGAGCCCCTTACCGGCAAATTGTTCAAGAACGTTGTCGGCGCGCTCGAACATATCCATCTCTTTCTTTGCCCACTTTTCGAACACAGCCGCACCGAAACCTAAGCAATAGGCGTTGCACGGACCAATGTCGTTGGTAAGCCATTGTGGCCAAAAGCCGTCCGCCCCACCGCAATCCCATGTTGAGTGGGCATCTCCTGAAAGCCCATGGACAAACACAATATCGATAAGTGCGTCAGCAGTACTATGGATTTGTTTGAATAACGTTTCGCCCACTTACCGCTCTCTCAAAATTTGTTTTTTGGGGCAGATCCTGCCCTGATTATCTCGTTTGAAATATGCCGCATCGTCGCCTCGCGGTCCACACCTTTAAGGTGATTGGTTTCTACTAGACCAGTGACCGCAAACGATTCTGAAAGACTGCTTTTGACAAGACGTGACTAAATTCTCGCATCTGCAGCGAACTTCCGGTTCCCGCCCTCCCTGCCGAAACCTCTCCATCTTGACGTTCAGAAAAACATACCCTATTTTCTGACAAGGAGTTGAACCATGATCACGTCGAAAATCAAACAACGCATTGTTGGAAAAGGCCGGGGCGCCATCTTCGCGCCGTCGGACTTCCTCGATATCGGCTCGCGCGCAAGCGTGGATCAGGCGCTGTCGCGTCTGGCGGATCAAGACCTGATCCGGAGACTGACACGTGGGCTCTACGACTATCCCAAGCACAGCCCCCGTTTCGGTGCCTTGGCACCCTCTGTTAACGACATCGCACACGCCGTTGCCCGGAAGGACAACCAGGTTCTGCAGCCCTCCCCGGCCATGGCGGCGAACCAGTTGGGTCTGTCTACCCAAGTCCCATCCAACCCGACTTACATGACCAACGGGCCGACTCGAACCAAGAAGGTCGGACGGCAGGTGATCCAGTTTCGCAATGCCGCCCCGAAGACCTTGGTCGGCGCCGGGTCTAAAACGGGCACTGTGTTTCAGGCGCTTCGCTATGTCGGCAAGGATCGCGTCGACGATCAGGTGATCGGAAAGATCGCGCGCGTGCTGGATGCCAAGGATCGTGTGCAGCTTGCAAAGCAAAGCCGATATGTCCCGGCCTGGATGCACCCGGTCGTCCAGCAGATCGTGGCACACGCCTGATTATGGACCCCTTCGCGAACGACACCCCCGAACACCGAGATGAAGCCTTCCGCCAGGCCGCTGCTGTCACTGTACCCTAATTAATCAGATTCTGCGGTTTCAGGGCATTTTGGAGCAATTCTGTACCCTTAATTGCAATATATCCACAGGCTGCTCGCTTCAGGATTTGACCCCTTTTGAGCGTTTCCAGATTTCATCGGCGCGCATCAGAAGCGCTTGACGATTTGCGTCGTGTCCGAGCTCGGAGATGGCCTTACGAGCTGCCTGCAAAGCGCTCTCCGATGCATTTGGGCGACACGATCCATGCGTTTCCTGCCTAGTCGGATGCCCTGTTTCACTCAGTCTAGGAAGCCGTCGATCGAGGTCCTGCGACAATCCACGGATCCTCTCGATCACCCGACGATGCTGAGGAAAGACGCGGCGCAACTCCCGAGCCGCCCGGTCGTTTCCTCGCAGGACGACGGCGGCACCTAACAAGGGACGGGTCGTGCCGACATTGACTGCGGCAAGAGCAAGTAGCCTTTCGTGCTCGTTCCTGGAGGTGAGTGAACCCAAATGCCCGGTCCCCAGCACTGTCATGAGATGCAGGGTCAAATCTATCCGACGCAATCGTCTGTAATCGTTGCTCGCCACAGCTGCTTTTAGAGTTGCCGAGCCGCGTACAGCTTGAGCACGAAGTCTGCCTGATACGTATTTGGCTGGTTTTTTGGCTGCGAGGGTCCGACCGCAGGCTTCGCATGTCAGCGACCAGACAAAGCGCCAATGGCGAAGAACCAGATTTGGCGTTTTCTCAACACACCCCAAGCAATACTGGAAGTCATCCAGCGACATGTATCGCGCGGAATGATACATCGTACTAGGAAAAGTCATGGCAGCGATCTCAATCTGGGGTCGCTGAAGTGCCGCACAAGTCCGCGACCAGTTCACGACCCCTAGGTCACTCGTACATTCCGGCACCCTGCCCTGCCCCAAACCCAGATAGCCACAAAACTCTTCAACTGAACAATGGTTGGCGTTCGCCAATCGACTGATCCAGCTAGACAAAAGCTCATCATGAATGGGTGGAGGTCGAAACGGTAGTGGTCTGACCGTCATCCGAATGCAGCGGCGGGCTGGCGAGGAATGTTCCAGGCGTGCTTCGTCCAAACCGGTTGCCAGGCCTGAACTGCTTCGTCCGTGACCCGCTCTTCTCCGGTTTCGATCGCATCGATAGCCAGAGACTTGATCATGATGAACACACGCGAAGTCACTCCCCCGGTAACCTTCAGGATCGTCCGAAGCGACGCGACCGTCAGGCCTGAACGCTGTTCGAGCGCCATCGCGGCGATTAACGTTTGGATTAGCCGGGAGAACTCTACGTCATCTTCCCAAAGCGGCAGGTAGTGTTCGTCCAGACGTCGGGCCAGTTGGTCGTCTCCACGAACGGCCTCCAGAGCTTCGTTCACTCCGAAGACGACGAGCGAGGCACGGAGATCGTTGGCAAGGAACCGGAGCATGTTCAGGAACCGGCGTTGCTCCCGATAGCTGCCAGCAAGCAGATTGTGCACCTCGTCGATCATCAACATCCTAAGGTCCATGTCCCGAAGATGACTAAGCGCGCGGACCTCGAGCTCGGACACGGTATGCCGGCCCCACATCGGCGCCCCGATCGTCGCCAGGATGTGCTGATAGAACCGTCTTTCGTCCGGCGCGGGCGGAGCCTGAACCAGTAGTATGGGTGTCTTCGTGGCACCCAGCTGGGCGTTGTACTGCGTTGGATATTTGCTCGCCATGCGCTTGGCGATCATCGTCTTTCCGATGCCAGAGCTGCCATAGACCATCAGCCCTGGCATCCGGCTTTGCTGTGGCATTTCCATCAGGGATGTCAATCGGTTGAGTACGATGGTGGCACGGTCAAACGCGATCCAATGGTCGCCACGGATACGGTCAATTCTTTCGTCTGGGGTCATTAAACTCATCAATCTCATAGGTTGGCAGATCAGGATTCCCCGTGTCGATCGCGAACATCTCGCGCGACGGATCGCGGCGCGCTTTATGGCGGGGAAGTCGCGCGTCTCTTTCGTTTTCCAACCGGGCAGTCTTTGTCTTTTGACGCGCCGCTTCGGCTAGCCGCCGTTGCGCGTCAATCAATTGGAATAGGACCCGCTCGTTGATCCGGCCACCATGTTTATCCTGCCATTCTTTCCTGGCCCGCCGACTTTCCCAAAGCGATATCCGCGGGTGGCTGAGATCCCGGTAGCGTGCCGGGATCACGCGGCCATCACCGGTGATGACCCAGACCTGCGACAAGTCTCGCGGATCGTATTTCACCTGTACCTTGCCATGCCTGCGCCCGACCAACGACGCAAAGACATCACTCCAGTAATGGACCCCGAAGAGCGTGATCCCGGTGCGCCCGAGCTGACGCCACTCAAATGGCAGGAAGCTTGTCCGAAAGGCATCGACATCGACAACCTGCCGTCCCGCAGTATCGCCGCCCATGTCCGCCCATGCTGCAAGCGGCGTTCGCCCGAGGGCTTCGTGAACTGTGTTGTGGTAGCGGCATATTTCCAGGTGAAGCCAGTCCTCAAACTCGACCAGGGTCAAGGCTGCATGCTTCTCACTGTCATAGTCGCCCTTCTCGACGATTGAAGACTGCGTAGTCCCCGGCAGCACATGAACGGCCCCCATGGTCGTTCCGATCAGCCGTTCGACATGGCCGCCATAGTGTTTGCCGCCAAGCGGACGATACTCGACAGCAATGCCCCAATCTTCGCAGGCCATGCTGAAGGCATCGCTGTGGAACTCCTGCGCATTGTCGACGTGGATCGCCTTCGGGATGCCGGCCGTTGGCCAAACCACCTCTTCTAGTGTTTCTGGGAGGTGCACCGATTTCCGGCGCACGCAGTGATCAAGACATAGGGCGATCGACAAGACAGATGGCTCGTCGAAAGTGACATAGGCCCCGAGAACGATCCGGGTCGCGACATCAATGGCAACCGTCAGATAGGGGCGCGCAAGCGGCCGTCTATTGACGTGGTCGACCAACGTGATGTCCGAAGTTGTATGATCGATCTGAACGACTTCCAGCGGGACTGAAACTTCAAGGCGGCCAGGACGCGCAGCAAAGACCTTGTCAGCCTCCTCTGCCCCACGCCGTTTCCGGAAGACCTCTCGCTGATCCATAGCGTCTAGACGGGCTTTCACCGTTCTCCGGGTCGGCCGCTGAAACCCCTTCGCCTCGCACTCGGCACGGATCTCACGCCAGATGCGAAGAAAGCTCGAACGCTCGCGGACCAGATAGTATTTTCGCAGACTCTCATCGATGATGATTTCGACGTCTTGGGCAATCCGTTTCGAACCACGTTTCGGCCCGCGACGGTCCAACTCCAACGCCGTGGCGCGTGCATCGTTCTCTCTCAGACGCCGGTAGAGCGACCATGTGTGGCTTTTCGCCAAGCCCAGTTCCCAAGCTGCATCTCCGATAGCAGTGCTGATCGGCTCACCTCTCTTCTCAAGCTCCAAGATCGGCCGAAGAACCGCTGCTCGGTGTTTCGCAAGACGCTCGTTTACCACACACTCCCCCGCCCAATAGTCCGACATTTATCCACAGCTCCGACCGTACTGCAATTAAGGGTACAGTATGGTAATTAACGGTACAATATGAAAATTAAGGGTACATGCGGCCATTGATAATACGGGATAATTTCAGACCCAATTCTGACTAATTAGGGTACAGTGACATAAAGGCTGGCAAGGCCTCGGTCACGCGTGCAGGGCGGTTTGTTTCGGTCACGCCGTTGACCGAGAACCATTGCCGCCCAGCACCCATGTCAAATGCCTGAGGGCCGTCCGGGCAATGCGCCTCAAAAGCGAGGTCCAGTTGTTGGGCCAAGGGGTGTATTGAATCACCGCTCCCACCGACCCCATGCAGGAATACGATGCGCTTTGCGGGCCCGATAGTCATTTCATCTCCTCCAGAAGTGCAGTGACATGACCCGGTCCGACAGGCACGATCTCGCCCGGATTCAGCGCCTTGATCGAGTAATATCCGGCCTTTATGTGGTCGATGTTGACCGTCCCGCGCACGCCGGGAATGCGCAGCACGCGCTCCAAATAGGCCGACAGGCGCGGATAGTCGGCAATGCGCTTGATATTGGTCTTGAAGAGCCCGTGGTAGGCGGCATCGAATCGGATCAATGTCACGAACAGTCGAATATCGGCTTCGGTGAAGCGGTTCCCGAACAGAAAGTCACCAGTCAGCTGATCCTCGAGGCGATCCAGCATGGCAAAGACACCAGCCACCGCTTCGTCATAAGCGGCTTGGGTCGAGGCGAACCCGGCCTTGTAGACGCCGTTATTCAAACTGTCATAGATATCGGCGTTCAGCACATCTATGGCGTCGCGCAGATTGGCGGGGTAGAGGTCAGGCTTGCCCGGCACCAGTTCGGCAAAGGCAGTGTTGAGCATCCGCACGATATCGGCACTTTCGTTGCTGACCATCGTGTCGGTCTTTTCGTCCCACAGCACTGGCACGGTGGCGCGCCCCGAAAAGCTGTCATCGGCGTGGGTGTAAAGCTGATGCATGTGCTGCGCACCGTGAAGCGGATCCTCCCCGGCACCGGGATAGCCGCCAAAGACCCAGCCCTGATCGGTCAGCACCGGATTTACCACGGTCACGGCGATCAGCCCCTCCAGCCCTTTCAACTTGCGCGCAATCAGCGTGCGCGAAGCCCAAGGGCAGATGAGCGCCACATAGAGCCGATAGCGCCCCGCCTCGGCCTTGAAACCGGCGGATCCGGTTGGGCCAGCAGTCCCGTCCGCAGTGATCCAGTTGCGGAACGACGAGACCTGCCGCACGAAGCGGCCCTGGTCATCCGATGCCTGCACCGGTTGCCAATTTGCGACCCATTTCCCGTTCACGAGCATTTCTCTTATCCTTCGTTCTTCAATGTGATGGCAGTGCCCCATGGGTCGCACAGCATCACGCCACCCCGGTCCGCATCGATTTCCATACCCGCGCTTTCAGCGCGATTTGTGATTGTCGCAAGGGTCAGAGCGTCACGGACCATGATTTCGACGGCATCAAGCCCAGCCATACCTTCCGCCCGTTTGCCCACCCTGCGGCTATTCCAGACGTTGCCTGCAAGCTGGTGGTGATAACCGCCGCTGCCATAAAAGCTGGCACCGGGGTAGCGGGTGGTTACGCCATAGCCGAGCACGTCGCGATAGAAACGATCGGCTTCTGCTGTATCCCCGACTTGCAGGTGGATGTGGCCGATCATGCCGCCCTCGGGGAAGCCCGCCCACTGCGTACCCTCGGCGGCGGCAAGGAGACCCTGGGCATCGAGCGGATCGGTGGACATGCGGATCGCGCCGCTCTGATCGTGCCAGCGCGCGACGGGGCGGTCGACATAGACTTCAATGCCATTTCCTTCGGGGTCGGCGAGGTAGATCGCCTCGCTGACGATATGGTCGGAAGCGCCTTGCAGTGGTACCCCGGTGGCGACGGCATGGGTAAGCCAGCGGGCGAGATCGGCACGCGTAGGCATCAGGAAAGCGGTGTGGAACAGGCCCGCCTGCCGCCGGTCATTCGCATCCAGACCGGGGTCTCCCACCAGCTCCAGAAGCTGCAAGCCTTGAGTGCCAAGCGTGATGCGCCCGGCTGTGCCGGTGACTTGGATAAGGCCGAGGACAGCTTTGTACCAGGATGCGACCATGTCCAGATCGCGCACCTTGAGCGATACCTGCGCAATCCGCATCGGTGCCAGATGCATGTCGAAGAATTCGGTTACCGTCGCCATTGTATCGGTCCCTTCTTGATCTTATAGAGGCGGAGCAGTCCGGCCCCCTCCATCCTTCGATGGCGGGAGGCCGGGCAAGTTGTGGTTAGCTCAGTTAAAGACCATCCCACCATCAACGACGATGGATTGGCCCGTGATGTAATCGGAGTCGGGACCGGCGAGGAACGAAACGACTGCCGCGACGTCGCTGGCTTCGGACATGCGCTTGAGCGTGATGTTCTTGGCGAACTGCTCCATGCCCCAGTCGAAGGACTCACCGGCATTCTCGGCGACATCCTGGGCGACCTTCTGCATCATCGGCGTGTTCACGATCCCTGGTGCGTAAGCATTGACGGTGATCCCGAGGCCAGCAAGGTCTCGCGCCGCGCTCTGGGTGATCCCTCGCACCGCGAACTTGGTCCCGGAATAGACCGCCAGCTCGGGGTTCCCGACATGACCTGCCTGTGAGGCCGCGCTGATGATCTTGCCGCCGTGGCCCAGTTCCTTGAAGGTTTTAACGGCAGCCTGGATACCCCACAGAACGCCACCGACATTGATGTCGAACGCACGGCGATAGGTCTCGGGAGTAATGTCTTCGATCGGGGTGATCGGGGCGATGCCGGCGTTGTTGACAATGACGTCAAGGCCGCCCAACTCGGCCGCGGCCCTTTCGACGGCCGCAAAGACGGAATCGCGGTCGGCGACATTGACCTCGACCACCGTGGCTTTGCCCCCTGCCGCCACGATCCTGTCAGCCACGGACTGGGCCGACGTCGTGTTCATGTCGGCAACGGCAATCGCGAAACCGTCCTCCGCCAGGCGCAGGGCGATCGCTTCGCCGATGCCCTGACCTGCACCCGTGATGAAGGCGACCTTTCCGGAAATCTTGCTCATGTTCTTCTCCTGAGTTGTTCGGTTTCGATTGGCATCTCGTCGGGAGGAGTGCGGCCGCGGGGGGTGGTCCCGCGGCCAGCAGGTGGGGTCAGGCGCGTGCCCGCTTCAGGGCGTAGGCGCCGTCGCCGAGCAGCGACTGAACCACGAGCGCGATTGCCCAGAAGGCGGGGAATTCCCAGCCGCCGCCTTCGTTCGAGAAGAAGAATCCGGCAGCGCCGTGCGGCGCGTAGATCGATCCGAGCAGGATGGGCACGAGTGCCAGGGACACCCAGCGGCTGTAGACGCCGAGGATCAGGGCGATGCCACCGAAGAGCTCGGCGGCGATGACGAGATAGGCGAGCGGTCCAGGAAGCCCGAGGCTGGCAAAGTACCCGGCCGTCCCTGCGGGCGTGAAGACGAACAGCTTCAGCCCGGCATGGGCCAGAAACAGACCACCCAGCGAGACGCGCAGGATGGTGGCCGCAAGATCGGCATTGGCAATGCCGTAGATCAGGGTCGGTCGGGCGGCGGAAGGGGTGGTTGCGTAGGTCATTTCATTGGTCCTTCGATTGAGTTCGTGGCAAAGCATTGGCAGAATGTTCAGGTGCGAGCGGTCTGCCCCCAGGGTCGCGCGCCGAACCGGACTGGGTCCGGTCCGACAAGCCTGAAGATCAGATCAGTTGGCCAGGCCGAGATGCGCCATGTAGGTCGCGTTGTCCCAGAACAGCCACTCGTGGACCATCCGACCGTCCTGCCAGTAGGCGATGGTGGCCATGGGCAGCTCAAAGCGATTGCCCGTGGGCTCGATTGAGCCGCCGTCTGCAGTCGCCATGGGCTCGGTAAAGGTGCCGGTCATCACGCCCATGCTCGCCGTCCAGTTATCCGTGCCGATGCGGATCGGGTGGAGCTTGATCTCGGTGTCGGGCGCGTGGACGAACAAGTTTTTCAGGTCGGCGATGTGGCGATCGATGCCGACAGTCGAATGGCCGTCGGGCCAGGTCACGACGATGTCCTCGTTGTGACTCTCGTGGAGCCGCTCCCATTCCTCATTGCTGAAAACTTCGAAGTCGAGTTCGTCGAAGGTCTGGAGATTCTGGGCGGCAAGCGCACCGATGATCGCGCCGCCATCATAGTATTGCTCGGCCGTGATCTTACCGTCGCCGAATGCCGGCGGCAGTTCCAGAACCGTGAGAGGCGACGCCGCAGGTGCAATATCCTGCGCCAGGATGGCGCTTGCGGCAAAGGCAAGAGCGGCCGAGGCCATTAGAGTTTTCATGACGTTACGCATGGTGTATGCTTCCTTGATGTTGTGGGGTTGTCTGGCAGTCAGGCGTTGCGCTGCCAGGTGGGGGCGATATCGGTGCCGTGCCCAAGGCCGTAGGCGAGCGCGATGTTCAGGCCACCGACGGGCTCGAGGTAGCGGGCGGATGCCAGGCCACCCGTTTCCAGGGTCTTGAAGCCGGCGCTTGTCGCGAGGGCCACGACCTTTTCGCGGGCCTCGGCATCGTCGCTGGCCACAAAGACAGTTGTCGGCTGGCCGGCGACCAAGCCGCCGTTCTGCAGGACCGACGCGAAGACGGTGTTGAAGGCCTTGACCACGCGGGCTTGCGGCGCGAGCTTCTGGATTTCCTCGGCAGCGCTGGTCGTGTGGCCGACGGTGAGCGCCGAAAAATCGGCCGTCATCGGATTGGTGATGTCGATGACGATCTTGCCGACCAGACCGCCCGCGGCCTTGATGACGTCCGCAGCCGCGCCGAACGGCACCGCCAGAACGACAATCTCGGCAGAATCTGAAGCACCGTCGAGAGGGCCGCCTTGGATGTTGTTGCCCAGATTGGTCGCGACGGAGCGGGCTTCGGAGGCATCGCGCGAGGCGAGAGTAACCTGATGACCGGCCTTTGCGAAAAGAACGGCAAGGCCACTGGCCATGTTGCCCGTTCCGAGAATGGAAATGTTCATGATCGTTCTCCTGGTTGTGACGCATCTGCGTCTTTGTCCAGCAGAACATGGCCTCATTCATTCAGAATGATAATCCGTCCAATCGGAAGATCATTGCATCCATTATGGAAGGAATAGCACCCAGCCCTGTTCCCAATGGGGCTTGCCGCGATAGCGATCGGCAAGGAAGTCGACGAGCGCCCGGACCTTGGCAGCGAGATGCCGGCTGTGAGGATAGAGCGCGTGAACGACGAAGGGTGTGGTCTCGTGGGCCTGCAGAATGCGAAGAACCCGTCCCGCCCGAATCGAGGGCCCGGCCACGAAGCTAGGGACGCAGGCCAAACCCAGCCCGGCCTCCGCGGCCCGGAGGCAGGCCTCGGCGTTGGAGTATCGAATTCGACCGCTGATCGGTGTCGCAAGGACTTCGCCGGCGAGCGATCGGAGCGGCCAGCGGTCCGGCTCCCGGAAGTTCGTGTCGATGATGCAGTCGTGCGCTGCAAGTTCCTCTGGCGCGGCCGGTGCGCTCATCCGCTCGAAGTAGGCGGGGGCGCCGACAACCACGATCCGCACATCGCAAAGCTTTCGAGCAACCAGGCTCGAATCTGCAGGACGTCCGATGCGGACCGCCATGTCGAAGCCTTCATCCACGAGGTTCGTCACCCGGTCGGAAAAGGTCACATCAAGCTCGATCTCTGGATAGCGCAGCGCGAAGTCGTTGAGCGCAGGCGCGAGCTCGATCACGCCGAACGAAAGTGGCGCCGTCAGTCGAAGCCTGCCTCGCGGTGCCTGAGACGCGTCGCGGACGGCCAGGTCGAGATGATCGTAGTCATCAAGCAGCGGCCGGAGCCGCTCGAAATACGCCTTGCCCGCCTCCGTTGCCGATATCGACCGGGTCGTGCGGTTGAGCAGTCGCACGCCGAGTTCCGTCTCCAGTCGGGAGACGAGCTTGGACGCTTGGCCCGAACTTGTACCGAGGCGTTCGGCCCCGCCGGTGAAGCTGCCCGTTTCCATCACGGCGACGAACATCCTGTCGCAGTCAAGTCGATCCAACAATCAATCCCTTTCGGAAGAAATACCCACCACGTGAGGGAGTTTAACATCTTGCCGGAAGAAATGTAACGAGGCAGCTGTGACAGCTTTTCGATGGGCGGCTATAGGCGTGAGGCCCTTTAAGGGATCAGGAGTACGCGTCCGCTCACGCCGCGGCTCTCCAGCATGGCGTGCGCCCGGGCCGCCTCTGCCAAGGGGACCGTCGTGTACCGGGGCGCGGCAATGCTTCCATCCTTGATCCATCCAGTGAGCGCAGCCATTGCACCGCGGAGGGCCGGGCCATCGAGACTTTCGGAAGAGTATCCCGTCAGGGTCACCGGTCGGATCAGGTCCCAAAGATCGAAGCGCACGTCACTCCCGCCCACAGCGCCGACAAGCGACAGGACGCCACCAGGCTTCAGGGCCCGGAGAGACATCTCGAACACGGGTGCGCCGACCGTGTCGAGGATGCCGTCAATGCTCGCGGCCTCAAAATCCGGCGGCGCGTCGCGGGCGGAGAGAGCGATCTCGTCTGCCCCGAGACCACGCACGTAGTCCGACTGCTCGACTCGCGACACGACGCCCACCACAGTCGCGCCCTGGGCTTTAGCGATGGCAACGGCTGCCGAACCGACGCCGCCAGCCGCCCCCGTTACGAGGATGCGGTTGCCTGCGAGGCTGCCAATCCTGCGTAGGCCCTCGTAGGCTGTCACCCCGCCCAGTCCGATGGCGGCCATCACGTAGGGGTCGGTCGCGGAGCCGATCGGGGCAACGGAGTCGGCGGCGACGGTGACAAGCTCGGCGTAGCCGCCTGGCCGCTCACCGCGCACGCCACCGAGCCCCTGCATCATGGTGATCACCCGATCACCGGGAGAAATGCCGTGAACGGAGGCACCGATCTCCGCAATCTCGCCGACAACCTCGACGCCGGGAACGTAGGGAAACGGCTCTTGGTTCCGGATGGGCCAATTGCCCGAGCGTATCTCCAGATCCGTGTGGTTCACGGCGGCGGCGATTGTCCTGATCCGCACCTCGTCGGGCCGAAGCGGCGCGAGTGCCATCGGGGCGAGGACAAGCCCCTCGGGGGGGCCATAGGCGCTGATCTGAATGGCATTGGTGACCTCATTGCTTGTAGTCATTCCGCGCGCTCCGTCCTCCCTATGCGGCTGCGAACGCCAATCGTCGAACGAATGGCGTTCCCGTCCTAAGCCCTTGATCTAGCTTCCATCGACCTGCGCGTCTATGGAAATATCGAAGGTCTGCAGGTAGCTGGACACCATGCGGTAATATCCAAGTACGCTGGTGGCATCGCTCAGTTCCTGAACGGAGAAATGCCTCAAGGCATGTTTGAACAAGAATCCCGAAGCCTTTCCCTTGTCGAGGATGGCTTTCCCGAAGCGTAACAGGACGCGTTCATTTTCCGCGAAGGCCTCTGCATCATCCAGCCGATCCTCGGCGATCGCGATGAACTGACCCTGGCGAACGCCAGCCGTCTGGGCAATGGAGACATGCTGCTCCCATTCGTAGGCGGCGCCTTCATGCGCCGCCACCATCAGAACGACCAGCTCCTTGTGATAGTCTGAGATGGTCAAGTCCGGAAGATCGCATTGGTAAAATCTATAAACGGGATGAACGCGCCGGAGCTGTGACCCAGCATCCGAAAGAAATTCACCTTCGTCGGCAGACTCTCGAATTTTTCCCGGACTTCGTCGGGCAGCTTCGCAAAATCGAAGTACGTGACCTCTATCTTGGAGCTGATCTTGTCATTGTCTTGGAGTGAAACGGTCAACGTCCTGATCCTTCTCGCAGATGGAATGAAATTCGCCCTTGGGTTTCGGGCGGTCGCGGGTGGCGTGGCGCATGCCGGGCCCGGCATCCGGGTTCATCGCAGGCGGCGAAGCCGCCTTATTTCGTGAAGCCGTTGAACTGTTTGAAGTAGCTCGCGCCGAAGCCATCGAGTTTCGTACGGATTTCCGGGGTTGGATCGCCGTAGACGAATACTTTCTCGATCCGGGCAAGGGACAGAAACTTCTCGGCGTAAGGGGCGAATGTCTCCTCGACATGCGGCAGCACACCCGCCATCAGATACCGCTCGACGATATGCACCTCGGTGTGGTCGGCATTCACGACGTATTCGTAGGTCAGCGTGTCCGGCTCATGGCTGGCAGCCTCGACAATCTTGGCGACGAGGGCCTCGAACTCGGCAAAGTGCTCCGGTTTGATGGTCATGTGGTAGATGGAATATAGCTCGCCCTTCATGGCGTGTCCTTTCCGGCTGAGTGTGTAAGTTGGTTTCTGTCCAGATCCAGCCCCGGGGCCGTGAACACGACGATCCTTCTGTCGGTGCCCCCCGCCTCGCATCGGGCAATGCGCCGCGACGGTCCGAAACCGCCCGATCGCGGGCGATTGGTCTTCCCTTTGGGTGGGGGCTTGGAAAAGGGGATGAGAGGCTTCCCCTGTCAGAGGGCGATCTGATCATGCAGTTGCACGCCGGTCCGTCGGGCCATCCGGTTCCGATAGTCCTCTACCCGCGGCGGATAGATAATGCCCTTCACGATCGAAAGCGCCCGCAAGGCCGCGAATAGATGGACATCGTCTTCCGAAATATAGCTATTCACGGCATCGGGTGACTGGATAAGCGCGTCCAACACTGGCAGGTGACGGTTCATCTTCGCTACTCGGGCACCGCTTTCGGCCTTCCTGTCGGAAAAGTCGCCGATCATGGCCTCTTTGTTGCGCGTGAAATATGCACGCGCCTCGGGAGTGGAGAACTCGTCGAACGGTGAAGCGGCCCATCTGGGAATGGCAAGGGAATACAGCATGTCGGCGGTGCCGCTTATCCATTCCACGACACGCGGATTGCGCGGTCCGTCAAGGACCCTGTCCTCTGACATCCCGTCGACATGGCCAACGATATCCATGCTTTCCGGTATGAACCGTTCTCCGTCTTCCAGGATCGGTGCCATTTTCTTGCCGATCATGCGGGTCGGAGTCGCCTCGTCGTCATTCAGCATGATCACCAGTTCGAAAGGTCTATTCGCCAGCCCGAATATCGCGCGCGCCTTCACGCAGAAGGGACAGTGATCGTATACATAGAGCTTCATATCGCAGGTCCTTGAACGAGAGATCTGTTGAGTCGGCGAGAGTGGGGAAGCGGTTGAACTGTGCGAAATCCTCATCAGTCCGGCCTGTCACTCGGTGAGGAATGCCCGCAGATCCGCCACGAACCGCACCGGGTTCTTGAGCATCAGGAAATGGTCGCCGTCGTCCCCGTCGCCGTAGTTGAACAGCCGCCCGTCGGGAGCCGTGTCCGCGATCCATTCCTGGCTGGGAAGGTTGTTGCTCTGCTCGCCTGAGAAGACTGCGACCGGGATGTCGAGCTTGTGCTCGATGACGTCGCGCCAGTCGTTCAGCGCATGATCGAACAGGACCAACATCGTGAAGTCGGGATCCGAACCCACCCGCTCCGCGAGCCCCAGCGCGTTCCGCGCATAGGGCGAGTCCAGCATCTGGGAGCGGTGCACGACCTTCATGTCGACGATCTGCTGGTTGGTCGGAGCGCCGCGATAGGCCGCGATCATGCGCTCCGGCGAGGTGGTCATGCCGCCCGCGTTCAGACGCTCTTCCTCCGACCAGTCGGCATGAGTGTAGATTGAGACGGGTTCGTCAACGAAAACTGCCTTGGAGATGCGGGCAGTGCCGAAGAGGTCGATGTAACCCCAGATAACCGAAGCGCCCATCGACCAACCCGCCAGCACCGTCTTGTCAGTGCCGATATGATCGAGGAACTCGTGGAGATCCATGGAGTACCGGGCGATGCGCTGGCCCTTCAAGGTTTTCTCGGATGTGCCCTGATTGCGCTGATCCAGGACGTACACATGATTGGTCTTGGCCAGCAGCCACAGCTGGTTGATCATTTCCGCGCCGCTCGCGCCCCATGCGGGCACGAATACAATCGGGTCGCCTGAGCCGGCCTCCCAATAGTTCAGACGAACACCGTCATTCGTCTTGAAGCTGTTGATGTCCAGCCCCGCGAAGGCGGAAAGTTTTCCGGGCATGCCCACGATTTCATTCGGGAACGTGTAGTCGCCGATCACCGATGCGGCGGGATCCGCAAGCGTCGGACCGCTGATCGTCAGCGACAGGAACAGGGCGGCAGTCAGGTGTTTCATCAAACGTCTCACATGAGAGGAGGACGCGCCCGAACGCGTCGGGCGCGCCACTGTCAACCGAACAGCTTGCCGCTGCCAGCCCAGTCAGACGCCTTCACGTCTTCAAATATCACGTAGATATAACTGGCTTCGGTTCCGGTATTCTTCACGATGCTTTCCGTGATCTCCTGGGCGACCTTGGCCTTTTCCTCGGCGGTTTTTCCATCAAACCAACTCACGCGAACGACTGGCATAATCCTTGATCCTTTTTCTTGGGTGCTCCACGGATATGCGCTGTCCCCTAGTGATTGACAATTCTCTACAAGATATCTTCAGTGTGGACATGAATTCTACAATCGGGAGCCAGCATGGCAGAGAGCGACACCTTTTCCGGTCTGGTCGTCTTCGTCACGGCGGCCCGGGCGGGCAATTTCACCACCGCCGCCGATCAGTTGGGAGTTTCGAAATCTGCGGTTGGCAAGAGCATCAGCCGCCTCGAGGATCGCCTTGGCGTGAAATTGTTCAACCGGACGACGCGACGTACGAGCCTGACCGCTGACGGGGAGGCATATTTCGCGACCTGCGCTGCCGCATATGACGAAATCGCGGCGGCAGAGGTCGCCCTGACATCCAGCAACCGGGTCATCGGCGGCAGGCTGCGGCTCGACATGCCGGTGGCGTTCGGGCGCCGGATCCTGTTGCCGATCCTGCTCGAAATCGCAAAACCGCATCCGCGGCTGAGCCTGACGCTGTCCTTCACGGATGCCATCGTCGATCCGCTTCACGACGACGTAGATCTGGTGATCCGTTTCGGCACATTGCCAGACACGCACGGGCTGATCGCACGAAAACTGACGAGCCAGAAGCTCCTGATCTGCGCCGCACCTTCTTATCTGAGTGAACATGGTGTGCCCCGTTCACTTGCAGACATCGGAGACCACTGGAACATCGTGGGGATGCCCAAGCGACCCCCGGTGAATTGGCTGGTGCAGGACAGTGGCAACTCCCGGCGGTTCACACCTGCGCCCACGCACCAACTCAGCGATGGCGAGGCCATCATTGCGGCAGCGGTCGCCGGTTTCGGGATCTGCCAGATGCCGTCATCTGTGCTGCGCGAACACCTCGACGCAGGGCGGCTGGTGTCCATCCTGGAAGACCTGTCGCACACGTCCGTCGACATCCATGCGGTCTGGGCGCGGCAAGGACAGCTGAGCCCAAAAGTCCGCTATGTCGTTGACCAGATTGTTGAATATGCCGCCAGCGGGGCGCTGAACTGAGCCAAAACGGACGTACACTCTAGTTGAGGGGGCGCCGGTTGCGGCGTCCCTCCCTTTTATTTGCTGGTATAGGCGCCGGTTCTCTGCCGGATCAGCCTTTGGACAGCAGATCGGCCGCCCGGACGCCGATCACGGCGCAGATTGGCATCGTGGGCACGGAAACGATCCTGGGCATGATCGAGCTGTCGGCGATGCGCAGGTTGCGGATACCGTTGACCCTCAGTTGCCGATCGACGACGGCAGCGTCGTCCGCGCCCATTCTACATGCGCCGGAGGCGTGCCCAGCCAGTTCGTTCGGCTCGCCCATACGATCAAAGTAAGCGGGGGCGCCAACGACCACGATCCGCACATAGCAGAGCTTTCGAGCGCCAGCCTCGAATCCGCCGGCCGACCGTTACGAATTGCCATGTCGAAGCCTTCGTCTACAAGGTTCGTTATCCGGTCGGAAAAGATCACATCAAGCTTGATCTCGGGATAGCGCAGGGCGAAGTCATTGAGCGCAGGGGCGAACTCGATCACGCCGAACGAAAGTGGCTCTGTCAGACGAAGCCTTCCTCGCAGCGTCTGAGACGCAACGCGGTCCGCGAGGTCGAGATGATCGTATTCGTCGAGCAGCGGACGAAGTCGCTCGAAATATGCCTTACCTGCCTCGGTTGCCGAAATCGAGCGTGTCGTGCGATTCAGCAATCGCACGCCGAGTTCTGTCTCCAGTCGGGAGACAAGCTTGGACGCTTGACCCGAACTTGTGCCGACGTGATCGGCACCGCCGGTGAAACTGCCCGCTTCATTGGGCGGATGGCGGCGCGTGACCCTTTACGGAATCAGGAGTACGCGTCCGCTCACGCCACGACTCTCCAGCACAGCATGCGCCCGGGCCGCCTCGGCCAAAGGCACGGTCGTATACCGAGGTGGGGCTGCTCCCGGCCTTGACTCATCCTGTAATCGCCGCGACGGCGGCGCGGTGGGCAGGACTATCCAGGCATTCGGATGAATATTCTGTCACGGTAACCGGCCCGGATTGTAGTGCTATTTGTTTAGGCTAGGTGTTTGATCCCGGGGTTTGATGGTGTGATCCTTTCGAAGGAATGGAAGGATGCCCTATGGGACAAGTTCGTCACGGGAGCGCCACGACCACGTACGCCGTCAGAGCAGCAATACAGCGATCGCAAGCTTCGTTCGCGACGTTGAGCCGGGAGCTCGGGATCAATCCCAAAACGGTTGCGAAGTGGCGCAAACGACAGACGGTTGATGATCTCAAGACCGGCCCAAAGGAGCCACGTTCGACGGTCCTCACGGAGGCTGAGGAGGCGGCTATCGTCGCGTTCCAGCGCCATACGCTGCTGCCGCTTGATGACTGCCTTTATGCCCTCCAGTCGTCCATCCCGCACCTGACACACTCAGCACTGCACCGCTGTCTACCGCGACATGGCATCTCGCGCCTGCCTGACGTCGAGGGCGACAAGCCAAAGCGGTCGAAGTTCAATCGCTACCCTATCGGCTTCTTCCACATCCACTGCCCGGCAGTGCATGTCCACATGCACGAGAGGGGACATCGCCGAGGTGCAGACCGCTGAAGGAAAGCTGTTCGTCGGCATCGACCGCACGAGCAAGTTTGCTGTGACCCAGCTTGTCGAGAAGGCGGACAGAAAAACGGCTTGGGAGTTTCTACAATACATGCTCGAAGCCGTGCCGTATCAGGTCCACACCATTCTAACCGACAACGGCATTCAGTTCGCCGAGCAGCCTCGGAACCGGAGCACCGCGTATTCACGGCCGATGCGCTTTGACATGATCTGTGAGGCAAACGGCATTGAGCACGGACTGACCAAACCCAACCATCCCTGGACCAACGGACAGGTCGAACGGATGAACCGCACGATCAAGGAGGCCGCTGTAAAACGCTACCACTACGACAGCCATGATCAACTGCGAACGCACCTCACAGACTTCATGGCAGCATACAACTTCGCGCGTCGGCTCAAGACCGTCAACGGGCTCACACCCTACGAATACATCTGCAAGATCTGGACATCAGAGCCGGAAAGATTCATCTTGAACCCGATCCACCAGATGCCGGGACTGAACACCTAGCTTATCAAGCAGTAGCTTTGGCCGATTGTGCATTGGCGGTTAGGCGGACAACCGATTTTCTCTTGCAATACGCAACCAAACTGTTGATTTCCTTGGCGCCAGATGAAATCAGTGTTGGGTCCGTTCCTACCAAAGTTACTGCGGCTTGGACTTCACCTTGCCAATCGAGCACAGGTGCAGCGGCTGCAACGAGACCAGGTATGTAACGCCCTTCGACAGTCGCGTAGCCACGCTCGCGAGTGGCAGCAATTAGGGCTTCTACACCAACTTTTGTGGGCTCGAGGTCGAGAACAAATGGTGGTAATCGCCTGAGACGGCGAAGTTGTTCGTCGCGGACGGGGTCAATGGCATGCCGAGCACCCCACGCAAGAAAAACGCGTCCTGTTGCGGAATTGAGTAGCGGCAGAGTGGTGCCTAGTCCCATAGACGTATCAGTCGGTGTGGCTCCCCTTTCCCATCGGACGACTGTGGCACCCTGATTGGCCCAAACCGACAGCAAAACGGTCATCCCTGTTTCGGCGGAAAGCTCAGCCAATTCGTCGGCGGCAGAATTTATGAAATCATGACGAGATAGAGCCGCCAGTCCAAGCTGCATCGCAGCAGGGCCCAGATCATATCGTCCAGATTTTCCCTTTTGAGCTACCAGACCCGCTGCGACAAAAGAAGCTAGGTAACGATGAACCTTGCTCGGCGGCATCCCGCATGCGCGCCCTATATCTGTTAAAGTTTGAGGTCCGGCCTGTCGCGTCAAATGCGCCAGAACACTAAGGGCAGTGTCCAAGGATTTGAGACCCTGACCATGGCCGTTTTCGTCAGACATTCGGACCCTCCAAAAGCTCTCGCAACTGCGCGAGATCAGCGGCAACAATACTGTTTTGCGATCGTTTGAAAAGGCACCTTACTTCGCGCCCGGTAAAAGCAAGTTTGCCCTGGACACGCCCTTCATAGCCTAGGGTAACCGTGCGTTGGGACCACTCAACAACTTGGGTGCGCAGGTCCAAGGTGTCACCGTCGCGCATCGGATGCTTGAACTGAGCGGACGCATCAACGAGCCCAAGCCCAACCGCTTCCAACTGCTTGCAGACTTGGGAATGTCCACCATAGCGGCGAAGCAGCGTGTGGAAGGTGGCATCCATCCAGCGAAAGGCATTGGGATAAAAGACAATTCCTACGGGATCGCAGTCTCCGAAAGAGATGTCGAAGGTCTGAGTCTGGGACATGAAGTTTTCCATATTATAAAAACGATTGCGCTATGGAGAATTATGGACTATTTAATCTGGAACGTCGAGAGGTTTAGGGAGGAATCATGGCACGTCTTTCAAGCGTTGAAATTCTTGGAGCGGGCCCCGCTGGCCTCTACACCGCCATTCTCATTCGTCGGCTGATGCCGGACGTCCGCATCCGCGTGACAGAGCAAAACCCGGAAGGGGCCACATTTGGTTTCGGGGTTGTCTTTTCAGATCAGGCTTTGGAGTTCCTGAAATCGGACGATCCAGAGACGCATGACCTTGTTATTCCGCACATGGAGCGCTGGAAAAACATGACCCTGAACCTGCCGGACGGTTCGGTTACGCTGGACGGGGTTGGCTTCACGGCGATTGGGCGCCTGCATCTGATCGAAATCCTGAAAGAGCGCGCCCGCGCTTTGGGTATCGATATCCGTTTCGATACGTTGATTGACAATGTCGATCAATTGGATGCTGATCTTGTCGTGGGGGCCGATGGGCTCAATTCATTGGTTCGCCGAACGTTAGAAGATCAGTTCAAACCCACGGTGGAGTATTTCGACAACCATTTCGCGTGGTTTGGTGCGACGATCCCATTTGACACTCTGACGCAAACATTCATCGAAACTGAATTCGGTCCGATGAATGCGCACCATTATCGGTTCGAGCCGGGCATGAGCACATTCATTGTCGAATGCGACGCCGCAACCTTCAAGAAAGGTGGCTTCGAAGGGCTTAGCGAAGAAGAAAGCGCCAAGCGCTGTAGCGCGCTTTTCTCGGAAGTGTTGCAGGGGACCGACCTTGTTACCAACAAATCGATGTGGCGGCAGTTTCCGAAGCTTTGGTGCGAAAGTTGGGTTGCCGGGAAATATGCGATTTTGGGTGATGCGGTTCATACAGCCCATTTTTCTATCGGGTCGGGGACGCGTCTGGCGATGGAGGATGCGATAGCTCTGGTACATGCACTTGCCGAAAGCAGCTCTGTCGAGGAGGCTTTGGCCGCCTATCAAAGCCAACGTCCGCCAATCGCTCGCAAGATCGTCGATGCGGCCAATACATCTGCGACCTGGTACGAAAGCTTTGGGGAAAAAATGCAGTTGCCGCCAATGGATTTCGCGCGTGATTACCTTATGCGTTCGGGTCGGATGACCGAAGAACGACTGCGCCAGATTGCGCCAGAGTTTGCTGCTAATTACGAACGCGAAAAAGCCAACGCGATCTAGAAAGTTTATCGGCTTTGGGGCCTTTGACCCGGCCTTCTGGGTGGCGCTATCTAGCTCCGCCTCCAAAGAAGTCTTGCCGAACAGAATGCGACTGAGGAGGAGAAGCACGTGCCACGTTTGTCGACTGTGGAAATTCTTGGAGCTGGACCTGCGGGTCTCTACACCGCTCTTCTTTTGCGGCGCTATTTGCCGTCGGTTTCGGTCAAGGTGACCGAAAGGAACTCGAGAGATGCTACCTTTGGGTTCGGTGTGGTTTTCTCAGACAGGGTTCTCGAAGCCTTAAAGGCCGACGATCCCGATACTTACGATCTAATTGAGCCGCATATGGAGCGGTGGCGCGACATGGAACTTGCGACCCCGTCCGGCCGTGAAATCATCGATGGCATGGGCTATAGCGCCATTGGCCGCCTGAAGTTGAACGATCTACTGGCCGCCCGCGCTGAAGAAATGGGGGCAGTCTTAAGGTTCGAACAGGAAATTCATTCGCCTCATGAGTCAAAGGCGGATCTTGTGATTGGCGCGGACGGCATCAATTCCGTGACCCGGGCTGCTGATGAGCAGGTCTATCAGACCACTCTGGGTTATTATGGAAATCACTTTGCCTGGTTTGGGGCCGCAATTCCTTTTGATCGGCTGACCCAAACCTTCGTGGAAACCGAAAAGGGGGCATTCAACGCGCACCACTATCGATACTCCAAAGACCGCAGCACATTTATCGTGGAGTGTGACGAGGCAACTTTCCAATCCTATGGATTTACCGATCTGGGCGAAGTTGAAAGTGCCCAAGTATGTAGCGAGATTTTTGCAGAAACACTTCAGGGCACCGCGTTGCAGACTAATATGTCGGTATGGCGGCAGTTCCCACGCCTTTGGTGCGACAAATGGGTATCTGGCCGGCATGTTATTTTGGGGGACGCGGCCCATACGGCGCATTTCTCAATCGGCTCGGGAACCCGGCTGGCCATGGAAGACGCCTTTTCGTTGGTCGCGAACTTGCGCACCCACGGCGACTTGGATGTCGCGCTGTCGTCTTTTCAACGAGAGCGTCCGCAAGAGGCAAAGAAAATCGTTGAGGCCGCCAACACGTCGGCCAGTTGGTATGAAGGGTTTGCCGAAAAATTGGCGCACCCATCCCATGACTTCGCTTTCGATTACCTGACGCGGTCGGGACGCATGGATATGGATCGCCTGAGGCAAGAGGCGCCGAATTTCATGGCGCGATACGAAGATCTCAAGGCCACATCGCCGGATGCAATCGCGGACCCCGTTGCCACAGAGGTGCCAGGCGCAGCGGAAATCGGCTTTGACAAAGCGCAGCATGCCAACTGTTCCGAAATGCTTTGGCAGAACCTTGCGCGCAATCCCGACAATATGGCGGTTACGGGGCCGGTGGGAACCCTGTCCTATCGCGAACTTGTCGTGCAAGCGTCTCGTTGGGGGAATGCTTTCCTGCGCGCCGGCATCAAAAGAGGCGAGAGGATCGCTTTCTTTCTGGACGATACGCCGGTTTATCCGGCGGCTTTCTATGGGGCAGTTCGCGCAGGCCTTGTGCCGGTTTTATTGAACGTTCAGACGAAGCCAGACGTGCTGAATTATTTCCTTAAGGACAGCGGTGCCCGCTTTGCGCTGGTCGAGGCTGACCTTGCAGAGGTGTTCGATGACGAAACCCAGGAAGGCACGGACCTGGAAACCGTTGTCATCGCGAATGGGTCATCGGACGCCGCCAAAGCGATTTCGGCATCTGATTTTCTGGTAGACACGGCAGACACGCTTGGGGCGGCTGATACCGGCCCTGACGATATGGCGTTCTGGATGTATTCCTCGGGCTCTACTGGCAGGCCAAAGGGCATTGTCCACCTGCATCACGATATGGCGTATATCCAGCAAAGCTTTGGATCTCATGTCCTTAAACTGCGCGAGAGCGACATCTGTTATTCCGTTCCCAAGGCCTATTTCGCCTATGGCTTCGGCAATTCGATGGTCTTTCCTTTTGCCTGCGGTGCAACAGCGCTATTGGTTCCGAACCAACCCCGCCCTGAAGCGGTGTTGGATGCGATTGAGACATACGAGCCTACTGTCCTGTTTGGACTACCGACGCTCTATACCGCTTTGGCGCGCGCCAAGGACATCGACAGCCGTAACCTTTCGTCACTGCGTCAGTCGATGTCGGCCGCCGAAATCTTGTCCGAGGACGTCTATAAGGCATGGAAGGCTAAGGTCGGCCATGGCCCGACCGAAGGGCTCGGCTCGACCGAGATGCTTCACATCTACCTAAGTAACAAGCTGGACGATCATAGGCTGGGCGCGGCGGGTGCAAGGGTTCCGGGCTATGAGATCCGGCTGGAAACTCCTGAAGGTCAGCCCCCTTCTGAAGGCGAGGAAGGTGTGATGTTCGTACGAGGGCACTCTTCGTCGCCAACATACTGGAACCGTCCCGACAAGACGCGTGACACAATGCGCGGCGATTGGATTTACACCGGTGACCGCTTCATTGAGCGGGATGGATATTACTACTTTCAGGGCCGGGCCGACGATCTTGTCAAAGTGTCTGGCCAGTGGGTCTGGCCGCTCGAAGTGGAGCGCTGCCTGAACGAACACCCCGATGTCCATGAATGCGCGGTTCTTGCTGAGCAGCTTGCCGACAAGCGCACCGCCTTGCGGGCGATCGTAAGTCTTGTCTCCGGCAGACGCCCCGACGAGGCGCAGACCGTTGCACTACGCGATCATATCAAGGCGCATCTAACGCCATACAAGGCACCGCGCATTTTCGATTACGTCGAAGAACTGCCCAAGACAGGCACCGGGAAAATCGACAGGCAAGCATTGGTACGAAAACCCGAAACCGCAGCTTGAGCACCAACAACTTCAAGGGAGGAAGACTTATGAAACCACTTAAGAAACTCGTGATGGCCGGTCTGTTCGCAGCGTGCACGGCACCTGCGGCGCAAGCGCAGGTCCTTTCGTTCTCGACCCCGCCACAAGGCTCTGTCTGGAACACGATGGCATCGGTTATTTCTGGCGAGGCGCGTAGCAGCGCCGGAATGAAAATGGTTGTTCAACCATATGGCGGGAACGCCCAGATGATGCAGGCCGTGAATGACTCTCTGGCCGAATTCTCGTTGAATGATGTGAACGACGTTATCACGGCATTTTCCGGAACGGGCGAATATAGCAGTTCAATGCTTAACCTAAGGGTTGTAGCGCGCATCAATCCGTTCCCGGTCGGTCTTTATGTCAAGGAAAGCTCGGGAATGGAAACCGTTGGTGATCTGAAAGGGCGCAGCGTTCCGTCTGGATGGGATGCCTTTCCAATCGCGCGGTCGCATATTTCGGCCATCCTTGCGGCCGGTGGGCTTGATTGGGACGACGTCAAACAAGTTCCGGTACCCGAATTGATCAGGGGCTCGGATGACATGGCGTCGGGTCGTGTAGACAGCGCATTCTTTGCCGTCGGTGGCCCAAAAGTCGCCGAAATTGACGCCTCCGTCGGGGGCGTGCGCTTCCTGTCGGTCGAAGCGAATGAAAAGACGTTGACCAGAATTCGCCAAATCCGGCCGGCTTTCTACTTTTCCGAAGTAACTCCCGCACCGGTCCGTGTCGGTGTGGCCGAACCGATGATGTTTGTTACTTGGGACAACGTGCTGGTTGCCGGAGCGCATGTCTCCGACGAAGCGGTCGAACAGCTGCTTGCTGTACTCTTTGACCAACGCGAGGCAATCGGGGGTGCATATCCGCCGCTGCGGGCGTTGAACCTCGAAACAGCCTACAAAGAATACCCAGGTATCGACTACCACCCCGGCGCCGTGGCGTTCTTTGAAGAGCGTGGCGTGGAATTGACTCCAAATCAGTAACTCTGGTGCGGGCGAAACAAGGCGGGGCGGCAATGTCGCCCCGATCATTTCATGAAAGGGCGTGGCGTGGAACATGATGTCAATCCCCCCAGTAGGGACCGCAGTTTGAAGGGTATGCTTGTCAACGGTTTGGCTGGAACGCTGACGCTGACTGCTGTTGTGCAGGCTGCAAGCTTACCGTCACGACTTGGCTATTCCTACTATACCGAACAGTTTCTTGCGCTGGTTCTAGGTCTGAGCTTGTCCATCATTTTCCTGGTGTCGGGTCGTGGGGAACGCGATGGGGAAGACGCTGGCCAGCCTCGAGTTATTGATTGGCTCCTGTCGTCAATTGGCTTGGGAATGGGGCTCTATCTAATGTTCGCCTATCCGAGTCTTGTTTCGACCTCCATGTCCCTTCCGTTGGATGCCCTGATTGTCGGAGTGGCACTCTTTTTGCTTGTCCTTGAAGGTTTAAGGCGAGCCGTCGGGTGGACGCTTGTTCTTGTTGTGATCGTGATCACCGCATACGGAATGATAGGTCATCTTGTCCCAGGCGCTCTCCAAACCCGCGAAGTCGCGCCGCAGAGGCTGGCGGTATATCTGGCTTTTGATCCGAACGGGCTTCTCGGACTGACTCTTAATGTTGCAGCAACCGTGGTCGTGGCTTTCGTATTCTTTGGCCAGCTTTTGCTTCGATCTGGCGGGGCGGATTTTTTCAACGATATCGCGATGGCGACGATGGGCCGAAAGCGTGGTGGCGCCGCAAAGATATCGATTGTGGCATCGGGGCTGTTCGGGTCGATTTCGGGTGTGGTTGTTTCGAATATTGTCGCGACCGGCGTGGTAACGATCAGACTGATGATCCAATCGGGATTCCGCCGGACAACCGCTGGTGCCGTCGAGGCCGTGGCGTCAACCGGCGGGCAGATCGCGCCGCCTGTTATGGGGGCTGTTGCCTTCCTGATGGCAGATATCCTGCAAAAGCCGTACTCGGAAATCGTCGTTGCTGCCATCGTGCCAGCTTTGCTGTATTATGTCGCGCTTTTTGTGCAGGCCGACTTGCTTGCCGCCAAGCAAAACATCCAGCCGCTTGAACTGGATGACATTCCGGCGACGCGCAGCGTGATGTCGCGTGGTTGGGTGTTCATCCTGCCATTTGCCGCAATCGTAATCGCCTTGTTCTGGTTCAACCAACCTGCAGAAACATCGGCGCTTTGGGGCGCCTCTGCAGCACTTTTGATCGGATTGACCGTCGGTTACGGCAAGACCCGTATGGTCCTGTACGACCTGTGGTCCGCCGCTGTTGAAGCTGGTCGATCGATTACGGAAATCATAATGATCTCGGCCGCTGCAGGTTTTATCATTGGCGTCCTGAATGTAACTGGCCTTGGGTTTGCAGCGACATTCGCGTTGGTCGATCTGGGACAGGGCAACGTTTTCTTGCTGCTGCTTATCTCGGCTGTGGTTTGTCTGATCCTTGGTATGGGGATGCCGACCGTCGGGGTGTACTTGCTTTTGGCCGTACTGATCGCGCCGTCGCTAGTACAGTCCGGCATAGAGCCAATCGCAGCGCATCTGTTCATCTTTTACCTTGGGATGATGTCGATGGTCACGCCGCCAATTGGAATCGGCGCATTTTTTGCAGCGGCGATCGCCAAAGCTTCGCCCATGGCGACTGCTTGGGAATCCATGCGATTTGGCTGGACGGCCTATATCGTGCCTTTCCTGTTCGTTTTCTCGCCGGCCTTGCTCCTCATCGGAGAGCCTACCGAGATCGCCTTGGCCGTGATTACAGCCGTGATCGGCGTCTACGCGATTTCTGCGGCCTTCGTGGGATGGCTACACGGACCGATGGGTCCCCTTCGCCGGGTGTTTACCGGCTTGGCAGGAATCGCGCTGCTTCTACCGCCCGGAGTTGGGGGGGCGCAGACCCTATGGATCAACGGCGCAGGATTCGTCGCATTGTCCGCTCTTTGGGTGTTGGGGCGGCGCGACAATTCTGCTCCTCAAACTGATGCGGATAGTAAAGTTCAGGGCTGAATGCCCCTGTGAGAAAAGCAATGAAAGGAATACCAATGGCACTAGTTTTCAAAGCTCCGGCCCAGCCAACAGTGGCTGTCTATGGCACAGAGGATCGCTTGCCGGTTCGCCGGATTTTCTGTGTTGGACGCAACTATGCGGCACATGCGCGCGAAATGGGAAAAGACCCGGATCGCGATCCACCCTTCTTCTTCACCAAACCTGCAGATGCCGTTGTGATGGATGGCGAAACGGTTGCCTATCCGCCCGAGACCGAAAATTTCCATTACGAGGCTGAGCTGGTAGCGGTTATTGGGACCGCTGGCAAAAACATTGCGGAAGCAAGCAGTCTGAACCACGTTTGGGGCTATGCCGTTGGCAATGACCTGACCCGCCGCGATCTTCAATTGAAGGCACGCGAGCAGGGCCGCCCTTGGGACTGGGGAAAGGCATTCGACCGCTCTGCCGTAATTGGCCCGGTACATCCAGTCGGTATAGTCGGCCACCTCGACAAAGGCTCCATCAAATTGACGGTGAACGGCGAGGCCAAACAGGATGCCGATCTTGCCGAGCTGATCTGGTCGGTACCCGAGATTATCTCGATCCTGTCGCATTCCATCGCGTTGGAGCCGGGCGATCTGATCATGACCGGCACACCGGCCGGCGTTGGCGCCATGCTGCCTGGCGATGTCTGTGTGGTGTCCATCGAGGGACTCGGTTCCATCGAAACGCCGATTGGCCCGCGCGAAACCTAACGTACATCAACAAGGGAGAGGCACATGAGTTTCAAGAACCTGCTTTTGGCTTTCAGCGGCGAGAAGGCTTTTGCCAGCAGCCTCTCTCACGCAATAAAGTTGGCCAAGCATCATGATGCTTGGCTGACAGTGATAATGCGCAATGGGCGCTCGTATTTCGATCGCTATGGCGGGGGACTTTCCTCTGCATTGCGGGACAAACTTCGAGAAGTTGACGACGCGGATACTAACGCCGCGATTGCACAATTTGAAACAGTCGTACGCGATGCCGGTTTAACAGATCGGGCGGAATTCATCCCTCCGGAGGTACTGGGAAAAACTCTGCCAAGTGAGTACGCGAGATCCTATGACTTGGTGATCACCGGGTTCCAATCCGATCTGATCGGTGAAGAACATCATGTTGTCAGTCCCGACCTTATTGCATTGCGCAGTGGCCGTCCGGTGCTGGTTGTGCCTGAAAGCTATTCGGCACCCGCCTTATCAGATCATGTACTGGTGGCCTGGGACGGTAAACGCGCCGCTGCCCGCGCACTTGGCGATGCCATGCACATTATCGAAGGGAAACGCCAGGTCACGATTTTGACGATTGGAACTGACGCAGAGGACTCGACTACAGATGCTAGGATTCTCCGTCATCTCGAACGCCACGGCATCACCGCGACACGTCTTCAGCGACCGGCGCAAGGACGCAGTGTCGCTTCTGTCATCGAAGATACCGCAGACGAAGTCGGTGCCAAGCTCATTGTTATGGGGGCTTACGAGCACAGCAAGTTTTCGCAGGACGTATTCGGTGGTGTCACACATGACGTCCTCAAGACCGCGCGTGTGCCGGTCTTCATGTCACATTGAAGGAGCATCCTATGACCCTCCGCCTTCACAACTTTTTTCGATCCTCGACCTCAACACGCCTTCGTGCGGCACTAAACGTAAAGGGTCTGGAGTATGACTACATCGCGTACGTTCTGCGCGATGGCGAAACTCGAACGCCCTCCTATTTGTCGAGGAACCCACAGGGGCTCGTTCCTACATTGGAACTGGAGGACGGGACCAACCTTACACAATCGCTGGCGATCATCGAATATCTTGAAGAGATTTGCCCCGCCCCCACGCTTTTGCCGACGGACCCGCTTGGCCGTGCACGCGTGCGTGCTCTTTCCTACATGATTGCCTGCGAAATCCATCCCCTGAACAACCTACGCGTTCTCTTCCGTCTTCGTGACCAGTTCGATGCCGACGAAACTGCCCAGAAAGATTGGTTCACCCATTGGGTCGAAACAACATTCGATGCGTTGGAGGCAGCCCTGCAAAGCCCTGAAACGGGCCGCTTTTGCCATGGCAATACGCCTGGCCTGGCGGATGTGTGTCTGTACGCGCAGGTCTGGAACAACAAGCGCTTCGGCATTCCGCTCGAAAAATGGCCAACCATCGCACGGATATTTGCCGAACTTCATGGGATGCCGGAATTTGCCAATGCCGCGCCACCCAATCAGCCCGACGCTGCCTAAAAAAATTTTTGGAGGAGAGAGACATGGATAACGCTATGCAACCCGACGACACACCAGAACTTCGGGCACTTTACAAGGGGTTCGAAGAAAACCATCTCAATCCCCTGTGGACCCAAACAGGCGACTTGATGCCCTTGCACCCCAAGTCCAAGGCGGTGCCGCATGTCTGGAAATGGTCGGATTTGCTGCCCTTAGCTGAACGGTCCGGTGATCTGGTTCCCGTAGGCCGTGGCGGTGAACGCCGGGCGATCGGTCTGGCCAACCCCGGCCTCGGCGGGCGTGCCTACGTCAGTCCGACGCTGTGGTGCGCGATCCAGTACCTTTGTCCCGGCGAAAACGCGCCTGAGCATCGCCATTCGCAAAACGCGTTCCGCTTTGTTGTTGAAGGCGAGGGTGTGTGGACAGTGGTCAATGGCGATCCGGTGCGCATGTCGCGCGGTGATCTGCTGCTGACACCTGGTTGGAACTTTCATGGGCACCACAACGTGGCGTCCGAGCCGATGGCCTGGATTGACGGTCTGGACATCCCTTTTAGCCAGCAGATGGATGTCGGTTTTTTCGAGTTCGGTTCCGAGCGTGTGACCGACAACGCGACACCGAACTACTCGCAGGGCGAACGGCTCTGGTGCCACCCTGGCTTGCGCCCGCTGTCGCAACTTCAAGATACTGTATCTTCACCGATTGGCGCATACCGATGGGAATTTACCGATCAGGCACTGACGCAGCAATTGCTGCTGGAAGATGAAGGAAATCCCGCAACGGTCGAACAAGGACATGCGGCGATCCGCTATGTCAACCCGACAACCGGCCGCGATGTAATGCCAACCATCCGCTGTGAATTCCACCGGCTGCGCCCGGGCGTGGAAACACCCGCACGGCAAGAAGTCGGTTCTAGCGTTTTCCAGGTGTTCGAAGGCTCGGGCTCGGTCGTATTGAACGGTGAAACCAAGAAACTGACAAAGGGTGACTTGTTTGTTGTGCCAAGCTGGGTTGCGTGGTCGCTTCAGGCGGAGTCGCAGTTCGATCTGTTCCGCTTTTCAGATGCCCCGATCATGGAGGCCCTTTCCTTCATGCGCTCCAAGGTCGAGGGGCTGCAATAATGCCCTTTAGCGAAGCAGAAGAGGCCGCCCGCGCGGCGCTTCGCGATCGACAGGGCAAAGGGGCGCGTTATGACGCAGCCTCTGCGCCGCACGAAGATCTGTTGCTTGCGCGCCGGGGGACCGCCTTTTTTGCGCGCAAGCTAATGGAACTTAGCGACACTGATTTGTACTGCCCGTCAGCTGTCGAGGGCCATTCTCGTGCCCATGTCGTGACAAGCATCAGTTTCAGCGCTCGCCGGCAGGCCTTGATGCTCGAAGCTTTTCATAACGGTGACATAGGGACGATTTCGGCGGATCAGGAACAGCACTTCTCGGACCTCGATCTTGCGGCAACTCTACCGCCACGTGCGATCCGCCATTTGTTTCGCCATTCCGAAGTTCATCTGAATGTATGCTGGCGCGATCTGTCCGAGGCGGAATGGGACATGCCCTTGGCTCAGGTTCACACCCCAGGCTTGACGCCAAGGCAACTGCCTAGGCTTAGAGCTACACAGATCTGGCAGGCAGCTATCTCTCTTGGGAACGGTGCGAGCGCGCGTGACATGCCTGTCGGATTGTGAGGTGCGGGCGCAAAGAGACAAAATATATTTCTACATAATGAAATCTATTGCAGAATACAGAAACGATTCGCGCGTCCTCCTTTACTACTCGGGAGCTGTTGATTTGCACCCAGAACTGAGCCGGTAAGGCGCATAATTTTCACTGAGAACTGAGCCATGTGAACCTACCCCCAAAGCAGAAAGCAGCGGGGGGCAACGGAGTGATCCACATGGGACTTTTGAATATCATCCATCGGATGCATAAGCGGCAGAAGCTTTCGATCCGCGAGATCGCGCGGCTGACAGGCGTGTCGCGGAATACAGTGACCAAACATCTGGCGGCGAACACCATCGAGCCAAAATTCGCGACGCCGGAACGGGCGAGCAAGCTTGATCCCTTTGCCGAGAAGCTGGCGGGTTGGCTGAAGACCGAAGCCGGAAAGTCGCGTAAACAGCGGCGCACAGTGAAGCAGTTGCACGCCGATCTCGTGACGCTTGGCTTCACCGGGTCCTATGCCCGGGTGGCGGCTTTTGCGCGATCGTGGCGGGCAGATCGGCAGCGTGAACAGCAGACGACGGGGCGCGGGACCTTTGTGCCGCTGCATTTTGATCCTGGCGAAGCCTTCCAGTTTGACTGGAGCGAAGACTTTGCGGTTCTGGGCGGCGAGCGCACGAAGTTGCAGATGGCGCATATCAAGCTGTCACACAGCCGGGCCTTTTTGCTGCGTGCCTATCCGTTGCAAACGCATGAGATGCTGTTCGATGCCCACTGGCACGCGTTCCGGGTCTTTGGCGGCGTGCCGTGTCGTGGGATTTACGACAACATGCGCACGGCGGTGGATCGTGTCGGCCGCGGCAAGGAGCGGCAGATCAACATGCGCTTCCTCGCCATGACGAACCACTATGTCTATGAGCCCGACTTCTGCAATCCGGCGGCTGGATGGGAGAAGGGGCAAGTCGAGAAGAACGTTCGCGATGCCCGCCATCAGATGCTGCAAGGTATGCCCGACTTTCCAGACCTCGCTGCGCTGAATGCTTGGTTGGAGCAGCGTTGCCTTGAGTTGTGGCGGCAGACCCCGCATGGCAAACTGCTTGGCACGATTGCTGACGTCTGGGCCGAAGAGCAGACGGCGCTGATGCCGCTGCCCGTGGCCTTTGACGGCTTTGTCGAACTGAGCAAGCGCGTCTCGCCCACCTGTCTGATCAGCTTCGAGCGTAATCGCTATAGCGTTCCAGCGTCATTTGCGAACCGCCCCGTCAGCCTTCGGATCTATCCGGACAGACTGGTGGTGGCGGCTGAGGGCAACATCCTGTGCGAACATGCCCGCGTGATCGAGCGCAGTCACAAGTTGCCACCAAAGACGATTTACGACTGGCGGCACTATCTGGCGGTCGTCCAACGCAAGCCCGGGGCTCTTCGGAACGGCGCCCCGTTCCTGGAATTGCCACCTGCCTTCCGGCAGTTGCAGGATCACATGCTTCGCAAGCCCGGCGGTGATCGCGAGATGGTGGATATTCTCGCCCTCGTCTTGCACCACGATGAACAGGCCGTTCTCACCGCGGTGGAGCTGTCGCTGTCCGAGGGCGTGCCGACCAAGACCCACGTGCTGAACCTCTTGCACCGGCTGGTCGATGGCAAGGTGATCGGCGGACCACCCTTGGATACCCCGCAAGCATTGGCCTTGCGCCATGAACCCAAGGCCAATGTCGAACGCTATGACGGTCTGCGCTCCCAGATCGCTGGAGGCCACCATGCGTCATGATCCCGCCGCTGGTGCCATCGTCATAATGCTGCGCAGCCTCAAAATGTATGGCATGGCACAGGCTGTCACCGATCTGATCGAGCAAGGCGCGCCGGCCTTTGAAGCCGCCATCCCGATCCTGTCGCAACTTCTCAAGGCCGAATTGGCCGAACGCGAGGTCCGGTCAATCGCGTATCACATGAAGTCGGCTCGCTTCCCGGCCTACAAGGACATCTCTGGCTTCGACTTCGCCGCCAGCGAGATCAACGAAGCCACTGTCAGGACCCTGCACCGCTGCGAGTTTATGGACGGCGCCCAGAACGTGGTCCTGATCGGTGGCCCAGGCACAGGAAAGACCCACGTCGCAACGGCACTCGGTATCCAGGCGATCGAGCATCACCGCCGCAAGGTCCGCTTCTTCTCGACCATCGAACTGGTCAACACCCTCGAACAGGAAAAGATCAAGGGCAAGGCCGGGCAGATTGCGGAAGCCATGACCAAGCTCGACCTCGTTATCCTCGACGAGTTGGGATACCTGCCGTTCAGTGCGTCAGGCGGGGCATTGCTCTTCCACCTGCTCAGCAAACTTTACGAGCGCACCAGCGTCGTGATCACCACCAACCTCAGCTTCAGCGAATGGGCCACGGTCTTTGGCGACGCCAAGATGACAACCGCCTTGCTCGATCGCCTGACCCACCGCTGTCACATCCTTGAAACCGGAAACGACAGCTTCCGCTTCAAAGCAAGCTCAGCTGCGGCATCTGCTGCAAAGAAGAAGGAAACAACACACAGCTTGACCCCAGCATGAACCAATATCCATAATCAGAGGTGGCTCACTTCTCGGTGAAAAAACCGGCTCAGTTCTGGGTGCAAATCAACACCTCGCTGATGTAGATAATGAGGCTTCTCAGCTGCAGGTCGGGTAATCCCTGACGCGCCAAGGGCCCGCAAACGGCCTCCCATGCGATTGTGTAGCCTTGCTTAGGTGTTTGATCCCGGGGTTTGATGGTGTGATCCTTTCGAAGGAATGGAAGGATGCCCTATGGGACAAGTTCGTCACGGGAGCGCCACGACCACGTACGCCGTCAGAGCAGCAATACAGCGATCGCAAGCTTCGTTCGCGACGTTGAGCCGGGAGCTCGGGATCAATCCCAAAACGGTTGCGAAGTGGCGCAAACGACAGACGGTTGATGATCTCAAGACCGGCCCAAAGGAGCCACGTTCGACGGTCCTCACGGAGGCTGAGGAGGCGGCTATCGTCGCGTTCCAGCGCCATACGCTGCTGCCGCTTGATGACTGCCTTTATGCCCTCCAGTCGTCCATCCCGCACCTGACACACTCAGCACTGCACCGCTGTCTACCGCGACATGGCATCTCGCGCCTGCCTGACGTCGAGGGCGACAAGCCAAAGCGGTCGAAGTTCAATCGCTACCCTATCGGCTTCTTCCACATCCACTGCCCGGCAGTGCATGTCCACATGCACGAGAGGGGACATCGCCGAGGTGCAGACCGCTGAAGGAAAGCTGTTCGTCGGCATCGACCGCACGAGCAAGTTTGCTGTGACCCAGCTTGTCGAGAAGGCGGACAGAAAAACGGCTTGGGAGTTTCTACAATACATGCTCGAAGCCGTGCCGTATCAGGTCCACACCATTCTAACCGACAACGGCATTCAGTTCGCCGAGCAGCCTCGGAACCGGAGCACCGCGTATTCACGGCCGATGCGCTTTGACATGATCTGTGAGGCAAACGGCATTGAGCACGGACTGACCAAACCCAACCATCCCTGGACCAACGGACAGGTCGAACGGATGAACCGCACGATCAAGGAGGCCGCTGTAAAACGCTACCACTACGACAGCCATGATCAACTGCGAACGCACCTCACAGACTTCATGGCAGCATACAACTTCGCGCGTCGGCTCAAGACCGTCAACGGGCTCACACCCTACGAATACATCTGCAAGATCTGGACATCAGAGCCGGAAAGATTCATCTTGA
>NZ_JABEDH010000006.1 GCF_029285175.1 Sulfitobacter sp. M05 | reverse complement strand
TGGTCCCGCTGATGGTAAAACCACCGGTATAGGCCGTGTTATCCCCGCTTAGGGTCAAGGTATCACCGCCGATTTTCGCCAGAGTGCCCGCCCCGGCAAGCGTCCCGCTGAACGTCGTGTCCCCCGCCCCGGCAAGCGTCAGGGTGTTGCTGTTCACATCTACAGTGCCCGCGCCCGCAAGCGTGCCTATCGTCTCGCTGCTCTGCACATCCAGCGTGCCGGTCACCGTCACCGCCGTGCTGTCCGCCAGCGCCATGCCACCCGCGTTGTTCAACACCAAAGTGCCCGCCGTCACCGTTGTGGCACCAGTATATGTATTGGCACCACTCAACGTCTGGGTCCCGCCGCCAGCCATAGCCAGATTGCCCGCCCCCGAGATCACCCCAGAATGAGTTTGCGCCCCACCACCGGTATCGCCAAGCGTCAGCGTAACGCCCGCACCGTTCAGATCAACAGACCCCGCACCGCTCAGCAAACCGACATCTTCGGATGCGTCCACCCGCAATGTGCTGTCCGCCGTCACTGTCACAAGGCCGTCATCATGGATCGCAGACCCGCCGCTGATGACAAGAATGCCGGTTTCAATCGTGGTGTCGCCGCTGTAGCTATTGGTTCCGGACAGTGCAAAAACATCCGTTTCAAGCGCGTTGTCCAACGTCAGGCCAAGCGTGTCCGAAGTACCGTCCTGAACACTACCCGAAAATGCGGCACCGGAAACCGTCAGCACGGCATTGCCTGCACCGCCATTGTCGTTGGTGATCGTGCCATCACCGGACAAACCCGCAGCTGTTGTGTCAAAACCGTTCAGATCAAGCGTACCGGGGGTGTTGACGGTCACCGAGGTTGACGCGCCAAGCGCCGCCGCGCTGCCGATATTCAGTGTGCCCGCCGACACTGTTGTCGCGCCGGTATAGGTGTTTGTCCCCGACAGGGTAACCGCCCCCGAACCGACGGTAACAGCGGTTGCGTCGCTAATCACACCGGAAAGTGTCATTACCGCCGTTGTGTCCAGCGACAACGTGGCCGCCGCACCGGTATTTTTAATTGCCCCGGCAAAATCCATGTTTTCGGTTGCGGTGACCGTTAGGTCGGCCCCGTTCAGGTTCAACGTCAGGGAACTGGCCAAGGCCGTTGAATCGGTATCGGAATAGGTGAGGGTCGAGGCACTGCCGCTGTTAAAATCAAAGGTGCCATTCTTGATCGCCCCAATATCGTTCACCACGACATTCCCGACCGTCACAGAAGCGGCATCAAGGGTCACAGTGCTGGAGGGGGTTCCAGAGAACGTTGCAGTATCATTGGAGACAGGGGCCGAACCAGTGTTCCAGTTCCCGTAGAAGGAATAGCTCCCGTTGGCCGGGTTGTTCCATGTCGCGTCTTGGGCATAGCCGGGGAAGGCAATCAAACCGGAGACCAGCGCCGTGGTTAACGACAGACCGCCAAAATAACGTCCACGCAAAAATACTTTGCCAAAAAGCAGCATAACGACCCCCAGTCCAATACCCCATCCGCACAACTAGAGATAAAGGTATCTAAAATCAACGAGGTCAATTCGATTTGACTCCCTCAAAGCACCATCGGACAGCGGCTCAATCTGTCGACAACAAGGCACCCATGCGGCGGGATTAAGGCGGATCAATCCAGCGGATCATCAATGCGTAATATGCACGGTCTCTACCATGGACGACCACATTGACCTTGGGAATGGCGAGTGTCGCGCAACAGATTGGAAGGCATAGGTGCTTGCCTGCAACCCGCTGTAAAATATGCCAGTTCATCGGTCCAGCGAATCCGCCACAAGAACGGTCGAAAACATTTCTCACCTCAAATGATTGCGGAACCGGCCCCTTTCACCATCAACGGGTTGTCAAATTTCCGGCGTTTCAATAGCGCTTTTGACACCGTGGGCCTGCTTCGCGCGCCACACTTTTGCCTCATTGAATCCGGGTGGTCACTTAGTACAGGCCGTTTTGCCGATGCTCCGCCATGCGGGAAACAATCAACGCCTACCGCCCGCATTGTCCGAGAATCGGACCTGCCAGATGCCAGCGATTCCTTGCCCCTATCAACTCAGGGACGAACGGCATCCAACCCGGTTTCCATGCCATTTAATGAAAACTGAAACAGAAACGGTTCGGTCTGCGCAGAAGGGCGAAAGGCCGCCACCATCGCGTTGTCCTCGGCGGAAAGCGCCGCGACCTTTTCCGCATCAATCTTTAGAATCGCCTCGCAGATTTGACCATTGCAGGACTGCCAGGTGAATTCCATCACGGCCTCCTCGTCCTCGCTTTCGGATTGCCGCATGGCAAAACCGGTGGGCAAAAACACCCCGACCGGCACCCGCGCAATCAGGAAGCTGTCGCCGTCAGGGTTTCGCGTTGCAATGATATCCGCAACAAAGGCTTTATCCGCCGCCCGCAGCACCCGTTGGGTCAATGTGCAATCGGTTTCACCCACAGCCACCGCGACACAGCTGACCGACCAAGCGCCGAACTTCTGGCCGTTCACCACCACTGCTGTTGCAGGTGCTTCCGGGGCCACCGCCGCGTCACGATCTGTCGATGTCTGGGCCGAGGCCGGCAAGGTCAGAACAAGGGCAAGCACAATGAAAACGCGCGTGAAAAAGATCATGGTCGGGCTCCGGACAATACCTGTAAGTTGCGCATAAGGGATCGGTAACTGTCTGGCGTGTCAAGGTGCATACGCCAGACACAGGGGGGCCAACCGGCCTTAGCGCAGTTTCCCAACCGGCCAGTCCTTTAACGCCAGCGCCACCCGCTCAAGCCCCTTGGACAGATTCACCGAAGCGCCGCCACCGACCCCCAGGCGGATATGCCCGGGTTGCCCATAGGCACTGCCTGGCAATAGGAATGTCCGATACGGATCGGCCAGCAAAAACTTGGCAAAGGCGTCGCTGTCGATGCCTTCCGGCAAACGCCCCAAGCCGATCAAACCGGCCCGTGGTGCAACCCAACTCAGCCCCTCCTGCCCCGCGATCCATGTGTTCATTTCAGCAAGGTTTGCCGCCCCTTCACGGCGCGCTTTTTGCATCGCTTGTGGGTAACGGTCTGGGCGCAAAGCAATTTCGGCAATGACCTCGCCCATGATATTCATAATCTCTGATGAATTTTCGCGCCGAATCACCGCGTCCATCACCAAATCGGCGTCACGGCAGATCAGCCAGCCGGTGCGCAGCCCCTGTAATCCCAGTGCTTTGCTCACCGACCCGGTGGTGATTCCCCGGGCATAAAGCCCTGCAACCGATGGCGCACGCGGGGCATCCCATTCAAGACCGGCATAAACCTCATCCACCAACAGCCACGCCCCTGCACGTTCGGCAATACGCACCAGCTCTTCCAGATCGGACCGGCCCAAAAGGTCACCCGTCGGGTTGTTGGGGTTGCTGATGAAAATCAGTTTGGTCTTGCTGGACACCGCATCCGCCATCTGATCCAGCGGCAAACGCCAACCATCCGCCTCACGACGTGTGACCTTAACCACTTCTGCCCCAATGGCGCGGGCCAGGACCTCGGCTTGTGGCCAGCCCGGGGTTTCGATGACAATTTCGTCGCCGGGCTGAAGCAGCTGCATCACACTCAGATAATTTGCCTCTGCCGCCCCTGCGGTAATCAACACGTCCTGAGGGGTACACAGGCGATCAAGGCCGGCCTGCGCCAACACGTGGTTTCGCAATTCCGGCAGCCCGCGAAAGTCGCGATTGTTCCAGTCCAACGACTGGTTCGGATCCAGTTCGGCCAGATAATCCCCCAACACCGGCGCACCAGACAAGGAAAAACCGACAATCGCCTCCGGTGCCGCCTGAGTGGTTTCCAGCAGATATTCGAATAACCTGTGTATCTTGACTTTCATCGTCTCCCCCCGCCCAATGGCCTTATGAATACGCCGATCCACCTTAAGGGCAAACCCCGCCGCCTTGCTGTGCTTGATTACGGGTTGTTTGAGGTGCATGCGGGTCCGCGCACCATCGGCATCTGCGGGTTTGTGATTGAAACCGACGCCGGCGAAGTGGTGCTGATCGACACCGGGTTTCCCGCCAAATATGCCGCCGATGCAACAGCTGCGACCGCCGAGGATGATCTGGGCAGTTTTGGCCGTGTGCTGTCTGTGACACCGGACAACCGACCAGCTGCGCAACTGGCGAAACTGGGGCTTTGCAAAACCGACATCACCCTGATGATTCAAAGCCATACACATATTGATCATCTGGGGGATATGGCGGGGTTTCCCGACATACCGATCCTGATCTCCGCCGCCGAACGCGCCTTACCCCGCCCGCTGTATTGGTCTGGGAAACAGGTGATGGACTGGCCGGACCGCGTATATCAATTGGTGAGCCAAGACATTGAACTTGGCACCAGTTTCGAGGTTTTACACTGCCCCGGCCACGCGCCCGGGCAACTGGCCTTCTTGGTCAGGCTGCCACAAACCGGATGGGTTATGCTGACTTCGGATGCGATCAGCCGCGCCTCGGAGATCAACGAAAAATTCGCAGGGTCATGGGATGTCGATCAGGCGATTTTCCACGGCGACCGGTTGATGCAATTGGCCCGCGACCGTGATGCTTTTGTGATTTATGGCCACAGTCCCGAACAATGGCCTTACCTCAAAAAAGCCCCGCACTGGTTCACTTGAAATGTTCCGCCAGCCTAGGCTGGCCTTTTCAGATTGGCTGGCCCGGCTCAATACCCCTGAAACAAGATGTCCAACGCGCGGGTAAACACATCAGACTGGTCTGACAGATTGGCCACCGGCTGGCGCAGCACCGACTGGGGAACCGCCGCCATCAGATGCGTGACCAGACAATACTGCCGGCCCTCAATCAAAATTTCCGGATGCAAGGCCCCCGCCTGTTTTGCCGCGACGGCGACCGGCAACACAGGCGCAACCATACGCGTGCCTTGAAGCACCAAAAAATCGGACTGTAGATCAAGCAGGTATTCGTCGCGTGTTCCCGCTTGATAAAGGTCAAACCTAGACATTGAACATCCGGTGATTTTCCAACGGCAGGCCGTTTTCCTCGATCCACCTGCCCCATTCGGTAAGGGCCTCGCGATTCTCTTCCAGCCAAGCCTCACGCAGCGCATGGCGCACACCGTCCTCTGCCGCCGCTGAGATATTCACCCCCAAAGCCTTGGCATCCTTTAGCAATTCCTGATCCAGCGACAGGTTCGTCGCCTTCTTACCCGATCCTTGAATACCCATAAATGACAGCCTTTCGATGCGCATAACTTATGCGCATGATCATAACACATCCCTAACGCACATCACGCCCTTGATTGAGGATTATCACATTCCCGCTGGAAATATCCCCCGCAGGCGAGGCCAGAAACCCGACCCAAGCGGCAATTTCCTCGGGCTGCATCGCCCTTCCGTGCGGCATCTGCGCCACCGCTTTTGCCAAAACATCCGCCGTCAACACCCCGAACAGCGGCGTTTCCGTCATCGCTGGCGCAATCGAATTTACCGCAATTCTTTCCTGTGCATAACGGCGCGCCAGATCTTTGGTCAGATTGTCCAACGCCGCCTTGGAGGCGCGGTAATGCGGCGGATCGAACACATCAAAATTATAGGCCCCGTTCGAGGAGATATTCACGATTTTGCGCACCCCGTTGCGCCCCGCCATCAACTTGATACCCGCCTGACAGCAATGAAACGCTGCCGAAAAGTTCAACGTCATCTGGCGTTCGAATTCATCAACCGGAATTTCGGGAAACTCTGACATGAAACAGGTACCGGCATTGTTCACCAGCACATCAAGCCCGCCCAGCATGGCCTCGATCTCGGCAAAACCGGCCCGGATGGCATCGGCGTCCATCAGATCAACAACCATGCCGGCAAACCCGTCTTGCGCCATCTCGGCCAGACCCGTTTCATTGACGTCAAACCCGACAACCGCATAACCATCCGCCAGCAACCGTGCCACAATCGCACGCCCCATGCCACCTGCCGCGCCGGTGACCACTGCAACTTTACCCATACTCCTGCCCTTTCACTTTCCCCCCGGATAGGTGTAGCCAAGGACCAGCAACTTGCCAAGGAAGCGCCATGTCCATCCGCCCTGCCCGCCGCATCACTGACACCTCCCCCAAAAACTTTGGGATGTTTGCCAAGGCGATCGGCATGGAGGGCGATCTGATCCATCTTGAACTGGGGATGCCGGCCGAGGACACGCCGCAACATATCAAAGACGCCACCATCGCCGCCCTACAGGCTGGCCATGTGCATTACTCCGACTTGCAAGGCATCCCCGAATTGCGCAGCGCCATCGCCGAGAAACTGCGCCGCCAGAACGGGCTGGACCTATTGCCGGACGAGGTGATTGTGACCAACGGGCTGACGCAGGCATCCTTTGCCGCATTCATGGCCTTTCTCGATGAGGGTGACGAATGCCTGTTGCTGGCCCCTTATTATTCCCAACATGTGGGTAAGGCCGAGTTGGCAGGTGCCAAAGTAACTATTGCACCGCTTGATGCTGCCGATAATTTCAGTATCAATCGCGCCTTGATAGAGCCTTTTATCACGCCAGCGACCCGTGCCATCGCATTGATCAACCCTTGCAACCCGACGGGGCGGGTTTATTCCCGCGCTGAACTGCAGACCCTTGCGAATATCGCGCTGGATAATGATCTGTTGGTGTTCTCTGACGAAGTCTATTCCGACATTGTCTATGACTGGGCCACGCATGTTTCCATCGCCTCCCTGCCGGGGATGAAAGAACGCACCATCACCATGGGTGCCTTTACCAAATCCCACGCGATGGACGGATGGCGGCTGGGCTATATCGCCGCCGACACCAGCCTGATCGGCCCCTGCATGAAGATGACCAGCAATGAAGTCACCCATGTGAATACATTTATCCAATATGGTGCTGTTGCCGCCCTTACTGGTGACCCGCAGGTCCTGAAAGGCATGGTTGATCGGGACTGCGCGCGCCGCGATTTGGTGGTGACGCGGCTGAACCGGATGCCCCGCGTGACATGTGCGCCGGTCGAAGGCGCGATTTATGCCTTTCCCGATATTTCGGCGACCGGGCTGACATCACAGGAATGCGCCGACCGGTTGCTGGCTGAAACCGGTGTGGTGGTCGAAGCAGGCAGTTTTTACGGCAGCGCCGGCGAAGGCCATCTGCGGGTCTGTTTCGGGTGCGCCGATCTGCCCGTGCTAGAGGACGCAATGGGCCGTATGCATCGTTTCTTCGACACTCTGTAGTTTGCTGAAATGCGCCGGCCCCGCCGATTGGCACAGCCGCGCAAGACCGTTTTTCAGAGCAACGGACCCAGCGTGTCAAACAGCCGGTCCACATGGCGCATTTCAGTCACTGTTCCGGGTGAAATCCGTAATATCCGGCCCCGCGCGTCAACATGGATACCCTGACTGCGCAACCCATCCACAACCGCACCACCATCCTGCGGCAGTTGCACCATAACCGACCCACCACGGCGGGCCTCATCCAAGGGCGTGGCAAACATCAGCCCCGCCGCCTGGGCCCGCGCGATCACCTGCTCTGTCAATGCGCGGTTATGCGCCAACAGCCCGTCTTGCCTCGCGTGCCATTGCAATGCTGGCACTGAGCCGACGCAGGCCAGAACCGACGGGGTGCCATGTTCAAAACGCCGCGCATCGGGAGCATATTCAAAGGCCTCCAAATCCCATGAAAACGGGTTGGCCTGTGAAAACCACCCGCGCAACTCCGGTTTCACCTCTGCCATCAGATCCGCGCCCATCTGGATGATCCCTGCGCCCGGTGTGCCGCACAGCCATTTTAACGAGGTCGACAGGACAAAATCTGCCGGTGTTTGCGCCAATGAAAATGGAATGATTCCAACGCCCTGCGTCAGATCAACACCCACCAACGACCCCATGCGGTGACCGTGGGCAATCAACCCCTCCAGATCACATCGGTGCGAGGCGGTGGAAGTCACGAAGGTGAGCAGCGCCAGACCGACACTTTCATCCCAGGCAGCCAGCATATCCTCGTCACGGACCCAGAAATCCCCTTGCCGCACAGGCACCGTTTCAAGCTGATAGCCCAGCCGGTCCGCCAGCCCGTTCAATAAGAAATGCAGCGACGGAAAACAGTCCGCAGCCACCAAGACCTTTTTGCCGCGCAACCGCTCTGCCGGCAGCCCGCCCAAAACGGAAAACAAAGCCGTTGTCACGTTTTCCGCGCTGGTCAACGTCCCCTCAGGGGCATCAATCAGGGCGCGCCACAGATCCAGAAAGACCGCACGCTGCGCCAAAACATCAGGCCACTGACTGTCGTCAATTGCGCCCCAAACCTGGGCAAACCCGTCAAGTGCGGCGGCCATATCCCGTGCTTTTTCGGGGTACATGCCAATCGAATGGTACAGAAAGTATCCGGGGTCAGATGTCATAAGATCAGTCTCTAAATGGGGTTATTCTCAGCATAGGTTTTGAAAAATGCCAGATAGGCCTTGTCGGGATCACGCGCCGGCGGTTTGCCTGCCGCCCATGCGCGCCACTGGCCTTCAACAAAATAGATATCATAGCCCGGAAAACGCAGTTTAACGGTTTCATAAGTTTCCGAGCGCAAAGCGGCCCCCTTGGCGTCAAGCCAGCTTGGCCGTGGGCGCATGTTTTCGGCTTTGGCACCCACCCGTTCCTTGCGCCCAACCTTGGAGAATTGTAATTCGCGTTCGACCTCGGCCTCGCCACCGGCGTCTTTGCGCCACCAGCGCAGCTCGATATGGGTCACCCGCCGCCCCGTTTTGATCGGTTCAACCTCAACCACAAAATCGGACAAGACAGAGACCTCTTCGACCGCCGGATCAATCGCCCGCAGCTTCAGGTTCGACCAGGAGGTTAGCTTGCCCTTGGGCACACCCAGAACACCGCGCATATCTTCTAGCGAAAATTTCTCGGACGAGCGCCAGCGCAAATTCCCGCGCTTTTGCACCATCTCGTAGAGAGTCAAAGCGTATTTCGACGACAGCGCAAACATCACCTCGCGCTGCAACCGCGCAAACACCGTGCTGTCCTTGATGATCCGGCGCAGCCGTTGCGGAATTTCATATTCCAGCAACCCGTCGCGCCGCGCGGTTTCAACGTTGCCTCCCAACAGTTGCACCCGCTCGATCGCGGGTTCGCCGTCGCGCATGATCTGGATTTTTACAATCGACGCCATCAGCCGCTCGATCGAGGCCCCCACCCTGTCATTCGAGTTATGCGAGCCCCGCAGATCGGATTTGGCAATCACATGGGTTACCGGTTTTTCAATCGCGTCCCATGCGTTCTCTAACAGCTGATTGTAAATGCGACGGTCAGCCAGCGTCAGAGGCGTGACCTCAACAAGATCCACCAGTTCCCCGGGTTTGACCAATGTCTGCGCATTGGGCCGTGCCTCAACCGTGCGATAGGCTTTGCTCATATCCTGCCTTACGTGCAAAACTTACTTTTGTTATTTTCTGGGTGTAAGCTATCACAAGCGCAAGCCTTGGTCTATCACCCAATTTGTAAGCGTTAGATCACCTGATTCTGCGCGACTGATTCGTAAACCCTTGTTCCGCTAAGGAATATTACCACGTCATAGGCACCTCTTTGCAGCCACCCCAAAAGTAAGTCTAAAGACCCATCCAATCTGTAAGCGCAGCACTCCCTGAACGTAAGACCAACCGCCCCGATAGGTAAGCCAAATAGTCCCTAAAGGTAAGCGTTAGGGACTAAAAGCCCAGTAAACTAAGAGTGTTTTGCGACCTGAACACAGAACACTAAGAATCATGAACTATAAGGGTGGTTTCAAATTTTAATTTATTGGACTCAAAGACACGCTGAGAGGTCAAATTGCACACAATCCGTTAAACCTTACAAAATGGGTGCTTAGTAGGAAACAGCTCCACAAAATCGGGGGCACTGTCACAAAAAGCAAATCTTTTGCAGCTCTTTCTCAATTTCCGACTTTTTCAAGGTTTTCCCATAAAATTCACACTTGAGCCGGTCTGCTGAACAGTCCATGATTCGGAGAAACATATATCAGAGGCCCAAAATGCAGCAGCCCGTTCTCCCCCCCGTTACCTTAACCGAGCTTGGCAATTTAAGCGACCGCGCCAGTATCGTCATCGAAAGGCTGCGCGAACGCGTCTATGCCCCCGGAATCGCCAAATCTCTGGACCTTCGGTTTAATGTCCGCAAAGCCGCAGAGATGGTCGGGCGCAGTGACAAATTGATCCGCGATGCAGAAGCCGATGGCCGCCTGCCCGAGCCTGAAAAAGACGCCGAAACCAATCGGCGAACTGGGTATTCGCTGGCGCAAGTCAACACCATGCGCGAGGTTTTCGGCACCCTGCCCCATCGCAGTGCGGATGACCCGGCAATGGTGCTGGCAATCCAGAACTTCAAAGGCGGTGTTGGCAAATCGACCATGGTCTGCCACCTTGCACAGTTCCTTGCGCTTAAGGGGTACCGTGTGTGCGTTATTGATTGCGACAGCCAGGCCAGTACCACCTCGATGTTCGGATTGAACCCTGATGTGGATGTCGATGAGGATGACGACACGCTTTACCCGTTCTTTCGCCACGGTGGCCCGTCCAGCCTGAATTATGCCTTACGCGCTACTTATTGGCCCGGGATTGCGCTAATCCCAGCGAACCTTGGGCTTTATGATGCCGAATACGAATTCGCCGCGCGCATGGCCCGGGACAGCAGTTTTGTTCTGGACCGATTGCGCGACGGAATAGAGTCTATCAAAGGGAATTTCGACGTCATCTTGATGGATCCGCCCCCTGCCCTCGGCATGTTGTCCCTGTCGGTTTTGCGGGCCGCAAATGCGCTGGTCATTCCCGCGCCACCGAATAACATCGATTTCGGATCCACCGCCCATTTCCTCAAGATGATGGGAGCGACTCTGGACGAGCTGGCCCGTGCCGGCGGGGCGCGGGATTATTCATTTGTTAAAATTTTGGCAACCAAGATGAATGACGGGAAGTCCGCCCATGTCGCCATCAAGCGGATGATGGAAGCGGTTTTTCCTATGGATATGTTAAGTGCTGTGCTTAAGGATTCAGCCGAGATCGACAATGCTGCCGCCAATCTTTCGACGGTTTATGAGCTAACCGGTGCAGGCACGCGGACAGAAACGCACAAACGCTGCCGGGCTTATCTGGATGCGGTGAATTCCGAGATCGAGCTGTTGATCCGCAAAACCTGGCCCAGCCACCACAGCGCATTGCGCAAGGAGGGATTGCTATGAGTAAGAAACACGATGCGATTTTCGATGATGTGCTAAGCGGGCTGGATACCCCTGCCCCGCATTCCGAACGTGCCGGCGCGCGGTTTCTCAAACGGTCTACTTCGATCGGGGAACGGATGACCGGCGAACGGCAGGAGAAAACACTGCATCTGGTTGACCCGGCGCGGTGTCGCATGTGGGAGCGGCACAACCGTGACTATGCGCTTTTGACCGAAGAAAACTGCCGGGATTTGATCGACGGAATAAAGGCGCAGGGCCAGCAGGAGTTTCCCGCGATTGTGCGCCGGCTGGATGGCGCAGAACATGATTTCGAAGTTATCTGCGGCGCGCGCCGCCACTTTGCCGTCAGCTGGTTGCGGGCCAATAACTATCCACAGTATCGCTATCTGGTCGAGGTGCGCGACCTGACCGATGAAGAGGCATTTCGCCTTGCTGATATTGAGAACCGGGACCGCGAGGATATCTCTGATTACGAGCGCGCGGTGGATTATGCCGAGGCGATCCGCTTGTATTATGGTGGCGCGCAAAAGGCGATGGCGGAACGGCTGGAGGTCAGCCCGCCGTGGCTCTCGCGTTATCTCGTGCTTGCGAAAATGCCGGAAGAGATTCTGAACGCCTTTGCCAGTAAACGCGACATCCGCGAACGTCACGCCCGTGCCCTAAAGCCGCTGCTGAGCAACCCGGAGCAAGCCGCCGCGATCATGGAAGAAGCCGCATTCTTGGCTCAGACCCAAGCGCGGGCCGCACTGGGCAAGGGCGCCTATGTCGACGCGCAGGATGTCTTTAAACGGCTGGTCGCAGTTGCCAAGCCAAAGGTCAAAACGGCAAAAGTGAACACAGGAAAGCTGTATTCACGCAGTACCGGAGAGCGCGGTATTCTTGTGAAGAAGCAGGGCAAGCAGGTGCATATGGCCTTCGATGCGGACCTGTCTGTCAATTCCTTGCGGGCAGCGTTTGAGAACTATCTGAAAAACCGCAAATCCTGAGTTGCCCATGGGCAATTTTAAAATAAGTATTTAGATTCAATTGGATATGGGTTTTCTCAACAATAGGTCGGAAGGGTGAAACGCGATTGCCTGCAAAGCCATGAATTTGGTCAAGTACTTGAAAATAAATGAAATATCTCGAATTGCCCATGGGCAATTATCTCCATGGCTGATCGGGGTCGGGCAGGGGGATCGCCGCCAGCAGCTCTTGGGTATAGGCCGTCTGCGGCGCATCAAATAGCGCTGCGGTGGCACCCTCTTCAACGATCATCCCATGGTGCAGAACCAGAGTTCTGTCGCATAAACGCCGGATTACCGACAGATCGTGACTGACAAAGGCCAGCGTCAAACCCAGATCACGGACCAGTTCTTCCAAAAGGTTAAGCACCTGCGCTTGCGACGATACATCAAGACCCGAAACAATTTCGTCAGCCAGAATAAACTCCGGGCGCAGGGCAATGGCGCGGGCGATGCCGACTCGCTGGCGCTGGCCGCCGGATAATTCATGCGGATAACGCGTCGCAAAATTTCGCGGCAGGCCAACCATATCAAGCGCCTCATTCACGCGTGAGCGCAGATCTGTCATCCCGTGCAATCTGAGGGGCCCGCTGATGATCGCCCCAACCCTGCGACGCGGATTAAGCGATGACATCGGATCCTGAAAGATCATCTGAAACCGCTGGCGGACTGCGCGCAGATGTTCTTCCGGAGTGTGGGTGATGTCTTGGCCATCAAAACGGATCGTCCCGCCCGTCGGCTCAAGTAGCCGCAACATGGCGCGCCCCAACGTGGATTTACCCGAGCCAGAGCCACCAACGATCCCCAGTACGACACCTTTTGGTACATCGAAACTAAGCCCTTTAAGGACCTCAATGCGCGGAACAGGTCCGAGCAGCGGCTTGCGGCTGATGTCGGGGAAAGACAGTTTCAGATCACGAATTTCATACATCATCGGCTGGCCCTCATATCATGTTCACGCACTTCCCGTTCTGTGGCGTCAATCACTGATTGGGGAACCGGCGTGAGGCTGCCCCGTGGGTTCGTATAGGTGGGGGTGGCCTTTAGTAATGCCGCTGAATAGGGATGGATCGGCCGTGTGAAGAAACGCCGCATGCGGGCCTCTTCGATCACCTTGCCGGCATAAAGAACCGATAGCGTGTCACAGGTTTTGGACACGACACCAAGGTCATGGGTGACAAACAACAGCGCAGTGTCATGGCGTTGCTGCATCTCTGCAATCAAGCGCAGTATTTGCTTTTGCACAGTCACATCCAATGCCGTTGTTGGTTCGTCTGCAATGATCAACTTAGGCTCAGCGGCAAAGGCCGACGCGATCAAGATACGTTGCCGCATGCCGCCGGATAGTTCGTGCGGATAGCTTTTCATCACGCGCGCCGGATCGGGAATATGCACCTCGTGCAGTAGTTCAACCGCCCGCGCTTCGGCATCGGATTTCTGCCAGCCAAGGATATCGACAAGCCGGCGGGTGATCTGTGGTCCGATGCGCTTGGAGGGGTTGAGCGCGGTTAATGGATCTTGAGGGATCAACGCGGCTTTCGCCCCGATTGTCTTGCGACGTTCGGCGGTTGGCAGGCTATTGAGGTTCACACCGTCCAGCCAGATTTCACCCGAAGTGACTTGCAGGGCGCGGGGCAGGGTGCCCAACACGGCCTTGCCGATCATCGATTTGCCGGCACCGGATTCGCCGACCAAACCATGCACCTGACCCGCTGCTACGTTGAGTGACACTGAACGCAGAATCGGCATTCCCGCTTTCAGACTTAGGTTCAGGTTTCGAACTTCCAGAAAACTATTCATCTTAACACCGGATCAAAGCGGTCTTTCAACCCTTCGCCCAATTGGCTGAAACTAAGAACCGTAAGAAACAACGTGATCAGTGGAAACACCAGAACCCACCAGGCCTGATGAACTGACGTGCGGCCCTCGGCAATCATGCCGCCCCATGTCGGGCTGTCGGTCGAAATCGACAGGTTCACAAAGCTCAGGATTGCTTCGATGATGACGGCGATACCCATCTCAAGAGTGAGCAATGCAACGATGGTTGGCAGTACGTTCGGCAGAATTTCCGTCAACATGGTGCCGAACCGTGTCCGGCCTGCGACCTGCGCAGAAGCGACATAATCCATCGCCCCCTGTGACATTGCCTCGGCGCGGATAACCCGCGCAAACCGGGTCCAGTCGATGACGACAATCGCGATGATAATCGAGACCAGGCCCGGCCCCATAACCGCAATCAGCAGAATGGCAAAAAGCACGGGCGGAAAGGCCATCCAGATGTCGACAAAACGGCTTATGATCCGATCCGGCCAGCCGCGGTAGTATCCGGCGATGAGCCCCAGTGTGGCCCCAATGAAGCACGTGAGGCTGCCGGCGACCAACGCCACAATAAGAGCCAAACGCGCCCCATAGAGTATGCGACTAAGCACATCACGCCCCAGTGAATCTGTGCCCAGCAGGTAACCAGGTTCGGCCCCCGTCACCCAGAAAGGTGGCATACGCCCAAGGAACAGATCCTGCATAAGCGGGTCCTTGGGGGCAATGAGCGGCGCACAGAGGGCCGCGAGGACCAACAAGGCAAGCCATGCGCCGGAAAGCCACAGGCGTGCGCCAATGGGGCGGGTAACGTCTCCTCGGGCATCACGCATGGCGAAGCTTTGGATTCAACAAGACATAAAGCATATCAACAACCAGATTTACGATGGTAAAAAGAAAGGCAAAGAGGATCACGATGCCCTGGATCAACGGCAGGTCGCGATTTATCACCGCGTCAATCGCCATATTGCCAAGTCCTTCATAACTGAACAGCCGTTCAATGATGACGGTGCCGCCAATCAGAAAGGTGAATTGCACCCCTACAAGCGTCAGCGTTGGCAGCACTGCGTTCGGCAGGGCTTCGCGGGTGATCACGTGGTTTTCGCCATAGCCTTTGGTCCGGGCAAGGGTCACGTAATCAAGATGCATTGTCTCTTTTAGAGACTGTTTTAAAAGCTGTGCGATGATCGCGGCGAGTGGGATAGCCAAGGCAAGAGCAGGCATGAACATATGCCCGACCAAATCGGCTATAACGTCAAAGCGCAGCCGCAAGATGGATTCGAACAGATAAAAGTTCGTGGAAAAATCGATGTTTAGCGCGGGTGAAATACGACCTGATATGTGAAACACCGGCCAAAGCACCCCAAAAAGTAAGATTAATACCAATCCCCAAAGGAAATCCGGGATGGAAAGTGCCATCCCAGAAGTAATGTCGACGGCAGCTTCCGCCTTGGTCTCGCGAAACCGCGTGCCGGCCAATGCCAAAGCACCGCCAAGCAGCATCGCGATGGTTAGGGCAACGATAGACAGTTCCAGAGTGGCGGGCAGGCGGCTTAACACCAGACCGGCGACGGGCTGCCGGGTTGAAATCGAGGTGCCGAAATCGCCTTGCATCACACCGGATAGCCAGATCATGAATTGCTGGAATATGGATTTGTCGAACCCGTATTGCGCTTGTAGGCGAGCGATATCGGCATCGGTCGCTCCAGGGGGCAACATCATTGCGATGGGATTGCCCGGCACCACGCGAATCACCACGAAAACAATAACTGCAACGCCAAATAGGGTCACAGCTGTGGTCAACAGCCGGATCAGTATATTTCTAAAAACTGTCATGAGAATCCGTCAAAAAAAGGGCGGGGCGGCACCAAAGTGCCCCCCGCCAGACCGAAGGGATGCCGTTAAGAACGGGTCATCAGATGCGGCAGCAAAGCACCGGAGCGATGCGGCACGACGGTGATGCCCGCTGTATGCACAATGGGCTGCACATATTGCAGAAGTGGAATGACCTCGGCGTTTTCCGCGATGCTTCGGTCCACCTCTTTCCAACCTGCGATACGTTTGGCTTCGTCGGCCTCACCCCAAAGCGGCAGGATCTTGTTGAACGTGGCCTCGCCGTCCCAGACCGAATGCGGCGAGGGGCCGAACATGGCAAATCCGGTCGAGGTTGTCGGATCCCCCACAGAGTTGCCCCAGTTGTAGAATGCAGCCGGTGCCAGTTGGTCGGCGGCACGCAGCTCAAAGTGCTTCGCAATTTCGTAGACTTCGATCTCGGCCTCGATGCCAACCCGGCGCCACAGACCGACAATGGCCTGCACCATTTCATAATCCTTGGGTTTGAATCCCTTGGTGGTCTGGATTTTGAATTTCACAGGGTTGTCGGTGCTATAGCCGCTGTCCGCGAGCAGTTTCTTTGACAATTCGGGATCATAGGCGACCTTGATGCTGTCATCGAAGGCTGCGTAATCCGGGGTTTGCAATGTATCGATCGGCACGCCAAATCCGGACAACAGCCGGTCAATGATTAACTGTTTGTCAATCGCATGTGCCGCCGCCTTGCGCACATTCGGGTCTGTCATCACTTCGATGTCATTCAGGAAAATCATCCCGATATCAGAGATGGGTTCAGCGACACCGGCTAGGCCATCCTTGTCCTTCAGGCGGTTATATTCCTCATAAGGGATTTCAAGAGTGACGTGTGAATTGCCGGATTCCACTTCGGCAACGCGGGACGCGGCATCGGTGACAAACTTCACGGTTACGGTTTTGAACTCCGGCGCGCCGCCCCAATAATTTTCGTTGGCCTTCAGGCGCACAAAGGCGTTGCGCTCGAATTTTTCGACCATATAGGGGCCGGTCCCGATTGGTGCTGCCTCAAACCCTTCTGCGCCGACCTCTTGGTAGTATTTCTTTGGCATGACATAGCCCGTAAGGAACGACATCCACTTAAAGAAGGTTGGTTCGTATTCGGGCATATCGGCGGTAACCCGGTTGCCCTCGGCTTTGATGTTGGTGATTTTCCCCCAGATAAACTGAATTGGGCTGCCGGTTTCGGGGTTTGCCACACGGGCCAGCGACCAGGCGACATCCTCTGCCGTCAGGGGGTCGCCGTTGTGCCAAGTGACACCGTCGCGGACGTCCATCCAGATGGTCTTGTTGCCTTCGCCCCAACCGTAATCCGTGATGATACCAGAACCGAAAGACAGATCGGGGTTTTGTGGAATGAACAGATCAAAAACCGACTGGTACAACCCCTGAATTGTTGGGTTTACCGCAGAAAGCCCCACGGTCGGGTCCCAGCTGGGCAAGTTCACGTTATAGGCGATGATCAATTCATCAATCGCCTGTGCGAAAGAGGGCAGGCCAACAGCGGCAAATGCCGCCGCCGCAGCTGAGGTCTTTAACAAATTTCTTCGTGATAGTTTCATGTGGATTCTCCCGTATCCGTTTCTGATTTATTCAATTTCCGGCTAGTTTCCTTGCAAGCATAGTGCCTGATCCCGCACCGGTTCCGGCCCCCGGCCAAACCGCAGCCCCTGTGTGGTAAAGGTTCTTGATTGGTGTCGTGCCGTCGGCATATCCGCGTGCAGGCCGGTTCATAAAATGTTGGTGTAAATGATGGCTGCCGCAGATCTGATCACCGCCGACAAGATTGGGGTTATCCGCCGCCAGCATGTCAGGTGTGACAATATGCTGGCCCAGAATTTTACCGCGGGTTCCCGGCGCATAGCGTTCAAGAATATCCAGCGCCCGATCCGCAAAAGGCTGCGCGGCATCCTGCCAGTTTCTGGCAGCAATGGTGCCGCCGGCATCGCCCTTGATCTGACCCGGTGCCATACGCACCTGCAACCAAAGAACGTGTTTGCCCGCAGGGGCGCGTGACGGATCGACGACGGTGGGCTGACCACAGACGATCACCGGTTCATCAGGTAACATTCCGGCCTTGGCCTGTGCGTAGGTGCGGGCCATCTGGTCGAGTGATGGTGCAAGATGTACATAGGCGAACCGTTTCAATTCCGGCGCGCTCCAATCGGGCAGTGCGTCCATGGCAAGATGGATCATCATTGTGCCTGGCGCGTGTTGATAGGTGGCCATCGCCTGATCGTGCTGCGCATCGCCGGTGCCGTCGGTCAATTTGAGCAGGCCGGCGGGTGATACATTGGCAATCACGGCTTTTTCCGCTTCAATCACGGTACCGTCCTGCAAGATGATGCCAAAGGCCCGGCCAGCGGCATGTTTGATGCCTGTCACCTTGGAGTCGCAATGCACGCTACCGCCGCGCGCTTCGATCATGCTGACCATTGCCTTGGTCATGGTATCGGCCCCGCCCTGTCCCAGCACCATGCCAAACGCCTGTCCCGCCATCGCTTCAAGGTAGGGGAACACGGCCCCGCCAGCGATGTCGGGGGCAAAATCAAGGTGCATACCCCAAGCCGCAAGCGTGGCTTTGACGTGATCGGATTCAAAGGTTTGATCCAGCCAGGCGCGCGGTGACATCATCAGGAATCGGGCCAGATCAAGGGTGCCGCCACCACCGCGTTTGCGCCAGGTATTCCAACCCAAAGTTGAAACAGCGCGTAGGTTCATCGGTGCCCCCAGCACCGCAAAAATCGATTCGGCCTCTGACGGGAAACTCTCGGTCAGGGCGCTCCATGCTCTGGCATCGGCCTGTGAAAACCCACGCACACGGGCGGTCGTCAGGGCCGCATCGTTTGAGATTCCCAGCCAACGCCCATCTGGGAAAACCGAAGCAAAGGGATTGCCCGTGGGCGCAAAGGCCAACCCGTGTTTGGCAAGTTCTTCAGCATTTTCAGTATGAAATGCCGATCCTGCAAAAAGTGACAGGTTCATCGCCGCCCAATCATGGCGAAATCCCGGCTGGGTATATGCGCCGGTTTTGACCGCGCCGCCGGGTTCAGAAGCCTGTTCATAAACAGCGACTTTCCAGCCCCGTGCGGCAAGATGGCAGGCGCAAGCCAGCGAATTATGGCCTGCACCAATGATGATTGCATCCGGCTTGTTCGGCATATTTGTTTCGTCCCCCCACCATAAGATAATTGCAAACGCATATAAATTTGTCTAGCTTTGAATCGGGATACAACCGCGGGGAGAACCTGCGCATTTCAGGGGAGAGTGAAATGAACGGATCAGATGTAGTAGGTAATTTGGGGGCAATGCTCCTTTCTGGCGGGGTCGAAGTTGTCGACCTGACAGGCGTTTTGGGACCGGAGACGCCGATCATCCAGCTGCCGGCAGATTTTGCCAAAGCCACACCCAAAGTCGAGATTCACAAGATTTCGGAATATGACAATGACGGCCCGTTTTTTGCGTGGAACTGGATGGTGTTGGGAGAACACTCTGGCACGCATTTTGACGCGCCGCACCACTGGATCACCGGCAAGGACCACGCGGACGGGTTCACTGACAAGCTGGACGTGCAACGGCTTGTGGCACCGGTCAACGTGATTGATTGTTCAGCACAATCTGCCGAGAACGAAGATTTCCTGCTGACGGCAGAGGGTGTGAAAGCATGGGAAGAAGAGCATGGCGAGATTGGTGCGGGCGAATGGGTTGTCATGCGCACCGATTGGGATTCGCGTGTGGATGATGAGGCCAAGTTTTTGAATGCTGATGAAACCGGCCCGCATTCACCTGGGCCGACACCGGACTGTATTGAATACCTGCTGAGCAAGAAGATTGTTGGTTGGGGCACTCAGTGCATTGGTACGGATGCGGGACAGGCCGGCGGGATGGAGCCGCCCTATCCAGCGCATAACCTTTTGCATCGGGACAACTGTTTCGGTCTGGCGTCCTTGACCAATCTATCGAAATTGCCGGCCAAAGGTGCGGTGCTGATTGCGGCACCGTTGAAGATCAAGGACGGCACCGGATCGCCGATTCGGGCGCTCGCGCTTGTGCCCAAGGCCTGATCCTGTGGCAGCGTTTGATCATCTGATTATCGGCTCGGGCATCAATGCTTTGGTGGCGGCCGCGATGTTGTCGCGCAAAGGCGATAGCGTGCTGGTGGTCGAACGCGAGGACCGCGTTGGCGGCTGTATGTATACTTCTGATGCGGTTACGCTTCCGGGGTTTCATCATGATGTGATGGCGGCAACCTTTGTGCTGTTCCTGACCAGCCCGGCCTATGCCGGACTGGCAGAGGATCTGGCCGAACACGGGTTGGCATTCTGTCACAGCGCCCACCCCACAGCGGCTTTGCGCCCGGACGGCTCGAACCTTGTTTTGGGCATGGACCGGGCGGCCAATGTTGCCGCGTTTAATGCATGTGGCGCAGGGGATGGTGATCAGCACGCCGCCGATGTCGGCGCGATCGAGGCCGATGCCGATTTCCTGTTTGCGCTGCTGGGACAGCCGTTGTGGTCACGACAAGCACTGATGTTGCTGGCAAAACAGGCGTGGAAAAAGGGGCTTGGCCCGCTCAAGACATGGTTTGGCGAAGCATTGGAGCCATCGCGTGGCTGGCTTGAAACGCGGTATGCCTCGGCAGATGTTCAGGCGCTTTGGGCGGCTTGGGTGTTGCATGTTGGTTTGACACCTGAAGCGACCTATGGCGGGCAGATGTCGCGGGTGATTGCCTTTGCTTTGGAAGCGGCAGGTGCCCCCGTGGTCAAAGGTGGCGCAGGGCAGGCGGCGGCGGCGTTCCGGTCTTTGATTGAAGCGAAAGGTGGCGTTGTGCGCACGGGCGTCGAAGCCACCAAGATCATTGTCGAAAAGGGCAGGGCCATCGGCATAGAGACAGCGCAAGAAGAGAAAATACTGGCTAAGAATATCATCGCCAGTACTGCCCCGGGGCAGCTTTATGACGGGTTGCTGGCTGGACAGTCACAGCCTGAAACGACCAAGAAATATCGCCACGGACGCGGTAATTTCCAACTGCATTACGCGTTGGATGGTGCGGTTGAATGGCAAAGTGCCGGGTTGGAGGATGTCGCGCTGATCCATTTGACGGATGGCATTGATGCGGTATCAAAATCCAGCAATGAGGCAGAGCGTGGGATGTTGCCCGCCGTGCCGACCATCTGTGTGGGACAGCCAAACCGGCTTGATCCCGGGCGGTGCCCCGAAGGCAAGGCGATCCTGTGGCTGCAAATTCCCGATGCGCCAAGCGCCATCAAAGGTGATGCCGCCGGCCAGATTGAAACAGTGCCGGACTGGACAGAAGAGATGCGCGAGGCCTTTGCCGACCGGATCGAAGGTATCCTGTCCCGCCACATCAAGAACTGGGACCGGATCAAGCTGAAACGGCGGGCCTATTCGCCGCGCGATCTGGAGCAGATGAATGTAAATCTTGTGGGCGGTGACCCCTATGGCGGCGCGTGTACGCTTGACCAGTTCTTTGTCTGGCGTCCGGTCGCCGGGCAGGTCAATAACGGCACATCGGTGAAGAACCTGTATCATATCGGTGCCTCAACCCATCCGGGGCCGGGGCTGGGCGGTGGGTCCGGGTTAAATGTTGCAAAAGGACTGGGCGCATGAATAAAACAGAGACCTCGCGCAAGGATGCGCCTGACTTGGGCGAAATGGGCCTTGAGAATTTCGCGCCCTATCTGATGAACCGGATCATTGGCCGCTATAATGCGGCGATGGCTAGCGAGATGGCAGAGCAGGGGTTGACCACGCCGCAGATGCGCTCGCTTGCGGTTTTGTCGGTCATCGACGGTATTCTAATTCGTGAACTGGCAGTCTACGCGGTTGTGCAGCAATCGACCCTAAGCCGTGCGTTAGACACGCTTGATCACAACGGGTTGATCCGCCGCGAGACCGATCAACAAGACAGCCGCGCCACACGGGTATTCATTACCGATGCTGGTCGCGAAGTATACGGGCGGCTTTGGCCGCATATGTCCGCGTCTTATGATGCGATGTTCAAAGGTATTGGCGAGGCGGAAAAACGCGCCTTTGTCGGCACGTTGCAAAGCATTTTGCGCAACGTCCGCAAACATGACTTCTAGGGAGAGAAAATGGCTGAACGCTCATTTAAGGCGGAGGTGGAACACCTGCGCAAAGGGGATGGTGATGTCTTTACGGGCGAGGGCATTCTGGCCATCACCAAGGCCTTGTTGGAAAACGGCGTCGGATATGTTGGCGGCTATCAGGGGGCCCCGATTTCGCATCTGATGGATGTGTTGGCGGACGCAGAAGAGTTGATGGGCGAACTTGGCGTGCGCTTTGAGGCAAATGCGTCAGAGGCGGCGGCCGCGGCGATGCTGGCGGCCTCGGTCCATTATCCGATCCGTGGTGCGGTCACTTTCAAAGGGCCGGTTGGGGTTAACGTGGCCTCTGACGCTTTGGCGAACCTGTGTTCCTCAGGTGTGAATGGTGGCGCGCTGATCATCGTCGGCGAAGACTACGGCGAGGGATCGTCGATCATGCAGGAACGCAGCCACGGATTCGCGATGAAATCGCAGTTCTGGATGCTGGATCCGCGCCCGAACCTGCCGTCGATTACCAAAGCGGTGAAAGACGGATTCGAGTTGAGCGAGGCCAGCAATACGCCTGTGATGTTGATGGTGCGAATCCGCTCCTGTCATGTCACCGGCAGTTTCGCGACCCGCGATAACGTGCGGCCGCCGATGACGGTTAAGGATGCCATAGCCAACCCGCAGTCCGACTTTAACCGTGTGGTTCTGCCGCCGATGTCCTATCTGCATGAACAGGACAAAATCGAAAACCGTTGGCCGGCTGCCGAAAAGTTTATTGTCGAAAACAAGCTGAACGAGGTGTTCGGGCCACAAAAAGCCAAGCTGGGCATCGTCGTGCAGGGCGGCATGTACAACGGGTTGATCCGTGCGCTGCAACGGCTGGGGCTGGCGGATGTGTTTGGCAACACTGAGGTGCCGATCTATTGCCTGAACGTCACCTACCCTATTGTTAGAGACGAATTTGACGCCTTTTGTGACGGCAAGGATCACGTGATGATTGTCGAGGAAGGGCAACCGGATCACATCGAACAACAGCTTGGATCGTTTCTGTTCAAAGCGGGCCGGCAGCTGAAGCTTTACGGCAAGGATGTGCTGCCGATGGCGGGGGAGTATACCGGTCAAGTGTTGTTGGACGGGGTAACAGCGTTTTTGAAATCCGCCGCCCCCGAGATGTTGCCCGGTCAGGTGCGCGCGCCGAACATGGAGGCACCGGCGATACCCGATCTGAGTGAAACCGTGCCGATCCGTCCGCCAGGGTTTTGCACCGGCTGTCCGGAACGCCCGATCTTTGCCGGGATAAAGCTGGTCCAGCAGGAGCTGGGCAAGCACCAGATCACCGGCGACATCGGCTGTCATCTGTTCGGGTCTTTGCCGCCGTTTGAAATTGGCGGGGCGACCATGGGATACGGGCTTGGCCCTGCGGCGAATGCGGCCTTTGACGGGGGCGGGGAGCGTCGCGCCATTTCGATGCTGGGCGATGGTGGTTTCTGGCACAACGGGCTGAGTTCCTCGATTGGCAACATGGTGTTCAACAAGTCTGACAATGTGGTGGTGATCGTCGATAACTATTATTCGGCTGCGACGGGCGGGCAGGATGTTCTTTCAAGCCGCGCGCAGAATGACACCAAATCCACCGGCAATCCGATCAAGGAAGCCTTGAAAGGTGTCGGCGTGGAATGGATTCGCCAGATTGATCACACCTATGATGTGGGTCATGTGCGTGACACCGTGCGCGAGGCGCTGACGACGGATTTCAAAGGGCCAAAGGTGATCGTTGCCTCGTCTGAATGTATGCTGAACAAGCAACGCCGCGAGAAACCCATTCGCAATAAGGCGATCAAGGAAGGCCGGCGCGTGGATGTGCCCCGTTTTGGTGTGGATAGTGATGTTTGCACCGGGGATCACGCCTGTATTCGGTTGTCTGGCTGTCCTTCCCTATCGTTAAAGCGTCTGGATGATCCGCTACGGGATGATCCGATTGCGCATATTGATCAGACCTGTGTGGGTTGCGGGAACTGCGGCGAAGTTGCCGATGCGGCGGTTCTATGCCCGTCGTTCTACCGGGCGGATGTGGTGCATAACCCCAGCGGGTTCGAGACATGGCGCGCCGGTTTGCGCAGCAAGGTCATCGGCTGGTTGCAGACCCGCCGCGATAACCGGCGGTTGCGGCTGGAAGGGGCGGTTCAATGAACATGGTGTTACCCCAAAAGACCCCCGATCCGCGTACTGGCCAGATTATAAAACTGGTGATTATGGCTGTGGGCGGACAGGGTGGTGGTGTTTTAACCAGCTGGGTCGAATCCGTGGCGCGGGCGCAGGGCTATACCTGTCAGGCCACCAGCGTTGCGGGGGTTTCCCAACGCACAGGTGCCACGGTGTATTACGTCGAGATGATGGCGGCGGCGGACCAGTCGCCGGTTTATGCGCTGGCCCCGTCGGCGGGGGATGTTGATATCCTGATCGCGTCAGAGATGATGGAGGTAGGCCGGTCAATCATACGTGGGTTTGTGACTCCGGACCGAACGGTGTTGATCGGATCGACGCATCGCGCCCTGGCGGTTTCGGAAAAGATGGCACCGGGGGATGGTATTGCCAATGCCGATGAGGTGATTGCCGCCGCAGAGATTGCTGCGCAACAGCTTGTTCTGGCGGATATGGACCGGTTGGCCGTTGAACAGGGATCGGTGATTTCATCCAGCCTGTTCGGGGCGCTTGCGGGTTCAGGGGCGTTGCCCTTCCCGCGAGAAGCTTTCGAAGATGCAATCCGGGCAAGTGGCAAGGGTGTCGAGGCCTCCTTGCGGGCCTTTGCTGCCGGATTTGATGTGGCTGTAAACGGGCCGGCAGAGGCGACGGAAGTCGAGGCCCCGGCACCGGTGTCTGCGTTGCAGGGGCCTGCATCGGAGTTACAGACGTGGCAAGGGCTGTTGGCACGGGCGAACGGGTTGCCCGAACCGGTGCGTGACATGGCGCTGGCGGGGTTGACCAAGGTCGTTGATTTTCAGGACTGTGCCTATGGGCGTGTCTATCTTGACCGGCTGGAAGATGTGGTTGCGCGCGACAGTGTCGTGCAGGAATGGGCGCTAAGTGCGACGGCGGCGAAATACATTGCCAATGCCATGGCCTATGATGACATCATCCGGGTGGCCGATTTGAAAACCCGTGCCCCGCGACTGGACCGTATCCGTCAGGAAATGGGGGCAGGTGATGCCAATCTGGTTGAGTTGACCGAGTTTTTTCACCCCCGCGCCGAAGAGGTGGCGAGCCTGATGCCCGCGGGCATGGGGGCGAAATGGGAGGCCAACCCGAAGCGTATGGCCTTGCTATCGCGGTTGTTTGGCAAGGGGCGGCGGCTGCGCACCCATACATTACGCGCATTTATCATGCTGCATTTTCTGGGTGGTCTGAAACGATATCGTATGAAAACCCGGCGCCATCAGGTTGAGGAGGGGCATCTGAAGGCCTGGCTTGCCGATAGTCTGGCGGTATTGGAAAGCGATTATGCGCTGGCGGTCGAGATGTTGAAGAACCGGCGTTTGGTCAAAGGGTATTCTGACACTCATGCGCGGGGGCTGACAAAGTTCAGCAGCGTCATGGGGGCGGCAGAATTGTTGAAAGGGCGTGATGATGCTGCGGCGTGGATGAACCGCTTGCGTGAAGCGGCCTTGCAAGACCCGGAAGGCACGGCATTAGATGGTGCGCTGCGCACGGTGCGCAGTTTTGTCTGACGCGCGGCTGTCACGGAACAGATAATGTTGTAGATGTGCAGGTGATATGAACGAGTCACCTGCACATTTGAGTAACACAACGGCGGTCTTAATCGTCGCGGCAGGCCGGGGCCGCAGGTTCGGATCCGAAACGCCGAAACAATATCTGCCGGTGGCGGGTGTCTGTGCGCTGCGCCGCTGTCTGGAGACCTTTTTATCGCTGCCGGAAATATCGCTGGTTCAGACCGTAATTCATGCGGATGATCAGGGCCTGTATTCACATGCGTTGCAAGGGGTGGAAGACTGCCGTCTTTTGCCTGCGACCCATGGCGGAGAAACGCGGGTGCAATCGGTTTTGAACGGTCTTGACGCTCTTGCCGGTCACGCGCCAGACAGCAGGCCCGCTCAGGTGTTGGTGCATGATGGCGCGCGGGCATTTGTAACGCCGCAAATTGTGCGTGATGTCATGGCGGGACTAACAGAGGCCCAGGCCGCCTTTGCGGCGTTGCCGGTTGTCGATGCCTTGTGGCGTGCTGAAGAAGGGGCAGCGATTGCGCCGGTGGCGCGTGATGGTCTTTGGCGCGCGCAGACACCGCAGGGGTTCCATTTTGACACCCTGCACCGCGCCCATCTATCCTATGTGGGCGACGCAGCCGATGATGTTGAAATTGTCCGGGCCATGGGAACGCGGGTGCAAATCGTGCGCGGTGATCCGGCGAATTTCAAGATTACTACACCTGATGATCTGTTGCGGGCAGAACGATTTGTGGCCGGCGAGGCCACGCAGGGCCGCGGGCAATAAAAAATCTATGGCCCGAAAGCCGGTGTCGTGTAAGAATACCGGTGATTTAAGCCAAACCGCTCTTGCCCGGATTTTCGGGCATACTGGAGAATAAAATGATTTTTTTGAGAAGATTCCGAGATATCGGCGTTGCCGTTGTGCTGGCCGCCAGCGTCTTATTTATGGCCTTTGGCGCGGGGGCGCAGGCACAACAGAATCCGTTTTCGGGTGGCTGGACCTTGCAGCCGGAAATGTCCGCGCTGAATTTTCAGTCGGTAAAGAAACAGACTGTGGTGGAATCCAGCAGCTTTGCCACACTGGAGGGCACGATTGCGCCAGACGGGGCAAGCGAAGTGCGGGTCCTGCTGGATTCTGTGGATACAAAGATTGATCTGCGTAATGTGCGGATGCGGTTTCTGTTTTTTGAAACTTTCAAATTCCCGACTGCGGTGATCAAGACACAGATCGACGCCGCGGTATTGGATGATCTGGAGAAAGTGCGGCGCAAGACGGTGCCGGTCAGCTATACGATGGATTTGCACGGGGTCAGCAAGACATTTGATGCGGATGTCGCCGTGACTCTGCTGAGTGAAGACCTTGTTTCCGTGGCAAGCACCACACCGATTTCGGTGAGCGTGGATGACTTCAATCTGACCGAAGGTCTGGGCAAGCTTCAGGATGCGGCGAATGTGACGATTGTGCCCTCGGCAACGATTTCATTTGATTTCGTTTTTGGCCGCTCCGGTACAACAGCGGCGGTTGCACCGGCAGCGACAGAAGAACCGGCATCGGTTGCGCTTGAGGTGGAAGGGGATTTTGACCGTGAAGCCTGTAAAGGGCGGTTTGAAATTCTCTCCCGGACCGGGAATATTTACTTTCCATCAGGCAGTGCGCGCCATGATCCCAAAAGCGAACCCTTGTTGAACAGTCTGGCCGGCATCATCGCCCGTTGCCCCAATATGGTTATCGAAGTGGGCGGGCATACGGATTCTGTTGGCAGTGAGGCCAGCAATCAAAGCCTGTCGGAAAAACGCGCGGCATCGGTCAAACGGTATCTGCAATCGCGCGACCTTGATCCGAATGTTCTGGTCAGCAAAGGCTATGGCGAAAGCAGCCCGATTGCCACGAACGATACCATTAAGGGGCGTTGGGCGAACCGGCGCATTGAATTCAAAGTGCTGAGTAACTGATGACAAAAGGGCGTTTGACGTGAGAGTAACGATTGGCCGGATGGCCTTGATGATTGCTGTGGTGCTATGCGCGGTGGCTGGCATTGCCGCGGCGCAACAGGATGCACCACGCATTGCCCTGATCGTGGGCAACGGCGGGTATAGTTCGGTGGCCCCACTGGACAACCCGGTGCCCGATGCGGAGCTGATGGCGAAAACGCTGGAGGCGCGCGGGTTTCAGGTGACAATGTTGTCGGACGCCAGTCAGGTCACGATGAATCGGGCCATTGCCCAGTTTGGCCGCGATCTGCGCAAGGGCGGCAAGGAGGCGACGGGCCTGTTCTATTATGCCGGTCATGCGGTGCAGTCCTTTGGGTCGAACTTTCTGTTGCCGACCGATGCCAGTCTTGGCAATGCAGCGGACCTGAGCCTTGTGGGCGTGCCCGCGCAGGCGGTACTGCGGCAGATGTTTTCGGCGAAGAACAAAACCAACATCGTCATTCTGGATGCCTGCCGGAACAACCCGTTCGATGCCATTCCGGAGTTGAATGACAACGGTCTGGCCGAGATGAAATCGCCAACCGGGACTTTTTTGTCCTATTCCACAGCACCGGGCGCGGTGGCGCTTGACGGGACCGGGGACAACAGCCCGTTCACACGGGCGCTGGCTGATCAGATCCCGGTTGCGGGTGTGCCGATTGAACAGGTGTTCAAGAATGTGCGTGTGGAAGTGATTGCCCAGACCGATGGTCAACAGACACCGTGGGACAGCTCGTCCTTGACGGGAGATTTCTTTTTCACGGCGGGGGTTCCCCTGAGTGAGGAAGAACAAGCGGAAGAACAGCTTTGGGCATCGGTCAAGGACAGTACCGATCCGGTGCCGGTGGTCCTGTTTATGCGAGGATATCCGAACAGCAAATACATTGAGGAAGCGCGCGCCTTGCTGGATCGGATTGTGGATGCAGAACGGACCCCAGCGCAGGAACCTGCCGACACCAGTGCAGAGCAGCAGCGCCTGATCGGCGTTGCCCAAAGCTCTGGCAGTGCTGCGGATTACGAGGCCTATCTGACGGCCTTCCCTGAGGGGATTTATGCAGAGTTTGCAGCCTTTGAGTTGAAAATTCTGGCCGAAAAGGCCAAGCGTGACAACGCTGAGCCCGCAGCGGAAGAGACGGTTGTTGCCTCCCGCGCGGCGGCGGCACCGATGGGGCCTGAGCTGACTTTTGCCATGCCATTCACCAGTGGCGATCCGGCGATCATGGAGAAAAGCATTGAGGAGCTGGTGACTTTGTCACCTGTGTTTGCGCCGATCGAGGGGTTGCCAGAGGAGCTTTGGAAAGAGCAGTCCTGTTCCAATTGCCATCAATGGACCAAGGAGGCCTTGTGTACCCAAGGCACCACCTATGTGAATGCGGGCAATGACACTGCGGTCTCAAAGAAACACCCCTATGGGGGCGGTTTCAAATTGAACCTGCGGGCCTGGGCGTCAGGCGGGTGCAAGTAAACCTGGGGCGGGCAACATTCAGATTGCCCGCGTCGGTATTCACGAAAATTGTGTTCAGGGTTTGGCGTTGAACACGAACAGGGCCTCGCCGTTGATTTTGTAATCGTTGATCAACTCTGCGGCTTTGGGCGAGACCAGCCATTCCTCCAATGCGGCGGCGGCGTCTGTTTTGACATGGGGGTGGCGTGCGGGGTTCACCGGCAGATAGGCATATTGGTTGAACAGGACCGGATCACCCGCAAACAGCAGTTCGAGACCGGCTTTATTGCCAAAGTTTAACCAGCTGGCGCGGTCGGCCATGATATATGCGTCAAGCCCCGATGCGGTGTTCAGGCTTGCGCCCATGCCGGCCCCGACGGCCTTGTACCACGGTCCAAAGGTTTCGGGGTCAAGATTTGTCGCCTGCCAAAGGGACAGCTCTTTCTTGTGGGTGCCGCTGTCGTCGCCGCGGCTGACAAAGGGGGCCTTGGCTTTCGCGACATGTTGCAATGCGTCAACTGCTGTGGCGCTGCCTTTGATCTGAGCAGGGTCGGCGGCGGGGCCGATCAGCACAAAATCATTGTACATGATTTCACGACGATGGGTGCCATGGCCACCCGCCAGAAATGCCTCTTCGGCGGGTTTGGAATGCACCAGAATGGCGTCGACATCGCCGGCTTCGCCCAGACGGATGGCCTGTCCCGTACCCACGATCAGCAGTTGCACTTCAAGGCCGGTATCCGATTTGATTTCCGGCAGAAGCACATCCGAAAGGCCGGAATTGTTAAAGCTGGTGGTCACCGCGAGCTTCATGGTTTCGGCATGAAGCTGTGTGGTAAAAACAAGCATAAGGGCAAGAATTGAGCGTATCATTCTACGATGTCTCCTTTGAGAAAGGCCCGGGCCTCGGGGGTGTGCGGGGCATTGAAAAAACCGGATGCGGTACCGCGTTCATGCACCTTTCCGTTGAGGAGAAACAAGACGTTTGTGGCCAGTCTTTCGGCCTGGCCGATATTGTGGGTCGTCATGATGATCCGCGTGCCTGCTTGGGTTGCGGTGCTGAGCAGAGCTTCGATCTCGCGGGTGGAGCGCCCGTCCAGATTGGCGCAGGGTTCGTCAAGAAACAGCACCTTGGGGTGGCGGATCAAGGCCCGCGCCAGCGCAAGTTTCTGTTTCTCGCCACCCGACAGGCGCGGCGCGGGAAAATCAAGCGCATCCTCCAGTCCGATTTGACCCGCCCAATGGGTGACACGGTGGGCGATTTCGGATTTTGGCACGCCCAGCAGCTGAAGCGGGTAGGATAGATTTTGCCGCACGGACCGGCGCAGCATGATCGGACTTTGGAACACATAGGCCTGCGCCTGTCGGGCCTGATCATCGGGCAGCGACCAGTTCACCGTGCCGGCGGAAATGCGTTCGACCCCGTGCAGCACCTTGAGCAGGGTGGTTTTGCCCGCACCGTTCGGGCCGATCACGATGGTGAAGCCATCCGTGCCAAGGTCGAGGTTTACCGGACCCAGCACGGTTTTACCGCGCCGTTTCACCACCACATCGGCAAGGGTGACTGTCATCTGCGGCTCTACCATGTGCCCTCGCGTTCGGTGCGTGACAGGGCATGGATGGTCAGGTTAACCACCAGCGCAAGCGCGATCAGGACAAACCCCAAACCCAATGCGAGGGCAAAATCACCCTTGCCGGTTTCAAGGGCAATTGCCGTGGTTAACACACGGGTTGCATGATCAATATTGCCACCAACAATCATGATGGCCCCAACCTCGCCAATGGCGCGGCCAAAGCCCGCCAGTGCGGCTGTCATCAGGGTGCGTCTGCCGTCCCAGATCAGGGTGATGACGCGCTGGCGTTTGTTGGTGTTCAGCGAAATCAGCAGGTCGTGGTATTCGGCCCAAAGTTCGCGCATCGACTGATGGGTGATCGAGGCGATCAGCGGTGTGATGATGATGACCTGTGCAATGATCATTGCCGTTGGTGTGAACAACAGCCCCAGCACGCCAAACGGACCTGAGCGCGACAGCAGAAGATAGACAATCAGGCCAACCACAACCGGCGGCAGCCCCATCAGCGCGTTCAGTGTGGCAATCGCGGCCCGCCGATAGCGAAACCGGCGAATGGCCAGCCATGTGCCAAAGGGCAGGGCAATCATTGAGGCAACCACCAGCGCGGACAGGCTGACCTGAAGTGACAGCAATGTGATCTCTACCAGATCAGCATCAAGCGTCAGGATCAGCCGGAAGGCGGCCTGAATACCAGCCCATATATCGGTCATTGACGGTGTTTCCTAACCGGCCCGGTTGGGTTCAGTGGCTCAGGCGGACCGCAGGGCCAGCCATGCGATCCTGAACAGAGAACCCGGCCTGTTCAAGCACTGTGTTTGCGCCGACAGCGATGACGGCAACAGCCAAAAAGGCGAGCAGCATGGCTTTCATCTTGGGTCTCTTTCAGTAGCGTTTCGGTGTGTCGGTCTAGGGCTTAGCATGGTTATTCTGCCGGCGTCGCCTTGGTTGTGGATTTTGTATCCGGCGGCATCACCTCGTCAACCCAAAGGGAATGATGTTCGCGGGCCCATTGTTCCTCTACCTCGCCGGTGGTCATGGCGTCGGCGGCCCCTTCCATGCCCACGGTGCCGATATAGATATGGGCAAGAATGATGGCCATCAGGACAAAGCTGACGCCGGCATGCCACAGCTGCGCGTACTGCATTTCCTCATGTGGTGCCAGCACTTCGCGCAATTCGCCAAACCCAAGCAGGCCGGAAATACCAAGGGCGTTTAGTTTGGCAAAGGTTGCGGCAAAGATGTTGATTTCGAAGGGGAACAGCAGCGAAACGCCGGAAACCGAAATAGAGGTGCCCAGTATGATCACCGACCAGAAGATCATCTTTTGACCGGCGTTGAATTTCTTGGCGGGGGGGTGTCCCTTGGAGAAAATCCCGCCGCCTTTCACCAGCCAGTTGATATCGGTGCGGTCGGGCAGGTTATGGATGACCCACATGACAAGGATCATCACCAGCCCCAGAATAAAGGCCCAGGACACATTATTATGCACCCACTTGGAGCCGACCGCGAGAAAGGCAAAAGCCTCGTGGCCAAAAGCCGGGATCAGCACCTTGCGTCCGAACAGGGAAATTAGGCCGGTCAGACCCAGCAGGAGAAATGAACCTGCGAGCAACCAATGCCCGAAACGCTCGATCATCTTGAACCGCAGAAGCTTGTGACCGGTTTTTTCGCCGTCGATAGTGATGCGGCCCCGGATCAGATAAAACAGGCCCAGCAGAACAATCGTGCCGATCAACAGATAGGCGCCATAGGTTGCCAGGGGTCCCTGACGGAACAGCAGCCATTTCATGCCACCGTCCTGCACCAATACCGTGGCGGCCGGCCCTCTGTTTGCAGTGGTGATATCAGCCGTGCCAAAGCGCAGCGCGCGCCAAAGCTCGGGGTCGGATGTGCCGCCCAAAGTGCCAAGCTGTTCTGCCATGCCGGCGGCGCTGTCAGGGTTGCCGGTGGCCTGACTGCGGAATGCATTGTCCACTTGCGCGCCGTTCTGACGGGCCAGAATATCCTGTAGGGTCTGTGCCCCGCCGGTGGCACTTCGGTCGGGCATTGCGGTGTCTTGGGCAGTTGCGGATGAAACAAACAACAGGGTCAGCAACAAAGCGGTCAGGGCGCGCAGCATGTCAGATCCTTACAGGGTGTTGGGCGAAAAAGGGCGACCCGCTGGACCGCCCTTTGGTGTTCACATATTCGGGCAAAGGGGTTCAACCGCCTTTTTGATCGTAGGCCGTGCCCCAGCCCCATGCACCGGAACCGAAGCCGCGGGCAACGACGCGCTCGCGGTAGATGCCGGAAACGATGTCGCCGTCGCCCGCCAAAAGCGCCTTGGTTGAACACATTTCGGCGCAGATCGGCAGTTTGCCTTCAGCGATCCGGTTGCGCCCGTATTTGGCGAATTCTGCCGTCGAGTGGTTTTCCTCTGGGCCACCAGCACAGAAGGTACATTTGTCCATCTTGCCACGGGACCCAAAGTTACCAGCCTGCGGGTACTGTGGTGCGCCAAAGGGGCAGGCATAGAAACAGTAGCCACAGCCAATGCACAGATCTTTGGAGTGGAGAACCACGCCTTCTTCGTTCTGGTAAAAACAATCCACCGGACAGACCGCCATGCAGGGCGCGTCGGAACAATGCATACAGGCCACGGAAATCGACCGTTCGCCCGGTTTGCCGTCATTGATCGTGACGACCTTGCGCCGGTTGATGCCCCATGGAACCTCGTGTTCGTTCTTACAGGCGGTGACGCAGGCGTTGCATTCAATGCAGCGTTCGGCGTCGACGAGAAACTTTGCTCTTGCCATTGGTTAGTCTCCTTATGCTGCTGAAATTTTGCAGAGAGTACATTTTGTCTCCTGCATTTGGGTGACTGAGTCATAGCCATAAGTCTGGGCGGTGTTGGTGCTTTCGCCCAGTACGTAAGGGTCGGCACCATCAGGATATTTGCTGCGCAGGTCCTTGCCCTCAAGATGACCACCAAAGTGGAACGGCATAAAGGCGACACCTTCGCCGACCCGTTCGGTGACCATGGCCATGACTTTGACCTTGCCGCCTTCGGGGCCTTCGACCCAGACCTGTTTGCCGTCACGTACCCCAAGGTTGTTGGCGTCGCGTGTGTTGATTTCGACAAACATGTCCTGCTGGAGTTCGGCCAGCCACGGATTCGAGCGGCTTTCATCGCCGCCACCCTCGTATTCCACCAAACGGCCCGATGTCAGGATGATCGGATAGTCTTTGCTGAAATCCTGTTTCTGGATCGAGGCGTACATGGTCGGAAGGCGATAGAACTTGCGATCCTCATATGTTGGGTAATCCTCAACCAGATCACGGCGGTTGGTATAAAGCGGTTCGCGGTGGACCGGTACCGGATCGGGGAAGGTCCATACAACCGCACGGGCCTTGGCATTGCCGAAGGGCGCACATTCATGGGCAATCGCAACCCGCTGGATGCCGCCGGAAAGGTCGGTCTTCCAGTTGATTTTGCTGGCCTTCTCGTTGAAGTCCGACGGGAAGGGCGACATGGATTGTTCACCGACTTCTTCGTCTGCGCCCTGTGTACCGGTGCCTGATGTCAGGCCACTGGCGGATGCCGTGTCGGTTGCCGCTTCGCCATCATCGGCATTGCCGACATCCCCTTCTTTGACATCCCCAAGCGAAACACCGGCGACCTGTGCGATCGAACGACGTTCGGCGTCTGTCAATTCCTTGTCCCAGCCCAGATCTACCAGCATCTGGAACGTGAACTCGGGATAGCCGTCCTGAATGTCGGAATCCTTGCTGTAGACGCCTTCGGCCAGCAGATTGTCACCGTCGCGTTCCACACCAAAACGGGCACGGAAGGTTAGCCCGCCCTCTGACACACGTTTGGACATGTCATAAAGGTTGGGTGTGCCGGGATGATTCATCTCGGCGGTGCCCCAGCAGGGCCATGGCATGCCGTAGTAATCGCCATCTGCGGGGCCACCAACGGCCTGCAGCGTTGTGCGGTCAAAGGTATGCTGGTTCGCCATATGCTTCTTGATGCGCTCGGGCGACTGGCCGGTATAGCCGACAGTCCACATACCACGGTTGAACTCGCGGGTGATGGATTCAACATTGGGCGTTTCGGCATCGTCCATTTCGATGTTGCGGAACAGGCGGTCTGCCCAGCCGAATTTTGTGGCGAACTTGGCAATGATCACCTCGTCCGGCAAGCTTTCGAACAGGGGATCGACCACTTTGTCACGCCATTGAAGCGACCGGTTGGATGCTGTCACCGAACCGCGTGTTTCAAACTGCGTACAAGCGGGCAGCAGATAGACACCGTCTGTGCGGTCGTGCAGCACGGCGGAAACCGTTGGATAAGGGTCGATCACGACCAGCATATCCAGTTTTTCCATCGCGGTTTTCATTTCCTTCTGACGGGTCTGAGAGTTTGGCGCATGTCCCCAGAGAACCATGGCGCGCACCTTGTCGGGGTTGTCCATGTTGTCGGGGTCTTCAAGCACCCCGTCGATCCAGCGCGACACCGGAATACCCGTGAGGTTTTGCAGCGACTTGTCTTTGCCATCGGCGCTTTTGGTCATGGCAAACTGGTTCTTCAGCCATTCGCCATCTTCGCCCCAGACCCGGCCCCAATGTGCCCAGGCCCCTGCAGACAGCCCGTAATAGCCGGGCAGGGTGTGCGAAAGCACGCCCAGATCGGTTGCGCCTTGCACGTTGTCGTGGCCGCGGAAAATGTTGGTGCCGCCGCCTTCGGTGCCCATGTTGCCAAGGGCCAGTTGAAGCACGCAATAGGCGCGGGTGTTGTTGTTACCATTGGTGTGCTGCGTGCCACCCATACACCAGATCACGGTGCCGGGGCGGTTGTTTGCCAAGGTGCGGGCCACCCGGCGCAGCTGTTCTGACGGCGCACCGGTGACGCGCTCGACTTCTTCAGGAGTCCATTTGCTGACTTCGTCCTTGATCTGGTCCATGCCCCAGACACGGGTGCGGATGAATTCTTTGTCCTCCCAGCCGTTTTCAAAGATGTGCCATAGAATGCCCCAGACCAGCGCCACATCGGTGCCGGGACGGAAACGCACATACTCATCCGCATGGGCCGCCGTGCGGGTAAAGCGGGGATCACAGACGATCACCGGTGCGTTGTTCTGTTCTTTGGCTTTCAGCAGATGCAGCAGGGATACAGGATGCGCTTCGGCGGGGTTGCCACCGATGATAAAGATCGCTTTGGAATTGTGAATGTCGTTGTAGCTATTGGTCATGGCGCCGTAGCCCCATGTGTTGGCGACACCCGCAACCGTTGTAGAGTGACAAATCCGCGCCTGATGGTCGACGTTATTGGTGCCCCAATAGGCGGCGAACTTGCGGAACAGATAGGCCTGTTCGTTGTTATGCTTGGCTGATCCCAACCAGTAAACGGAATCCGGCCCGCTTTCCTCGCGGATGTCCATCATGCCATCGCCGATCTCGTTGATCGCCTGATCCCATGAAATGCGTTTCCATTCGCCACCCTCTTTCTTCATCGGGTATTTCAGGCGGCGTTCACCATGGGCATGTTCGCGCACGGCGGCCCCTTTGGCGCAATGTGCCCCAAGGTTGAACGGGCTGTCCCAACCGGGTTCCTGCCCGGTCCAGACGCCATTACTGACCTCGGCAATCACGGTGCAGCCCACAGAACAGTGGGTACAAACGGATTTGATGGTTTCAACTGCGCCGTCAACGGCGGTTGCCGCATTGGCCTGTGTGACCGAACCGGCAGTGGCCGAGATCGCGGCAAGCCCCCCGATGGCCAGACCGGACCCGCGCAGGAATGCACGGCGGTCAACAGATTTTTCAGCGATGTCAGACAGGATGCCGGTCCGCTGGGGGCGTCGCGCAACCCCGTTGGTCTTTTTCCTAAGCATTTTCGTTCTCCCTTGCTTGCGCGGGCGTGGCCCTTGCTTGCTTGGTTAATATTTTGGCCTCAGACAGTCGGGCGTCACGCAACCAGTCGTCTTTGGATCGTCTGTTTACGGCGTCCTAGAAGCGGGCGCTGTCAAGGTATGCGCGGGTATGCGCCGTGTCTTGCATGGTTTCGGATGCAAGGTCGGTCGGTTTGGCCTCTGCCGCTGATGTGCCTGCGGTCAGCGCCACGGCCGCAGCAGGTGCCGCAGTACCGGCAAATTTTAGAAAATCGCGCCGGCTCGCGCCGTCTTCGGTCTTCTTGGTCATGGGGATGTCTCCCTCCCTTGTGTTGGCGGGCATCCCCGCCGGTTAAACGCGGCCCCGATCAGGCCGCTGTCATTCTGAATGCTTCGCGTTCGATTTCCATGAACGCCCGTCCGACGCTGCCCACGGAAGCATAAAGCACCGAGTTTTTCGCCGCTTCGAGGTCAGAAAAGAAATGTCCGGCCCATGGTGCGATATGTCTGTTGAAGAACACCTTTTGGTCGGCCAGCGTTGCAGGGGTGCTGAAACGCCCAACGATCATGCCGCCCATCATTTCCATCAGTGACGCGATGTTGTCTTCGGGTTCATAGACGTTGGGCGAGCGGGTCATGCCGCGCATCGCCATATCCGTACGCAGGCTGGCCAATGGTTTTTCGTTCAGAAACCCCGTTAGGTAATAGCTGGCATAGGGCAACAACTCGCCCCGGCCCAGCCCGACAAACAGAGCGTTGAATTCGCTTTCAACCTTGGCGGGTTTGCACACGCCTGCGACTCGCGACAGGCTGCCAATGGCCTTGCCCAGATCACTGGCGTCGCCGGTCAGGCCCGCGCATTGATCCAGCAAAATTTGCCCCGGTGGTCCTGACAACAACAGGCCAAGGAAATTGTACAGATCGGCGCGCAAGCGGTCTTCGGAAGGGATCTTTGTGTCTTCGATAGTGGTCACGCGGCGCCCTCCTTAAGTATTGTGAATTTCATTCTGCGCGGCGTTGCTTCGGGATGAATATCATCTGCATCCTCCATTGATGCGTCAACCGGTGCGATGGTCGTAGATGCGGCCTGTGCCGCGACTGGTGCATCGCTCAAATCCGGATCGTCTTGTGATGCGGGTGCGTCATCGGGTTCGTGTGCCTGCACCTGCGGCGGGGTCTCTTGTTCTTCTGCCTGACGGGCCATTTCTTCGATGTGTTTCAACATGCCCTTGCCGACCTGATAGGCGGTCTGCATGTTTTCAACGACCAATGCAGAGTCGGTGAAATCCTCGCCGTAATCGACCAGCATATCCACATTTGCCAGAACCGGGTTCGACCGCCAAAGCGTGCGCAACGCACGCCGGCGGATTCTGTCCGGCACGGCCTTGGCCATGAACGCCGAAAAATCATCACCCATTTGTAATTGGTCAGGATCGGGCAGGTCCAACTCGGCAAGGATATCGGCATCGGATTTCTCTTCTAATGCCGCTTGCTCTTGGTGTAGCGCTTGTTGTTCCAAAGCGCGCTTGGCCGTTTTTTCTTCGGCCAGAACGGCGGCCTTGCGACGGGCCCAGAAATCATTGCCACTCATTGCAGTGCAGCCTTTTTGGAAGGGGCGCGATAGACGTCTGCGGTCTGGCGGATGCGGGCATCGCCGATGCCGTCCTGCTGGTGATCGACGCGGGATTTGTCGCGACGCCGTTTCACGAACACCTCGTCCTCGTGATGCTTTTCGACATAGTCCCGAACCCAGGCGATCAGCCCCTCGGGCATTGGAACCTTCTCAACCAGTTCCTCGCCAGTGTCGGCATAATCCTGCGCCTCGTAGGGGGAGGCGGTGGCCAATACCACCTCAAGCGGGTGCGGCCTGCCGGTTTCGCGCATCACTACATAGATTGCGGGTACCTTGGCGGACAGCCCGTGCAGATAAGCTTCGGTATCGGTGCGAAACAGTTCAAGCGGCAGGGTGGTGGCGTGATACTCCACGGCATCGCCGTCGCGGCGCAGCTCTTTCCATGCAGCATCAGTGGCACCGGGCAAAACCGCAACCGCCTGCCAGACGTGCGATGCCCATCGTGTCACACCGGGCACTTTGCGGATCACAATGCCGAGCGGAAGCGAAACAGACTTTCGTGAACTTTCGGTCAAACGACCCCCGGAGTTTTCTAGAGCATGTCCTGAGTGTGACCGACGGTGACGCAAAGACAAAGTGATTTTTACCGCAAACCCGAACCGCCGCGCGCCTTTCGGCGGTGCAGCAAGAACGGATATTCCGGAATCGGGGCAATAGCGTGCTGGATTGGGGGCTGGAAGTCCGTTTTTGGCAACTTGGCGATTTTTGAAAAAATTTCTTTTGCGAGCGCAGCATTTTCGCGGATGACGGCAAAGGGCAAAACATGGTTTACGCCGCGGGTGAATCACGGCTAGCCTGACGGGCGCGCCTTTGTTGGGCCGTATCAAGGGGGGCGTTTTCATGTCGAAGAAACTTGTTCTATGTGATTGTCTGGGGTCGCAACACCTTGATTCCGATGCGCTTTCCAATATGACGGGGCTTGCTTGTTCAAAGGTCTACACCAACCTGTGTGGCATGCAGATTGATGCCGCTGCGCAGGAGATAGCGCAGGGCGATGCGGTGCTGGCCTGTCAACAAGAACGTCAGCGATTTGAAGAGCTTGCCGAAGAAGTGGACGCGGAAATTCCGCAATTTGTTGATCTGCGGGACCGGGCCGGTTGGGGCGAAGGGGATGCCACGCCCAAGATGGCAGCACTTGCCGCCGAAGCCGCGATGTCGGTGCAGACTGGCCGTTCCGTTGATGTGATTTCCGAAGGTACATGTTTGATCATCGGGGGTGATGCAGCCGTAAAGGCGGCAACGGATCTTTGCGATACATTGGCAGTGACGGTTTTGTTGAGTTCGGCGGATCAGATTCCGACTGACCGTCGGTTTGACTGTGTGGTTGGAAAAATACGCCGTGCAAGCGGTGCATTGGGTGGGTTCACGGTGCATTTCGACGGGCTGCAACAACTGACTCTTGGCGGGCGTGGTGCCTTTGAGCTGGGCGCGCCGCAAAGTGGTGCCGTGTCGGAGTGCGATATTATTCTGGACCTGAGTGGTGGGCTGGCCCTGTTTCCTGCCCCTGAGAAACGCGAAGGGTATCTGCGTGCCGATCCGCAGCATCCGCCGGCGGTTGCGCAGGCTGTTCTGGCAGCGTCGCAAAGCATCGGCACCTTTGAGAAACCGCTGTATGTCCGGCTGGAACCCAGCCTTTGCGCTCACAGCCGCGCCGAACAGCCGGCCTGTTCCAACTGTCTGAATGTGTGCCCGACCGGTGCCATCCTCTCCGCCGGTGAACATGTGGCGATTGACCCGATGATCTGCGCCGGTTGCGGCTCTTGTTCTGCGGTCTGCCCCTCGGGGGCGATCAGCTATGATGCGCCGCCGGTTGATACGCTGTTTCGCCGGATGTCTTTGCTGGCTTCGACCTATCGTAAGGCGGGCGGCGCACAGGCGCAGCTGTTGGTGCATGATGGCGGTTTCGGGGCCGAAATGATTGCACTGGCCGCACGTTTCGGGCGGGGTTTGCCGGCGCGGGTTATCCCGCTTGAGGTCGATGCCCTGTCCGGTTTTGGCCATGCAGAGATGTTGGCGGCCTTGGCCTGCGGATTTGAACAGGTCAATATTCTGATGTCCCCCAAAGCAGAGGGGGAGGTCATAGAAGCACAGGCGGTTTTGGCGGATGCCCTGTCTGGCGCGCGGGCTGTGCTGTTGTTGCACCCGGTTGATCCTGACGGGCTATGTGATCTGCTTTATGCGCAGGGTCCAGCACCGGTGTCCTGTGATCCAGTGCTGCCAATCGGCGCGCGTCGTCAGGTGGCGCGGCTGGCGGCCAAGGCGTTGCAACCCGATGCGACGCTGGTGGCCTTGCCGGAAAATGCGCCATACGGGGCCGTTCTGGTGGATACTGACGCCTGTACGTTGTGCCTGTCTTGTGTGTCGCTTTGCCCGTCGGGGGCCTTGGCCGATAATCCAGACATGCCGCAGCTGCGCTTTCAGGAGGATGCCTGCCTGCAATGCGGTCTGTGTAGCAATATCTGCCCCGAAAATGCGATTACGTTAAAACCGCAGATGGATTTGACTGATGCGGCCTTTACCCAGCGGGTGCTGCACGAAGAGGAACCATTTGCCTGTATCGAATGCGGCGGGTTGTTTGGTGTGAAATCCACCGTGGAAAGGATCACTGAAAAGCTGGCAGGTAAACATGCGATGTTTGCAAATTCGGAAGCCGCCAAGATGATCCAGATGTGTGATAACTGCCGCATTCAGGCGCAGTTTCATTCCAGCGGCAATCCGTTTCAGGGCGGCGCGCGTCCACAGGTGCGCACCTCTGAGGATTACTTCTCCAAGCGTAAGGATCATTGAGATTGGAGCGGCGCACCCAGATCGGCAGCGTCGATCAAGGCAACAAAGCTGACGATTGCTGCAATATCGTTCAGGGTCACCTCTATCGGTGCGATGGGCGGGGGCCGGTTGGCCGCAAAGGCGCTGGTGACATCGGCCACCTGAGTAAAGGCAGGATGGGGTTTGCGCAGGAAGAATGTTTCGAACCGCTCTTGCCAGTCGTCAAAGCTGCGCAGCAAGGCAAACGATGGGGTCGAACCGATGGCCTTCATCCGGTTGCTGTCGTTCACCACATGGCAGCGCCCGCAGCGTTCAAGGCTGACGGTTTCGCCCAGAACCGTATCGCCGGTCAGGGCCAGGGGGTCACTTTCCGCCGTTGTCGCAACCTGCGCGCTGAACAGGGGTACGCCTTGCGGTGCGAAAGCTTCGATGGTGCGTTTGCCGATGTCGGACATGAGCCAATCCCTGAACACATTCGTATAGGGCGCGTCGGTTTGCGACAGATGCCAAAGGGTGCCGCCGCCGCGAAAAACCGGTGTGCCGGTGTGGCCGATGGTGACATCCGCGTCTTGCGGCACGCGGGTAATCCGGATGCCAGTTTTCAGGGAAAAGCGTGGCAACAAGTGGTTGGCAAATCCTGTTTCGCTCAGGGATTGGGGCAGTTGCAGACTGAAACTTTTTTCCTGAGCCGCCAGTGGCGCGGCCAGCAGGCTGACGCACAGAGCGATTTGTTTCCACATTCCAACGGCTCCAATCTTGCGCCCCAGCCTAGGAGCGTTAGGGTCGCGGCGTCAACATTTCAGGTAATTCAGGGGACTATGTGATGAGTGAAGATTTCAACATGTCGATGCGCAAATTTCTTAAACAGGTTGGTGTGACATCCCAGCAGGCGATTGAAGAAGCGATGCGCAAGGCGGGGGATACCTCGGGCCAGAGCTTTGAAGCAAAGATGGTGTTGACCATTGATGGTGTGGACCTTGAACATGTCGTTACCGGCAAGATTGAAGGCGCATAAATGTCTCTGACCCGCGAAGCAGTTCTTGCCTGCCTGAAAGAAATCAAAGCGCCTTCGGGTGTTGATCTGGTCGAGGCCGGGTTGGTCCGCGCATTGAATGTCGATGATAATTCGGTGCGGTTCGTGATGGAAGTCGACAGCCCAGACCCGTTTATGGCGGCCAAGGTCGAAGCGGAGGCGGCGCTGGCGGCATTGGGTGCATCCGCTGTGTCTATTGTGATGACAGCCCACAGCAAGCCGACTCCGCCGCCGGATTTGAAGGCGGGGCGCAAGGCAGAACCTGCAGGGCCGGAGAAGGTGCCGGGTGTGGACCGCATTATTGCCATTGCGTCGGGCAAGGGTGGGGTTGGAAAATCCACTGTTGCGGCAAATCTGGCATGTGCGCTTGCCGCTGAAGGCCGGCGTGTCGGCATGTTGGATGCGGATGTTTACGGGCCGTCACAGCCGCGGATGCTGGGCGTGTCTGGCCGCCCGCAAAGCCCTGACGGCAAGCTGATTTTGCCGCTGCGCAACTTTGGTGTCACGATGATGTCCATCGGTTTGATGACCAACGATGATCAGGCCGTGGTTTGGCGCGGTCCGATGTTGATGGGGGCCTTGCAACAGATGTTGACACAGGTGCAATGGGGCGCGCTTGACGTTCTGATCGTTGATCTGCCCCCCGGCACCGGGGACGTGCAAATGACGCTGGCGCAAAAGGCGCAACTGGACGGTGCGATCATTGTCTCGACGCCGCAAGATGTTGCGCTGCTGGATGCCCGCAAGGGGATCGACATGTTCAACCAGATGGGCACGCCGATCATCGGGATGATCGAGAACATGAGCACCCATATTTGTTCTGCATGCGGCCATGAGGAACATGTATTTGGCCATGGTGGCGTTAAATCCGAAGCCGAAAAGCTGGGTGTGCCTTTGTTGGCGGAAATTCCGCTGCATCTGGATATCCGTCTGGCGGCGGATGGGGGCGCGCCGATTGTCGTGTCGAAGCCGGAAACCGCACAGGCGCAGGCGTTTCGCAGCGTCGCCAAATCCCTGATCGAGATGGGCAAGGCATGAGCGTTCCCAGCTTTCCACCGTTGTTTAGCGGGCTGTCCGTTGAAGGGCATGTTGACCCGTTCGACAAAGCCTGTGTCGAGGCCACGCGGGGCTGTGATGCCGGGTTGGTGGTGTATAATCTGGGGGCCAATGATTTGCAGGCGGCACTGGTTTTTGCGCCGGATGTTGTCTTGGCCGATGCGGTTGCAATGATGCCGCTTTGCGCCGTGGGGTTTCAAAATGCATTGGGGGCGCTGGCACCGCCAGAAGTGGCAGTACATCTGGACTGGGATGGTGGTTTGCGGATCAACGGCGCGGCTTGCGGGCGGATGCGAATGGCATCTGGTGGCACAGACCCCGAAGCCGAACCGGATTGGTTGGTGGTTGGGTTGCAATTGCCCCTTTGGCCGGCCAGCGATGCCCCGGGTGAAACACCTGATCAGACCGCGCTTTATGCGGAGGGTTGCGCAGATGTGAACGCCGCAGATTTGCTGGAATCCTGGGTCAAACACACGCTTGTGGCGATCAATACCTGGCTGGAGGACGGTCCGGCCCCGCTGCATAAAGAGTGGCGCGGGTTGGCGCATGGTATTGGGGAAAATACTAAAATCAACGATGTGTCTGGTACGTTTTTAGGGGTGGATGAACGGTTCGGTATGTTGCTGCGCACGGATGATACCACCCATCTTTTTCCGCTGACCGGTCTTCTGGAGGACCAATGATATGATGCTGGCACGGGCAATTCACTTTGACGAAAGCGACATGAATGTCTTTCACAAACCGGCCTGCACCGGCGAATGGTGCATCGCGGGGGGATTTGAGTTTTCCAATTGGTCACAGGCCGATCTGACTGGCAAGGCGCGGCAAGCATTCTCAAATGGTTGGCTAGGAGCGGAGACCTTCGGGCGGGTGACCTTTGTGGCGGTCACACAGATCGAGCCGTCAGAATTTGCTGCGCTCAAATTGGCCTTGGCCGAACACTTTGTGCAACTCTATGGTGCCCCCTCGGTAGAGGCCGCGGCCCAAGTAGCCGAAGATGAATTGCGCCATATGGCAGAGCTTTGCGAAGATCAGGAGGCCAACACCTTGTTGACGGTGGCGCGGGAACTGACCGAAGCAGGTGTAAAAGAGAGCTTTCGTACGATTGCGCCGCGTGATGCAGGGCTGGATCAGTTCGCCGTCCATGGTGATCTGGATGGCGGTGGGTCCTGACCCTAAGGCATTTGGCGGATGGGTTGAATTCTCTGATGTCGTCGAAAATAAGAGATTTTGGCGCGCTTTAATGGAGCAGCGGGTCTCATTTCTGGCTGATTTATTCTGCGGTTAGGTCAAAGCTCATAGCTAATCTTGTGATTGCCTTCTGTTAATTCTTGAGGTTCTTATATCAATACATGAATAGTATGTACCTTGCAGTATTTTACAAAAATAAATAGATCAATACTAGAACAGTCGCGCAATATTTGAATTTATTGTTGCTCGTCTTGCTCATAGTCCTTATCTATCCTCAATATATCATCAGCAGCATCAAATTGTTGCATCGGTTCAATATGGGCCGGGATTAAGTTGTCTGGTTAGAGTTGTGGGTGTGCAGTGGCTTCACGGTTGGAGATTTTCCTTGTTTTTGTTTGCTTGGCCCTAACTGGCGTTGCGTACTCGGTAAACGTGCAGGACGAACGGCGGGTTGCTGAGATGGAATTTCAGCGGATTGTCGATGACAATGTCGAAGCGCTGCGCGAACGGATGAACAGTTATCTCCTGACGGTTCGGGGTACGGCCGCTTATATTTCAGCATCTGACGATGTCACGCATCTGGATTTCCGGCATTATGTAAGTGCTTTGGAGATTGAAGAACGCCTGCCGAGCATTGCGGGGCTGGGCTATTCCGTGCAGGTACCTGATGCCGCACTGGACGATTTTGTGCGTGACACGCGCGCGGCGGGGCAGCCGGGCTTCGAGATCCAGCGCAGGTCGCAAAGTGATCCGCATTTTATCGTCAAATACATTGAGCCGGAAGCGACCAACGCAAAGGCCGTCGGTCTTGATATCAGCTTCTCCAAAGAGCGTGGCTTGGTTTTGGAAGAAGCCCGCGACACTGGAATGCCGCAGATTACGCCCCCGATACAGCTGGTGCAGGAAGACAGATCGTTGCCGGGGTTTGTCATGCTGATGCCCATCTATACCGATGCTGGAGAGAGCGGCGAAGAGTCGGTATTTTTGGGGTGGGTCAACGCGGCTTTTGTCGCGGAAAATCTGCTGCAAGGGCTGACATTGGGGCAGGGCGAACTCTATAGTCTTCAGGTTTTTGACAAGACCGCAACGCAGGATCTTTTGATCTTTGACGGGGCTGAGGGAAAAAGCGATAAAGGGGTCTATAGCGCGCAACAGGAGTTTGATCAGATAGGCCGGACCTGGGTTCTGTCCTATAACAGCACTGTGGCATTTGATGCGGCGCTGAAGTCCTATCAACCGCTGTCCGTGTTGGTTGCTGGTCTGGCGCTGACTGCTTTTGTTGTGCTGATTTTCAGAAACCTTCAGGCACGCGCTGACAGTCTTAGAAACAGTGCGCTGGAAAGCGGGCGTCAGGCGCAGGCCCGTGCCGAGGAAAATCGGTCGATTGTTGAAAACGCAGTTATTTCTGTTCTGGTATTGGACGTAGCGGGCAAGGTTTTGGTGGCCAATCAGGCGGCAGAGCGGTGTTTTGGATATACGAAAGATGAAATGAGCCGTTTGCATTTCGATGCTCTGACCACCGAAATTGATGATCCAGATGAAAATCATAACGCTTTGGGGCATACCAAGAACGGGCGTGTGCTTGAGCTGGATTTGCAGTGTAACGAATGGCTGACTAGTGATGGTGAAATGCGCACGACCGCGATTGCCCGTGATCTTACCGAGCAAAACAAGGCCCAGCGGGAGTTAAAGGGGCATAAGGTACTGAACGACATGGCTTTGCAAGGGTCAGAGATCGGGGTGTTCGACGTTGATCTGGTGACCGGTCTGTCCGAAGTTTCCGAAACCTGGTGTCGGATCATGGGGTATCCTGATGGGTGTAACGGAATGAACACACAAGAGAGTTTCCTTTCGCGTATACACCCTGACGACCTGCCCTTGCTGCAAAAGGCCGATCTGGATTGTATTGAGGGGCGGACGGAACGTTCAACATCGGAGTACCGCCTTAAATCGGTTGAAGGTGGTTGGCGTTGGATGCGTTCTGATGCGGTGGTTGTGGAGCGCGACCTTGACGGCAAAGCACTACGCCTGATCGGGACGCAATCGGATGTGACCGAACTGCGCCGGGATCGTAACGCGCTTGAGGCCAGCGAAGCGCAGTTCCGGCAGGTGCTTTCAAGCGCGCCCATCGGTATGGCGCTTATGGATGATACGGGCAAGTTCCGGAACGTGAACAAGGCATTCTGTCATCTGACCGGACGCAGCGAAATTGCATTGGTTAATGGCGTGAGTCTGGCAGATTTGATGCCGGAAGAAGACCGTCAGGAGTTGTACAAACAAATCACCCAGATGATGCAGAGCGGCAGCGCGACGGTCTATGCCGCGGAACATCGGATATTGGACGGTTCGCAGGATGAACGCTGGGGGCTGGTGAATGTTTCTTGGTCGTTTGACAAGAATGTCGGGGGCAACCTGTTCATTGCCCAGATCATTGATATCACTGACCAAAAGAAGCTTGATTTAATCAAGGGGCAGTTCGTATCTACGGTCAGTCACGAGTTGCGCACCCCATTGACGTCGATCAAAGGGGCGTTGGGGCTTTTGACGGCCAGCAAGGATGAAAACCTGAGTCAGGGTCAGATCCGGTTAATTGATATTGCCGGACTGAATGCAAACCGTCTGACTGACATTGTGAACGACATTCTGGACCTTGAAAAAATTTCATCCGGAGAGATATCGTTCAACTTTGATGATGTTGATCTGACAGAGGTTGTGGAAACTGTGGTGTTGGAAATGACACCTTTCGCCAGTACTCATGCCAACACTTTGCGGGTTGAGGTCGTTGAAGATGACCTGAGCATTTTTGCGGATGTGGGGCGGACAAAGCAGATTCTGGCGAATTTGATTTCGAATGCCTGCAAGTATTCCGACAATGATAGCGAAGTTCTGATTAAGGCGGAGCGGCTGGAGGAGACGGCGATTGTCTATATCCAGAATACCGGTCCAGGCGTGCCCGAAAGCTTCAAGAACCGCATATTCAAAGCCTTCTCGCAGGCGGACAGTTCGGATACCCGAGCCAAGGGCGGAACCGGCCTCGGGCTTAATATCACACGGCAGATTGTTATGCGCCATGGCGGCAAAATCGGCTATAAGAGTACGCCGAACGGTTTGACCGTGTTCTGGTTCACATTGCCATTGTCCGAAAATTCGGCGCATCTTGAGGCTCCTGTAGAGGCCTTGCCTAAGGCCGCGACGGGTAACAAGCTGTCGGTGTTGCATGTTGAGGATGATGCAGATTTCGCTAAGGTTGTCGCAGGGGCGTTGGATGAATTCGCGACGGTTTCTCATGCGACATCCGGAACGGCGGCCAAACGGTTGCTTCGCAAAACTTCGCCTGATGTTGTTATTCTTGACTGGGGCCTGCCAGACGGGCGGGCGCAGCAACTGCTTGACGATATTTGCAAGCTGAAACCCGATGTGCGGGTGATTGGCTTGTCTGCGGATACTGATCTGCAATCCGATCCGCGGTTGTTCTCTAGTATGATTAAAGGTCGTACGGACCTTGCAGAAGTTGCGGCAGAAGTGAACCGCTGCCATGCGTTGGCATCTTGATGTGTATGTAGACAAAATTCCTAATTTGGTGGAGCGCGCCACATTTATGCCCGCTTTATCGACAATAGTATTTTTGAATTGATTAAAATTGCTTTGCTTCGCGATATTTTGCGGGGCGTGGGTTGGAAAGGCAAAGGTGAAACTGTGCGACCGGTTTATTTTAAAGGCGACACCGCATTTTCGGCGGCTCTAGGGTGCGGGTTAGCAGCCGGATGGTACGGCGCGGCTTCTGCGGTGTTCCCTGAGGCCGCAGGCGGAATTATTCCCGCTGCCGGTGCCATCGGGATCGCAGGTTTCTTGCCCGTGGTGTTAGGGACCCGTCCATTTGGTCAGAAAGCACCAGAGGCGGCGCGGTCCCATTCTAACATGCTAAAACAGCTTCAGGCGCTTGATATGCACGCCGGTATCAACATGGTAAGCAATGAGGGGATCCTTAGCGAGGTCAACGACCATCTTCTTGCACTTACCGGATATGATAGAAAAGAGCTTATCGGACAGCACGTTAAGATGTTGTACGACGAAGTGTCCCAATCACAGACCTGCGACATTCGCAATTTTCTCGAACAAGGCAGTACCTGGCAAGGTGAAACCCATTTGCGGCGCAAAGACGGTAGCACCCTTGTAACGCAGGCAACGATCATCCCGATCTTTGACAAAAAAGGTAACTGGGCAGGGTCAATTTCGGCCCGTACCGACGTTACAGAAACAAGTAAGTTGCAGGCGGAGCGCCATTCCGCGCAAACCCTGAATGAGCTGCGCGATGACATTTGGATCATCGACGCGCAGACCGAAAAGTTTAGCTATCTCAACGGCTCAGCCAAAGAACGACTGAAATTGGTCAATGAGGAGTATCTGGAGAAAGATCTGGGTGACTTCAATCTGGCCAGCGAAATCGAATCCGTTTTGAAGGCGTGCCGCGCGCTGCGTGCCTCGGGCGATGTCACGACACAGTTCGAAGCCGAGTTGGTTGGCACACCAATGTATGTCAGCATCAAGTATCTGCCTGATCCCAGAGGGGCTGGCAGATATCTTATCGTTTCAACGGATATTTCGCACCGGTTGGAGCAGGAGCAGCGCAAATCGGCATTTATCTCGACAGTGAGTCATGAACTGCGGTCTCCGCTGACCTCGATCAAGGGGGCCATGGGGCTGCTGTTGTCCGGTTCGGCAGGCGAGTTGCCAGACAAGGCGCTGGCGCTGCTTGAGATTGCGCATCGTAACGCGGACCGTTTGATCCTGATCATCAACGACATTCTGGACATGGACAAGATTTCAAACGGTCAGATGGAGTTTGATATCAGCGACGTTGATCTGGTTGAGCTTCTGAAAGAAGCTGATCGGGCGAACGCCATGTTGCAGCAACGTTTCGGTGTTGTTGTAACCCTGAGCGGTGCTGACAAGCCGGTGTTCCTAAAGACAGATCCGAACAGGTTCATTCAGGTCCTGACCAATCTGATGTCGAATGCCTATAAATTCTCGCCGCCAAACGGGCGTATTGTTCTTGATATTGCCGATGCGGGCGAACACGTGCGTGTGTCGGTGAAAGATGAGGGGCAGGGGATTCCGCTGGCCGAGCAAGGCAAGATCTTCGACCGTTTTGCCGATATGACGAATTCGGACCGGGCTGCCATGGGTGGTACTGGTCTTGGATTGAGCATCTGTAAAGCCATTGTTGAAAACCTTGGCGGGACTATTGGTTTCGACACAAAAGAAGGTGTCGGTACGACATTCTTCTTTAACCTTCCGAAAAACGAACCAGCTTCTAACGCGGTTGATGACGTTGACGTCAAACGCATTGCATGATCGGAGACTTCGAGATGATCAAACTATTACACGTAGAAGATGACGCGGACATCCGCGAGATTGCCGACATGGCGCTCAGCCTCTCGGGTGAATTTGATGTGGTGCAGTGCGAGACTGGCGAGGCAGCACTGGCCTATGTCGAGAACTACACGCCTGACGTAGTGTTGTTGGATATGATGATGCCGGGCATGACCGGTCGTCAGACGCTGGAAAAGATGCGGGAAAAACCAGAATTCGCAACCGTGCCGGCGATCTTTATGACTGCGCGGGCGCAGCACGCCGAGATTGATGAGCTGTTGCAGATCGGGGCCGCTGACGTGATCAGCAAGCCCTTCGACCCGATTTCGCTAGGCGATCAGATCAAAGAAGCGATGCAAAAAGCAGGCATGACCGCCGCCGCCTAAAGTGTCCTGCCTTTAACCTGAAGCATTTCGTATCCCCGATGTCCCGAGAGCGCGCAGCGTGGCAGGGTATTGGGGATTCATGTTTAAGGTCGGGCGCTATAGTCAGGGTTGTTGGCTTTTTTGAATACGGGTCTGTCGGGGTGTTGCTCTGGCAGATTTTTAGTTTTCTTGGCTATCTCGTATTGATGAACACGCGCTTCGGTACGGTTTTGGCGCATGGCAGAACGTTGATCAGGTTTAAGGCGGAGCGCTCTAAAATACAGAAAATGCCGGATCAGGGGATGGCCCCGCGCCAGAATTGTTGCCAGTAACGCGGGGGGCGTCAGGCCTGTTGTCGCGTAGGATCACCGGGCCAAGTATCATGGGCAAATAGGGGCATCGAAAGATCCCTGAGGCCAAGTTTTCGATACCATAGGAATTTTTGGTTAAGCCTGCCAGATGGCATACTCGAAGCCCAGCGTTTCATTAGCGCTGCGCGATGACCTTCTGACCTTCGCCGACGAAGCCGTCGATCAGTTCCACGGCGTCAATCAGTTCAGATGACGGATCGCCAAGATGGGCAATGATTGCGTTCTCAGCGTTGCGTGCAGCCAGACCCAGGTCATGAAAGCCCAAGGAGCCCGCGCTGCCTGAAATCTGATGCAAGATCCCTTGCGCAGTTTCAAGATGGGCCGCAGCTTTGGTCGGATCGGTGCTTTTCCACGCGGAAAGCGCGTGTTGCGCAATGGTGGTCTGGCGCTCTTGTAACATGCCAATGAAGCGCTCTTTGATCCGTTCAATGCCGGGTAGGGCGTCCATAGTATCTTTCATGCTCTTTGCTCCACTGACCAGAGGTCGGACATTGACCGCTCGTGTGCTTCACTGGCAGCTTCTGCTGACGTATGGGCCGCTGCGACGGCCTCCATCACTGAATCGGCAGATTTCCAGATCAACCGGATTGCCTCGCCCGCGCTGACGCGGACATAAAGTTTGCGGGCCGAATTATCATAAAGCTCGGTCCGGGACAGCGATAGGTTCACGGCGTCCATCAGGGCCGACATTTTCGGTCGCCAGCCACTTTCCGTGACGCAGACAAAAGTGCCACTGCCGGCATAGGCCATCAGGAACTGGTGCCCGGCAAGCGTGTCAGAGATAATTTCCGCGACATCCGAGATCAGGCTGTAGAACTCGAAGGGTGTCATGGATTGATGGTGTTCATCAATTTTGCGGATCGTGAAGGCAAAAGTCGTTGACCCGAACAGGGCACCGCGTGAAAGCTGGGCCACATAGTTCTGCATCGCCATGTATTCAATCACATTATCGACGTCATAGATCGAAATTGGTTCATGCAGTTCCAACGCGTTGTCCGGCGCATCCGGTTCCGAAGGCGATGAGATATTCTGTGTCGCGAAAATCTTGCGGGTGCGTTCCTGACGTGCCTGAACAAGGCCTTCGACCAGACCTAGCCGCGCGCGCAATTCCGGCACCTCGAAAGGTTTGGTGATGTAATCAGTTGCCCCAGCGGAGAACGCCGCATCGACATAGCGTTTGTCCGACATCGCGGTCAGCATCAGGATCGGGGTGTCAGTATAGGACGGCAGAGAACGGACATTCTTGGTCAGGTCGATCCCGTCCATCTGTGGCATCTGGATATCAAAGAGAAAGCAATCGAATACTTCCGCTTCAGAAGCTTCCAAAAGCTGGAGGGCTTCCGGGCCGGACAGTGCTGTTGTCAGCTCATGTTCACCTATCATGCATACGAACTGGTCCAGCAGTTCAAGAATAATAGGATCGTCATCGACCGCGAGGATTTTCATCGTTTTCTCCGTTGCCTGCATTTTGCCGGAAGGCAATCGTCAGGATTTTTTGTTCTTATATCAACGTGCCGGTAAAAGGTGGCCAAAATTGGGCATCTTGAAACAATACTTGAAAAAATCCGCTTTTGTTGCAGTTTTCCCAACGACCACCGGTTTATCCTTCTTCAGAAAGTTTGTTGTTGAGCCGGGCAAACAGATCGTTTTCTTCGCTGGCAGTAAGATGGGGCCCGGATGATTCGATGTTGATGCAGTCTCTAAGTTTGTCGCTGGCAGAGAGGTTCGACCACATGCGTTGTGGCGAGACTTGTGAAAAGGTACAGCTGGGCGGCACTGGCACACCAGTCTGGGTAAAATCCCAGGCCGCTTGCAGGTGTTCGGCAAACTCCGTTGTCAGTTTATCCTGATCCATACGCTTGCGGTCCATGACGGTACCAAAGAAACGCCCATTGCCGACGTAAGATAGGTTGAGGTTCTTTTCGTTCAGTGTCTTGACCGCTGTTGCTCCGATGATCTCAAGGCACTGACGGAAGGCCGGCGACCTGACGGTCCGGTAAATGCCACGCAGACCCGAAACATTAAGGGTGAACATCGACATGGCAAAACAGTTCGCGCTACAGCGCAGCAATTGATTTTCATGTGCCAGAATGGTGGTCATTCCCGGTACGCCTAGATCCAGCGGCTCATCAAAGCGCAGTTTCATGGAGTCGCTGAGTGCGCTCATTGTGTGCTGCGCTTTGGCAAGGCTTTGGTTCAGCAAACCGGCCATCACAACCCGCCCGGTCAATTCGACCGGTTTCAGGGGTTTGTTGATAAAATCTGTCGCGCCGGCTTCGAAGGCCCGTGCCATCAAGCCAACTTCGTTGCTAGCAGTGATCATCAGGATAGGCGTGGAGTAGCATTGCGTCGTTTGGCGCAGCAATTCACACATCTGGATGCCGTCCATTCCGGGCAGCATAATGTCCAGCAGGATACAGTCAAAAGGCTGCTGTGTTTCATGTAATGCCTCCAGCGCGCTTTCCGCTGAGTCATACATGTGAAGATGATAGCCCAGATCCTCGGTCAAACAGTCCGCAAGGAGATCAAGAATGATCGGATCGTCATCTACTGCCAAAATGCGCATTGCTGTGGTTTCCTATCTTTGAATGGCGAATGGAGCGGCCCGCCAATTTACTCACGTTCAACAGATCAGCAATCCTCGGCAAATCAGTGGCCAGTTTGTGACAAGTTTTAGACAACTTGAGAGGGAAACCCTCATTTCGGCCCTATTTGGCCTTTTGCGCCAGAAAACGGCGAAAACTTTCCACAAATTTGCCTAAGTTCTGGGGCATCCATCTTGGCAACTTTATGATTGGCAAGGAAACAAGATGAGAATTCTCGCTGTAGATGACGACCCGATCGTATTGGATTTGCTGTCAGTGGTCCTGAAGCAACAGGGCCATGACGATGTTGTCGTCGCAGCATCCGGACGTGCGGCACTTGAAATTCTTGATCGGGATGAGGGACGGTTCGATGTTCTGGTTCTCGACATTGCCATGCCGGAAATGGATGGTGTGACCTTGTGTCGGAAAGTCCGGCAGTTACCGTTGTATGTGGATACACCGATCATCATGCTGACGGCGCAATCTGACCGGCGCTCTATCGAAAGTGCGTTCGGTGCTGGTGCGAATGACTATATTGCCAAGCCGTTTGACGTAAAAGGTATTGGTATCAGGCTGCAAATTGCCCAACGCATGATGGCGGAACACCGGATAATTCTGGACGTCAAAGACCTGCCTGCGGGACAGGAGGGGACCGAAGGTGAACATGGGTTTGGCCTTGACGATGCGGTTTGCCTGCGCGGTGTCAGACAACATACGGACGAGTTCTCGTTGGGTAACTACCTGTCAACGATGGAACGTTACAGGGTTGATGAGACATCCGTTTTTGCGGGACAAATCCTGTTGTTTGATACGCTGTACCGGACCTGTACTGACGAAGAACTGGCCATAGTTTTGTCTGAGGTCTGGAACAGTATCTCTGCCGCCGCGGACAATTCCAGATTGCTGGGCACCTATGTGGGCTCAGGCACATTTATTATGATCGCGGCGTGCAGCATTCAGGATGAATGGTTGGCGTTGGAACCGACGATTAAGGCCCATTTGGCAAAGTCGGAACGTTTGCAACAGGCGCGGCTGGGATGCCCTGTCGCGGTTGCACTGGGGCGCCCGTTCCGGCCCAATGCCAGCAAGACAAAACGTGTTAAACCGACATTCGATCGGGCGCGCCAATTGCTTCAGAAGCGGTTGGAAACCGACGCCGCCAGCGGTTGATGGCGGGGGCTGCTGATCACTTGTTTTGTACTAAAAGAGTGGGAAACACCGGCGTCATCCGCCGGTGTTGATCGTTGTGGGGGCACCTGTCGTTCAGGCCGTCCCTGTATTCCATCAAGACAGGGGACGCCCGGGTTTTTCCAGTGGCCCAAGGCTGTCCAGATAGCTGCGGTCGAACTCTGGCTCATAAACCGGGAATCGCACCTGATTGTCGCGGAAGCTTTTGTGGGGTTGACCCATGCGCAAGATGCCCTCGCGCCGTGAACGGCGGACCAGTTCAAAATCAACCTCGATCGGGATCATCTCTTCTTGCACATTGCCCCGGTGCAGGATTTGCCCAGCGGGATCAATCACCAGCGAATACCCGTTGCCACCCGCCAACAAGCCGTTGATGTGGAAGATGTAGCTTTGGAACATTGCGGCTGATCCCTGAGCAATTGCCAGATCGGCAGGACGGTCAACAAAGCTGGCCAGTACAGGGTTGATAATTACCTCAGCGCCCATGGATGTCAGGGTGCGGGTCACTTCGGGGAACCAAAGATCATAGCAGATCGACACGCCGAAACGGCCAGCCCCCGGAACGTCAAAGATGCAGAAATCCTCGCCTTGGGTCACGCCTTCTTCGTAAGGGGTAAAGGGGAACATCTTGCGATAGCGGGTCACGACCTCGCCTGCGGGGTTGAATACCGGGGTGGTGTTATAGATGTTGTCGCCGTTCTTTTCGAAATAGCTGCCGGGGATCAGCCAGCAATCAAAGCGGCGGGCCAGCTCGGCAAGGTCCTGTTCGATTTTGCCGCCGATAGGTTGGGAGGCAGTCTTGTTTGGGCCATGCGGGGCCAATTCGCTGAACACAACCATTTGTACCCATGGATAGAGGCTGAACAAAATCTCCATGCGTTTGCGCATCTCGTTGATGTTGTTGTGCATCGTGATGTGCATCTGGATGCCGGCGATTGAAAAGCGAGACATATATTCTCCTAGCTAGGTTAATGTGTTGCAGCGCGGATTTATGCAGTGGTGGGGGCAATTGGCCCCGCTGAATTCGGGGGGGAGTCTGGCGGATAGGTGCTGGCGGTCTCTGGCGAGACGACCTGCAAGGGCCGGCTGTGGGTCAGGGTTTGCGAGCCCTTCTCCGTATATTGCACCAGGCGTTCGCCGGATGTGATGTCGCCCAGATTGTGATTTTCTTGGGATCCATCCATCCAGTGTAAAGACATGGTTTGCGTCGTGGGGCGGTAGGCGGCGGTATAGACCGTGCCAAACCCTTTATCGTAACCGGTGCTGGCAAGCGGGCGGGAAAGGAAGGCCCCGGTCAATTGTTCCGCCGTCAAGTGGCGGTCCTGATAAAGTGCTTCGAGGTGATCGGAACGCCCGACGGTATTGGAAAATCGCCCGTGGCGTGGCCACTCAACACCCAGCTGGTGATTGGTGGTAAAGGGATTGCGTGTGACAATTGCGGGGCGATCAGGGGCCAGTAGGACGGTGGCCCAATCACCAGCGGCATCCGCCACAGTGACATTGTAGGACATATGCGAAGGTACAGTGCGCAGGGCCTCGACCGCCTGCTGCACGTCTGCGCATATTTCCAGCACATAACGGATAATGAGCGGAATTCCAAAGCCGTCGGCGGCAATGGTGCGACCGCCAAAGGTCAGGGAGGCGGCAAGCCCTGCATCATTCATGCCATCTGCCAGCCCGACGATCCCTTCGACCATGCCCATCACGCGCCGCCCACGCCAGTTACTGGCCAGCAATGTGGATTCGTTCAATTGGGGATCGAGATCATAGTTGCGCAGCAACACCGGACCCTGATCATCAACAAGGACCGCCTGCGAGCAATGCACAAGATATCGCGGCGGTGACCAAAAGCTGAGAAATAGGGCGGCGTCCTGATCTGCGTCGCAGACATTCACCCATGTGTCCCAGAGGTTTTCGAATTCGGGCATGTGATGGCGTAACGCCAGACGGGCATCACGCAGGTCGGTTTCCACGGTTGTCTGGCGTTCGCGCATCCACTCGGACCAGCCCGGCCAGCCACGCGCGAACACCTGACGCAGGGCGTCAGAAGGGCGTTCTTCTGTCAGGCTTCGAAAGTTGAGCTGCATGTTCTGACCATCTTTTCAAGGAAGTGCAATTGCGTGCGCTTGCGCGTGGTTCTCATGTGCCGTGATTGGCTGAGAACACCATTGTTCATGGTGTAGCTTTATTGACTTTTACGCTGTAGGTGTCAAGAAGAGTGGATGCTTCAGTCTCCAGTCCCCCATGGCACAATTCGCCAAAACGACATCCCTACCTTGATCGAAACCTACCGGATTACCCAATATCCGACCGTCGTCAGGGTGCGGCGCACCATTCAGGGCGGCGGTTACGGAGATCAGAATCGCAATCCCTATACCTGGACGGTTTTCTTTCTGGTTGATGATCATTGGATGTCCCTTGAAAGCGCGCGTGGGATGCCCCGCGAGTGGGGCAGCCTCGACAAGCTTGAGGTTTGGTTACGTGGTATGGGCTTTGCGTTTTTCTGGGTGCGCAATGATATTGATGCTGTCGGAGAGATGAACGGGGAGCTTGACCAGCCCCCCGCATCCGAAACCTAGAACCACTTACCTGCGGTCATATCCGGCGGCATTGCAACGTCGGTTTCTGCCGTCAGGGGCACAGATTTGAACTCTGCCTTGATCGCGCTGTTCCACTGTTTTGCCCGTTCCAGCAGCTCGCGGTTATCCGATTGCATCCGCCCGCGGGCCAGGACGCACCCTAGGTCCGCCCCGTGATAGCAATATTCGCCCGTGCCATAGACACGTAGATAGAACGCTTCTTCTTCGTCGCCCAGTGCGTTGATGTTATGGCCGGCCCGCACGAACTCGATCTCGCCTTCACTGTCCATTTTCCAGATGCCGGATCTGGGTGCCTGTGTGATCAGCTCGACCTTGTCTTCGGTCTGTTTGAGAATCAGTTGGGTCCAGTAATCATAGTGATTCCAGCGGCTTTGCACTTCTTCGATGTCGATTTCGTATTCCACATCCATGAATTCCAAAAGGTGGAACAGGAACATCGGACAGCCGCCGTAGGTCGATGTAATCAGGTTGGTGGGGGGAGACGCACCCGAAACCCGCGGATTGATCTCGCCAAGGTAAACCTCGTTGGTATCGGTATCGAGTAGGAAGTCGGTGCAAAAGACGCCCTTGTACCCTTCTACATACAGCTGATCCCCCAGCTTGCGCGCCATTTCCCGGACCTTGTCGGGCACGCCATCGGGTAAAATCGCGGGCGAAATATCGTTGCCACACCAGCCACCCTTATAGGGGGTAATTTCCTCAAAACCGGTGATGTCGGTCATGACCGGACCCACCAGCGTGCCGTGTCGTGTGGCGCAGCCTTCAATGGTTCCGGGCAGGTGGTTGATGCGTTTCATCACCTTCAGCTCTTCGCCAACGATCTTGCTGGAGAACTTATCCCAGTCCTTCTTGGATTTGATGAAGAAGGTTGTGCGCCCGCTGTCGCCATAGGGGGTCTGCACCACCAGATCCTTGCCCAGTTTGGCGCTTGCGGCCAGTTTGTTCAGTTGGTTGTAGTTGTCGGCATAGCCCATGGTGTTGGGCGCACTTTCAACACCGGCCTCATTGCCGATGCGGGTGGTTTCGATCTTGCTGTCCAGACGGTGGCGCAAATCATTTGAAGGCAGCGCAATTTTAACGCCTACTTCCTCGCACAGCGCTTCTGTTTTTTCATCGAACATCACAAAAATCGCGAGGCCGGGATCACGTTCTGCGACGCGGGCGCGAAATTCGGGATGATCCACCAGGTAATTGCCCACATCCTCCATTGATTGAAAAACTGGCGCGCCGATCTGTGTTGGTTTGAAGACCCGCGGATGCTGCCCGTCGAAGACATCAAAATAGTTCACGAATTCCAACCCACCGACCCATTGGTCCAGTCCCATAAGGTTAAATGGTGTGGGCATCACCACATATATCGGCGTTTTGTTGCGCCGCAGGTATCGGTAAATTTCGGTCAATCCGACCAGCTTTTCTTTTGTTTCGGCCATTTTCGGCTCTCTCCCGTTGGTGCTTTCTTTGACGTGCGGTTGCGCTTTTACGCTTGGGTCCGTCACGGTGTGACGTCGCAGTAACCCTAGCGGGATTTTCTGCGCTGTCTCTGCCAAAAGTTTCCACATGCGGCGTGAGGGCCTCTGAAACTTTGTGAAATCCAAATTGTTACTCGCTTTGCATTTGTTGCTAGGACTTCTGCCGCTGTGATATTTTTGGTGGTTTGGCGTCGCTTTCGTAACATTATCATTGCCTACAGTATAGTCCATGATGTAGCTTTGCCTGCAAGCCACGTTTATCGCGGTTGAAAAGGTGTGATCAGCAAACTGGTCGCGCCGGAAATAGGAGTAGCGCTCGAAGCGCTCGATCTGGAGGGATTACTTTAATGAACATGAACCTGTTCACACGCCGCGCTGCGGTGGCTGCATTGTCCGGGGTTGTGGCACTGTCCACCTTGGCAACATCTGCGATGGCGGACACAACACGTCTTCGGTTTCACACGTTTTATGGCACCGAAATTGATGACATTCTGAAGAAATTTAAAAACACGGTGAAGGAAAAGTCGGGCGGCGATCTGCGGCTGACGGTTTTCCACGGTGGTGAACTTGTAGCAAGTGACCAGCTGCTTGATGCGGCAAAGAAAGGTACGATCGACATTGCACACGGGCACGGTGGGTACTGGTCCGGTCAGGTTGATATCGGCAATATCGAAGCAGGTTTGCCGGGCGGTTGGACCAGCCTTGATGAGGCAAAGGCGTTTTTCGACAGCGCGCCGGTCAATGATGTGCTGACCGAAGCCTATACTGAAGCAGGTGTCGTTTATCTTGGTAAAGGTTATGGTCACGATTACGATCTGCTGACGAAAGAACCTGTGACATCGCTTGCTGATTTGAAAACGCGCAAGATTCGTGCGACATCGAACGTTGCTAAGGTTTTGGAATATTTTGAAATTCCTACTGTTTACTTGCCATCCGGTGAACTTTACATCGGGATGTCCACAGGTGTGATTGACGGAGCGATCTACGGTGGTCCGATTGAGTATGAACAGCTGAAACTGAACGAGACTGCAACGCATTATACGCGTTTGAACATGCTTATGCCGGGCTGGACTGAAACTTTCCTTGCCAACCCAGAAAAGTGGAATGGCCTGTCCGACGAGCATAAGGCCATCATGCAGGAAGCGACTGCACAGTTCGCTCAGGACATCAATGACTGGCTGGCTGAAGGTAACCAATCGGTTGTCGACAAAGGTGACGTGTTTGAATTCGCAACCCTGCCCGAGGCAGATTCCAATGAATTGACTGTTGCTGCGCAAGAAGTCTGGCAGGAAGAAGCCGGCCGTTCCGAGCGTAATGCCAAGTTGATTGACCTGCTGGTTGAGAACGCCAAGGCACAGGGCCGTTTGTGATGAATTGGGTGACAAGGTATCTTGTCGCCCAGGATGGCCTTTCCGAATTTGTAGGAAAGGCCATTTCCTGGCTCACGTTGGGCATGATCGGCGTTCTGATGGTCGAGATCGTATCCCGCTATTTTCTGGACGCGCCAACCCTATGGGCGCATGAAACCAGCACCATGCTCTATGGTGCATTCTGTATGCTGGCTGGTTCCTACACCCTGCGGCATCGCGGCCATGTCCGCAGCGAAGTCATCTGGGGGGCTTTGCCCAAACGCGGACAGGCGTTTTGTGATGTGATCATCTTCTCCGCCGGATTTGTGGTTTTGGCGATTTTCCTCAAGCTTGCAATTGGCTTTGCCGCCGAAAGTTGGGCAGTGCTTGAGTATTCAAACAAAAGCATGTGGCAACCGCCGCTGTACCCGATCAAGACGGTCATCCCCGTCGCGGTTGGTTTGGTATTGCTACAGAATATTGCCGAGCTTTTGCGCGCTGTGCTGACGGTGTTGAATATTGATTTTGATGACCCTCGTGAATGCGAGCCGGAAATTGACATTGACCCTGAGATGCTGGCCGTTGCGACCAAAGCAGACGTTGCAGCGCCTTCCAACAAACGCTGATTTTCAGGAACAGCACGCTGTTGCCTGACTAAGGATATACTAATGGAAAATCTGGACCCTTTGGCCATCACGGCGATTATGTTTTCGTCGATGCTGTTGCTGATGGCACTTGGTGCGCCGCTTGCCTGGGCATTAACGATTTGCGGAGTCGGCAGCGCCTTTGCGATTTACGGGGATGGCGGGCTTGATCTGCTGATTTCTTCGACCTTCAGTGCGATGGATAACTTCCTGCTGGTTGCCTTGCCGCTGTTCATCTTTATGGGCCTTGTGCTGCAACGGTCTGGCATCACCGATGATTTGTTTGAAATGATTCACAAGCTGATGGGCGGTCTGCCCGGTGGCTTGGGCATCGGAACGGTCATCATCTGCGCATTGATTGCCGCTATGGCGGGCGTGTCCGGGGCAGCGACGGTCAGTCTTGGCATTATTGCCCTGCCGGCCATGTTGAACCGCGGCTATGACAAACGCTTGGTCACCGGCACCATCATGGCGGGTGGGGCGCTTGGGTTTTTGATCCCGCCCAGTGTGTTGATGATCATCTATGCCTTCCTCAGCCGCGATTCCGTGGGCAAGTTGTTTGCGGCTGGTTTGCTGCCGGGGTTGATGCTGGCGACGATCTATATCTTTTACATCCTGATCCGGTGCCGGATTAACCCGACGCTGGGCCCGCCCGCCGAAGAGCGGTTCACAGCGGTTGAAAAGTTTAAATCCCTGCGTTTTCTGATTGCGCCGGGCCTGCTGATCTTTACCGTTCTGGGCTGCATTATCGGTGGCATCACCTCGCCGTCCGAGGCATCGGCAATCGGGGCGTTTGGGGCCTTGCTGATCGCGGGTGTGCAGGGACGGTTAAGCTGGGACATGATGCGCTATGTCATGCTGTCCACAACCAAGCTTATGGGCATGTTGATGTGGATCACTATCGCGGCTGTGTTCTTCTCCAAGATTTATGTCGGTGTGGGTGCCGGTGCGGTCGTGGGTGAATTGATCGAAGATTATGATCTGTCACCGAACCTGGTTATCATTGCCATGTTGGTTGCCTATTTCGTGCTTGGCATGTTCCTCGATGACTTTGCGATTGTCTTTATCACTGTGCCATTGTTCGTGCCGATCGTCCGTGACCTTGGGTTTGATACGACTTGGTTTGCGGTTCTGTTCATTCTGAGTATGCAGTCGGCTTATCTGACGCCACCGTTTGGTTATAACCTGTTCTACATGCGTTCAGTGGCCCCCAAGGAAGTGTCGATCATCGATATCTATTGGGGGGCGATCCCCTTTGTCGGATTGCAGATTCTTGGTCTGGCGCTGGTGTTCTTGTTTCCGCAAATTGCGCTGTGGTTGCCCAGCATCCTGTTCTGATGTTGCGTTCCTGTTAGACGTAGAATGCCCGGGGAGTGTTTCCCGGGCATTCTTGTTTGGTTTACCGCAACCAGATAGGTTGCGTGGCCATATAACCGATCAGTCGCGGCCCGCGATGTTGATCCAAGTGGTTTTCAATTCAACGTATTTATCCATCGCGTGCAGGGATTTATCCCGCCCGATGCCGGATTCCTTGAACCCGCCGAACGGTGTTGTCATGTCGTCACAATCATAGCAGTTCACATAAACAAGACCGGCGCGGATGCCTTTGGACACCTGGTGTGCGGTTGTCAGGTCATCGGTCCAAACCGCTGAGGCCAGCCCGTAGCAGCTGTCATTGGCAACCTTCACTGCCTCCTCAACACTCTCCACAGGAATGACCGTCAGCAGAGGGCCAAAGATTTCTTCTTGTGCAATGCGCATATCGTTGGTTGCATTGTCAAAGATGGTCGGTGCGATGTAGCTGCCGCCGGTGTCTTGTCGCGCCATGGTCCCGCCTGTGACCACATCCGCGCCATCGGTTTTTGCGTGTTCGACAAATTCCATGACCCGCACGGTGTGGTGCGCATCGACCATAGCGCCCATGCTTGTTGCTGGGTCCAGCGGATCACCGGGGGCATAGGACTTGGACACTTCTATCAGGGTTTCGACCACTTCGTCATGGACTGCGCGATCCACAATCAAGCGGCTGGGGCAGGTACACATTTCGCCCTGATTAAAGAACGCCGAATGCGCCGAGATGGTTGCCGCGTGTTTGGTGTCGCGATAGCTGGACAGGATGATGTTGGGGCTTTTGCCGCCCAATTCCAGACCTAAGCGTTTGAGGTTGGATTGTGCAGAGTATTCCATGAAATATTTGCCGACTTGGGTTGAACCGGTAAAGAACAACCCGTCCACATCCATGTGAAGCCCCAAGGCGCGCCCAACCTCTGGCCCGTCCCCTGTCACAACGTTGAACACGCCCGCAGGAACGCCGGCTTCCAAGGCAAGCTGTGCCAGCCGGATCGCCGAAAGTGAGGATTGTTCGGCAGGTTTTAGGACCACAGAATTGCCGGTCGCAAGGGCAGGGGCCACTTTCCAGGAGGCCATTAGCATTGGAAAGTTCCACGGTACAACGGCGGCAACCACGCCTAACGGCTCTTTTGTCACCATGGCCACGGCGTCGCGTGCGGTTGGGGCGATTTCATCATAGATTTTGTCGATTGCCTCGCCGTACCAATCAAAACAATTCGCCACGGCCCGCACGTCAATCGAGGTGCTGTCGGAAATTGATTTGCCCATGTCCAAGGTCTCAAGAAGCGCGAGTTCGTCGCGGTGGGCGCGGATAAGATCGGCCAACCGCCGCAAGACCAGTTTGCGTTCTGCTGGTGGTCTGGCAGACCAGCGGCCATCTTCAAACGCCCGCCGCGCGACCGCGACTGCGATGTCCACATCTTCCTGACTGCCGGACGCCACATCAGCAAGGTGGCGCCCATCAATCGGGCTGTTTGACGCAAATGTGCGTCCCGATGCTGCGTCCACAGACTGACCGTCGATGATCATTTTTGCGCCAATGTTCAATTGGGCTGCCTTTGCGTGCCAGTCGCTTGTCGATCGTTCAGTCATGCCACACCTTCATTTTTTGATATCAATATTTAAAATGATATCACAAAATATGAAAGTGGGGCAAGGCGAGTAGAGAAGCCGTCCAGAATGGCGGTTATTCGCGGTTGAATTACCCTACGTCTAACTGTCTGGCTGTGTGTGGCTGGCAAAGCTCAAGCGAGCAGGTGGCCTTCGGACTTCCGCGTCAGAAGGCTTCGCCCGCTCCGGCTGATACCTTCCCGAATATCGCTTTCAGTCGCGATAAGCAAAGCTGCTACATTGCGGGATCTGAGGGCGGACAAGATTTCCTTGTGACGGTCGATCTTGTAAAACTCGTTAACCCGTTTGACGACTTGTCGTTGAAACGGCCCCAGCTGCAACCAGACACTTTCGATCGCCGGCAAGGACACTTGATTGGGGTTGATCGAATATAGAACGCGATGGAATTCGAGATTGAGAATGGTCAACTGGTCTAGCGCTTCGTCGCGCAGTGCCTGATCCATATCATCGTCAAGAGACTGTAGTTGTTGAATAATTATGTCTGATACATAGGGTAAAGATCGCTCTGCTGCATGGGTTTCAAGCACAATGCGCAAAGCGACGAGTTCTTCAAAGCGGCCCAGTGTCATTTCCGGTACCGCCATCCGCCGGTTTGGAAGGATCTCGATTGCGTTTTCTGAACTTAGCCTGCGCACCGCCTCGCGGACTGGTGTCGGGCTTAATCCCATGGCCTCGGCCAAACCGCGCATTGTCAAATGCGTGCCGGGTTCGATGGTGCCGATCATGATTGCATTGCGCAATCGGGCGTAGACGGAATCCTGAACGGTGGTGTCTTCACCGACCTTTAGTTCGGGAATATTCAGGGTCTCGATTTCGGACACCGGGCCACCTTCTGATGCTGGGCTCTTCTTCCACTGTAGGGGAGGGGCGGGGTCAAGTAAAAGAAAATCAAAAGTTCACAAATGATATCACATAATGTACAGGTATATCTCAAAGGAGATTCTATGCCCGCTACTGACATAAAAAAATGGCTCGCTGACCGGCCCGAGATCCAGTCAATCTTTGCCTGTGTGTGTGATTTGAACGGAACCCTTCGCGGCAAGCGTGTGCCTGTTGAGCAGGCGGAAAAGGTTGTGGAAGGCGGTATGCGTATGCCGCTGTCCGTCTGTGGCGTGGATATCTGGGGCGAGGATATCGAGAACAGCAAGCTGGTTTTCGAAACCGGCGATTCTGACGGCCTGTGTGACTTTACCGGTCGGGACCTGTTGCCTATTTCCTGGACGGACCGGCCCACTGCCATGGCAATGTTGTGGATGCGTCAAGAGGACGGCACGCCGTTTGCCGGCGACCCGCGGCGTGCGCTAAGCAATATTGTTGACCGTTACAAGGCGCGTGGCCTGACACCTGTTGTTGCAACCGAACTTGAATTTTATCTTTGTGACCCGTCAGGCGATCAACCGATGGCACCGCAATCTCCGGTGTCCGGCAAGCGACTTGATTCCGACGGTGTGCTGTCGCTGGACGAGCTTCAGCATTTTGATGGGTTCTTGAACGACGTATATGACGCCTGCGAAGAGCAGGGCATTCCTGCGGATGCTGCCATTTCTGAAAATGGGGCCGGTCAATTCGAAATCAACCTGTTGCACGTCGATGATCCGCTTAAGGCAGCAGATGACGCTGTGTTGTTCAAACGTCTGGTGCGCGGTGTTGCCCGCAAGCACGGTTTCGCCGCGACGTTCATGGCCAAACCATACGGCCATCGCGCGGGCAGCGGTTTTCACGTTCACTTTTCCATGCTGGATGCCGAGGGCAACAATGTGTTCGACAATGGTGGCGAAGAAGGCACGCCGCTGATGTTGAATGCAGTTGCCGGATTGCTGGCGACCATGCAGGAAAACAGCCTGACCTTTGCGCCGCATGAAAATTCCTTTCGTCGGTTGATGCCGGGGGCACACGCCCCGACGGGTGTCGCCTGGGGGTATGAGAACCGTACCGCAGCGATCCGGATTCCGGGTGGCAACCACAAGGCGCGTCGTATTGAACACCGCGTCGCGGGCGCGGATGCGAACCCCTATCTGGTGCTGACAAGTATCCTCGGCGGTGCGTTGCTGGGCATCGAAAATGAATTGACCCCAAAACCCGCAATTATTGGGGATGCCTACCGGCTTGACCTGCCGCATTTACCATTAGACTGGGCCAGCGCAATCGAGGCCTTTGAAGATGGCGCACATGTAGCTGAGGTGTTTTCCGCTCAGCTGCAAACCATGTTTGTCGAATGCAAGGCGCAAGAACTCAAGCGGTTCGGGCAACAAGTCACCAATTTTGAATATCATTCCTATCTGGAGGTGGTCTGATGGCTGCACAACCTAAACATTATGCTGGCGATGGAAGCCACACTTCCAGCTATTATGCGGCTTCGGCAAACCCGTCTCCTGAGCGACCTCCACTAACTGGGGCAAAGGAAGTAGATGTTTGTGTCATTGGTGCCGGATACTCCGGTCTGTCCACTGCTCTGCATCTGATCGAAAAGGGCTATCAGGTTGCCATCATCGAAGGCGCGCGCGTCGGTTGGGGTGCCTCCGGGCGCAACGGTGGCCAGATCGTGAATGGGCTGAACGCCAGCCTTCAGACGATCAAAAAACGGTATGGCACACAGACGGCCACATTTGTTGCGGGGTTGGTGCAAGAAGGCGGCGAGATCATTCGCGAACGCATCAAAACCTATGACATCAAGTGCGACCTGAAGGAAAAGAACATTTTTACCGGGCTGACCAAGGCCCATATGCGCGAACTCGAAGAGCGCCAGAATGTCTGGAAAGCTTATGGGATCGACAATCAGGAAATGCTGGACAAGAACCAGCTGCGCGAACACATCAATTCGGATCTTTACGAAGGCGGGTTGATTGACCACTCCGGTGGACACATGCATCCGCTGAACCTTGCTTTGGGCGAAGCCGCAGCTTTCGAAAAGCTGGGTGGTACAATCTATGAAATGTCGATGGTGACCGGTGTTGATACCGATGCCGTCCGGCCTGTGATTACGACGGCCAAGGGTTCGATGACCTGTAAAACGCTGGTGCTGTGCGGCAATGCCTATCTTGGCCATGTTGTGCCCACCCTGACATCACGTGTGATGCCTGTATCGACACAGGTCATGGCCACAGAACCTTTGGGTGAAGAGTTTGCTCATGCGTTGCTGCCACAGGACGCCTGTGTCGAAGACATCCGCTATATCCTTGATTACTATCGACTTTCCGGTGACAAGCGGATGCTGTTTGGCGGCGGGACGGTATATGGCGGGGCAGACCCAAGCGACATCAAGTCCAAGCTGCAAAAGAACATGATCAAGGTCTTTCCACAGTTGAAGAACACGAAGATTGACTATGCATGGAGCGGCAACTTTGCGCTGTCGTTCAGCCGCGTGCCGCAAATGGGGCGCATCGGGAACAACACCTATTTTGCCCATGGGTATTCCGGCCACGGCGTGACCGGATCACATACTTTCGGGCGCATCCTGTCAGAGGCGATTGACGGTGATCTGACACGTTTCGACGTGTTCGAGAAAGTGCCTTGGTACCCGTTCCCGGGTGGCCGGATGTTCCGCGTTCCTTACTCCATGGCGGGATCATGGTGGTACGGGCTGCGTGACAGACTTGGACTGTAAAAAAAGAAACGAAAACGACCAAACTCTAGGGAGATAACATGAAGAACTTTACATTACTTTGCTCAACGATGGCTTTGACCGCTGGTGCCGCGATGGCCGAAGGCGAGCTGAATATCTACAACTGGTCGGATTATATCGCTGAAGACACGATCGCCAATTTCGAGGCGGCAACCGGTATCAGCGTTAACTATGACGTTTTTGACAGTAACGAGGTTCTGGAAGCCAAGATGCTGACAGGTGCCAGCGGTTATGACGTGGTAGTGCCTTCAGTCGAGTTCATGGCCCGTCAGGCCCAAGCGGGTGTCTTTGCCGAAATCGACAAAGACGCGCTTACCAACTATGGCAATCTTGACACTGGGATCATGGAAATCCTGGCGGTTAACGACCCGGACAACACCTATGGTGTGCCGTATATGATGTTCACAACCGGGCTGGGCTATAACGTTGGTGCGGTGTCTGAACGCATCGACGCGGACAAGATCGGCAGCTGGGACATGCTCTTTGACCCCGAAACCGCAGCCAAGCTGGCGGATTGTGGCATCGCCGTGCTGGACAGCCCGTCCGAGATCATGGCACCTGCATTGAACTATCTTGGTCTTGACCCGAATTCCGAAGACAAGGGCGACCTTGCCAAAGCAACCGAGCTTTTGCTGGCGGCCCGTCCTCATATTCGCTATTTCCATTCTTCCCAGTACATCAACGACCTTGCTAATGGGGATATCTGCGTCGCCGTCGGCTATTCCGGCGATATCCTTCAGGCACGCGACCGCGCCGCAGAAGCAGGTCAGGGTGTGGAAGTGGCCTATGCTATTCCAAAAGAAGGCGGTCAGGTTGGCTTTGATATGCTGGCCATTCCCGACGACGCGCCTAACGCTGAGAACGCGTTGAAATTCATCAACTATATCCTTGAACCCAAGATCGTCGCAGCGGTGACCAACTATGTTTACTACGCCAACCCGAACACTGCGGCGACAGAATTTGTTGTCGAAGAAGTTCGCACGGATCCCGGCATTTATCCTCCTGCCGAGGTCCAGGCGAAGCTGTTTTCCTTGCGGCCCCACTCTGCGCGATATGATCGTATGCTGACCCGCGCGTGGACGACGATTAAAACCGGCCAATAAATTTGTTATGGGGCACCGCTGTCAAGGCGGTGCCCTGTTCAATTGAACAAGGAAGCACACCATGACCGAAAGCACATCATCGATCGCGCAGAAACCTTGGGCCGATCCAAACGCTGAACCGTTTATGCAGATCAAGAACGTGACCAAGAAATTCGGCTCGTTTACGGCAGTGGAGAATGTATCGCTGGACATCTACAAGGGCGAGATTTTCTGCCTGCTGGGGGGGTCCGGTTGTGGGAAGTCGACGCTGTTGCGGATGCTGTCAGGGTTTGAAACGCCAACGTCGGGGCAGATCATTATCGACGGTCAGGATCAGGCCGGTGTCGCCGCCTATGACCGCGAAACAAATATGATGTTCCAGTCTTATGCCCTGTTCCCCCATATGTCGGTTGAAAAGAACATTGCCTATGGGCTTAAGCGCGCCGGTCTGCCGAAGGCCGAGATTGCAACCCGCGTGACCGACATCCTGTCACTGGTGCAGATGGATAGTTTCGCCAAGCGCAAGCCGCACCAGCTTTCTGGTGGGCAGCGCCAGCGGGTCGCCTTGGCGCGGGCCTTGGTGAAAAAACCGAAACTCCTGATGCTGGATGAGCCGCTGGGCGCCTTGGACAAAAAACTGCGCGAAGAAACACAATCAGAATTGATCAAGATTCAAGAAAGCCTTGGCGTGACCTTTGTGGTTGTGACCCACGATCAGGAAGAGGCGATGACACTGTCCAGCCGGATCGGCGTCATGACCGAAGGCGAGATCGTTCAAGTCGGCACCCCCCATGAAATTTACGAATATCCACAGAACCGTTTCGTTGCGGATTTCGTCGGATCGGTGAATGTCTTTGAAGGGCGTATCAAGGAAGACGGCGAAGACCACGTGATTGTTGAATCGCGGGATACCGGTTCGGATATTTATGTGCCGCATGGGATCAGTGGTGTCGAAGGTCAGAAGGTCGCCATCGCTGTGCGGCCCGAAAAGATTGAGATCGGCAAAACCGAGCTGGAGAATGTACGCAACTCAATCTCCGGGACGGTCGATGAGATTTCCTACATGGGAAATGTCACAGTCTATAAGGTGGTGCTGGACAGTGGCAAACGGGTTCGCGTCAGCCGGTCCAACCGCATCCGTTCAACCGAAGATGCACTGGCCTGGGGCGACGTCGTTCATCTGGGTTGGGCCGGCACAGCTGGTGTCGTGGTGACATCATGAGTGCGGTCAGCAAACTGCCCGGAGGCAGGTTTCTGGGCCGCTTTCTGGAGAAGATCGGATTTGGGGGTCGCAGCCTTGTTATTGCGGTGCCTGTGTTCTGGCTTTTGTTGTTTTTCCTGATTCCGTTTCTGGTTGTGGCAAAGATCTCCCTGTCCGAGGCGGCCATTGCACGCCCGCCTTATCTGCCGCTTTGGGAGTGGGAAGACGGTTTTCTAAACATCACGTTGAACTTTGGTAACTATCTGTTTTTGCTGGATGATCCGCTATACATGTCGGCCTATATCGAGTCTGTGAAGATCGCGGCGATTTCGACATTTATAACGCTGCTGATCGGCTATCCTATGGCTTATCTGATTGCGCGGTCTTCGCCGGACAATCGTAACATTCTGCTGATGCTTGTGATCTTGCCGTTCTGGACGTCGTTCCTGTTGCGGGTTTATGCGTGGATCGGTTTTTTGAAAGGCAATGGGATTATCAACAACCTTTTGCTTAAGACCGGCATTATCGACGAGCCACTGATTATGTTGCAAACCGATTTTGCCGTCTATGTGGGCATCGTCTATACCTATCTGCCATTTATGATCCTGCCCTTGTTTGCCAATCTGGTTAAGCTCGACGGATCCTACCTTGAGGCTTCTGCCGATCTGGGCGCACGTCCAATAACGACGTTCTTCACCGTCACATTGCCCCTGTCGATCAGCGGGATCATTGCCGGTTGTATGTTGGTGTTCATCCCGGCGGTTGGCGAGTTTGTGATCCCGGCTCTGCTTGGTGGGCCTGACACGCTGATGATCGGTGGTGTTTTGTGGAACGAATTCTTCTCAAACCGCGACTGGCCGATTGCCTCGGCTGTGGCGATTGTCATGCTGGTTGTTCTGGTCATTCCGATCATGCTGCTGCGCAAGGCACAAGCGGCTGAAGCGGAGGCGCACTAATGGGACATACATCCAAATTCCTCAAGATCACGGCAATGTTCGGGTTCATCTTTCTCTATGCGCCCATCGTTTCGCTGATCATCTTCAGCTTTAACGAAAGTAAACTTGTCACCGTCTGGGGCGGGTTCTCGACCAAGTGGTACGGAGCCCTGTTTCAGGATCCGCAAATTTTGCAAGCGGCATGGGTCAGCCTGAAGATCGCATTCTTGAGCGCCACAATTGCCGTGGTCATCGGCACAATCGGTTCTTTTGTGTTGATCCGATTCAAGCGGTTCCGGACGAAATCCCTGCTCAGTATGATGATCACCGCGCCTTTGGTCATGCCTGAGGTGATTATCGGACTGTCCCTGCTGTTGTTGTTTGTAGCGATGCAAAACCTCATCGGTTGGCCCGGTGGGCGTGGGATGTTGACGATCATCCTTGCGCATTCCACTTTCGGTGCGGCCTATGCTGCGGTGGTCATCCAGTCGCGTCTGGTCGATATGGATCTGTCCATCGAAGAGGCCGCGCAAGATCTTGGCGCGCGGCCGGTGCGGGTCTTTTTTGACGTGACCCTGCCGGTGATTGCGCCCGCACTTGTTTCGGGTTGGCTGCTTGCTTTCACCCTCAGTCTGGATGATCTGGTGATCGCCAGCTTTGTGTCCGGTCCGGGTGCGTCAACCTTGCCTATGGTGATCTTTTCCAAGGTCCGGCTTGGGGTCAGCCCCGACGTCAATGCCCTTGCCACGATCATCATCGGTCTTGTGTCGCTGGGGATTATTGTCGCCGCCTTGCAGATCAACCGCAGCAAAAAGCAAGGCGCGGACCGGTAGTCAGACGTTTGGGGGTTGGGTCTGTACAGGCCCAACCCGTCATGATGGTAAATTTAAAGAGGTTCACATGAAGATTGGTATCCTGCAAACCGGGCGCACCCCGAACGAGATACGTGAAGCCAATGGCGACTATGACGACATGTTTAAAAGCTTGCTGGCTGGTCGCGGATTTACATTTGAGACATACCCGGTGCTGGATGGTGTTTTCCCTGCTTCTGTGAATAAGGCAGATGGCTGGTTGGTCACTGGCTCAAAATTCGGCGTTTACGAGGATCACGACTGGATTGCGCCCTTGGAAAACTTCCTGAGGCAGGCTTTTGCTGCCGAGGTGCCGATCGTTGGCGTTTGCTTTGGCCATCAAATTCTGGCGCAGGCCTTGGGTGGCAAGGTTGAGAAGTTTTCGGGTGGTTGGCAGGTAGGTGCTACGGACTACCAGCGCGCAGATGGCACCAAAGAGTGTATTATTGCGTGGCATCAGGATCAGGTCACCGAGCTGCCAGAAGGGGCCGAGGTGCTGGGTGCGTCAGAGCATTGTGCATATGCGATGGTTTCATATGGTAACCGGGCCTTGACGGTTCAGCCGCATCCAGAATTCACTGGCCCGTTTATGGCCGATCTGTTGGGTGCGCGTGGCGATATTTTGCCTGACAACATCCTGAGTGGTGCGCAAGATCGGATCGGCGACACATTGACCTCGCTGGACTACGCTCAGAGGTTCGAGGATTTCTTTAAGGCGTCCAGCCTTTAACCTGACGCGTTCCCTATCTCCAATGCCCGGAGAGCGCGCAGCGTGGTAGGGTATTGGGTGTTATTGTTTAGGGTCAGGCGCGATTAGAAAAACTGAACAGCGGCACAGAAACTTGCCAGCGGTTAATACGCCGAACAATTCAACGGCATTCAGATGTGATTGATGCCCCTTTTCAGGGGCATCTTTTTTGAGGGTGCCGTGTCAGGTGGGAGCCGTGGTCTTGATCGACAGCTCTGCGTCAGAAAACCTGATTGGCGTGCGAATGCCCTTTACCCCCTGTGGCTCCACAACCAGCCCACGTGCCTGAACATGGGCGCTTCCCAGGTTTTCACCGACCGAGTTGATCGGTCCTGCGGGCACGTTATTCTGGGACATTGCCTCCAGTAGATCGGCAGCTTTCCATTCTTTGGTCGCGGCCGTCAGGATCCCGATCAAAGACTCCCGATTGTCGACACGGCTTTGATTGTTTGCAAAACGCGGGTCTTCGGCGGTTTCAGCCAATCCAAGGATACCACAGCACCGGATGAACTGGCCGTTGTTCCCGACCGCTAAAATGACATGACCGTCGGCGGTTTCGAACACGTCATAGGGGCAGATATTGGGGTGGGCATTGCCCATGCGCTGTGGTGATTTGCCAGAGGCCAGAAAGTTCATATTCTGGTTGGCAAGCAGTGCGGTCGCGCAATCAAGCAGCGACATATCGATGTGCTGCCCCTTGCCAGTTGCATGGCGTTGCTGGACCGCGGCGAGAATGCCGATCGTGCCATAAAGGCCGGTCACAACATCGGTGACCGCCACACCAACCTTTTGCGGCGCGCCATCCGGTGCCCCGGTCACGGACATCAGGCCGGACATGCCTTGCAACAGGAAATCATACCCCGGCAAGCTGGCCAACGGCCCGGTCTGTCCAAAGCCGGTTACCGAGCAATAGATCAGTCGCGGGTTCAACTTATGCAGGGTTTCATAGTCCAATCCGAATTTCGCCAGACCCCCAACCTTGAAATTCTCGATAAAAATGTCGGCGTCTTTGATCAGATCCAACACTTTCTCCATATCCTCGGGGGATTTGAGGTCTGCGCGCATACCGGTCTTGCCCCGGTTGGCACTATAGAAATAGGCCGCCGATTTATTTCCGTCGCGTTCGATGAAGGGCGGTCCCCATGTGCGGGTGTCATCGCCATCGGGGCTTTCGATTTTGGTCACATCGGCGCCCAGATCGGCGAGGGTTTGTCCGATCCAGGGGCCAGCCAGAATGCGCGCCAGTTCGACGACCTTGAGACCTTGCAGTGGCGACATATTTTTTTTCCTATAGATAAGGGGGGGTGCAGGCCGAAATGACTTCGGCAGCACGGTCAGAGATATTGCGAAAACGGTGGGGTTGGCGGCTGTTGAACAGATAGGCATCTCCGGCTTTCAGGACGCGGGATTCAGTACCGACTGTGACCTCCAATTCTCCGGAGATCACGATGCCGCCTTCGCTGGCTTCATGTTCGATCAGGTCTTCGCCCGTGTCCGCTCCCGCCTCGTAGCGTTCGTGCAGGATTTGCAGGCCGTGCGCCTTGGCGTCCCCGACTTGCTTCAGGGTCATGCGTGTCCGGATGGCTTCCTGACCCTGATATAGTTGTGATGTCAGATCCCGCAGGTCGTCAGGTTTAAAGAAGACTTGGGTTTGCTCGATCACGTCAGGCTCAAAAAACTCGGACATGTTCATGCCAAATCCGCCCAATATCTTGCGCAAAGAGGCGACGGAGGGGCTGCTTTTGCTGGTTTCGATCATTGAAATCTGACCGTGTGGCACGCCGGCCCTGTCGGCCAATTGGCGTTGGGAAAGCCCATATTGCTGCCGTATTTCTCTTAATCTTACGCCTACATCGAATTCTGTGTCTGTGGCTTCGCTCATGTTTTCGATCCAAGTTTAACTTTTGTTTCGATCATCGCACGAAAGCATTAGCATTGCTCAGGATAATGAGCAATATGCATTAAAGATTCGCTTGGAGGAACCTATGACCAATACGGAAAATCTTGTCACACGCCGGGACAATGCAGTAGCCAAAGGCGTCGGTACACGGGGCATCTATGCCGCTAACGCCCAGAACGCTGAGCTGTGGGATGTTGATGGCAAACGCTTTATCGACTTTGCTGCGGGGATTGCGGTTAACAACACTGGGCATCGCCATCCAAAGCTGATGGCCGCCGTTGCCCAGCAGTCCGAGCAGTTCACCCACACCTGCTTTCACGTTGCCCCCTATGAAGGGTACCTGAAGCTTGCTGAACGGTTGAACGCCTCGACGCCCGGTTCATTCGCCAAGAAAACCATGTTGGTCACCACCGGTGCAGAAGCCGTTGAAAATGCGGTAAAAATGGCCCGGGCTTATACAGGTCGATCCGGTGTTATCGCGTTTAGTGGGGCGTTTCACGGGCGTACCCTTTTGGGCATGGCGCTGTGCGGCAAGGTGAACCCCTACAAGAAAGCCTTTGGCGCGATGCCCCCCGAGGTAATGCACGCACCGTTCCCGAATGCCATGCAGGGTGTCACGGTCGAGCAATCCATCGCAGTTCTTGAAAACATGTTGCGTTCGTCGATTGATCCGGACCGGGTTGCCGCGATTATCATCGAGCCAGTGCAGGGTGAGGGTGGATTTAACACCGCGCCGCCGGCGTTCCTGCAAAAGCTGCGCGAGATTTGCGACACCCACGGCATTATGTTGATTGCGGATGAAGTGCAGGCCGGCATGGCGCGCACCGGTAAGCTGTTTGCGTTCGAACATTCCGGTGTTGTGCCTGATCTGATGGTGATGGCCAAAGGTCTGGCCGGCGGTTTCCCCCTGTCCGCAGTCACCGGTCGGGCGGAAGTTGTTGATGCCGCGCCGGTCGGCGGGATCGGTGGTACCTATGCCGGTAATCCGCTTGCCGTTGCGGCGGCGAACGCCGTGTTTGAGGTTATCGAAGAAGAGAACCTGTGCGACCGCGCGGTTACAATCGGTGACATGATCCAGACCCGGTTGAAAGCCCTTGCGAACCGTCAGGGTATGGAAGCCATCGGTGATGTGCGCGGCCTTGGCGCGATGGTCGCCTTCGAATTGGTTGCTGACCGCGAGAGCAATAACCCGGACGCACCCTTGACCGCGCGCGTCATTGCCGAGGCCGAAAGCCGGGGTTTGATCATTCTGCCTTGCGGCACATTTGGCAACGTCGTGCGTTTGCTGCCGCCGCTGACCACGCCGGTTGAACAAGTGGACGAGGCGCTGGACATCCTCGAAGCGTCGATCGAGGCGGCAATCTCGGCTCAGTAAAGGCTTTGCCTTTTGAAGCACCGCAGGTTCCCTGAAGCGCTGGAGTTTTACGATTCCATCACGCATCAGGGGTCTGCGGTGGTTTTGATATGGTTGGTACCAAGGGCAGTTCAGAAAGAGGCGCGGCGCATGGAAATGATCAAAACCATTGATCCAAGGGTCATGATCAGACAGGCCAGCGGAGAGGATGCCGCAGCTGTTCTGGGTTATATGCGCAAACTGGGTGCCTATCAAAAGATGTCAGAGGCGATCACGGCAACAGAGCCGGAGATAAAACGGTTGCTGGATGAGAACCTTGGCGCGGCGATTTTCGGCTATTATGATGCGCAGATTGTCAGCTTTGCCTTTTACCATCGCAAGGCTTCGGCATTTTCCGGGCGTTCCGGATTGTATATCGATGCATTTTTGGTCGATGCAGAGATCCGCCATATAGGTCTGGGTAAAATTCTGATGGGATACCTGTGCCGGTTGGCGTTGGATCAAGGGGACCAGTTTCTTGAATGGGGCTGTTTGGACTGGAACACACCGGCGATAGAATTCTACAAAAACCTAGGAGCCTATAGTGTGGATGACATGACGATTTATCGCTTCAGGCCTGAACACTTGCAGGCCGGTGCCCTGTTGTTCGAACCTGCACGCTAAAGCGTCCCGCCATTAACCTGAGCCATCATATATTGCTTTTCGCGTTCGACCAAAGGACGGGTGGCGAAAGCGATTCATGCTTAAGGCGGGGCGCTCTAGGGATTTTTCCGACAAAAGAACGCTGGCCGATGTGGCAGAGTGGTTGCAGGCATCCCCGAAGGTAGCGGCGAGCCATAGGGCCGCGGTAGATTTGGCACCGCTTTGAAATTTACTGCTGTGGATGCAAACCCGGTCCAAATTAACATAAGGTTTATTCTGGGCGCGCTGCTGTCCGGGGGTGCACATTCTAAACTGATGGATTGGATGCCCCTCCTGCTGGTTCAATATGGAGCCTGCCGAACTGCTTTGGTTCGGCAATATTGCAGGAGAAACAGATGTCAGAAGTACTTATTATTGGTGTCGAATTGGCCAAGCGCGTTTTTCAAATACGATAGCAACGTCGATCTTATGCACCGGTGATACTTTCTTGAGCACGTCGATTATTTTCTGAATGTCCATAGCGTCGTTCCATTCAGGAACAGCACCAACACAACGTCATTCACAAACGGATGTCATAGGGCCAATGGCTGATAGAAGATGTCTATACACATGGGGTGGTGTTTAGATATTTTGCGGCGATGGCCATCCTCCTAATAGTGCTGTAAAATTCATCGGTAATCGTGTGAATATCAACAATAATCCGTTGCATTCGCCTGGGCGTGATCCGCTCGGGTCGGAGGAATGCGGTTTAAAATGGCCAGGAACATTCGATGCTCGGTTTAGGACAACCATTTGAAACGAAGCCTGACGGTTGGACGTTTCTTTCCAGATTTCCAATGCTGACAGGGACAAGGTTCTTGGCGCCGATTTCTTTCAGCCAGGACGCCCGGGATGCTCGGCGCGCGGGCAACGCCCTATGATTGTCCGAGACCAGCCAGCCGCTTGGCAGTTGCTGTTTGCGATGCAGGGATCAATCATACCAAAAATCATTGGTAAGATATTGTTTGTAACAGTGATCTCCGCCGTTGTGTTTGTCGTTGACCGTTTTGTTTTTGGCTTACCCCATGTTTCGATCGCAGCAATGGGGATTTTTGGCGTGGCGCTATCCCTGTTCCTGGGGTTTCGCAACAATGCCGCCTATGATCGTTGGTGGGAAGGCCGCAAACTTTGGGGAGGTATGATTGCTGACATTCGTACATTGGGGCGGGACACGGTTTTATTTGTTCCTGATGCCAAAGCCCGGCGTGCAGTCTTGGAAATGGGGGCGGCCTTCGCCCACTTCCACCGCGGACATTTGCGCAAAGCTGATGTCTCGCTGCAGGCGGAACATTGGATCAGTGCCAGCCAAGTCAAAACTCTGTTGAAAACGCCAAATGCGGCCGATTCCGCTTTGCGCCAGATGGCCAATACCCTTGCAACGCTTGCGAAAGACGGTGGTCTCTCGGACTTTGGGCAGTTGCGGCTTAGCCAAATCCTCGCAAATTTGTCAGCAGCGCAGGCCGGTTGTGAGCGGATCGCAAATACACCTTTGCCTTTTGTTTACTCGCTGTTGGTCCGGCGTACGACTTATCTCTATTGCTGCCTTCTGCCTTTCGCTTTGATTGAAACGACGCAGCTTTTTGCACCATTGTTTTCAGCGATTGTGGCATATGTATTCTTTGGATTGCAGGCCGTCACGAACGAGCTGGAAATGCCCTTTCGAAATGTTGAAAACGGCCTGCCGCTGGATGCGATGTGCCGCATCATCGAGATTTCTGTCGCCGATGCCTTGGGCGATGCAGCACCGGAACCTCTGGAACCTGTCGCGCATGTCCTTACCTGATCGCAGCGCGAAAAAGTAAGGACATTACAGCGCTTGTCCGGTTTAGAAGTGCGCCGATCGTGTGGTTGAAGGCGCTGCCAATGGGGGGGCGAACCTTGTCAGGTCAATGCCCTCCACCGCGGTTTTGTACTCTTCCAGTGTCGGCGTGCGGCCCAGAATGGCGGAGAGAACAACAACCGGGGTCGATGCCAGCAAAGACTCGCCGGTTTTTTCCTCTGTATCCTCAACAACACGACCTTTGAACAGACGCGTCGATGTGGCCAGAACCGTATCGCCTTTGGCCGCTTTTTCCTGGTTCCCCATACACAGGTTACATCCGGGGCGTTCAAGATACAGGGTATTTTCATACTCTGTCCGCGCTTCTTTCTTTGGCATAAAGTCATCGAACTCAAAGCCGGAGTACTTCTGAAGTACCGCCCAATCCCCCTCTTCCTTCAACTCATCAATGATGTTGTAGGTAGGAGCGGCAACCACAAGGGGTGCTTTGAACGAGACATTACCTTGTTCTTTCTCAAGGTTTTTGAGCATTTGCGCCACAATTTTTACATCGCCCTTATGCACCATGCAGGAACCGACAAAACCCAGATCGACCTTTTTTTCGGCACGATAATGGGAAATTGGCCGGATGGTATCATGGGTATAGCGTTTGGAAACATCTGCGTTTGTCACATCCGGGTCGGCAATCATCGGTTCATTGATGACGTCCAGATCAACCACAACTTCTGCAAAGTACTTTGCGGTTTCATCGGGTATCAGAGCAGGTTTTTCACCAGACTGGATTTCTGCGATGCGGGTTTCGGCAATGTTGACCAACTTCTGCAGCATGCCGTTTTCATGCTCCATGCCCTTGTCGATCATGATCTGGATGCGGGATTTAGCGATCTCCAGCGATTTCACCAATGTCTCATCCTTAGAGATACAAATTGAAGCTTTCGCTTTCATCTCTGCCGTCCAGTCGGTGAACGTAAATGCCTGATCCGCAAGAAGCGTTCCCAGATGGACCTCGATGATACGGCCCTGAAATACGTTGTCGCCAAATTGTTCCAGCATCTGGGCCTGTGTGGCATGCACCACATCCCGGAAATCCATGTGCGGGGCCATTTCACCCTTAAAGGTCACCTTGACCGATTCCGGGATCGGCATGGACGCCTCTCCGGTGGCCAGCGCAAGGGCCACTGTGCCTGAATCCGCGCCAAAGGCCACACCTTTGGACATCCGCGTGTGGCTGTCCCCGCCGATGATAATCGCCCAATCATCCACGGTGATGTCGTTCAGCACCTTGTGGATCACATCCGTCATGGCATGATATTCGTTTTTGGGGTCGCGGGCTGTCACCAGGCCAAACTTGTTCATGAACGCCATAAGACGCGGCGTGTTGGCTTGGGCCTTAAGGTCCCAGACAGAGGCTGTGTGACAACCCGATTGGTACGCGCCGTCAACCGATGGAGACAACACTGTCGCGGCCATCGCTTCCAGTTCCTGACTGGTCATCAGGCCGGTGGTGTCTTGGCTGCCGACAATATTCACCTTTACCCGCACATCAGAACCGGCGTGCAAAACCTTGCCCGGTGTATTGCCGCGCGCGTTCTTGTTGAAAATCTTCTCAACCGCGGTCAGACCTTGCCCTTCATGCGAAATTTCTTTGGAAGCGGCAAAGGCCGATTTCAATTCAATGCCCAATGCTTCGCAGGCGAATGTCTGCAACTTTTTGCCAAATACAATCGCATAAGAGCCGCCAGCCTTCATGAACTCCAGCTTTTGCGGCGTAAACGAGCTGGCCATGTCGACCAACTCTTCGCCAGCCTCGCTCAACAGCTTTTTCTCTTTGGTGTTGATTGTCAGCACCGTGCCGGTTTCAACCGAATAGCGCTGTTCCAAGACCGGGTTGCCGTCGTTGTTCAGAACCGGCTTTCCGTCGGCGTCCAGCTTTTTGACCCAGTTCTTAAGATCGACACCGATACCGCCCGTTACACCGACAGTTGTCAAAAAGATTGGTGAAATGCCGTTGGTGCCTGCCACCACAGGGGCGATATTCACAAACGGCACGTAAGGCGAAGCCTTTTTGCCGGTCCAAAGCGCAACATTGTTAACACCTGACATCCGTGAGGATCCCACGCCCATTGTGCCTTTTTCCGCGATCAGCATAACGCGTTTATCTGGGTGCTGAAGTTTGAGCGCCTCGATTTCCTTTTGTGCCTCTTCGGAGATCATGCATTTACCGTGCAATTCCCGATCTGAGCGCGAATGCGCCTGGTTGCCGGGCGACAGAAGGTCCGTCGAGATATCACCTTCACCGGCGATAAAGGTCACGACTTTTACCTCTTCATCCACATCGGGCAGTTTGGTAAAAAACTCTGCCTCGGCGTAGCTTTCCAGAATGGCCCGCGCCATGGTGTTGCCTGCGTCCAACGCCGCCTTCAGGCGATCGGTGTCTGCCTCATAGAGGAAGACCTGGGTTTTCAATACCTCTGCGGCTTGCGTTGCCGTTTCGGCCTCATCGCCCAATGCCATATCCAAAAGCACTTCGACCGATGGTCCGCCTTTCATGTGAGACAACAGCTCGAAACTAAACGCCGGCGTGATTTCAGGGAGGCTTACCTCGCCGGTTGCCACCTGCTTGAGGAACTGTGCTTTGACGCCGGCCGCACCGGTCGTCCCGGGCAAGCTGTTGTAAATGAAGAAGTTCAACGCTTCATCACGATGCTCATGGCCCTCTTCGCGGATGATATCGATGATTTCAGCTGTCAGAGCAGCGTCATCGATGGGTTTAGGATTCAAGCCCTGCGCTTTGCGGGTCTCGATTTCCTCACGGTATTCTGTGTAAAGGCTCATGTTTATCATCCGGTCAAAATTCACAAGGGCTGCTCTGTCTGATCAGATTCAAAGAATCTGAACCCAGAATTGGCGATTTGTATGCTGCGGTATACCGAAACCGTCACTTAGACAAGGCCTCTGTTTGATCCACTGCCTCTCCTAACAGTTCCAGCGCGCGCCACAAAGGCCCGTGTGGCACTCATTGTCGCATATTAAGTGCCGCAGCCTAGCCCAGGCCGACATTTGCTGCGTCAGAGAGTTCAACCCATGATTAATCGACACCCTGTACAGAAAAACTTTCGAATCTAGCCTCCAACAGATCGACAGGACCACATAAATCCAGTTCGGCGTAACTTGACTTGGGCTTACCCCGATTGGGAACTGTATGTGTATGAGCCCGCCTCGCCGAAACGGTATCGCCCTTGATCGACAAGCCAAATCTTGGAATGGGCACGCAACATAAAATGCAGAACGATATGGGCCGGTTGCGTTTCATCCGGCCCAGAGTTGATTAAAATGCGATCCGTGCCGTGACCGCAAATGTCCGGCCCGCTTCATTCAACGGGATGACCCGCGATGACCCGATCCCATCAGAACTGCGCCCCGCATAGGTTTCGTCAAACAGGTTGCGCAGGTCAAAGCGAACCTCCAGATTCTCCATCTTTCGCGGCTTGTAGCTGGCATAAAGATTAACAGCCTCGTATCCAGGCAACTCAACCGCGGTATCATCGTTATCAAGCGCAATCTCAGCGGTGCCGCCAACACGCCATTCGTTTGTCACGTCCCAACCGGCCTCTAGTGCGATGATATGGCCGACAGGGCGGCCCAGATAATAATCTGTCGAACCGATCGTATCTTCGTTCAACTCAACGTCTGCATAGGTCCAGTTAAGCCGGGCAAATCCACGGTCCCAACCGTATTCCACAGACGCATCGATACCCTGCGACCTCAGATCAGCGGTTGCGCCACGGGCTCCGCCCGACGGCAACACGGCTGTAATGTCATCCACTTCAGTGCGAAAAAGCGCAGCACTTGCTTTCCAGGGGCCGTTGTCAAAACGCAGGCCAATACGGCCAGCGACGGCCCGTGATGAAGTGAAGCCGTCATAGCTCCAGCCACGACCAAAGTTAACAAGGGCCGCTTCGCCCAACTCGAACCCGCCCCAATTGGAGGCAAGACCGGCGTTCAACGTCAGCGTATCGGTAAGAACATAATCGACAGAACCGTTTACACTTACGCCTTCGCCGGAAAATTCAGACCCATCCGCCCCGGTGAATTCCTGTGCATCCACACGTGCGCCGTAGCTAAGGGAGACGCGGTCACTGATGTCCTGGCGCACTTGCGCAAAGATCCCGACGCTTTTCAGTTCTTCCTCGCCGGTATTGCCAAATGGCCCCGGCCCGCGCCCTTCGCCGCGCGCTGTTTCTCGAAAGAAATCCAGACCCGCTGTGACAGTGCCATTGGCAATCTGGAATTCGTTCTTGAAAGTACCGCTAAAGCTGGTGTTCGCCCCGTAAACACCGCTCGCGTCAATTTCTTGCTCGTTATAGCTTAGCTGGATCGTCGGGTCCCAAATGCCTTGCGGCTGTTCGTTAGTGTAGGTCAACGTATAGGAAGTGCGGCGCGACAATGCAGGCGTCAGAACTGAACCGCGTCCCACAACACCGGCAAAATCAGGCCGCGTGAACAAAATCCCGCCTGGCCCGGCTTGGGCGGCGCGCAAACCTGAATCTTCTGTCCGTGAAGCGGCAAATTCAACCCGATGGCCGGCTGCCGCAGTATAGGCCAGCTTGCCTACAAAATCGCTCAGGTCTGCCGCTGTTCCAAAAACCGCGTTGCCGTCACCGTCTTCATAATCATCGCTGTCGCGACGGGTCGCACTCAGCAGGTATTCAAAGCCGCCAGTCATACCATAAACGGCCGCCGCACTTTGCAGACCGCCACCGTTAGAGTCCCCGCCCAGCTTTCCATAGCCACCAAAGGTTTTGCCCTGTTGCAGCAGATCGGCGGCGTCTTTGGTTTCATAGGCAATTGAACCGGCCAAGGCGCTGGGGCCGGCATCCGCAGGGGCCAGACCTTCGCTTACTTCAACACGTTTAAGAAGTTCGGGATCAAGCAAGACGTTACCGGTGTGATGGAAGGCTGATTTGTTCTGTCGCGCCCCGTCGATCGTGACGGACAGCAGGCTTTCCTCGATGCCGTTAACAAAGACCTTTTGCGCAATCGCGGCACCTCCGCTGGCCGTGATCGAGCTTTCGCCGGCAAACACATCTTTGGTGGTAGATGGGTTGCGGTTTTCGATATCCGTATCGGTGATTTCCGAATTGCCTAGCAGAGCCTGCGCATCAGCGCTGCCGATACGAAGCACGCCAAGATCGACAGCATCTTGCGCGTAAGCGGCGGTTCCCTGGCAAAGGGCGGTTGTCAGCATCAGATAAGATGCCAGCGTTGTGTTCGTCATATCCCATGTTCCTTCTAGCGATGGATCGCTTTGATAGAGCTGGGATAGAGGTAAGTTCAGTGCCTGGCTTTCGATCAGTTTGCAGCACTAATGCACCTAATAGGCTGTTTCAATGGTGAAACTGATGCGCGTTCATTCCGTCGCGTTTCAGTGCGTGACGGAACACTGTGGTGTTTTTCCAGTCGCGCTAAAGCGCAGTGCGCAACTGATAACCAGGCGTGAACAAAAGACGCACCATTGTGACCGAGGCAGAGCTGTCCCAGGTCAGGCGGTCAATGGCAAATAGGGCGCTGCCCTGTGACACATTCAACATTTCCGCATGTTCCGCTGTTGCCTGCACGGCAGAAAACCCGATATCGCCATGCGTGTAAGGGGCATGTTTCATCAACCACTCATTTGCGCTCAATTTCTCAAAACTCTCCAGCTTTGCTTCGGGCACGACATTGGTATTGATCCAGCGGTCTTCGACCGCATAGGGGGTGTCATCGGACAGATGCAGCGCCTGCACATGCAGCAGGGCCTCACTTGCGCGGGTTTTCATCGCGCCGCTGACACTGACCGGTGGCGTCGTTTGTGACCGCTTGATCAGCAGGTACCCGTATTTCGCGCCATGTTCCTCGACCTCGTGGCGGATCACGGCAATATCAAGCGTGGCTTTGGCAACGGGTTCGGCGGCCACACGTGTCCCGGCCTTGCGTTTGCGGTCCAGAACACCGCTGTCTGCCAGTGATCTCAGCGCGCGATTCACCGTAGAACGCGCGCAGCCAAACTCAATCGCCAGATCAGCCTCGTTCGGGATCAGATCACCGGGGGCCCATTTGCGTGAATGGATCCGCCGGCGCACCTCTTCTTGTACGCTTCGCCAATTACGAAAGGTCGGCATATTCATAGGGCGTCTTTCAAGGTGTCGATTGTCCGTTTGTACGCAGCGACGATATCTGCGCGCTGAATATGATATCCGTCCTTTACCATATGTCGCCCAGCCGACCAAACATCCGTTACCAGTCGGTCATCACCGGCAAAAATCCAGGAATCCAGCACAGTGTCGTGTTCACGACCCCAAAGGTGTTCCGATGTTGTATCCAGCGAAAACATATCCGCAGATGATCCCACCTCAAGGCACCCTGTCTTGCGCCCGGAGGCTTGCGCACCGCCTCTTAGCACTGCGTCAAAGACCCGTCGACCGGTTGATCTGTCAGGCGAAGCCAGTGCCGCGCGGGTGCCGTCGCGCAACCGTTGAGAATAATCCAGCGTGCGGAGTTCTTCGCTCAGCGAAATGCGGATATTGCTGTCTGATCCGATGCCAATCGCCCCGCCGTTGTCCAGCCAGCGCACGGCGTCAAAAATCCCGTCGCCCAGACTGCTTTCCGTAATCGGGCACAGGCCGGCCACGGCACCGGATCGGGCAAGTGCGATTGTTTCTGTCGGGGTCATTTGTGTGCAGTGGATCAGGCACCAGCGGTCATTTAGCCCCATATGGTCCAAGGCCCAGTCAACGGGGCGCTTGCCCCATGCGCGTTCTACTTCCTCAACCTCTGCTCTTTGTTCGGCGAGATGCATGTGGATGGGGCCGCTGGGAAAAGCGGTGTTATAGGCTTTCAGATCGTCAATCCCGACAGCGCGCAGTGAATGCGGTGCCACGCCAATCTGCGTGTCTGCCGGGGCTTTAGCGATGCTGGCCCGCGCAGCGTCATGCAGTGTCTGGAATTGTTCGAAACTGTTGCCGAACCGGATTTGCCCCGCGGTCAAGGCGCGCTGGTCACATCCACCGTATTGATAATGCACTGGCAAAAGACACAGGCCGATGCCCGACTGCCCTGCCGCCGCCAGAACACGCTGCGACATTTCCGCAATGTTATCATAGGCCTTGCCGCCTGGTTGGTGGTGCAAATAATGAAATTCAACCGAGGCCCCATATCCCGATTCCAACATTTCCATCTGCACAAATGCTGTGATGGCCTCGATGTCTTCGGGGGTCAGTCGATCCAGAAACCGGAACATCAACTGGCGCCAAGTCCAGAAACTGTCGCTTGGATCAGGGCCGCGGCGTTCCGTCAGCCCAGCCATGGCGCGCTGAAAAGCATGGCTGTGCAGGTTTACCGGCGCGGGCAGCATCATCGGTACACAGGTGTCGCCAGCTGGCGTATCCGCCGCAATCGCGCTGATCCGGCCTGTGCCATCAATGTCGATGGAAACCCCGGAGGCCCATCCTGTTGGCAGCAAAGCCGTTTCAGCCCAAATCTTTTGCATGATCACTCCCCTTGACAGGCTATTATGTACGTACATAAAAACATTAAGAACGTCATTTAGCAAGTGAGTCGAAGAGATGCTGCTTACAAATGCCCAGATCGTTACCCTTCGGGATGATCACAGTTATGGCCTGATTACGAATGGCGCTATCGCTGTTGAAGACGAAAAAATCGCATGGGTTGGACGTGGCGATGCCATTCCCGATCCTTACCGTTCCAAATCGGTGTATGATCTGGCCGGCAAGCTGGTGACCCCTGCCTTGATTGATTGCCACACACATGTGGTGTTCGGGGGCAACCGTGCCGCTGAATTCGAGCAACGGCTGAACGGGGCCAGCTATGAAGAGGTTGCACGCGCGGGCGGCGGTATCGTTTCGACCGTCACAGCCACACGCGCCGCCACTGCGGACGCCCTGTTGCAAAATGCGCTGACGCGAGTGGACGCATTGATCGCCGAAGGTGTTACCTTGATCGAGGTGAAATCCGGCTACGGTCTGGATCGCGAGACAGAGCTGAAAATGCTGCGTGTGGCGCGTGAAATCGGCATGGCCCGTCCCGTTGATGTGCGCACCAGTTTTCTGGGAGCCCATGCCATTCCGCCCGAATACAAGGGCAAACCGGATGCCTATATCGACGATGTCTGCATCCCCACCCTGCGCGCCGCCCATGCGGAAGGTTTGGTCGATGCGGTTGACGGTTTCTGCGAAGGGATCGCCTTTGACACAGCACAGATATCCCGCGTGTTTGATGTGGCCGTGGAATTGGGTCTGCCCGTCAAGCTTCACGCGGAACAGCTCTCGAATATTGGCGGCACACAATTGGCGGCACGTTATGGCGCGCTTAGCGCAGATCATGTGGAATATGCCACAGACGCAGATGCCCAAGCATTGGCCAAGGCCGGGACCGTGGCCGTGGTTCTGCCCGGTGCCTATTATACCCTGCACGAAACACAGGCCCCGCCAATCGGGTCGTTTCGGGATCATGGGGTGGCAATGGCCTTGGCCACAGATTGCAATCCGGGGTCTTCGCCGCTGGCCTCGTCTCTTTTGACAATGAACATGGCCTGCACCTTGTTCCGCATGACACCGCTTGAAGCTTTGCTGGGTGTAACCGCCCATGCAGCCAGCGCATTGGGTGTCACGGACCGGGGCCGGATCGTCGCCGGGGCGCAGGCAGACCTTTGCGTCTGGGATGTGACCCATCCGGCGGAACTGGCCTATCGCATCGGGTTTAACCCGCTTTCCAATCGTATCTTCAGGGGGTCTCTATGACTGTCACACTCACGCCTGGCACCGCAACACTCGCGCAGTTGCAAGACATCTGGACGCATCAGCACCCCGTGGTTCTGCACCCATCGTCCCATGCCGGTATCGTGGCCGCACAGGCGCTCGTGATCAAGGCGGCCAATGGGGATGCAGCGGTTTATGGCGTCAATACCGGCTTTGGCAAACTGGCCAGTGTCAAGATCGCGTCCAAGGATGTGGCCACCTTGCAGCGTAACCTGATCCTGTCGCATTGCTGTGGCGTCGGCGAGCCGCTGGATGATGCGACCACACGCCTGATGATGGTTCTTAAACTACTGTCACTTGGGCGCGGGGCCTCCGGCGTGGCGATGACAACGGTCGAAATCATTCAGGATATGCTGGCAAAAGGCGTCACACCGGTCATTCCGGCACAGGGGTCTGTCGGCGCCTCGGGTGATCTTGCACCGCTGGCCCATATGGCCGCTGCGATGATCGGCGAAGGCGAGGCGATGTTTGACGGTCTGCGGATGCCAGCGGGCGAGGCCCTAGCCAAGGCTGGGATCACGCCGATCGTTCTGGGACCGAAAGAGGGTCTTGCCCTGATCAACGGTACCCAGTTTTCCACGGCCTGTGCGCTAGTCGGCCTGTGGGGTGCGTGGCGTAACGCGGCAACCTGTGTGCTGACCTGCGCATTGTCGACCGATGCAATTATGGGATCGACGGCACCTTTGCAGGACGCCATCCATACCCTGCGCGGGCACGCCGGCCAGATCGCAGTGGCGCGCGCGCAGCGGGCCTTGATGGCGGGGTCGCAAATCCGCGAAAGCCATGTTGATGGCGACACCCGTGTTCAGGATCCTTATTGCATCCGGTGTCAGCCGCAGGTGACCGGTGCCGCCATGGATTTGTTGCATTTTGCCGCCCGCACGCTTGAGGTTGAGGCGAACGCCGTAACCGACAATCCGCTGGTGCTGGTAGAGGACGACCTGATTGTGTCAGGGGGCAATTTCCACGCCGAGCCGGTTGGCTTTGCTGCCGATCAGATTGCCGTCGCAATTTCCGAGTTGGGCGCCATCGCGCAGCGGCGGGTGGCCCTGATGGTTGATCCTACTCTCTCCTTTGACCTGCCGCCGTTTCTAACCCCTGATCCGGGGTTAAACTCTGGCCTGATGATTGCCGAGGTGACCACTGCCGCGCTGATGAGCGAGAACAAGCATCTGGCTAACCCCTGCACCACTGACAGCACCCCCACCTCCGCCAATCAGGAAGACCACGTTAGCATGGCCGCCCATGCCGCGCGGCGCCTGTTGCGGATGAACAAGAACCTGAATGTCATTCTGGGCGTCGAGGCAATGTGCAGCGCACAGGGCATCGAGTTCCGCGCACCCTTGCAGACCAGTGATGCATTGAAGGCGGCGATGGCAGTATTGCGGGCGCAGGTGCCGGCCATTGCCGAAGACCGCTATATGGCACCCTCGATCGAAGCTGCTGCCGCCTTGGTTGAAACCGGGGCCCTTGCCGCGGCAGCCGCGCTGCCCGGCTTTGTCAAAGGTCAGGCGGCATGACACCTGTCAGCGTCAAGCAGGGCACCGGCCCCATCGTTCTGGGGCTGCCGCATACAGGGACATTTGTACCCGATGACATCGCGGCAAAACTGAACGACAACGGACGCAAGCTGGCGGATACGGACTGGTACATTGACCGGCTCTATGAGGGATTGCTGTCGGATGCGACAACCGTGCGCGCGAATTTCCACCGCTATGTGATCGACGCCAACCGCGATCCTTCGGGGGTCAGCCTGTATCCCGGGCAAAACACAACGACACTGGTTCCGCTGACCGATTTTGATGGGAAAGATATCTGGGACACCCCGCCTACGGGGCCAGAAATTGAAGAGCGCCGCCGCACCTATCACGCGGCTTATCACGCGGCACTCAAGGAAGAGCTGACGCGGGTACATGATCAGCATGGGGTCGCAATCCTTTATGATTGCCATTCCATTCGCAGCCGCATTCCCTATCTTTTTGACGGCACCCTGCCCGATTTTAACATCGGTACGAACAACGGCCAAACCTGCGCGCGGGTTCTTGAAACTGCGGCCTACGGTCTATGTCGCGCTGAAGACGGTTATAGCTCGGTACTGAACGGTCGGTTCAAAGGCGGCTGGACCACCCGACATTATGGCCAGCCAGAGACCGGTGTTCACGCCCTCCAGATGGAGCTGGCGCAATCCACATATCTGACGGCTGAAACCGCGCCCTGGACCTATGACAGTGCAAAATCCGAACGCCTGCGCGCGCCCCTTTCACGGCTGCTGGGCAAACTCTCACATATTGTTCTGAACGGAGACCTCTGATGACCAATTCCCGCCATAATCTGCGCGACATCTATCCCCCGACCGGCACTGAGATCACCGCCAAAAGCTGGCTGACCGAAGCGCCGATGCGGATGTTGATGAACAACCTGCACCCCGATGTTGCCGAGAACCCTCATGAACTGGTGGTGTATGGTGGCATTGGGCGGGCAGCCCGGACATGGGAAGATTTTGACGCCATCGTTGCAGCCCTGAAAGACCTTGATGAGACCCAGACGCTATTGGTGCAATCAGGTAAACCTGTGGGCGTATTCAACACCCACAAAGATGCCCCGCGTGTCTTAATTGCAAACTCCAATCTGGTGCCGCATTGGGCGAACTGGGACCACTTTAACGAGTTGGATAAAAAGGGTCTGGCAATGTACGGCCAGATGACCGCGGGTTCGTGGATATATATCGGCACACAAGGCATTGTGCAGGGCACCTATGAGACCTTTATGGAGGCGGGCCGCCAACATTACGACGGCAACCTCAAGGGACGCTGGATTCTGACCGGCGGTCTGGGGGGCATGGGCGGTGCGCAACCCTTGGCGGCTGTGATGGCCGGCGCGTGCTGTCTGGCTGTGGAATGTGACGAGACCCGTGCAGATTTCCGTCTGCGCACCCGTTACGTAGATGAAAAAACTCATGATCTGGACGAAGCACTGGCAATGATCGAACGCTGGACCAAAGCCGGCGAGGCAAAATCCGTGGCGCTGATTGGCAATGCCGCTGATGTGTTTCCTGAATTGGTCAAACGCGGTGTGAAACCCGATATGGTCACCGACCAGACCTCGGCACATGATCCGATCCACGGCTATCTGCCGCAGGGCTGGACCGTGGCGGAATGGCGCGCAAAACAGGAAAGTGCGCCGCAAGAGGTCGAAAAAGCCGCTCGCGCGTCGATGAAAACACAGGTCGCCGCGATGGTGGATTTCTGGAACGCCGGTGTGCCGACGCTGGATTACGGCAACAACATCCGGCAGGTTGCCCAGGAAGAAGGGCTCGAAAACGCCTTTGCCTTCCCCGGTTTTGTGCCCGCCTATATCCGCCCGCTTTTTTGCCGTGGCGTTGGCCCATTCCGCTGGTGTGCCTTGTCTGGCGATCCCGAAGACATTTACAAGACCGACGCCAAGGTCAAGGAACTGATCGACGATCCACATCTGCACAACTGGCTGGACATGGCCCGCGAGCGCATCGCGTTTCAGGGGCTGCCGGCGCGGATTTGCTGGGTCGGTCTGGGTCTGCGTCACAAGCTGGGCCTCGCGTTTAACGAGATGGTGCGCAACGGCGAACTTTCTGCACCTGTGGTGATTGGCCGAGACCACCTTGACAGTGGCTCGGTTGCCTCGCCCAACCGCGAAACAGAGTCTATGAAAGACGGCTCTGACGCGGTTTCGGACTGGCCGCTTCTTAATGCGATGTTGAACGTGGCGGGGGGTGCCACCTGGGTATCGCTGCACCATGGCGGCGGCGTTGGCATGGGCTTCTCGCAACATTCAGGTATGGTCATTTGCTGTGATGGTACCGAAGATGCCGACCGCCGGATTGCAAATGTCCTGTGGAATGATCCGGCAACTGGCGTCATGCGCCATGCAGATGCTGGATATGAAGAAGCCCTTGATTGCGCCCGTGAAAACGGCTTGAACCTGCCAGGTATTCTGGGCCGCTGAAAGAAAAGGAAACAGAGATGTTTTTAAAGAACGCTTGGTACGTTGCCGCTTGGGATCACGAGATCACACGTGAATTGCAACAGATTATGGTGCTTGGTGAAAAGATCTGTGTTTTCCGCTCTGAAGCTGGCGAGCTGGTGGCGCTTGAGGATGCTTGTCCGCATCGCAAGCTGCCACTCAGCAAGGGCCGGATCAAAGGAGATACGGTCGAATGCGGCTATCATGGGCTAACATTTAACTGTGCTGGGCAATGTGTCTGGGCCCCCGGCTCGGGCGGTATCCCGTCGAATGCCAAGGTGCGTGCCTATCCGCTGCACGAGAAATACGGGTTGGTCTGGATTTGGATGGGCAATCCGGCGCTGGCTGATCCCTCGGATATCTTCGAGATCGAGAATTACGCAGATCCTGCATGGGGCATCAACCGTGGCGACGCGATGGAGCTGGACTGCAACTATCTGCTGATGTGCGACAATCTGTTGGACCCGACACATGTTGCATGGGTCCACCAGAGCAGCTTTGCCGCTGATGCCACCAAAGACACGCCGCTGCGCATAAAAAAGACTGACGACGGTGTGATCGTGCATCGCTGGATGATGGATCACGAGCCGGCACCGTTTTACAAAAAAGTTGTCGAATTCGAGGGCAATTGCGACCGCTTGCAACACTACGAAGTGCGCTATCCATCCCATGCCTTGATTAAGGCTGTTTTCACGCCCGCAGGCACGGGCGGCCCTGATGGCCTGCTGCATGAAAAGACGTTTGTCATGGACAGTTATAATTTCATGACCCCGACGACAGAGACGCAAACACGGTATTACTGGTTCCAGCTGCGTAATATCCGCCCGGATGATAAAGAGCTGTCCAAGATGATGTCCGAAGACGTTCAGCACGCCTTTGAGGAAGACCGTGATGTTCTGAACGAGGTTCAAAAAGGCATGAGCAACAAGACAACGCCGCATATTGACTTGCCGATTGATGGCGGGCAATTGCGGTTCCGCCGGCAGTTGCAGGCGATGATTAACGAAGAACAACAAGTAGACAGCCAGATGGCAAAGTAGTCTAATCTGGCAATCATATATTGCAAACCAACAGTTTCGGGCCCGTTGGGGCCCGGCTGCCGCCCCGTTCCTCGGGCTGAAAGAGAAGACATGAGCAAACGCGATCAAGCAGATCTGGACCGGCCCGACCTCGTGCCGGCGGGTGCGTTCAGCTATCCGGTTAAAAACCCAAAACCGACCCGCTGGTTTGGGTTCCTGCTGCTGCCCCAGTTCACCCTGCTTGCCTTTAGCGCCGCGCTTGATCCGCTGCGCATCGCCAACCAGCTTGCCCAGAAACCACTTTACGGCTGGTCAGCCCTTTCACAAGACGGCAAGGCGGTAACATCATCGTCAGGGATCGACATCGACGTGCAGGCCGGCATCGCAGACTTGGCTGCCGACACCTATCTTTTCGTTTGCTCGGGTAACAACGGCACCAAGGTGGCACCGGAAAACCTGCTGGGGCAGGTCCGCCGCCATGCCCGGTTTGGCGGGAAGGTCGGCGGCATCTGCACCGGTGCCGCGACGCTTGCACGTGCCGGGCTTCTTGGTGGGAAACGGTTCACATTGCATTGGGAAAACCAACCCGGATTTATCGAAGCCTTTCCCGATCTTGAGCCAACACCGCAAAGATTTGAGGAAGATGGCACCCTGCTGACCTGTGGCGGCGGTGTCGCGGCAACAGAAATGATGATTTCCATCATTGCAAAAGACTATGGCGAGGATTTTGCCATCGCCGTTTCAGACATGTGTCTAAACGGGCCGGATGTCACCACGCGCGTCGAACAGCGGTCCTCGATTGCGAAGGCGATCAGCTCAAGAAACCCGCGCGTTCTTGCCGTGCTGCGGGCGATGTATGAAAATATCGAGAACCCGCTAACACTGGATGAACTGGCCACACATGCGGGCATCTCGCGCCGTCAGATCGAGCGCCAATTCAGACAGTTGCTGGACGAGGCCCCTGCCCAGACCTATCGAAATATCCGATTGGATCGGGCAAGATCACTGCTGATGGAAACCGATCTAAGCGTGGAAGAAATTGCAGTTGCCGCGGGGTTTAATGCCCGCAGCCTGTTTTCCCGGCATTACAAGGAACGCTACGGTGAAACCCCATATGGCCATCGTGGCCGGATCAGGGATTCGCAAATCACCTAAGCCATCTGACCGGGGCTAACGGTTCCGTGCCGCCATATAGGATTGTTTAAGCGTTTTCACGTCCCCGGATGCCAGTTGTTCCCGTGTTGGCGTGAACCCTTCCGCAATCATCTTGCGTGACAACATATGTTCACCGCCGCTGTTCAAGGTTTCGCATGTTACCAGATGACCATTTTTCAGGTGATAGACCGATTTCAAATTACCCTCCGCGTCGCGTGTCTCTATCTGTTCATCCGCTTCGTCGGACAAGCCAGCAATCTGAACCTTAAGCTTGCCAATGTCCGACCAGAACCAAGGCAGGGCGGTGTAGGGCGCCGGGCTACCTGTCAGCGTCAAAGCCAATGCACGCGCCTGATCGGTTGCGTTCTGAACCGACTCCAACCTTGTGCGTAAACCCAGGTGGACCTGAGGAAAGGCGACACAATCGCCAATTGCAAAGATATCGGCATCTTCTGTGCGCAGAAATTCATCGACAAGGATGCCATTTTCCGTACGCAGACTCGCATCCCGCGCCAGCATATCAACCGGCAAGGCACCGACTCCAATAAGGACATGATCGGCGGCCAGCACATTGCCTCCCAGATCGATGCCGCAAACGTTGCCGTCCTTTTGCGTAATCGCATCCACCGTCTGGCACAGATGCAGGGTGACATCGATTGACTGCAAATGGTTGGCAACCTGCTGCGCGATGGCATCACTTGTGGCCCGGCCCAACAAACGCGGCGCCACTTCGATTACGTCAACCTTCACCCCGCGCCCTGACAACATGGCCGCGGCCTCAAGCCCGATAAAGCCTCCGCCGATCACAGCTACACGGCGCATGGAAGGTAAGGCCGCGCGCATTGCCCGCGCATCCTGTGCAGTCCTGAGGTAAAACACTTCGGGCAGATCGGCCCCCGGTATCGACAGCCTGCGCGCACGGGTTCCAGTCGCAATGACCAGCTTGTCATAGGCAATTTTGCGGCCATCGCTGCAAACCACCACTTTGGCGGACCGGTCAATCTGTTCCACAACGGTGCCCAGTTTCAGGTCAATCCGATTCTGTTCAAAGAACACCTCGGCGCGCAAGGGCTGCAACGCGGTATCATGCGCCGCCATGAAGGATTTGGACAGTGGCGGCTTGTGGTAGGGGAAATCCGGGTCTTCCGACAGCAGGCTGACGGCGCCGTCAAACCCCGCGTCGCGCAGGCTGGCGGCCAATTGTACACCGCCATGCCCGGCCCCGATGATCAAAACGCCTGCCATGCTAGCGCCCGATCACTTTGAAAACAGTCCCGCCCAGATCCTCCGTCACAGCCAGCTGGCATGTCAGTCTGCTGTTGTCATGCATCTCTTCGGCGGTGAATTCCAGCGTGTCGGCCTCGTCGGTTTCCATTTTGGGCAGGGAAACGGGTGCCTCAACAACCAGACAGTGACAGGTCGCACACATGCAGGAACCGCCACACTCCGCATCAATACCGGCCACGCCGGCAGTGGTTGCGGCCTGCATGACGCTTTGTCCGCTTGTCACCTCAATCTCACGGCGCATACCGGAAGGTTCGATAAATACCAGCTTGGTCATATTCTGCTCCTCAGATGAATTGCCGACCACCGTCGACGACAAGGGTTTGTCCGGTGACAAAACCAGCAAGATCAGATGCCAGATATAACGCCGACCCGACCATATCATGCGCATCCGCAGACCGCTTGAGCGCCCCGCGCGTCACGCCGTAGTTCTGTGCATCCTCGATCAAATCAAGGCTGGCCTCGGTCAGGGTAAAACCCGGTGCAATGACATTTGCGCGGATGCCATCATCCCCCAGCTCACGCGCCAGAGACCGCGTCATTGCGATGACTGCCCCTTTGGAGGCCACATAATGCATCCATTGCGGCGAGCCGGAGAAAACCGTGGCAGAGGCCACGTTGACAATCGCGCCACCGCCGGCCTGCTTTATCAGGGGTGAAGCGGCGCGGGTCATTTGCCAGACCCCTTTAACATTGACCGCCATCACCTTGTCCCAGACATCTTCCTCGATCTCGGCAAAAGGCTTGCGTTCAAGCCCGGCATAGATCGCGGCATTGTTGATCACGATATCAAGCCCGCCAAGGGTCTGCTCGGCCACGGTGGCAAGGGCGGCACAGCTTGTTGCGCTGGTAACATCCACCTTGGCCCCGATTGCCTGTCCGCCCGCGCGGGTGATCCCTTCTGCGGTTTCGCGCGCGCCGCTCTCGTTCAGATCGGCGGCAATGACATGTGCGCCGGCGTCTGAAAACCCTTCGGCAAAGGCGCGCCCCAGACCGCCAGCGGCACCTGTAACGATGACGCGTTTATTCGCTAATCCCAGATCGGACATTCTAGATTTCCTTTAGATAGTGTTTTGACTGTGCTTCGGCACGTCCTGCCGCCAACAGGGCACCGGCGATGATCCGCCCTGCGGGGGTCAACATCGTGGGCATCACAAAGTCCTCAAGCATTGCCAGAGTTTCATCAATCCCGTTGCCGAACCAACCGCTGATTGTTGCCACCCCATGCGGTGTAAACCGCCACGCTTTGTCAGCATCTTTGACAAGAGCATCCTCTGGCGATGTCGCCCCCTGCCCCGTGTCGTGGCGGTCTATGATTGCAAGCACCGCATCAATATCAACACCGTTCGGCTGGTGCCTGCGCAGAATTTCACCGGCGATTTCCACACCATGCACCTCATGCGCGCGCACCAGATCGGGACGTGTTGCGTTGGGGCCCACGGCCTGGCTAAGCAGCTCAGGATCAATCCGTTTCCACCCAACATCGTGCAGCAAAATCGCCGGCAGTACGATGGCCGCATCAGCACCGCCCTCTTCTGCCAGCAAGGCCCGCGCCAAGCGATAGGAGATCAACGTGTGAACGTCATTTGAACGCACATCAAGAAAACCGCGGGCGTCCTGCCAAAGCGCAAGGTCGCGGGATATGAGCGTATCGGCAATCACGCAGGGACCTCGTAACTGAGGTACATGGTTTTGTATTCCAGATAACTTTCAACACCATAGCGGCCCTTTTCGCGGCCAAGGCCGCTTTCCTTTATACCGCCAAATGGCACGTAGTGAGACGACCGGTGAATGTCGTTCAACCAGACCGAACCCGCTTCCATTCCCTCGCAAAGGGTCAAACCCTTGGCCAGATCGCCAGCAAAGACAAACCCCGCCAGACCGTACCGGTTGTTGTTCGCGTGTTTCAGCGCCTCGAAAGCATCATCTACAACACAGATACCAAGCACCGGACCAAAGGTTTCTTCGGTCAGCACAAGCATGTCGTGGGTTGCATCGGCAATGATCGTTGGCGGGAAATAGAACCCTTGGTCAAATCCGGCACCTGTCTGGCGGTCGCCACCAAGGATTACCCGCGCACCTTTTTCACGTGCATCGGCGACCTGTATTTCGCTATTGGCATAGATTTTTTCATTAACCAGCGGACCAAGATCACCATCACAGCCCGCCGGAGCCAGCGTTAGCTGTGCCGCCTTTTCAGCCAGCCCGTTCAAGAATGCCTCGTACACCGGACGTTCCACATAGACGCGGTTGACGCGGTAGCAGAACTGTCCCGAATTGGCGAAACCATGCCGCGCAATGGCATTAACCGCCTTTTCAAGATTGGCGTCGGCACAAACAATAGCGGCACTTTGTCCGCCCAGTTCAAGCGTCACACGCTTCAATGTTCCTGTCGCCGCCGCCGCAATGGCCTTGCCGGCGGCGGTGCCACCAGTAAAGGCAATTTTGCGCGGCACAGGATGTTCGATCATCGCCGTGCCAATGCCGCGGCCCCTGCCCGTGACGACATTGAACACGCCTCGCGGAAGCCCTGCATCAAAGAACAGTTTGGCCAGCATCAGGGTAGACAGCGGCGTGTCTTCCGCCGGTTTGGCCACAACAGTGCAGCCAGCAACAAGTGCGGCACCCAGTTTGAACATCAACAGCGTGATCGGATAGTTGAAAGGTGTGATCGCCACGACCACACCCAAAGGATCACGGGTGACAATGGTCTTTTCACCCATTCCCGACGCCAGCGACATCGTGGCATTCAAGCGCAGACCTTCTTCGCCGTATACATCCAGCAAATCGGCTGAGCGGGTGATCTCGGCGACACAGGCCTGCAAAGGGCGACCCAGTTCGCGGTTAAGTGTCGCGCCAACTGCATCCGCGTTGTCGCGCATCGCCTGGGCACAGGCTTTCTGAATGCGGACACGTTCGGTCATGGGTACCTGTTTCCAGCTCTCAAACGCCTGCGCTGCGGCCTCGATGGCGGCATTGGCATCCCCTGCATCCCCGGTTGGAACGCTGTCAAAAACCGCGCCGGTGGCCGGCGCCGTCACGTTCTGGCGCGCGCCAGAGGCCGCCGGAGTCCATGCCCCGTTGATAAACATCTCCATGTGAGTTCCCCTAGAGTACGTGCAACATCAATGTGTTACGTGATGCGGCCAGTGTTTGTGCAGCAAACTGCCGGCCCGCTTCGGTTTCAAGTTTGTCTTTTTGATCCTCAAGCCGCTCTGCATAGGCACCGGGCGTCAGTTTGAACCAGTCACAGGCGACGGCGATACCGGTCACGTCAAAGCGCCACAGCTTGTCTGCGTCCCTGACGATCCGGTCATTCAGATGCCGCGGGTCCGGCCTTGTGTCGTGCCCGTCGATGATCTCGCAAACGGCGTCGATTGTGGCATCATCCCAAGCCGTAGATCTCAGCACTTCGGTGCCCAGTCTTACGCCTTCTTCTTCGTGCAGATAGCGCACGTCGGATTGCAGCATATTGGGCCCGCTGAACCCCTTTTCGATGATGTCCTGCATGTCGATCGAATGCCACCCGATATCATGCAGCAGGATGGCCAACAGACATATATCGCGGTCCGCTTCTGTATAGGTTTCCAGCAACTGCGCGGCCCACGCGAATGACAACGGGATGTGGACGTCGTTTTTGCGGGCCCGCATATAGGGTTTGGCGGCGCGCCATACGGGATCGTACCGTTCAAAACCTTGGCTCAAATCAAGCATTCCTGCCTCCAGTTCATGCGAGGTGCGCCAGATGCGCACCCCGGCCTTGCGTCAGCTCAACACGGTGACCTGTCCGGTGTTGCCGTCCACACGTATCCTGTCACCTGTCTTGATCTTGGTGCTGGCAGATCCGGTTCCCGTCACCGCCGGCAAGCCGTATTCGCGGCACACAATGGCAGCGTGGCTCATCATGCCGCCAATGTCGGTGACAGTGGCCTGAATCTTGCCAAACACAGGTGCCCAGCTTGGCGCGGTGACCGGCGCAACAAGGATTTCACCCTGTTCAATCTCGTCCAGCTGATCCGGGTTGCGGATCACCCGCGCGATCCCTTCAACCGCACCGGGGCTTGCCGCCATGCCGGTCAGGCCTTCGCTGGCCTCATCGCCGCCAATCCAGTTCTTGATCGAGTCCGAAGTGATGCCCCACAACATGATGGTAAACGGTTCCGTGATCACCTCGGGCGGGTTGTTCAATGCGGGCTGCGGTGCCTGCGTCGCCAGCGCATCAATGATGCCACGGCGCCGCTCGATCTCTTGCGGCCAATGTGTTGGTCCGGCCCATTCGCCGCCAACAGCCCAAGCATTGCCATAGTCGAAAATGACATCCCGCACCTCGTTACGGGTCAGGTAGAACATACCGTCTTCGGTTGGCCAGAACCCCTCTTCGTGAAGCAGCTTGGACAGCGCACGCATCTTTTTCCAGAACACGCCCATCGACCAATGTTCGATGTAGAAATTGTGATCTTCGACATATGGATAGACCGTCCGAGCCAGCCCCATTTTACCTTGAAACGCCTCAGCGGCTTCAGGCGACATCATCTCCTGATACTCTGACGCAATCCGGTCACGTTCGGCGTGAAGCGCGTCCATCGGACGCTCTATTGTCTCACCCGCCTCGATCCGTTCAATGTAATTGCGCAGATACCCCAGTGGAATATCAAGGTGTTCGTTCCAGTATTTGTCGGTTGAATAAAAACCATTGCCGGTGGTGTAATTGAACCACGGGTCTTTCGCGGCTTCCCATGCCGCAACCCATTTGGCACCCTCCGGCTGGCTTTGAACCGCGGCCAGCGCTTCCTCTACCGAACCGGTTTTCAATGCCTCTGCAACGCCCAGTTCCACCGCGAGACGGGCAAGTTTCTTTACCTCGTCATCGGGTCGGAACAAATCGCTGTTGTGGCCCTGCACCATCTTTGCAATCGCCTGATCCGGGATCGACGGGAACTGCTCCTTCATGAATCCAAAGAAATCCAGATAGGCGGCATAGCCAAGGTTCAGGAACTCAAAATGGTACTGCCATGTCCGATAAATCAGCTGGATCATGCGGTCATAGTTTTCCGAAAGGGCGGTTGTGTTATCAAGACCCACGCCATCCTTGACCCATTCCACCGGTACCACGTCAGGCAATTTTTCAAAGCTGATCGCTTCCATCTCGTCGATGTTGGCTTTTACCTTTTTGTGCCAGTTCTCAAGCAGAGACGGCCAGTTCTGGAAGTAATGCCCCGCACGGTCCATGAACTGCGGCACGCGGTCCTCGATCAACTCGGGCGCGACCCCGATAGGCGACATGTACACATAACCGTTGTGGATTCTGTAATCGACACCATTGGCAGGCGGCACCAGATAATGGCGGGTGTTATACTGGCCAAGACATTTGACCGCGAATTCAACCGTCATCGCATCAAAAGGCTTGAACGGGTTCGGCCAATGCTGGCTGTCACAGAACCAGAATTTTTGGTCCTCTTTCTCGCGCAAAGCCGGCTGGAACTTCAGGTAATAGGGATAAAGGTCTTCCCAACCTTCTGCCCCTGCTGGCGCTTTCAGGTCATATGCGCTTGGAAACATTGATGTCTTTGCATCCATTTCACTTCTCCTCCCAGAGATTTCTGTGTTCTGATTTATTTTTTTGATCCGACAGGATTGTTCAGAGCCCCAACCATCCCCATCATTCCCGTTGCAAAGCTTTTGGCGGGTTGCTCTATCGGCTTTTGCGACCAGACCGTTTCCGGACGGCTTTGCAGGGCAACAAGGTTTTCCCCCTCTGGAAGGTCGGCATCGAAGGCCCATTCGACATCTTGCGGGCACTTGTTCTGACGTTCGAGTGCCTTTGCCAGTTTCGCCACCGCAATCACCTGCGCATCTGTCAGACATTGCGCCTTGCGCCGGTCCGCATCGACCTCCCGCTCCACGGTGGTGGCGGCGGCAACATCTGGCACCAGCTCGATATGTTTGTCGGAAACCTTGCGGTCTATGACTTCCATCAGCACTTTTTCGACAGTGAAATTGTCCGGGGTGACGATGCCTGACACGACCAATTCGCCCAGCCCGTATGACGCATCAATTACGATCCGCGTGCGATCACCGGTCAGGGGATCAAGCGTCATGGCAACACCGGCAGTCTGGGCATTGACCATCTTTTGAACTGCCACACTCATCAGCACATCAATCTGGCCCAGATCGTGATCATGGCGGTACTTCATGGCACGGGCCGTGAACAAGGACGCCCAGCAATCGCGCACATGTTCAATGACCGAATCCGCCCCGACCACCCAAAGATAAGTATCCTGCTGCCCTGCAAAAGAAGCATCAGGCAGGTCTTCCGCCGTGGCGGAAGAGCGCACAGCAACCGGCATGTCACGGCCCATCGCAGTGTAATCGTCGCGGATCGCCGCTTCGACCGCCGCAGGGATCTTGTGAGAACGGAAACGGATCTGAATGGCCTGCGCAGACCGTTCAAGAGAGGGCACATTGTCAAAATCGGTGCTGTCCAGCTGTGCTTGGATTTCGGCACGCAGGCCGGTTTCATCCAGCATCGCAACATAGGAATCCGTTGTCACTGCAAACCCTGTGGGGACAGCAACACCGGCTTGAGTCATCTCGCCCAAACTGGCGCATTTCCCACCCACACGGGCATGGTCAGCAGTTCCGATACCGCTGAACGGCAAGGTAAATTTGGTCATCAGGCAGCCTCCAAACCCAGATCCAACATCACCTTATTCGGGACGCGGAACGAGATATTATGCAGATATTCAATGTGTTGATCCGGTTTCATCGTCATGTTCGGGAACCGCGACGCAAGTTCTCTCAGCATGATCCCGAACTCCAGTTTCGCCAGTTGGAAGCCAATACAGAAATGTATGCCATAGCCGAAACTAAGATGATTGCGGGCGTTATCGCGATGGATGTCGAAGGTTTCAGCATTCTCAAAAACCGCTTTGTCGCGGTTACCCGAGCCCATCACCAACAGAATATTCGCGCCCTCAGGTACAGGCACACCGCCGATGGCCGCCTTCGTTTTGGCGCGGCGGCGCCATGACACAATCGAAGGCTCGAACCGCAGAACTTCCTCGGTGGCTTTCGGGATCAGGGATGGGTCTGCGCAAATGGCCTCCCAAGCGTGCCGGTTCGACATCAAGGTAATCACAGCGTTCGACATCAAGGTGGTGGTGGTCTCATGCCCGGCAAACAACACGGAATACATCACCCCGGCGATTTCCTCATCCGTGATATCGGCACCGTTGGCCTGCGCCTGCACCATATCAGTGGGGAAATCGTCACCCGGCGTTTCCTTGCGAGCAGCAACAAGATTACGGCAATAGGACCAATACTCGACCATCTTTTGCGCCAGCGGCAATTGCTCTTCGTCGCTCAAGTTGCCCCAAGTCAACAGCGCCCGGCTTGCGGCCCAGTCCTTCACCTTCGGCACATCGTCATCCGGGATACCCATCAGCGCGAACAACACCAACGCTGGAACATCATAGGCCACTTCGCGGAAAAAATCACAGGACCCAGCTATCGCAATTTTGTTCAGATGGCGGTCGATGATGGCCTCAATACGTGGCTGGATCGCTTTGAACCGGCGGGGACCAAATGCGGATTGTGCAATCTTGCGGATACGCGTGTGATCCGGCGGGACCCGGGCAGACAAACCCGAATACACGGTAAATCCGCCGTCTTTCATAATCTGCTTACCCGCATCACACATTGGCCGCATCGGGGCCTGTGCATTGTCTGATGAAAACGTGTTCCAATCTTCAAACACAGCTTTGACATCAGCATGACGCGTTACAATCCAGTACCCTGTCTGCGGGTCCTGAAACACTGGCGCCTCTTCGCGCAACTCCAGCCATTTGGCATGCGGCGCGTTGAGGTCAAAAATATCGTATCCCTCAGTACTGAGGTGTTTCTCGACGGTCATCACAAGTCCTCCCAGACAGCCATTCGCTTTTGAGAATCACTCTACATTGCCCGCTTTGGTTTTTCTTTGGGTATTTTAAGCTATTGTTAGGAAATAGAAAAAAGGAGGCTGTTTTTCAACTTTTCCAGTGTGTCGCCATCCGGTGCCAATTCAAGCGCCGACACGGCCTTCAAGAACTGGTCATATTGCCGGCGGATCGCGTCACTGCGGTTTTGGGCATGGAACACATGCATCGCTTCGGCATGGGCAATCTCGCAAATGGGGTCAATTTGCAGGGCTTTCTGACAGTTTCTTATGGCGTCACGGTACTGTCCTTGGCGGCGTAACATAGACGCCTTGTCGCGCAGAACTTTCAGGGCCATGTCCTTGAACCACGCGCGTTTTGGCACCACCCAGTTTTCCATCTCGTTTTCGAAATAGACCGGTGAAAGGTCTTCGAACAGGGGGCCGGAATACAGGCGGTCGGCCCCGTCCAGTAAGGCAATAGCATCATCAAAGCTGCCTGATTTTTCCAACACTTTGGCGCGGTTGCAAAGCTGTTCGAAGCTGGCGACATCAATCCATGTGCCATCGGGCGGAACCAAGGTGTAATATTCCCCGTTGCGTCTGATGTACTCGGGGCCCCCAAGGGTTTTGCGTAGCATCGCAATGGCCTGATGCAGCCGTTTGCGTTTTTTGGTTTCGTCCGGCTCGTCAGACCACAACATCTCTGCCAGCGCATCAGTTGGCGCACCTTTCTCGCCCCTCTGCAACAGAAAGGCGAACAACGCTTTGTTCTTTTTCACCGCACTGCCGGGCAAATCCCACTTGATCTGGCTCCCGTCCGACAAATAAATCCGCAGCCGCCCGAAACATCTGATTTTCCAAATCTCATCCTTGCCGACACGGGGGCGCAATCGGCGCGGCACAGCAAGCCATTGCGGGTCTGCCCCGGAAGCGGCTCCGTTATCTTCGACAATCAGCCCTTGAAAATCCGACACCAACCGGCCCAGAACAAAACCGATCTGTTGCGAAATTGTGGCCCCGTTCTGGTATTCGGGCGGCAACCAATACGGGTTTCCGTGCAGCCCGGACGGGGCCAAAAAATGGCTGTGGCTGCGCATCGCGGCCAACAGTTGGTCATCAATCATCAAATCCCGGGAATAGGCCGACACTACTGTCACCCCATCCTGCGCGACCAGCTTGTCACACAAGGCCCCCCAGCGTTCAAAGTTTGCGGCAGCAGCAACTGTGCGTGTGCCCCATCGCATATCTACGATCACCAGCGACACAGCGGTCCGGCCTTCGATCAATTGCTGAATCCGCGCGCGGACATTTGTCAGGCTGATCGGTACATCATCCAGCCCAACCATCCCGAAATCGCTGCGAACCTGATTGGCCAGATGTGACAGAAACAGCGGATCATTGGCGATGACGAGGGTCGCACCCTCACCCAGCACCTGACCGACCGATTTTGACAGAAATTCGGCATCTGTCTTATCATATATCGTCGAAATGTTGCGCGGTGCCGTTGGATCAACACCGGCTTGTGATGTTGTCACGTGTTGTTCAATTCCTTTGACCACTGGTGAATCCAAATCATGGACCGGTGACGGCATGGTATTCAAGTCCTTGCCATGCGGCTGACGAAATTGGAAAAGGAGCGCGCCGCGACAGATTGCACTTCTTCGGCCCTCCGCATCACGCCAACGGCACCGCGGGTCTCGGTCATATCAAGGTCAAGTGCAACAAGCGCCCCCTGCGCAATGTCACGCGCCACAACCCCCCGACTGATGATCCAGACCGTATCGGGATCGGCACGCACAACTGCATGGCCAAAGGATGACGAGGCCGTTTCGATCCGATTGCGAAACAGCGGGACGCCCTTCGCAATAAGATACCGTGCCGTTAATGGACGGATCGCGGAATCCTTAGGTGGATACAGAACGCGAAACCCGTCCAGTTCGCTTGGATCGCGCACCGCCACTGCCCGGCTTTGGGGATGGGCGACGACCACAACTTCTTCGGTATAGAGCTGGCGAAAACTGAGCCCGACCATAGTGTCCGGTTTACCCAAGCGACCAATCACCAGATCAAGCCCACCACTGCGCAAGCGGCTTGTCAGATCCTGATGCGGACCTTCGTGAATTTCCACCATCGTATCGGGGTTTAGGCTCTGAAATGTCGACACCGCCTCTGGCAAAAGGGAGGACGCAACGCTTGGCAGCGCGCCGATACTCAACTTGGTCGAAGCATTCTTTAGCGATTGAATGCTGCGCAATCCATGTCTGAGGGCGGCGGTACTTTGCTCTGCAAATTGCAGAAAAATCTCGCCCTGAACCGTCAGTTCGACGCCGGAGCGGCTGCGGTGCAGCACCACCACACCAAGGATTTCCTCCAGTTCTTTCAGGGTTTTAGAAATTGCCGGCTGCGTCAGGTTCAGCCGCTCGGCGGCGACCTTGAAACTGCCAGCCCGGGCTATTTCACTAAAGGCATCAAGGTGACGAAATTTAATACGGCGATCCATATTCATATCCAAATGGGAAACTAAATTGCGCTGTATATCAATTTTCTTGCATATTCAAATATGGGATAGGGATGCAACACGGTCAGGAGGACGATATGAAAACTCAGGTTGCAATTATTGGCGGCGGTCCATCGGGGTTGCTACTGTCACAGCTTCTGCACAAGCGTGGCATCGAAAGCGTCATCCTTGAGCGAAAGACAAAAGACTATGTCCTTGGCCGTATCCGCGCTGGCGTATTGGAACAGGGTTTGGTCAAGCTTCTGGAAGAAGCCGGATGTGCCGATCGTCTGCACGCCGAGGGCATCGTGCATGACGGCACGCTGGTCTCTAGCGGTGACACCCTGTTCCGCATTGATTTCACCGAACATACCGGCACGCCAGTGATCGTTTATGGACAGACTGAGGTGACGCGCGATCTCTATGCTGCGCGCGAGGCGATGGGCGGAAAAATCGAATTTAACGTGGAAAACGTGGAAATTCACGACGCAAACAGCGATGCGCCGGCGGTCACATATACTGTCGGAGACCAGCAACACCGTCTGGAATGTGACTTCATCGCCGGATGTGACGGGTTTCACGGCGTCAGTCGGCAGGCGATCCCTCTGGATGTCCGAAAGGAATACGAAAAGGTCTATCCCTTTGGGTGGCTGGGCATCCTCTCTGAGACGCCGCCGGTCAATCACGAATTGATCTATGCCAATTCCGACCGGGGGTTTGCCCTATGCTCCATGCGCAACGAGAACCTAAGCCGGTATTACATTCAATGTTCGCTGAGTGACAAACCCGAGGATTGGACCGACGAGGCCTTTTGGCAGGAACTGAAACGCCGCATTCCCTCCGAGCAAGCCGAGAAGTTGGTGACCGGTCCCAGCATCGAAAAATCCATCGCGCCCCTGCGCTCATTTGTAACCGAACCGATGCGATGGGGCCGGTTGTTCCTCTGCGGTGATGCCGCCCATATCGTACCACCCACGGGCGCAAAGGGGCTAAACACGGCGGCCTCTGATGTTCACTACCTCTACAATGGTTTGCGCGATTACTACGAAAACAACAGCAGAGCAGGCATCGACAGCTATTCACAAAAGGCACTGGCGCGTGTCTGGAAAGCAGAGCGGTTCAGCTGGTGGTTCTCTTCCCTGATGCACCGCTATCCTGATCAATCCGAGTTTGATTTGAAGATGCAGGTAGCCGAAATCGAATTTCTGCGGACCAACGAGGCGGCACAGAAATCCATGGCCGAAAACTATGTCGGGTTGCCCTATTGATGCGCGCAGTTATTGCAAACGGGGTCACCCTACACGTTCAGGAGGCCGGTGACCCCAATGGCCAGCCGGTTCTGTTCTCGAATTCGCTCGGCACTGATTTGCGGCTTTGGGATGAAATTTTGCCCCTCCTGCCAGACGGGCTACGCATTCTGCGCTATGACACGCGGGGGCACGGCCTGTCCGAGTGCCCCGGCGGACCCTATTCGATGGATGCGCTGAGCCGCGACGCAATCGCCTTGATTGAGGCCATGAAGCTGGGGCCGGTCATATTCGTTGGCCTGTCCATAGGTGGCATGATCGGGCAGCAACTGGCCGCCCGCCGACCGGACCTTGTGATAGCATTGGTTCTGTCAAACACAGCCGTCAAAATGGGGGACCCCCAGGCTTGGCAAGACCGGATTGCCGCAATTCAGGCCGATGGGCTTGCCGCTTTGGAAAGCGCTGTGCTGGACCGGTGGTTCGGGCCTGATTTTCGGACCTCTACAAACCTGCCGCTTTGGGGTGCGATGCTGGCCCGTACACCACAGGCCGGTTACACGGCCTGCTGCGCGGCCATTGCCGGATGCGACCTGACAGAAACCACCCGCGTACTGCGCCTGCCGGTCCTTGTCATTGCGGGCAGTGATGACGGCGCAAGCCCGCCCGATCTGGTCGCGGCGACCGCGGCCCTGATACCGAAGGCAGATTTTCACGTTATTGATCGGACAGGGCACCTGCCCTGCGTCGAGAACTCTGCCGCCTATGCGGCCATTTTGAACCCATTCCTAAAGGAGTATGCCCATGGATAACCGGTATAACGAAGGTATGCGGACACGCCGCGCAGTGCTGGGCGAAGCCCATGTTGATCGGGCAGAGGCTGGCAAAAGCCCGTTTGACGCCCCGTTTCAAAACATGATCACAGAAGGCGCATGGGGCACATTATGGTCGGATGATACGATCAGCAGGCGGGAACGCTCTATGCTCACCCTGTCACTGCTAGCGGCCACCGGCAACTTTGAAGAAATACCAATGCACATCCGCGCAACCGCCAACACCGGCGCAACGCCACAGGATGTTTTGCAGGCATTTATGCATGTAGCGGTTTACGCCGGGGTGCCGAAAGCCAATCATGCAATCAAACTTGCCAAACAGACCTATGCGGAAATGGGAGTAGACCTATGAGCCCGACAAACCCACAGAACCGGCGGGGCGGATTTGTACCACGTGATCGCGACTGGCAGCCCGACGCATTGACCCCCGCTTACAAGACCAGCGTGAAGCGCAGCCCGCAGGCCGCGCTGTTGTCGTTTCCAACCAGCCTGAGCGAAGAGACATCGCCGGTGTTCGGTCACAGCATGTTGGGTGCCTTGGACAATGATCTGACGCTGAACTACGCCCGTCCCGGTGAAAGCGCGATCGGCCCACGGATCATTGTGCATGGCCGTGTCCTTGACGAAATGGGGCGCGGTGTGCCCGGGGCACTGATCGAATTCTGGCAGGCCAACGCAGGCGGCCGGTATCGGCACAAAAAGGAAAGTTACCTTGCGCCGCTGGACCCCAATTTTGGCGGCTGTGGGCGGGCCATCACATCCGAGGATGGGTCATACGAATTTCGCACCGTACAACCAGGCCCCTATCCCTGGCCGAACGGCATGAACGACTGGCGCCCTGCGCATATCCACTTTTCGGTGTTTGGCCATGGCTTTGCCCAGCGGCTGATTACGCAGATGTATTTTGAAGGGGACCCCCTGATCCAGAGATGCCCGATCGTCGGGGTTCTTAAGTCACAAGAAGCTGTGGATGCGCTAACCGCGCCGCTGGACATGCACCGCACCACACCGATGGACAGCCTGGCCTATAAGTTCGACATCGTTTTACGCGGACGCCGCCAGACTTATTTCGAAAACCGCAAGGAGGGCATGTGAAGATGGTACAGAAACTGGAATACCTGCGCGAAAGCCCAAGCCAGACCGCCGGCCCTTATGTTCATATCGGCTGCACCCCGAACTTCACCGGCATCGAAATCTATGGCAATGACCTTGGCGTGTCGATGAAGACGGGCACGGTCAAAGGGCAGGAAATCACCATCAGGGGGATCGTCTTTGATGGGACGGGAACACCGTTGCGCGACGCCATGATCGAAATCTGGCAGGCCGATGCAGCGGGATTGTTTGCCTCGCAAAACGAAACACGTGGTACAAGTGACCCTAATTTTACCGGTTGGGGCCGCTCTCCCGGTGATATGAACACCGGCGAATTCTGTTTTGAAACGGTCAAACCAGGTGCCGTGCCTTTTGTCGATGGTCGGATGCAGGCCCCGCATATCACTATGTGGATCGTGGCGCGGGGTCTGAACATGGGTCTGCATACCCGCATCTACTTCGAAGACGAAGCAGACGCGAATTCAGCCGATCCGATCCTCAGCCGGATTGAACATCAAAACCGTATCTCCACCTTGCTCGCCAAGAAACAGAGCGACGGCACATACCGTTTCGACGTGCATCTGCAGGGACCGCACGAAACCATCTTTTTTGACATTTGAGGCCACCATGGGAAACCCCTGTATCATCTGCGTCGCGATCACCGGCTCTTTGCCAACCAAGGAAAACAACCCCGCGGTGCCGATCACCGTCACCGAACAGATCGAAAGCACCCATGCAGCATTCGAAGCCGGTGCAGCGATTGCGCATTGTCATGTGCGTGACGATGAGGGCAAGCCAACCGCCGAACCGGAGCGGTTTGCACGGCTCAAGGAAGGGCTGGAGAAACATTGTCCGGGCATGATCGTGCAACTGTCAACTGGCGGGCGGTCCGGCGCGGGGCGTGAACGCGGCGGCATGTTGTCCCTGTCTCCTGATATGGCATCGCTGTCGGTGGGGTCGAACAATTTTCCGACCCGAGTTTACGAAAACAGCCCCGATCTGGTCGACTGGCTGGCCTCTGAAATGATCCGCTATGACGTAAAGCCTGAAATCGAAGCCTTTGATCTTGGCCATATCGTTCAGGCCACTCGTATGGCGGCAGACGGGCGGCTGAAATCGCCCCTCTATGTGCAGTTTGTCATGGGCGTTCAAAACGCAATGCCCGCCGACGAGGTGATTTTCGATTTCTACATCGAAACGCTGAAGCGGCTTGCCCCCGATGCACAATGGTGCGCTGCGGGGATCGGCGCGGCCCAACTGACAATCAACGAATGGGCCATCGCCAAAGGCGGGCATACCCGCACCGGACTGGAAGACAACGTACGTCTGGATCGGGATACTCTGGCCCCGTCAAATGCCGCTTTGGTGGAGCGCGCTGCGGCCCTGTGTGAGAAATATGAACGCCCCGTCGCCACCTGGCAAGAAGCGCGCCGCATCCTGCACCTTGATCATCCGTGATCAGCGGCCCTTTGTGATCAATGCCGCCCAGGCGTCATATTGCGACAGGAAGAACCTGCCGTTCAGATCATCTGGCAGATGGGACCGTTTGAGGCGGTCCATCACCGGCCCTTTCACCTCGGAGAAGTGAAGGCGGACATCCATGTCCTTGAGGCGATGATTGATCGCCTCAAGGCTTTCGAGGGCGGAATAGTCGACCTCGTTTACTGCCGAAAACATCAACACCACGTTTCTTACGGAACAGCCTGTGGTCACACGCTTCTGGATCAGGTCTTCCAGAAAACGGGCATTCGCGAAATACAGGCTTTCATCCACCCGCAATGTCACCAGTGTCGGATCGGTGTCCACCTTATGGCGGCGAATGTTTCGGAAATGCTGTGTACCGGGCACCAGCCCAACTTCGGCCACATGGGGTCGGGCACTTTTGTAAAGATGCAACAAGATTGAAAGTGCCACACCCGATGCCACACCAATTTCCACGCCAAACCCAAGGGTCAGGAAAATCGTGGCTGCCACTGCGGCAAAATCCCTGCGCGCATAGCCCCATGTTTTCTTGAGAATGGACAGGTCGACAAGGCTGAGGACCGCAACAATGATCGTCGCTGCAAGCGTTGCGTTGGGCAGATAGTAAACCAGCGGCGTCAGCGCGATGGAGGCAAAAGCCAGACCGATTGCGGTGAATGCACCGGCGGCAGGGGTCGCCGCACCGGCATCAAAATTCACAACCGAACGGGCAAATCCGCCGGTGACCGGATAGCCGCCAGTGAAGGCCGCACCAAGGTTGGCCGCACCAAGGCCGATCAACTCCTGATCGGGATCAATGCGCTGCCGTTTCTTGGCCGCCAATGTTTGTGCAACAGAGACGGATTCGACAAACCCAATGACCGAAATCAGGATCGCCGGCACCAGCAAGGCACTGACCAGATCGGGAGACACACTTGGCAACGTAAGCGGCGGCAGGCCTTGCGGCACTTCGCCCACAATTTTCACCCCCTTGCCGCCCAGATCAAAGGCCCAGACCGCCAACGTCGTTGCAACAACCGCCACCACAGGACCGGTTTTGGTCAGGATATCCGCCAGTAAGGCAGGCGTGCCCATACGCAGAAGCGCAGGCTTGAGGTTCTTGCGTACCCAGAACAGAAAACCGGTTGCCGTCACACCGATCACCACCGTGATCCAGTTGATCTCGGACAGATGCGAGAAAATCGAACCCAGCATTTCAGGCAGGGTGTGGCCATGCGCGCTGACGCCCAATATATGTTTAACCTGGCTGGTGGCGATCAGGATGCCCGAGGCGGTGATGAACCCTGCAATCACCGGATGGCTGAGGAAATTCGCAAGAAACCCAAGCCGGAAAACCCCCATCAACACCAGAAGCCCGCCAGACAGAAACGCCAGTGTCAATGCAGCGACCGCATAACCTGCCGTTCCCTGTTCAGCCACCTGTCCAATGGCCGAGGCCGTCAACAGGGACACCACCGCCACCGGCCCCACGGCCAAGGCGCGGCTGGTCCCGAAAATTGCATAAAGAACAATTGGGGCAATCGAAGCATATATCCCCGCCTCAGGGGGCAGCCCCGCCAGCAATGCATAGGCGAGGGATTGCGGGATCAACATGATCGTAACAATCACTGCCGCGATCATGTCATCCGAAAAAGCACTTCGGTCGTAGGTGCGGCCCCAGTCCAGAACCGGAAAGTAGCGTCGCAGGTTTTCAATCATCTTGATGTCCAGAAACTAGCAGGGGCGGGGCAAGGCTGTGACGCCCGCCATTCATCGTGCATTGGGGGAAAAAGAGGGGGGTTATTTGTTTGCGACTTCCAGCCTTTGCGGCTTGGCCATCCATTCTTTACCTTTCAGCATGGCCTTCCAGTAGATTGGCGGCAGCAAGGTCTCTTTAAGGAACCATGCCGCACGGCTTGGCTTTGTGCCATCCAACAGGAAAGACGGAAAGCTTGGCTTGAGAACACCACCATAGCCAAATTCAGCCAGAACAATCTTGCCGCGTTCCACCGTCAGTGGGCAGGATCCATAACCGTCGTATTGCGCCACGGCAGAGCGACCGGCGATGTCAGCAACGATATTGTCCGCCACTGTTGGTGCCTGCATCCGTGCGGCGGCGGCGGTCTTGGCATTGGGGGCGTTCATCACATCGCCAAGCGACCAGATATTGTCATAGGCTTTGTGGCGCAGGGTGGTCTGGTCAACATCGACCCAACCCGCCGCATCCGCCAAAGGCGATACCTTGATGAAGTCCGGCGCACTTTGCGGGGGGCAGACATGCATCATATCGAAATCTACCGTCACTTCCGTTGCATCAGTGTCCGGTTTCGCCACTTTGAACGTCGCCTGTTTGGCCGGGCCATCGACCCGCACAAGCGTATGGAAGAAGTTCAACGTCGCGTCGTATTTTTCAATATATTCCATCAGGGCCGGCACATAGTCCTTGACCCCAAACAACACGCCGCCGGCATTCATGAACTGAATATCAATGCCCTTGAGCGCGCCTTTGCGAAACCATGCATCCCCCGACAGATACATCGCTTTTTGCGGGGCGCCGGCACATTTGATCGGCATCGGCGGCTGGGTGAACAGCGCACGCCCCGATTCCAAGTTTTGGACAAGCTCCCAGGTATAGGGTGCCAGATCATAGCGATAGTTGGACGTGACCCCGTTGCGGCCCAGGGTCTCCTCCAGCCCCTCGATGCCGTTCCAATCCAGTTTCAGGCCCGGACAAACCACCAGACGGTCATATTTCACCACACGGCAGCCATCCAGAATGACCGCGTTCTTCTCCGGTTCAAAAGCCGCAACCGCGGATTTGATCCAATGCACACCCTCGGGAATGAGACTGCCCATGGTCTTGGCCGTGGACTGGGGATCAAAGATACCGCCGCCGACCATGGTCCAACCGGGCTGATAATAGTGAATGTCAGCCGGATCAATGACTGCGATTTTCAGATCGGGCTGGCGTGACTTCAGGCTGGCAGCAACAGAAATGCCACCGGCCCCTGCCCCGACAATAACAACTTCGAACTGTGCATCCCCTGTATCGGTGGGCGTCTTGCCCCCGTTGGCAATGCGCCGCGCCACCCCGTTCATATCGTATCCGGCGGCCTTGGTCGCCGCGAGGATTTCCGGCATCGGGCGTTTCTGGGATTCATGAAAGGACCAAAGCGTCGCTGAGCGTGTGCCTGTGCGGCAATAAGCAAGCACCGGGCGCTGCATTTGGCCCATCGCTTCGGCAAAGGCGGCAACATCATCATCTTTCACCATGCCGCTTTGAACGGGCACATACCGCGCCTCAATGCCCGCCGCTTTTGCCGCTGCCTCGATCTCTCCGAATGAGGGCTGATCGGCACCTTCGCCGTCAGGCCGGTTGCAAATAATCGCACGAAAACCTGCCGCCTTGATCGCGGTCATATCTTCGGCTGTGATCTGAGGACTGACGGTAACCTTGTCAGTCAATTTCTTCAAATTCATGTTCTTACCCCTAATTTCGGCCAGCATCTGCAACGGCCAGGCGGCCATCGTGGTTAAGTTTACGGTCAGACAAAGCCAGCCCTCAGGGTGCTATTCTTGGCCCCAAGGATCACAGCCTTGAGGTCTCGCATTCCTACGGCAAACCACGCAGCTTGCATAAACGGCGGGCACCGGAACCGGGTTTCCTGTGGCGCCTTGCGCCAGTTAAAGTGCGTTCACCGGCACCTTAAGCATCGGTACACCATCCTTATCGGTCGGTACCTCACCTGCGCGCATGTTCACTTGAAGGGACGGAATAATCAGCTTTGGCATATCAAGCTGGGCATCACGCTCTGTGCGGAACTTGATGAAATCTTCCTTGGTTTTGCCACGGCCAACATGGATGTTGTGTTCCTTTTCATCAACGACAGTGGTTTCCCACGCAATATCCCGCCCGTTCGGCCCATAGTCGTGGCACATGAACAGCCGTGTTTCATCCGGCAGGGCCAGCACTTTCATAATACTCTCGTACAGCTCTTCTGCGCTGCCGCCCGGAAAATCACAGCGCGCGGAGCCACCATCAGGCATGAACAGCGTGTCACCGACAAAAGCGGCATCGCCCATTACATGCACCATACAGGCAGGGGTATGTCCCGGCGTATAGATGGCGAAGGCCTGCATATTGCCAATCATATAGGTATCGCCGTCTTCAAACAGGCGGTCGAACTGGCTTCCGTCGCGCTGGAATTCGGTGCCTTCGTTAAAAACCTTGCCAAAGGTGTCCTGAACCACAAGAATTTTTGAACCGATGCCGATTTTACCACCCAGTTTCTGCTGGATATAGGGGGCCGCCGACAGATGGTCCGCGTGAACATGGGTTTCGATGATCCACTCCAGCTTAAGGCCCTGCGTTTCGATCCGGCGGATCAGTTCATCCGCATGGCCATAGGTGATCCGCCCAGCGGCATAATCGATGTCCATCACACTATCCACGATGGCACAGGCGTTGGACGAAGGATCTTTGACGATATAGCTGATTGTGTTCGTGGCCTCGTCAAACAGCGCCTGAACGTCGGGTTTGATATCCATATTTACAGGGTAGTCAGACATTTTCTCTCCTCCGGGTGCGCAGGCAGGACCATGTGGCCGCCACGCCTTCTTGTTTCATCATCATTTCAGGGGTTTGCCGCCGCAACCAACATCTCGCAGGTCGACGGTAGCTTTCCCTTGTTTGCGTTTTGACACCCACCCAATGGCGGGCGTTAAGCAGCTTCTGCTGCGGGCTGCCGATTCATGATCCATCGCGCAATAACGATGCCGGCAATCAGTGCGCCGACAAAAGCAAAAGCTTCCCAGCGTCCAGTGCCGAGGGCCGGCAGGGCACCGCCCGGACAGAACCCTGCGATACCCCAGCCAATCCCAAACACCGCTGAGCCGCCAACAAGTTTGGCATCAATGCTGCGGGATGTCGGTACCCTGAACGTACCGTCGAAAATCGGTGCCTTGCGCCCGAAAACCAATTTATACCCGATGAACGTCGTGAGCAGCGCACCACCCATCACAAACATCAACGACGGATCCCATGTTCCGAAAACATCAAAGAAATTCAAAACCTTCGCCGGGTTGGCCATGCCTGAGATCGAAATCCCTACGCCAAAGATAATCCCGATAAAGTAAATTGCGATCAACTTCATATGCTCAGCCTCCGATAACGTGGCGAATGACAAACACGGTGACAAAGGCACAGGCCATAAATGTCAGGGTTGCCGCAAGGGATCGGGGGCTAAGCCGCGCCAATCCGCAAACACCATGACCCGAAGTACACCCCGAACCAAAAGTAACACCGAACCCCACGATCAGGCCACCGATCACAAAAGCTGCGGTTGAGTTGGGCACCTGTAACGCCGGCATGTCACCAGAGATCAACCAGACCACCGCCGGTCCTGAAACCATCCCCGCCAAAAGAGCCACCCGCCAACCAAAATCCTGAGCGGAGGCCGGTTGGACGATACCGGCCAGAACGCCGGTTGCCCCCATGACGCGCCCGGCAACCAGCATCAGAAGAGTGGCAGCAAGGCCAATCAGGACCCCGCCAACCAGAGAAGCAAGAGGTGTAAACGCCGTTTCGATCATCAGCAGTCCTGACATGTCTTAAGGCCCACAATCCGGTAGAGCGGGCAGTTGCCGACAAAAGCTGTCAATGTGAACACACCCGCGACAACCAGTGCGATCCAGAACAAAATACCCGACCCCAACATCGCAGTGCCAAAGGCGACAAACAGAAGTGCCGCCGCAATAACGAGCCGCAAGCCGCGGTCGATTTTTCCCATGTTCGTTGCCATGTCTCACTCCATCGATAAGTTATAAACATATGTTTAACCCAAATCTCCGGAGACCTTGGTGACAATGTCACCGAAACCAATTCTTTTTCTTGGGGGACATTAAAAATGCAAATGGGCGACCCTACGGGCCGCCCATTAACCTTCATTGCTGTTGTCACTGCATCGAATTCAAGCCGAACATATTGCCTTCAGTGTCTTGGCATAAGGCCACCCAACCGTATTCCCCGATCGAAAATTTGGGCCGGATCACCTTGCCGCCCGCCTCCTCGACCCGCGCCTGTTCAACCGCACAGTCCTGTGCAGAAAAATAGATAATGGTGCCCCCGACACCCGGTCCGGCATGGGGTGATTTGGTCAGCGCACCCGCAGCTCCATACGCCCCCATATCGGCAGGAAAACTCATCATCTGGGTTTCACCGGTCGGATCACCCATGGCCTCCAACTGTTGGCCCAATACGGTTTCGTAAAATTTTACGGCCCGATCCAAATCGTCCACATAGATATCAAACCAGGCAACTGCGTTCATCTTTGTCATCTCAATCTCCAATTCATGTGTTGTTCTGACACTTGGATACCAAGGGGCCTGCCCCCTGTATTGTAGATTTCAGACATCGAATTTGCGGGCATATTTCCCCGGAGTATATCCCGTCGCTTTACGAAACGAGTGGATGAAGTGGCTTTGATCCGCATAAGACCATATGTCACCGCCATTCAAGGAGTGCTGTATTCTCAATATCTTAAGGAAGTCATGTGGCGTAAAACCGGTGGTGCGTTTCAAGATCCGTTGCAGTTGACGCGCCGACAGACCTGACAATTCTGCCATCTCAGCCACAGAGGAGATATCGTCCAGATTTTGGAATATTCTTTCAGTGACAGGGTTAGGGGCAACCAGTTTTTGCGCCACCAGCATATCCATCAGCGCCGACAGAATATCCTGACTTTGCTCAAACCCCTGTTTCTCCAGTTTCCGGTTTACCTCGATCAGCGGCAAGGCCCCGTAATAGGGTTTGTCGACCATACCGTGGGTTACCTCGGTCGGGTCGCCCTGCCAGACACCGGGCAGCAATCGAATATTAATAAAATGAAATTTCCTGCCCAGATCAAACTCTTCTGACTGCGCCCGAAGGCGGGACACGCCAGCGACTTGCCGTGTCAGCTGGTCAAATACAATATAGGTGCAGCCATCCGGCAGGGCGTGGAAGCGATACGCTTCGGGCAGAGATCCGTGGGTGTTCAACTCCAGATACCGGTGAACGATACCTTGCAAATGAGCCGGCGGTTCAGCTTCGGTAAACGCCACCTCGCGCACCGCTTTCTCCTTGCCGTTGCCTTTGGGGTTGTACATGCCGCGCCTGTCTATCCTGTGCGAAATCTGAACCGCCATATGGCAAATATACGGCCTAGCCGGGAGGAAAACAGCCCATCAATCGGCAAATCCAGCAAACAAAGATGCCGGGACGCTCGTCAGCACACTTTGATCACGGGCACACCCGCCACGATCTTGCCACCGTGGCCAGTGCTATCACCGATACGCATCACACCTTTGCCGTTGATTTTGACCTTGGAAGACCCTTTTTTGTGCTTATCCGGCCCCGGTAAACCCGTGCAAAGGGCTGCCCCTCCTTCAACCGCCCAGGGGATGCCGTTGAATTTGACATGGCTTTGACCGGCGGTGATGATTGGTCCGCCGACATGGGGCCGCGGGCCCGGCTCAACCTTGGGGCAGACGTGCATCATTCCTAAAATAGCGAGAGGTTTGCTACTCATAAGGTGGCTCCTTTCATCCGGCCGTCGCGGGGTCTTGTGCGGCCTTGGCCAGCAATAATGCGACATCTTCTTCGGAAGGTGGCTGAATGCGCAGCGGCATCCCGGTTTCGACCAAATCAACATGGCGGCTTTGCAGGCTGCCATCCGGGCGCAACTTGTGGCGTTGCAGATGCACGTAATCCTGATGAGTTTCGGCAAAGACCGCATCGACCCCGCGCAGGAAACTGACCCTCTGCGCCTCATCAAACGCCGGCAGATAGGCGTTCAGATGTTGCGGGCGATAGTATTTAAAAAAATAGGTCTGGCCGTCCTCGTCCTCAATCTTGATAAACTTTTTCATCTGCGTTTTCAGGCGCATCAGCGGCAGACGTGTGTGCAGGATGATGCCCCAGTTCTGGCCATAGCCGTCTTCGACAAACCAGTCCCAGGCATCCCCGAAGCGGCGCAACTCGACCAGCCATGGCCCAACATCGCCAAGGTCTTCAAAGGCGGCACCGTCAAACAGGCAACGCGCCGGTTCTGAAAATGCGTCAACGCAGATCGGAATGTCGGGATTAATTGAAGCGTCGAGCAGCAAATATGCCTTAAGCGGTGGCGTCTCTTCGTCTTCGGCCTCCGTCCGTTTGGCCTCATCCGCTTCCAATGGATCAAAGATCAACGCATCCAGCGCCAATTCGACCGCTTCTTTTTCTGGCGGCGGGGAAATGAATTCAGGCAGGTCCATGGCTTACTTCCCCTTACAATCCTGCGCGAACGGCTTGTCCGATTTCAACGCATCCACCTGATCCGGCGCACCGGATGTAAAATCAACTTTGGGCGATTTCACCTTAAGGTGCTTGGTCTTGATTGTGATCCCGCTGTTGTCGATGATGATCGTGCCGCCGGGGCCACCAATCACAAATTTATCCTTGGCGTGCAGCGTATGCTTGCGGGTGCGGCTGAAGATGGATTTCTTGGTCTCAAGGTCGTAGTCCTCGCCCACTTTGGTCTGCATCAGCTTGCCCACAGAGGTGGTCAATACATTGCCGACCAGGACGTTTTTCGCCAAACCAACCTGCTCGGTTGATCCTGCGCCAACGGTTTCCTTTTTGTATTTCTCTACCGTGACATTCATTGTCCCCGAGGACGGCATGATCATCTGCAACAACCGCGCCATGGTGGCACCCTTGCCCAGCTGGTCCGCACCACCCGCGTTCCGGTGGCCACCAGAGCCGGTGAATTGCCCCTTCATCGCAATCGCGGCCAACTCGTTTGGCAAATCAGACACGCCTGCAACGATCCCCGCAAAGCCACCAACGCCTGCTCCTGATCCAGCTTTGTTGGCCCCTTTTTTCATGAACTTGCCGCCAGCCTGCACCAGCGGCATCAGCATTTTCAGCAAGCCCATGCCACCACCACCGACAGAAATGTTCTTGTTTGCGCCAACCCTTTCCATCGAGTTTGCCGCAACATTAAGCGAGGCATTAGCCCCGATCTGTTCCACACGGTTGGCCGAGATATTGGCGCTTTGGTCATTCAGCACGCGGATCGTCTGATCCTTTTGTGCATGGATCGCCATGTTTTCCTGACCGGCCTGTGCTTCAAAGCTGATCTCGTTAAAGCCGGACCCTTCATGTGTATCTGCACGGATCACATGTTTCGTTTTATGCCCCGGCAGGGAATAGGGCCGATCCGTCTTGCCGTTAAACACACAGCCGGTGACCAGCGGCTTATCCGGATCCCCCTCAAGGAATTCAACCACCGCCTCCATGCCGATCCGCGGAATGACCATACCGCCATATTCACCAGCGGCAGAATGCTGCAAGACGCGGCAACGCATCGAATAGGCTTTTTGCAAATCCCAATGGAAATGCACCAGAACCCGCCCATATTCATCACAGTCAATTTCGCCCTCACCCACAACCATAGCAGTCTGTGGCCCGTGGATACGGGGGATATATGTCGTGCGCGGCGGCAGGATGGGTGCATCCACCGGTGTCAGCACATATTCGCCGCTGAATGACGCCGTGTCGCCGCCTGAACCGCCTGATTGATAGCCATTGGCGGAATAGCTGTGGCGCGCTTCCAGACAGATCAGCGTGCCCGGCTTGCGCCCAGGAATTTCATCACCGGTCAGGTCCAGCGCCAACCCAGATGACAGCGAAGGGGCGTTGCCGACAATGCGCTGCCGGTGATCGGCAGATTCGATTTGTTTAAGCCGCGTTTGAGACAGTCCCTTGCCGGTCCCCGCCTCAAGATAATCACCCGGATAGGCATAGGACTCAATCTGCCCATGCGGATGGGTACGCCCCGAAAGCTGGCTGACCTGCATCGCGGCCTTGGGTGTTTTGAAGTTAAAATCAGTAAGCTTGACCGCACCAGTGGTCAGCCCCCTGCCGGACCGCCAGTCCCAGAAATGTTCGTCATCGGCATTATGATCATCAACTGAGTTGTAGTAATCCCGCGTGCCCCCTGCGATGGCGCTAAAACTCAGCGGGTCGTCCGTCATCACCAGCGTGTGCGCCCCAGCCTGATGATCAAAGCAATAGTTAATGCCAAAACGTTCCATCTGGCGGCAAATGAAATTACGGTCAGTTTCGCCAAATTGCACCGTGTATTCCAGTACCGGGTAATCCTGCAACAGACGGTTATCAAACAGCGGCTGTGATGCCTCGGCCCAGTCGGCAAAGACTTCCTCGATAATTTCGACGACTGTTTTATTATGGAAAATCCGCTGGTTCTGGCGTTGATCCGCCAGCCACAACCACGGTCGTAAAGTCAGCGAGTAAAGGTAACCACCATCCCCGACTCCCAGCGTTTCAGCATCCGTGATGATCCCGTCATAAAACCGCGGCCCGTGCAGCTGGTTGGAGAACGCCACATGCGCGTGGGTGCCCATCAGCGCGTTCAGATCAATATCCGACTTCAGCGATACTGCCTCGATCCGATATTCAAACAGATCATTCACCGCATCCTGTCCGGTGAAACGCAACAGCACCAGTTCCGTTTCTCCCAACATAGTGGTCAGGATAGCTGGCCGGTTTTCTTGATTAAGAACTAAATTCATAAAACCCACTGATCCTATTTAGAATCGCCCAAAGAATCGCCATTTCACAGCCCACCAATCAAATGCGGATGCGCCCTTAGGTAGAATGGAAAACTTCTGGCTGATGTACAAGTGAAAGCCGTAGCGAAAACCCCGATACCCGTCCGGGTTTGTCTCTCGGATATATATGACGATGGATTGACGTCGCCGGATTTTCCGCGACACTCTGGCAATATGACGCCCGATGATCCTGCATCCACTGCCGAACCAGACAAAACGCAACCGCCGCTGGCCGCGTTGCGCTATGCCACGCCGGCGGAACTCTATGCCAAAATGCCGCATGTGTCCCAGCTGACGCTGCACCGCCCAACGGCAACCGAAAGGGCGATTGAATATCTTTACCGACTGCGGGCCTCGACCACTCCGGAAGAGGCGGTCACATTCACTGCCTTCGCCACCATGCCAAAGATGGGCGTTTGGTGGGGATATGAATGCCTGCGCCAGTCGGGCGATGCGCTAAGTAATGCAGACCGCGAGATGATGGAGCTGGTGGCAAATTGGACCCAGTACCCCGATAACGAAAACCGCTACCGCGCGATGAAGGCTGCACTTTATGCGCCGGTGCTGACCCCGGCCACCTATCTGGGGCTGGCGACGGGCTGGTCTGGCGGCGCAATTGCCCCCAATGATCCCGCGGGGGTTCCGGCCCATCGAGGGCCACGTGCGTTGAACACTGCCGTATTGTCCTGCCTTGCGCAGTCCAACTTACAGGCGCGGTCAATTCGTCTGGCCCGGTTTATTGATCAGGCCGAAGTGCTTTACCACGCGACCTAGGGCGGCAAATTGACAGCTCTGGCTCCCCATTGTTCCGGCATATCCCACTGGAATTGACGGTAATTTTCGCGCAAGTTGGTTTGCAATGACATTGCGTTTGCGAATCGATAATTTTGACACGCTCGAAGATGGCGGACCGACATGGATCACTCTTGATGAAAGAGGGGCGAGTGTCGGACGGCGTACGTCAATGGATTGGATTCTGCCCGATCCGGCCAAACATGTTTCAAGCCACCACTTTGACATCCAGTTTCATGAGGGCGGGTATTGGCTTCGGGATACCTCGACCAACGGCACTTACCTGCAAGGCAGCCACTACCGGATTGACGGCCCGATTCAGTTGAAAGGCGGCGAGCGGCTGATTGTTGGCCATTATGTTATCGCTGTGGAACTGGCCACGCGAGATGCCGCCCCACCGCCGCGCCAGCAGCAAGCCGGCGTCACCATTGATCCCTGGGGCGGCATCGGCACAGATGCCGATCCCTGGGATATGGCAGGCGACGCCAATGCTGGCGGCCTTGCACCGGTTAACCCGTTACCTCCTGCTGCTGCCAACCCACATCACCTTGATGAAATGGCGCATGATTTTGTACCGCTTCAGCAGCCCTCGCGCCCGCAACACGACGCGCGCCCATCCCTACAGCAACCCGACGTGCAGGCACGCAAAGCCGACGCGGTGCGACAACCGGCCCCGCAACACGTGAATGCGCCGCCGCCGCCACTGGCGGCACCAAAAGCGATGCCAATGCCACCAGTGGGCAATCCACCAGAGACCCGCAGCAGACCCCAAACGCCGCCCCAGCACCACCCATCTCCTGCCCCGCCTCCTTCGGCCCCCGCACCGGCAGACGCGCCCGCCCAGCTGGATGGGCAAGCGGTGTTGGCGGCCTTCTGTACCGGTGCCGGCATTGACCCCAAAGCCGTCGAAGGGGTTGACCCTCTGCTGTTGATCGAAACTCTTGGCCAGAGCGCACGGGTGACGGTGGACGAGGTCATGCTGATGCTGAGGGACCGCGCCAGCGTCAAACATTTCACCCGCAGTGGCGAACGCACCATGCGCAGCGCCCGGGGCAACAATCCGATGAAATTCCTGCAAGACAGCGATCAGGCGTTTGCCGCCTTGCTGTTTGCCCCCCGCGACGGTTTTGTAAACGGCGCGGAAGGGTTCGAGAACGCGCTGAGCGATCTGCGCCAGCACCAGACGGCAGTGTTTGCCGCCCTCCAACCGGCACTGGCCGAAGTCCTGAGCGGCCTTGCACCGGATGAGATTGCCGACCGCGAAGGGACTTCCGGTAACCTGCTTGGCGGATCAAAGAAGACCCGAAACTGGGATGCTTTTGTCAAACGCTGGGACGCAAAAGCCAGCACCGGAGATCACGGTATGCTTGACGTGTTTTTGCGCGCTTTTGCCAAAGCTTACGCTGATGCGACTGGAAAACCGGATCAACCTTGACGGTAGCAGATTTTGCGCCTTACCTGCGGAACAAATGAATTGGGGAATAACCCGTGACACTAGACGAATTGTTGATGCCTGTTGCCGAGAACGCCCCCTGCGGTCCTGATCTGGATGCGACAATGGACGCCGGATATGAGGATTACTATTTCGGTGCTTTGGGGCGGCTGCCCGCCTATTATTACCGTCCCGGTGTAGAGCGGCCCGACGGCACAACCTCGCAGGATATGATCTTTGACACAGGTGATGTGGACATCACTGCAGAACGTCGCGAGATCAACGGCCTGCTGGCCCGCAGCCGCGACATCCGTCTGCTTGTGCTTCTGGCCCAATGGGAGGCGTTGGCTGGCCGGCTTGAACCTGTGGCGGATGCCATCGACACAATTGCCGCGCTGCTTGAAACCCATGGCGATGACCTGCACCCCGGTTTCGCCGATGGCATCTCTGCCCGGCGGGACGCGCTGGGGGATCTGAACAGCCAAATCACCCTTATCCAACCGCTGCAATTCCTGGGGCTAACCGGCACCGACGAGGTGAGCTTGCGGAAAATCCGTGTCGCCGCCGGTGCGCTGACCCCTTTGCAAAACGAGCAAGACCTGACGCCCGGCATGATGACAGACGCGCTGGGTGATCCCGGCAACAAAAAGCGCTTATCGGTCAACCATGCCGCGTTGCTGCGCCTTTCAGAGGCACTGGCCCGGATCACACGCACCTGTCAGGCGCACGAAACTACGCCCTTCACCCCCGCGTTCGATCTCCTCACGACAACAGTGCAGGAAATGCTGAGCGCGATCAGTGCGGCACGCCCAGAGTTGCGGGCGGCAGAGACACCAATCTCGGCCACGCCAGAGCCTGCGCAAACCGATGACACACCCGCGGTTAATACTGCGGTGCAGGAAACACCGCCTGCCAATGCGATCACCAGCCATACCCACGCAAGGCTCACGCTTGAGGCCTGCGAACATTATTACCGTCGCCACGAGCCCTCTTCGGCTGCATTGTTGCTGGTCACGCAAGCGCGTCTGCTGATTGGCCGCCCACTGATCGAGGCGCTGGAAACCCTGCTGCCGGAGAAGGCCAGTCAGGCCATTGTCGATTTCGGCCCCCAAACCGGATTTTCCCTGAACATCGACCGGTTGCGCCAACTGACCGACAGTGCCCCGCAAAGCCCGACACCAGAGAACGAAACCCAAGAACCTGAAGGCCCCGCACCACGGGTTCTGTCCGGCGATCAGGCCGCAGGCGCAATGCGCGCGGTTGAGACCTATTTTCTCACTGCCGAACGATCCTCACCGGTTCCGCTCTTGCTTCAACGTGCCCGAAGTTATCTTGCCCGCGATTTTCAATCATTGGTTGACGAACTGGTCCCAGTGGTGGAAACAAACCCGTGAATATGATTGCTTTGCCAAATATCCTTTCGCCTGAATTCTTAAGAGATGGCGCAACGTTGACTTTGATGGTTAACGCTGGTTCACTTTTGAGTGAAAAACCAAAGTTACTTTCTTGGAGTAGTATGAATGGCGTCTGATTCTGGTTCCGGTTTCATCAAACGAAACCGTCCGCCCCGCGTGCAAATTCAATACGAAGATCCCTATGACAGCGAAAAAATGGTCGAGCTGCCATTTGTCATGGGCGTGATGTCCGATCTTTCGGGGAACAACCCCGGTGTTGAACCCGAAGCGGCAGATGACCGCAAATTTTCGGATGTGACCAAAGACACCCTTGATGATTACATGGGCGCGACCAAACCCGGCATGACCTTTATGGTCGGCAACAAACTGGACCCCGACAGTGGCCAGAAGATGGGCGTGGATCTCCAATTCGAAAAGATGGAAGACCTTGAGCCAGCTGCGATTGCGCGTCAGGTTCCAGCGCTGAGAAAAATCCTCGAAGCGCGGGAGCAACTGGCAAACCTGCAACGCTACATGAGCGCGAAACCCAAAGCACAGGAGCATCTGCAAAAGCTGCTGAGCGACCCCGAACTGATGGCAGCCTTGGCTGATCGTGCCGGACCCGACACCGATGATGACTGATGTAGGCGGCAACAGCCCCACATGTCAGCAGTTTAGCCGGAAAAGAGATCAAGATGACCAATGAAACACAACAGGAAGACCAGCAGGGCGCAGAGGCGCTAAACGAGCTTTCCGAATTTTCGGATATCCTGAAACAAACGATCAAGCCACGCTCTGAAGTGGCTGCCAAAGAAGTCGACAATGCCGTTGTCGCTTTGGTGCGCGAAGCGATGGGCGACCAGTCGCTGATTGCGGAAGATGTGATTGATACGCTGGATGCGATGCTGGCCAAGCTTGACGAAAAGCTGTCCGACCAGATGAACGAGATCATCCACAACGAACAATTCCAGCAGTTTGAAAGCAGCTGGCGCGGCCTGGCCTATACACTGAACAACGCCGAGACCGACAGCACCCTGCGCGTCAAGGTTCTGAACATCTCCAAAAAAGAGTTGCAGGCGATGATGCGCCGTTATCCCGGTGCCAAATGGGACAAATCCCCGCTGCATGACATGGTCTATGAACAAAACCTTGGGACGTTGGGCGGCAAGCCGTTTGGGTGTTTGATCGGGGATTATCACTTCAGCCAGTCATCTCCGGATGTAAACTTGCTGAACTCCATCGGTAAGATCGCCGAAGCGTCACTGGCTCCCTTTGTTTCTGGTGCCTCGCCTGAATTGCTGGGCCTTGACAGCTGGAACGAAATTTCCGTGCCGCCAGACCTGAGCGAGATTTTCGAAACACCGGAATATGCTCAGTGGAACAGCCTGCGCGACAGCGAAAACGCACGTTTCCTTGCGCTGACCCTGCCCCGCGTTCTGGCCCGCGAGCCTTACGGCCCCAACAGCAATTCTGTTGTAGAAGAGTTCAACTTTGTCGAAGACACGGACGGCCACGGCGGCCAGATGTATTCCTGGATGAATGCGGCCCATGCGATGGCGGCCAACATCAACCGTGCCTTTAAAGAGAGCGGCTGGACCGTGCGCATTCGGGGCGTGACCTCGGGTGGTGAAGTGGCAAACCTGCCGACGCATTTGTTTGATACCGGTGATGGTTCGAAAGACCTCAAATGTCCGACCGAAGTGTCGATCACCGACCGTCGTGAAGGGGAGCTGTCGCAAGCGGGCCTGATCGGCCTTATCCACCGGCAACACACCGACAAGGCGGCGTTCATCGGGGCGCAATCCCTGTACCGCCCCAAGAAATATGTCGATGATCTGGCCACCGCGTCAGATAATATGTCGTCACGTATTCCCTATATCTTCGCCGTGTCGCGGTTCAGCCATTACCTCAAGGCGATGGTGCGCGACAAAATCGGGCAAAGCCCCGATAGAATGCAACTTCAGATGGACTTGCAGGCGTGGATCAATAAATATGTTTCCGGAAACCCAGACAGCGCCAGCGAATTCGAAAAGGCGAAAAAGCCTTTGGCCGGCGCAAAAGTAGAGGTGGTAGAGGACGAATTGAACCCTGGTTACTATCAGGGCAAGTTCTTCCTGAAGCCTCACTTCCAACTGGAAGGCATGGATATCGGGATGAGCCTCGTATCCAAGCTGCCAACAGGTAAATAATTATAAGATTTCCTGCCGCGCAATTACGCGCGTCGGGTTCCAAAGTCCCAAAAGGAGTGAACTAGATGGCCATTGATTGCTTTTTGTATCTCGACAACAACATTGTAGGTGAGTCTCAGGACGATAAGCACCGCGACTGGATCGACATCCTGTCCTGGAACTGGGGCATGGTACAGTCCGGTACGACCCATCAGGGCGGCGGTGGCGGCGGCGGCAAGGTTGACGTCAGCGATATCACAATCAGCAAATACGTTGACAAAGCGACACACGATCTGATCGCGCGCTGCTGCTCAGGCGAGCACATCAAAAGCGGTCAGCTTGTGGTGCGCAAATCAGGCGGTCAAGCGCCGGTTGATTACCTCAAGATCGACATGGAAGATATCATCATCAGCACCTACAACACCGGTGGCAGCAAAGATGGTCTGGACCGTGTTCAGGAAACACTGACGCTGAACATGCGCCGTTTCCAGGTCACCTATACCTTTCAGGAGCAGTCCGGTGCGGCGGGCCCCGAAAGCATGGCCGGCTGGGAAATTGCCGAGAACAAAACCTGGGGCAAGTAAGCCGTCACTTGTTTCGATATCCAAGAGGCTGGCCTTCGGGCCCGCCTCTGCGTCTGAGGCCCTTGGGATAGCCAACCATGGTTGGCCCGAACGCAAGCGAGATTATGCAAAACGCCCCAACCGACAAGCGACTTGCAGCCCGGCGCATATGGCGCAAGGGCGAGCGCGCCAAGGTTTCCATCCTTCAAGTATTCCGCAACTCATTCGAAGCAGGGGATGCGAAGGGAGGCACCTCTGATGCCGGTCCACGCAGCCTGCAACGCCGTGACGGATTGGACGAAGCGACCCTGCGCAGCTATCTAGAGACGGATCTAAACGCGCTGTTGAACACGGTCGAGCTTGGCTCGGTTGTTGATTTGCAGGACTTGCCCCATGTCGCGGCCTCTGTAGCGAATTACGGGTTTGGCGATTTATCCAGTGTCGCAACCGCTGACATCAACAGCCCCCATATCAAAGAGACCATTCGCAAGTCCCTGATCAATCACGAACCGCGTCTGGTGCGCGACAGCATCGAAGTAACGGTTGTCGAACCTGACGGTGATAATCGTCAGCGGTTGTCGATTTCTGTTTCTGCTGAACTAATGGGCGATCCCATTGATATCCCTTTGGATTTTGACGCAGAGGTTGATATGGCCGCCGGCAAAATGAAAATGTCTAAGTTGAGGATGCAGGCATGAAACGCGCCCTGCGCGAAGCCTATAACCGCGAATTGGCGCTGCTCAAAGAGCGCGCCGCCGAATTTGCCCATGATTATCCGGGGTTGGCCGACAGGCTGGGCGGGCTGGTCGAGGAAAACCTTGATCCAACCGTTTCCGGCCTGCTTGAGGGCAGCGCCCTATTGGCCGCCCGGGTTCAGACCAAGATGCAGGAGGAATTCAAAACCTTCACGCATGAATTGCTGGATCAGGTGTTTCCCGACGCGTTGGCCCCCACCCCGTCAGCGATGTTGGTGCAGGCCAACCTGCCGCTTGAGAACACCGATCTCGCCAAGGGCATCCCGTTTGAAGCCGGTGCCTATATTGATGCCCGTTTCAAAGATGCCGACAAACAAATCGCTTGCCGTTTTGCGCTGACGGCGCCGCTTAAAATCTGGCCGTTGACGGTCAGCGATGTAAAGTACCACGCCGGGGCAGGGCCGATCGGCGCGCTGGGGCAGGAAATTGCACAGGGCACCAAGGCCGGTATTGTCCTGACACTGGAACGTCTGGGCGCGAAAGGGGCCGATCCTGCGGATCTGACCCTTTCTGGTCTGGGCGCTGACACAGGGCTGGACGAACTGATTGTTCATTTGACCGGCCCGCTGAAAGACAGCGTCGCCCTGTTTGAACAGTTGTTTTGTGACACCACCCGCATCTCGCTGCGCTGGTTGAACGCCCAGGGCGACCCCGTATTTGCCACCCTGCCGCAACACAGTCTTGAACAGGTCGGCTTTGACCGGGATCAACGTCTGTTCGCCCATAACACCCGCCTGTTTGAAGGGTTCGCCTTTCTGCGTGAGTTCTTTGTTTTTCCACGAAAATTCGCCGGTTTCCGCCTGAGCGGGCTGGCCGATATTCTGCGCTACGTCCGTCAATCACAGGTCGAAGTGATCTTTGAATTCGACACGGTGAACCGCGCCCTCGCTTCGCGACTTGAAAAAGAACATTTCGCCCTGAACGCCGCGCCCGCAATCAACCAGTTTGAGGAAATGTCCTCGCAGGTGCGTATCAACACCAAAGAGCACGAGGCTGTTGTTACCCCCAACTCGACCCCGATCACCCATTACGAGGTGCAATCAATCAAGGATGTCTGGGCGTTCTATCAAGGCCAGCAAAATAAGGTCCAGGTTTACCCGCTCTATGCTCTGCCCCCCGATGCCAAAGATCCACGTCAGGTACTATATTATACCTATCGCCGCCGCCCGCGCCGCTTGACTGCCGCTGAACATCGCTATGGCGCATCAAACTACCGCTACCGCGGAACCGAAACTTTTGTATCAATCTATGCCCCACCCGGTGATGACATCGTGCAGCGCTTGCAGATCAACACACTGTGCTCAAACCGGCATCTGCCCGAATTCTTGCCCATAGCACAGTCCAAGAATGATTTCTTTTTCTGCGATGACCAGACCGTTACCTTATCCTGTGTGGCAGGCCCGACCGCGCCCACCGACAGCCTTGCCGACCTGGAGTCCGGCGCCGCCCATCGCACTACATCAGGTGACGTCTATTGGCGGCTGGTTTCTTACCTTTCGCTAAATCACTACGGGTTGGAAAGCCGTGATGGGAAGGATGCCGCCGCCAGCATGCGCGAGATGTTGTCGTTGTTTACCGATCTATCCGACAACGTTAGCGAGGCCCAGATTGCTGGCTTGAACAAGGTCGAAACCCGCCCCGTGGGCCGCACGATCCCCCATGCCGACGGGTTTCACACCGCGCGCGGGATCGAGGTGACCCTGACCTTCGATGAAGAGGAATACGAGGGATCCGGCGTGATGTTGCTGGCTGCGGTACTGGACCGCTTCCTGTCGGAATACGCCGCGGTCAACAGCTTTACCCAGACGGTTGTGCGTACCGTGCAGCGCGGTGAGATCAAGGTGTTTCCGCCCCGTTCAGGTTCCGGGCCCTTGCTATGAGTGCGCCAAGCAAGACCGAAATCCTGAACCAGCGTGATGCACAGGCCAAAGCGGCGTTTGGACAGGGCCTGTTTAACCTGCTGCGCCGACTGGAGCGCGAGGGCCAGGGCGCGCCGCGCATCGGTCAGAACACGCGGCTAAAAGAATCGCTGGTGCGCTTGGGGCAGGACCCGTTTCTGGCCTTTCCCGATGCCGATATGGCGCGGGTCGATCTGGACGCCAGCCCGCCAATGATCCGGGCACAGTTTATGGGATTCTTCGGACCACAAGGCGCATTGCCGCTGGTCTGGACCGAAGAGGTGCGGCGCTGGTTTGATGCAGGCGACCCGAGCTTTGTCGCTTTTACCGATATCTTTGCCGCCCGGTTTCAGGAGCTGTTCTTTCGCGCCTGGTCGGATGCCCGCGCAATCACCCAGTTTGATCACGAAACACAAGACAGGTTTTCGGCCTATGTGCTGTCCCTGACCGGCAGTGGCTCTCCGGCTTATCGCAATCGGGACACGGTACCTGATACGGCCAAACAACGGCTGGCCCCTCTGGCTGCGGGGCGGATCAAAAGCCCGGTGAAGCTGCGGCAGATGTTGCAGGTCCATTTCGGCAATGCAGTGCGGATCGACATTGATGAATTCGAACCTGCCTGGCTGGAATTCGAACCGAATGCCCTGTGCCAGATGGGCCGTCAGGCGGCAACCATGGGGCGGGATGCCAACCTTGGTGAACGTGTTCTGTCCATTGGTGAAAAGATCACCATCCAGATTTACGTCGAGGACTATGACACCTACCTGCGCTTCCTGCCCGGCGGCACGGATCACGATCACTTGCGCGATCTGACCTTCTGGTATCTGGGCCGTGCCTTTGACATCGAAGTGGCGCTGTGGCTGCCAAAACCCGAGATACGGCCTGCCGTATTGGGCCAGACAATCATGATGGGCTGGATGGCCTGTATCGCACCTGATCCCGACAATCCCGAACACCTGCTGCGCGTTACACGGTTTGAACTGGAACCGCTTGAACATGCGCAGCCTGAACAGACCGCCGCCTAGAATAGCGAAGGACACCCGATGACCGAGATCACAATCGAAAAATACGCCGGCAAGATGAACCGCGCCGGCTATGACGCGTTTTTGCAGGCGATGCGCCATGCGCGCAGCGAACGCAACCGGTCTGTCGAATTATGTCACTGGCTGTTCTATTCCCTGTCAAACAAAGATGCTGATCTGTCGGCGACCCTAGCGGAACTGGGGTTGGATCGCGGACGGGTGTTGAAAGACCTCGACAAGGCGATGTCCGCGCTGGACAAAAACGTGACAGAAACACCCGGCATTTCCGACTTTCTGTCCGATGCTCTGAACCACGCATGGACCTATGCGACCCTGTTCTTTGGAGAGCCACAAATCCGCACCGGCCACGTTTTGGTGGCCCTGCTGAGTGATCCCCATCTGAAACGCCAGTTAACCCGCTATTCCATGGTGTTTGACGAAATCTCGGCAGAGCAAATCAGTCAGGACAGCCGCACAATCTGGGCCAATTCCGAAGAAGACACCATGCCGCCGATGGATGGCAGCGGCCTGTCCTCGCCCGATGTTGACGGCACAGGCGAAGACCGCAAAGGCGCCGCCACCCCGCTGGGTCGGTTTGCCAAGGACATGACCGCGGTGGCCGCGACCACCGACCCGATCAAGGGGCGCGGTGACGAAATCCGCCAGATCATCGACGTGTTGTTGCGCCGCCGCCAGAACAATCCGATCCTGACGGGAGAGGCGGGTGTGGGCAAGACCGCTGTTGTCGAAGGGTTTGCACAGGCCTTGGCCGCCGGGGATGTACCGCCCAAGTTGCAAGGCACATTGCTCTATGAACTGGATATCCAGTCGATGCAGGCCGGTGCCTCTATGAAAGGTGAATTCGAACAGCGGCTGAAGTCTGTCATCGACGAGGTGCAGAATAGCCCGACGCCGATCATCCTGTTTATTGACGAGGCCCATACGCTGGTTGGGGCCGGCGGTGCGGCGGGCACGGGGGATGCTGCCAACATTCTCAAACCTGCGCTGGCACGTGGCACCCTGCGTACCATCGGTGCGACCACGTGGTCCGAGTACCGTCAGTATTTTGAAAAAGACCCTGCCCTGACCCGCCGTTTCCAACCGGTCAGCGTCGATGAGCCCACGGTCGAACAATGCTGCTTTATGCTGCGCGGCATTCTTGGCCCGATGGAGGCACACCACGGCGTGCGCATCTCGGACGAGGCGATTGTTTCTGCCGTTTCCCTGTCGCACCGTCATATCCCGGCGCGGCAATTGCCAGACAAGGCGGTTTCGTTGCTGGATACCGCTTGCGCACGGGTCGCGGTCAGTCAGGCCTCGGTTCCTGCCCGGATTGCCGATACGAAAGACAAGATCGAAGCCCTGAGCAGCGAGATCGCCAGCAAGATGGCAGAGCGTGATCTGGGTGAAACCGACGAGGAGCGGCTGACCGAGGCGGAGGCGGAAAAGACCAAGCTTGAGGCGCGTCTGGCCGAACTCGATGCCAGCTTTTCCGCCGAAAAGGAAGTTGTGGATCGTATTCTGGAACTACGTCTTTCGCTTGCCGCTGAGACCCCCGAGGAAGATGCACCAGACCCCGAAGCGTTACGCGCGGAAATGTATGAAAACATGGCCACTCTTGAGGGCAGCAACCCCGACAACCGCATGGTATATGCCCATGTGGATGGGCAGGCCGTGGCGAGCGTGATCAGCGACTGGACCGGCATTCCTGCGGGGCGCATGGTACAAGACGAATTGCAGGCCGTGCTGCAACTTGCCGACCGTTTGCAGGAACGTGTCATCGGACAGGACCACGGGCTGAAAGCCATCGCCAAGAGGATCGAGACCAACCGCGCTGGCCTGTCCAACCCGAACAAACCCATCGGTGTGTTCATGCTGTGCGGGCCTTCGGGCGTTGGTAAAACTGAAACCGCGCTGGCTTTGGCAGAACAGCTTTATGGCGGTGAGCAGAACGTGATCACCATCAACATGAGCGAGTTTCAGGAAGCGCATACAGTCTCCCTGCTGAAAGGGGCCCCTCCCGGCTATGTCGGCTATGGCGAAGGCGGACGGCTGACCGAAGCCGTGCGGCGCAAACCCTATTCCGTGGTGTTGCTGGACGAGATTGAAAAAGCGCACCCCGATGTGCACGAGCTGTTCTTTCAGGTGTTTGACAAAGGCGTCATGGAAGACGGTAACGGGCGCACGATTGACTTCAAGAATACCATCATCCTGCTGACATCAAATGTCGGCACAGATGTGATTATGGAAATGGCCGAAGCGGGCGAAACCACACCGGATATGGAAGAGCTGGAGGCCGCGATCAAACCCTTCCAGCTGGATGTCTTCCCGCCTGCCCTTTTGGGCCGCATCGTTTCGATCCCCTATTTTCCGCTGGGCCGCGATGTGTTGACCGGTATCACCAAACTGAAACTCGGCGCGGTAGAGCGGCGGTTGAAAGGTGCGCATGGCGCGGTGATCACCTATGACGACGGGGTGATCGAACATATCGTCGAACAATGCCGCGACCCCGACAGTGGCGGGCGGATGATTGACAACATTATCACCAACTCGATCCTGCCCGATCTCAGCCGTCAGGTGCTAAGCCGCATGGTATCGGGGGACGTATTCGGATCGGTTGAAGTGTCGGTAGACGACGGGAATTTTGTTTATAACTTTGCTTAAGAACCACGAAGGAGAGAGTAATGGCTGCTGATAAGATGGAATGGGTACTTGTCCAAAAATACGGTACGGAGCCGATCGGTGCCGTCGGATTTATTGGAAAGGATGCGGTCTCGGTTGTCGCCTTCTTTGATGATCGTGACGGTAACAGCGACGGCAAAATCAGCATTGGCGAACGTCTTGCTGCAATGTTGTCCCCGATCAGCATCGAAGGGCGCAATGTCGTCGAAGTGGCGATGCAGGCACGATATGACCTCGACATCCTGCAACGCGATGCCAGCTTTGGGAATATGGCGTCGAAAATGTTCCTGAACTTTGCCCGCGGTCTGGTGCTTGACGGGGTCTATGCAGTCTACTTCGCCCGCGGTGTAAAGATGACCGGCAAGGGCATTGCAAAATACATTGGCGGCGGCACCGTGAAAGAGTTTGCCGTGCGCAAGGGTTTCGAAAAAGCCGTGAAAGAAGCGTTCAACGCCAGCACCGCGCGGTAAATTCAGCCCTTTTGCCCTGCGCCTTTCGGGTGTTTTTGGCATTTCATGAATTGCAGTAAGAATACGTTTTCCGACGTCCTTCACAGGTCGGGAAACGTTCTTTTGCCCCGTTGAGCAACCATGGCCCGACAGAAGCGCGCGTCTCAGCTGCGTCCGGCACAGGACGTTCATTTCAAACGTAACTGTCCACGCTTTTACATCTCGACCAACATCGCATCCACCGCGGCGCGATATGCCAAGGCGTGAGGGGGAATACGCCGCACGGGCGCGGACGCTCGCGGCGTTTTGCCCTTGCGCCGCATCTTGCGGTCCGACCATGCCCGCAGATCAGCAATGCTTTTTCCGCGCAGAAACGGGTTCGCATTGACCACCTGCGCGCCCATCACGGACAAGACGCTGGCCTCCGGATTGGCGCGCAGGGCGGTATGCGCCCCGCCCGGCCCCAGAAAATGCGCCAGATATAACCGCCCGGCAGTGATCTTGTGACCGCGCGCGCGCAAGAAAGCTTCATTCTCGCGCGCCAGATTGCGCACCATTTCACGGCTAAGCGCCGGGTCCGTGCGCAGGGCCAGCAATTGCGCACGGCTCATCTTGCGTACCAAATCGGGCCGGTAGTCCCGCATCATCCGCAGCCATGTGCTTTGGATAAATTGCCCCAGTCCCGTCGCTGTCGAAAGCGGGTTTTTCGCGGTTGCAACACCCGCACTTTCAACGCGGATAATCTGGTTTACCAGGGCATCAACCGCCTGTGTTGCGCGGCCTTCACCGCTGCCGCCATAGGTCAGTGGATCAACCGGTTTGCCACCCGCATGTAATTCGAAATGCAGGTGCGGACCCGTGCTGCGCCCTGTGGTTCCGACAAAACCGATGACCTCGCCTGCGGCGACCTGTGCCCCTTTCTTCAAGGATTTAGCAAAAGCGTTCAAATGCGCATATCGCGTTTCGACACCGCCACCATGATCCAAATAGATCACGTTGCCATATCCCCCGCCATCACCGATCCGTGTCACGCGCCCTGCCGCAACCGCAAGAACCGGCGTGCCCGTGGGCGCGGCCCAATCCACCCCATTATGGTTGCGCACCTGATTGAGGATCGGATGGTGACGCGGCCCGAAACCCGATGTTTTGACCCCATCCACCGGCACCAGAAACCCACCTCCCAAACTTACGCCGCCCCCCGATGGCGCGTCAAAGTCAAAACAGCTGAAATCATCGGCACTGGCCAGCACGTAACAGCGCATGGTCTGTGTTGGCCCATGGATCCCGACATAGAGAACCGCGCCGAGGCCGCGCCCCGCCGGCCCCGGATCCGCCGCTCGTAAAAGCACCATTTCATCCCCGTCCGCCACGAACCGATCCAGATCAAACCGTTGCGACATCAGTACAATCAATTCGCCCACAATACTGGTCGACATGCCGTTACGGATCGCCGCAGAATAAAGCGCATCCAGCAAGCGCACCTCGCCGGGTTTGCCCGCCTCCTGCCTGACCTTACCCGAGCGCGACAAGAGATCAGCGTCAATCCAAGGATCAGCAGCCGGTTCGAAACGCCCCGCGCCAACCTGTGCAAGACTGGCCAGATACCCTTGAGGGCTATAGACCGACATCTGCATTAGCTGCCCCGACCGCCCCCCGGGGCGCATCCGCAGCGCCACCACAGAACCGGTGGCCAATGGGCTGAGCAAGGTCAGTTTCTGCGATGCTGCGCGGGCGATGCCCGCCGCCTCGCTCATACTCAGCCCACCAGACATCAACACATTCGCCAGATCACGCGGGGCCTGAAGCACGATGATCTCGTCTTTATACAACTGTTTTCGCTGGCTCTCGCGCAGGGTAAGTGCGGTGCTGGTAGTGTTCTCGATCTGCGTTTCCACATAAACCGCTGCCGTTGCCGCTTCTTGTGCCGGTCCGATCAAGGTGCCCCAACTGCTTTCTTCCTCAACGGCCACAACCTGACCCTGCGTTGCTGGTGCAGCCATGGGTGTTTGGCGCACCGCGCGCAGTCCCTGACTGCGCTGTGCTTTAAACAGGGCAAAATCATCCCGGCTGGACGGCAGGGTTGTGACCAACCGGCGCTCTGCCACAAACAGTCTGTCCTTAAGGGCGAGAACCGCATCAGGCCCGTTGCGCATCAATCGCCCCTGCGCAAAACCGGTCGGGGCCGGCAGGTTCTTCGATAGATCGCTTTTGGTTCCGGCAAAATGCAGGATCATCGGATCACGGCGCAAATCAATGAAAGAGTTCACCCGTTCAACATCAATCGAAGACCGGGCATTCTCCCCGCTCTGGACCAATGCGAAGGCTTCCTCGTCCGCCCCCTCGGCATTTTCCGCCATCACCGCGACGTTGCCGCCAGTGCCCCGATACCAGCCGGCAATCCCCCACAACAAACCCGCAAATGCGCCCAAGACCAAGGCCACAGCGCAAATGCGCAGCGTGCTGCGTCGGCGACGTCTATCGCGGGCCTGCTGTGCAGTTGTCCGAAAACGGGGGTCGACATCAAACGGCATATGTTACCGGAACACGCCGCCCAGCCTGCCGCCAGAAATGGTTCGCTTGGGGGCCGCCTTGGCCGCTGGTTTTGGGGCGGCGCGCCGCGTTGTTGTGCGGGGCTTGGTGGCGGCACGGCTGGTTGTGCCGCTTGAGGATCGCTTGGCCGTGGCGCGTGGCGCAGCGGCGGCAGCTACCGGCGCAGGGCAGGTTATATCATCTTGCAGAACAATCTGCCGGAACAACTCTACCGACGGATCTTGCGACACCGCCTCCACCCCGTCGATTTCGTCAAAGTAACGCCCGACAGAACGGCGCGACCCCGGCCCCCATTTGCCATCTACCCCCGAGGTGTAACAGCCCATCCGGGACAACTCTGTTTGCAGCGCAGCCGCCAAAAGCGGCGACGGCGGATCAAAGGCACCTGATCCCACCAATGTGGCGAATAGCGCTGCATCCTGTGCGCGCAACGCCCGGCGGGCCTCAAGGTTTTCATAACTGATTTCATTACTTGTCACCTCGCCCAACGGTTCAGCAGGTGAAAAGGACGCCAAGGTCAGGTCTTCGATGATACCCACAATAATCGACGGTTCCGGCAGGCCAGCCGCACGGGGCAGTGCTGCTTGTTGGGCCTGTGGCGTCGGGGCGAAAATCACCACTTCACCTGCATCCGGTGACGCAGAGACCGACGCCGTTTCCAAAGCAACAGGCATCAAACCAACATTTGCAGACGGGGCGCTGACCGGCGTCAAAGACACCACAGAGCTGGTAACCACATCATCACTGATCAAGGAAACGACCGGTGCAACCGGCAACGGTGCCCGCAACACAAGATCGTCCTGCAAGTCAGAGCGCACCGTCACAGCCGACAATAAGCCACCCAGTGACGTATCCGCCTGCAATTTTGATTTCAGCAGATCGGTCAGCCGCATCCCGATTTCGGGACAGGTACCGTCACCGCCAGCAGACACCGCGCCGAGCATCTCAAGACCCGGTTGCGACAATGGCAAGACCGGACGGGCATTTTGCATCGGACAGGTTTCAACCAGCAAGGCCAATTTGGACACCCCAGCATTGACCAAGCCACCAACGACATCGTCAAACCGCAACGCGCCGCCCTCAAGCACAATTCCGGCACCGTCTTCTGTCAAAGGACCGGTCAGGTAAACCACCGCACGCTCACTGCCGTTTAACGCCTCAAGCGCGGCAACAGCGGCCGCGCGCGGTTGATCGCGCAGCATCTGGACGGCTTCAAGCCCTCCAGTGCGCAAGGCACCCGCAGCATAAAACGCATCGGAAAAAGCACTGGGCGATTTCGGGCCGGACTGTCCGATCACAACACCTTGCCAGTCCTGCGCAAAGGCCGGTGCCGGCACCATCAAACCGGCTGCACATCCCAAGGAAGCCGCCCATTTGCGGATACTGAAACCTGCTCCGTTAAGGATCATGGTGCCCGAACTCCTGTTAATACATGCACCCTACATCAAACATCCACCACAGGGCGAGTCGTGATTGGAACTTTCTCCCTACAAACCGATCAGCCCGGTGGTGGATACACAAAGAGCGTCCAACGCTCGCTTTTGCGGGTATCCACCTCGTGAAACCGGGCCTCGATCAACCCGCGCACAAGGCAATCGCCCTCGCCTCTGATCTCAAACCGGTCCGGTGCCACACACATCGGCGTTGCCCCCGTCAAAACCTCGCGGCCAAATACATCCTTGGCAAAAACATAGAAATACCGTGCCGTCAGAATGTCATCTATCACATTGGCACATTGGTTCGGGCCGATCGTCCACCAACCCGATGTATTAAACGCCGTGCGGTCATAGGCGCCAAGAGCCACATTGATCACGTCAAATGTTTGGTTACAGACGGCAAATTGCGCGGCCGCACGGGCAGGCAACAACGAGGCCAGCCCCAAGGCGCAGACCACAAGGCCGGTCAAATTTCGCGATGTTGGACGATCCGTCACAAAATTCCCTGTAAATATGTGGCCAGATACTGTCCTGAAAATCTCATGGTTTCAAATGGTTCTACAGGGTTGCGTGAGGAATATACCACAAGTTTGACGGTTAACGATAATAATGCTGAAAAACAACGCGTTTTGGTGTATGGTTCGGGCATGATACGTCTTTTTGGCATCACAATTGGTTTGGTTATTCTGACCGTCGGGGGCGGCATTGGGCTTTCCAATGCGCATGGCTCTGCGGGTAAGGCTGCGGTTTCGACGCCTGAACCATTCGCGCCGGACAATGCCGAATTGCGCCGGCAAGCCTGGCCTGTTCAGGATAAGTTGACAGCGCAGGCACCCACTGCGGATGAAATGTCGAATATCGTTTCCAAAGACGTCTCGCGGGCAAATGTCCTGCGTTGGCGGCTGTTTGGCTCCGAACTGGCACCGCAAGCAGGACACCGCCCTAAATCACGTGCGTCTGCGCCCACACAAACCGCGCACGCCTCTGGCGATCTGGTGTTTGACGCACCCGTCATTGCGCCCGCAGCAAGGCCGGCAACCGCCATAAAACCCCAACACCGTGTCGTTACAAGACCACGCTCTGTTGATACACCTGCTGTCGCAAAGCGCAGCATGCACGGCGCACCGAAACCCGAATTTCTGATCGGCGTTTTCCGCTAATTCGCCGCGGCCCATTGCGGGCGGTGAATTTCCTTTTCCAGACCATAAAATCCTTGTCCACCTTGTGATTCTGATTGACTTGTCGCACAGTTCGCGGCGCTATGGTCAGGCAATTGATTTATGAATTTGCAAGGAAGACACATGTTATTTAAGCGCCTTATTGCCTCCACCTTCGCCGCCACATTCACCCTCGCTGCACCATTGTATGCGCAGGAAACCCCTGTGTTTTCATTGGAACTCAACGGGGCTACAGAAACCGAAGCAGGCAGTTGCAGACTGACCTATGTCGCGGCCAATCGCACCGGCCAAGCTCTGGACAGAACCGCCTATGAAGTGGCCGTATTCGATTCTCAAGGGGCCGTGACCCGCCTTTTGGTGCTGGAATTCGGTGGGCTGATCGAAGGGAAAACCAAAATCTTGCAGTTTGATCTGGCCGGCACGCCCTGCGGGGCCATTTCACGTATTGTGGTCAATGATGCTGCGGCCTGTGTGGTTGCCGGTGCAGAAGCCCCTATTTGTATGCAGTCACTGACCGCCTCTTCACGCACAGCAATTCAGTTCGGCATCTGATCCACGGATCACGACGTGCTTTGGCGCGGATGACGTCAGAAAGGATGTTATGGAACAGGTCTTTGGGACTTCTTTGAACCCTGCCACTCTGGTGGTTTTTCTTGCTTTGGCGATCCTGTCGCTCATGTCGGTAACGGTCTCAGTCTTCAAACTGGTTCAGTTTGCCCGGATCGGAGTGGGCAAACGCAAACGTGCCGAGGAAATTCTTGATACATGGCTGTCCGGGCGGGGGGATGACGCAATGCGGCTGGCTTCTGAACGGAAATCCGTTCTGGCGCGCATTCTGCAAGCGGTGTTTTCAGGGGTGCAGGCAAAGCCGGGTGAAACCGCCTATGCCGAAGAGCTGGGGCGGCAGACCGCAGTGATTGAACTGGCCCGCATGACCGAGAAAATGCGCCTTTTGGAAATGGTGGTTCAGGCCGCCCCGATGTTGGGCCTGTTAGGGACCGTTATCGGCATGATTGATGCCTTTTCGGTTCTGTCCCTATCGGATGGCGGCGTTGATCCTGCAGCCCTTGCCGGCGGCATCTGGACCGCCCTGACCACCACGGCTGTAGGGCTTGCAATTGCGCTGGTTGCCTACTTCTTTGCCAGCTGGTTCGAAAGCCGGATCGACCGGGAACGCAATCTGATCGAGGCGGCTATTTCTGCCGCGATTTATGGTCGGGTTGACCCAACCGCAAAGGCATAGCGGGGGCGTGTCCGGCGGATTTTCCCTTAACCTACCCAAGCGGCGGACCAATTACCGTTTCGCGTTAACACCCTTGGCTGATGCCATGTTCCAGCTGCTGATTTTCTTTATGCTGTCTTCTGGACTGACGCCCTATTCGCTGCTGCCGTTCCAAAGTGCGCAGGCACAGGTTGACCCCTCTCCAAGCGTGGCTGGCGAAGAGGGGGAAGACCCCGAGCCACCCGCAGCCGAGGAGGCTGGCGATGTCGCCCTCTGGACCATCGAAGCCGAGGCGGTTCTGGTTGGCGGGCAACGTTTTGGGTTTGAGGCGCTGGATGATCTTGCCGGTGCGCTTGGCACGGCAGGATCCCCCGGCGCGGTGGTGCTGATTGTGCGTCCCTCCGCGCAGGTGCAGGATATTACCACTGTTCTGGCCCGTCTCAGCGCCGCCGAGGTGGCCTCGGTTCAGGTCAGCATCGGGGAGGAGTTCTAGAATGGCCCCCCGTCGTCGTCCCCTGCCCCGCCCAAGTGAACCGATCAGGCCGGATGTTTCACTATTCATTGTGAACATCGTGTTGCTGTTGATCCTGTTTTTCCTTGCCACCGGGTCTCTGGTCAGCACGCCGGACGAAGGCGTGCGCATCTCCGAAACCCGTGATTTGCCGATTGATAAACTGCCCAAGCCAGTGCTGATTGTCGAAGACGACGGCAGGCTGACGCTTGACGGCAAAGAGGTGACCGCGGACGGGTTGCCGCAGGCGATGGTCGGACATCAGATCTTGCATGTATTGATTGACCGGACCGCGCCCGCCCTTGATCTTTTGAAACTGGTCAACCGGCCCGGGATGGAAAATCTTGATATCCGGCTTGTCACCATCCACCGGCGGGAGGGCGCATGAGTTTCCTTCCCTATAGCGGTGCTGGCCCGGGGGGCTGGTGGGCTGCAACCGCAGGTGCCGTGGTACTACATGGTGCCGCCATCGCCATCGGATTTGGCGGGTTGCAAAATATTCTGGCCGTGGCCGCACCTGACCCCGAGGACCGCCCGGAATACACCATCACCATTGCGCCGCTCGACAGCGACACCATCGCCGGCCTGCTAGAACAGGAAGGCGAAGCAGGAGCAGATGATGGTAACGGCATTGATCCCGCAACGCCGGAAACCATCGACGATGCGGACCCCGAGGAACTGGCCGCACTTGCCCCCGAGGAAACTGTGCCTGCGGAACCCGTTGCACCGGAACCGGTGGAGCCAGAACCAGTTGCGCAAGAACCTGAAAAACCTGCCACATTGGAACCTGAAATTCCGGAGGCATTGGAAGCGGTACCCGCCGCACCACTCGAGGCGGAGCCTGAAACTGTCCAACCCGTAAGTCCCGCGACAACAGAGCCGCTTGATACCGGTCCGTTGATCCCCGAAACGGTCACCGCTCTGCCTTCAGCCCCCGCGCTGAGCCCGGTTGTACCTGAGGGAACTGCCGGGTTGATCACGACGCCGGTCCCTTCCGCTGGTGAAGCCATCACGCGGGTGCGCCCAGAGGCCGAGGTGATCCGCCCTGCCGCCGCCACAGGTACCGTGGTCGCCGCCGTGGGCCGCCGGCCCGATACGACACCGCCAACACCACGCCCCGCGGCACCAGCCCCTTCCGCACAGGACATCGCGGTCGGTGACCTGTTGCGCCGGATCAAAACCGCAGTGACCGACCCCTGTCTGCTGGCCCTGCCGCGGCGGGATGGGACAGAGGGTGTTGGCCTGGCGTTGATTGCCAGTTCCGACGCTGCAATGGCGCGGTTCAGCGACGCGGTATTGAACGAAGCCGATAGCGAAATACGCCAGACCCGCGTGTTGATTGATGACCGGCAATGTGGCGCATTGAACTATGTGCGGCTGAACCGCGATTATCCGGCCACCCAGTTGGGCCTGCGCCTTGATGCCGCTGAAGTGCCCTCTGGCGGCAATCTCACCGGAGTTTTACGTGGCACTGCGGGACGCTATGTCACCTTGCTGTTGGTTGATAACAACGGTGTGGTTCAAGACCTGCAACGTTTCATGTCGTTCTCGGGCAATTTCGCGCGTTTCGACGTGCCCGTCACGCGGCCAGGCGCGCCCCGCGACACCAAGCAAATCCTGCTTGCGATTGCCACACGGCGTCCGTCAACCGACATAAAGAACCGCGCCGGACAGCTGGCGCAGGATGTATTCTCTAATCTGTCAGGTGAAATCGCCAGTCAAGCGGCCCTTGCCGTTGCCACATTCGACGTCCGCTAAACCCGAACCGCTCATAGCCTCCTAAACTCAATTAATTCAATGCGTTGAGTGATGTTCTTTGTGTCAGACCGTCTTTGCCGAAGTGCCTTAACCCTCTGGTGGCAACAACCTGACATACCCCAAACTCGCCGAGGCTGCTCCTTTGCGGTTGGAAACCTCCTCAAGCACCAGCGCCAGAAGTTCGGCCGCAGGAATGCCGTCACCCGCTGTTGCCGTACGCGCCAGCGGACTGTCGCTTGCAACGATCAGCACCAGTTGCGGCACGGCCTCTGATCCCTTCGCCAGATTAAGACCAAAATTCAGGCTGCGTTGCCCGCCGACGGGATCTGACAAGCGCTCTGTCAGATTAAACAGCGCCCCGCTCGGCGTGATCAGCGCGGCCCAAACCGCCTGCCTGCCAATATCTCCGATCCGCACCGTCATGGCTTGCCCCGAGATCATCTCATCTCTGGTCATTTCGATCCGTGGTGCCTCACGACCACGGCCCTGAAGCGCGTGGGTGAACTCAAGTGCGGCGCATTGATCCGGCGTGATCTGGCGCGGCAAGATCGCAGGGCGTGCGCCGAACTTCTCCTCATAAGCGACAGGCAACCCGGCCAATTCCTCTCCGGTTGGCGAAAACACCTCGATCATTCCAGCGTTGCGCCCCGCTGGCACCCGCGCCAGCAGGATACATCTGCCGGCGTCGAACTCGGCCAGAAAACCGGCACGGGTATTTGTCCGCCGCCCTGGCATCCCCGCCGTCTGGGCCTCAATATCAATACCCGACTCCGGCAGCGGTGGGGCCTCGCCAAACATGCCCATCTGCCATGCCCCCACTCCAACGGCGGCACTGATCGCGACAAACGACCCAACCAGCAACCCAAGCGCCTTGCTGGGGCCGCTGGGTTCTGGTTCTGCACTGGCCCCCGCCGATGGGGCCACGGTCTGGGGTGAAATGGTGCTGGGGTAAATACTGCGCTGCGTGAGGCCAGCCGTTGGCATCTGTAACCCATGCGGCGGCGCGGTGAATTGCCCCGAGCCCGTGGTTTCGGCCGGAAAGAAGCCCATCCCCTCACGATAGGCCGGCGGAATCAACTCGGGATGGTCCACCATCCTGCCCACCAACTCCATCGAGGCGGGGCGGCGGGTTTCATCAGGTTCCAACATGTGGCTCAGAATCGGACGCAAGGCCATCGGCACCGCCGACAGATCGGGGATGGTCAAACGCGATTGCACCGCCACAACGATAGAGCTGCCCATATCAAGCGGCGTCCCAATCGCCGCCGCCGCCGTCAGCAAGGCAAGCCCGTAAATATCCGCTGGCGAACTAACCTCGCCACCGCCCAATTGTTCCGGGGCCACGTATTTATATTTACCGGCGAACTGTCCGTGGGTTGTGCCTTCGGTGACGACTGTGGATTTGGCAATGCCGAAATCAATCAAGCGAGCCTGACTGACATCACCACCGGGCAACATCACATTATCCGGTGATAGGTCACGGTGGGTGACCCCCTGTTCATGGGCCTTGGCCAATCCGCCGCTCAGCCGTTTTAACAAGGTCAGCACCGCCGGCACAGGCAGGGCACCGTGTTCTTTGATATGATCCGAAAGTGGAATACCCTCGATAAATTCCATGACCAGAAAATACTGATCCAGATCACGGTCATGGACATAGTTGTAATAGCGAACAATCGCCTCATGGGCGAGCTGGCGCAGGGTGCGCGCCTCGCGTTTGAACATCAGGCCGGCTTTTTCATCTTCGGCCAGTTCCGGCAAGATTGCCTTGATCGCGACGGGATCGCCGGTGCCGATTTCCACACCACGATAAACGGCCCCCATGCCGCCAGACTTCAGAACCTGATCAATCCGGTAATTATTGTTGATTGTGGTGCCGATCCCCAAAGCGGTGCTTTGCGGCTTTACCGGTGCCACGCCCACTGGCGGATCAAGCGGAGGAACATCCGCAGCCGGCAGCCCCGACGCAGAAGGTGGCGGAGCGTTATTCGGGTCCGGTGTATTGGCAGACGGGTGCGCCTCGAACTGCGTGCGTTCGGCATCCTCTGCGATGTCTTGCGCCGATGGGGCAACTGGCGGGCGGCTTACGATCCGCGTCTTGTCGTCATCCTCATCGTCCGATACCGGTGGCACGCTTTGGCTTCCCTTGCTGTTGTCTTTCCCGCTCACAATACCGACCTTGTATCTAGACTACTGTTATCGAGATCATACAGCATCTCATCTTCCGCCGGCGGTGGCGCATCCGAACAACGTATAACGATTACTGTGACGTTATCACGCGCGCCCCGCCGCACTGTCTCATTTATCAGCTCCGCACTGGCGTCTTGCGGTGGGTACCTCAACAGCGTTTCTGCAATTTCCGCATCCGCAATGTGTTCTGTCAACCCATCCGAGCAGATCAGGAATAAATCGCCCAGCTGCAATTCTCCGCTGACCCGTTCGCAGAGCGGTTTGTCACTGACGCCAATCGCCTGTGTGATGACGTTCTTGCGGGGCCAGTTCTGCGCTTCCTCTGCGGTAATTGATCCGGCATCCAGCAGGGCGCGGGCCTCGGTATGATCGCGCGATTGCTGGGTAAGTTGCCCGCCGCGCAGCAGATACAAACGGCTGTCGCCTGACCAGATACAGTCAAAGCGGGTTTGATGCACCAAAAGCGCGGCCACAGTTGCCCCGATCATGCCCCCCTCTAACGCCGCCGCCTGAGCGCGGATAATGTCATTGGCCCGCGTCAGCCGCTCGTCAAACCGCGCGACCAGATCATCCGCCGAAACGGCGACCCCGATCGAGTTCAGTTCATGCACAATGGTCTGGCTGGCAAAATCGCCAGCGGCATGTCCGCCCATGCCATCGGCAACCACCCACAATCCGTATTCGGGCCGCGACAGGTAGCTGTCCTCGTTAACTTTGCGTTTACAGCCGACATCGCTGCCCTGCCCGGTTTCAAAGGTGAAAAAATCGTTCCGGTTCACGCTCCGTCCTCCGCAGTGCCGGCCACCCCGCCCAAAAGCCAGCCCAGTGCTTGCGGTTCCGGCATTCCGGCACAGCCCAGCCATGTTGCCGCGCGGTTGACATCATCAACCCGGCCGCCTGTCGCCCACCAGTATGACCGGCTCAACTGTGCGCGGGCGCTGTCCGGACCGGACGCCGACACAAGCAGGGCCGCCAAATTCCCTTCGGGGTGATGGGCCCAAAGTGTCGGCCCCGTCGCGGCGTGGTCTTCCCCTTCGGCTGGAATCTCTATGTCCATTCCGTCCAGCAATGCCGCGCCCCCGTGACCGGCGCGCATATTGTCCAAATGTGCCGCCATGCTGTCCCAGACAGCTTGATTGGTACTCTCCCCCAAAGGCACGGTAACATCAGCACCTGCCGCCAAAATGATCAATGGAAAGCGCCGCCCGACACGATCACGTGACGGGTGCAGAATGCCCACAACCGTCTGCCCAAAAACCGCGCGCCCGATCCAGAACCGCACATCCTGCGCACCATCCCAGAACGGGGGCCATCCCTCTCCCATCTGATCACGCAACACCGGCAGACAGGCATCAAGCCACCCGTTCATCACATCAACCAATGGTTCGGGAATGCCCGCCTGAAGAAAATCGCCATAGTCGGGATGTTTGCCCATGATGCCAATGACTGCGTGATGCATCTTATTGCTCCATCGACGCAGGGCAGGAGAAATCGGCCAGCTCGCGCATCAGGAACGGCACCGTGGTGCTGTTGAACTCGATCCGGTAGGTAATCGTGCGCCCGCCAACTTCATGGGTCACATCTACCACATTGTTGCTGACACGTGATCGGCCTTTGCGCAGAAAGTTCACGATGTCCCAGCGGCCTTGCGCAAAGGTGATATGCGACTTGCGGTCATCTGCGGCGGGGAACAGCTCAAGCGCCACACCTGAACTTTGACCCGGCCAGCTGAGCGCGGCGGGGATGCTGTCAGGCTGAGTGCGTACCGATCCGCCGTTCATCGACAGGATCGCCAGTTCAACCGAGGGCGAGGAACTGAGATGGGTCACAGACATATCCACCTTTGGTTCCGATGATCCCGTCGCAAAAAACGCCAGCTGGATCGCCTGCGCGCGGTCGAACTGCTTTAACGCGGCAATAGAAAGAGTCTGGCCGATGGTGCTGTCCGGGGCCGGCATCAACCCGTTTGGCCCGCGTATTACATGCGGTTGCAGATATGACGTATAAAAACTGTCCATCCGGCCACCGGGTCCAAAGAACTGCCCGAAGACCGCCGGCGACAGGTGCCGTCCCGTGCCAAAAGGATAAAGCGGCGCAATCAGATCACGACAGAATTGTGAAACTTCATCGTTCAACGCGCGGTTCAATTGCGTCATGGTGGCCGCCGTCGCAACGGCACGGAATTCGCTATCCACCTCGTTCAGCATTCGCGCAAGATCATCGGGCAGTGCGGTATTGTTGCGGGTCAGCGACGACAGAGACTGACTAAGCATGGTTTCATCCGCCGGGGTCGGGGCCACCGCCGATTGACGCCGGTTCTCGCGCAGGTCCTCAAGATTGGCGAGGATAATATCAATCGGACGGTTCGGAGCCTCACCTTTCAACAGGGCGTGCCATTGGGCAAAATCATCGCTCATCCGTTCGACCTGTCGACGTTGGGTGTCTTCTGCCACCGCATTACCCGCGCGGGTCTGAACCTTGCCCTTTTTCGCGATGTTATCCAGCACAACCCGCTGGAACACACCTGACTGGCTGTAAATCCGGCGGAAAACCGCGTCTCCCATCCCATCACTCAAGGCACCACTGGCAATCTGTTCCGCTGAAATATCGCCGATCTGATCATAAAGCCGCGTAAGCCGCGTTTCTTCCTCTACCGCCTCGACATATTCCAGCAGGGGCGAGGCAACCGAGGACGACAAAACCGCCAGCGCATCATAGCTCGGGGCATCCGTCGACAAGGGGCCAAGGCCGATCCGGCCAAACATCTCGCGCCAGGCATCGTTAAATTCAATACGGTAGGACCGGTGCAGATCACGTTCCAGATTGGACAACTGCGCCTCATATCCGACCCGTCCGGCGGCATCTCCCAGCACCCATTGGTCATCCCGCAACCGGTCGCGGGCGGTCGTCAGCTCCTCAAGGAAAAAGCCCCAGTACCCTTCGAACGTATAAATTCCCGGGACCCCAACCGTGTCGAGGGGGCTGCCGTCGGTCGTGTCGAACACCCGTGCAACCTGCCCCGAAACCCGCTCGACCAGATTAAAGTCGGGCACGCCGGATAACACCGCGCGATCCTTGATAGAGGCATAGGCCTGATCCGCCAGGGGCAGGTTCACAATCGCCTCGCGCGCGCTGCGCACAATCTCGGGATCAATACGCAGGGCCGGCAATCGGTCCTCGTCCAGCGATAACATCGCCGCCAGATGGGCGTTGATCCTGTCACGTTCATCCGCCTGCCCTGGCCCAGAAAACAACTGCCCCCAAACCTCTTCAAAATAGGCTTCGATCGCGGCGTCATCACCCTGCCCTTCGCCCTGTCCACCCAGCAACAGATAAACCTTGAGCGCGCGATAGATGCCGCCGGTGTCCTGATCTGCAATCAGCTGCGGAATCTCGTTTTCCAGATGCAGGATCATGCGTGGACGCAGCATCCGCTCCAAACCGTCGGAATAGGCCCGATCCGCAGCCAGCGACACCTCACGATGACGAGACAGGCCGAACCCCTCCCAGACTGGCGGCTCACGGGTGTCACCATATCCGGCGGTCATGTTGCGCAAATCTTCAAGGTGCAACAAAATGACAGAGGGGTCTGTGTTATCAACAAGAGGGCGCGAAATCTCGCGACGCGCCTTGCCGAAATAACTCTGCGCTTCCAGATCGGCCGTGCGCAGCAAGGTGGCGTTCTGCCAGAAGCTAAACCCGAAAGCCCCCATCGCCGCCATGGTCGCCCCCACGATAATGGCAACCGCACCGGTTCGCAGAATGCGCGCACGACGGATGGCTTTATAGTCAAAGCTTACCCAATCGCGCTCCTCGAATATCACCCGCTTGAGAAGGTCGTGCAGAAAGAAAGATTTGCCCTTACCGGACATAAACGAAGGCTGGAATTCAGCACCGTCCTGATTGCGCGACATCGCCCCCAGAACCTGATCAATCGGCGTACCTTCCTGTGTTCCCGAGGTGAAATAGAATCCGCGCAGGATGGCATTGGTTTTGTAACGCGTCGGTTCAAACACCTGCCGGATGAACTCTGCCACATTGGCCCGCATCATCGCCATCTGACCGGGCAGGCCAAAAACCGCAATGCGGCTGACCCCGTCAGGCTCTTCATTCATCCGGTCAATCACTTCGTCGCTCAGCCGCGCCAAAAGCGTGTCGAATTCGGCTTCTACATTTTTATAGGTCTCTGCCTTGCGGTCCTTAGTCTGAAAGGTCACACCCCAGACGTTCTTACGCCGCATCGTGCTGAAGCTGGCGAAATATTCACGGAAACCGGCGATTAAATCGGCCTTGGTGAACAGCACGTAAACCGGAAAGTCGATCTTGAGCTGCGCATGAATTTCACCCAAGCGTTTGCGCACCGTCTGGGCATGTGCGGCAAGGTCCTCGGGTGTGGCGTTCAACATCTGCTCCACCGAAAACGCCAGAATAACGCCGTTGATCGGTTGATCGGGGCGCCCGTTTTTCAGCAGGTTCAGGAACGATCCCCAGCTTGCCTCGTCTGCAACCGCATCACTGTCTTGTGTGGTATAACGCCCTGCCGTGTCGATCAGCACCGCGTCCTCGGCAAACCACCAGTCGCAATTGCGCGTGCCGCCAAAACCGGCACCCTGTTCGGGCATTGCATCGAGCCCCGGGAATTCAATGCCCGAGTTGCGCAGCGCCGTTGTCTTGCCCGCGCCGGGGGGCCCAATGATCACATACCAAGGCAGATCATAGAGGTAATTCTTGCCGCCGGATTTCTTTAACTTGTCCAGCGCCAGCTTCATGTTCTCGGCCAGCACCTTGCCGTCGCCGGTCTGATCCGGGAGCAGGCTTTCTTCCAACTGGCGAGCTTTCTTGCGCCGGGACCGCCAGCGCAAAAGATAGATCAGCCCGATCAGCCCCAGAATACCGGCAATCGACAAGGCGCGGGCAAACACCGTGCTGATGGCCGCGTAACCGGTCAGCGGGAAACCAAACCAGATCGCGGCAAAAACCGCAGCAAAGCCGCAGAGGATCAGAAACGCTTTGCCCCATTTAGACTTGAACATCCGTTGCAGCAGCCGGAACAGCCTGACCACCGGATTAAAGATCGCGCGCATGTCAGCCTACTCCGGTGATTCTTCTCTGGGGATCATAATCTCAACCCTGCGGTTACGGGCGCGCCCCTCTCGGGTGGTGTTATCAGCAATCGGATCAACGGCGCCTTTGCCTTCAACAAGCAGGCGCGCAGGATCAATCAGCACACCCTCCAGAATTCCGGCCACGGCTTTGGCGCGGGCAACTGACAGATCCTGATTTGTTTTGAACTGCCCGCGCCCGGTGGGCGGCACACTGTCGGTATGGCCAACAACCCGCACCGGACCTTTTTCATCGTCAAATGTGCGTCCGATCGTAGCGGCCAGCGTACCGAAATCACTGGTCAATGTGGCGGACCCTGACCCGAATTGCAGCACATCACCAACCCGTACAAACACCCAGTCATTGGTCCGGGCGACCTCGACCTGCCCTGCCGCAATTTCATCGGCAAGTGCGGCCCGGATACGTTCCAGCTGAGTTGACTGCGGGGCCTCATAACCGCGCACAATCGGCGCGGTACGTTCAATGGTGACAGGCGGCTGACCGGCATGTAGCGCCAGAATGCGCCCGCGCACCTCGGCCCCTTCACGGGTCAACAATGTCGAAAGCGTTGCAAAAAGCGACACCACCATCACCGTTGCGATGGCCGCAATCACCCAAAGCGGCGTCCCGCCCTGCCGTCGTTTCCCGCCCAAAAGAACCGGTGTCCAACGCACCGAGATATCATCATCCGGGCGCGGCTGTACGCGGCGCAGGGTTTCATACATCGCGGTACGAATCCGGCTAAGTTCGACACTACCGTTCGGCATGGCGCGGTATTGCCCCTCAAAGCCCAACGACAGACAGGTCAACATCAACTCAATCAGGTTGAACCGTTGCCCCGGCGCGCGCATTGCCTCATCCATCTTTTGGAAGAACCCGACACCGGAAGAGCGTTCACCAAAAAACCGCGCGACCATGGAATATTCCATCCACGTACCACGATCCGCCCCCGGCAGGTTCTGCACAATATCATCCGCCGTTGCGCAAAGCGCGTATTTCGCATCAAACACATCCTGCTGGCCCACACCGGCGTTCAGGGCGTTCCGCTCGAACACGTCAATTTCACGGGTCACATGATCTATCAGCGGCGCCGGCTGCATATCCACCAGACCTGTGCGCAACCGCCCGAGCAGGATCAACAATCCCGACGCGGCCCGCACCAGTGGGTTCGATGACCCGCCAGTTTCAGGCCCCGCCGCCCGCAAAGCATCCTGAAAGGCGATCCGCGGGCGCGGCGCATATTGCGGTGTCTCTTGGGCAGCACGAATTTCGGGAAAAATCTCGGATCCCGCGGGGCGCTGTCCGGTGCCCGGCTGGTACAGGGGTTGCTGCGCTACCGGCTGGCCATAAGGTGTCTGAAGCGGAGGCGGAGGGGGTGGCGCATATGCCGGTTGTTGCGGCATCGGGGGCTGCGGTTGTGGGCTTAACGCCCCGCCAAGCCAAGTGTCATCCGGGCCGGGATTGTTTATTGGTTGCTGCGCCGGGGCGACCCGTCCGCCACTGGGCGGCACGCCGCTGGCCGGTGACAGGGGTTGACCAAAAACGGTCTTATCCGATCCGTCGTCACTCGCAGCCACAGGGGGCGTTTTCGCCGCAGGTCCACGCGGCTCGGGCAGCGGCAACCGCTGGCCAAAAACGGTTTTGTCGTCATCATCCGACATCACGCGCTCTCCGGGATGGCCCACATTTCTAGTTTCAGATCCGGCCAATTGCCCGCGAAGTGCATACCGATGGCCGGAGCGGTTGAAAATTCCCGCCACAGTTCGGTGGACTTATCCAGCACGAAATAGACATTGGTACTCACCACCCTGATCTGTCGCGGCGGATTGGGCAAATGCACAATCCCGATGCCAGGCAGGTTGTTGTTGATGATCTGTTTCATACTGGTGGACGGGCCAACCTTGGCCAGCTGCGGGAACTGGGTCTGCACCTGTGACAGAGGCAGACCCGAGCTGACCTCGATCACAAAGGTTGCCTGTGCAAACAGGTTACGGTCATTAACCAGCGCGGCATAGGAATTGGCCCGCACTTCTTTCAGCGGCAGGCGGATCGCGCGCCCTACGTCACGGGCCAGCAACCGCTGGATGTCCTGCACAACAGGGGTAAAGCTGGCTTTGGGGTTCTCATGCTCATAGCGGGCATAGTTCGGCGCGCGCCTTCCAGCCTGATCAAAGGTAGACAGTTCTCCCGCCAGCCCGATCAGTTTCTCATACAACCGTTCCGGATGCACTGCCGCCATCCCTTTCAGGTGTTGCAGCACCGGCAGTTCACGGTTCAACACCATCAGCATCAGGTAATCCGTGGCCTGCATCCCGCCGCCTGATGACGGGTCTGAGGCAAAGCGCGCCAGCGTCTCCAGCTTGGCCTCGATCCAACCGACAACACGGCTCAGGTACCCCTCGTAAGCGTTATGCACCCGTACCACCAAACCGGTGGGCGGCACCGTATCATCCAGCGTCACAATGCCATCGCGCATTTCAATAATGCGTCCCAGATGAATGTTTTGATAGCCTGGGCGCGGGGTCTTGCGCAGCACCAACTCAAGCCGCGGATTGGCAATTTCCAACGTCTGTTCATTGCGCGAAGCCGATGAGGTCTCTGTCACGGTTTCTGTCGACAACACATATCGCGTGGCGGCATTGCCCCCCTGCGTGGATACATTTTGCCCGCCAATGCTGACATCCGGCAAGGTCAACCAGATCGACAACCCCTGTGCCTCTTCCTCAGGGACGGGCACCGGCAATGGCAGCGGTGCGCCCGCCGGTGCGTCAAACGACGTGCCATCCGGGAAAATACCCGCCACCGCAGTCAACCCGATCTTGGCCTGCTGAGCCAGATCGCGGTTAAACCGCAGCTCGCTTACTCCCCATGGATAGGGTGTAATGTCAGCCGTGCGCGCCTGCACCAACCGCTCCACGTGGCGGTCGGCCTGCTGCATGTGGTGAGGATGCAAAAAAAGCCCCTCTTTCCAGGCTACCTTGCTGGTCCAAGACATCTGCGGACGGTTTCCTTGTTCTTTGGTACGCGCAACGCACGCGCCGTTGTTTTGGTGTCCTGATCAGTGTGGCCACCCCTGACCGCGGGGTCAAGCAGGGGTGGTACGGTTCAGTGTGTTAACCCTTAGAACTGGAACCGCATTTGCCCTGTTATGCCATAACTGTCCAGCCCGCCTGAGAACCGTCCATCAATCCGCAACGAAGCATCAAACTGCCGCGCACCACCGGGCGCACCGGGCTGAAGCAGCTTGGTATAATTCACCCCAAGCGACACCTCTGCATAGGCCCCGAGATTGCTGCTGGTTGTGGTCAACGGCTCGCCTTCGGGCAGACCATTGGCATCCAGCGCGAAATAGCGTGAGGTCGTATCATCGCCAAAGTCGTGATAATAGGTAACCGTCCCGAACATGTTCAACGCCGCCGTACCACTGGGCAGGACCTTGCTGCGCGACAGGGTTGCCGACACAAAGCCCACGGTGCTGACAATATCGTCAATCATCAGGATGCCATCATCCCCAGCGATGCCCGGTGTGCCGCCGTCAAAGCGCAGGTTGTCCACCGATGTCCGGCTGTGTGAAACCCCAACCGCCGGAACAAAAACCAGACCGGATGCCTCGCTAAGCGGGAAGGCATAGCCGACAGAGCCGCTGATTGTGGTGCTGGTGCTATCGTATTCCTGATCCGCCACCCCAAGGTCATCCAAACCGCCATTCGCGGCACTTTCAACAAAGGCTGTGTTCTTGAGGTCAAAGGACGTCTGGTCAAAGCGCAGCTGGATATCCCCAAACAACCGGCCCCGCGACGCCCCGATATAGGCCCCCGCATAGGTCTGGTTGAAATCGGTGTCGTTCACACTGACCTGTTGGCTGCGATCAAGGCTGATCGTGTTTGGATCAAACTTGAAAACCGGCTGCGACAGGGAACCGGCGTTGGCCCCGATGATACCGCCAAAGCTCAGGTCAAACCCCGCATAGCGGCTGTCAAAACAAGAATAGTCAAACCCGACCTGCAAACCACCATAGCTTGCCGAAAGTTCGGATTCGAAATTGCCGATAGATGTCGATGTCTGGCCAGTCGCATCCGCAACCCCGCCGACACCCCGTGCCCAGCTGCCAAAACCGCAAGGATCGTCGTCTTCCGCTGCCAGACCCGCCACAAACGGGCTGGATGGACGGTTCACCACGGTATTGATCAGTGATTGTGTCAGCGTCAGACCCGAGGCAATGCCGGCAACCGCCGGGTTGGCGCCGGACTGGATAACAAGCGCCTTGCGGTCAGGATCGTTCTGGAAACCATAAATCAGTGCACGACCCGCCGGCAGGCCGGTTTGATCATAGGTAAACCCGTCATCCAGTGACCCGTAGCTGAGAACCGTCATGCCCCCGTCCAGCGTACCAAATTCCTCGCTCATGTCGGTGAAATCAACCTGAACATTACCACTCAGACGGCCGGTCACGTTGATCTGATCCACGCCCTGCCCCTCGGGACTTAGGTTCATATCCGCCGTCACGCGCCCATTCAATTCCGCGTCGCCCGTCACCGTGATCACATCAGCGGTCGACCCGTTCTGCATAAGAATTTCCCCGGACGCCGCATTGGTAAGGTCACCGCCAACCTGATTGGTACCGACTGCCGTCAAGGTCGCGTTGTTGGTGACATTTGCACCAATCACCCCGTCGCCGGACAACCGCAATGTCGCGTCATTCACCAAGGTGCCAGCTGCGACCCGGCCACCATTGCCAATGTTCAATTCACCCGCATTGGCGAAAGCACCCCCCGAGAGGATGCCAGCGTTGCGGATATTTGCCACACCATTGTTGCTGAAGGTGCCATAAGTCAGCGTCCCGATCTCGGCTGTGAACTGAGTATCGTTCACAAAATCCTCAACCCGCGAAACCCCTTCCTGCAATGTGGTTTGACCTGCATTCGTCAACATGCCGTCCACCCGTCCGCGCAGGTTCAGGTCGCTGGCATTGGCAAGATTGCCTGCTACCCGGCCATTCAGGTTGATCACCGCCCCATCGCCCACGCGCAAACGCAATTCTGACGAAGATGCGCTGCCGTTGTTGGTCACATTGCCGGTGACCTCGCCGTTCAGATCAAGAACCGCAGCGTTGAAAATATCGCCGTCAACCGTGCCGCCATCCACGACCGTCAACTGGTCATAGTTGATCACGCCGCCGATGTTGGTCCCCGTGACGGTCACTTCGCCACGGTTCTCAATGGCCCCTGTCTGAGTTCCGGCAAGCGTCACCTCGCCCTCTGCCGCATTCGCAATATTACCGGTCATGGTACCGCCAATGGTCGCACTGCGCCCCGCATTGTTGGTGACATCACCGGTGATGTTACCGTCCGATTGCAGGTTGCCATCATTGGTAATGGCCAGTGCAACACTGCCGGTTTCACCAACGCGAATGGTACCTGTGTTTGACAGGGTGCCACCGCTGGCCGCCAAAGCCCCCTCAACAGTGAGGGTGCCTGTGTTGGTGACCAGACCACCATCATCCAGCGTCGTTGTGCCCGCAGCGATCTCAAGCGCGCCGGCACCGTCATTGGTGATGCTGTCCACACCAGTCAGGTTTCCGGTGACCGTGACACCACCGTCGCCCGCCAAAAGCGCGCCGTCCAACCGGCCCGAAACGCTGGTTGTGCCCCCCAAAGCATCAAGCGGCCCAACAATGGTACCGGTCGAAACCAGAGTGCCATCAGAAACAATAATGCCGCCATTCAGCACACCGGTATTGGTCAGGGTGCCACCGGTCAGAGTTGTCGGACCGGAAACGCGGCCGCTGACCGTTGAGGCACCACCAGAGTTGATCAGGCTGGTTGCCGATCCGGTCAGGAACAATGTCGCAGAGTTGGTCACCGCACCTGCATCAACGCCCAATGTCAAAGTGCCGCTCTGGTTGGCAACCGCACCAACGGTACCTCCGGTCAGCTCAACCGCGCCGCCATCAATTGTAATGTCACCGATAGAACCGGCACTGCTGGTAAAGGTGCCGCCCGTCGCTGCCACATCCCCCATGGCGCCCGTGTTACTTACGGTGCCACCAATAACCGTTGTCGGACCGGTGATCGTACCGCCGTTGTCAAATGTACCAGCAAGATTGCTCAGGCTTTCAACAGTCCCGAGGTTGGTTGCCGTGGCCGAATTGGTCACCGCCCCGGTCTCACCCGCAGCAGCGATTGCCAGTGTGCCCACCTCGTTGACGATCACACCAGCCGCGCCGCCATTGATATCAACCGTCCCGCCCGCATTGGTCACACTGCCCAGCGTGCCGTCGAGGTTGGTCAATGTCCCACCGGTCAGGGAAACCCCGGCCATAGCTGCGCTGTTGGTCACATCGCCCGCGCTGATCGTTGTGGTGCCGCTGACGGTGCCGGCATTTTCAAATGTGCCGCCCGTGATCTCTGCGTCCACCACTTCGCCGGCATTGGTTGTGCTGGCTGCCGAGGTCAGCGTGCCAACCGATCCACCAGTGATGTTCAGCACACCCGACGTGTTGTCCGCAACGGTGACGGTGCCGCCCTGCACCTCAGAAGTACCGCCAGAATTGTTCAACGTGCCCACGGTCCCGGATGTCGAAAACGAACCACCCGAGATATTGGCCGTCGACACATTGCCTGCATTGGTAAAGGTGCCGCTGCTTTGCGACAGGTTACCGACCGAACCAGCATTAGACGCGGTTGCACTGTTGGACATCGAAGCAACACTGCCGCCGGTGATCGTTGCGGTGCCAGAGTTGTTGTTCAGGGATGCAACGCTACCGCCGCCCACAGAAACCGATGCACCATTGTTGGTCAGGGAACCGGTCACACTTCCCGACGTGGAGAACGAACCGCCCGAGACCGTGGCCGTCCCGACAGAGCCGCCGCCCTGATTGGTGAAGGTACCCGCCGTTACAACCGCTGTTGTCACTGTCCCCGAATTTGATGTGTTCGACGCGCTGTTCACCGTGCCGACACTGCCGCCGGTGATGCTCAGAACACCGTTGTTGTTATTCGCTGTCGCCACGCTGCCGCCGGTGACTGTCATGGTGCCGCCAGCAATCGTGGCGGTGCCGCTGACCGTGCCTGCCGAATTGAAGGCCCCCGCGTTCAGGGTCACATCCCCAAGGCTGCCTGAACCGCTTGTTGCCAAAGTCCCGCCGTTGACCGTCGTACCACCGGTAAAGGTGTTCGCCCCACCAAGCCGCAGGGTGTCTGTTCCGTTGTTCACCACCAGCTGACCGCCCGCGCCCGCAATGACACCGTCAAAATCGGTTGTGGTCCCGTTGCCGGTCCCTGCAATATTCAGGGTATTTCCCGAAATATTAACAACACCCGTGCTGGCCCCGGCAAGCGCGCCAATGGTTTCATCCGTTGTCATCAGATCAAGCGTGCCATTTACAACAACCGCACCGGTATCCGCCAGCGTGTTCGCATTACCCAAAAATAACGTGCCGCCATCAACCGTTGTCGGACCTGTATATGTATTTACGTTGGTCAATGTCAGCGTGCCGGTGCCCGTCGGCGTGCCTACGGTCAGCCCGCCCATGCCGGAAATAACACCATCATATGTCGTGGCCAAAGGGGCCGCCGCTAGATCTGTCTGCGCGCTTGTCAGCACATGGGTATCCGCAACCGTAATCGACCCCGTTCCGGTGATCGACCCGACGGTCTCGCTGGCATCAACATCAAAAACAGTACCGGCATTAACCGTTACCGCGCTGGCATCACCAATGGCCCCGCCACCCAAAACTTGCAAAGTGCCGGAAGTGATCGTCGTCGCCCCTGAATAGGTGCTTGAACCCGAGGTCAGAGTGACAACATTCGCCGGTGCCCCGGTGGCAACATCCAACGACACAACACCCGTCGTGCCATTCACAAACGACCCGTTAAAGGCCGCCGTCCCGTTGAACGTAAACGTCGCATCTGCTGCATTTGAGGTGACAACACCTGTGCCCGTCAGATTGGACATAATCGGGTTCTTACCGTTCAGATCCAATATGCCATTCACCACGATGCCATTATCCAACAGGGCGCTGCTTTGGCTGCTGCCCAGAACCAGCTCAAGGTTGCTGGCAACGGTTGTCGATCCGGTGCCAGTGAAATTCGTGCTGTTGACAATAACCTGCCCGCCACCGCCCACAGTGCCATCGCCAAAGGTCATCGTGCCGTTGCGCGTAATGTCACCGGTCAGTGTTGTGACCGTTCCTGTTGTGGCCGCCACTGTACCGCCAGCCGCCGCAACCGTGATCGCATTGGCCACTGTTGAGGTCGCCGTCACATTCAGCGTGCCATTGTCCAATGCAATCGCACCGGCACCGGTGCCAAAGGCATTGGCACCGCCCGCATTGGCAC
>NZ_JABEDH010000017.1 GCF_029285175.1 Sulfitobacter sp. M05 | reverse complement strand
AATATATCAACGGCTTCTACAATCCGCGCCGACGGCATTCAGCACTGGGTTGGAAAAGCCCCGTCGCCTTCGAACGGAAAGTGGCCTAAACGAGCACTTGGGGCGGCACAAAAGCGCGACAGGTCCAAGTCCACGTAGCAGCGTGCACCATCGATCGAGCGGACGCAGCGCATTTCCGAAGACATGCTCAGTTTCAAATTGAAGTCCGTCCTTTTCGATGACAATCGTGAAGTCCTGATGTTTCAGAAGAGCAATTGGGCCACCGAGTTCCGGTGGTGCAACATGCGCCTCAACCTCAAACACGGCCGCCTCGTCCAACACATCTGGGCCCTTCATTGAGACACGCCAAACGCCCACTGATGGCGGTGTCATCTTAATTTGATCGAGGTCATCAAAAAGTTGTCCACTATAGGGGATCGGGATCCCGAAACGCGCGTCGAACACACTGAGGCCTGATGCGTTGATCGGCTCCAAGCCCAACCAGATGCGCGCCAGCTGACCCTCTTTATCAACTTTAAAGGTATACTGACCAACAAGCTCTGCGTCCTCATAGCCCAGCTCTCGCAGCTGCCGCTGTTTCTCAGCGACATATGCGGTCGGGTCGTCGCCAACGGCTTTTTGGAGGGCGTCGCGCAACCCCTCCGCTGTAAGCTGAAACTCATGTCCCTTGGACCGATAGTCAAAGGAGATATTCTTGGATGCCAGATCAAAGTCGCGCTTCGATTCGGCTTGACGCAAACGCAGCAAGACGCGCGCCAGGTTCTTGCCGAAAATAGGGATGACGTAGCCGCGTTTTGGCTCGCCGTCCGTGTGCAATCTGAACACCACCAGCAATGATGGTCCCGGAAGCTTGGCAAATGGCTCAAACGTCGAGAGCTTCGCCTTGACCGTGCGCCCCTTTTTCTGAGCCGTAGATTTCAGCTGAACGTAACAAGACCATTTGGACCTGTCGCGCTTTTGTGCCGCCCCAAGTGCTCGTTTAGGCCACTTTCCGTTCGAAGGCGACGGGGCTTTTCCAACCCAGTGCTGAATGCCGTCGGCGCGGATTGTAGAAGCCGTTGATATAT
>NZ_JABEDH010000005.1 GCF_029285175.1 Sulfitobacter sp. M05 | reverse complement strand
CCCCGCAACGCAAAAGGCCGCCCCATTTGGAGCGGCCTTCTGTTTTCTTCGGCACCGGCTGCCGGCACCGTCAACAACGCATTGGCGCTGTTGATTACTCAGTGATCTTGGACACAACGCCCGCGCCAACGGTACGGCCACCTTCGCGGATCGCGAAACGCAGGCCCTGCTCCATCGCGATGGGTGCGATCAGCTCAACGTCGAACTTCAGGTTGTCGCCAGGCATAACCATTTCAGTGCCTTCTGGCAGTGCAACGGTACCGGTGACGTCTGTGGTACGGAAGTAGAACTGTGGACGGTAGTTCGCGAAGAATGGCGTGTGACGGCCACCTTCTTCTTTGGTCAGAATATAGGCTTCTGCCTCGAACTTGGTGTGCGGGTTCACAGACTTGGGCGCGCAGAGAACCTGACCACGCTCAACGCCGTCACGGTCGATACCGCGCAGCAGAACACCAACGTTATCACCGGCCTCACCACGATCCAGCAGCTTGCGGAACATTTCAACGCCCGTGCAAGTTGTTGTTTTCGTGTCGCGAATACCAACGATCTCGATTGAATCACCCACGTTGATCACGCCGCGCTCAACACGACCGGTCACAACTGTACCACGGCCAGAGATCGAGAATACGTCTTCCACTGGCATCAGGAACGGCTGGTCAACAGCACGTGCTGGTGTCGGGATATATTCGTCAACCGCCGTCATCAGTTTCTTAATGGATTCTTCACCGATTTCTGGCTTGTTGCCTTCCATCGCCGCCAGAGCGGAACCAGGGATCACAGGAATGTCGTCGCCTGGGTACTCATAAGAGGACAACAGTTCACGGATTTCCATTTCAACCAGTTCCAACAACTCTTCGTCGTCAACCTGGTCAACTTTGTTCATGTAAACAACCATGTACGGGATGCCAACCTGACGGCCAAGCAGGATGTGCTCGCGAGTCTGTGGCATCGGGCCGTCGGCCGCGTTCACAACCAGGATCGCGCCGTCCATCTGCGCCGCACCGGTGATCATGTTCTTAACATAGTCGGCGTGGCCGGGGCAGTCGACGTGCGCATAGTGGCGTGTCTCTGTCTCGTATTCCACGTGGGCGGTTGAGATGGTGATGCCGCGTGCTTTTTCTTCGGGCGCGCCGTCGATCTGGTCGTAGGCTTTGAAGTCACCGAAATACTTGGTGATCGCAGCCGTCAGTGTGGTCTTGCCGTGGTCAACGTGGCCGATTGTGCCGATGTTGACGTGCGGTTTGTTACGTTCAAACTTTTCCTTTGCCATGGTGCTGGCTCCTTCTGGTTGGTTGGGTGGCGGGGGGAACCCCGCCCTACAGTGTGGGTAGGGCGGGGTTCTCCCCGCCGCCCCGATTATTAATGTGGCCTGTTAGGCAAACTTTGCCTGAATCTCGTCAGAGATTGCCTGTGGCACGCCTTCGTAGTGATCGAACTGCATAGAGAAGTTCGCACGACCTGAAGACATCGACCGCAATGTGTTGATGTAGCCGAACATGTTCGCCAGTGGCACAAATGCGTCGATGGCAATCGCGTTACCGCGAGTATCCTGACCCTGTACTTGACCACGACGTGATGTCAGATCGCCGATGATGCCGCCGGTGTATTCTTCCGGTGTGATCACTTCGACTTTCATCACAGGCTCGAGCAGTTTCGCGCCGGCTTTCTTCATGCCTTCACGCATACCCATACGGGCCGCGATTTCAAACGCCAGAACCGAGGAGTCAACGTCGTGGAATTTACCTTCGATCAACGCCACTTTGAAGTCGATCACAGGGAAGCCCGCCAGCGGACCGGAGTCCATGACAGATTTGATACCCTTTTCAACACCCGGGATGTATTCCTTGGGAACCGAACCACCAACAACGCGGGACTCAAACGAGTAACCTTCGCCCGGCTCTGTCGGAGTGATGATCATTTTCACTTCCGCGAACTGACCCGAACCACCCGACTGTTTCTTGTGGGTGTAAACGATTTCAGCTTCACGAGAGATGGTCTCACGATAGGCAACCTGTGGCGCACCAATGTTGGCTTCCACTTTGAATTCGCGCTTCAGACGGTCAACCAGAATGTCGAGGTGAAGTTCGCCCATGCCCTTCATGATGGTCTGACCTGATTCAAGGTCGGTCTCAACACGGAAGGATGGATCCTCGGCTGCCAGACGGGCCAGACCCGTAGACATTTTTTCCTGGTCGGCTTTGGTCTTTGGCTCAACCGCAATCTCGATAACCGGATCAGGGAAGGTCATTGTTTCCAGAACCACAGGATCGTTGACGGCGCAAAGCGTGTCACCGGTTGTAGTGTCTTTCAGACCGGCCAGCGCGATGATGTCACCCGCAAATGCTTCGGTGATTTCTTCACGGTCGATGGCGTGCATCATCATCATACGACCAACGCGCTCTTTTTTACCTTTGGTGGAGTTCAAAAGCGTGTCGCCTTTGTTCAGAACACCAGAGTAGATGCGTGTGAAGGTCAGCGAGCCCACGAAGGGGTCGTTCATGATTTTGAAGGCAAGACCAGAGAAGGCCATGTCATCATCCGCACGACGCGGGATGTCACGTACTTCTTCTTCGTCGCCTGGCTTAAAGCCCATGTAGTCAACAACGTCGAGCGGGCTCGGCAGATAGTCAACAACAGCGTTAAGCAGCGGCTGAACACCTTTGTTCTTGAACGCGGAACCGCCCAGAACAGGAACGAATGCCAGCGCCAATGTACCTTTACGCAGCAATTTGCGCAGCGTGTCGACGTCAGGCTCTGTGCCGTCCATCAGGTAGGCTTCCATGGCGTCGTCGTCCATTTCAACCGCGGCTTCGATCATTTTGCCACGCCATTCGTTGGCCATGTCCTGAAGCTCTGCGCGGATTGGGCGTTTTTCCCATGTCGCGCCAAGGTCTTCACCTTCGTAAACCCACTCAACCATGGTGACGAGGTCAACAAGACCTTCAAGCTCGGTCTCGGCACCAATTGGCACACCGATTGGCACAGCAGTCGCGCCGGTACGGTCTTCGATCTGTGCAACACAGTTAAAGAAGTCCGCGCCGATTTTGTCCATTTTGTTTACGAAAACAATACGTGGAACTTTGTAGCGGTCGGCCTGGCGCCAAACGGTTTCTGTCTGCGGCTCAACACCGGCGTTACCGTCAAGAACGGTAACCGCACCATCGAGAACGGCCAAGGAACGCTCAACTTCGATAGTGAAGTCAACGTGGCCCGGTGTATCAATGATGTTCATGCGGTGCTTGGGGGAATCCGGTGTCAGGCCGTCTTCGGTGCGCTCCCAGAATGTCGTTGTCGCAGCGGAAGTAATTGTAATACCCCGTTCCTGCTCCTGCTCCATCCAGTCCATTGTTGCCGCACCATCGTGCACTTCGCCGATGTTATGCTCTTTGCCCGTGTAATACAGGATACGTTCGGAACATGTGGTCTTACCCGCGTCGATATGCGCGATGATACCAAAGTTGCGATACAGTTCGAGGGGATAGTCGCGTGCCATTTTAAAGCTTCCTCAGGAATATGCTTTGAAAAGGTCAAGGGCCCGGCGAATCCGAGCCCCTAATCCAGAAATTTTACCAGCGGTAGTGGCTGAATGCTTTGTTCGCATCGGCCATCTTGTGCGTGTCTTCACGCTTTTTAACAGCAGTACCGCGGGACTGAACAGCATCCAAAAGCTCGCCGGCAAGGCGCTCTTCCATGGTGTTCTCGTTGCGCGCACGTGCGGCTTTGATCAACCAGCGGATGGCCAGCGCCTGACGGCGCTCGGGGCGCACTTCGACAGGCACCTGATAGGTGGCACCACCAACGCGGCGTGAACGTACTTCGACGGAAGGCTGGATGTTTTCCAGCGCTTCGTGAAACACTTCGATTGGTGCGCGCTTGATCTTGTCTTCAACGCGGGTCATGGCGTTGTAAACGATGCTTTCGGCAACAGACTTTTTGCCGTCGATCATCAGGTTGTTCATGAATTTCGTCAGAACCAGATCGCCATATTTGGCGTCTGGCAGTACTTCGCGTTTTTCAGCGGCGTGGCGGCGTGACATATAATTGTCTTCCTCTTAGCGGGGGTGAGGCCGCAGCCCCACCATACAAACGGTTGGTGAAACGGGGTTGCCCCCGTCCTTGACTTACTTAGGACGCTTCGCACCGTATTTGGAGCGGCGCTGCTTCCGGTCTTTAACGCCCTGAGTATCCAGAACACCGCGCAGGATGTGGTAACGCACACCGGGAAGGTCTTTTACACGACCGCCGCGGATCAGAACCACAGAGTGCTCCTGAAGGTTGTGGCTTTCACCCGGGATATAGGAAATCACTTCGAAACCGTTGGTCAGGCGCACCTTCGCAACTTTCCGCATCGCGGAGTTCGGTTTCTTTGGTGTGGTGGTATATACACGTGTGCATACGCCGCGCTTTTGCGGGCACTGCTCGAGGTGCATGGATTTAGAAGTCTTACGTTTCGGCTGGCGCGGCTTGCGGATCAGCTGTTGGATCGTTGGCATTCCGGATTATCCCCGTTCTGTCTACATCGTGCGATGGGCGAGGCCCACAGCGGTTACAAATTCTGCGCTTTATCGAATGACAAAGCGAAAACACCGCAACGCATCCGTACCGAGGAAAGCGAGGCGGTGGGGCAACAGAGGATCGGGTCAGCATTAGACCGGATCTTGACCACTTAAGTTATGATTTCGATTGGCGGGAAAATCCCCACGACCGAGATAGCGGGCGTATAGGCGATGGGTTACGGGGTGTCAACAGCGTGCAGGCGCTTGCGCGGCTGCGGGTCGGCTGCAATGGTGTTTGCAGACAATCAAGGGGCCTTTCCCAATGCAAACCATCGGCATCTGCCGCTTTTCATACCCCGGTGACGGCGGCTTTCAAGTGGAACATTCGACCCTGCGCGAACGCATGGACTACCTCTATGCACCGGCCCGTATGGCCGAGCGTTTTGCCACCTTCGAGACAATGACATTGCCGCCACTGATGGCACAGTCCGACGATGACTTTACCCTGTTGATCGTCATCGGGGACAGCTTGCCCGCGCCCTACCTTGACCGTTTACAAGCCGCCGTCGAACATATGCCCCAAGCGGTGATACGTGCCTATCCCCCCGGCCCGCATCGCAAAATCATGCAGGATGCAATGAACAAGGTCCGTCGCTTTGACGGCGATGCCTGTTTGCAGTTTCGTATGGATGATGATGACGCGGTTGCCTGCACCTACGTCGAACGCCTGCGCGAAGCGGCCCGTGATGTTCTGCCCATGGCCGCCAAACACCGCCATATCGCCATTGATTTCAATCAGGGATTCATCGCCCGCCCCTCTGCACGTGGCCTTGATGTGGCACCCACCAACACGCCCTATACCACCGCCGCACTTGCCTTGATGTTTCAGCCCGACCTGCGCCTTAGCGTGATGAACTTTGCCCATATGAAGGTGGGACAAAAGATGCCCACCGTCACTTTTTCAGGGCAGGACATGCTGATCCGCGGACACAACGACCATAATGATTCCCGGCAAAAACCCGGCGTCAAATCACCGCGCCTGTCGCCGCTGGACGCCGCCGGAAAGGCCCATTTCAAAGCCACCTATGCGATTGATACAGAAGCGGTTGCCCGCGCCTTTGCCGCCCTATCTGATACCTGAAACCCTGCGCTCGCGGTAAAAGCTGAACACGCCGGTGCCCACCACGATGGCCGCCCCGATCAAGGTCAAGACATGGGGCCACTCGCCAAATACAAACCAGCCAAGGATCAGCGCCCAGACCAGCCCCGAATACCGGAACGGCGCGGTAAAGGACACATCCCCGCTGCGCATCACCTGAATGGAAAAGTAGTATCCACCCAGAATACAAAACGCCGATGCCACAATCAGCGCCCACGACGCCCCCGCGATAGGAACCCACGGGGTAGACAGCGACGCCAGCCCGGCCCCCACCATGACCGTCACTGCCGTCACCAGCGTCACTGTCATAGACGGTACATCCGGCGACAGCTGGCGTGTCACCAGATCGCGCAGTGTCACCCCCAACATGGCGATAACTGCATAGATCGACCAAATGTTAAAACCCTCTGCCCCCGGTCGCACAATCAGCAATACACCGCAGAATCCCACAGCAATCGCCAGGCTGCGCCGCCACCCCACCGCCTCGCGCAGGATGACCGCACTGGCCAGTGTCACCGCCAGCGGGACGCCCTGTAAGATCGCCGTCAAATTGGCCAGCGGCATGTTGAACAGCGCCGTCAGGAAGAAATACGAAATGGTGACCTCGGTGACGGCCCGCACCAGCATGATCACCCAGTCACGCCGCTTGATCGCGAAATGCAACGCGCCCAAGCGTCCCTTGGTGGCAAAGATCAACCCGCAGGTGATCACACTGCGCACAAACAACAGCTGGAACAGCGGCACCGCCCCGCCGGTCATTTTCAGCAACGTGTCGTTCAGGACAAAACAGGCCATCGAGGCCATCATCAACAGCGCCCCGGCAAGGTTTACTGACATTGCGTTCCCCCAGACATGCTATAGTTCATCCAGCATTTCCGGCGTCAGCCCGAAGCCATCCGCCAAGACCCGCCGCACCCCACGTGGCCGCAGGGCACCCGCCCTGCCCTGTGGCTGGGCCGTTGAATCATTGTCCCCATGTACCGATCTGATCCACATCGGGCGGGCCACCTCGGAATAACAGTCGTAGTATTCGACCAGATTGCGATGATTGCGTCGAAATACCGTCGCATGGTCGCCTTTGGGCGTCACCATTGCCAGACCAATGCCCAAAGGCGCGCGTTCGTACCATTCTGTGATTGGTGTCTCGCTTTTTGGATCCAGATAGAGCCCCCGATTAAAGGCAATCACAAAGGGCTTCTTGTCTTCGCGCACCGCCAACATATTGTCAGCCACGGCCCTGATCCGTCCCACTGTGGTACGGTGCATCGCATCATCATCATCCTGCCGGAACGTGGCGATATGAGTTGCGGCGGGATCGTCGGCCAAGGCATTAAACGCCCGCTTCACCGCCTGAATATGGACCATCGGTGGCAGGGCGACGATCTGCATCGGCGTGAAATCTCTGATGATCCCCTCAAGCCGCGCCCGTGCCTTGTCAGGAAAGCTGTCGCCGATCAGCACAGCACAGGAAAAACCGGTGTCTTCCTGCAAGGCCATGGTGTGGAACGCCAGCTTTTCAAATAGCCTGAACCGGCGGTCAAGCCGGGCCGGATCATAGAGCATGTCACGCATAGCCTCCACGCCCTGCCCCGATTTGGCAAACCCGTTCTCGGACAGGTAGGAAAACCGCATCAGACCTTTGATTTGTACCTTGGGAATTTGCGCCACGTTTCGCCCTGCTGTTTTGACCTTAACCTAGGGCAAACATCCGCACGGCTAAAGGGGGGTAAATGCCCTGCAGGTCCAGCAAGGGGGCGGCGTCGCAAATACGGGCAGCCCGTTCCCGCATCCGACAAAAAAGCCCCCGCAGCTTTGCAACTGCGGGGGTTTTTATCACTTAAAGGTCAGTCGCGAGATTAATCGCGGCTTTCCTCGTCAAAGGTTGGCGAGCTGAACACATCGCCACCGACGATGTCATTGTCCTCGACCACAGGTGCCGCCAGTGCCGCCGCTGCTTCCGCTTCTTCACGGCGCGCTTCGATGACAACATTGTCACGATCACTTGCCACTTTACGCATCTGCATGGTCGCACCACCGGTCCCGGCAGGGATCAGACGGCCCACAATGACGTTCTCTTTCAGACCGACCAGTTTGTCGCGCTTGCCCTGTACCGAAGCTTCGGTAAGAACCCGCGTGGTTTCCTGGAACGACGCCGCAGAGATGAACGAACGTGTCTGCAAGGACGCTTTCGTAATCCCCAGCAGGATCGGTTCGCCTTTCGCCAGACGACCGCCCTTCGATGCAGCCTTTTCGTTAGCCTGATCGAATTCCTGCTTGTCGACGTGTTCGCCTTTCAACAGCGTGGTGTCGCCAGATTCCTGAACTTCCCACTTTTGCAGCATCTGACGCACGATCACTTCGATGTGCTTGTCGTTGATCTTAACGCCCTGCAAACGATACACGTCCTGAACTTCGTCGATCATATAGTCGGCCAAGGCCTCAACACCCATAATCGCAAGGATGTCATGCGGCGCCGGATTGCCGTCCATGATGTAGTCACCCTTCTGGACAAAATCACCTTCCGCAACCGGGATGTGCTTGCCCTTGGGCACCATGTACTCGACCTTGTAATCCGGATCATCGGCGGACTCGATCGCGATACGACGCTTGTTCTTATAGTCCTTACCAAAGCGGACATAACCGTCGATCTCTGCAATGATCGCGTGATCCTTGGGGCGACGTGCCTCAAAGAGTTCCGCAACCCGTGGCAGACCACCGGTAATATCCTTGGTCTTGGCACCTTCACGCGGGATACGCGCAACGATGTCACCAGCCTTGATTTCGGTCTGATCCTCAACGGACAGGATCGCGTCAACGGACATCGGATAGGTCACCGGGTTGCCCGCATCATTGCGCAATGGCTCGCCATCTTCACCCACCAGCAAGACTTCAGGCTTCAATTCGTTGCCCTTGGTCGCTGCACGCCAGTCGATCACGATCTTCTGTGTCATACCGGTCGCATCATCGGTTTCATCCTTAACCGCAATCCCCGACACAAGGTCGACGAATTTGGTCATACCGGATTTCTCCGCGATGATCGGCAATGTGTACGGATCCCATTCGAACAGCTTGTCGCCACGGGCAACCGTGTCACCGTCCTTGACGAACAGCGTGGTACCATAGCCGATCTTGTGGCTGGCACGCTCTGCACCATCTTCGCCGACAATCAGCATCTTCATGTTCCGGCCCATAACCATGATCTGCCCTGCGGCATTCTCAAGGGTCTGTGCGTTTTCGAACACGATTTTACCTTCTTGGCTGGCCTCGAGGAAGGACTGCTGTCCACCCTGAGCAACACCACCAATGTGGAAGGTCCGCATTGTCAGCTGTGTACCTGGTTCACCAATTGACTGCGCCGCAATGATGCCCACCGCTTCGCCTTGGTTCACCAATGTACCACGGGCAAGGTCACGACCGTAACATGTGGCGCAAACACCCTCTTCCGCTTCACAGGTCAGCGGCGAACGGATGCGTGCAACCTGCACCGCATGTTCGTCGATCAGATCGGCCATACGCTCGTCGATCAGACCACCAGCCGGCACAATCACCTCATCCGTACCCGGCTTGACGATATCGTCCGCCGCGACACGACCCAGCAGACGCTCGGCCAGAGAGGAGACAACTTCACCGTCATTAACAGCTGCTTCCGCAGTAATCGCCGCTTCGGTGCCACAGTCGTGCATACGTACGATGCAGTCCTGTGCAACATCCACCAGACGACGGGTCAGGTAACCGGAGTTCGCAGTCTTCAAAGCCGTATCCGACAGACCCTTACGGGCACCGTGGGTAGAGTTGAAGTATTCAAGAACGGTCAGACCTTCCTTAAAGTTCGAGATGATCGGTGTCTCGATGATGTCGCCATTCGGCTTGGCCATCAGACCACGCATCCCGCCCAGCTGTTTCATCTGGGTTACAGAACCACGCGCACCGGAGTGGGCCATCATGTACACCGAGTTCGGTTCATTTTCGGACCCGTTTTCGCCATAGGTGGTGTCGGAAATCGACCCCATCATCGCGTCGGTGACCTTATCGTTACACTTCGACCATGCATCGACAACTTTGTTGTACTTTTCGCCCTGTGTGATCAGGCCGTCCATGTACTGCTGTTCAAAATCGCGCACCTGCTCGCGTGTTTCTTCAACCAGTGGCCACTTGCTGTCCGGGATCAGCATGTCGTCTTTACCAAACGAAATACCGGCCTTGAACGCTTCGCGGAAACCCATCGTCATGATGTGATCACAGAAGATAACGGATTCTTTCTGACCACAGTAACGGTAGACCGTATCAATAACCTGCTGCACTTCTTTCTTACGCAGCAAACGGTTGACCAGATCAAACGGGGCCTTTGCATTCAGCGGCAGCAATGCCCCCAAACGCACACGGCCCGGCGTGGTGTCAAAGCGCATCAGCACTTCGTTGCCTTCGCTGTCGATCTGCTTGATCCGTGCCTTGATCTTGGTGTGCAAGTGTACCTCGCCCGCGTCCAGTGCGTGCTGCACCTCGTCCACGGTGCCAAATACCTTGCCCTCGCCCTTCATACCTTCGCGTTCCAGCGTGGTGTAATACAGGCCCAAAATCATATCCTGTGACGGAACAATGATCGGCGCACCGTTTGCAGGTGACAGAACGTTGTTCGTGGACATCATCAGAACACGCGCTTCAAGCTGTGCCTCAAGCGACAGCGGCACGTGAACCGCCATCTGGTCACCGTCAAAGTCCGCGTTAAAGGCTGAACACACCAGCGGGTGCAGCTGGATCGCCTTACCTTCGATCAAGACCGGCTCGAACGCCTGAATGCCAAGACGGTGTAGCGTGGGCGCACGGTTCAGCATGACAGGGTGTTCGCGGATGACCTCGTCGAGGATATCCCAAACTTCGGGACGTTCTTTTTCCACCAGCTTCTTGGCCTGCTTCACCGTGGAAGACAGACCTTTGGCCTCAAGCCGCGAATAGATAAACGGCTTGAACAGCTCCAGCGCCATCTTTTTCGGCAAACCACATTGATGCAGTTTCAGCTCTGGGCCGGTCACAATGACCGAACGGCCAGAAAAGTCGACGCGTTTACCCAAAAGGTTCTGACGGAAACGGCCCTGCTTACCTTTCAGCATGTCGGACAGTGATTTCAACGGACGCTTGTTGGCACCGGTGATCACACGACCACGACGGCCATTGTCGAACAGCGCATCAACAGATTCCTGCAACATCCGCTTTTCGTTACGTACGATGATGTCAGGTGCGCGCAGCTCGATCAGACGCTTCAAACGGTTGTTCCGGTTGATCACACGACGGTAAAGGTCGTTGAGGTCAGACGTCGCGAAACGACCACCGTCCAGTGGCACCAGCGGGCGCAGTTCTGGCGGGATCACAGGGATCACGGTCAGAACCATCCACTCGGGGCGGTTACCGGATTCAAGGAAGGACTCAACCACCTTCAAACGCTTGATGATCTTCTTGGGCTTCAATTCGCCTGTGGCTTCTTTCAGCTCTTCGCGCAGCTGGTCGGCCTCTGCTTCAAGGTCGATCGCGGCCAGCATTTCGCGGATCGCTTCGGCACCGATGTTGGCGGTGAACGCGTCCATGCCATAAGCATCCTGCGCGTCCATGTACTCTTCCTCGGTCATCATCTGACCATAGGTAAGGTCCGTCAGACCGGGTTCGATAACCACGTAGTTTTCGAAATACAGCACACGTTCCAGATCGCGCAGCGTCATGTCCAGCATCAGGCCGATGCGGGAGGGCAGCGATTTCAGGAACCAGATGTGCGCAACGGGCGACGCCAGTTCGATGTGGCCCATGCGCTCACGACGGACCTTTTGCAGCGTGACTTCCACACCGCATTTTTCGCAGACAACGCCGCGATATTTCATGCGCTTATATTTGCCGCACAGACATTCATAGTCTTTGATCGGGCCAAAGATACGCGCACAGAACAGACCGTCACGCTCTGGCTTGAACGTACGATAGTTAATGGTTTCGGGCTTTTTGATCTCACCGAAAGACCACGACAGGATACGTTCTGGCGAAGCCAGAGATACCTTGATCTCGTCAAACGTCTTCATCGGCGTGACGGGGTTAAACGGGTTGTTTGTCAGTTCCTGGTTCATTTTCAATTCCTTGAATTGGGAGCATTGGGAGAGACGGAACCGTTTTCTTTTGAAGAAAACGGACCGGAATTTTCAAAAAATTCCGGTCGTTGGTTCACTCATCTTCCTCCGCATCCAGGAGTTCCATATTCAGGCCGAGGCCGCGGACTTCTTTCACGAGAACGTTAAAGCTCTCTGGGATACCCGCTTCAAAGTTGTCCTCGCCCTTGACGATGCTTTCATAGACTTTCGTCCGGCCAGCCACGTCATCGGATTTCACAGTCAGCATTTCCTGCAAGGTGTATGCAGCGCCGTAAGCTTCCAGTGCCCAGACCTCCATCTCACCAAAGCGCTGACCACCGAACTGCGCTTTACCGCCCAATGGCTGCTGGGTAACCAGCGAGTATGGACCGGTAGAACGCGCGTGGATTTTGTCATCCACAAGGTGGTGCAGTTTCAGCAGGTATTTGACACCCACGGTCACAGGGCGGGCAAACTGCTCGCCTGTGCGGCCATCAAACAGCACCGACTGACCAGAAGAAGAGAACCCAGCACGGACCAGCGCGTCGTTCACATCTGCCTCTTTGGCACCGTCAAAGACCGGTGTCGCAATTGGCACACCGCGTGTGACGTTGGACGCCGCATCCAGCAGCGCTTCCTCGTCCATGCCTTCGATACCTTCGGCATAAACGTCCGCGCCATAGGCGATGTTCATCGCTTCACGCACAGGGGTCAAATCGCCGGAGCGCTTATATTCCTGCATCGCTTCGTCGATGTTCAGGCCCAGACCACGTGCGGCCCAACCCATGTGGGTTTCCAAAATCTGACCAACGTTCATCCGGCTGGGAACACCCAGCGGGTTCAAACAGAAGTCGACCGGCGTACCATCTTCGAGGAACGGCATGTCTTCCATCGGTACAACCTTGGAAATAACACCTTTGTTCCCGTGACGGCCCGCCATCTTGTCGCCCGGCTGCAGCTTGCGCTTCACCGCGACGAAGACTTTGACCATCTTCATCACACCCGGAGGCAGATCGTCGCCACGGCGCACTTTCTCGACCTTGTCCTCGAAACGTGCATCCAAGGTCCGCTTCTGGATCTCGTACTGCTCGTTCAGGGCTTCGACGATTTTCGCGTCATCCTCGTCTTCCAGCGCCAACTGCCACCACTGACCACGGGTCAGGACGTCATCCAGCATGGTTTCGGTGATCTGGCTGTTCGATGCGACGCCTTTCGGCCCCTTCACCGCAACTTTTCCAAGGATCATACCGCGCAGACGCGCATAGATGTTGCGATCCAGAATGCCCAGTTCGTCGTCACGGTCACGTGCCAGACGCTCGACTTCTTCACGCTCGATCTGAAGCGCACGTTCGTCTTTTTCCACACCGTGGCGGTTAAAGACACGCACTTCGACAACCGTACCAAAGTCACCCGGTTTCACCCGCAGGGAAGTGTCACGCACGTCAGAGGCTTTTTCGCCAAAGATCGCCCGCAGCAGTTTCTCTTCCGGTGTCATCGGGCTTTCGCCTTTTGGCGTGATCTTACCCACCAGAATATCGCCCGGCTCAACATCCGCACCGATGTAAACGATGCCCGCCTCGTCGAGGTTGCGCAGCGCTTCTTCACCGACGTTCGGGATGTCGCGGGTAATTTCTTCTGGTCCAAGCTTGGTGTCACGCGCCGCAACCTCAAACTCTTCGATGTGGATCGAGGTAAAGACGTCGTCCCGTGAAATCCGCTCGGAAATCAGGATGGAGTCTTCATAGTTGTAGCCGTTCCAAGGCATAAACGCGACAACCACGTTTTTACCAAGGGCCAGTTCACCCATGTCAGTCGACGGACCATCCGCAATCACCTGACCTTTGGTCACCACTTCGCCCACCTTCACCAGCGGACGCTGGTTGATACAGGTGTTCTGGTTTGACCGCTGGAATTTGCGCATACGGTAGATGTCCACACCCGCGTCGCCCAGCTCAAGATCTTCGGTGGCACGCAGAACGATACGGGATGCATCGACCTGGTCGATGATACCACCACGTTTTGCCATGTAAGCCGCACCGGAATCCCGTGCCACAACTTCCTCGATGCCGGTCCCAACAAGCGGCGCTTCCGCTTGCAGCAATGGCACCGCCTGACGTTGCATGTTCGACCCCATCAAGGCGCGGTTGGCGTCATCGTTTTCAAGGAACGGGATCAACGAGGCCGCAACCGAGACCAGCTGCTTTGGGGAAACGTCGATCAAATCAACGCTTTCCGTTGGGGCCAGCGTATAGTCACCCGAGCGGCGTGTGTTCACCATCTCGTTGGTGAATTTGCCCTCGCCATCCAGCGACGCGTTCGCCTGCGCCACGGTATGACGCATTTCCTCTGTGGCAGACATATAGTGAACCTCATCGGTCACCTTGCTGTCTTTCACAACGCGGTAAGGCGTTTCGATAAAGCCGTATTTGTTCACGCGGGCAAATGTCGCCAGCGAGTTGATCAGACCAATGTTCGGGCCTTCCGGCGTTTCAATCGGACACATCCGGCCATAGTGGGTCGGGTGAACGTCTCGGACTTCAAAACCGGCACGTTCGCGGGTCAGACCCCCAGGTCCAAGCGCGGAAAGGCGACGCTTGTGCGTAACCTCGGACAGCGGGTTGGTTTGGTCCATGAACTGCGACAGCTGCGATGAGCCAAAGAATTCACGTACCGCTGCGGCAGCAGGTTTGGCATTGATCAAATCCTGCGGCATCACTGTGTCGATCTCGACGGAAGACATCCGCTCTTTGATCGCACGTTCCATGCGCAACAGGCCAACGCGGTACTGGTTTTCCATCAGTTCGCCAACGGAACGCACGCGACGGTTACCAAGGTGGTCAATGTCGTCGATGTCGCCGCGACCGTCACGCAGGTCAACCAGCGCCTTGATGCAGGATACGATGTCTTCGCGGCGCAGGGTGCGCTGCGTGTCTTCCGCATCCAGGTCCAGACGCATGTTCATTTTCACACGACCAACAGCGGACAGGTCATAACGCTCGCTGTCAAAGAACAACGTGTCAAACAGATTTGACGCGGCTTCAACGGTGGGCGGCTCGCCCGGGCGCATAACACGATAGATATCCATGAGCGCGGTGTCCCGGTTCATGTTCTTGTCGTTGGCCATGGTGTTACGCATGTAAGGGCCGACATTGACGTTATCGATGTCCAGCAACGGAATCTCGGTGATACCCGCTTCGATCAGCTCTTTGGCTGTACCGCCGATCAGATCGCCGTCTTTGTCATACTCCAGCGTCAACTCGTCACCGGCCTCGACATAGATCGCGCCAGTTTCCTCGTTGATGATGTCCTTGGCAACAAATTTGCCCTGAATGTGGTCAAAGGGCAGCAACAGTTCAGTCACTTCACCGGCGTCGATCAATTGCTTGACCGCGCGAGGCGTGGCTTTCTTGCCCTGCTCAAACAGGATCTCGCCGGATTTTGCATCGACGATATCATAGGTCGGACGTGTACCCCGCACACGATCCGGGAAGAACGGCGCAACCCAGCCGGACTTCTTGTTCAGCTTGTAGGTCACCGTGTTGTAATAGGCATCCATGATGGATTCCTGATCCAGCCCCAGCGCATAAAGCAGCGTGGTAACAGGCAGCTTACGACGGCGGTCAATCCGCGCAAAAACGATGTCTTTGGCGTCGAATTCGAAATCCAGCCACGAACCTCGGTAGGGAATAATGCGGCAGGCGAACAACAGCTTACCAGAGCTGTGTGTTTTGCCCTTGTCGTGGTCAAAGAACACCCCGGGGGAACGGTGCATCTGGGACACGATCACACGTTCGGTGCCGTTCACAATGAACGTCCCGTTCGGTGTCATCAGGGGCATATCGCCCATGAACACGTCCTGCTCTTTGATGTCCTTAACAGACTTTGCGCCTGTGTCTTCGTCTACTTCAAACACGATCAGACGCAGGGTCACCTTCAACGGCGCGCTATAAGTCATGTCACGCTGCTGACATTCCTCAACGTCGTATTTCGGCTTTTCCAGCTCGTACTTGACGTACTCAAGCACGGAGGTTTCGTTGAAGTCCTTGATCGGGAAAACCGACTGGAACACACCCTGAATGCCATCGCCATCGGTGGGCGTCTCAGCGTCACCAGAGTTCAGGAACAGGTCGTAGGAAGATTTCTGAACCTCGATAAGGTTCGGCATGTCCAGCACTTCGCGGATTTTGCCATAATATTTACGGAGACGCTTCTGGCCAAGGAAGGATTGTGCCATGTGTCGTAATACCTTTCGTATCTCTTGCCTGAACGCCGCCACCGGGGCCGTGACGCGTCCAACAGAGCGGATCAATCCGGTCTATGCTGGCATGCGTCCCACCGCACACCTTCCGACCTATGGACCTTTCCAGAAGGAGGCTTTTCAACCAAAGCACCCTTCAAGACAGGTTTGGCTGGACAGGGAAATCTCCCCATCCAGCCAATGTTTTACGCGCGAACGCGTGGGTTTCACCCACCCTACGCAGGATGGGTGAAACCCACCAGCTTACGCCAGTTCGACTTCTGCGCCAGCTGCTTCCAGCTTGGCTTTTACGTCTTCGGCTTCGGCTTTATCGACGCCTTCTTTGATTTTGCCACCGGCTTCAACCAGGTCTTTGGCTTCTTTCAGGCCCAGACCGGTGATGCCGCGGACTTCTTTGATCACGTTGATCTTGGAAGCGCCGGCGTTCTTCAGAACGACGTCAAATTCAGTTTTCTCTTCTGCGGCGCCGCCAGCGTCTGCTGGGCCAGCCATCATTACAGCGCCACCGGCGGCTGGTTCGATGCCATACTCGTCTTTGAGGATGGTTTTCAGTTCTTGTGCTTCAAGCAGTGTCAGACCAACAATGTCTTCTGCCAGTTTTTTCAGATCAGCCATGTTTTAGCTCTTTCCGTTAACAATATGTGTGTTCCAACGTGTTGTTTCAACACGCCAGCTTGACGATATGCTTTACGCAGCTTTGTCCTCGATGGTGGACAAAATGGATGCGATGTTGCTTGCAGGTGCGCCAATGGCCCCGGCGATGTTGGATGCAGGTGCGCCCAGCATGCCCGCGATGGTGGAGATAAGCTCCTCCCGCGAAGGCATCTTGGACACGGATTCAACACCGGCGACGTCCAGAGCGTTCTCACCCATTGCACCACCAAGGATAACGAACTTTTGGTTCTCCTTGGCGAACTCCTGAGCAACCTTGGCCGCAGCCACAGGATCCTCAGAAAAGGTCAGAACGGTCATCCCCTCAAGAAGGTCCGCGATGCTTTCGCATGGCTTCCCTTCAAGGGCGATTTTGGCGAGCCTGTTCTTGGCAACACGCACAGATGCATCAGCCGCACGTGCGCGCGCCCGAAGATCCTGCATTTCAGCAACTGTCAAACCGACGTAGTGAGATACCACAACGACGCCAGAGCTTTCAAAGATTTGGCCGAGCTCGTCGACCAACTGTTCTTTTTGTGCTCTATCCACAGTTTCACTCCAGTAAGGGAGGGTTACCCCTCCGGCTCAGTTTTGCCGGAACATAGATTGTCCCGACATTCGGGTCCTTACGGGGGCCGGGTGCGTCACTGCGGAGAGCCGTCTCGGGCGATCCGAAGAAATTACCTTTTCCCGTCTCAGGCAGGAATTATGCTGGAAAAAAGCGCCAGCACCCACCGTCTCGGACGAAAAGCACAAAAGCGCGACGAATCGCGCTTTTGTGCTTGAAGGCTGAATTAACTGTTCGGATGAGGATTTCCAACCCCTGAAACCCGACTGCCCGCTCAATTCTCACGAAATCTTGAGATATCGGGGCGGCCAGCGCACCAGCTCAGGCATCACCACAGGAAACGACAACACCACGCAGGAGAAAATTCACTCCCCATCCACCCCGGCGAACCTGTCCGGCAACTGGTAAATCTCGTCATATTTCGTATGGGTAAAATGCCACAGCGTTTCTGTGCGCTTGCGCCATGTATCATGCATCCCTTGACGCACATGGCTCAGGTCCAGCCCCTGCACCACCGGACGCTGGGAAAATTTGGCAAAGACCGCCTCATCATCGCGGTTTTTGGCAAACCACTGCGGATTCGAGCGCACCTTGCCATCACCATGTTGGGCCTGCTCCTCGACAAAGGCGCTGCGCCGGTTCAGCGTATCCTGAAACACCCCGAAATCGCAGTATTTCATGTGAAACAGATACAGGAAATCCGGCATGTTCAGCCTGCGGTAAGCCGCGTAATGCCCGCCCCGCGCCAGCTTGCCCCCCCGCGACACGATGCAGGGCTTGGCATAATGCAAATCAATCTGCGCAAACATACGCGGCCCGATGATGCCGCTCTCAACCCCCTCAGGTTCACGGTCGCGCAGATGCACAATCTCCATCCCCATAGCGGTATAGATCGTGTTGCCCTTGGCCTGATCCAGCCATTCGCGCAGGTTCATACCTGCCGCCGGATCCACCACCAGAAATTCGTCCACATCCACCACGATCACATGTTTGAACCACTGGCGCAGCCCATCCTTGATATGATTCATCGTGCGGGACTTCAGGATGGTGAAATTATTCGCTTGCGTGTCCGGTATCGGGATCACATTACAGCCCTGCGCAAGGGCGCGCACTTCCGGCTCGTCACCATGGCTGACGATATAAAGGTTCTCGCGCCCGAACAGGCCACCGTAATAGGCGACAAACCGTTTCAGATAGAAATGGTCGTCCCGACAAATCGTTACAATCGCAGTCAGCCTGTCTGTCACGGCACCCTCCACCTTCCCCATCTTGTTAGGGGGGATGATTTCCCCGGACAAGTCAATTGGCCGCCCCCCGCCGCTTTTGCCCGCCACCGTGGCGCCAAGCCCATGCGGCGAAAACGGAGGGGCAAAAAGAAAAAGGGCGGTGAATGCTTCACCGCCCTTTCCCAATCAAATGTCGCTAACGCTTATTCAGTGATCGCGTTGTCCACAGAAACAGATACGCCCGGGCCCATGGTAGAGCTGAGGTTGATCTGCTTCATGTAGGTGCCCTTGGAGCCAGCAGGCTTGGCCTTGGCAACCGCACCAACAAAGGCACGGATGTTTTCAACCAGCTTGCCCTCGTCAAAGGACAGTTTGCCAACACCGGCATGCACAACGCCGCCTTTTTCAGCCTTAAACTGAACTTCGCCGCCTTTGGCCGCTTTCACAGCGTCCGCTACGTCCATGGTCACCGTGCCCACTTTTGGGTTCGGCATCAGGTTGCGCGGGCCAAGAACTTTACCCAGACGACCAACGATTGGCATCATGTCAGGTGTCGCGATGCAACGATCAAATTCGATCTTGCCGGACTGCACGATTTCCATCAGGTCTTCTGCGCCAACGATATCGGCACCTGCTGCTGTCGCTTCTTCGGCCTTTGGGCCACGTGCGAATACTGCAACACGCATGGTTTTACCGGTGCCGTTTGGCAGGCCAACAACGCCGCGGACCATCTGGTCTGCGTGACGTGGGTCAACACCAAGGTTCATGGCGATTTCGATGGTCTCGTCAAACTTGACCTTCGAGTTGCCTTTGATCAGCGCCACAGCTTCTTCAACTGTTACGTTCTCTTTGCCGGCAAATGCTTCGCGGGCCGCGCGTGTGCGTTTTCCAAATTTTGCCATCTTACTTCACCTCAATGCCCATAGACCGGGCAGAGCCCAGAATGATCTTCATCGCCTGATCCACGTCGTTTGCGGACAGGTCAGCCATTTTTGCTTCGGCGATTTCACGCACCTGCTTAGCGGTCACTGTGCCAACGGTTTCGCGGCTCGGCAGCTTGGCGCCAGAGTTAATCTTGGCGGCTTTTTTCAGGTAGTAGGACGCAGGAGGCGTCTTGATGTCCATGGTAAAGGACTTGTCCTGATAATAGCTGATCACGGTCGGGCAAGGGGCACCGGGCTCCAGGTCCGCTGTCTTGGCGTTGAACGCTTTACAGAATTCCATGATGTTGATGCCGCGCTGACCCAATGCTGGACCGACGGGTGGGGACGGGTTTGCTTGACCCGCTTTAACTTGCAACTTCATCGTACCGACGAGTTTCTTGGCCATTGGCCTTCTCCTTTTCAACGCCCCTAGGTCGCGACCGCGGGGCCATGTGTTGCGTGGTCTGGTCTGCGTGCCGCGGCACGCGCGCCTCCCACGGTGGTGAATCGCCTTTGCGGGCGATTGCTGCGGGTTATAGGGGCGCGGGCGATATTGCAAGGGCGTCGATCAACGGATGTGGGCACTGACAGGGCCGCCCTCCCTCACGGTACGAACCTCAGGAAGCGGCGGCCTGTGCCAGCTCGGTCGGGGACAAGCCGTACTTGCCGGCAAATCGCGCCCGCGCGCTGATCAGCCGCGGATCATCCGGCGAAAGACCAAGGGTGCGAATGAACTCGATCCGCTGCTGTGCCTTCAGGGCATCCCGATCAATCGCCGTATACATCATGCGGTCAATCACTTCTCCACCCGGAGAAACATGGAACCACTTGGAAAAATCGCGAAAGTGGTGCTGGTTGTGCAAGGTTGTCACATGGCGTTCAACCCGTGTTTTCGGCACCGTCAGATGCGCCGTCATGTGAAACCATTCATAGGTCAGGAACGTCGACACCCCGCCCACCATGACAATAGCCACGGCGATATCAAAGGCGGCAGGTATGCCAAGCACTGTCGCCAACGCCCAAACCAAACAGAAGTTAACAGCAAGCACAGGCAGCGCCACCCAAACCGGCACAAAAAACAATCCGTGATTGGTCGGGAAATCGTGATGCCCGTAATGCGCCTGATACAACATATCAAAGGCCCACTGCCGTTCCGGTGGCGGCAAGTGAAAGATAAACCTGTGAAGACTGTATTCGTTCAGCATCTGGGCACCAATGCCAAGCGGCACCAGCAACCATGCCCACCACGGTGCATGCAGGATCAGAAACCCGCAGCCAATAACGGCTGCAAGCCCCATTGCCCGGACACTTGCATGGGAAAACATCAGTCTAAGTCGCATCATCTGCGGTCCTCGTGACGGCGGGCAACAGACCAGTTTGCCGGAAAGAACGTCGGTCAACGTTCAGAGTGCCACGAGAGAATGTGAATTTCAAACCGGCCCCAGCGTCAGCGCGGGGCCGCGAAAGCCGTAGGGCGGAGATGCCCCCGCCGCCACACTTACGTCTGTTTGATAACCTGGGTGAATTCCAGTTCGACCGGCGTTTCACGGCCAAAGATCGATACGGAGACTTTCAAGCGCTGGTTCTCGTCATCGACTTCTTCGATCATACCGTCAAAGTCTTCGAACGGACCATCGCCAACCTTAACGCGCTCACCCACTTCAAAGTGGATCAACGTGCGTGGTGCTTCCTCGCCCTCTTGGACGCGGCCAAGGATCGCCTGAACTTCGGCATCACGCATTGGCATTGGACGGCCCTGTGGCCCCAGAAAGCCGGTAACGCGGTTGATCGAGTTAATCAGGTGATAGCCCTGATCTGACATTTCCATATGCACCAGAACGTAGCCCGGCATAAAGCGGCGCTCGGTCGTCACTTTCTTACCGCGACGCACCTCGATCACCTCTTCGGTGGGAACCAGCACTTCGTCGATCTGATCCTCAAGACCCTGCTCTTCCGCTGTGGTGCGGATTTGCTCGGCGATCTTCTTTTCAAAGTTGGACAGGACACTGACCGAATACCAACGTTTTGCCATCTGAAACTATGTCCCTGTCATTGCGATGCTCAGGCCCGTAGCCCTACCATCTGATCCGTGAATACCTGAATAAAAAAGGGCGCGCGGGCTCGATTCGCCGCACGCCTCATCAGGTCTGAAAATGGCAATAACCCTTGCCGGATTGGGATTCAAGCCTGTGCATGGTATTTTTGAGCAACACCCGCAGATAGAGCGGCCTAGCCGAACATCCCCAGAACGCCGTTCAGCCCGCCGCGGATAAGAATATCAACGATGGCAAAGAATACGGCCGTCAGCGCAGCAAGGATGAAAACCATCACTGTGGTCAGCATCACCTCGCGGCGGGTGGGCCAAACGACCTTGCCAACCTCGGCACGGGCCTGCTGGATGAACTGAAGTGGATTGGTCATCGCCATGTGAGTGTCCTTGAAAAACGCGCTTATGGGCATCTAGCGGCTGTGGCGCAGGGTTTCAAGCCTGCATCAAGTCGCCTCCTGCGGCTGGCTCAGCCTTCGTTCTCCGCCATATCGGCAAACCGGCGTTCCATCGTCGCGTCATGGCGGGCGTCAGCGGTGACCATGCTGTCGAAATCGGGCAGATACAGACCATCCACTGAACCCTCGGGAAATCGGTCCAGCACCGCATCCCATTTCAGGGCAAATGCATCCAGTTTCTCGTGCATCGCGGCGGCACGGTCGGGGTGGCGGCTTGCGTACCAACATGCAGCCCTCATCGCACCGCGCCAGAACCTATCATACCCCACCACAAGAAAAACGCCGATCATCACCAACGCCGCCAGCAAGGACAGACCAATCACCAGAACAGGGCGCAGGAATAGCAACAGGGCAAAGCCGGCCCAGAGCACAACCTTGGTTGATGGCCGGTAGCCGACACAAGATGATATCATTCGGCGAAAGAGACCCGGGCCTTTTGCGGGGCGCTTGGCCGGTTTGCGCTTTGCTGCGCGTTTCGCAGTGGCCCGCTGCGGCGACACAGGTGCCGGCGCAATGTCCGGCAGGCGGGCCAGTCCGGCAGTGTTTGTGTGACGCACAGGGGCAGGATCGGGCAACTCAGGTGTTGGGACCTCGGCCTCAGTTGCGGTTTCCGAGACAAGGAGATCACGAATCGCTGCAAGCGCCTTGGGGTCCAATTCTGCCCCTTCGTGATGCGTACCACCCTGCCCCGTGGCATTTTCCTGCGGATCGCTGTGCATTTCTTTCATCGTAACTGTTACCTTGCCCTTTGCCGCTTTGGCATAGCAGGGCATCTGGACAGTCCGTAGGCAGGATTATGGCAAATCCGGGGCGTGGCAGGGACAGGGTTAACGGCCCCCTCCCCGCGTTTGCGACCATATCACCGCCAACAGAATAATACCCCCGCCAAGGATCACCTGTGGAGGCACCCGCTCTGCCAAAAGCACAAAAGCAAGAAGCGGGGCCAGCGGCATCTCTAGGATCGACAGCAAGGCCGTTTCGGCAGGCGGCAACCGCCGCGCCCCTTCGGACAGGGTGACCGAAGCCAGCGCAAACACCAGACCAAACAACACCAGCCACGGCAGTTGCGCCAAGGGCACCGCAAAGGGATCGCCCCACCAATAGGAGAGCGGCAATAACACCACCGACGAAAGCGCCGCCGGCAAGGCCGCGGTGGTCTGCGGATAGGCACGGTAAACCACCATGGTCGCCGCCATCATCAGCGTCATAAACAACGCCAACAGATCGCCCCGCAGCGCCAGACCGCCCAGCGAACTGGCAACGATCAGGATGACACCGCAAAAGGCGACACCGCTTGCCACGATCACCGTCCGGCTGGGCAGTTCCCGCAGCCAGACCCACGCCAGGGCGGCGGCAAAAAATGGCGCAGCCCCATAGATCAAGGCAACATTGGCCACATGGCTTAACTTAAATGCCGGAATGAACGCTGCGGTCCCCGCGCCCATCATCAAAGTCACCGCCAAAGCGGGCCTGCCGAACTGTTGAACCTCCTGCACAAACATGCCCCGCGCCGCCAGATAGACAAGGGTGAACCCCGCGGCAGAAACCCCGCGCCAAAAAATGATATCCCATGCTGCGACGGGAATACTCTTGGTGAAAATACCTGCTGTGCTGAACACAAAGGCGGAAATCACCACCAACACAACACCGGTTCGCCTGCTGTCCATCCTCATCTCCTGTTCGGTTTCCACCGCTCAGATACGACACCACTGCTGACAACTAGATGTCAGCAGCGTTAAGGTAGGGATGACAAAATATCAAAGGTCCCGCATGTCGAAATCTGCCCGCCTGTTCGAGATCATCCAACTGCTGCGCGCGGCCAAAGCCCCCCTGCGCGCCCAGCAAATCGCCGACATGCTTGAGGTCTCCAAACGCACGATCTACCGCGATATCGCCACGCTTCAGGCTATGCAGACCCCGATCTATGGCGAGGCCGGCATTGGGTATGTCATGCGCAAAGGCTACGACCTGCCGCCGCTCAATCTGGATGTCGAGGAAGCCGAGGCAATTGCCGTCGGCCTCAGCCTGATTGCCCGCACAGGTGATGTCAGTCTCTGGCGCGCCGCAGGGCGTGCGGCGCGTAAACTCAATGAAGCGGCGCCCGGCACGCAACGTTTGATCAGCTCAAGCTGGGGATTGGACGAAATCCAGACCATCAACCTTAGCACTTTGCGTGCCGCCATCCGTGACGAACAAAAGGTAACGCTGAACTATCAGGATGCCGCAGGCCAAACATCACATCGGACGATCTGGCCCTTGGCCCTGATCTATTATGTCGATGCCGTCACCATCGTCGCATGGTGTGAACTGCGCCGGGCCCTGCGCCATTTCCGGCTGGACCGCGTGCAGGGCTGGTCATTGCAAGACGACAGATTCACCGGTCAAAGCGACGCCCTGCTCGCTGACTGGGAAGCTACCGAAAAGCCCGACACCGTGCTGACAAAAGAATTCCACCAGACGCCCGCCCGCTAGAATCAGGAAACCAACAAGTATTCTGGAAAATGGCAGGGGCTGAGGGACTCGAACCCACGACCCTCGGTTTTGGAGACCGATGCTCTACCAACTGAGCTAAACCCCTATGCCGACCCACGGGGTAGTCGTAATTCGAACAACGATCAAGAGCAGATCGCAGAAAGCTTGCGGATTTTGAATCTGTTTGCGCGTTTCTCTGCGGTTTGCCTGCGTTATGTTACGCGCCAACTCTTTTTGCCGCGCAGCAACGGTGAATTCACGCACCACCATGCCTGCCTCTGCCCCTTGGGTCAGGCCCCATTAATCCTGCCGCAACAGCAGGGTTTTTATCTCGCGATCAAGCGTCCCGTTGCGGAATCGGCGGAACAAAAGGTCCAGCCCGCCTTCGGCAAGGCTACGGTGGAATTCCTGCACCTCGTAATCGCCGGTCTCGTTGATAAACAGGGAAAACACCGAAAACATATCCCCCTCGAACCGCGCCCAGACAAAGGGTTCGCCCTGCAACGGGTCCAGCGGTGTGGCTTTGCCAAAAAGGTTCTTTTTCATCGCGGATTGAAAGATATTATCCCGCGCAGAGGGCACAAACTGGATGGTATAGGTCGCTTCTTTGGTGCGCCCGTCACTGCGAAAGGTCACCGAGGTCCAGCTTAGGACAAACCCATCGTTTTGCGCCTTTATGGTGGTACTCATATCGCGTTTTTGCGCCGCGCCGTTTACGGTGAATTCGGCCTGACCGGTAAAGGTTCCCTCGAACCGGTCGATTTCGGCGGCCATCCCCCACAGCGGGATGAACACCATGATCATGGCAACAAGCGGCAGCAATAAGTGTGTTTTAAGTTTCATGGCCAAACCCTAGCGCGTCGCGGCGGGGTTGTCAGTTTTCTTTGCTCACGATTTTGTTGTTTCGGGGAATCATCCGCCACTGCCCCCCTGTCCCCCTCCCCCGCAACGCAAAAGGCCGCCCCATTTGGAGCGGCCTTCTGTTTTCTTCGGCACCGGCTGCCGGCACCGTCAACAACGCATTGGCGCTGTTGATTACTCAGTGATCTTGGACACAACGCCCGCGCCAACGGTACGGCCACCTTCGCGGATCGCGAAACGCAGGCCCTGCTCCATCGCGATGGGTGCGATCAGCTCAACGTCGAACTTCAGGTTGTCGCCAGGCATAACCATTTCAGTGCCTTCTGGCAGTGCAACGGTACCGGTGACGTCTGTGGTACGGAAGTAGAACTGTGGACGGTAGTTCGCGAAGAATGGCGTGTGACGGCCACCTTCTTCTTTGGTCAGAATATAGGCTTCTGCCTCGAACTTGGTGTGCGGGTTCACAGACTTGGGCGCGCAGAGAACCTGACCACGCTCAACGCCGTCACGGTCGATACCGCGCAGCAGAACACCAACGTTATCACCGGCCTCACCACGATCCAGCAGCTTGCGGAACATTTCAACGCCCGTGCAAGTTGTTGTTTTCGTGTCGCGAATACCAACGATCTCGATTGAATCACCCACGTTGATCACGCCGCGCTCAACACGACCGGTCACAACTGTACCACGGCCAGAGATCGAGAATACGTCTTCCACTGGCATCAGGAACGGCTGGTCAACAGCACGTGCTGGTGTCGGGATATATTCGTCAACCGCCGTCATCAGTTTCTTAATGGATTCTTCACCGATTTCTGGCTTGTTGCCTTCCATCGCCGCCAGAGCGGAACCAGGGATCACAGGAATGTCGTCGCCTGGGTACTCATAAGAGGACAACAGTTCACGGATTTCCATTTCAACCAGTTCCAACAACTCTTCGTCGTCAACCTGGTCAACTTTGTTCATGTAAACAACCATGTACGGGATGCCAACCTGACGGCCAAGCAGGATGTGCTCGCGAGTCTGTGGCATCGGGCCGTCGGCCGCGTTCACAACCAGGATCGCGCCGTCCATCTGCGCCGCACCGGTGATCATGTTCTTAACATAGTCGGCGTGGCCGGGGCAGTCGACGTGCGCATAGTGGCGTGTCTCTGTCTCGTATTCCACGTGGGCGGTTGAGATGGTGATGCCGCGTGCTTTTTCTTCGGGCGCGCCGTCGATCTGGTCGTAGGCTTTGAAGTCACCGAAATACTTGGTGATCGCAGCCGTCAGTGTGGTCTTGCCGTGGTCAACGTGGCCGATTGTGCCGATGTTGACGTGCGGTTTGTTACGTTCAAACTTTTCCTTTGCCATGGTGGTAGCACCCTTTGTTTATTGAGGGGCCACGCGGGCCCGATATGGAATCTGCCAGAGAATTCTGACATGCGTTATGGCGGGCGATGTATTGGGTCTGGCCGGTAAAATCAAGCGTGTTTCAACGCAGCCGTTATTCCGTGACCGCGACTGTTTCTTCGCTGCCATTGAACCAGCCTTTTTCCTTGTTTTGCTTCACAAGATAGGTCTCAATCTGCTTCGCTGCGTTTTGGCTGAGGTTCTTCAGCTGTTCCTGCGCGGATTTGGTATAGCCAGACCCGACAACCGGGCCCTGATCAAATGATTCCAACACCGTGAATTGATGCGGCTTTGGCGTCAGTTTGAGGTTTTTGGCATCGTCCCAGACCGTCAGATTGATCACCAGAATCGATTTTGGCGCGAACACCAAGGGGATGCCCGGCTGTGCCAGCACATAGCCCTCAATACTCATCCCGAAATGATAGCCGCGTGCGCCGTCATACCGCCCGAACCGCTCGGCGGTGGCATCGGTCAGCGCCTTGGTCAGCTCTGCTTCGCTGACCTCCCGGCTGAGCGGCCCTTTAAACGCCTTGGGGGCCACAGCAATATTATGCACCAGTTTGAAATCGCCCAAGGGCACCGGCGCGTCGCCCAGATCCCGCGCCCCGTTGCAGGCAGCCAGCAAGACAAGGCTGGTCAAAATTGCAAAAACACGTGTCATTTGGCGAAAGCCCCCGAATTTGATCCGGTTCAGCGATACCGCAGCACCGGGCAGCGTGCAATCCGTTGACAGCACCAGCGCCGGTAAGGGTTGCCCCTAATTACAAATTGCCTGCACCGCGGCCCAGTCTGCCTTTGACATAGAAGGGGTGTACACCGCGCCGGCATCGACCTGCGCATGGGCCGCTTTGATCCGTGCGTCCAGCGCCGGATGGCTGAGGAGATGCGCAATCACCCCGTTCGCATCTCCGCCCTCTTCCCGCATCGTGGCAAACATATCGCCGAGCGCACCCGGGTTGATCCCGGCCTGCGCCAGCATCCGATGGGCGAATTCATCCGCCGCCGTTTCCGCAGCCTGCGAATATTGCGCCGATATCAAGCGCTCCGTCAGAAACAATACCGCCGCCCCGCCCGCGAAATCGCCAAACAGCAAGCCTAAAATCCCGATAGACCCCGCCGAGCGCAAGGCGTGACGCGTCGGGTCACGGCTGACCACATGGCCAATCTCATGGGCCAGGACCGATGCAAGCTCATCCGGCCCTTCCGCCGCCTCGATCAAGCCACGAAACAGCACGACAAACCCACCCGGCAGCGCAAAGGCATTCACCATGTCGTGATCCAGCACCGACAAGGATATGTCATGGCGCATCTCGCTGTCGGGGTTCAGACGCTGCACCAAGGCCTCCAGCGCGGCGCGCCCTTCAGGGCCCTCGCAGATTTGCAACGGGTTCAGGCCGGTCTCGTCCATGGCTTCGCGGATCTGGCCAAAGGTCGCCTCGCCCAGCGCGCGCTCGCCTGCGGGGGGAATGAAACCCGCCAGATTATCCGCCAGCAAGGGCACCAATACGAATATCTGCACGCCAACAGCGGCCACAGCGGCGATGGCCCAAGCCGCCAGCCGCCCCCGTCCCTTGGGCGGCGCAGCCCGGTGGCGTTCGGGCAAATGTTTCAACAGGTTCTGATCCGTCACACAAAGCCGCGCCAGCGGATCGGTGGTGCGGCGCAGGGTCACGACATCGCCGCCCGCGCTATCAGGCAGTTGGCGCACCTCCTCCACTGGCCAGCGCAGGATCACGCCATCGTCCAAGCCGATCTGCAAAATACCTGCGGCAATATGCATCGACACATTCTGCGCCACCGGGCTGTCACCGTCGAAATAGGCCGCGCCCAGACCATCAAAACCCAAACTCATATCGCCGCCCCCAGATCAAGCGCCTCGGCAAAGCCTTCGGCTTCGGCGAATTCATCCCGCGCGCGCTGGCTGATCAACGGCAAGCCGACAACCACAGGCAGGCTGGTGGTGCGTGCCATATGGCGCATCAGGGGAAAGGTGACGAAAGTATTATACAGCACACCCCAAAGCAGGAAAAACGACAGGTATAGCCCCGCCAAAAGAACCAGCGACAGCCAGCGCGGCAGACCGGCCATCAGCGCTGCCCCCGGTATTTCTTCGAAAACCGTGAACCCGCCCGAGAACAGCGCCGCCGCCAGAAACACCAGCGCGACAATGCCCAGCAGCAGCATCAGATAGGCGATGAAATTGCCCAAAACATAGATCAAGGTGACACGCATCCCACTGAGAGCGGAGGCAAATTGAATGCCATTGGCGGATTTGTGGTTGGCCATCATCCGTTTGCTGGCCCAGTTATAATAGATCATGCCAAACAGAATGCCCGCCAGCGCCAGCGGTAATAACAACAAGCGCTCAGGCCGGTTCAGATCAAATCCAGACCAATCTCCGGCGGCCAGTTCCTCGATCTCGTTCGCCAGCGCCTCGCCGTCGATCTCCACACCGTCAAAAACCGGATCGACCTGCAAGGTCCAGAAAGCCGCGCCTGCCATCACCAACAGACTGACCAGCAAAGGCAATGCTGCGCGGTAAAGCATCTGCCAACGTCCGCCCTGCACCAGTCTGGCCGACCCGAAAAACGTCCGGTCGGTTTTGTATTTCTCCAACAGAAAGGTCATGCGCGGCCACAAGATGCCCGCTGTGATGATCGTCAAGAACCAGTACCACAGGGCGCGGAGGGCAAACCCCCATGCACCCTTTTCAAGCCCGAACCGCACTCCGCGCCAACGGGTGCGCGCCAGCACGTAACGCCGCGCGCGATAGCGGGCATAGAACCAGATCGGGATCACCCCTGCAAAGCTCAGCAGATACCCGATCACAGAGGAGTTAAAGACCGAGAAGCTGATGAACATCAGCAGCAGGTTCAGGATGCCAATGTAGAACGTGAGGATCACCACCGCGATGAAGAACCCCAACAGTTTTTCCATCGGGTCGCCGGTGTATTCCATCGCATGGCCGCCGGGCCGGATCGCCGACCAGTACCAGCGCCGCAGCCGCGTCTTCATCCAGAAGCGATAGAAGCCAAGTGTTAAGATTGTGAAGAAGCCGGTTTTCAAGGCCAGCCAGAACAGCGCGCCGCGTTTGCCACTAAACTCAACAGCTATCCCGTTTTCCGCAGATGTCCCCACGGGGACACCTTGTGGTTGTGGCGCGGCCTGCCAGGGACTGTTAAGAATTGGCGTATCGCTCATCCGCGCTCCGGTCAGGTGAACTTGTTGTCACGCGGGAAACCACGCGGGGCCATCCGTCCGGTACCGGCCCGTTTGCCGGTCCATTCGCTTAGGTCGACCTCGGTGCGGGTGCGGCCCGCCGGGTCAAGCCAGCTGAGGCCGTCGGCAAGGACAAAGCTGGTCGCGTCCGACAATCCGCCGTCCTTGTATTTCTGCAAACGCACGCCCTTGCCGCGGCCCATTTCCGGCAGTTCTTCCAGTGGGAAGACAAGCACCTTGCGGTTTTCCCCAACCGTAGCCACAGCATCACCTTGCACGGGCTTGCACACCTGCGCCGTTGTGTCGCCGCGTACGTTCAATATCTGTTTGCCTGATCGGGTCTGCGCCACCACGTCATTCTCGGGCACCACAAAACCATCCCCCGCCGAAGAGGCGAGCAACAGCTTGCGATCCGGTTGGTGGATGAACAAAGCCACGATCTGGGCCTCGTTGGGCAAATCAACCATCAGGCGCACAGGTTCCCCCATGCCGCGCCCACCCGGCAGGGTCGATGCCGACAGAGTGTAAAACCGCCCGTTTGAACCAAAGACCAGCAAACGATCAGTGGTTTCCGCGTGGAAAATATACCCCGGCCCGTCACCATCTTTGAATTTCAGCTCGCGATTCAGGTCAATGTGGCCCGTCATCGCGCGAATCCAGCCCATTTCAGAGCAGACAATCGTGATCGGTTCACGATCAATCATCGCCTCAAGCGGCACATCCTCGATCACGCCGGCCTCGGCAAAGGTTGTGCGCCGGTCGCCACACCGCACACCGTCGATGATCCAGTCCTTGCCGAATTGCTTTTTCGTCGCCCGCAATTGGTCGCTGATGGTCTGCCATTGCAGGTCTTCGCTTTCCAGCAAGTCCTCAAGACCGGCGCGCTCTTCCATCAGTGCAGATTGTTCGCGCATCAGCTCCAGCTCTTCGAGACGGCGCAAGGAACGCAGGCGCATGTTCAGAATCGCATCGGTCTGCACCTCCGACAGCTCGCCGTCCCCCGCCGGCGGCGATACATAATCCGCCTCGGTCATCGCCCGCACGTGGTCACGCCCCCAATCCTCGCGCATCAGCGCGGCCTTGGGGTCTTCGTCATAACGGATGATGTCGATCACGCGATCAAGGTTGAGGAAAGCAATGATAAAGCCCTCCAACACCTCAAGGCGGTGGTCGATTTTCTCCATCCGGTGGGTTGACCGGCGCTGCAAAACCTCGCGGCGGTGATCCAGAAACGCGCGCAGCACTTCCTTCATCGAGCAGACCTTGGGGGTTACCCCATCGATCAACACGTTCATGTTCAGCGAGAACCGCACCTCAAGGTCACAATTGCGAAACAGCATCCCCATCAGAACCTCGGGGTCGACGTTCTTGGACCGTGGTTCAATCACCATCCGCAGGTCTTCGGCTGATTCGTCGCGCACATCAGCCAGAATCGGTATCTTCTTGACCTGAATCAGTTCCGCAATTTTCTCGATTAGCTTGGATTTCTGCACCTGATAAGGAATTTCGGTGACAACGATTTGCCACTGCCCCCGGCCCAGATCCTCCACCTCCCAACGGCAGCGCAGCCGGAAGCCACCCTTGCCGGTGGCATAGGCCGTCGCGATATTTTCCTTTGGTTCCACAATCACGCCGCCGGTCGGAAAGTCCGGGCCCGGCACATAGTTCAACAGGGTCTCATCCCGGCAATCGGGCACTTTGATCATGTGGATGCAGGCGTCGCAAAGTTCGGCAATGTTATGCGGCGGAATATTGGTCGCCATGCCCACAGCGATGCCGGTTGACCCGTTGGCCAGCAGATTCGGAAACTGTGCCGGCAGGACAACCGGCTCAGTCAGCGTCCCGTCATAGTTCTCGCGAAAATCAACGGCGTTTTCGTTGAGCCCCTCCAGCATCGCCTCGGCCACGGCGGTCATCCGCGCCTCGGTATACCGGCTGGCGGCGGGGTTATCGCCGTCGATATTGCCAAAATTCCCCTGCCCGTCGACCAGCGGGTAACGGACGTTAAAGTCCTGCGCCAGACGCGCCATGGCGTCGTAAATCGCGGCATCGCCATGCGGGTGATAGTTCCCCATCACATCGCCGGAAATCTTGGCCGATTTACGGAATCCCCCACTGGAGGCCAGACGCAGTTCGCGCATGGCATAGAGGATACGGCGGTGGACCGGTTTCAACCCGTCGCGCGCATCAGGCAGCGCGCGGTGCATGATCGTCGATAAAGCATAGGTCAGATAGCGTTCGCCCAGCGCAAGGCGCAGTGGCTCGGAGACATTTTTGGGGTCGGTCTCGGGGGGATCGGTGACATCTGACATGGCGGGTTTTGTAGCCGGGCCTTCGGGTCACAGCAAGCGGTCGTTTGACCGGATTACGCTGCAACGCGGCACGAAAGACACGGGGGAGAAGTTTTTCGACTTTCCCCCGCGCAGCCGGAAATATTTCAATGTATTGCAACTATTGACGGGATTGCATGTTACACTCTCGACGGGAACAAACATGGGGATGTTGCGATGGTACGATTTATTCTGGTTTCTTTCGGCTTTCTGGGCTGGAGTTTTTATGAAATGAGCGGCGGGTCCGATTTCGACGCCAGCGCGATCAAACAAGCGCGGCTGGAAGCATCCGAATCCTCTCCCCTGACGAACCAGAAGAAAATCTATGTGCAGCCTGAACCCGTGGTTGTTGCCGCCGCGCCGAAGGTCGTCGTGGACACCGATCCGCCATTGGAGAACAGCGTCACACGTGTGGCGTTGAACCTGACATCTTTGAGCGATGTTGCCGAGGCGCAAACCACAGGGTTCGTCGCAGACGACGCCAGCCTTGTGCCCCAGAACGCCAGCCTTGTAACCTCTTCGGCTGATACACCCGCGATCATCCCCAGCCTGATTGATCCTACAGATGGCGTCGCAACCCTGCAAAACGTGTCAGCCGATGCTGGCGCGGACATCCGTACAGTAACAGGCAGCCGGGTAAACGTTCGCGGTGGGCCCGGCACCGACTTTGGCGTCGTGTCCCGACTGGTTCAGGGCGACGCTGTGAAGATCATCCAGAATGACGGCAACGGCTGGGTCCGCTTTGAACCCCTTGATGGGGGCAAAGGCGGCTGGATGGCCGAGTTCCTTCTGACCAGCGGCTAGGCTCAGGCCCCATTCATCTTGCTATCCTGCACATTGCACGCGATGAAAGCCTCCTGAACCGGAGGCTTTTTTTCATGTCTGACACCCCCCTTGCCAAGTCGATTCTGATCACCGGTTGTTCCAGCGGCATCGGTTATGATGCCGCGCATGGAATGCGTGCCCGAGGCTGGCGGGTGTTTGCCGCCTGCCGCCAGCCCCAAGACTGCGCCCGCCTGCAAGCGGAAGGGTTCGAAGCGCCATTGCTCGATTACACAGACGAGGCGAGCATCCATGCGGCTCTGGCCGAGGTTCTGGCGGCCACGGGGGGCACGTTGGATGCCCTGTTCAACAACGGTGCGCATGGATTACCCGGCGCGGTTGAGGACCTGCCGACGGATGCGCTGCGCGAGATATTCAATGCCAACTTTTTCGGCTGGCACAGCCTGACCCGTGCGGTGATCCCGGTCATGCGGGCACAGGGCGGCGGGCGAATCGTGCAATGTTCCTCGGTGTTGGGCTTTGTCACCATGCCGTGGCGCGGGGCCTATAACGCCACCAAGTTTGCCCTGGAGGGGCTGACAGATACGCTACGAATCGAGATGCGCGGCACCGGTGTGCATATCTGCCTGATCGAACCCGGCCCGGTAACGTCAAAAATCAGGGTCAATTCGATCCCGCATTTCGAACGCTGGGTGGATTGGAAAAACTCAGCGCGCGCCACGCAATATGAAAACACGCTGCTCAAACGCTTATACGAATCATCCGGGCCGGACCGGTTTGAATTGCCCCCCGATGCCGTCACAAAACGGTTGATCCACGCGGTCGAAAGCGCACGCCCGCGCCCGCGCTATTACGTCACACTGCCGACCTATCTGTCTGGTATGCTGCGTCGTATCCTGCCCACCCGCGCGCTCGATTGGGTTCTGAGCCGCTGAAAAGCTTGCGTTGTGCGCTGCGGCGGCTACATCAATGAAAACACGCAAAGGAAAATCCGATGACCGATGATCCACTCTTTATTGTAATCGTGCTGGCGGTGCTGGTTGTGGTTGTCGTTTTGATGATGGGGCTGGGTGGATTTGCCAGTGGCGGTGCCTTTAACAAAAAGAACGCCAACAAGTTAATGCGCTATCGGATTGCGGCGCAGTTTGTCGCGGTTTTGCTGATTGCGGTCTTTGTCTGGCTGCGGGGAGGATGGGGTTAATGGTTGTCCTGAACAAGATTTACACACGTACCGGTGACAGTGGCACAACCGCCCTTGGCAATGGCGCACGCGTGGCCAAGCACGACGCGCGGGTCGACGCCTACGGCACCAGCGACGAGCTGAACTGTTTTGTCGGTGTGGCACGGCTGGAAGCGACGGAGGAAACCGATGCGGCCCTGTCTCGCATTCAGAACGACCTGTTCGATCTGGGCGCGGACCTGTGCCGTCCCGATATGGCCGCTGATAAGGATGCGGAATATCCGCCCTTGAGACTTGCCAGCGCACAGGTGGACCGGCTTGAAGCCGAGATTGATGTGATGAACGCCTCCCTCGATCCGCTGCGCAGCTTTATCTTGCCGGGCGGGACGGCGCTGGCCGCCCATCTGCATGTGTGCCGCACCGTCGCCCGACGCGCGGAGCGGCTGGCGGTGCTTTTGGCCGACCACGAAGAGATCAATCCGGTGGCGGTAAAATACCTGAATCGGCTGAGTGACTGGTTTTTTGTCGCGGCCCGAATGGCCAACAACGGCGGCAAAGACGATGTTCTTTGGGTGCCGGGGGCCAACCGCTAAAGGGGTGGCAGCGCTAACAGCGAAAAACGCCGCGTTCTTAGTTGCCTGTAAGGTAATTTTTCCCTGTTTCGCCCTAAACGCTTTCGCTAAACCTGCACGAGAGAATTTGAATCGCACGGCCACACGGGCCGCGCAGTAACCAAGGAGAGAACGCTCATGAAGGTGCTTGTACCTGTCAAACGCGTGATTGATTACAACGTGAAAGTGCGCGTCAAAGCGGACGGATCGGGTGTTGATCTTGCCAACGTAAAAATGTCGATGAACCCGTTTGACGAGATTTCCGTCGAACAGGCGATCCGCCTGAAAGAAGCCGGCCAGGTTGATGAAATCGTCGTGGTTTCCATCGGTGTCAAACAGTCGCAGGAAACCCTGCGGACCGCTTTGGCGATGGGTGCGGACCGTGCAATTCTGGTTGTTGCGACAGATGACGTTCACAACGACATCGAGCCTTTGGCCGTAGCCAAGATCCTTAAGGCGATTGTTGACGAAGAGCAGCCCGGTCTGGTTCTGACCGGTAAGCAGGCGATCGACAACGACATGAACGCCACCGGCCAGATGCTGTCGGCGCTGATGGGGTGGTCGCAGGCGACCTTTGCCTCTGAGGTAGAGATTGCGGGCGACAAGGCCAAGGTAACACGTGAAGTTGACGGCGGTTTGCAGACCATCGAGGTTTCCATGCCTACGGTCATCACTGTTGACCTGCGTCTGAACGAGCCACGTTATGCCTCCCTGCCCAACATCATGAAGGCCAAGAAAAAGCCGATGGATGAGAAGACACCGGCAGATTATGGCGTTGATATCGCGAACCGTCTGGAAATCGTTAAAACGGTTGAACCCGCAGAGCGTGCCGCCGGCATCATGGTGGGCTCCGTCGACGAGCTGGTTTCGAAACTTAAAGAAGCGGGGGCTGTGTAATGGCTGTTCTACTCCTTGCAGAAGTAACCGATGGCGAACTGTCCATGGATGCAACGGCCAAGGCCGTAACCGCAGCCAAGGCATTGGGCGACGTGACCGTACTTGCGGCGGGCGGCTCTGCCGCTGCGGCGGGTGAAGCGGCGGCCAAGATTGACGGCGTCAGCAAAGTTCTGGTTGCCGAAGATGCGGCACTGGGCCACCGTTTGGCCGAAGCGACAGCGGCGCTGATCGTTTCACTGGCGGATGACTATGAACACATCGTGGCCCCTGCGACCACAGATGCAAAGAACGTCATGCCCCGTGTTGCTGCGCTGTTGGATGTGATGATCATCTCTGACGCTTCCGGCGTTGTGGATGGCAACACCTTTGAGCGTCCGATCTATGCCGGTAACGCGGTTCAGACCGTGAAATCCACTGACGCCAAGAAAGTAATCACTTTCCGCGGTGCATCTTTTGATGCCGCTGGCGAAGGCGGTTCTGCCTCGGTTGAAACTGTTGGTGCAGCTGGCGATCCGGGCCTGTCCTCATGGATTGAAGACAAGGTTGCCGAATCCGACCGCCCCGAGCTGACATCAGCCGGTGTTGTTGTTTCCGGTGGTCGCGGTGTCGGCTCCGAAGAGGACTTTGCGCTGATCGAAAAGCTGGCGGACAAACTGGGCGCGGCGGTTGGCGCGTCCCGTGCGGCGGTTGATTCTGGTTACGCCCCGAACGACTGGCAGGTCGGCCAGACCGGTAAAGTTGTTGCGCCTGACCTGTATGTCGCTGTTGGTATTTCCGGTGCGATCCAGCACCTTGCCGGCATGAAAGACAGTAAGGTTATCGTCGCGATCAACAAAGACGAAGAGGCTCCGATTTTTCAGGTTGCCGACTTTGGACTGGTTGCCGACCTCTTCGAGGCCGTGCCCGAGCTGATGGACAAGCTTTAAGCGCTTCTGTCCAATCTGGAATTTCGAAAGGCCCGCCCGCAATGGCGGGCCTTTTGCATTGACCAAGCCCACGTATGCGCAACGCCGCGCATCCATAGCGCGATAAGTTTTATGACCTGAACGTCCCTGACGGGATGTGTCGTGAAAAAATTGAAAAAGGGCAAATCATTGAAACCAATAGTGTTCCCATTCTCAATCCAGAATCCTTAGATTTCGAATGGGGATTTATTAAGCATCAAGCCTCACTTCAAGAAATTGCAAATTTGAGCTTCTGACAACCTTGCTTTGTCCTAGGTCATCTCTCTTCGCGATTGCCTGGTGGCTTGCGCTCTGGTGTTTGGTAGCAAGGCTATTTTGGAAATGGAAACTAAGGCAATTCAAACTGCCTCCAGCAAAAGAGGCACCCTACCTTGAAAGCTTTTGCAGTCTGGTCGCGTTTTCGGCCTTGTTTTCATAACTAGCGTTTTCTCAGCGTTCGAACCTGCATCCCCATATTTTAGAGTATTCGTCTGCGCTCTTGGTTGCGTACTTGCCTTCCTAATTACAAGATCAAGATTTACGGCATAAGTTAACTATTGGATGTAGGTCTGTCCTGCGGAACCGGCCATCCGGTGCATTTCGCACCATAGCCGGTTCCTGGGGAAGGCAGGCACTTGCCGCACAGGTCAAACGCATCTGATGGTTGACAGTTACCGCAGCTTGCCGATGACCTCGATCAAAGCGTCCGCCGCTTGTTGGTGGGCCAGCGGGCCCAGCATTTCGGAGGCAGCCATCACGTCCATCTCGTCAAAAATCATGCCCTGCGTGCCCTGCGCCAGCGCCGTGTCTGTGGCGACAACTTCGATCACTTCGGTCGCCAGTGGTGTGATTTCATCCATCATTTCACGGGTCACGAACAGCGGGTCACGGCCAATGTCATCGGGCGTAGCACCACTTTCCAGCGGCGCATGGTCGGAGAACCACAAGAGAATAGACTTGCCCGCAACACGTTTAAGCATCAGGCGCATCCGCGCCAGCCACGCCTGTTGCAATTCTTCGCGAACGGTTTGAAAGCGTTCCGGTGAAACTTCCATCAGGCATTTCAGCAAATGTTTGTTGAAATGGAAATCCGCAAAATCCACCTCGCGGTAAATCGTGCGAAGCAAGGTTGAGGCGCTGACGAGGCGATCATTGCGGCGCGGATGCACCGCATAAAACCGGTTGGTCATGTTTTGCGCCCCCATCACCTGCACCACAGCGATTTGCGCCTCTGTCGCGGCATCCATGACAAAAGGATCGGCGGTAAAGGCATCAATGCCCGCGTTGATCTGGCCAAAGTTGGCACAGTTCACCCCCAGCGTCTCCTCAACAAGCGCGGGAAACGGTTTGTCGAGAAATTTTCCGTATGTTTCCGTGGCCCCGACAAAGGCCAGATAGGGAAGTTTCAGATCGCGCTTTGGCCCCCGAAACAGAAGTTTTGACGCGCCATAACGGCACGGCAGATAGTCGAGAGGCGCAGCCCCCAATACATCATAGGTCATTTCACCCACCTTTTTTATTCACCCGAGGCTCACAGTGGCCTGTGCAGCTTGCGATAATGTTAAGCGATGATTTTGCTTTTAATTCTCGGCAATTCGCGCCCTTGCAGCCCGCCCCTTCCAGCCCCTATTGTGGCGTAACTCTTGAAAGGACTTCTGATGGATATTCAGACAATCGGCATCGTGGGCGCAGGACAAATGGGTAACGGGATTGCCCATGTGATGGCACTGGCGGGATATGACGTAACGATGAACGACATCAGTGCGGATGCCCTGAAAGCGGCGGTCAATACAATTGAGGGCAACCTGTCGCGGCAGGTCGGACGGGGCAAGATTTCCGAAGACGAGATGAAAGCAGCCATGGGGCGGATTGCCACGACAACTGTGCTGACCGAGCTGGGCCCCAACGATTTGATCATCGAGGCCGCCACCGAGCGCGAGACCATCAAACAGGCGATTTTTGAAGATCTGATCCCGCATCTTAAGCCGGAAACGATTTTAACATCGAACACCTCTTCGATTTCAATCACCCGCCTGGCCAGCCGCACCGACCGGCCCGAGAAATTCATGGGGTTCCACTTCATGAACCCCGTGCCGGTGATGCAACTGGTCGAATTGATCCGCGGCATCGCAACTGATGCACCGACGTTTGACGCTTGCAAGAATGTGGTGGAAAGACTGGGCAAGACATCCGCCTCTGCCGAGGACTTTCCCGCCTTTATCGTAAACCGGATTCTGATGCCGATGATCAACGAAGCGGTCTATACGCTGTATGAGGGCGTGGGGAACGTTCAGTCAATCGACAGTTCATTGAAGCTGGGTGCGAACCATCCAATGGGACCGCTGGAACTGGCGGATTTCATCGGGTTGGATACCTGTCTGGCGATTATGAATGTGTTGCACGACGGTCTTGCAGATACCAAGTACCGGCCCTGCCCGTTGTTGACTAAATACGTCGAGGCCGGCTGGCTGGGGCGCAAATCACAGCGCGGTTTTTACGACTACCGTGGGGACGTGCCGGTTCCGACCCGCTAACGTGGGTATCGAAATATCTAAGGCCGGAAGCATTCCCCAATGCGTCTGGCCCTAGACCTGATGCATCGCGCCTCACCAATGTTCGAAAACGCCATGCCTGACGGAAAACTGGCAGGTCACCATTAAGGTTAAGGTCGCGGGGATGAGGCGCGCGAGAATTCGGCCCACGCAGGCGAGCGGTGGGCGTTGGTGAGTGCGGACAGTATTTAAGGCCAAAAAGAGGGGAGACTGGTGGCTGGTTTAAGGTCAGGCCCCCATGATCCTGCCACGCTGCGTGTTCTCGGGGCATTGGTGCTATGAAATACTTCTGGTTAAAGGCTGGACGCTTTAATCTTTCAGCCCCAAGGTATGCGCCCGCAACCAAGCCATAAAGCCGCGCGGATCATTGGCCCGCTCTTCGATCTCGGACTGCGGTATCGGGTGGCCAACGATCGGCCCCTGAGGTTTGTTGCAGGCGTGGACAATCTCGTGCAGCAACAGGCCCTGACGCAACATCGGGCTGAGCTTATTGGCAATCTGATAAGCGCGGCTGTTTTGCCCGGGGAATTTCATCGGCACCACGGTGGCCCCAGAGCGGCGGATCATCTTGGCGGTGAAGACGTTCCATTCCGCTTCGACGGCCGAGCCCCACCATGTGTCCGAGGCCGCAACAACCCCGGAGGGGAACAGCGCGACAACACCGCCCTCCTTAAGGTGTTTCATCGCATTGGCCCGCATTTCAACGCCTTTGCGTTGCGCGTCGGGGTCATGGGGAAAGGGCACCGGAATCATAAAACTGCCTGCGACCTCGTCGATGGAGGTCAGCAGGGAGCGTGTCAGGATGCGATAATCCGGGCGCACACGGCCAATCAGGTCAGCGAATATCATCCCGTCCACCATGCCATGCGGATGGTTGGCGACCACAACGACGGGGCCTTCTTTTGGGATGCGATCCAGCTGGGCCTGTGGTGTAGTAAGGTCAATACCCATGGTGTCCAGTGCGCCCCGCCAGAAGGCCTGCCCGGTGGGGGCACCGTCGCGTTCGAACTTGCGCACCAGCCGCAGGATCGTCAGCTTGCCAGTCAGCAGCTCAATGGCGCTGATGATGCGCGCTTTGATGGGATCATCGAAAGTAGAGGCATAAGACAGGCTGCTGCGGTCGTATTTCACCGCCGCCGCATCGGTTCCTGTCTGCGCGACACCTGTGTCATCCGTTACCAGCTGTACGTCATTTGCCAAGACAGTCACCCTTTACAGGTCCATATGCGGACGTCAGTCGCCCTCGCCGAACTTATCTGCCACCAGCGCGGTCAATGCCTCGGCCAGAGGCACCTCATCCGGGCCGGAAGTGACAACTTCAATAGTGCTTCCGCAGGCCGCTGCCAACATTAAAAGCCCCATGATGCTGTCACCTGATGCAGACATGCCATCCTTGCTGACCTCGGCACGGGCATCAAATGCCTCCACCACTTCGACCAATTTGGCCGAGGCCCGCGCGTGCAGGCCCTTGATGTTTACAATCTCTAGGGAAATCTGGGTCATTTAATCGTGCCTTTAGGAGGTGCTGACATTCTGGCTGTCGATGTATTTCTTACCCGCCTCAAGAGCGGCGCGCACGGCGTCGGGCACGTCCATCTGGCGTGACTTTGCCAGTTTGATCAGCATCGGCAGATTTGCACCGTAAATGATACGCCGGTTGTCTGGCTGGCAGGCCCGCAAGGATAGGTTGGAAGGGGAGCCGCCGAAAAGATCGGTGACGATGACCACACCAGCCCCTTGATCAACGGCATCAGCAGCGCCGCATATCTCGTCCTGTTTGACGGCGCGGTCATGGTCGGCCTGGATGGCAATGGCCCGCATACCGTTTTGCGACCCCACAACATGTTCAATCGCCGCAAGATATTCCTGCGCTAAACCGCCATGTGCAACAATCACGATACCAATCACATCTGTGCCTTCACTTCGTTCTGCCGATCAAGCTCTCGATGCCTTATTGACACCTGCCAGCCCAACTGTGCAAGCCGCTTTGCGTGATCTTCTGCCAATGTCACAGACCGGTGTTGCCCGCCCGTGCAACCGAAGGCAATGGAAATATTGGATTTGCCTTCCTGTTTATAGGCCGGCAACAAAAGTTCACTGAGCCCGAAAACCTGATCCGCAAAAGCATCAAACCGGGGGTCCTGTCCGACATAGGTCGCCACGCGTGGGTCCAGTCCGTTGGCCGCACGCAGCGCAGGTTCCCAATAGGGATTTCGCAAGAAACGGCAGTCATAGACCATGTCAATCGACCGCGGCAGCCCGCGTTTATAAGAGAAGGATTGCACGGAAATGGTAAGAAAGTGTTGCCCGCCGGGGGAGAACCAATGTTCGACCTCGTTGCGCAGTTCGTGAATGGTCAAACCGGTGGTGTCGATCAATACATCCGCGCGGGCGCGCAGGGGACGCAGCAGATCTTGTTCGCGCTCAATCCCCACAACCGGCGGCCCGCCCCCGGCCAAAGGGTGTCTGCGACGGGTTTCCGAAAAACGCCGTAACAGAACATCCGCCGCACAATCAAGGTAGAGCAGTTCAGCGCTTAGGTCGTCGCGGGCGGCGAGTTGGCCCAGAAGATCAATCAGCGCACTGGACGAGAAATCCCGGGTTCGCGCGTCAATACCCAGCGCAACTGAGCGTTCCTGCCCCGCGCCGTCCAGCAAGGCAGGCAAGAGACGAATTGGCAGGTTGTCGATGGCTTCGAAACCGGCGTCCTCAAGCACCTTGAGAGACGAGGAACGGCCCGCGCCCGAGGGGCCGGTCACCAGCACGATGCGGCGTTTCGGCAAGGGAAACGGGGCGGTGGATGAAGGCGTGAAATCGCTCATACATTGTGACTTATCCCATGGCGCAGGCAATGCAAGACGGCAGCCGGAAAATGTGACCCGGAAGCGCCCCAGAGGCAGGGCAGCGCAGTACCCAGAAAGCTGGTGCTGTGGGGGGCGGGCAGGCGCGCGGTTTCGGATCTGTTCAGATCGACGGCCAGCGTCACCGCGGCCGGGTCTGCCGCTGGAAGACGCAGTATTCCAACGCCCCGCGCCTCGATCAGTCCCGAAATGGCGGGCGGGCAGCGGGCGTGTAGCCTGTTATCGACAAGGTCAAGTGTGGTGCGGTCGTCCGCAAGCAGTTTGGCCCCGAGGGCGACCAATTGCAGGGCCAGCGCCGACTTGCCCGTGCCACTGTCGCCGCAGATCAACAGGGCGCGCCCGTCCAGACAGACGCTGGTTGCATGAATTGTGGTTGAAGGGGCCTGTATCGACATGCCTCAGGTAGGCAGGCCGACCACAAACCGCGCGCCAAGCGGATCAGAGGTGATGTCGGCCTCGGTGGGGCGAATATTTTCGGCCCAAATCACGCCGCCATGGGCCTCTACGATCTGTTTCGAAATCGCCAGACCAAGGCCCGAGTTATTGCCGAAATGCTCATCCGGGCGTTGGGAATAGAACCGTTTGAACACCTTGGCTAAGGATTGTTCGGGAATGCCGGGGCCGGTGTCCTCGACTACCACAAGGACACGGTTTTCCCGTTTACGCGCCCAAACGCGGATCGCATCACCGTCTTCGCAAAAGGAAATCGCATTGGTGATCAAGTTGACAAACACCTGCGCCAGACGCGCCTCCAAGCCCAGCACAGTAATCGGCTCCTCAGGCAAATCGGTGATGAAATCGATACCTTTTTTTCTGGCATCTTCCCCCAGATACTGGCCAAGGTTTGCCACCATATTCAGCAGGTCGAATTCTTCTTCTTCTTCCTTCACCAACTCGGCATCAAGCCGTGACGCGTTGGAAATATCGCTGACTAGGCGGTCTAGGCGGCGCACATCGTGGTCGATGACATCCAACAGTTTTTCGCGTTGGTCGTCGCGTTTCACCATGCGCAACGTCCCCACCGCAGAGCGCAGCGAGGCCAGCGGGTTTTTGATCTCGTGAGACACGTCAGCGGCAAATTGTTCGTTGCCGTCGATCCGGTTGTAAAGCGCGGACACCATGCCGCGCAGAGCCCCGGACAGACGCCCGATTTCATCAGGACGGGCGGTCAGATCGGGGATACGGATACGGCCCGGGTTCACCTTGCGGGCATCCTTGTCACGGCCCAGCTCAGCGGCAGCGGCAAGATCGGCCAGCGGGTTGGCGATGGTCGAGGCCAAGACAAGGCTGAGCCCCACAGAAACAAGGGTTGCGATGACAAACATCTGCAATACACGTTCGCGTTCGCCGCGCACAAGTTTGTCGATTTCGCCAGCAGCCGAGGCAATCGCAACCACACCGATGCTGGTGCCGTTCTGGGTGATCGGGGTCATCACGGTGAAAAGGGTGCCCCCTTCGCCATCAAGTGTTTCCTCGATGCGCGGACCACTTTGCAGGCTTTTGGCGACCAACGGCTTGAATTGCTCGGTCAGCGGCAGGACAGTGCGTGGCTCTGACGCGCCGATCAGACCGGTAAGCTGTTCCCAAATCCAGTTCAGCCCGTCGGTAAGGACAGTGCGGCCGTGGGAACCGGGATCGTCCCATGATCCAAGGGCAAGCTCTCCCTTGGATCGGGCCAGCAGGGTTTCGGATGTGTCATACACAAAAACATCAATGCCACTGCGCAAATCAATGCCATCAAGAACGGCGGCGACGTCAACGCCGGTGGCCAGATCAACGGCTGCGTCCTTTGGCAGCCCGGCCTCAATCACATCCGCGATAAGCTCCGCTTCGGAGACCAGCCCCGCCGCCCGTTGTACGGCCAGGGAATCGCGTGACGAATTCAGATAGAGAATACCCGCCACGAGAATATTCAATGCAATCAGGTTAAAGGTAATGATCTTGCGCGTGAGCGGCGAGCCACGCAGCGAAAACCACCCCCGCCGTTCCCGGCGGACGCGCATTTCATCGGAACCGGTATTGTCCGGCGCGACCCAATCGTCGCCCAGAACAACATCGCCATCCCGCGCTGGTGTGCTTAGATCACGCACAAAATTCCTTTCGGCAATCGCCACCGGATCAGATCACTCTTCGTTGTATCTGTAACCGATACCATAAAGCGTCTCAATTGCGGAGAACTCATCATCCGCTGTGCGCATCTTCTTGCGCAGACGCTTGATATGGCTGTCGATGGTGCGGTCATCCACATAGACCTGATCGTCATAGGCAACGTCCATCAACTGGTCGCGCGACTTAACAAAACCGGGACGTTGGGCAAGCGCCTGCAACAACAGGAATTCAGTGACGGTCAGGGAAACGTCCTTGCCCTTCCATGTCACCGCATGGCGCAGGGGGTCCATCTTGAGATCACCGCGGTCCATCACTTTGGTTTCTTCGGTATCCCCGACCTCGCCGGTCTCGACCGCGTCCTGACGGCGCAGCAATGCGCGGATACGCTCGACCAGCAAACGCTGACTAAACGGCTTCTTGACGTAATCGTCCGCGCCCATCCGCAGCCCCAGCACCTCGTCAATCTCGTCATCCTTGGACGTCAGAAAGATCACCGGCATTGCGGTTTTCTGGCGCAGGCGCTGCAACAAATCCATTCCGTCCATGCGCGGCATCTTGATGTCCAGCACGGCCATGTCGGGCAGCTTTTTGTTGAACGCGTCCAGCGCGGCCTGACCATCGTTGTAAGTTTCCACCTCGAAACCTTCGGCTTCAAGAGTCATCGATACGGACGTCAGGATATTCCTGTCGTCATCCACCAATGCAATTTTTGACATTGCCTGTTTCCTTGTACTGCTCAATATTTGCTTTTTTGTTTTGTGACATTGATCGTCATTTTTCCCTCCCGAATCAATCTCTAACTTCGAATCACTCTGCTTGCCGGACACATTTCCGCCATAATTTGGTTAGGAATGGCTAAATTGCCGCACTTTTCACCGGATTCGACATGCAAGATTGCCGTGACGTCGCGCTCTGACGGCAAAGTTTGGCATGATGGCGCTAACTCCCTCCGCTCGTCTGTTCATTGCGCAAACCCTCGTGCTAAGAGGCGCGATATGGCCCGCAAGGGTCGCGGCCGGGTCGGGCGCTCACGTCTGCTCTGTGCCGTCATATTATGCGCCTACAGGAGAATTTGCATGACATTTGGACGGGTAAACCCGCAGTTCCGCCTTGAAGATCAACAGATCACAGGGCTGGGCGATGTCTATTATAACCTGATGGAGCCAGCGCTGGTCGAGACCGCGCTGAAGCGTGGCGAAGGGACACTTGGTAACGGTGGTGCCTTTCTGGTCACAACCGGCAAGTTCACTGGCCGCTCTCCGAAGGACAAACATGTTGTAAAGACACCCAGCGTGACTGACACGATCTGGTGGGAAAACAACGCCGAAATGTCTCCCGAAGGGTTTGACGCCCTTTATACTGACATGATCGCGCATATGCAGGGCAAAGAGTATTTTGTGCAGGATCTGGTTGGTGGGGCCGACCCGCGTCATGCCATCAACGTCCGCATGGTTACCGAACTGGCGTGGCACGGGCTGTTCATCCGTACAATGTTGCGACGCCCGGAACGCGAAGACCTTGACGATTTCACTGCGGATTTCACCGTGATCAACTGCCCCAGCTTTCAGGCAGACCCGGCAAAACACGATTGCCGGTCCGAAACCGTGATCGCGATGAACTTTGACCGCAAGATGATCCTGATCGGCGGCACCGAATACGCTGGCGAGAACAAGAAGTCGGTCTTTAGCCTGCTGAACTACCTGTTGCCAGAAAAGGGCATCATGCCGATGCATTGCTCTGCCAACCACGCCACGGGCAATCCGGTTGATACGGCCGTGTTCTTTGGCCTGTCCGGCACCGGCAAGACGACCCTGTCGGCGGACCCTAACCGCACCCTGATCGGCGATGACGAACACGGCTGGTCCGACAACGGCACATTCAACTTTGAGGGTGGCTGTTATGCCAAAACAATCAACCTGAGCCGCGAGGCTGAGCCGGAAATTTACGACACCACCAGCAAGTTCGGCACCGTGATCGAGAACATGGTGTTTGATCCAGAAACCAAAGAGCTGGATTTTGACGACGACAGCCTGACCGCAAACATGCGCTGCGCCTACCCGCTGCACTACATTTCCAACGCATCGGAAAAAGCGGTTGGCGGTCACCCCAAGAACATCATCATGCTGACCTGCGATGCCTTTGGCGTCTTGCCCCCCATCGCGCGACTTACACCGGCACAGGCGATGTATCACTTCCTGTCCGGCTTTACCTCCAAGGTTGCCGGCACAGAGCGCGGCGTGACCGAGCCCGAGCCAACATTCTCGACCTGCTTTGGCGCGCCTTTCATGCCACGCCGTCCTGAAGTCTATGGCAACCTGCTGCGCGAAAAGATTGCCCAGCATGGCGCAACCTGCTGGCTGGTCAACACCGGCTGGACCGGCGGGGCCTATGGCACAGGCAGCCGGATGCCGATCAAGGCAACCCGCGCCCTGTTGACCGCCGCCCTTGAGGGTGATCTGGCAGAGGTAACCTATCGCAAGGACGCGAATTTCGGGTTCGAAGTACCGGTCTCCGTGGACGGTGTCGCCGACATCCTGCTTGATCCACGCCGCACCTGGGACAATCCAGAAGCCTATGACCGTCAGGCGGCCAAACTGGTCAGCATGTTCTCTGAGAACTTTGCGCCTTTCATGCCGTTCATCGACGATGATGTGAAATCAGCCGCAATCGGCTAAGACCATCACACCAAAGCAAACGGGGCTGTTGATTTCTCAACGGCCCCGTTTTCGTTTTTACTATGCTGCCTGAAACATCACGTCTTCGACCGGGATATCCAGCAGATAGCGCGCCTCTTCCTGACTGAGATAGGTCAGGAAGGCCTCAAGTGGGTGATCACGCCCGGCGACATGCCAGTGCAGCGTGCCCGGCTCGTTGTGCATGTACCCCATGCGCTCTGCGAAGCCCTTGAAGGCCACCTGACGCAGCATGAAGCCATAGATGTAGTCAGCATTCCAGCGGCGCATAACCTCGTAGAGCCCTGTGCGCGCCAGAACCGTGGACAGGCCAGAGCCGCGATACCGCCCCTCTTCGGGGGCCATCCAGACCTCGCCATGATAGACCACATTACCCAGAATGCGATGCGCTCCCGGGGTCGCACGGTACCGCGAGCGTTCGAAGTCGACGCCGGGGATCGGCGGCGGAAAATCACGGAAGTGGTTCAGCAGATATCCGGCCAGCGTCTTGCCTTTCAGCGGCACCCGTTTGGCCGCTTGTGTGTGAATTAAGTCACCCTCGGCGTTGCGCCCGGTCAGCCAGAACGCGTGATTCTCCTTCAGGTCGAACTGCTCATAGTCGAATGGCGCACCGAGGTTCTGCACCTTGCGCTCGGTTTTGATGATCGCACTGTATTCCTCGAAATTACTACCTATGGTTACCTCAATGCCATGCGCACGCAATATGTCGCGGCTCGTTGCGATAAATGGTGCTGCGTCGCGGGGGAATTGAAGAGTCATTGTTTCGATCCTTTCACAAATGCTGATGAAAGGTTAATTCAATTGCCCAACAATTACCCGACTTTTGACATCATATCGTCAAAATTAACATATGGATGGATTATTTATCATCCAATAACTTTTCAAAAACGGCCTCTTCGGGCGGGAATTCGAATTGTTCTACTGCGTCCAGAACGAAGTCATTTTTCGGATCCAAATCCGCAATATTTACCTCTTGCACCGGCAATACCAATGACATCACCGCCGGTGATCCGTCAGGAAACGAACCGCTAAAAATCAAGCGTTGATAGGCAACTGGGGCCAAATCATCCGAACCGCCCCGCGGCATTCGGGTAAAGACGTGATCAAGGCGTGGCACTTGCGCGGCTTGCACTTCTTCGAAGGCTTCATAAATCAAATTCGAGAATTCGATACCGGCAGGTAATTGACTGATCGGGCGGCCAATACTGGAACGCGCGTAATCCAGCCCAAACCATTTTACATAAACCGACTTTTCCCCGAATTCGACACAGATCCATCCGATATCGGACTGACGGTAAATAATCAGGTAAGGCCGCACGTGAGAAAACCACCGGCTTTCGATTTCGCCACAAGCCATTGTCCAGGCCCGCAAAGTCTCTCGGAGCAGTAATGACGGATCGCTCCACACTTTGCCCAGCGGTTGCTGTTGTTGATAGAAATCCCAATCGCCGACATTCGCCTGCAAGCGCTGCAACACGCCAACGGTCCGGGACTGACCGCTCAACCAGATTTTACCGCGCGCCAGAATATCCTGCGCATCCGGCAGGACACTTTGCCCCAAAGACGTCAGGCTATAGCGCCGCTCCTCAACGAGAAACAATGGCGCGCCCATAGCGGCTTCCAGTTGGGCGATATGTCGGCGCACGGTCTGGCGGGTACTGTCCAATTCCTTGACCGCATGGCTGAGGTTCAGGGTTGCCGCAAGCGTCACAAACGAACGGATCATTTCGAACAACAGCGCTGGCGGCACATCCGAGGCCCGGTCCGCGCCCGAGCTTTTGATTGATGATGAATGATTCATGCAGCGGATTGGTAAACAAATCATCCACTATAGCAACAAAAATACTCCATCTTTGTCCGATAAATTCACTTCTGACGGGAAAATGTATGCAATTGAATATGAGAGCGGATCGGGGGACTACAGTTTCAGATTGTACAACCTGAGGTTCACTATATGTCACACCCTGTCGATATCCACGTTGGTCGTAAGCTCAAACAGATCAGGACACTTAGACGGCTGTCGCAGACTGACGTCGCGCGAAAGCTCAACCTGTCTTTTCAGCAGATCCAGAAATACGAAATCGGATCAAATCGCGTCGCAGCAAGCCGGCTATTCGAACTGGCCCAAATCCTGGACGTGCCGCCATCGTTCTTCTTCGATGGCCTTCACGACAATACCAATGAAGCCCCTGTAAAGGACGCTGGCATGGAGATTGTCACAGCTCTGGCAGCCATCAAAGACGAAGACGTCAAATCACGTATCGTGACCTTCATCGAGGACGTTTCAGGGGTTACCGTCGCCCGCCGCAGCTGACCCCCTAGAACACGGCCCGCCTGATCAGGTTGGCCCCGGCGAGCAACAGCACAAACAGCGTCGCCCGCTTGAACACCGCCTGATCAATACGGTCGACCACCCTGCCTCCTGCCCACATGCCCAGAACGGCAGGTAGGATAAGCAATATGGAAAAGGGGATCGTCTCGGCGCGTAACACGCCGGACGTCAGATGCGCACCGAACAGCGCCACGGCCCCTGCTCCATAAATCACCCCCTGCACCCGTAGCTGGTCCGCTTTGGGGGTACCAAGCGCCGTCAGGTACATCACCGTGGGCGGCCCCCATACACCGGACAGCCCGCCGATCACCCCGGCGAGCCCCCCCACCAACGCCTCTATGGCGGCATGGCGGCGGGCCAGTGAGAACCCGATACCGGCCAATTGCAGCGCAGCATAGGCAAAGGCCGGCACACCAATCGCTATCAGCAACACATCTTCGGGCACCACACGCACCAATTGCGCCGCAATCACCAGCGTGATGCCCCCGGATATCAAGAACACACGGTAGGCCTTGACCGATGCCCATGCCGCCTGTGGCCCATGGCGCAGGGATTGCATGGCATTGGTCACCAACGTCGGAATGATCAGCCCTGCCAGCGCAATTTCAGGCGGCAGGAACAAGGTCAGGCCCGAAATTAGAATCAGCGGCTGCGCGAAACCGACCACACCTTTGACGAATCCCGCCACAAAAGCGATACAAAGAGCCAGCAGCAGGGCGATTGTTGTCAAAAAGGGAAAAGTGGATTCCATGCCCCTCCTTAACACCTCAGTTTTTTGCTGCACCTCGAAATTCACTGCGAAACTTTCGAACAAAATGACGCAGCAAAACGTATCTTTGTTGTGCTGCACCTGCGAAGGCGCTATTTGCAATGCAGCAATAAGGGGAACGACACGATGGCACATGACGGTCAGGACATGGCAATGGAGCAGGCACCGGTCCTGCTGAACGATCTGCTCGGTTTGAGCGCGGCAGCGGTGCCCCCGGTTGAGGCCCTGCTGGAAAAGGCCAAAACAAGCGTGCGCGCATTGGTCAGCAAGGACGGGCGCGTCTCGGCGGGTCTGATCGAAGCACATCAGACAGCAGCCCACGGCCTTGCGTGGCTGGCCACATATGCGCAGTCCCTGCGCCAGATGCAGACATGGGCCGAAACGCTGGAGAAAGACGGCAAGTTCGGCGAGACCGAACAGCTGATCCACCAGATCGCCTTTGGTGAATACCTTTGGCAGATCTACGGCGGCATCCAGATGAACCAGGGCGAGGTTCTGCGGCTTCAGGATATGGGCCTGTCGCAAGACGACATGCGCGGCCTGATGGAACCCGCAATCCAGACGCTGACCCAAGGCGGCAACACTCAGGCGGCACGCACCCGGCTTGTCGAGCTGATGCAGGAGCAAGCGGCAAACATCACTGTCGGAACCACGGGCCTGGATGAAGAGCTTGAGATGATCCGCGAGCAGTTCCGCCGCTACGCGGTCGAAAAGGTCGAGCCCTTCGCCCATGAATGGCACCTGAAAGACGAGTTGATCCCGATGGAGGTGATCAACGAGTTGGCCGAAATGGGTGTGTTCGGCCTGACCATCCCGGAAGAATTCGGGGGATTCGGTCTGTCCAAAGCGTCGATGTGTGTGGTCTCGGAAGAGCTGTCGCGCGGATATATCGGCGTCGGATCACTGGGCACCCGGTCAGAAATTGCAGCCGAGCTGATTATTGCTGGCGGCACGCAGGAACAAAAAGAAAAATGGTTACCGCGCATCGCGAGCGCCGAAACCCTGCCGACGGCGGTTTTCACCGAGCCGAACACCGGTTCCGACCTTGGCTCGCTGCGCACGCGTGCAGTTAAGGATGGCGATGATTACAAAATCACCGGAAACAAAACATGGATCACCCATGCGGCGCGCACACATGTGATGACCCTACTGGCCCGCACCGACCCCACGACGACCGACTACAAGGGCCTGTCGATGTTTCTGGCAGAAAAGACCCCCGGTGATGACGCCAACCCCTTCCCGACGGAGGGCATGACCGGTGGCGAGATCGAGGTGCTGGGCTATCGCGGCATGAAGGAATACGAACTGGGCTTTGACGGTTTCAACGTCAAAGGTGAGAACCTGCTGGGCGGCGAAGAGGGCAAAGGTTTCAAGCAATTGATGGAAACCTTTGAATCCGCCCGCATCCAGACCGCGGCCCGTGCCATCGGGGTGGCGCAATCCGCGCTGGACCTGTCGATGCAATATGCACAGGACCGCAAACAGTTCGGTAAGGCGCTGATCAACTTCCCGCGCGTTTCTTCAAAGATCGCGATGATGGCGGTTGAATTGATGGTTGCTCGTCAGCTCACCTATTTCTCGGCTTTCGAGAAAGACGAGGGCCGCCGCTGTGACGTCGAGGCCGGCATGGCGAAACTGTTGGGGGCACGCGTTGCATGGGCCGCAGCGGACAATGGTCTGCAAATTCACGGCGGCAACGGTTTTGCGCTGGAATACAAGATCAGCCGTGTCCTTTGCGATGCCCGCATTCTGAATATCTTTGAAGGCGCGGCAGAAATTCAGGCACAGGTGATTGCACGTCGCCTCCTTGGCTAGACCCGTCTGCCGACAGGAGGGCCTGCACTTGCCCTCCTGTCAGCGCGGCGATACGGATCCCTATGACCAAATCGCGCCTCTCCCCTGATAAATGGGTTTCTGCCGGTTTTGACGCCCTTGTGGCCTCGGGCCCTGCTGCGCTGGCGGCGGAACCTCTGGCGCGGGCCCTTGGCAGCACCAAAGGGTCATTCTACTGGCATTTCAAAGACGTTCCTGCATTTCACGCAGCACTATTGGACACTTGGCAGGCCCGCGCTCTGCAACAGGTGATGGATGCCGTGAGTGCATCCGGCGAAGCCGAAAAACGGCTGCGCGATTTCGGCCAAAGCGTATTGGCCGATCCGGTTGAGCCGAAACTGCGGGCATGGGCGCAAAGTAATGATCAGACAGCACAGGTTCTGGCAGATGTCGACACCGAGCGGCTGCACCTGCTGGGGCGGTTGTTGACAACGCTGGGTCTTGGCAACCCCGATTTCGCCCGCGCCCTACAGGCCACATTGATCGGGCTACCGCTGTTGGACGGCACGTCCGGCACCCCCCCTGATGGTGGCCCGTTCGGCACGTTGGTCGACACCATTCTGGCGTTGGATTAACGCCATGCCGGGACATATCATCCTTGCCATCATCCTGTCCCTGACCATTTTCCAGAAAGATGAGACCCTGCGCAGCTATGGCGGGGCGGGCCATGAATGGCACCTGCGCACCCTGAACGGGCAGGCCTTTGATGCAACCGCCACCCTGACTTTTCCCAGCCGCAACCGGATCGCCGGTACAGCCCCGTGCAACCGCTATCACAGCCACAACACCGCCCCCTATCCATGGATCGACATTGGTCCAATCGCTGCCACCCGTCGGGCCTGTCCCGATCTGCAAGCCGAACAGGCATTTTTTCAAGCCCTTGGTGCGGTGAATGTCGCGGTGATCAAAGGCAGCACCCTGACGCTGTCAGATGAAGAACGCCCGCTGATGGTGTTCAGGCACCACGACGGGAACGCCCGACCTTAAACATGCCTCCCCAATACCCTGCCAGGCTGCGTGTTTTCGGGACAGTGAGGATGCGAGATGCTTACGGTCTAAGGCCGGGCGCATTAAACCCATCGACAAAACGCGCCCGCGCTTCCGGCAAGGGCTTGTTGCCAAGATCGGCAGCCAGGTGGGCACTGAGGAAATAACCGGTGGTATGCAGCCCCTGCGCAATATCCGCATCCGATGCATCCCCACAGCCACGCAACACGCCCGGTAAAGGCAACAGCCTGTCGGCCCATTCACCAGCCCCTGCCGCCGAGACGGCCCGCCCCGATTTCGGCGAAACATAGACCAACCCCTCGGTTGCCCCGGTCACCGCGCAACTGCCCAGATCAAGCCCGTAGCCCATTTCCTCCAACAGCGCCATTTCCCACTGTAGATAGGCCAATGGCCAGACCTCCCATATCCCCAGCAAATCCAGCAAAGCTTCGGTGCGGGCGTAAAGCGGCAGATGCGGTTCACGTTCCGGCAGACAAAAACACAGCAAAGCCGTCACCGTGTTCAACCCTGCCAAGGTCTGGCGGTTGGCCATGGCGGTGGCCGCACGACTGCGTAAAGGTTCGACCGTGAAACTGCCGATGTGATCCTCAAGGCGGGCGCGCCAGATCAGGTCAAGCTGCGCCCCGGGCTGTAGAATTGGCGCAATCTTGCGGCTGGTGCCGCCCCGCACGATCCCCGCATGTCGCCCGTGTTCAGGCGTGAACACTTCGATGATAACAGAGGTTTCACCATGGCGGCGCGTCCGAAGAAGAATCCCCTGATCACGCCACTCCATCATTCTAGACCATCTTGATCCAGCAGGTGACGCCCCTGTCGGTCCTCAACTTCGATCACCCAGAGGTCCGGATCAAACCCGCGCTGCCGGCTGATGGCCTCGTCCACATCGGGCTCATCACCCTTGTGCAGCTCGACCCATTGGCGGGTGCCGCTCATCAGATCAAAAGAACGCTGGAACACCACCGCCTGCCCGTCCAGCGTCGCAAGTTTCACCAGCACTGCGCCGCCGGTATCATCACCATGGGCCACAACAAACGCAGGGATATCATACACTGACAAGCGGGCCAGATAGGCATCGACCCAGAACCGTGCGGTCAATCTTGGCACAACGGTATCCCCTTCATCTTGCCTTTAAACTCACTTCGGGTCCCCCGGCAGACGCGAGGCCCGATCAGGTATTCCCGTCTTTGAAATCCAGCCCCATCTCAGTATAACGCTCGGCCTCTTCCAGCCAATTCGTACGCACTTTTACCTGCAAAAACAGATGAATACGTCGACCTAAAAACGCTTCCAGCTCTTCGCGGGCGGCTTTACCCACGGCCTTGATCGTCTCGCCCTTATTGCCCAGCACGATCCCCTTGTGACCATCCCGCACCACATAGACCAATTGATCCACCCGGGCTGATCCATCCGGGCGCTCTTCCCAGTTTTCGGTTTCCACCGTCAACTGATAGGGCAATTCCTGGTGCAGCCGCAGGGTAAGTTTCTCGCGGGTCATCTCCGCTGCAATCATCCGCATCGGCAGATCGGCGATCTGGTCTTCAGGATAGAGCCATGGCCCCGCGGGCAATTCGCCTGCCAGCCATTTGCGCAGCAGGTCCACACCATGGCCTTTTTCGGCAGAGATCATAAATGTCTCGGCAAAGGGGTAGAGTTCGTTCAGCTTCTGGGTCAGCCCCAGCAGCACCGGTGCCTCGACACGGTCAATCTTGTTGATCGCCAAAGCCACCTTGCGGCCCTGCCCGACCTCGGCCAACCCTTCAAGGATCCGTTCCACCCCTTCAGTCACGCCGCGGTGCGCTTCGATCAACAGCACCACGATATCAGCGTCCGATGCCCCGCCCCATGCGGCGGCAACCATCGCGCGGTCCAGCCGGCGGCGCGGTTGGAACAGGCCCGGTGTGTCAACAAAGACCAACTGCGCATTGCCCTCCATGGCGACGCCGCGGATGCGGGCGCGGGTGGTTTGCACCTTATGAGTCACAATCGACACTTTGGCCCCAACCATCCGGTTCAACAGTGTGGATTTGCCGGCGTTCGGCTCCCCGATCAGGGCGATAAATCCGGCGCTTTGTCCTGCGGTGTCAGGGCTGCTCATTTGTTGTTCTCCAGTTGCGCCAAAAGCGAGGTTGCGGCGGCCTGTTCGGCGCTGCGTTTCGAAGCGGCGGTGGCCTGTGCCTCGGCTCCGTTTTCAAGTCGCGCCGCAATCGTAAACACCGGTGCGTGATCAGGTCCGGACCGGGCAACTTCGACATATTTCGGCGGGGCAAATTTGCGGGCCTGTGCCCACTCCTGCAATGCAGTTTTTGCGTCGCGTGCATCATCTTTTACGGTATTGATCCGGTTGCCCCAGAGCCGCAGAATCAAGTCACGGGAGGCTTCGAAACCGGCGTCCTGATAGACCGCTGCGATTACCGCTTCAATTGCATCGCCAAGCAGCGCCTGCTTGCGCCGCCCGCCGGAGATCATTTCCGACCGGCCCAGTTTCAGCACCTGTCCAAGATCAATCTCGCGGGCGACATCGGCGCAGGTTTCCTTGCGCACCAACGCGTTAAAGCGCGGGGCAAGCTGTCCTTCGGTGGCCTGCCGGTCACCGGCCAGCAATGCCTCGGCCATCACCAGCCCCAGAACACGATCCCCCAGAAATTCAAGCCGTTGGTTGTCGTCGCGGTTGGCGGATGACATCGAGGCGTGAGTCACCGCACGAACCAGAAGCGCGGGATCGGAGAATTCATGCCCGATACGGCCCTGAAAGGCCCGAAGATCGCCGCTCAGCTTCATTCAACCCCTTTGAAAAAACGGTCACCGCGCCATGTCCAGAAAAACAGCATCGAACGTCCGGCCGAGCTGAACATGATCCGGTCGGCACGCCCAATCAGGTTTTCGTAAGGGACGAAACCGACACCGCCAACCTGCTGGGCCAAACGGCTGTCTGCGGAATTGTCGCGGTTGTCACCCATAAAGAAATAGTGGCCCGCCGGTACGGAATAGACGCCAGTATTGTCGGATTGCTGATTGCCTATGTTAAGGATCGGATGAGAGACGCCATTGGGCAGGGTTTCGATCTGGCGCGACTTCTGACAAGATCCGCCTTCGCCGACAGGGCCGTTTTCACAGCGCGGGCGCAGGCGTTGCGGGCCTTGCGCGGTCATTTTTTCCTCAAACACGCCAGCGTCTTCGACCGTGACCGGTTCACCGTTCAGATAGACCAGCCCCTGTTTCACCTGCACCGTGTCGCCGGGCAAACCAATCAGACGTTTGATATAGTCACGCCCCGAGACCGGATGGCGGAACACCACAACATCACCGCGTTCCGGCGTGCCGCCCAATAGACGGGTGTTGTCGCCGTCAAAGCTGCCGCAGACATCACGGGCATCCACTTCGATGCCGAGATTGGGCAGCATCAACGACGGACAGGACGCATAAGAATAGCCATAGGCCATCTTGTTCACAAAGAGGAAATCCCCGATCAGCAGGGTTTCTTTCATCGACCCGGAAGGGATCCAGAACGGTTGAAAGAACAGGGTGCGAAACACACCGGCGATGACCAGCGCGTAAACGATTGTTTTGATGGTCTCGACAAAGGCGTTGCCGGATTTTTCCTTGTCGGCCATGCGGCGTCCCTTTTATGCGATTTGGGGTTACATGAGGGCGGGCGGCGGTACTGTCAAGCAATGGGCGCAGTGACAGCCCGTTACGGGTGGATTATTCGCCATCTGACAGCGGGCGCGCCTCGATCACAACAAAGGCCTGTGCCCATGGGTGATCATCGGTCAGGGTCACATGGATCACCGTCGCGTGGCCTGCGGGTGTCATACTGGCAAGACGTTCGGCGGCCCAACCGGTGACTTCCATCACCGGCTGACCTGTCTTCAGGTTGCTGACCGCCATGTCCCGCCATGATATTCCCATGCGCAGACCGGTGCCCAAGGCCTTGGAACATGCCTCCTTGGCGGCCCAGCGTTTGGCATAGGTGCCCGCGACATCCTTACGCCTTTCGGCCTTGGCCTGCTCCACCGGGGTAAAAACACGGTCGCGAAACCGGTCCCCGAACCGGTCCAGGGTGCCCTGGATCCGGTCGATATTTGCCAAATCAGTGCCAATGCCAAGGATCATCAACCAGCCGCATCCGCCCGTGCGGCATCCATCAACGCGCGCATTTTGACAATCGCGGGTTCCAGCCCCAGAAAAATCGCCTCGCCAATCAGGAAATGCCCGATGTTCAGTTCGCGCACATCAGGGAAAGCGGCGATGGGCGACACCGTGTCATAGGTCAGCCCGTGACCAGCATGTACCTCAAGCCCCAGCGAATGGGCGAAGGCGGACATTTCTTCGAGCTTTTTCAACTCCTGCTGTGCGGCGGGCCATTTGCCCTCTGCAAAGGCATCGCAATAGGCACCGGTGTGCAGTTCGATCACCTCAGCTCCGATGCGGTTGGCCGCTTCGATCTGGCGGGCATCTGCGGCGATAAAGATCGACACGCGGCTGCCGGCTTCGCGCAGGGGGGCGATGAAATGCGCCAGCTTGTTTTCCTCGCGCGCAACCTCAAGCCCGCCTTCGGTTGTGCGTTCTTCGCGTTTCTCGGGCACGATGCAAACCGCATGGGGTTTGTGACGCAGGGCAATTTTCTGCATCTCATCGGTCGCGGCCATTTCAAAATTTAATGGCACGCTGAGAACATCCATCAACCCTTCGATGTCAGCATCCGAGATATGGCGGCGGTCTTCGCGCAGATGTGCGGTGATGCCGTCGGCACCTGCGGCCTCGGCAATTTTTGCAGCCCGTAAGGGATCAGGATAGGCCCCACCACGTGCGTTGCGCACGGTTGCGACATGGTCAATGTTCACGCCAAGGCGCAGTTTTTCGTTCAATCCCATTTTCGTGTCTCCTACTTGGCCTCGTCGACCTTGCGCTTGCCATCCGCTTTTACTGCGGCTTTCTGTTTGAGCGCCTCGAACTTGGCCTTAATCAACCCCCGTCGACGTTTTTGATACGCCTGAAGCAGGGGAACCGCCAGATAATAAGCAATGGTCGCGCAGGTGATGCCCGGAATGATCGACCCAATGAGATAAGGATAGAAGACATCGCGTGAAAAAACCGTGAGGCTGGACCAATCCATTTCAGCTGCGGTGAAAATTGACACGAAGTTGTGCCACAGGTCGGCACCGGCCTCCGCAAATTTACGGCTAAGCGCGCGCAACTCGCCTTCGGGCAGTTCGGTGCCCAACAACAGGTGCCCCGTCTTGAGTGAGGACAAGGCGATGAACAGGAAAGTAAACGGGTTGCCGACAAATGTCGCCATAAGCGAGGCCAGAATATTGCCCTTCATCAGCTTGGCCAGCAGGGCCGCAGCAAGAAAGTGGAAACCAAACAACGGCGTAAAGGTCACAAAGACCCCGGCCCAGACCCCGCGCGCAATACGTTCGGGACTGTCAGGCAAGCGACGCATACGGTGTTTGACATAGTGGAACGCACGTGCCCAACCGCCACGAGGCCACATAAATTCGGCCACCGCACGCAGTGTAGGTTTTGGGTCGCGGCGTTTGAATATCAATTCAGCTGTCCTGCATCGGTCTTTCGTTGGCCCTTAAGGGCATCGTATTTGTGAACGTCATCGGCTGGGCGAAATGGCGTCAATTTTGCGATACCTTGAAATCGCAGCGATGTCACTTTCCGCTTCGAGGGTCAGCATCAAGCTGTGCAGATGTGCCACGTCCCTGAGATCAAGGTAAATCAGAAGGCGGTAAAAATCCGGTTTGCGTTCCAGAAACTCCAAGTCCGAGATATTGGCGGAGGCCTCGCCGATCAAGGTACAGATGCGCCCCAAAACGCCCGCGCCGTTGCCCATCGTCAGGTCAAGCACCGTGCCATAGACTGCCGGGTGATTCCCTTCGTGCCAGCGCAGATCGACCCAACGTTCCGGCTGGTCCTCGTATTCGGCCAACCTTTCACAGTCGATCGCGTGCAGGGTCACCCCTTCGCCGCGGAATGTGATACCAATGATGCGCTCGCCCGGAAGCGGTGTACAGCAGGAAGCCCGGTCAAAGCTCTGGCCGGGGTCAAGACCTACAATCGCTTGTGCGGCTTCGACTTCGGCGCCGTGTTTGGGGGCCAGATCGGCATAAACCGATTGCACGATCTGACGACCGGTAATCTCCGAACTACCAAGACGGGCAAGCAAGTCCTCGACCCCGTCGAACCGCAAGCTTTTTGCCGCGGTGCGCATTACTTTTTCGGTGGCACGTTTGCCCACTTGTGCAAAGGCGGACCGTGCCAGTTCACGCCCCAGCTTGATAAATCGGGCGCGGTCTTCCTCACGCAGGGACCGGCGAATAGCAGATTTCGCTTTGCCGGTGGTGGCGATATCCAGCCACGTCGCTTGCGGTGTCTGGCCTTGGGCGCGAATGATCTCGATGGACTGGCCGTTTTTCACACGGGTCCACAGCGGTACCCGCATCCCGTCGACCTTCGCTCCAACGCAAGAATTCCCGATACGAGTGTGGATCGCATAGGCAAAATCAATTGGTGTCGCCCCGCGCGGCAGTTTGACCACTTCCCCCTTCGGCGTGAAGCAGAACACCTGATCCGCGTACATTTCCAGCTTGACGGCTTCTAGAAAATCCTCGTGGTTTTCTTCGGCGTCGAATTGTTCATTGAGCTGGGAAATCCACTTTGCCGGATCAACGGCAAAGGGGTTTTTGGATCGTTTGCCATCCCGATAAGACCAGTGCGCGGCCACGCCGGTTTCGGCAACATCGTGCATCTGGCGGGTTCTAATCTGGACCTCGACGCGCTTGCCATCGCGCCCTGACACGGTGGTGTGGATCGAGCGATAGCCATTTGATTTCGGCTGGCTGATGTAATCTTTGAAGCGGCCCGGGACCGCACGCCAGCGGCCATGGATCATACCAAGCGCGCGGTAACAATCTTCTTCGCTGGTGGTCAGAATTCGAAAGCCGTAGATATCGGAAAGACGTGAAAAACTAAGCTGCTTTTCCTGCATCTTGCGCCAGACCGAATAGGGTTTCTTGGCGCGGCCAAATACTTCGGCTTCGATGCCGGCCTGTTCCAGTTCGTGCCGCATGTCACCGGTGATCCGCTGGATCACATCGCCTGCTTCGCGTTGCAGGGTAATAAAACGGCGGATAATGCTGGCGCGCCCCTCTGAGTTCAGAACGCGGAAAGACAGGTCTTCCAGTTCCTCGCGCATCCACTGCATCCCCATACGACCGGCCAACGGCGCATAGATGTCCATGGTTTCGCGGGCTTTCTGCGCCTGTTTTTCGGGGCGCATCGCCTTGATCGTGCGCATGTTGTGCAAACGGTCGGCAAGTTTGACCAGAATGACCCGCAGGTCCTTGGACATCGCCATGAAAAGCTTGCGAAAGTTTTCGGCCTGTTTGGTTTCGGTCGAGTTGAGCTGTAAATTGGTGAGCTTGGTCACCCCGTCGACCAATTCTGCAACCTCTGTGCTGAACAGCTTTTCAACCTCGGCATAAGAGGCTGGCGTGTCTTCGATTGTGTCATGCAACAGGGCAGTGATGATCGTGGCATCATCCAGCTGCTGTTCGGTGAGGATCGCAGCGACAGCCACGGGATGCGTAAAATAGGGCTCGCCGGAATGGCGGAACTGCCCTTCATGCATCTGGGCACCGTAGTCGTAAGCCGCACGCAGGCGCGGCTCATTGGTTTTTGGATTATAGGCCCGGACAAGGGCCACCAGATCATCGGCAGTGATTTCAGTCGTGTCCATCAATCTGCCTCTTCACCCGCAAGCCGCGGGAGGGGGTAAGCCCTAGCCCTGCCCCTGTGCCGCCATCAACTGCCGCAGCAGCATCTCTTCGGACATGCTGTCTTCTTCCGGCTTGTCCTGTTCGGCCCCCATCAGAAGCGCCATTGCGTCCTCTTCAGGCTCGTCAACTTCGATCTGGTTCTGGTTGCTTTCGATCAGGCGCTCGCGCAGATCATCCGCAGATTGGGTTTCATCCGCGATTTCACGCAGGGACACGACCGGATTCTTGTCATTGTCGCGATCAACAGTAACAGCAGAACCAGCAGAGATTTCACGGGCACGATGGGCCGCCAGCATGACAAGCTCGAACCGGTTCGGAACTTTATCAACGCAATCTTCAACGGTAACGCGGGCCATGGAAGCCTCCAATATCTCAAGGGTCAGTCAGAAGTGCGCTATCTATGCTGCTTTGGCCGGATTTACAAGCCGTTATTCTCTTGCCGGTCGGGCAATGCCCGCACCGCCAAAAGGTCAACAGGATCAAGCGTGTCACGCATTTGCAGCACGGTTAACCCCAGCACCGGATGGACCCAATCAGGGGCCACATCCGCCAGCGGTACAAGCACAAAGGCGCGATCCTGAAGACGCGGATGCGGCAGAATCAATTCGCCAGGTGCCTGTGACCGCTGGGCATCCGGGGACAAGTTGCGCCACTTCTGGTGCGTTTGCGGGTCGGGCAAAACCAGATCCCCCGCCGCAATCAAATCCAGATCAAGCGTGCGCTGCCCCCAGCGCGTTTCCCGGGTGCGGCCCATTTCAGCCTCGATACCATGACAGATGTCGAGCATTTGCGCCGCCCCCCAAGGGGCATAAATCACGGCGGCAGCATTCACATAATCTGGGCCATTGCCCGCAGGAAATGCAGGTGTAGTATAGAAATCACTTATAGCGCGAATCGCCGCGCCCTTTAATTTGAGAAGTTCCAGCGCCGCCCGGAGGGTTTTTTCCGGCGCTCCAATAGTTGACGTCAGGTTAGCGCCAAGCGCCAAAAGCAAACAGGTGAAGGATTTGAGTGGCTCCCCCCTCATTTCCCCGTGATCTTGGGCTTGCGACATGATCAAAAATCCTTAGGTAAACGGCGCAGAGTCGTTGGGAAGTATTACAGGTTCGGCGCGATTCCTTTTCAAGCGCACAACTACATTACGTTCTGACACGATGAATACGTGATAGTTCAGAGTTTGGCGACCATATCGCCGGAAGGGTATAAATGTTTTATAAAGACGAGCGACTGGCACTCTTTATTGATGGGTCAAACCTCTATGCGGCAGCAAAGACGCTGGGGTTCGATATCGACTATAAATTGTTGCGCCACGAGTTCATGCGGCGGGGCAAACTGTTGCGTGCGTTCTATTACACTGCCCTTTTGGAAAACGACGAATACTCTCCGATCCGTCCCTTGGTGGACTGGCTGAACTACAACGGTTTCTCGATGGTGACCAAACCGGCCAAGGAATACACCGACAGCATGGGCCGACGTAAAGTCAAAGGGAACATGGACATCGAACTGGCCGTGGATGCGATGGAACTGGCCCCGCATGTAGACCACATTGTGATCTTTTCGGGCGACGGCGATTTCCGCCCGCTGGTTGAAAGTTTGCAACGCCAAGGGGTTCGGGTGTCTTGCGTTTCTACAATTCGCAGTCAGCCACCAATGATTTCCGATGAATTGCGCCGTCAGGTTGACAACTTTATCGAACTTGAAGACCTAAAGGATGTGATCGGTCGCCCGCCACGCGACAATGATTTCACCCCACGCCCGGAATAAATACAAAAGGTCTGCGCCCAGCCGCAGACCTTTTTGCCTCCCTTAGAGCGGTGCGCCCAGCATGGCGAATTACGTGTCAGCGAGCGCTCTACTCGCCTCTTGCAGGCGTTTTTCTGCGATGTGAATGATCTGCAACGGATTCGCCCCCGTGGGTACATCCGACACGCGGGCGTATCCGGTACGAAATGCGGTTTTCCGAGACCCGCATTGGAAAATCCTACTGTCGGTCTTGCGCGCTGCTTTTTTCACCAACTGGTCCAACCTGCCGACATCCTTGTTTTCGACAGCATAGGACAGCGCAAGAAACTGCCCGTCACCGCGATAGGTCACGATAGACTGATGCGACGACAAGGATTTACTGAGCTGTAACGCCATCTCGGCGGGATAGGAGGCTTGCGCCTCGTCGCTCAAATCGTACAGCGTCTTGTTAAACCCCTCCAGCTCAATCACAAAGACACGCAAATCGGCCCCTGCCTCGTTGATGATCCTTTGAACGCAATTCTCAAATGCGTCCTCCAGAACCATCCCGTTCTTGGTAGGCGTGTCACCGGACTGGCGGCGCGGCAATGCAATCTGCCGTTTCGCAGCGATCTCAAGCTGTACAGGTGCATGTTCGGGGCGCGCGAAAAAACGTTTGCTCTCGGCAAGCCTTAGTTCGGCCGCATGCAGGCGCGCCTCTAACTCGAACAGCTCGAAAGGTTTGGCCACGTAATCCCACGCGCCAGCGGCAAATGCCTGCGCAATCCAGCTGCGATCGGACATTGCGGTCAGCATAATGATCGGCGTGAAGGCATAGGCCTCAATCGCGCGTATCTCGGGGATCAACTGAATGCCGGTCATACCGGGCATTTGAATGTCCAGAAGGATACAGTCAAAAGGGATCTTTGCTTCTGCAATTGCCGCAAGCGCTTCTGCGCCGGAGGTTACACACTCAACATCGCTGTATCCGATTGTGTCGAGGAATACCCCGACCATTTCGAGGATCAATTCGTCGTCATCTACCGCCAGTAGTCGCATTGCCTGTACTTTCACATTTGTACACTCAACCGCGCGCGCCAGCTTCTGCCAGCTCAATCAGGTCTCTTATCCAATCTCGGGACTCTCTCCCGACACACAGTCAAACTGTTTACCAATCATAATTTGCTATTTCCGCCTTTCTTTTATCCGGGGTTCGATATTATGTAGACATAATCCAATTCATAAATCCAAGCTTTAGTTGAAGGCCGTTAACTTTTCTGGTTAACGCCAAGTTTAACTGATTCTCTGCTGACACAAATTGCGCACGGGCTGGACCTGTTCGGCCCAAGGGATTAGGTCTGTTGGCAACAAAGGATCCCCCGATGACAAAGCCTCCATTGACCCTGTTCCTTGCTGCGCCGCGCGGGTTCTGCGCCGGTGTCGACCGAGCGATCAAGATTGTTGAAATGGCACTGGAAAAATGGGGTGCGCCGGTTTTTGTACGCCACGAGATCGTCCACAATAAATTTGTCGTCGACGGCTTGCGCGACAAGGGTGCGGTGTTTGTCGAGGAGCTTGATGAATGCCCCGACGACCGCCCGGTGATTTTTTCCGCCCATGGTGTTCCCAAATCCGTGCCGTCTGCAGCAGCAGCGCGCCAAATGGTCTATGTCGACGCCACTTGCCCGCTGGTCAGCAAAGTTCACATCGAAGCACAACGCCATGCGGATGCCGGATTGCAAATGATCATGATCGGTCATGCCGGCCATCCGGAAACCGTGGGCACCATGGGGCAATTGCCTGACGGTGAGGTCCTGTTGGTCGAGACCCCCGAAGATGTTGCCAAAGTGTCGGTGCGTGATCCGGCCAAATTGGCCTATGTCACCCAAACCACCCTAAGCGTGGATGATACCGCGGAGATCGTCGCCGCACTGAACGCGCGTTTTCCCGAAATTGTTGGCCCGCACAAGGAAGACATCTGTTACGCCACCACTAACCGTCAGGAGGCGGTCAAGGCGATGGCACCCAAATGTGATGCCATGTTGGTGGTGGGCGCACCCAATTCCAGTAATTCCAAACGTCTGGTCGAAGTCGGAGCGCGCGCAGGCTGTAAATACGCGCAGCTGGTACAGCGGGCAGATGACATTGATTGGCGTAGCCTTGAAGGGATCCGCAGCATTGGAATCACCGCCGGTGCCTCTGCCCCTGAAGTGTTGATAAACGAGGTAATCGCCGCCTTTGAGGCGCGTTATTGCGTGACGCGGGAATTGGTGGAAACCGCCCAGGAAAACGTAGAGTTCAAAGTGCCCCGCGTATTGCGCACCCCCGCCTGAACGGGGCACTCCGCGCTTTACCTGCAAACTGCGGCACCCTAGGTTTGCCTTTATCACACCCCAAAGAGGCGCAGCATGATTTCATTCCAGTTTTTACTGACCGCATTGGTCGTCGTAATCATCCCGGGCACCGGTGTGATATATACTTTGGCTCTCGGCCTGGGTCAGGGACGGCGGGCCGCGTTCTGGGCCGCATTGGGCTGCACGTTTGGGATTGTCCCACATCTGGCCGCCGCGACGCTTGGGCTTGCTGCGGTTTTGCATACTTCTGCGCTGCTGTTCACATGCGTCAAATTCGCCGGTGTCGCATATCTGTTGTACCTTGCATGGCAAAGCCTCAGATCAGGCGGGGCGCTTGCAGTCAGCGCCACCCGCAGCACCGAAGCCGGCTGGATCATTGCGCGACGCGGCGCATTAATCAACATTCTGAACCCCAAGCTTTCGATCTTCTTTCTGGCGTTATTGCCCCCGTTTCTCAGCGGGAACACCGCAACTGCGTCGGCGGAAATGGCGCTGCTGGGGGGCGTGTTCATGGCGATGACCTTTTTGGTATTTGTGCTTTACGGCTGGTTCGCTGCTGCCGCCCGCGTGTGGTTGCTGGGGTCTGAAACCGTCATGCGCTGGCTCAACCGTTCCTTTGCTGCTATTTTCGCCGCTCTCGCCGGGCGCCTCTCATTGGAGCAGGCATAACCATGCAGATGATGGGCCGAATTCCCGCTGCCGCATTGCTGCTTGGCCTCGCCGGGCTGATCCCTTTCATATGGGCCGCATTGCTGGTGCTGGACCTGTTTGCCGTGCCGGATTGGCCGATCCCGCGTCTCTTGCTGGGTGAAGGGCGTTTGATCATGATCCGCTATGGCGGCATTATTCTGCCCTTCATGTCCGGTGTTTTGTTCGGATTTGCCACCAATGCGCGCGGCTTACAGGCCGTGGCCGCCTATACCCTGTCAGTCCTGCCTGCCCTGTGGTGGTTCTTCATGCCCGGCACCGGCGTGACATCCGCATTGACCAACCTCAGTACCGGGTTTATGGGCCTCTTGCTGCTGGATTACGCGTTTCATCGTTGGGATTTAACCCCAAGCTGGTGGGTTGCCCTAAGGGTTCAGCTGACGGTGGTTGTGTTGATCTGTCTTGGTATCGGAGTGTTCCTGTGAGTGACGAAAAGACCCTCAGGACCTATGCCGCCAAGGCCCAAACCTATGCGGATGTGGTGGGTGCCACCGTTGAAAAAGATGCCATGCTTCCTGCCTTCCTTGCGGCACTGCCAGCAGGTGCAGAGGTGCTTGATCTGGGGTGTGGTCCGGGGCATTTCGCCGCCGCCATCGCCGCACAGGGCCACCACGTAACCGCGACCGACGCCGTTCAGGAAATGGTGGATATGGCGGCGCAGCACGCAGGTGTCACCGCCCGTCTTGCCCGGTTCGATCAGATCACCGGCACGGATATCTACGACGGTATCTGGGCTAACTTCAGCTTATTGCACGCCCCGCGGGAGGCAATGCCCACCCATCTGGCGGCCCTGCACCGCGCCCTGAAACCCCGCGGCATCTTTCACATCGCGCTGAAATCCGGCGAAGGCAGCAAACGCGACAGCCTTGACCGGCTTTATACCTATTACACCAAAGAGGAACTGACAGGTTTGTTGAACACCGCAGGATTTACCGTGACCGGCACGTGCCAAGGTTGCGACAAAGGGCTGGACGGCACGCTTGCCGACTGGATCGGGCTGGCGGCCCATGGCTAAACTTTATGCCTATACAGACGGGGCCTGTTCCGGCAACCCCGGCCCGGGCGGTTGGGGTGCCCTGATGCAGGCCAAGGACGGCCAAACGATCGTCAAGGAACGCGAGTTGAAGGGCGGAGAGGCCCAGACCACCAACAATCGGATGGAACTTTTGGCCGCAATCCACGCGCTGGAAACGCTGGATCGCGACACAGAAATCACCATCGTGACGGATAGCAATTACGTTAAGAACGGCATCACGTCGTGGATCTTCGGCTGGAAGAAAAACGGCTGGAAAAATGCGGCGAAAAAACCGGTCAAGAATGTCGAACTCTGGCAGCGGCTGGATGCGGCAAACGCCCGTCACCGTGTCACTTGGGAATGGGTTAAAGGCCACGCAGGCCACCCCGAAAACGAACGCGCCGATGAATTGGCACGTGCTGGCATGGCCCCTTTCAAACCATGACCCTCGTCACCCTACTGGATTACAGCTCTGTGCTTGTCTTTGCCGTTACCGGTGCCTTGGTGGCCAGCCGGGCACAGCTTGACCTGGTCGGGTTCGCCTTTATCGCCAGCATCACCGCACTGGGCGGCGGCACGATCCGCGACCTGCTGCTGGACCGCAACCCAATCTTCTGGATTGCCAACCCCACATATCTGGGGCTGGCCACCGGCGCGGCTTTAATCATCTTCTTTACCGCCCATATCTTTGAAAGCCGCTTGCGCACATTGATCTGGCTGGACAGTTTCGCCTTGGCCTTTGCCGTCGCCGCCGGTGCCGGTGTGGCCCTTGGCCTTGATCACTCACCCACAATTGTCATTCTGATGGGGATGATCACTGGCTGTATGGGCGGGCTGCTGCGGGATGTGGTGGTTGGCGAAGTGCCTTTGATCCTTAAACAAGGCGAACTCTACGTCACTGCCGCCTTTGTCGGTGCGGCCACGGCAAGCCTTGCAAAATTCTACTTGTTGGACACACCTCTGGCCCTGCTTGCCTGCGCCGCTGTGACATGGGTCCTGCGGGCAGGATCCCTGACTTTCGGCTGGCACTTGCCGGTCTACAAAAGCACCCCGCCCAAAGGCTAAACGCACCGCCCCAGCTTCATCTTGCCCATAAACTCAATCCTGTCATCGCCGCCAGTGAAACGGCACGATGATCAGCGCCCCAACTGAAGACAGGATGGCATTCAACCCCGGTGAGGCAAAGCCAAAGCCGAACATGATACGGATAAAATAAAACAGAAACGCGCCGCCAACACAGATGATGATCGACTGAAGATAACCGTTGTGCGTCCAGCCGGTACGTTCCGCCGCATAGCCGACGATGCCCGCGATCACCACAGTGCCGAAAAGCACAAGGAACATAACATCAATCTCCGTTCAGCAGGGTACCGGCTGCAATCTGTGCGCCGCTTTGAAAGCTCGTGACATCCTGTGCTGCCTTTCCGGCCCGTTGCAAGCGGGTCAATTGTACCGCGCCTGTGCCACAGGCCACGCGCAGGGCGGAATCCAGCACCTCGCCGGGCTGTCCGGCCCCTTCAGCAAGCGACGAACCCAGCGCCTTTACCCGTGTGCCCGCCTGTTCAAACCAGGCCCCCGGAAAGGGGGAAAGGCCACGGATCAGCCGATCTATTTCCACCGCGGGGCGGGCCCAGTCGATCCGCGCCTCGCCTTTGTCTATCTTGGCCGCATAGGTAACGCCCTCCTCCGGTTGCGGTGTGCCAGTCAGCGTCGTCAGGTCGTCCAGCGCTGCAACAATCGCCTGCGCACCCATGTCGCTGAGCCGGTCGTGCAATTGCGCAGTGGTTTCCACCTCGCCAATTGTGGTTTCGCGGCGCAGCAATACCGGCCCGGTGTCCAGCCCCGCCTCCATCTGCATGATGCAGACACCGGTCGTCGCATCACCTGCCATGATGGCGCGATGAATCGGGGCCGCCCCGCGCCAACGCGGCAGAAGGCTGGCGTGAATATTCAGGCACCCGTCGCGCGGCGCATCCAGAATGGCCTGTGGCAGGATCAATCCATAGGCCACAACCACGGCGATATCCGCGTTTAGGGCGGCAAAGTCTGCTTGTGCCTCTTCGGTTTTCAAGGACACCGGGTGGCGTACATCAAGGCCCAGCGCGTCGGCGCGGGCATGTACCGGTGTCGGGCGGTCCTTTTTGCCGCGCCCCGCCGGACGGGGCGGCTGGCAATAGACCGCAGCGATCTCGTGCCCGGCCCCAACCAGCGCATCCAGCACCGGCACAGAAAACTCCGGCGTCCCCATGAAAATGATACGCATATCTACCTCCTGATCATGGCCAAGGGCCGCGATTAATTCTTGAACTTCAGCGCCTTGCGCAGCAGCATGTCGCGCTTGGTCTTGCTCAGCCTGTCGAAGTACATCCGGCCCGCCAGATGGTCGATCTGGTGCTGTACGCTGGTCGCTTCCAGCCCGACAAATTCGCCCCGCGCAATCACACCATCAGCGTTCAGATACCGTACGGATACAGCGCGCGGTCGGGTGATCTTGGCCGAGACGCCGGGCAAACAGGGGCTCGCCTCTTCATGCACATTTGGTTTGGCCGAAGATTCGATGACCTGTGGATTCGCCATCAGTATCCGTTTTTTGCGATCACTGGAGGCATCCACCACGGCCAGTTGCAGCATCACACCGATCTGCGGCGCGCCAAGGCCCACCCCCGGCATCGCATCCATAGTGTCGACCATGTCTTGCCAAATCGTGCGAATCTCATCGGTGATTTCGCTCACTTCTGCGGCTTTGGTACGCAGACGCTTGTCGGGCCATTGCAGGATTTTGCGAACTGTCATTTTGCGTCATACTCCGCGATCAGGGCTGTGCGATCCACCGCCGGAAGGTGGTCAAAGGTGACCACCCCGTCCAGATGATCCAGTTCATGTTGGACGCAGGCGGCGGCAAAGCCGTCAAAGCTCTGGACATAGCGCCCGCCATTCAAGCCGGTCCAGACCATTTGCACCTGTGCAGGTCGGTTGACGGATGCCGTCACCCCCGGAATGCTCAGACAACCCTCGTCATTGACCTGCCGGTCCTCGCTGATTTCCTGCAACATCGGGTTGATACAGACCAGCGGGTCGGATTTGCCTTCTTTCCAACCAGCGTCCATCACAAAAACCCGCTGCATCACGCCAACCTGTGGCGCGGCCAGCCCGCGACCGGGGGCGGCATACATGGTTTCCAACATATCCGCGGCCAGTGTTTCGAGTTCGGAGGTGATTTCCGCGACCGGCACACAGGTTTCCGTCAGGCGGCGGTCCGGCCACAGCAGAATCGGCAGGACGCTCATCCGCGTGCCAGTTCACGTTTCAGTTTGACCATTTTACGGGTCATCATCTGACGCTTGAGCGGCTTGAGATAATCAATGAACAGCTTGCCATCCAGATGGTCGATTTCATGCTGCACACAGGTCGCCCATAAGCCATCAAAGGTTTCACTTTGCGGATTGCCGTTGCGGTCCATCCATTCGACGTCAACCACCTTGGGGCGCGTCACATCGGCATAAAGATCCGGCAGGGACAAGCAGCCCTCTTCATAGGTGTTTTCCTCGTCCGAACCGGCGATGATCCGGGGATTGAACATCACCAAAGGACGGGGTTTTTCACCCTCTTCCTTGACACAATCCAGCACAATCACCCGATCCAGCACACCCACCTGTGGTGCCGCCAGCCCGACGCCCGGGGCCTCGTACATGGTGCGCAGCATATCATCAGCCAAACTGCGCAAATCGTCGCTCAGGTCAGCAACGGGTTTGGCCGTCTTTTTCAGGCGCGGGTCGGGGTGCAAAAGGATGGTACGTTTCATGGGGCTGATGTAGGCCATGGCCTGCGCCTGCGCAAGCAAGGGGTTGCAGACCGCAACCAACCCGCTAGCCTGCGCGCTGACCAACAGGAGCATCCCCATGAGTTTTGACGAGATCATCGACCGCCGCGACACCCATTGTGCCAAGTGGGACAAGATGGAGGCGCTTTATGGGGTGCCGCGTGATGAAGGTATCGCAATGTGGGTGGCGGACATGGATTTCCGCCCGCCTGAAGTGGTGCAACAGGCCGTCCGCAACATGGTGGATCACGGCGTTTACGGATATTTCGGCGATGACAGCAAATACCTTGGTGCGATCCAGTGGTGGATGAAAACCCGCCACAACTGGGAGATTGATCCGTCATGGATTTTCACCACCCACGGCCTGGTGAACGGCACCGCGATGTGTGTCGACGCCTATACCTCTGCCGGTGACGGTGTCGTATTGTTCACACCGGTTTATCATGCCTTTGCCCGGGTGATCGAAGCCGCAGGCCGCAAGGTTGTCGAATGCGAGATGGCGGTGAACGCCGGCCGCTACGAAATGGATTTTGACGCGTGGGATGCGCAGATGACCGGTGGCGAAAAGATGCTGATCCTGTGTTCACCGCATAATCCCGGTGGCCGCGTCTGGAGCCGTGCGGAGCTGCAAGGGGTGGCCGACTTTGCCAAACGCCACGATCTGATTCTGGTCTCGGATGAAATCCACCACGATCTGGTGATGCCCGGCAACACCCATATCCCGATGTCCCGCATTGACGGGGTTACTGACCGGTTGGTTATGATGACCGCTACCACCAAGACCTTTAACATCGCGGGCAGTCATTCAGGCAATGTGATCATCGAAGACCCTGATTTACGGGCAAAGTTTGCCGCGCGGATGATGGCGATGGGACTTTCGGCAAACTCTTTCGGGTTGTTCATGGCAACTGCCGCCTATTCACCGGAAGGGGCGGCATGGGTGGATGATCTGGTGGCCTATCTGGAGGGCAACCGCCGCCTGTTTGACGATGCGGTCAATGCCATTCCCGGTCTCAAGTCAATGAACCTTGAGGCCACCTATCTGGCCTGGGTCGATTTTGCAGACACTGGTATGGCACGCGATGAATTCACCCGACGCGTGCAAGAAGACGCAAAAATCGCCGTGAATCACGGCCCGACCTTCGGCAAAGGTGGCGACAGTTTCCTGCGGTTCAATATCGCCACCCCCCGTGCCAGGGTGCAAGAAGCCTGTGAACGGCTGGCAGAGGCGTTTCGCGACCTCCAATAGGCTCTCGTGGAGCAGGCTCAGCCCCCTTTGGACAGGTCCTGCGCGATCATGAGGGCGTTGCCGTCAAGGTCATAGAGAGAGGCGAGGCTGACCATGCCTTCCATGGTTTCAGTCGGCCCGTCGAACTTCACGCCTGCCGCCTCCAAGGCGCTGCGGGCGGCGGTAATGTCAGCCACGCCAAAGACCGGCACCGCATTCCCCGGTGCCGGTTCCGCCTGCTCACCCAGTCCCAGAACAACGCCTTTGGTGTTTGTCGACATCTCGCTCCAGCCGGCCTCGTCTATGTGAAACCGCAGTGAAAACCCCAACATGTCTGTATACCATTTCGCGCTGGCGTGGCGGTCGCGGACCGACAGGGCAATGGTAATCTGGTCGTCAACGGTCACAACAGACATGGGCTTTTCCTTTGTATCAAAAATATATATACTATACTTTATGGACGTTAATTTAATTGTCAAGATCACCACACGCGCATGGTCACTGCGCATACTTGCCCTGCTGGATCAGGGGGTTCCCGGACGCCAAGCCGCGCTTTTGCAAGCCACCAAGGCGGGGCGCACCGCCTTTGCCCAAAGCCTGAAACATCTGATCGACCTTGACCTTCTGGAGCGCAACCCGGGCCACGGCCACCCAATGCGACCGGAATACCGGCTGACGCCTGCGGGCATCGAAGCTGCTGCAATGGCCCATCGGGTCTTGAATGCAGTGCCCGATGAACAGGATACGCCGTTGCTGCGGCGGGCCTGGACACTGCCAGTCCTGACAGTCAGCCCGACTCCCCGTTCCTTTACCCAGATCAAGACATCCCTGCCTGCGATCACTGACCGCGCGCTGTCGCAAACCTTCAAACAGCTACAGGGGCGCGGATGGCTCATGCGACACGTCGACACAGATGCACACCCGCCACGTGCGACCTATCATGCGGTGAATGCCGGAATGCGCATCAGCAAGGCGGTATCTCTGGCGCTTTAGCCTCTAGACCCGAAAACTCTGCGCTATCAGCGGTATTTTTGCGCAATTTCAGATGTTTCGAGACGTTTTTACAAGGCAGAAAGCCGCCGAAAATTATCCGTGAACAGATTATTAAGGTTCATCGCGCAAGTCTCGTTTGCGTGAACTGGCGATTGCTCTATGAAGGGGCGACAACAATGAAAAACAGGCACATGTCCGAACATTCCTCTTCTACCGATACACGCCCAGCCAGAGATTGGGTTAAAATTCTGGCCGAATACCGTGAACCAAGCACTTGGCGCAGCTCTTTCGAGCTGGCCACGACGATCGGCCCCTATCTGCTGATCTGGATACTGGCATGGATGTCACTCTCGGTCAGCTATTGGCTGACCTTCGGCCTGTCTCTGCTGAATGCCGCGTTCCTATTGCGTCTTTTCGCCATCCAGCATGATTGCGGCCATGGCGCATTTTTCAAGAACCGCACGCTTAGCGACTGGTTGGGGCGTACCCTTGGCGTGCTGACGCTGACGCCCTACGACGTCTGGCAGCGCACCCATTCCATCCACCACAGTTCCGCGGGCAACCTTGGACGTCGGGGCATGGGTGATGTCCACACCATGACACTGGCCGAATACCACGAGGCCGGGCCGGTTGAGCGGCTGATCTATCGCCTGTACCGACATCCGATCATTCTGTTCGGTCTGGGGCCAGGATACCTGTTCTTCCTACAGAACCGTATCCCCTTGGGTTTGATGAATAATCTGCGCTACTGGATCAGCGCGATGGGCACCAATGCGGTGATCCTCGCGGCGCTTGCGGTGATCCTGTATTTTGGTGGACTGATGCCGATCCTGCTGATTTTTGTGCCCTCTACCCTGTTGGCGGCGACGGCGGGTGTCTGGCTGTTCTACGTCCAACACCAGTTCGAAACGACCCATTGGGAGCAAAATGAAGACTGGCAACTGCACGAGGCGGCGCTGCACGGCAGCTCGCATTATGTCATGCCCTCGGTTCTGCAATGGGTCAGCGCCAACATCGGCGTGCATCACGTGCATCACCTTTACAGCCGGATCCCGTTTTACCGCCTGCCCGAAGTGCTGCGCGATCACAAAGACCTTGCCGACGGGAACCGTATGACGATCCGCGAAAGCCTGGAAAATGCGCGGCTGCACCTGTGGGATGAAGAAAGCAAACGTCTGCTTTCGTTTTCTCAGGCGCGCGCCCGGTTCAAGGAACTTGCTGGCAAAGCCGCCTGAACCGATTCGCGTCTAATACGCGGAGATCAAGGCAACCGGCGCGTCGATTGCGCGTTCAAAATCAAGTGCGGCCGCTGTGGCAACGGCGGTCGCACGTTTAAATTCAAACCGCATTTCGCCGCTCTCTTCCTCGCTTGCGACAATCAAGCATTGGAACAAATGGTCACTTCCGTCGAAAAGATCGACCAATCCTCGCAGGGCTGGCGCGTTTTCCGCCGCAATCGAAAATCCCGTCTTCCATTTACGCAGAACCGGATAATGCCGCCCTTCGACTTCCAGCCGCAGCCGTGACGCGCGGCGCAAAGTCTGGCTGCGCGCGGCATCAAGCCCCGCAAGTATCTCTTTCGACAACATCGCTTCCATGAAAATCTCCACCCCAAGTCCCTCTACCGTGGCGTATCCCACTAAAAAATCAACCTAATTCGAGCTGTGCATCTGCGCAGCCCGCCTGCGCTTCTGCTTGATATGGGCAGATTATGACAACAAGACTACATTCCCCCTAACAACATGAAGAGGATGCGATATGGGCCTGTTGGTCGACGGTAAATGGCAGGACAAATGGTATGATACCAAGTCCTCGGGTGGCAAATTCGAACGTTCTGCGGCGCAGTTTCGCAACTGGATCACCGCTGACGGATCGGTGGGGCCTTCAGGCGAGGGCGGGTTCAAGGCCGAGAGTGGACGCTATCATCTCTATGTCAGCTATGCCTGCCCCTGGGCGCACCGCACCCTGATCTTTCGCGCCCTTAAAGAGCTGAACAACCACATCAGCATCAGTGTGGTGCATCCAGACATGCTTAGCGATGGGTGGACCTTTGACGCGGGTTACCCCGGTGCCACGGGCGACACGCTTTTTGATCTGCCCTTCGCCCGCGACATCTATACCCGTGCCGATCCAAAGTTCAGCGGCCGCGTGACGGTGCCAATTCTGTGGGACAAGGTGCGCGGCACCATCGTGTCCAACGAAAGCTCGGAAATTATCCGCATGTTCAACAGCGCCTTTGATGACATCACCGGCAATACCGCAGATTACTGGCCGCTGGCCCTGCGCGACACCATCGCATCGTTGAATGACCGCATTTACGACAGCTTCAACAACGGCGTGTACCGCTGCGGTTTCGCCACCACCCAAGCCGCCTATGACGAGGCGGTCGGCCCGTTGTTTGACACGCTTGACTGGATCGAAGAACGGCTGTCGCAAAGCCGGTATTTGATGGGGGCACAGGTGACAGAGGCCGACTGGCGGTTGTTCCCGACGCTGGTACGTTTTGACATGGTCTACCATCTGCATTTCAAATGTAACCGCCACCGGATCGTCGATTACCCGAACCTTTGGGCCTATACCCGCGACCTATACCAAACACCCGGTATTGCGGCGACGGTGAACATGGATCACATCGTGCGCCACTATCACTATAGCCACGACACCATCAATCCCAACCGGATCATCCCGGTAAATCCCCAACTTGATTTTCTGGCTCAACACGGGCGCAGCTAGGGCCGCATCCCTAGGCGGGTCGTCCTTGGGTGCCATAATATTCCACCATCACCGCCAAATCCTCGGGTGCGGTGCCTGCAGGCAGAAACGCACGTGCGTTCTTTGCCAACCCAAAGATCGACCCGTCCGAGAAAAAGCTGGTGTTAGTCACAAAAATAACCCGCGCATCGGGCTGGCAACTCTGGGCAAAATCCGACACCGCCAGCGCCGAGCCGCCCTCGATCACCAGATCAAGGATAATCACATCCACAACATGCTCCGCAATATGGGCCGTGGCCGCATTCTGGGTTCTCACGCAATCTGCGCGCATGTTCTGACGGGCCAGATGCCGTTGCCAAAGGTTCCCCAACTCGGGCCGGCTTTCGACAATCAGAACACACATTTGTGCGCTTTGCCTTGCGGGCAACGGGGAAAGGTCAACAGTCATATTCCTGTGGTCCGTCCAATTCGTTAACAAATCATTAACAACTGGTTAATTCACATCGGAATAGGTTAACCCGCCAAAACTTCCCTTGAAAAAGCGGCGTTTTTCCGCTCTGCCAGTGGATGACAGCGGCAGAGTTTCGCAAACGATTTTCAATAAGGTGTATTGGACACATGCAAAGCAATCGCGACCATGGCGGCAACCTTGATGCTGCGGTCGACCGTTTCGGGGGGCAGCGTGATGGCTGGCTGGACCTGTCGACCGGCATCAATCCGGCCCCCTATCCGGTGCCCCCTATCCCCGGGACCGCATGGACAGCCCTGCCTGATGTGACCGCGCGCGAGGCATTGATCGCGGCGGCGCGGCGGTTCTGGTCTGTGCCCGACGAGGCTGGCATCCTGCCCGTCGCGGGCGCATCCGCGGCCATCGCCCATATCCCCTTTTTGGCGGACAGAGGACGCGTTGCCATCCCCGGACCGACCTATAACGAACACGCCGCCAGTTTTGCCGCTGCCGGTTGGGAGGTCACCGATAAAACCCCACAAGGGGCAAGCGTCCATGTCCATCCCAACAACCCCGACGGCAGGGAATGGTGCGCGCAGGACTGCACCGGCGCTCTACGCGTGATAGACGAAAGCTTTTGCGATGTGACGCCGGATATGACCCTCATCAGCGAGGCCACGACCCCTGGCACGCTTGTGCTGAAAAGTTTCGGCAAATTCTGGGGATTGGCCGGACTGCGCCTTGGCTTCGTCATCGGAGACCCTGCGTTGCTGGCGCGTCTTGACGCGATGCTGGGGCCGTGGGCCGTGGCCGGACCGGCGCTTGCGATCGGCACTCATGCCCTGCAAAATACCACTTGGGCCAGCGAAACCCGGGCCAGACTGGAACAGGACGCCAGCCGCCTTGACCGCTTGATGCTGGCACAGGGAGCTAAACTGGTTGGTGGTACGTCACTGTTCCGGCTCTATGATGTTGAGGATGCAAGCCAGTGGCAAACCCGTCTGGCAAGGCACCATGTCTGGAGCCGCATCTTTCCTTACAATTCCCGCTGGCTGCGGCTTGGGCTACCACCTGGCGACGGCTGGGCGCAGTTGGAGGCCGCGTTGGCATGAGCGGCGCTGCCATCCTCGTTGCAGCGCTTTTGCTTGATGCCCTGTTGGGAGAGCCGGGCTGGCTCTGGCAGCGCCTACCCCACCCTGCGGTCCTGATGGGGCGGCTTGTCGGCTGGTGCGACAGGACATTTAACAACGGCGCGGGCCGCAAGGCCAAAGGCATCGGTGTTGTGCTGGGTCTGGTGGTAACAGGTTCTGTGCTTGGCTATGTGCTGGGGCTGTTTGGGCCGCTGGCCGAAATCATTGTCGCCGCCATCCTTCTGGCACAACGGTCACTCGTCCAGCATGTCCGCGCTGTAGCTGACGGGTTGCGCCTGTCCCTGCCTGAGGGGCGCCGCGCCGTTGCGATGATCGTCAGCCGGGACACCCGTGATATGGCACCGCCTGCGGTTGCCCGCTCTGCCATCGAAAGCGCCGCGGAGAACCTGAGCGACGGGGTAATCGCGCCGGCTTTCTGGTTCCTGATCGGGGGCCTGCCGGGGCTGCTGATCTATAAACTGATCAACACGGCCGACAGTATGATCGGCTATCTAACTCCGCGGTTTGCGGATTTCGGATGGGCCGCGGCGCGGCTTGACGATGTGCTGAACTGGGTGCCTGCCCGCCTCACGGCCCTGCTGATCGCCGTGCCAGCCAATGGCCTTTACCATTGGTCCGAAATCCGTCGGGATGCAGCCTTGCACAAATCCCCGAATGCGGGCTGGCCCGAGGCGGCAATGGCCCGCGCCATCAAGGTGGCACTCGCGGGACCGCGCGCTTATGATGGTGTCATGCAAGAGTTTTCATGGGTCAACCCACAGGGTGCCCGCGCCATCGGCCCGCTCCAGATCGACGCCTGCATTTCCCGCCTGTGGCACGCTTGGGCGACAGGTTTGGTCCTGCTGGCCGTGGTTGGTATTTTAATCGGTTAAGGAATTTCAATGCGACGCTTCTTCCTCTCCCTGATGTTTGCCGGGCTGGCCCAATCCGGCCTTGCGCAATCCCAGGCCGTACCATGCGGCGGGCCCTTTGCCGCCTTTGTCTCTGACCTGAAATCCGAAGCCCTTGCACATGGCAGATCACAAACCACGGTGGATGCCTTTTTCTCATCTGTCCGACAGGATCCGGCGGTGCTGCAAGCCGACCGGAAACAAGGTGTGTTTCAGCTGCCTTTTGTTGCGTTTTCACGGCGTCTGATCTCGGACGACCGGATCAATCGCGGGCGTGCAAATGCCGAACGATATGGAACTGTATTTGACCGGATCGAACGTGACTTTGGCGTTGATCGTGGCGTGCTGCTGGCCTTTTGGGCTTTTGAAACGGATTATGGTGCCTTTCAGGGCGACTTTAATACCGCCAACGCCTTGGTCACCCTGGCCCATGATTGCCGTCGCCCCGAACTGTTTCGCCCGCAAGTTCTTGCCGCGGTAGAGCTTTTTGAAAAGGGCCAGTTTGATCCACGCAAGACGACGGGCGCATGGGCTGGTGAAATCGGCATGGTCCAGATGCTGCCCCGCGATATTCTGGAGAACGGGGTGGACGGAGATGGCGATGGCAAGGTGTCCCTCAAGACCTCTGCGCCGGATGCCCTGATGTCTGGCGGCAAAATGTTGCAAGATCTTGGATGGCGGGCGGGCGAACCCTGGCTGGCCGAAGTAGAGATGCCGGCGAATTTTAACTGGTCCCTCACCGGATTGGACACCGTAAAAACCGTCGAAGACTGGCAGGCCCTTGGCGTGCGGCCACGCAATGGCCCCCTGCGCAGCGGCCTTGGTGTTTCGGTTTTGCTGCCACAGGGGCACAAGGGGCCTGCCTTTGTCGCCTACCCCAATTTCCGGGTGTATTTCGACTGGAACCAAAGTTTCACCTATGTGATGACCGCCGCCTATTTCGCCACCCGTTTGCAAGGGGCACAGGTGTTTGATGCTGGCACTCCCGATCAGGGGCTGGAAGGTGCTGACATGAAAACCCTTCAGACACGGTTACAGGCGCGCGGCCATGATGTTGGCGGTATCGACGGTATTCTGGGTGCCGCCACCCGGGCTGCCGTGCGTATCGAACAGGCGCGCCTTGGCATGGCCGTTGACGGCTGGCCGACGCCCGCGCTGCTGGCAAAACTCTGAACCAAAGGAACCCCATGGCCCTCAAGATATCCGCCGCCGAAATGGTCGCCGCTGCCCGCGCCCGCATTAAAGAAATCGACACCGCAGATGGTATCGCGATGGTTGATGACCCGACGGTCCAGATCGTCGATCTTCGCGATCCGCGCGAACGGATGCGGACCGGGTTCATCCCAGGCAGTTTTCACTGTCCGCGTGGGATGCTGGAATTCTGGGTCGACCCGGACAGCCCCTATTTCAAGGATGTCTTTAGCGAGGACAAAAAGTTCGTCTTTCACTGCGCTTCAGGATGGCGATCTGCGATTTCAGTGGCAACGCTGCAAGACATGGGGTTTGATGCGGCCCACCTGAAAGACGGATTTGTCGATTGGGAAAAGGCCGGCGGCCCAATTGAGAAACCCGCACCGAAATAGCCAGCTATAGCATTTTGAGTAAACTTGCACCCCTTGTTCGCGGCCTGTCCTTTTGGGTGAAAGCGAAAAGGGGTGCGTGATGCCTCAAGTTAGGCAACCAGCGTTTCGGCTTTCTTCAGGTCCACTGACACCAGCTGACTGACACCCTGTTCGGCCATGGTCACGCCAAACAACCGATCCATCCGCGCCATGGTCACCGCATGGTGGGTGATGATCAGAAAACGCGTAGCGGTCTGGCGGCACATCTCATCCAGCAGATCACAAAAGCGCGTGACATTGGCGTCATCCAGCGGAGCATCAACCTCGTCCAGCACACAGATCGGCGCGGGGTTGGCAAGAAAGACCGCGAAAATCAGCGCCATGGCTGTCAGCGTCTGTTCCCCCCCCGACAGCAGGCTGAGTGTGCTGAGTTTCTTACCCGGTGGCTGGCACATGATCTCAAGCCCCGCTTCCAGTGGATCATCAGACTCCACCATCACCAAGTTTGCATCACCGCCGCCAAACAGATGGGTGAAGAGCATCGAGAAATTTGAATTCACCTGTTCAAACGCTGTCAACAAACGTTCACGCCCTTCACGGTTCAGGCTGGCAATGCCTGAGCGCAGGGTCTTGATTGCTTCCTCCAGATCGGCCTTTTCGCCGGTCAGCATGTCAAATTCTTCCTGCACCTCTTTGGCGTCTTCTTCGGCCCTCAAGTTGACCGCCCCCAAGGCATCGCGCTGCCGTTTGAGCCGGTTCACATCCGCCTCAAGCACACCACCGTCGGGGATATTTTCCGGTGCCGTGTCCAGCGACGCCAAAAGCTGTTCCGGGGTCATCTGGCTGTCTTCCAAAATCCGTTCTGCCGCTGCGGCAACGGTTTCCTTGGCCGCTTCGGCGCGGGCCTCAGAACGGGCGCGGGCCTCGCGGGCTTCCGACGCGTCCCGCTCCGCCTCGCGCTCTGCCACTGCGGCCTCGCGCAATCCACCCTCAGCAGCGGACAAACCATCTGCCGCTGCCGCCTTGCGCGCCTCGGCGGTCTGGATGGCATCGCTCAACTCGTCGCGTTTTGCGGCAATCTCTGCCGGTGCTGCGCTGGCTTCGTTCAGCTCTGCCTCGGAGGTTTGTTTACGCTCAACCAATTCCGTGCTGCGTTTCTCCGCAGTTTCCAGACGGTGGCGCCAACCGCTGACTTCCTTGGTCACTTCCTGCGACCGCTTGACCCGTGCGTCGCCTTCACGGCGCAGCTCGTCATGGGCCGAACGGCGCGACATCATCGTGATGCGCGCAGCCTCGACCGTCATGCGCAGATCCTCGATGCCGGCGCGGGCCTCGGCGAGATCACCCAATTCCGCCAAGGCGCGTTCCGCCTCAAGCACGCGCCCCCGTGCCGCCATGGCTTCATCCTCATGGCGCTTCACCGCAAGGCCAAGACTTTCCAGCCGGCCCTCGGCAAGGTTACGATCCGCTTCGACACGGCTGAGGGCGCGCCCCGCCTCCGCCACAGCGCGATCCGCGTTTCGGCGGGCTTCTCGGGCACGCTTGTCTGCATCAGTCTGTTCGGCCAAACGACGTGTCAGACTGTCATGCGCAGCGCGAGCGCCTTCAGCTTGCTGGCTGGCCTGTTCCAACGCCTGCTTGAGCACCTCAAGGCGGTTCAGTTGTTGCAGCCGCAGCGCTGCCGCCGACGGCGCATCTTCGGCCCAAGCGCGAAACCCGTCCCAGCGCCACAGGTCGCCTTCAAGCGAGACCAGCCGCTGGCCCGGCAACAGGGCCGCCTGTAATCCGGCCCCCTCATCAGGATCAACCAGCCCGATCTGGCCCATCCGCCGGTCCAGAACATCGGGTACCGAAACATGCTGGGAAAGCGGGGTCACCCCTGCCGGCAGAGGCTGGGACAGATCATAACGGGGCAGCACCGCCCATCCGGACGGGCCATCGTCTTCAACCTCGGGTGCCCGAAGATCATCGGCAAGAGCAGCCCCCAATGCCTTTTCAAAGCCGTGTTCCACCTGCAAACGATCCAGAATCTGGCCACCCTCGGCAGTGTCCCGCTCAACCAGCTTGGCGAGGGCCGCAACCTCGGCCCGCAGCGCGTTCATCTCGCCTTCGGCCTCGGAACGCTCGCCCCGTGCGTCCGCTTCACGCGCCTGCGTTTCCGCCCGGGCCTCTTCAGCCCTAATCAGCGCCTCTTCGGCCTGTTCAGAGGCGGCAACCGCGGCCAGCTCTGCCGCCTGTGCGGTTTCAAAATCGGCCTTGGCCTGATCCAGCGTGGCCTGGCTTTGCGCTGCGGCGATCTGTGCCTTCTGGGCTTCGCTTTCCGATTTGTTCTGTGTCTTGCGGCTGTCTTCCAGCAGGCGTTGGGCCGATCCATGACGCGCAGCCAACCGGGCCACGTCTTCGGTCTGCTCTGACAAATCACTTTCGCGGGCCTGCAAAACAGCAGCCGCTTCCTGTGCGGCCAGTGATGCAGCTTCCAGCGCCTGTTCATGTCCTTCGCCTGCTTTCGCCAGCTCGCGGGCTTCCCACTCCAGCCGCTCAATCGTGTCACCGGCATCGCGGTTCAGGCCGGCTTCGCGCTCGATATCACGGGACAGTTGCGCAATCCGGCCATTCAGTGTCTCGATTGTCTGTTGGGCGCGGGTTTCCTGCTCGGTCAGAGTATCGCGCTGGACCGACAGGCGTTGCAGCACGGCGGCGGCAATGGCGTCTTCTTCACGCAGGGCTGGCAGGGCATCTTCGGCGGCTTGCCGCGCCTTCGCAGCAGTTTGCACAAGACCCTGCACCTGGGCCGCCGCCGCCGATCGGGTCCGCAATTCAACATCAGCCGCCGCGCGGGCGTCTTCCGCCTCGCGCCAACGACGATAAAGCAACATGCCTTCGGCCCGACGCAGGGAATCGCCAATCTCGCGGTAACGCGCGGCCTGGCGCGCCTGACGGGCCAACTGGGCCAGCTGGGCTGCCAATTGCTCGATGACATCATCGACCCGTGCAAGGTTGGCCTCGGCCCCGTTCAACTTGAGTTCGGCCTCGTGGCGACGCTGGTACAGGCCGGAGATCCCGGCAGCCTCTTCAAGAATCCGACGGCGGTTTTTCGGCTTGGCATTAATCAGTTCGGAAATTTGGCCCTGCCGCACCAATGCCGGTGAATGCGCACCGGTCGAGGCATCAGCGAACAACATCTGCACATCACGGGCGCGCACATCCTTGCCGCCCGCCTTATAGGCGCTGCCAACGTCCCGCGTTATCCTGCGGACGATTTCAAGGTTGTCACTTTCGTTGAACCCCGCCGGGGCCAGACGTTCGGTGTTATCAATGTATAGGGCCACTTCGGCAAAGTTGCGGGCCGGACGGGTAGCGGCACCGGCAAAAATCACATCCTCCATACCGCCGCCGCGCATCGCGGTCGGACGGTTTTCCCCCATGACCCAACGCAGCCCTTCCAGCAAATTGGATTTGCCACAGCCATTCGGCCCGACAACACCGGTCAGACCATCAGCGATGATCAGGTCGGTCGGGTCAACGAAGCTTTTGAAGCCTGTCAGTCTGAGTTTGGAAAAGCGCACTTGTGACGGGGCCCCGATGATTCCTGCGTTCTGTAAAATGCGGGTCCGTATGGGGTTGTGTCAAGCGATGACCACAAGGCATGGCCAAACTGGCAAAGTTATCCACAAGATATAGCAAAGTCAGGCCGGATCACAGTCAAGGTCAACCCGTATCTATCCGATTTCCGCTATACCCGACCCGCGCAGAGGAACACAATCAAGTTCCAGGGGGACCGCCGGTTTTGCAGCGGCTCCGTTCCCACAATCAAGCCTGCCAAAAATCTGCGCCTGATCCCCCGATACGCCGGCGACGCGGCACCCACTTACCCGGGCCATGGCAACCGCCGCGCGGTCGTGGATAGGACCAATGCGCGGGGCGTATTGCGGGTTAACGCGAATTGCCTCGGCACGGTTGCCCTTTTGGCGCACCTCGAAAGTCGAGCCTTGTACCGTGATCCGGATCGGCGAAAGGCCGCGAAAATCGGCACTGGGCATATTACACCCTGCGAGTGCCAGAAACGGCAGGATCAAGAGACAGCGTAGCATCCGCAGACGGTCCGCCAATGTGGTTAACATTGGCTTAACATCCGACATAAGGAACACTGAACAGAAGTCATTCAGCGGCGGCGGGATCATTGCTCCGGCAGGATTGCGGTCATATAATCAACCCAATGCAAGGGAAGCCGAATGCCATTTCAGCCCGTTACCTCCGAAAAACTGTCTACTGCGGTTGTCCGTCAGATCGAACAACTGATTCTGCGCGGGATATTGCGCGCTGGCGAGCGGTTGCCACCGGAACGCGAGCTGGCCGAGCGGCTTAAGGTGTCGCGCCCATCTTTGCGCGACGCGATTTCGGAACTGCGTGCAGTGGGGCTGCTCAGCGCCAAGCCCGGTGCAGGCGTTTATGTTGCTGACGTTTTGGGCAGTGCTTTCTCCCCCGCTTTGGTCGCGCTTTTTGGCCGCCATGACGAGGCGGTGTTTGACTACCTATCTTTCCGGCGCGACATGGAGGCCCTTGCGGCAGAACGGGCGGCGCGGCTGGGGTCAGACACCGATCTGGCAGTTGTCGATGCGGTCTTTCAAAAGATGGAAGCCGCCCATGAAAAACGCGATGCCACGGAAGAGGCACAGCTGGACGCGCAGTTTCACATGGCCATCATCGAGGCGAGCCACAACGTGGTGATGTTGCATATGATGCGGTCAATGTACGAGCTGTTGCGGGGTGGTGTGTTCTACAACCGGCAGGTGATGTTCAAACAACGCACCAATCGGGCCGCCTTGCTGGACCAGCACCGTGCCATCAATGACGCGCTTCAGGCCCGAGACAGTGCAGCCGCCCGTGCCGCCATTGAAACACACCTTGATTTTGTAGAGGCATCTCTGGCGGATCAGCAAAAGGCCGAGCGCAACGAGCGTATCGCCCGCCAGCGGCTGGAACACGAAACCAACAGCTAAGTTTATTGGCGCATCGTGTGCCACCGGCAGGCCGAGAATTCCCCAAAAACGCAAAAGCCCCGACGCAAGGGTCAGGGCTTTCGCTATTCTTGTCGATTTACCAGCCTAGTGCAGCTTGGCATCCACTTGCTTGATTGCATCGTCAATCAGTGCATTACCTTCTGCGGCAGACATCTGTTTGGCAATCACGTCGCGGGCAGCGGCAACAGCAATGGCTGCGGCTTGGTCGCGCACTTCTTTGACGGCAGCCGCTTCTGCGGAGTCGATCTGATCAGCCGCAGCGGCCATGCGACGCGCAACGGATTTTTCAAGATCAACACGCGCTTGGGCACCTGCGGCTGTTGCCTCTTCTTTGGCAGCAGCAACGATGCGATCAGCCTGTTCCTGCACTTCTTTCTGCTTGCGCTCGTAAGAGGCCAACAGGGTTTGTGCTTCTTCACGCAGTTTGCGGGCTTCATCCAGTTCGGATTTGATGCCCTCGGCGCGCTTGTCCAACATACCACCCAGAAGGCCCGGCACTTTGAAGTAAAACAGCACAGCGATGAACAAAAGGAACGCCAGCAGCACAACAAAGTCGGTGTTGCCGAGCGAGAAAAACGGGCCGGAAGCGGCAAATGCCGGAGAGGCGGCGACGGTGGCCAACGCGGCTGTAAGGGTCAAACGCATGGTGTTTATCCTTTCATCCGGGCTGTAACCGCGGCGGTGATCGTTTTGGCGTCAGCCTTGCCACCAAGGGCAGCAACAATCTCTTTGGCGGTGTCTTTGGCCACGACTTTCACGTTCTCCAAAGCAGAGGCGCGAATTTCGCTGATGGCTTTCTCGGATTCCGCAGCCTTGGCTGCAATCTCCGCATCGGCTTTTGCGATGGCGACATCAAGGTCTGCCTTGATCTCTGCCTTAGCGCTTTCGACGATGTTGCTGGCTTCGGCGCGGGCATCAACCAGCGCTTTTTCATATGCCGCTTCAGCTTCGACAGCTTTGGCTTTCAGATCTTCGGCCGCAGCCAGATCATTGGTGATCGTGCCGGAACGCTCTGCCAGAACCGCACCGATGCGGGGCAATGCGACCCGCGACAGGATCAAATAAATTGCAATAAGCGCAAGCACGAGCCAGAAGATCTGGTTGCCCCAAGTGGAAAAATCCAGCTGTGGCATGCCGGGAGCCGAGGCCACCTCTGCGCTATGTGTTTCAGTTGCCATTTTGGCTTCTCCTTGGAAACGAGACCCGAGCGATGTGGGACTTATGCGCGGGCAGGGGATTGCCCCTGCCCGCGCATAAGAAAGTCGTTACCGAAGATTAAACAGCGAACATCAACAGCAGAGCAACGAGGAATGCGAAGATCCCCAAGGCTTCTGCGAACGCGATGCCGATGAACAATGTGGCTGTCTGGGATGCAGCAGCAGATGGGTTGCGCAGAGCGCCTGCCAAGTAGTTGCCTGCAACGTTACCAACACCGATTGCGGCTGCGCCGGAACCGATTGCTGCCAGACCTGCGCCGATGTGTGCGAGTTCGCCTTCCATGAGTATTCTCCTATGGGTTGGAAGTATAAGGTAGGGGCGGGAGATTTCCCGCCGTCGTTAGTGTGATGGGTGCAGCGCGTCCTTGAGGTACACGCATGTCAGGATCGTAAAGACGTAGGCCTGAATAAAGGACACGAGGACCTCCAGACCGTACATTGCGGTAATGCCGAGGATCGCAACCGGGGACACCAGTGTCAGCGCTGCGAAGCCTGCGAAAACCTTGATCACCGCGTGGCCCGCCATGACGTTACCAGCCAGACGAATAGAGTGGCTGACCGGGCGTACAAAGTACGAAATCAGCTCGATGATCGCCAGAACCGGACGCAGGGCCAACGGTGCCGAGGACACCCAGAACAGGCCAAGGAACGCTGCGCCGTTTTTGACAAAACCAAGAACAGTCACTGTAATGAACACTGCGAAGGCCAGAACAACGGTAACCGCAAAGTGCGATGTCGGTGTAAAGGACGTCGGCAACAGACCAAGGAAGTTCGAGCAAACAATGAACATGAACAGGGTCATGATGTAGGGGAAGTATTTCACCCCTTCTTTGCCGCAGATATCTTCGACCATCTTATACACAAAACCGTAGGCCAGTTCTGCAACTGACTGCATCCGTGAAGGGATTACTGAACGCTTTGAGCTGCCCAGCACCAACAACAGGAACGTCGCGATAACGGCGAGAAACATCCACACTGTCGCGTTGGTTACTGTGTACCATGCAACATCGCTGCCTTCACCAAGGAATGGCTTGACGATGAACTGGTCCATCGGGTGGAAAACCAATCCGCCTTCTTCCGCGCCGTGTGTCTCTGTGGCCATCTCAGGCTCCTTCGTTCTTGTCGTCCCCGAGGGGCGCGTTCCTGCTGGCCTCTTGGGCCATTTTCTTGTTCTGGATTTCTTGCGCCGAGCGGAGCATCGTTTTTACCCCCGCCGCAAGACCCAGCATGACAAACAGCACCATAAAGATGGGAAGCGTACCAAACAGCACATCCAACCCGTATCCGATGCCGAAACCGATCCCAAGACCGGCCACCAATTCGATCACCATCCGCCACGCAAGCTGCGCTTGGGAATAATGCTCTTCCTGATGGGGTTTTGCCGGTGCCGAGCGCGCTTTTGCGGCTTCGATCTTAGCTTCCAGAGCGCGAAGGTCTTGATCTGACACGGTACAATTCCCCAGTGGAATTCTTACGAGGTTGCTAATCATCTAGAGGGGCAGAGTCAACACACGGGGAAAGATAGCTAGGCAGTTGTAAAGAAACAGATTTCCCGTGAATACCCAAGCAGGTCACATGCCATCCGAGCCGATTTCACCACAGACCTCGACATGTTGGACATTCAACTTATTGGTTGATTGTTGGCTCTGCCACTTGCCGCCAACAGGCTGTTTGCGCCATCAGCCAATCCCGGAAAACCCGTACCGCCTGCCGGCGCATCACGCCTTCGCCTTGCAGAAGATAATAGCCGCCTTCACGAAACCCGACCTCGGAAATACGGATCAGTCGCCCTGCGGCAACTTCGCCTGCGACCACCTCGTCCGAGACCAGCAGTATGCCCTGCCCTGCGACCGCCGCCTCAACCGCCAGAACCGAGCTCATCCGCCAAGAAGATTGCGGCACCTCTTGCGGCGCGACCTCTCCAGTCAATGCAAACCACATATCCCATGTGCCGCTACTGCGGTCCTTCAAAAGCGGATAGGACAGCAAATCGCGCGTTGACGTGAGGGGCGACGTCAGCAATTGGGGCGAGGCATAGGGATGCATCGGCGCATCACTCAGCAACTGGGCGCCGGAATACCGGTTTTCGGGGCGCACAAACCTGATGGCAAGATCCGCCTCGTAACGCGCCACATCCGCCAAATGCCGCGAGGCCTCCAGCCTGATCTCGATATCCGGATGCAGGGCTGCGAAACCACCAAGCTGCGGCACCAAGAGCTTGGTCGCAAACAGGGTCTCCGAATTCACCCAAACCGTCCCTTTGGGTACTTCGGTCAGGGTTTCAGTCGCCGAGGCAATCGCATCCAGCGCCGGCGACACCTGCGCCAGGTAGGCCGCGCCATACTCCGATAATTCCAGGCCACGGGGCAAATCACGAAACAGCTGCACCCCGAGGCGATCTTCAAGCCCGCGCACATGGCGACTGATGGAGGAATGGCTTACCGCCAGCTCCTCTGCTGCGCGCGTAAAGCTCTGATGACGGCCCGCCGCCTCAAAGGCGCGCAAAGCATTCAGGGGAGGAAGTTGTCTGGTCATAAGAACATGTGCAGTTTTTGCACATAAACTGTCAAGGAATTGTCTTTGTGCCCGCGCCAGCAATCCGGCAAAACAAAGAAAATCAGACAAAAAGGATGTCGCAATGGCATATTTCCCCAATCACGCGCGTTTGCGCGACCTGAACAGCTGTGTGAAAATTCCACATGTATCACGATTGATCCACATTTGCCGCCAATGGATCAAACAGGCGCGCCACCCCCACATAAAGGATGTCAGCCCGCATATCGCCCGCGACGTCGGCCTTTCAGAAACAGACTTGGCAGCACACCGGCACCAGCTGCCGTCGCAGCACACGCACCACCCGCGCGGCTGATTGCTTTCCTTGACCGCCGCCGCACGGTAATGGTGGTGCATGACAAAATCCATTGATCAGGTGTTTGCCGCCTTGGCCGACCCAACACGGCGCGCGATCCTTGCCATGTTGCTGGAAGACGATATGGCCGTGACTGATGTGGCCGAACCGTTTGAGATGTCCTTGGCCGCAATCTCAAAGCATTTGAATGTACTGATGGTGGCGGGCCTGATTTCGCAGGAAAAACGTGGTCGGGTGAAATGGTGCAAACTTGAACCGGACGCGATGAAAGATGCCTCGGTCTGGATGCAGGGGTTTGGTCAGTTCGAGCCGGTGAACCTCGACGCATTCGAGAGGTTCCTAGAGGGCGAACTGGATCGGGACACCAGAGAAAGCCCCTGATGCCCCAGTTAATCACGTGTCCCGAACGTCACATGACAAAGCGAACAATCGCCAGAACAATTACCACCAAACCCACAAGATAAATAATGTTACGCATCGCGTTTCCTTCCACATTTCTGTTGGGACAACCCGATCAGGGCCGAATGGTTCCCTGCCTTGGCACCGTATTTTTCGCGCTGTCGTCCCTCAGCAGCAGCAAAAGCGCCAGCACGGTTAACGCCACACCGGCAAGGATCAAGGTCGGCGGCGCACCGTTTCCCAACCCAATCTCCCATATGATCACCCAGCTGGGCGTCAGGTACGTATAGGCCATCACCTTGGCAGACGGCAGGCGCAGCGTTGCAAATTGTAACAGCACCACGGTCACCGCCGTGGCAAAAAAAGCCGTGTAAAACAGTGTGACCCAGACCATCAACGGCAGGGACGTCCATGACGTCGCAAAAATGTCGGACCACGCATAAACGGTCAGCAAACAAGCTCCAGCCAGAACCGTGCCAAAAGTAAAAGTGACCACCGCCTCGCCTCGGTTAAGCCGGCGCACCATAGGCGTATATATCGCATGAGCGACACAACCGATAAAATAGATCGCCTCGCCCTGCCCGATATCAAACCGCAGAAGCGCATCCAGATCAGCACGAAACACCACCCAAAGCGCCCCCGCTCCGCCAATTGCCAGCGCAAGCGCCATACGCGGGGTCAGCACCTGCCGCAGTAAAACCCACGCGAATCCGGCGGCCATCAGCGGAACCAACGTAAACACGGCGGCGGCACTGACCGGAGGTGCCACCTTCAACCCTTCGAACATCAGGACGAAATAGATGCCAAACAGCCCACCCAACACAAAATACCGCCAAGGGGCCGTAAAACTGCCCTTACCCAAGCCCCCGCGCATCTGCGCCAGAATGCCAACAAACGCCGCAGCAAGCCAGAACCGCACCGCCGTGAAAGCCGTCGGATCAATTTCATTTGCCATCAAACTGCCCAGAGAAAACGATCCCGCGACCAATGCCGAGAACGCCAGCATTGCCAGATGGCCCAACAACGGCTGGCTCACAAATCGCCTTCCCGGATATTTTCCTTGAGGAAACGCAACAGGGCCTGAACCTTGGTTGTTCGGTGCAAATCCACATGGGTGACCAACCACAGGGGGGCGGCCCACTCGGGCCTTGGGGCGTGAACCTGAACAACGTCAGGAATCTGAGCAACGCCGGCCCGCATCAGAAAACCGATCCCCGCGCCCGCCCTGATCGCGGCAACCACGGCATTGATATCGGTACAGCGGAAGGTAACGGCACTGTCCGGCACATGTTCACGCATCCAGATGTTGTAGGGCGCGCGGCTGTTACGGTTGTCTTCGCCGACGAACCTGTGCCCGACATAGTCTTTAGGTTCGACCGGCATGCCGTGTTCTTTAACATAGGCTGCACTTGCATAGGCCCCCATCGGCATTTTCAAAAAAGGCTGGACCACATTGTCGGGTTGATCGGGTACTTCGCCGGCACGGATCGCCACATGCGCCTCGCCGTATTCAAGCCGAAACAGGCGTTCGCCGGTGAGATAGCGCACCAGAACATCGGGGTGCTGGCGCTGAAAGTCAATCAAGACCGGTGCAATCTGACCAGCCAGAGAAGCAAGCGATGTCACCACCAACTCGCCCGAGACGTCCATACCGCGCCCCTTGATCCGCCCAGCCAGCTGACTGAACTGATCATCCGTTGCCTGCGCTACCTGCAACAAGTCTTGACCTGCCTCGGTGGCGGTGTAGCCACGCGCGTGACGCTGGAAAAGCTTTACACCAAGCCGCCGTTCAAGCGCGTCAATATGACGGATGACGGTCGCGTGATGCACCCGCAAAACCTCGGCTGCACCGCTGACCGTGCCCTTGCGAGCAACCTGAAACGCCGTCCTGATTTCATCCCAGTTTTCCATCGTATTCATTTTGGCTGTTGCGGAATTAACCGGCAGTTAACCACACTTTCGGCCTTCACGGTAAAATTTTATCGTCCGTAGCGGCGCAGAGCAGGAGAAAACAACCATAACCCGCTGGCTTTCACGCCGTTTCCCGCGCCCTAAGTGGAAGCAGATCACCCTGAGAGATAAGGATGTGTGCGGCCTCGACACTCTGGTCTTTCGCCACGGTTCCTGCCAGATTTACTGGATGAAAATAATCCGAGACACACCGGCGCAGCTGATCGTTGAAAACAATCCGGTCTGGCTTGCGATTTTCATCACGGTATTCGGGCTTGTCTTTGTTGCCGTCGGCCTGTCGATGCTGGTCAGTGAGCCGGGCATGGGTCTGGCGATGAGCGCAGGCGGGCTGGCCATGACCGTAGGGTTCAACATGATCTTTGTACGCCGCGCCCAGCTGATCCTTGATCGCGAACGCAATCTGGTCGAATTACGCCGGCGCGGCTGGTTGGGCTACTCCAGCAGGACATGGGCGCTGGACGCACTTGATCGGGCGATTGTGCAAACCTCGCGTTCGGGCGGCTCTGATACCCATCGCGCCGCCTTTGTGATCGGGCGCGGCATGGATGCCGGCACCTACCCCCTCACCTGGGTTTATTCCAGCGGACGCGGGGCCGAACGGGCGGAACAGGCCATCAACGGCTGGCTTGACTCACACCGGCCCACCGCCTAAACGGACCCTAATCTCCGGAAGCATAGTCTTCCGGTCCCTTTGCCATTGGGCGGGGATCGCCCTCAGTCAGCGCGTTGCGCCCACTGGGGCATTTGTGCATTTTCGCGGGGCTTCCTATATGGATGTCACCCTGCAACCGAAACGAGAAAGGGCTTCTGCCCATGTTTGAGAACCTCAGTGAACGCCTGTCTGGCGTCTTTGACCGCCTCACCAAACAGGGCGCATTGTCCGAAGAGGACGTAAAAACCGCACTGCGCGAAGTGCGCGTTGCCCTGCTTGAGGCGGATGTCTCGCTGCCAGTGGCGCGTGATTTCGTGAAAGCAGTGCAGGACAAAGCAACCGGTCAGGCGGTCACCAAATCCATCACGCCGGGCCAACAGGTCGTCAAGATTGTACATGACGCGTTGATTGATGTGCTGTCTGGCGAAGGTGAGCCGGGCGCGCTCAAGGTCGACAATCCACCCGCGCCAATCCTGATGGTCGGTTTGCAAGGTGGCGGTAAAACGACGACCACCGCCAAATTGGCCAAACGTCTGAAAGAAAAGGACGGCAAACGCGTGCTGATGGCGTCACTTGACGTGAATCGCCCCGCCGCGATGGAACAGCTGGCGATCCTTGGGACACAGATCGGCGTTGACACTCTGCCGATTGTCAAAGGCGAAGATCCGGTCGCCATCACCAAACGCGCCAAAACGCAGGCCGGCCTTGGTGGGTATGACGTCTATATGCTGGATACAGCGGGCCGTTTATCCATCGACGAAGAGTTGATGCAGCAGGTCGAAGCGGTGCGGGATGTTGTCACGCCGCGCGAAACCCTGTTGGTGGTTGATGGTCTGACGGGCCAGGACGCGGTGCATACTGCCGAGAATTTCGACGACCGCATTGGCATCACCGGTGTTGTTCTGACCCGGATGGATGGTGACGGGCGTGGCGGTGCCGCCCTGTCCATGCGCGCGGTCACCGGCAAGCCGATCAAATACGTTGGCCTTGGCGAGAAGATGGATGCGCTTGAGACTTTCGAGCCGGAACGTATCGCGGGCCGCATCCTTGGCATGGGCGACATCGTTGCGCTGGTCGAAAAGGCGCAGGAAACCATCGAGGCTGAACAAGCCGAGCGCATGATGAAGCGCATGGCGAAAGGTCAGTTCAATATGAACGACCTCAAGATGCAGCTGGAACAGATGATCAAGATGGGCGGTATGCAAGGCATGATGGGCATGATGCCCGGCATGGGCAAGATGGCCAAACAGGTCGAAGAAGCCGGCATGGATGACAAGGTGCTGCTGCGCCAGATCGCCCTGATCCAGTCGATGACCAAGAAAGAACGCGCCAACCCTGCGCTGCTGCAAGCCAGCCGCAAGAAACGTATCGCCAAAGGTGCCGGCATGGAGGTTTCCGACCTCAACAAGCTGATGAAAATGCACCGCCAGATGTCCGACATGATGAAGAAGATGGGCAAAATGGGTAAGGGCGGCATGCTCAAGCAGGCCATGAAAGGCATGATGGGCAAGGGCGGCATGGACCCGGCAGCGATGGCGGGCCAGATGGACCCCAAAGCGATGGAAGCCGCCGCCAAAGCCATGGGTGGCAAGCTGCCCGGTATGGGGGGCGGCATGGGCCTGCCTTCGGGCCTGAGCGGGTTCGGTAAGAAAAAGTGATTACCGCGACCACCATACCCACACTTGAGACCGAACGGTTGATCTTGCGCGCTCCAGGCCCTCAGGATCACGCCCCGTTTGCGTCTTTCTTAGCCTCAGACGCAACCCGCTACATTGGCGGCAAACAGACCGAAGCAGAGGCTTGGCGCTATCTCTGTCAAGTGATCGGCCATTGGAGTATGCGCGGCTTTGGCCGTTGGATGGTGACTTTGAAAGACAATGACACGGCCATCGGCCTTGTCGGCCTGCACCAACCCCTTGATTGGCCAGAAAAAGAGATCGGCTGGTACGTCTGGTCTGGCACCGGCAAGGGCTACGCCCAAGAAGCAGGCCGGGCAGCACTGGTGCATGCCTATGAAGCATTGGGCTGGACTACCGCGATGAGCATGATCAACCCGGGAAATGATGCCTCTGTTCGCGTAGCAGAAAGCATGGGTGCCGTTCGAGAGCCGGACTACCAACACCCCCGCCACGGCTCGCTGATGGTCTACCGCCACCCCGGCCCAGCGGAGCCAGCCGCATGAACGCGATGACCGACCATATTCCAGTGCTGGACACCCAGCGGCTGACCCTGCGCGCGCCGCGCAAGTCGGATCTGCCGACCCTGACCGCCTTTTTTGAAACAGAGCGCAGTCATAGGGTCGGAGGCCCCGCAAATGCGAACGAGACCTTTGCAAAGCTCGCTGCGCGCATTGGCCATTGGGCAATTCGTGGATATGGCGTCTGGCACATTGAACACCGCGAAACCGGTGATTTTCTGGGTTGGGTCGGCATCGGTAATCCACCGGCCTTTGACGAGCCAGAGTTGGGGTGGACATTGTTTGCCCATGCCGAGGGCAAGGGATACGCCTTTGAAGCGGCCCGTGCGGCACGCGCCTATGCTGCCGTGCATTTGAACCTCGACAGCCCAATCAGCTATATCCTTGCGGATAACAGCCGCTCGCTTGCGCTTGCTGCCAAGCTGGGTGCGACATACGAACGCGACGGCGTTGTCCTGGAAAAACCCTGCCAGGTATGGCGCCACCCATCACAAGTGGAGACCGCATGACCGATACAGTTAAACTTGCCGCCGAGCTGCTGAAAGAGCATCGCGCCTCCATCGACCGTCTGGATGCGATCCTTGTCTATACGCTGGGCGAGCGGTTCAAACACACGCAGGCTGTGGGGAAACTCAAAGCCGAACACGACCTTCCCCCGTCCGACCCAAACCGCGAAGCCGGTCAAATCGCACGGTTAGAAGATTTGGCGAACAAGGCTGACCTTGATCCCGAATTCGCCAAGAAGTTTCTAAACTTCATCATCGCTGAAGTCATTCAGCACCACAAAAGTCACCAATCGTAAATCCGGGGCCTCCCCCGAACCAAACCAAAGGACTACACACCATGGCTATGAAAATTCGTCTCGCCCGCGGCGGCTCCAAAAAGCGCCCCTTTTACCGTATCGTTGCTGCGGACAGCCGTATGCCACGTGACGGCCGTTTCATCGAAAAACTGGGCACATATAACCCGCTGCTGCCGAAAGACAGCGAAGAGCGCGTGAAAATGGACGTCGAGAAAGTAAAAGAGTGGATGGCCAAAGGCGCACAGCCAACAGACCGCGTTCGCCGCATGTTGGAAGCCGCAGGCGCCCTGCCTAAAACAGAGCGTAACAACCCCAAGAAGGGTACTCCTGGCAAGAAAGCGCAAGAGCGCGTTCAGGAGAAAGCTGATAAGGCCGCAGCCGCGGCTGAAGCCGCAGCAGCACCCGCAGAAGAAGCAGCTGCTGAATAAAAACAGGCATTCCGGCATGGACACGTTCACAAACGAATTCCGTGCCGGATTGCACGATCTTATGCGGTGGCGGCGCGATGTGCGCGAATTCCGCACTGATCCGGTGGACGAGGCGCTGTTGCGTCAGTGCCTCGACACCTTTTCCCTCGCCCCTTCCGTCGGTCTGTCCGAGCCATGGCGCATTTTGCGCGTCACCTCGCCCGAAGCCCGCGCCAGGGCGATATCAAATTTTGAAGACAGCAATGCACAGGCCCTCACTGGATACGGTGGTGACCAGGCCAAACTTTATGCCTCGCTGAAACTGTCCGGCATGAAAGAAGCCCCAGAGCATCTGGCGGTCTATTGCGATGACAGCACCGAAAAAGGTGCCGGCCTAGGTGTTGCCAGTATGCCCGAGATGCGGCGCTATTCCGTTGTTGGGGCCATCACACTGATGTGGCTGACTGCGCGCAGTCTGGGGCTGGGTGTCGGATGGGTTTCCGTCCTTGATCCCACGCGCCTGAACGCTGATCTTGACGTACCGGACGGGTGGTCGTTGGTGGCGTATCTCTGCGTCGGCTGGCCACAGCAAAACACCATGACGCCGGAACTGGAAACCAAAGGCTGGGAGGTGCGCGCGCCTGACCTGCATATTGAAAACAGATGATGTTACGTTTAATCGTTCCATTGCTGACACTTATCCTCGGCTTTGCCCTTGGGGTCTGGTACGATCGCCAGCAAATGTCGGTGGAATGCGCCAATGGCGAAGGTGAATGGACTGGCACAATCTGTGTGAATTCGGAGTTACTGCAATGAGCTTTGGCCGCGCGATGTCCGGTGTTGTTTCGGAGATATCTCAATGACCGATCTGATCCCCGTGGGGGCCATCGCAGGCGCATATGGCGTGCGCGGTGAATTGCGCATCAAAAGCTATTGCGCCGTGCCCGAGGACATCGAGACCTACAGCCCGTTGTGGACAGAGGACCGTGGCAAACAGCTGTCGCTGGCCATTCTGCGCCCGATCAAGAACGGGTTTTCCGCCCGCATTCCCGATGTCACCTCCAAAGAAGAGGCGGATGCCATGCGCGGAACTGTACTTTATGCAGAGCGCAGCCAGCTGCCCTCGTTACCCGATGATGAGTTTTACTATGCCGACCTGATCGGCCTGGAAGTCTATGACACCGGTGGTGTCCTGCTGGGTCGGGTCAAGACCGTGAACAATCATGGTGCTGACGACCTGCTGGAAGTGCAATTGGCGGGCAAAACCGATACCGTGTTTCTGCCCTTTACCAAGGCGGCAGTGCCCACCGTTGATCTGGCCGCCGGACGCATCGTTGCGGACCCGCCACTGGGCATTCTTCCCGATAGCATGGTCCCCGAAAGCACAACCGACTGATGCCGCGCCGCATTATCCTTCATGCGGGTTTTCACAAGACAGGCACCTCCAGTATTCAGGCGACTCTGCGGGAAAACCGTGTGGCGCTGAAAAAGCAAGTCGCGCTGCGGCTGCGCTGGCATCTCAAGGACATTGTTGTCGCCGCACGGGGGTATTCCACCGATCTGGACCCGCTGACCCTGATCAAGGTGCAGTCGCGGTTTGGCGAAATGGTCAATGCACTCCCCGGTATGCCGCGCCGCACATTGATCATCTCGGCGGAAGAGTTAAGCGGGCACCTGCCCGGGCGCGGGCCGCTGGCAGATTATTCCGCCGCCCCTGTGTTGCTGTATGCCTATTGGGAAATCCTGCGCAGCGCCTATCCCGAGGCCGAGATTCTGATCTATCTGACCACCCGCGCGCCTGATGCCTGGCTGGCTTCGGCCTATTGGGAGCATGTTAAATCATCTGGAATGACAATGAACTACGATGTTTTCGAACACACCTATGCTGGGGCGGCCAATCTGGACGGGATGGTCGCCGAGGTCGCCAGCAGGGTGCCGGCACCAGTCACCGCGCAACGGCTGGAAGACTGTGTCGACCTGCCGCTTGGCCCTGCCGATCCCTTGCTGGACCTCTGTGATATTCCCCTGTCGGTGCGGGCCGAACTACAGGCCGTCCCCCCCGCCAACCAGCGCCATGATCCCGAGGTTCTGAATGCCTTGCTAGACATCAACAGAACCCATACTGACATCACCGCACGCAATGCGGCGAAAAAGGCACTCCTGTCATCAACAAAGGGGCACGCATGAAACCGACACGTTCACATGGCCGCCAGTCGGTCAGCGCCTCGCTGAAACCCCGCGAACTGATGCAGGACAAGCCGGCCTATCGCGATGTCTGGCAGGCGCGGATTGTCACTCTTTTCCCCGATCTGTTTCCCGGAGTGCTGGGTGCCAGCCTGACCGGCAAGGCGTTACAGGACGGGCTGTGGCAATTGCATACCCATGATCTGCGCCGCTTTGGCATCGGCAAACATCGCAACGTGGATGACACCCCGGCGGGCGGCGGTGCCGGGATGGTAATGCGCGCCGATGTGGTTGGCCCCGCGATCGAGGCCGCACAATACGGCACCCATGGCCGTTGGCCGATCCTGTACATGTCGCCACGCGGGAAACGGTTTGATCAGGCCCTGGCCGCCGATCTGGCGACCTGCGCCGGCGTCACCATGTTATGTGGACGGTTCGAAGGCGTTGATGAACGGGTGATCGAGCATTACGGCATCACCGAGATTTCTCTGGGGGATTTTGTGATGACCGGCGGCGAGCTGGCGGCGCAGGCAATGATCGACGCCACCGTGCGTCTGCTGCCCGGGGTGCTGGGCAATGCGGACAGTACTGTCGAGGAGAGCCATTCAAACGGCCTGCTTGAACATCCACAATATACCCGCCCCGCGTCATGGGAAGGCCACGATATCCCGTCTGTCCTGATGTCGGGCAATCACAAAGAGATTGCCAAGTGGCGCGCCGCGCAATCGCGAAAGTTGACCCGTGCGCGGCGGCCCGATTTGTTGCCCCCTGAGGAGGACGCCAGCTAGGCACCCTCCTCTATAGGCACCTTGATCCGCTTAAGACGCGGCAGGGTGCGCCTTTACATAGGCATAGATCGCATCCTTCAGCGCCATCCGCTCTTTGCGCATATCAACCATGTGTTCATCCGAGGTCGGTTCAACATTGGTTTCTGCACGGTGTAATGCCCGGTTAAGGGTGTGATATTCATCAGCGATCTTGGCGAAATGGCTGTCCGATTGACGCAACGCGGCCATTTGGTTGGCCAGTTCCGGAAATTCTTCTGCCAATTCGTGGGGGGTATGGGACATACTGTCTTCTCTCCTAGTGGAATGTTTGGGATGGTTCAGGGCTTGCGCCCCTGCGGGTGCAGGGAAGATGCAAGAATATGATCGCTCTGGTTCAGCACGGCCTCAGCCTGATGAAAGATCAGCGGGTCGGGTGGTGTTGCGACACTCAGGTCCTTGTTCGGGTAATCCAGCTGAGCGAGGAAATGCCGCATACAGGTCAACCGCGCGCGTTTCTTGTCGTTGGAACGGATGACGGTCCATGGTGCATCGGCAGTGTCGGTATAAAAGAACATCGCCTCTTTTGCTTCGGTATAATCATCCCATTTATCCAGCGACGCACGGTCGATCGGGGAGAGCTTCCACCGCTTGAGCGGATCGGTTTCACGGCTGGCGAACCGGGCTTTCTGTTCGTCCTGTGTGACCGAGAACCAGTATTTGAACAGCTTGATACCAGAGCGCACCAGCATACGTTCGAATTCTGGGGTCTGACGCATGAATTCAAGGTATTCCGTCGGCGCACAAAAGTTCATCACCCGCTCGACGCCGGCGCGGTTGTACCAAGAGCGGTCATAAAGCACCATTTCACCCGCTGTCGGCAGATGTTTGATATAGCGCTGGAAATACCACTGGCCGCGCTCTTCATCGCTGGGTTTATTCAACGCCACAACACGTGCCTCGCGGGGGTTCAGGTGTTCGGTGAACCGTTTGATCGTACCCCCCTTGCCGGCCGCATCACGCCCTTCAAACAAAAGCACGAATTTCTGGCCAGTTTCCTGAACCCAGTGCTGGACCTTTAACAGCTCGACCTGAAGTGCCGCCTTGTCCGCCTCGTAGGTCTTGCGGTCCAGCTTTTTCGCATAGGGGTATCTGCCCTGCTCAAAGCCGAGGATCGTATCGGCCTTGCTGGCCTGAACCTCTTGTTTCGTGGCGTTTTCTTTTGTCGGCATCTTGGTCCCCTGTTCTAAAATTTCTCTAGCGACCCGAGCATAGGTAACGGGACATACCGCCGCTTTGACGTGGATCAATCAAACCGCCCCTGCCGGATGTATTTGATGCCTTGATCCGAACCGCGCAGCCGCCTATACCGCCCCCAACTGGAATCGCTTTACCCGCGGCTCCGGTGTTTTGCGTTTTGCGCAATCAAGACAAGCGTTTTGCATTTTATGCAAACCAGACAAGCAATGACGATGCTACCTTCGGTGGGTGCCTGCGGGTCACCTGACACACAGACCGAAGCTCTTGGATCACTAAACAATATTCGTGGAACACCACGATCATTATAGGAGAAGCGTCAGATGAACCTGATCGCAGAGATTGAAGCGGAACAAATCGCCGCTCTTGCCAAGGAAATCCCTGATTTCCGTGCGGGCGACACCATCCGCGTCGGCTTTAAAGTGACCGAAGGTACACGTACACGTGTACAGAACTACGAAGGCGTTTGCATCGCGCGTAACAACGGCCACGGCATTGCCGGTTCGTTCACCGTGCGTAAAATCAGCTTTGGTGAAGGCGTCGAGCGCGTATTCCCACTGTATTCAACAAACATTGATAGCATCACCGTGGTCCGTCGTGGCCGTGTGCGTCGCGCCAAACTGTACTACTTGCGTTCACGTCGTGGTAAATCCGCACGTATCGTCGAGAATTCCAACTACAAGCCGAAAAAAGCGTAAGGGGCGGACCGATGAAAGCAGATACACATCCCGAATACCACACGATCAACGTCAAAATGACCGACGGCACAATCGTGGAAATGAAATCAACTTGGGGCAAAGAGGGCGACCAGCTGGCGCTTGATATCGACCCTTCCGTGCATCCTGCATGGACCGGCGGCACAAGCCGTCTGATGGACACCGGTGGCCGCGTGTCCAAGTTCAAGAACAAATACGCAGGCCTGTCGCTGTAAGCGATTTGAGACTGACGGAATTGAAAGGCGCGGCTGTCATGGCTGCGCCTTTTTTCGTGCTGTGACCTTACAATGGGGAACAGGCAACGGCGGAAAAAGGCCGAAAGAACGGGAATTTTTCCCGGCACCTGCGCAATTGGCTAAGCTGGTGAACATTAAATTATGATTCTGCAGAAATTTGTCTGCCCCCTAATTTTAATGTTTGTTATTTGCCCTGACCGGAGGCCACCATGCCGTTGATCAAGAAAGGCAGCTCTGGGAGTGCCGTAAAGACCCTTCAGAAGAAGCTGAACGCGTTTAAACACAAACTGGCACTGGATGGCATTTTCGGCCCCAAAACGGACGCCGCCGTACGGGCCTTTCAAAAAGCATCCAGCCTTAAGGTTGACGGGCTGGTCGGCAAAAACACGGCGGCGGCGCTGGATCTCAAAACATCGGGCGGCGGAACTGGGGGCAAGAAATCAACCGGGGGCAAAGGCGTGCAACTGGTGGATTGGCGGCTGGCAGGTTACCGTGACAAAGACCTGCGGTATCGCGAAGTGTTCGCCCCCTACCCCGTGAAATACAAGCGCCGGCAAAAAGAGTACAAAGCATTCGAACCCTTTCTTATTGCTCATTTGGCGATGTCAACTAACGCCACAGGCAAGCAACGCAAAACCATAAGGGAAAAGGACGCGCGGGTTCACAAGACGTACAAGCAACTTGAAACCCATGCAAAGGCATATCTCGACAGGCTTACCGAGTGCCACAAGCTGATAGAACGTTACCACGCGCTGGAAAAAAACGGCAAGATCGTGGACGCCCTGCGCCTGTCGGATGAAATTCTTCGGTTGGACAAGGACCACAAAGCCCAGCATACCCAGTTCCTCAACCTTATGGTGGACTACGATATGGCCCATGAAGAACAGGAGCGGTTTCAGGCGTTTATGCAAAAAGAGATCGATGCCTTTCTGGCGAAATGACAGCAGAGAGTTTCGTCGGTGCGGTTCGCTGCATTGCAGCCCGGCGAAAATCGGACATTGAACAGACTTTGGCACCAAAATTTTTGCAGCAGGTGATTTTCACCGACGCCTTCTCCTCTCTGCCACTTCCCAAACCCGCAAACCCCACATATAGTGGCGTTCAACAATATCCTGCATAAACAGCAGGCGGGCAGAGGGACGCGTAAATGGCGCATATTATCGTCGTTGGAAACGAAAAAGGCGGCGCGGGGAAATCCACCGTCTCCATGCATCTGGCGACAGCCCTTGCGCGGATGGGCCATCGGGTCAGTGGCCTTGATCTGGACCTGCGGCAACGCACATTCGGGCGCTACGTGGACAACCGCAACGCCTTTAAAAAGCAGGCAAATCTTGAACTGGCCAGCCCCACCTTGTGTGAGCTACCAGAGATTGAAGCCGACAGCCTGAAACCGGGTGAAAACGTCTATGACCACCGTTTGAGCGCTGCGGTGGCGGCGATGGAACCAAACAGTGATTTCATTCTGATCGATTGCCCCGGTTCGCACACCCGCCTGTCACAGGTGGCGCATTCCCTTGCGGATACTTTGGTGACGCCACTGAACGACAGCTTTGTTGATTTTGACCTGCTGGCCCACACCGATGCCATGGGGGACAAGATTACCGGCCCGTCGGTCTATTCCGAAATGGTCTGGACCGCCCGACAGTTGCGTGCGCAAGCCGGTTTGGCACCGATCGACTGGGTTGTGGTGCGCAACCGGATGGGGGCGCAGCGGATGGTTAACAAGGACAAGATGGAAAAGGCGATCAAGAACCTGTCAAAGCGGATCGGCTTTCGCGTCGCACCGGGCTTTAACGAACGGGTTATCTTCCGCGAGCTGTTCCCGCGTGGCCTGACTTTGCTGGATCTCAAGGACATCGGCGTCAAGCAGTTGAACATTTCAAACGTCGCTGCGCGACAGGAATTGCGCGATTTGCTCAAGGCTCTGAACCTGCCCGGTGTGACGCCGAATTTCTAGAGTCCTGCCTCTAGACGCTACGGCGTTGCCGCAACAACAACACAAGATTTGAAACCAGCAAGGCGCAGATCACGATTGCGCCGCCCAGCAGCGTATAGCGTCCAGGGTCTTCGCCGACCACGGCCCAGGCCAGCAAGGGTGCCAACACGGATTCCAGCAGGACAAGCAACCCCACCTCTGCCGAGGTGATGTAACGGGGCCCAATGGCCAGCAGGATCGAGCTGGCGAGGATGAACAGCCCGTGTGCCAACACCAGCGCGGATTGATCCAAAGGCATCGTCAGCGGCGCTGAAAAGGGAGCGATCACCAATGCCGCCAAAAGGTATCCCATCGCCACACCGGGCACCATTGAAACCCTGCGCACATGGCGCGCGGCAGTCAGCGCGGCGGCGAACAGGGCAGAAACGCCAAGCGCCAGCAGATCACCGGCAAGGCTGGCATTCTGGGTTTCCCCAGATCCATAAGCGATGATGGAAAGCCCTGGCACAACCGCCGCAATGGTCAGCCATGTGCGCAACCCAAAAGGCTCTGACAGGAAAACGCGGCTGAACAGCGAGGCAAAAACCGGAAGCGAGGCGATGATGAACACCACATTGGCCACCGACGTCAGGCTGACCGCCAGTACAAATAGAACCCCACTTGCCCCCACACCCGCCATATAGACGGCACCATAGCGGCCCGTGCGTAATACGGCGCGAAATGGCCCGGTGCCGGCGCTGGCCAGTATCCAAAGCGCAGACAGCCCGCCGGCCAGCAACAAACGCCAGAAGGCAACCGTCAGGGCGTCCGCAGCAATCAGCCGCACGAACAACGAATCGGGCACCACAAAAAGGACACCCATCAACGTAATCCACACACCTTTTGCCTGATCAGTCATGCCCTACCCGTGACGGGAAAATCCGTCTACGTAAAGTCGCATGGGGCCACACCACCCAATTTAAGCAACGCGCGGCGCAAGATGACCGCCTCGTCCGGTTCCAGCTGTTTCAGCAGTGTTTCTTCGTAACTCTCCGCCACGCTGCGCAAATCGTCATATGCCGCCTGCCCCCGTTTTGTCAGCGTCAGATGTGTCACCCGCCGGTCGACACTGTCCAGCGCACGCTCAACAAAACGGCGCTCAGTCAGGCGCTGCACTGCGCGGCTGACCTTGGTCTTGTGGGTCTTGGCACGGCTGCCAATTTCACTTGCCGACATCTGTCCATAAAGCCCCAGATGGAACAGCACCCGCCACTCTGTGCGCAACATGCCATAGCGATCCTTGTAGACCTGTTGGAACGATAGCGAGCTGACCTCGGCAGCTTGGTTCAACAGATAGGGCAGAAAAGACTGCAGGTCGAAATTGCGTTGCATCATTGGAAGCCTGTTGTTGGTTACAAAAACAACCATTACATATGCAACCGAGTATGAAAAGAGGCCATTGGGGAGCCAGAGATGAACCGTCAGCTGACGCCAAGCGAATTGACCACTGCCACCACACCGATGGGCACGCATGAAGGCTACATGCCCGGCTTCGGGAACGACTTTGAAACAGAGGCCCTGCCCGGCGCCCTGCCTCAAGGGATGAACTCCCCGCAAAAGGTAAACTATGGCCTCTATGGCGAACAGCTTACCGGTACGGCCTTTACCGCCCCCTCGCACCAGAACGAACGCACATGGTGCTACCGCATCCGCCCATCAGTGAAGCATTCCCATCGCTACGAACGGATTGACCTGCCTTATTGGAAATCAGCGCCGCATATCCCCGAGGATGTGACCAGCCTGGGCCAATACCGTTGGGATCCGGTACCGCATGTTGACGCCCCACTGACATGGTTGACCGGCATGCGCACCATGACCACCGCCGGCGACGTGAACACGCAGGTCGGCATGGCCAGCCACATCTATCTGGTGACCGAAAGCATGGTCGACAGCTATTTCTATTCCGCAGATTCCGAATTGCTTGTGGTTCCACAAGAGGGCCGTTTGCGGTTCTGCACCGAGCTGGGTGTGATTGATCTGGAACCCAAGGAAATTGCCGTTCTGCCCCGTGGTTTGCTCTACCGTGTCGAGGTACTTGAGGGGCCGGCGCGTGGCTTTGTCTGTGAAAACTACGGACAGAAATTCGAGTTACCGGGCCGTGGCCCGATCGGGGCCAACTGCATGGCCAACCGGCGCGACTTCAAAACCCCCGTGGCAGCGTTTGAGGATCGCGAGGTCCCGTCCACAGTGACAATCAAATGGTGCGGCCAGTTTCACGAAACCCACATCGGCCACTCCCCGCTGGACGTGGTCGCATGGCATGGCAACTACGCGCCGGTGAAATACGACCTGCGCACCTATTGCCCTGTGGGCGCGATCCTGTTCGATCACCCTGATCCGTCGATCTTTACCGTCCTGACAGCGCCTTCTGGTGTGGAAGGCACAGCAAACATAGACTTTGCGCTCTTTCGGGAACGTTGGATGGTCGCCGAGGATACCTTCCGCCCGCCATGGTATCATAAGAACGTCATGTCCGAAATGATGGGCAACATCTACGGCCAGTATGACGCCAAGCCGCAAGGTTTCGTGCCCGGCGGCATGTCGCTGCATAATATGATGTTGCCACATGGGCCGGACAAAAACGCTTTTGAAGGTGCTTCAAACGCAAAGCTCGAAGCGGAAAAGCTCGACAACACCATGAGTTTTATGTTCGAAACCCGTTTCCCCCAGCACCTGACCGAATTTGCCGCAAAAGAGGCGCCGCTTCAGGACGATTACATCGACTGCTGGAGTGACATCGAAAAGAAATTCGACGGTACACCGGGACAGAAATGATCGAATTTTTGGGCGTCTTGATGCTGGTATTTCTGGCGTTTGTCCTGTGCTTTATTCTCTGGGCCTGGTGGCAGAAATTTGTCAACCAGCGCCCGGACAGATATGGCAAGGGTCCCGGCCACGAGTTACGCGGCCCTGAACGGGGACAATGGGACCGCCCCGATTAATCAGATCACTGGCAACCAGCCATTACAGCGAACATTGGGCCAATGGCCCGCTCCGAGAGGACAGGACAAAGAATGACACGACTGACATCATGGGTCGAAAGCGCCAATTCCGCCGACACCGACTTCCCATTGAACAACCTGCCGTATGGGGTGTTCTCAACCAACCGCCTTGAAGCGCGGTGTGGCGTGGCCATTGGCGATATGGTGCTTGATATGGCCGCGTTGGAAGAGGCGGGTATCGTGACGATCGGCGATGATCCGGTATTTGACGTGCCCTACTGGAACGATGTGATGGAAATGGGGTCTGACACCTGGGCCAGCTTGCGCGCGCGGCTGATTGAACTGCTGATCACCGATGCCCCCGAACAGGCCAAAGTCGCCCCGCATCTGGTGCCATTGTCAGAGGCGGAACTGCACCTTCCCATCGCGGTATCTGAATACACTGATTTCTATGCCGGGATGCAGCACGCAAAAAACATGGGCGCGATATTGCGTGGATCGCCCGACTTGCCAGCCAACTGGCTGCACATTCCTGTCGGTTACAACGGACGCGCCTCCTCAGTTGTTGTTTCAGGCACAGAGATCAACCGCCCCAATGGGCAACGCAAAGCACCCGACGCCGAAATGCCAAGCTTTGGGCCGTCCACACGATTGGACATCGAGCTGGAAATGGGCGCAATCGTCGGCACCGGCACCCCCATGGGCCACCCCATCACCGTCGACGAAGCAGATGCGCTGATCTTTGGTTATGTGCTGCTGAACGACTGGTCCGCCCGTGACATTCAGGGCTGGGAATACCAGCCGCTTGGCCCGTTTCAGGGCAAGGCCTTTGGCACAACGATCAGCCCGTGGATCGTCACAGCTGCCGCATTGGATCCATTCCGCACGCCAACACCGCCACGTGAAAAACAGCTGCTGCCCTATTTGGACAGTACGGTCGACGGCCTTTATGACATCGAACTTACCGTATCGATGCAACCTGAAGGCGCTGTAGCGGCGACCACGATCACGAAAACCAACTATAACCGGATGTATTATTCCGCCGCGGAACAACTGTGCCACCATGCCGTCGGCGGCTGCGGCATGAACCCCGGCGACCTGCTTGGCTCAGGCACCATCTCAGGTCCGGTTGCCGGCGAATACGGATCGCTTATGGAAATCTCTTGGGCTGGGCGTGACCCGTTCACCCTGACCACCGGCGAAACCCGCACCTTTATCGAAGACGGCGATACATTAACCCTGAGCGGCCACGCACAGGGAGACGGCTTTCGCATCGGCTTTGGCGATTGCGCCGGCAAAATCGTTCCGGCTGTTGAATTTCCCTGATCTGCCCCTTTCATCTTGCCCTTAAACTCACTCCTGCGCCAACCCCGCGCACCCCATTAGAAAGAACATCCAATGGCCAAAGCATTTGCCTCCCAGGGCGACCTGACCGAAAAGAAAATCACCTTTGACGAGGTCGGCCGCGACCTCTGGGCATTTACTGCCGAAGGTGACCCCAACTCTGGCGTTATCATCGGTGACGACAGTGTGATGATCGTCGAGGCCCAGGCCACCCCGCGCCTTGCCAACAAGGTCATCGAAAAGGTCCGCGAAGTTACCGACAAACCGATCACCCATCTTGTGCTGACCCACTACCATGCGGTGCGGGTGCTGGGTGCATCGGCCTATGGGGCCGATCAGATCATCATGTCCGACGTCGCCCGTGGCATGGTCGAAGAACGCGGACAGGAAGATTGGGACAGCGAATTCCAGCGCTTCCCGCGCCTGTTCGAAGGCCATGAGTCTATCCCCGGCCTGACCTATCCAACCACCACCTTCAGCGACAGCATGACGGTCTATCTCGGCAAACGCCGTGTCGACATCAAACAGATTGGCCGCGCCCATACCGCAGGGGATGCCGTCATCCATGTGCCGGATGAAAACGTGATGTTCACCGGCGATATCGTCGAAGATCACTCTGCCTGTTATTGCGGCGACGGGTATTTCGGCGACTGGGGCCAGACCCTGGACCGGATCATGGCATATGACGTTGACGCAATTGCACCCGGACGCGGTGGTGCGTTGATCGGCAAGGATGCCGTGGCCCGCGCGATTGAATCCACCCGCGATTTCGTCAACAGCACCTATGCGCCCGCAGCGCGTGTAGCGGCACGGGGCGGCTCCTTGAAAGAGGCATGGGATGCGGTACGCGCCGAATGTGACCCCAAGTTCAAAGATTACGCCATCTATGAGCATTGTCTGCCCTTCAACGTTGCCCGTGCCTACGACGAGGCGCGCGGCATTGCGCACCCCCGCATCTGGACAGACAAACGTGATCTGGAAATGTGGGCAGCCCTTCAGGGATAAGGCCACCACCAAAGCCGCCGGGGATTCGTTTCCGGCGGCAATTGATCGGCCGGTTGTCACGCGATATTTGCATGACACGCAAACCAGCCAAATTTCGGCGTTCATACTGATTGTTGAACGCCGGCCATTCCCCTTCCCCTTTCCGCCTTATCATCCGCACTGGCAGTGTTCCCCGGCGATGCTTGTCTGGAAACGACATCGTGACTGGACCAAAGGGCGCGGATTGGTTAATCTCTGATTTCACACGAAAATACGGCTTGGTCACCCTTAGCCCGCATGCAGACTCCGCTGATGTCGTACTGGACCGGCACCGCGTTAACTTTGCGCAGTAGGGTTGACCTGTGGTCTCACTGTGATTGACTGTCCAAGATGTTTCCAGACGAAACACAACAATAATGGCGGAGAAACCGCATCACCTACCTGTGGCCCAAAGGGACCGCGACAACAGAAGAGGAAGATATATAATGAGTTTTTTGACACGTAACGGGACCCCCCTGCCACAATCCGTTGTGGACTCTGCCCAAGCCGCAAAGAACGATCCGGTAAACCGCCGCGAGTTTCTGGCTCTTGCCAGCGCCTTTGGTGCAACAACCGCAACGGCCTATGCGATGATCGGCATGCCCGCACCGGCACAGGCGGCAGGCCACAAGGAAGGCGGCACCGTCCGGTTCCAGATGGAAGTGCGTGCCCTGAAGGACCCGCGCACCTATGACTGGTCACAAATCGCCAACTTTTCCCGCGGCTGGCTCGAGTATCTTGCCATCTGGGAAAACGACGGTACCTTTACCCCCGGCCTGCTGGAAAGCTGGGAAATCAACGATGACGCAACCGAATACACTTTGAACGTCCGCAAGGGTGTCAAATGGAACAATGGTGACGACTTCACCGCGGATGACGTTGTGCGCAACATCAAAGGCTGGTGTGACAAGTCACTGGAAGGCAACTCAATGGCGGGCCGTTTCGCGACCCTCGTCGACGAAGCCACCGGTCAGGCCATCGAAGGCGCAATTACAGCAACAGACAGCCACACGGTTTCCCTCAAACTGCCGGTCTCTGACATTACCCTGATCCCCGGCATGGCGGATTATCCGGCGGCAATCACACATAGTTCTTTTGATGCCGAGAAGATGGTGGAAAACCCGGTCGGTACCGGCCCCTATCTGCCAGAGTCACTGGAAGTGGGGGTAAAAGGTGTGCTGGTCAAGAACACCGATCACACATGGTGGGGCACCGAGGTTTACGGCGGACCCTACATCGACCGTCTGGAATATATCGACTACGGCACCGACCCCTCCGCATGGATCGCAGCATCCGAAGCTGAAGAGGTCGATGCGCATTACTCGATGGAAGGTGAATACATCGACATCATGTCAACGCTGGACGGTTGGGTCGAAAACTCCATCGCCACCGCTGCGACAATTGTGATCCGCCCTAACCAGCTGGCCGAGGTAGACGGCAAGAACCCTTATGCAGACAAACGTGTGCGTCAGGCCCTTGCAATGGCCGTGGACAACGAGGTGCTGCTGGAGCTTGGCTATGCCGGTCGCGGTATTGTTGCCGACAACCATCACGTTGGCCCGATGCACCCCGAGTTTGCGGAAATCCCACCTCGCAAGATTGATCCCGCAGCGGCCAAAGCCTTGATGGACGAGGCCGGCATGGGCGACTACGAGCATGAACTGTTCTCGATTGACGATGCTTGGCGCAAGGATACCACCGACGCGGTCGCAGCCCAGCTGCGTGACGCAGGTATCAAGGTCAAGCGGACGATCCTGCCGGGTTCCACCTTCTGGAACGACTGGACAAAGTATCCGTTCTCCTCAACCAACTGGAACGCCCGTCCTTTGGGCGTGCAGATCTGGGCTCTCGCATATCGCTCTGGCGAAGCATGGAACGAGGCCGGTTATGCAAGCGAGGAGTTCGACAGCATTCTGACCGAAGCTCTTGCCACTGCCGACGTGGAAGCACGCCGCGCGATTATGGCCAAAGGTCAGGCGTTGATGCAGGAAGACGGCGTTACGATCCAGCCTTACTGGCGCTCGCTCTATAACCACACCAAAGAAGGTCTTGTTGGTGCAGGTCACCACATCGGGTTCGAATACCACCCTGCACGGATGGCATGGACCTAAGTCAGGTTTGAAATCTTGGGAAAGGGCTGCGCATCGCGCGGCCCTTTTCTTTTGCGCCAGCCGGGACAGGGATCGGCCAACCGCGTCAGAGCCAGTCGGGCATCTTGTTCAATGGGAAATGGATGGCGCGGTGCAAAAGATGCGTCACCTCAGTTTTATCCGCCCCCGCGTTGCGCAATTCGGCACAGATCGGATGCAACGCGTGGTGCATTGCGATAACAAGCGCGTCATCAGGCAGGTCCGACCGGGTGACCTTGCCGAACCACGCTTCTTCTAAAATCAAATCCTCGATCAACGGATCAATCACCGCCCCGCCACCACCAGGATAGCGAAAATATCCGACACCACCGACTTTGCCAATCCGCCCCTCGGCCACCATGCGCGACAGGATCGGAACTGCCCGTTCAGGCACACGCGCCAGCACCTTGTCCAACCCCAGTAAATCCTGCGCCTCGCAAACCCCCAAATCATATCCCCAAGCGCACAGCGCCGCGTCCAGCTCCCAAGGATTGGTGTGGTGATACATCAGCCGTTCACCCGCCTGCCAGAACAGATCCTGCACGGCCCGCACCGCATCGTTCCTGATCATAGTCCGGGTTCTAGAAACCGATGCTTGGCCACAGCGGCAAGCAGGGTGTTCAGCGACGATCCAACCGTGCGGTTGGACGTATCGACCTGCGCTTCGGCCCGCGCATAAAATGGCGAACGGGCCTGAAGCAAGTCCTTGAGATGGGCCATCGCCGCAGGGTTGCCCTGCATCGGGCGGTGATCCCCCTGCCCGCGCACGCGCTGCATATGTTCGGCCGGGCTGGTTCTGACCCAGACCGTATGAAACCGCTCCAGCAGATGCGAAAACGTGGCTTCTTCCGCCACGATCCCGCCAGCCACGGCCAGAATGACCCGATCATGGCGGGTACCGACCCGTTCCAGGGCTTCGGCCTCCAGCTTGCGATATCCCGCCTCGCCATAAAACGCCATCACCTCGGCCAGCGGCATATCCGCTGCGGCCTCGACCTCGCGATTCAATTCGACAAAGGGGATGCCCAGCGCCTGCCCCGCTCTTGCGCCCAGCGTTGACTTACCGGCCCCGCGCAATCCGATCAAACAGATGCGCCCCGCCCGCAACAGGCGCGGGTTTTGCGGGGCCAGCATACTGCACACGCGTTGCTGCACATCCTCGGGGGCCTGATGATACAGGGCCGCCACCCGCAGGACGTCGTGATCCAATGGGGCCTGTTCGGTCAACAAGGCCTCGATGCGCACATCAAGCGCCCCTGCCACCCGCTGCAACAGCAATACAGAAATATTGCCCTCGCCGGCCTCAAGCTGCGCCAGATAGCGCGGGGAGACACCCGACATCTCTGACAGGACACGGCGCGACAATCCGCGCTGTTTGCGCAGGGCTGCAACCTTGACCGCGAGGGTGCGGATCAATCTGGATCCGGCATCCATTGATTGGTCCGAGGGGGCATTCATCTTTGCAACCGGCGGACTCATATTGCACGACACCACGCTGAACGGTCTTGCGGTTCACACATCACGGATCAACGGCTCGATGATCTGGCGCATATAGTCTGGCGCGCTCCGGCTTTTGAACTGATCAGCAATGGTGAACACACAAGTAAAACTGCCCTCGAAACTTAACACACCATCTTGCGAGGCCCTGACCGCAAAGGTGATTGATTTATTGCCCAGCTTGGTCGGGAATGTCTCGCAGATCAAGGTATGGCGTGGGGTGACGGGACTGCGAAAGTTCAACTCCATCCGTACAAACGGCGTGCCGACATTACGGTCGATCTCCATTTGAAACCAGCCTTCGCCGTCAAAATGCGCCTCCCACCATGCGTTGATGGCATCCAGCGCGAAATACGGCAGCCGCGCCGTGTAAGCGATGCGCGCAGGGTCACAATCCCCCCATGTCACATTGATCGGATGGACAAATGGCGCGCTCATTCAATAGGTCTCCACGTGATAACGTCCGTCTTCGCGCATGGCGTCGCGCAGGGCTGTCCACTGTTGCCCCATGCTCTCTGCAATTGAGGTCAGGGCAAGCTCCACCCCCTCCTCCATCCCGCGCAAACCGCAGATATAGATATGGGTTTTTTCATCTTGCAGGATTTCCGCAATGCTGTCCTGTTCGGCAATCATCCGGTCCTGCACATATTCCTTATCCTGATCCGGCAGGCGGCTGAAAACCAGATGCTTTTTCAGTAGGCTGTCGGGTATTTTCTTGAGCGGCCCAAAGTAGGGCAGGGTTTCTGGGCTGCGCGCCCCGAAGAACATTGTCATGCCGCCCGTTGCCCCACTGCGCTGGCGCTGCATGGTAAAGGCCCGCATCGGGGCCGATCCCGTGCCGGTGCAGATCAACAGCAGGTGCGCGTCGGGTGTGGAAGGCATCAGAAAGGTCGCGCCAAACGGGCCGGTGACATCAACGCTGTCGCCCAGTTTCAGATCACACAGAAAATTCGAGGCCAGCCCTTTGTCTTCGCGTTTCACCGTCAGCGAAATATTATGATAGCCGGGCCGCTCGCCATCGCGTGGACTGGAAACGGAATAGAGCCGTGGCAGATGGGCATTGCCATCCGCATCCTTGCCGGGCGGGATGATGCCCACGGATTGCCCCTCCAGCACCGGAAACGGCAGGGCACCGGGATCAAGGATGATGTGGCGCACGTCGTGTTCGGGATCATCGGTCAGCCGGTAATTGCCCTGCACCTTCAGGGTTGCCGGCTTGCCAAGGGTGTACATATTGATCGCAGGTTTGCTTGCTGACGCCGGTGGTTTGGCCTTGCCGCCCGCCCCCTTGTGCGCTTCAGCAAGCAAGGTCTCAATCGGATCATCTGCGCCGCTCTCGGCGGCCACTTCAATATCCTCCTGCTCTGGCAACTCTTCCATCTCGTATTGCTGGGCCAGCGTGTAAGGCTCTGCCACAACGCGCCATTCGTCGATCGAGCCGGTCGGGCAGACGGGGATGCAGTCCATGCAGAAATTGCAAATGTCGGCGTTCACCACGACATTCATATCGTCATGTTCAATCGCGCCAATCGGGCAGGTCATTTCGCATGTATAACAACGAATACAAATCTCGGGGTCGATCAGGTGCTGTTTGACGGGCTGGTTCATGGGCGGCGGTCTTTCAGGATCAGATTCGGGATCAAGATCGAATCCAAAAGCGCCTGGCAGATGCCCCTACAATCGTCACACCCGACGCAGACCATGTGCTGGGCCTCAAGGTCGCGGGCCAGCGCCCGGGTGCGGGGCGCATAGCCGATAGCTTGTTGAGCGTGCATGAAAGGAACTCCCTTTTTTCGGCTGGTCGGTAACGCTTGCCCCCCGCAGGCCATGCCAAACGGGGAGCGGCGATGCCTTAAGCCATGTGCAGTTTGACGTATTCGTAATCACCCGGTTTATTGTCGATCCCGACTTTCGGGGCCGCAATCCACGAGGCATATTTGCCAGGTTCGAAACAGGGCACCATCAACGACTGGATGAAATCCCCATCTGCCTTGGTCGGCAGCCATTCATCACGACGCTGGTGCCATTCATCTGCTGAAATTACATCCCCCGCCGGGCTTACCGCCACAGTCGAGAAGACACCGATCTGGCGGTGGAAACCTTCATGCGGCAGCTTCAACTCAAATTCGATACCGGATTTGGCAATCAGCTTGTTCCAACGGCCCACGCCCCCCGCGGCATCGCGCACATAATCATCCCGCAGGCGCATGTTGATCGCGGTCAACGCAGGCACGTCTTCGGTCAGGATCTTGCCTTCTTTAATCGAGGTCACGGGATAGGTGTCATCCTTGAGCTGGTGATCATCATCGATCCGCTGCTCCATGTAACGCCCTTTGACCCCGGCGTTAAAGGCGTTGGCGGCGTTGGTCGATACCTCCTGACCAAACAGATCAAGCGACAATGTGTAATGCAGATTCAGCTTCTTCTGGATCGTAGGCAGGTCGATCACCCCCAGATCGCGGATTTTATTGATGTCGTATGGATCCGTGATGCCAGCCTTGGCCATCGCCTCAAGCGTTGCCTGAATGGTACGACCCACACCGGTTTCCCCGACAAACATGTGGTGCGCTTCCTCGGTCAGCATAAAGCGGCAGGTGCGTGACAAAGGATCAAAACCCGATTGTGCAAGGCTTTCAAGCTGCATCTTGCCGTCGCGGTCAGTGAAATAAGTGAACATGAAAAACGACAGCCAGTCTGGCGTTTCCTCGTTAAATGCCCCCAACATACGCGGCGCATCTTCGTCACCTGATGAGCGCACCAGCATATCGTTTGCTTCTTCACGCCCGTCGCGGCCAAAATACTTTTGCAACAGATATACCATCGCCCAAAGGTGGCGCCCCTCTTCGACGTTCACCTGAAACAGATTGCGCATGTCATAAAGCGACGGCGCGGTCAGCCCGAGAAAGCGTTGCTGCTCCACTGAGCCCGGTTCGGTATCGCCCTGAATGACAATCAACCGCTTTAGCATATTGCGGTATTCACCGGGCACTTCCTGCCATGCCGGTTCGCCCATATGTTCGCCCATCGGGATTTTACGATCCTCAACCGCCGGGGCCAACAAAACACCCCAGCGGTATTCCGGCATCTTCACATAGTCGAATTTCGCCCAGCCTTTTGGATCAACACTGACGGCGGTGCGCAGGTAAACCATGCTTTCCTGAAAGTTCTGCGGGATCAAATCATTCCACCAGTTGATATAACCGGGGTGCCATTTTTCCAGCGCCTTCAATACCTTCTTGTCCTCGGACAGGCCGACATTGTTCGGGATTTGGGTGTCATAACTTACGTTAATTAGGTCGAGCATTAGCTTCCTCCTTCGGGAGCAAAATCTTTTGACGATTTTGGACCGGATTTTTCAAAAAAATCCGCGCCCTTTCACACACGTTCCATGTCGTATTTTCCGCGCACACCAGTGCCGTAGCGTTGCAGCGCGCCTTCGGGGCCTACCGCATTGGGGCGTTGGAAAATCCAATTCTGCCAGGCGGTCAGGCGCCCGAAAATGCGTGTTTCCATGGTTTCGGGGCCAGCAAAACGCAGGTTGGCTTCCATGCCGGTCATTGCATCCGGGCTGAAACTGGCACGCTCTTCCATGAACAGGCGCACCTCGTCCTCCCAATCAATATCGTCGTAGGCATAGGTGATTAGGCCAAGCTCTTCAGCGGCCTCCGCTTCCAACGCCGCACCAGCCGAATTTTTCAGCTCTTCCACCTGTTCCGGCGTGCCTAGGAACCGGGTTTCAAGCCGCGTCAGGTCATTGCCCATCGGATAGGTGCCAAAATTCCCGTTTGACAGTGTTACGCGGGCCAAGGGGCGGTTGTCGCCGTCAAACTCTTCCAGCATCATATAGCTGCGATCAACCGCCCAAAGCAGTTCCGCAAGTGGTCCGGCAAAGCAGCTTCCATGCTCCACCATCGCCACCAGCGAGCGTGACGTCATGTCGATCCGTTTCAACACACGTTTCCAATAGTGCAGCACCTCGTTCGCCAGCCAGTGATCCTTGTGGGCCAGCAGCAGGGCCTCATGTGCAATCACCAATTCGGGATCACCCTGTGTCTGGAACTCGATCAGCCCCAGATGTTTCTCATTGTTGCGCAAATGCAGGATTGCGTCGTCCAACTCGCGCGCGCAACGCAGCATCCATGCCTGCGCCCCTTCTGCGGTAAAGGCATCCATATCTGCCGGCGCCGTTGTTTCCGGCCCCTTAACAGTGATCACAGCACGGCTTTCGGCACGGTTCAAACCGACCTCGACAGAGGAATAAGTCACTGCGTCTGTGGCAAACTGCCGGTTAATCGGGGAGAGTGCGATACCCTGAGTCACGTCGGGTTTGGCCGAGGCACTGGCAAATTCCGCAGCGCGTTCAGCGACTTTTTCGTCAAAGCTGGAATTCGCAAAAACTTCATCGACCAACCGCCATTGCACAGCGCGTTTGCCCTTCACCCCCTCCTCAATAGAGCAGAAGACGTCCGCCAGATCGCGGCGCACTTTGCGTTTGTCCGTCACGCGCGTGAGGCCCCCAGTACCGGGCAGAACGGCCAATAACGGCACCTCTGGAAGTGCCACCGAAGAGGTGGAATCGTCGGTCAGCATCAGGTGATTGCACGCCAGCGCCAACTCGTAACCGCCGCCCGCGCAGGCCCCTTTGATTGCACAGATATAATTCTGCCCACTGTCGGCAAGCGCTGCCTCATAGGTGTTGCGGGTCTCATTGGTGAATTTGCAAAAATTGACCTTATGCGCGTGCGCCGCGCCGCCCAGCATTCGGATGTTGGCACCAGCGCAGAACACCTTTTCCTTGGCCGAGCGCATGACCACGACCTTGACCTCCGGATGTTCGAACCGCATCCGCTGCACCACATCGGCAAGTTCGATGTCCACCCCAAGATCATAGCTGTTCAGCTTCAGCTCGTACCCCTCGAACAACCCGCCACTCTCGTCCACATCCATCGAAAGCCAGGCAATCGGGCCATCATATTCGATGCCCCAGTGGCGGTATCTGGATGGATCCGTTTGAAAATCAATCACCTTGGTCATGCAAAGGCTCCCCTTGGTTCTGGAGTATCTTTACGTACTATAATTCACTCAAGGATGAGGCCAACATGGCATATACTGCAAATTACGGGTATTTTCCGCACTATAATGCAGCTATTCGTTGGCTAGATATGCCCGCAGCGTTTCCACCTGCGCCAGCACCGCCTTAGACCGCAGGCCGAGAATCGGCTGTCCTTCCGTACAGTTCTGCAAATGGTCCTGCACCATGTCGCACAGTCTTGTTGCCGCACGGGGGCGTCCCATACGAACCTTTAACTGTGCATTGGCCAGCTGGATCAAGGCCTGCACCATCTCGCGCTCCGCCGTGCCTTCTGGGGTCTGCATCCAGACCGCCTCAAGCACCTCGTGACATTCCCAGTAATATCCCGCGTCGAGATATGCCAATCCAGCCCGAAACGCCTGTGTGTGCTGAAGATCCGCCAGTGAAACCCCGACCTGTACGGTGCTCTTGATCGCGTCAAACCAGTCTTCCGGTAGGCGCGGGTTTAGACCGGGCACATAGGCATGTGGCGGCATGGGTATCGGCGCGGCCATATCTGACAGCCGGGGTGTCGGACGGCTGTCCTTCCTCATCGCTGTTGCGTATCCTGCCGCAGTTTGAAGCGTTGGATTTTACCCGTCGCGGTTTTGGGCAAATCGGTCACGGCCTCGATCCAGCGGGGGTATTTCCACAAGCCTATCTTTTGTTTCACATGGGCTTTCAATTCGTCCACCAACGCTTGATCCGCCTCTCCCGATTGCATCACCACATAGGCTTTGGGTTTTTCCAGCCCGTCTGCATCACGTTGGGCAACCACAGCCGCCTCAAGCACACGCGGGTGGTCGACGATGGCGCTTTCGACCTCAAACGGGGACAACCAGATGCCGGAAACCTTGAACATGTCGTCGGTCCGCCCGCAGTACACCAATCGTCCATCAGCGCGGCGTTCATATTTGTCACCGGTGCGGGTCCAAGCCCCTTCAAAGGTGGCGCGGCTTTTGGCGCGCTGGTTCCAATACCCGTTTGCCGCTGATGCCCCATTGACCAGCAACTCACCGATCTCTCCGGTGCCCACCTCTTGCCCCTGTTCATCCACCAGTCGCAGCGCGTAGCCCGGCACCGCAATACCCGAGGTGCCGTAGACAATATCTCCGGGCTGGTTGCTCAGAAAAATATGCAGCATCTCTGTCGAGCCGACCCCGTCGAGAATGCCGATACCTGTGTGTTTTTCCCAGCGCTTGCCGATATCTTCGGGCAAAGCTTCACCCGCAGAAATACAGACCCGTATCGGAGAGGCCGGCACGCCAACCTTGTCCATTTCGGCAACCATCGCGGCGTAAAGCGTGGGCACACCGCAAAAAACTGTCGGCTGATGATTGGCAATCGTTTCGATCATCCCCGCCGGCGTTGGCCGCCCGGTAAACAACACGGTGGTGGCACCGACCGATAGCGGAAAGGTCATCTCGTTGCCCAGACCATAGGCAAAAAAGAACTTGGCGGCGGAAAGCACCCTGTCATCCTCGCGGATGCCCAGAACCTGCGCCCCGTAGGTATCGGCGGTGGCCTGAAGCGCGGAATGGACATGCGCCACCCCTTTGGGCTGACCGGTAGAGCCGGAGGAATAGAGCCAGAAGGCAACCTCGTCGCTGCTGACCGCCATGGTCTCATGCACCGGGGCGTCATTGATAAAGGCGTTGAAATCCATCGTCCCCGCAGGCGCATCACCGATCACAACCACCTGACGGATATAAGGGTTATCAGCCAGCGCTGGGGCGACAACCTCCCAAAGCGGGGCGGAAACAAAAAGGATGGCGGCTCGGCTATCGCGCAGGATCGCATCATAGACGGGCGTGGCCAGCAAGGTGTTCAAAGGCACCGGCACCACACCGCATTTCAATGCACCCCAGAAAATCTGTGGAAACTCGATCTGGTCCAGCACCAATACCGCGGCGCGTTCTTCCGGGCGGATACCTGCCTTGCCCAACGCGCCAGCAACCTGACCCGCACCTGTTGCCATCTGCGCAAAATCCAATTCACGCCCCGTCTCGGCCTCGACATAGGCGGTCTTACTGCCCCGCCCTTCGGTGATGTGACGATCCACAAAATACTGCGCCGCATTTGCCTTAACAGATAGCATCAGACCCCTCCGCTGTTTTCAACACTGTGCAGCTTGAGGGGCCTGCCGCAACATTACAACTGCGCGCATGCACTTTAATGCAGGGGACAATCAGTCCGGCAAGAGAAACAGCGTGATCGCAGGGAACAACACCAAAAGCACGACCCGCGCCAGATCAGAGCCGACAAAATACATCACGGCGCGATAGGTCTGAGACATTGGGGTTTCGCGGTCCATCGAATTGATGATGAACAGGTTCATCCCCACCGGTGGCGTGATCAGCCCAACTTCGACCACGATCAGCACAAGGATGCCAAACCAGATCGCCAGATGTTCTGGTGACATGCCGAAATCCATCGCCATAATGACCGGAAAAAAGATCGGCACTGTCAGCAGGATCATCGACAGGCTGTCCATCAAACACCCGAAGACCACATAGAAAACAAGGATCACACATAACACCAGCAACGGGGAAAACCCTTGCTCAACCACCCAGCCGGCCATGAATTGCGGCACACCAGACAGGGCAAGAAAGCCGTTATAGAACCCTGCTCCCAATACGATGAAAAAGATCATGCCGGTGGTGCGCGCAGTGCCCAACAGGCTTTCACCCAGAACCTTCCAGCTCAGGCTGCCCGACAGCAATGCCGCCAGCCCGGTGCCCGCCGCCCCAATGGCGGAACCTTCGGTTGGGGTAAACCATCCAGCATAGATGCCCCCAACAACGATAATAAAAATCGTCAGAACCGGCCAACAATCCGCCAGGGCGCGGAACCGTTCCGCCATCGGGATCGGCGCGCGGGTGCCGGCCGCATCAGGATGCAGGCGAACATAAATGGAAATGGTCAGCATATAGCCAACAGCCGCCAAGATGCCGGGGATAAAGGCGGCAAGGAACAGTTTGGCAATATTCTGTTCGGTCAGAATGGCGTAAATCACAAGGATGACCGACGGCGGGATCAGAATGCCAAGCGTGCCACCAGCGGCCAGCGTTGCCGTCGAGAAGCCGCCTGAATAGCCGTAGCGCTTGAGTTCGGGCAAGGCGACCTTGGACATGGTCGCAGCCGTGGCCAAGGACGATCCGCAAATCGCACCAAAACCCGCGCAGGCACCAACTGCCGCCATCGCAACGCCGCCGCGCCGATGGCCGAGGAACCCTTCTGCGGCTTTGAACAAGGCTTGTGACATGCCCGAAAGGGTTGCGAACTGCCCCATCAGCAGGAACATCGGAATGATGCTCAGCGAATAGCTGGAAAAGGTCGTGTAGGTTTCGGATTTCATCTTGGCGAGCAACGGCGTGGGGTTGCCTCCCATGGCAAAGTACCAACCGCCAAAACCACACAGCAGCATGGCAAGGCCAATAGGCGCACGCAGAAACACCATCAACAACAGGACGGGGAATGAATAAAAGCCTAGTTCAAGGTTGCTCATCTCAGTGTTCCCCATGCTCGGACGGCAGGATATCGCGATTGCCCAGCGCTTCGATTATCCGCACAGCCGCGCAATAGACCGCGACGATACAGGCCACAACTCCCGCGCCAAAACTGGCGGCATAGGCCCACCACACTGGGAACTGCAAGAACAACGTGGTTTCGCCATTTCCAAGATAGCGCAACATGCCCTCATAGAGACGCCAGATCACCAGCAGGATTGCGGCGGCCAGCACCACCTCCCAGAACGCGGCAATCCACCTGTTGACGCCGCGTGACATCATCGAGGTAAAGATGTCCACCGTCGCATGGGCGCCGTAGAACTGGCAGATCGGCAGAAACGAGAAAATCGCAAAGGCGACGCCGGCCTCTAAAACTTCATAATTGCCGTTAATTTCGCCCACGCCCAGATCAAGGAGCCACTGCGCACCGCCAGCAAAGGTCTGTTGGAAAAAGTCGTTGTGCAGGGCTTTGTTGATGGACCGCCCGACAATCGAAAGGGAGGCCAGCACAATCAACGCAATTAAGACGAAGCCCCCCGTCAATGCAGTAAAACGGGCGAGGGTTTGAACGGCGCGGTGCATAGGAAACTCACTTGTCGTAAAAAACCTGCGCCGGCCTGGCGCCGACGCAGGTTCTTTTGTTGGATCAGCGCTTACTTGTCGTAAGCTTCCATCAGGCTACGGGCTTCGTCGATCAATGCCTGACCGTCGATGCCTTTGCCTTTCATGTCCGCGATCCATTCGTCATAGATCGGCTGGGCCACATCACGCCATGCCTGCACATCGTCGCCGCTAACGGTCACAATGGTGTTGCCACGATCCACAGCTGCCTGACGGGCCGGAATGTCACTGTCAGCCTGTGTGCCACCTGCAAAGATCGAAAACTCCAGACCGGAATTGTCGTCGATTACCTTTTGCAGTTCTGCTGGCAGACCTTCATAGCGGTCCTTGTTCATCGCCAGAACAAAGGTCAGCACATAAAGCGCGTTGCCTTCGAATTCGGTGTGGTTTGATACCAACTCTGGCACCTTGAGGGCCGCGGTGACCTCCCAAGGGATGGTTGTGCCGTCGATCACACCTTTTGACAGACCTTCTGGAACCGCAGGCACGGGCATACCGACCGGGGTTGCGCCAACCTTCTCAAGCAGCTGGTTCACCAGACGGGAGCCACCACGAATTTTCAGGCCTTCCATGTCGGAGGGGGCATTCACCTCTTTGTTGACGTGAATCATGCCAGGGCCGTGTACCCATGTGCCGAGGATATGCACATCCTTGAATTCACTGTCTTTCATGTGCTTTTCAAACATCTGCCAATAGGCAGAAGACATTGCCCGGGCATTGGTCATCATGAACGGCAGTTCGAAGACCTCTGTCGATGGATAACGGCCCGGCGTATAACCAACCACGGTCCAGACGATGTCTGCAACGCCGTCGATGGCCTGATCCATCAGTTCCGGCGGCTTGCCACCCAACTGCATGGAGGGGTAGCGCTCGATCTTGATGCGGCCCTCGCTTGCGGCCTCAACCTTGTCAGCCCAAACGTCCAGCACCAGCTTTGGCACATTGGCCTGCGGTGGCAGGAACTGGTGCATGCGCAACGTGACTTCCTGCGCCATGGCAGTGGTCGCCATCAGGGTCGCAGCAACAGCAGCACCTGCAACCCCCATCAAAGTTCTACGTAAAATCATCGACTTCTCCCATTTGTCGCTGTGCCACCCGTATTGCGAGTGATCAACATGATAATCCCCGGACAATCAGATATCAGTTGCCCTGTGCCGTCAATCAATGACAAGTTGATTGGCAGCCTGATTAACCTGCACCAAACCATCAGAAATTGTAACCATCAAGCAGTCGCCAGATACAAATCCAACCTCGAGCGGCACAAGAACCTGCTACGCTGGTCACTTGTGTAACATCCGTTATTTTTGCCTCGATGGCGTGTATTTTCTGGATCTGATTTGCTGGAAGGGCGGGAAATATTTACCCAAGCGTCAAGCACATATGACCCAAACCGAACCTTTGCTTCGTTCCGCAGAAATGTCCGCAACGCGAACCTTACCGGCTTAGATATCCGATAAGGTGTCTCCGTTTTGCCTATTGGGCGACATATGCGGCGTCAAAGAACGCGCGCTCGCAAAGAACTGCGTCGTGAAATATCGTCGTTGCTTCAAGCTGGCGATCATGGCTCAATTCATTCCAGACCCTGTCCAGCTGGTCTCGCAGATGCCCCACAACGCCCTCAAAACCATCCCCAACGTGCAAATCAATCCACTCTGAGAACCAAAATGGTAAATCGGGGTCGTAGGCTTTGTAGCGGTTCGCCCAAGTCAAATAACTCCATTCAGCCACAACAAGAACCGCCAACATTTGTTCGTAACGACCAGAAGTGCGCGCAATGGACATCAATTCCTGAAACGCGCGGGTCGCAGACGCTGCGGGGGCATTTTGATCGGCTGGGGAGACATCCAGCGCCACAAAACTGCGCAAGAAATATGTATTTTCGGTACTGGTCACGAGGCCCAGGAACTGCACCATGGGAACCCCATCAGCTAAGGTTGGCGCATGTGCAATTGCCGTCGCCAAAAGCCGGACGAACTCGTCGATAAATTTGTAGTCTTGAACCAGATACCACCGCATTTTTTCCAGCGGCAATGTTCCTTCGGCCAGTTCTTTACAGAAGGGATGGTCCGTTGCGGCATCCCAGTCACTTTGGACCGCGTTTTTCAGGGCGTCGGTGGCACGCATGTCAGTGCTTTCTATCTGTTGCGGCATGCACAAGCATACCCTTGTTTCGTATCGGAATTCTTGGCGTGTGATGCTGCGTCAGACAAATCACATCCCATCCTGTCTTTAAAGCAGGCTTTCATCCCGACCACGTCGATAACATAGAGGGCAAGACCATCTAACGGCTCAGCCAACCTGCCCCCGGCTTGAGCCGGAACCAAGACGGATATTTTGCGAGGAAATGTGGTGGCGTTACCTGGATTTGAACCAGGGACCTAACGATTATGAGTCGTTCGCTCTAACCAACTGAGCTATAACGCCGTCGCCGCGTCGATTAAGCCAGCCCTTGGGCGCGGTCAAGCCTAAAACCTCTTTGAATGTTAAAGCCGCACCGCTTTCGCGAAATTAACTTTGATAATGGAAGGATGAAAACACCGGCTCACCGTCCTGATCCGTTCCGAAAACGCTGTTTACATGGGAAATTCGACGTGTTGCGGGGCAAAATAGAAAATGTGTTGCTCGTTACCGGTTCGCCCCCAGCTGCCCCCTGACGTACGCCGTCTGATCCGGGAATTTTCAGGTGTTTCTCGGTTCGGGCGCTCAAAACCCTGTCGCGCCGAATCTCAGGTCCGTCGCCACCAGTGTCCCATGCGCCTAATGTGCCGGTGCGCGCACCACATCCAGCAGGCTGCGGCCCCCATCCACGACCAGCACTTCGCCGGTCATAAAGCTTGAGCTGTCAGCAGCCAGATATTGCACTGTGTCACACAGTTCGTTTGGGGCAGCGATCCGCCCTAGCGGCGTATGCTTGCGGATGTCTTCCCGCCATTCGCGGTTTTCCGCAACCGACACCCGAAGCGAGCCGCTCATCACTGAGCCGAAGGAAATCGCATTAACCCGGATGCGATGCGGTGCCAGCGTCAGCGCCATGGAACGGGTCATCTGCTGCACTGCACCCGCGGCAATGGCATATCCCATCAGCTCTGGCTGGATCTGGCTGGCCGCAATCGAGCTGAAGTTGATGATAGAGCCGATCTGCCCCTCTTCCTGTTCTTCGGCCTGTTTGATCATCCGTTTGGCAACATATTGCGTCAGATGCAGGGCGGTCATCAGGTTCTGATCCAGCAAGGTTTGCACCGACGTGTCTTCAACATCCAGCGCGTCCGTGGGCAACAGTTGGCGCGACGCATTAACCAGAACATCCACCTGATCAAAAGCATCAATGGTGGCGGAAATCAAATTGGCAATCGTCAGCCGTTGGCGCAGATCCCCGGCGAAAGTGCGGATATTGCCATCTTCGGGGGCGGCACCGAATTCTTCGGCCAGTTTCTTTTCGTGGGCGTCGGCGCACATCACGTTTGCGCCCTTGTCCGCCATATGCCGGGCAACAGCCAGACCAATCCCGTTGGCGGCCCCCGTCACAATCACCGTTTTACCTTTGACCGAGAAAGACATCGATGTGCCTCCTTATCCCCTGCGCTTGCCCCTCAGAGGGCGGGCGGCGTGAAACAGCTTGAACCGCGCGTCGCCGCCGATCTCGGAGACCTGAGCAAAGCGCGTCTTTAGCTCCGCCTCATAGGGCAAATGGCGGTTCGCAACCATCCATAACCCGCCACTCGGCGATAAAATGCGCGCCGCAGCGGCCACAAAGGCCTGCCCGATCTGGGGTTCTGCTGCGCGTCCCTGATGGAACGGGGGGTTCATCACCACGGCATCCACCCTGTTGGGGGGCTGCCACTCTGTTGCATCGGCCCAGTGGAATTCTGCCCGCGCATCAGTGACATTGCGCCGCGCACATTCCAGCGCCAGATGGCCCGCCTCGACCAGATGCACGTGCTTCACCGCCGGACGGGTCAGAATATGTGCCGACAGGAAACCCCAGCCGGCCCCCAGATCAACAACCGTACCGCTTAATTTTTCAGGCAGGGCATCCACCAGCAAGGCCGAAGCGAGGTCAACCGCGTCCGCTGAAAATACCCCCGGGGCAGTCCAGAAACCGCCCGGCGTTTGGGATGGCCCCTCGACCCAATCAGCAAAGAAATCGGCGGCAAGTTCGGAAATCCAGAACAGCTTGCCATGAGCCTTGGAGATCGGACCGTTCACGGTCACACGGCCGCGCATCTGCTTGAGGAACGAATCTGCCCCGTCGGTTTTCTGGCCATCAATGACAATGACACCATCAGTCACCGCGCAGGCCTGCGCAATCAGGGTGCGGGCGTCGGCCTTGGCGCGCGGCAGGCAAACGATGGCAGCAGCATAGCGGCCCTCAGGGGCGTGCAAAACAGAATAGCCGCGGGCCTCCCAACTGTTATGAAATGGTTTGAAGTCATGGATGATATCACAGCGGTCTACGTCCACCCCCCGCAAATCAGCGTCAACCGGTGCCCGAAACACCGCGATACGCCCCTCGGCGGGCAGCTCAAGGCCGCCGCCGTCAAGCGCCAGTTGCAAACGAGCGTCAATCACGCGTTATTCTTCTTTTTCCATAGTGCATTGCAGCGGGTGTTGATGGCGGCGGGCAAAATCCATCACCTGCGCCACCTTGGTCTCCGCAATCTCGTGACTGAAGACCCCGACAACCGCCAGCCCCTTTTTATGCACTGTCAGCATAATTTCGAAGGCTTGCGCATGGTTCAGCCCAAAGAAGCGCTCCAGCACCAGAACGACAAATTCCATCGGTGTGAAATCATCGTTCAGCAGCATCACCTTGTACAAAGGAGGGCGCGCGGTTTTCGGTTTGGTTTTGGTCAGCAGTTCGGTATCGTTTTCGTCGTCCGAACGGTCTGCCATCATGAAATCATCAAGGCGCATTACTGCTCCGGCGGGTTTGAGTGAACGATTGTGAGTCGCGAGAGCCGTTATATAACCCGATAACCGATTTTTGAAAGAGGTATGCCGCAAATGAACGTTATACTCACGACAATCGGACTGGATGCGGATGACACGCTTTGGCACAACGAACGGTTCTTTGCTCTGACTCAAAGCCACTTTTCTGACCTGTTGCGGGAGTATTCAGACAACGACAACCTGATGACGCGGCTCCTCGCTGCCGAACGTCGGAACCTGCCGCACTATGGGTTTGGAATCAAAGGCTTCACTCTTTCGATGATAGAAACCGCAATTGAGGTGACGGACGGCAATGTGCCCGCTGCGGTCATTGCTGAAATCCTTGATGCAGGGCGCGATATGCTGTCCCATCCCGTCGAATTACTGCCAGATGTCAAAGCCACTTTGAATGCACTGAAACACGATTTCAAATTACTGCTGATCACCAAGGGCGACCTGCTGGACCAAGAGCGCAAACTGGCGCAATCGGGCCTGCGCGACCATTTTGATGCGGTAGAAATCGTGTCGGACAAGACACCCGCCGCCTATCTCGACATTTTTGATCGCCACGGAACCGGCGCGGATCAGGGGCTGATGGCAGGCAACTCCATGGCGTCCGACGTGGTGCCGATGATCCGGGCGGGGGGCTGGGGCGTCCTTGTTCCTCACGGGCTGACCTGGGCAATTGAAGACGCTGAAACACCCCACGACACCGCCCGTTTCGGTCAGATCGACCGCCTGGCTGCCTTGCCGGAATTCATTCGCAACCTCCCTGCCAAGCAACTGGCCTGAAACGCCAAAGGAATCTGGGCAAACAGGCCCAATTCCCGCCACATTCCTGCCACAATCCTCCCCTTAGTATGGCGATGCCCAACAGCCCCCAAATGTGGACAAGCAAAGCCGGCGTTTTCCCGCAAATCCCAAGAAACATAGGGTTTATCGAAGTTTAGACCTATGTTAGTGTTGTTCTATAAAAAGTATGGCCAGCCGAAAAATCGGCGGTCTTGAGGCAGAACAAGGCAGTAATCATGAGAGCGCGAAGCGTTTCGTCAGCCCGATTGGGGTTGTATTTCATCACGGCTTTTTGGTTGATCGTTATCGTGCCGCTAAGCGCGATGGCAGCCCCCTATGCCGCCTATGTGATGGATGCGCGCACGGGCAAGGTTATTCATGCACAAAACGCCAACACCCGGCTGCACCCCGCCTCGCTTACCAAGATGATGACGCTTTACATCGCCTTCGAGGCGATCAAGCGTGGCGAGATTTCGCTGGACACCAAGGTCAAGATCTCCAAAAAAGCTGCGTCAGAGCCCCCCAGCAAGCTGGGCCTGCGTCCGGGTCAACGCATTGCGCTGCGCTATCTGATCCGCGCAGCAGCGGTGAAGTCGGCCAATGATGCAGCCACTGCCATCGGCGAAGCGATTGGCGGAACCGAGGCGCGCTTTGCCCGCCGCATGAACCGCACAGCCAAAGCATTGGGAATGCACCGTACAACGTTCAAGAACATGCATGGCCTGACAGAGGCCGGCCACCTGTCTACCGCACATGACATGTCGATCATGGGACGGCATTTGCTCTATGATTTCCCTGAATATTACAACCTGTTCTCGCGGGTCACGGCGGATGCCGGTGTGCGCAAGGTCAGCCACACCAACCGGCGTTTTCTGAACTCCTATAAAGGGGCAGACGGGATCAAGACCGGATATACCCGCGCCGCGGGCTTCAACCTGACAGCCTCTGCCGAACGGGGCAATGAACGGATCATCGTGACCGTCTTTGGCGGTAAATCCACAACTTCGCGCAACGCGCAGGTGGCCAAGCTGATGGACCTCGGGTTCCGCCGCGCCCCCTCGCGCGCGCCGCTGCGCAAGCCACAAAAACCAGTATACGCCGACGTCGAAACCGCCCCCAGCAGGCCCAGCACAAACCCCGGATCAGTGGCTGGTGGCGCGGGCAAAACCATTCGCCTTGTCGGCGCTGTAAAGAACTCCAAACGCCCCAGACAGCGCCCCACCGCACCGGCTTCTGTTTTGGTGGCTGCGGTTCAGGAGCCGCTGATCACCAATGCGGATATCACCGCCGCACTGAAAGAGGCCGTGAAAACACCCGCGCCACAACCGGCCCCCGGCCCCGCACCACAGATGGCCGCAACGCCGCCAAACGTAACACTTGCCGCAGCCAGCAGCTCAATCCGCCCAACCTTGCGCCCGAAAACAGCCCGCAAGACCGCTGTAACACGCAAAAAACGCGCGGTTGAGCAGGAAATCGTGACCCGGGTTTCCACCTCTGGCGGACGTCATTGGGGCGTGAACGTGGGCCGCTATCCCAGCCGCTATGCCGCCGAAAAAGTTCTCTTGAAAACGGCGCTTGCCGAAATGTCGACGCTGGACGGCTCGCTGCGCAAAGTCGTCCGCCGCCCACAAGGTTATGACGCTAACTTTCTGGGCATGAGCCGTGAAACCGCTGATTTAGCCTGCCGCCGCCTTGCCGCGCGCAAGGTCAGCTGCTTTATGATCGGGCCGGGTTAACAGACGCGGCCTCGCGGCGCAGCCAACTGGTAAATGCTTTGACCCATTTGCGCTGCACACCGGGACGGGTGACGATATAGTATCCTTCCCCCTCCCGTTTTTCGATATGCAATTCGCGCAACCGGCCCGCCGCAATATCCCGGGCGACGAATTCACGCACGGTCACCACGACCCCCTGCCCGTCGCGCGCGCCATCCAACATCAGGTTACCCGGCACCTTCATCATCCCCAGCTTGGCCTTGGGCACGCCGATGCGCTTGAACCAATTGGTGGCTTCCGAGGTGCTGAACTCTTCCAGCCAGGGAAATTCCGCGATGGCACTCAAATTCCCGAACGGCAGATCCCCGACCAGAGACGGTGCCGCGACAACAACCATCGGCGAATGAAACAAAATCTCGGTTTCGACTTTCGGCCAGACCCCGGCACCATAGCGGACCGCGACGTCAATCCCGCTGTTCTCCAGCGTCACAACCAGTGGCGAGGGGTCGATCATCAGGTCTATCTCCGGGTGGGCTTCGCGAAAGCTGGGCAGGCGTGGCATCAACCATGACGCCGCGAAGGTCGGCGTCGTCGAGATATGCAAGGGACGAATCTCCTGCTGGCCGGTGATTTCATCCGTGGCCTCAATCATACCGGCGAAACCGGCCTGTAAAGCTGTGGCCAAGCGTTCACCCGCGATGGTCAGGACAAGGCTGCGCCCCGAGCGGTCTAGCAGGGCAACATCCAAATGGCTTTCCAAGGCCCGCAGCTGTTGGCTGATGGCAGCATGGCTGACGCCCAATGCGTCCCCTGCCGCGACCACATTGCGGGTCTCGGCAAAAGCGGCAAATGCCCGCAGCGCCGATAAGGGCGGTAGCTTGCGCCATTCCATATTTAACCTCAACTTACATATTCAGATTTTCAATGACTCGCGTATTCGCACCACTTCCTCATATTTATAAGCATCAAGTCAACGCGGAAAGGAACTGAAATGTTAAGTATCTACGCACAATCCATGATGACGGCGACCCGCTCCGGCTGTGTCCGCCTGCGTGCGGCTCCCTCTGGCAACGCGCCCAAACGCCGCCGTTGGTTCTCGCGCCGCGAGGAAATCTGCATCGATCCGGCCAAGCTGTGAGCAACGTGATGACGACGAACAAAGCGCTGGTTCTGGTCGATATTCAGAACGATTACTTCACAGGCGGGCTTTGGCCGGTCGATGACATGGCGCAGGTTGCCGAGGCCGCCTGCCGGGTTCTGCAAGATGCACGAACAGCGGGCGACCTGATCATCCACGTCTATCACGAGGCAACAAGCGACAAGGCACCGTTCTTTCGACCCGGCACAGAGGGCGCGCAAATCCATGCCAGCGTCGCTCCTCTGCCGGACGAAGCGGTAATCCTGAAACACCGTCCGAACAGCTTTCACGAAACCGATCTGCACGCCCGCCTGAGAGCAGCGGGCATTACAGAAGTGACAATTGTCGGGGCCATGACGCAGATGTGTATCGATGCCACAACACGGGCGGCACGTGACTTCGGGTTTGACGTCACCTTGGTGGCAGATGCCTGTGGGGCCAAGGCGCAAAGCTTTGGTGGTGTTGAATTAACCGCGGCGCAGGTACAGGCCGCATTCTTTGGTCCATTGGGGATGTCCTATGCAACAATCCGTTGAACAAATGGCAAAACTTGACCGAGCGAAGGTGGTTTTCCTTTTGAAATGGGCGGCGTCTATTGTCCAGATCCTTGGCTATACCGCCACGGCATTCGGCATGACCCCATTGAATATCTATCTGTTTCTGGTGGGGCTGGTCGGGTGGTTTACCGTGGGCCTGTTGTGGAACGACAGGGCGATTATGTTGATCCATATCGTCGCTTTGGCGGCCATGATTGCCGGGCTTGCCAGCGCCGCCTAAAGCATCCCGCCATTAACCTGAGCCATCATCTATCGCTTTTCACGTTTGAGCAAAGAGAGAGGCCGCGAACAAGCGATTGATGTTTAAGGCGGGACGCTCTCTAGGCCTGCCCAGACAGGGTGCGGTACAAATGCCAGGTGGCATGGCCCAACAGGGGCATGACCACAAACAATCCGAGGAACATCGGCAGCATCGCCAAAAGGGTAAACATCCCGATCACACCGCCCCAGCACAGGTAGACCAGCGGTGCCGCGCGCACCGCCGCTATCGAACGCAGCAGCGCCGTGATGAAATCAACGTCACGGTCCAGCAACATGGGCATCCCCATAACACTGATAGCAAAAACAAAAAGCGCAAACCCCGCACCGACAACCGTGCCAAAGCCCAACATCATCAGACCTTCGGAGGTCAGAAACACCTCTAGTGAGGTCGACACATTGGTCATCGGCGACAAGCCAAGAAAAAGCGCGAAAATCATGTGCCCCAGAAAGAACCAAAACAAGAACGCCACGATAATGATCGCCGCCAGCCAAGGCAGTTGTTCACCGCGGTGAAACCAAACCACCGCGGCCACCTTGGACAGTTCTAGCGGCTCTTGTGCCGCGCGCCGGCGACTGACCTCGTAAAACCCCAAGGCTGCCAAAGCACCAATCAGCGGAAAGCCCATCACAGCAAGGATCAGCCAGAACGTCGTGCCTGTGGCATAGGTAATCGCCCCCATCACAAGGCCGGCAATCACATAGAAACTGGCGAAAAACAAATCCGGGCCCGGTGCGGCCAGAAAATCGCGGAAACCGGCAGCCAGGCTTTGGCGCAGATCAGTGAATGTCGGGTTGCGCAGCTCGGGCGCACCATGGGGTCTGTTATTCATCCGCTCAGTATTGCGCGGAAAACAGCGAGGGTAAATTGATCTGGATCAAGTCGCCCCACCGCATAGGAGTTACCCCTAGCTTGTCGCTTGCAAAAGGCTGCGGGTGTAGTCGGATTTCGGCCGCTCATAGAGATCCGCCGTCAGCCCGTATTCCACCACATCGCCGCGCTTCATCACCATCACCTGATGCGACATCGCCCGCACCACCTTAAGGTCGTGACTGATGAACAGATAGGCCAGCCCGTATTTGGCCTGAAGATCGCGCAGCAATTCGACGATTTGCACCTGTACTGTCATATCCAGCGCCGATGTCGGTTCGTCCAGCACCAGCAAACGCGGGCGTAGGACCATGGCACGGGCAATCGCAATCCGTTGCCGTTGTCCGCCGGAAAACTCATGCGGATAGCGGTCCATCGTTTTGGGGTCCAGGCCGACCTCAATCATCACCTCTTGGACCAGCTCGCGTTGATCACGATTTGGATCGACATTATGAATTGTCAGCCCCTCGGCAATGATCTGGAAACAGGTCATGCGCGGCGATAATGATCCGAAAGGATCTTGAAACACGATCTGCATCTCCGAGCGCAGCTTGCGCAACTCGCGGGTAGACCATTGCCGCACGTCCTGATCCATAAAGGTGATGCCCCCCTCAGAGGCAATCAGACGCATAATCGCCAGCGCCATCGTCGTCTTGCCAGAGCCGCTTTCCCCCACAATCCCAAGGGTTTCACCCGCGCGCACGCGAATGCTCGCGTCATTGACCGCCTTCACATGGCCGACAGTCCGGCGCAGCAGACCTTGGGTGATTGGAAACCAGACCTTCAGGTTTTCCGTACGCACGATCTCAGCGGCATCTTCTGCCACTGGATCAGGCTGTCCGGTCGGTTCGGCCCCCAGCAGTTTGATTGTGTAAGGGTGTTGCGGATTCTCGAAAATCTCTTGCGTTGGCCCTTGCTCTACGATCTCGCCATGCTGCATCACGCAAACACGGTCCGCGATGCGACGCACAATGCCCAGATCATGAGTGATAAACAAAAGCCCCATGCCCATCCGGTCCTTGAGGTCTTTCAACAAATCGAGGATTTGCGCCTGAATGGTCACATCCAGAGCCGTTGTCGGTTCATCGGCAATCAGAACGTCAGGCCCATTGGCCAAGGCCATGGCAATCATCACGCGCTGACGTTGCCCGCCAGACAACTGGTGCGGATAGGCCCCAAGCCGGCTTTCGGCCTCGTTGATACCCACCTGCTCCAGCAGCTCAAGAACACGCACACGGGCCGCCCCACCAACAAGCCCCTGATGCAAGGCAAGGCTTTCTGCCAGTTGTTTTTCGATGGTGTGCAGCGGGTTCAGCGAGGTCATCGGTTCCTGAAAAATGAAACTGATGTCGTTGCCACGCACTTTGCGCAGCAGAGCGTCATCCGCCCCAATCATCTGTTGCCCGTCATAGGTGACAGAGCCCGACACCTCGGCACTGTCGCCCAACAATGACACCGTGGACAGGGCAGACACGGATTTGCCGGAACCGGATTCGCCCACAAGCGCAACGGTCTCGCCACGTTCCACGTGAAAACTGACGCCTTTGACCGCTTCGGACAGTTTGCCATCCTGACGGAACCCGACACACAGGTCTTTGACTTCAAGCAAGGGCATCAGGAAAACGTCTTTCGCGGATCAAAGGCATCACGGATGCCTTCGAAGATGAACACCAGAAGCGACAACATGATCGCAAAGGTAAAGAAGGCGGTGAAAGCAAGCCACGGTGCTTGCAGGTTCTGTTTCGCCTGCAAGGTCAACTCGCCCAGCGACGGTGCCGAGGACGGCAAGCCAAACCCCAGAAAGTCGAGGATCGCCAAAGTGCTGATTGTGCCGGTGATGATAAACGGCAACATCGTCAGCATCGCCACCATCGCATTGGGCAACATATGGCGGAACATGATTGTGGCGTTGCTGACGCCCAATGCCCGCGCCGCGCGGACGTACTCAAGGTTACGCGCACGCAGGAATTCCGCACGCACCACACCAACCAAAGATGTCCAGCTGAACAGCACCAGCAAAAACACAAGCAGCCAGAAACTGCGCCCCAGAATCGCGAACATGATGATGATCACATAGAGTGACGGGGTGGAGGACCAGATCTCGATCACCCGCTGGAAAATCAGATCGGTCCAACCGCCAAAGAACCCCTGCACCGCGCCTGCAATAACGCCGATAAGCGAGGCAAGGCCAGTGACGATCAGCGTGAACAGGATCGATAGTCGAAACCCGTGAATGACCCGCGCCATAACATCACGCTTGGTCCCGTCGGTGCCCAGCCAGTTCTGTGCATTCGGCGGCAGAGGGGCGGCACCGGGCCGATCAACTGCGGTGTTAAAGCTATAGGGAATGATCGGCCAAATGGCCCAGCCTTTGCTGATCTCTTCGCCCTCGATCACGCCGTCCTGCGCATCCTCGATATAGGCATCGGGGTCATCGAAACACAGGTCCAGCCCGCCGGTCGCAATCAGGCATTTGACTTCCGGATCGCGATATACGGCTTCAGTCTGGAAATCCCCGCCGAACGCGGTCTCGGGGTAAAAGCTGAAGATCGGCATATAATAGTCGCCGCGATAATTCACGAGGATCGGTTTATCGTTGGCGACAAACTCGGCGAACAGCGAAATGGCGAACAGCACAGCGAAAATCCAAAGCGACCACAAGGCACGTTTGTTGCGTTTAAAGTTGCGCCAGCGGCGTTGGTTCAACGGGGACAGGGCCATCAACCTTCCCTCCGCTCGAAATCAATCCGCGGATCAACCAAGACATACATCAGGTCAGACAGAATACCGACAACCAGCCCGATCAGGCCAAAGATAAACAGGGTGCCAAAAACGATCGGATAGTCACGTGCCACTGCCGCCTCGAACCCCAACCGGCCCAGCCCATCAAGGCTGAAGATGGTTTCGATGATCAATGATCCACCAAAGAACACCCCGATAAACACCGCAGGAAAACCGGCGATGACAATCAACATGGCGTTGCGAAATACATGGCCATAAAGCACCGCACGTTCAGACAAGCCCTTGGCGCGGGCGGTCATGACATAATGTTTCTTGATCTCGTCGAGAAAGCTGTTTTTGGTCAGCAATGTGAGCGTGGCAAAAGCGCTGATGGTAGAGGCCAGCACCGGCAGGGAGATGTGCCAGAAATAATCCGCAACCTTACCCAGCGGGCTGAGTTGGTCAAAATTATCCGAGGTCAGACCGCGCAGCGGGAAGATTTGCCAATAGGATCCCCCCGCGAACATCACCAGCAGCAGGATCGCAAACAGGAAACCCGGGATCGCATAGGCGGCAATGATCGCGCCGGACGTCCATGTGTCAAACCGCGACCCGTCCCGCACCGCCTTGCGGATACCCAGCGGGATCGACACCAGATAGGCAATCAGTGTCGACCAAAGCCCCAGCGTGATCGACACCGGCAGTTTTTCCTTGATCAGGTCAATGACTGTAATAGAGCGGAAGTAACTCTCGCCGAAATCAAAACGCATGTAGTTCCAGATCATGCTGACAAACCGTTCAACCGGCGGTTTGTCGAAACCGAATTCCTTTTCCAGCTCGGCAATGAACTCGGGCGGCAGGCCACGTGCGCCGATGTAACTGCTGTTTGATCCGGAATCGAGTGACAGGTCGCCCGCGTCATTTCCCGCTCCAGCGAATCCACCAAATACGTCACCACCCCCCTGCGCACGGGCAATGGCCTGTTCCACCGGACCGCCGGGCACAAACTGCACCAGCGCAAAGTTGATCAACATTATGCCCAGCAAAGTGGGAATAATCAGCAACAAACGTCGAAGGATATAGGCCGCCATGGGTGCCGCTTACCTCAGCGCGCCAGAGGCACGCAGCTTGGCAGCCTTATCAGCATTGTACCACCAGAAATCGAGATACCCCAGATCAAGCGGCGGGATCGTTTCGGGGTGTTCGAACTGATCGTAATAGGCCACCCAGTGATCCGAAAGATACCACACTGGCATCATTGCAACCTGATGGCGCAGCGCCCGGTCCAGCGCCATAATGGATGCAGCCTCTTCCTCAAGGCTTTCAGCGGCCAGCGAGGCGGAGATAATGGCATCAATCGCAGGGTCTGAGATACCGGCAGGGTTGAACAGGCTATAAGAAGCGGCTTCGGAACCAAACATCTGTTCGAGGTTAGTGTCCGGCTCGCGGAAATCGAGGTAGGCACCAAGAATCATATCATAATCCCGGTCCTGACGCCGCGAAGAGAATTGTGCAGAATCCACAGCTTCAAGCACCGCATCAACGCCCAACGTCTTGAGGTTCGAGATATAGTTTTCGACAATCGCGCGCCCGGTCGGTGAACCAGCGGAACTAATCAGGAAATTGACCGTCAGCTTATCCCCGTCTGCATTGCGCCGGATGCCATCGTCACCCACTGCCCAACCGGCCCCATCCAACAGCTTGGTTGCCTTGCGCATGTTGCGCCGGTCCGCCAGGCGCTCTGGTTTGGAAACATGCGGTTCGGGCACGTCCTCATCAAAGATAAAGGAGGGGATTACATCCCCCAGCCCTTTAAGAAATGCCAGCTCAGCGCCTTCAGGCTTGCCCGATGCCATCCGGTCCGTCCCCTGAACAAAGGAACGGCGCTGCTTGAACAATCCGTATTGCAATGATTCATTGGTCCACTGGAAATTATAGGCCAGCCCCAGCGCGCGCCGGACGTCTTTTTGCTGCATCACCGCACTGCCAAGATTGAACACGAAACCCGACGACTGCGGGATATCACCATCTGGCAGGACTTCTTTCACAATCGCACCACTTTGCGCTTTGGGGAAATCATATCCGGTCGACCAGATCTTTGAACTCCCCTCACGGCGAAACGTATACACCCCCGCCTTGAAAGCCTCGAAAGACGCGGTCGGATCTGTGAAATACTCAAGCCGGATTGAATCAAAATTGTGCCGACCCTTGTTGATCGGCAAATGCCAGCCCCAATAATCCGGGTTGCGTTTGTATACGACCCGCCGGTTGATATCGAAGTGATCGAGAACATAGGGCCCTGAACCGGGCGAGATGTCCAAGCGGCTTTCATCCAGACGCGCGCCGGTTTTTTCAAACCATTTTTTTGACATGACTGGAACCCCGCCAGCCTGATCAATCAGGGACCGCCGGGATATTCCTTTGGTAAAGTAAAATTTGATCGTGTGATCATCAATCACTTCGACCTTTGGAATACGTCTGCGCACCGCTTCACCATAGGATTTCAACCCCTGATCCAGAAACAGGTTATGGCTAAATTCCACATCATGCGCGGTGACCGGCGTACCGTCAGAAAAACGCGCGTCTTTGCGCATATAAAAGATCACCCAGTCCTTGGTCGCGGGATACTCAAGTCGCTCGGCCAGCAGGCCATAGTATTCGCCGTAAACATCTGCCGGCAACGACACAAACGGGTTGCTGGCAGGCGCATCAGCCAGCAGGCTTTCATAGCCGATATTGGCAAGACCATCGGGATTCCCTTTGCGCGCATAGCGGTTCATGGAATCAAAAGTACCAACAACACCGACCGACATTTCCCCGCCTTTGGGAGCATTCGGGTTCACATAATTGAAATGTTCGTAATCCGCAGGATAGCTCAGATTTCCGTAAAAGTTGTAGCCGTGGGTAACGATAATCTCTTCTTCGGCCATCACCGCGCTGCCGGCGATCCCTCCCAATGCAACACACAGGGCGGCCAGCTGGCTGCGCCACTTGCCTGTTGGTTTTGGCTGGACAGCCTGCGGTTTACCTTCGGCTTTCAGGGCGTTGATCATCAGGCACATCCTTTAGGTCGCAAGACACGAATACGTTTCATGTAAGCTAACGGTGCAGCGTGCCAAGAGACAAGTTGCGAATATGTTATCTCGTGAAACACACATGAAAAAGCCGCCCCGAAAGGGCGGCTTGAGGTCGTGAAATGGGGTCTGCTTAGTTCAGGCTTTGCAGATAGGCGATGACGTTCGCCCGATCAGCCGGCTTTTTCAGACCCGCGAAACCCATTGTTGTCCCGGGTGCGTATTTCTTGGGGCTTTCCAGAAAGCCCATCAACGCCTCAACGGTCCAGCTTCCTTCAAGGCCGCTTAATGCGCCGGAATATCCGAACCCGCCAACCGCTGCGATTTCACGATCAACCACTCCGTTCAGGTGTGGACCAACGGCATCGGTCCCATCAACCTTGTGGCAGGCGGTACACTTACGAAATACTTTTGATCCTTTGTCCAGATCGGCACCAGCCATCAGCGCAACCAGATCAAGTTCTTCGGCAGGCTCATCATTTCCAGCGCTGGCAACCTCGATCACATAAGAGGGTTCGCCATGTGCGTCCGCATGATACAGTACCTCGCCGGCCCATTTGCCAAGCAACAGGATTAACCAAGCGCCAAAAAGCCCGGCGGCAATTTTCGTAAGTGTCATTGTGTCGAACATAGGTTTGGGTCCGTATCTGTCATTTGATGCGTTTCAGCGGCGTATCTATTGCTTTCCCTTATTGCAAGCAAGGTGTAGTTACCGCGACCAAACGCCCGAGGGTGCAGAAATACCAAGGATTGCATAGATGTCTGACAACAGCACACCCCGTATCGCGTTTCAAGGTGCCTTGGGCTCCTATAGCCACGAAGCCTGCCTGCAAGCCCGCCCCGAGATGATTCCTGTCCCCTGTACAACCTTCGAAGGGGTGATCCGTGCCGTGCGCGAAGAGCGTGCCGATCTGGCCATGCTGCCGGTCGAAAACACAACCTACGGCCGCGTGGCTGACATTCATCGCTTGTTGCCACAAAGCGGGTTACACATCATCGAGGAAGCCTTTGTGCGTGTGCGCATCGCGCTGATGGCCCGGCCCGGCATCACGCTGGATCAGGTCAAACATGTGCGCGCCCATATGGTCCTGCTTCCACAAGCGCGCAGCTATCTGGATGCGCAGGGCATCACCTTTGAAGCCGCCACCGACAGCGCTGGGGCCGCCGCAGATCTGGCGCGGACCCAAGGCTCGGTCGAGGGTGTGCTGGCCGGCGAAGTGGCGGCAGATATTCACGGTCTTGATGTGCTGGCGCGGGACATTGAAGACCTCGACCACAACACCACTCGGTTTCTGCTGATGGCACCCGATATTGATCTTTCGCGGCGTGGCGGCAAAATGCTGACCACCTTTGTGTTCGAGGTCCGCAACATTCCGGCCGCCCTCTACAAGGCAATGGGCGGTTTTGCGACCAACGGTATCAACATGACCAAACTGGAAAGCTATATGGTGGACGGCTCGTTTACCGCCACACAGTTTTACGCAGACATCGAAGGACACCCCGAGGATGCCAATGTAAAGCTGGCGCTGGACGAACTGGGGTATTTCACCAAGGCGCTTGATATTCTGGGGGTCTATCCGGCCCACCCCGTTCGCGGCTAACACCCGGTAACAGCGTGGCAAACCGCCCCCCAAGGCATTCCTAGGGGGATTACCCCTTCTGTGCTACAGATCAAGCATTGAAAAAACGCATTGATCTAGGGGATTGCCTCAAATGGCCAAAGATAAGTTAACAGAAGTGCTTGAAAAAACTGACGGGAAACGCGCCAAAACCAAAACGCTGGATAAGATACCAACAGACACCAAATCCAGAAAACTGCCGACCGAAGTCATCAAAGCGATGAGTGAGAAATTCCCGTCAGCGAAACTGTCCACGGTAAAAGTTCACGTTGGTGCCGAAGCCACCGAAGCGTGCAAAACACTAGGTGCGAAAGCTTTCATCAGCGGGTCGGATATCTTTCTGGCAAAATCCGGCGATGCGAAAGACAGCAAACTTTTGGCACATGAACTGTCTCATGTCCTCCAGCAGACCAAGGGCAAGGTCCCGTCGGCCAAAAAGGGCAAGGTGCTTACGTCAAAATAGCAAAGTGCGACAAACTACGCAGGCCTTGCTGGGGTCAGGATCGAAATTATGGGTCCTGACCCTAGGCAAGGCGTTTGTATTTGTCTTCCATTCCTCTGCCATATTCCGACACGCGCTGCTTGAACTTCTTGGTCAGGGAGGTTTTCGCCAGCTTAAGCGACTGCACCAAGAGCCGCGCCGAGAGGTTCAGGGGTTTGATTTCCAACTCGACCTTGACCCGCGTACTGCTGCGCGACAGAGCGATCAATTCAAACCCGGTGGTGGCCAGTAACCCCGGCGAGGTGCTTTCGAGAACAATCTCGTTGGGGCGCTCGAAAGTCACCATCTCAACGTCCATCTGCCGTTGCTTGCCGCGCAAGGCAAAAGTGGCCTGCCACATCATACCGACACCAGGCTTTTGAAGCTGATCAAGGCGCTGCACCTCTGCACCGCGACGCATTGCGGAGCGCTCGAACCCCTCAAAGTCGCAGAGCATTTCGAAAACCGCTTCTGCGGGGGCTTCGATATCCTCGTTGGTGGAAAATTTCATCTCTGTGTCCTACCGATCCTGCTGGCTTATGTTTGCCAACTTGCCGTCGTTAACCCTCTGTTAACCGACACTCGCGTCATTCCAGCCGATCCGCAAGCCAGTTTTCCAGTAAAAAGTGGGCAATTGCACCTTTGCGTGCGGGCAGGATAACCGGGTGGTTGCCGGCAAAGACCTCCATCATTTCCTCACGCGGGACCCACATGGCATGTTCGATCTCCACCGGATCAATGTTGATTTCTTCGCTGGTTGCCTCGCCGTGGCAGCCCATCATCAGCGAGGCAGGAAACGGCCAGGGCTGGCTGGCAAGATAGCTGACCGCGCCGACCTTCACGCCGGCCTCCTCGAACACCTCGCGCCGGACAGCGGCCTCCAGCGTTTCTCCCGGTTCCACAAACCCCGCCAAAAGCGAGAACATACCGCGCGGCCACCCCGGTGAGCGGCCCATCAACACAGAGTTGCCGCGGGTGATCAACATGATCACAACAGGATCAGTGCGCGGGAAATGGCTGGTTTTGCACACTGGGCACTGGCGCTGCCATCCCGCTTGGCCAATATGGGATTTCGCCCCGCATTTTGCGCAAAAGCCATGGCTTTCATGCCAGCTGAGGATCGCTTTTCCGGTTGCGGCCAGTTCGGCATCCCGCGGATCAAGCCATGTCATCACGCGGCGCAATTCGGCAAAAACCATCCCCTCGGGCAAATCCGGGTGGCGCTGTTCGCTTGGATCAAGAAATGCGCCGAGTTCAACCTCGTCCAACCCCTCCGGCTGCCACGCCGACAAATCAAAAGCAAACCGCGCAGCCCCGTCTTCACGGCCCAGCAAGATCGGTTCCTCCTTAGCGTCCGCAAGGACCGGGTGATCCATCGGCAACCGGACAAGTGAAGCAGGCCGATCAGGGGCAATCAAAGGTTTGCCGCGCCAGAACACAATGGCACGGCTGTCTGCGGCGGCACGGGCAAATTTCACCACTGCCGGATTGTCGCGAATCTCTCCGGCGCGGTCCAATGCGGACCCTCCAAAAGTCACCTCTTCCGCGTGACGCATAAACCTATCCCTCTCCAGAACTTCTCTGCCCCTTTGTGTGGCATCTGGCGCAGGGACACAATCCGGCCAATGAAACAGAACTGTCAGTGACCCAAGGTTTCAAGTTCAGGCGTAAGCAGATACTTGCGCTGCATCTTCTGCGGGCCTATATGGAGCGTGAGAGGTTGGTGCGGGCAGGCGCCTCGCCAACCTGGTCAGAGCCGGAAGGCAGCAGCCACAACGAGTCCCGCTTGGGTCGTTATCAATCTCTCACCCTGGCGTATTTGCAAAGCAAATACGCGCAGGACCGACAGGCGCATCCAAGGGATGCTGCCGAGAGGTCAAGCGTCTTTTCGCAGAAACCGCCGAGGAACGCCCCTCACAACTCTTCCCACCTGCTCAGCTTGTAGCGGTGCCGCGCCCGTGCGAAATAGCCGGCCATCAGCCCCCCGAAAATAATCCCGGCAAGAGCGGCCGCACCAGCAGCACTCGCCGGTGAAAACCCCTGCCCGCGCCAAATGATAAACCACATGGCCACGCCCCAGACGAGGCCAAACCAAAGCGCATAGCCTGACCAAATTCGCCAGAAAGGGGCATAATGTGGTGGGCGCGCCGACCACCCTAACCGGCGCTGCACCCGCAAAAGCGGCGGATTGTAATTGGTATCCCACATGTCGGTCGCTTGCAGCTCGGCCAAGGCGGCGGCAAACTTGCGGTCATACTCCGTCACAGCTGACGCGCGGCAAAGGTGTCGCACTGCCCGACATCACCGGTTTCGAACCCGCGAGCAAACCACCGCGCCCGCTGCTCTGAGGTGCCATGTGTAAAGGTATGCGGCTGCGGCACCCGCCCTGCCTGACGCTGTAAATGATCATCGCCGATTTTGCGCGCCGCATTCAACGCCTCTTGCAAATCGCCCTTTTCCATCAGCCCCCGCACGTTTACCGCCCAAATTCCCGACAGGCAATCCGCCATCAATTCCAACTTCACGGTCAACAGATTCGCCTCGGCCTTGCTTGCGCGTTGGCGCGCGGCGTTTACCTTGGGCAGGATGCCCAGTTGGTTCTGCACGTGATGCGCGACCTCATGGGCAATAACATAGGCGGCCGCAAAATCACCGCCGGCGCCCATTTGCTGACTTAACATGGTGAAAAAACTGGTATCGAGATAGGCCTTACTGTCCGCCGGACAATAAAACGGCCCCGTCGCCCCCGACGCGCCGCCACAGGGGCTTTGGGTAACGCCGGAGAACACCACCAGCTTTGGCGGCACATATTCGCGCCCCAGCTGGTCACGGAAAATCTTTGTCCAGACATCTTCGGTTGTTGCCAGCACCTGCGCTGAGAATTCGGTTTCGCGGTTGTCGGTTGCTGTAACCGGCACGCTTTGCTGGGTCTGCGTGCCGCCCTGCAACAGGGGGCTGACATCGATACCGGTGAAATAGCCGATGGCCAGAACCGCAAGGACCCCGACAACACCGATCCCGCCTGCCCTGCCACCAACACGCCGCCTGTGACCGCCGCCGCGCACCTCGACGTTTCTGCTTCTTCTGATGCCACGTAACCGCATACTCAACCCCTGTATCACTCGCTGGCACATGATGCCCCAGTCGCGGGCGAATTCCAAGCAATCGGACGGCGTGGTTTACCTGCCCCGCCGCACCGCCTACTTTGCAGCGTAACGCCGAATCCCTTCTTGCCGGAGCATGCATGACCGACACCTCAGCCTATCGCGTATTGGCCCGCAAATATCGGCCCGAGACCTTCGTCGATCTGGTGGGACAGGATGCGATGGTGCGCACCCTGCGCAACGCGTTTCAGGCAGACCGGATCGCGCAAGCCTTTGTTATGACCGGCATCCGGGGCACCGGCAAAACCACAACTGCGCGGATCATCGCCAAGGGCATGAATTGCATCGGGCCGGATGGGAATGGCAAGCCCACAACCGAACCCTGTGGAGTCTGCGAACATTGCACCGCAATCATGGAAGGCCGCCATGTCGACGTGATCGAGATGGACGCGGCATCAAACACCGGCGTCGCCAACATCCGCGAAATCATTGATTCAGTGCATTACCGCGCCGCCTCGGCCCGTTACAAAGTTTATATCATCGACGAAGTGCATATGCTGTCGACCGGCGCTTTCAACGCCTTGCTGAAGACGCTGGAAGAACCCCCCGAACACGTCAAATTCATCTTTGCCACCACGGAAATCCGCAAGGTGCCAGTGACCGTGCTGTCACGGTGCCAGCGTTTTGATCTGCGCCGAATTGAACCCGAGGTGATGATTGCCCTGATGCGCAAAATCGCCACCTCCGAGGGGGCCGAAATTGCCGATGACGCTCTCGCGCTGATCACCCGCTCTGCCGAAGGATCGGTACGCGACGCGACATCCCTGCTGGATCAGGCAATCAGCCATGGCGCTGGCGAAACCACCGCAGAGCAGGTGCGCGCAATGCTGGGGCTTGCGGATCGTGGCCGCGTGCTTGACCTGTTTGACATGATCCTGCGCGGGGATGCTGCCGGGGCGCTGACAGAACTGTCCGGCCAATATGCCGACGGGGCTGATCCAATGGCAGTGCTGCGCGATCTGGCGGAAATCACCCATTGGGTTTCCGTTGTTAAAATCACCCCGGAATCCGCCGAAGATCCCACCATCTCACCCGAAGAACGCAGCCGCGGCACCCAGATGGCCGAGACCCTGCCAATGCGCGTGCTGACCCGCTTCTGGCAAATGCTGCTCAAGGCGCTGGACGAAGTGGCCTCTGCCCCCAATGCGATGATGGCCGCCGAAATGGCCATCATCCGCCTGACCCATGTGGCCGACTTGCCCAGCCCCGAAGAGCTGGTGCGCAAGTTGAACAATGCCACGCCACCGCCTGCCCCTGCGCCGGCCGGCGGGGGGGGCAGCGCTGCACAAGGCGGCGGTGCGCAGGCGGTTCATCAGGCTCGAACCCGCATGGCTGCCAACCCTACTGGCACAGGGCAGACCACAGCGCTTGCCCAAGACCTTGACGCCGCCCTCGCCCGCTTTCCAACCTTTGACCATGTGGTCGAGCTGATCCGCGCCAACCGCGATGTGAAACTGCTGGTCGAGGTCGAAACCACCCTGCGCCTTGCCGCCTATCAACCGGGGCGTATCGAATTTGTCCCGACAGACCGCGCGCCCCGCGACCTTGCCCAGCGCCTTGGCGCAAAGCTGCAACTCTGGACCGGCAACCGCTGGGCGGTGACAATCGTGAACGAAGGCGGTGGCGAAACCATCGCCGAAGTCAAGGATGCCAAACAAAACGCACTGATCGCCGAAGTAAAAGCACACCCTCTGTGGCAAGCGGTCATCACCGCCTTCCCCAAAGCCAGCATCGGCAGCATCCGCACACCTGAACAAATCGCCGCTGCAGCGGTCAGCGAAGCCCTGCCAGAAGTGGAAGACGAATGGGACCCCTTCGAGGATGGTTGAACCCGCTCCTTGCGCACCGCATATAGAGACAAACACAGATTAGGAGAGAGCAATGCTCAAAGGATTAGGCGCGCTGGGTGATATGGCCGGCATGATGAAAAAAGCGCAGGAAATGCAGGGCAAAATGGCCCAGTTGCAAGACGATATGGCCAATATCACAGTCACCGGCGAAAGCGGTGCCGGCCTTGTCAAAGCGACCTGCACCGCCAAGGGTGAATTGAAAGAACTTGATATCGATCCGTCCATCTTTAACGGCGACGACAAGGAGGTTGTCGAAGACCTGATCCTCGCCGCCATCAAAGACGCCCAGTCCAGAGCCACCCAGCGGGCGCAGGAAGAAATGGCGAAACTGACCGAAGGCATGGGCCTGCCCGCGGATATGAAACTGCCATTCTAGGCGCCTCGCCCTGGCTTCATCTTGCCCCTAAACTCAATCCCGCCCTCACAAAAGGCACAGACAGTTGAGTTCAACACAGGACATTGACGCGCTGATCGACATGATGGCCAAGCTCCCCGGGCTTGGCCCCCGTTCGGCGCGCCGTGCAGTGCTGCACCTCATTCGCAAACGCGCGCTTTTGCTCACACCACTTGCGGACATCATGCAAACCGTGGCCGCCACCGCCCGCGAATGCCTGAATTGCGGCAATATCGGCACCGCTGACATCTGTGACATCTGCACCGCCAACAAACGCGCCAATGGTGAACTTTGCGTGGTCGAGGATGTGTCGGACCTTTGGGCGATGGAGCGCTCTGGCGTGTTTCACGGACGCTATCACGTGCTGGGCGGCACATTGTCCGCCCTTGATGCCATCGGCCCGCAGGAACTGCGTATTCCGCGGTTGATCGACCGCATCGCCACCGAAGACGTCACCGAGGTGATTCTTGCGCTGAATGCCACCATCGACGGGCAGACCACCTCCCATTACATCGCCGATCAACTGGAGGGGCGGGTACAGTTGACCTCCCTTGCACAGGGCGTTCCGATTGGTGGCGAACTTGATTATCTGGATGACGGCACCATTACTGCCGCCATGCTTGCGCGCAAGAAACTATAGCCGTGTCCCAGCGCTTTTAGCGCCCAGCCTTAAACATGAAACCCAAATTCCCTGCCACGCCATGCGCACTCAAGACATGGGCGATACGAAATGCGTCGGGCTAGAGGTGGTCGGACACTTTAAAAACAAAACGGCCGCCTGCCCCTCCCAAAGCAGACGGCCTTTCCGACCGCGACGTTGTCGTCAAAGGACGATGACATCCAGCGGCGGAAAACCGTTAAATCCGACAAAGCTGTACGCGCTGGTATAGGCACCACGACACCGGTTCATTACCTTATCCTAGTCCAGCAATGCAACAGACAGTTGTAAAGGTGGTTTTTCATACGAATATCGGCACTGCCGCAGGACAGCCCAATGGTGCCTGCATTCGCTTCTTTCGCACGGCGTTCACACCTGACGAACGAATCCGGTCGTAAACTTGGATCATTGCGTGCCACCAATACCCCGAGAGCGCCGTAGGTGGGCAGAGTTTTGATGTCTCAAGTTTAGGGCCAGACGCTTTAACGGCTTCCGCGTAAAATTAAAGTCGTCCCCATTAGCTTTTGATCGCACCCAAAAGGAGAGGCTGGGGTCAGGTGATCCACGTCCTACTCAAAGCGCCAAAGATTCGCGCAGGCGAGAGAATGCAACCGCTGATCATTCTGGCGGCCTCCCGTCGACAACAAAAGGGGCACAGGGTTTCCCCCGCGCCCCTTTGTTTCAAGCAAATCGCTTGGCCCGTTAAAAACGGTGCGCGACGTCTCAGGACTTGGTGTCATCCTCGTCCTTGTCAGCGTCCGTATCAGGCAGCGAAAAGAAGCTATCCGCATCCAGATAATTGCTGTCGTCTTTCTCGTCATCCTCGCCCATATCGTCACCGGATAGTGTAAAGGTCTCAAGCCCTTCGATGGCGGTGGGAATCTTGGGCTCTGCATCCATGCCAAGGCTCTGCTCGGTGCTGACCAGCTTGCGGCGTTCGTCGTCACTCATCACTTCGCCAGCGGCTGCTTTCTTGGCAGCGGCCTTTTGCACGGCGGCGTCCAGCTCGGACTGTTTACACAGGCCCAGCGCAACCGGATCGATTGGTTGAATGTTGGCGATATTCCAGTGGGTGCGCTCGCGGATCGCCTGAATGGTCGGTTTGGTGGTGCCCACCAGCTTGCCAACCTGACCATCGCTCAGTTCGGGGTGGAACTTGACCAGCCAGAGGATCGACGCCGGGCGGTCCTGACGTTTGGACAGCGGTGTGTACCGCGGCCCGCGGCGTTTTTCCTCGCCCTGCGCGGCAGCGTTGAATTTCAACGTCAACTTGTGCAGCGGGTTTTTCTGCGCAGCTTCAATATCATCCTGCGTCAGCTGGTTGTTGGCCACAGGATCAAATCCCTTCACCCCGGTGGCCACGTCGCCATCGGCAATGCCCTGCACTTCCAACTCGTGCATACCGACGAAATCGGCAATCTGCTTGAAACTGATGGTGGTGTTGTCCACCAGCCAAACGGCTGTTGCCTTGGCCATAATCGGTTTTGCCATAATGGTTCTCCTCTCTCAAAACACAACTTTCCCGTCGCCTGAAAAGGCTGTCTCAGTGGATTGAGACGGTTTCCATTGTCGGGGAACTTGACTGGCTTATACTGAGCGCAACAAGATAAGGAAAGACCCAATGCACAAGCTCTTTACCGGCCTCGCGGTTGCGTTCGTCGTGGTCGCCACCGGTGTGCAGGCCAAAAACGACAAGCCCGGTGTGTTCGACTACTACGTGCTGTCCCTCAGCTGGTCCCCCAACTGGTGCCTGCTGGAAGGCGACGCGCGCAACTCGGAACAGTGCGAAACAGGCAGCGGTCATGGCTGGATTATGCACGGGCTTTGGCCACAGTTTCATCGTGGCTACCCGTCTTTCTGCCAAACAGCCGAACGCCCACCTTCACGGGGGATGACTGCAAAAATGGCCGATATCATGGGAACCTCCGGTCTGGCGTGGCATCAATGGAAAAAACACGGCACCTGTACCGGCCTTTCAGCTGCCGCTTATTATGCGTTATCACGCAAAGCCTATGCGCGGGTTACCCGCCCGGCAGTCTTTCGTAAACTTGACCGCAAGGTTCTGCTGCCCGCAGCGGTGGTTGAAGAAGCGTTTTTGAAGTCCAACCCTGATATGTTTGCGGACGGGGTGACAATCACCTGCCGCAACGAACAGATCCAGGAAGCGCGGATTTGTTTGTCAAAAGACCTGAACCCGGTACCCTGCGGGCAAGACGTCCTACGTGACTGTACGTTGAAAAAGGCGGGATTTGCACCGCTGCGGTAACCTATACTGACGGTACGGTGCTGAAAGTGCGGACAGTATTTTAAGCCAAAAAGAGGAGAGAATTGCTTCTCCCCTCCTTACAAGAACGCAGAGGTTCTCTTCTTGGCACGGTCATCGGCACTGCTGCCTGTTCCGTGGCTCAATAAACGCAGAGGTTGGTTAACAAACCGTTTCTCTTTTTGGCTTAAAATACTGTCCGCGCTCTCAGCTGCCACCGCCCGCCGGCGTTTGGCGAATTCAGAAACATGTCGCGGGCTTGCCCGCGTCCTTTGGGTCACCCGCCGATATGCAACACAATCTTGCCAATGTGGCCGCTGCTTTCCATACGGGCATGAGCGTCACTTGCGTCCTGCATCGCATATTCGCTGTCCATCACCGGCGCGATACGCCCTGCGTCAAGAAGGGGCCACACCGCCTCTGCCAGCTCCTGCGCAATCCGCGCTTTTGCCAGATCGCTTTGCGGGCGCAGGGTCGACCCTGTCATGGTCAATCTGCGGGTCATCAGCGTGGCAAAGTTCAACTCGGCAACCGGGCCTTGCAGGAAAGCGATTTGCACCAGACGGCCATCTTCTGCCAGAGTTTTGATGTTACGCGCGATATAGTCCCCGCCAACCATATCAAGGATAAGGTCGGCCCCGCCTTCAGCGCGCAAGACATCAACAAAATCCATATCGCGGTAATTGATCGCGGCCTCCGCGCCCAATCCCACACATGCGGTGCATTTTGCATCCGTTCCAGCCGTTGCAAAGACACGCGCGCCAAAGGCATGGGCCAGTTGAATCGCCGTTGTACCAATCCCCGAGGATCCGCCATGTACCAGAAACCGCTCGCCCGCCTTTAGTCCGCCACGCATAAAGACGTTGGACCAGACGGTGAAAAACGTTTCCGGCAGACATGCGGCCTCTTTCATGCCCAGTCCCTCAGGCACGCGCAGGCAGTGGGCCGCCGGCGTGGCCACATATTCGGCATACCCACCACCGGGCAACAGGGCGCAGACCTGATCGCCGACATTCACCCCTGTAACGCCCGCTCCAATGCTGACCACCTCACCGGAAGCTTCCAGCCCGGGCAGATCGCTGGCCGTTGGGGGTGGCGCGTATTTGCCGGCACGTTGCAAAGCATCCGGCCGGTTCACCCCAGCATAAGCCACCTTGATCACGACCTGTCCGTGCTGCGCTTGCGGCACGGGCCGCTCCACCAATTGCAGGACTTCCGGGCCGCCGGGCTGGGTGATTTCAATTGCGCGCATTGTGTCGGTCATCGGGTTTCCTCTGTATCTCTTTAGTGGAAAACATATAACCGCGCACGCCGGAGCGCACGCGGTTTGTCATTCCTATTCAAATGGCGTGGTGTCTGCCCAAATTCAGGCGCGCGAGAAAACACTCGCTGGACGGGCGCGGGCCAGACCGGCGGTGATCAAGCCCGCCAGAACAACCTTGACGATATCACCGGGGATATACACGCCGAGGATCGCCAGTGTTTCCAGCAAGCTTTTGTCCAGCACGCGCATGAACCCCAGCACACCGCAGAAATAAAGCGCCAGAATGCCTCCAATAACCGAGGCCACACCAGCCGCCAGTGTGATCGGCATCCGGCGGGTTTTCTCCATCACAAGGCCGGTGACAAAGGCAGCAACAGGAAAGCCAATGACAAACCCGACAGAGGGGCCAGCAAAGACACCCAGTCCACCGCGACCACCTGCCAACAATGGCAGGCCAAGCGCCACCAGCGCCACAAACAGCAGCGCCGCCAGCCCACCACGTTTTGACCCCAGAACGGTGCCGCACAACATCACCCCTAGGCTTTGCGCTGTGATCGGGATGCCGGAGGCCAGCATCAATGTGGGCATGAGGCCAAGGGCCGCAATCAGGGCGGCGAAGACGGCGATAAGAGCAACTGAACGTTCCATGAGGACTTCCTTAAATTGGTTGACGCAGAGGTAAGATGTTTCTGCGACACGTTCAACGTGAAACAAGGAGGCGGTGGCAGTCAAACACCGCCGCGCGCCCGCAGGGCCTCGGCGACGCGTTCGGCATCATCGATCGCCAAAACGGCGAAGGGAATGACAATCCGCCAGCCGGCGCGCTTTGGGCTACGTGCCCGCCATGCCGCGACCAGTGCCTCGCCTTTCAGGGCAAGCACGGGGGTGAACCGGATGACCAGCGCCATCGCAAGTTCGATCCGACGCGGTGGAATGCCAAACCAGCGTACCGGCGAGATCAGCACCCGCACCACCGACATCATGTCACTAAGACGCGTTGTCATGGTAACAAGATTGGCCAGCCCCACTGCCGTCAGCATCCGGAAACAGATTGCCGCCCCACCGGCAACATCACCGATCACGACATGCCAGCCAAAAATCAGCGCCACAAAGGGCCACAGCCCCCACAGCCGCCGCATCCCGCTGCGCAAAAACACCCGTCCAGGCAGGGCATAGAGCAGCACGGAGGCACAGAGAAATCCAAGGTGCCACCAAATGCTGTCCAACGAGAACAGCAGTACAGTGGCAACGCATAACGCGCCCAGCTTAAGGCCGGCAGGCCAACCGTGGGCTCGTGTTCTAACCGGCGAGGTCAGAGAGATCATCGCCACCTCCCAATCGCAACATTTGCTGCTCAAAGGCGTGCAACACAGGTTTCGCATCACCGTCTTGTAGAATGCGACCTTCGTCGATCCACAGCACGCGGTCATACACTTCCAGCATGGCGGGATCATGGGTGATCAGCACAAGACAGACATCGAGACCGTCCAGAACCCGCGCCAATTGCCGGGTCGTTGGGATGTCCAGTCCGGCAAAAGGTTCATCCAGCACAATCACACGCGGGGCCATGGCCAGCACCGACATCAGGCAGACCAGTTGCCTTTGCCCCTGTGACAGCTGATGGATTGCCGCGCCGGCCCAATGGGCCTTACCAAAGCGGTGCAGCATAGCGGCAACAGCGGTTTCAATCTCGGGCTTGTTCTGCCCCAGCTGCGCCAAACCAAAGGCGAGTTCTTCTTCGACTGTTGGGAAAATGATCTGGTGGTCAGGGTTTTGAAACAGGATGCCGACTGCGCCCAGCGCCGCCTTTCGGTCACGCGCCACATCGACACCGCCAATACGTACCGTGCCTGCGTCCGGTGCCAACAGCCCGGCGATGATCCGCGCCAACGTGGTCTTGCCAGAGCCGTTGCGCCCGACGATCCCGATCCGTTTGGCGTCTGTTTCAAGGGTAACCCCCGAAAGCACAGGTTTGCCATCCGGCAAGTATGACAAGTCTTTCAGGGCAATCAACGGGGAAGTCGGGGGGCGCATCTTGTCTCGCATCATCTGGGTCAGGCGTTGCCTAACAGGTCATCTGATGAAGTAAAGGGAGCCAGCCCCCCTGACGAACACTGTTGCTAGGTGTTCAGTCCCGTCGCGCAGTCCATGAACCGGGAAAATCCCCCTTGGGAAAGCGCACTGGTGCCTTGATCCGGCCCAACAACCAATTTGGCCCCGCCATCAGCTTGCCCAGCGTCGGGTTCTTGTTGACCTGCGCTTTCAGTTTTTCGATCTGCATCACATTGTCGATCCGCCGGTCGAGAAATGCCCAGGTGGCGGCGTGCCCTTCGCTTGTGTCCCCCAACCAGAACAACACCGTTGCTGAATAGACGCCGCTTAGCGTCATGCGTTTCGAATACCAGTTGAAATCATCCGAAGTATCGCCCAGCGCCTCCCAGATATGATCCGCTGTCCCCCAGACCAGCTTTGCACCATCCGGCGCATAGGGCGGCAGGGCAAACAGCGTGGTGCCGCGCCGGACGGCTTCCTTGTCACCAACAGCTTCCAATCGCAGGCGTACCGCATGGGCAATCCGGTCACGAAAACGCATCGCACTCAGGTCTTCATCGCCGAGGGAATCCAACATCTGCTGATCGCCGCGCTGGTGATAGGCCACGGCCAGATCGACCGCCCCACGGGGACAAACGGCGCGGGCCACCGTTTTTTCCACGCCACTGTCCGCGACAGCCGCCTCGAAAGTGGCCTCGCTCCATCCATCAAAGGGCACATGCGGCAGCGCTGCATCCAGCAAGAGGTGTTTTGGGTCAGACATATTTGGTCCTTTTCAGCAGGTCAGGAAGACTCGACAAACGGGTTTGACCTTGATATAGGCCGGTTTCCTGCAAATCCTTGCAACTTTATCCTAGAAAGGTGGTGAAAACCACATGCAGGTTAGTGTTCGTGACAACAACGTCGATCAGGCCCTTCGGGCTCTGAAGAAAAAACTCCAGCGCGAAGGCGTATTTCGTGAAATGAAGCTTAAGCAACATTTCGAGAAGCCGTCAGAGAAAAAAGCGCGTGAGAAGGCGGAAGCGATTCGTCGTTCCCGTAAGTTGGCTCGCAAAAAAGCACAGCGCGAAGGTATGATGTAAATCATTCCCAGCGTTTGCTGAAGAATTAAGAACCCCCGTGGCCTGTGAGGGCTGCGGGGGTTTTTATTTGGGGAGAGGCGAGCGGAAGAAGCATCACCAAACAAGGCAGATCCTTGCCCCAAAGCGTCGGCAACTCCTCAAATGGCTCAAAGCCAACTGCTCTATAGAACTGTCTTGTAGCCTCGTAGTTTGGGTCGGCGTGCCGCTCGGATAGGGTTTTGACTGAAAGGTATGAAAAACCCGCATTTGTAGCGTAATCGAACAGGTGGCGCACCATAGCTTTTCCCAAGCCACTGCGATGGTTGGCTTTATCCACCCCCATTGAGTGAATCTCGCAGTTTCTTCCAAAATGTTCCGATATAGAAATATAGCCGACAACAGCGCCATCCATGCGCGCAACGACCACTGGAGAATGCCCGGCATGGGCAATGTACATATCCAAAGCCTCGGCGTCTCCAAACCACTCAGGCAGAGACTTCAATATCCGACGACAGTCTTGCGCGGCACCAATGGAAAGAAGCTTGATATCCATTTTCGCAAATGAGCAGCAGTCCAGCTTAAGCGAAATGGGCACTCAATCAATGTTCACACCACAGGCAACGCCGTCGTTTTAAACACGGTGCGCAGCGCAAAGCTCGATTGCATCCCTTGAACCCCCGGCAGGCGCGCCAGATATTGCCGATGAATCCGTGCAAAATCTTCGGTGTTTTCCGCCACCACCTTTAACAAGTAATCCGCAGAGCCTGCCATCAGATGACATTCCAGCACATCCGGTATCCGCGCCACGGATTTTTCAAATGCATCCAAAATGTCATCGGCCTGCCCGCGCAGGGTGATTTCTACAAACACCGTTGTCGGCACGTTCAACATACGGGCATCCAACAAGGCAACATAGTCCTTGATATATCCCTCTTTCTCCATCCGCTGGACCCGCCGATGACAGGCGGAGGGGGACAGATGCACGTCGTCAGACAGTTCTGCATTCGACATCCGGCCGTTTCGCTGTAAGGCGCGCAGGATACGCCGATCAATCTCATCAAGGCTCATATGCGCAAAAATCTCGCGTGGATTAACACTATTTTGCAAAGGTATCCGAAAAATGGACTGAAACGCCACGGCTATTCGTGCCCCTTTGCAGTCGAAGCTGCCTAAATATCAGGCACAATGCGAACAAAAGGACGCAAAAATGAAAATTGGTTGCCCAACAGAGATTAAACCCCAAGAATTCCGCGTCGGCCTGACGCCAAGTGCCGCACTTGAAGCCATCAATGCCGGTCACGAAGTGATCGTGCAGGCGGGTGCCGGTCAGGGTGCCGGCTTTGAGGACAGCGATTACGAGGCCGCCGGTGCCCAGATCATCGGCACCGCTGCCGAAATCTTTGCCGCTGCCGATATGATCGTCAAGGTAAAGGAGCCCCAGGCAGGCGAACGCAAAATGCTGCGTGAAGGGCAGTTGCTCTTTACCTATCTGCACCTCGCGCCCGATCCAGAACAGACCAAGGATTTGCTGGCCTCTGGCGCCACATGTATCGCCTATGAAACCGTCACAGACCGTACCGGCGGGCTGCCCCTGCTGGCACCGATGTCCGAAGTTGCGGGTCGTCTGGCCCCACAGGTTGGCGCGTGGACTTTGCAGAAAGCAAACGGCGGGCGTGGCGTGTTGATGGGCGGCGTGCCCGGCGTTGGTCCGGCCCGCGTTGTGGTGATCGGTGGCGGTGTTGTTGGCACCCACGCGGCCCGTATCGCGGCCGGTATGGGCGCGGATGTAACCGTGCTGGACAGATCTCTGCCCCGGATGCGCTATCTGGATGACGTTTATGGCGGTACGTTCAAGACCTCCTATGCGTCCGCACAGAACACCATCGAACTGGCCCGCGAGGCCGACATGATCATCGGTGCGGTCCTGATTCCCGGTGCCGAAGCGCCGAAACTAATCAGCCGCGCACAGCTCAGCGAGTTGAAACCCGGCGCGGCCCTTGTGGACGTTGCGATTGACCAGGGTGGCTGTTTCGAGACATCCAAAGCGACCACGCACCAAGACCCCGTTTATGAAGTTGACGGCATCATGCACTACTGCGTTGCCAACATGCCGGGAGCGGTTGCGCGCACCTCGACCATCGCATTGGGCAACGCCACCATGCCTTTCATGCTTGACCTTGCCAACAAGGGCTGGCGTCAGGCCTGCGCAGATGACGAACACCTGCTGAACGGGTTGAACGTTCACGCGGGGCAGTTGACTTATCACGCAGTAGGCAAAGCACTGGGTATTGACGTGCTGTCACCAAAACTCGCGTTGAAAGCGTAAGACAAAAGGCAGGCCGGACAACACATTCCGGCCTGCCGATTTTTTCAGGACCGCCGCGCCGATATCTCGCGGATCACAGCAATGGCCTCTGGTGGCGGCGTTTGTTCAATGCGCCGGTAATCCGTCCCGTCGGCATTGCGCGACACCAGTTTGAGCCCGATCAGGCTGCGCCGCAAGATCGCGGCATCCTCAAACAGATGCGCCTTGTTCAACAGCCCGTTCACATCGCGTTCCTGCATCACCTCGCCGCGTGGCAGGTGTGACCAAAGCACCCAAAGGCACAACTCCTGCACAAACCGTTTCGACGGCCAACGGATCAGCTGCCCGGCATCGTCGAACTGCTCTAGGCATTTTTCGACCCGTTTGAAATCCGCCTGCGGTGCTGTGTCTGCTAACCGTCCCTTGGCCGCCTCAGATGCGCGCAAATGTTGGTAATTTCGAAACCCCGAGGCACGGGCCAGCATGTTCAGCAAAGCAAGATGCGACGGTTTTCCATCCGTATCCTTGAGCTGAAGCGACAAAGATCGCGCAAAGGGGGTGATATCCGCCACCAACAGCGGAATGGCTTCTTTTGACATGTCATGTCCTTTAGTGCCGCAAAAGATCCGTGGTCGCTGACTTACGGACGCGGCATTGAACAGATGTATCAATGAAGCGTGAACGGCAGCTTTAGCTTTCCTTGCGAAACAGCGACGCCTTGGTGACTGCCAACCAAGGGCTTTCTAGCGCAGCTTTGCTGGCCGGACAACAAAAACAAGAAAGGCCCACCATTTGGCAGGCCCTTCCGATCTCTCAAACATCCCTATCAGGACTTTTGCAGCGCCTTCAGGATGTCAGCCAACAGCTCTTCTTGTGTTGGACCAGCTGGGGCTGCCTCGGCGACAACCTCTTCTTCCTTAACCGAGTCTTTCGCTTTGTTCACCGCTTTGACCAGCATGAACACAACCCATGCAATGATCAGGAAGTTGATGACCGCCATAATGAAGGCACCATAAGCAAAGATTGCACCACCCGTTTCGCGTGCAGCTTCCAATGATGCGCCAGCAGGCACTTCGCCGCTAAGAACCGCATATTTGTTGGTGAAATCAACACCGCCGGAAACCAGACCGATAATCGGGTTGATCAGATCACCCACCAGCGATGTCACAATGGCCGTGAAGGCCGCGCCGATGATGATACCAACTGCCATGTCCATGACATTGCCTTTGGCGATGAAGTCTTTGAATTCTTGAATCATTACTTGTCCCTTTTTTCCACTTACGTCCGCTGTTTGTTCAGTCGGCTCGTTACCGCACATGCCCTAGCACATCACCGCACATCGGTAAGGCTGTTTTTCGGGGGAAAAACACCTACTTTATCTCAATAACCCACACTGGAGTAAGAAATGCCCGACCTTTCAAATTTTCCCATCACGCAAAGATGGCCCGCACAGAACCCCGACGTATTGCAGCTTTATTCGTTCCCGACACCAAACGGGGTCAAAATTTCAATTGCGCTGGAGGAAATGGGCATTCCTTACGAAGCCCATAAAGTGACGCTGTCCGATGCCGACGTGAAAAGCGCGCAATTCCTGTCCCTCAACCCCAACAACAAAATCCCCGCGATCATTGACCCGAACGGGCCAGACGGCGCGCCGCTTGGTCTGTTTGAATCGGGCGCGATCCTGATTTACCTCGCAGAAAAATCAGGCCAATTCATGGGGACATCAGCACGTGAAAAAGCAAAGACCCAGCAGTGGCTGATGTTCCAGATGGGTGGCCTTGGCCCGATGCTGGGGCAGCTCGGATTCTTTTACAAATTCGCCGGTTCAGAATGGGAAGATAAACGCCCCCAAGACCGCTATGTCGCCGAGGCCAAGCGTCTGCTTTCTGTTCTAGAGGGCGAAATGGCGGGCAAGGACTGGATCACTGGCGCATATTCCATCGCGGATATGGCGATTGCGCCGTGGCTGCGGGCGCTGGATTTCTACGGTGCCAAGGACCTGCTGGGCTGGGATGATCACAAGAACCTCGTGGCCTATCTTGAGCGTTTTACCGCCCGCCCTGCTGTGCAAAAAGGGCTGGTAACACCGCCGCGCGATTAACCCTTTGCGGGCCACAGCTGCGCTGCGAAATAGCCGCGGCCCGCACATCAAACGATCCTAGGGCATTCTGCCGCACAGTGTTCAGGGCTTTCGCATCACCTTGAAATCAACCCGATGGTCGCTGCCGTCATCTTCATTTGAACCTTGCGACAGGGGCGCACGCGCGCCATAGCCCACGGCCTCGATGGCGGCGGGATCAACGCCCAGCAACAGCAGATGATTAAGTGTCCGGTCCGCACGTTCCCAGCTCAGCGCAAGGTTCGCCGCGTCATCACCGCCCCCATCCGCATGTCCGCCCACCATAACATAGGCCGTTTCACAGGCCATGATCCGATCACTGATCCGCGCCATGCCGGCGATATGCTGTGGCGTGATTTCAAAACTGCCGCTGTCAAAGCGCACGATGGTAGATGACAACGCCTGATGAAGCGTTTGTACACAGTCGTCATCAGAGGGGGGCACCACGGGGGACACTTGCGCTGGTACTTCGCCAATCGAAAACGATCCCGGTGCCGGCGGAGACACCATCCGCGCCATTGCCAGAATTTCCAGATCGGGAATGCGCTGTGGTGTAGCTGCGCGGTCAATCACATCAGGTCCGACGTCACCGGTCGCCACGCGCAGGGCGGTCAAAGCACCAACGCCCAGCAGAACCGCAATCGCACCGCTGGCCAAGGCGCGGATCAAGCCCGGACGACCATGGCGCGATGCAGGTTTGAATGGGCTGGGAGGCGGCACCGGCGATTCCTTGAGAGTTCTGCAATATGTTGGGTTTCAGCAAAACCTTACCACCCTATGCGGCCCGTGGCCAAGGACAGCAGGCACCATTTTCACGCCCAGCGCGATTTTCCTGTGGATAAGCCCCCATTCTGCCCCTTGTCGGTGGGTTGCATTTCCACAGGACCGCAAGTAGCACAAACCAAGCAAATTTCGAGGGTGCCCGATGGATGATCTCAAGCAAAAATACCTGAAGCTGATTGCGGATGCGACGGATGAATCGGGTCTGGAAGATATCAGGCTGGCCGCCGTGGGCAAAAAGGGCGAGGTCGCGTTGAAAATGCGCGAACTGGGCAAGATGACGCCGGAAGAACGCCAGACCGTCGGCCCGGCGCTGAATGCGTTGAAAGACGAGATCAATTCAGCACTGGCTGCGAAAAAAGCCGCCCTTGGCGATGCCGCGCTGGACGAACGGCTGCGCTCTGAATGGCTCGACGTGACATTGCCCGTACGCGCACAGCGGCAGGGCACGATCCATCCCGTATCTCAGGTCACCGAAGAACTGACCGCGATTTTCGCCGAAATGGGGTTTTCCGTTGCCGAAGGGCCGCGCATTGACACCGACTGGTATAACTTCGACGCGCTGAACATTCCCGGCCACCACCCTGCCCGCGCAGAGATGGATACGTTCTACATGGCCCGCGCCGAGGGCGACAACCGCCCGCCGCATGTTTTGCGCACCCATACCTCGCCGGTACAAATCCGCACGATGGAGGCCGAGGGCGCGCCGCTGCGCATCATCTGCCCCGGTGGCGTCTACCGCGCGGACTATGACCAGACCCATACGCCGATGTTCCATCAGGTCGAGGGGCTGGCGATCGACAAAGACATCTCGATGGCGAACCTTAAATGGACGCTTGAGGAATTCTTTTCCGCGTTCTTTGAAATTGACGGCATCAAAACCCGTTTCCGCGCCTCCCACTTCCCGTTCACGGAACCCTCTGCCGAGGTTGATATCCAGTGTTCATGGGTCGACGGCCAGTTGCGCATTGGCGAGGGCGACGGCTGGATGGAAGTGCTGGGTTCCGGCATGGTGCATCCGAAAGTGTTGCAGGCGGGCGGGATTGATCCTGACGTCTGGCAGGGCTTTGCATTCGGCATGGGCATCGACCGGATCGCGATGCTGAAATACGGGATACCGGATTTGCGGGCGTTCTTTGACAGCGATCTGCGCTGGTTGCGGCACTACGGGTTTGCGTCGCTGGATCAGCCGAATTTGCATGGTGGCTTGAGTAGGTAGATGTATCTAATTGGGGTCTGGCTTGGGGCTTACTATGATTGGTGGGTAAGGCGGACAGCAAGGCACCCAATTCTGTGGGAAGCAGGCACGTTTCTGATGCAATTCCCTCTGCTATTTCTTCTCTGGATTGTTCCGCCTATCTGGATTCTTGTTTTGTATCCCGTGATGGCATTGCTTCTGGTTCCGGCTTACTTGGCAGCATCTAGGAATCGCAGTGCAGTGCAGGAAAAAGCAACTAAGGCATGGCGGAGAACCAAACAGGTTCAAAATCTCATTAAACGTAGTGGTAAGAACTAACGCAATATCTGAGCACCAAGCACGGAATCAAGGCTGCTTGCAGCCGCCGTGCCATCGCCTACCCGCCCCATCGGGTTGGCGATTTGGTGAGGCTGGGAGTGACCTCGATAGAATTCATCACAGCTGAAACATAAACTGCCAGAGAACCAGCGTGGTATCGCCACCCCGCGGGCCGTCGATGGCACGGCGCGCGTTGGTGCAATCAGCAAACCGCATTGATCCCCGCCCCGTTTGGCGATACCGACTGAACCCAAGCACACGCACGAGGATTGAGACATGAAATTCACGCTTTCCTGGTTGAAAGACCATCTGGAGACCACGGCCACGGTCGATGAAATCTGCGAAACCCTGACCGATCTTGGCCTTGAGGTTGAGGGCGTCGAGGATCGCGGGGCACGGCTGCGTGATTTTACCATTGGGTATGTCAAATCCGCCGAAAAACACCCCGATGCCGACCGGCTGAACGTCTGTCAGGTTGAGACCGACGAAGGCGTGATGCAGATCATTTGCGGCGCACCGAACGCCCGCGCGGGGATCACCGTGGTTGTCGCCAAACCGGGTGTCTATGTGCCGGGAATTGATACAACCATTGGCGTGGGCAAAATTCGGGGGGTCGATAGCTTTGGCATGATGGCGTCCGAGCGCGAGATGGAGCTGTCGGAAGAGCATGACGGCATCATCGAACTGCCCTCTGGCGAGGTTGGGCAGTCCTTTGTTGATTGGCTGGCGTTGAACGATCCGGCCAAGGTTGATCCGGTGATCGAGATTGCAATCACCCCGAACCGCCCCGATGCTCTGGGTGTGCGCGGCATTGCGCGTGATCTGGCCGCGCGGGGCTTGGGCACGTTGAAGGCGCGCGATTGCGAACCGGTTGCAGGCACCTTCCCTTGTCCGGTTAGCGTCACGATTGACGAGGACACGCTGGAACAATGTCCTGTGTTCTATGGCCGTGTGATCAAAGGCTTGAAAAACGGCCCCTCGCCGGCGTGGTTGCAGGATGCGTTGCAGGCGATTGGCCTGCGCCCGATTTCCTTCCTTGTCGATGTGACAAACTTTTTCACCTATGACCGCAACCGGCCTTTGCACGTGTTTGACGCAGATAAGATTGCTGGCAATGCCCTGCGTGTGCACCGCGCCAAAGGGGGTGAAACGCTGATGGGGCTGGACGACAAGGAATATACATTTGCAGAGGGTATGACCATCATCTCCGATGCCAATAGCGTTGAAAGCATCGGTGGTGTGATGGGTGGTCTCGCGACGGGTTGTACCGAAGAGACCACAAATGTCTTCCTTGAGGCAGCCTATTTCGACCGGGTCCGCACCGCCTATACGGGCCGTGCGCTCAAGATCAACTCGGATGCGCGGTATCGTTTTGAACGCGGTATTGACCCCGAATGGACACCGCATGGCATCGAACATGCAACGCGGATGATCATGGATCACGCGGGGGGAGAAGCCTCTGATGTGGTGGTCGCCGGTGCCATTCCTGATACCAGCCGCGCTTACAAACTGGACACGGATCGTGTGCAATCATTGGTTGGCATGACGATTCCGGCAGAAACCCAACGGACGACCTTGACGGCCCTTGGTTTCACGCTTGAGGGCGATATGGCCCATGTGCCCAGCTGGCGCCCCGACGTGCAAGGCTCTGCCGATCTGGTAGAGGAAGTCGCGCGGATCGCCTCCTTGACCAAGCTGGAAGGCGTGCCTTTGCCGCGCCTCAGCGCCGGTGTGCCCCGCCCAATCCTGTCACCGATGCAGCGGCGTGAAGTGGCCGCACGGCGGGCAGCGGCGGCTTTGGGATACAACGAATGCGTTACCTACAGCTTCATTGATCAGGCATCCGCTGCTTTATTCGGTGGTGGCACAGACGAGACCCGTCTGGAAAACCCGATCAGCGCCGACATGAGCCATATGCGCCCTGCCTTGCTGCCCGGTTTGCTGGCCGCCGCGGCGCGTAATCAGGCGCGTGGGTTTGCCGACATGGCCCTATTCGAGGTCGGCCCCGCCTTTCACGGTGGAGAGCCGAAAGAACAGCACGCGCTGGTCAGTGGCTTGTTGATCGGACGGACCGGCCCGAAAGATGTGCATGGGGCTTCGCGGCCCGTTGATGTCTATGATGTCAAGGCAGATGCCGAGGCGGTGCTGGCGGCGATGGGCGCACCTGCGCGGGTGCAAATCCTGCGCGGCACATCGAGTGAATGGCATCCGGGCCGCCACGGTATGATCTGTTTGGGTCCGAAAAAAGTGCTGGGCATCTACGGCGAAGTGCATCCGAAGATTCTGACGGCGATGGATGTGAAAGGCCCTGCGATGGCGTTCACATTGTGGCCCGAACAAGTGCCAATGCCACGCAAATCCGGTGCCACACGTCCCGCGCTCAAGATCAGCGATTTGCAAGCAGTCGAGCGTGATTTTGCCTTTGTTGTCGATGCCGATGTCGAAGCGTTGATTTTGGTCAATGCGGCGATGGGGGCCGACAAAACGTTGATCACCGACGTTCGCGTCTTCGATGAATTCATTGGTGGCAGCCTGGGCGAAGGCAAAAAATCGCTGGCCATCACGGTCCGATTGCAGCCCGAAGGCAAGACCCTGAAAGATGCCGACATCGAGGCAGTCGGAGCCAAGGTCATCGAAAAGGTGGCCAAGGCAACGGGTGGCGTGCTGCGCGGGTAACGCTCAGCTTAATGCCTCGGCAAGAAGATCAAACACCAGCCTGATGCGCGGGCTGGTGTGGACCTCGCGGTGGGTGACCAACCAGACAGGATAGGTCACATGCAAATGTTCCGGCAGTATCTTTTCAAGGTCGGGTGATTTCGCCGCCACCTCGGCGTCCATCGCACTGATGCCCAGGCCCGCCCGGCACATTTCCCATGCGGCGACACCATTTTCCGAAATAATGCGAAAGTTCTCCGGTGTGATCGGGATGCCCATGTCGACCATATAGCGGTGCATCCGCACCACCGGCCCGAGGGCAATCCAGTCATGTAGCGCCAGATCATCCAGTGTTTTGGGGCGCCCTCGGGCGTCGAGATATGCGGTGGTCGCATAGAAATACCCGCTTCGTTTTCGCAACAGGCGCGCGACAAGGTTGGGATGATCGGGCCGAACATTGCGCACGGCGATATCTGCATCACGCTGCATCAGGTTTTCTATGTCATTTGACGCCACCACTTCGACGCTGATCTGCGGTGCCCGCAAGCGCAGCGCACGCAGCACCTGCGGTAAATCATGAACCGACGTGACATCGCTGGCGGTGACCCGTACCAAACCGCTAAGCTCAGAACGTTGACCGCTGGCCGCCAGCGACAACCGCAGCGCGGCGCTGCCCATGTCTCCCGCATGGATCAACAGGGCGCGCCCCGCGTCGGTCAATGTCAGGGTGCGGCCATTGCGTTCAAACAGCATCAGGTCCAACGCCGCTTCCAGGGCAGCAATCTGCCGGCTCAACGTTGGTTGGGTCAGCCCCAATGCCCGCGCCGCCGCTGACAGGGATCCGTTTTCGGCCGTGGCAAGAAAAGCGCGCAGGTGGTTCCAGTCGGTCAGCGATAAATCCATACAAATACGTATATATAGCCTGCAAATTTCGTCAATTCTCGCCACACCCATACATTGATATTGAGTTGGAGGTGCCTCAATAAGGAAAACCTCATGTCACAAGCTTCAAAGTTCTGGGACAAGAACGCTCTGAAATATGCCGCGGCCCCAATCCGGGACCAACAGGCCTATGCCTATACGCTTGAACGAACCCGCAGGTATCTGAATGCGGAGGATAAAGTGCTTGAAATCGGGTGCGGCACCGGGTCAACCGCCTTGCTGCTTGCCCCAAACGTAGCACAGTTCACCGGCACTGATATCTCCCCCGGAATGCTGCGGATCGCGCGGGAAAAAGCGGCAGAACAGGGCGCACAAAATCTTGGGTTTCATGTGGCGACCGCCGCACAGGCGGCCCACGATGCCGCTGGCATGAATGTGGTTTTGGGGTTCAACATCTTTCATCTCACTGAGGATCTGGAGGGCATACTGGCCTCCCTGTCCGAAATACTAGAACCCGGTGCTTTACTGATCACCAAAACCCCCTGCCTGAGCGAACCATCCATTGGGATAAAGCGGTTTCTGTTCGGTGCCCTGATTCCGGTGATGCAGCTTGTCGGCAAGGCCCCGTTCGTGCGCAAGCTGAGCTTTGCAGACCTTGAGGCGCTGATAACCGCTGCGGGTTTCGAGATTATAGAGGCCATCAGCAAGCCCAGCATGAGCCGCTATCTGGTGGCGCGGCGCAAGACGGGGTAGCGGCCTTTAGGCTGGACTGTTCCATAGGCAGCGCAATGATGCCGGCAGCAGGGTCTCATAACAATCTGGATGTGCATACGGGGCGCAAAACCCGTCAATGCACGTGAGCGTCCTGTCCGCTTTCGCGCACCTCGGCAATTGTCGTCGCGGCCAACCGCTCAATCAGACTGCGTTCGATATCCGCCATCACCCCGGCGACTTTCTTTTGCAAAACGTGCTCGATAGAACAATCTGGCGGCTCCATCTCATCGGGGGACGCAATCAGGCTTTCGTCAAGCGCAAGATAAACATCCGCCAAGGTAATCTGCTGGGGGGGCCGGGCAAGCCGCCAGCCACCTGCATGGCCCTTTTCCGAGGTCAACAGGCCGGCCTCTCTCAGCTTGCCCAAGACACGCCGCACAACAACCGGATTCGTGCCCGCATGGCTGGCAATATCCGCCGAAGTCTGCACGGCATCGGGATCACCGGCCATATGACCCAAGGTATGCAGTGCAAGCGACAGACGGGAATTGCGTTTCATCGGCGTGATTTCTCCAAGGCGCGCGGTAATGTAACATTTATTGTTGCATTGATCTAGTAACTGAGTAAGTTGCGTGATGCTTAACGCAACCTATGGAGCTAACCATGTCAGATACCCGCCTTCCCGTCACGGTCCTTTCCGGCTTTCTTGGCGCGGGCAAAACCACGCTGCTCAATCGCGTGCTGAACAACCGTGATGGCCGCCGTGTCGCCGTTATTGTCAACGATATGTCCGAAGTGAACATCGACGCCGATCTGGTGCGGGCGGACACGGAACTGAGCCGCACAGACGAAACCCTTGTTGAAATGTCCAATGGCTGTATCTGCTGCACCCTGCGTGATGATTTGCTGGAAGAGGTGCGGCGTCTCGCGGATGAGGGGCGATTCGACTATCTGCTGATCGAATCTACAGGCATCTCAGAACCTTTGCCGGTCGCCGCGACATTTGATTTTCGTGATGAATTCGGCAACAGCCTTGCCGATATTTCCCGTCTCGACACCATGGTCACCGTCGTTGATGCAGCAAACCTGCTGAATGATTTTTCCAGCCACGATTTCCTGAGGGATCGGGGCGAGACGCTAGGCGAAGAGGATGAACGCACCCTTGTACATCTGCTGACCGACCAAATCGAATTCGCTGACGTTGTGATCCTGAACAAGGTGACCGATGCCGGCCCCGAGCGTGTGGACGCCGCGCGCAAGATCATTCGCAGCCTGAATGCAGATGCGCAGATTATCGAAGTCGACCACTCCGAAGTCCCCGCTTCAGCCATTCTGGACACCGGCTTGTTCGATTTCGAAAAGGCCCATGAACATCCGATGTGGGCGAAAGAGCTCTATGGCTTTGCCGATCATGTTCCGGAGACCGAAGAGTATGGGGTCGCGTCATTCGTTTACCGCGCGCGTCTGCCGTTCATCCCTGAACGGATTCTGGAGGTACTGAATGGCGATATGCCCGGTGTTATCCGGGCCAAAGGGCATTTCTGGATTGCCACCCGTCCGGGCTGGGTCGCTGAATTTTCGCTGGCGGGGTCGTTGTCGAGTGTTAAGCCCTTGGGGACATGGTGGGCATCGGTCCCGAAAGAAAGCTGGCCGGACCATGAAAGTGCCAAAGCCTATATGCAAGCCCATTGGCAAGAGCCGTGGGGCGATCGCCGGCAAGAGATCGTTTTCATTGGTGCTGGCATTGACTGGCCGGCATTAAGGGCACGGCTGGATGCCTGCTTGGTGCCAGCAGTTGCGGCAACCAGCCCTGATAACTTGCCCGACTATCCCGATCCTTTTCCGCTCTGGCGCCGGGCCGAGGAAGCGGCATGACGCTGGTAGCGGAAAAAGTCAAAGGGGCCGTTGGCGGGGTTGTCGTGACCCCGTCTAGCCAAGGTCTGGCCGCGTTCAAACGGCCAGACTGCGCCGCCGCAATCTGGCACAGGCGGCCCCGGCCCGAATTTCAGGCCTGGATTGATGGGCTTCAACCTGAAAACCTGCCGAATGGTCGGGTCATCCTGCACCGCAGCGCCTTTCGTGCGGCGCTGACCGAGTTATGCGACATCGCCAAAACGCCGCCATGCCGCGAGCGTGAACAACTGATCAACGATGCGACCACACAGGCCGCGGTTTTTGCCGATCTTATGGAAACCCAGTATCTGCGTTTGCGCCTGCAAGCCGTAACAACAAACGCCTGTCGGAAATTTCACATTGATGCTGTCACAGCCCGTTTGGTCTGCACCTATCGTGGTATCGGGACACAATATGGGGTTTCCAACGACCGGTCAGACCCCGAGCGAATTTTCACTGTCCCGACCGGCGCACCAGTGCTTTTGCGGGGCACACTTTGGCCGGCAACGCCGGCACGCGGTCTGCGTCACCGGTCCCCACCGATTGAGGGAACGGGCGAAACCCGGTTGGTGCTGGTGATTGACCCAATTACCGATCCGGAGGACGCGTGATGAACCGGAATTTGGGCGCAACCAGCCTGCGGCGTAAATCTCGGCCAGAAGATCCAATGAAAAGTTATGACAGCTTGCCCCAACCACTGCGGCACTGGCTGTCGCAGGCGACGCTACCGTGGTCGCCTACATCAGCACGTCGTTTGTGGAAGAAGTTTAGCGCGAAGGGACTGACTACCCAAGAAGCGCTGCTTGCCCTTTCCGCAGCAGAAGCACGGATGTTGGCACGTGATCGCTCGGGCCTGCCCGGGTGATCCTTCGGGAGGATCTACAACCATCAGTAAGGAGATTATCAAAAACCGTTGACCCGCGGTGTGTGTTTCATCGTTGTATGATTACGGTAATTTTGGATTATTGATTTTTCATCGTAGAGAGATACGTTTTGAATTGAAGTCTTTATTAGGTTTGGCGATGACCTACTCTCCCACGCCTTAAGACGCAGTACCATCGGCGCTAAGGCACT
>NZ_JABEDH010000004.1 GCF_029285175.1 Sulfitobacter sp. M05 | reverse complement strand
GCCCGCTTGTCAATGCAATCCGCACAGCATCTTGGCGGAATTCGTCCGTCCGTTTCAGTCCCATAGTTCATCTCCTTTGCTGCAATAAATGCTATCAAAGGAGCGGCATCAAACCGTGACAGGTCCAATTCAGTCCGCTGATCGAGCGGCCTACCAATATCTGAGGTCTCTCCCGCCTCCTGAATGAAAAAGTCCCAGCCCTTTTGGTCTCGCTCACTGGAGTTGACGATCAGTCGAGCGGTTGTTGCCAGTGCCGCAAACATGCTTTCTCCCACAGCCCCCAACTTCTGTCGCTTAGATTTTGGCAATTGGTCTCAGCTCATTTCTTAATCTTTTTCGCGGTAATCAGGACGGTCAGAAATGCTTATCGCCAGAACCTGACATTAACTACGTGACGTTGACAAATACACCTCAAAGGCGAACACTTAAACCAAGAAATTGAACCGCATTTCAAAGCAAAGTCTCCGAATGAACGTTCATGGGGCAAAGCATTAGGAGAGGAATGCGGACGCAAATTGGGTATAGTTTATTTGGACAAACCATCTGACCGTCAAAGCGCCGTTAGACTGTTGGCATGTATTGTCGCTGGCGGTAGAGAGCCTGAACACGGGAAGTGGGATCAAGACGTCGTTGCAATACTAGATGGGCAAGCTCGGCTGCAGGCGCTGGATTTCTGGATGCGATACCCAGACTACCTAGCGAATGAGTTATTGAATGCCTATGAAGAAACCGGTTTGAAAGAGACCTTTGACACGGCAAAGCGTATTTTCGATGATCGAGAGCCTGACCTCCGCCACCTACCAATGATCCGCTATCATTTTGGTGCATTTGAACCGCTAGATAACGCTTTGGCCATCCTTAGGGCCGCAGATTTGATCCGCATTAAACGGACCGGACAACCCGGGCACATCCAACGTCACTTGTATCTTCTCACGCAACAAGGGCTGGAAGCAATGGAGACGCTCGCTCAAGCCGCAACAGAGTTGGCCTGGTATAAGGATCGGGCAGAATTGGTTGCCGAAATCGCAGGTGAACAAGGCGGTACAGCACTCAAGGACCGTCAGTACCTTCAGAAAGAATACGCTGAAACTGATCTGTCTCAACCCATTCGATCAATATCGGAGCGGGTTATGAAGCGAATAACAGCGCTGGAAAGCGAGAATATGACATGAGTAAGAACTGGCTCGAAACGATCGCTGAAAAGGCCAAACTATCACCTGAAGAAGCAGAAAGGCGGCTTCGCGGAAGAGGCGTCGCCGCAGACAGAGCCGTACGCCCAGCTCGGGCTTTTACTATCGAGCAGATTGCTTTCTCAGGCGAGAAGAAGGGCAAGACGAGCGGCGCGATTGATTTCCTGTGGACTGGGCTTGGGCCCGGTGTTTGGGCTGTGACGAGCGAAATTAATCTGCGCGGAAAATCGACTGTTTTGGAGGTGGTATTGTGGTGCCTTCGCGGTTCTATGAAAAACCTTCAAGACGATGTTCGCGGTTGGCTTAAGCATATATCGCTACAATTCTCAGTTGATGACGAACGGTATCGGATAGCTTTCAATCTAATCGATGGAGAGCCAAACGGACTCCTCGAGCGTCGTGCTCCTGACGACACGTTTCATGCGCTCGAGAGCTTCACCTCTGATGAGGGCTTTGCGCTCGTTATGGCTCGTTTCATGATGGATGTGCTTGACCTAGATGTTTTACCTGCCCTTCAGGGAAACGAGAGTGAAAAAGGCGTGGTTGAGCACGGATGGCTCGCGCAATCGAACGTGTTCTATCTCGGAGGCGAACACAAATACCTATTTGCGGATACGCAGATGGGCGGCCTTCCTGCACGTCTGCTGCAAATGTATGTTGGATTCCCGTGGGCCAGCACCAAGATCTTCGTTACGACGGCGAAGAAAGAGCTAGAGCAGAAACGTCAAAATTCGGATAGGGTTCGGCGGAATTCTGAGGCAAACGCTGAAACCGCCAGAACGCGCTTGAAAGCCGAGATCGAGGTGGCTCGAAAACGTATTGCTGAATTGCCGAATGAGACTACCACCGGTGAACTGTTAGCCAAAGCCGGAGAAGCAGTTGCGGCGGCAACGCGAAAGCTCTCTGAACTGCAAGCCCGCGCATCAAAGGCACAAGCTGACGCGAGTCAGGTGAATGAGACAAAGCTGCGTGATGAACGTAAAGTTCGCGATCTACGCGAAACAATTGTCGCCACCCAATTCTTCAATGGCTTAAACCCAGAGTGCTGCCCAAGGTGCGAGACTAAAGTAGCTACGGCTCGGATCAAAGCCGAAACTGCAGACTTCGCGTGCTCTCTTTGCTCAGAAACGATCCCAGAAGAGAGTTTCGAAGACGTGAATAAAGAACTCAAAGATGCTGAGAGCTGTGCGCTCGCTTCAAAGGCGGCTTCGGAACGTGCCACAGCGGACAGCAAAGCAGCTACAGAAGCAGGCAAAGCGGCGTCAACCGCACTGGCCAAAGCGCAATCAGAACTGGATGAGCTAGTAAGAGGGGCAGACTTTGCCACAAAGCGAAACGCGGAACTTGAACTAGCCCAATTAGAAGGGGCTCTGAAAGAACGAAGCAAGCCCGCTCCAAAAAGCGATGTCGACCCTGATGAGGACCTAATTTCAATTGCAGTCAAGGAAACGGAAAAGGCTTACAATGCGGGGCGGACGGGTATTCTCAAAGCCCTGAACGATGAGATCCTGCCGCTAGGCCAACAGTTAGGTATCGAGGCGCTGGAATCGGTCAGTCTCAACAGCAATGCGTCAATGTCGCTTAAGAAGGGAGGAGCAAGTACCAGCTTCTCCAAAGTGACTGCTGGCGAACGATTGAGGCTCCGTTTGGCAACCGCAATTGCACTTTTGAGGGTGGGACCACGGCTGGGCATCGGCCGCCATCCAGGACTTTTGATTATTGACTCTCCTGGTAAGGAAGAGGTGGCTAAGGTCAATCTCGAGGCACTACTCGCAGAACTACGAAAGATAACCGACGAAATGGAAGGTTTGCAGGTAATCGTGGCCGGTACAAACGTGGACGAAATCGTCGGAGTGCTAGGGGAAGACAACTGCCGCATCGCGCGCGGTGAAAACTATGTTTGGTAGAGCTAGACAATGGCAGAAGGCATGAGCGTTAACGCTGCACTCGAGGCGAACGTTGCGAACGGTACCATCCCTACTCTTGAAGAACTCGGTGGTCTCGATGCGGTCCTCGAGGAACAGGATGCGATCGTATCTGGTCCGTTTCTGGATGTAATTGTAGAAACGATGGCGGGTGAGCCAGTTCAAGTTCAAACCCTGTTGCTTGGGCTTGTTGCAGAAGGGTTTCTCAAAGCCGATCAGCCTGCAGTCTTCCGTGACGCTGCGAATACGCTTTTGGCCAATGCAGCGTTAAGAAACATTGCACGTCTAAATCTTGTCGAGGCCTTCGAACAGCGTGTCAAAGCACGGCAACCCGGAAAAGACGCGCTAACAGCCGCATACGCGCTCGAAGCATTGTTTCGCTATGGGCTCGAGGATCATCGGACGAAACTCCGAACTCTACTTTTGTTCGATAATTTGAATAGTGACGAAGACGGCCTATTCGCGCAACATGCAGCCAGGCTTGTCGGGGTCGCTTATCACCATTGGGGTGAGGTCGAACTTAGGAACATTTTGGTTCGACTTCAGGCAAACGACGAAGCAGCTGACGAGGCAGCGTTCGAACTGGCCATGGTTGCATTTGCAAAAGCCTTGGACGCTAATGAAATGGCTGAAATTCAGAAGGGAATGAATGATGCGCGCGCTCTGTTCATGAGTGTATTGAACCGAGATGCAAACCGAATTGATGCTTTGGTACATGTCGAGCTGATCGACATCGTCCAATCCTTTTCAACTGGGAACGATGTTAAACTTTCGGAACGGATTGATGAACTTGGGCGTCTGTTCGCAGAACGGCGCGACCAAATAGGGATCGTGCAAACGCCAGATTGGCTAACGCCTCGCGTTGATCGAGAGGTCGAGTGGTGGTCCTTGCTTCGCTTGCTTAGGTCAATCGACGATAGCATCAACCGCGAAAGTTGGAGAAACGCAGGTAAGGTGCTGGAGCAAGTCCTCGCCATCTATGACGCGGAGCAAACAGTGTCGATTGGCGGTGCTCTTAATGCACTTTTTTCACCGCGAATTGAGGCAGCCTTTGTGCGCCGAAAAGGTCTTGCTGCGCACCTCCAAGATTTTCTTGATGATGAGGAATGGAGTCCAGCGGAACGGCCAGCTGCGGAAAGGTTGCGCAATCGGATCTCGCAAATGGGACAGGGAAGCTACTCGTCGCGAGAAGTAGTGGAGGACGGTGCCTTTCCTGAGCTCAGCGCCGTCCTCCAAAACTCCAACATTTTGAGCCAGGTCCCTTCGGAAATGGCTAAAAGGCTGGAAATTGCGCTTGTAGAAAGGAGAAACGGTGAACGATTGAAAGTACGACGCGACATTCAAAGCATTTGTAGCAAAGTGTCTGATCGCCTTGCTGACGCTTCAGATTATCAGGGTGATGTTCGAGGGGCGTTCGATCAAGTGACCCAGCAGGTCATCGCGTTCTGCGAAGATCGGCAGAACGCGGATCTTTCTCAATTGGGTGATCGCGGTGCGTATCTAAGGAATCCAAAGGCCGTTGAGAATGACTTGCAAAAAGATCTTAGGGAATGGCTTCGCGGAAATATGGTGGCCGTCGATGTTATGCCAGAGGTACCTGGCATAGCCGCCGGACGTTCTGATCTTTACGTCGATTTTGGCGACGTGCAGTTTGTGATCGAACTCAAAAAGCACCACGGAATTGTTGATGATGACGTCGCACGAAGTTATCGCGCACAAGCGGTCGCATATCAAGCAACAGGTCCTAAACTTGGGATGCTCGGGATTTTGGAACTGGTCGATCGTTCCGGGCCGCCGCCAAGTTTAAAGGAGTGCATATGGACTGACTCGTACATTCCAGAGGGTAGTCACCTCCTACGTAACCTCGTAGTTTTTAGGGTTCCAGGAATGCTAAAAACGCCATCTACAATGAGATGATTGTGAAGTGTTGCACGAAATGCCTTGGTTCGAAGGACAGCTTACTAGTCGGGTGTGCGTAAAATTTGCGTATGCGGCGAATGTCGGCTCTCAGCAGGGATTTTCTGTCTCTTCACCTCTATTTGCACGGCAGACAGCACTTTGCATCGCATCAAAATGCTCGTGTAACATTAGCACAAAGCGCGGCTTTCCATACCGCGTGATCGTGACTGGTTCACATTGAGCAACTTCAAGTATCTCCATCGTACTGCGCGTCAATTGGGTCGTTGAGAAGACTTTCATGTCTTGTCCTCATTGCCAACTAGATGCTGATTCCTGCCCCATGTTCGACATCACCCCAGTGCTTGTTTGGAGGCAACTTCTTTGCCCGCCGCGCGATATCGGCAAAGGTGACTGGCATGAAGTCCCAAACATCAACGCCAACATTCACGGAATTGCGCGACCCGCGCCAGTTGTCGTGAACGTGACCGAAGAACTGCAGGGCGCCTCTGCGGGCGTGGTTCCAAGTGATCATTGGGTAGTGGCTAAGTGTGTTGAGCTGGTTGTGCGGCCCGTCTCGAAGCTCTGCGAAATGGGAAACTGAATCCCAGGGTAGCTCCAGTGTTGGATTGTGATCGTGGTTACCAATAACCAGATGACGTTCTGCACCCGGCAATTGGTTGAAAATTTGCTCGACATAAGCACTGTCCTTAGCCTTGGAGCCAAAAGCAAAATCGCCCAGAATCCATAGCTGGTCTTCTGAGCCAACCACCTTCCACATGTTTTCCAGCATCGCTGCATCCATCTGTGATGCTGACACGAAAGGGCGGTTACAAAATCGCATGATATTTTCGTGGCCGAAATGCGTGTCGGCTGTATACCAGATTGTCATTGAGCGTTCTCTCGGTTCAGTTAGCTCGCCAGAGCCCGAAATTCCTCCGGAGTGTAGTCGAGCGCCAATAATTTCAGAAAAAGCAGATCCAGAGGCAATTGAGTCTCCATCCACTGCACTTTTTCAGCGTCAATGCTCAGATTAAAGCCATCAAACTTGTTGAGAGAAATGCAAATTTCTCGCCCGTTTTGAAAATCCCAAAGCAACTCGCAAAATGGAGCTTTTCCATTGTTGGGATGCGTTGAAAGGCCAGAACACTGAGCCAAGATTGTTGGCAATACATCCGCAAAGACAGCCCATACCTGTTGTTGCTCCTGTGTTTTCAATGTTTGGAAATTAGAAGTGGACCGCGATGCGGCCGACTTTAACGCAAGTACAGGTGCAAGCTTGGATAGGATAGCTTCCTTGGTGCGTGAGACATCGCCTGCTTTCACACTTACCATCTCACCATCCCACCAGTGAGCGGTCGATGGCGACTGAACCTAGAGATACTTGCGAAACACCCAAAGCGCAAAACAAGTCTGCATGGTTTGTATGTATACTTGGCATCACTACCCACCTTATATTTATAATCTGATTTTTAGATAATCTGAAAATGAGATTACTGGAAGTGTCCGAAGCATCTTACGGACACTCAATTGACCAAAACACTTCACACCAGCGGACATTTGGCGCTCATTGAAGCGCTCATTTCTGCCCGTAAATCCCAAAAACTCTCTCAGGCAGCCTTGGCAGAACGGTTGAGGTGTCATCAATCGTTCGTCGCGCGGATCGAGTCGGGTCAGCGGCGTATTGATGTGCCAGAATTGGTGATCATTGCGCGGGCGCTCGATGTTCCTGCGGAACACTTTTTCGAAGCCGTCATTAAAGCTGTACCGCCCGGGGAGCGACTTTAAGACTCTGATTTCGTTGATCAATCACGAATACCACAAAGGGTTTGTACAGCTTTGGGCGTGACCAAAGCATGACTTTTCGCGCCCAAAAACTCCCTCAAACCCCGTACTCAACATAGAGACGACTTTACCCCGAAAACATCGGTGTTAAGCCGCCTAATGTACAACCTATGTGTAGATAATGGACCCGAGTTAGAACGAAATGGGCAACCTATGGGTCACTTCACAGTCGGACAAACCCCCTAAACCTTGGATCAGCCGCATTTGGAATACCCGCAGGATCCGCAGGTCATACACCCTTCGACCATGCGCAGGTCGTATTGACCGCAGCTTGAGCAGGCCTGCCCGCGTGGTGCGTCCAGACCGACAACCTGGGCTTGCGGATCGGTTTTCAAGCCCATCCCCTCGCCGGCGATAAACCCGGTCGCGATCAGGTGTTGTTCGATCACCCCGCCGATGGCCGCAAGAATGGAAGGAATATATTTCCCCCCCATCCAGGCACCGCCGCGCGGGTCAAAAACCGCTTTCAATTCTTCCACCACAAAGGACACATCCCCACCCCGGCGGAACACGGCCGAAACCATACGCGTCAGCGCCACGGTCCAGGCAAAATGCTCCATGTTCTTGGAGTTGATGAACACCTCGAAGGGGCGGCGGTGGCCGTTCAGCACGATGTCGTTGATGGTGATATAAATCGCGTGTTCGCTGTCAGGCCATTTTACCTTATAGGTGTTGCCCTCCAACTCCTCGGGACGGTCCAGCGGTTCGGACATATAAACAACCTCGCCGCCTTCCGGCACGGGCACCGGCTTGTCCGCTTTGGTGTCATCAGAAACCGACAGAACCGACCCTGTGACGTCGTTCGGACGATAGGTGGTACAGCCTTTGCAGCCCGCGTCCCATGCCTCCATATAGACCTCTTTGAAGCTGTCAAAACTGATGTCCTCGGGGCAGTTGATCGTCTTGGAAATGCTTGAATCAATCCATTTTTGGGCAGCGGCCTGCATTTTCACATGTTCCAGTGGCGGCAGGGTCTGGGCGTTTACGAAATAGTCGGGCAAAGGCGCGTCACCCTTCAGTTCGCGCCAGAGCTGCACGGCGTAATCGACAACTTCTTCCTCGGTCCGGGTGCCATCCTTTTGCAGAACTTTGCGGGTGTAGGCATAGGCAAAGACCGGTTCGATGCCCGAGCTGACATTGCCGGCATAAAGGCTGATCGTGCCGGTAGGCGCGATTGAGGTCAGCAAGGCGTTGCGGATGCCGTGTTCGCGGATCGCGTCGCGCACGTCATCATCCATCTGCGCCATTGTGCCCGAGGCAAGGTAGGCGTCAGCGTCAAACAGCGGAAATGCGCCTTTTTCCTTGGCCAGATCGACAGAGGCCAGATAGGCTGCCCGCGCAATCGCCTTCATCCATGCTTCGGTCTGGGCTGCGGCCTCATCAGAGCCATAGCGCTTGCCAACCATCAACAGCGCGTCGGCAAGGCCAGTCACCCCCAAACCGATGCGGCGTTTGGCCTGCGCCTCGCGCTCCTGTTCCGGCAGCGGGAATTTCGATACATCCACCACATTGTCCATCATGCGTACCGCGGTCGCGACCAGCTCTTGCAGGGCGACCTCATCCAAATGTGCCTCTGCGTCAAACGGCTTGGCAACCATCCGCGCCATGTTGATCGACCCAAGCAAACAGGCACCATAGGGCGGCAGGGGCTGCTCGCCGCAAGGGTTTGTCGCGGCAATCGTTTCGCAATAGTTCAGGTTGTTGGCCTTGTTGATCCGGTCGATGAAAATCACCCCCGGTTCGGCATAGCTATAGGTCGCCTGCATGATGGTATCCCACAAGACGCGGGCCTCCACTGTGCGATAGACCTTGCCGTCAAACACCAGATCCCATGATCCATCCGCCTTGACCGCTTCCATGAACGGGTCGGTAATCAGCACGGACATGTTGAACATCCGCAAACGTGCCGGATCGGACTTGGCAGCGATAAAGGCCTCAACATCCGGGTGGTCGCAGCGCATGGTGGCCATCATCGCCCCGCGACGCGAACCGGCGGACATGATCGTGCGGCACATGGCGTCCCAGACATCCATGAAAGACAGCGGGCCAGAAGCATCCGCCGACACCCCCAACACATCCGCGCCCTTGGGCCGGATTGTGCTGAAATCATAGCCGATGCCGCCGCCCTGCTGCATGGTCAGAGCCGCCTCTTTCAGCATGTCGAAAATCCCGCCCATGCTGTCCGGCACTGTGCCCATAACGAAACAGTTGAACAGGGTTACCCGGCGTGCGGTACCCGCCCCTGCGGTGATGCGGCCTGCGGGCAGATATTTGAAATCTTCCAGCGCTTCATAGAACTTGCCTTCCCAATGATCCGGCTTGTCCTCGACCTGTGCAAGATCGCGCGCGATGCGCCGCCAGGTATCCTCGACCGTGGCATCATGCGGCGTTCCGTCAACGGCCTTGAAGCGATACTTCATGTCCCAGATTTGTTCGGCGATAGGGGCGGCAAAGCGGGTCATGAGGCAGTCTTTCTAAGCTGGGAGGCGGGCTGAGGTTCTAGCATAGGCACGCACAGGGGATTCGGGAACGGCAAAAGAAAAGCGAAGCAAGGGACAGGTTTACGCCCTCAGGCTTAGATCAATATATTGTGTGCCGCGCACGATCAACCACTACATGGGCGAATTTTCGATTTTCTACCTCTTGTAAATCAGTTCAGGAACTGCAACAGAAAGGCATGACCAAAACCGTGAATCTGATCAAACTTTCCGTCGGCACTGAAAGTGTCGAAGGCTTGACCAACTGGCAGGCAAGCAAGCAAGCCCAGACCACTGATGGTTTGCCCCGCCACGTGACACGAATGTGGCCCAAACGCGAGGCCGAAATTCTGAATGGCGGGTCAATTTACTGGGTCATCAAAGGGACAATTCAATGTCGTCAGGTCATCAAACGGCTGGACGAGGTCATAGGCAGTGATGGCATCCGCCGCTGCGCGATCGTGTTGGAACCGGAACTGATCCGCACCCAATCCAGCCTAAAGCGCCCATTTCAGGGCTGGCGCTACCTGACGCCAGAAGACGCCCCCATGGACCTGCCCGAAGGGCGCGAGGAAGAAGACGCCTTGCCCATCGAGCTTAATCAGGCCTTGGCCGAAATCGGCGTGCTTTAGACCAACCGCGCCAATAGCGCTTCCATCACTTGCACATCCCCATCTTCCAGCTCTGCGGTGCGGCTGCGCCATAATGTGGCCTGCGATTGCAGGACAAGTGCGTCGCCCAGCACTTTCAAATGGTTGGCACGCAGGGTTTCACCACTTGAGGTGATATCGGCAATTGCCTCGGCGGTTTCATTCGCCACTGTGCCCTCGGTCGCGCCCTGACTGTCCACCAACGCATAATCCGCTACCCCACTGGCCTGCAGGAACTCGCGCACCAGCCGGTGGTATTTTGTCGCGATCCGCATCCGGTGCCCATGGGTGGCACGAAACGCTGCTGCGGCGGCATCCAGATCGTCCAGTGTATCAACATCGACCCAACAATGCGGCACCGCGATGATCAAATCCGCATGGCCAAAGCCCAAAGCCTCGACCGGTTCGACCAGCTGTTCCCAAAGGGCCAGTTTTTCCTGAACCAGATCCGTGCCTGTCACCCCCAAGTGAATACGCCCTGCCGCCAATTCGCGCGGAATTTCACCCGCGGACAACAGGATCAGGTTCACCCCGTCGATCCCGTCAACGCGACCGGCATATTCACGTTCCGATCCGGTACGCTCAAGCGTGATTCCGCGCGCGCCGAACCATTCAAAGGTCTTGTCCATCAGCCGCCCCTTAGAGGGCACACCCAGTTTGAGCGTCATGTCGCGCCCTCCAGTTCCAGCATCAAATCGGGCCGCATTACACCACCCACGGCAGGGATCTCACCGCCCTGCCCCAATTGCCGCGTCAGCGCGTCATAGCGACCGCCGCTGGCGATGGCAGGCAGATCGGGGCGACCATTGGCACGGAACCCAAACACAAAACCGTCATAATATTCCATCGACGCACGGCCAAAGCTGGCTTGGAATTGCAGAGTTTGCACGTCTATGTCTCGCGCAGCCAACGCAGCCTCGCGGGCGGCAACACGCTCGACCGCTTGCGCAATCTGCGGCATGTCCACGCAAAGGTCGTGCAGTTGTTCCAAGGCCACAGGCATGGTGCCCTTGAGGTCCAGCAAAACGCCGATCAGATCAACTTCCTGTGCGGAAATCGGCGGTGCCTTGGCATCCGCACGCAGCACCGCGATACGTTGCTGGATTTCTGTTTCGCTGCGCTTGCCAATCGAGGGCGCGTCGGTTTCCACTTTGCCGGCCAGTAATGCGGCGCGGGCGGCGGGCACCGTTGTGCGCCCTGCAAAACGATCCAGCAATTGGCGAAACCGCTTGGGCCGCCAGATGTGACGCATCAGCGCATTCTTGCGGGCTTGGGTGGTTTTCAGCGCCGCCACCGCAGCCATCAGCACACCAATATCGCCGGTCACCGGCGTTACCGGCAACCCGCGAAGCGCCTCGGCGATCAGTGCAAAAACCTCGGCATCTGCTGCCGCCGGCCCCTCGCGGTCAAACACCTCATAGCCGACCTGCACAAACTCGTTGGCGCGGCTGGCGTTGTCTTCTTGGCGGCGAAATACTTCACCGGCGTAGGTATAACGTGCAGGTTCCGCACCGTGGGCCATGTGCATCTGCACAACGGGCACGGTGAAATCGGGCCGCAACATCTGTTCGCCGCGCAGGGCATCCGAAGTGACGTAAGCCCGGCCGCGAATATCCTCACCGTAGAGATCCAGCAAAGTATCCGCCGGTTGCAGGATCGGTGGCTCGACCAAAGCGGCGCCCTGCGCTTCGAACATCGCGCGCAGCGCTGTGGCACGGGCCAGTGTTTGTGAACGTGTTGGCATCAGTTTTGCGAGTCCAAGATTTCGCGCACTTTGACGACCAGTTGATCGCGCGGCACTTCGTATTGGCTGGGCAGTTCTTTGTATTCTTCCAAGCTTGCGCCCTCTGCCATCTGCGCACCAAGGATCAAATCCTTGATCTGGATTACGCCTTTTTCATGCTCGTCGCCACCTTCGATCACGGCAACGGGGGAACCGCGTTTATCCGCGTATTTCAACTGGTTACCAAAGTTCTTGGGATTGCCCAGATAGACTTCGGCGCGGATGCCTGCTTGACGCAGCTCCGCAACCATCGCCTGATAATCCGCCATCCGCGCCTTATCCATAACGGTGACGACAACAGGGCCGTCTGCCGTTTTGTCCAAACGTCCCTTGGCATCCAGCGCCGCCAGCAAACGGTCGACGCCGATGGATACCCCCGTCGCGGGCACTTCCTGTCCGGTGAAGCGTTTGACCAGATCGTCATAGCGCCCGCCCCCTGCGACAGAGCCGAAGTTGCGGGTGCGGCCCTTTTCGTCTTTGATCTCGAAGGTGAGTTCCGCCTCGAAAACAGGACCAGTGTAGTAGCCGAGGCCGCGCACCACCGAGGGGTCAATCTCGATCCTATCAGGACCGTAACCCGCTGCCGACATCAAGTCTGCGATCAGTTCCAACTCGTCAACGCCCTCTATGCCGACTGTGGAATCCGCAACCAGTGCACGCAAGCGCTCCACCGTTTGGGCACCGCTGTCCCGCTTGGCTTGCATAAAGCCCATCACGACGTCAGCCTGAGCGTCGTTTAGCCCAGCCCCCTTGGTAAAATCACCACTCTCATCCTTACGCCCTTCGCCCAACAGCGCACGAACGCCATCAACGCCCAGCCGATCCAACTTATCAATCGCGCGCAGCACTATGCCGCGTTCGGCCTCTTTGTCGACGCCCGACAGCCCAGCGACCTCCATCACGCCGTTCAACACCTTGCGGTTGTTGACCCGCACAATGTAATCGCCACGATCGATCCCGACTTCCTCAAGGCAATCCGCCAGCATCGCGCAAATCTCTGCATCAGCCGCCACGCTCGACGCGCCAACCGTATCCGCATCACATTGATAAAACTGGCGAAACCGCCCCGGTCCCGGCTTCTCATTGCGCCAGACCGGCCCCATCGCAAAGCGGCGGTAGGGTTTCGGTAAATCATTCTGGTGTTGCGCATAGACCCGCGCCAAGGGGGCCGTCAGATCATAGCGCAGGGCCAGCCAGTCGCCGGGCTTGTCGCTGTCGGCGTCCTCTTGCCATGCAAAAACCCCCTCGTTAGGGCGGTCCACATCAGGCAGGAACTTGCCCAGCGCCTGCACTGTTTCCACACCAGAGCTTTCCAGCGCGTCAAAACCATAGCGATGATAGACAGCCGCAATTTTGCCCAGCATTTCGGTACGATGGGTGACCTCTGCGCCAAAATAGTCGCGAAACCCTTTGGGGGTCTCTGCCTTTGGGCGGGGGGACTTTTTTTGCTTGGCCATGGGGCACCTCTGGGGGCAATCTGGAGTTGCTGCGCGTCTAGCCGATGGGGCGGCGCGGGGCAAGGTGCCCGCCTGCCTCTGCCCCCTTCCGGTGGCACAAAACCCGTGCTAAAGGCGCGGTTATGGAAAAGCTTGAAGAACAAATAGCCCATCTGACCCGCGCGATTGACGACCTGAGCGATATCGTGACACGTCAGGAGGAAGAGATTACCCATCTTAACCGCCGTGTGCATATGTTGATGCAGCGCGAGGGCGAGCGCGAGGCGTCAACCGGTGGTGCTGTGGTGATGGGGGACGAGCGGCCGCCGCATTATTGAGCGAAATACAGGCCAAGGGGTGTGGTTTCTTTAAAAGAAACCAGCCGGAATTTTCAAAAAATTCCGCCCCCTCTCAGCCGTTGGATTTCATCTCGCTGGCGACCACTTCACCATCGTGGATCAACTGCTCTGACCAGCGGGTATTGTCGTTAAGCCGCTCATAAGCGTTCACAAATACCGTTGCGCGCTCAAGTTTTTTCATCTTGGCACCACATGGCTTTCCCTTGCGCACGCCACAGACGCTTCCCTTAACCTTTTCATAAGCCTTGTCTGTCTCGCCGAAGGCCAGATGCTGGCCCGCCGGGCCATAGTGCAGCTGTTCGTAAAGTGACGGCGCACCAAGCAAAACCTGCGCGGCGGTCACCTGACGGGGACAGCCATCGTCAAAACCGGTAATGTAAAACGTGCGTTTGCCCGCCGTCCCGGGTTTGGAATCAAACAGTGTGTACCCGCTATCACTATTGCTATCCACCTTGCGCCCCAGAGGCTGGCGTTTCGCGGCACAGTTGCGCGCAATCACGCCGTAGGGCAACACCGTGCCATAATCCACTTCCGGCAGGTTACTTTTGGCGGTCTCAGTGGGCGCAACTGGGATCAGCCGGGAAAAGAAACCACCTGTCTTTGGCGCAGCAGGGGCAACCTCGGGCTTGGGCGCAATTGCGGCAAGTGCCACACCCTCGCCTGCGGGGGATTGGACTTCGGCGGTCTTGGCGGTCTCAAATGCTTCTGCCGAAAGGGTTCGCTTCGCCCCACCGGTCGCCGGTTTGTTTCGCGGGATGGCGCGCCGCAAAAGGCCGAACACCCCGCCTTGCGCCACCGGTTCGCTCGCCTTGGGCTGCGCCGGTGTATCGCTGCCTGCGTACGTGGGATCAGGGGGCACCGCACTGTTGACCGGTGCCACAGCCGCAGTGCCAAAGAACCCTTCGCGGGCAATTTCTGCATCACTCGGAAGGGCCTGAGCGGTTGGGTCACTTTCGACAAGGTCCACATCTGAAATGCGCATGACGCCATTCAAAGGATCGCCACAGGCTGACAAGACCAACAAAACGCCAAGTGATACACCAATTTTACGCACGATTACCCCGCAACTTGAACAGCCCACACTGTTGACGGATTGTTTACATTATCCATCCATGGCCGTCCACTTGTGATCAAAAATCGGCGTGTTTCCGGTCTAGATTTCCTCGACCTCCTGCACCCCGCCTAAAGAGCGGATCGCGCTTTTGACTTTGGGCGTCACGGGGAATTCCAACCCCAGATCAACCTCGACTTCCCCGGGCAAGGCCGGATCCCGCAGGCACAGTTGCACCGGCCCGCGCCCGGCTGAACGTGCCGCCTTACGTGCCCCCTCAAGCACATCAGCAACAGCAGAAATCGCCTCCGGTCCGTCGATAAACACCCGCAATCCCATGCTGCCCGCATCCTCGACCGCCAGTTCGACTGACGAAACCGAACGGCCCAACAGCTTAAGCTGGTCACTCTCCATCGTTGCCTCAACGGTGACCACCACCTTTGATCCGGTTTCCAGATGGTCACGCGCGGCCTCAAGCGTGTCAGAAAACAAGGTGACCTCATACCCGCCGGTAGGATCGGACAATTGCGCAAAGGCAAAACGGTTGCCGCGCGCGGATTTGCGTTCCTGACGCCCTGCCACGATCCCGGCCAACCGCGCGTTCATCGCACCACGATCGGCAACCTTCTCCGTCAACTCGTCCAGCGTCAGGAACGGCACCCCGGCATCCCGCCCCCATTTGCGCTTGAGCGGTGTCATGTAATCGTCCAGTGGATGGCCAGACAGGTAAAACCCGACAGCTTTGAATTCCTCGGTCAGCCGCTCTGCGGCCTCCCAGTCATCACAAGGCAACATGCGCGGTTCCGGCAAATCATCCCCAGCCTCCCCAAACAGGGAGACTTGATTGGATGCTTTCTGTTCGTGAATTGCCGCTGAATAACTAACCAATGGATCAAGCGAACGAAAGACGCGGGCACGGTTGTTGTCCAGCTGGTCAAACGCCCCTGAACGGGCCAACATCTCCAAGGGGCGTTTGCCAACCCGTTTCAGGTCAACCCGCCGCGCCAGATCGAACAGCGTAGCAAAAGGCTTTTCCACACCCTCAACTTTGCGCCCCTCGGTGATCAATTTCATCGCCTCGACGCCGACGTTTTTCAGCGCGCCCAGCGCATAGACCAACGCCCCATCCACCACCTTGAATGTCGCATCCGACCGGTTCACACAAGGCGGCACCCATGGCAGTTCCAGCCGCTTGCGCACCTCTTCGAAATACACCGAAAGCTTGTCCGTCAGATGAATATCGCAGTTCATCACACCGGCCATAAACTCAACCGGATGGTTCGCCTTCAGCCAAGCGGTTTGATAAGATACAACAGCATATGCCGCCGCGTGGGATTTGTTGAAACCGTAGTTGGCGAATTTTTCCAGAAGGTCGAAAACCTCCGCGGCCTTTTTCTTATCGACACCATTGGCCATCGCGCCTTTTTCGAATTTCGGACGCTCCTTGGCCATTTCCTCGGCGATCTTTTTACCCATCGCACGGCGTAACAGATCAGCCCCGCCAAGGCTGTAGCCCGCCATGACCTGCGCGATCTGCATCACCTGTTCCTGATAAACGATGATGCCTTGGGTTTCTGCCAGAAGATAATCAATCGACTCATGCACCGATTCAATCTCGCGCTGGCCGTTCTTGACCTCGCAATAGGTCGGAATATTCTCCATCGGCCCGGGACGATAGAGCGCCACAAGGGCCACGATATCTTCGATACAGGTCGGCTTCATCCGCTTCAGCGCGTCCATCATGCCGCTGGATTCAACCTGAAACACGGCCACCGTCTTGGCACTGGCATAAAGTTTGTACGACGCTTCGTCATCCAGCGGGATTGTCGCAATGTCGTCCATCAAGCCTTCGGGCGGTGTGAACAACTCCGTGCCATCCGCCGCGATGTGTAGGTGACGGCCAGAGGCCTTGATCTGGTCAACCGCATTCTGGATCACGGTCAAGGTCTTGAGGCCCAAAAAGTCGAATTTCACCAAGCCAGCCTGCTCGACCCACTTCATATTGAACTGGGTGGCGGGCATGTCCGAACGCGGATCCTGATAGAGCGGCACCAGCGCGTCCAATGGCCGGTCACCGATCACCACCCCCGCCGCGTGGGTCGAGGCGTTGCGCAACAATCCCTCAACCTGCTGACCATAATTCAACAGCCGCGCGACAACTTCTTCGTTCTTGGCCTCTTCGCGCAAACGCGGTTCATCCGCCAGTGCCTTTTCGATGCTGACGGGTTTTACCCCCTCAACAGGAATCATCTTGGACAGGCGATCCACCTGCCCATAGGGCATCTGCAAAACCCGTCCGATGTCGCGCACCGCCGCTTTCGACAAGAGCGCACCAAAGGTGATGATCTGCCCAACACGGTCACGCCCGTATTTCTGCTGAACGTACTGGATGACCTCCTCGCGCCGATCCATGCAAAAGTCGATATCGAAGTCCGGCATCGACACACGTTCCGGATTAAGGAAACGTTCAAACAGCAAGGAATAGCGCAGCGGATCAAGGTCGGTGATCAACAGCGCATAGGCCACAAGCGATCCCGCACCCGACCCCCGCCCCGGCCCGACCGGTATGTTCTGATCCTTCGACCATTTGATAAAATCCGCAACGATCAGAAAATAGCCGGGAAACCCCATGCCTTCGATGATGCCCAGCTCGAATTCCAACCGCGCCTCATATTCTTCCACACTTGCCGCATGTGGAATAATGGCCAGCCGGCCCTTCAGCCCCTCTTGGGCCTGCCGGCGCAATTCGGCAATCTCATCATCGGCGAACTTTGGCAGGATCGGATCACGACGATAGGTCATAAACGCACAGCGTCGCGCGATTTCTACCGTGTTCTCAAGAGCTTCTGGCAGGTCCGCAAATAGGGTGACCATTTCAGCTTCGGATTTGAAATAGTGCTGCGCCGTCAACCTGCGCCGGTCTGCCTGTTGATCCACATAGGCCCCTTCCGCGATGCAGATCAACGCGTCATGGGCCTCGTACATATCCGGTTTGGGGAAATAAACATCATTGGTGGCAACCAACGGGATGTTCATGGCATAGGCCATTTCCACCAGTCCCCGTTCGGTCAGGCGCTCGGCTTCGGGTTGACCGTTTTCGCCGGGGTGACGCTGCAACTCGATATACAGACGATCGCCGAATGCACCATGTAACCGTGCCATCAGGGCCTCTGCCGCGGGGCGCTGCGCGTTTTGCAACAACCGCCCCACCGGCCCGTCTGGCCCGCCCGTCAGGCAAATCAGATCCCCCGACAGCGCCTCCAGCTCCTCCAGCGTCACAGCCGGCAAAGCCCCCCCCTTGTCCACATAGAGACAGGAGTTCAGTTTCATCAGGTTTTCGTAGCCGGCTTCGGTTTGCGCCAGCAAAACCACCGGCGCGGGGGCTTTCTCCCGCTCGCCAGGTTGCGCCGTGACATAAGCCAGATCTACCTGACAGCCCATAATCGGCTGTACCCCCGCGCCGGCCATCGCCACGGAAAACTCCAATGCGGCAAACATATTGTTGGTGTCGGTCAAAGCCAGCGCCGGCATGCCCGCCGCACGGCACATATCCGGCAGCTTTTTCAGCCGCATCGCCCCTTCCAGCAAAGAGTATTCCGAATGGGTGCGCAGGTGAATGAATCGGGGGGACTGTGTCATGCCCAAAGACTAAGGGACGCGCCCCCCCTCTGCCAGTACCTGCGCCACCTGCCGCATCATTTTTCTTGCAACAGACCACCCGCCCCGCTTAGCTTACCTAAACAACGCCTGCGCACCCCGCGTTCTACGCCGCATCGAACGTCGCGCATCTTTTGGGCCAATTGTACCGCGGCAGGTTGATCCCATGGACATCACGTTTTCGCTGAACGGAAACCCCGTGTCTCTCACTGACGTATCCCCGACAATAACCCTGCTGGACTGGCTGCGCGAAGAACGCCACCTGACCGGCACCAAGGAAGGCTGCAACGAAGGGGATTGCGGAGCATGTACGGTGATGATCAGTGATGCGGATGGATCGCGGGCGCTCAACGGCTGTATATTGTTCCTGCCACAGGTGAATGGCAAACATGTCACCACCGTGGAAGGGCTGGCCGCGCCCGATGGTGCCCTGCACCCGGCCCAAACCGCCATGATCGACCATCACGGCAGCCAATGTGGCTTTTGCACCCCGGGCTTTGTGGTCTCCATGGCGACGGCCCACCTGAACGGGTCTGCCGATCACGATACCCAACTGGCCGGAAACCTTTGCCGCTGCACCGGCTATGCCCCGATCATCCGCGCTGCAGAGGCGATCACAGATCAACCTGTCCCCGATCACCTCCTCTTTTTGGCTTCAAATACTGAAGCACCACAGCCCGCCCAAACACTCCCTCTCGACAGTACGCTGGTCCAACCCCGCTCGGCTGACGCCCTCGCCACATGGTACGCCGCCAACCCTGACGCGACCCTGATTGCCGGGGCCACCGATGTCGGACTTTGGGTGACCAAACAGTTCCGTGATCTGGGTAAGGTGGCCTTCCTCAATCAATGTAGCGACCTGCGCGGGATCACAGAAACCGATCACGAAATCCGCATCGGGGCCATGACCACGTTGAGCGACCTTGAAACAGCCATCGCACCGCACCACCCCAGCTTTGCCGCGATGATCCGCCGCTATGCCTCTGTGCAAGTGCGCAATGCGGCAACCATCGGCGGCAATATCGCCAACGGTTCACCAATAGGCGACGGGCCGCCCGCGCTGATTGCGCTTGGGGCCACCCTTCACCTACGCCAAGGCGACAGGCGCCGCGCCCTCGTGATTGAGGATTACTTCATCGACTACGGCAAACAAGACCGCAGCCCCGGTGAATTTGTCGAGGCCATCACCCTCCCGAAACAGCCCGACACGCTGCGCTGTTACAAACTGTCAAAACGCTTTGATCAGGATATCTCTGCCGTCTGTGCCTGCCTGTCGATCACCCGCGACGGCGACACCATTGCCGCTGCGCGCCTTGCCTATGGCGGCATGGCCGGTATCCCAAAACGCGCCAGCACAGCCGAGGCGGCTCTGATCGGCAAAGCGTTTACCGAAGCAACCATACGCGAAAGTATGGGCGCGATGGTGCAGGACTTCCAACCGCTTTCGGACATGCGCGCCTCTGCCGGTTATCGCCTGCAAACTGCGCAGAACATGTTGCTGCGCTACCTGCACGACGCGCAGGGTACCGCCACAAACGTGCTGGAGGTTGCGCCATGAGCATTGCCAAACCCCTGCCGCATGACGCCGCGCGCCTGCATGTCACCGGCACGGCCCGCTACACCGATGATATCCCGACACCAACGGGGACGCTGCACCTTGCCTTTGGCACCAGCACACATGCCGCCGGCACGATCACAGCGCTGAACCTTGATCCGGTCAGAAACGCGCCCGGTGTGATTGACGTCCTTACCGACACCGACCTGCCGCATGATTGCGATGTCTCGCCTTCAAATCACGACGAGCCCCTGTTGGCCAAGACATCGGTCCACCATGTGGGCCAGCCCGTTTTCCTTGTCATCGCAACCTCGCATCTTGCGGCGCGACGGGCCGCGAACTTGGCTGAAGTTAACATCACCGAGGCCAGACCGATCCTGACCATCGAAGATGCGCTTGCTGCCAATTCGAGGTTCGAGGATGGCCCGCGCATCTATCAAAAAGGGGATACTGAAACCGCACTCTCTGCTGCGACGCATAGGCTGAGTGGCCGGATCGCCATGGGCGGGCAGGAGCATTTTTACCTTGAGGGGCAAGCCGCCCTTGTTCTGCCGCTGGAAGGCGGCGACATGCTGGTGCATTCATCTACTCAACACCCGACCGAAATCCAACACAAGGTCGCCCATGCCATTGGCAAGCCGATGCACGCTGTTCGGGTGGAAACCCGCCGCATGGGCGGCGGTTTCGGCGGCAAGGAAAGTCAGGGCAACGCGCTAGCTGTTGCCTGCGCTGTGGCCGCAGCACGCACCCAACGTCCCTGCAAAATGCGCTATGACCGCGATGACGACATGATCATCACCGGCAAACGACATGACTTCCGCATCGACTATACCGTGGGCTTTGACCCCGACGGGCGCATCACGGCGCTGGACCTGACCCATTACACCCGCTGCGGCTGGGCGCAGGATCTTTCGCTGCCGGTTGCCGACCGCGCCATGCTGCACGCAGACAATGCCTATCATTTGACCGACATCCGCATCACCTCGCACCGGCTGAAAACCAACATGCAATCCGCCACCGCCTTTCGTGGGTTCGGCGGGCCGCAGGGTGTGGTGGGAATTGAGAAGATCATGGATCATGTCGCGCAGCATCTGTCGCTTGATCCGCTGAGCGTGCGCCGCAGGAACTACTACGCTGATCTGATCGCGGATGTCGAAACACCTGCCACGGCCCCTGTCGCCCCCCCCTCGAACACCGATGCCGACAATGCGTCCCGCGGCGCAGACAAACCGCACCCGATGGCCCTGCCCTCAGCCCCCGACGGCCTACAAACCACCCCCTATAACCAGCCCGTTACCGATTGCATCATCAACGCCCTGACCGACCAACTTGCGACCGGTTGCGATTATGAGGGGCGCCGCCGGTCCATCGCGGCATGGAACGCGGAAAACCCGATCCTGAAACGCGGCATTGCCCTGACACCGGTGAAATTCGGTATTTCCTTCACCCTTACCCACCTGAACCAAGCCGGTGCTTTGGTACATGTCTATCAGGACGGTTCGATCCACCTGAACCACGGCGGCACTGAAATGGGCCAGGGGTTGTTCCAGAAAATTGCCCAGGTTGCGGCCAGCCGTTTCGGTGTGCCGGTTGACGCCATCAAGATCACTGCCACGGATACCGCAAAAGTGCCCAATACTTCGGCCACAGCCGCCTCGTCTGGCACGGATCTGAACGGCATGGCAGTGCAAAACGCCTGCGATGAAATCCGCGCACGGATAGAGGCCCACCTTGGCGAAAAATTCAAAACCAAAGACATTACCTTTGTCGATGGCATGGTAAAGGTTGGCGCAGAAACACTGACCTTTGCCCAAGCTGCCGCCTCGGCCTATGAAAACCGCATCTCCCTGTCGGCCACCGGGTTCTACAAGACCCCGGATATCCAATGGGACCGCATCGCGGGAAAGGGGCGACCGTTTTTCTATTTTGCTTATGGTGCAGCCTGCACCGAAGTTGTCATCGACACGCTGACCGGTGAAAACCGCATTCTGCGCACTGACATCCTGCACGACGCCGGCGCATCCCTGAACCCCGCGCTTGATATCGGCCAGATTGAAGGCGGCTATGTTCAGGGTGCGGGATGGCTAACCACCGAGGAACTGGTCTGGGACGATCTGGGCCAGTTGAAAACACATGCTCCTTCAACCTACAAAATTCCCGCCTGTTCGGACCGGCCCGATATCTTTAACGTCGCACTTTGGGACAAACCAAACCCGGCGCAAACGATTTATCGGTCCAAAGCCGTGGGCGAACCGCCGTTCATGCTGGGCATCGCCGCTTTCATGGCGCTTGCGGATGCCGTCTCGGCCTGTGGCAGCACCTATGGTGACTTGCAAGCGCCCGCCACAGCCGAAGAAGTGCTGGCCGCAATTGGGCGCGCCCGCGCATGACGGCGCTTTGGGTTGAAATCACCGAAACACGCGGTTCTGTCCCGCGTGATCCGGGCACCGCAATGCAGGTGACAGCGCAGGGCATTGCCGGCACCATCGGGGGCGGCACGCTGGAGTATCAGGCCATCGCAACCGCCCGGAAGATGCTGGGGAACGGACAGACGCGGCACAGTGAAACCCTGCCGTTGGGCCCCAATCTTGGCCAATGCTGTGGCGGGGTTGTGACCCTGCAATACACGGATGAACCACGCCAAACTGACGAAATGTCGGCGGTTGACTGGCCACTGGCTGGCCTGCCAACGGTGCCACAAAAACTTTGGCTTTGGGGGGCTGGCCATGTGGGACGCGCCGTGGTGCGCGCCGCCCCGCCACAGGCCTTTGACATCCAATGGATCGACAGCGCGACAGACCGCTTTCCCACGCAGGTTCCGAAACATGTCAGCGCACTGCCCACAGCGGATATGCCGCGCCTTGCCCCCCACGCCCCGCAAGACGCGCATCACCTGATATTCACCTATGCGCATGACATCGACCTTGCGCTTTGCGCAGCCCTGCTCAGACGGGGCGCAGCCAGCATCGGGCTGATCGGTTCGGCAACAAAATGGGCCCGTTTTCGCAAGCGACTGGCCGCAACAGGGCTTGACCCTGCGCCCATCACCTGCCCCATTGGCGACAAACGCCTTGGCAAATCACCCGACCAGATTGCAAAAGGGGTTGTTGCCGACCTGCTCGCTTTGCCCCAACCCGAGGCCCACTTATGACCGACACGCCGCTTCTTGACCTTTCGGGGCTGACCAAAGCCTATCCCGGCGTGATCGCCAATGACGATGTGTCGTTGAGCATCGCACCCGGCGAGGTCCATGCCCTGCTTGGGGAGAACGGGGCCGGCAAATCAACATTGGTCAAAATGATTTACGGACTGGTGAAACCCGACGCGGGCACGATGCATATGTTCGGCGCGCCTTTCACCCCTTCCGAACCGCGTGCGGCGCGTGCTTCTGGAGTCGGGATGGTGTTTCAGCATTTCTCCTTGTTCGACGCGCTGAGCGTGGCCGAGAACATCGCATTGGGCATGGAAGACGCCCCCAAGATGGGTGCCCTCAGCCAGCAAATTCGCGACGTCTCCGATACCTACGGCCTGCCGCTGGCCCCTGATCGTGTGGTCGGCGACCTCTCCGCGGGGGAACGCCAGCGCGTTGAAATTATTCGCTGTTTGCTGCAACAACCCAAGCTGTTGATCATGGATGAACCGACATCCGTACTGACCCCACAAGAGGTTGAAATCCTGTTTAAGACCCTGCGCAAGCTGAGCGCCGAGGGCACCGCGATCCTCTATATCTCACACAAGCTTGAGGAGATCCGCGCACTCTGTGACAGCGCGACCATTCTGCGGCTTGGCAAGGTTGTAGGCCATTGCACACCAGCCGAAACATCAGCCCGAGACATGGCAGAGATGATGGTTGGCAAGCTGTTGCAGACACCAACCCGGGCCGGAAAATCCCCCGGCGAGGTGGTGCTGGAACTGGCAAACCTGTCCGTAAGTTCTCCCAATGCCTTTGGTATGCCGCTGCGCGGCATTTCTGTCGAAGTCCGGCGTGGCGAAGTTCTGGGCATCGGCGGGGTTGCGGGCAATGGGCAGGACGAATTGCTTGCTGCGCTGTCGGGAGAAATGCTCAGCACCCCCGGCATGATCCGCTTCGAGGGTCAGAATATCGGCCTGTTGGGGCCAACTCCGCGCCGTGCCATGGGCATCCTGAGCGCCCCCGAGGAACGGCTGGGTCATGCTGCCGCCCCGGATATGTCGCTGACCGAGAACGCGATGCTGACCGCCGCCGCCCGCGAAGGGCTGGAAAGCGGCGGCATCCTGAATTGGGGCAAGGCGCGTGGCTTTGCCGAAAAGATCATCGAAACCTTTGATGTCCGCACCCCCGGCCCGTCAAATGCGGCGCGCTCGCTTTCAGGCGGAAATTTGCAGAAATTCGTGATTGGCCGTGAGGTTTTACAGCGGCCTGACCTCTTGGTCGTGAACCAGCCGACATGGGGTGTTGATGCCTCGGCGGCGGCGTCAATCCGTCAGTCATTGCTGGATCTGGCGCAGAACGGCACCGCCTTGGTGGTGATCTCGCAGGACCTTGATGAGTTGATGGAGATTTCAGACCGTTTTGCCGCCCTGAACGAAGGCCGCTTGTCAGAGCCGCGTCCCGCACAGGGGCTGACCGTGGAAGAGATCGGATTGATGATGGGGGGCGCACATGGGATGGAGGTTGCGCATGTGTGATCTGGAACGCCGTGAGTTTAAGGGCAAGATGAAGATGGGAGACAGCACTTGATACGCTTGGAAAAGCGCCCGCAGCCGAGCCGTGCATTTTCGCTGGCAACGCCGGTGTTGGCGGTTATTGCGACGATGTTTTTTGGCGGGCTGTTGTTTATGGCTCTGGGCAAAGAACCGCTATTGGCGATCAAGACGATTTTCTGGGAACCGTTGTTTGGCGAGTTTTCGTTTTTCTATCGCCCGCAGCTGATGATCAAAGGCGCACCTTTGGTGTTGATTGCCATCGGGCTTTCGCTGGGGTTCAAGGCCGGCATCTGGAATATCGGGGCGGAAGGCCAATACATCATGGGTGCCCTGTTTGGCGCAGGCGTTGGGCTGGCGTTTTATCCGGCCGAGGGCCACTATATCTTTCCGCTGATGGTGCTTGCCGGCGCGTTTGGCGGATGGGTCTGGGCGATGATCCCGGCCCTGCTGAAAGTGAAGTTCGGCACCAATGAAATTCTGGTGTCGCTGATGCTGGTTTATGTAGCAGAGCAGTTTCTGGCATCTATGTCTTTGGGGTTATTGAAAAACCCTGAAGGCTTCGGTTTTCCGGGGTCACGCAACCTGCAACAATATGAAAGCGCGTTTAACGCTGACCTGATCGAAGGCTCCGGTATGCATTGGGGTGTGGTTGCCGCGATGATTGCAGTGATCTTCGCCTATGTTCTACTCAGCAAGCACCGGCTGGGTTTTGCCATTCGGGTAACCGGAGAGGCCCCGCGTGCCGCCAAATTCTCGGGCGTGAATCCAACGCGGCTGGTGTTGTTCTGTCTGGGGACATCAGGGCTGTTGGCCGGTCTGGCAGGGATGTTCGAAGTCTCCGGCCCTGCCGGTCAGGTCACGATTGATTTCAATGTAGGCTACGGGTTCACCGCCATCATCGTTGCCTTTCTGGGCCGCTTGCATCCCATTGGCATTTTGCTGGCAGGCCTCTTGATGGCGCTGACCTATATCGGTGGTGACATCGCGCAAAGCCAGCTGGGCCTGCCCGCTGCCGCCATTCAGGTGTTTCAGGGGATGCTTTTGTTTTTCCTTCTGGCACTGGATATGTTCACAAATTACCGGCTGCGCTTTGGCCGGACAGAGGTGGCGTAATGGATCTTTCCGCAATCAATCCTGTCCTCTTTGTTGCAGGCTTTCTTGTGGCGGCGACGCCCCTGATCTTTGCCGCCATCGGCGAACTGGTGGTCGAAAAATCCGGCACCCTGAACCTTGGCGTTGAGGGAATGATGATCACCGGTGCGATCTGTGGTTTTGCCACCGCCGTGGAAACCGGGTCGCCCATCTTGGGCTTTGCTGCGGCAGCTTTAGGGGGTGCGCTGCTCAGCCTGTTATTTGCCTTTCTCACCCAGATCACACTGGCCAATCAGGTGGCTTCGGGCCTTGCCCTGACGCTGTTTGGTCTGGGGCTGTCGGCACTCTTGGGACAGTCCTATGTCGGTATCAAACCGCCGCGCCTGAATGACATCAACTTTGGCCCGCTGGCGGATATTCCTGTGATCGGGCCGATCCTGCTTACCCATGATATCATCCTTTACCTTGGCATCGCCTTGGTGGCGGCAACCTGGGCGGTGCTGAAATTCACCCGCGCGGGGCTGATCCTGCGGGCGGTGGGCGAAAGCCATGATGCAGCCCATGCGCTTGGCTATAAGGTCGTGCGCATCCGCACGCTGGCGATTATGTTCGGCGGGGCCTGCGCCGGGATCGGCGGGGCCTACATCAGCTTGATCCGCGTGCCGCAATGGACCGAGGGGATGACTGCCGGGGTTGGCTGGATCGCCCTTGCGCTGGTGGTATTCGCCAGCTGGAAGCCGTGGCGGCTGCTACTGGGTGCCTATCTTTTTGGCGGCATCACCCAATTGCAGCTGAATCTTCAGGGCGCAGGCGTTGCCATTCCGGTAGAGTATCTGGCAATGTCGCCCTATCTGATCACGATCATCGTTCTGGTGATCCTGTCACGCGACAAGTCGGCCGCACCGGCCTGTCTTGGCCGCACTTTCCATGCCTCTTCCTAGAGGCCAATCTGCAAACACCCGCCAAGGGTGAAACAACTGGGGAACACTATGACACTCACCAAACTCCTGACCGGAGCCGCCATGGCACTGGGTCTGGCCACCACAGCGATGGCCGAAGATAAAACCAAAGTCGGCTTTGTATATGTCGGTCCGATCGGCGATGGCGGCTGGACCCATGAACACGACAAAGGACGGTTGGCCGTCGAAGCAGAGTTCGGTGACAAGGTTGAAACCGTTTACGTGGAATCCGTGGCGGAAGGCCCCGATTCAGAGCGCGTGATGACGCAGATGGCGCTGGACGGTGCCGATCTGATCTTCACCACCTCTTTCGGGTACATGGACCCGACCATCAACGTCGCCAAAAAGTTTCCGAACGTAAAATTCGAACATGCAACCGGCTATAAGCAGGCCGAAAACGTCGCGACATATTCTGCGCGTTTCTATGAAGGTCGCGCCATTCAGGGCCACATCGCGGGCTCCATGACGGAATCCAACATCATCGGCTATATCGGATCCTATCCGATTCCCGAGGTGATCCGTGGCATCAACTCGGCGTTCATCCACGCCCGCAAGGTGAACCCGGACGTGCAGTTCAAGATCGTCTGGGCCTACACATGGTTTGATCCGGCCAAAGAAGCGGACGCAGCCAAGGTTCTGATCGAACAGGGCGCGGATGTGGTTTTGCAGCACACCGATTCCACCGCACCACAGGCCGCAGCACAGGAAGCCGGCAACGTGATCACCTTTGGTCAAGCATCTGATATGGCGCAATACGGTCCCAAGCCGCGCGTTTCTTCGATCATTGATGACTGGGCACCCTATTACATCGCCCGCACCAAGGCGGTTATGGATGGCACATGGACAACCGGCAACACGTGGGACGGCATTGGTGCCGGCATGGTTGGCATTGGCGAGATTTCAGATGCGGTGCCCGCCGAAGTCAAAGCTGAAGCGCTGGCGTTGAAAGCGTCACTGGCAGACGGTTCCTATCACGCCTTTACCGGTCCGCTGAACAAGCAGGACGGCACGCCGTTTCTGGCAGAGGGTGACACCGCGGATGACGGCACATTGGCTGGCATGAACTTTTACGTTGAAGGTATCGAAGGCGATATCCCACAGTAAGCCGGCAGACGGTTACAACAAAAAGGGCCAGCGTTTGCTGGCCCTTTTTCGTTCTACACACCACAGGATGGCTGCGATTTATGGAAACTTCTTGCGCACGCTTTCCGGTATCGGCCAGACTAAGCCGGTCTTGTCATCAAAGTGGTGGCACTTAATCCCCTCGGAATTGCCGTCAGTCTCGGCCAGATAGCGCATACACATACCAAGAGCCTTGATGATCTTCTTGTCAGTCGAGGTCGAGATATCAACCGCCTGCCCTGTCATATGTCGCGAGACAGACCCCCACGGGGCCTTATCTTTCATACATTTCACAAAACCGGCCTTGTCCTTGGCCGCATGGAAATCATCCAGTTCCTTCCATAAATCCTGATACCTCGACTGGCGGACAAACCAATAGATGTCACCGTTCTTGCCGTATTTATTCAGATGCTTGGCCCAGCCATTATACATGGCACTGGCCTGTCCTGCTTTGTTGCGCAGGCCCGACACAACCTTGATGGTTGTCCCCTCGTAATGCGATGAAACCTCAGTCAGAATGTCGATGATCTTTTTGTTAACTCCCGAAACCTTACCCTCGACGCGGCCGGGATACAGCGTTTTGCCAGTGTCAATCTTCTTCAGCTCTTTCTTGACGTCGGTCATCACCTCTTTGGTACACATGTCGGAAATCTTGGGCGCAACTTTGCTGGGGGCATCGCCTTTCTTTTCCGCTGAGGCGATGTAGGTGTCGTAAAAACTATCCGCCTTCTTCTCGATGTCGCTCCACAGACTTTCCCACATGGTTGGCGGCACGTTCTGGGCCTTGGCCTGTGCTTCCATCTGCTTTTTTACCGTGGTCTTCATTTTCTGGCGCTGGTCTTCCTTGGCCTTCTCCTCTTTCTTTTCCTCCGCCTTTTTCTCTGATTTCGCTTTGGACACACCGGCATTTAGTTTCTTGATGGTGTTTTTACCCGGATCCACCCGACCATCAGCCCGAAATTTACAGACACTGGTCTGAAATTCACTGATCGCCGCCTCCAGTTTCTTGGTATTGGCCCCGTCTGTCTTGAGTTTTGCAAAACCTACTTCCCCGGCGAACGGGTTCAGAAGCTTCTGTACGATTGCTACATCTGCAGCGTTGTTTTTTCCGCCTTTGCCAACGGAACCACTAAGCTTTTCTGCCATGGCTGAATTCCTTATCAATCAAAATGAATTGTAAACTGGCGTCAAAATACTCGCCTACGTTGGATTTTGGCGGTTTTTGGGGATTCTGGCAAGTCAGGTGATCCCCGCCGCACCGCTCTCACCTGTCCCTGCCCCCTCAAGATGGCCGCCGCAGCGTCACGCCGCCGCCCCCCAATCGTGGCCTTTCCTTTCGCCTTTCCGGCGATAGACTACGGCTGAAATCCCCAAGGAAAGCCCGCATTATGATCCGCCTGCATCACCTGAACCGCTCCCGCTCGCATCGCATATTCTGGTTGCTCGAAGAGATCGGGCAACCCTACGAAATCGTCGCATACGAACGTGACGCCACCACCAATCTGGCCCCGCCAGAACTGCTTGCGGTGCATCCATTGGGCAAATCACCTATGATCGAACTGGATGGCCGTCTGATCACCGAAAGTGGCGCGATTGTTGAGGTTCTTTGCCAGAAATACGCGCCGCATATGATCCCCGAGGCCGGTAGTGACGCCTATTTCAGCCACCTTGAAATGATGCATTTCGCCGAAGGTTCGGCAATGACGCCAATCCTGCTGAACCTCTATGTCGGTCGGCTCGGAGAGGCCGGTGCCCCTTTGCAACCGCGCATCAACGCCGAATTGGAAAACCACTTTAGCTATATGGAAAAGATGCTGCGCCCTTCGGGTCATTTCGTCATGGATGATCTCAGCGCCGCCGACATCATGCTCAGCTTTCCCGCCGAAGTTGCCCTGCGCATGGGGCGCGGCGAAGATTTTCCCGGCCTTGCGAAATTTGTCGAGGCCACGAAAGCCCGCCCCGCCTATGAGCGCGCAATGGCCAAGGGCAACTGCTGAACCAAAGCGGCGCGCAGGCACAGCCGGGCGCGCCGCCCTTTGGGTGCGAAACAGAAGGTTGATGCCTGTGCCGCTCCCCGCACCATGACGGCATAAGGCACCACCAACTGCCGATTGCACCCACGCGCAAGCCGTGCAACCAATTGCCCATGAAACACACGCTCACCTCCCCCGATGGCACCCGCGCCAGTCGCCTTGCCTTTGGCACCATGCAATTTGGCGGGCGCGCTGATGCCGCCCATGCACAAGAGATGTTCGAGGCCTGTTTGCACGCTGGCATTACCCATTTTGACACGGCCCATGTCTATACCGACGGGGCCTCTGAAACCCTGCTGGGCCAGTTCGTTCAGAACCACCGCGACCGGCTGATCATCGCGACCAAGGCGGCCTATGACGTTGCTGCCACCCGCAAGAATATCTTCGCCTCGTCGGAAACCTCGCGCCAGCGGATGCAAATCGACACTTTGGATGTCCTCTATCTGCACCGGTTCGACCCGCACACCGATCTGACGGAAAGTTTTGCCGCCTTTGCCGATCTCAAGGCGCGCGGCCATATCCGCCACATCGGCCTGTCCAATTTCGCCGCATGGCAAGTGGTCAAAGCCGCACAAATCGCTGCCGGTTTCGATCTGGAGGTCGCTGTGATCCAACCGATGTACAGCCTTGTCAAACGTCAGGCCGAAGTCGAAATCCTGCCGATGGCCGACGACCTTGGCATCCTTGCTGCGCCCTACTCACCGCTGGGGGGCGGGTTACTAACGGGGAAATATGCGCAAGGGGGTGCTGCGGGCCGGCTGACCGAAGACGACCGTTATGCCGCGCGCTATGGGCAGGACATGATGCACAGGGCGGCACAGGGCCTGAAGGAAATCGCCGCCGCCCGCGATGTACACCCCGCCACCCTGGCCGTGGCCTGGGCCACCCGCCACCCCACGGGGCCCACCCCAATTATTTCGGCCCGCTCGGCAGCACAATTGCAGCCTTCGCTAGAAGCCTTGACCTATGAAATGCCTGATGATCTTTACAATGAGATTGCCGCGCTTTCGCCAACACCTCCCCCTGCAACCGACCGCTTGGAAGAACAAAAATGAGTGACATTATTATTATCGGCGGTGGTATCGCCGGCCTGTCTGCCGCAGCACGCCTGTCAACAGACGCAAGGGTTACCGTGCTGGAGCAAGAAGCCAGCACGGGCTATCACGCCTCTGGCCGCTCAGCCGCGCTTTATGAAGAAAACTACGGGCTGCCCAGCACGGTTGCGCTGAACACAGCCAGTAAATCATATCATTACGAGGCCAACGGCGGATACCTAAGCCCACGTGGTTTTCTGATTGTCGCACAGGCTGACGAAAAAGAAGCCTATGAAAAAGACATGACGGCCTTGGGGCTGGACGCCATTTCCATTGACCGCGCCTGCGCCTTCCTGCCGATCCTGAACCGTGATCAGGTCGCCTTTGCCGGATACCATGCGGATGCATTGGATATTGATACCGATCGCCTGATGCAGGATTTCATCCGGGTGCTGAAGTCCAACGGCGGACAGGTCGTGGCGAAATCGCCGGCCTCCGCGATCAAACGCACTGCGCAGGGCTGGACCGTAACGGCGGGTGGCACCGATTACACCTGCGCGACATTGGTGAACGCAGCGGGTGCCTGGGCCGATCCTGTGGCCCAAATGGCCGGCATCGCGCCTCTGGGCATCGTTCCGCACCGTCGCTCGATGGCGCGCATCCCGGCCCCGGGCGGACATGACGTGGCCCAATGGCCGATGTTCTTTGGTGTAAACGAAGCGTGGTATGCCAAACCCGATGCCGGCGCTCTGATCGTCTCTCCCGCTGAAGAGGATGCCGTCGAACCGCATGATGCATGGGCGGATGATATGGTGCTGGCTGAAGGCATCGCGCGGTATGAAACCATGATGACAGAACCGGTCACCCGCTTGCTGGCCTCATGGGCGGGACTGCGCAGTTTTGCACCGGACCGCGCCTTGGTATTGGGGCCTGATCCCAGCGACGCCAGCTTTGTCTGGTGCGCCGGTCAGGGCGGTTACGGGTTTCAAACTGCGCCGGCAGCCTCGCAGTTGCTTGCGGATCTGGTGGTGGGGCGCACACCGGAACTGGCCGCGGATCTGGTGGCCCAGCTGACGCCAGATCGGTTACGCTCGTGAGCCGCGCCCTGCCCTCCAGTGCCAGCATCGCCACACCGGCGGAGGGCGCAAAACTGCACGCCCCCTCTGCCGCGCGCAATGCTGCTGCTATCGCGACTTTCCTGCGCGACAATGCAGCATCCGGCGGGCGGGCTCTGGAAATCGCCAGCGGGACCGGCCAGCATGTCATTACCTTTGCCGAAACCCTGCCCGGTTTTGACTGGCAGCCCACCGATATCGCACCCGAGCGGCTGCGCAGTATCGACAGCTATGTTGACAGCAGCGGCCTGCGCAATGTCCGGCCTGCGCAGATACTGAACGCCACCGCCGCCGGGTGGTCTGCGGAGCATGGCGGTCAGGATCTGATAGTGCTTGTTAATCTGTTACACCTGATATCCAAGACTGAAACCCGCGTTCTATTGAACGAAGCAGCGCAGGCCCTGACACCGGAAGGGGCGCTGATGGTCTATGGCCCTTTCACCCGTGACGGCAATCTGATCAGTGCCGCAGATGAACGGTTCGACGCCGAATTACGTGCGGCCGATCCAACAATCGGGTACAAAGATACCAGCGACATGCAAGAGTGGTTGTCACAAGCCGGTCTGACCGCCCTGTCGCAGGAAATGCCCGCCAACAACCTTGGCTTTATCGCCAGAAAGTCCGCATCATGATTGCCCGCATTCTGACCTTTCTAACCGTGCTGGCCCTTGCGGCCTGTGGCGGCAATGCGCCCCCACCCGCCCCGCCGGGCGTCCTGTTCGCGCCGAATTTCCGCGATGCAAAACCTGTCGACTTCGCCAGCCCTGCGCCGGCACGTTTTGCGGTCCATGGCATTGATGCCGCGCGTTTTCAAACCAGCATCGACTGGAACACCGCCCGCGCCAACGGGGTGAATTTCGCCTTTCTGAAAGCGACCGAAGGCGGTGATTTGCTGGATGTGGCGTTCAAGGACCACTGGCGCAGCGCAGGACGGGCCGGCGTGGTGCGTGGTGCGTATCATTTCTATTATTTCTGCACAGCACCCGAGGTACAGGCCCGATGGTTCATTCGCAACGTACCGCGCAGCCGCGGGTCTTTGCCGCCGGTGCTGGACATGGAATGGAACCCGTTTTCACCCACCTGCGCCAAGGTCCGCCCGCCCGCCGCCGAGGTCCAACGCCAGATGCGGGTCTGGTTGCGCATCGTTGAGGCACATTACGGTCAACGCCCAATCATCTATACCACCCCAAAATTTTACAGAGAGAACAACCTGAAAGCCTTTCGCGGGTATGAATACTGGCTGCGCACCACCGCCAAAACCCCGCGCGAGGCCTTTCCCGGTCAGAGCTGGAAGTTCTGGCAGTATAGCGCGACAGGGATCCTTCCCGGCATCAAAGGCGACGTTGATCTGAACGCTTTCTCCGGTGGACGCGAGGCATGGAACGCCTGGCTGGCAAGGCGCGCGCAGTAATGTTGCAAAGGCCGGCTAGAGCCGGACGGCACGCAGTGTTTTTGTGACGTCGCGCACGTCTGGCCAGTTCCATACCGCATCGCGCAAATGGAACAATCGGCTGTTGGTATGGGCCGAAATGCGGGTGTTTTCCAGAACCAGCCGATGCGGCACAATCGCCGCCTTGAATACGCGATAGTCACTTGAAAAAAGCACGCCGGCCAGAAAATCAAATGGCCGGTCCTGCAGGTTTCGCAATGCGGACAGCTGGCGCGAACCGTTGGTTTCAGTCAACCGCCGTGACTTGATCTGATAACGGACACCCTGCGCGTCGCGGGCATCGTATCCTTTGATCGACGGCCCCGCCATCTCCCACCCAAAGGCCTTACAAAACAGTGTTTCGGCATAGTCGCCCGCCGGATTGTTCGAAGATCGCACGGCCCCGCTGGATTTCAACAGGCCGGAAACCTCTGCATGTAGGGCCAATAGCTCGGAAACAGACCTTTCTTTCAGTAATTCATCCATTGTCGCTCCGATTTGAAAGGGTTTCTTCACCCTTCCAAATTCAGATTAACAAATTGTGAATCCCTCAGCCATCCACGCGGATTGTGGTGTTCTTGGGATCATAGGGGCTGTCCTCGACAATCTCGGCGTCCCACAGCTGATCTAGCATTTTCACCTTTAACTTGGTCCCGACAACCGCATGTTCCGGCTTCACATAGCCCATGCCAATGGATTTTTCAAAAGCCACAGAATAGCCGCCCGAGGTCAGACGACCTGTGCGTTCACCTTCTACATATAGCACCTCGCGGCCCCATGGGTCTGCGTCGGCAGGCCCGTCGATCAGCACAGTCACGCATTTCACGTTAACGCCGTGGTCCTCCATCGCTGCTTTTCCGTGAAACTCCTTTGACAGGTCGACAAAACGTGGCAGATCGGCCTCCAGCGGGGTGGCATCGCGGCCCAGCTCGTTGCCAAAGGCGCGATAGGATTTTTCCTGCCGCAACCAGTTTTGTGCCCGCGCCCCGACCAGTTTCATCCCGTGCTTTTCACCGGCTTTTTCAAGCTGGTCGAACAAGTAGTTCTGCATCTCAATCGGGTGGTGCAGCTCCCAACCCAATTCGCCGGTATAGGCCACACGGATCGCCCGCACCGGACACATGCCCAATTCGATGTTGCGCATGGTCAGCCAGGGGAAACGCTTGTTGGACAATACCGTTTCCGGCTCGCCGTCCTTGACGATCTCGTTCAGCACATCGCGCGATTTTGGTCCGGCGATGGCGAACACGCCCCACTGCGTGGTCACATCATGGCATTCGATATAGCCGAATTCAGGAGCTTTATCTTCGATCGCCTTGCGCAGGTAATCACTGTCATAGGCTGTCCAAGCCCCTGCACTCACAAGATAATACTCGTCCTGCGCAATCCGCACGATGGTATATTCCGTACGTGTCGTGCCCGCCCCGGTCAGTGCATAGGTCAGGTTAATGCGCCCCACGGACGGCAGTTTGTTACAGGTGAACCAGTCAAGGAAAGCCGTGGCACCGGGTCCTTTGACCACATGTTTGGTGAATGCTGTGGCGTCGATCAGGCCAACGCCTTCGCGGACCGCTTTGGCTTCTTCCACTGCGTACTGCCACCACCCCCCACGGCGGAACGACCGTGCATCGTGATCGTTAAACCCCTGAGGTGCGAAATAGTTCGGACGTTCCCAGCCGTTGACCCAGCCAAACTGTGCGCCACGTGCGGCCTGCCGGTCATAGGCCGGCGAGGTACGCAGAGGCCGGCAAGCGGGCCGTTCCTCATCAGGGTGGTGCAAAATGTAAACGTGTTCGTAGCACTCTTCATTCTTGCGGGCCGCAAATTCGGTGGTCATCCAATCGCCGTAACGTTTGGGGTCAAGCGACGCCATGTCGATCTCGGCCTCCCCGTTCACCATCAGCTGTGCAAGGTAATAGCCGGTGCCACCCGCCGCCGTGATGCCGAATGAAAAGCCTTCAGCCAACCACATGTTACGCAAACCGGGGGCCGGACCAACCAAGGGATTGCCGTCAGGCGTGTAACAAATCGGGCCGTTGAAATCATCTTTCAACCCGCTTTCCTCGCAGGACGGAATGCGGTGGATCATCGCTTCATACTGGCTTTCGATCCGCTCAAGGTCCAACTGGAACAGGTCCGCACGGAAGCTGTCTGGCACACCGTATTCAAACCGGGCCGGTGCGTCTTTTTCATAGACCCCCAAAATCCAGCCGCCGCGCTCTTCACGCACATAAGATTGCGCGTCCGCATCGCGGATTACAGGGTGTTCAACATTGCCCTCACCACGCCATTTTACCAGATCGGGATCCTGATCCATGACGATGAACTGATGTTCAACCGGAATGGCCGGCATCTTGATGCCCAGCATCTTGGCAGTGCGCTGTGCGTGATTACCCGATGCCGTCACAACATGTTCGGCAGTGATGACAAGCTGTTCGTCGGAGGGCACAAGGTTGCCGCCCTTTTCGACCATCTTTGTCACGGTCACCTCCCAATGGGTGCCGTTCCAGTGAAATGCATCCGCCTGCCACTTGCGTTCGATTGCGACACCACGCTGGCGGGCCCCTTTGGCCATCGCCATGGTGACATCCGCGGGGTTAATATAGCCGTCGGTTTCGTGATACAGCGCACCTTTCAAATCTTCGGTGCGGATCAACGGCCATTTCGCCTTTACCTCATCCGGTGTCATAAACTGATAAGGTACGCCGCATGTTTCGGCGGTAGAGGCATAGAGCATATATTCGTCCATACGCTCATCAGTCTGCGCCATACGCAAGTTACCGACAACGGCAAAGCCTGCGTTCAAACCGGTCTCTTCCTCAAGCGTTTTGTAGTATTTGATGGAATAATCGTGAATGTGGGTCGTCGCATATGACATATTGAAATAGGGCAACAAGCCCGCCGCGTGCCATGTCGAGCCCGAGGTCAGCTCGTCCCGCTCAAGCAGCATGACATCATCCCAACCAGCCGCTGCCAGATGATAGGCAATCGAGGTTCCCACGGCACCGCCGCCGACAACCAATGCTTTGACGTTCGTTTTCATATGCCCCGAATCCTTCTGACAGTGTTGCGTTTGTTTTACGCCGCCTTGCCGAGATCACGGTGCGTCAGCCGACCCAACATAACAAAAAACCGACCTTGTGCCGCTATCCGACTGTTTACGCAGCCTAGGCTTCAAGCATCAAAGCACCCGAACCGGCTGTCCTGCTCTTCCCGATAACGACAAGGAAGACATTCCTCGGTGCCGGCCCAAAAAATTCAGAGTCCGACATCACAGAAGAACCGCCGTTTCCAAGGCAGGAATTGACAAAGCCAGGGCAGCCCCGGACCGCAGTGTTATTGCGACAAGATCTTACCGGGGTTCATGATGTTCGCCGGGTCCAGCGCCTTTTTGATCAACCCCATCACCGCCAATGTTTCCGGCCCCAGTTCGCGCTCCAGATAGGGGCGTTTGCCCTGCCCGATCCCATGCTCACCGGTGCAGGTACCTTCCATCCCGATGGCCATATCATTGAGCCACGAAATGAAACCCTTGGCTCTGGTCACCTCGTCTGCATCCGCCATATTCACCAATACCGTGGCATGGAAATTACCATCCCCCGCATGGCTCACCGTGGGTGCGACAACCCGCATCTCTGCCGCCTTGGCCTCGGCCAGCGTCAGGGCCTCCGCCAGCCGTGAAATCGGCACACAGACATCGGATGCCACCGCGTCACAACCAGGCCTGATCGTCATCATCGCCCAATAGGCATCGTGACGCGCCTGCCAAAGCTTGTTGCGTTCCTCAAGGGTCTTGGTGGCGGTATACCCCATGGCGCCCTGTTCCTCAGCCAACATGCCAAAGGTCTCTGCCTGCTCTGCCACACCAGCATCCGATCCGTGAAACTCCAGCAGCAACATCGGCGACACCGGTAAATCCAGCTTGGAATAGGCATTCACCGCCCCGACCATGGCACTGTCCAGCAATTCGATCCGCGCCACAGGCACACCGTATTGGATCACCGCCATCACGGTTTTCGCAGCCGCCTCAACACTGGGAAACGAACAGCGTGCCGCAGACATCGCTTCAGGTATCCCCTGCAAACGCAGAGTAATTTCCGTGATGATGCCCAATGTCCCTTCAGAGCCGACCATCAGCCGCGTCAGGTCATATCCGGCTGATGTTTTTTTCGCCCGCCTTGCCGTGCGGATGATTGACCCGTCCGCCATCACCGCCTCGACGTTGATCACATTGTCCTTCATCGTGCCATAGCGCACCGCATTGGTGCCCGACGCCCGCGTCGCGGTCATCCCGCCAATCGACGCGTTGGCGCCCGGATCAATTGGAAAGAACAGGCCTTGGTCGCGTAAATGCGTATTCAGCGCCTCCCGTGTGACCCCCGGTTGCACGCGGCAATCCAGATCACCGGCATTAACCTCCAGCACCTTATCCATCTGGCTGAGGTCGATGGAGATACCGCCAAGCGGCGCATTCACATGCCCCTCCAGCGACGTGCCGGTACCAAAGGCGATCACTGGGACCTGATGGGCCGCACAAACCTTTACGATCTGCGCCACTTCGGCGGTCGACCGGGCAAAAACCACCCCATCCGGCATCTGGTTCTCGATCCACGTTGTGGTATGCCCATGCTGTTCGCAAATGGCCTGCCCGGTCTGAAACCGTTCGCCAAACTGCTGCTTTAGCACACCCAGCGCCGCTGCGATCCCATCCTTGTTGCGCACCTGCGCCCCACCATCAGCCATACAGTCTCTCCTTACTGCCCAAAGGCGATGCCCTCGCGCCGCGGGTCCGCCCCGCCTTGCAATTCATCCCCCATCGCAATCACATGCAGCCCACTGGTCAACCCGCGCGTGCCCACCTTGAATCCCATGGCCGTCAACCCCTCGGTCAGCTCAACCGATGCGGTTCCTTCCTCAAGGTCATAGGTGCCAAACCGGTTCACCGCATGGGGCACACTGACTGCCTGCTGCACATCCATACCCCAGTCGATCATCGCCACAATGGTCTGGGCCACATATCCAATGATCCGTGATCCGCCGGGTGACCCTACAGCCATCACAGGGGCACCATCCTTCATGACAATGGTCGGGGCCATCGACGACCGGGGCCGCTTGCCCGGTTCGATCCGGTTGGCAATCGGCACCCCATCCCGATGCGTCCGGAAGGAAAAATCCGTCAACTCATTATTCAACAGAAAGCCGCCCACCATCAGGCGGCTGCCAAAACCATTCTCGATTGTCGTTGTCATGCTGGCCACATTACCGGCCTTGTCCACGATCGAGATATGCGAGGTCGAGGGCAACTCGATACTCTCGTCATCCGCCCAATTCAGCGCATGATCCCATTTCGGTTCTCCCGCACTGACCTCCTCCAAGGCCATACCGGTATCCAACAGCTTGGCCCGCTCTGCCAGATAGGCCGGGTCCAGCAAACCGGTCACTGGCACAGGCACATAATCATCATCCGCCAGATAACGCCCACGATCGGCAAAGGCCAAACGCGCCGCATCGCCCATCAACCGCCGTACCGTCAAATCCTGCGGCCCTGCACTCAGATCAACCCCTTCGAGCGCGCCCAGTATCTGCCCGACGGCCACCGCACCAGAAGACGGCGGCCCCATGCCGCACACCTCATGCCCGCGATAAGGCGCACAGACCGCCGGTCGCTCCTTGACCTGATAAATCGCCAGATCAACCTCGGCCAGAACACCCGGATTGCCCTCAGCGCCTTGTACTGTCGCCACGATGTCGCGTCCGATCGGCCCACCATAAAACGCGGCGTCCCCGTCCTCGGCAAAGGCCGCAAGCGTCGCCGCATAAGCCGGGTTCTTCAACACATCCCCGGCGGCCACCGGCACCCCCTGCGGCATGAAATAGGCTGCCGTCACAGCTGAGGACGCCAGCCGCTCTGCATCCCCCACTACCAGTTTCGCCAAGCGCGGCGAAACCGTGAATCCGTCGCGCGCCAACGCCTCGGCAGGGACCAACAACGACGCCCAGTCCTGCGTGCCCCAACGCCGATGCACCTCGGCCAGCAAGGCAGGTGTGCCCGGCGTGCCAACAGAACGCCCGCCCACAACCGCGTCGAAAAACTTCAACGGCTCCCCCGCGGCATCCTGAAATAAACGCGGCGTCACCGCCAAAGGCGCGGTTTCACGCCCGTCCAACGTCGTCAGCTCTCCGGTTGCCGCATCATACCAAACCAGAAAGGCACCACCGCCCAGACCGGATGACTGCGGTTCGACCAGCCCCAGAACAACCTGCACCGCCACCAAGGCGTCTGCCGCCGTGCCTCCGGCAGCCAATACATCCGCGCCAGCCTTGACCGCATGTGGATTGGCCGCCGCGATCATCCACTCCGAAGCAACAACCGGCACACCGGCATCCTTGGAAGCCAATGCCGTGGCGATCTGCGCAGGCAGCCCCTTAAACACACCCGCGCCGCCCGCTTCCGGCTCAACAGCATCTGCCACCTGCTGCGCCCCCGCAGCTCCCGCCAGAACCACCGATAAAACACTCAGAACCTTCCACATGGCACCTCTCCTTGTTTCTCTTTTTGGCCTTAAATCCTGCGGGAGTATGAGGGCAGCGCCCTCATCAAATTTTCCCCTTTTAGGAAAATTAATAAAATCACATGCGGGCTTGCCCGCCCCTTTCGACAGGGGCCGCCGTCACAACATCGACGGGACCACCTGATCCGGTGGCCGGTGACCGTCATCAAAAGTTTTGATATTGATGATCACCTTTTCCCCCATCTCAAGCCGCCCCTCCAATGTCGCCGACCCCATATGCGGCAGCAACATCACGTTATCCAATTCGCGCAACCGCGGATTCACCGCTGTACCGTGTTCATAAACATCCAGCCCTGCGCCCTTGATCTCGCCCGCGCGCAGCATCCGCGTCAGCGCATTCTCGTCGATCACCTCCCCGCGCGAGGTATTCACAATCACCGCGTCGGGCTTCATCAACTTCAGCCGCCGCGCGTTCATCAAATGAAAGGTGCTTGGTGTATGGGGACAGTTCACACTGATCACGTCCATCCGCGCCACCATCTGGTCAAGGCTCTCCCAATAGGTCGCTTCCAGACTGTTTTCGATGCTTTCATGCAGTTTGCGCCGGTTGTGATAATGCACCTGCATCCCGAAGGCCGCCGCGCGTTTCGCCACAGCCTGACCGATCCGCCCCATGCCCAGAATTCCCAAACGGCGCCCGCTGACCCGCCCGCCCAGCAATGCCGTCGGGGCCCAACCAGACCATTCGCCCTTTTGCATCATCGCCATACCTTCGGACATGCGGCGCGTGACACCCAAAATCAACGCCATGGTCATATCGGCGGTATCTTCAGTCAATACGCCAGGGGTATTGCTGACCAGAACACCGCGCTGGCGGGCTGTGGCCACATCGATGTGATCAACCCCCGCCCCGTAGTTGGCGATCAGCTTCAGCTGCTCTCCCGCCTGTGCAATCATTGCCGCATCAATGTCATCAGTGACCGTGGGCACCAATACATCTGCTGTTTTCATCGCTTCGGTCAGTTCGGTGCGGGTCATCGCCGTGTCATCTTCGCGCAACCTGACGTCAAACAGCTCTGACAGACGGGTTTCTACCGCATCCGGTAACCGTCGCGTGACTACAACACTCAAACGTTTCTTTGACATGTCTCTCTCCTGGGCCTTGGCCTTCACTGCTCTGAGCGCCATGGTGTCCCATGCAAGCGCAAGGCACAAGAACCCCGCGCAGCAAAAGAGCAAACAAATCAAAGTGCAGGCAGCACCCATGTTCCGATTTTCGCTAATGCAGGCGCTTCTGGCGCTGCTGTTGTCCGTCCCGCTTGCCGCGTCGCCTGCCGGCGGCGGCAAGGTCGGCAGTGTCACCAGTCTCCCTTTGCCGCGCTATGTTTCGATGAAAGCCGCCGAGGGCAACGTACGCCGCGGCCCTTCCCTGTCACATCGCATCGACTGGGTCTTCAAACGCCGTGACATGCCGCTCTTGATCACCGCAGAACACGGCCACTGGCGCCGTGTCGAGGACCGGGACGGCATGGGCGGCTGGGTCCATTATTCGCTGCTTTCGGGAACCCGAACTGTGCTGATCGAACAGGACATGCTGCAATTGCATGTGCGGCCCGACCCAGGCGCACCGGTGTCTGCGGCGCTTGAGTTGGGGGTAGTCGCACGTTTGGGAGATTGCGATCTGGAATGGTGCGAGTTGCGTTCGGGCGGCTACAAAGGGTGGGCACCGAAATCACGGCTTTGGGGAGTTGGCGCTAGCGAACTGCGCAACTGAACGGATCAAAAAATAAGATTAAGACACTGTTAATAAATAACAAATACATGATATCAAAGCGCGTTTCGCGAATTGCCCGCGGGCAAGTACAGCGCGTCACCGCACGCAGCGGCGCAATTGCATGCCTGCCCGGTTTCCGACAGGGTGCCCCCAACACCCCCTGAAAGGACACCTCATGCGCGCCATTACCTATACTAAACTTGGCCCCGCCAAAGACGTTTTGCAGCTTCAAACCCTGGACGACATTGCCCCGCAACCCGGCGAGGTGCGCGTGGCCATTGCCTATTCCGGCGTAAACCCGTCCGATGTGAAATCCCGCAACGGCCGCCCCGGCATGACCACGCCGGCATTTGCACAAATCATCCCGCACAGTGACGGTGCCGGTGTGATCGAGGCGGTTGGCGGGGGCGTCGACGCCGCCCGTATCGGGCAACGCGTCTGGATCTGGAACGGCCAGTGGCAACGCCCGCAGGGCACCGCCGCCAGCCACATCACTCTGCCCGCCGCCATGGCAGTTCCCCTGCCTAATGATGTCAGCCTTGAAACCGGCGCGATCCTTGGAATTCCGGGGCTGACGGCGGCACTTGCCGTCTTTGGCGGCCATGACATCACCGGCCAGACCGTCCTTATTCAAGGCGGGGCCGGCACAGTCGGCTTGCTGGCTGTGCAATTGGCGAAATGGGGCGGCGCAAGGGTGATCACCACCTGTAGCCCGCGTGACACCGCCCGTGTGCAAGCCGCAGGTGCTGATGTGGTGTTGGATTACAGCGCCCCTGACCTTGCGGCACAAATCCTTACCGCCAATGACGGAGCCCTGATTTCAACGGTGGTCGAAGTTGAATTTGGCCTCAATATCGCGCTGGACGCCGAAGTGATTGCCCCCAACGGACGCCTTGCCGCCTATGGGTCGGCCAAAAGCATGGAACCAACCCTGCCGTTCCTGCCCCTGCTGTTCAAAGCAGTGACCATCGACATTCTGTTGATCTATCTGCTGCCACCAGCTGAACGCGCCGCAATGATCGACAAGCTGCACGCGGCATTGACCGCAGGCGCGCTAACCTGCCCTGTTGAACAGGTTTACCCGCTGGAGGACGCCATCGCGGCCCATCACGCGGTTGAGGCTGGCGGGCGCAGCGGTGCGATTCTGCTCAAATGCGACGGTTGATCTGACACGGGGCGCGGCTCCGCGCCCCCAATTGCCAAAGCCCGGACACCCGATTAGCCTCGTGATATTCAAATCACTGGATTTATCATGCGTATTATTGCCGTCCTGCTTTGCCTCGTCCTGCCCCTTGCGGCCCATACACAAACCGCTGAACAACCTACCGGCACCATCGCCCTAAGCGACAATGCCAGCGCGGATGCGGCCATTGCCAACCGGATTCGCGATATCCTGGGCGAGCTGGACGGTTATGACGACATCAGCGTGACGGTCTCCTCGGGTATTGTGACGCTGCGCGGCACCACATTGGACCCCGGCAAGGCCGACCGTCTGAACGAGCTGGCCAGCCGCATCGAGGGCGTTGTTGCGATTGAAAATACCGTTCAGGAAAGCACCGATGTTGTAGAGCGGCTGAACCCCGCCATGGACCGTTTCAGAACGCGCGCGACCCAATTGATTGCCTTTCTACCTTTGGCCTTGGTGGCATTGTCGGTGTTTGCGCTTGTGGTGGTCTTTGGCTTTTGGCTGGCGCGGCGGAAACAACCTTGGGACCGCCTGTCTCCCAATGCATTTATCGCGGATATTTACCGCCAGATTACCCGCCTGCTGTTTGTCATCGGGGGGCTGGTCATTGCCCTTGATATTGTGAATGCCACCGCCCTGCTGTCGGGCATTCTGGGGGCGGCGGGGATTGCCGGCCTCGCCATCGGATTTGCCGTACGCGATACCGTGGAAAACTTCATCGCCTCGATCATGTTGTCGATCCGCCAGCCCTTTCGCCCCAATGATACCGTCGAAATCGAAGGCGACACCGGCAAGGTAATTCGCCTGACATCCCGCGCCACAATCCTGCTCAGCTTTGACGGCAACCATATTCGCATTCCCAATGCCACTGTCTTCAAAAGCCGCATCGTCAACTATTCGCGCAATGCTGAACGGCGGTTCACCTTCGCGCTCAGCGTCGCGTCTGACGCCGATCTGGATCACGCCCGCACGCTTGCGCTTGAGGTGCTGAACCGTTTGCCCTTTGTCCTGTCTGAACCCGAAGCCTCGGTCTGGGTGGAATCAGTCGATGATTTCTGGATCACCCTGTCGATGGCCGCATGGATCAACCAGAACGAAACAAATATCACCCTCGCCCGCTCCGAAGCGATCCGGCTGACACAGGCGGCTTTTGACGCCGACGCCATCGCCGCCCCTGTGCCAAGCTACCGGATCGAGAACCTGCCGGTAGAAACGCAAGATATTGATAAAAAACAACTTACTGAAAGCCATAAACAACCTCAGACCCCAGCACCGGTGCAGGAAGTGGCCGCAACTCAGGATCAGGAACTGGAAAAAATCGTCGATCAGGAACGTGCAGAACTGTCACGCCACGACCTGTTGAGCGACACCGCATCAGAAGAATGAAGATTTTTGTAATTTGGGGTCTTGCGCGTGGATTTCTCTCGGACTATCTAGCGGCACGGATTGGGGTGTGGCCTAGTGGTAGGGCAACTGTTTTTGGTACAGGAGATCGTAGGTTCGAATCCTACCACCCCAGCCAAGTCTTTCTTACATGATGCTTGATTGTCCCGAGGGGCCAAAGCAGGCGCGAAATGCCCCCAATAATGCCCCCGTTTGTGGTGACCTTCGTTGCTGCTGTTCTAGCGGGTACAACGGGTGTCACGGGTGTGTACCCTTTCAGCATCGTCATCGAGGGAGCCGCCCCATGACGGGACGGCCCTTTCTTCGTGTGGCAGGCGCGACGGAAAAAGGCAGAGATGCTCTTTGCCCATCTTAAACGCATCCTCGGCCTGGGACGGCTCCGACTACGAAGCCCATGTGGCGTTCAAGACGAGTTTACCCTCGCAGCCACCGCCCAAAATCTCCGAAAACGGGCCAAACTCAAGCCAATGCCGCCCGCCGCAGGTTGAAGCGGCGGCCACGCCCTCGACATCTCAACAAAATCAAACCTCTACCCCAAACCAGCCTGCCGAAACCAAGGACTTTTTCAACGAATTCAGCTCAACCCTTCCAATGTTGCAGGACACATGAATGGCTGCTTTTAGTTCGCAAAGTGGAACCGAATGCTCGGAGTATTCTCATTCAATGGCGGCATTGATGAATTCTGAAACGAGTTTCAATCGCGTGCGATCTTTGGTTGCGATGAGCGACGTCTTTCGGGATTCGGGCATTTCTTCGATGTCAATTTCGCAAAGATTGTTTTTGATCAAGCTGCTGTTTTGAAGGAACAAGGCGACACCAATGCCCTGCAACACCGCTTCGCACATCAATGGGAAAGTCGTCATGATGGCTACGCGATTAAGGGAAATGTCGTAACGATCGCAAGTGTGGTCAAGTAAGCGGCGCGTGAGCGACCCCTTCTCGGGCACAATGACTGTCTCTTGTTCAAGTTCAGACAGTGAAATCTTGGTGCGCTTGGCGAAAGGGTGATCGCAGCGGCAATAGATCATGTAACGGGCGCTTTCTATATGGATCTTTTCCCAATGCTCGTGATCGGGCGCATCCGTGATCAAGCCTACATCCGCAAGGCGGTTGCCGATCATTGATTTGGCCGTCGTCCAATCGTAAAGCCCAAAATCGACGCGGATATCGGGAAAACGGCGCTGAAACCGGGCGATGATTTTCAGCGCGGGTTGTGGCGCATTTCCGATGATCTTGAGGCGCCCTTCTTTCATGGCGTTGAACCCCTCGAGCCTCTCGGTGACCTCTGCGCTGAGGGCGCTCATGCGGTCTGCCAGATCATAAAAATCCAGTCCGGTTGGGGTCAGTTCCACCCCGTCGCGTCCACGCAGCAAAAGAAGTGTCCCGACGCTTTTTTCAAGGTTGGCAATATGTTGCGTGATCGTGGATTGGGTAACGCCAAGCCGTGCGGCCGCAGCGGAAAAGCTCCCCTCACGGACGACATAGGCAAAGGCTTCGAATTGATGGTGGTTGGGGCGCATGATCTTTCCTTTTGCCCCTCAGATAGAACCCATCGGTTTCACTAATATGACGACACAAAACTGTTGTGCTCGCCACCTATTCCCTTGGTTGAACCAAAGGGGAATCACATGTCAGATTTGCACATCGCATCTGTCACCAAGCACTTCGGAGAGACCTCCGTCTTGAAAGGGGTGACCTTGGACGTGAAGGATGGAGAATTCATTTCACTTGTGGGCCCTTCTGGCTGCGGAAAGTCGACCCTATTGCGGATTATCGCAGGACTGGAAACGCCGACTAGCGGCACCATCGCAATCGGCGGTGCGGAGGTGACACAGCTCCGCGCCGCGGACCGCAATCTGTCGATGGTGTTTCAATCCTATGCGCTTTACCCGCATTTGACCGTGGCCGAGAATATCGCTGTGCCTTTGCAGATGCGCCAAATGACAGCCCTGCAGCGGTTGCCGGTGCTGGGCGGTATCTTGCCCGGTGCGCGGACGCATAAAGACGACATCGCCCAAGCTGTCCGGCATGCGGCCGAGATGCTGGAAATCGCGGCGCTTCTTGATCGCAAGCCAGGGCAATTGTCAGGCGGCCAACGACAGCGTGTTGCCTTGGGCCGCGCGTTGGTGCGCGATCCGGCGGCGTTTTTGTTGGATGAACCGCTATCAAACCTTGATGCGAAGCTGCGCGTTCAGACCCGCGCCGAGATCGCCGAGTTGCACCGCCGCCTGAAGGCCACGTTCATCTACGTCACCCATGATCAAGTCGAAGCCATGACCATGTCTGACCGGATCGCGGTGATGATGGGCGGTGAAATCCTGCAATGTGCGGCTCCAGATGTGATCTATGAAGATCCTGACGATATTCGCGTGGCTGAATTCATTGGCTCGCCCAAGATCAATGTCCTGCCCTTGGAGCGCAACGGTAGCGCACTAATGCTGTTTGATCAGGTTTTGAATTCTCACTTATCTACCGAAAGCCCAAAGGTGATGCAGATGGGTCTGCGCCCCGAGGCCCTGCAATTGACCCAATCCAAGCCGCATTTGACCGGACGTGTAGTGCATTTAGAAAATCTCGGATCAGAAGTCTTCGCCCAAGTTGCGCTAGACAGCAATGGATCGCGGGTGACCTTGCGAGCGATGCCAGCACAACGGCACAGATTGGGTCTGGGTGCGCAGGTTGGTCTGAGCTTTGATTTGAGCGCGGCGATAATATTCGACGCGGGGGGCGCGCGGTTGCGTCACGTCGAAGGTGCTGTCACCTGCGCACCTGAGGTGGCCTGACATGGTGGTATTGGAATCCAGCGTCGCAGCAGATGTCACCAAACCCAAAACCGACAACAGACCTGCGCGCGCGGGCTGGGGGTTGGTCGCGCCTGCCTTGGCGCTGATGGTCTTAATCCTGCTGATACCAATCATCGTGGCTGGTGTCCTGTCTTTCACCAACTATTCATTGGGCAACGCTGGTTTCGATTGGATCGGGCTGAAAAACTACGAACGCCTGTTCACCCGCTCCACTTACGAAAAGATGTTTGTCGCGACCTTTACCTATGTGGTCACAGTGGTGCCAATTTCCGTGGGTCTTGGCCTTGGAGCGGCTTTGCTTGTCCACTCATTGGGCCGGATCGGGGACATCTACAAAACGATCTATTTCCTACCTGTGATGGCCACGCTTCTGGCAATGGCAATTGCTTGGGAATTTATGCTGCATCCAACCATTGGCATGGTGAACCGTACGTTAGAAATGGCATGCGGCACCTGGTTCGAGGTCATCCCCTTCTTTGCAGGTGGTTGCGCCGATGGTTTCCCCCTGTGGCTGGGGGATCGTGACTACGCAATCTGGGTCGTGTGTTTCATTGGCATCTGGCAGGGCTTCGGCTTTAATATGGTGTTGTTTTTGGCCGGTTTAACGTCGGTGCATCGAGAGCTGTACCACGCCGCAGAAATGGATGGTGCCCGTTCCGGGTGGGAGCGGTTCTGGCTGGTCACATGGCCCGCGCTCGGACCAACCACTGTCTTTGTCGTGACCATTTCCTGCATTCGCGCCTTTCAAGTCTTTGACACGATCGAAGCCTTCTGGCCGCAAGGCGGCGGGCCGAACAAATCCGCATACGTGATGATGTTCGCGATCTTCGAGAAAGGCATCCAACAGAACCTGATTGGGATCGGCTCGGCCATCACGATGTTATTCCTGCTGTTCGTGATGTTTCTGACCCTGATCCAGCGCTGGCTGGTCGAACGCAAGGTGCACTACTGATGACACGTGATTGGTGGAAACATCTGGTGCTGATCCTTGGCGCGATAATCGTGCTGGCGCCGTTCTACATGATGGTCAGCTATTCGTTCAAAAGCCCCGGCGAAATCGACCGCGGTGAAGGCGGCTTTTTCGGCCGTCAGGAGCAGATGATCGACCCGCGCTGTATCGCCCTGCGCCAGCCGGGCCGCGCCGATATCGAAGCCGCCCGCACCCGGTTTTTGGGCCAAGACGACGCCAGTGTTCAGGCCTCTCTTTTGGCCGAGACTGAGGCTGCCTGTTCCATGCGGCCTGTCGTGTTCAACTACTCCAAAGCCTTCACCGAAGCGCCGCTTGTCCGCTATCTACTGAATGGCGTGGCCGTCACGCTTTCGATCTTCCTCATCCAAAGCGTTGTGGCCCTGCCTGCGGCCTATGCACTGGCAAAGCTGAATTTCTGGGGGCGCGATGCGGTCTTTGGGCTGGTCCTGTTCTGTCTGTTGATCCCTGTCCACGCCATTGCATTGCCGCTTTATATCGGGCTGGCGAAGCTGGGGCTGACCAACACTTATGCAGCCCTTGTCGTGCCTTGGACGATCTCGGTCTTTGGAATCTTCCTGATGCGCCAGTTCTTCATGACTGTGCCTGACGATCTGATTGACGCCGCGCGCATGGACGGAATGTCCGAGCTGACCATCGTCTGGCGGGTCATGTTGCCCACGGCAATCCCTGCGCTTCTGGCCTTCGCGATCTTTTCCGTCGTAGCCCATTGGAACGACTATTTCTGGCCGCGCATCGTTGTGACCGGAAACCGCGATCTATTCACCCCGCCATTGGGTTTGCGCGAGTTCAAGGGCGATGGGGACGGGTCGTTCTTTGGCCCGATGATGGCCACAGCCACCGTTATTGTCACACCACTGATTGTCGCGTTCCTGCTAGCACAACGCCGCTTTATCGAGGGGATCACGCTGTCTGGAATGAAGTAGGGCGCGCCTTGGCCCGCCCTACCCATAGCCCCGAAAGGGGATCATTGCCCCCCATACGGGGAACATCATTGGGGTCTACCAATCGCCAAACCGGACGTCCCCGCCAACTGGAGTAGAGATAATGAAAAATACCGTAACTGCAATGGCTCTGGCGCTTTCCGCCACCGCCGCTTTCGCCGAAGACAAGGTGACGATTGAGTTCGCCTATCCCTATAGCCACCTGTTTGACGTGACCTACGAGGCGATGATGCCTGCTTTTCAGGCCGCGCACCCGAATATCGAGGTAAAGTTCCGCGCCACGTATGAATCTTATGAGGATGCCACCAATACGGTTCTGCGCGAAGCTGTCGCAGGCAATTTGCCAGACGTCACCATGCAAGGTTTGAACCGTCAGGCACCATTGGTCGACAAAGGCATCGCCCAGTCATTGGCCCCGTTCATTGCGGCGGAGACCAATTTTGAGACAGAAGGCTACCATGAAGCAATGCTATCTCTGTCGACCTTTAATGACGAAGTTTACGGTCTACCGTTCTCGATCTCTCTGCCGGTAGGCTATTACAACATGGACATCCTGCGTGAAGGTGGCATCTCTGAATTGCCAACAACATGGGACGAGGTCATCACAGCCTGCAAAACCATGAAAGCCAATGGCATCGACAACCCAATCTTCTGGGGCTGGAACATCACCGGCAACTGGTTTGTACAGGCCCTATTGTGGAGCCAGGACAAAGCCATCGTCGAAGCAGGCCGCGTGACCATGGACAGCCCAGAGGCACTGGTCGCTCTTGAGCAGATGCAGGAAATCTTCACAGAGTGTGAAATGCAGAATCTTGAATGGAAGGCCGCTTTGTCGTCATTCTCTGCGGGTGATGTTGGTATGATGTTCTGGTCCACTTCAGCCCTCGGCGCGGTTGAACGTAGCCAAGGCGAGTATGAACTTGTCACGGGTCCATTCCCCGGTCTTGACGGTACCCCCAAGGGTCTGCCAGCAGGCGGTAACGCAGCGATGCTGACCTCGACCTCCGAAGATCCTGCCGTGCGCGAAGCGGCTTGGGCTTGGTTGAAGTTCATCACCTCTGGTGAAGGGGCTGCAGAAGTGGCTAAGACCACGGGCTACATGCCACCGAACAAGGCCGCAAACGAGATCATCCTCGCCGATTTCTACGACCAGAACCCTAACAAGCAGACAGCTGTGGACCAGCTTCCGCTGTTGCGCGACTGGCTGGCCTATCCCGGCGATAACGGCTTGGCCATCACGCAGGTGATCTATGACGGGATCGAACGCATCGTCACCGGTGACGCCACCGACATGAAAGAACTGCAGGAAGAACTGGTCGAGGAAATCGCTGACCTGCTGCCGAACGGCTAAACCAACCTCTGGTCGTCCTTGCGGGGGCGGCCAGATTTCTATTCTAAAAAGGTTAAAACCCATGAAGCTTGTGCATATCTCCGACATTCATTTGACGGCTCCCGGTGAACGCATGGGCGGACTGAACCCCCACAAACGTTTCGCCCAAGCGCTCGACGATGTGCGATCCCAGCATAGCGATGCTAAGCGGATCATCATCACTGGTGATTTGACCCATTGGGGCGAACCTGCGGCCTATGCGTCACTTGTTGATGCCCTTAACGATTTGCCCTGCCCTGTGCGTCTGTTGATCGGCAATCACGATGACCGCGCCGCCTTTCTTGCGGCCTTCCCGGACCATCCCAAAGACGCAGCGGGTTTCATCAACTACGCAGAAACGGTCGACGGCACGCGTCTGATTTACCTTGATACAACAGCCCCGCGCACCCATGCTGGCCACTTCTCCGCCGCGCGGCGCGATTGGCTTGAAAATGAATTGAAAGACTGCACCAGCGCGCGCCTGTTCATGCATCACAATGCCATGCCGATTGGCCTGCCTGCCGAAGATAAAATCGCTCTTATTCCCGAAGATCGCGCCCCGTTGGCCAAGCTCTTAAACATCTACCGCGACCGCATCGAGTATATTCATTTTGGCCATGTTCATGCACCCGTACACGGGACGTGGTGCGGCATTCCTTTTGCCAGCGTCCGCTCCACCGGCAATCAATCCTTGCCTGATCTGTCCGAGCAGGAGCTGCTGCAAGGCGCTCCCATGGCCCCGTCTTATGCAGTTATCCTAGCACAGGACACGGGCACCACTATTCATGAGATCCCATTCACTTGGGACGGGCCGGTTTTTAGTTCGGGGACCAATTGGGACGATTGGGCCAAACCCATGGCTGCAGAATGAAATTTATCCATCTCACAGACACCCATGTTACTGGCGACGGGACGCTCTATGGACAAGACCCCGCTGCGCGGCTGCGCGCCGCTGTCGCGTCTATCAATGGGGAACACGGTGATGCGGACTTCGTTGTCCTAACGGGTGATATGACCCATTGGGGTGACGCGGCGGCCTATGCGCGGTTTTCGCGAGAAATCAAAGCGCTCAACATACCCGTACATTTGATGGTCGGAAATCACGACGACACTGCTGCCTTTGGTGCGGCTTTCCCAGAGATACTCCGCGACAAAAACGGTTTTGTGCAAAGTGGTTTTGACACCCCGTTCGGGCGGTTCTTGTTGTTAGACACAAAAGACCTTGAATCGCATGCGGGCGCTTACTGTCCGGCACGCCAAACTTGGTTGGATCGCGAACTGGACCAAACCAGCGGCCCGATCGTCCTGTTCATGCACCACCCGCCATTCAAGACAGGCATAGCCGCAATGGACCAGATCATGTTGCGGGATGCTAAGACGTTCTACGATATCATTGCGCCACACAAAGCCCGTATTCGGCACCTGTTCTTTGGCCATGTGCATCGTGCGATCTTTGGGAGTTGGCGCGGCATAAGCTATTCCTGCATGCGCGGCCTCAATCACCAAGTCGCCCTAGAGCTGAACGGAACCGTCGATCATATTGCGGCAAATTTCGAACCACCGGCCTACGGTGTGGTTATGCTAACCGACGATCAAGTCACGGTTCATTTGCACGATTTTGCCGATCGCTCAGAGCGGTTTTTCCTTTGACGCGACCTTGTAGGCGACGCAGGAACGAACGCCACACGCCAGTCTGCCGGAAAACACCACGCTGGCCGAACTCCCCCCATTCAATGCCTAATAAGCCAAACGCCTTGGATTTATATATTAGAATTGATCGCAGGTGATTGGCACTTTTCCCCTTCCGCCGCCATCTAGCAATCGTGAACCGTACATTGGCGCAGCCGCAGCGAAAGGTCGCGTTGTCCGCAGTCTGTGAGTTAGGGCACGATGCAGCGAACGGCGCTGTTTCCCAGACCGGCCCTTGATGCAGATCGTAGCGAAGGTACCCCAAGAACCCATTTTGCATGATGTCGCACAATGATCGAACCTCGGCAAACCATCGCTGAAAACGGGTATTCTTTTGCTGTGAATATGCCTTATGCGCTAAATGATACTTCGAAAATTCCGGCACCAATTGCAGCGCTTTCTTTTCTGTAACATTGCGAAAAAGGGATTAACCTCGACCGTTATCCATGGCCGAGCGCCTTCAATCTGTGACCGACCTTCACGATAGCCTCAAGTGCAGGCACAAGTTCGCCACCCAGATCGGTCAAGGCGTATTCTACGGATGGAGGCGAGGTCGGCTGCACATTCCGCACCAGCACGCCGCGCTGCTCTAACTCACTCAAGCGTGTAGATAGCACCTTGGCAGAAATCGGCGGAATGTCAGTTCGTAGTTCGTTGAAGCGGCGCGGGCCCGCACGCAGCGACCAGATCACGTTGGCCGCCCATGCACCAGAGATCACAGCCATGCAATGGGTCAGCATGCATGGCGGCGGCAGGCTCGGGCTTTTGTTCTTGCGTACTTTGAGTGCCATGTTCGGTAACCAGGTTTCCATAAGGTAACTCGATATTTAAGTATCTAGGGGAAACCTAGTTGTCAACGGTTAGTCTCTGCGCCATCTCTTTTCCATCAGACCAATCAATTGGAGACGAGACGAATGAGACTTCACTACAAACCCGGCGCATGCTCAATGGCATCCCACATCATCCTGAATGAACTGGGCATCCCGTTTGAGCTCGACAAAACAGACACCGAATTGGGCACGACCGAAGCGGGCCAGGATTTCCGCAAGATCAGCCCGAACGGCTATGTTCCGGCTCTGGTCACCAACGACGGTGATATCATCACGGAAAATCCAGCCGTGCTCCAGTATCTTGCCGATCAAATACCCGATGCCGGGCTTGCGCCATCAAACGGGACGTTGGAGCGCACACGGCTTCAGGAAGCCCTCAACTTCGTATCGTCCGAATTGCATAAATCCTTCAGCCCGTTCTTCTCGGGGGCTGAGCTTAATGACGAGGCCAGAAAGAAAACCGAAGCCGGAGTTGGCCGTCGCGTCGCCCATATCGAACGGAGCCTCGCAGACGGTCGGGCCTTTCTTCTCGGCGATGCCTACACGGTCGTGGATGCTTATGCGTTTGTGGTGCTGAACTGGGCGGGTTTTGTCGGGGTGAGCCTTGGAGCGTGGCCGAAAACGCAAGCTTACGTGGCTCACATCGCGGCCCGTCCGGCCACTGTGAAGGCAATGGTTGCTGAAGGGCTCATCGAGCAGGAGCAGTTGGCATGAGCGAGTTTGCCGCCGTAACCGGCGTGCTGGAGACCTATTTTGATGGTCTCTATCACGCCGACACTGAGAGACTGGCCATGGCGTTTCACCCAAAGGCCATTTACGCAACGGCGGATGAGACACCGCTTCTTCACCGCACGATGGATGAGTATTTCCAAGTGGTGGCAAAACGCGAATCTCCGGCGTCACGTGCAGAGCCTCGGCGCGACGTGATCGAGGCCATAGATTTTGCGGGCGAGAATACCGCCTTTGCCCGTGTTCGCTGTTCTATCGGCGCGCGTGACTTCACCGACTTCCTGACCTTTGTGCGAACCGATGGTGCGTGGCGGATCATGGCCAAGGTATTCCAGATGACCGAACGCGAAACCTGAAAGGTACTGATATGCCATATGTAAACATCAAGGTGACGCGCGAAGGCGTTACTGCCGAACAGAAGGCCGAGTTGATTAGCGGCGTTACAGACTTGTTGGTCCGGGTTCTCGACAAAACCCCGGCGACAACCTTTGTCGTGATTGACGAAGTCGCGCTTGAGGATTGGGGGATCGGCGGCCTGCCGGTCGAACAATACCGGCGCGCAGGGGCTGGGTAATCGAAAAGGCGATCCACACCCCTATTTGTGATCTGTTCGAGATCGAACATCCCGTTCTTCTGGCGCCAATGGCACGCGTCAGCAGTGGGGCACTGGCGGCAGCAGTGAGCCAAGCTGGCGGTTTGGGTCTTGTTGGCGGTCGCTATAGCGACCCCGACTGCCTCGAACGCGAGTTCGACGCTGCAGGCGATGCGCGGATCGGGGTGAGCTGGCTGCGGCACTGGCACTCGGGGCCTAACGGCTCAGGTTTGTCACGCTTCAGGCGCTTCTTTGGCTTGATGTGCAGGGTCAGCTCCAGTTCACAGTAGATCCGATGAACGCGTTTATGCCCTCTCATGCATGTAAACATGCACTGCCGGGTAAGAGTATCCAGCCATACCCCTGAACGTTGCGCAGATACAGAAAACACAGGCCGAAGCCCCAGTTCCGCTTGTTGGTCGTCAAACGTTCCAACCAGTCGGCGATCTCTTCGTTCTCGTCACTTAGGATTGACTCCTTGCGGATCGTGGCTATGACGCGGACTGGTTCCGTAACGATCTGAAAAATATTGAGATTGAGCCGTGCATTCCATCGCGCAAGTCTCGCAAAGTGCGCCATTCCGCACGACAGATCACGTTACAAGCTACGCCACAAAATCGAGAACATGTTTGCCAAGCTCAAGGACTGGCGGCGCATCGCGACCCGCTATGACCGATGCCCAGAACCCTTTCTCTCGGCCATAGCACTCGCTGCAACCGTATTGTTCTGGTTATGAGGCCTGAGCCTCAATGGTGATATATACGTCATGTCTACACTATATCCCGTCGGTCCTTTTCTTTTGAAAATGATGGATTTGCCATGTCTACAAGTGTCGAATGGATTTATCGTCGTCGACAATGCAAATCAGGTAGACAAAAATAATTATTGTTTAGATTAAATATTTTTCTTATGGTTGCGAGGAACGCCTTTGGTTTCTGGCATCGCGGGATCTGCAACCCGATGATATCTCGAAATAAGCAATTCTGGGAGCCTTGTGATCTATAACTTTGATTTGGGGAAACAACGGAATAAATTTTCTAAAAATAGCAGTTGGTACGAAGATCAAACCCGGCTGCTTGAATAAAAAATCACGAACAGAGAGGTTACCATGAAAAAAACATCTAGAATTCTAGCAATCGCAGCGCTGATGTCGTCGGCGGCTATGGTTAATGCTGAAACGCTCCGTTGGGCCCGTGCAGGAGACGCTTTGACGCTTGATCCGCACTCCCAAAACGAGGGTCCAAGTCACACCATGCGTCACCAGATGTATGAGCCGCTGATCATCCGCGACACCGATGGCAATTTTGTTCCAACATTGGCCACAGATTGGGCGCCAAGTGCCGAAAACCCGAATATCTGGGTCTTTAACTTGCGCAAAGGTGTAAAATTCCACGACGGCGCAGACTTGACAGCCGAAGACGTTGTGTTCAGCTTTGAGCGTGCAAAACAGCCCACCTCAGACATGAAAGAGCTGATCGGCTCTATCACTGCGGTGCGTGCAACGGGCGATCACACAATCGAGATTGAGACAGACGGTCCAAACCCGATCCTGCCCTCCAACCTGACAAATCTGTTCATCATGGATAAAGGTTGGACAGAGGCAAACAACACCACCAAAGTTCAGGATTTTGAAGGTGGCGAGATCACTTTTGCGACGACGAATGTTAACGGCACAGGCGCTTACAAACTGGTGAGCCGTGAACCGGACGTAAAAACAGTCATGACCCGCAACGATGACTATTGGGGCCGCGATGAGTTCCCCATGGAAGTCAGCGAGATCATCTATACTCCCATCCAAAACGCCGCGACCCGTGTAGCCGCGTTGTTGTCTGGTGAAGTGAACTTCCTTCAGGACATGCCGGTACAGGATTTGGCTCGTGTTGACAGCGCTGATGGGCTGACGGTTAAGCAAGCACCACAAAACCGCGTTATCTTTTTCGGCATGAACCAAGGTGCCGATGACATCGAAGCGGATAACGTAGACGGTAAAAACCCGCTGGCTGATGTGCGCGTGCGCAAGGCGATGTCGATGGCGATCAACCGCGATGCGATCCGTCAGGTTGTGATGCGTGGTCAGTCAGTGCCCGCAGGAATGATTGCACCGCCTTTCGTGAATGGCTGGACTGCCGAGATGGACGCTGAGAGCAGCACGGACGTTGATGGTGCCAAGGCGCTGATGTCTGAGGCTGGTTATGCCGATGGTTTCTCTATCCGCTTGGATTGTCCCAATGACCGCTACATCAACGATGAGGCGATCTGTCAGGCGGCCGTTGGAATGCTGGGTCAGATTGGTGTCAAAGTGAACCTTGACGCGAAGCCAAAGGCACAGCACTTCCCGCTGATCACAGATGGCAAGACCGACTTCTATATGTTGGGTTGGGGCGTGCCTACCTATGATTCCGAGTACATCTTTAACTTCCTGGTGCATGGCCGCGAAAGCGATATTGGCACATGGAATGGTACAGGTTTTGACAATGACGATCTGGACGCCAAGATTGAATCACTTGCGTCAAACACGGATCTGGATGCGCGTAACGCAGACATCGCCAGCATTTGGCGCACAATCCAAGACGAGCAGCTTTATGTACCAATTCACCACCAAGTGTTGAACTGGGGCATGAGCGATGGTGTTGGAATTGAAGTTGATCCAGAAGATCAGCCAAGGGTCAAATATTTCACGATGAAGTAAATTGATCCAGGTCGCCCGTACCTGTTGCGGGCGACCTTTTCCTTTGCTGGCACGGACATCATAGGCGCGCTGTCTCTCTGTAAATGATCTGTAAAACTGCTATGTAGCCCTTGCGCTGCATGGGCACAGAAAGCTTCAAGATGCTGCATTTTATCTTCAAACGTGTTTTGCAGTCCCTGCTGGTGCTGTTGGTCACTGGTGCCATTGCATTCTCGATGTTCACCTTTGTAGGCGATCCTGTCGAAAATATGCTGGGTCAGGAACGCACGATGGAAGACGTCGAGCGTTTGCGAAGCCAACTGGGTCTGGATAAATCGGTGCCGGTTCAATATTTCCGGTTTCTGACCGAAGCAGTCCAAGGCAATTTTGGAGTTAGCTACCGTCAGGGTCGGCAAGTGTCTGTGATCCTGATGGAGCGCGCGCCCGCAACGCTGGAGCTGGCCGCCCTATCGGCCCTGTTTGCCGTGGCTTTGGGGATTGTACTGGGCGTGTTCACCGCCATTCGCCGCGACGGGTTTGCCGCGAATTTCATTATGTCGACCTCGCTGATTGGGGTGTCTCTGCCTACATTTTTGATTGGTATCTTGCTGATCTACCTGTTTTCCGTGACCTTAGGGTGGTTGCCCAGCTTTGGCCGTGGCGATGTTGTACACATCGGGTCGTGGACGACTGGCTTCTTGACTGAATCGGGCCTTAAGGCGCTGATCTTGCCTTCGATAACTTTAGGTCTGTATCAGATGACGCTGATCATGCGGCTTGTCCGTTCCGAGATGCTTGAGGTGTTGCGTCAAGACTATATCCGTTTTGCCCGCGCCCGAGGCTTGAGCGACCGTGTCATCAACTTTCGCCACGCCCTCAAGAATACCATGGTGCCAGTCATTACGGTGATCGGTTTGCAACTGGGGGCCATCATCGCCTTTGCCATTATCACCGAGACTGTTTTTCAATGGCCCGGTTTGGGTCTGCTGTTTATCAATGCAATCCAGTTTGTCGATATCCCGATCATGGCTGCCTATCTGATGATGATCTCTGTGATGTTCGTCGTGATCAATCTGTTTGTTGATATTCTCTATGCCTTCATCGACCCTCGTTTAAGGACTGCTGCAAAGTGACCGATCAACCCAACGCGGCTCAAAGTAGCCTGCCTCCTGCCGCTCCTTCACAACTGCGCCGCGCGATGGACAGTGATCTGTTCTATGCCTTTCGCCGCTCGCCTGTGGCTATGGTTTCCGCGATGGGTGCGGCCCTGCTCATTCTGTCTTCGGTCTTGGCACCCTTCATCGCGCCTACCAACCCATTTGATCCCGCATCATTAAACCTGATGAACGGCTTCACACCGCCTATGACCCCCAACGCCTTTACCGGCGAGAGTTTTTTGCTGGGCACAGACGATCAAGGCCGCGATGTGTTTTCCACCATCCTTTATGGCATGCGAATTTCACTATTTGTAGGATTTTCAGCCGTGTTGTTTGCGGTGGTTTTGGGCATCTTTTTGGGCTTGCTCGCCGGATACTTTGGTGGCTGGATCGACAGTCTGATCATGCGGATCGCTGACGTGCAGCTGACATTTCCGTCGATCCTTGTAGCGATGCTGATCTTTGGCGTGGCCAAGGGGATCACCCCGATTGAGCATCGCGATCAAATGGCGATCTGGGTGCTGATCCTCGCCATTGGCCTGAGTGATTGGGTACAATTTGCAAGGGTCGTGCGCGGGGCTACGCTGGTTGAAAAGAACAAAGACTATGTATCCGCAGCACGTCTGATCGGGCGTCGGCCCTCGGCCATTATGATGCGCCACATATTGCCCAACATACTGTCGCCGGTGCTGGTAATCGCCACCATTTCGCTTGCCTTGGCAATTATTGCGGAGGCCACGCTTAGCTTTCTGGGTGTCGGCGCACCACCGACGCAACCGTCATTGGGGACTTTGATCCGTGTCGGCCAAGGTTATCTGTTTTCGGGTGAATGGTGGATCTTGTTTTTCCCTGCCTGCACCCTGCTGGCACTGGCATTGAGCGTGAACATGCTGGGTGATTGGCTGCGTGATGCACTGAACCCGAGGCTGAAATGACCGAACCTGTACTGTCCATCCGTAACCTTACTGTCGAAATTCCGACCCGCCACGGGCTGATCAAACCGGTTGAGAACGTGACCTATGACATTCGCCCCGGTGAAATCCGCGGCGTTGTGGGCGAAAGCGGTGCAGGTAAGTCGATGACCGGCAATGCGGTGATTGGCCTGCTGGATGACCCTGCGCGTATCGCATCAGGTGAAATCTGGCTTAAAGGCCGCCGCATCGACAACCTGAACATGGACGAAAAGCGCGCTATTCGCGGCCACGAAATTGGCATGATCTTTCAAGACCCGCTAACCTCGCTTAACCCGCTATTCACCATTGGTGAACAGCTTGTTGAAACCATCCAACTGCATCTTAAGGTATCTGCCAGTGAAGCACGCGCACGTGCGTTGAGCTTACTGGACCGCGTATCAATCCCCGACCCGACCACACGTTTTGACCAATATCCACATCAGTTCTCAGGTGGTATGCGGCAGCGCGTCGTCATCGCGCTTGCTCTATGTTCCGAACCGTCTGTCATCGTGGCGGACGAACCGACGACAGCGCTTGATGTTTCTATTCAGGCGCAGGTGTTGGACTTGATCAAAGAACTTGCACGCGAGACGCAGGTGGGTGTGATCCTTGTAACTCACGACATGGGGGTGATTGCAGACACCACAGAACAAGTGACGGTTATGTACTCTGGCAAGGTGGTGGAAAGCGGCACTACGGATCAGGTGTTAGGCGCACCCGCACACTCGTACACCAAATCGCTAATCTCTGCTGTGCCACGCCCGATGGTCAAACTACACCGCTTTCCGCAGGTCAGCTACGGCGACCGAGACACGAAGTTTGAAATTGAAGATCTTGCGCGAAATTGGGAAAAGTCTGAATTGTCCAAGTCGGGCAAGCTGCTTGAAGTCAAAGGTATCACCAAGAATTTCCTTGAAAAGTCCGCTATCCTGCCCTCGCGCCGCAAATATTTTACTGCCGCCGATGAGGTCTCTTTCGACATTAAGGATGGTGAAGTATTCGGCCTCGTTGGCGAAAGCGGATCTGGCAAATCTACTGTGGCCCGAATGATCGGCACACTCCTGCCTGTTGATGACGGTCAAGTCTATTTTGATGGCGAAGACGTTACAGCAATGTCGTCGGAGCAATTGGCAAACTACCGCAAGCAAATCCAGATGATTTTTCAAGATCCGTTTTCAAGCTTGAATCCGCGTATGAAGGTGGAAAGCATCGTCGCCGAGCCGCTGCTACACCACAAATTACTACCCCGGGATCAAGTAAGCAATCGGGTGCATGAACTATTGGACCGTGTAGGGCTGACCCGCGCGGCAGCGTCCAAATATCCGCATGAATTTTCGGGGGGCCAGCGCCAGCGCATCTCAATTGCCCGCGCCTTGGCCACACAGCCACGGTTTTTAATCTGTGACGAGCCGACAAGTGCTTTGGACGTTTCAATTCAAGCGCAGATCCTGAACATTCTCAAAGATCTACAGGAACACTTAGGTTTGACGATGCTATTTATCAGCCACGACTTACCAGTGGTGCGCCAAATGTGTGACCGTGTTGGCGTTATGAAACAAGGAAAATTGATCGAAGTGCAGGACACCGAAACTTTGTTCACCAACCCGCAACAAGACTATACAGCCCAGCTGCTTGACCTCATGCCGCGGTTGTCCCAATTGTCCGGGTAAAGGGGTACGTCTTTTGCATATTCGCCCTTTCGACTACACAATGCCACATAACTTTGAAGACTGGGCTGTGATATGACAGGTAATGAAAAGATCGAGCCAGCCAAACTGGGGCAACTCATTCGTAAATGCCGTCAACGGCGGAATTTGACGCTCAAAGAGCTGTGCGAGAAAGCGGGCATGTCTGTGGGCTATTTATCTCAGGTCGAGCGGGGCAATGCGACCCCGTCTCTTGGAACTCTAGCGCAGATTTCTCATGCATTGGACCTCGGCCTAGACTATTTTGTCGCGCGACCAAAACCAGGAGATTCCGTATCCTATGCCAAGCAGCGGCCCAAGTTCTCGATCTCCGACACAGGCGTCTCCTATGAGGCCTTAAGCTCCGAGTTTCCCGGTCACGAACTTTCGGCTTTTATCATGAATTGCCCGCCAAATTTTCAATCTGAAACGTTTCAGCACGAAGGCGAAGAGTTCATTTATATTCTCAGCGGATCCATCGAAAAGACATTGGATGGAGAGGCATTTACGCTGCGCGAAGGTGACAGTCTGCACTACAACGGCATGATCCCGCATTCGTGGAGGACGTTGGGCGAGACACCGGCGCATATGCTGTGGACCGGAACGCTGGTTGTGCTGCAAGGCGCTTCAAAAAACCGGCTGCCAGGCCAAAGCGGCTGAGGTTTACACACTCTGTCATTCTGGAGGTTTCTTATGGCTGATATTGCAGGAAACAGACTGGCGCGCTTACGTCAACGGATGACCGATACGAAAACGGATCTTGTCGCTCTTGGTCCTAGCAGCCACATGCAGTGGTTGCTAGGGTTGACACCACATGGGGATGAACGCCCGGTTATGGCGCTGGTGACTGCCGACCATATTGGTGTGTTAATGCCGCAGCTCAACGCAGATGCATCCCGCATACAATGCCCCGACGTCCCCTTTTTCGTCTGGAGGGATGCGGACGGACCGCATGCTGCTTTGACAGATCTTTTGAAGACGATCAACGCTACGGATGCTGGTCTAAATATCGTGCTGGATGAAATGATGCGAGCCGATTTCGTGTTTCTTTTGTTAGATCAACTCAAGAACCCAACACATCGGTTTACGGCAGACACCGTAGGTGCTTTGCGTGCCGAAAAAGACGCCGAAGAACACAAGCTGCTGCGCGAAAGTGCGCTGTTGAACGACGCGGCGTTTAAGGTGGCGTTTGACGCTATTCACAGCGGCATGTCCGAGAGGGATCTGCGCGACATCCTTGTTGGGCACTACAAAGCCAATGGAGCCGAAATCGCATTTTGCACAGTAGCTTTTGGTGCAAACAGTGCTTTCCCGCATCACCACACAGGGTCCAGCACGCTGCGACCAGAGATGCCCGTATTGATCGACGCGGGATGTCGTTTAAACGGATACCCTTCGGATATGACACGATGTGCATGGTACGGTTCCAAACCTAGTTCACAATTTTTGCAAGTTGCGGGGATTGTCGAACAAGCTGTTCAGGCCGCCAAAGCCGCCGCCCTGCCCGGTGCTTTGTGCAGCGATATTGATCACGCTGCCCGCAAGGTGATCACAGATGCCGGATTTGGCCCGGAGTTTTTACACCGGACAGGGCATGGTTTAGGTATTGATGTGCATGAACCGCCCTACATTGCCGCGAATTTCAAGCAACCGCTGGTGGCAGGCAACGTCTTTTCCATCGAACCGGGTATCTATCTGAAAGACACATTCGGCATTCGCCTCGAAGACATTGTGTATCAACATCCCGACGGTGCCGAAGTTCTGTCGGGTATGGACCGCACGATACCGCAGCTTCGTGTCAAAGACTGAACGGCGGGATGCATATGTCCAAGCCACAGGTTTTGCCTTCCTCAGGCGGGTGCAGATTCTGCTTGTTTCATGGCATAGCAGCCTTTGATCGGTGCAGATGCAGAAATACACCCGGTTCCATTGCCCGGACGCGGCCCGCGTCGGGATGATCCGCCGGAGAGCAATTTTGAAAAGCTGTGTGACCGGGTTTTTTCAGAAATTAGAAGCCCTGCACATGAGCCTTTCTACTGTATGGGGTCCAGCATGGGCGGCTGGATGGCCTATGAAATTGCGCTGAGGTTTGAACATATCGGCGTGTTGCCCAGCGGGCTCATTATGCTTAGCTCCCCGATGCCGAATGCACGACAACAGCTGCCCGAACTGGACAACCCCGAAACCGGGGTTGCCGACATCATCGGGATAAATCCGATCTTTGAAGAGGTTATGCAATATCCGGAACTATTAGAATTGATCCTGCCGAGCATGCAGGCAGATTTTCGAATGTGTAATGCTTACGAGCCTTCGGCCGGGAACATGGTGAACATCCCAATTCTGGGACTTGCCGGAATCGACGATCCGTTGGTCACGCCAGATGCAACGCTTGGCTGGGAGGCTCTGACCACAGCAGTTTTTGATCTGACCGTTGTGTCGGGGGCACACGACCTGCATGAACGACCGACAGCTGCGATGGTCGATCGGGTATCCTCATTTCTGGCGGCACCACATGGTTCAATGGTCGAAAGGGATGTCTGTTCTTGGCACCATCAAGCAACCGCTGAGTAACGAGCTCGCGCGCGGCCATGCCGTGGTTTTCAGGCTTGGTTGATTGCTGTTGAAGATCTCCGGCGTGCCGTGCTTGGCCAAAGCCTCTTTCAGGGCCTCTATACAAAAATCCGCGTCCATACTGTTTGACAGCCGCCAGGTCAGCAGGTTGCGGCTGTGCCAATCCATGATCGCCAAGAGGTAGAGGAACCCACGGCGCATTAGGCCCGTTGCCTCCCTCAACTGCTGCTGGTCCGGGCTCTAGGTAAAGCTAGTTGTGATGGCGGTATAGGGACAAGAGCGGCCATCCCGCACGAAGCCGTTTCTGTGAACTTTCTGTGTCCTTCCTAGCTCAGAAGGCCAAAGTGGCCCGCCGTAAGCTCATTCACGTCCACCCCGATCAACGTAACGCTGTCATCCGCATCAAGCTGGATCAGTGCATCAGCGCCAACATTCGAAGATGCAGCCATGATTGCCTCGAAATCGGCAAAGCCGAAGTCCTGAATGTTCAGGAAATCACCACCTGAGACGTCGAAGTCCACGATCACATCAGCACCCGATCCGTTCACAAATACAAATTGATCCGCGTGATCGCCACCGTTCAAAGTATCGTTCCCGGCCAAACCGTTGAGGATATCCTCTCCGATGGACCCGTTCAGAAAATCGTCAGCGTTGGTGCCCATCACTACATCGTTGCCCGACAAAGCGGCATCCGCACCCGCTTGCTGCAGATCACCGGCGTATCGCAAGGTGTCAATATCCGTGTTCCAGTTGACATCGCCCAGGATGCCCCCCCCAGTCAGGTTTGAAAAATCAAGCCGCATGGTGGTATACAGGTCGCCCTCAGCAGGGCTTCCAACCAGATTTACAATTCCGGAATAGGACGCCGTGATATTGCCCCCAAGATCGCCGAGCGGGTCCTGAAACTCGAAAGTATACCCAAAGCTGCTGCCCTGCGTCGATCCGCCCAGAGGGTCGTCATCCAAATTGACCGTTGTGTCAAAGACTGAGCTGGCCGGCGCAAGGTTGAATTCAAGCGAGGCCAGATGTTTGCTCACCGACAGTTCATGGTGGCTCCAGCCGTAGAACATATTGATGTCATCGCCTGTCGCCCCTCCCGTGGTGTAAGGATCCAAGGCGGCCCAAGTCAGATGTTCAACCGTACCATCGGCATAGGTCGCTGTGATCAAAGCCCCATCCAAATCCACGCCCCGCGAAGAGGTGTCGTCGCGAATACCGTGGATGGTTTCTTTTGCGTTATTGGCGAGCCGAACAACATCAATCACTGGATCAACCGGGTCTACAGGGTCAACTGGGTCTACCGGATCAACGGGATCGACAGGGCCAACCGGACCATTGCCGTCCGCATTTCGCCAAATCAAATCTGTTTCCGTGACAACCAGTTCAATATCCGTACTGCTGACCTGGGTGCCATTGCTGTCCGTGCCAATGACGGTCATTTCATAGATGTGGTCACGATCCCAATCCCAAACATCTGCATAGGACGGGGTGAACCATGACGGATAGCTGACTTCGCCGGTTTCCGCGTCTACGAGGAACAAATCCGCGTCATGCCCGTCCAGAGTGTAGATAATCGCGCCATCCGGATCGACGGGATCAACCGGGTCTATCGGATCGACTGGATCAACAGGGTCTACCGGATCGATGGGGTCAACTGGATCAACCGGATCAGTGCCCTCCGTTCCCCGCCAAATCAAATCTGTTTCCGTGACAACCAGTTCAACATCCCTACGGCTGACTTCTGTGCCATTGCTGTCCGTGCCGATGACAGTCATTTCATAGATGTGATCACGATCCCAGTCCCACACATCTGCATAGGATGGGGTGAACCATGACGGGTAGCTGACTTCGCCGGTTTCCGCGTCTACGAGGAACAAATCCGCGTCATGCCCGTCCAGAGTGTAGATAATCGCGCCAACCGGATCGACGGGATCAACCGGGTCGACTGGCTCAACAGGATCGACGGGATCTACAGGGTCGACTGGTTCTACCGGATCAGTGCCGTCCGCATTTCGCCAGAACGACCCTGTTTCTGTAACAACCAGCTCAAGACCATGACGGACAACGATCGTTCCTGCGCTATCTCTACCGATCACTTCCATCTCATAGATATGGTCCCGGTCCCAATCCCAGACATCTGTATAGGATGGGGTGAACCATGATGGATAGCTGACCTCACCGGTTTCCGCGTCGAATTGGAACAAGCTCACATCTTCGCCGACCAGTGAATAGGTCAATGTATCGAGCAAATTGATAATCGGCATAATGATACCCGTCTAAAGAATGCCGCATTCTTGTGCGCCTGTTGCCTCTCTGGCGCTAGAAAAAAACAACGTTTGAGCTGCGAAGATTCTTATCTGTAAATTTTTCCCATATATAACAATAGAATACCTGATTTACCGAAATTTTGCTATTGTTTGATCGCACGCATTAGACGCGACCTGAGGTTGGGATTGTTTCGCTGCAGGCAAACCAGGCCGAGCGAATCACCACGGCAGGCCTGACCCTAGGCTGGCAAGGTCAAGCTGAGCTTCGTCGTCAGATAACCGCAGCATAAGTATCTGACACAGCCCCTCGGCATAGAAGGTTCCGCATTGACCAAGAGGCAGACGATACATGGTCCGAAATCCAATTGAACAAATGTGACTTATGTTCACTGGGCTCTTCGATCCTAGACGCTCGGTCAATGTTAGATTGAGCTAAAGCCGTCGGCCAAATGAACCAGACCTTCGCCTGGGGCGCAGCACCGGCCAATAAGGGATCGGTGCGGATATTCTGGATACCGTGCCTGCTATTGCTCTGTCGCTCCTGCTGCTATCCCCATTTTCATGTTGAGACCGCGGCGTCTTCCTATTCAGGGCACGCCCTCTTGGTTTTATGTTCGTTGCTTTCTCCATCTCTTAGACACATAGGCAACCATCTAGGTCAATTTTCCAAGAGAAGGTTTGTTGCTCATCGCATGATCAGTGTTTGCGACGTGGTGTGGCCTGGCCGGCCCTTCGCACCATTGCCTGCGAGGGGCCGGCCTTGAGACATCAGGGGTCAGGATAATCGCACTTTGTACAGCTGGCATTCGCGCAATAGCCTGGCAAGCATACCGGAGCCGAAGCGGGTTCCCCTTTAGCCGTGAAAGTACAGAGTACATTTTGTGACTTTGCCGTCACCGAACAAGACGTTGGGTTTGCCCCTTCAAGACATGCGCCAGCGGATTCCGTTCCGAATTGCCAGAAGGTGAATGTCCCGTTCGTGGCAGCATTTTTAGCCCCTTCGCAACTCGCGCTGGTCGTCACCGTTTTACTGGTGCCAAAGGCGTCAGAATGGATATAGGACTGGCCAAATTGTGCGGAAACAGTTGTCTTTTCTTTGTCGGTTTCGACTCCCATATCAATGCCGACTTCAAAGGACTCCGATATCGCAAGCTGCCAGTCTGTCTCTGTCGTTGAGGTACCGGTATAAGTTGCGCCGACGGTGATGGTTTGATCAATCGGACCGCATTTGACATCGTCACCTATCGCGGTACAGCTTTTCTGTTTATGCCAACGCCCGGTGGTAACTACCGCCCCAGGGGTGGTCGAGACCGCATAGCAAAAGGCTTGCCCCGATTTAACGTTGGGTATCGTGGGTTTGTTATTTCCGGCTCCCCACCGCCAGTTGTCAAACTCGGGTGCTTGGCATCGCATTTTTCCATCCGTGGACGAGGTAAAGTGATAGGTGTTTTTGCGCCCGGATCCGTTGCCGTATTTGACAAGCGCGGGGCCCTGTCCGATTGGACAGTCATTGTTCAATGCGCATTTATTGGCCTCGTCCAGAGGTGAAGACACCATTTTGGCCGGCCCAAGAAGCTGGCAAACCTTTTCGCTTTGATCGACACTCGGCGCGGGGTCGAAGGGAACGATGTTATCCTGACAGGGGTAAAGCGAGTCTTTCTGGGTGACAAAGTAAACCCATTTCGCCGGGTTTCCCTCATCGGCTGGCTTACCATACCGAACCCAAGTCAACTCCGGACTTGCACCACTTCCAAAGCCAAGCCATCCCATGCTGGTGTCCGCACTAATCGTATCCGTCGGCGTCGCCTTCAGTGGCGCATCGAACAAATTTAACATTGTTTTATGGCATACCCCGAAGACATTCGGCTGCGGGTTGCCGAAGCTGACGACATCGCAAGGGACATCCGTACCCTCGGTGATCAAGTAGAGCGAACGCCCGCCTTGGGTGAGGGCCGATGTCATGAGCTTGTTGGCCTGGCCGTAGCATTTTGACCCGTTGCCAGAGGCTCCGTTGTCTTCACAAAGAATCCAAGCGTCAACAGCACCGGCTTCCTGCGCAGTTGCGAGTTTGGGTTGCGCCAGCGTTCCGATAGAAAGTAGCCCAGCGCATAACACATTAAATGTGGATCGAATATTTTGTTTTATCATTTCATTTTGCTCAATACATTTTTCCAATTTAAAGCCCTCAAGGGCGAAGCCTCGAACACTTCATGGTTGAACTTGACGGCTCTTGAATGCGATATCAACGAAGATTTCACGGTATGCGGGAAAATCTTAAGCCCTTTGGCGGTATTGAGGTGCTTGGGTATTTCGACGGGAACCGGTTAAAGCCCAACTTTGGCGAGGACGTCCAGAACGCGGTCCGGGTATTGGTGCAGTACCAGCTGACCTGCGTCTTCGAAAATCTCCAGCGATGCCCGATTGCCTAGGCGCGCGGCAAATTCCCTTACGGAGCGCGCACTGACAACAGGGTCATGTGCGCCATGTACAAGGCTGACAGGAACGTCAGACCCCGCCACCAGATCGGACCAGTCGCGCACAACCTGATAGCTGTCGATCTCGAAGGCGGAATGCCCCTGACGGGTGGCGAACTTGTATCCCTCCAGCACCACACGGGATACTTCGGGGTCAGTCAGGGTTTCCATGTCGATTGGTGAATTGGCGTAGAGGGATTGCATAAAACGGTCTGTACCACCGCTATTGATCTGGTTGATGCCGGCCCGCACAACAAACGGCAGCAGGCTTGGGGTGTAACGGGCAGTATAGGCCACGATGCGCTGTCGGTGTGACATATCCGCAAACTGTGATCTGGAAATAATCGGCACCCCCCCTGATACACTTACAATGGCATTGATATGTTCGGGGGCTTCGGCGGCGCTGGCAAAAGCGTATACAGCCCCCGCCATATGACCCAGAACAACCGCATTCCTTATGCCCATTTTTTCGCACATCTCCCGCACGTCTTTTCCGATGCGGACGGGCGCAGTATCCATCGGGCCGTAATCAGGCTCTGCATCACCGAACCAAGGCCGTGTCGGGCAGATAAACCGGAACCCCCGACAAGCAAGAGCTTCTCGCGTTTGCAAGGTCAGGCTGGCACCGTCCAACATGCCGTGCAGAAAGATCACAGGTTTCCCGTTGGCAGGTCCGTGGACTTCAACAGGCATCAGGATGCCACTGTCCAAAAGAACGGTTGTCATTTTGCCTTGGGAAATTGGCGCGGCGGGACGTGTAGGGCCATAGTTTTCTGCGACGCGCATCAGCAAGTGCAACAGACGCACCAGTTCTGTTTGCGATCCGCAACCGGTTTTCACCAACAGGGATTTGATCTGCGTCCGCACCGTCGCAATTGAACTCTTCCGATACGAGGCTACATCCTTGGGGCGATGCGCACGGCTGAGCAATTCGCAAATCTCGCACTCAGACTGGCTTAGGCCGTAAGTCGTCGCCAGAAGTTTCGGCATCGAAGGCGGCCAATGCGCGACCAATGGCCCGACCAGCAACAGATCACTCCCCAGTTTTTCGTGAAGCCGCTGCGCCTGAAGGTGAACCATATCCCCGACAGCCAGCCCATCAGTGGCAACCACGGCAGACATCTGAAAAATGAGCGGCGGATCGCCATGTTCGGATTCTGTGCCAAGGGTTGCAATGCGTTGTTCTAGAGCCTTGAGGTAGCGGTCAGGCAAATCCAGATCATCAAAACGGCTTGTCCGCTTTAGCCGAAACGCCCTGGCGGCGGCAGCATTGGACCACACGATCCCCCCCGAACTGTCGATCAGGAATTGCGGGTCAGGACCAGCCGCAGCCCTTGTTTCAGGTGCCAGCAATTGCGCCTCGCCCACATTGCGGGTCTGTTCCAACAGCCGCTCGGCGATTTCAAAATGCGCGGCAATCTCGGAGGTTTCCATGATGCCCACCTCGCTTCGCAGCAGGTCAAGGGCGCTCAGGCGATCTTGGACAAAGGTATCCCACCGCCCCATGAAAGCATCATAGGCGTGCGGTTCAAGGGCAATTCTGTAAATACTTTCAACAAGTTCTAACGTCTGCCCGTCTGTCTCCTCGCCATCTTCCATGGGTTATTCCGTTTCTCCGTCGGGCAGTTAGGCATGAGCTTGGTCACCATAGGAAGCACCACTCACAAGGCTGCATACCCAATTTGGGGTATAGCGCAGCCTCGCCCATGGAAAAAGTTGAATTTGGGCTTCTTTGCAAAACCTTGGTTACGCAATGGGTTTGACCTGAGAATGCGCCCAAGCAAAGCTAAACACAGAGTTTTACGGTTTTGATTGCTGACAAAGGAATTTTTCAAGCAAAGATTTTTCAAAACACTGTCGCGCGCTCATTGGATTTATTTCGGTCTGAAGTGAGCCGCCCCGGGCTTGAGCTGGCGGTGTCTATTTTTCCAACCAACTGTCAGCACACCAGCCCGGCCAAAAGCTCAGCCGGCGATCGACGTCGCCGGTTCACCCGTTCATTCCAACGTCAAGGCTGCGGATAACCAGCAAATTTAAGGGAGACATGCGATGGCTGCATGGAAAGAAGAAAAAAAGAACTTTATCCTGATGAAAATGGGGGTCAGTTTGCAAAAACTTGAACTCAAGGGAATGAGGCACAAAAACAAGGTTCTGACCGGCAAGAATTACGACGGCATGGTTGGCATGTCGCAGACGCCAAAGATCAAAATCAAGCGACCGGAAGGCCTATACGAGGTAACATTTGTCGTCAGCTGGTATGCAAAGAAATACGATAAACAATCAAGAAAACACCCGCTTCCGCCGGAAACACCGTTTGAAGTTGCATACGAGTTTGCCCCGCTAAAGATGTGGGTGAAATCTTCTAAAATGCCGAAACTGCATGTCATGGACATTCACGCACGGCTGAACCGGATCAAGAACGACGGTGGTAAGGTCGTGATGAAACCGGTGGCAATGCTGGACGTGGATATTTGGACCGGCCATTCAGTTATGGGGGATTGGACAAAACACCCAAAATGCTGCGACGTCCTGTGCGCTGACAATAAAATTCGCAACTTCAAGTAACGTGAAAGCAACGGCCCGTTTTCACATCGTTCCTTCCGACCTTTGGCCACGCCTTTCGGTACGGAAACGGCAGAGGAACACGGGCCGCCCTGCGGATGCACGGGCCACCGCCGCTTCAAAGAGCAGAGCCGGAGCCCCCTCCCCTCTGCCGAAAACACATGCTGCACCTCCGAAGATGCCGGGCGCGGGTGGCACCGCCGCCTTCCCTTGGCGTTCACCAGCCCCGTACCGGTGAACACCTGCCTGTCAAAAATGCCGGGTGCGTCTTACCTGATGGTAAGCGGGCGTTCAGCGATTGCGACCCGGTCCGCGCCTACGAAATACTGCATCACATACACCCCCGGTTCTTCCGGCAGGGCGATCGACAGCAAGGGGCCGCCTGCGGTCTCGCCATAGGCCCGCCATTGGCCCGAACCACTGGCCCCCGCTTTCCCGATACCGATATAGTCCCCGGCGTAATTGGGGCCGGTCCACGCGACTTCGATGGTCGAACCGGCATCAGCAACGGCTGGTGCATTGAGTGTTGCGGGCGGCGTGCTGACCGAGACCGGAACAGTCAGCGCCGGCGTGTTGCGTTGGTTCAGGAAATACTTCACCGCATAATCACCGCCAGCCGTCGGAATCCGCAAACGGGCCGGTGATCCATTGCTTGTCTCGACATAAGACCGCCATTGACCGGAGCCGCTGGCATCGCTCAGACCGATCCCGATGAAATCGCCGGGATGATCCGGGCCGGTCCAAGGGATATCAACGATTGTTCCACCTGTTACCACGCTGGGAACGTCCAGAGTGACGGTTGCCGGTGTGACCTTGATCGGCACCTCAATTAACGGGGTGTTGCGCTGTTCAAGGAGATATTTGATCACATAGTCCCCCGGTACAGACGGGATCAAAAGCTGGATAGGGTTCCCTGTCGCCGTCTCGGTGTAGTTCCTCCATTGGCCAGACCCGCTGGCCCCAACAAGGCCGATACCAATGAAATCGCCGGCTGTATTTGGGCCGGTCCAGTTCACCTCGATCATGGTCCCGACCTCGGCACTGGCGGGTCCGCTCAGAGAAACCTGCGGTGCGCGCAGGGTGATCAGGGTTTCAAACAGCGGTGTATTGTCCTGTTCTAGGAAATACTTAATCACATAATCACCCGGCTCAGACGGTGTCATCAGCTGCAAGGGGTTGCCCTCGGAGGTATTGGTATAATTGCGCCACTGCCCCGATCCACTTGCGCCAACGCGGCCGATACCCACGAAATCACCGGGCGTGTCCGGACCGGTCCATGCCACCTCGATCAACTGGCTGACATCTGCTTCACGCGGGGCGGTCAGGCTGACCTGCGGTTCTGTGACGTCGATACGCACCTCGGCGGCGGGCCAGTTTTCCTGATCAAGAAAGTACTTGATCAAGTACGCGCCCGGTTTTGCAGGGGCCAACAGGCGCAGCGGACTGCCTTCGGCGGTGTGGGTATAGTTTTTCCATTGGCCGGAACCGCTCGCGCCGACCAGCCCGATGCCGATAAAGTCATCGTTATAATCAGGGCCGGTCCAAGCAACCTCAAAGGTCTCTCCAACGCCGACTGTCGCGGGTGCGCTAAGGCTAACTTCGGCGGGAACAACCTCGATCGCGGCGGTTCCCAGCACGTCTTTTGTCGCATCGTCAAAATAGCTGATCGTATACGCACCGGGTTCAGGCGGCACCAAGAGTTGCAGCGGCGTGCCCTCGGACACCGGCGCGAAGTTCCGCCAGCGCGCGGATCCACTGGCATCTGCCGTACCGATCCCGACAAAATCATCGGCATTTGCAGGGCCGTTCCACGTGACTTCGATTGTTGATCCGACGACAGCCCTCGCAGGTGCGCCGATAGAGGCCGTGATCGCCGGCGGCTCAAAGACAACGACAATCTCGCGCGGGTCGGCTGTTACAATGAACTGGCGCGGCGGCGATGATGTCTCCTGCTCGGCCCAATAGGCCGTAACGCTGTGGGAACCCTGCTCAAGCATGGCGGCCAGTGGATTGGCCATCTCTTCCTTCAGGATCACGCCACCGGCCTCGGATGTGATGCCCCAGAAGACAGGCGTTTCGATCGCTTCGCCGTTTTCTGTACCGATAACTGCGCGAAAAGTCATCTCGGTCGGGTCGGGCTTGGGTTCAGGAAAGACAACCTCGACCCGCTGGCCCTGATCGGCTTCCAGTGTTGCGACCTCAAAGGAAAGCCCCGCCTCGGCCCCGTCGCTAGCGCGGATGCCAACGATGTCATAGCCCCCACCGGACAGATCAAGTGTAAAGCCTGGGCCGTGACCGTCGATATTTGCACCGGCCTCGGGCAGAATGTTCCACCGGATCGGCGCGCTGATTTCCGCCCCGCCGGGGTGTAAAACCCCAACGAACCGGACGGTTTGCGGGACATAGACCGGCTCGGCCACAACGGTCGTGAGCGCCGTAGACAGCTCGCTTGCGTTTGCAGCCGTGAAAAACTGCCCACCGGTTTCGCCGGCCAGACACTGCATCTGCGCCAGCGCCTTGGGGTCAGTCACATCAAAACCCACCACATGCGCGGTAAAGTCGATGCCTGCCTCTTCCAGCGCCCGCGCGGCGGCACAGGGGTCGGGATTGCAGGTCTCAATCCCATCCGACACCAGAATGACCGTTGCGCGCTCTTCAGTATAGCGCAGTGCTTGGGCCGCTGCGATGATCGCATCGGTCATCGGCGTCTTGCCGCGCGGGTTGATCCTGTCAACGGCAGTCCTGATCTGGCCCATGGTCTCTTGGCCGGGGGCCACAATGGTTTCGATATCAGCACAATTGCCGCGTTCGCGGTGACCATAGACAGTCAGGCCAAGGTTCTGATCCTGCGGAAAGCTGTCCAGCAGATCCGCAACAACGTCGCGCGCGATGACGATCTTGTTGACCCCGTCAATCTGGCCCCACATGGACCCGGATCCGTCAAGTACAAGAATTGTATTGGCCCTCTCCTGCGCTGAGGCAACGGACGCATAGGCAACAAAAAGAATGGAAAACAGCAGGCGGAGCATGGGGCCTCCAGAAAATGAAAGGATATGAAATACCCGATCATAAACAGCTTCACGCGATACCGGCCAGAGCAAATTTCACGGTTTTCACCGATAGGCTCAAACTGCTGTAACGTGCCTGAGGTTAGCGCAGCCCGACTGCGTGGCTTTCCAGCACAATTTCGAAAACCCGCCGGTTCACGGCATAGGCTTCGAATGCGGTTTGCGGAGATGGAGACAGCATCGCGATTGACACCGGCATGTCCTCGTACCCACCCCGTAAGGTTAACAGATACACGCCGCGATCCGCCCCCACCTGCCCTGTCCGCCGCCAGGCCGAAAAGCGGTAATCACCCTTTTTGGCGTCAAGCGTCATGGTTGCCTTGCCGATCTGATGGCCCTGATTGTTCAATTTCGCGACAAGGGTCTCTTCCATCGCTTCGGCTGTGGTGTCATCCCCGCCCATGGCAACGATCAAGGTGCCCGCGGCCTCCTCCTGAACCCGCGTGACATAGCTGCGCAAGGCACCATCTTCGGGGGCGTCCTCTGCGGGATTTTTGTCCCAGCTTTGCGGAAGGAAGAACGCGATTTGCCCGATCCGGCTGGACAAGGTTTCTTCGGACACCGGCTCGGCGTAGCGGGTTCTTGAGGGGGCCAATAATTTGAACCGCATGGCTGCCATCAAAGCGATTTCTTGCAGGTTTGCGTCTTGTGGCGCGCCTTTGGGATCAATCGAACCATCCACCAAAAATATCAGATCACCATCCTTTATGGTGACCATCCGGTGCAATCTGCCGGTCTTGGCCGAGGTCACAACCACATCGCCCATGATGCCGTTTTTGGTGGGCAATTCGCGGATCGCATGGATTTCATAGCCCTGAGTCTGGGTCCACCTTCTAAGCCAGTCCACTCCGTTGATCACCCGCGGAAGCAAAACGCACCAAATCTGCACGGCCGCATCATGCGATGCACCAAAGGCCTCTGGCAATCCGGGCACGGCGCGGGCCAATTCGATAATCGGAGTATCAACAGTTGGCGGATTTTTCGCGCCGGCGGTGTCCACTGTCCAGTTCTTTGGCAAGGCCATCTGAAACGCGCCCGCCATAAAGACACCTTCACGCACCACCGCATCAAGGTAGGTCGCTTCGATCACCTGCGCATCGCGTGTGGGCTGCGCTAGAAGGGGAATATCGGTCATGGTTTCTCCACTTCTATGGGCCATTTGGCCGCTGGCGGTCTGTGTAGGCGGGACCAAGGCTTAAATCAACATCAATGCCAATCCCGGCAAGCAGCGCCGCCGCACCGGATACCCCGGCATGGTACCTGCCGGTCTCAAGGTCTTGTAAGGCCTGCACATTGCCCGCCAGCCCTGCCGAACCAAGGCTACCGCCCAGTTTTCCACGGCCTTCGAACGTCCAGTCGGTGAAGGGGATCGGAATGCTGAAACCGCCATCAAGATCCCCTTTGACTGCCGCTGCCTGTGCGCCGGCACCAAAGGCAATGCCGCGCCGCGTCCCGTCGTTGCCCAAGAGCCCGTTTGCCTTCGCTTCGGCAGACCCAAGGGTGTAAGCAGCGCCGCCTTCCAGAAGGGGATTGTTTTCATCGCTGCCCAAGAACAACGAGCCGCGCTGGCTGACACCTGTGGCATCGGCCTGCGCCTGTAGGCCGGCACCATTGACAATACCGCCCTCAAATTTTGCACCGGCGGTCATCAGGTCCATCTGCTGTGAACCGCCGACCGGATTATCCCCAAAGGTACCGGCATGATCCATGCGCGCCGCGCCAATACGCGCCTCGGCATCGACCGTACCCAAGGCCCCCATCGATTCAGCGTTTGCATCACCTTCGGCATAGAGGACATCGACATTTTCGTCCCCGCCGGCCCGAACAATCGGCGGCTTGCCATCGTCGGCTGGTGGATCACCTTCCGTCTCTTCGGCGTCCTCCTCTTCGTCCTCCGGGCAGTTGCACACCACCTCTTCGGGCTCTTCGTCCGACTTTGCGTCCGCGGCTTCTTCGCCCTCTTCGACACCGTCTATTGCCTCGGGTGGGGTATCGGCATCGGGGGCCTGCGGTTGTACCGGCGGTGTGCTGTCAGCTTGCGGCGGCATATCAGGGGCTGGCGCAGCTGGGGCGTGCGGTGACGGCGTTGGGGCCGTGGGCTGTTGTGGGGCCGTCGTCATCGCAGAAGGGCCTTGTGGGCGGCTTGGCACAACAAGCGGATCGCCCGCGTAAATTCTATCAGGGTTTGATATGCCGTTGGTCGTTGCCAAATGCAACACAGACGTATTGCGGTCGCGCGCAATGTGAGTGAGCGTGTCGCCTTTTTGAATTTCGATCACGTCGGCCATGTCAGGATGCTCCTGCTTTAATAACAGCCTTGATGCGGCTCAGACGCACGCCGGGCGTCGCCTTCGCCCGGATCAGCGCATCGAGCCAGCCAAAGCGCTCGGACTGCGCATAGTCACGCGGGAATGTAACCAGAATATAAGACAAGGTGGTAATCTGTTTTTCCGTGCGAAAGCCATGATCGGCGCAGGTCTGGAAGGCCTGCCTGATGCGGGCATCACCATCTTCCAGCGCGACATCGGGCAGTTTACGTGCCATAAACCCGCGCAAATCCAGATGCAGCTTTTCATAAAAACCGTTTCGCTTAAGCTGACGGAAGGTCTTGAATTGCTGATCCGAAAACTTGGGCATGACTTACCAGCGCTGCCGCCAAAGGTGCAGCGCCAGAACCGCCGTTGCAATCAGAAACAAGCAGCACAGTCCTAAAGCAACAGATTGGACGCCGGACTTGAACCCCGGTTGCGCCAGCGTTTCCGCCATTGAAGAATTCGATCCCCCACGCAGGATGACACGCTGCAAGGCCCCGGCAAAGAAGCCCCAGATGGCCGGTTGGGCAAAAGCAAAGGCGATTCCGCCCAAAACAACAAAACTGACTTTTGACGCCCGCGCTGCCAGCTCTCTGTCGCCACCATAAAGCGGCAGAATGCTCTCTCCCACGAGGGCAAGCACAATAAGCAAAACAAAGGAAATTGCGGAAACAATCAACATATTAGGCTGTATATCCAGCGCAATTACTGATGGCAAGACGCCCAGCACAGCCCGCCTGGGGTGTTATGAAATCCACGGCTCAGGTGCATCTCTGCGCGGTAACGCCCCCCTTGCTCTGAAGTCAATTCGCGACCGTGTCACTGCCCGCTGCGGTTTTTTGCGCCAAGCCCGTCACAAACCCACAAACCGGATCGTCTTGTCTGTGAAACCTCAAAACAGGAGACAAGATGCGACATTCAATTTTGATCGGGGTCGGCGGACTTGCGGTTGTGACCGCGACCTATATGTGGGCTGCCACGCAGCACTGGTATGAGTTTATTCCCGGGGTCGCGCAGACTGGGCCAATGAACTTTCATTTTGCCAAAGATGTCGCCCTTGCCTACCTGACAAGCGGCGCGGCGTTGATCTGGGCCGGTATCAACAATGATAAATCAGCTGGACTTTGTGGTGCATCCTGGTTGGTCTTGCATGCGCTGTTTCATATCTGGATTTGGGTGCATCGCGGCACGCCGGCAGACCTCATTGCGCTCGTCAACCTGATCGGCATTCAGATTCCCGCTTTTGCAGGGCTAATCGCTGCGGCCAATATGAAACCGGAAAGGGCGAAAACATGATCCGTGCGCTCATCAAATCAGGTTTTCGCCGGTTCGGCGCGCGGTACAATTATGATACCAGCTATATGGGCCATGTTGCGGATACCTCGACATCAGCGGGGCTTCGGCTGGCAATATTACCGCTCTATAGCCAGTTTCGTGGCCCCAAGGATGCCCAGAGCGTTTGGGCCGGTGCCTTGCTTGCCTCGACATTGGACGGGGATTGCGGATCGTGCGGACAGTTAATCGTTGACATTGCCATAGAGGCCGAGGTGCCGCAAAAGCAGCTGGCGCTTTGTCTAGAAGGCAATGCAACGGCTGCGGGGGATGTCGGCCTTGGATTCCGGTTTTCCCAAGCGGTTCTGGCGAATACTCCCGAACTCGAAATACTTCGGGATGAAATCAAAACGCGGTTTGGCCCCGCTGCGGTCACAGCCGCCTCTTTTGCAGCATCGGGCGGGCGGGTATATCCGGTGTTGAAACGGGGCTTAGGCTTTGATCAGACTTGTATCCGTGTAAAGGTCGGGGAGAAAACGATGACGGTGGTGCCCTCCTCATGAACATCGCCATCGACATATTCGAAGGCCAACGCCCGATCCTGATCTCTCTTTGCTATCGCATGTTGGGCGAACGGGCGGCAGCAGAAGACGCGGTACAAGACACCTGGTTGAAATGGGCCCGCGTCGATGCAGGCCAGATCGACAACCCCACAGCCTGGCTGCGCCGGGTCGCCACCAACATTGCAATCGACACCCTGCGATCCGCACGCCGGCAACGCGAGGTCTATGTCGGCCCCTGGTTGCCCGAGCCCCTGATGCAATCGGAATTGCAAGAACCGGTCCACCCGTTCGAGCTTGCCCAAGAATGCGAACTGGCGCTGCTTTGGGCCATGGAACGGCTGACGGAACGCGAACGCGCGGCATTCATCCTGCGCGAAGCCTTTGACGCCAGCTATTGCGACATTGCGGCCACGCTGGGCACCAGCGAGGCGGCCTGCCGCCAGCTGGTCAGTCGGTCCCAAAAGAAACTGCAAGATACCGGTCCTCGGTTTGACGCCACGCCCGAGGAAGTCGCCGATCTAAGCCAGCGGTTCTTTATGGCCATCATGGCCGAAGATTTTGATGCGGCGCTGTCGTTGCTGACACCCAACTCTGTTGCAATTTCTGACGGCGGGGCGAAACGACGTGCGGCGCGGCGCCCGTTGATCGGCGACAGCGAAATTTTACAGGTGTTTCGGGCTCTGCACGAAAAGGCGCGCGCCGAAGCCGGCTGGACAAACGGGATCGCAGTGGTGAATACCAAGCCAGCGCTCTTGCGTTACCATCGGGGGGCGCTGGATTCGATCACCACGCTTGCGCCCGATCAAAACGGCAAGATTGCGTGGTTCTACATCATGAGAAACCCGGACAAACTGGGGCTGGTCGAACACTAAAGTGTCCGGCCTTTAACCTGAAGCATTTCGTATCACCGATGTCCCGAGAACGCGCAGCGTGGCAGGGTATTGGGGATTCATGTTTAAGGTCGGGCGCTATCGGCACCTACGAAACAGCGCCGCGCCGCAGACGCAAGCGGTGGCCCGCACGTTTTGCCGGCTGGCCCATGCTCCGCGAAAATGTTAACGAAATCCCATGCGTTGGAAATTCTTGCTTACCCTGATTTTTGTGGCTGTTGTGTCCTTCATCATTGGGCAGAAGTACCAGCGGTTCATTTATGATGATATCTGTCTGGACATGGGTGGCGGGCAGCATCCGGGCGACCTGCCGATTTGCGTTCTAGAGAGACCGGACGACGTCTGATCCCTCACCGAAACCGTGCCGGAAAGAGGGGCATCCCATTGGTGGCCGCCCCCTGCTTGCCCCCAATACAAGAACCATTCTGAGGTTCCGGCCCCGAATTTCCCTCTAGTTTGGGGTGGTTTTTGCTTCCATCAAAAACTGCATCCAACAAGGAGATGGGAAATGAACAAACAAATCGCAGAATTCATTGGCACTTTCACACTGGTACTGTTCGGTTGCGGGTCAGCCGTGATTGCCGGCGCGGACATCGGCCTTACAGGGATCAGTTTTGCATTTGGGCTGGCGTTGATCGGGATGGCTTATGCCATCGGTCCGGTGTCGGGCTGTCACATCAACCCGGCAGTGTCGTTGGGCGCGGTCGCCGCGGGTCGGATGACCATGGCAGAGGCGATCAAATACATCATCGCGCAGGTCGCAGGGGCAGTCACCGCCGCCTTGGTTCTGCTGCTTATCATGTCGGGTAAGGCAGATTATTCTGTCGCGCAGAACGGATTGGGGCAAAACGGTTGGGGCGCGGGCTATCTCGGTGAATACAGCGTGGTTTCCGCCTTTGTTTTCGAGGTTGTGGCGACATTCCTGTTCATGGTTGTCATTCTGGGCTCCACCGGCAAAGGCGCGCCTGCAGCAATGGCCGGTCTGGCGATTGGTCTGGCGCTGGTCGTGATCCACCTTGTCGGCATCAACGTGACCGGTGTCTCGGTGAATCCTGCGCGCTCAATTGGCCCTGCCCTTTTTGCAGGCACAACGGCCATCGCGCAGCTTTGGCTGTTTATCGTCGCCCCCGTCATTGGTGCGGTTGCGGCAGGTCTGTTGTTTAAATCAGGCCGCCTCGACGCTTTCGCACCAGAGCAGGAGTAACCCAACCATGGCATTGCGCACAGGCGTATGCGGTAAGGCGCGGCACAGCTGCAAATGACACAAACCCGGCCTTGCCCCCGCAGATTTACATCACGCACTGCGGGGGCGGGACGCTTTAGGTGCAGACAAGTGCCTGAGTGATTGCACTTTCGGGGTCTCTTAACCCCTCAATGACGGTGAAGTGATCATGTTGCCCGTCCACGGTGCATTCAATCATCGCATCCAGACCGCCCCAAATTTGCGCCAACAATCTGGACTGGCGGATAAACTCCGGTCGTTCGCCGCCGCCAACCCAACAGGTGATCGGAGATTGCGTGGTCGGACGCAAAAGTGCGGCGCTTTCAGCACGGGCTTCGGCTTCGTCCAGATGCAAGACATCGTTCATCGCCGTATGCATCAGCGGGCGCAGGTCATGCAGGCCACTGATCGACATTGTATGACACACCCTGTCCTGAATCAGCTTTGGCAAAGGACTGGTGTCACTGATCATGCGGCTTGCCAGATGCCCGCCGGCGGAATGGCCCGACAGACGGATCGGCCCGGCCACGCGCTGCGCGGCCTCAGTAATGGCCGCCCCGATTTGCGTGGTCATATATTGAATGCGGGCCTCTGGGGCGAGCGTATAACTGGGCAGGCAAACCGCCCAGCCTTTTGCCCGCGCCCCTTCGGCAAAATCGGTCCAAAAGGATTTATCCAGCCGCATCCAGAACCCGCCGTGAATGAACACAACAAGCCCTTTGGGTGTGCCCTCGGGCCAGACCAGATCGAACTTTTCACGCGGATGATCACCATAGGGAATATCCGTTTCGACATTTACCCCGCTGGCGCGGTAGGCTGCCGCACTGTCCGACCAAAGGCCGGGCAATGCTTCGGATCCGGCGATATGCGCCATATTGGCAAAAGCATCGTCCCAGTCTTTGATCGGTTTCAACATTGCGCCTATCCTGCCTGATACTGTTCGGTAGAGGCCAGATAAGACCCAAACGCCGCCGCATTTGGATAGGAGAATTGTTCGGCCAAGGGGTTGTCGCGCTTTTTCTTGGTTGCGCCCATATCCGCCAGCAATTCATCAAAGTGCTTGAAATGGAAGGGTGCCGAACACAGACCGCCGTAGATCTTGGCCGCCGGGCGTTCGTTACGTTTCCAGTTCAGCATCATTTCAATGTTCTGGTTCATCTCGCCGGCAGAAGGTTGATTTGAAAGCTTTCCATCGGCAAAACGCACCAGCCAGTTTGCAATCATCTCGGCAGACAGCACCGTACAAAAGCTAGAATTGAAACCAACAAACCCCATGTCGGGCAGATCGGGGTTCACGGACAAACGGTAAACCCGGTACTGGCCATCATCCTCGATCAATTTCTCCTGAAACTCCTGCGGCAGATAGGGCACGCCAAGTTTCCAGCCCACCGCAAGGATTGCGACATCACAAGGAACGGTGTCACCGGTCGAAAGCTTGAGCCCCGCCTTTGAATAGCTGTCGAATGTGCCAAGCACGGGCGTGATCTGTCCCTTATCCAGACATTCGATCAGACCCGGCGTCACGATCGGAATGGAACAGGACACATCTTTTTCGATTGGCACTTTCGGCACCATATTGTGTTTCTTGAGTTTCAACTGCGTCTTTAGCAGGGTCTCAAGCCCGCGGAAGTTCACCCAAACCAAGGGTTTCAGCACTGCTGCAATCACCCGTTGCAACGGGCTTTTGCCCCATTGATTGAACTGTTGTTCCTGAGCCCGCATGAACAACAATCGCTTAAAGTTGATGCCCCCAACGAAATACGGCACCCGCCAAACGTTCTCCAGATAGACCAGCCGCACCGATCTTGCGCCATTTTTGGCGGCATTCACGGCGATATCCGTGGCCGATTTCGAACCGCCCAGCACAACGACATCCTTGCCCGCACAGACCGAAGGATCGGTATATTCGGACGAGTGCATCACCTCTCCGCCACGGGCGACAAAATCATCCTGTCCGGGGTGGCTGATGATGTTCTTCTCCGAAAACTGCCCCGTGCAGACAGAGACAAAATCAAAATCCTCAGACCAGGTTTGCGCGCCAGCCTCAAGTGTCAGCGTCCAGCCGGGGCGACCGTCCGCGCGCCGTTCCATCGTTTTGACCGTGGTGTTCAGGCGAAACAGGCGGGCCGTGTTATGCTTTTGCGCATAGGAATGCAGATAGGCGTGTACCTGCGGCCCTTTTGGCCATTCAGGATAGTCCTGCGGCATCGGATGATCCGTGTAACAATACAGGTCTTTGGGGGATTGGGTTTGCACGTCGGGATAGGACCGCGACAGTTCCCATACCCCGCCAAAATCATGGCTGCGTTCAAAACCACAGACCCGATGCCCTCTTTCGTCAAACGCCTTGGCCGCAGCCAGCCCGCTGACGCCGCCGCCGATAACGGCAACTTTCTTGCGATCTACCATTCTGTGCCCCCCTTACACATCTTCGGGAGGTGGCAGGAAGTCGACCTCGTAGAGAGCCGACACGCGAACCAGCTCCTCGGGGTCGGTTACGCCGTCTAGTTGCTGGAACAGATCAAACAGTTTGCGCGCAGGTGCGACGCCAAACACACAGGTTGCCTCTGCACCGGAGCGGTTGAAAATTCCGTGCGCCTCGCCCATCGGCATCCGCACCACATCGCCCGGACCGGCCTTGTGGACATCCCCCAGAAACTCGATCTCCAGATTGCCCGACAGCACGTTGATCCATTCGTCCTGTGTCGGATGAATATGGTGTGGTACAAACGTGTCTGCCGGAATTGTGGCGTGCCAGATAAAGGCATTCGGGCTGACAAGCTTGGGCACATAGGTTTGCCCTACGACATTCCATGACATGTTTTCGATACCGTCAGATGCAAGTGTTATACCTTTGTCCATGACGTTTCCTCCTCCTCTTTGTTGGGTAGGAAGCATCCTGCGGCAGAAGCTCAGGACCCACTATCCAAAAAACGAATCTAAATGTTTTAGGCTTGAAATAGGTGATGCCATCCGCCAGAGTTTTGCGGAGGGGGAACAATATGAACGGGCAGTTTGCCGAATATCTAACCGCATATCCGCTCTTGCGGACCGATGATCTGGACGAGGCACGCCATCGGGTGACGGAAAAATTCTGCGATCACAAGCTGGATAAATCTTCGCGGTTCGACGCTCTGGCTGTGCGGCACAACCACGTGGCCGGTCAACATGTGTCGATCAATTACCTGCACTATGGCGCGGATGTGAAAATCGACCCCGGCTTGTTGGAGGACTTCTATCTGTTGCAAGCCCCGCTCAGCGGGACCGCCCTTGTGCGTCACCGGGGCCGTGACATCGTCGCAAATGCGCAAACCGCAACCTTACTGAACCCCGACCGTGAAACACAAATGCAATGGCATGGCGATTGCCGGAAACTAATGTTGCAGATCGACAAGAAATTTCTCGGCAAGGTCGCGGCTGACCTTTTGGGGCGCCCTGCCCCTGGCCCGATCCGGTTTGACCCGGTCGTCGACATGCAGACCGAACCGGGTCAGCATATCCGCCGCATTCTGAAGCGCGCGGCTTTGATGGCTGGCGAAGGGTCGCTTTTGGGCGGCCTTTGCGGGGCGCAGGACATGTGGGCGGAAACCGAACTGGTCGCGACCCTGTTAAACCATCAGAGCAGCAATATTTCTCATATGCTTGAGGCGGCAGACCATCACGCCCTGCCCGCTGACATTAAACGCGCGGTGGCCTATATCCACGACAATCTATCAGAGCCGATCAGACTGACCGATATTGCCGCGCACACCGGCGTTAACGTGCGAACCTTGCAAAAAGGCTTTCAGCGAACATTCGGAAAATCGCCCATGCAGCTGCTGCGCGAGGCGCGGCTTGACGCAGCGCATTATTATCTTTCGGTAAAACAGGACGCACCCAGCGTGACCGACGCGGCCTATCAGGCCGGGTTTTCACATCTGGGCCGTTTTTCCAGCGCCTATAAATCCCGTTTCGGCCATTTGCCTCACAAAGAGACCATCACCTAGACTCAGACCCATTCATTCTGCACCGTCAGCGACAATTTCGTAAACAGGTTGCCCGAAGCGGTTAAAAGTGGGAACAGTCTGGCCGTATTCCCGGCGCTTGGCCGTTTGATGGTCAGGGCAAACGGGCGGGCGTCCGGTCTTGTCCAACGGCGCTTTGACATCGGCAGAACAGGGTTTCTTGGTCAGGTTAACCTATGAACATCACGCAGCCATCCGGGAGGCCCCGAGGTTTCCCCCGCTTTGCCGCCGCAATCAATCCGGCGGCCATGGATCACTTGTTGGCAGCGCGCCCCAAAGGCCCATTGCAATGATCGCCCCCGCAACCTTTCACCTACATCCCAACGCAGGGGTTCTGGACCCACAGGCAGCGGGCATGCAGGCACTGCTAAGCTGTCTTAACAAGGGGCTGCCGATCGAGTCCGGCTATTGTAACGACACGCCGATCCGCCAAGGGACGGGGCAGCAACAGTGGCTGGATTGCCAGACCTCCGGCAGTACGGGCGCGCCGAAAACGATCCGTCGCAGCCCTGCAAGCTGGCAGGCAAGCTTTGAACGTGCGGGGGATTTGTTTGGTCTGGGGCCTGCGGATCACTACGCCGTGCTTGGGGCGCTTGGTCATTCCTTAAGTCTTTTTGCAGTTCTTGAAGCGCTGCACATCGGGGCCAGTCTGAGCGTTCTGAGCGAGATGTTTCCAAAAGCGCAGGTGCAGGCCCTGCAAAGGCGTGCGGTTACGGCCCTTTACGCCACGCCGACCCAGCTAAAGCAGCTGATTGCGGCAGCCCCCCCTGCCGGTGTTATATCACTGCCGGCAGTTCAACATATTCTGGTTGGGGGCGGTAAACTTCTGACCACAGATCGCACCCGCTTACGCAGCTTTTTCCCGTCTGCGCAGATCGCCGAGTTTTACGGGACAAGCGAGACAAGCTTCATCACGCTGGCCCGTCACGACATCCCCGCAGGATCGGTCGGGCGGCCCTATCCGGGTGTGGAGATTGACATCGCTGTGACAGACCAGACGCAGGGCTATGGTGAGGTCCGTGTGCGTAGCCCCTATCTGGCCCAGGGCTATGTCGGGGCAAACACGCCCTCGATCCTCCAACCGGACGGCTTTGTCACGACAGGCGAAATCGGATATTTGGATTGTGATGGTTTCTTGTTTCTCAAGGGGCGCTCTGACCGCATGTTCACGGTCTCTGATGTAAACGTCTATCCGGAAGCTATTGAAAACGCCGTGGCCTCACTTGAGACTGTCACCGCCTGCGCCGTGGTGCCAATACCGGATGGCAACCGGGGCAACCGCGCAGTCTGCTTTGTGAAACCGGCCACGCAGGGCTGTACCCCTGCCGCAATCAGGCTGCAGTGCCGCGCGACCTTAGGTGAGGCCCATGTGCCCAGGGAGGTGCGGATCATCACCGATTTTCCCATGCTGCCCTCTGGCAAACCCGACCTCGTTGCGCTCAAGATCATGTTGGAGGCTAAGGCATGACAGGTTCCGTCCTTATTGCGGCACGGCGCAGTGCAGTTGTGCCCAGAAACGGTGCGTTTGCGCCTCTGTCCATCGAGGAAATCGCAAGCCCCGTGCTTCATGCGGTGATGCAGGATGCCGGGCTGCAACCGGACGATATAGACGAGGTGATCCTTGCAAACGCCTTGGGCGGCGGCGGAAATCCGGCACGTATTGTTGCCCTGCACGCAGGTCTGCCCGAACGGGTGGCCGGGCTGTCCATCGACCGCCAATGCGTCGGGGGGCTGGATGCACTGTTGCTGGCTGACGCTCTGGTGCGCTCTGGCCAGCACAAGCTTGTCATCGCAGGCGGGGCCGAAAGCTATTCAAGGATGCCGTTGCGTTTCCAGACCTTTGCCGACCGCCGCCCACCAGAGCAATACCAACAAGCCCGGTTCACCCCGTGGCCTGATCGTGACCCCGATATGGCCGAGGCAGCAGACCAATTGGCGCGCCATTACGAGATATCAAAGGCCGAACAAGATGCCTGGGCCATTGCCAGCCACGCGGCGGCGCGCGCAGCACCAACTGACCATATCGTAGAGGTTAGCGGGGTCAGCCATGACGCTTTCACACGCGACCTTGGCCCGCGGCACTGCGCAAAAGCGCGCAGTGTTTCGGGGTCAATTTCGGCGGCGAATATGTCTGTTGCGGCTGATGGTGCCGCGTTTGTCGCTGTTGCATCATCGGAATGGGCCGCCACCCGCGGCCTGCACGGCGTCACGCTGCGGGGTGGGTGTACCGTTGCGGGCACCCCTGACCTGCCCGGCCTGGCACCGGTGGCCGCAATCAAGCAAACGCTTGCAGATCTCGCGATGACTTCCAAAGACATTGATACGGTTGAAATCATGGAAGCATTCGCCGTTCAGGCAATTGCCTGTCTCCGCGGTGCGGGGGTGGATCCCACCGTCGTCAATCCATGGGGCGGCAGCCTTGCCCGGGGGCATCCGATCGGCGCGTCCGGCGCGATACTTGCAGTTCATCTGTTTCATCAACTGCAACGGCGCACGGGCAGCGGCCTTGCCGCGATTGCAGCCGCCGGGGGGCTGGGCACAGCGCTGGTGCTGCAAAGAGATGGTTGAAGCCCCGCGTTCCGGCACCGCGCCGCGCCCTCTAAGGCACAGCATCCTTGCAAAGCCTGTCGCCCGTCCTAACCAGACCATCCTGAACAACACGGCACAGAACCCCGCGCAACCGCAGCGGGCGGTTCTTTTCGAGGTTAATCCAGCGAAAGCTGTCATCCCCGTATCGACGTCGCCATTTAACGCAGGCCGTGTTGAATTTATCGCTGACTTCGATCTTGGCCTGCCCTGCCTGCAACACCGTACCCACAGGAAGATTGGCCTCGCTGAGTTCCATATCCACAACCAACAGGTCACCGGGATGAGGCATTTCGACCCGGTTGCGCCAGCACAGGTCCATCACACGTTTTGACAGGACCGAAACCTGAATTCTCGGATCGGGATCACCATTCGCAAGCCTGAGCCACGGATGCTTCGGCCAGCGGTCACCCGCGATGCCCTGTTCCCGGGAAAGTTCAATTTCCGACGGGAAGGCGCGGGCCCCAAAATCGGGCCGCACACAGAGCTGTCGGATGGCCGCCCCGTCTTTTGGCGCCGCTGCGATATGATCAAGCGCGGCCTCGCACTCGGCCATAGTGACATCTGGCTGGCGGTTCATTGCCCTACCCCTTCAATTTCGTCCATCACCCCGAGGGGCAGGACCCTACGGCTCGCTTACTCCCTCCAAGCTTGAAGCGACGGTTCATGTCTCTTCAAACCCGTGAAAGCGCGTGAAATCCGGCAAATCACAGCGTTCTGTTCTGAACTGGTTCACTTTTGCCTGCCTGTCCGGGAAACCCACCGCAATACCGCAAACAACCATTTCGTTTTCTGGCAATTCAAGATGCTGATGCACCTGCGGTCCATAGTTCGCCAAAGCCCCGATGCCGGATGCACCCAGCCCCTCGTCTTCAGCGGCAAGGAGAAAGGCCATGATCGCCATGCCAAGGTCCATAAAAGAGCCCTTTCCCATGGTCGGATCAATCGTCACCACCACGCCGACAGGTGCCCCGAAGAACGCGTAGTTTCTGGCGAATTGCGCCCGCCGCCCTGCGATATCACGCCGCGTGATCCCCAACGCCTGATAGAGCGCATAGCCCGCGCGCCGCTGCCGGTCTTTCAGTTCTGCCGTCATCCGGTCGGGGAAATAGGAATATTCCTCACTGATCGGTTCGGCGTTCTCCTGTGCAGCTTGCAACCGGTCGATCAAGCCTTGCAAGGCTGCGCCCGTCAATACATGGAATATACCCGGTTGCAGGTTGGCCCCACTGGGCGCGCGCCGTGCAGCACGGCAAATCCGTTGCAGTGCCGCCTGTTCGACCCGTTGGTTGGTAAAGGCGCGCACAGAACGTCGGCGCGCCAGGACATCGGCGAAACCGGACACCATCAGCGCCCTTCCGGGCATACCGCCCCCGCGCCTAAGCACTCAGGGCCGATGGTAGCCTTGTTTGGATCAGCGACGGCGATGACAGCGATATGTCTTCGCATTTCAAACTCCCTAAGCCCCTGTGCCCCCTACCGCCGGCGCGTGGGGGTGATCAGGGCATACCGCGCTTTATCAAGCTTTTGTAGGGTGAAATCGACCGACAAAACGGCACAGCCCGCCTGCGCTATTGGTCTTTCTCACGCCCGTCTTGCCTATCGTCTGGCGGCGCATGAAATTTCCGCTATTGCGAAAACATCAGCTGTTGCCCGCCTTATACAAACTATTCTAATCTGGACCGAATTTGCCGATCCACAGACCATTTACCCAGATGCGCATAAGGTGGAAACGGCGGACAAGTCCGGCTGGAGGTAAGTTTCTCGTGAATATATTGGTAAGTAAAGCACGCTGGGACTTCGAAAACGACAAGGCGATTGCCGAGGCAGTACGGCAGGCCCGTATCCCACTTTGTGTGTCCGACCCCAATATCCCTGACAACCCGATTGTCTTTGCCAATGATGCGTTCTTGTCGCTGACCGGATATGCCAGAGACGAGGTTATCGGAACAAATTGCCGAATATTACAGGGGGAAGCGACCACTCCGGAAAGCGTAAATGCGGTGCGCCGTGCGATTGAGGCACAGCAGGTCGAAACAGTTGAAATCATGAACTATCGCAAGGACGGCAGCAGCTTTCTTAACGCGCTACAGCTTGGCCCGATCCTTGGAGATGACGGACAAGTTGTCTATTTCTTCGGATCGCAGCTTGATATCAGCGAAAAACGCGAAGCCGAGGAAAAAGCCAAAGCACTCGCCGAGGCCGAGCTGATCCACCGGCTGCGCAATATTGTGAATGTAATGGCTGTGGTGATCGAGATGACGGTCGCCGAAGAGGCGGGCCGCGCCGACCTCAGCACTGTTCTGGTCGAGCGGCTGCGCGCCCTAAGCGATGCGCATTTGCAAACCATCGGTCAGGCAGACAAACAGGCCATTGTCGAAGTGGCCGAATTGGTCACAACAATTGTTGGCGCTTATGCGCCCAAAGGCCCGTCACAGTTCAACCTTCAGGGGGATGCGATTATTATTCCGCCCCATCTGCTTTCCTGTGTCGCGCTTGTTTTACATGAGCTGGCGACGAACTCTGTCAAACACGGGGCGCTGGGTGCCTGTGCGGGGCTGGTCGACATCACGTGGCAGACCGCCAGCGACGACGGCGAAGACTGCCTGCTGATGAACTGGCACGAAAAGAACGGCCCCAGCGTTGTGAAACCGGCACAACAAAGCGGTTCACAGATCATCAATGATCTGATCGAAGCCGTGGGCGGAACACTTGACCTTGAATGGAATAAGGACGGTCTGATTGCCCGGGCGGTGTTACCGATTTAGGGACAGCCTGTCGCCCCGGTGCCAGACCACATGCACGCCCCTCATGCGGCAGGCACCGGTGCCTCCGCAGACTTGCGTCGGTGACGTTCGCCCAGCATCAACATGGCCGGTGTCACAATCAAGGTCAGCACCGTGGCGATTACCAATCCACCGGCAATCGCCGAGGACAGTTCCGTCCACCATTGTGTCGACGGGGCCCCATAGACCACCTCACGGGTGAAAAAATTCAGGTTCACACCGATAACCATGGGCATCAGGCCGAGCGCCGTGGTTACTGAGGTCAGGATCACCGGCCGCAGACGTTGTGCGCCCGTGCGCAATGCGGCCTCAAGCGGGGCCTGACCAGATTTTTTCAGATCGTTATAGGTGTCAATCAGAACGATGTTGTTGTTCACCACGATCCCCGCAAGTGCGATCACCCCGATCCCCCCCATGACCACGCCAAAGGGACGCCCGGTGATAATCAGCCCCAACAGGACACCGGCAATCGAAAAGACAATGGCACTCATTACGATGAAAGCCTGAAAGAAATTGTTGAACTGGATCACCAAGATCACAAACATCATGAAAATCGCCGCAAAAAAGGCGCTTGCCAGAAAGATCATGCTTTCCTGCTGATCCTCCGCCTCACCCGCGAAACTGAAATTGACACCCTCGGGCAGCTCTGCTGCCTCCAGCGCCGCTGTCAACGCAATGACCTGATCATTCACCAACAGCCCCGGTGCCACGTTCGCCTCGATGGTGGTGACGCGTTTCTCGTCAATGCGGCGGATGATGCCGGTGCGCTCGGAAGGGGCGAAGGTGACGAAATTGGAGATCGGCACCAGCCCGGACGACGTTGGCACCCGCAGCCCGGCAAGCTCTGCCAGTGACCGTTCTTCGCGCGGGAAACGTACGCGGATGTCCAGCGACCCATCGACATCGTCGGGGCGGTAATCGGCAACTGTGATGCCCTGCGTCAACAGCTGCACCGCCTGCCCCAACAGACTGACATCGGCCCCGAAACGCGCAGCTTCCGCGCGGTTGACAAGGATCGACACCTCGACGCCCGGCACCGGACGGGTATCCGTGACATCGGTGAAGCCACCCAGACCGTCCATAATGTCGCGGATTTGCTGGACCGCCAGCCCTTGCACTGCCGGGTTGCGGGAGGTGATTTCAAGATTGACAGGTTTGCCGGCGGTCGGCCCGCCACTTTCGGTCTGCACCTGAACGTCAATGCCGGCAATATCCGCGACAGTTTCACGAATATCTTCGCCAATCTCGGCTGCCGGACGACGGGTGTCCCACGGGGTCAGCTCAAGCTGTAGCACACCGATGGTTTCCTCATCGCCCTGCCCCGCGCTCATCATCGAACGGACATAGAGGCTGGCGATTTCGTCATATCCCAGAATGCGGTCTTCGACAGCACGCACCAGCGCATCGCGTTCAAAGATAGAAAAGTTATCGCGGGCACGGACCTGCACCTGCATGAATTCCGGCTCAACCGACGGGAAAAAAGTGACGCCCTTACCGAATGTCCCGTAAAGCCCGAAGCCTCCCAGCAAAAGCGCAACGGCCAGCAGCACCGTCGCCCCCGGCCTAAGAATGGCCCATTGTAGCAGCCGGACATAGCCGCCTGTGAACCCGGTCATGTCGCGTGGATCGCCCAATTCGGCGGCATATAATTGTGCCTTGGCCTTTGCGGTCTGAGGTTGCCGTTTGCCGATCAACCCACCAACCACCGGGATAAAGACCAACGCCATGAACAGGGATGCAAACAGGGTCAGAATAACGGTGATGGGCAGGAACTTCATGAACTCCCCGACCATGCCATCCCAGAACAACAGCGGAAAAAAAACACTTAGGGTGGTCGCCGTGGAGGCGATGATCGGCCAGGCCATCCGCTTTGCCGCCTCGGCATAGGCCTGCTTGGCAGGGGCACCCTCTTGCAGTTTTCGGTCGGCCAGTTCGGTTGTGACAATGGCCCCGTCAACCAGCATCCCGACAACAAGGATCAGCGAGAACAAAACAACAATGTTCATCGTATAGCCCATAGTCCAAAGCGCGATGACACCAGCGAGGAAGGCCCCCGGAATGGACAGGCCCACAAGGATCGCAGAACGCCCGCCAAGCGCCAGAACAATCACGATCATCACAAGGATCACCGCCGCAATCACATTGGCCTCCAGATCGCTTAACATGTCTTTGACCTGTTTACTCTGGTCTTGCAGATAGGTGATCTTGACGCTTTCGGGCCAATCGACGCTCATCTCCTTCACCAGCGCTTTTACATCTGCAACCGTATCAATGATGTTTGCGCCCGACCGTTTGGTGACCTCAAGGGCCAGCGCCGGTTGGCCGTTGATACGCGCAAAAGAACTCGGGTCTTCGAATGTACGGCGGATTGTGGCCACATCCCCGAAGGTGACAACCGCGTTGCCGCGTACCTTGACGGGCATCGCCATCACATCCTCAAGGTCTTCGATCAGGCCGGGCACCTTCAGGACAATCCGTCCCGATCCGGTTTCAATCGCCCCCGCTGCGATCAAGCGGTTGTTGCGCTGGATCTGGCCAATCAGCTCTTCAAAGGACAGGTTGTAGGTCTGGAAGACTGTCGGGTCGATCAGCACTTCGAGGAATTCGAAGCGCTGGCCACCGATTTCTGCCTCCAGCACCCCTTCAAGGCCTTCGATCTCCTCCTGAAGCCGTTCGGCCAGTGTATTCAGAGTGCGTTCTGGCACTGGGCCGGACAGGATGGCGGTGATGATCGGGAATAGTGCGGTGTTGATTTCGGTGATTGTGATGTCACGCGCATCTTCGGGCAGTTCGGATTCCACGCGGTCCGCCGCCTCGCGCACTTTATCAAGGGCTTCGTCATTGTCGCCGCCGGGCAGGAACTCCAGTTGGATGCTGGCAAAGCCTTCGGCGGCGTCAGATTTCATACTGTCCAGCCCCGCAATCGAGGCAAACTCGGTCTCCATCGGCTCCAGCAGCAGGCGTTCCGCATCAGACGGGCTGATCCCGTCCAGCCCGGTGGAAACGTAAAACAGCGGCAGCGGAACTTCGGGGTTGGCTTCTTTCGGGATCGAGACATAGGCATATGCCCCGACGGTCAGCACCATCACAAGCGCCATGACCACAACACGCGAGCGAGAAAACGCCGCGTTGATGATGCCTTCCATCAGTTCTGCTCCTGCACAGAGGGGGCCACAACTTCGGCCTCGTTGACATAGCCCTGCCCGACAGTGATCACATCCACCGTATCAGGCAGGCCGGTCACCCAGATGCCATCTATCTGCGCCCGCACCACCTCGATCGGGAAGAACACTACCTTGTTTTCGGCATCTGCCGTCTTGACGCCTAACGTGCCCTCGGTGTCCAGCGAGACAATCGACGGCGACAGGAAATGTGCCTTCGCTTTCCCCGTTGGGATCACAACCTCGGCTGAAATGCCGGCGGGAATGGCACCGTCGTCATTGGCCACTTCGACCTCGGCCAGAAAAGTACGTGTTTCGGATGCTGCCGAGGTGCCGACAAAGGTCACTTCGCCTTGACGTTCCTCGCCGGTGATGAATTTCACTGTCGCGGTTTGGCCAACCGAAATGCGGCTGAGAGATTGTTGCGGCACCTGAATGGCGACCGTCAGCGGGGTGATGTCCACCAGCCGCCCCACGACCGTGCCTGCGGACACGAATTCGCCCGCGTCCAGATCAAGGGTTTCGATCCGGCCCGCAAAGGGCGCGGTGATGGTCAATGCCTTGGCGTCCTGTTGCACTTCTGTGACCTGCGCCTGCGCTGCCGCCAATGCGGCCCGCGCCTGTGTCACGCGGTCAACCGTGGCCACCCCGCGCTCAAGCAGTTTCTCAGCATTGTCGAACTCCCGTTTGGCCCGGGTCAACTCTTCGGCGGCGCGCCGGCTTTCGGCTTGGTTATTCGCTGGATCAAACCGTGCAATGACCGCATCCGCCGCGACATCCTGCCCTTTAGAAACAAGAACTTGCGCCACATCCCCAGAGGTCTCTGCGCGCAGCTGTGTGTCGCGGTCCGGCAATGCCTGCCCTTCTGCCTGATAATACTGGGTCACCGTTTCGGCCACCGATGGGGTCACTGCCACCGCAACAGGTTTCACGTCTTCGCGGGCACTCACGGGGGCCGCCTCTTTGGCAGGGAAAATAAATCCGCTGCCCATCCAGCCGATAATCGCCAGCACCAGAAGACCGGCGATCCAGGTCGAGCGCGACGCGCCTTTGTCATCGTTGAATGTCAATGCACGCGGTGAGGACGGCGATTGCTTCACCTGCCGCGACGCACCGTCCGATGACATCGGCGTTTCGGCGGGTCCGGATGCACCGCCCGTTTTGCTCACATCTGCGCTCTCTTTTGTCATCGCTCGGTTCCTCTGGCCTGCGGCCTTGTCGCCCTGTGTACTCGTTTATCTTCGTGTCTACGTTTTTAGACGTGGCACCAACCACCGCAGGTGCACAAGCGCCAGCATAGGCCGACCGGCAGCGTTTTGACATATAGGTATGCCGCAACTGGGAAAAAGCCCTCTGCGGGAAAGGTATTCATATACTGCGCCTGCAAATCTTACCTGCTTTGATCCCTCCTCCTTTGGTGCGGCCCGCTTTAGTGAGATCAATTTGAAACGAAATTTGGCTATTCGGTCGGCTCTTGCCGCAAAAGCCACGGCTTCCGCAATCGTGGATTAACAAAACAAAAACCTATGGGAAATACAGTCTCTGGTTAATCAACCAGCCCTAGGATCAAATTTTATGATACGCAAACTTCTTTCCGCAGGCCTCGCTGCCGCCCTTTTTTCGGGTACCTCGCTTGCAGCCGGCCAAGGCGTCACCGCAACAACCGTGGATTTTGTACAAGTTGCCGCCCTTGAAGGGCCAGCTGCCGCGCTTGGTCTTGGCATGCGACAAGGGCTGACAGCCGCCTTTGAAGAGGCGAACCGCGCCGGTGGCGTCCACGGGCGGACACTCCGGTTGGAGGCGATAGATGACAGTTACGAGCCGAACAAGTCTATCGATCAGGTCCGCGCGGCGATTGCGGCGGATGCTTATCTGGCATTGATCGGCACCGTTGGCACCCCCACAACAAAAGCCACGCAACCGATTGCCACTGACGCTGGCATGCCGATGGTCGCCCCGTTTACCGGTGCCGGTTTCCTGAGAAATCCGCAGCTGCGTAATGTGACCAACCTGCGCGCAACCTATGACGCGGAAACACAGGCATGGATCGACCATCTGGTGGATGTCGAAGGGATTACCGACATTGCAATCCTGTATCAGGACGACGGTTTTGGTCGTGTCGGACTGTCCGGTGTCAAAAAGGCGCTGGATGCCCGTGGCATGTCGTTGGTCGCCGAGGGTACCTATACTCGCAACACAGTTGCGGTGAAGTCGGCTCTGCTTGAAATCCGCAAGGCGAAACCGCAGGCTATCGTCATGGTTGGCGCATATAAACCGCTGGCGGAATTTGTAAAACTTGCAAAAAAGATGAAGATGGACCCGACATTCATGACAATCTCCTTTGTCGGCTCCAAGGCGTTTGCCGCCGAACTGGGGGCGGCTGGCGAAGGTGTGATCGTCAGTCAGGTTGTACCGCAACCCTGGGACAGCTCCTTACCGATTGTGGCTGAATATCAGGCCGCATTGACCGCGCTTGATGCCACCGCCGAACCTGGATTCGTATCCTTGGAGGGGTATGTCGCCGGACGCCTTGCGATTGCGGGATTGAATGCTGCCGGAACCGAGTTGACGCGAACCAGTTTCATGGCAGCAATGAACGGTCTGGGCCAGGTCGATCTGGGCGGCATGTCACTGGAATTTGGGCCAGGCGACAATCAAGGGTCGGACGACGTCTTTCTAACCCGCATTCGTCCTGATGGTGGTTTTGAACCTATGGGCGCTGGCGGCTGATGCATATGGGGCCGTCTGCACTGCGGCGGCCCCGCCTTCATTATCTCGCCTAATCATCTGACATTACGTCACTTTCTAAAAGCAGGCAACCAAATGAAATCTGGAATATCAAACGCCTTGGGATCGGTCATTGTCCGGCTTGGCCTGATTTTTGGGGCCTTGGCCGCCATGACAACAGCCGCTATTGTGGTGGCATGGTTGGTGTTCCAATCCATCGCCAGCAACATGGCCGTGCTGACCGATGAATACTTGCCAGAATTGCGCACCAGTGCCGAGGTTGTCACCACCACCGACACAGTTAGAAACATTCTGTTGGAGGTATTGGTCGCCGAGTCCACAGCTGAACTGGACCGTTTGGCCAAGGCCATGCAGCCCCCCCTTGCTGCGCTGCGCGAAAACACAGGCACAGGCCTACCCGAGGCCCAGGAAGATATGACCAAATTGGTAAACGAGGTCGAAGATAGCCTGGCCGACCTAACAACAGCCCGAAAAAAAGCACTGCTTAGCCAAGCGTCGGTCGCAGATAAGATCAAAGAAGCGCTCCGGCTTGCGACAGGGGCCACAGGGATTCTTGCTGAGGCTTCCGACACGGCCTTTGCGCAGATGGTTACCGGGGGCGATGCCACCATCAACTCTGTTGACGCCAGCCTCACGCAGCTCATCGAAAGCGACTTTGCACTGTACCAGTCCACGCTGACGGTTCATTCGAAAATGAACCTTCTGTCCGGTTTGGCGTTGAGCCAGACGCAGACCACAGACAGTTCTATCCGTACCGTTCTTGCCGATCTGGCGACGGCGGCGAACAAGCACCTGAACGATTTACTCCGGCAACTGTCCTCGGCCGAAACAACACAGGCTTTGGCTGAAAGTTTGAAGAAGTCGCAGACAGAGTTGATGAAGACGTTCAAAAACACCGGCAGGACAGTCCGCCCGACCGCCATTTTGGCCTTGCGCCAAGCCGCAGACGCCGACCTTTCAGCGGCACTGGACGATATCTATTTCGAACTTGTCATAAAAAGCGAAGATACAAAAGCCGCCAACCAAGAAGCGATCAAGGTTCTGCTGGATGAGCAGGTTATGGGCATACGAAAGCAGGCGGCACTGAATGCCGCGACGAAATCCCTAATTTCAGCAATATTACAGGTTGCCCTGTCGCGCGATGCGGCAGAACTCGACCGCAATGACGCGGAGCTGCAGCAGGCAGCCGCGCAGCTGGCAACCGCTATGGAGGCGACAGGCGCGGACATACGGGAATACCTGACAGAAATTCTGCAAATGGCCGATCCAGCCAAGGGAATCGTTTTTACGAGAGGGGCGGCAATTACGGCAAACCAACGGGCCGTTCAGGCTACTCAGACTGCAACAGATGCTGTCGGTCAGATCGCGACGGTTGTGGCCGAGGACGCCTTTGTCGCGCGTTCTCATATCGAATCCAGCGCCGCCATCCTGAACGCTCAGGTCAGGACTGCGCAAAACCGGATCCGGATCATCAGCATAACGAGCGCGGCGATCGTCTTGCTCGCGCCGGGTTTGATCTGGTGGATGATCACCAGACCATTAAATCGCATTACCCAAGTCACTGAACGCCTTGCCCGTGGCGACCTTTCGGAGATTACCGAATTGACCCAGCAACATGGCGAGATCGGAAAATTGGCCCGGGCATTACATATTTTCAGGCAAGGAGCTCTGGAACGCATCCGGCTGCAAGCGGATGAAAAACGCAATCAGGAAGAGCGGCTGGCCGCCGAACGCGGTGCGGAACAGGCAAAGCGAGAGGCGGAACAAGAAACCCGCCAGCTTGCGGAAACCCGCGCAAAAGAGGACCGTGACCGCGAGGCCAAAACACTTGCCCGCGAAGAGGCAATTCGCCTCAAAGAAGAGCGAGAGCGTGACCTGCGGGCGAAGGAACAGGCGCTGGTGGTATCGGAGCTTGCGGACGGGCTTCACCGGCTCTCCAAAGGTGACCTTTCCCTTGCGATCGAAACCGCCTTTCCACAAAGTTATGAAGGGCTGCGCAAAGATTATAACACTGCCGTCGTTAGCCTGTCTGGTATCATCGACAACATCGGTATTTGCGCGGACACGATTGACCAGAGCAGCAGCGAAATCACCGCAGCATCCCTGGATCTTGCCACCCGCACCGAGAAAGCCGCGACCACACTTGAACAGACTGCCACCGCTTTGAATGCAATGACAAAAGGTGTATCTGCCGCGGCAAAAGGGGCGTCAAACGCAGCACGGGATGCCAATGAGGTGAGCCAAAAAACCGAACAAAGCCGCCAGGTAATGACCGATGCCGTCCATGCGATGCGGGAAATCGAAGGTTCCTCAAGCGAGATTGGCAAGATCGTCGGCGTTATTGACGCCATTGCCTTCCAAACCAACCTGCTTGCGTTGAATGCCGGAGTGGAAGCGGCCCGCGCAGGAGAAGCAGGCACCGGATTTGCCGTTGTCGCCTCGGAGGTCCGTCAACTGGCGCACCGCAGTTCTGAAGCCGCAGATCAGATAAAATCACTTGTCTCACTCTCCACATCGCAGGTTGAAACCGGTGTGTCCCTGCTTGCCGAGAACAGCAATTGGCTTGATTGGAACCTGAACGAAATTTCGAAAATGGCACAGACAATGACCGAGATTGCCTCCTCCTCGGATCAGCAGTCGCGCAGCTTAGCGGGCATCAATCAATCTGTTGAAGAACTGGACAGCAATACCCAGAAAAACGCAGCCATGTTCGAAGAGACAACCGCAGCGAACCAATCTTTAACAGAACAATCTCAACAGCTTATAGGTATGGTATCGGGGTTCTCAACGATGACGCCCGCCGGCACTGACAATGCGGAACCGCAAAGCGCCCCGCCCGCTGAGGATCACGATAAAGCCGCCTAAATCAAATGGCCAAAGCCGGCTGTGATACGCCGTGCTATTACAGCCATGGCCTGATGCTGCTCCAATTCCCTAGCAACTGTATTTTCAAGTTGCAGGGTCATTTCAACCTTAAGAACTCCCATAATCCCTGTTCTGTGAACCAACCTGATTTCCGGATAGGAGGCCAATATGTCGGTAGCCACTGCGGGCCTTCGCGCTTTCCTTCCCGATTGAAATGCCTTTTCCAGCATTGCCCAACAGGTCGAGCCGCCGCCATTCCCCAGAGAGGCAAAAAAGGGGACAGCAGAAACTTGACACGACAGAAGATGCGGGGCTTAGTTGACGTAGCGGCAAATTACGGTCGTTGTACACTACATATCAGGAGACTCGGAGTGTCGGATTTTTCCGTTGAGGGTGCCGAATTAAAGAAGTTATTAAAATTTTCACGAGCGGCGCCAATTTCATTCGCCTACTGCCCCGGATCAAAGGTCGAAACAGACCTCTTCGGGCTACATCGCAAAAAACCAGCCGCGGTTATGGCAAAATCCCTGCGGGCCTCCGGCGACGGGCCCAAGGTGGCGTTTGGTACATTGCAGATGGAAGGCAAGGTCATTTCTTTACAGTGCGAAAAGGCTATGCCTGCACTGGCCAAGAAAGTTAAGAAGTTCCTGAAATTAAACAAAGTGTCCAAGAACGTCCGCATTCTGGACATGGACGGCAACGTCACGGAAGAGGACATCGAAGATCTGCCGGACGATCCGGATGATGCCCCGCCGCAGACAGCGCCACAGACGACCCAAAGCCAGCCAGCCGCAGCCGCTCCTCCCCCCGAAACAGCAGCTGAACCTTCTCCGACACCGGAAGCGGTGGAGGAAACACCCGCCCCGGATCAAAGCGGCGGCGATCTGAAAGCACTGGCTGCGCGGGCAAAAGCCCTGCAACCTGAGGTGATGGCGGTGCCCAGCCCGTCGGGAGACAAGCTGCGACAGGCCTTTGGCGCAGCTGTCGCGCAGCTTAAGGCCGGCAAGGCTGACGATGCGGCCAAAACGCTTGATACGATTGAACAGGTTCTAAAAAAGCTATCAGCCTCGCGTGACGCCGAAGCCCCCGTTGCCCCGGATGGCGGCGCAACCACCATTGAAAAACCACGCGGTGACCCGGCAACGTTGAAGAAACTTCAGGAAGCTGCGGCACAGCTTGCCCCCAAAGTGAAAGCCCTGCCGGAAGGTGAGCAAAGCGCCGCCCTGAAAAGTGAATTGCGCGACGTGATCGGGCATATTCGCGATGGCGCAGTTGATCCGGCCCTGAGCGGGCTGCGCGCGATACAACAAGGTTTGAAGACTGTCGCCGCGTCGCCGTCAGACGCCACGCCCGACACGGACCCGCTGACAATCTGGAACACCGCAAAAGAAGCAACCGACAGCGCAATTTCAGCACTGCAAAACAAAATCCGCCAGATTCCCGACCCCGATCTGGAACGCATCGCCGAGATGGGCCTGAACGGCATCACACAGGGCAACCAGACCGCCTTGATGAAACATCTGATGGATTTCCGGAATGTTGACGCGGCTGGCCGCCCGAAAGCCGCCGCGGCCCTGCAAGCACAATGCAAGGAATACCGCACATTTCTGGACGGCAATGAATTGATCACACTTTGTGAACAAAACCCGTTCGGCGTGACCGTCGATCTGCGCAGTCATCTGGGTAAGGCGCTGGATGAAATTGACCGCGCTGCCGCAGCCGTCGCCGCCTGACCGGAGAAAACATCATGAGTAAATCACCCAATCTTGTATTGGATACACCGGTAAGCGAGTGGATTGCTGCCTTTAACCGTGCGCGTGGCTGGAAATCCCTTCGCGGCAGAAACACCTCGCGCCCAGATGCCGAAAACCTACGCGCCTCTCCGAAACGCCAACTGCAAGAAGACCGTGCCTTTGCATTGGACGGGGATCGCAGCGCGCTTTTGCGCGACGTGATTGCCCAGCAGGAAGACCGGTTGGACGCCCTGGACGCAGCAATTGCGAACCCGCCAGCGGATGCCGACATCGACGCCTTGCAGCAGGAACGCGAGGATCTGGCAATTGTGCAAGCCAGCGACAAGGCCGACCTTGCCATTGTCGAGCGGGTTGATGCCCATGTCGCGCAATTGCGGGCCGTTGAAGGGCACCTTAGGCAAGATGTGGCGGATGTGCGCGAGGAAATCCGCCGACTGGAAGCTCAAGGTGGTGCCGTGCCTCTTGAGGACCTGGATCAGGATCTGCTGGCGCAATTCCGCCAACAGCATGTGATGGTCCAAGGCAATATCGAACGGGCCCGCGCTGAGGTGATGAAAATCACCTCCGTGAGCGACGGCAAGACCCTGAGTTATGCAATAATTAACGGGGCCGAATATAAAATTCTGTTCGGGATGCTGGAACAGGCCATTTTGATTGTCGGCACGGGTGATCTGGCGGCCGCGATTGACCGCGTTGCCCAAACACAAACCCAACTGAACACATATCGCACAGCCCGTACCGGTGCCACCGCCCTTGATACCCCGGTGAGCGAACACGGTGATCTGGACGGCCCGATGGGCGAAGTGGCCTCGCAAATTTCCCTGTTGCGCGGCAAGGGGATGCCAACCGTTGCAGAACAATTCGAGTACCGGCATGAAGCCCTGTCCGCAACTATCCAAAATGCCATTGCCACCAACGCCCCCGATCTGCGCGACACCTATCTGAAACAGGTCACAGATCTGGGTCAGGAAGTCACGGCAGCGCATAATCAAGCTCTGCAAGTGGTGCAAATTTGGGCTGATACGCGAACCGACATTGCCACCTTGCGCGCAAACGGCCATCGGGTGCGCCCCGAAAGATGCCAACGCAAACTGGATGAATGTATGCGTCTGGCAGAGGTGCAGGCCCATATGCCTCAGGTCCTAGAGGATGCGCGCGAAGTCGCTGAATATGTGCGGGCGCGGCTGGACAAGGCCAAGGAGCAGGACTTGCGCCGCTCCAACCTCAAACCCGCCGAGATGCAGGTCGAGCTAGCCGTACTTGAAGACAAATTTCATGATTTTTTCAAAACCAACAGCGCCGGTGAAATCATCACCCAAAAAGATACCAAATCCGGCGAACAGAAAGGCAAGAAAAAGAACCGCGATTTGCCGCGTGGTGCGCTGGAAGAAATCGAACTTCAGATGCTTGCCGCAAGACAGCTGATCGAAAGCGATTCAGTGGATGCATTGAAAACGGCGGATGAATACCTTGCCGGAGTCGCGACCTTTATCAGAACGATTGAGGAAAACCCGGACATCTATGTCACCCTTTCAGAAGGGTTCACCCGGGTGGAAAAGAGCATCGCCAAAACGAAGAAACTGTTCCCGCTGTATGAACCCGGTCGCCTTTTGGACTTCACGACCGAGCTGGGGGCGTTGCGCGCAAACCACCTGACGCAGCCACAGGAAACGGTGACCCAGGATACAGACGATTTGCATAATCGCGTGATGACCTTCCGCGCCGAAATGCTTGAGTTGCAGACCTTGAAACGGTCGCTTGCAAAACAGGCAGACGCTGTGGACCAGATCATCGAATCGATCGGCAAACGGCTTAAGAAAGACCAGACCGGCTTTGTCCAATTTGACGGGTATTACGGACCCGAAGTCGCGCGTATGTCGACGATCCGGGACCAGATTGCAGAGCGTTCGCCCGCGTCACTCAAGCAGGCGGCAGCGGCGCTGATCCAGATCAACGGAAACCTGGGCTGGCTGCTTTCTATCCTGAAAAAGCAAAAGGCGGGTGAAACGTTGGAGGCGGTGGAGGCCGAACATGTAGAGGCCTTGCTGAGCGTCGCGCGTTCCGGCCAGCTGGATCATGATGCCAACGAAGCCAAAAAAGAGGAATTCAAAAGCGGCATTTCAGAGCTGACAACGCTTCTGGATGAAACCAAAGACGCCCTCAAGGGAGACCAGAGTGAGATCACCCGATTGGAAGCAGAGCGCGACGGATTAAAAGCTGAAACCAAAAAAACCGGCGGCTATATTGACGGTCTGGCCAAGCTTCAAGGGCTCAACAGCCGCGCGGCTCAACTCGCGGCGGATGTGCGCAAGGCCAACGCAATTATGGACGGTGATCTGACGACCGCCGCCAGAAACTGCGCCCATGAAACCGAGCTATTCTCGATCAAACTGGGTACTTTTGTCGAAGACGTGATCGAACCCGCTGGCGCAACCGACGGGGGCAACCAGCTTGATCAACCGCCGCTTGATGCCAACAGCATCAATGGTTTCTTCACCAACTTGCAAGGGTCGCTGCAACAGGTGAACCTTGCTGAGATGAGCCGGCAGGCTGCCCGTGTGGCGGACCGCAGCGAGACCATTTCGGATCGCAAGATCGCCCGAAAAACCGCCCTGCAAGAGCTGCGCAAGCTGATGGCATTATTCGATAGTTTCGCCCCGATGCAGCACTTTCGCAGCCATCCTTTTGCTACAGCGGAAGCCTCTGATCAGATGGTGAGCGCGCGCAAAGCGCTGCCGCTTCTGGAAATGCGGCTTTTGACTGCAATCAAAGATTAACCCGAGCGGAGATAAACATGGCTTTTTCCAGTCCAGAGATCGAATGGCTCGCCAAGACCCAGCAAAGCGCAATAGATTTTGACGCGCTGATCGCACGACAAGACGAACGCAACCAGCTTCTTGCAGAAGTGACGGATGAAATTTCGGATTTACAGGATGACCTGATGGCCGCGTCGGACGCGCTACAGGTCGAATGGAAACGCAAGAAATTTCTTGGTCTGATCGAACGCTCCAACCGGACCATGGATTGGAAAAACGGCGACCGCGATGACGAGGTTGATACCACGCATGATCTTGTTGACGGCTACGAAGTTGATGACGAGGCCGTGCGCGAGCTGGCACGGCTGCATGAAAAACTGTTTGATTTGCAGGCCGAAATGGAGGCCGCGACAGATGCGGATGGCAATCCGCTGTTCACCCCTGCCGATATTACCCGCGAATTATGGACACCACTGGTACAGGCGGATGTGATCCCTTCCAATGCGGTTGCGGACAAATACAGTCAGGAAGCGCAGGTTTTTAACGGCGCTTGCGAAATCTACCAAACCAAGCTGGAGGATTACTCCAAGTCCGCATCGAAATACACCAATGTAAAACGCGGCATCAAGATCGGCACCGATGTGGTCTCCCTGATGGGCTCGCTTGCGGGTGACGCGATCAAGATCAACAGTTTCGAGGCGCAAACTATGACGCGTCAGGACACGCTGGACCTCGCCAGAGACAATGCCGCAAAAACAGCGGGCACGGCGAGCCCCGAGCAACTGGAAAATATCGACAGGTTAAACGCTCTCAAGCAGCAGGGGCGCGAGGCGGCTTTGCAGGTTGCCGCCGTCACAATGACAACCACCGTTTTGGTAGGTGGGTTAAGCATTCTGGATTCCACTTTGGACAAACCAGAGGACGGGCGGCGCAGGACCTTCGCGGCAGGGGTCGCCAAAGCGGCGTTCAACGCCTTGGGCAATGCGGCCGCCGCGTCGATTTCGGTCTATTCTGCTAATGTGGTGGCCTCGGATGCCTCGACAGCATTTACATCGGCGTTCCAGACCCAGATGAACATCGCCTCGAAATCAGTCACTGCGCTGATTGCGGGCGGAAACACCGGGTTCAGCCTTTTCACCGCAACGATGAAATTCGCTGACGGAGATTACAACGGCGGCGTCGCTGCCATCACCGAAGCACTGACCGGCATTGCGGGCGCCGTTGGGGCCAGTTTTGCCGCGGGCGATGTCAAACGCGGCACCGATGATCAAGGCAATACCGTGCTGGGCGATCAGGCCAAATGGCAACAGATGGGGTTGACCATTCAGGGAGCCATTCTTGTCGCCTCCAACATTCCCGCCATCGCGAAACATCTTGCAGATGTGGTTGCCAGTGACGGCGGCAAGGTTGATTTGAAGGTGATCTTGGCCAATGTCGGCTTCTCCGCAATCAGCGTCGCCTTGGCAGGTGCCATGCCTGCAATTACGGGTGGCACCTACACGGTGAAGGCCGGCGAAGACATCGAAATGGGGTCAGCGGCTGCATTGCTCCAAAAGACGCAGGTTGAAAATGATATTTTCAATAATGACGCGGATGCAGCGCAGGCCCTTGCAGGCACCGCAAAGCCGAGCCTCGGAATGGAAGCACCCAGCGACAGTGCCGAAGCCCTGATGGAGCAGAAAAAGTTTCTGGCCGAGCAGGAGAACGCCCGCAAGGCCCGCGCAATGTCGGATTTCAAGAGAGATCTGCAAGACCCAGCTCGTCGCGACGAGTTTTTCGCCCAGATCGAAGACGCGAGTGCGCGCGAGTTAGAAGTATTGAACGAACTTCTGGAGGATGCCGGCAAACCGCCACAAGATCTCGACTCGGTCGAAAAAGAACAGCAAGCGATGGCAGCAATGGACAAGCTGCTTGCCGAAGCCCGTGCGTGTAACATGAAATGGCAGGCGCTTGAGGTGATCACCGGCGTTGGTGCCAGCGCTTTGGCCGCTGCTCTGCCAGGGGCCGGGCTGGCCGTGGCGATCCAGAAACTGTTGATCGACGCCACCACATTGGTGCGCAAGTCCTACCAGTTGAACAAATGGATGGACAATATGGCCCTGACCGTCGGTAACAGTTCCGTCTATGGGCCTGCGATCAACGGGCGGCTTAATTCGGCGCGGGTTCAGGTCAGCCTGCAAGTGCTGCGGGTACTCTATGACAGCCTTGGCGTTGCGTCTGAATCGATCAAACTGGCCGATGCATCCGGTGTCAGCATGGGCAGTGGCACGGCGGTTGGGGCCGGCATACAGATCGGAACCAGCATGGCCCGCGCTTTAACCGAATTTGCCTATAAGATGCAAAAAGAAGCCGAGATAGAAGCCGGCTGGCATCTGTATCAGACGGCCCTCAAATCCCCCGGAGACCGTAAAAAAGCCCGCACCGCGATGAAATGGAACTCGACCTTGTCGAAATGCGTCATCGCTTATGGCATCGTGATCGACGGTGATCCAATTGCAAAAGAAGTCGGGCGCAGCTGTGGCATCACCCCCGAGGTGCTGGCCGATCAAAAGAACGTCTGCCAGAAGGTCGTCTGCTATTTTGAAACTCTTTATACGGATGACCCACAGATCATGAAACGGGTCCCGATCAAGAAAGACTGGCACCCCGGCACCCCGGTTCCAACACTTGTCAGTTGGTTGCGTTTCAAGGCCGCCGCATCCGAGCGGGCCACGCCCCCACTTGCCCCCACATCCGTGAAAACACCCGAGATTGATCGCCAGCTTTCCCTGTTGGTGGGCCTCTTGGGGCCCGATGCGGATTACGCGGCCAAGCGCGACGCTGATTTTCCGGAATTCGACATCTCGAACCCGGCCCGCGAAACCCCGGCCTATGACACATTCCTAAATGACGTTGGCGGGGCGGCATCCGGTTTAATCGCGGCGCTGCGCTCTTATGCGCCACAGAACGGCGAACCAGAGGACGGCGGCGATTGGACTGGCGGGGCGGCCCATGCCGACTTTGTCGCTGTTGTGGAAAGCCTGACCGCGCAGACCCAGATGATTGCGGGTGAAGTGGCCAATGACAAGAAACGCCGCGAAACTTATCTAGAGCAACGCGAAGCGACATTAGAAGCCGCCGCCCAGCTAGAAGAGGACCCCGCAGAAGAGGAGGAGAACCACTAGCAGGCGCATCCCACAGGCAATTTTTCACATGTTCCCCGCAGGGGCATCTGGCATAAGGTGTTATGGCGGCGGCCAAAAGATCAGACGGATATTCAGTGCCCCTGATTCCCGTTTTCCGTGATCCAGAGTCGTGCAGCTCCCGTGCTGGAACCGCCTAAAATACAACGCAGGGTATAAACTGCGCCCAAAAACACGACCGCACATCATCAAAGAAAGTGATAAATGACAGGCCCGCATTGCTAAAGCGCGCTGGTATCGTCTAACTTTGCGCCATCGGGCCGGTTTTCACCATGTCAGTCATTCGTGCGGAGAATACCCTTTTCATGCCAAGCCCTGGACCGCAGATTTCAGAGTTTCTGGCCAGGATTGGCCTGTCCCATCTGCTTGACCTGTTTGCCGCGGAAGATATCGACATGCCAACCTTGCGGATGCTGGACAAGGCCGATCTGAAGGAACTCGGGCTGACACTGGGGCAACGCAAGAAACTGCTTGCCGCACTGGAAACCCTGCCCGATCCGGCAAGCCCCGCCCCCCCCCAAAAAAAGGCACCCGAGGAAGCCCCGCTTCAACTGCGCCGCATCAGCGTTCTGTTTTGCGATATTGTCGGCTCGACCGAATTAAGCCAGCAGCACAGCATCGAAGACATGCAAGTCATCATGCAGCATTATTATCAGGTGGCCACGGAAATCGCCAAACAGCGCGATGGCTATCTTGTCGGGTCACAGGGCGACGGTGTTGTGATCCTGTTCGGCTATCCGCGTGTGCTTGACGGCTTTGCCGAACGCTGTGTGCAGGCTGCGCAGGATTTGCAACGCGCCCTTGCCGAAAGGCTGGTTACCTTTGACGGGCGGGCATCCTTCCACATCCCCACACGGATCGGCATTGCCACAGGTCAAGCCGCCGTTGGTCAATCAAGCGGGGATACGATGCAACTGGTCGGTCCCGTGGTCAACCGTGCCGCGCGGCTTCAAACTGTGGCAAACCCGCAGTCGATTGTGGTGGACAGCAAGACCCAGCATCTGACCCGTAATGCGGTGCTGTATTCCGAGGTCGAGGCCCATGACCTCAAAGGGCTGCCCTCGGGGACCGAAGTGTTTCATGTGCTGGGGTTGCGCCACGAGGTTGAAGGCCCGGCAGCACCCGCCGCCCTGATTGGCCGCGACACCGAGGCCAGCACCCTGCGCCAGCTATGGACACATGCACAGGCCGGCGCACCCGTCACAATCACCATCACCGGGGATGCAGGCATCGGAAAGTCGACGCTGATCCACAGCTTTTTGTCGATACAGACCAATCCTTCCATGCGGGTTTTGCACCTGCATTGTGCTGCCATGGGCACCCGTTCGCCCTTGCTGCCTGTTGCCAAGGCCCTTGAGACACTGACAACCGGCGGGCCAACAACCCCCTCTTTGGCCAGCCTTTTAGGGGAGCCGAAACCGGAGCTGTTGATCCGGGCTGCGCAATTCCTCGGGCTGGATACACCATCGGGAAATGATGTGGCCGTCTCCTTGCGTGACCGCGAAAGTATCCTGGACCTGCTCAGCCGGTGGATCATTCGCGGTGCCGCCGGCCCGACGCTGGTTTTTGTGGAAAATGCGCAATGGGCCGATGAATCAACCCGCGAGCTTTTGAAGCGCACTGCCCAACGTGCCCGCAAGGATGGTGCCGTCTTGATGATCGTTGCTGCGACACGTCCAGACAGCGCCGACATCTGGGAGGGGCAGGACGGGCACGAGGTCATGACCCTGCAACCGCTTAACCCGCGGCACTGTGAAAAGCTGTTGCAGGGGATTTTCGGGGCCAAACCGATCCCCCATTCGATCCGCGACAACATCCTCAGCCACTCGGGTGGCAATCCCCTGATGCTTGAGACGCTAGGCAATGCGCAGGCCGCGCGACATCAGGCAGACATCGCCAGCATCATCGAAATTCCCCATACGATTTATGAATCCGTGTCCAAGCGGCTGGACGGCATTCGCATGGGTCGTAGTGTGATCGAAGCCCTTGCCGTTCTGGACAGCCCGTCCAGCCCTGAACTTCTGGCGGCGGTTCTTGATCAAGATCCCGACACCATGCAACCGGCCATCGACGCGCTCAGACAGACTGGGCTGATCCAGCTAAAAGGCACCGACGGGCAGACTGAAGCAGTCATTCGTCACCAAGTTTACCGCGATGTCATCTACGAACAAATCGTTGGGAAATCACGCCGCAAACTGCACGCGGCCGCCTTGTCAGCGTTGCAAACATATTACGATGACCCGGCATTACAACGCCCCGATCTTCTGGCGACCCACGCCCATGTCGCGCGCAATTGGGAAAACACAGTGATACTCGCGCTGAAAGCCGGAGAAAGCCTGTTAAAGCGTTCTGCCCTGCTTGAGGCCGGGCATTTCCTTGAAATGGCCAATGCCGCCATTCAGCGCCTGCCAGAAACCAGCGCGCACAAACAGGAACACTTGCGCATCATCACCGGACTTGCCTCGGTGGAACGGTCGCGATTTGGCATTGCAACAGACGCCAGCGCCGACCTTGGCACGCAGGCCGTACAGCTGGCCCGTGAACTGGGCGACAGCAAGACCGAGCTTCTGGCGCTGAACGGGCTTTATGCCCATTCGCTGGTGCGCGCCAACTATCCTCGGGCGCAGGAATACGCCGAAACACTGTTGGAAACCGCCCGCCGAAACCGCGAGAAAACCTTTGTGATGATTGGCACCCGCGCCATTGGTGCTGTGGCATTTCACCGCTCTGATCAGGTGACAGCGCAGCGCAATCTGAACATGGCCCTGTCGCAATACGACAAGGAGGCCCATCTGCATCTGGCCCATGCACATGGCTATGACCATGCGGAAATCTGCGCCGTCTTCCTGTGCATGTCAAACTGGCTTACCGGTGATCTGCGCAAATCGCGCCATTTCGGGACCTTCTCGATCGAACATTCACGTGAAATCGGTCACGCCCATTCGATGGCACAGGCGATGGCATTTCGTGTGATGTTGGGGGCACTTGCACGGCACGGCACAGAGCTTTCGATTATTGCCAGCGAAGCGATTGAACTGGGAGAGAAACACGATATCCGGGTAATGCGGGCGGTTGCTCTTCTGTTTCCTTTTGTAACCCATCTGTGCCTGCGGCCCGAGCCACCAAAACCTGCCGAGATGTCCGATCTTGCCTTGCGGATCAAAGAATTTCGCAAGGTAAATCCGTTTAATTACGGGCCCTTGCTGGCCTCCCTCATTGCGGATGTTTCCTTGCGGGCCAATGATATTGACGGAGCTGAGGCCGCCCTGTCAGAGGGGGCCGCGCTTGAAATGTCCACCGGCGAGACCTGGACAGCACCGGAGTTACTACGCTTACGGGCGCAAGTTGCCGCCGCGCGCGGAGAGGAGCTGATGGCCCGCCAGCTGCGTCAGGAAGCCTTGGCAAGTGCAACCCGCGCCGGTGCCCTGACCTTGGCCCTGCGCGCCCAATGCGACATCGCCATGGCCGATCCGGGTCCCGATACGGTGCAGGCGGTGCAAAAGGCACTGCTGAAAATGGCCTCTGACGATCAGGGCTGGGACACCCAACGCGCCGCCACCCTTGTTCAAACGCTCAGCCCTGCCTGAGCAAAGGCTCCGCCAAGGGTGAGACGCTCCAGAACGCGAAAGACAAGCCGCCTATCATGTTGCCGGCCCAGCCGGTTTGCAACCTCATGCAGAGAAGCCGCAGGGCGACAGGCCGCCGCGACATCCAGCGCGTTCAGCCCCCCTGCCTCTGTCAGAAAGTCATCCACCGCAAGCAGCTTGATTGCCGGTGCCCAGTGGATCCTGTCGTGCCCCAACACCGCAGCGCGGGTTAGCGGTGCGGCCAATGTGACCAGCCCCTGCGTGACCCGTGGCAAGGCGGCGGGTGGTTCCGGCAACGGCCTATCCGCCCAAAACTTGGTCTTGAAACGACATTGATCAGCATAGGCACCTTGGGTTGCAAGCCGCGCCGCAGCAACGGCAGCACGGTGTTTATGGCGCAAGAAGCTATGCGCAGCACGGGTGTCTAAATCCGGGTCAAGAATCGTCTTTGCCGCCACAGCCGCCTGAACCCCGCTGCGCAGCGCATGTACCAGCCCGTGCGAAGCGATCGGATCTCGCGCCAATGCGGCATCCCCAACCAGAAGATGGCGCGCGGACACAAGCGGACCATCCACCGCAGAAAATCCGGCGGCCATCGGTTTCCCTGCGGCGATGCCGTGCAGCTGGTTTAGGTTGGCAGAGCGGGAAAAGCGGGCCGCAAGATAGGTTAAACGCTCCTCTGCCCCCATCCCCGCAAGCACCTCGGGCGGCTGGAACACCGCCCCGTGCAGGGTGCCATCCGGCAGGGCACTGACCCAAATCCACCCTTGCGTCATCGCCTCAAGCCACATTGAGAACGCCGGCAGGTTACCCTGCGCCGCGAAAGGCAAAGCGGTCAGATCGGTCTTGTGCTGTTTGCGCGCCTGCCGTCCCCGAGCATCAATCACCAAATCGGCACAGACCTCGCCAGCACTGGTCCGTACCCTGGCCCCGTGGACGGATGTTATGATCTTTTGTACCCGCGCTTGCAAAAGGGTGGTATGCCGCCCCGCCTCCTCGCGCAGCGCCACATGCAGAGACTCGCGATGCAGCAACAACGGCCCCTTGCCCTCAAACCTGCGGGTCTCCGGGCTGTCACGCCATTGCATGTGCATCGCCTCTGCCGGGCCGTCACTTGCTTCACAAAAAAAACGCAGCAGACCGGTTTCTTCTGCCAAAGGTGCGCCAGAGGCTGGAAAGCTCTCGATCTGGTGGCCGGTGACGGGCACGAAAGGATCAATCAAGACAACATCCAGACCGGCCAGCCCCATCTGGCGCGCCGTAACCGCGCCCGCCGGCCCCGCGCCTAAAACCGCAACCTGCGCCTTATGGCTGAGCATCAAACCAGTCCGGTTGCACCGCGTTCAGCCGCCCATAAGCCCGTAGCCCGTAATCCAGCCAGCCGCGCACAAAATCACAGGCCGGACGCCCCGCATGTAGCACCTCCTGATGACACCCACCGCCGCACAAACGCCGCGCCCAGCAGGTTTGACACGGGGACTGACGTTCAACCGTGCGGGCCTCGAGAAACGCCGCGCGCGCCGCATCGTTCGGCCCATTGTCCAGATCCCCCATGGCACCCAGCGGATCTTTGACAAACCGGTGGCAGGCCGAATATTCGCCCGCCGCATCCACCGCCAGATAATCACGCGCCGCGCCACAGCCATGGCTGCGCGGACTGCCCCGATGCAGTTCCCCCAGAACCGTTGCGAGATTGGCAAAAGGATGGGCGCGCCCTGCAAGTGTCGCACTCATCCACGCATCCCCGCAGGCCATCATCCCCGCCAGCAGCCTCGCAAAATCCTGTCCGGCCAGCGCCCCCTGTCCAGTGGGTGACGAGATCATAGGCGACACCCCAACCGAGGCAAAGCCAAGCGCGGCGATGTCATCAACCACCTGCGACAAATCCAAATTTTGCGGCGTCACCGTGACCCGTGCGCCCAGTGAAATCCGGTCGCGATGATCCAGCAGCGGCGCAAGGCGTTGGGCCACGCGTTTGAAACTGCCCTTGCCCGCGCGATCAGGGCGCAAGCGGTCATTCACTTCCTTGCCACCATCAAGGCTGACCGTGACAGCAAAGCGGTGACGGGCGAAAAATGCGGCATCCTTGGGTGAAATCAACGTGCCGTTGGTGGTCAGAGAATACCCGACCTGAATGGCCCGCGTGGCACCGCGCTTGTTGGCGTAGGTCACGGACCTACGGATCAAATCACGCGCCACCATCGGCTCGCCCCCCATAAAGGCGATCTTGACCCCGCCGCCCGGCACTGTTGCCTCAATCAACTGGTCAATCGCCCGCTTGGCGACGTCCCAGCCCATACGTGTATCCGCCCCGCCAAAGCTGCCGCCCGCCGCGTAACAGTATCCGCAGGCCAGATTGCAGGTTTGCGACACCGTCAGCGCCAGCGCCCGCACCGGATGAATTTGGGGGGCCGGCGGTATGCCAGCGGCAGGGGCCTCCAAACCAAGGCGGGCGAGTACGGGGGCCGCCACCCTGTCCCCCGCCAACAAGGCGCTGCGCAATTCTGCCGCCTGTACGCCGGACAATCCGAAAATTGCCGCCGTTTCAGCCATCAGCAGCAGATCATCAGCCACATGAGCCAGACCACTGGCCGGCCTCTGTTTCAACTCCGGCAGAACCGCCGTCATTGCAGCCTCGCAAAGAACGGCACACCGATGTTCTTGCGGGCAAGGGACAGGGCCACATCGCTTAATTTGTGCATGGCGTCGCGGGCGGTTTTGATTTCCGCATTGGCCACGGACATATCGCCAAGGTTCGCCTCGATCAGATAGCCTTTGCGCAGCGCCTCAAGCGCGATATCAACCAGATCCAAGGCCGGCTGAACCTCTGCGGAATCCGGCTTGGCCTCTTGGACAGGGCGCAGATACAAAGCTTCTTGCGCCGCATAGGGTTGCAGTATCCGCTTCACATCGCGGAACTTTTGATAGTGCTGCATCCCGTCACTGTCGATACGTACGGCCAGTTGGTAAAGACCTTCGGGAAAGTGATCCATGTATTCACGCAGGTAGGCTACCAACTTAACGTATTCAGTATCCAGATCCCCACCGGGGCGTTCGATATCAACAAAATTTTGCAAGACATTCTGTGTCGCAGGACGCAACACGCCGGTGCCGCTGTGCCCTGTCTTGCTATCGGGACCCGCGTCAATCTTGGTCGGGGACAGGACGGGTTCGTATGATCCCATCTCTGGATAGGCCGCATAAATCAGCCACAGCGTTTGATTGACCCAACGCAGATGCGTCATCTCACTCAGCGCAACAGAAAGGATCAATTGCCGCGCCGCGCGCACATCCTCTGTTAGTCCCGGCCAAGCCATCTCTTGCTCCGGTGTCACCCCATCCGGTTCGCGCAAGCTGAAGTAGGCATAAAGGTATTCCAGCGCCAGCGTCAGCTCCATTCCTGCCAATTCGTGCAGGTCCTCTATCAACTCTTCCAGCTGTTCATAGGGCTCCTGCGGTTGCAGCTTTTTCAGGTCCGTTGTCCCCTTACTTTCCTGCCCTTGCAGCACAAAATCCAGCTCCTCCCAATGGAGGTTGATTTCATAAGGGTCGTACCGATCAGGGCGCGCTTTTTCCAAGGTGGTCTGCGCCGATACATCCTTGAGCGGCAGATGCCGTCGGCGCATCCAGTCGATAAAGGTGACCGCCTGCGCCGGGTCATCCTTGTCGGTGCCATCGGGTAATTGTTGTTGCGGATCATCCACTTCGCCCAAAACAACATCGGGGTGGTTGGACGCCCAGTAATGGCAGGCGCAATCGCGAAAATCATGGGTCCAGGGGCTGCACATGGAGGAGGTAAGCTCGCCGGGATGGTAAACCGGATCAATCATCCCCTCGTCATTCAGGAACATGCGCCGCCGCCCCGTCAATACCACGGGCGAACCACTGGGTGATCCGTCCGCCGCGCGTTGTGTCAGGGCAATGGTCAGCGGTTTTTCCGCCTCGATCAGACGAATGATCCACCAGGCAGTTTCGCCCTCGTAAGGGACCAGCCCGACACCGTTCTGATAAAGCGAATAATCATACAGCATGATCCGCTTGCCGTCCTGTTCCACGAAATGCAGATACCATGTGCCGCTGCCCAGCGCCGCCCCGGCAGGGCCGGCATATTGTTTCTTCAGGTCGGTGACCCACGCCTGTCCGTCATCGGTGTATTTATCCGCGATAATCGGATCACCCTTGGGAAAAGCATATGTCAGCCGCGCGCCCTGCGTGCCATCCGGCCCTGCGGGGGTGATGCCAAGGAACTCGAACACCAGCCCCGGAAAGAACCGCACATCCAGCTGGCGCAGGTCAAACTCCAACCCCGGAAAGCAGTTACCGACACCGGATTCCATCAATGTTGACACAGGGTTGCCCAAGACCGGCTGGGGGTACGCAGGGTTGCCGTTCGCGTCGGCCTTGCGGGCCTTGTTTAATTGTCTGGGTCCGCCGGTCATGCTTTTTCCTCCGCAGCGGGTGTATCGACCTGTGGCTGCACAGAGTGCTTCCATTCCCCCTCTAGTTTTTCAATATATTTCATCAACAGGTCATATTGCCGGCGCGTGACCGACAGGGGCACCCCCATCGAATGGCGCATATAGGGCGGCATGCGCATGTCATAGGTCTGGGCAATGGTCACACGCGGGTCGCGAAATTCGATGTCGTCGGGTCCATTAGCGCCGAAATCCACCGATGGCCCTTTTTGCACACCGGGTATTTTCGCCAGCTCTGCAACATGGGCAAATGGCGGGCGCACAATCCGACGCAGGCGGTCAGGATCACGCAACAGAAACGCCCGCAGGATCGGGCTGTCACACATGCGGGCATGGACCTGTTGCACCACTTGGGTATAGGGCAAGCGGTCATTCGCGCCCGATCGGGGCTCTATTGTGTCACCCTGCCCCGGTGTATATTCCGGCACCAGACTGGCATAGGGCGCATCACTTTCGCGCATGGATTTCGGCCCCAGATGCGGCGTGATGCCCGCGTCCCAATCCGGATCATTTTCGTCCGGTTCACCCAGTAGTTGCGCATTGCCATCCAGCGCCCAAGAGCGACGTTGATCCAGATTGATCAGGCTCGCGGTCTCGAAAATCCGGCGGAAGAGGTCTAGTATCTCAAGCGGTGTCTCATCAATATCAAGCGTTGCAGGCGGCAAATCACGGTCTTCCAGCTCGTCCTGAATTGAATACATCGGGCGTTTGTCTGGCGCAAAATCGGGCGGGCCGGCCATGGCACGGGCCTGTGCCACATGCGCCTTGCCCTCCACTGCAATCTGCGCGGTCAGGACCAAATCGCAAGTGTCGTCGATCAAGCCCCAGCCATTGCCCGACCCGACCCGCGCCCCGTCATAGCTGTCCATCGGGGTGGGCCATTTGGGCGTGTTGTCGGTGCGAAAATTATACCCTGACCACGGGGTGTCCGAACTGAGGATACGATTTTCCTTGCGGGTCATTTTGTGGATCGGGCCGTATTCCGTCATTGGCGGCTCGAACCCACCTGCCGGCAGGGGCGATGCTGGTGCCTTGGCGGCCTCGGGCGGACCAAAGCTGTCGCCTTTGCCCGGGATAAAGCGGATACGCACCTGATCCAGACGGGTTTTGCAGCTGATGTTCTCAAGGTTTTCCTTGAAAGTCCTGATCTTGCCCAGCGGCAGCGGCGCGTCCTCACGCACCAGCGGCACCTGCCCTTCGGTATGCGGGCTGATCGCGTCCAGATGATGGGTCTTATAGTGATCCGCAGCGAAAACCTTGCGGGCCACCGCCGCACAGGATGCCAGTTTGGTGCGCGATTCCGCTTTGCGGTTGGCCGCCTCGACGGTAAATTGCAGATGTTTCAGGCTGGTGCCGCGTTTCTCAAGGAAATGACGTGTCACCGGCACCTGCACAACGGTACCGTCCGGATCCTGAAGCCGTGCCCAAAGTTCAAAGAAGGGGGCCACCGGTTTGATCTTGCCATGCCGGTCCTTGAAAGTGACGCGTAGTGGCGTTTGCACCTTCAGAGTAAAGGGGTGGTGGCCGTTGCCCTTCACTGAGGTTTCAATCAGACTGGGCGCGGGTTCGATCATGGTCTGCACCCCGCGTGCCGGATTCTCATCCAGTTTCCAGCGATAGGCGGGCATCGGTTCTTTCGAGCGCCCCACCCGCGCAATTGCCATCGGTGGGTCAAAGAAAATGCCCAGCATCCGGCCCTGCGTCGGGTCACGTCCGCACCATGGTTCGCAAGTGTCAGGGTCCGAATGGGTGCAGGGTTTTAATCTATCGGTCGTCATGGCGCTCGTCCCCTGTTTCCTCATCCTGCACGCCTTCGGACCCCGGTTTTTTGTCCGGCCTTAACCCAAGGCTTTGCTCGAACCAAAACATATTATGCGGATCAAATTTCGCCTTCGCAGCCTGCAAACGCGGCAGGTTCTCCCCGAAATAAGCTTCAAGGAACCCTTGGGTGCCACGGCGCGGATAGTTCTGATAGCGATGTCCGTTGCCCATCGGTCCGGCAATTTCGCCCAGCCCGTCAAGCCAGCCGATCGAAGCCTCCTTATGTGTGTCAAACGTCCAAAACGCCCAGCTGAACAGATCAACCGATGGTTTGCGGTGGAAGAATGCCATCTCATCGGGTTTCGGATTGGCGATTGCACCACCGTAAAATTCCATCGCGATGAAGCAGGTTTTGTCCGGCGCTTCGAGAAAATGATCAACCACATCGCGCCAGCGGTCTGCGCTGTGATGTTCCTCGATCAGCCAACCTTCGACCAGCGGTTTGGTGTTCATCGACACGTTGGGCATGTCGTGCCCCGCCGGATGTGCCGTCTGCAACAGCAGTTCGTTCAAGCGCGTGTAGTGGTGTTTATGGGTCCAGATTTCCACATCCTTGCGCGGGTCTTCCAACGTGGCCAACAGAGGGCCAAGGGCTGCCTCGGCCTCGGCGCGGGTGCCGTCATAAAGGCCCCTGAGAGACAAACAGGGAATTTGCCCCTCGGGATGATCCGCGTCGGGAAGGTACATCATCAGGGCCTGATGCCCCATTTTCGGCGGGCCAGAATTAGAGTATTCAGCCTGCAAGGATTCCAGCACACGGCACACCCGCTGGATGTCGGCCTCGTGTTTGTGGCGCATATTCCAACGCAGCCCGAAACCAAAAAACTTTCGGTCCAAAGGTACCGGATCATAGACAACTTCAAGCAGAATACCAAACTGATTGCCCGTGCCGCCGCGGATCGCCCAGAACAGATCTTGGTTTTCTTCCGCATTAGCGGTCAGTACCGTCCCGTCAGCCAACGCGACCTTTACGCCAATAACACGGTCGCAATTCATCCCGAACAACCGCGAGGTAAACCCGTACCCGCCGCCCATCATATACCCGGCAACATTAACGGTTTCGCAACCGCCACCGGGCAGATGCAATTTGTGATGGTCCAGCATTCGGTTCAGCTTGCGAAACGTAACCCCCGGCCCGCAGCGCACCGTCGGCGTTTGCCTGTCCACCACCAGATGATTCAGACCCGAGGTGTCGATGACCACCTGATCGTTCACCGAATATCCAGCGGTGCAATGCCCGCCGGATCGCGCCGTCACTTGCAGGCGCGACTTATCGGCAAAATCCAGTGCCGCCAGCACATCGGTTTCGCATTCGCAAAACACAATCACCTGCGGATATTGCTGATAAGTATGCATGAAAACCATGCGGTCGTCGTTATATCCGGGTGCCCCGGCCAATTGAATGCGACCGCTCAGGCGTTGTTGTAATTTGTCTAAATGTTTTTGTTTGTAGTTCGGTAAACCAGATTCTTTTGTCTTAAACGTCTTCCACTTTGCCTGGTGGCGCGGGTGGTGGCGACGATGATCACCATGCGTCATAAATATCTCCCCCTTGGGGAGGTTAGCCAAACTTTAATCACCTGTCACCTTTCATGGTCATCAGGCGGGGCGCGGGTAGTTTGAGGTTTTGCTCGCTGGCATACCGCAGAGGCGACATTCTTCGGATGACAGTGGAAGAAAATCGACGGCATGGCCCCTACTCTTGTCACCACGCCAGACAAACTACATTTTCAAAAGATCGCTGGCGCCAGACCAACACGCCTAAACTGCATCAGGAGCCTTGCACAGCTGCCAAAACTCTTGCAGAGTTTTGAGAACATTAGACAGTTCAGAGGCACTGTCCGGCTTGACGATGTAGCCATTCGCGTTGTTCTCATAGGCAAGTGCGACGTCCCTTTTACTTGCCGATGTGGTAAAAACAAAAACACGTGAAAGCCTGATTTTGTCTGTCTGCCTCAGCTTTGCGAGGAACTCGTGCCCGTTCATGCGGGGCATGTTGATGTCAAGCAGGATCACATAAGGATGGGAAAGCTCTTCTTTTGAAGTGTGATCACATAGGATTTCCAGCGCCTCCACCCCATCTTTTGCCCGCAACAGCGATCCTGTCGAGCCGAGCTTTTTTAGCGAGCGCTTCAGAATTTCGACGTCCACATCATTATCTTCGACCAACAAAATATTCATGTCCTGTTTCATCTTATGCAGCCTCCCTTGAAACCGGGTGCTGGGTGCTTGTGTCACTGCCCGGCCAGTCGAATCGAAAGGTCGATCCCTTTCCCTCTTCCGATTGAAGTCCAATTTTTCCAGCATTGCGCTCGACGGCCTTTTTTACGATTGCCAAACCGATACCGGTGCTTTCCGGCATGTCGGCAAGGCGCAGCGTTTGAAAAACTTTAAAAATGCGGTCGTGAAACTTCGGATCAATACCCGGACCATTATCTGCGACTGAGAAACAGCACCGGTCGTCAACCTGCCGGGCCGAGACCACAACCTGCAAGGGCTCGGCTCCTTGGTGGTATTTGACAGCGTTTCCGATCAGGTTTTCCAGCACCCGACGCAGATTGATCGTGTCAAAACCAAGTGATTTGACATCTCCTTCAAGCACCAGCTGCCCGTCGTTCAGCCCTAGATCCAGCACCAGATCGACCAACATCCGTTCCAGATCCAGCACCCCATTTTCCTTGGCGTGGACCTCGACCTTAGCGTATTCCATAATCCCTTGGGTCAGCTGGTTCATCCGCACAACACGGGTCTGGATCAGCTTCAGGTTCTGCTGCACTTCGGGGTTTGCCTCCGGCGAAGCAAAATAACCTTCCAGATCTTCCTCAATCATCTCTGTCAGACCATTGATCCCGCGGATCGGCGTCTTGAGATCATGCGAAGCGATATAGGCAAACTCCTCAAGGGCCTCATTCTTGATGAACAGCTCTTTATTGGTCGCGTCCAGCCTTGCGGTTTTCTGCTGGAGCGACACTGTCGCCTGATCCGCATAAGCAATGGCACGCCTGTTGGCCTTCGCCAACAGGAACAACAGCGCGATGATCAGCGCCTCGATCACCAGCCCGGCAACCAGAATGAAGGTGGGTTGCGAATAGGTATTCTGTCCCCGAAACGAGAGGTTAGTCTGAACATCGACCACCCATGTCCGCCCATAAATATCAATTTCGCTATGGCCGGAATACATCGGATCGGGGTCATAAAACCGATCACCTTCGGCATGTCTGTCGTAAATCACTGTGCCTTGATCCTGGATACTGAACCGCACGTTATGCAATTCAGTCGCCAGCAACCCTTCCATCAGCTTGTGAACCACAAAAGGGGCATAAACCGCCCCGGCCGGCACACCATCCTTGCGAAACGGGGTATAGAACAAAAATCCCGCCGTACTGGTTTCATCCTGGACCAATGTAATTGGTCCGGTGATCTGTGACGTGCCGGTGTCCCGGCTGGCCAAGGCAGCGGAGCGGCGGTTCACTTCATGTGCCACATCCAGTCCGATGGCCGCGGCATTGCTGCTTTCCGGCTCAATATAGGTAATGGGCATGAACATGGGTTGGTCGTGGTCGGGGAAAATTCGGAACTGCGGTCGGGTGCCACGTTGCACACTCAGGTATTCATCCAGTGTCTGTTCGGTATGAAAATGGATCACTCCGATACCGTTAATACCGGGGTATTTTTCGTGGATATCCAGAGACTGGGCAAAGACGTGCCAGTCCTCATAGGAGATATCTCCACCATGGGATTCAATCGCCGCGACACCGGCCCAAAGCGCATCCTCGTATTTTTCCATGCGATCAACGATCAATGCAATGACGCTGTCTCGGGATGCTTCAAACCGTTGAAAGACCCGTGTTTCAATTTGCTGGCGCGAAAACTGCCAGGCGAAGAAGGTCAGGAACAAGGACAGGAACACAACAATGATGTGGAACGCCTTGATTTGTCCTCCAGAATCTACAGGGGTTTCATCAATCTGCGACAATCCCAGGCCCTCCGTTGCGGACCTTGATATGCGAAAAGTGTTTACAAAAAGTTTATTTGGCTGGGCTAACGTTTTAAAATGTACCTGCGCCAATGCAGGGTGCCAAGCAATCCGGAGTGGCGCATTTTGCCTGTCCTGACGCCCGCACACTGGGCGCGGGCATCACATCGTATCGGGGCGAAGCCCGGTCCTTGTTTAGCCCACCACCTGCGTGATTCCAAAGAAAATAACCGCAGACAGGGTCGCCGCAGCCGGAACGGTAATCACCCAAGCCGCCAGAATTGTCATCACATGCGAGCGCCGCACCAGCTTACGCCGCCGACGTTCCTCGGGGCCGTAAGAGATTTGGTCGGGCATGGCCAAACGCGCCAGACGAATGCGCCGTTCGGCGTCCCATTCACGGAAAAACCCAACCCCGAAAACCCCGCCGACGGCAATATGGGTCGAGCTGACCGGCAGGCCCAGCCAACTGGCCAGGATCACCGTGATGGCCGCTGACAAGGCCACACAATAGGCCCGCATCGGGTTCAGCTTGGTGATTTGCCCCCCCACCATCCGGATCAACTTGGGACCAAACAAAAACAGGCCAAATGAAATGCCAAGCGCCCCGATCACCATAACCCAGAACGGGATGCTGACGGTGTTGACGAAATCGCCGGACTGCGATGCCTGCACAATCGCTGCCAGCGGACCAACCGCATTGGCGACGTCATTTGCCCCATGCGCAAAACACAGCAGGGCGGCGGAAACGATCAGGGGGATGCCAAACAGCACCTTGAGAGATTTGTTCCGGTTCTCAAGTCCTTGGGACTGTTTACGGATCACCGGAATCATCATCATCCAGACAACAACCCCCACGGCCACACCTATTAACAGGGCAGACGACATGTCGATCTTAATGATTTTCTTTAGGCCCTTCAGCGCCAGATAAGCCCCAAAGGCACCGGCCATAATTCCCACAAGGACCGGCACCCATGTGCGCGCCGCTGCGATCTTGTCGTCACGATAAATGATCCGGGATTTGATGATCCAAAGAAAGAAAGCCGCAATTGCACCGCCCAGAACAGGCGAGATGACCCAGCTTGCTGCGATCTTGCCCATTGTAGGCCAATTGACAGCTGCAAAGCCAGCCGCCGCGATGCCCGCGCCCATCACACCGCCTACCACAGAATGGGTGGTTGAAACCGGCGCGCCAACCCAAGTGGCCAAGTTGACCCACAGCGCTGCCGACAAAAGCGCGGCCATCATCGCCCAGACAAAGACCGATGCCGTGCCCATGCTTTCTGGCGCAATGATGCCTTTTGCGATGGTCGAAATAACGTCCCCCCCCGCGATCAATGCACCTGCGCTTTCAAACACCACCGCAATCGCAATGGCACCACCCATCGACAGGGCGTTTGCACCCACGGCAGGCCCCACATTATTGGCAACATCATTGGCCCCAATGTTGAGCGCCATATAGGCCCCAAGACAGGCCGCAATGACGACAATCGCCGTATTGGTATCCTGTCCAAAGAACAGCATTGCAGAGAGCCCCGCCAAGACCACAAAAACCAGCGAAATGCCCGGACCGACCAAAGGTCGGGAGGTATAGCTGCTGAGCCGGTCAAGATTGGAGTAACGCTCAAGATCACGGTCCAGTGTCTCAAGATGGCGTGGATCACCCAGGTTCTGCGTCATTCAGGTTACCTCATTGTTTCAGCGAGTCCTCTAGCGCTGAATGGGCTGCAAAAGCAACTGTGCATATGCGCCAGCACCTGGTCAGCCTGTTTCAGCGTGGGTTTCGCACCTGTCTTCAAAAGCGGCAGGCTGATCAACTTTAGCGTTTCGAGTAAAATCTGCCCCCCTTCTTTGCGGCCTCTCCCTTTGGCCTGACGAAAACGGGTTGTATGGTGTTTCAAGTTAAACTCGAAAAGCTTTAAGCGGTTGTCCTGCCCGCAGTTTCTGCAATGGTGTCCCCAAAGGTGCCGATCTTTGGAAACCTGCTGTGATTTGTCCCCGACGTATCTGATACCGTGAACCCAAGGGACAAAGGCATGCGTTCCACCATTGCGCAGCGGCACACAAATCCGACGTTAAACTTAGTGGACTCCCCTCATGACACAAAATTCACCTGTTATCATCGCGGGCGGCGGCATTGGTGGCCTGACACTGGCGCTGACCCTTCACCAGATCGGTGTACCCTGTCTGGTGTTGGAAAGCGTTGCACAAATGCGCCCTATGGGGGTTGGCATCAACCTCCAACCCAACGCTGTACGCGAATTGTTCGCCCTTGGGATCGAGGAGGAAGCACTGGACGACATCGGCGTGCCGGCACGCGAATGGGCGTTGGTTGGGTTGAATGGCAAAGAGGTTTATGCCGAACCACGCGGCCAACTGGCCGGATATAACTGGCCGCAATATGCAGTGCATCGCGGCGAATTTCACATGCTGCTTTATAAGACCGTACTGGACCGAATGGGGCCAGATGCAGTGCAACTGGGCAGCCGTATCACAAGCTATGAACATTCCAACGCCGGTGTCACGGTCCAGGTTACCCGCGAGAACGGCACCGAAGACCGGGTTGTGGGGCGTCTGCTGATTGGGGCGGATGGCATCCATTCCACCGTGCGCGCACAGATGCATCCAGACCAGCCGCCAATCCACTGGGGCGGCGCATTGATGTGGCGCGGCACGGTCCGGATGAAGCCCTTGCGGACCGGTTCCTCTTTTGTCGGGTTGGGAACACATGAAAAACGCATGGTGATCTATCCGATTTCCCCACCGGATGAGAGCGGCACCTGCCTTGTGAACTGGATCGCGGAAGTAACCGTGGACAATGCCGAGGGCTGGCAACAGGCCGGATGGTTCCGCCCTGTTGAGGTCGACCGGTTCATCCATCACTTTGACGATTTCCGCTATGACTGGCTGGATGTGCCTGACATGTTGCGCCGCGCGGACAGCGTGTTTGAAAACCCGATGATCGACCGTGATCCCATCCCTACTTGGGTGGAGGGCCCTGTTGCTCTAATGGGGGATGCGGCCCATGCAATGTACCCCACCGGGTCAAACGGCGCGAGTCAGGCGATTGTTGATGCACGTGTGATCGGGGCCCAATTGTTGGCACAAGGCGTGACGCCAGCCGCGCTTGCCGCTTATGACGCGCAAATGTGCGGCCCGATCTCGGCCTTGGTGCTGCGCAATCGGGGGGCCGGCCCCTTTGGCATGTTGAACCTGATTGATGAACGCTGTCGCGGTGTTTTTGAAGATATCGAAACCGTCCTGCCCGCAGCCGAGCGGCAAGCATTCATGGCCAATTACAAGGCCGCCGCCGGTTTCGCCATCGACAGCCTGAATGCAGCACCGCCCACATTGCCCGTTGGTGCCCAGCTGCACGGCGGTTAAACCGCCGAAAGGACATACCCGAGGAATCAAAGACAACAGCCAAAGGAACAACGACATGATGATCTATGGACTAAGCACGTGTTCGGATTGCCAAAAGGCCCGCAAAGCCTTGGAAGCGGTACGCAAGGATGTCACCTTTCGTGATGTACGCGCCGACCCGCTGAGCGAAGATGAACTGGCGATATTGATTGTCGAATTTGGTGACCGTCTGGTGGACCGCAAAACCAACGATTACCGCGCGCTGAACGAATGGTTGAAAAACTCTGAAGCAGAGGCGCAGATCGCCGCCCAGCCCAAGGTAATGGCCCGCCCTGTACTGCACGATGGCGACAACTGGTATCTGGGCTGGGATGAGGCAGTGCAAAAGGCGGTATTGCCCGCGTAACCTTGGGCACTGCTAGCCCAAGCGGCGTAGGCCGGTACCGGCATCAAACAAATGCGCCTTGCCCGGTTGAATGGCAAAGCACAATTCCCCGCTGGCCTGCTCCATCAAATGCACACCCTGCAGGCTTGCGGTGAAAGTATCCGCCACACCGTCAATGACACCGTGCAGCAGCGTGTTTGCCCCAAGGGGTTCCGCCATCCTGAGCTGCATGCGGATCGCGCCACCGTCCTGGACCAGCAAGTGTTCCGGCCGCACGCCCAGCTTGACCGGACCGTCCGGCCCGACGCCATCTGCGACCACATGTTCCCCCAGATAGATCCGGCCGCCGCGCACCACCGCATCCAGAATATTCATCGCCGGGCTGCCAATGAACTGTGCGGCGAACAGGGTACGCGGGGTTTCGTAAACCTCCAAAGGCGTGCCGATCTGTTCTGCCACACCGGCATTCATCACAATCATCCGATCCGCCATTGTCATCGCTTCAACCTGATCGTGGGTGACGTAAAGCGCCGTAATCCCAAGCTTAGACTGCAACTCCTTGATCTCAAGACGCATCTGCACCCGCAGCTTGGCGTCAAGGTTCGACAGGGGTTCGTCAAACAGGAACACCGCCGGTTCGCGCACAATCGCACGGCCCATCGCGACACGCTGGCGCTGTCCACCCGACAGTTGTTTCGGTTTACGATCCAGCAGCGGCTCAAGCTGCAACAGCTTGGCGGCGGCTGTCACCTTGGCGTCTATCTGTGCCTTGGGCAGCTTGGCAATTTTCAGCCCGTACCCCATGTTCTGGCGCACTGACATATGCGGATAAAGCGCGTAATTTTGGAACACCATTGCGATATCGCGGTCCATCGGCTCTTTCTCATTGGCGCGCTGACCGCCAATCTGAACCTCGCCCGAAGTCACGGTCTCCAGCCCCGCCACCATGCGCAGCAAGGTGGATTTGCCACAGCCCGAGGGGCCGACGATGACGATAAACTCGCCATCCGCAATTTGCGCATCAATGCCGTGGATCACATCCGTGGGGCCAAAGCTTTTCTTGATGTCTTTCAGGGTAACGGTTGCCATTACTATTTCTCGCTATCGACGAGGCCGCGGATAAACAGCCGTTGCATGCTAACGACGACAATCACCGGAGGGATCATCGCAAGGATTGAGGTTGCCATAATTACCGGCCAGTCGGCCACATCATCACCCGAGGGGAACATCTGCTTGATCCCCATAACGATGGTGTTCATTTCTGGGTCAGTGGTGATCAGCAGCGGCCAAAGGTATTGATTCCAGCCGTAAATAAACAGGATGACAAACAGTGCTGCGACGTTTGTCCGGCTCATCGGCACCACAATATCCCAAAAGAACCGCATGGGGCGTGCCCCGTCCACGCGTGCCGCCTCGGCCAGTTCATCCGGGATTGTCAGAAAGAATTGGCGGAACAGGAAGGTCGCCGTAGCCGAGGCGATCAGCGGGAATATCAACCCGCCGTAGCTGTTGAGCATACCAAATCCAGCGACAACTTCGTAAGTCGGCACGATGCGCACTTCGACGGGCAGCATCAGTGTCAAAAAGATCATCCAAAAGAATGCGGTGCGGAACGGAAACCGGAAATAAACGATCGCAAATGCCGACAAAAGCGAGATCACGATTTTGCCGACGGCGATGCCGATCGCCATTACCAGAGAATTAAACAGCATCGTCGCCACCGGCACATTCACACCGGAAAACAATGCCTTGGTATAGTTTTCCACAAACTGGTCGCCGGGCCAGAGCGGCATCGGCGGCTTAACGATCTCGGGCTGCGTCACGGTGGACGCGACAAAGGCCAACCAGATCGGAAAGAAGATCACCAGCACGCCAAAGATCATCACAACATGGGTCAGCCACAGGCCGGTCCCGCGTTTCTCGACCATACCATGCACGTCCTTTGCCATCAGTAATGCACCCGCTTTTCAACAAATTTGAACTGGATGATGGTCAGCAATCCAACCACGAACAGTAAGATCACTGATTGCGCAGAAGACGCACCAAGGTCCTGCCCGACAAACCCGTCGGCAAAGACCTTATAGACCAGAATGGTGGTCGATTGCTGCGGCCCGCCGGAAGTAATGGTGTGGATCACACCGAAGGTCTCGAAGAAGGAATAGACCACGTTCACAACCAACAGGAAGAATGTGGTGGGCGACAGCAGGGGCAGCACAATCGTCCAGAACCGTTTCCAAAATCTTGCGCCATCAATCGCCGCCGCTTCGATCACCGAACGCGGCACCGCCTGCAATGCCGCGAAGAAAAACAAGAAATTGTAGCTTATCCGCCCCCATGCGGAGGCGACAACAACAAGGCCCATCGCCTCGCCGCCATTCAACACATGGTTCCAGTCATAGCCAAGATTGCCGAGATACCATGACACCACGCCAACGCGGGTGTTGAACATGAACAACCACAACACGCCAGCAATGGCCGGGGCAACCGCATAGGGCCAGATCAGCATGGTGCGGTAAACGCCGGATCCCTTGATCAACCGATCTGCCATCACGGCCAGAAACAGCGCCGGTATCATTGAACACAGCGTGACAAGAACCGAAAACACGGCGGTGGTCACAAAGGACGCGCGATAGAACCTGTCACCGAACAGATATTCGAAATTGCCCAAGCCGACAAATTGCGAAGACAGGCCAAAAGGGTCGGGAATGAACAGCGATTGATAGACCGCCTGACCCGCCGGATAGAAAAAGAAAATCGCGGAGATCAGCACCTGTGGCGCGATCAGCAACAGGGGCAGTACCCAGCCACGAAATGTGACGCGCTTTTCCATCTCTTTGCCCCCTGTTCAAAAAGAAAGGCGGGCCCGCAAATACACGAGCCCGCCTTGTTAGTGTTTAGCGGTTGGCCGCTTCGAACCGGCGCAGCAAGGCATCGCCGCGCTCTTTCGCGCTGTCCATGGCTTCTTGCGCGGTCTTGTCACCAGACCAGATGCCCTCAAGCTCTTCGTCGATGATGCCACGGATTTGGTCAAATGATCCCAGACGCAGACCTTTGGAATTGGCTGTTGGCTGGTTTGTGGTCATCTGGATCACGGCCACATCGGTGCCGGGGTTTTCGTCATAAAAGCCCGCTGCGCGTGTCGCTTGGCCTGCCTCGGCTGTGATCGGCAGGTAACCGGTATCCTGGTGCCACTTGGCCTGAACATCAGAGGATGACAGATAGCTCAGGAAAGTGCCCGCGCCTTTATATTCTTCTGCCTCGTGACCTTCCATAACCCACAGGGACGCGCCACCAATGATCGTGTTTTGCGGCGCATTGCCGACACCTTCCCAATAAGGCAGCGGGCGCACATCAAAATCGAATTCGGCCTCGGCCTTGATCCCCGCATAGCCGGCAGAGCTTTCGGTGAACAATGCACATTCACCAGCGCGGAAGTTTGCCCCGCCTTCGTTGCGACGACCGGTATAGATGAATTTGCCATCCTTGGCCCATTGGCCCATCGCGCTCAAGTGGGCGACCTGTGCTTCACCGTTCAACATCAACTCGGTATCGACACCACCGAAGCCATTGTCTTTGCTGGCAAACGGCACGTCGTGATAAGCGGACATGTTTTCAAGATGAATCCAGCTTTGCCATGCTGTCACCAACGGGCAATCCTCGCCGCCCGCCTTGAGCGCGTCCAGCGTGGTGCCAACATTCTGCCAAGTAGAAAGGTCAGTGTCAGGGTCCACACCGGCGGCCGTCATGGCATCGCGGTTGACCCAAAGAACAGGCGTGGAAGAGTTAAACGGCAGGGACAACATGTCACCCTCCGTTGAGGTGTAATAACCCTTTACTGCGCCGATATAGGCATCGGGATCAAAGGTTGCGCCGCTTTGCCCCATGACCTCGTGCACGGGACGCACCGCACCTTTGGCGGCCATCATCGTGGCGGTGCCAACCTCGAATACCATCAGAATGTGCGGCTGCTCGCCGGCCCGAAATGCGGCGATGCCAGCGTTCAGTGTTTCGGAATAATTGCCCTTGTGGGTCTGAACAACGGTATAGTCGTCCTGACTTGCATTAAACTCTTCCACCTGTGCGGCGACCAGCTCTCCCAGACGCCCGGTGAAGGCATGCCAGAACTGAATTTCGGTTTGGGCCATTGCAGCAACTGGCGACAGCATCGTCGAAACGGCGAGTGCGCCGATAATTGATTTTTTCATGATTTCTCCCCTGCACCATATTGGTGCCTTGTCACTTTGGCACCTCTGATCTCATCCGGCACCGGTTTTCAGACACGTGAACGATACACGCATCGCGATATACTGCAAGCGCCGGGGGGATCGACCACGCGCGACGCTCGCCGGGTTCGTGACCGGGGTTCGCAAAGGTTTTATGATAAAAACGCGTCTTGTTGCGGCAAGTCGCCGGCAGGGTCCGAGGGCAGAAGAGAACCCAGTTTCACCTAAGCCAAGGGTGTTTTATACTATGGTAGACGGTCACAACTCTTCGCCGCCTCCTGCACGCGCCGCACCGGCTTAGGCATTGAAAAGGAAAATAAATGCCCGATATCCCACCCGCCGTTCTGCCGGTCTTTGAGAAATTCGCGCCCCCTCACCGCGCGACATTGCAGACCCTGCGCGACCTGATTTTTGAGACCGCGAAATTGGATGCCCGCGTCGGTGACGTTGAGGAAGCTTTGCGTTGGGGCGAACCCGCCTATTTGACCAGCCGCACCAAATCCGGAACCACGATCCGCCTTGGTGTGGAAAAGGTTTCCGGTCTGCCCGCGATGTTCTTCAACTGTAACACCACTCTTATAGAGGAATTTCGCCAGCAGTTTGGCGCGGCCTTGCAATACTCCAAGAACCGGGCCGTTCTTGTGCAGGAAACCGAAGGAGAAACCGGCAACGCCCTGCGCATCTGCATTGCTTCTGCCCTCACCTATCATCTGCGCAAAAAGCGCTAGGTTCAGGGGAGCCGCGCCCAGAACGACGATTTGTGTTTGTGCGTCTCGCGCAGATACCGCTCGAATGCATCATGCGAGGGAAAGCGCCCGTAATCCGCCAACTCTTGATCTGCCGCAGCGCAATCCATCAAATGGTCGGCCGCATGGCCATAGCGGCTTGTGCGCCCTTCCGCCAAAGCATGGTCAATCATTGACCGCCACAACAGGACCGCCGCCCGCGGATGCCGGTCGCGCAGGGCCTCGGCAGCAGGCGTCAACAACTGATAGTGGTTTCCATCCAGCTCTTCGGCGCGGGTCTCGATCAACCGCGCGGCAGACAACAAATCGGGCCATTCCAGACAAAAGCGCAGCGCCCGGTTCATATCCGCAAACTGAAGCACATGGGCCTTGGCCTGATCTTCAACTTCGATGTCATCAAAATCCGGCAGAACCTTGAGATAGTCACGTAACACATCCGCATCCAGCGTCGCGCAGAACACCGCCCATCTGTGGGCCTGCGCCTCTTCCAACCGGTCGAGCGCCAGCAGGCAAGCCACATACGCGGCGTCCCAACGTCGATCCCCACGCCGCCGCTGCGCCGCCTCGGCGCCGCCCAGACCCTCCAGCGCAGCTTCGGCGCGCCCTGCGGCAAGCTGTAACTCTGCGACCTCAGCCGCGATATGCGGGCGGGCCAATTCCGCCGCCGAATATTGCGCAACATAAGCGTCTGCGTCACCCTGCGCGGTGGCAATGTCCTGAAGCGTTTTCCTAATCAGACGTGATTTTTGCTCGGCTGCGTAATTTCCACTGTCGCTGCGCAAATCTCTGAGAAACTGAATGGCGGCGTGATTGTCCGGTTCTTCCATCGGGGTTTGCGCGTGGTCTTGCACCAATGTCTTGAGATGCTCCAACCCCGCCTCTCCCAGTGTCGGGGCCAAAAGGGCGATGATCCCGTCATAGATACCATAGGCGTCATCGCGCAGCGCCTCCCAGATCCGCCCCGCCAATGGGTTTGGCTCAAGACCTGCGCGCGGGGCAATCCCTTCCAGGCGCACCAGGGCATCGCGAAAGACCTCACCAACATCGCCGCGGCAGTCATCGACCCGATCAAACACCGACGGGGCGAGATCAACAAATTCCCACAGCAGCGAAAAACCGTCATCGGGCGCGTCTGGGGCGATTTTGTTAGTGATCATATCGGATTGGGTTCGCAGATCCTTGATCAAGGCCTTGCGCCTGCGCCAACCGACAAAACTGGTCGACCTACGGATCGAAGCCAGACGTTTGCGCACATCGCGGGCCAGTTCGGCAGGGCCAAGGTTATGGCTCAACTCCAGCCGCAGCCGTCGTTTGATCTCGGCGCTGCCGGTGCTGACCTCAATCAACAGGTTGGCCAGAGTCTCGGCTCCCAGCGCCGCCAGATTTTCCGCATTCAGGGTTTTCTTTGACATGACGACATCTTCGCATCGGTGCAGGGATATAAAAAGGGCGTTCAGCGCTTCTTGCGCCGACCTTGCGGTTTCTTATTGCCACGTGGCCCTGAAACACTGGGAGTATTTTCGCGATTCTCCTCGGCCAGTTTGCGCCAGCGCGCCAGACGTTCAGGCGCGACAACACCTGCGGCAACCCCTGCCTGCACGGCGCAGCCCGGTTCATGGGCGTGGGTGCAATCACGGAATTTGCAGTTGGGGGCCAGTTCGGTGATTTCGGCAAACAGCATATCCAGACCGGAAGACACATCACTGATGTGCAGGGTGCGAATGCCCGGCGTGTCGATCACACAGCCGCCGGCCTGTGTCGTGTGCAACGACCGCGCGGTGGTGGTGTGGCGCCCCTTCGCGTCGTCCTCGCGAATGCCGCCAGTGGCTTGCGCGTCTTTGCCTGTCTTATTGGCCAGTGTGTTCAACAGTGTCGATTTCCCAACCCCTGACGATCCAACCAGCGCCACTGTCTGACCGGGGCCGCACCATGGGGCCAATACGGCTGCCGCCTGCGGTGCCTTGGCGTTCAAGGTGACCACCGGTAAATCCCGCTGCAAAGTCGCGGCTTGCTCCAGAAATGGCGCTGTGTCCCCTGTCTGATCCGCTTTGGTCAGGACAATTACCGGATCGGTGCCGGCCTCGTTCGCAAGTGCCAGATAACGCTCCAGACGTGCGGCGTTGAAATCCTCATTGCACGAGGTCACGACAAACAGCGTATCCACATTGGCCGCGATCAACTGCGGCACATGGGTGCCTTCGGTCTTGCGTTGCAGCAATGCGCGACGCTCAAGACGGCGCACAAACATATCCGTTTCCGGCTCAGCCAGAATCCAGTCTCCAACCGCAAAATCCGTGGTTTTTGATGCCGCAGGCAGGTTCACCTTGACCGACCCCGCCGCGCCCTCGGCGGTCAGGCGGGCGCGATGCACAGTCGCAATCCGCAAACAGGTAAGCTGGGCCTCGTCAACGCCCAGCTGATCGTCAAAAAACATAGACCACCCAAGGGCGGCCAATAGATGGCGGGTATGATCAGACGGCGATATCACAGGCCCCTGAATGCGCAGGAACCAACACTGATGCAAGCCCCCACCGTCAGGGGCGTGCGGTTTGATGCCGCTCTGCTGCGTTCAGGCCACCCGTACCTTGCGGTTTCTTCGATATCTTTTGCGTTCAGGTGAACCTCGAAACGCTCTAAAGCACGACTTCAATCAGGTTAGGCCCGCCGCTGGCAAGACCATCCTCAAGCGCGGATTCCAGTGCGTCGCACTCTGTCACCCGCACCGCTTCGACGCCCATGGAGCGCGACATCTGCACCCAGTCCAACGCAGGCCGGTCAAGGCTTAGCATGTCGATGGCGCGCGGTCCGGGGTTGCCAACGCCAACGTTTGTCAGCTCGCCGCGCAAAATCTGGTAGCTGCGGTTGGCAAAAATCAGCACCGTCACATCAAGGTTTTCCCGCGCCATCGTCCATAGGGATTGCACTGTGTACATCGCCGAACCATCGCCGGTCAGGCACATCACTTTGCGCTCTGGACAGGCCACAGCTGCGCCGATGGCCGCAGGCAGCCCGTATCCGATGGACCCGCCGCAATTGTTCAACCATGTATGTTTGCGCGCGCCCTTGGTCGCGGGGGCAAAGGCACGGCCCGTAGTCACGGATTCATCCACCACAATTGCCTGTTCGGGGATCGCACGGGCAATCAGCGCCGCCAGACTTTCGGGGTCAATCCGGCCTTGCGGCCGATCAGGCAGCATTGGATCACTGACATGGGCGGGTGGTGTTTCACGGGCCCCCGTCGCCCCGGCAAGGGCTGAAAGCGCCGCAGCATGATCCGCCCCGGCATCAGCCAAGGTCAGGATGTCCGCCCCCACACGGGTCAGGATCGCGGGTTTTTCAGGATAGGCAAAGAACCCGATTGGCGCACGGGCCCCCAGCAGAACAATCCGTTTGAAAGGTTTCAACACCTCAAGCGCGATGTCGATGGGATAGGGCACACGGTCCACAAAGACACGGCCAGCCCCACGTTCCAGACGGGCATTGGACCACTCAGACAAAATCTTGCAGCCGGTTTTCGCGGCAATGCGTCCGGCGGTTTCCAGATTGTTCTCGGTCAGGGCCCCGCCCCCCAAGAGCAGTAGTGTTTCGGGCCCATCCAACGCCTGCGCCGCCTGCGACAACTGGCTTTCGTCAAAGGGGGCGGGTGTCGGCAATTCAATTGCGTCCTGCGCAACCCCACCGGGGTTCCATGCTGTGTCACTTGGCAGGATCAACGTGGCAATCTGGCCCGGAGCGACCATTGCCGCCTGTACCGACTGCGCGGCATCACGCCCCACAGCTGCTGCAGAGTCCGACGTTCGCACCCAATGCGAAACAGGGCGCGCAATACCTTCGATGTCGGAGGTCAATGGCGCGTCGAGTGCAATGTGGGTCGAGGCATGTTCGCCAACAATATTCACCACACCCGACCCGGCTTTCTTGGCATTGTGCAGATTGGACAGACCATTCGCCAGACCGGGACCAAGGTGCAGCAAGGTTGAGGCCGGTTTGCCTGCCATTCGGTAATACCCATCCGCCGCCCCCGTTGCGACACCCTCTTGCAAGGCCAGCACGGAGCGCATACCCGGAATATGATCAAGAGCCGCAACAAAGTGCATTTCCGAGGTGCCCGGATTGGTAAAACAAACCTCTACACCATTTGCCAAAAGCGTATGCACAAGGCTTTCAGCACCGTTCATTTCAGTATCAGGCATGACCGTTTCCTTTATGCTGATCGCTTGTCCCAATAGGGCGCGCGCAGGTCTTTCTTGAGAATTTTGCCGATGGTGCTGCGGGGCAGCCTGTCGCGGATTTCGACATCAGACAAGCGCTGGCTCTTGCCCAGACGGGCATTGGCCGTTTGCAAAATATCCGCCGCATTTCGCGTCGCATCTGGCCGGCAGACCACCAGCCCCAGCGGGGTCTCTCCCCAAGCCTCGGAGGGGATACCGATCACTGCCGCGTCGGTGACATCCTCGTCATGCAACAACACCAGTTCCAGATCATTGGCATAGATATTCAGACCGCCAGAGATGATCATGTCTTTCTTGCGGTCCGACAGCACCAGAAACCCGTCTTGGTCAAAGTACCCCATATCGCCAGAGCGGAAATAGACCTGCCCTTCCGGGCCCCGCCAGATGTATTCCGCAGTCAGATCATCGCGGCCGAAATAGCCCGACATCATGGTCGGCCCTCGTCCACAAATTTCACCAACCTCACCTTGCGGCACTTCGCGGCCCTCTGTGTCGATCAGGCGAATATCGTTGCCCGGGGTCGGCTTGCCCACCGTGTGCAGCTTGTCCGGATATTCGTCCGCAGCCAGCACCGTCACGCCGCCGCCTTCGGTCAATCCGTAATATTCCAGCAGGCGACCGGGGAAACGGGCCAGCACGTCCTGTTTCACGTCCACGCGCAAAGGTGCCGATGTAGAGAATTTGATCCGCATGGACGACAGGTCGAAACTGTCGAAATCAGGCACATCCATGATGCGCTTATATTGCACCGGCACCAGCATGGTGTGGGTGATCTTTTCACGCTGGGCGATTTGCAAATAGGTTCGCGCGTCGAATTTCGGCATCAGGTAAACCGTCGATCCACCGAACAAAGTCGGCAAAAACGCCACAATCGTTGTGTTGGAATAAAGCGGAGTGGAGATCAGCGTGCGGGCGTTGTCGTCATAGCCGTTAGGGGAAACCCGCTCCATCTGGGCCGCACGCATCCAGTGATTGTGCAATATCCCCTTGGGCGTGCCGGTGGTGCCGGAGGAATAGATCAGGTTAAACGCATCAGACATTTCGATCGGGATCATCGGATCGTGATCGGCGGCACCGGCCAGCGCGGTTTCATAGCTGTCAAAATCCGCGTGTTCAAAATCAATCGCAAAGCGTTGCAGCCCCAGATCACAGACGAAACCCGCCACCAGATCATGGTATTGTGCCGCCACAAAAATCGCCTTGGCCCCGCAGTCCGTCAGCATCTTTTTCAATGCGTCAGGGGATGCCATTGAGGACAGCGGTGTGACACAGGCACCGGCCCGCAGAATGCCCATAAACAGCTCGGCATAGGCAACAGAATTGGCCGAAATCACGGCCACATTATCGCCCTTGCCCACGCCACGTTCCAGCAGCAGGTTCGCAACCCGGTTGATCCGTTTGTCAAATGCGCCCCAGCTCACCGAGGCATCGCCGCAGACCAGCGCTAACCGATCAGGGTGGGTCGCGGCATTTTCACGAACCCGTGCAACGATGGTTTGCGTAGGGGGTATCTCGGGCAAGACGGGTGTAATTGCGATCATATCGTTCAGGCCGGACTTGGGCCTGCGGCGTTGCTGCGCCAGGCGGTAAACATCGGCAAGGCGCATAGTGCCGCCCCGATAAGGAAGGACGTGCCATAACCCAGATCAACCAAAACGGTTTCAGGCATGGCGATCAGCACCCCACCGCAGAATAACAAGATCCGCAGTGGCAGGCCCGCCGCTCCTTCAAGCGGGCCGACAAGACTGATGTACCCTTGCAGCGCGGAGGAAATCATCGCCACCCCAATCACCGCACTGGTCAGCGCTACCACCACTTCCCATGCAGGGGCCTGACCGATCAACGCCGGATTCAACACAAAGAAGAAGGGCGCGATATAGATCACACCGCCAAGACGCATCGCCTCGAAACCGGTCGCAATAGGGTTCGACCCCGCCATAGTCGAGGCCGCGAAAGCCCCCAGAGCAACGGGCGGCGTGATATAGCTGACCATGCCCCAATACAGGATGAAAAGATGCACCGCGAGGGTGTTCAGCCCGCCCGCTTCCAACGCCGGAGCCAGAACCACAGCAAGGAAAATGTAACAGGCCGTCACGGTCATCCCCATGCCGAAGATGAACGCAGTCAACGCCCCCATCGCCAGCAGAACCAACGTATTATCGCCGGCCATAAAGACCAACTCGTTCACAAGCGTGCCGGCAAGACCCGTGGCCGAGAACGACCCGACAATCAGGCCAACCCCCAACAGGATAGCGGTCAGCTCTGCCAGCCCCATGCCAACGCCAACAATCATATTGCCCAGACGTTGCTTGTTCAGACGAAAACGCGCGCGGAACTGGTTCACCACCAGCAAAAGGGCCGTGGCATAAAAGGGGGCCGAGGATTCCTGTCGCAAGCCGATCATCATATAAAGCAGCAGGGCAAAGACAAAGATATAAGGCCAGCCCTCTTTCATCACTTCCCGCAGCCGCGGCAGATCTGGTTTGGGCAATCCACGCAGGCCGCGTTTGGCGGCATAAGCATCGATGCCAGTAAACAGCCCCCAATAGAACAGGATGCTGGGGATGGCCGCAGCAAGGGCAATCTCTACATAGGGACGCGACAGAAAGGACGCCATGATAAAGGCCGTGGCCCCCATAATCGGCGGCATCAACACGCCACCGGTCGAGGCGCAGGCCTCTGTTGCAGCGGCGGTTTTCGGGCTGAAACCGGTCTTGCGCATGGCTGGAATAGACACCGCACCTGTGGTCAGAACGTTAGAGATAACAGAGCCGGACATCGACCCCATAAAGCCGCTGGCAAAGATCGACACTTTGGCCGCGCCGCCGCGATACCCGCCCACCAGGCCAAGCGCGAGATCGTTAAAGAACTGCCCACCGCCGGTGCGTTGCAGCACGGCACCAAACAGAATGAAGCCCATTACCACACCGCCAAAGGCTTTCATCGGGATGCCAAACGAACTTTCGGCGGAATAGATGTGGTAAGGCACGGTTTGCATGAATGTGCTTTGAAAGCCGGAAAACGGATCGGGCACATGTCCCGCGAACGTCGGGTAGAAACCAAAGAAACACACGATCAGGAACAGCACCAGACCACCAGCCCGCCGAGTGGCTTCTAGAATCAGGAAGAAGAAAACAACCGAAACATATTGCGCGACCGGCGGGGCGGCATATTCCCATCCTTGCGACAGGTTCATCTGCGCACTTTGCGCCAGATACCCCGAACAGGCCAGCGCCAGTGCAAATAACACCCAGTCCAGTATCGACGGCACACCACCCTTGCCGCCACGAATCTGGAAAATCAGAAAACTCAGCGCCAGAAACACCCCGCCAAGGATGTAGAGATAGCGCCCTTCGATCAGGACCACCCCCATGATTTGCAGATTGAAAAGTTGGTTGATCACCAGTGTCAGGGCAAACACCGTACCAATGACAACAACCCAACGTGCGGGCCCTGCCAGACGTTCGGCGGGGGTCTCCCCGTCAATGGCAACCTGTTCAACACCTGCTGGCAGGGGCGTTGGCGAATTGGAATCTGACATGGACAGCACTCTTGTCTGGAACGGGAATAAGGGCAAACCGGCCGGCGCAAGCGCCGGCCGGTCTCAACTCATGAAGTTGGCTCAGAATACGACTTTGAAACCGCCGTCAGCCAGCGCCTTGCGCCGGGCTTCGCCCCAGGCCGCCTCCCAGTCTTCGGGTGCCGCCGCCTTGGTCGCTTCCCATGCTGCCGCAAGCGCGTCCTGACGTGCAATCAGATTGTCGTTATGCGCCTGTGCTGCATCTGTCCAAACGCCAGCTTCCTTATAATAACGGATCGCGCCCGCGTGGTAAGGAACCACCCATTCCAGATTCTGCTTGTTTAATGCCCAACCGTCGATGCCGGATGAATTACCGTCATATTCCGGGAACAACACAACCATCGCCTTGGTCATGTTATAGACCAAATCATCCTCGGTTGCGGCCATGGCAGCCAACACGGGATAGGCATAGCCCGCCCCCTGATACCCGTCCGTACCATCAATTGTTGCCCCCACTCTGGCCTTGTTCAACTGAAAAAACGGCGCGATGCTTTTCAGGGCTGCGACGCCTTCGGTGTTGGCCGGATTAACCGGTGGCCAGTACAGGCCGCGCGGACCGGCTTCGGCTTCATAGGCCTTGCCCGAATTGGTAGAGGCAAAAGCCGCATCGACCTGCCCTTCGATCAGCCCGTTCCAGCTGGCGCTATAGCCACCGAAATCGACCCGCTCGACATCATCCCAAGTCAGACCGCCATAGGCCAGATAGGCTTCGGTATTCACGTTCAACGCGGGCGCACCCACGATATAGGCCACGCGCTTGCCCTTGAGGTCAGCATAGGTTTCGACACCCAGATCACCGGCAACCCCAACCGAAAGATTGATTGCGCCGCCGTTGTTCGCCATCAACACGCGGATCGCCTGCGGGCCCCAGTTCTGCGCGCCAAAGTCAAACACGCCCTCTTGCGCCATAAAGGTCCCGCCGACACCAGTTGCGGAAAACTGGACACGGCCCTGACGCAGCGGTTCGGTCCGCGACACGTCGTTCTTACCCGGCAAGACCCGCAGGTTTACGCCCGCCGCGTCCTGCAATGCTGCGCCGATAGCCACCGCTTGGTTGTATCCAGATGACCCGGTGCCATAGGCGGTCCAGCTCATTTGTTTGGGCAGCTCAAAATCTGCCGCCATTGCCATCGAGCCGGACAGGCCCAAAACAGCAATCGCTGAAGTAAAATAGTTCATGTTCATCCTCCCAAAGAATTCCCGGCCAATCCTGTAAGGGAACTGGCATAACGATGTCGCCATTTTTGAAACGGCGTTCCGCTCTGTGGATAACGATAGTGAAGTTAACTTTGAGGTGTCAACACAACTTCGGGTGTGACGCTGGGCAATTTCCGGCCATAGCCAAGCCCTGCTGGCTGTGCTGCCAAACCGGCATAACGGCACCACTCAACCCAAACTGGTATTCGCGCCAATCAATCCCCGCTCAGGTGGGTGAACCGGTCGCTGTCACAACGTATTACCGCAGAAAACCCTGTCCCGATTATCGCATCACAAACGGGTCAGGAATGGGGTCATCGCTGGTGCGCAGCCAGACCGCTTTGGTCCGGGTATAGTCCAACGCAGCTTGCATCCCGCCCTCACGGCCATGACCGCTAAGACCATGGCCCCCGAACGGCGCGATCGGGCTGACCGCGCGGTAGGTATTCACCCAGACAATCCCTGCCCGCAAACTGCGGATCATGCGATGGGCACGGGTCAGATCACGGGTGAACACGCCCGACGCAAGGCCATAGTCGGTGTTATTTGCAAGGGCCAGCGCCTCTTCTTCCGTGTCGAACCCCAACACAGATAGGACCGGACCAAAGAACTCATGCGTCAGACTTGGGGCCTCGGGCGCACCGGTACAGTCCAGAATTGTTGGTGGGAAAAAATTGCCCGCACGCGCCAACGGCTGGCCACCGGTGACGATCCGCGCGCCCATGGCAACAGAGCGTTTGATCAGATCAACCGCGACGTCGCGTTGCCCTGTCGTACACAACGGGCCAACCTCTGTGTCCATGTCATCAGGCGCGCCGATCACAATCCTTTCGGCCTTTTCCGTCAAACGACCCAGAAAATCCTCCCTAATCTTGTTAGAGACAATCAACCGAGACCCCGCGACACAGCTTTGCCCAGTGGCGGCAAAAACACCCGAAATCTGCGCGTTCACAGCACTTTCGATATCGGCGTCCTCGAATACGATAAACGGAGATTTTCCGCCCAGTTCCAACGAGGTTGATGCCAGATTTTCTGCCGAGTTGCGCACAATATTGCGCGCCGTTTCCGGCCCTCCGGTAAAGGCCACATGATCAATATCGCGGTGACGGGTCAGCACCGCACCGCACTCCGGACCAAAGCCGGTGATCACATTTAGTACACCGGCGGGAAACCCCGCCTGATCAAAGATGCGCGCAAATTCCAGCGTGGGTGCCGGACCTTCCTCCGATGCTTTCAACACCACAGTACAGCCCGCCGCCAAAGCCGGTCCGATCTTGACCGCAGACAGAAACAATTGCGAATTCCACGGCACAATCGCAGCGACCACCCCCAAGGGTTCACGGCGCAGCCAGACCTCCATATCGGGCTTGTCGATGGGCAGATGGGCCCCTTCGATCTTATCCGCCAACCCCGCATAGTAGCGATAGTATTCAGCGACATAAGCAATCTGCGCCGAGGTTTCGCGGATGATTTTGCCAGTATCGCGGGTTTCAAGCTCTGCCAGTCGTCCCGCATTTTCAGCAATCAGATCGGCCAGTCGCATCAAAAGTTTCCCGCGCGCGGATGCCGTCAATCCGGCCCATTCAGGACCATGAAACGCACTACGGGCTGCCGCCACGGCGCGCTCCACATCTGCGGTGCGCGCTTCCGGCATCATCGCCCAAGCGGCCCCTGTGGCGGGATCCAGACTTTCGAACCGTGCCGATCCTTCAGAAAATTCACCACTAATATATTGCTGAAACTGCTGCATCATTTTCCCTCAGGCAAAGGCCGGCATTACGTCCTTGATAAACCGCTCAAGCGAGGCCTGCTTGCGCGCAAAGCTCATCCCGCTGTCGATCCAGAACGCATATTCATCATACCCCATATCGGCATAGGTCTGAATGCGGGCAATCGCATCCTGCGGCGTTGCAATCACGTTGTCACGCAGCATTGCCTGCGGCGAATAAAACGGATGGGCCGCGATTTCATCGGCGTTCAATTCCTTGATCAGCCCCTGCGACACCGGACGTTCGTTTTTGAACCACGCCCCGAAGTAACAGTAAAACCGGTTGATTTCCTCTGCTGCTTGCTGGGCGTCCTCTGCATTTTCCGCGATATAGGTGTGGTTCAAAAGCATGATCTGCGGGCGCGGTTGATCGGCGAATTTGGCGCAGGCCGCGTTGAAGGTATCCATCAGCTTGGCAATCTCTTCGTCGCCTTGCCACAATGGTGTCACCTGTACATGACACCCATTGGCGACAGCGAACTCATGGCTGTTGGGATCACGCGCGGCAACCCAGATCGGCGGGCCGTTTTCCTGTACAGGTTTGGGCGAAGAGGTGGTTTGGGGAAAGGAATAATATTCCCCCTCCTGCGCATAATCGCCTTGCCATAACTTTTGAACCGCCGGCACCAATTCACGCATCCGCAGCCCCGCATCCCAGGCATCCATCCCCGGCACCATGCGTTCGTATTCATAGCTGTAAGCGCCCCGGGCCACCCCAAGGTCAAGCCGCCCGCCGATGATCATGTCGGTCATCGCCGCTTCACCGGCCAACCGGATAGGATGCCAGAATGGCGCGATGATCGTGCCCGTGCCCAGCCGGATATTGTGGGTCTGATGCGCCAGATCAATCAGGTTCAAAAACGGGTTTGGGGCGATGGTGAAATCCATCCCGTGATGCTCACCCGTCCAAACCGCATGCATACCGCCTGCATCCGCCATTTTGGCCAAGGCGATAAAATCATCATAAAGCTGACGCTGGTCCTGATCAGGCGTCACGCGTTCCATATGAACGAATAATGAAAACCGCATCTGCTTACTCCCTTGTGCGCATGGCGCGGACTTCGCCGCGGATCTGGTTGCCGACGTAAATGCCAAAATTGCCCAGCGCGCTTTCGTTTCGAAAACGTTCCAGCAAAGTCAGGATGGCCGGATCGGAAACATCATCCAACGCCGATCCTTCGAACCCCACAAATGCCCCCTGCGCTGGCACGCCTTCGGCGGTCTGACACAGGAACGAAATATGCTGGCGCTTGCGTTGCGCATCTTCGAAGACAGAATACACAAAACCGGCGTGCCCGCGCAGCCCGGTCTGCGCGATCAGTTTTTGCACGGTGGCGGACACGCTGTCGTCTTCAACCTGCATTTCGGGCAGCATCAAGCCGCCCTGCCCGTCATCGACCAAAAGCACCTTGCCGGCGCGCTCGATCAATGCGGAAACAACCAGCCCGGTGCGCGGCGTCAGCGCCTTGGCCTCGGTTGCCGGCCGCACATAGGCCCCGCGTGCATAACCCAAACCGGGCTTGGCATTGGCATCAAAGGCCTTGACCTCGCCCATCAGGATCATGTGGTCACCAGCATCCACCGTTTTATGCATCGCACAATCGAACCACGCCGACACCCCTTCGAGCAGGGGTGCGCCTTGCGGGCCTTTGCGCCATGTCACGCCTGCAAACCGATCCTCGACGGGCCGGGCGAATGTGTTGGATATCCCGACCTGAGTTTCGGCCAGAATGTTCACACCAAATCCGCGTGCTGCACAGAATGCGGCATAGTTGCTTGAGGTTTTCGCAAGGCAAACCAGCAGCAGAGGCGGATCAAGCGACACCGACGTAAAGGAGTTTGCGGTGAACCCGATCGGGCTGCCGTGAGGCGCATGGGCCGTCACCACCGTCACGCCGGTCATGAAACTGCCAAAGGCGTGGCGCAGCGCGCGCGGGTCAAGATCGGTCATGGCTTATCCTCTGTGACTGCAGGCAGAGCCAGCCAGTCAAGCAAATGCGCGTTCACCAGTTCAGGAGCCGTCAGGTTAACCATATGCCGCTGCCCGTCGATGATCACCGCCTTGCCATTGCGTGCAGCAGCGGCCATTTCCCGCGCCATGGCCGGGGTTGAATTCGGATCATCACCGCCGGTCAATGCCAACAAGGGACAGGCGACTGCGGCAAGCCCGTCGGCAAAGGTTGCGTCACCACCGGCAAACGCAGCATAGGCGGTCGCGTATCCTTCGACTGTGATCTCCGACAGCCAGCCCGCCGTGAGGGCGCGCACATTTTGCTCCCCGGCGTCGTCGGAAAACCAGCGGGCCAGCGGGCTCTCGACATCAATAACGCCCTGCCCGATCTGCGCGGCACGCGCCTCAACGGCCAGACGCGCCTGCGGATCGCGCCGGAACACACTGTTCAGCAAGGCAACCCGTTCAACCAATGCCGGTTTGCGCACAGCCAGGCCGCCAGCAATTAATGCCCCCATCGAATGGCCCGCGACACGGACCGGTGCAGACACCAGCGCCCTGATCGCCCGTTCACCCCAGACCACAAAATCCTCCAGAGTGGCCCCCGAGTGCAGCGGATCACTGCCTCCGTGGCCAGGCATATCCAGCGCAAAAACCTGGTAGTTTTGCGCCAGTGCCGTAATTTGGGGCTGCCATGCTGCCGATTGCAACCCGACACCATGGATCAGGACAACCGGTGCGCCGGCCCCGCTTTCGCGGTAGGAAAAGCAGCCGTCGCCGTCAGACAGCTGCCGGGTTTTCAACGTCATGCCCAAGCTCCTTAAGGTCCTGATACCGGTCACCGATCCGGTGGTGCGGGCGTCCGCCAATTGACGCGCCAAGTGCAATCACGATTTCATCCGCCCCCGGCGCATCGGCGACAGAGGTCTGAATTGTCAGGTAATGCGACCGCCTGCCGCCATCATTCTTGTCCATCAACGGGATCATCAGCGGCGCATTGGCCGGCCCGCGTGTATTGCAAAACGACAGGTAGGATTTTGCCCCAACCGCATTGCGGTAGTGGTTGCCAAAGTGCAGCGTGTGGATCAACGCCGAGGCATGTTCGACCTCGCCGTTCATTCCGACGATCCCTGATTTGCCGTATGCCTCAACCTTGTCGCCCCCCCCAGCCGCATCCAGAACCATCTGGGTCAAGATCTCCCCAAGCCCAGAAGCGCAGTCACGGATAGCCGGTGACAGGTCTTCGACAAAGCCCTGACCGGCCCATGGGTTTCGGATCACCGCAATCGCAGCAATCATCCTAAGCGGCACCGGAGCCGCCTTGCCCCCTTCGATAAGGGTGTTTTCAACATGCAGCAGGGTTTTTCTGATTTCGGCGGGCACGGTCTGGGAATCCTTTTGAGCGAATGTTTCGGTAGAATGGTATACCAATATACCATATGTCAATCATACTTGAAGCGACACTCCCCCGCTGTTAAGATTTGTAGCTATGGAAATAGCAACGCCTCCCCTCCCCCGGATCGACAAAGCCCCGCAAACATTGCGCGATATCGTGCAGGACAGGATGCGAACCGCGATTATTAGCGGGCATTTTGCACCCGGCGAACGGCTGGTTGAGCGCCCGCTGTGTGACCAGCTGGGTGTCAGCCGCACCGTTGTGCGTGAAACCATCCGCTTTCTGGAGGCGGAAGGGCTGGTCGAAATTCTGCCAAATCGTGGCCCTATCGTTGCAAGGCTGGACTGGGCGCAGGCCAAACAGATCTACGACATCCGCAAACAGCTTGAAGCCGCTGCCGCCGCCGCATGTGCTGCTGGATATGGTGCTGATTTTCCCCAGAAACTGGGCCGTGCCCTGTCGGGTTTACGGATTTCTCTGGCGGCCTCGGAACCGGCTCTGATGTTTAAGGCTTCAACCGACTTTTATCAGTTGATTTTCGAAGAGGCCCGCCACGAGGTCGCTTGGGAAATTGTACAGCGGCTGAATGGTCGGATCAGCCGGCTGCGGGCCGTAACCCTTTCTGCCAAGGATCGCCCGACCTCTGGTCTGAGCCATATGGCGGCCATTCATGATGCAATCCTGAGCCGTGACACACAGGCCGCCCGTCGTGCGGTTGAAACCCATATCACCGACGCGGCCGCCCTTGCCCAGGGGCTGCTGGCGCATGAAACTTCGTTGGGTGGTTCCGATGCCTAAAGGATACTGGATCGCACTGGTCACGGTGACCGACCCGCAAACCTATTACGGATATCAACAGGTTGCACCGGCAGCATTTGCCAAATACGGGGCGCGCTTTCTGGCGCGGGGCGGTGCGGCAACAACGCTTGAAGGGGCGGTCTGGCAACGCCATGTGGTGATCGAATTCGACAGCAAGGAGCGCGCCTTGGCCTGCTATGATTCACCTGAATACCGCGCCGCCCGTGAAAAGCGCGCCGCAGCCTGTCAGGCCAGCATCGTCATTGTAGAAGGCCTGCCGGACATCGCGTGACCGATATTGATACAACTAACGTCCTAAGCGACTGGCAGTGCGTGCAAGGGTTTCGATCTCGTCCCATTTGCCTGCCGCAACCAAGTCATTTGGCGCAACCCAGCTGCCGCCGGCGCAGATCACATTGGGCAGCGACAGATAGCTTTCCGCATTGCCCGGGTTGATCCCGCCGGTAGGGCAGAATGTGATCTGCGGCAATGGGGCACCGATGCCCGTTAACGCGGCCACGCCACCGGAAGCTTCGGCAGGGAAAAACTTTTGCACGTCATAGCCACGCGCCAGCAAGTTCATGGCCTCGGATGCGGTCGCGGCACCGGGCAACATCGGCAATCCCGCAGCCTCGGTTGCATCCAAAAGCGCATTCGTGGCCCCCGGCGACACGCCAAAACGCGCACCCGCACTGACGGCTGCGACCACATCATCAGGTGTGACCAATGTGCCCGCACCAACATAGCCGCCGTCCACCTTTGCCATTTCCGCAATCACCGCAAGGGCGGCAGGCGTGCGCAGCGTCACCTCAAGAACCGGAAGGCCACCCCGCACCAAAGCCTCGGCCAGTGGGCGGGCGTGGGCGACATCATGTACCACCAGTACGGGTATGATCGGAGCCAGCGCGCAAAGCTTGCGGGCCTGTGTCGAGCGGGTATTTTCCATGTTCAATTCCTTACCATCCAAAGACACTTGCGCCGGTTTCTGCCGCGCCCACCGATGCCCGGAACGGGGCAAACAATTCACGCCCCATGCCTGTGTGCCCCGCTGTCAAATCCGCTGACGCCATAGGACGCAGCGCGGCGTCGGCGTTCAGGTTTTCCAATGTCCCGCTGACCGCATCCAGCCGCAGCATATCCCCGTCTTGCACCTGCGCGATTGGCCCGCCCTCTACCGCTTCGGGGCAGACGTGGATCGCCGCCGGCACCTTGCCGGATGCACCGGACATGCGCCCGTCCGTCACCAGTGCCACCTTTTGACCGCGCGCTTGCAAGATGCCCAACATCGGCGTCAGGCTGTGTAACTCGGGCATCCCGTTCGCCTTGGGTCCTTGAAACCGCACAACAACGATGACGTCCCCTGTGAAGGCACCAGCCTTGAACGCGGCTTTCGCATCTTCCTGTGAATGGAACACGCGAGCGGGGGCTTCGATGATGTGAAACTCCGGCTTGACCGCCGACACTTTGATCACACCGGTGCCCAGCGACCCCTTTAACCGTTTCAACCCTCCGGTTTCGGCGAAAGGCGCATTGATGGTACCGATGATCTTGTGGTTCAAGCTGGTGTCGGTGCCGGCCCGCCAGACCAGCTTGTCGTCTTGCAAAAAGGGTTCGTGCGTATATTGCGCAAGCCCCCTGCCCGCAACGGTCATCGTGTCTGGGTGCAGCAACCCACCCCTGAGCAATTCACTAATTACCAGCCCCAGACCACCTGCCGCGTGAAAATGGTTCACGTCCGCCAGACCATTGGGATAGACCCGCGCAAGCAGAGGTACGATTTCGGAAATCTGGGAAAAGTCATCCGGGGTCAACACGATGCCACCGGCCCGTGCCATCGCGACCAGATGGATCAAAAGGTTCGTCGAACCACCCGTCGCCATCAGCCCGACAATGCCATTCACAAACGCCTTTTCGTCTAGGATGTCACAAACAGGCGTGTAATTTTCACCCAACGCCGATAGCGACAAGGCCCGGCAGGCACCTTCGGCGGTCAGGGCCTCACGCATGGCTGTATTGGGCGATACAAAGCTTGAGCCCGGCAGGTGCAGCCCCATAAACTCCATAAGCATCTGGTTGGTGTTGGCCGTGCCGTAAAACGTGCAGGTTCCCGGCCCGTGATAGGCGGCCATCTCTGCCGCCATCAGCGCGGCCCGATCACATTCACCCGCCGCAAACTTCTGGCGCACCATCGCCTTGTCATCATTTGCCAAACCGCTGGTCATCGGCCCCGCAGGCAAGAACACCGCGGGCAAATGGCCGAACGCCTGCGCCCCGATAACAAGGCCCGGCACAATCTTGTCACAGACACCAAGGAATACCGCAGCATCAAACACATTGTGGCTGAGTGCGACACCTGTTGCCATGGCAATCACATCACGCGAAAACAGGCTCAGTTCCATGCCCGCCTCGCCTTGGGTCACCCCATCACACATTGCCGGCACACCGCCAGCAACCTGTGCGGTGGCACCAACACTGCGAGCTGCGGCCCGTACCACATCGGGATAGCCCTCAAAGGGCTGATGCGCCGACAACATGTCGTTATAGGCGGTGACAATCCCGAGGTTGCCGCCGATGCCCACGGCCAATGCTTCTTGATCGGTGCCAGCCGCGGCAAAGGCATGGGCCTGACCGCTGCAGGACAGATGTGCGCGTGACGGCCCTTTACCCGCAGCTGTCCGCATCCGCGCCAGATACGCATCCCGCGACGCAGAACTGCGCCGCACAATGCGATCGGTTATCTCTTGGATTTTTGCATGAATAGCCATTTCTCACCCATTGTTATCGCTAACATGAGCGTTCTTACGGCAAATCCCACCGCTAGGCAACTGTTTCCGCTAGATGCAGCGACCGCCGTCGACCTCCATGCAGACACCGGTAACCATGCTTGCCTCGTCGGAACACAGATAGCAGGCGGCGTTGCCCATATCTTCCGGTGTTGAAAACCGACCCAGCGGTATTGTGGACAGGAATTTCGCGCGCATCTCAGGCGTATCCTCTCCCATAAAGCTTTTTAACAGCGGGGTTTCACCAGCAACGGGGTTTAATGCGTTGACCCGCACCCCTGCTGGTGCCAGCTCGACGGCCATGCCCCTGGTCGCATTGTTCATCCAACCTTTGGACGCATTGTACCAACTGAGGTTCGGGCGCGGGCTGACCCCGGCTGTCGAGGCCACGTTCAGGATCGCACCGGAGCCGCGCGCTTTCATTAATGGCACAACAGACCGGGCGGTCAGGTAGACTGATTTCACATTCACCGCGATGACCTTGTCAAAATCCTCTTCGCTGATGTCCTCCATCGGAGCCGGCAAATGGGTAACACCGGCGTTGTTAATCAGGATGTCGATCTGCCCCCAAAGGTCGACAGCACGATCCGCCATCGCCTGAACGCTTGGCCCGTCGGCCACGTTGGTCGCACTCACCTCTACCCCCGCGCCAAGGTCGGAGGCGAGATCCTGCCCCATCTCTGCGTTCAAATCCGCGATCAGCACCCGCGCGCCTTCGGCGTGAAACTTGCGTACGATGCCGGCGCCGAACCCGGACGCCCCGCCTGTGACGATGGCCGTTTTACCGTTCAATCTCATGTGTAACTCCTATCCATGCAATGCTGCGACTGTCTTCAGAGTGGAAAACCCGTAGAGCGCCTCGAAACCTTTTTCTCGGCCATGCCCCGAAAGCCCTGATCCACCGAAAGGCAGCTCAACCCCGCCCCCTGCGCCGTAATTGTTCAAAAAGACCTGCCCAGCGCGCAGCTGTTTGGCCAGCCGCATCTGTCGCGCGCCATTCGCTGACCAGACCGAGGCCACCAGACCATAGGCCGTGCCATTCGCAATCTGCACGGCTTCCTCTTCGGTTTCAAAAGGGATCACAACCTGCACAGGGCCAAAGATTTCATCCTGCGCCAATTTGTGATCAGCCCCCACACCGGTGAAAAGCGTCGGGGCCACATAGGCACCACCTCCGGGAGCATCTGCCACAACTTCGCCCCGCGCCGCCACGTCAAGGTCACTGCCCAGCGCCAGAAACCCGTTTACAATTTCTTTTTGTCGCGCAGAGACCAGCGGACCGACGTCCAGATCATCCATCGCCGGCCCCGCCTTCAACGCGGCATAGCGTGCGGCCATGCCGGCGACGACCTCGTCGTAACGGCTGGCATGTACCAGAATACGCGAGGATGCAGAGCAGGTTTGACCGGCGTTCTGAATTCCTGCGTTGGTCAGGAACGGCAAAGCGGCTTCAATATCCGCATCCTCGAACACCAGTTGCGGCGACTTGCCCCCCAGCTCAAGGGTGACCGGCACAACATTCGCCGCCGCGCCGCTCTGGATCAGTTTCCCCACGCCCACCGATCCGGTGAAAGAAATGTGGCGCACCCCGGCATGGGCCGTCAGGGCGGCCCCCGCTTCGGCTCCTAACCCCGGCACCACATTCAGGGCACCATCAGGCAGGCCCGCATCCTGCGCGATCTGCGCAAATGCAAGTGCCGTCAGACAAGCCTCCTCGGCGGGCTTCAAAACAGCCGCATTGCCCATCGCCAGTGCCGCCCCGACAGACCGACCGATGATCTGCATCGGATAGTTCCACGGAATAATATGCCCCGTCACCCCATGCGGTTCGCGCAAAGAATAGACCGTATAGCCATCTAAATAGGGGATCGTTGTGCCATGTATCTTATCCGCTGCGCCGCCGTAGAACTCCATATAGCGGGCCAACGCAATCACATCCGCGCGGGCCTGCTTTAAGGGCTTACCGACATCTTGGGCTTCAAGTTCCGCCAGCAACTCAACGTGTTTAAGCACCTCTTGACCGATCCGCGACAGAACCCGGCCGCGTTCGAAATTCGCCAACCTGCCCCAATCAGAGGCCAAGGCCGCCTCTGCCGCCTGCACCGCGTTGTCGATGTCAGCGGCACCACCTTTGGCAATGGCGCACAGGGTGCTGCCATCAGACGGGTTGCGCAATTCAAGGGCTTCACCGCTTTCACCGGGGATCCACCGCCCCCCAATAAAGCAATGTGACGGGTCAATCCCAAGGGGGCGAAGGGGCATGGTTAATCCTTTAGATACGAAAGACGTATCGGCAGACTAGGCCCGAATTACCCGGTGTCAAACGCGATCGGTCAGGACGCCTGCCCGACTATATCAAGCTGCCAATATGTACCGCCGTATCCAGCATCCGGTTCGAGAAACCCCATTCGTTATCGTACCAGCTGACCACACGCACCATCCCTGCCGATGTCACGCTGGTTTGCGCCGGCGCAAAGATTGATGACAGCGGGTTGTGGTTGAAATCGGAGGAGACCAGCGGGGCCTCTTCATACCCGAGAACGCCCTTCAACACCCCTTTCGACGCCACTTCGATGACGGCATTCACAGTTTCGACGGTCGCGCCGCGTTCCGGCATAAAGCTGAGGTCAACCAGTGAAACATTGGCCGTTGGTACACGAATGGCCGATCCTTCAAGGCGGCCCTCAAGATGCGGCAACACCAGTGAAATCGCCCGCGCAGCGCCGGTTGACGTGGGCACCATCGACAACGCACAGGCGCGCGCGCGGTAAAGATCGGAATGGTCCCGATCATGAGAAGGCTGGTCGCCGGTATAGGCGTGGATTGTGGTCATGTAGCCTGTCGTTAACCCAAAGGCATCATCCAACACCTTCGCCATTGGCGCGAGGCAGTTTGTCGTACAGGAGGCGTTTGACACAACCAGATCGGCGGGTGTCAGATCATCATGGTTCACACCAAAGACCACCGTGCGGTCCGCATTGGACGCGGGTGCCGAGACCAATACGCGCTTTGATCCGTTTTCCAGATGCGCCGCAGCCTTGTCGCGGCTGTTAAAACGGCCTGTGCATTCAAGGGCGACATCAACATCCGTCCATGGCAGATCAGCAGGGTTCGCCGTGGCCGTCAGGCGAATTTCGCGGCCATCCACCACAAGTGTTTCCCCTTTTACCGACACCTCGCGCTGGAATGTCCCATGGACCGAGTCGTATTTAAACAAATGCGCCAGATGATCCGCCGGCGCCAAATCGTTGATCGCGACAATCTCGATGTCGTCACGCCCGCTCTCGAACACCGCCCGTAGCGTGCATCGACCAATACGTCCAAATCCGTTGATTGCAATCCTGGTGACCATGACAAACGCTCCTCTGGGGGTCCTGCACTGATTTGCGGCATAGTTAGCGCTAACAATGGCAATTATCAAGCCCTGTCCGCACAACCCCAAATTCGCGTTCCTAGCCGGTAGGTTACCCGTCGGTCCAAGGGGCACGGCAGCCAGCCGCCTGCCCCCACTTCATTTCTGACAATTTTTATAAAGATTGTTGCGCGCGCCAGGCATCTCCGTTATCTGACTAAATCAGTAAATTACTTACACCAAGGATTCACATGTCGTTCTTCAAACATACCGCCACCGCCGTTCTGGCCACATCTACCCTGCTGGCCAATGCCGCATTTGCTGAAGGTGAGCTGAACCTTTATTCCTCACGTCACTATGACACAGACGAACGGCTCTATTCCGATTTCACCGAAGCCACCGGCATCACCATCAACCGGATTGAAGGCAAAGCCGACGAACTGCTGGCGCGTATGCAAGCCGAAGGTGCGAATTCTCCGGCGGATGTTTTGCTGACTGTCGACACCTCACGTCTGTCACGCGCCAAAGACATGGGCGTGCTGCAATCCATCGACAACGCCGTTCTGGAAGAGCGTATTCCCGCAAACCTGCAAGACAACGACAACCAATGGTTCGCCTTCTCGCAGCGCGCGCGCATCATCTTTTACGATAAAGCCGACGTACAAGACCCGCCAATGGACTACGTTTCCTTGGCAGACCCGAAATACAAAGGCATGGTTTGCCACCGCTCCTCTTCCAACGTCTACAGCCAGACCTTGTTGGCCTCGATCATCGAAAACCACGGCGTAGAAGCCGCAACCGAGTGGGCAACTGGCATGGTTGCGAACTTTGCCCGTGACCCAGAAGGTGGCGACACCGACCAACTGCGTGGCATCGTGTCTGGCCAATGCGACATTTCGGTTGCGAACACCTATTACTTTGCCCGCGCCCTGCGCAAAGACGTCAAAGGCCTGAGCGCTGATATTGATCAGATCGGCTGGATCTTCCCGGCACAGGACGCCGAGGGTGCGCATATGAACCTGTCCGGTGGCGGCGTTGCAGCACATGCACCGAACAAGGCAAACGCCATTGCCTTCCTTGAATACCTGGCCTCCGATCAGGCACAGCAGTATTTCTCAGCCGGCAACGATGAGTTCCCTGCCGTGCCAAGCGTAGAACGCAGCGAAAGCGTTGCAGAGCTGGGTGAATTCAAAGCGGACGACGTGAACCTGTCAGACGTTGCGAAAAACCTGCCCGAAGCGCAGAAAATCTTTAACGCAGTTGGCTGGAAATAATCCTGCCAACATATGCGAACACGAGGGCGTGCCAGATGGCGCGCCCTTTTTTGTGGTTCTGAAGGTGCCCCAGCCCGTAACGCACGACCTGAAGGGGGAACGCCAATACCCTACCACGCTTCGCGTTCTTGCGACACTGGCGGCACCAAATGCCTCCGGCTAAAGGCCGGATGCCCTAAACCGGATTTGGCACCGGCTTGCCGGCAAAGAATGCCACAAGGTTATCTACCGCCATCAGCCCCATCTGTTCGCGCACCTCTTGCGCCGAAGTGCCAAGATGCGGCAGCAAGGTCACGTTTTCCAACGCGATCAGCGCGGCGGGGACTTTGGGTTCGAACTCATAAACATCCAACCCTGCCCCCGCGATCCGTTCGTCTTGCAAGGCGGCAATCAGCGCAGCCTCGTCAATCACGTCACCGCGCGAAATGTTGATCAGATAGCTGTCCGATGTCATCGCAGCCAAGGCGGCGGCATCAATCATGTGATGCGTTTGCGGCGTGGCCGGCACGGCCAACACCACAACATCCGCGGCTTGCATCACCTCTTGCAGCGTTTCCAACTGCCTTGCCTCGAATGGCAGGCCCGTCACGGGTGAGCGGTTGTAAAACACCACCTGCATCCCGAAGCCAGCAGCGGCGCGTTTGGCAATCGCCTTGCCGATCCGCCCCATCCCAATCACGCCCAGCGTTTTGCCGCTAACATGCATCCCCAACAATTGGGTCGGATGCCAGCCGGGCCAATCGCCAGCCCGCACCATCCGTTCGCCCTCACCTGCACGACGGCAGGTCATCAACATCAATGTCATGGCAATATCAGCAGTGGCATCGGTGACGGCACCTGGGGTGTTCGTAACCTCTAGCCCCGCCGCGCGGGCAGCAACCGCATCAATGTGGTTAAACCCCACACCAAAATTCGCCAAAATCCGCGCCCGTGGTTGGCCGTCAAAGGCATCCGCCGGAAACTGATCCCCCAGGGTCGGCAGAACCGCATCAAAATCCGCAAGCGCGCTGGCGCGTTCCGGCACGCTCAGCGGTGAGTTGTCAGCCCGAACCGTGACATCAAACGAGGCTTTGGCCGCCTCCAGCACCCGATGTGGCAAGGGGCGGGTAATCAACAATTTGTGCATGGTGTTATCTCACTTTCGGGCGTTTTATCATAGGGCGTGATGCCTCAAGCTAAACTCGAAAAACTCTAGGGGCCGATCGCAGAAAGGTCGACCCGTCACATCACGCTTGTCCGCCGGCAAGGCACATCCAGTCCGACAGCCCCCATTGACGCCTCAATTCGAATAGGTGAAGGATTGGGGGTTACATTCACATGCATACAATATTTCAATCTCAGGAGCGGCCCCGTGACCAACCCAACCGAGCGCATTCAAACGGCCGAACTGGTCTTGCCTGTCACCGATCTGAAAACCGAGATGCCGTTCTTTTTGAACACGCTCGGGTTTCGCCTTGATCTGATCTTTCCTGCGGATGACCCCTCCGTCGCGGTGGTTTCCGGCCATGGGCTGCGCTTGCGATTGGAACGGGACGCGGATGTCGCCCCGGCGTTGTTGCGGCTTTACGCGGATGATCCTGCTGCCTTTGCCGATAATGAAACAACCCTGACCAGCCCGAACGGGAACCGGATTGAAATCCACGATGCCAACCCGCCGCTGGTAATTCCCGAAACCCGCCATTCCTTTATGGTGCGGCGTCTGGCGGACAGTGATTCATGGGTGATTGGCCGGGCTGGTATGCGGTATCGCGATTTGATCACCGACCGGTTGGGCGGGTCGATCATCGCCTCTCACATCCGCATCCCCGACGGCGGACCGGTGCCGGATATGGTGCATTACCACACCGTCGGTTTTCAGCTGATCTTTTGTTATCGAGGATGGGTGCGGCTGGTTTATGAGGATCAGGGCGATCCGTTCATCCTGAACGCAGGCGATTGCGTAATCCAACCGCCACAAATCCGCCATCGCGTACTGGAGGCCTCTGAAAATGTGGAGGTTCTGGAGCTGGGCGTGCCGGCGGAACATGTCACTACCATTGACCACGAGATGGAATTGCCCAATGGCACCGTGAACCCGGATCGGGACTGGAGCGGCAGTAAGTTCGTCCATCACAAAGTAGCCGAGGCCGTCTGGACCCCGTGGCGCATTCCCGGCTGGGACGCACGCGATACCGGCATTGGCACAGGGACCGCCGGCGTGGCGGGGGTGACCGTTGCCCGGCCAGACGGGTCTGGGCAAACCCCGTGGAGCAGTCACGACACGGACATCCTGTTCACCTTCGTCAAAGAGGGCAGTCTTACGCTGGAGGTCGACGCAGAGGGGCAAAAGACCCACGATATGGTTGCCGGCGACGCCTTTGTGCTGCCGCCCTTTCTCAAGACCCGCTATGTGAATGCCTCAAAGGACTGTGAGCTGATCGAGGCGACCTTACCGTCAAATTTCAACACACAGGTTCACACCTAGCAGGCGCATTTGTCAGGGTCTTATGGGGCCGGCGCGGGGGCCCTGCCCCTAGTCCGACGTATAGGTCTGCCGCACGGGACCGCGATAGGTCTCGGTCAGCTCTTCAGGCACTTCGCTGCCGTCATATAGGAACGGCAGGATACCTTTGCGACCAGAGGCACCGCGCATGGCAATGATGTCTTGCTCCGAGCGCGTCACCCGTTGTGACATCCGCCGGCCCCATTGCGCCAACATGCCATACATCCGGTCCAGCACCTCGCCGTGGGCATCACCCTTGGCCAGATCCTCAAATTCATCCGGATCGTTCTGCAGATCGAACAGCATCGGGCGGAAGCCGCCTTCGGCGTGCATCATCTTGTATCGCCCGTCAAAGACCATAAACAGCCGCGCATCGCGCGGCGACACCCCCAGTTTGACCGCCTGTGGCGTTGCAGAATAATCGTATTCGCTGATCGCAAACGCCCGCCACTCCGGCGTTTCGCCCCGCAACCACGGCAGCAGCGAACGCCCTTCGATGATGTGATCAGGCACCACGCCGCCCGCAGCTTCGACAAATGTTGCGGCCAGATCGATACTTTCGACCAAAGCGTCACAGGTGGTGCCACGGGTGCTGTCCGCCGTGTCACGCGGATCGAAAATGATCATCGGCACCTTCACGGATTGTTCGTGAAACAGGTCCTTTTCCCCCAGCCAGTGATCCCCCAGATAATCGCCGTGATCCGCGGTCAGCACAATCATCGTGTCCTTAAGTTTGTCGGTCTGTTCAAGATGGGACAACAGCCGGCCCAATTGGTCGTCACATTGTTTGATCAATCCCATATAGGCGGGGATCACCTTTTCGCGCACCTCGTCCCGCTGGAAGGCTTGGGCAATCTTGTTCTCCATATAGGCCCCGAACACCGGATGCGGGGTGTCACGTTCGACGTTGTGGCGTTTGGCCTCTGGCACGTGATCTTTGCCAAACATATCGTGATAAGGAGCGGGTACGATATAGGGCCAATGCGGTTTGATATAGCTGACATGGGCGCACCATGGCCCCTTGGCCTGATCCATGAACGCAATGGTTTCAGAGGTGAGCCAAGGCGTTTCGCTGTCTTCCTCGCGGATATTGGCAGGCTTGTCCGCGTTGCGAAACATCCACCCCGAAGCAATCTGATCATCGCTGATGCCGGCGTTGGCATAGTCTGCCCACGGGTTTTCCCCGTCATACCCTTTGGATTTCAGGTACTCATTATAAGGCGAGCGTTTCTCGTCATAATAACCGTCCGGCCCATAGCCCCACAGCCCGTCGTCCCTGATCCAGCTGTCAAACCCGCATTCCGCCTGTCGCGCACCAATTAAGCTGTCCGGGGCCAAGCCCAACCGCGCCATGCCGGCGGCGTCCGCCTTCATGTGGGTCTTCCCAATCAACCAGCAATCCATGCCGGTGCTGCGCAGGTGGTCGCCCAGCGTCTGCTCTCCGACCCGCAAGGGAAACCCGTTCCACTGCGCCCCGTGGCTTGAGGCATATCGGCCAGTGTAAAAGCACATACGGCTGGCCCCGCAGATCGGCGATTGCACATAGGCATTGGTAAAGCGCACCCCCATGTCTGCCACGCGGTCGAAATGCGGTGTCTTGAGGTGGGGATGGCCGGCACAGCTTAGATAATCGAACCGCAACTGATCATACATGATAAATAAAATGTTCATAACGGCCTCCCCGACCTCTCACATTCACCGGCAATGCAGGCGGCATCCCTTACAGGAGTTCCCACCCGCAACACCCCGCCATGGCAGCATGGCACCACCTCTTATGATGCGCATGGCACGGATATTGCCAGCCTGCCGTGAATATGACAGATAATGCGGCTAACAACAGGGCTGAGCAGCACATGAAAATTGCAGTATTTGGTATCGGATACGTCGGGCTTTCCAATGCGGTTCTGCTGGCACAGCACAACACCGTAGTCGCGGTAGATGTATCGGCAGAACGCGTCGCGATACTCAATGCGCGCACCTCACCGATCGAGGAAAAAGAACTCTCCGAATGGCTGGCCGAGCGCACTTTGCACCTGAGCGCCACAACAGATGCCGAAGCAGCCTGCGCTGACGCGGATTATGTGCTGGTCGCAACACCGACAGACTACGACCCAAAGACCGATTTTTTTGACACTTCTTCGGTGGAACAGGTGCTGGCAATGGCACATCGCGCCAACCCCGATGCCACCTTGATCGTAAAATCCACTGTGCCCGTCGGGTTTGTCCGTCGCATTCGCGCGGCCATCGGCACCGAGAATATCTTTTTCTGCCCCGAATTCCTGCGCGAAGGTCAGGCCCTTTATGACAACCTTAACCCCTCGCGGATTGTTGTCGGGGCCGACACCCCTGCCGCACACGGGTTTGCCCAGCTGATGGCAGACGGCGCGCAGGCCACCAATATTCCGATGTTGTTCACCGGGCCGGAAGAAGCCGAATCCATCAAACTTTTTGCCAATACCTATCTCGCCCTGCGGGTGGCGTTTTTCAACGAGCTGGACAGTTACGCGCTGAGTGCGGATATGAATGCCCGCCAGATCATCGAAGGCATCGGCCTCGATCCGCGCATCGGCACGCATTACAACAACCCGTCTTTTGGCTATGGCGGGTACTGTCTGCCCAAAGATACAAAACAACTGCTGGCCAATTTTTCGGATGTGCCGCAAAACCTGATGCGGGCCGTGGTTCAGGCCAATAAGACCCGCAAGGAATACATCGCATCCAAAGTGATCGAAATGGGCCCGCAGACCGTTGGCATTCACCGGCTGGTGATGAAAGCGGGTTCTGACAATTTCCGTCAGACATCGGTGAAAGGGGTCATTCGGGACATCCGTGACGCCGGCATCAAGGTGGTGATCTACGAGCCGTCATTGGGTAAGAAAAAGTTCATGGGCTGCGAAGTGGTTACCGATCTTGAGGCCTTTAAGGCGGCCTGTGATGTCATTGTAGCCAACCGCGCCTCACATGACCTGAGCGACGTCGAGGACAAAGTTTTCACCCGCGATATTTTCGGGGTCAGCTAAACCACAGGAAAACCGATGAACAACAGCAATCGCGCCTTTCTAACCCATCTGTTTGACTGCGCGGTTGCAGCGGCTGATCCGGTCAAAGCATTGCAAGGCCGGTTGCCGGAGCAGCCCAAGGGGCGAACGGTTGTGATCGGGGCCGGCAAAGGGGCCGCACAACTGGCACAAGCGTTTGAAACGCTTTGGAACGGGCCGTTCTCTGGGGTGGTTGTGACCCGCTACGGCTATGGTGCGCGTTGCGAGACAATAGAGGTATTAGAGGCCGCCCATCCGGTGCCTGACGCGGCGGGCCTCGCGGCGGCAAAGGCATTAAAATCAGCTGTGAGCGGGCTTGGCGCGGATGATCTGGTGGTGGCGCTGATCTGCGGTGGTGGCTCGTCACTGCTGCCTGATCCGCCGGCGGGGCTGAGCCTGTCTGATCTACAAGACTTGAATCAGGCGCTGCTGGCCTCCGGTGCGCCGATCTCGGTGATGAACGACATCCGCAAGTGCTTCAGCGGGATTAATGGCGGGCGTCTGGCCGAACTTGCAGCGCCCGCGCGGGTCTGCACCCTGATTGTGTCTGACGTGCCCGGTGACACACCGGGCGAGGTTGCCTCGGGACCGACCGTCTCGAATCGCCCCCGGCCAAGTGACGTGGCAGCAATGATTGACGCCCGCGGCATCGCCCTGTCTGATCGGTTAACGCGCCATCTGAAAGCACAGCCCGACAGTGGTTTACCCCCCGTAGATAAACGTAATGAAACACAGATCATCGCCTCCGCGGCGATTTCGCTAGAGGCTGCGGCATCCGCCGCCCGGGCACGTGGCGTTAACGCTTGGGTTCTGTCGGACCGTATTGAGGGCGAGGCACGCGATGTGGCACAGGTTCATGCTGCCCTCGCTCGTCAGGTCGCAGCAAGCGGGTTTCCCCACCCGGCACCTGTTGTCCTTTTGTCCGGTGGCGAGACCACTGTAACCCTACGTCACAAGGGACGCGGCGGACGCAACAGCGAATTCCAGCTGGCGCTTGCGCTGGCCCTTGAGGAGGTCGAGGACATAAGCGCATTGGCGGCGGATACGGACGGGATCGACGGATCGGAAGACAATGCCGGCGCTTTTGTCGATGGCACAACAGCCGCACGGATGCGGGCCGCGGGCACCGATCCGCAAACCCAGTTACAGAAAAACAACGCCTACGGAGCCTTTTTCGCCACGCGCGATCTGTTTGTCACAGGCCCCACCGGCACCAATGTCAACGATTTTCGCGCCATCCTGATTGGCGATTTACCTTAAGCTGGTGATGCCAGGGGCCTGCCCCTAGGGTCAGGACCCATTAATCCTGTGCTGTCAGCGGCAATTCCACGAAATTTCAATGGTTTGGGCCGCGCGGTCAATAGTGGTTCTATTTGCAAGCGGTCCAAGACGCTGAAATGAAGTGAAATTACCGCCCTGCGGGTTTGCCAGATTCTGCCGCTTCCCATTGCCCGGCAGGGTCATCCAAAGGATGATCCCGAGAGGGGGCGTTACATCTATTTGAAATAGAACCACCACTGCCCGACAGGGCATTGCGCAGCAATGTCCCGAGAGGGGATTCCTGCACAGATGTTCCTTGTTAGCGAAAAATCGGGCAAACTGACGATACAGGATTAATGGGTCCTGACCCTAAGACCGCGCCGCCACATGGTCGCGGATCAGTTCTTTGTACAAGGCCTGAATACGCGCAGTGACAGGGCGCTCGCCGGTGCCGATCAGCTTGCCGTCGATCTCGGCCACCGGCGTCTGTGCGCCGAAGGTTCCCGTCAGAAACGCTTCGTCTGCGCCGTAGGTTTCATAGAGCGAAAAGTTCTTTTCAAACACTGGAATGCCGTTGGCGCGGCACAGATCAATCACCTTTTGCCGCGTGACCCCATTCATGCAGTAATCCCCTGTCGAGGTCCAAACCTCACCCCGGCGCACGATGAAAAAATTGCAGGCGTTGGTGGTGTTCACAAATCCATGCGGGTCCAGCATCAGGCCCTCATCCGCCCCCGCCGCTTCTGCTTGCAGGCAGGCGATGATGCAGTTCAGTTTTGAATGCGAGTTCAGCTTTGGGTCTTGCGCCATTGGCAGGCCACGCACCTGTGGTACCGTCGCCAGCCTGATGCCTGCCGATTGCAACCGGTAGACGGGCTTTGAATGCTCCATAATGATCACCAAGGTGGGCCCCGAGGTGCTAAGTTGTGGATGCTGGAACGGTTTGTCCTTCAGACCCCGGGTCAACATCAGACGACAATGCACATCATTGGTCATCCCGTTCGCCTCCGCCGTTCGGCGCATTGCCTCTGCGATTCCTGCCTTGTCCATCCCAACATCCAGAGAAATCGTCTTGCAGGAGTTAAAGAACCTGTCCATGTGTTCGTCGAAAAACGCCCATACGCCATCGTACAGTCGCATGCCTTCCCAAATACCATCCCCCAGCATGAAACCGCTGTCATAAACCGAAACCTTGGCCGCATCGCGATGGACGATGTCACCGTTTACGTAAATCTTGATATCGCGGTTGCGGGTATCTTCGTCTGCCTCGTGGGTGGTTGTCATTCTGGGGCCTTTCATTGTTGGCATCTTGATAACAGGTTTGCCTGCCCAGACCAGCACCCGCCACTCTGGTTTTTCCGCCCGCAATATGGCAGGCCGTTGGGATGAAGTTTTTCTCCTCCAAAAACCGCCCTTTACATCTGGGCGGCTACCCGCTTGAGCAGTTGCACAGACTTGATAGCTTGCGCACGCCGTTTCCCGATATTCCATTTGCCGATCTGCGTTTCGAGCGCCCTGAAATGCCGCAAAGTATCGCCAATGCGATGGCCCCCTATCAAGCAATGATGGACGTGCTGCGCGCCGGAAAACCCAATCCTGTGCGGGCGGAGATACCCGAGGATGCCACCGAACGCGCCGCTCATATCAAGGCCTTTGGATATTACAACGACGCCACAATGATGGGCATCTGCACCCTGCCCGATGCTGCCCGTCTGGCTAAGCCACGCCAAAGCGCGGGCACCGATGCTCTGGCCGAGGACCTACGCAACCGCCAGACCAAAACCCTTGCGGCGGGTGTGGATGTGATCATGGCGAACCTGCGCGAGGCGGCGAATACGCCGGTCCCGCCCTTGCCCGATCACAGCCACGCCGTTGTGATCCTGTTCGCCTATGGCCGCGATCCGCGGCCCGACGAACCCGGGACAGACTGGATCATGGATGTGCAGGCCGAACGTGCCGCGCTGCGGGCCACGGAAAACGCAACGGTGCTTGCCGATTATATCCGCCAGCTGGGCTTTGACGCCCGGGTGCATTCTGCCACCACTTCAGATGTAAACCTTGGCACCTGCGCGCTGGCCTGCGGCCTTGCGGTTTGGGAAGGTGGCGCGCTCAGCAACCCGTGGCTTGGCACCCGTTTCGGTTTGGCTGTCGTTACCACCGATATGGCATTAACGCCTGACCGGCCCTTGGCCCCTCTGGCCGAGCAGCCGAACGGTATCCTGAACGGATTGCCGTGGAAGCTTGGCACCCATGGCGGGCTGCGGGCAGGCACCAGCGACCCTTATGCCAAACGGAATTACGTTGACGGCGCACATCCTTTCGAAACGCTCAAGCGGGTCAGTGACCCGACCACATATATCGACGCGCCCAATGTGCCCCGCGTGCCCAAACGCAGCGATTTGTTTGCCCGTGGCCAGTTTGGCGATATGGGACCAAAGGTCCAAGACGCCATGAAGGGCGGGCATCACGTGGTCAAAACCGCCCCTGCTGCTGCGCAACGGCGTTTGTTGGGGGCGTTGATCCTGTTGCAGGATGGAGCGGTTTCACCTGAAAAATCGGGAAATGATCCAGCCCGCAACGCGACCAACCTCAAGGCTGCGAGTTATTTCCTTGGCAGTGATGCGGCGGGGTTGTCGGCCTGCCCGGATTGGACATGGTACAGCCATGACGCCACTGGCACCCCGATCACCCCACCCCATGATCAAGCCCTGTCGCTGATTGTCGATCAGGGGTTCGAAACCACCGACGGCTCCTCCGGCGATGACTGGATCAGCGTGTCACAAAGTATGCGCGCCTATCTGCGGTTTTCCATTATCGGCGGGATCATCGCACAACATATGCGCAACCTCGGTTTTGCCTCCAAATCCCATACGGTGATGGATGGTGACGTTTTGCAACCGCCGCTTTTACTGCTGTCTGGTCTGGGCGAGGTCAGCCGCATCGGCGAGGTGATCCTGAACCCTTTCCTTGGCCCGCGCCTGAAATCCGGTGTTGTCACAACGACCATGCCCGTCGCGCATGATTTGCCGGTCGATTTTGGCCTGCAAAAGTTCTGCGAAAGCTGCAACAAATGTGCCCGCGAATGCCCCTCTGGGGCAATCACAGCCGGACCGAAAAAGATGTTTAACGGCTATGAAATCTGGAAATCCGACAGCCAGAAATGCGCCACCTATCGGATCACAAATCAGGGTGGTGGCATGTGTGGCCGCTGCATGAAGACCTGTCCTTGGAACCTTGAAGGGCTGTTCGCCGAAGCGCCGTTTCGCTGGGCGGCGATGCATATCCCCAAAGCCGCACCGGCCTTGGCCAAACTGGACGACGTGCTGGGCAACGGCGGGCTGAACCCGGTCAAGAAATGGTGGTGGGACATCGAAGTAAAACCCAATGGAGGTTTTGCTGCGCCCGCCGCGCCGGTCAATGCCCGTGACTTGCAAAGGGATCTGGACCTGAAGTTCGAAGACCAGACGCTGGCCGTCTATCCTGCCCCCTTGGCACCGCACCCCTGGCCCTATCCTGATCCGATGAACCGCGAGGCGGGTATCAAAGCCCATGCTGCATTGTTAACCGCTGACGAACACCGCGCTAAAAACGCCGCCGGTGCGACAGACCACCTGCATCTTTATACCGGTTCTGGCGATGCGCCAGTGCTTGATCTGCGGGTGTCTGGCATCGAAAAGCTAAGCGACGGGGTCACTCTTTATACCTTCACCGATCCGCAAGGCGGGGCCTTGCCGGAATGGACCGCAGGCGGACATATCGATTTGGTTGTCGCCCCGGAATTCCTGCGGCCCTATTCGCTGCTGGGCGATCCCGCAGACCGCTCCAGATACCAGATTGCGGTGCTGCGCGAGGACAAGGGGCGCGGCGGCTCTGCGCTTTTGCACCGGGTCTTTACCGCCAACCGGCGGGTCTTTGTCTCAAAGCCTGTAAATCATTTCGAACTGCTCGAGGAGGCCCCCCATTCGTTGTTGATGGGCGGCGGCATCGGGATTACGCCGATGATGGCCTTTGCCCACCGGTTGCACGCACTTGGCAAGCCTTTTGACCTGCATTATTCGGCAAGCACCCGCGCCTCTGCCGCCTTTTGCGACATCTTGACTGGGATGCCTTGGGCGGATCACGTCCACCTGCACCTGTCTGACGAAGGAAGCCGCGCGGACCTGCTGGCGATCATGTCTGCGTTACCAAAGGGCAGCCATGTTTACACCTGCGGTCCCGATACCTACATGCAGTCCGTCATGGACAGTGCAATCGCCTCAAACATCCCCGACGCGCAACGGCATCTGGAGTATTTTTCAACCCCTGATCTGCCAGAATATGTGAACCATCCCTTCACGCTGCGCCTGAAATCGGGACGCGACATTGATGTATCCGCGGATCAATCCGCCGCGGATGCGCTGATTGCGGCCGGCCTGCCCGTGGACCTCAAATGCAGCGACGGCATCTGTGGTGTCTGCAAATGTGGCGTCATCAAGGGGGCGGTCGAACACCGCGACTTTGTGCTGTCCGCGGCGCAACGCGAGGACACGATGATCCTGTGCCAATCCCGCGCCGCGACGCCAAACACAATTCTGGAGATTGATCTGTGAAAACCGCTCTTGTGACAGGCTCTTCCGGCTTTGTCGGCTACTTCACATCGCTTGCCCTGCTGGACGCCGGCTGGCGTGTGATCGGCATTGACAGCCTGTCGGATTACTATGACGTCACACTAAAAATCCGGCGGCAGGAAATGCTGTTGGAAAGACCGAATTTTCAAGTCGTCAACGACAAGATTGAATCCTCCGGTGTGCTGCTGACCCTGTTTGAAAAACACCGCCCCGACATTGTGATCCATCTTGCCGCGCAAGCGGGGGTGCGCCATTCCATCCAGATGCCCCGCGCCTATGTCGAGGCCAACCTGATCGGCACCTTCGAACTGCTTGAGGCCGCGCGCACTTTCCCGCCCAAACATATGCTGCTGGCTTCCAGCTCTTCGGTTTATGGGGCAAATACCAAACTGCCCTATGCCGAAACCGACAAAGTCGACACACAGATGTCCTTTTATGCGGCGACCAAGAAAGCCACGGAAAACCTCGCCCACAGCTATGCCCATCTCTATAATCTGCCGACCACAATGTACCGTTTCTTTACGGTCTATGGCCCTTGGGGCCGTCCGGACATGGCACATTTCAAATTCACCCGTGCGATCCTGAACGGCGATCCCATCGACGTGTATAACCACGGCAATATGCAACGTGACTTCACCTATGTGGACGATCTGGTCGCCTCGATTCTCGCGCTTGCGGAGACCGCGCCAGACCCCGAGAGCCCCGTTGAGGGTGACAGTATTTCACCCAACGCCCCGTTCCGCGTGGTAAACATTGGCAATGACAGCCCTGTAAAACTGCTTGATTTCATTGCCGCAATCGAAACCGCCTGCGGACGCGAGGCGATCAAGACCTATCATGACATCCAGCCGGGTGATGTGCCGTCGACATGGGCAGATGCAACCCTCCTGCACCGGCTCACCGGACAGCGCCCGGTCACCCCCATCGCCACAGGTATCCAGCAATTCGTTGACTGGTACCGCGCCTATTACAAGGTGTGACATCACGGGCTTCATCTTGCCCTTAAACTCTGCTGCACTTCCCTCGCGCGCCAAGCCCCGCTAAGAAGCGCAAAACAGGAGCCTTCCCTATGACCTTCGATCGCAGCATCAAAATCGCCCCTTCCATTCTTGCCGCCGACTTTGCCAACTTCGGGGCTGAATGCGCCGCCGTCGAAGCACAGGGGGCCGATTGGGTCCATGTCGATGTGATGGACGGCCACTTTGTCCCCAACATCAGCTTTGGCCCCGCCACCTGCGCTGCAATCCGCCCGCATATAAAAGGTGTGATGGACGTGCATCTGATGATTGCACCAGTTGACCCCTATATCGAGGCTTTTGCCCAGGCCGGTGCTGATGTGATCACCGCCCATATCGAAGCAGGACCGCATATTCACCGCACCTTGCAGGCCATTCGCGCCACTGGCGCAAAAGCCGGGCTTGCCCTGAACCCCGGCACCCCGGCGGAAAGTGTTGCGCATCTGCTGGACCTGACCGATCTGATCTGTGTGATGACCGTGAACCCCGGGTTCGGCGGCCAAAAATTCATCGACATGAGTGACAAGATCAAAACCCTGCGCCAGATGATCGGTGACCGCCCGGTCCACATCGAGATCGACGGCGGTGTTGATGTGAACACCGCCCCTATCGTGGCACAAGCCGGCGCTGATGTTCTGGTCGCCGGCTCTGCCGTATTCAAAGGCGGATCAGTCAGTGATCCCGCCCCCTATGGTGCCAACATCAAGGCCATTCGCGAAGCGGCCAACGGGGTCTACGCCTAAACCGCCCCGCCAATCGCCGGCAGACCAGCTGCTACGTCAGCTGGTCCGCAAAGGCCTCAAGCAGTTTATGTTTGAGGATTTTTCCCGTCGGGGCGGCCGGCAAAACCGTGCCGATGATAATCTGACTGGGGCGTTTATATCCGGTCAGACGCTCTGCCACGAACCTGCGCAGATCTTCAACTTCGACGTGATCGCCATCGGCAATCTGGACAAAGGCCAACACCTGCTCGTCGCCGTCCTTCATCCGCCCGATCACAGCAGACTGGATCACCTGCGGGTGATCGTTGAACGCCGCCTCAACTTCGGGGGGATAGACGTTGAACCCGCCGTGAATGATCAATTCCTTGGACCGGCCCAGAATGTGGATATGACCGATTTCGTCAATTTTGCCCAAATCTCCGGTGCGTAACCAACCCTCTGCATCAAGCGCCTTGGCGGTCTCTGCCGGATTGCGGTAATACCCCTTCATCACATGGGGCCCGCGGACCAAAATTTCGCCGATGCCCGCGCCATCGCCGCCAGCGGCCTGATCATCAACCCTGACCTCGGTGCCCGGTGTTTTTGGTCCGACCGATATATCCGGCGACCCCAGTTCGTTATCCGTGGCCGACGCGCCCGAGGAGGTCTCGGTCATGCCAAAACCGTTTTGCAAAGGCAGTCCGTAAAAGGCTTCTGCCTTGCGTTTCCATGCCGGATCGAGCGGCGCACCGCCTGAAGAGACATAGCGCAGACTGGGCGAGGCAAGTTTGCTCAAGCCCTGCTCTTTGCTGTATTGCATAACCAATGCGTGCATCTGCGGCACGGCAGGCAGAACGGTTACCCCGTTCATCACAGCTTCGTACAGGCCCTTCGCCGAAAACCGTGCTTCCTGCTGGACCGTTGCACCAGCGTAACACGCCGCCGTAATGACCGAGACCAACCCAAACACATGGGTCAGCGGTAACACCCCGTAAACCACGTCAGCTGACGTCATATTGCGCAGGTTCGACGAGGCCATCCCGCCAAAACGCATATTGTCATGGGTCAACATCACCCCCTTGGGGTCGCCAGTAGTCCCAGTGGTGTAAAGCAGCGTCGCGACATCATGCAGGTCTGCATCCGGGTTAGTCGGCAGCGCAGCCAGGTGCATCGTGCCAAATGCCCCCGTCTGCTTCTCTGCGCCCATCCGGTCGGCATGGGCCTGCGCATCTTTGGAAACGGCAGTTGTCATCAAGATTGCGGCGGGGGTGGCATGATCGACAATACGCGCAACTTCGGCTGCGGTCTGGCGGGCATTCACAGGGATCACCACCGCGTCCAGCTTCCAACAGGCAAACAGGGTTGCGATGGCAGAGGCGCAATTCTCGGACAGCATCAAGACACGGTCGTTGGCCGCAACCCCGGCCCCGCGCAACACCTCGGCCAGCGCATCACTGGCACGGTCCAGATCGGCAAAACGCCAGGCGGTGCCAATACTGTCGGTCAACGCCATCGCATCCGGTCGCGCGGCAACTTGCCCTGCCAGAAATGCCTCTACCCTTGCCATCGATGTCTCTCCCTTTCCATGCGGGTGTCAGTAAACCGCTGGTCGTTTTTCAAGAAATGCAGCGATGCCTTCGGCGGCTTCGTCCCTGCCGGCAGCAGCCGCCATGGCATCCCGCTCCGCGTCCAGTTGTTCTCCTTCGGTGGCCTCATAGGCTTGTGACACCAGCCCTCTGATCACGCCCTGCGCCTCGCGCGGGCCAGCGGCCAGATGATCGACCAGGGCCATGGCCTCTTCCATCGCTTTACCCTTTGTGACCAGTCGGTTGACTGCCCCCAATTCAGCAAACCGTGTCGCCATCACAGGACGGCCCATCAGGCACATTTCCATGGCCAGCGGACGCGGCAAGAGACGCGCCATTGCAGAGGTTAATCCACCGTCAGGCACAAGGCCCGCCTTGACATAAGCCGCTGTGAATTTTGCGTCTTTCGCCGCCACAATCAGATCACAGGCCAAGGCAATGCTAAGCCCGGCCCCGGCGGCACCGCCTTCGACTGCGGCAATTACCGGCACCGGACAGGCCCTGATACTGCGCAGCACATCATGCAATTCGTCAACTTTCACGCGGCGTTCCGCTTCGGAAATCTGACGGCGTTCTATCAGCACATTCAAGTTGCCGCCGGCGCAGAAGAATTCGCCTTCGGAGGTCAGGATCACAGCACGGATGCGCGGTTCCTGTGCCTGTTTCACTGCCGTTTGAATACAGTCATACAATTCGGGCGACAGCGCCCCGCGTTTGGCGGCATTGCCGTTCCAGATAATCAGGCGGTCGCCTGCGTCCTCGATCCTTGCGCTCATGTCAGTTTCTCCTGCGGGACCCGTTTGAACACCCCTGTCGAGGTGGCGATGACCGTGCCGTCCACATGGGTCAGCACAGCGTTGATATACAGCAGACTACGCCCGCCGCCGGTAACCGTACCGGTGGCCTTAACCCAGCCGGGACGGCCCGGCGCGATGTATTGCGTGGTCATGGATATGGTCAGGAACGGCGCGGTGCCAGACGGATCAACCGTCAAAGAACCTGCCGTGCCACTGGCATTGTCCAGCAGGCAAGCTGTAATGCCGCCGTGCAGGACATTGTGCCGGTTGGTGTGTTGCGGCCCGACATCAAGCCAGCACTTCGCATAAGGCGGATCGGATATGTCAACGACATACCCGATCAGCGTTTGCGTGCCTGTCTCGTCGCGGATCAGATAGGCTTCATCCGGCAGTGGGTTCACGTCAGACTGCCCGCTCACGCAGCAGCAAGGGCGATGAACCGCTCAAGGTGGTGATCGGTATCCCCGAAACGGTGATCACTCATGATGATACGTTTGGCGATATGGGCCAGTTCATATTCCTGCGTCATCGCGATACCGCCATGCATCTGAATGCTGTCCTCGGCTACCAGACGGCCGGCACGGCCCATCAGGTTCTTCGTGGCCGACACATTTACCTCGCGGGTCTTGCGGTCACCTTCCAGATGGCCCGCTGCATTGATCACTGCGGAACGCGCCTGTTCCATTTCGATCAGCAAATCGGACATCCGGTGTGCGAGGGCCTGAAACGTGCCAATCGGACGACCAAACTGTTTGCGTGTCATCAGATAGTCTTTGGTCAACGCCGTTGCCGTTTCCATCGCACCCAAAGTTTCAGCACATTGGGCAACCGAAGCCGCAGCGGTACGCGCCTCAATAGCCCCGAAAACGCCACCGGCTTTGCCAAGCCGCGCAGAAGCCGGAACCGTGACGTCATCCAGCATCACCTCAGCAGCGCGGCCACCGGCAAGCAAGGCATAACCCTGAACCGTGATGCCCTTGGTGTCCGCCGGAACCAGAAACAGAGAAATGCCCGCCTCATCGCCGGGTTCACCGCTTTCCCGCGCTGAAATGACAAGGTGGTCCGCCGCCTCCGCGTTGATCACCACGGCCTTGTGACCGTTCAGCACGATGTTGTCGCCGTCAGCCTTGGCGCTGGTTTGCACGAGGTTCAGGTCATAGCGGCTTCTCGGTTCACCGTGGGCAAAGGCCATTTGACAACCACCCGCGATGATCTCCTCGACCAGCGCGGCCTGTGTTTCATTGCCCAAATCGGCAACCAGACCACCGGCCAGAACAGCCGTGTCCAGTACCGGCTCGACCACGCCTGCGCGGCCCAGCTCCTCAAAGACCACGGCCAGATCAAAGCCTTTGCCACCGAAGCCGCCCTGCTCTTCGGTGAACAGCGCACCAATCACACCCAATTCGGCCAGTTCGTTCCAGATTTCACCGGACATGCCGGTTTCACTGTCCAAAATCGTATTGCGCGTTGCAGTGTCATAGCGATCCCGCAGGAAACGGCGCAGCGTGTCTTGCAGCATTTGCCGCTCTTCTGTCAGCTCGAAATTCATGGCTCAGCCCCCCATGCTTACTTTGGCGATGATACCGCGCTGGATTTCGTTCGATCCGCCAAAGATCGACAGTTTGCGGTTGTTGAAATACTTCGCGGCAACCGGACCGGCGCCCAGTGGATCAGGCAGCCCCGCGTTGGACCCGTCCACCGCCTCGGATGCGAATGGCATCGCATATACACCGGCAGCACGGCGGGCCAAATCATTGATTTCCTGACGGATAATCGTGCCTTTTACCTTCAGCATGGATGCTTCGATGCCCGGTGTTCCGCCCCCGGCAGCCTTTGAAATGATGCGCATATTGGTGGTTGCCATGGCCTTTAAATCAATCTCGACCTGCGCCACACGCGCTGCATAATGCGGATTCTGGATCAACGGTTTGCCATTGGCGATTTCAGATTTCGCCAGGCGTTTGACCGTGTTCAGACCTGCCTGCGAAAACCCGACACCGGCGATATTCGTGCGCTCGTGAGTCAGCAGGTATTTGGCATAGGTCCAGCCCTTGTTCTCTTCGCCAACAAGGTTCTCGACCGGCACTTCAACGTCGGTAAACCAAACCTCGTTCACCTCGTGAACACCATCCAACAGGATGATCGGGCGCACTTCGATACCCGGCGTGTTCATGTCGATCAACAGGAAGGAAATGCCTTCTTGTTGTTTCACGTCCTTGTTCGTACGCACCAGACAGAAAATCATATTGGCGTGCTGACCCAGTGTCGTCCAAGTTTTCTGACCGTTCACGACGTAATGTGTGCCCGCCTCGTTCTTAACCGCTGTGGTTTTCAGCGAGGCCAGATCGGAACCGGCACCCGGTTCGGAATAGCCCTGACACCACCAATCGTCGCCGTTCAGCATCCGCGGCAGCCAATAGTCATTCTGTTCCTGCGAACCGAATTTATGCAACACAGGGGCCAGCATCGAGAAACCGAAGGGCACGATGCGGGGCGCATCTGCGGCGGCGGCCTCTTCTTCAAAGATGTGTTTTTGCACCGCGTTCCATTCGGCACCGCCAAATTTCTTGGGCCAGTTCGGAACCAGCCACCCCTGCGCATTCAGGATGCCGTGCCAGCGCTCCATGTCCGCTTTGGTCAGCGTGTCACCATCGCTTCCGGCAACCTTGTCCCGCAGTTCTTTCGGCAGTTTCTCGGCCAGAAAGCGACGGACTTCTTCGCGGAATGCCTTTTCTTCGTCGGTATAATTCAGGTCCATTTTCGCATTCCTTATGAATAGATTTCGAACAGGCCGGCAGCACCCATGCCACCGCCGATGCACATCGTCACAACACCCAGTTTTGCACCGCGCCGCTTGCCTTCAAGCAACAGATGACCGGTGCAGCGTGCGCCTGTCATGCCGAACGGGTGGCCAATCGCGATAGAGCCGCCGTTGACGTTGTATTTTTCGGGGTCGATGCCCAGCGTATCACGGGAATAGAGGCATTGCGATGCGAAGGCCTCGTTCAATTCCCACAGGTCAATGTCATCCACCGTAAGACCATGACGTTCCAACAAACGCGGCACGGCATAGATCGGGCCAATCCCCATCTCATCGGGTTCACAGCCCGCAACCGCAAAGCCCTTGAACGCGCCGAGCGGCTCAAGCCCTTGTTTTTCAGCCTCTCTACTGTCCATCACAACCACTGCGGCGGCACCATCCGACAACTGGCTTGCGTTTCCGGCTGTGACAAAACCACCTTCACGCACAGGCGCAAGACCCGCCAAACCGTCCAGGGTTGTGCCCGGGCGGTTACATTCATCCCGGTCCACGGTGACCTCGTGATAGGAGATTTCCTTGGTCTCTTTATCCTGCACACCCATGGTGGTTTTCATCGGCACGATTTCGTGATCAAACTTGCCCGCTTCCTGCGCGGCAGCAATCAGCTGCTGGCTGCGCAGGCCGAATTCGTCCTGATATTCACGGCTCAGGCCATAGCGTTGGGCGACAATATCTGCGGTTTCGATCATCGTCATGTAAACGGCGGGTTTGTGCTCTTTCAGCCATGCATCCTTGACGCTGATGGAATGCTGACCCGTCATCGAAATGCTTTCGACACCGCCGGCAACCATAGGCCCTGCGCCTTCTTGCGTGATCGCATTTGCCGCCATCGCGATGCTTTGTAAACCAGACGAACAAAAGCGGTTGACCGTGACACCTGCCGCCGTGACCGGCAATCCGGCGCGCAGGGCAATCTGTCGGGCGATATTGCCACCGGTCGCCCCTTCGGGTGTGGCGCACCCCATAACAACGTCTTCGATCTGGGACGGATCAAGGCCCGCGCGTGCGACCGCGTGTTCCACCACGTGCCCCCCCATCGTGGCCCCATGGGTCATATTCAACGAGCCGCGAAAAGACTTCGCGAGGCCTGTGCGGGCGGTTGAGACGATAACTGCTTGTTTCATTTGGCGGCGTCCTTGTTCATGTCATCGAAAGTGCGCCCTTCGGCGACCAGTGTTTTCAAGAGCGGGGCGGGTTGCCAGAACCAGGCATCTTCAGCAGCATAGCTTTCGATATCCGCCAGAACCTCCGGCAGACCCTGAATATCGGCCCATTTCATGGGTCCCCCCCAATAGCGCGGAAAGCCGTAGCCAAAGAGCAGCGTCATATCGACGTCCAGCGGACGGCGCGCGATGCCTTCACCAACGACTTTCGCGGCTTCATTAACCATGGCACACATGTAGCGACGCACAATCTCTTCATCGGTGAAAGGACGCGGCGTAATTCCCAGGCTTGCCTGTTCCGCTGCGACCAGTTCGGCAATTTTGGGGTTCGGCACACCTGCACGTTTACCGGCCGCATAGATATAATACCCCTCTCCGGTTTTCTGGCCAAAGTGACCATCCTCGCACAGGTGATCAATATAGGTCGGCACCCGCTCTGCCGGGTGGCGGTGCGGCGCTTTGCGCTTGCGGGTCATCCAACCGATGTCGAGCCCGGCAAGGTCGGCCACGGCAAATGGCCCCATGGCAAAACCGAAGTTCACCAATGCCTTGTCGATCTGATAGGGCGATGCGCCGTCCAGCACCATGTGATCCGCGGCGGTCCGGTAGGTGGCAAGGATGCGGTTCCCGATAAACCCGTCACACACACCCGCACGCACCGAAATTTTGCCCAGCGCCTTGCCCAACGCAAAACCGGTCGCGACAACATCAGAGGCGGTTTCCTTTGCGACAACCACTTCAAGCAGCTTCATGATATGCGCCGGCGAGAAGAAATGAAGCCCGATCACATCCGCAGGGCGCGCAGTAGAAGCCGCAATTTCATCAACATCCAGATACGAGGTGTTAGAAGCAAGGATACAGCCCGGTTTGCAAACGGCATCCAGTTTGCCAAAGACCTCTTTCTTGACGTCCATGTTTTCAAAAACCGCTTCGACCACCAAATCAACGTTGTTCAGGCTGTCATAGGACGTTGACACAACCAGCGCCTTTTGGGTCAGCGTGTCGAATTTTTCCTGACTGATCTTGCCGCGCTTTAAGGCACCCGACAGGTTACCGCTGATCCGGCCATGGGCGGCCTCGGCAGCTTCGGCGGTCATTTCAATCAGGACAACTTCAAACCCGGACAACAGCGCCGCCGTGGCAATCCCCGCCCCCATGGTGCCGCCCCCGATCACGCCAACGGCCTTCAATTCACGTGGTGCAACCCCCTTTAGCTCAGGCAGATTGCCCACCGCACGCTCTGAAAAGAACGCGTGGATCATGCCCTGACGCTGATCTGTTCCCATCAGCTCCATGAACAATTCACGTTCCTTGGCCATGCCATCAGCAAAAGACATTTCGCTGGCGGCCTGAACAGCGCGCACGGCGGTTGCCGGGCTGATCTGGCCACGGCCCTTTTTCAGCACCGCCTCATAGGTCGCATCCCAGTCGATGGCTGGTGCTGCAGGCAAGGCGCTGACCGGGCGCGGCTGCGCACCCTCGGCCAGCAAATCACGTGTATAGGCAAGGCCAACCGCTTCGGGATCGCCTTCGTTGACGCGATCCACCACACCCAGTTCCAGCGCCTCAGCAGCTTTGACCTGACGACCGCTTGTGATCATGTCCAGCGCCGGCTCTGCCCCCGTCAAACGCGGCAGACGCTGGGTGCCACCGGCACCGGGGATCAGCCCCAGATGTACTTCAGGCAGGCCGACACGGGCAGATGGTTGCGCGACGCGGTAATGCGCACAAAGTGCGACCTCCAGTCCGCCGCCCAGCGACACCCCATGCATCGACGCAACCACCAACAGCGGCGATGCTTCGATCCGGGCACAGAGAACCGGCAGATGTGGCTCCATCGGCGGTTTGCCAAATTCGGTGATATCCGCTCCGGCGATAAAGGCACGTCCCGCGCCCACAATCAGCACCGCGCGCACACCGTCATCCGCTTCGGCGCGGTCCATGGCATCCCACAATCCCTGACGTACGGCTTGGGACAAGGCATTCACCGGCGGGTTCTGGATGCGCAGCACGGCGATATCGTCATGGCGGGTATAGGCGATTTTATCTGTCATTTCGTTCTCCTGGGGGTTCAACCACGACGGGCCAGCGCAGGCGCATGTCCGGTCCGGTGTTCAAGGCGGCGCACCGCGTCTCTAAGGGCGGGCCCGACTTCAGCCACGATCCGCGCATCTGGCAGATCGCGCGGCAGAGCTCCGCAGGTAAAGGCGACGCTTTCGCCAAATTCGGTTGCAAAATATGGCACGCTGACCGCGCTCACTGTGCTGGCATACCGGGTGGGTGCCGGGGCCACGGCAAAACCTTGACCGATCAATTGGTCAAAACCCTCCTGCCGGAACTGTGCCATCTCGGTGCTTTCATCGAGGGCCGCGAACTTCTCAGCGTCCATAGTGGCCAACACCGCCAGTCCGGAAGATGAGCCGAAAACCGGAATGCGCTGGCCCGGGTCCAGCCAGATCGTCGATGCGCCAGTCGGACGCCAGGTTTTCACCAGCAGCATCCGCGTGCCGTCACGCACGGCAATCAAGGCCAGCGTGCCGGTTGCATCCGCCAGCCGCTGCATTGTGTCGGACGCCAGATCAACAAAACTGTTGGACAGAGACGCCACCGACCCCAGCGCTACCGCCGCCGGCCCCAGCCGGAACCGTTCGTTCCGCCCGCCATGGGCCAGATAGCCAAGCTCGCACAGGGTATAAGTAAGTCGGGAAATGGTGGGTTTGGGCAGCCCCGTCCGGGCGGCGATTTCAGCATGGGTCAAACCGTTATCGCTTGCATGAAACGCGCGCAAAATACCAAGGCCCCGCCCCAGCGTATTGGCAAACTTGCGGTCTGTGGTTTCGGCGTTCATCGCGCCGGCCCCGTCGCCCGAGATGATCCGCATGTTCTGCTCTTTTGCAAGCTTGCGCCCCACTTGTTTCACATAGCGAAACTTTATTTCGCTTCTATCGACAAGACGTAAAGACCCCTTGTGATTCATGCAAGGGGGCTCTGGGAACAGGAAACTGTGCCGTCACGTTTCAAGGGCGCGGGACTAAACATACCTTGGGCATCACGCCAGTCGCACAGCAGACAGAAAGGCCGGTGCCAATTGGCACCGGCTGACACGAAACCAAAAAAACGTTCGGGTCCTGACCCTACGTCGCGTGGCCGTAGATAAAACAGGCACCAGGAACGGCCCCCTCGGGCAGCGCCAGTTCCGTCAGCGCCTCGAAATACATCCGGTCGCTGGCCACCATCAGGCCGCCGGAAGCCAGTAACGGCTCGACGAGCGGGGACACCACCCGCGCAAAGGCGTCGTTCTTGGCCCGGTCATGCCCGCCCAGATCAGCATGGATCAACGATGCCGATGCCCCGAACCGCGCGCGGGCCTGCACCAGCGTGTCATTCACATCCCCAAGGATCAGCATGTCATCCGGCGGTGTGCTTTGCGGATGCGAGGCCACTGCACGCTCAAAGACATAGACCGGCCTGTCGGGCATATTCTCGATCATGTGATGATAGGTGCGCCCATTGCCAAGCCCCAGTTCGAACGCCGGCCCGCCCAGCGACGCGGTCTGATTGATGGCGTAGTCCAGGCAGGCCCGCTGCGACACCATTCTGTTAATAAAGTGGTCAAGACGACTCATGGAAGTTCCTTTTTGCTGAGCGAAGCAAGTAATGCCCCATCTGGGTGCCTGTGTAACCTGAATGCCCCGACAGCGGCCAGTGGCCGCAAGGGCACATCGCTGTGATCCGTTTCCTTGCTGGACGGGTCGGCGCAAATCGGCTTCACTCCGAATCTGGACACCGGCCCCTATTGTAAGGACCTGAATGACCTCTTTGCTGGACGTAGACGGATTGACGATCGGTTTTGGCGATGCCCCCCCTGTGGTGCGCGACGTCAGCTTTTCCGTGTCCGCAGGAGAGACACTGGCGCTGGTCGGTGAAAGCGGATCGGGCAAAACCCTGACCTGCCGCAGCGCATTGCGGATTTTGCCCGAAGCCGCACAGATCAGGGGCGGGTCAGTGACATTTGCCGGCCAAGAGGGGCCAGTGGACATACTGGGCTGCGCCGAACCTCAGATGCGCGCCATTCGCGGCAACCGGATTGCGATGATCTTTCAAGAGCCGATGCGGTCCTTATCGCCGCTGCACAGGCTGGGGGATCAGGTCAGCGAAGTGCTGCGCATTCACCGTGACATGGGCGCGCGCGAGGCAAAAACACGGGTATTGGCGCAATTCGACAAGGTTGGCTTTGTCGATCCAGAACGGGCTTTTTCCAGCTATCCCTTTGAAATGTCAGGCGGTATGCGCCAACGGGCAATGATTGCGATGGCCATGGTGGCGCAGCCCGAATTACTAATCGCAGATGAACCGACAACCGCGTTGGATGTCACGACGCAGGCGCAAGTGCTGGGGCTGATAAACACCCTGCAACAAGACACCGGCATGGCGGTAATACTGGTTACCCATGATCTGGGTGTGGTCGCCAATATGGCACAGCAGGTGGTGGTGATGAACAAAGGCCGCGTCATGGAAGCGGGCCGCGCCGAACATGTACTGACCACCCCTGCCCATGGGTATACGGCCAAGCTTTTTGCCGCCGCGCCGATGATCCCGACCGTCGCCACTCCGGCCCCAGAACTGGCCTATGACGATGTGATCCTCGATCTTAAAAGCGTAACCAAAACCTATACCATGCGGGCCAGCGGCTGGCGGGCCCCTGTTGCGATCACCGCCTGTCGCGATGTGAACCTGCAAGTGCCACGTGGCAAAACGCTGGCGGTGGTGGGCGAAAGCGGATCGGGTAAAACAACCTGTGCGCGGGTCGCCTTGGGGGCAGAGCGCCCTGATGCCGGTGGCGAAGTGCTGTTTCGGCCTGTCGCCGGCGAACCTGCCCTGCCCGTCCATGACATGGACCGCACCCAGCGCACCGCCTTTCAACGGCAGGCGCAGATGGTGTTTCAGGATCCCTATTCCTCGCTCAGCCCGCGCATGCGTGTGCTTGAGGCATTGGTGGAACCGATGGAAATTCACGCCATGGGCAACCGGCGCGACCGCAAGGAAAAAGCCGCAGAGATGTTGCGTCTGGTCGGATTAAACCCTGACATGCTGCACCGGTATCCTCATGCGTTTTCCGGCGGACAGCGACAGCGGCTTTCGGTTGCGCGCGCCCTGACCTTGGACCCGAAACTGTTGATCTGTGACGAGCCGACCAGCGCTTTGGACGTCTCTGTTCAGGATCAAATCCTGACCCTGCTAGAAGACATCCGGGATCGCGCAAAGTTAAGCTATCTGTTCATCAGTCACGATCTGGCGGTGGTGGCACGTATTGCGGATGAGGTGGCGGTGATGCGGGCCGGTGTGATCGTTGAGCAGGCCCCGCCCGACACCCTGTTCTACAATCCGCAACACCCCTATACCAAAGCCCTGATTGCCGCCCAGCCCGAACCGGATGTAACCCGCCCGATCAACCTTGATCTGGTTGCCAAAGGGGCCGGAGCCTCGACCAGCTGGCCGGACAAATACCGGTTTGACGGCACAAGCGCACCGGCCTTGCGCGAACTGGAGCCGGGCCATAAGGTGCGCTGCCATGCGTAAGCTTCTTATTCTTCTTGCGGTTCTTGCCGCACCGGCCTTTGCGCAACCCCCATTGCAGGAAGCCACATTCTGGGCGCAGGAAGTTGCCGCCGGGAACCTGCCGCCCGTCGGTGAACGCGTGCCGGATACGCCGCTGGTGGTTGATCTTGAGGCAAAGGGGCGCAGCTTTGGCACACCGGGCGGCACCCTGCGCACCCTGGTTACCCGTTCCAAGGACGTGCGCCAGATGGTGGTATACGGGTATGCGCGGCTGGTCGGTTACGGCCCTGACTACGTGCTTTACCCCGACATCCTGCGCGATGTTGAGGTGATCAAGGACCGCAAGTTCATACTGCATCTTCGGCCGGGCCACCGCTGGTCCGATGGGATGCCTTTCACCTCTGCGGATTTCCGCTATTGGTGGGAAAAGGTGGTGAACAACGCTGAAATCACACCTTCGGGACCGCCTGAATTTATGGTGGTTGATGGGCAATTGGGCCGCGTCACCTTTCCCGATGATCACACCGTGATCTTTGAATGGGACACACCAAACTCAAACTTCCTGCCCTTGTTGGCGCAGGCTGCCCCGCCCTTCATCTATCGACCGGCGCATTATCTGAAACAGTTTCACGTTGATTTTGCCGAAACCGAGGCGCTGGCAGAAGAAGTGCGCCGCGCACGGGTGAAAAGCTGGGCTGCGCTGCACAACAAGCGCGACAACATGTACAAATACGACAATCCCGACCAGCCAACATTACAGCCATGGATCAATGCCAGCGGACGCAGCTCGCGCCAGCTGTTCGTGCGCAATCCCTATTACCACCGGATCGACGCGCGCGGCGTGCAACTTCCCTATATCGACGTGGTGAACATGACGATTGTGGGCGGCGGGCTGGTCGCGGCCAAGGCCAATGCCGGCGAGGTCGATTTGCAGGCACGCGGCCTTGATTTTCCGGATGTGTCCATCCTCAAGAAAGGCGAAGCCGATGGCGGCAATTACCGCACGCTGATCTGGGCCAGTGGCGTTGCAAGCCAGATTGCAATCTATCCGAACCTGAATTTCAATGACCCGGTCTGGCGCCAAGTGATGCGCGATGTGCGGTTCCGCCGCGCTCTGAGCCTTGGCATCGACCGGCGCATGATCAACCGCGCCTTGTATTTCGGCCTTGGCAAGGAGGGGGGCATGACCGCCCTGTCGTCCAGCCCGCTGCATGAAGACGGCGATTTACTGGCATGGTCGCAAATGGATATCCCCGCGGCCAATGCCCTACTCGATGACATGGGATTGAAGGACCGCAACCATGCCGGCCTCCGGCTTTTGCCAGATGGCCGCCCGATGGAATTTGTCATTGAAACCGCCGGCGAACGACAAGAAGTTGAAAACGCATTGGCGATTGTCACTGACACTTGGCGCGAGATCGGCATCAAGCTGGTGATGCGCCCGCTGGACCGTGATATTCTGCGCAACCGGGTCTATGCCGGGGTCAGCATGGCCGCGATCTGGTTTGGCTGGGACAACGGGCTGCCCACGGCGGCAACCTCGCCCAAATATCTGGCTCCGACCAATCAGGAGTTTTTTGCATGGCCAAAATGGGGGCAATATTACGCCACCGCCGGCAGTGCCGGCATGCCGCCCGATATGGAGCCCGCGAAACGGCTGATGCAGCTGGCGGACGACTGGGCGCATACAACCGATCCGGCAAACCGCAAGGCAATCTGGCGCGAGATGCTGGCCATCCATGCAGACCAGCAATTCGCCATTGGCATCCTGTCGGAAGCACCGCAACCGGTTGTGGTGTCAAAACATCTGCGCAACGTGCCGGAAAAGGCCGTCTGGGCCTATGATCCGGGGGCACATTTCGGGGTCCATAGAGTGGATGAATTCTATTTCGACGATGCATTCATGCAGGTGACGCAATGATGCTTTTGCGCTACGCGGCCAACCGGCTGTTGACGATGCTGCTGACCCTTTGGATCGTATCGATCATGGTCTGGATCATCATCAACCTGCCCCCCGGTGATTATCTTTCCAACCAAATTGCTGAATTGCGTGCCACCGGTCAGGCCGAAGGTGTCGCCAAGGCCGAATTCCTGCGGACCGAATATGCGTTGGACCGCCCCCTTTGGGAACAATATTTCATCTGGGTCGGGATGATGCCCGGGCCAAACGGGTTTTCAGGGTTGCTTCAGGGGGACTTTGGCTGGTCCTTTGAATTTGACCGCCCCGTCGGTGACATCGTTGGGGATGCTTTATGGCTGACCGTGCTGGTCAACCTTGCCGCGGTGCTGTTTGTCTATGCCGTCGCCTTGCCGCTGGGCGTTCTGGCCGCCGCAAAATCTGAAACATGGGTGGATTACACCGCCGGTTTTGTCGGCTATCTGGGGCTGGCCACGCCGAACTTTCTGCTGGCCTTGATCCTGTTCTACTACGGCAACAAATACTTCGACCTGCCGATTGGCGGGCTGATGCATCCCGCCTTCGAAGGCGAGCCTATGACATGGGGAAAGGTCAAATCCATCCTGCTGCATATGATTGTTCCCACCTTTGTGATCGGCACTTCGGGGGCGGCGGCCATGATGCAACGGCTGCGGGCCAATATGCTGGACGAGTTGAGCAAACCCTATGTTGAAACCGCCAAGGCCAAAGGATTGGGCCCGGCCAAGATGCTCACAAAGTATCCTCTGCGTATGGCCTTTAACCCTTTCGTCGCAGACATCGGCAACCTGCTGCCGGCGATGGTATCGGGGTCGGTTCTGGTTTCGGTTGTGCTGGGGCTGCAAACTATCGGCCCCTCATTGCTGACCGCGCTGAAATCGCAGGATCAATTCCTTGCAGCCTTCGTGTTGATGTTCGTCGCCATGTTGACGCTGATCGGCACGATGATCTCTGATCTGCTGCTGGTCCTGCTGGACCCGCGAATTCGTTATGGGGATCGCAACACATGACCGGGCATCCAGATAACCGTTATGTCGATCCAGAACCGTGGCAGGACGAAACCGACATCAGCGCGCCGGAACGCTCTGACATGGATGCGCCCGCATGGCTTCTGGTCTGGCGCAAATTCCGCCGCCACAAGCTGGCGTTGGTTTCGGGCCTCTTCCTGCTAACCTGTTATCTGATCCTGCCGATCGCGGGTTTCATTGCCCCCTACACCCCGAACGAGCGCAGCGCCGATTACCTCTATGCGCCCCCGCAGAGCATTAACCTGTGGCACGAGGGCCGCTTTGTTGGGCCTTTTGTCTATCCCACCACTGCCGAGGCCGATCTGGAGCAATTCCAATGGCGTTATAGCACCGATGAAACCACACCAATGCCGCTGGAGTTTTTCTGCGAAGGGCAAACCTACCGGCTGTTTGGCCTCATTGCCTCGGACACCCATCTGTTCTGCGCGCCTCAAGGGGCGACCGTGTTCCTTTGGGGCTCTGACCGGCTGGGCCGCGATGTCTTCAGCCGCATCCTGTATGGCGCGCAACTGTCACTAACCGTCGGCCTGATCGGCATCACGGTGTCGTTCCTGCTGGGCATCACCTTTGGCGCGATGGCCGGGTACTTTGGGGGCAAAACCGACTGGATCGTGAACCGCGCCATCGAAATCCTGCGTTCCCTACCAGAGCTGCCGCTGTGGCTGGCTCTCTCTGCCGCAGTGCCCTCAAACTGGGGGCCAGTTGCGGTGTTCTTTATCATCTCGATCATTCTGGGCATTCTCGACTGGCCCGGCCTCGCCCGTGCGGTGCGCTCGAAATTCCTGTCCCTGCGTGAAGAGGAATACGTAAAGGCGGCTGAAATGATGGGTGCCAAACCCTCGCGCGTGATCCGCCGCCATTTGCTGCCCAACTTCATGTCACATCTGATCGCCAGCGCCACCCTGTCGATCCCCGCAATGATCCTTGGCGAAACCGCGCTCAGCTTCCTTGGTCTCGGCCTGCGCGCCCCTGCGGTCAGCTGGGGCGTGATGCTGAACGACGCGCAAAACCTTGCGAGCATCGAAATCTATTGGTGGACCGCCATCCCGATGCTGCCGATCATCGTGGTTGTACTGGCGTTCAATTTCCTTGGCGACGGGCTGCGCGCGTCGCTAGACCCATACAAAAGCTGACGACGCTCGCATCGCGCCACGTCTATAGCCCCGCCTTCAACCTGAGACCTCTTACCTTACCAAAGGCCCAAGAACGCGAATATTGGCGATGATGGTTAAGGTCGGGCGCTATATCCTTCATCTTGCCGCTAAACTCCGGAGGTCCGGAGGCAGCGCCTCCGAACTGCGCCGCCGATGCCACAGGCACACCGGATAATGTCCGCGAAACCCGACATACCCAACGCGGCGCAGCACCACTCAGATGTCACTAGCGGTCATCCCCACCCGGTTCTGCGCCGCCCTCAAGCATCTCTTCCTCGATCGAGGCCTGCGCCGCGGCGGTGATGGTGCTTCGTTCTTCCTCGCTCAGCTCCTCAACTTTGCCATCCGCCAGCCGCACCGTCACTTCGCGATGGGCAAACTTGATACCTTCGCGTTCAAACAACGCCCGGATATCCTGATAGATTCGCTTGCGAATAACCCATTGATCACCGGGTTTTGTCATGAACTTGACGCGGATGATCATTGCACTGTCCTGCATTTCGATCACGCCTTGAGATTTCAGCGGCTGGATGAAATCAGGACCGATCACCGGATCCTCAAGCAACTCCTGACCCAATTTCTTGATCAGTTTGCGCACCCTTTCCACATCCGTGTCATAGGTCACCCGCAGGGGCAGTTTCATAATCACCCAGTCCCGCGAATAATTGGTCATCACCTGCAATTCGCCGAAGGGAATGGTGTGCAAGGCACCCAGATGGTGGCGCAGTTGAAAGGAACGGACCGAGATTTTCTCAACCGTGCCTTTTACCCCACCTACGTCCAGATACTCGCCTTTGCGAAAGGCATCATCAAACAAGAAGAACGCCCCCGCAAAAATGTCGCGCACCAGCGCCTGCGAGCCAAAGCCGACCGCCACGCCAACAATACCAGCACCGGCAAACAGCGGCCCCACGTTGATGCCCACCTGCATCAACACAATCAACACGATTGTCACGACCACCACAATCAGCATGAAATTGCGAAACAGGGGCAGCAGGGTTGCCAATCGGCTGGCCGAGGTACCGCCGCCCTCATCGCCCAGCTCGCCCTCTTCCTGATCACCGGCTTCCTCGCGGATTTTCGTGTCAATCCAGATCCGGAAGGCATGATAGATGATATAGCCGAAAAACATGATGACCATGATATCTAGCAGCCTGTCGGCGGCGCTTTCCACCATCTCTGCGCTGTCATTGTCCCAGATATAGAAGAACGCATAGGTCCCGGCGACAAAGGCCAGAATACCGGCAACGCGCCGGGCCAGCCCTTCAAAACTGTTCAATTGGTGGCGCGGGGCAATCGCCTTGCGGGCCGCTTCCTCTTCGGCGCGGGTCTCTTCCAGCTCTTGGGTCAAACGCGCCATTTCTTCAGGACCGACGGCCTGTTGTTCTGCCGCTTCCAGCGCCTGTTCCTGCGCGTCTTCCTCAGCCATGACTTCATTCATCCGGCGCAGGGCGCGGGCACGTGAAAAGCTGCGTTCGATCAGATAGTTGATCACGCCGTACACAACAATGATCGAGATCAGGATGCCATACGCGCCTGCAATCAGTGGAATGGGGTTCGGGTTACCCAATACAAGGTCGTAGGTCAGCTGGAACCAGGCAAACAGCACGTAAAGGATCACAATGGGTGCCCAGATCTGGCTTAACACGCGGGTGGCCATCCCCGTCTCTTCCACGGTTTGCCCGCTGCGCAAGGCCCGTGAAATAGCCCGACGGTTGATCAGCACCATCAGAATATTAAGCAAAACAATCACTGCCGACATGATCGAGGACAGGAAGGCATAAACATCGTAGTTCAGGCCCAACTCAGCGATCCAGAAACCGAAAAGCATCGTGCAAATGTCAAAAACCGCCAGTATCCACAGCCAGTTGTAGAGGCGGTTCGCGTCACGGTCGCTCAGCGCGGGCACGCGATACTGTGCCAGATAAGGCGAAAGGATCATACGCCACAGGCCGGAAACAAACCGGCATGTGAAATACCCGGTGTTGACCAGCGTCGCGGTGAACTGCAAAGCGGAATCTTCAAGCTGGCCGAAAATCACAAGGCCAATGACATAGGCCACCGTCATCGACACGATTATCCCACCGACACCGGCCAGAAACCGCAACACAAGAAAGGGCATCTTTTCACTATACCCGACGGGGTTTTCCCGGATGATCGGCACTATGATGTGGCGCATCATGCGTTTGCCATAGATTTCCCGCTCGAACAGCACGCCAACCGCAAACAGCAGCAGGCTATAGCCCAGCACCTCACCAAAGGCGACAAGCGTTCCTGTGGGACTGGCCGCGCGCAAGATATACAACACCTCATTGAATGAGGCCGGCAACTCGACAAGACGGTCGATCAATGCGGCGCGAAACCGCACCGTATTGTCTTGCAAGGCCATCAGTGCGGACCCGTCAAATCCTTCAGATGCATCAACCGGCGTTTCTTCCGGTTCTTGCTGAAGCAGGTTGCCCTCGCGGTCGATCACCACAACACCAACACCATTCTCGGCCGCCTGTTGCATGATGTCTTCAATCTTGGCTTCGGCACTCTTTTCCTGCGCCTGCGGGGCAGTCAAAAAAGAGATCCCTTGCGCAGAGGCGATCCCGCTCAAAGGACCAAGCAACAGCCCGATCAGTAACGAAAGTAAAATAATCAGGCGCATAAAAATCTCCGCGTTCTGCGACGGTTGAAACAGGCTAGGCCAGTCGCCACATCAATGCAACGAGCTGGCAGCAGGCCACTGAACGAAACCGTGATCCTTGACGTTTTACAAAGCCCTGCAATTTATGCCATAGCGGAAGCGGGCTGGCGCATGCCTGCCCTCAAATCACAGACGAATCCTGCGGGGGTCTGTTCACAGGCCAAGCCACAATTCAAACGTGGTGGAAAAGGTGACACTTATGGGGCCAATACCCTCGCACGCTAACCGCGATACCCGCGCACGGCGGATCATGTTTTACAGCCACGACACTTTTGGCCTTGGCCATTTGCGCCGATCCCGGGCTTTGGCCACGGCAATGACTCAGGCCGACCCCGAAGCCTCGGCGATCATTCTTACCGGCTCTCCGATGGCGGGCCGGTTCACTTTTCCTGAACGTGTTGACCACATCCGCCTGCCCGGTGTGACCAAGACACCCGACGGCAGCTATATCAGCCAAACCCTGGGGCTGGATATTGACGACACCACCTCTCTGCGGGCGGGATTGATCCAAAGTGCGGTCGAACGGTTCGAGCCTGATTTGATGATTGTCGACAAAGAGCCCACAGGTTTCCGCGGAGAGCTGCTGCCGACGCTGGAATACCTGCGGATGCGCGGGCGCTCACGTGTGGTTCTGGGCTTGCGCGATGTACTGGACGAACCCGAGGTGCTGGCCGCTGAATGGGACCGCAAAGGGGCCTTGGCGGCGGCTGAGAATCTCTATGATGAAATCTGGGTTTATGGGGTGCGTGACGTTTATGATCCGTCAGAGGGTTTGGCCCTGTCCGCCGAAACCCGTGCCAAGATGCATTGGACGGGGTATCTGCGCCGTGCGGTAACCGATTCATCTGATGTCCCTGACACACCTTACGTTCTGGTCACCCCCGGTGGCGGCGGTGACGGGGCGGCGATGGTGTCGCTGGTGCTGTCTGCCTACGAGCAGGACCCTGATCTGGGGCCGGACGCCATGCTGATCTACGGGCCATTCCTGTCAGGCGAAGTGCGCGACGCCTTCGATGCGCGGGTGGCCAAGTTGAACGGGCGGGTGACTGCCGTGGGTTTTGACAGCCGGATTGAGGCGCTGTTTGCCGGTGCAGTCGGGGTGGTCTGCATGGGCGGCTATAACACGTTCTGCGAGGTCCTGTCGTTTGACCGCCCTGCGGTCATCGTGCCACGTACCAAACCACGGCTGGAACAATGGATCAGAGCCAGCCGCGCCGAGGAATTGGGACTGGTGCGGATGCTGGACGAATTCCGCGACGGGATGACCACGCAGGCGATGATTAACGCAATCCGCGCCCTGCCCCGACAAGCCAGACCATCCGCCGCCGGTGCTGACGGGCTGCTTGACGGGTTGGACGTGGTTGTGAACCGGGCACAGGCCCTGATGGACAAAGGAACAAGCGGATGACAAAGCCCCCCCGCCTCGCGGTTGTGGTCAAGGGATGGCCACGGCTGTCCGAAACATTCATCGCACAGGAACTGGTCGCGTTGGAAGAGGCCGGTCTGGATTTTGACATCTGGTCCCTGCGCCACCCGACCGACAAGAAGACCCATCCGCTGCACGACCGCTTGCAGGCTCCGGTTCACTATTTGCCGGAGTATCTGCGTGATGATCCTGCACGGGTTGCACGCGCCATGGGTGCCGCCGCCGAAATGCCGAGGTTTGACGCCGCTGCCGCTGCTTTTGTTGCGGACCTTGAACGAGACGATACCGCCAACCGCCGCCGCCGCTGGGGACAGGCCTGTGTGATGGCGCATGAATTGCCCGAGGACGTGGGCGGGATCTATGCGCATTTTCTGCATACCCCGTCTTCCGTCGCCCGCTATGCCGCCATCCTGCGCGGCGTGCCTTGGTCTTTTTCTGCCCATGCCAAGGACATCTGGACGTCGCCCGATTGGGAACTGCAAGAAAAACTGAAGGGCACAACCCATGGTGCCGCCTTTGGGGCAACCTGCACAAGGTTCGGGGCAGAGCATTTGCAGGGGCTGGCCGACACGCCGTCACGGGTTGATCTGGTTTACCACGGCCTTGATCTGGGCCGCTTTCCTGCGCCGCCTGTCCGCCCCTTGCGCAAGGCCGACGCGCCATTTGCAATGATGTCGGTCGGGCGTCTGGTCGAGAAAAAAGGCTATGACAACCTCCTGGATGCCTTGGCCCTGCTGCCGGCATCACTGGACTGGCATTTCACCCATATCGGCGGTGGCGCACTGGACGCGGATATGCGGGCGCGGGCGCAACGGCTTGGCATTACCAATCGCATTACCTGGCGCGGGGCCTGCGACCAGCCCGAGGTAATTGCCGCCATGCGCACTGCCGATCTGTTTGTACTGCCCTCGCGCATTGCCGAAGATGGAGACCGTGATGGCCTGCCCAATGTGTTGATGGAAGCCGCCAGCCAGAAACTTCCGATCCTCAGCACCCCTGTGTCGGCCATCCCTGAATTTATCGACACCGGCGTGCATGGCATTCTCAGCGATGATGCCCCCGCAGCGCTGGCCAATGCGATGCAAGAACTCGCCACGGATCCCGCCCGCGCCCATGGGCTGGCCGATGCCGCCTATGACCGCCTGACCGCGCATTTCCTGATGCACCCGGGCATTGAACATCTGACTGGGCGACTGAACGCAATGTTAACGGCACAGGGCTGATGCAACTGGCCTTTTATGCGCCGATGAAGGCTCCGGACCATCCGGTCCCGTCCGGGGACCGTAGCATCGCCCGCGCATTGCTGGCCGCCCTGCGCCGAACCGGCGCGCAAGTCTGCCTGCCCAGCAGCCTGCGGTCCAGAGATGGCAAGGGCGACAGTGCGGTGCAGGCCGCGGTGCAGGCGGCAGCCGATGCCGAGATCGACCGGCTGTTGCCGCTGGGCCGGACCGCCGATTGGCAGGCCTGGATCACCTATCACAATTACTACAAGGCACCCGATCTGATCGGGCCTGCGGTCAGCAAGGGCTTGGGCATCCCCTATGTACAAATCGAATCCACGCGTGCGCGCAAACGCCTGTCCGGCCCTTGGGCCGCCTTTGCCAAAGCAGCCGAAGCGGCGAGTGATGCCGCCGATGTAATCTTTTATTTTTCCACCCGTGACGCCGTCGGCCTGAAGGAAAACGCCCACGCCACACAGCGGCTGATCCATCTGCGGCCCTTTCTGTCGCGGGATACCTTGCCCCGTACAGGGCCGGTAAACGGTCCGATGCTGAGCGTCGGGATGATGCGGGCCGGCGATAAAATTGCATCTTTTCAAATCATTGCCGACACCCTTGCCCTTTTGGCCACTCCTGACTGGCGACTGGATATAGCCGGGGATGGCCCCGCACGGCACGAGGTCGAACATATAATGCAGCCCTTCGGGAACCGTATAAAATTTCTGGGGCAGCTTGACCCGCCGACCTTGCAATCGACCTACCAAAACAGCAGCTTGATGTTCTGGCCGGGCGTAAACGAGGCCCTTGGGATGGTCTATCTGGAGGCGCAGGCTGCCGGTTTGCCCGTCGTGGCCCAAGACCGCCCCGGTATGCGCGAAGTGATTGCCCCAGCCGGTTATCCAACGCCCCAAACCGGTGCCACAGCGCTGGCACAGATGCTGGATGGTCTTCTGGGGCAACCCGAAAAACGCCAGCAGATGGGGCAGGATGCACAGACCTATGTGCTCGAAAATCACCTGATGCCCTCTGCAACGGATACGCTGCGCGACGGGCTGGCCAGTATCGGAGTTGCCACATGATCCACCTAGCTCTTTTGCGCCATGGGCATACCGAATGGAATCGCGCGGGCCGGATACAGGGCCACACCGATATTCCACTGGATGATGCGGCACGGGCGGATCTGTCCAAACTGATGCTACCGCCCCCGTGGCACAAGGCTGATCTGTTTGCCAGCCCGCTGGCCCGTGCCGCAGACACCGCCCGGATTGTGGCCGATCGGGATCCCATCACCGACCCAGCCCTGATGGAAATGAACTGGGGCAAATGGGAGGGGAAGTTCGGGGCACAAATGCGCAGTGATCCCGCCAGCGGGTATCGTGACATCGAAACATGGGGCTGGAACTATACCCCGCCGGATGGCGAGCCTCCCGCCGCCCTGCGCGCGCGGCTGCTGCCTTGGGTCGCTGGCTTGCAGCGCGATAGTCTTGCAGTTTGTCATATCGGTGTGATGCGGGTGCTTCTGGCCCAAGCAACAGGTTGGGGCTTTGACGGCCCCGCCCCCTTCCGGATCAAACGCAACAGGCTCTATGTTATCCAGATAGACGGGGACAACTGGCAGCTTCAGGACGAACCTGTCCGATTGACGGAGCGCCCGGCATGAGGGTGATGATCGTCGTCACCCATCTGCTTGGCACTGGCCACCTGACCCGCGCGCTCACCCTCGCCAAAGCGTTTGACGCAGCGGGCCATCAGTCCATTGTTGTTTCTGGCGGTATGCCTGTTGCGCGGCTTGCCAACAGCGGGGTCGAGGTTGTGCAACTGCCGCCGGTGCGTTCGGACGGGGTGGATTTCAGCAGGCTTTTGGACGAGGCGGGCACAGTGGCCTCAGATACCCTGCTTGAAGCGCGTAAGAAACAACTTGTTCAATCCCTTACCCAATTCAATCCAGATGCGGTGATTACCGAGCTGTTTCCCTTTGGCCGGCGCATTCTGAAAGACGAATTCACCACCCTGCTGGAGACCGTTCATGCAAGGCCCAACCGACCGGCGGTCTTGGCGTCGATCCGGGATATCCTTGCCCCGCCCAGCAAACCCGAGAAAGCCGCCCGCACAGACGCGATTATTACCGCACAGTATGACGCAGTCCTTGTACACTCCGACCCCGAGGTGGCCCCCCTGAACCTCAGCTGGCCAGTATCGGAGGCGCTGCAAGGCAAGTTGCGCTATACCGGATTTGTCGCCGCCGCACCGGCGCTGCCGCATCCCGATGAAGCGGGAAAAGGCGAAGTGATTGTCAGCGCCGGCGGCGGTCCGGTTGGCGCAGACCTGTTTCACTTCGCCCGCGCGGCAGCCGCGCTGGACAGCAAACGCGTCTGGCGGCTGCTGGTTGGCGGTCAGGATGCACAGTCCACGATCACGGATTTGCAATCCGGTGCCCCGGCCAACCTGCTGGTGGAAACCACCCGCCCCGATTTTCGCCAAATGCTGCATCACGCAGCCGCATCGGTTTCCTTCTGCGGCTATAACACCGCGCTTGATCTGCTTCAGACGAGCTGCCCTGCGGTGTTTGTGCCTTTTGACGATGGCAACGAAGTGGAACAAGGCATTCGCGCGGCGGCCCTTGCCAATGCCCCCGGGATCGAGGTGCTGGCGTCGGGTGATCTGACAGCCCCGGCCCTGCTTTACGCCGTGAGCAAGGCAATCACGGCGGGCCCACAGCGCAAGGCGCGACAACATATGTCTGGTGCCGAAAAAACCGTTAAGATCGTTGATCAAACCGTAAAGGACCTGCGCCGTGACTGACTGGACCGGCCTGCAAACCGAGCTGCGCATCTGGTATGATGAGGGGCTGGCCATGCCGCTCTGGTGGCGTGACGATGACGCCGTGGCGCAAACCACCGCGCTTGACCAGATGGTGGCACGGGCCAGAGACCTGAATATGCCGGTGCATATCGCAGTGATCCCGAAACACGCGGATCAAAGCCTTGTCGACGTGGTATTGGCGGAACCGAAACTGGTGCCGCTGGTGCATGGCTGGGCACATGAAAACCACGCCACACCGGGGCAGAAAAAATCCGAGTTCGCAGAACCGCGTGCCGCTCAACTCGCCGAGGCCAGTGCCGCAATCGCGCGGATGAAATCCTTGTTCGGCACCAGCTTTGCCGAGATTTTCGTGCCGCCGTGGAACCGGATTGATCCCGCATTAATTCCACAGCTGCCCGCATTGGGGTATGCGGGCCTGTCAACCTTCACTCCCCGCCTGTCCCGCCTGGCAACGGGTGGCCTGGTACAGATCAACACACATATTGACCCCATCGACTGGCGCGGCGGCGGTGGGCTGCGCGCCCCTGCTGAATTGCTGAATATTCTGATCCGTCACCTACAGGATCGCCGCGCAGGGCAGGCAGATACGGCAGAACCCTTGGGCATGTTAACGCACCATCTGGTACAGGATGAAGAGACCTGGCGGTTCACGCTGGAATGCCTTTCCCGCCTGATGGATGCCGGGGCCGTTCCGATAGATCTACAGGCAAGGCTTAACTCCTTACCCTGACATCAGGACCCTGTCAGCTTGCGCGCCACCAGATAGGCCACCGGCACAGCAACAACAGCCCCCGCAGCAGCAGCCGCGAGGATCGGTGTCAGTGACACGTAACCGGCGGAAAGCACTGCGATAACTCCTGCGCCTGCCAAAGCGGTGGCAATGATTGAATAGAGCATTGAAGCGAGACGAAACATGGCGTGTCCTTTTGAATTGGGTGGCGCTGCGCTTGGGTTAGCACGGAGCCGGACCGCCTGTGTTGATTTGGGTCAATCCACGCATCCTGCGGAAAATACCTGGGGCAAGGCAATTTGATGCAGGCAGCATTGGGTGACCACGAAAAGTGATGCTTGATGTCTCAAGTTTAACTCGAAAAGCTCTAACCGCGCTTTTTCACAAATTCCGTCAAGATCACAATACGCTGGCCTTCGACGCGGCCTTCGATATGGGCGGAATTGTCGGCAACCAAAGATATCCGATGAACCGCTGTGCCGCGTTTGGCGGTGAACCCGGCCCCTTTTACGTTCAGGTCCTTGATCAAAACCACGGTATCACCGGAGGCAAGCGCCACCCCGTTGCTGTCCTTATGTGCCGTCTCCATCGGTGCGTTATCCGCCCAAATCTGGGTTTCTTCCTCAAGATACAACTGGTCAGACAAATCACGCGCCCAATCGGTATCCAGCCGTTTGAGGGTGCGGGCGGCAAACACCTGCACAGCCGGATCGTCCGACCACATGGTGGATGCAAGGGCGCGGAAATGGTCCGGTACGGTTTGGGGATCGGCACAGGCAGCACAGATAAAGACAGCAGCATCCGACGGGCCACCCGGAACCGGCGTTTCAATAAGCGGGGCGTCAGCGGTGGTGCAAAGAGGACAGTTCATGCAGTGGGTTTAGGCCCTGCATTCTTGCGGCGCAATGGGTGTTGTCCGGCGCGGTGCCGGTGAAAAGCCATGTTGCGGAAAATCTTGGCCAGACGCATCCACGACCGGCGATTGCCCGCCCATATCCTCCCCCGTGCCGCGCCGCACATTTGTGCAACAACAGCAATTTTGATATGGATTGCAAATATTTCGCCCCATTCCCACCTTCATTGAAACATATTCAGGTGTTGTAAGGCCCAAAAAAGGAATGCCCGATGCCCACATATACCCTCAGCGACAATGACGACAATTTTACCGGCAGCGAAACCGCAGATGTCATTCGCGGACGGGGTGGCAATGACATGATCGACGCCCGTTTCGGCGACGACTTTGTCAGAGGGGGAGCCGGAAACGACACCATTTACGGACGCGACCAGAATGATACGCTGTACGGGGATTCCGGTCAGGACTCACTGATCGGCGGTTTGGGCAATGACACCCTGTATGGTGGCACCGGTGACGATCTGCTGGCAGGCAGTCAGGGCGATGATGAAATTCACGGCGGTAACGGCAACGACTTGGTTTTCCTGGGCGTTTTCGAAGGCTCTGACCGGATTTTCATGGATGCGGGCAACGACACGCTGGACGGTGCCGCTGCGGATTCATCCTTTTTCGCCTCAGGCGGCAGCGGCGACGACGAATTGCGCAGCGGCCATGCGAACGACACGTTGGACGGCGGCACCGGCGATGACTGGGCCATGCTGAGCAACTCCATGAACCACTACACATTGACGCTCCAGCCGGGTGATCTGACCTTGACCGACCGCAGCGCAGGCGGCACCGGTACCGACACCCTGATCAGCATCGAAAACCTTGAATTCGCAACAGGTGGCGAGGATACCCCCAACACGGTTTTCGCCCTTGGCACCTATGGCGGCATGGCAAACCTGACTGCGGATCAAATCGAAAGCTTCGTCGAATTCTACATCGCCTACTTCAACCGCGCACCCGATGCAGTGGGCCTCAACTTCTGGGGCACGGCATTCGCCAACGGGACCACGCTGGAACAAATGGCAAGCCTGTTCATCGACCAGCCCGAAACCCGCGCGACCTATCCCAGCTCAATGAGTAACGCGGATTTTGCCACGACGGTTTACGACAATGTGCTGGGCCGGGTTGCCGATCAGGGTGGGTTTGATTTCTGGGTTGGCGTTCTTGATGATGGTTCGGTCGGGCGCGACCAGTTCATTCGTGAAATTCTTGCAGGTGTACGGGCCGAGCCGCCGCAGGGTGCCTCGCCCGCGTTCATTGCACAACAACAAGCAGACGAGAATTTTCTGGAATCCAAAGTCGATATCGGCGCGTATTTCGCGATCCACAAAGGCATGTCAGATGTCAGCGACGCCTCGGCCGCGATGGCACTGTTCGACGGCAGCGCCGCCAGCCTGAACCGCGCCGTGGATGCGATTGATGACTATCACCAAGACGCGCTGGGTGCCGACGGCGGTTTCTTGTTGCCGCTGGTTGGTGTGCTGGATGATCCGTTCTCGGCGTAGGATCGGGTTTGTGGGGTAAGGTGCGTACACAATAACACCCTGTTAACCGTCCTGCGGCAAAATTACGGGATGAGTCGATATAGCCGCATGTATGTTCCGGGCGGAACATACTTCTTTACTGTAAATTTGGCCCAACGTGGCACCGACCTACTGGTTCGGGAAATTACCTTGCTCAGATCGGTGTATCGAGCTGTTGCGCGTGAACATCCAATTTACTGCAATGCCATGGTGATTTTGCCGGATCACATTCATACGGTCTGGACTTTGGCGGAAGGGGATGCCGACTTTTCCATTCGCTGGAAGAAGATAAAGGCACGCTTTTTTAAACACTCTGGCGCTGCGCGCCACTGTGAGTAAGAGCAAATCCCGAAAAGGGGAATGTGGAGTTTGGCAGCGACGGTTTTGGGAACATTGTATCCGTGATAAGGCCGACTTTCAGGCCCATATCGCTTATTGCCATTGGAATCCCGTCAAATACGGGTTTGCCGCGCGCGCCGTTGATTGGCCATATTCGACGGTACATCGGAGTATACGTAGGGTGGGTGCAACCCACGCGCCCGACAATTGAAACCTGAAAACGCGTGGGTTGCACCCACCCTACATCTCAACGCGCGCACATAAGTAGCTGTGCCAACCTTCTTCGCCCAGCCGCAGCGAAAATGCACGGCTTTTAGCCATCCATCTTCAGCGCCGAAATAAACGCTTCCTGCGGGATATCCACTTTACCGAACTGGCGCATCTTCTTCTTACCGGCCTTCTGCTTTTCCAGCAGTTTCTTCTTACGTGTTGCGTCACCACCGTAACACTTGGCCGTCACGTCCTTGCGCATGGCGGACAGTGTCTCGCGGGCGATCACCTTGCCGCCGATTGCCGCCTGAATTGGAATTTTGAACATGTGGCGGGGAATCAGGTCTTTCAGCTTTTCCACCATCGCACGGCCACGCGCCTCGGCACGGTCGCGATGCACCATCGTTGACAGCGCATCAACTGGTTCGTCATTCACAAGAATCGACATTTTGACCAGCTGATCGGTGCGGTATCCGGTCATGATATAGTCAAAGGATGCGTAGCCTTTGGTCACAGACTTCAGCCGGTCGTAGAAATCGAACACCACTTCGTTCAAAGGCAGATCATAGACAACCATCGCCCGCGAACCGGCATAGGTCAGGTCCATCTGGATGCCGCGGCGGTCCTGACAGAGCTTCAGCACGTCACCAAGATAATCATCAGGCACAAGGATCGTCGCCTTGATACGCGGTTCTTCGATGTGATCCACAAAGGTCAGGTCGGGCATGTCGGCGGGGTTGTGCAGTTGATCCACCTGACCGTCCTTCATGTGGATGTCATAGATAACCGACGGCGCGGTGGTGATCAGATCAATGTTGTATTCCCGCTCGATCCGGTCGCGGATCACTTCGAGGTGCAACAGCCCAAGGAAACCACAACGGAAACCAAAGCCCAGCGCGGCGGATGTTTCCATTTCAAAACTGAAGGACGCATCGTTCAGCGCCAGCTTCTCAATCGAATCGCGCAGGTCTTCGAAATCGGCGGCATCAACAGGGAACAGACCACAGAAGACAACAGGCTGTGCGGGCTTAAATCCGGGCAGCGCATCGGTCGTGCCCTTTTTCTCGTGGGTAATTGTGTCGCCCACACGGGTGTCACGGACCTGCTTGATCGAGGCGGTGAGAAAGCCAAGTTCACCGGGACCCAATTCATCAATTTCCGTCATCGCAGGACGGAAAACACCAATCCGGTCGACGTGATGTGTCGAATCATTCGACAACATCCGGATACGCTCGCCCTTTTTCAGAACCCCATCCATGATGCGGACCAGAACGATCACCCCGAGATAGCTGTCATACCATGAATCCACCAGCATCGCCTTAAGCGGCGCGTCGCGGGTACCGGTAGGCGGCGGCAGATGTTCGACAATAGCTTCCAGCGTTTCCGCAATGCCGATGCCGGTTTTGGCAGAGACGCGGATCGCCCCTGATGCATCAATGCCGATCACATCTTCGATCTGTTCGGCAACCCGGTCACAGTCGGCGGCGGGCAAGTCGATCTTGTTCAGAACCGGCACGATTTCATGATCTGCATCAATGGCATGATACACGTTTGCAAGGGTTTGCGCCTCAACGCCCTGCGTTGAGTCAACAACCAACAGCGACCCTTCGACGGCGCGCATAGAGCGGGAAACCTCATAGGCGAAATCGACATGGCCCGGTGTGTCGATCAGGTTAAGGACATATTCTTCACCGTTGTTCGCTTTGTAATTGATCCGCACGGTCTGTGCTTTGATGGTGATCCCGCGCTCGCGCTCGATGTCCATACTGTCAAGCATCTGCTCTTTCATATCGCGATCGGCCACAGTGTGCGTGGACTGGATCAAGCGATCAGCCAGAGTGGATTTACCGTGGTCAATATGGGCCACGATGGAGAAATTGCGGATGTGTGAAAGTGGTGTCATGGTAGGGATATGTAGGGGTTTAACGGGGCGGTCAAGATGGATTGGCTGGCCGTGCGAAGCGTGAAATTCTGGCAGAGCGGTATTTTCGAAAGTGAAACCGGATTTGGCGTGGTTCGGCACGTCTCTGACCGCCGAATATGGTGGTGTTGTCGGATCCGAACACGGCACAGCGCCACGGCACAAACGTGATTTGCCCCCCTGCTCCAAATCCGTCATACTGGGGCAAAGGCAAAACAGGACCACCAAGGGGCAAACCCCATCGGTTCAGGGCAAAGGCAGAATTTATGTTACGTATCAGTTTGGCGCTTGTGGCACTTGTGGCCTTAGTTGCTTGTGGCGGCGGCAGGTCATCGGGAAATCGGGGCTATGCCCCTGTGGTGCAATTTGCCAGCGGCCCGATTCAGAAAGCCTGTCAGGCGCAGGGGCGCAAGGCCGCGTCACGGGCGCGTTGTGGCTGCGTACAAGCGGTGGCCAACCGTGAACTGTCGTCGTCGGATCAGCGCAGAGGGGTGAAATACTTCAAGAACCCGCACGCCCTGCAAGAGGTACGGCAAAATCAGGACAGCAATCCGGGGAACAAGCGTTTCTGGGCCGCATGGAAGGCTTACGGCCAACGCGCAGCACAGGTGTGTTCAGGCGTCTAAAGCTATTCGAGTTTTACTCGAAGCACTATTGGCCGGCACGTATCCCTAGAGCGCCTCGCCTTAGATATGGATCGTTTGTTCGCTGTCTCTCCCTTTGGGTGAACGCGAAAAGCGATATATGATAGCTCAGGTTAAAGGCGGGACGCTTTAAGCAGAAAACGAAAGGTCAAATTCGCCCGGCACACCCACTACGTCGCGTCGTTTGGCGCGCCGAAACGCTCTATCAATCGTTCCGCAATCTGATCACGCGCAGCGCGGAACTGCGTCAGTTTCGCATCGCGGGTTTCCCCTAGGCCGGTTGGGTCAAGGATCGGCCAGTATTCAACGTCGAGATGGAAAAAGCGGGTCAGTTCCAGCGCCCGGCGTTGGCTGGCTGGCGACAGGGCAATCACCAAATCAAACGATGACAGATCGTCGCCCCATTGCTCCATTTCATCAAAGCTGCGCGACCGGTGACGCGACAATTCGACCTCAAGTTCTGCGCAAACAGCGATGGAAAACCCGTCGATTTCCAGATCATTTTTGACGCCAACCGATTGCACATAGGTATCGGTACCGTAAAACTTCTTCATGATCCCCTCTGCCATCGGGGAACGTACTGCGTTGTGATCGCAGCAGAATAATACGGATTGGGGGAGTGTGCCTTTCACTCAGCCTCCGAAATGCAGGACACAGATCAGGGTAAAGAGACGGCGCGCCGTATCGGTGTCGATTTCCGCTTTACCTTCCAGCCGCTCCTGTAAAACACGGCTACCTTCGTTGTGAATACCGCGCCGCGCCATATCGATGGTTTCGATCTGGCTGGGGGGCAGTTTTTTCACCGCATCAAAGTAGGATTCGCAAATCTGGAAGTAATCCTTAACCACCTGACGGAATGGTCCAAGCGACAGATGGAACTCTGCCGCTTTTTCCTCGGCTTGGGTTTCGACATCAAACACCAATCGCTTGTCACGGATCGAAAGCCCAAGGTGATAAGGTCCTTCCGGCACCGGGCGCGCATCACGCGACGGCAGCACAAATGTATTATCTTCAAGCAGGTCAAAGACGGCGACCTTGCGCTCTTGCTCGATCTCCGGTGTCGGAGGCGGCAGATTGGCGTCATCAAGGTTGATCTGAACGAGACGGGACATGCGCGGGCGCATCCTTTTATGAGCAGGTTTGTCTATGGATACGCCAGCAAATCGCCAGAGGCAATGTCACCCGCTTTTTGTTGTTGAACGCCGCCAGACATGTCAGCGGTTCAACCTGTCCAGACGTGCGGTCACACTCAAACCATGCGCCTCAAGGCTCTCTGACGTGGCCAGACGTTCCGCAGCCGGACCAATGGCGCGCAGGGCATCCGGCGTCATCCGCGCCAGCGTGGTGCGCTTCATAAAGTCCAGAACCGACAGCCCGGATGAGAACCGCGCCGAGCGCGCTGTCGGCAATACATGATTGGGCCCGCCGATATAGTCCCCGATGGCCTCGGGCGTCCATTGGCCCAGAAAAATCGCGCCCGCATGGGTGATTTGCGCGCTCAGCGCGTCCGGGTCCGCCACGCAAAGCTCAAGGTGTTCAGGGGCAACGCGGTTGGAAAGCTCGGCCGCCACGCCAAGGTCGGGCACGATGATGATGGCCCCGAAATCGCGCCAGCTGGGGCCGGCAATATCGCGGCGTTCGAGTGTTTCCAGCCGTTTTTCAACGGCTTGCGCGACAGCCTGACCAAAGGACTGATCTGTGGTGATCAGGATGGATTGTGCGCTTTGATCGTGTTCGGCCTGTGACAGCAGATCAAGGGCGATCCAATCCGGATCATTGTCGCCATCGGCAATAATCAGGATTTCCGACGGACCAGCGATCATATCAATCCCCACCTTGCCGAAAACCCGGCGCTTGGCCGCGGCAACAAACGCATTTCCGGGGCCCGTGATCTTGTCCACAGGGGCGATGCTGTCGGTGCCATAGGCCAGTGCGGCCACGGCCTGCGCCCCGCCAATGCGGTACACCTCGTCAACGCCGGCAATCCGGGCGGCCATCAGGACCAGCGGGTTCAGCACGCCATCTGGCGTCGGCACCACCATGGCAAGGCGCTCTACCCCGGCAACTTTGGCCGGAATTGCATTCATCAGAACGGAGCTTGGATAGCTGGCAAGCCCGCCGGGCACATAAAGCCCCGCCGCGGATACGGGCGTCCAGCGCCAGCCAAGGGTTGCGCCGGCCTCGTCTGTCCATTCGGCGTCTTCGGGCAGTTGCCGTTCGTGATAGGCGCGGATGCGGGTGGCTGCCAGTTCAAGCGCGGCTTTGTCCTCGGGACCAACCGCGCCCACCGCCGTGGCGATTTCATCATCTGTGATGCGCAGGGTCTGCGGCGTCAGGGTCACGCGGTCAAATTTGGCGGTCAGGTCAATAACCGCGGCGTCCCCCTTGGCGCGGACGTCCGCAATGATCTGCGCCACCACCGCGTCAACGTCCGGGCTGTCTTCGCGCTTCGCATTCAACAGGGTTTGAAAGGCGGCTTCGAAATCGGGTGCCAAGGCATTTAGGGTAACGGGCATTTTCAGATCGCTCCGGGAGGGTGTTGATGCCGCCCCTTTCCAACCGCTGGTCACAGCGCGCAAATGAGAGGGAGGACAGTATTTAAAGCCAAAAAGAGAAGAAAGACGGCGTTATGCTAGTCGGGATGTCGGGGCAGTTTCTTTGACGGGGCGACATAGGGACGTGTGACATCCTTGAGCGTAACCTCAATGGCCTCGACGTTCAGACGGATGGCTCCATCTCCCGCAAGGGTCAGCGTCAGATGGCCCGAAGGCGCATCGGTTTCTTCAAAGCCCAGCGCCAGCAGCGAAAGGATGGTGTCGGCGTCCCCTTTGGGCACATCCTGACTGGCAACACCCTGAACGGTTTTGAACATCAGCACCGATTGCACCCGCTCGGGGGCATGGCGGCCCTGCCCCTGGTCTTCCCAACGCACTCGGTTCAGCAACAGTGCAAAGCGGCCTGACTTGGGCTCCCAACGCATCTCCGAGGCGGGGAATACTGCGTCCTGAACAAGCGACGAGATAACCTTGAGGTCTTCTGCATCCATCGCGCCAAGATTCAGCGGGGCCTCTGCACCATCCTCGAAACGGGCATCCTGGGTCATGTTTCTTTGATCCGTTCGATATCTGCGCCCACCCCGCGCAGCTTCGCAACAACATGTTCATAGCCGCGGTCAAGGTGGTAAACGCGGGCGACCTTGGTTTCACCCTCGGCAGCAAGCCCTGCAAGGATCAGCGAAACAGAAGCGCGCAGGTCGGTCGCCATCACGGGGGCCCCTTTCAGACGTTCCACACCGGTCACCGTGGCGGTGCCGCCCTGAACATCAATTTTTGCACCCATGCGCTCTAGTTCGGGGGCATGCATAAACCGGTTTTCAAAGATTTTCTCTTCCAGCACGGACGTACCTTCAGCGGTACAAAGAAGCGCCATCATCTGCGCCTGCAAATCGGTTGGAAACCCCGGGAACGGTTCGGTTGTCACGTCGACGGCGCGGATCCGGCCATTCTTGCGCGCCACTTTGAGGCCGCTGGCAGTTTCTGTCACCGCAATGCCTGCCGCGTCCAGTTTTTCGCAAAACGCCGACAATAAGTCGATGCGCCCGCCCAGCAGTTCAATTTCGCCGCCGCAGATCGCCGGGGCCAGCATATAAGTGCCCAGTTCGATCCGGTCCGTGACCACCTTATGTGTGGCCCCATGCAGGCTGTCGACGCCCTGAATGGTGATGGACGGGCTGCCATCTCCGTCGATCTGTGCCCCCATGGCGCGCAGGCAATCGGCAAGGTCTACGATTTCGGGCTCGCGCGCCGCATTGTTGATCACCGTGGTGCCCTTGGCCAAGGTGGCAGCCAGCATGATATTCTCCGTCGCCCCGACAGACGCAAAAGGAAAATCGATGACCGCGCCTTTAAGCCGTCCGCCCTGCGCCTTGGCATGCAGATACCCGTCGCGCAGTTCGATATCCGCCCCCATAAGGGTCAGCCCGTCTGTATGGATGTCCATGGGACGTGCGCCAATGGCGCACCCGCCGGGCAAAGATACTTCGGCATGGCCCTCGCGGGCCAGCAGTGGCCCCAATACAAGGTTGGATGCCCGCATCTTGCGCACGATATCATAATCAGCATGGGTGTTGATCGGCCCCTGACTGGACATCGCCAGCACTTTACCATCTTGCAGTGCAGAAACCTCGGTGCCCAAAGAACCCAGCAATTCCGTCATGGTGCGAATGTCACTCAGACGTGGCGCGTTGGTCAGCGTCAGCGGCTCTTCGCTCAGCAAGGTGGCGGGCATCAACGTGAGACAGGCATTTTTCGCCCCGGCAATCGGAATTGCGCCCTGCAGTTCCTTGCCGCCTCTGATCAGAATCGAATCCATGCTACTCGCTTTCCTCAATTGCCCCTTTGGGGTCTGTATTTGCCGCGGCCCTGCCACGTGCCTGTGCCTTACGCCGCCCCATATTTGCCTTCAGCGCAGCCTTAAGCCGCTCTTCACGCGCCTGCGCTTTGGTTTTGGGGATCGGGGGCGTTTTGGGCTGTGTCATGAGGCCTGTCTAACGCAGCGTTGCAAAAGGGTCCAGATTTCGGTTGCAGTGTTTTTGGTTTGCCGCTAATCAGCGCGCAGATCAGCGCTGTAGTAGCTCAGTGGTAGAGCGCGTCATTGGTAATGACGAGGTCGGGAGTTCAATCCTCCCCTACAGCACCAGATACCTACCACACATCCATACACGCTTGGGTAAGCATATTTGCCTACTTCCCGAATGATGACCGCCACGACCTGGCGGTCGGAGTGCGAACGAAACCGCCAAATCCAAAAACATAGGGACCCGACGCAATGGCGCGGGCCCCTTAGAAGATCGTTCACTCGTAAACATCACAACCTGACGCCGGTTGGATGACTACCCCATGCAATCGGAACATCAGACGGGTGCCCCCCCGCGACAGACCGGAGTCACCCCCATCAGTCGGAGTCACTCCCTGTTACTCTGATTTCGGAAGTTCAATTGACACATCGACATCTTTGGCGCCGGGTGCCTCTCCACCTAGGAAAAAGTAGCCGCCGACCGCAACGACCACCAGCAAGGCACCCACAAGAAACCAGCTACCACCACCGGTTGTTACAACTGTTGTATCTTTGCCAGCCATTTTTCGCTCCTTGGTATTAATTACTTGGAGTGATAACGGCCCAGTCACGCGATGGTTCCCGGACTTTTCGGATTTAGCTGTAAAACGGACCTCCACGTGAAGGCCCTTCTATCACTTAGCCCAAACTGCGCAGCAAATTTGCTGACGGATCCCCTGTCGGTTGCTGGCCGATACTGCTTTGATAGGCACTGATTGCCTTGCGGCTGTTGGGGCCGATTACGCCGTCGGATCCGCCGGTGTCGAAGCCGCGCGCGGTCAACCGTTGTTGCAGGCGCACACGGTCATCTTTCGTCAGCCCGTATTTATCCGGCGGAAAGCTGGCGCGGATCGGGCCACCGCCGGCGATACGGTCGGCCAAATGCCCCACCCCAATCGCGTAACTATCTGAATTATTATAGCGTTTGATGACGTTAAAATTGCTGGTCACGTTGAACCGCGGACCACCTGCCTGCGGCTGCAACATGCGTCCCTGCGGGGCACCATTGCCAATTTCGCCCCCCCATTTGCGCCCTTTGGTCCAACCGTTGCGCGCCAGATAAGCGGCGGTAGAAGCCAGCGAATCCGCCGGATTATCTGACCAGATATCGCGCCGGCCATCACCGTTAAAATCAACAGCAAAAGCTTGATAGGACGTCGGGATAAACTGGGTGTGCCCCATGGCCCCCGCCCATGATCCCTTTAACATGGCAGGGGTCGTATCCCCGCTTTGCAGGATTTTTAGCGCCGCGATCAGTTGTTTTTCAAAGAACACCCCGCGCCGCCCGTCAAAGGCCAGCGTCGAGGTGGCTGAAATCACCGGCACATCGCCACGCCGCTCACCATAAAAGCTCTCCAGCCCCCAGACCGCCGTGACAATTTCGGCATCAACGCCATATCGCTCCTCAACCGCCGCCAAAGTGCTGCGATGGCGGGCAAAGGCTGCGCGTCCCTTTGAGACCCGTTCATCCGAGGCGGCAATGGCCAGATAATCTTCGAGCGTGCGGGAGAATTCGGTCTGGTTGCGGTCTCGCTTGACCACGCCGGGCAGGTACCCGGTTCCGCGAAATGCAGACGACAGTGTACCGGGTGAAATGCCCCGCGCCAATGCGCGGCTGCGAAAGCCGGCGACCCATGCATCATAGGCCGCATTGCTAACAGGGCGTAGGTCGGCGGGCAATCCGCCGGAGGTTGTGCTGGCGCGCGGCCCAAGCGTGCCGCCCGTGGCGCAGGCGCTGAGGCCGAATGCACCGAGGCCCAAAAGGGTGGTTCTGCGTGAAAGGGTCATCTGCTCAGTTCCGATCTTGTTTTACCAGAGTCTAGCGGATGAAAAGCGTCGTGCAAGGCGGGGTTTGTCAGCGCGGGACGCGATCGGCGGAAATCCGGCAAATTACAACGAGGGCGCAAAGCCCAGTATCAACTGGCGCAAACCGATGGCCGCACCGATCAGAATGCAGATCAAGGTCAAAGGTGCGCTGAATGACAGGACGGAAAACGCCGACAGCCCTTGCCCGACACTGCAGCCCACCGCCACCACTGCGCCCGCCCCCATCAGCGCAGCACCCAAAATCTGGCGGCGCAATTCACGTGGATCATCACAGGCTTCCCAGCGAAAATGCCCTTTGATCACGCTGCCCAAAAACGCGCCAAGCAGCACACCCACAACAGAGCCGGTGCCAAAGCCCACGGTATTGCCAGACGCGGTCATCACATAGAGTATGGTTTCGCCAATCGGGGCAGAGAACGTATGGCTGACCACAGGGGTCGCATCAAAGCCGGTGTTCGCGACCCACTGCGTACCTGCCCAGCCTGACACGATGCTCAGGCCGGCAATCGCCCCCCAGAACACATGACCATAAGACTGGCGTAAACTGCGGTTCAGCAAGGTCACCGCCAAAATCACACAGCCGATCAGGACACCTGCGGCGTTCACGGATACGCCAGTGATCTGCGACACCCCATAGGCAAAGGTCGGAATCTTGCCTGCCGGTTCCGCCCCGCCGAAAAGCCAGATCCGCAAACCCGACAAGGGACCGCCCAGCGTGACATAGGCAGATATGCCCATGATCAGGATAATCAGCAAAGACCGCAAATCACCGCCGCCAACCCGCGCCAATGCCCCGTAGCCACAGTTACCAGCCAAAGCCATGCCATAGCCAAAGATCAGCCCACCGATGATGCTTTCTGCCGGGTTCCAGGCGCGTGTCAGGTACAAGGTCTGGCCCAAATCCAGCAAGCCGAGTGCCGAAAGGCCAAAGGTCCCGATCACTGCCACGCCAATTGCAACGCCCCACATCCGCAACCGCAATGTGTTTTCGCCGTAATACAAATCTTCGATGGCCCCCAGCGTGCAAAACCGTCCGATCCGCGCGGCCAGCCCCAAAAGCACGCCGCCAATCAGCCCGACAAGGGCAACAACAGCCGGTTCGGACACCATCTCATACATCGGAGCGGCCCGTCATATCGACCCTGTGCCAATCCGCCGCCGTCATTTGTCGCGGCAAAACAGATCATAGACGACTTCCATGATTTGCTTGGGGCGGTCGTCGGTCAGGCTGTAGTAAATCGTCTTGCCGTCACGGCGGGGCCGCACGAGCCCCTCAAGGCGCAAACGCGAAAGCTGTTGTGAAACGGCGGCCTGACGGGCGGACAGCAGGGTTTCCAACTCGGTCACCGATTTTTCACCCGAAGCAAGATGGCAAAGGATCATCAACCGCCCTTCATGGCTGATCGCCTTGAGGAAATTGGACGCATCCATGGCATTCTCTGCCATTTTGTCCATGTCTTCGGGGCACATGTTCACATCAAATACCGGCAGGCCCATTTTCTTCTCTCTTCTTGTCGTGCTTCTGGCCAATCGGGCCCTTTTTCCGGATTTAGCTGCTAAAATCGATTCTGGCATCCGACAACATTTTTTCGAGTATACCCCAAAAGAAATCCTCCCCGGAATACCCTTCGATCCGCGATATCTCTTTCCCGTCCACCATCAACACGAATGTCGGTGTGAATACCAACCTGCGCGCGAACTCTAGATCTTTCGGCACAGCCTCGTGAATATCAATGCGGCGCAGAGGTGCGGCCTTTCCGGCATCCGTCTTGGGATAGATCGACGCAATTTCTTCGTTCCACCGGGCACACCACATACAGCCCTTTTCTTCGACCATGACAAGCTGCGTACCAGCCGCCGCAGACCATGCCGAAGTAATAAGCAGCAAGAAGCCAAAAAGAAACGACCGGAAAGACATGCGAAATTGACCTTTGTTAATCAAATAACGTAATCTGAATGTGTGAATTAAACAAGAGCAGGACCCTGCCATGCTGGAAATCACCTTTGCCGGTGCTGCGTTTGCTGGCATTCTATCATTTCTCTCGCCGTGCATTCTGCCCATTGTGCCCTTTTACCTCAGCTATCTTGCCGGGATCGGCATGAACCAGATCACCGCCGATGCGCAGATCGACAACAGTATCCGCAATCGCGCGGTGCTGGCCGCCTGTTTCTTTGCCGCAGGCGTGATCACCATCTTTATGGGCCTCGGTGCCGCCGCAACCCTGTTTGGTCAAGTGGTGCGTGAATACTTTGACATCCTGCGCTGGATTGCAGCGGCGATAATCATCGCGATGGGGCTGCATTTTCTGGGCGTGATCCGTATCGGCATCCTGTACCGACAGCTGCGTGCAGATGGCGGCGGCACCTCCAACGTCAGTCTGCTGGGGGCCTATGTGATCGGGCTGGCCTTTGCCTTTGGCTGGACGCCCTGTGTCGGGCCGGTACTGGCTGCAATCCTGTTCACCGCTGCGGGGGCAGACACCGCGGCAACCGGCGCTTGGCTGTTGTTTGTCTACGGGCTGGGGATGACCGCGCCGTTCATTCTGGCCGCATTCTTTATCGGCCCGTTCATGCGCTGGATGACAGGGTTTCGCCGTCACCTTGGCACGATAGAAAAAGTTATGGGCGCGATGCTGATTGTCTTTGGTGTACTGATCGCGACCAATTCAATGAACTATATCGCACAATGGATGCTGGCTGTTGGGCCTGACATCGGCGTGCTGCGCTAGGAGAACACCAGATGAGACTTTTGATCGCTGCTTATGTCACCCTTGTTATGACCGTCGCAGCCTTTGCCGCCGAGCTGGGCGACGACGGGCTGCACAAGGCCCCGTGGATGCGCGACACTTTCAAAGACCTGTCCGAGGATCTGGCCGAAGCGACGGGCGAAGGCAAACGCCTTATGGTGATCATCGAACAGCGCGGCTGTATCTACTGCGAGAAGATGCACGAAGAGGTGTTTCCCGTGCCTGAAATCGCTGCATTTATCGAGGACAAGTTTTTCGTTGTGCAGATCAATATGTTTGGCGATGTCGAAGTAACCGATTTTGACGGCACTGCTCTGCCGGAAAAGGAAATGGTCAAGAAATGGGGGGCGCTGTTTACCCCGATGATTCTGTTTTTTCCCGAAGAGGTCGGTGCCGATACCCCCGCCTCACAGGCGGCGGTTGCGACAATGCCCGGTGCCTTTGGTCGGTACACGACTTTCAACATGCTGAACTGGGTTGTCGAAAAAGGTTATGATGGTGACGAAAGTTTCCAGAGATATCATGCACGTAAGTTCGCAGAGCAAAGCAAATAGCCCGCCGGGATTCTGCCAGCACCTGCCACCCTCAAATAATTCAAGTAGTTGAATTTGTTGTTGCGTGAACCGGTTACCCCGCGTTAGGGTAGCAAAATAAATACGTTTGGGAGGACGCATGAGGATTTCTGTCATTTCTGCCGCCGCGATGGGGCTTGCGGCCTCAGTGGCCTTTGCTGATGAGGTGCTGCCGACTGCCGTCAGCTTTGATGATGACGGCGCGGTTGCGCAGTCCTTGTCCGGTATGGCCGGTGATGCTGCGAACGGTCGCAAGATTGTCGGTGACAAAAAACAGGGCAATTGCGTGGCCTGTCACGAGGTCACCGATCTGTCCGACGTGCCATTCCATGGCGAAATCGGCCCGATGCTTGACGGTGCCGGCTCTCGCTGGTCCGAAGCCGAACTGCGCGGGATCGTGGCCAATGCCAAGGTGATGTTCGATGACAGCATGATGCCGTCCTTTTACAAAACCGAAGGGTTCATTCGTCCCGGCAACGCCTATACCGGCAAAGCGGCGGACGATACATTCGGTCCGCTTCTGACCGCACAGCAGATCGAAGATGTTGTGGCCTATCTGGTCACTCTCAAAGAATAGCCAATCCCAAGGTGCAACTGCCATTCCCCGCAAAAAGGGGTGGCCGGCCCATCGGGACATCCCGTTCATGCGGGAAAATCAGGAGTAAAAACATGGAATTCACGAGACGGAATGCAATCGCAATGGGGGCCGGTGCCTTGTTGGTCGCAGGTTTGCCAATGCGCGTATCCGCCGCAACAAGCGATGAAGCGATTGCCGCCTTTACCGGCGGAGCAGAAATCGGCACTGGCGACATCAAGCTGACCGCACCGGAAATTGCCGAAAACGGCAACACAGTACCAATCGAAGTGTCCTCCGGCACAGCGGTTGAAATTCTGGTGCTGGCCACCGGCAACCCGACACCCGGCGTCGCGACCTTCAGCTTTGGCAAGCTGGCCGCGTCCCGCTCTGCGTCGACACGCATCCGCCTTGCCGGCACACAGGATGTGGTCGCCGTTGCCAAACTGGAGGACGGTTCATTCGTTCAGGCCTCAAGCGCGGTAAAAGTCACAATCGGCGGCTGCGGCGGCTAAATCAGATACGAAGGAGAATTATCATGGCATCTGGTGTAAAACCCCGCGTCAAAGTTCCGAAAAAAGCGGCCGCTGGTGATGCGATCACCATCAAGACGCTGATCAGCCACAAAATGGAATCCGGTCAGCGCAAAGGGGACGATGGCAACCCGATCCCCCGTTCGATTATCAATCGTTTCACCTGTGACTTTAACGGTGAGAATGTCGTTGACGTAAAGATGGAGCCTGCAATCTCGACAAACCCGTACTTCGAATTCGAAGCGCTGGTACCCGAGGCCGGCGAATTCAAGTTCACGTGGTACGACGACGACGGCTCGATCTATGAAGAAACAAAATCAATCGCGATCGGCTGAATTAAAATCCTTGGGAGGGAAACCATGCGGAAATTGACAGGCGCCTTTCTGGCGACGCTGATGGCAACGTCCATCGCATCGGCAGACCCGGTTGATGACAACCTGATACTGAATGAAGAAACCGAAATCGTGACCCGCACTGCGGCACCGGCGCATCTTTCGGATGCTTTGGATGAAGTCATGTCAGGCTGGCTTTTCCGTGGCACGGAAACCCGCGCCATGCAGGCAGACGACTTTGACAACCCCGGCATGATTTTTGTCGAACAGGGGCAAGACGCCTGGAACACGGTAGACGGCTCTGAAGGCAAATCATGCGCCTCTTGTCACAACGACATGGACAGCATGGCCGGCGTCAAGGCGACCTATCCCAAGTGGAACGATGCAGCAGGCGAAGTGCGCACCTTGCAGATGCAGGTGAACGATTGTCGCGAGAACCGCATGGGCGCTGATCCTTGGAAATACGACAAGGGGGACGCGATCAACATGGAGGCAGCCCTGTCCGCCGTATCGCGCGGCCTGCCGGTGAATGTCGCAATCGACGGCCCGGCGCAGTCGACTTGGGAAAAAGGCAAGGAACTGTACTACACACGGACGGGCCAGCTTGAGCTGTCCTGTGCCAATTGCCACGAAGACAATTATGGCAACATGATCCGCGCCGACCACCTGAGCCAAGGCCAGATCAACGGCTTTCCCGTGTATCGTTTGAAAAACACCAAGCTGAACGGCGCACATTCACGTTTTAAAGGCTGTATCCGTGACACACGTGCCGAAACCTACAAACCCGGCAGCGCCGAATTCGTAGCTCTTGAGCTTTATGTCGCCTCCCGCGGCAACGGGTTGAGTGTCGAAGGCCCGTCGATCCGTAACTAATCAATTGGCCCCGCACCGGTGTTCCGGGCGGGGCCATTTTTACACCCAATCAATTCACAAATGCGCATATGTATGTGACATCAGGAGCCCACCATGATTTCTCGCCGTGATTTTTTACAGACCAGCATGGCAGCCGCTGCTCTTTATGGCGGTTCTGGTTTTGGCAACTGGGCGCGCCTTGCCGCGCAGCAATCGCTTACCCAGGACAAGCTGTTGGAGTTTGACACCTTTGGCAATGTCTCGCTGATCCATGTGACAGACATTCATGCCCAGCTGAAACCGATCTACTTCCGTGAACCATCCGTCAATATCGGTGTGGGTGGCAACAAGGGCGCGGTGCCCCATATCACCGGTGCCGATTTCCGCAAACTCTATGGCGTGGAAGACGGCAGCCCCTCGGCCTATGCGCTGACCCACGATGATTTTGCCTCGCTTGCCAAAGGATACGGCAAAGTTGGCGGGTTGGACCGTGTTTCAACCGTGGTCAATGCCATCCGCGCGGATCGCCCGGATGCCCTTTTGCTGGACGGCGGCGACACATGGCACGGCAGCTATACCTGCCACCAGACCCAAGGTCAGGACATGGTCAACGTGATGAACGCGCTGAAACCGGACGCGATGACCTTTCACTGGGAATTTACGTTGGGGTCCGATCGGGTGAATGAAATTGTCGAGGGCCTGCCCTTTGCCGCTCTTGGCCAGAATATTTTCGATGCCGAGTGGGACGAGCCGACAGACCTGTTCCCACCTTACAAGTTTTTCGAACGCGGCGGCGTCAAGATCGCCGTCATCGGTCAGGCCTTTCCTTATATGCCGATTGCCAACCCCGGCTGGATGTTCCCTGAATACTCTTTCGGTATCCGCGATGAACGGATGCAGGAAATGGTGAACGAAGTTCGCGCCGCCGGCGCCGAGCTGGTCGTTTGTCTTTCGCACAACGGCTTCGACGTGGACAAACAGATGGCTGGTAAAGTGAGTGGCATTGACGTGATCCTGTCAGGCCATACCCATGACGCGCTGCCCGAACCGGTGCTGGTGGGCGAAACCATCATCGTGGCTTCCGGCTCGAACGGTAAGTTCGTCAGCCGTGTTGATCTGGACGTGCGCGATGGGCGCATGATGGGGTTCCGCCACAAGCTGATCCCGATCTTTTCGGATGTGATCACGCCCGACGCCGCTGTAACCAAAGTCATTGATGAACAACGCGCCCCTTACGCCGATGCGCTGGCCGAGGTGATCGGCAAGACCGCAGACGACCAGACACTTTACCGCCGTGGCAATTTCAATGGCACATGGGATGATCTGATCTGTGACGCGCTGATCTCCGAGCGGGACGCCGATATTGCCCTGTCCCCCGGCGTGCGTTGGGGGCCATCGATTCTGCCCGGGCAGGATATCACCCGCCAGGACATCTGGAACGTTACCTCAATGAGCTATGGCGAGGCCTATCGCACGGAAATGACCGGCGAATTCCTGCATGTGGTGCTTGAGGATGTGGCCGACAACCTGTTCAACCCCGATCCCTATTACCAACAGGGCGGTGACATGGTGCGTGTCGGCGGCCTTGGCTACCGGATCGACGTGACCAAACCGCAGGGCGACCGGATCACTGAAATGACGCTGCTCAAGACCGGCGAGCTGATTGACCCAGCCAAGACTTATCAGATTGCCGGTTGGGCATCGGTCAACGAGGGCACAGAAGGGCCACCGATCTGGGATGTGGTCGAGGCGCATATCGCCAAACAGGGCACCATCTCTCTTGATCCAAACAACAGTGTGACAGTGGTCGGCAACTAGGCCAGGCTTCAAAACGGAGGCATCTGACATGTCAGATAATCGAACAGGAAACGGGACATCCCGTCGTGCATTCTTGCGGGGGGCAGCAGCAGCAGGCGCGGGCGCATTGAGCGCAACAGCCGCCAAGGCGCAGAGCCCTGATCCTCTTATTACCGAGGTCCAACCCTGGGCACAGGAATTCGGCGACGGGGTGGATGCCACCCCCTACGGCTTGCCAATCGAACACGAGGGTGACGTGATCCGGCGCAATGTAGAGTGGCTGACGGCCGATACGGTCAGTTCAATCAACTTTACGCCCATCCACGCGCTGGATGGGACAATCACCCCGCAAGGCTGTGCCTTTGAACGCCACCATTCCGGTGCCATTGATTTGCGCAAGGAAGACTACCGTTTGATGCTGAACGGTCTGGTCGACACGCCAATGGTGTTTTCCTACGCCGATCTTGAACGCTTTCCGCGCGAAAACCACGTCTATTTCTGCGAATGCGCCGCGAATACTGGCATGGAATGGGCCGGTGCCCAGCTGAACGGTGCGCAATTTACCCACGGTATGATCCACAACATGGAATACACCGGTGTGCCCCTGCGCACCCTGCTGGAAGAGGCCGGGCTGGATACGGCAGGTGACCTCAAGAACAAATGGATCTTTGTCGAAGGTGCCGATGCCTCGTCCAACGGGCGGTCGATCCCGATGGAAAAGGCGCTGGATGATTGCCTGATTGCCTTCAAAGCCAATGGCGAGGCCCTGCGCAAAGAACACGGTTATCCTGTGCGCCTTGTTGTGCCCGGTTGGGAAGGCAACATGTGGGTCAAATGGATCCGCCGGATCGAGGTGATGGACGGCCCCGTCGAAAGCCGCGAAGAAACCTCAAAATATACCGATGTTCTGGAAAACGGCATCGCGCGGAAATGGACTTGGGCGATGGATGCAAAATCCGTTGTGACCAGCCCCAGCCCGCAGGCACCGATCACCCACGGCAAGGGGCCACTGGTGATTACCGGTCTGGCGTGGTCCGGTCGCGGCGCGATCACCCGCGTGGATGTCTCCAAAGACGGTGGCATGACATGGGAAACCGCAAGGCTGGCCAAACCCGGTGAAAAAATGGCCCTGACCCGTTTCTATCTGGATACGGAATGGGACGGCAGCGAAATGATACTGCAAAGCCGTGCAATGGATGACACCGGTTACATCCAGCCAACCAAAGCGCAGCTGCGCGAAGTGCGCGGCCTGAATTCGATCTACCACAATAACTGCATCCAGACATGGCTGGTGCGCAGCAACGGCGAGGCGGAAAATGTCGAAGTTTCTTAAATCAACCGCACTGGCAGGTGCCCTTGCCCTGACGGCCGTCCCTGCCCTCGCAGAAAAATTTGGCCTCGGACGTGCAGCCCTGCCCGATGAGATTGCCGCATGGGATGGGGACATCCGCCCTGACGGCACCGGATTGCCAGTTGGCTCTGGTGATGCACTGATCGGGGAAGAGATTTTTGCCACCCAATGTGCGGCTTGTCACGGTGACTTTGCCGAAGGTATCGACAACTGGCCCAAACTGGCCGGTGGCGCAGACACACTGGATCACGAGGACCCGTTAAAAACAGTCGGTTCTTACTGGCCTTATCTTTCAACCGCTTTTGACTACATCAAACGGTCAATGCCCTATGGCAATGCCGGCACCCTGAGTGACGATGACGTCTATTCGATTGTTGCCTATATCCTGTATTCAAACGATCTGATCGAAGATGACTTTGTGCTTTCAAACGAAAGTTTTTTCGACGTCGACATGCCCAATGCGGATGGCTTCATTCTCGATAACCGTGCCGAAACCGAATACAGCAAATGGACCGGCGAACCCTGCATGGAAAATTGCAAGTCAGAGGTCAAAGTGACGATGCGGGCCAGGGTTCTGGACGTAACGCCGCAAGAAGAGACCGCGGTCGCAGACAGCGAGGAAGCTCAACCAGTTGAGGTTGCCGCAACCAGCGCGGCAGCCCCGGCAGAGGAAACCGCAGCGGTAGAAACCGTTGCCGCATTTGACGCCGATCTGGCAGAAAAGGGCGAGAAAGTATTCAAGAAATGCAAATCCTGCCACCAACTGGGCGCGGGTGCCAAGAACCGCACCGGTCCGATCCTGACCGGGATCGTCGGGCAGGCCGCTGGTGCTGTTGAGGGGTTCAAATACTCCAAACCAATGCAGGCCGCCGGCAAGGATGGTCTGCTCTGGACAGAGGGCGAACTTGCCGCGTTTCTGGCCAAACCCAAGAAATACATGAAGGGCACAAAAATGTCCTTTGCGGGCCTCAAGAAAGAAGCGGATCAGGCCGCAGTGATCGAATACCTCAAGTCGGTTACGGAATAGCGGAATGCGCTGGCCCCTCCAATCCGCCCTCAGCCTTGCCGCCATCTGCGCGGCAGGGATGGCATGGTCGAACGAATTGGGTGACCCGGAAAAAGGGGCCGATGTTTTTCGCAAATGCACTTCCTGCCACGAAATAGGTGAAGGTGCCAAGAACCGCGTCGGACCGCATCTAAACGGAATCTTTGGGCGGCCAGCGGGTGCTGTGGCGGATGTTAAATACTCCAAAAGCATGATCCGCGCCGGTGACGACGGGCTGATCTGGACGGAAAAGACCCTTGATGCCTATATTGAAAACCCCAAGGCGCTGATCTCGAAAACCAGAATGAGCTTTCGCGGGATCAAAGACATTGAGGAGCGCTCGCATCTGCTGGCCTATCTGCGTGCCTATTCGGACAATCCGTCAGACATCCCCGAAGCAGAACCCACCGCGACCGGCACCGATCACGATCTGGATCCTGCGATCCTCGCCATTCAGGGCGATCCAGAGTATGGTGAATATCTCGCCAGCGAATGCACGACCTGCCACCAAAGCAGCGGTGCCAATGACGGCATCCCCGGTATTTCCGGATGGCCGACGCAAGATTTTGTCGTCGCCATGTATGCTTATAAACGCAAGCTCAGACCACATCCCGTCATGCAAATGATGGCCGGGCGCCTGTCTGACGAAGAGGTTGCAGCGATTGCTGCGTATTTTAGGGACCTCGAATAAGCGGGGCCACATCGGGAGGAAACCACATGACACTGAACAGACGTGCCTTTATCGGAACCAGCGCCGCTGCCGCCGTAACACTTGCCGCGCCCGGTGTTTTTGCCGCCGGCCATGGCAAACCGCGTGTTGTTGTGATTGGCGGCGGTGCGGGCGGGGCAACCGCCGCACGCTATATCGCCAAGGACAGCAAAGGCGCAGTGGACGTCACGTTGATCGAACCAACGCGGATGTATTACACCTGCTTCTTCTCGAACCTCTATCTTGGCGGTTTCAAGGAAATGGACGACCTTGGCCACAGCTATGGCACGCTGGCCGCCGGTGGCGTGAATGTAATCCACGACTGGGCCACAGGTGTGGACCGCGCCGCCAAGACCGTGGCCCTCGCTGGGGGCGGTTCCCTGCCCTATGACAAGCTGATCCTCAGCCCAGGCATTGATTTTGTCGAAGGCGCGGTCGAGGGCTGGGACGTCTCTGCGCAAAACGCCATGCCCCACGCCTATAAAGGGGGCTCGCAGACCGAACTGCTTAAGGCCCAGCTGATGGCGATGCCCGAAGGTGGCACTTTTGCAATGGTTGCGCCGCCAAATCCATTCCGCTGCCCCCCCGGGCCTTATGAACGCGTGTCAATGGTTGCGCATTTCCTCAAGGCCAACAATCCAACGGCCAAGATCATCATCGCCGACCCAAAGGCGAAGTTCTCCAAGCAGAGCCTGTTTCAGGAAGGCTGGGCAAACTATTACGAAGGTATGGTTGACTGGATCGGCGAGGATTTCGGTGGTGGCAATGTCTCGGTTGATCCCGGTGCCATGACCGTCACCATCGATGGCGAGGTCACACAAGTGGATGTCTGCAACGTCATTCCTGCGATGAAAGCCGGGCGGATCGCAGAACTGGCCGGCGTTACAGAGGGCAATTGGGCACCAGTCAACGCGGCAGATATGTCAACCAAAGCAGACCCCGACGTTTACGTGCTGGGCGACGCGTCCCAACAGGGCGACATGCCAAAATCCGGCTTCTCGGCCAACTCTCAGGCCAAGGTTTGCGCCAACGCGGTGCGCGGGGCATTGACCGGTTCCAAGGTATTCCCGGCCAAGTTCTCCAACACCTGCTGGTCACTGATCGACACCAACGACGGCGTCAAGGTTGGGGCCACCTACGAGGCAACAGACGAGAAAATCGCCAAAGTCGACGGGTTTATTTCCGCCACCGGCGAAGCGGCCGATCTGCGCCGCGCGACCTATGAGGAATCCGAAGGTTGGTACGCGGGCATCACTGCAGATATGTTCGGCTAGATATTCCGGCAGGGGTTTTGCGATACATCAAAGCCCCTGCTGCGGTTCTTTCTTTACACTGATAGAATTAATCCGGGAGGAACCAACATGAGATCATTTCTAATCGCCGGCATCGCCAGCCTCTTTATGAGCGCTGCTGCGCAGGCCGAAGACACCTCGACCGTCTACGATTTCGATGGCAGTTTTGACGACGCTACCTTTAGCGTGGAAAGTGCCATTGTCGGCAAGGGGCTGGTCATCGACCATGTCAGCCACACCGGTGAAATGCTGAAACGTACCGGCGCGGATGTCGGCAGCACACAGCCCCTGTTCGAGGCGGCAGACATCTTTATTTTCTGTTCCGCCGTTCTGTCACGCAAAATGATGGAGGTGGACCCGATGAACATCGCCCATTGTCCCTACGGAATTTTTGTGGCCGAACGTGAGGGGCGCGTCATGGTCGGGTACCGCAATTATCCCAAAGGGCCGATGCAAGAAGTTCAGGCACTGCTGGACGAAATTGCCCAAGAGGCCGTTGCGAATTAGCAATTAGGATTGTGCGCGCGGGCGCGCAATCCCACCCCCAAGACCCGCTTCGGAAATGCGTTGGGTCAGCACCGCACCAACCCACATCGACAACAAGGCCAGCCATGCGGTAAGGGCAAAAATCGCGCCCCCCGACATGCCCGCCCCCACGGCACAGCCACCGGCCAGCATACTGCCAAAGCCCATCATAACGCCGCCCAGAAGATAGCGTTCCATCGGCATCTGTGGCTCAAAGCGTTGTATTTTGGCCTCTTTGGACAGCCAAGCCATCAGGAAAGCCCCCAGAAACACCCCCGGCACAAGACCCGATCCAAAGCTCAGCGGCAGTTGGCGTTCATTCACAAACCCCATCAAGGTATCCGCTGACGGCCCGGTAAATGTGATCGAGGACACCGGCACCACCTCAAACGAGTTTTGCGCCACGCTGTAGGTTGCCATCCAGCCCGCCGAGATTGCCGCCCCGACCAGCACCGCCGCGAATATCCGGCTTTTTTCTTTGCCACGATAGGCCGCGAATGCGATGGCCAGCAACACACAGACACCGGCGATCACCGCTGCGCTCAACGGCGATATTCCGATATAGACAAGAAGGTCGCGGGACGGGCCGCCTTCCACTGTCCAAATCGCGCTTAGACTTTCACGCAGCGGCGATAGGACGCCCCGTAACGAGGCCTGCGCCGTCAGGGTCAGCACCAGTCCCGTGACAATGGCCCGCAGATTTCCCGTGGCTGACAGAACCAGCAACCTGCTGGCACAACCACGTGCCAATATCATCCCCGAGCCAAACAGCGCCCCGCCCAGTATCGCGCCCGACAGACTGCCCTGCGCCGCGATCTGGCGGGCATCGGACAAATCCAGATGGCCCAGCACAATGGCCAATTGCACCGTAAGGACCGCCGCACTGAAAGCCACAAACCAGATGGCAATGCGCGGCCCCCAGATGTTATGCGAGAACTCAATCGTTGCCGCACGCAGGCAAAACCGAGAATGCTGGGCCGCAGCGCCGAACACCATACCGATAAGCACGGCAAACCCGAATAAAATCCGGCCCTCTCCGAAACTGTCGATCAGGTTCTCCATCGGCAAAAACTCCGCTTGGCATGATCATTTGGTATCGATTTGACCGGCAAACCGCATTGACGCAGATCAACGGCACAGCCCGACAGCCCCTGTCCAGCCGCGCCCGGCGACCGCTGTCGCGTTATTCAAACTCCATCTGTTCATAGACCCGGCCTGCATTCTTGGTGGCCAGCTCCTCGAAAGTATCCAGATGCCTATAGGGGGTCTGATCGACATAAAACGCGTCAGCCAGATCACCGCCCGCGTCCAGATGCGCACCGATCTTCTCGCGCAGATAGACCAAGTAATCATGCGTATAGCGGCGCACCTGATCCATGTTGGTGGGATGACCGTGCCCCGGAATGACATAGGTCGCGCCCAGCGGTTCAAAGGCGGCATTCCATGTTTCGACCCAATCCGCCGTCATCGTATGCTCAAAGATCGGCAACATGCGTTCATGAAAGGCAACGTCGCCCGATATGACCAGACTTTGCGCAGGCAGCCAGATCACAATATCGCCGGGACTGTGGGCTGGTCCGAGATAGCGCGCTTCGATCTGCATATCGCCCATCTCAACCAGATATTCATCTTCGAATGTCTTGGTCGGCAGGGTTACCTTGGTTTGTTCGGCCCGCTCTTTCACACGGGCCTGTGTCGCGCGCAGATCCTGACCACCATGGGCCTTAAACTCCTCTGCGGCATCCACATGGGCGACAATTTCAACCCCCTGTTCTGCCCAATAGGAATTGCCCAGCATCGCATGGCCCTGCCCGTTCTCATTCAGCACCAGCTTGACCGGCTGATCCGTCACTGTCTTGATCTCGTCATGCAATGCCTTGGCCAAAAGGTATGATCCGCCGCCATTCACCACAACCACCCCATCACCGGTAAGGATAAAGCTAAGGTTGTTGTTATGGCCGGCATTGTCATAGGTCGGCGGCGCTGTGGCACCGATGGCGGAAAACACATTCGGGATAACCTCGACCGGTTTCGAATACAGCATCGACGCCGGATACTGGTCGGCGATGTCCTCGCTGGCCAAAACGGGGCCGGCAATCAACGCACAGATAAGGGAGAGCAGTCGCATGAATTTTATTCCTTCACAAAAGCATATCCGGCGGATGTCTTATCAACATAGCCGATACCGTTTCCGGTGAGGTGGTAGCCAATGACACGGGTCTTTTCCTGCGCCAGCTGGTCCATCAACGACAGACGTGTTGCTGCCGCAGTTTCAGGGTCCTGATCAGACCCCGAGTGCCACTCCGGTTTGGCGAAAGCGATATGATCATTGCCGATACAATCCCCGAGGATCATCACCGCATCCCCGCCCTGCCGGACCTCAAACGCCATATGACCGGGCGTATGGCCGTAGCTGGCACGGGCGGCAACGCCGGGCATAATCTCATCCCCATCGCCGAAAAACCCGATCTGATCCTTGATCAACGCAAGCCGCCGCTGGGCGCCAACAGCAAACGACAGGCGGGCCTCGCCAATCTCGTCCACCGTGTTGGGGTTCATCCAATACTCCCACTCTGCCTGCCCGATCAGATAACGGGCCTGCGGGAACAACGGGTCGTCGAAATCATCCAACAGCCCCCAGAGATGATCCGGGTGGGCATGGGTAAACACAATGTCGGTCACCTCGTCAGGGGTGACATCCAATCCTGCAAGCGACGCCAGCAAATCGCCGGAGTCCGGCGCAAAATCCGGCCCTGATCCGACATCAAACAGCACGGTGCGTCCGCCATGACGCAGCAACGTCACGTTGCATGGCGGGGTCAGCACCTCGGCAGACTGCCCAAGCGTTTCGAGGATCGGCAGCAATTCGGCCTTGGGCATGGGGTCAAAGATAAACCCGCCCGGCAAGGTCAGCGATCCGTCACTGACCACATCCAGCCGCATGTCGCCCAAGGTGATCTGCGCATGGGCCTGTGCGGGAAACAGTGCAAGGCCGTGACTGGCCGCGACCCCCGCCGCCCCCGCGAGGAATTGTCGTCTTGAAACCGCCATCCTTCCCTCCAATAATTCTACTATTTGAATATGAAGGAAAGCAGAGGGTGGGGCAAGAGATATGCCGTGGGCCTGTCACGGCTCAACGGTGTGCCTATCAGGCGGGTTGGCGCGCGGGCCAATGCAAGCAACACAATGCCGCCACCAGAATAACCAGCGCCGCCAAGGCCAGCACCGTCCATCCGTAACCCGCAACGATGGCCCCCGCCGCAAAAGCACATAGCGTCGAGGCCAGTGCAATCACGGTGTCATTGGCCCCCTGCGCCATGGGCTTTTCCGCGTCAGACACCACATTTGCCAACATGTTTGTCGCCCCGATAAAGCCAAAATTCCACCCCAGCCCCAACAAGACAAGCGCGCCATAGAAATGCGCCCCGGACAAACCACCAAGCGCAACAACCGCAGAGACAACCAGCAAGGCCAAACCAGCAAGTGTAATGCGCTCTGTCCCGAAACGCTTGATCAGAAACCCGGTGAAGAAACTGGGGGCGAACATTGCAACGACGTGCCAACGGATGACATCCCCTGCGACCGCCTCGCTAAAACCACAGCCGACCATCGCCAGCGGTGTCGGGATCATCAGGAACACCATGATCCCTTGTGACACCGCCCCGATTGCAACTGCCCGCCGAACCGGTTTGCGCCGCAACACCGCAAGGGCCGCAAGCCGATCGCGAAATGTTTGATTTGCCGGGGCCGATCCTTTTGGCATACGCACAAAGGCAAGCGGCACAAGCCCGATCACGGATATCAGGCCAATCGCCGCATAGGCCCCAGCCAAAGGAACGGGTGCCAAGGCATCCTTGGCCATGATAAAGAGCTGCGGCCCGGCAAAAGCCGCAACCAAGCCCGAGGTCAACATCAGCGAAATCGCCACCGGCTGCCACTCAGGGCTGACAACCTCTGCGGCAGCGAAGCGAAAGAACTGAAAACAGGCAAGCGCCGCCCCCAGCGCAAGGTGACCGGCGCACAACAGAATGAAACTGCCTGAGAGCATTGCCCAAACGCCCAGCAACGCCCCGGCGACAGCCAGGGCCACACCGATCACAAACCCCGTCTTGCGGCCAAACCGCCCCATCATCATCGAAAACGGTGCCGCGGCAAACAACCCCGCCAGTGTCTGCAGCGAGGCCGGCAAAGTCGCCAACGCGGTGGTCGGCGACAGCATCAGCCCCGCAAGCCCGCCAAGGATAATCAGCATCGGCATCGCCGCACCAAGGATGGTATTGGCGGCCAGCAGCCCCAAAAAGTTACCGTTACGGGCAAAAGGCATGTTGATCATAGGGGCAAGACTTTCTTGGGAATGGTTGACACGGTTGGATGTAAATCAGATGCATGATGTCTGACATGTCAAAGAGGCATCAAAAATGGACACACCTGTCACAGCGCGCAGTATCGACGTTCTGCTTTATAAGGATATGAACCTTTTGGATGTGGCCGGATCGGTACAGACGTTCAAAACGGCCCGCGTGAACAGCCGCCGCAAATACAAGATGCGGTATGTCACCTTGGACGGCAGACCGGTGCGCAGTTGTTGCGGGCTGCGGCTGGAGCCGGAGGCGAAACTGGGATGTACTTCTGCCTCAAACGACCTGTTAATCCCCGGCGGCATCGGCGTGGACGCGATGATAGAAGACCCGCAGTTGCGCCGGATCATTCAGGAACGCGCCGCATTGGAGGGTGACGGCCGGTTGATCTCGATCTGCTCAGGCGCGCTCGTACTGGCCGCTGCGGGGGTATTGGACGGAAAGGCCGCAACAACCCATTGGTCCCGCGCAGCGGACGTGCGCAGCTATGCCAAGGTCAACTGGGATCTGGACCGGATATGCACCACACAAGGGCGGGTGTTCACCTCAGCCGGAGTAGTCACGGGCATTGATCTGACACTGGCCATTGTGCGCGCCGATTGCGGGCCGGCTGTTGCACTTGAGGTCGCCCGCGAGCTGGTTGTGCAACTGCGCCGCACCGGAGGGCAGAGCCAATATGCCCTGCATCTGGCTGGCCAGTTTTCGCAGGACGAGACGCTTGCGCGGCTGATTGAACAGGTGATCTCGCAACCACAGGCGCATTGGTCGCTTGAACGGCTGGCCGAAACTGCGGGTATGAACCCGCGCACCCTGTCGCGGCACTTCAAACGTGATTTGCAAGACACGCCAGCGCAGTTCGTTGAACGGGTGCGGGTGGATCACGCACGGGGGCTGTTGTCAGAGAACCTGCCGTTGAAACAGGTCGCAAGAGACAGCGGATTTGGGGATTTGCAACGTATGCGCCGCGCATTTCAACGCCGTTTCGGCGTGCGGGTCAGCGAATACCTTAACACGTTTGGCGACGCATAGGGCCTCACCACGCGAGGAGGTGTCCGGGGCCGGCGAACCAGCCCCGGATCAATGGCTTACTGCCAGGACTTGATCAACTCGTCATAAGCGATCGTTACCGGCTCTTCGTCTTCGTTTGCCAGTTTCGCTTTGGGCGAACCGGGCTGTGACAGCCAGTAATCAGCATCTTTCTCTTCGTTCATCTTCGGACCAATGTCGCCCTGAACACCGGCACGCTCCAAACGGATCAGCACTTTTTCCTGATCTGCACAGAGTGAATCCAGTGCTTCCTGAGGTGTTTTCGCACCTGACATCGCGTCGCCAATGTTCTGCCACCACAGCTGTGCCAGCTTTGGATAGTCAGGCACGTTTGTGCCGGTTGGTGACCACTGAACGCGCGCTGGCGAACGGTAGAATTCAACCAGACCACCCAGTTTCGGCGCACGCTCGGTAAAGCTTTCATGCTGGATCGTGGATTCACGGATGAACGTCAGACCAACATGGCTTTTCTTCACGTCAACGGTTTTGGAGGTCACGAACTGGGCATAGAGCCAGGCCGCCTGAGCGCGATCAACAGGTGTTGATTTCATCAGGGTCCAGGAACCGGCATCTTGGTATCCGATCTTGGTGCCCTCGGTCCAATATGCACCATGTGGCGAAGGTGCCATGCGCCATTTTGGCGTGCCATCTTCGTTCATCACGGGCAGATCAGGCTCTACCGATGCGGCTGTAAATGCCGTGTACCAGAACATCTGCTGTGCAACATTGCCCTGCGCCGGGATTGGACCCGCCTCGGAGAATGTCATACCGGCAGCCGCTGGTGGAGAGTATTTTTCCAGCCATTCGATTGCCTTGGTCACCGCATAAACCGCCGCTGGCCCGTTGGTGGCACCGCCACGCGCGACACAGGAACCAACCGGCTGTGAATTCTCGTTCACACGGATGCCCCATTCGTCAACCGGCAGACCGTTCGGCTCGCCTACGTCACCGGCACCAGCCATGGACAGCCACGCGTCAGTATAGCGCCAACCCAAAGACGGGTCTTTCTTGCCATAGTCCATGTTGCCAAAGACTTCGCCTTCGACACCCAGACGCGACAGGTCTCGCCCTGTGAAGAATTCCGCAATGTCCTCGTAAGCGGTCCAGTTGACTGGCACACCCAGATCATAGCCGTATTTCGCTTTGAAATCCGTCTTGTTCTGTTCGTCGTTGAACCAATCATAGCGGAACCAATAAAGGTTCGCGAACTGCTGGTCGGGCAATTGATAAACTTTGCCATCTGGCCCTGTAGTAAAGGACAGACCGATGAAATCTTCCAGATCGAGGTTCGGGTTGGTGACCGCAGCCCCTTCACCAGACATCCAGTCGCTCAGGTTACGCGCCTGCTGATAGCGCCAATGCGTGCCGATCAGGTCGGAGTCGTTGATATAGGCGTCATAGATGTTTTCGCCTGACTGCATTTGTGTTTGCAGCTTTTCAACGACGTCACCCTCGCCGATCAGGTCATGTGTGACCTTGATACCGGTGATGGCCTCAAACGCGGGGGCCAGCACGGTGGATTCATAGGTGTGCGTACCGATGGTTTCGGAGACAACGTTGATCTCCATGCCGTCAAACGGCTTGGCCGCATCGACGAAGAACTGCAATTCAGCTTCCTGATCTGCACGTGACAGCACCGACATATCGCCGATTTCACTGTCGAGGAATGCCTTGGCGGCATCCATGTCAGCAAAGGCGGGGGCGGCGAACATACATGTCGCCAGCGCAATTGCTGTGGTTCCCTTAAGTCGCAAGTTCATTTTTGGATCCTCCCTAAATGATGGTAATGAAGGCGATCCGGTTCTTGCTTGCCGGACTGCCTTTTCGATTACACCCAGCGGAACACCGCTACGGCGTAGAACAGGCAAACAATCAACGCACCCCATTGCGGCGCATCCAGTAGGCCAAGCCATGCCAGATTGATAAAGGCAGAGCCCAAAAGCGTGATGAAAAGGCGATCACCACGGGTCGTTTCGATCCGCAAAATACCGGCGCGCGGTGCCTCGGGGAATTTGATTGCCAGCACCGTAAAGGTCGCCAGCGTTGCCGCGATGATGCCGAAGAAAGCGGCGGTCGGCCAAGTCCATGCCATCCAGTCCATTATTGTTCTCCCTTACTTAAACGCGACCCAGGGCAAAGCCCTTGGCGATGTAGTTGCGGACAAAATAGATCACCAAAGCACCCGGCACGATGGTCAGCACACCGGCGGCAGCCAGCACCCCCCAGTCGATGCCAGCGGCCCCGACGGTACGGGTCATCGTGGCGGCGATGGGCTTTGCGTTGACCGATGTCAGCGTGCGGCTCAGCAACAGTTCCACCCATGAGAACATAAACAGGAAGAACGCGGTGACGCCGATGCCAGAGGCAACGAGGGGCGTGAAAATCTTGATAAAAAACCGCGGGAAGGAATAGCCGTCGATATAGGCGGTCTCGTCGATCTCTTTGGGCACGCCGCGCATGAACCCTTCCAAAATCCACACGGCCAATGGCACGTTGAACAGGCAATGCGCCAAAGCAACGGCGATATGTGTATCGAACAGCCCAACCGAGCTATAAAGCTGGAAGAACGGCAGGGCAAAGACCGCCGGCGGGGCCATGCGGTTGGTCAACAGCCAGAAGAACAGATGTTTGTCACCCATGAAGGTATAGCGGCTGAAGGCGTAGGCCGCCGGCAGCGCCACCAGCAGCGATATCACCATGTTCATCACCACATAGGCCATGGAATTCAGATAACCAGTATACCACGACGCATCCGTCAGGATCGTCAGATAGTTGTCAAACGTCAGATCACGCGGCCACAGGGTAAAGGTGTTCAGAATTTCCGAATTGGTCTTCAGGCTCATCATCACCAGCCAGTAAATCGGCAGCAACAAAAACAACAGATACAGGCCCATCACCACGGCATTACCCTTAATACGCGGCAAGCGGCGAGGTTGTGTTTGCAAGGTATCGGACATCAGTGGCCATCCCTTTTATCAAGGTTCGTCATCACGGTGTAGAACACGTAGGACACCAGCAAAATCACCAGATAATACATGATCGAGAACGCGGCGGCGGGGCCAAGGTCGAACTGTCCCAGCGCCATCTTCACCAGATCAATCGACAGGAAGGTCGTCGAGTTACCCGGCCCGCCCCCGGTGACCACAAACGGCTCTGTGTAGATCATAAAGCTGTCCATAAACCGCAACAGAATAGCGATCATCAACACGCCGGTGATCTTGGGCAACTCAATGAAGCGGAACACTTTCCAACGGCTGGCCTGATCAATCTTGGCCGCTTGGTAATAGGCATCAGGAATGGATTGCAGACCGGCATAGGCCAGGAGTGCCACCAATGATGTCCAGTGCCAGACGTCCATCACAATAACAGTGATCCAAGCAGCATAGAAATCTTGGGTGTAGTTGTAATCAATACCCAAAGCCGCCAGCGTATAGCCCAACAGGCCAATATCCACGCGCCCGAAAATCTGCCAGATCGTGCCCACCACATTCCACGGGATCAAAAGCGGCAGTGACATCAGCACCAGACAGAGCGACGCCCAGAACCCCGATTTGGGCATGTTCAGCGCCACAAAAATCCCCAGCGGAATTTCAATGGCAAGGATGATCGCCGAGAACGTAATCTGACGCCCCAGCGCATTCCACATCCGCTCAGATGCCAGCATCTCCTCGAACCACTCAAGGCCCGCCCAGAAAAACTGGTTGTTGCCGAACGTGTCCTGCACTGAATAATTCACCACTGTCATCAATGGGATAACAGCAGAGAATGCGACCAACACAAGCACCGGCAGGATCAGGAACCACGCCTTTTGATTGACGGTCTTGTTCATATCAGGCCCCCTTTGGCGCGACGCGCCAGCTGTCGGAATAAACGTTCACACCCGCCGGATCAAAAACCACGCGGTTCATATCGGGCGAAATTTCGGCACCTTCGGGCGCAAGGATATTCACCTCTGTGCCGTTGAACTCGGCGCGCACGATCTTATGGCGGCCCACGTCTTCAACCCGCTTGATCGTGACCGGCAGCCCCTGTTCACCCGTGGCAAGCGCGGTGAATTCTGGACGTACGCCCAGTTCAACCTTGCCCGTTGGTGTCCCAAAACCCTTGCCCAGATCAATCTGGGTACCCGCCAGCACCGCCTTGTCACCGTTCACCTCGGCGGGCAGCACGTTCATGCCGGGCGAGCCGATGAAATAGCCGACAAAAGTATGTTCCGGTGTCTCGAACAATTCCTGCGGCGTGCCCATCTGCACCACGCGCCCATCATACATGACCACCACCTTATCAGCAAAAGTCAGCGCCTCGGTCTGGTCATGGGTCACGTAAATCATGGTGTGACCAAATTCGTGATGCAGGGATTTCAGCTGTGTGCGCAGCTCCCATTTCATATGCGGATCAATCACCGTCAACGGTTCGTCAAACAACAGGGCGTTCACGTCTTCGCGCACCATGCCACGGCCCAGCGAGATTTTCTGTTTCGCATCCGCTGTCAGACCACGCGCCTTGCGATCCAACGTGTCTTCCATCCCGATCATCGCCGCAATCTGTTGCACGCGATCCTTGATATATGTCGCATCTGCCCCCCGGTTGCGCAGTGGGAACGCCAGATTGTCACGCACCGTCATCGTGTCATAGACTACCGGAAACTGGAAAACCTGCGCGATGTTGCGCTCGGTAGTGGGTGCCGCCGTCACATCACGGTCGTTAAACAGAATTCGCCCCTGCGACGGGTGCAGCAGACCGGAAATGATGTTGAGCAGCGTGGACTTACCACAGCCCGACGCCCCCAAGAGCGCATAGGCTTCGCCGTCCACCCAATCGTGATTTAGCTCCTTTAACGCAAAATCGTCTTCGCTTTTCGGAGTTGGCAGATAGGAATGTGCCAGATTATCGAGGGTGATTTTCGCCATGACCGTTCTCCCTCAGGCCGCCGTCGCATAAGACGCTGGCGCAACCGAAGTGCCGTCTTGTGCAAAAATGTAGACATGTTTCGGATCAAGGAAGACCTTTAGCGGCGCGCCAATCTCCAGATGTTTCACACCGTGGATCAGGCCCACCCAGTTTTCGCCGTGGTGATCCAGATGCACGAAAGTTTCTGATCCGGTGATCTCGGTCACCTGCAACGTCGCTTCGAAGGACATTGCATCGATGGCCTGTTGCTCCAGCTCAAGGTGGTTGGGACGGAACCCGGCAAGGAATGTGCCATTCTCAAGTGCCGCGAAACCACCGATTGCTGGCGCGCTTTGACCATCACCAAAGGACAACAGGTCCCCCGATTTGCGCACTTCCAGAAAATTCATCGGCGGATCAGAAAACACGCGCGCCGTGGTCGCGTTGACCGGCTGGCGATACACCACTGGCGTTTTGTCAAACTGGGTGATCCGCCCTTCCCACATCGCTGCGGTATTGCCGCCCAACAGCAGCGCCTCTTCCGGCTCTGTAGTGGCGTAGACAAAGATTGATCCCGCTTCTTCGAAGATTTTGGGAATTTCGGCGCGCAGCTCTTCGCGCAGTTTATAGTCAAGGTTGGCCAATGGCTCATCCAGCAACACCAGCCCCGCATCTTTCACCAAGGCCCGCGCCAGCGCGCAACGCTGCTGCTGCCCCCCCGAAAGCTCCAGCGGTTTACGGTCCAGAAACGGGGAAAGCTTCATCAGGTCCGCCGCCGCGCGCACTGCTTTGTCGATCTCGTCGGCCGTTTTGCCCAATAGGCGCATCGGGCTGGCGATGTTGTCATAGACGCTCATCGAGGGATAGTTGATGAACTGTTGATACACCATCGCAACGCCGCGATCCTGCACGCGCATACCGGTCACATCCGTGCCATCCCAAAAGATTCGCCCGCTGCTTGGCACATCCAACCCCGCCATCAGACGCATCAGCGATGTTTTCCCCGCCGAGGTTGGCCCCAGCAGTACGTTCATCGTACCGGAAGACAGTTCCAGACTGGTTGGATAGATCAGCGTCTCGCCGTTGACGACGGTAGACACGTTTTCAAGGACAAGTGACATTACGCCCTCCCTTTTTCTATTTGGCGGGGCATGGCCAGCGCTTGCGCCATCCACTTCTCCAGCAACTCGACTTCTTGTGCGGTCATTCTCAGACCCAGTTTTGATCGGCGCCAAAGGATGTCATCCGCACAACGGGCAAATTCCTTTTCGACCAGCCACAGTACCTCGAACTCCGTCAGATTGGCACCGAAGCACTGGCCCAAATCCTCTGCAGTTTGGGCATCGCCCAGCACCTCGAAAACATCACGCCCATAAGCTTTGACCAGGCGCGTGGCCCAGCGGTCATCCAGAAACGGGTACTGGCCCTTGATCTGGACAATCAGCGCCGACACCCCATCAACAGGGAAATCACCGCCCGGCAAGGGGACACCGGCGGTCCATGGCTTATCGTCCTGCGAAAAGAACGGCACGATCTTTTCAAGCGCACTTTCGGCAAGCCGGCGGTAGGTTGTGATCTTGCCACCAAACACGTTCAGGATGGGTGCCCCTGCGGATTGATCCAGCGTCAGAACATAGTCGCGCGTCGCTGCCGTCGCCGACGTCGCACCATCATCATAGAGCGGCCGGACACCGGAATAAGTCCAGATGATATCATCCTTGGAAACATCCGCCTTCAGGTATTTCGATGCGAAATCAATTAGGTAATCCTGTTCTTCTGGCGTGCAGACCGGCTTTGCATTCACATCCTGATGCTCTGCATCTGTGGTGCCGATCAGGGTGAAATCACTTTCATAAGGGATCGTGAAAATGATCCGCCCGTCGGTGCCCTGAAAGAAATAACATTTGTCGTGGTCATACAGTTTGTGTGTGACGATGTGACTGCCCCGCACCAGCCGCACCCCTTCGCTTGCGTTGATCCTTACGGTGTTTCGAATGACGTCCTCGACCCATGGGCCGCCGGCATTCACCAACATGCGGGCGGTCACGACCCGCTGATCACCTGTGTCTTTATCCTCAAGTGTGATCCGCCATTGGCCGGCGATCTGCTCGGCGGAAACAACCTTGGTGCGCACATTGATCCGCGCGCCACGGTCTTCGGCGTCGCGGGCATTCAACACCACCAGACGGCTGTCTTCGATCCAGCAGTCGGAGTATTCATAGGCTTTTTCAAACCGATCCTGAAGCGGCGCGCCTTCGGGTGTGCCAGACAGGCTGATCGAGGTTGTCCCCTTGAGGATCTTCCGCCCGCCCAGATTATCATACATGAACAAACCCAACCGAACCAACCAGGCCGGCCTGCGCCCGCGCATCCAGGGCATGACAAAGCTCAACACTTTGGAGGTTGGGGTGTCCCCCTCAAACCGCATGTCCTTGTGATAGGGCAACACAAACCGCATCGGCCAAGAGATGTGCGGCATTGCCCGCAGCAATGTCTCGCGTTCGATCAGGGCCTCGCGCACAAGGCGGATTTCCCAATATTCGAGATAGCGTAAACCACCATGAAACAGCTTGGTCGATGCTGACGAGGTGGCAGAGGCCAAATCGTTCATTTCGGCAAGCTCGACGCGCAAACCACGGCCTGCCGCATCACGCGCGATCCCGCATCCGTTGATGCCACCGCCGATGACAAACAGATCAACAGTTTCATTGTTGTTGCGCTGATCCAATGAAGCCCCCCGCATTCATGTCGCACCGTTCCCTTGTGGGCACCGGCATTGCGTAAAACAACACCACAACAGCCTACATGGCAATAACGAATGTTCGTTTGTTTTCCTTTTCGTATAATTCATTGAAATCCCCATCAATTATTTTTCGAGAGCAGGGCATTCAAACGCGTTTATGTCCCATTTACGAATCACGCCCTTGACGATTTCGGCGGACTGTTGATTGATAACAGCGGCAAACACCTGCGCCTTCCCTTAGCCACGGGGGCGCAGAAATTGATGCCGGGGAGCAAACGATGGTCGCGAATTTCAGGCAGAAAGAAATCCTTGATCTGGCCCGCAGAGACGGCAAGGTCACGGTGGACGGGCTGGCAGAGTTTTACGATGTGACCGTGCAAACCATCCGTCGTGATCTGTCCGATCTGGCGCAGAGCGGGCGCCTTGAACGGGTGCATGGCGGTGCGGTGATCCCGTCCGGTGTCGTCAATATCGTTTACGAAGAACGCCGCCGGCTGAATGAGGCGGGCAAGAAATCAATCGCGCAGGCCTGCGCGCGCGCCATCCCGGACGGCGCATCGGTCTTTATGAACATCGGCACCAGTACCGAAGCCGTGGCGCAGGAGTTGCTGGACCATGAAAATCTGCTGGTGGTCACCAACAATCTGAATATCGCAAATATTCTTGCACAGAACCACAGTTGCGAAATCATTCTTGCGGGTGGCGTCCTGCGCCGTGCCGATGGTGGGATTGTGGGCGGGCTGACCGTCGACATGGTCAAGCAGTTCAAATTTGATTATTCCGTTCTGGGCTGTTCGGCAATTGACGCTGACGGGGACTTGCTGGATTTCGACGGACAAGAGGTCATGGTCAGCAGCACCGCCATCGGACGATCACGCAAGGTGATGATCGTGGCAGACCAACACAAATTTACCCGTAAGGCCCCGCTGACCATCTGTTCGCTCAGCGATGTTGATGTCTTGTTTACCGATGGGAAACTATCCGCACCCCTGACCACAAGTTGCGACGTCTGGGGCACGCAGGTTGTGACGTCCTAAAGCAGCGTGGCCGGCCTAAGCATTGGCGAATAATCCGGCGTGTCCTGCCGTGTTAATCGTAGCCGACTTTGGCCTTTTTCATATGCAAGGCAAAACGGGCATCCTTGGCCTCCGCTTCATCCTGATACCAGTCGGTGCGGGTCTGACCGGCGCGGCCAACCTTGCCCCATTCACGCACCAGCGCCCAATCCCCAAATAGCCCCGGCAACAGATCAATGCGGTAAAAGCGGCGATCAGTGGAAGCTTTGTTCATTTGAGTCAGATACATACAGTCGGGGCCGTCACAAGAAAAGTTATCCCCAAGACTATCAAGCGGCAGCATTGTTGTCTTTAGCAACCTGCGGATTTCCCGAAAAAAGTCGCCGGATACCTCGCCACCTCCACATAAAAAGGCGCAACATACTGTTACGCCTTTTCAATTCTCTACATCACCGGCCCGAAGGCCGCTCAGCTTATGCCAGCTGGATGTTTGTCGCGCTCTCGCGGCCGTCACGGCCTGCTTCGATGTCGAAAGTCACTTTCTGATCATCGGAAAGACCTGTCAGGCCCGCTTGTTCTACCGCAGAAATGTGTACGAAAACATCTTTGCTGGCTCCATCGGGCGCGATAAAGCCGAAGCCTTTAGTTGCGTTGAACCATTTGACTGTACCAGTGGCCATTGTCATATTCCTTGTGTTTTCTGCCCGCAGGATGCGGCAGGTCGGCTAAGTCCTCAAAAGATCGAATGACTGTGCCGAAAGGAGCAGTGATGCCGATAGATATAGTAACGTCGCAGCGCCCACATGCGCTTTTTGTCAAAGCTTAGCAAGCGGTTTCATGCAAGCCGATCCTCGACGCCATTCCCTACTGACGCCCTGTTCACAGGCGGTTACTTGATCCAGCGACCTTGCCAGTTTTCAGGACGCCAATCAGGGGTCTCCACCCAGTGGCGCATTGCAATCGGGACCTCAATGGTGCCCTTCACCTCAAACCTGCGCGCATCCCGCAAGGTCTTGATCTCTTGGGACAATGTATCCTGATCAATGTTGAAACTGACCCGCATGACGAACCGATCAGCTGCGTCGTGGTTCTGCGGCGCTGAGGCACCGGCTGGCGGGATCGACACGCCTGAGGGCGCGGAATTCAGGTGACGCACCTCGGCGATTGCCTCGACAAAGGGTGTGTCGCAAGGGTGCCAGACACCGGTGCGCACCGTTTTGGTACCATATGTTTTCTTATTCAGCTGCGCCGAAGTGATGCTGTGCAGGATTTTGGTGGGGGGGCCGAAACGTGGTTGTGGCTTTACCGTCCAACCGGCCCGCGCAAAAATGTCAGTGGTCTGCGCGACCATCAACTGCATTTCATCCCAATCCATCGGCTCCATCGGATAGATCAGATAGGCACTATCGACCACCGGCCCCTCAAAGGAAATCTGCATCTGACGCCCCGCTGGCAGGGTCAGGGGGCAGTCCGGCGCAGCATAGGTCAGCGTGATCGATGAAGGATCATCCACCGCATCTGCATTTGCACGGGCCACTGGCAGGAACCGGCCACTGTCCCCTGTCTCGGGATCATCGACCGTCGCAACAAATGAGGGCACATTGTTGCGCGCCAACAGGCTGGCCACTGGCTCCAGCAGCTGCATCCCCACCTGCATGGGTGCGCGTGGTGTGACCGGTGTATCGTCCATCGCGTTTCTCCAGATCAATGTCGTTGCAGCTGCGGCAATCAGAAACACAGCCGCGGATTTCTTCAGGCCCGTCAATGCCCCTCCAGCTCCTTCAGCCGGTTGATCAACCGGCCATAGTAGGTGACCCGGTCCTGCGGGTTGGCGATGTCCAGGTCGCCCAGCGAAACCAGATTGTCACGAGTGCAGTGATCGGCGATCGGAATACTGGTCTGATCCCCCGGCATAACCGCTTCGGCGGTGCCAAGATCGTCGAACACATCCGCATGGCGGTCATAGACTTGCTGCACAACATCGACCTGTTCATGTTCGGCCAGAATATCAGCTCCGGCCTGCAAATTGCCCTGATCAATCTGTTCCAACCCCCGCATAATATCCTCGTCTACGTCGATTTCGCCGCGTTCCACACATTCCTTTAACCGCGCGAAACCACATTCATGCATGAACTTATTCGGCGGAAAGACACTTTCGAAAATCGTAATATTGGCGTCTCCCAAGGCCGCCAAGGCCTGTTCTGGATTCACAATCGCGCGGCCCAGGGTTTGCGCATCCCACGCTTGCGTGCGGCGCATGGCACAGCCCCCCTGCACCGATACGTATCCCGCCAATCGCACCCACCAGTTATTCGGCATCGCCTCGCCCAATTCCTGATAGGACCGTGTGATGCCAATATTGCGCTGGATGGGGTTGGAAATCCGGCGCATCAGATCGACATCGGCGTTGGCCATCGCCATGGCTTCTGCACAGTTGTTCGGGCAGCGCGCATAAACCTGTCCTGCGGCGTCTTGCGGCATCAACCATCCTCCCGGTTTGCAATATCAGGCACCCAAGAGGGGTGCGACCAGACCCACCGGCGCAGCATCTCGGCGGCTTTGGTCTCTGACCGCATCAGTGGCTTTTTCATCAATGCCAGGAAATCAGGATCCGTGCGGAGTGCATTTCGGGTCAAAAAACACGCTTCGGTAAAATCGGCAATCTGGCGGTCTGTCTCGAAACCGACGTCCAAACCTGCAACCTGACACGCTCTGACAAAAGAACGCAGCGCTCCGTCCAGCGGCAACGCATATCTCTGCGCCAATTCAGCGGACAGATTTTCAACGAATTGCTTGCGCACGTCCTCCTGTCCGGCAGACATCTGTCCTTGCGTCATCACCAACACGACAGTCACCCCTCCCAACCTGCCCTTTCAGGGGTAAGCCCTCGCTCTGCCTGATGCAAGCAAGGCAACACCGGCAGCGGCGGGTGCCCGCCAGTTAAAGTGCCCGGCCTTTAACCTGAAGCATTTCGTATCCCCGATGTCCCGAGAACGCGCAGCGTGGCAGGGCATTGGGAGTTCATGTTTAAGGTCGAGCACTATAACAACGCAAAAGGCCCCCCGTTTGCACGGAGGGCCCTTCAAATTCTCAATCGCGTCAGACTTAGAGGCCTGTGGACACGTCGATTGTGTTGCCTTCTTCAAGCGTCACATAGGCTTTCTTCACGTCCTTGCGACGGCCGATCTGGCCGCGGAAACGCTTTACCTTGCCTTTGGTGATGGTCGTGTTCACGGCCTTCACCTTAACACCAAAGAGCGCTTCAACAGCTTCTTTGATCATCGGCTTGTTGCTGTCGATTGCCACTTCAAAAACAACCGCATTGGCTTCGGAAGCCATGGTCGCTTTTTCGGTGATGATCGGCTTGCGGATCACGTCATAGTGGGTGTGCTTGGCGCTCATTTCAAACGGGCCTCCAATGCTTCGATGCCCGCCTTCGTGATCACCAGAGTGTCACGCTTGAGGATATCATATACGTTAGCGCCCATTGTCGGCAGGATGTCCAAACCTTCAATGTTGCGCGCGGCTTGCAGGAAGTTTTCATTCACGGTTGCACCGTCAATGATCAATGCCCGCTTCCAACCCAGGTTAGAAACCTGCTTGGCCAGTGCTGCGGTCTTACCTTCGGAGTTTGCATCCTCGATAATAACCAGCTCACCCGCTTTTGCCTTTGCAGACAACGCGTGACGCAGACCCAGCTTGCGGAACTTTTTGGTCAGGTCGTGACCGTGCGAACGCACAACAGGACCCTTATAAACACCACCCCCGCGGAAGATCGGCGCAGAACGTGCACCGTGACGTGCGCCGCCGGTACCTTTCTGACGATAAATCTTCTTGGTTGAATAACTCACTTCGGAGCGTGTCTTGACCTTGTGTGTACCGGCCTGCGCGTTGTTGCGCTGCCAGCGGACAACGCGGTGCAGGATGTCGGCACGTGGCTCAAGGCCAAACAGGGCCTCGTCCAGTTCTACCGATCCGGCCTTTGCGCCGTCGAGTTTGATGACATCAAGTTTCATGCTTCACCACCTTCTGCGGGAGCTTCCGCAGGTGCTTCAGCCGCCGGAGCAGCCGTTGATTTCAGAGCAGCAGGAACAACAGCGTTCTCGGGGAACGGCTTTTTCACCGCGTCCTTAACAGTCACCCAACCACCTTTGGAGCCGGGAACCGCGCCTTTGACCATGATCAGGCCGCGCTCGGAATCGGTTTTCACGATCTCGAGGTTCTGCGTTGTCACGCGGGCTGCACCCATGTGACCGGCCATTTTCTTGCCTTTGAAAACCTTACCGGGGTCCTGACACTGACCCGTTGAACCGTGCGAACGGTGTGAAATCGAAACACCGTGTGTCGCGCGCAAACCGCCAAAGTTGTGACGCTTCATCGCACCGGCAAAACCTTTACCGATAGAAGTGCCCGCAACGTCGACATACTGACCTGCGAAATAGTGATCCGCGATGATCTCTTCGCCTACGTCCAGCATGGCATCCGCGTCGATGCGGAATTCCGCAACCTTCCGCTTGGGTTCAACCTTTGCTGCTGCAAAGTGGCCGCGCATCGCCTGAGACGTGCGTTTTGCCTTTGCGGTACCAGCACCGAGCTGAACAGCAACATAGCCGTCCTTTTCGATGGTACGCTGTGCAACAACCTGAAGGTTATCGAGGTGAAGAACGGTTACAGGAATCTGCTTGCCGTCTTCCATGAACAGCCGGGTCATGCCCAACTTTTTTGCAATAACGCCTGAGCGCAACATAACGGTGCCCTCCTTACGACTGCAGCTTGATCTCGACGTCCACACCAGCGGCGAGGTCGAGCTTCATCAGCGCGTCAACGGTCTGGGGAGTCGGATCAACGATATCCAGCAGACGCTTGTGCGTGCGGATCTCGAATTGGTCACGGGATTTCTTGTCTACGTGTGGACCACGCAAAACAGTGAATTTTTCAATTTTGTTCGGCAGCGGAATCGGGCCGCGAACAGATGCGCCGGTACGCTTGGCGGTGTTGACGATCTCTTGTGTGGAAGTGTCCAGCACACGGTAGTCAAACGCCTTCAACCGGATGCGGATATTTTGGCTTTGTGCCATGTATATATCATCCCTAAATCAGGGCTTTAGCGGATTGGAAGATGCCAGCTCATCCGGCACCCTCTTCGCGCATAGTACAACTCAAACGGGGCACGCCTTGCGCACCCCGTCTGGTTAAGGCTCCTATAGGGGGAGTCGCATGAGAGGTAAAGGGGTTTTCGGGCGGCTGCGTGGTTTTCACCCCCCGCACCCGCCCCCCCCCTTGATCCCGCGCGGCGGCTAGCCGTCTTTGCCCGCTGGCGCGACAGCCTCAAGAGCAGCCACATCGCCCGCCATGATCAAATGTTCATGACCCAAAATGGTCTCTATCGGCCAATCCCACCATGCAATTCGGTTCAGCCGGGTGATGTCCTCTTGCGGGAACCGCCGCCTGATCTCTTGCGCTGGATTGCCAGCGACAATTGCATAATCCGCAATGGTGCCTGCGACAACCGCACCGGCCCCGATGATCACCCCGTTGCCGATCTGCGCCCCCGGCAGGATCTTCGCCCCCTGCCCGATCCAGACATCATGTCCGACAACCGTATCCTTACCCGGTGCTGGCATCGACGGGCGGCCCTCCCTCTCGCCTCCACCAAAGATGGCAAAGGGAAAGCTTGAAATGCCATCATAGCGATGGTTCGCCGATGCAGTGACAAAAGTAACCCCATCTGCAATCTGGCAGAACTTCCCAATGCTCAGGCGTTCGGGGCTGAAATCAAACAGATAAGGGGCGAGGCCGGCCGCCCAGTCTTCAGGCGGATTAAATGCGCTGGCATAGGTATACTCCCCTACCGTCATCCTTGGATGATCTACCGCGGGTTTCAGAAATACCGTGCCTTTGTAGGGTCTGCCATCAGGCAAGATGATAGGATGCACAGTGTTGGGTGCCGCAAAGGGAACCCTGTTGGAAACAGACATGAAAGATCCTTTGATCGAGAAATTTGGAAATACTCAGATCGCGGTCTTGTTCATGTCACCCTCCATCATTGCTCCTTAACCTATACGCGTTGAACACCGACCAGACAAGCATCGCGCTGCCCGTGATCCTGCTGCTGCCCCCCATGCATTCCACCCCCCCCCGACACCCCGATTGCCTGCATCCCGGTTGCCCATGTTAGAAGGCTAGACTAACGTAAAAAGTGTATTACGTAAGAAAATGAGGACGGAAAAAATGATAAAATCCCTGCTGGGCAGCATCTTACTGGCGGCGGTATGCGCTGCACCTGTTTCAGCGCAGGATATCCGATGGAAGCCGCAATCGATGACACCCGGCGACTATCTCAGCATCGATCAGAGCATGGGCGGACCGATCCATCATGTTTTTGCGGGTCGAAGCGGCAAGGCTTACGTACTCAAGAGTTACCGTGGCCCCTCCCCTGACGGCACGCCGGTTTTCACAACCTTTCTTGACCGGCACGGGAATTACCTCCGCTGGGTTCGCGCGGATGGCATGACGATTGATTACCGACCGCATGATTGCAAAAGAACCGCTGGCGAATGCCAATACCGCCGCGTGTTTTCCGATGGACGACACGAGATCAGAACCCGGGTTACCACACCGACGGCCACCGGCTTCTCCTTCAAGGAGTATGACGCAGGCGGCAATTTCATCTTTGGCGGAACAATTGAATTGGATGAACGCGGCAATGCCGGCGATGGGCACATCTCTGGCCATAAGGGCGATCAGGTCTTTCGCCTGATCGGGCGCTTCTATCAGTAAGAGGAAAGAAGGGGCAGCGCCCTCGTCCGCCGTAGGGCCGGGTTCACCCCGCCACTGCCCCATGCCCCGCAACGCAAAAGGCCGCCCCATTTGGAGCGGCCTTCTGTTTTCTTCGGCACCGGCTGCCGGCACCGTCAACAACGCATTGGCGCTGTTGATTACTCAGTGATCTTGGACACAACGCCCGCGCC
>NZ_JABEDH010000016.1 GCF_029285175.1 Sulfitobacter sp. M05 | reverse complement strand
TGGACCTGTCGCGCTTTTGTGCCGCCCCAAGTGCTCGTTTAGGCCACTTTCCGTTCGAAGGCGACGGGGCTTTTCCAACCCAGTGCTGAATGCCGTCGGCGCGGATTGTAGAAGCCGTTGATATATTCGAAGATGGCCATCTCAGCCTGCCGCCGTGTGTCCCATGGCTTTCGCCAGATCAGTTCAGCTTTAATGGTCTTGAAGAACGTCTCGACGGCGGCATTGTCGTAACAATTACCCTTGCCGCTCATAGACACCTGGAAGCCATGCTGACGCAGGATTTTCTGGTAGTCGTGAGAACAGTATTGCGACCCGCGATCCGTGTGATGAATGCAGCCCTCAGGCGGTGATCTGAAGGCGATAGCCATCTTCAACGCCCGGATCGCCAAGTCCCGCTTCATGCGATTGCTGACCGCCCACCCAATGACACGCCGGGAATGCAGGTCCAGGATCACGGCAAGATACAACCATCCCTCACGCGTCCAGACATAGCTGATGTCACCAGCCCATTTCTGGTTTGGCAGGTCTGCTGTGAAGTTTCGATCCAGCAGATTGGGTGCGATGTTGAACTTGTGGTCGCTATCGGTCGTGGCCCTGTATTTGCGGGTCCTGACAACGGATATACCATTCTGGCGCATCAAACGACCCACACGGCGATGACCAACATCCAGGCCGATCTCCTTCAGCTCTTCAGTCATTCTTGGCCGACCATAGCTGCCCAAGCTGAGACGAGACTGTTCTTTGATGTGCGCCAGCGTCACCATATCAGACCGCTGTCTGCGGCTGGCAGGACGACCGCGGAAGGCCCGCAATCCGCGTGTGCTGACACCGACAACATCGCATAGGCGTTTGGTCGGGAAACTGCCTTGGTGCTCTTCGATGAACCTAAATCTCATTGCTTTAGGCCCGCGAAGAACTGGGTGGCCTTTTTTAGGATGTCCCTCTCCTCCTTGAGAATACGCACCTCGCGTCGAAGGCGTTCATTCTCCTGAGCGAGGCCCAAATCCTCTTTCGACACCACATCAGTGTCTCGATGTGCCGTGATCCATTTGTTCAGCGTCGACAGCCCAACACCTAAATCAGAAGCCACCTGCTTACGTGTAAGCCCGCTTGTCAATGCAATCCGCACAGCATCTTGGCGGAATTCGTCCGTCCGTTTCAGTCCCATAGTTCATCTCCTTTGCTGCAATAAATGCTATCAAAGGAGCGGCATCAAACCGTGACAGGTCCA
>NZ_JABEDH010000003.1 GCF_029285175.1 Sulfitobacter sp. M05 | reverse complement strand
AAATTGCGCTGAAGCAGTGCTTGCTGGTGTCGGTTTCATAGCACCGGTGAGCAGCTGGATATCATATCCTAACCGTGCATTGAGGTCGGGAATGAGGACGGAGAACGGGGCACCGCCGTCCAAGCAATACGCACATTCCTTATGTAAAAAGCGATCAACTCGTCTGAAGTCTGGAACTTCGAAGACCCTCTCCCCTCCACAACCAATTCTCCCAAGTTGGTTCACTGGGGGGGGGAGAAAAAGCTCTAATCTGTCTGAGTATGGAAGTTCAGCTTTCAGCTTCACTCAAGTCGCCAGTGATAGTCATCCAAAATCAATGTTCTTGGTTCTTTCAAAAAGCAATGAAACGGAACACAAAATCGATGTTCACGCCAGTTGAGCGTCAGCGAATGCTGGATGTGTACAGAAGATTTGTGCGGCATGTGCGCAAGCAGATGCCAAAGCGACCAAGGTTATGATTGCTTATGGATTTGTTTGCGTTCTGTGCCTGATCGGACCGCATTGGCTTCCCGTATATCTTCGCAAAACACAACCCACAAAGGAGTAGGTCTGTGTTCATCAAAAACGCTCAGTGCTTGGCGGCTTTCAATTCCACCGGGTTCACATAGACGATGCTGTCACCAACAGACACCATCACTTCGCCTTCTTGGATATTCACCTGCATCTGCATTGTACGGCTGGCCAATTCGGCCAGTTGTTTGGTCTCTGATTGAGCGAGGTTCACCACCGTGAGGTTATCGAACCGCGTGGTGCTGTTCTTGATCTTCGACCACCACATATCCGCTGGATTGCCCCCATATGCGTAAATGATCACGGACTTGGCCTTGCCGCAGGACTGGCGGACGATCTTCTCACTGGGCAAACCCAATGTGATCCATCTGTTGAGCTCACCGCTTAGGCTCTTTTCCCAGATGTCCGGCTCATCATCCGTGGAAAGACCTTTGGTCATTTCCAGCTGGTCATCGGCATTCAACGCAAACGCTAAGATACGCAGCATCATGCGTGCATCGGTTTCCGATGGGTGCTTGGCCACAGTCAGTTTGTGCGTCTCATAATAGTGGCGATCCATATCTGAGACGGAGAGCTCCACTTTGTAGATGGTGGCTTTCTGCGCCATGTTAGCTCCCGCTTGCTTGATCACGGATGCCTAGTTGGTCTGACGGGTCAGCGAAAGCTCAAAACCAAAGCAGCCAGCAAGTTGAGAAAAACCAACCAAGACTTTCCTCACGAAACTCTTGGCAACAACTTCCTCGGAAAACCCGATCACATGGGTGGTTGCTGACGTGTCCGGCGGATATCCCGATAATAGAGCGTCGCGGGTTGTACCCGACGCAGACTGTCTGCCTGAGCCAAATAGATGCCAAAATCAAAGTGGTTCCGCCCGACATGCTCTGGGATCAGCGTTCGTCCATTGAACTGAACCCGTTGCTGGCCATCCACAAACACTCGGACTTCGCCATCATTGCCGGTGCTCCAACGCACATACACGACGAAATGTGCCCACCGCCCCTCAATCTCGCGTAGGTCAATCACAGGGATCAACTCATCTGGTTGGCAATCACCGTGACGATGCCCAGGAATGATCTGGCTGGTGCGCAGGTGCAGCGTATGAGAGTTCCGCCCACCCCAAATGCCAAAGTTCATGTGCGGGCAAACCCCGTTGTGCCACTGGCCAAACAAATAGTAGCCACGGGTTTGGCGAGGCCCAAATGGAAACCCGTCGGGGAAACCAATATCCCATTCATACCAAGCTTCACGGGGCTGAATGCGCCCAAAGCGGGTGCCCCGGTGGTTGTTTTCCGCAAGCTCACTGCGCACAGCGTTGTAGGAACAATCGCCTTGATCCAATGGGCTACCGCATTCGCCAGTTCTGATTTCAAACCGATGCACCCTACCGTTGCCACCCCCGCCAAACGGATCACTACGGACCACGCTGTAGCTGTTGGGCAGGTTGCGATGCTTCTCAAAGAAGGCCTGTCGCGGGCCTGTTTCCATGCTATTGTAGGTGAATGTGCCGTGGTTTTCCTGAGCGTGGATCGCCGATAGCTGGATTGAACCAAGTAGCAGCACCAAGATCGTAGCGAAGAATTGCATTGAGTGTCCTTTTAGGCAAAATGCGTGGTATGGAAAACTTGATTAAATCAAGTTTTGCCGCTCACTCCGCGTAGTCGAGGTCGGTGAACTCGACCTCCCAACGCAACGTGGCTTTCTGTGCAACCGGCACCTGCTGCAGTTCTTCAACTGGCCAACAAGTGATCCACTCCCCACCAGCGGGAATGATACGATCCGTCCGATGGTGGTCATAAGCCACATGTTCCGAATAATTTGGCCGATATCCGCGAAGGGAGAATGAGAACCCTGTGATGTCGCGTTGCCGCCCATTCACAATCAAAACTTGTACTTGGTTCACTGGGCAATCCGCTGACCTCGCTGCCACCAAACCCACATTTTGGATGTCATCTTCCAGCTGTTTGGTCCCATACGCATAGAGCGCAACCAGCACTAATACGCCCGCAACAATCCAACGCGGATTGCGAACGCTCCACCCCAAAAGGTGGAACGCCAGCAGCAGAAATAGTGCAACAACAAGACCAGCCAGAAGCGCCATTCAGCGAGAACCATTGGTGATCGTAACTTTTCCTACACCGTAACGATCTTCTAGCAACTGCTTGGCATGCAGCATGTCTCGGGCCTGCACTGTGGTGGTTTTGAAGCTGCCATTGTCGGTGCGGATACGTGCTTCATAGGTTTTCATCTGCTGCTCCTTGGTGTTCAAAGACGGATTTGATCTCAAAATACGGCTCAAAGAGCCGACTATCGCAGCAATAAGCGAAATCACATTACATGGGCAAGTGCTTTACACGGCTTTATAGATCATCATATGAGTCAGCAGTTGAAACAAAACATCGGGTTGCGCGTGAAAGCTGCACGTACCCAACAGGGGCTCACACAGGCTCAACTGGCCGAAGCCATAGACAAAGCGTTCGAGACGATTTCCAACATCGAGCGGGGTAAAACTGCGCCCAACTTTTCTACGCTCTATGACATCGCCAACGTGCTTGGGCTGCCCATGCGGGAGTTCTTCGATGTTGACGAAGAGAACCTAACGGATGCTCGTCAACGGCTACTCATGCAGGTGAATTCGATGATCTCAGATATGGATGATCGTCAGCTGAACCTCCTGCTGAAGTTGGGGAAGGTGCTGCGGGAAGATCAGGACTGAACAGGCTTTATTCGTGATGTCTCATAGTTTTCGCACCTTCGGGTGGGTTTCCGAACGCTAGACGTCGAGTTGTAATACGACCGGTTGGAGCAACAATCTCAATTATTGCATTGTTCGATGCGTCCACAAAAAGTTTGTTGAATATGGTCGGGAATTTGGGGTGGCTGAACATCACATTGGGCAAACGAAGATCAGCAAGTGTGCCTGCCAAGTAATCAGGCAACCGAACAAATTCGTCGTGTTTGTTGACGCCGTCCATCAAAGGTGACGTGAAAATGAGTTGAGGTCGACGCACATCAATAACGCCTCCCGAGCGCCTCCTCATTATTTGAAATAGCAACCAAGCGAGATCAAATGCAAGTCCATCATGGCGATCAAACATCGCATCTCGGTCACTAATCCAGCGGATGCTCAACGGCGACTTCTCTTCATGAATTATATAAAAAACAAGCGCCCCAAATGAAGCAACCAAGAACATTTTTCGCAGCAACCCTGTCGATGGGTTTTTACTCGATAGCTCATCGAGTAATTTCTGAAGTTGACTGTCCAAGCTGCTGTAATACTGTTCATTTCCAGGCTCTACTGATTTCCATTCGCCCACGACCTCCTGAAGCGATTTGGCGATAGTCTGCATCGCTTCTACAGTAATAGCTGCCTTTAGGTAGTTGCTCTCTCGTTCGACCACGAAGTTGTAACTGAACGTTACTGGTGCGCAAAAATAGTCTAGAAACTCATCAGACGGCTTGCGGGTTGCCTTGATATCTTTGGGCGCAAACGCCGAAATCCATGATGCGATGTTTTGATCCGTGTCGTGCTTTGGCATAATGACAAAGGAAAACGCGTCACTCTTCTTATTTTTATTCCCGACGCTGTAGTCTGAGGCAACTGTCCAGTTCGCGGCAACCGGAATTTCTGTAAACCACCGCCTAAAATCAGAACGAACAGTTTGGCCTGAGGTTTCAAGAAGGCTGATGAGTTCTAGCATTTCCTAACCGTCCCCATACCTACCATATCTTCAGACCGAATAACTTGATTAAATCAAGAAATCCACGTGGTTGGATTGCACATCGCAGATCTCACAACGAAACGCATCATAGCAGCTGTGGAGCACCCATTGCTGGGTATCAACGTCCCAACATGCATATGCATCCCTCAGGATATCGGCTGAGCCACAACTAGTGCAGCGCGGCTTTGGCATCTGATCCGGCTCCACCATCACCATTCATCCGCCAGCATAACGGTGAGAATACGTTTTGTCCTGCTTAGGTCAGTTGGATCATCTGAACCCATGGAATAGTCGTTGTCATATGCGTCAATTTTCCAAAAGCAGGTTTCACCCAAATATTCGAAGGTGCCGAAGTCATGCTCCCCGTGTGGGTCATTGCCCTCTGTGAACACATTGAACTCACTGACAATCTTGATGATCTCATCGCCATCCACATTGCTCCGCTTGAGCAGTTCTATGATACCAGCGGTAAGGAACCGCATCCCCGGCACGCTAGAATCACATCGTCGGAACTTATCGTTTAACTCAGCAATTTTGACGACTGTCGGTGATACCATGTGGACCTCATAACTTTGGGTCCAACTGCGTTATGGCGATATGGTACAGAGAGCGACTGAAGAGTGAAGTAATATAACGGCTTTGGCCGCATTCATTGCCGAGGTTCAAGTTCCCAGATTTTCCGCCAGGAATTCCTTCAGGTTTGTCGCCAACAAGGCAGAAACGACCTTCTTCTTCGCACTCTCTTTATTTTTCTTCGCGTACTCACGGGCTGAATGAACTAACTCTGGGCAATCGGAGAATTTGCTTTTTTGCACGGATTTGGCAGACCATGCGCCCGTATCAGCAGCCCTACAAACAGCGACAATGATTTCAAAGGAGTCTTTTGGGGTCAAGATGGTTTTGGCTGCCTCATCCACTTCCGGAAGGGCCTTTGCAAAAGCGTTGGCAATGTCAAATGTTGACGAACCAGCGTCTTCAAGCCAGTCGGAAATTAGTGTCTTTTTGAGCTTTGGAGCATCCTGCAGGCCATTGTAGAAAACTGGTGAGTAGGGATATTTCGCCAACACGGCTTCAAAAAATGCCGTGTAAGAATCAGAAACCACGGTTTCGCCAAGGGATGAAACAAGCTCGGATATTTGCCTGGCAGGATGTGATAGCTTGGTTGTTACACCGACCTTTGAAGTCTTAGTTTGATCGGTTAAGAGCTTACAAACTCGGGCTTTGTTGGTCTTGCTCAAGCCTGCGAGTAGCTGACCATCAGCGGCAATTATTCGACCAATAAAAGGTGCCGCATCACTGTCTGTACAGTTTGGTTCAAGAGCTTTCTTCCGAAGTACGCTACGGTACTCATTAGATTTCATTCCAGACATACCAACCAAAAACCTCTCTGCGTTTTGGCTAGCGGTCTTTTGGGCGCTGTCTCTTGCTTGCAGTAGTTTTGTCACAAGGTATGGCACTGCTAAATCGTGTATCGAAGCGCAGTCAGCGTCCACTATTTCAATAATTTCATTAATATTGGTTGATGGAAAGTGGTTTGATTTTTTCACCCTTTCGATCAAAGCATCAACGGCATGAGTAGTTTTCAACAGCGCCTCAGACAGAAATTCTGAGATCACTGTCCGATACACAAAGCGCGCTTCTTCCGCAGTAGCCAACACACCGGAAGGGTGCGCTGCTTTGTTGCGTAAATCACGTATCATTGAAAGACGTTGATACTTTTTCTCTTCTAAGAGACCTTTGGCCTTCAACTGATCAGCCATGTAGGTTTCGAAGACTTCCTGCTCGTTTGCTCGCTTCTTTACCTCTAATGCTACTTTCTTCGCCTCCGAATTCACCTTAGCTAACTCATCCAACTTCAAGCGAAGGTCGTCAAAAAGGGTGATGTAGCTCATAACGATACAGCCCCTATAGGCTCCAACGTTGTAGCAAGAATTTGCTTCCCTCATGTATTCAACAAAGTCCTTATTGCTGATCAACGATAGAAGCTCTTCCATGTCAGCTAATCCGCTCATTATTCCTCCGCAAATTTCATTCTGATTGATGGGCACAATTGGCGTCAGGCTGACTGTACTCAAGCACACTAGCTTGGCAATTGAAGCTTGCATCGGCAACTATGCTTTAAATGGGACGCAACTTGCCACTCCATATGGATAACTCGTTAGCTACATCCTTAAAAACCACAGGTTTTCGTAAACAATATCAACATCCTAGCACCACATCATCACTCTCAAAGCGCCATGCACACGGCAAGGAGCGTTGCTAGGCTGCTGTGCTAGAACTGTGCTAGGTGCACGGCGCGGCGCTCACAACGCACTGTGCTAACTGAGCATTTTCCCACTGTGCTAACACTGTGATAGGGTATTTCGGCGTTTTCAGCGATTTGGGCTGCGGAGCAAAAAGCCGACAAGCTATTGTTTTCGTTGCATTTAAATGGTGCCCGGGGGCGGAATCGAACCACCGACACGAGGATTTTCAATCCACTGCTCTACCCCTGAGCTACCCAGGCACGGGTCACCAAGTCTTGGTGGGGTGAGGGCGTTCTAGGGTGTTGCGCGCGGGGTGTCCAGCGTCTTTTTTGTCATATTTCATCTCTATTTTAAGACCGGACGTTAGTGCGGCTTCTGCGCCCTGTTTATCCCTGCTTCCACGGCGTCAATGGCGGCTTCCACATCTTCGGGATCACGCGACGCGGTGGCATAGGATCCATTGAACCACTTGGCCAAATCAAGGTCTGCGCAGCGCTTGGAACAAAACGGCCGGTAGGCCTGATCCGTCGTGGTTTTGCACATCGGACAGCTCATGCCAGCGTCTCACTCAGCGGCACACGCGCCCGTTTGCGTTGCAATTCGTAATGCCCCAGCGGAGTCCACCCAACCAGTGCGGTTTCCACCTCATCCCCGCGGAACGCCCCGCGCAGTGCGTTCTCAAAGGCGCGGCGGTCTTTCTTGGGCATCGGGGCCAAATCAAGTGTGATTTGCCCACCCAGCCCGCGCACACGCAGGGCACGCGGCAACAGGCGGGCGCAGGCCATATTTGCCTTAATCCCCGCCGCAAGGGAGGCGTCATTGCCAGTGTTCACATCCACCGCAACAAGAGCGCGGGTCGGCTCCACATACATCGAGGCACCACCACCCAACCCGACCAAAGCGCTTCTGGCGTCCTCAAGAGCATCCAGTGCGCCGTGGTTTTCAAAACCACCGGTTTCTGTCACCACTTCGGCAGGCTCGGTCCATTCACGCCAGGCCAGAACATGCGGGCCGTCCCCTTCGATCAGAACTTCCATCCCGCTCGCCGTATCTTCAACAACAGTTGCCGCCAGCGTGAGCATGGCGGCGATGTCCTCGGCGATGTCCTCGCCCTCTGCCCCAACGCAAGAGGATCGCAAGATCAATCCGTGTTCTGTGCCGTCTGCCGCATCATGGGCGATTTCCAACAAACGGTCGCGTTCGCCCTCGTCCTTGATGCTGCGCGAGATATTCAAGCCGGGGGCATCCGGGGTGACGATCGCATAGCGGCTCTTGAACAGCACTTTCGCGGTTACCGGAATCGCCTTGCCTGGCTCGGCAAAACCCGTGACCTGCACGAGAATCGGCTGCCCGGGGGCCAAGCCCTTGATTTGGCGCAGGAACGCTGATCCGTCAGGGGTTTTCAGGAACATCCCGCCCTGCCCTTTGACCGGCCGATCCGCAATCGCGCGGTACACGGTACCGGGACGTGGCGCATCACTGTCAATCAGCAGATCGTCCAGCTTGCCATCCACCATAAGAGCTGCGGCCTCAACCTCGCCCAGATGATCGAGAATAATCGTGCGACCCTTCATCAGGTGCCTCCATACAAGGGGTATCCCGCTGCAATCAGCAGGTTTGCGGTTTCCGCAAGGGGCAAGCCCACGATGCCGGTGAAAGAGCCGCTGGTCCAGGGGATCAAAGCACCTGCCGGTCCTTGGATGCCATACCCGCCGGCCTTACCCTGCCAATCACCAGTGGCGAGATAGGATTTGATTTCCGCGTCGGAAAGGGATTTCATTTTGACAACCGATTGCACATCGCGTTCCCAGATTTTGGGCCCGCGCCTCACGGCAACCGCGGTAATAACCTTGTGGCGACGCCCCGACATCAAACGCAGGAAACCTTCGGCCTCCGCCGCATCAACAGGTTTGCCAAGGATGCGACGCCCCACAGCCACAGTGGTATCAGCGCACAGCACGATATCATCCGCTCCCGCCGAAACCGCCGCAACCTTTTCGCGTGCCATACGCCCACAATAGGGGCGTGGCAGCTCTGCTTTCACAGGATCTTCGTCAATGTCTGGCGCGCGAACATCGTCAGGCACCACACCCATCTGGGCGAGGAGTTCCAAACGGCGTGGGGAGCCTGATCCCAGAATGAACTGCATGGTTGCACACGTTGCGCAAAACCCGCGCAGCCCTCTAAAGGTTATTTAAAGCGATAGTTGATCCGACCTTTAGTCAAATCATATGGGGTCATTTCGACCTGTACTTTGTCGCCTGCCAGAACACGGATGCGGTTCTTGCGCATCTTGCCTGCCGTATGCGCGATGATCTCATGGCCGTTTTCCAGCTCGACCCGAAACGTCGCGTTAGGCAAGAGTTCCTTCACAACACCGGGAAATTCGAGCGTATCTTCCTTGGCCATGGTCTCTCCTAATAGACTCACCCCAAATGCGGGGTACGCGCCTAGATGGGCGCATCTGCAGCATTTTTCAAGGGGTTTAGCACCTTTGAACCCGCTTGAAACGCTAATTGCGGCCTGAAATCAACGATTCCAGCACCTTATGCCCTCCTGAAACGGCATCCTCCCCCGACAAGGGGGGATTATCGTAAGCGGAACGGCAAGGCGGAGTGTTCGCGCCCGATCTGATGATGCCAATGTTTGCGGTTCAACACGATCCCGTCGCGGCGCACCTCTGCCACCTGCGTCAGATCAACCTCGCCGATGGTCCAGGCCGGTGCATTCAACGTGCCCGCAGCCAGCACACCAGTTTCGGGAAAGCCACGGTCAGGCGGGCCATAGATGCCCCCTGCCCCAAAACAAGTGCCAAGCGCCTCTGACCATTCTGCAGGCCCGACCACAGATGACATCGCAGTGATGCATTGATTTTCTAACGCCCGCGCCATCGACCCGATACGCACCCGCCAGTATCCCGCCAAGGTTTCGGTTGCACTGGGCACGCAGATCACATCGCAATCAGCCAAAGCCCGCCCCAGCAGCGGAAATTCACTGTCATAGCAAATCAGGATACCGATTTTCCCTAGCGTAGTATCAAAAACCTGAAGCGCATTGCCGGGAACCACATCCCAGACCTCTTCCTCGAACCGTGTCATGATTTGCTTGTCCTGCGCACCGGTTTGCCCTGTCGGGGTAATCAACCGGGCGCGGTTCACCGGTCGTGTCGGCGTTGCCATTGGCGCAGAGGCCGTGACAATATGCACATTATGCTCCGCTGCCAACCGCAGGTGCAATGCATCCGCATCCGCCACCCTGTCAGACACCGCAAACAGCGATTTCTCCAGATCACCAGCCACGTCAAGCCCGTCCAATGTAGCCAGCTCCATCGCGCCATATTCAGGAAAGACCAAGAGATCAGCCCCCTGTCCGGCGGCATCTGCGACCCATCGGGCCAGCTTGTCCTCGTATTGCGCCCAAGAGGTCAGCACATCAAGCGGATAGGCAGCGGTTGCGATTTTCATTGTATGATCTCCAAAGGTTACGCGACACTGCGACCAATCTGTTAGAACCGCAAGCCGCCTTGACCCGCGACAAGGATCGTTTCACACAGTTTGAACAACAAAAAATCGACCCAACCAAAGGACCCTGTTATGCGCAAAATCGTCATCCTGACCGGTGCCGGCATTTCTGCCGAAAGTGGCATCGAAACCTTTCGCGCCGAAGATGGGCTTTGGGCGCAGCACAGGGTCGAGGATGTGGCAACCCCGGAAGGGTTTATGCGCGACCCCGAACTGGTGGTAAATTTCTACAACGCCCGCCGCGCGCAGGCAGCAGAGGTCGCACCCAATGCCGCTCACCATGCGCTGGCCCAGCTTGAAACAGAGCATGACGGAGAGGTTGTCGTGATCACACAGAACGTCGACGACCTGCATGAACGTGGCGGCACCAAGGCGCTGTATCACATGCATGGGCACCTTAAAGGGGCGCTATGTGCCTCCTGTGATCACCGCTGGCCTGCCCCGATGGTCATGGCCGCTGGCGATCCCTGCCCGTCTTGTGGCGCGCCCGCGGCACGGCCTGACATCGTGTGGTTTGGGGAAATGCCCTATGACATGGATACGCTCGCGGATCACATTTCGCAGGCGGATATATTTGTCGCTATTGGCACTTCGGGCAACGTCTATCCCGCGGCTGGTTTCGTCGCCGAAGCCCGTCGCGCGGGTGCCCATACGATTGAATTCAATCTGGAACCTTCCGCCGTGGGCAACCAGTTTGCCGAACACCGGATCGGACCCGCCTCTGAAACTGTAACAGCATGGGTCGCAGAGGTGCTTGCCACTTAGGATAAAAGGCGGGCGGGACACCCCTTGCGCAGCAGGTGCCTATGGCACGCCGCCGCGTAAATACTGGTCCCTGCCCGCCTCTGGCCTTAGTTGCTGTGGTCGTGCTTCATCGCACCATGATCGGCCTTGCGCTCGTGGTCGACGGGAATCACCACCTCGACCTCGCCGGCTTTTTCAAAGGTAAGGGTCACATTGACCTCTTGGCCTTGCTCCAACGGGCCTGTCAGCCCCATGAACATGATGTGATCACCGCCACGCTGCAACATATGCATGCCGCCCGCCGGAACGGTAATCCCGCCTTCGATTTCAACCATCTGCATCACACCGTTGCCGGCATCTTTGTGGGTGTGCAGCTCGACACGTTTGGCCACATCACTGGAGGCCGCCACAAGCCGGTCATCCGCATCACCGGCATTCATCAGCATCAGGAAGGCAGCGCCGGTTTTCGAGGTTGGCGTTGAACTGCGCGCATAGGCATCTTTAATGCTGATATCGCCCGCAAAGAGGGCTGTGGCGCTGAGGATGGAAGCCGCAATACCAGCTGCGAATACTGTCGTGAATTTCATTTCATTGTCCTTGGTTGTCTGTATTTGAAAGGGTGGATCAGACAGCCACCGGCGGGGCACGCACCGGCGGCATGATCCGCAGGCCCGCAACCCGAACCGGCAAGGCGACCAGCAGGGCCAATTGCCCCATGGCAACCCTTGCAGGTGGCTTAACAACCGCCTGCACAGCAGAAAAAATGACGCCTGCAACACAGTCAGGGCAGATATAAGGGGCACCGGTCGGCACCCCGTCCGCATCGGTAAAAACCGTCATTGTGCCGGAACCGGTGCAAATCACCATCTGGCCTGTCGCCGCTGCAGCACCGCGAGCCACCGCCATCGACTGGGATGCCATGGCCATCGACAGGGCCAACAGAAGGGAAAAAATCAAACGGCTCATATGTCCGATCTACCCAACGGTTCAGCAGATTACGATAGGCAAAACGACGCAACCCCGAACGCTAGGTCCGGGGTTGTCTATCAGATCAAAGATCAGTCGCAGCTTAGCTAAGCGCTTCTGCTTCGGTAGAAGATTTGCCGATCGCTTTTTTGATCTTCAGCGCGTTGGCAGACAGATCAGTGTCTTTTGCTTTGGCAAGGAACGCGTCCAGACCACCGCGGTGATCAACAGAGCGCAGCGCATGTGCAGAGATACGCAGCTTGAACGAACGACCCAGTGCTTCGGACTGCAGGGTTGTCTGGTTCAGGTTCGGCAAAAAGCGGCGACGCGTCTTGTTGTTCGCGTGGCTTACGTTGTTGCCCGTCATCGGGCCTTTTCCGGTCAATTCGCAAACGCGCGACATGGGTTCATCCTTTTGTTTTAGTGGTGTGGCACCCTTTTTGGACGCAACACATAAAAGGGGCCGCGGGGCGACCCTGAAACTTGTTTCTGGGCTTTAGTGGGAATCGCCAGAGGGGTCAAGCCGTAGTGGGTCAGGATTCTCAAACGATCGCCAAACTGTCATCATAGAAACGCCACCCACCACTCGAACTTTCGAACAAGCTTTGCAAGACCTGCGTTGATCCGCTGGCGTTCTCGGGGCTGATGGCAGCATCCAAAGCCGATCCTTCCTCCAGCGCGACAACACTGTCGTCAAACCGCAGAAATGAAGTGAAATTGCCGCCCTGCGGGTTTGCCGGATTTTGCCGCTTCCCATTGCCCGGCAGGGTCATCCAGAGGATGATCCCGAGAGGGGATTCCTGCACAGATGTTCCTTGTTAGCGAAAAAATCGGGCAAACTGACGGCACAGAATTAATGAGTCCTGACCCTAAGATAAAGATTCCATCGGGGCGGACTCGTAAGTGGCCGAAACCTGGAACTTGATATCGTTCAGCGCGCCTTGCGCAGACAAGATGGCATTGTTCGCCAAATCATTGCGCGCTGTCGGGTCTTCTGTGGTCCGGTAAAGAGCGAGGTCGTCCAGCGCCGTATCCGCCTGCCCCAAGAATTGCGCAATGTTAATATTCACCACGATCCCCGGCAGGTTTTGCAAGCTGGATAGGTCGAATTTCAACTGGTCCAGATCGGCTTGCTGGGCTTCGTCATCCTCCGCCGACCCAAAAAACGAATAAATCGAAAGAACATCTGCAACCAGCCCGATTGCGCCAATAGCCGCAATTGCAGCAACGGGTAAGGGCATTGTAATCTCCCTAAAATATCAGGTAGCAATAACGAGTAACGTAAAAAGTAGTCGGATATAATATGACAAACAGCAAACCGTTCGCAATCATCCGTCAATAATCCGCCGCATGAGACAGCAAACTCACTTTGCCATTCGGCCCAAGCATTCCCCCTTCCATCCCGTTACCAGATTTGCAAAGTTCCTGCCATGAGCATCCAGACACGCGCCCTTCTCGTCCATCTCTTCACAGCAACAGGGGCGGTTTTCGCCATGCTGGCCATGCTGGCAGCGGTAGATGGCAAATGGGACATGATGTTCCTTTGGCTTGTTGTTGCCTTCTTCGTGGATGGCATCGACGGTCCGCTGGCCCGCCGGTATGATGTCAAGACCAACGCCCCGCAGTTCGACGGCGTGTTGTTGGATCTGATCATCGACTACTTAACTTACGTGTTCATTCCCGCCTTTGCCCTGTTCAAATCCGGTCTGATGGACGGTTGAAGCGGCTGGGTCATGATCATTATCGTCACCTTTGCCTCGGCGATGTATTTCTGTGACACACGCATGAAAACAAAGGATAATTCCTTCTGGGGTTTCCCGGGGTGTTTTAACATGCTGGTGCTGGTGCTGTTTGCACTTTCGCCCGCGTGGTGGGTCTGCCTGATCATAGTGACCATTCTGTCAGTGACCATGTTTCTGCCGGTGAAATTTGTGCATCCCGTACGCACGCAGCGCTGGCGTTTTGTCACCCTGCCGATGGCGCTGGCGTGGGTCGGCTTCGCCGGCTGGGCCGCTTGGGTCGATTTCCACCCTGAAAGCTGGGCACATTTCGGGCTGGTCCTGACCTCAATTTACCTCTGCGTTGCCGGTGCCGTGCAACAACTGACCGAACCGAGAACCTAGGTGTTCAGCACCGGGTCCTAAACATCTATCACCGATACCCTGCTGCGCCTCGCGTTCCCGAGACATTGATGAAACGGGAACCGCAGGTCAAAAAACCGAACGCTTTAGATCAGCAGCCCCGCTGCTCCCTCATGCCGCAACAGGGCAACCTTGGTCTCCACACCGCCACGCCCTGAAAACCCGGTCAGCCCTTTGGCACCCACCACGCGGTGACAGGGAATAATCACCGGAATCGGATTGCCACCACAGGCTTGCCCCACCGCTTGCGCTGGCACGCCAAGCTCTTTGGCGATCTCTCCGTAGGTGCGGGTATAGCCAAATGGGATTTCCGACATCACGCGACAGACATCCTGTTGAAATTCCGACCCTGCAACATGCAGCGGCAAATCAAACCGCTCCAGCTGGCCCGCAGCATAGGCTGTAAGTTGCTGCACCGCCTCGTCCAGCAGATCCGATGCAGCCTGCACATCAGCCCGTTTCCAGTCCAGCGCCGTGATGGCACCGTGCTGTTCTGTGACCATCAGATCACCAAAAGGCGTAGAGACAGAGCGTTTTAACATAAAAAGACCCTGCACCGCATGGCGCAGGGTCTCAATCCGAAATTTGCGTTTTCCGTAGGGCCGGGTTTTACCCCGCCACAGGTTTACGCATCCACCGCCGTGTTACAGCGCCCGCAGACACCCGCATGAGCATGTGTACCCACATCTGGCAGCACTTTCCAGCAGCGCGCACATTTGCCCCCCTCGGCCTTGGCAAAGACAACGGCCACGCCTTCGACCTCGGGCATCACAAAGGCGTCCGCCGGGGCCGCATCACCACTGATCGTAACGTCCGATGTGATGCTGACATCCTCGAACGACACGCTTTCCAGCGCCGCCCGCTGATCCGCATCCGCGACATAGACGGTGGGGGCTGCCTCCAATGACGCACCGATCACCTTATTGACCCGCTGCACTTCCAGCGCCGCGGTCACCACCCGACGCGCGGCACGGACCTTGGCCCATTTCGCCGCCAGCTCCGGGTTCAACCACGTACTGGGCGTTTCAGGAATATCCGTCAAATGGACCGAGCTGTCCGCGCCCGGGAACCGCTCCAGCCAGACTTCTTCCATGGTAAACACCAGCACAGGGGCCAGCCAGGTTGTCAGACGGTGAAACAGGATGTCCAACACAGTACGCGCCGCGCGACGGCGTTCTGTATCGCCGTCACAATACAGCGCATCCTTGCGAATATCGAAATAGAAGGCCGACAGATCAACGGTGGCAAAGGTAAACACCGCCTGAAATACGCCCTGAAAGTCGAACTTGGCATAGCCCTCGCGCACAACCTTATCCAGCTCGGCCAAGCGGTGCAGCACCAACCGCTCCAGTTCCGGCATGTCAGCCGGATCAACCCGATCCGCCTCTGTAAAGTCGCTGAGCGACCCCAGCATGTACCGCATGGTGTTGCGCAAGCGGCGATAACTGTCCGCCACCCCTTTCAGGATTTCGTCACCGATCCGCTGGTCCTGCGTGTAATCCGTCTGTGCCACCCAAAGACGCAGGATATCCGCGCCATATTGCTGGATGATCTTTTCGGGCACGATGGTATTGCCGATAGACTTGGACATCTTCATGCCCTTCGCATCCAGCGTAAACCCGTGTGTCACCACATTGCGGTAAGGCGCACGGCCGGTGGTGCCAACCGATTGCAACAGCGACGAATGGAACCAGCCGCGATGCTGGTCAGTGCCTTCCATATAGACATCCGCGATGCCGTCCTCGGTGCCGTCCTCGCGGTCGCGCAGGGTGAACGCATGGGTCGAACCGGAATCAAACCAGACATCCAGAATATCCATAACCTGATCATATTCCGCTGGATCAACGATCCCGCCAAGGAACCGCTCTTTCGCGCCGTCCTCATACCACGCATCCGCGCCTTCGACCTCGAAGGCCTCGACAATACGGGCATTCACTTCGGCATTGCGCAGCAGGAATCCTTCATCCGTCGGCAACACCCCTTTGCGGGTGAAACAGGTCAACGGCACACCCCATGCGCGCTGACGTGATAATACCCAATCGGGCCGCGCCTCCATCATCGCGTGCAGGCGGTTGCGTCCTGATTGCGGTGTCCAGTTCACATTGTCGATCTCGGTCAGCGCCCGCGCGCGGATTGTGGTGCCGTGCATGTCCTGCCCGTCGCCCACCGTCTTATCAATCGCGGCAAACCATTGTGGTGTGTTGCGATAGATCACTGGCGCTTTGGAACGCCACGAATGCGGATAGCTGTGTTTGATCTTGCCCCGCGCCAGCAGGCCACCGACCTCGACCAGCTTGTCGATCACGGCCGCATTTGCATTGCCCTCTTTGCCGTTGGGTTTGAGGATCGCCTTGCCCCCAAAGAACGGCAGATCATCGCGAAAGCGCCCGTCAGGGTTGACGTTATAGGTGATCACTTGCTCCAACATGCCCAGATCGCGGTAAAGATCATATTCCTCCAAACCATGGCTTGGCGCGCAATGCACGAATCCTGTGCCTTCGGTGTCGGTAACAAACTCAGCAGCACGGAAGTCGCGCAGATCGTCCCATTCGCCGTTGCCGCCTTCGGCACCATGCAACGGGTGCTTTAAAGACAGACCAGCCAACTCATCCGCCGTCACATCACGGACCCGCGTCCACATGCCGTCCTCAAGACGGGCACGGCCCAGAACATCCGCAGCCAGGTTGTCCGCCAGCAGGAATTTATCCCCAACGGATGCCCAGCACTCTTCCGGCGTCGAAGTCACTTCATACAGCCCATAGGAAATGCCAGCACCATATACGACAGCCTTGTTTGACGGCATGGTCCAAGGCGTGGTCGTCCAGATCACCACCTGCGCCCCTTCCAGATCAGCGCCGCCCACAACATCGAACTTCACCCAGATCGTAAAGCTGTCTTTGTCGTGATACTCCACCTCGGCCTCGGCCAATGCCGTCTGCTCCACCGGCGACCACATCACAGGTTTTGAACCCTGATAGAGTGTTCCGTTCATCAGGAACTTCATGAACTCCTCGGCAATCACCCGCTCCGCATGGAAATCCATCGTGAGGTAGGGATCGGCCCAATTGCCCTGAACACCCAACCGCTTGAATTCCTCGCGCTGCACATCGACCCAGCCGGCAGCAAAGTTGCGGCATTCGGCGCGGAACTCGTTGATTGGCACCTGATCCTTGTCGCGGCCCTTCTTGCGGTATTGCTCTTCGATCTTCCATTCAATCGGCAAGCCATGGCAATCCCAACCCGGGATATAGCGCGCATCACGCCCCATCATCTGATGGCTGCGCACGATCATATCCTTGATGGTCTTGTTCAGCGCATGGCCGATGTGCAAATGCCCGTTCGCATAGGGCGGGCCGTCATGCAGCGTGAAAGGCGTGCGCCCTTCCTTCTCGCGCAAACGGTCATAAACGCCAATTTTCTCCCACCGCGCCAGCCAGTCGGGCTCGCGTTTGGGCAAGCCCGCCCGCATCGGGAAATCGGTCTTGGGCAGGTTCAGTGTGGATTTATAGTCAACAGTCTCTGGCGTATCGGCGCACATGTCAGGCGTCCTTCGGATAATAGTGGAATGGGTCAGGTGAATACCTGAGATCAGGGCGGTGCGATCAACTCAAGCACCTTTACCCGGCGTCTCTTCAACTCAGAGCGCCGGGGATATAATTCGAATGTGGGTCAACAAATGCCAAGCCATGCGCCGCTTATACGCAGCCACCAACAGCCCGACAAGCCCTCCTCTTTTTGGCCGGAAATACTGCGGGGAATCGGCCCTTGGCCGATGGGGCAGAGCCCCCGAAAAAATGAAATGCAGGCTTGCCTGCACCTTTGGATCAGCCTTTGCCAAACAAACCGCCCAGCGCGTTTTTGATAATGCTGCGCACCTTGGGTCGTTTGCCCTCTCCAAAAGGCAACGGGCGGCACACTTCCATCGCGGCCACGCCAACGCGCGCCGTCAATGCCCCATTCACCAGCCCCTCGCCAAAACGGCGCGACAGTTTGGCCAAAACCGTGCCCCCCAATACGGGTTCCAACAGATCATCCCCCACGGCAACTGCGCCGGTCGCTACCATATGGCTCAGCACCGCGCGGGTCAGCCGCCAAGACCCAAAAAAGCCAGACCGACCCCCATAGACTTCAGCCACCCGGCGGATCATCCGCAAGTTCGACGTCAGCGCTGCCGCCACATCCGCCAGCGCCAAAGGAACCAGCGCCGTCACCGTTGCCACCTGACGCGCCGCGGCCTCTACTTCACGGCTGGCGGCTTTGTCTAAAGGGGCCAACACTTCGACTTCGGCAAGTGCAAGAAGCCCCTGCGCGTCCAACTGATCAGCGCGCAACTCGGCCAGCCGCTCGCGCCCCCAACGGGTATCCTCGCGGCCCTTATAAAGCGCTACAAGCCGGTCGGTCACCTTGCGGGCGGCAGCCAGATCTTCTTGCACCAGCGCCTCGCCCGCATCATGGCGCAGCCCGTCCAACCGGGACAACCGCCCGAAAGCCGCCATTTCACGCAGCCCCAACAGCGCCAACACCAAAACAAACGCCACCAAAAGCGCCGCCATCACCAGACCCAGCAACGGATAACGTGCCATCAAATCGGCCACAAAAGTCCATGCGGCAATCGACACCACCGCCCCAATCAAGGCCGTCGCCAACCACCAGAACAGCCGCACCAGACGGGAGGGTTTGCGTGCCGCCAGGCTTGCCGCCATTTGCATCGCCTGCCCTTGCGGCGCAGCAGCAACCAGATCGGGCACAGGCGGGGCCGCCGCGACCTGCGGGCGCGGCGCGGTATCCTCTTCCAGATCAAACAGAACCGGACCTTTTGCCATCACATATCCCCTCTGCGCCAATGAAACCGGATGTCAGGCAAACCTTCGTCATTGCCCGCCCCGTCGGTGCGCATTTGCTCAATAAATCCGTGTTTCAAATAGAACTCCTGCGCAGGCAGATTTGCCTGAAACGTCCAGAGCGCCAAAGCAGCATGTCCTTGTTGCACATGCCGCAAAAGCGCGGTCCCGACCCCATGCCGGCGCTGCGCACGGGCCACATAAAGCGCATCCAGATCGCCCCCCTCACAGGCGACAAACCCTGCGACCTGCCCGTCCACCTCGGCCACAGAAACCCAGCCCCGCGCAATCATTGCCCCCGCATGGGCAATATCCTCGGCTCCGGTATGTAACTGAGGCATCCACTCTGTCGTGGCCACGAATTCCGACTGGATCGCGCCCACCTTGCCCGCATCCGTGGGGCGCGCAGCACGCACCCCAATCACAGCCGGTCCCCGATCAAAAATTCCGCCGCGCGGTCCAGCCTGATATGCGGCGGCCCGTCCCCGGGTTTCAGGGTCAGCGGTGCCGGTGCAAAGCGCATCACCTGATAATCCTGATCCAGCCATTTCTCGGCCCCCGCCCGCGCCGGATTCAGCAGGTGTGCAGGATCGGCGGGCAGTTCACCGGGATAGAACGCGGCTTCCTTACCCGTCTCAAGCAAACTGCCACGCACCACATTCAACGGGGTACCGTCATGCGTCATCACCGCCTCGGTGGTGGCGCGCAATGATGCAATCGCCATGGCCGCCGTTCCTGCCCCCGCATATTGGGCACGGTCGCGGGCCTCTCGGGTCAGCGCCTCCATAATCGCACTTAACTTGGCGTGTTGGGTATGGTGCAGGTGATCTGCCTTGGTCGCCGCGAACAGAATTTTTTCGACCCGCTTGCCGCCCAGCAGATGGGACAGAAACCGGTTCTTGCCGGGACGGAACGCACTCAGGGTTTCGCCCATCGCGTGGCGCAGATCATCCACTGCCTGCGGCCCCTGATGAATAGCGCCCAGCACATCCACCAGAACCACCTGCCGGTCGATCCGCGCAAAGTGGTCGCGAAAAAATGGCTGTACCACGCGGGACTTATAAGCCTGAAACCGACGTGCCATTTCCCGGTGCAAGCTGCCGCGCTTTGATGCGCCATCTGTCGGAATCGGCGCAAAGGTCAGCACAGGAGACCCCGCCAAATCACCCGGCAAAAGGAACCGCCCCGGCGTACAGTCGGAAAAACCGGCCTCGCGCGCCGTATTCAAATAAGCGGCAAACCGTTGGGCAAGGTCTTGTGCAAGGCCCTCGTCGTGTTCCTGCGCCGGGTCAACCCCTGCCGCCATCGCCATAAAGCCATCAGCACAGGCACGGTCCTTGATACGAGCAAGGGTCTCCTGTGACCAGGTTTCGAAACTGCGCTCCATCAACCCCAAATCCAGAAGCCATTCGCCGGGGTAATCCACAATATCCAGATGTACCGTGCGCGACCCCTGCAATCCCGAAAGCAATCCGTTGGGCCGCACCTTCAGTGACAGACGCAACTCGGAAATCGCGCGCGTACTTTCAGGCCAATGCGGGGTCTGGCCGGTCAGGGCTGCAAGATGTTTCTCGTACTCAAACCGTGGCAAGGTATCGTTGGGCTGTGGCTGCAAAAACGCGGCTTCGATCCGCCCTTCGCCCGCCGCCAACAGGCCGGGCATACGCCCGCGATCCAAAAGGTTCGCCACCAGTGACGTGATAAACACTGTCTTGCCAGACCGCGCCAACCCTGTGACGCCCAACCGGATCACCGGTTCGAACAGGGTCTCGGATACAGTGTCCTGCACCGCCTCAATCTGACGCCAGATGCCATCGGCAATGCGTGTGATGACCAAACCCGTTTCCACCCTTTGTTGTCTCAGCCGATAACATAGGGACCCACCAGAGGGATTGCCAGAAGCCATGCCGCAGGGTAGAGCGCCGCCTATGCACCGCTATGCCCTAAAAATTGAATACAACGGCGCGCCATTTGTCGGATGGCAGCGCCAGAACGACCATGCCTCAGTGCAGGGCGTGATCGAGGCGGCTTTGGCCAAGCTGCAGAAAGGCGAGCATACGATTACCGCGGCGGGACGTACTGACAAAGGGGTTCATGCCTTGGGTCAGGTTGCCCATTGCGATCTAGAGCGGGAATGGGACCCCTTCCGCCTGTGGGAAGCCCTGAATTACCATTGCAAGCCGCATCCGGTAGCCATTGTCGATTGTGTGAAAGTAACCGATGATTTCCATGCCCGGTTCTCCGCGTTGGAACGGCGTTATCATTTCCGCATCCTAAGCCGCCGCCCCCCCGCCATTCATCAGGCCGGTCTGGTTTGGCAGGTAAAAGGGCCACTGGATTTACAAGCCATGCGCGACGCAGCGGGCTTTCTGCTGGGGCAACATGATTTCACGACTTTTCGTTCCACCATCTGTCAGGCCAAAAGCCCGCTAAAGACACTGGACCGGCTGGACATTGAACGGGTCGAAACACCGGCCGGCACGGAGTACCATTTTGATGTCCGCGCGCGCTCCTTCCTGCACAATCAGGTGCGCAGCTTTATCGGCACGCTGGAACGTGTTGGCGCTGGCACATGGACGCCGCAGGATGTGAAAGACGCGCTTGCAGCCCGTGATCGCGCCGCCTGCGGGCCGGTCAGCCCGCCCCACGGGCTGTACCTTGCCCATGTGACCTACGAAAAAGATCCTTTCGCCGAAGGGTAACCCGGCTGACGAGGCATTAGTCGCGGTTCAGCATATGCCACACGGTCATCAGGATCCGAGCGCTGGCCAGTCACCGTGATGCTTGCCCTCTGCATCGACGCGCGCGAAACCATGGGCACCAAAGAAATCCCGCTGGGCCTGAATCATATTCGCCGCACCACGCCCCCGCCGGATGCTGTCATACCACGCCAGTGCCGCCGACAGGGCGGGCAAAGCCACCCCAAACATCGCCCCCGCCGCCACAACCCGCCGCAGGCTGGGAATACTATCACTCAGCAAGGCAATGATCTTGGGCGCAAGGACAAGCTGCCCCATCGGAAGATCACCGCGAAAGGCCTCTGCAAGATCGTCCAGCAAGCTTGAGCGGATAATGCACCCCGCACGCCAAATTTCGGAAATTCTGGCAAGATCCAGCGACCAGTCAAATTCGTCAGAAGCGGCGGACAAAATGCGAAACCCCTGTGCATGCCCCAGAATACGCCCCGCCAACAGGGCCCGTTCCAGATTATCTGCGCCCGGCATATCCACCGCGCCCAGGTCTGCCCCCGCCGGCAGCAACGGCTCTGCCATCACCCGCAGCGCCTTTTCCGAGGACCACCCCCGCGCGCCCACAGCGGCCTCGATCGTACTGGCCGATTGCCCCATCTTGAGCGCCTCAATCAAGGTCCAGCGGCCTGTGCCTTTTTGACCTGCCTGATCCAGAATAACGTCGACCATGGGCAGCCCTGTCTGCGCATCGACCGCCTGCAAAGCCGCTGCCGACACATCCATCAGATACGAATCCAATGGACCGGTCCGCCAGTTTTCAAACAGCGCACCGATGGTGCCGGCATCCATCCCACCAGCATCACGCAACAAACCGTAAACCTCTGCAATCATTTGCATATCAGCGTATTCAATACCGTTATGCACGGTCTTCACAAAATGACCCGCACCGTCAGGGCCAAGGTGGGCCACGCAGGGCTCGCCCTGAAATCTGGCTGCAATCGCCTCGACCATTGGACGCAGGGCCTGCCATGAATGATCCGTGCCGCCCACCATCATCGACGGCCCGTGACGCGCGCCCTCTTCGCCGCCGGACACCCCCATGCCAACAAAATGCAGCCCCGTGCCTTCAAAGGCCTTTGCGCGTCGACGGGTGTCGTTGAAATCGGCATTCCCGCCGTCGATCAACGTATCCCCGTCCTCGAGAAAGGGCGTGATCGCTGTGATCATCGCGTCCATCGGGGCACCGGATGGGATCATAAACAGAATGCTGCGGGGCCGCGCGAGGCTGCCGACAAATTCGGCCAGATCGGCGGTGCCTGTCATCTGGTTGGACAGCGGTCCGGCCTCTGTCAGAAATTCCGTGATCCAGCCCGCCTCGCGGTTTGAAACGGCCACATGGAACCCCTTGTCCGCAAGGTTGAGTGCCAAAGCCGATCCCATGGTGCCCAACCCGTAGACACCAATGTCTGCACTGCCGGTTGTTTTTGTCATATGTCAGCTGCTCCTGTGGGTAGGTACAAACTGCGGCCAGAGGCCGGCCAGCACAAGGGGATAGGAACAGCTTTTGCCGCAAACTTGAAAAACGAATCGAGAACAGCTATATATCTGTCTGATAAAAATAACGAAGTTATCCGCATAGATCCGATGAGCAACGTTACAAACCGCAGGCGCAAAAAACCAGCATCCAAAAAACTGCGGCGCGACAAGCGCCTGCAGGTTGCTGCCTTGTGCTATAAGGAAACCAAGAGGGGCAGACAGGTTCTGTTGATCACCAGCCGTGACACAGGGCGCTGGATCGTGCCCAAAGGTTGGCCGATGAAGGGTAAAGACGATCACGAAGCCGCATTGATCGAAGCCTGGGAAGAGGCCGGTGTCAGCAAGGCCGACATCGAAGAAGAACCAATGGGCGTTTTCGAATATGCGAAAGGGTTGTCGTCGGGCGACAGCGTGCCCGTTGAGGCTCAGGTTTATCTGACACGGGTGCGGGATTTGCAAAAATCCTATCCCGAAGTGCATCAGCGGACACGGGAATGGTTCAATCCAAAAGACGCCGCAGAATTGGTCGACGAGCCAGATTTGAAAAAGATCTTACGCGCGATCTGACGGTTGTGCCGGCGCGACAATTGTGGCCAGCTCGCGACGCAGGGCCTGCGGCGTCAGGTCAGGCAGGCCCTCGCCGGCCAATTCTGCTGCACACATCACATCCCACACCATAGCGTTGATTGGTGTGGCGATGCCGAGGGTCTGGCCCATCCTGACAACCACCCCCTGAAGCGCGTCAATCTCTGTGGCGCGCCCCTCCATCAAATCATAGGACATTGACGTGCGGGCTTGTGGATCAATCCGCAACATCGCCGCAGCCACCCGGGTAAAGACCCCCGTCGGCAGGCGCAGCACCCAGGGGATCATAGAAACAGGTACCGGCGTGGACGACATGGGCCGGATGCCGTGGCGCTGGATCACCCGCAGGGCTTCGCTCCACTGATCCGCCATCAACCTGCGCCAGTCACGATTCTTCAGCTGTGCCTGTATCGGCATCCCGCTTAACGCATTCAGCGCATTGTTAAGGTTCATCAGGAACTTGCCCCATTGAACATTCTCAATCTCGCGGCTTTCTGTACAGACCAAGCCGGGTACCGACAGCACCGACGCCAGATCACCTGCCCCGGCTTCGATCACGATGTCGCCAGCAACCGCGCGGTGATAACACCCCTGTCCCATCGGCACGACATTGAACGGCACCATGCCGGCCCGCACATCCAGCGCCGCAAGCAATCGGCAGAGTTCCGGCGCATTGGTGACCCCGTTTTGCAAGCTGACCACCTGCGCTGCGCGCCCTGCATGGGTATCAATCAACGCGCCTATGGCTTCGGTGTCGCGTGACTTTACCGTTACCAGCACCACATCCGCCGTCGCCAGTGCAGACGGCTCTGTGCGCACACCGATCTCATCAGCACCGACCCGAACGGCCATCCCGTCCAGATCAGTCAGTGTAAGGCCGTGGGCGCGGATTTCAGCTGCAATGCGGGGCCGCGCCAGCAAGGTAACATTGCACCCCGCCGCCGCCAACAGCCCCCCCACAAAACATCCGATGGAACCCGCGCCGGCAACAACGATATGCGGATCGCTATTTTCCAAGGCAGTACCGCATGACCGCCTTTTGGGCGTGTAGACGGTTTTCGGCCTCGTCAAAGATCACCGAATTGGGACCATCCATCACTGCTGATGTTGCCTCGTCCTCACGGTGGGCCGGCAGGCAATGCATGAACAACGCGTCCGGCTTGGCCTGCGCCATCAGCGCCTCGTTCACCTGATACCCGCGCAGTTGATTGTGACGCCGTTCCCGGGCTGACTGTGGGTCATGCATCGACACCCAGGTATCAGTAACCACCAGATCGGCACCCCGCACCGCATGATCCGGGTTGCGTTCAATGGTATAAAGCCCCTGCAACGCAGGCTCAGGGTCCAACGGGGACGGGCCGGTAAAGACCAGTTCAAAATCGAATTGCTTGGCCGCATGGGCGAAGCTGGCGAACACGTTGTTACCGTCACCGGACCAGACCACCTTTTTGCCCTTGATTGGGCCGTTATGCTCTTCGAACGTCATGATATCGGCCATGATCTGGCAAGGGTGACTGCGGTTGGTCAGCCCGTTGATCACCGGCACGGTGGCGTATTCGGCCATATCCAGCAGGGTCTGTTCCTCAAAGGTGCGGATCATGATCAGATCGACATACCGCGACAGGACACGGGCCGTGTCGGCGATGGTTTCCCCATGGCCCAGCTGCATGTCCGCGCCTGACAGCACAAGCGTCTGCCCGCCCATCTGGCGCACCCCGACATCAAAGCTGACACGGGTCCGGGTTGATGGTTTTTCAAAGATCAGCGCAACCATATGGTCCTTAAGCGGCTGATCATCGTCCGGCGCTCCTTTCGGGCGGCCCGCACGGGTGTTTTTGATGCTGATGGCGCTGTCGATGATGCCGCGCAGGTCGTCCTGAGGGGTGGAGTCGATATCGAGGAAATGGGTCATAAGGTACTTTTCAATTGAGGTCCGGCGCCCGGTTTTGAGTGCGGACAGTATTTAAAGCCAAAAAGAGTCAGGAAGCGGAGAGCGTAGCCGCCGCCGCGTCCAACCGGGCAACCGCCTCGGTGATTTCTTCATCGGTGATGGTCAGCGGCGGCAGCAGGCGCACCACATTATCCGCGGCGGGCACGGTGATGACCTCTTGGCCATAGCCTGCGGACACCACGTCCCCTGGCGTAACTTTGCATTTCAGGCCCAGCATAAGGCCCGCGCCGCGCAGGCTTTCGAAGACATCTGGATAGCTGGCAACCAGCCCTTCAAGCTTTTGGCGCATCAGGCTGGCCTTGCGGTTCACCTCGGCCAGAAAGGCCGGATCGCTGATGATATCCATCACGGCGCAGCCCACAGCACAGCCCAAGGGGTTACCGCCATAGGTGGATCCATGGGTGCCCGCAGTCATGCCGGAAGCGGCGCTTTCTGTGGCCAGAACTGCCCCAAGGGGAAAACCGCCGCCAATGCCTTTGGCAACCATCATAATGTCCGGCGTAACACCGGCCCATTCATGGGCAAACAGTTTGCCGGTCCGGCCAACGCCGCATTGCACCTCGTCGAGGATCAGCAGGATGCCATGTTCGTCACAGAGGTCGCGCATTCCTTTAAGACAGGCGTCCGACAGCGGGCGAATGCCGCCTTCGCCCTGAACCGGCTCGACCATAATCGCACATGTCGTCTCCGTGACCGCCGCCGCAAGCCCCTCGTGATCGCCAAATGCCAGATGTGTGAAACCGCCCAGCAGAGGACCGAACCCTTTGGTCATTTTTTCCGATCCGGCTGCGGCGATACCAGCAGCCGAGCGGCCATGAAAAGAGCCGTCAAAGGTGATGATCTCGACCCGCTCGGGTTGGCCCTTGTCGTAGAAATGCTTGCGCGCCATTTTAACTGCCAGTTCGCAGGCCTCAGTGCCGGAATTGGTGAAGAATACCGTGTCGGCGAATGTATGTTCGACCAGCCGGTCGGCAAGCGCCTGTTGCTGCGGAATCTGATAGAGGTTCGAAGTATGCCAGAGTTGCCCCGCCTGGGTGTTCAGCGCCTCAACCAGCGCCGGGTGGGCATGGCCCAGCGCATTCACCGCAATGCCGGCCCCCAGATCCAAAAAGCGTCGCCCGTCCGCTTCCACAAGCCATGTGCCTGCGCCGGAGACAAAGCTCAGCGGGGCACGGGAATAGGTCGGCAGAACGGAAGAGATCATCTGGATCATCCTTATAAGAGGCCGCTTTAACGCTTTGCCCTGAAAGGGGCAAAAGGCCATGCGCGGCGTATCGGGTCAAGTGGGTTTGGGGGGGTGCAAGGCACCTGGATCAGACCTGCGACATGCAGGCCACGGCAAAGCGGGTTAGCCTTGGCGTCGTCGAAGCAAAATGTGTTTCTGTGTGATCATGACGCGTTGATACTGCGGGGTTACCGGTTTGCCTAGCCCCTTTTTGCACTCTTGCCGTGTGATCCCAGAGCGCGCATAGGGAGTGCATGTACAGCACCAAGCCCCAAAGCAATGCCACCGCCGCGGCTCTGATTGCCACGGCAACAGCATTTATCGCTGCAACCATGCTGATCGCCAAAGCATTGGGAAGCGACGCCTTCGGGCCACCGTTGCACGCCTTGCAGATCAGCCACGGGCGGTTCCTGTTCGCCTTTATGGGACTTGGCATCGCGGCAAGCGTTGTGCGCCCACGCCTTGCCCGCCCGCATTGGGGTTTACATCTGGCGCGCACCAGTTGCGGTTGGGCCGGGGTGACGCTGATGTTCGGCTCGGTCGCCTATATTCCGCTGGCCGATGCCACTGCGATTACCTTTCTCAATCCGGTTTTCGGCATGATCCTTGCCATCCCACTGTTGGGGGAAACCGTTGGTCGTATCCGTTGGTCGGCAGCTGCGCTGGCCTTTATCGGTGCCTTGATCCTGTTGCGCCCAACACCGGCAAGTTTCGATCCCGCGGCCTTGCTGGCTTTGGGGGCTGCTGCGATTATGGGGCTGGAGCTGATTTTCATCAAAAAGCTGGCGGGACGGGAAAATCCCTTTCAGATTCTGCTGTTCAACAACGGGCTGGGCCTGTGCATTGCCAGCGTCGCCGTGATTACTTTCTGGCAACCGCCCACTGGCGCACAATGGGGGCTGTTGGTTGCAATCGGGCTCTGTATGGCCATCGCACAGAGCTTTTTCGTAAACGCCATGGCCCGCGCCGACGCCAGCTTTGTCGCGCCTTTCAGCTATGGTACATTGATATTTGCCGCCCTTTACGATGTGTTATTTTACAATGTGATACCTGACAGCATCACCTATCTGGGTGCCGGTATCATCATTGCCGGCGCGGTCATTTTGTTGCTGCGCGAGGCGCAGTTAAAACAGGCGGCAAACGAGGGCGCAGCACAGCAATAGCGCATCGTCCCTTGCACGTGCCCGCCGAAGGTTTAGTATAGGGACTTGAATTTGCTTAGGCGGTCCTCTTGGCGGGGCCGCTTTTTGATAAGAGAGACTTGCAATGTCCTGGACCGATGAACGCGTTGAAACGCTGAAAAAAATGTGGGGCGAAGGCCAGTCGGCGAGCCAGATCGCCAAAGAACTTGGCGGTGTGACCCGCAATGCCGTGATCGGCAAAGTCCACCGCTTGGGCCTGTCTAACCGCGCGACAACTGGCACAGCAGCCAAACCCGATGCAAAACCCAAGGCCAAGCCCGCCCCCAAGCCAGAGGCAAAGCCAAAGGCCAAGGTCGAGGCGAAAGAGCCGGTAATCATGCAAACCGTTGCTGCGGCACCGCCGAAATCAACATTGCCAGCGCGCAAACAAATCATTCCGGCGGGCCAGCCCCTGCCGCCACAGCCATCGGCCAACGAAATCTCGCCCGAGGCCCTGGCCAAGGTCAATGAAGTCGAAAAAAATGCGAAAAAGATTGGTCTGATGGATTTGACAGAGCGGACATGCAAATGGCCCGTGGGCGACCCCGCAACCGAAGATTTCTGGTTCTGCGGACTGCCGGTGAAACAGGGCAAACCCTATTGCGAAGCCCATGTCGGCGTGGCCTTTCAGCCGATGTCATCACGGCGCGATCGTCGCCGGTAACCTATCCCCCTCACTGGGCTGAAAAGACGGGGCCGTTCACGACACAGCCCCGCATTGCAACAATTCCTACGAGAGTTTGAATTGCACATCCCTTCAGGGCATGGTTCACCAAAGGCATCCAGTTAAGGAGGCCTGAACATGCCCGATACCATCCGCGCCGCAGATGCCCTTGCCCGCCGGCTTTATGCTGCGGGATGTCGCACCGCATTCGGGATGCCCGGCGGTGAAGTCCTGACCGTCATTGATGCGCTGGAGGCCGCTGGCATCCGGTTTATTCTCGCCAAACATGAGAATGCTGCCGGATTTATGGCCGAGGCGGTGCATCACCGTGATCACGCGCCTGCTATCCTGATTGGTACCATTGGGCCGGGCACGCTGAACGGGGTGAACACCGTCGCCAATGCCTTGCAGGATCAGGTGCCGCTGATTGTGATTTCTGGCTGCATGGATGCCGACGAGGCTCAACGTTATACCCATCAGCTGATCGATCATCAGGCGGTCTTTGCCCCTGTCACCAAGGCCACATTCCGCCTGAACGCCGGGGCCGCCCATACCATCGCAGACAAGGCCGTGGCCATCGCCACCGAGGGGCGGATGGGGCCGGTGCATATCGATGTGCCGATCTCTGTGGCCGACGCGCCCGTCAATGCGCAGGTGCCTGTTTCACGTGCCAAAGCATCGCCCGCTGTCCCTGACGGCAGCGACCTGGCCACTGCGCGGGACTGGCTGGAGAAAGCCCAGCGTCCGGTGATGATTGTCGGCGTTGATGCGATGAACCAGAACGCTGGCAAGGCTGTGGTCGAATTTGCCGAAGATCACAATATTCCTGTGATCACCACCTATAAGGCCAAGGGTATCCTGCCCGAGGATCACGCCTTGTCTTTGGGCGGTGCCGGCCTTTCCCCACTGGCCGACACCCATCTTCTGCCGTTTGTGCGCTCTGCCGATCTGATCCTATGTGTTGGGTATGACCCGATTGAAATGCGCCCGGGCTGGCGCGATGTTTGGGCCCCCACCCAGCAGAATGTTATTGATATCTCCGCAGTCCCCAACCACCACTATATGCATCAGGCGACTCTGAATTTCATCACCGATTGCGCCGCTACGCTTCATGCACTCAGTGACGGGCTGGACGGTCAGGACACTTGGCCAGATGGGGAAATCCCCACTCTGAAACAAGCTCTTAGCGCCAGCTTTCCTAGGGGTGAAGACTGGGGCCCTGCCGCCATTATCGACACCTGCCGCAATACCTTGCCCCGCAATACAATTGCATCTGCTGACAGTGGCGCGCACCGCATCCTGCTGTCGCAGATGTGGGAATGTTATGCCCCGCGTGACCTGATGCAATCTTCTGCGCTTTGCACCATGGGGTGCGCCGTTCCGATGGCCATCGGTGCAAAACTTGCTGCGCCAGACCGCCCGGTGGTGTCGTTTTCAGGTGACGCCGGATTTCTGATGGTCGCAGGCGAATTGGCAACCGCAGCAGAGCTGGATGTCAGCCCGATCTTCGTGGTGTTTGTCGATGCCTCACTGGCGTTGATCGAAAAGAAACAACGCGAACGCCAGCTCCGGAACCTTGGTGTGGATTTCGCCCAGCACAATTTTGCCGCCATGGGCGTGGCCTTTGGCGGGGTGGGTGTGACCGTGCGCAGCCGTGCGGCGCTGGAAACCGCATTACAGAACGCGATGCAGGCGGAAACATTCACCGTCATCGCCGCAATTATCGATCAGGGAGCCTATGATGGCCGCATCTAAAGGGGCCCTCGACGGGCTTTTTGTCCTCGACCTCAGCCGGATTCTGGCGGGGCCGACCTGCACGCAAATGCTGGGTGACCTTGGTGCCACCGTGATCAAGATCGAAAACCCCAAGACCGGCGGTGACGACACCCGGGGCTGGGGCCCGAACTTCGCGCGTAATGCTGACGGTTCTCCATCCGATTTGTCCGCCTACTACATGGCCGCAAACCGCAACAAACGCTCTGTCGCCGTTGATATCGCCACCGGTGAAGGTCAACGTATTCTGCGCCACCTTGCCGCCCGCGCCGACATCGTGGTCGAGAACTTCAAACCTGACGGCCTGAGTAAATACGGGCTGGATCATGAAACCCTGCTCAAGGCGCACCCTGCCCTGATCTATTGCTCCATTTCCGGCTATGGCCAGACCGGCCCGAACCGCAGCCAGCCGGGGTACGACCTGATGGCGCAGGGGTTTGGCGGCATCATGTCAATCACCGGCGATCCGGATGGCCCGCCGATGAAAGTCGGCGTCGGCATCTCGGATGTGATGTGCGGCATGTACGCAACCATTGGCGTCTTGGCCGCCCTGCGTCACCGCGACCAGACCGGAGAGGGCCAGCATATCGACCTGTCTCTGGTGGATTCCTCCATCGCATGGCTCATCAATGAAGGCACCAATTTTCTGACCTCAGGCCAATTGCCCGAGCGGCGCGGCAATGCACACCCCAATATTGTTCCCTATGACACCTTTGCATGTAGCAACGGACATATCTTGCTGGCGGTTGGCAATGACGCCCAGTTTGCCCGCTATTGCGATGCGCTGGAACTGCCGGAAACCGCCGCTGACCCTCGGTTCACCACCAACCTTGCCAGGATCGAGAACCGGGCCGCACTTATGGCGGTGATCCGCCCCGCGATGCAGGCCCTGTCCACCCAAGATCTGCTGGCGCGGCTGCGCGGTGTTGGGGTGCCTTGCGGTCCGATTAACACGATTGGCGATGCGCTGAATTCGCCACAAGCACAGGCACGCAGCGGTGTGGTCGATATCCCGCGCAGCGACATCGACAAGGGACACGTCAGCCTGCTGGGCAATCCGTTGAAATTCTCGGCCACGCCAGTAACTTATCGCCACGCGCCGCCACGTTTCGGACAGGACACCGCCGAGGTTCTTGAAACATGGGGGCCTGAGGGAGCAACGAATCAGGGTTAACCCCAGAAAATTGCAGGGGATTGTCGCCAAATCCCCCGCGAAATGAGCGCTGCCTGACATAATTGCTCACGAAATCGCGCACCGGCTTCACGTTGGCGTGTAGGCAGCACCATCCCCATTATGTGGCGCAATAATCCAGCGTAGCCTAATCGCGACAATGACTGTTCGCGAAAGGCCAGCACCCATGTACCACGATATTTGCAACGCCCCCGTCAGCTTGCAGACCCGACCGGCCATAGAAAGCTGGAATGCCATGATCCGCGCCTTTCTGGCCCATAAACCGGCAACGCCGGAACATCTTGGTGCTGTGATCACGGCGGAACCTCAGTTTGCCATGGCCCATGCCGCACGGGGATTGTTTTCGCTGATGATGGGGCGGGCAGAAATGTGGCAGGTTGCCGAGGATGCCCGCACCGCCGCCCATGCCGCGCGCGCGGCCCTGCCCGTGAACAGCCGCGAGGACAGCTGGATAAGCGCGCTGGATCAATGGCTTGCCGATAGCCCCACGGGTGCTATTGCGGCCCTTGAACGGGTTCTGGACGACACCCCGCAAGACACGCTGACAGCCAAGGCCAGCCACGCAATCCGCTTTATTCTGGGTGACGCCGTTGGTATGCGCGCCTCTGTTGAACGGGTCCTGCCGGCGCATGGACCGGATCACCCTTTGCGCGGCTATCTGATGGGGTGCCACGCCTTCACCTTGGAAGAGACAGGCGCGTATGATGCTGCGGAGCTGGCCGGTCGGGCCGGTTTGACCTATGCGCCAGATGACGCTTGGGGGCTGCATGCCGTGGCCCATGTCCATGACATGCGCGCCGAAGCAGATGCCGGCATCACCTTGATCGAAACCCATAAAGCCGCTTGGGACGGATCAAACAATTTTCGCTACCACGTGTGGTGGCACAAGGCCTTGCTGCATCTGGACCGGGGAGAATTCGACGTCGCGCTTGATCTCTACGACCATCAGATCCGCGCCGACAAGACCGACGACTATCGCGACATTTCGAATGCGACGTCCTTGCTGCTGCGGCTGGAACTTGAAAACATCGACATCGGCGACCGCTGGGATGAACTGGGCGCATTTGCCGAAAACCGCATAGATGACGGATGTCTGGTCTTTGCCGATCTGCATTACCAACTTGCCCTCGCCGGTGCCGAAAAAGGCGAGGCTGCTGCCGCCATGACGGCCCGTTTTGCCCGCGATGCTCGTCACAACGGCGACATGGCGCAACGGGTGGCCGATCCCGGGCTGGCCGCACTCGCCGGTTTAAATGCCTTTGCCGAGGGGCGTTACAGCGATGCCTTTAGCCAATTGGCAAATGCCCGCCGAAAAATGCAGACCATCGGCGGAAGTCATGCACAACGCGATGTGTTCGAGCGAATGACCATTGACGCAGGCCTGCGTGCAGGCCATTTCGACGCGGCAGAACAGATCTTGCAAGAACGTCTGACCCTGCGCGCGGGCCAGGAAGACCGGTTCGCAGCCACTCGTTTCGATCAACTGTCACGCGCGCGACGTATTCCCGCGCAATAGCTTCGGAAACCGCCGCCAGATGACACTTGCCGACGCCACATCAATCGCTTCGCCCACCGCCCTGCCCGCAGGGCAGGCCGCCCCACGTGTGCGCGACCTGCGTCTCGACTTTTTCCGGGGTATTGCGATGTTCATTATCCTGATCGCACATACGCCCGGCAACTTCCTGACATCGTGGATTCCTGCCCGCTGGGGTTTTTCCGATGCGACCGAAATCTTTGTCTTCTGCTCAGGGATGGCTTCGGCCATCGCGTTTGGTGGCGGCTTTGATCGTGCCGGCTGGCTGCTGGGCACTGCCCGCGTTTTGTTCCGTGTCTGGCAGGTCTATTGGGCGCACGTGGGTTTGTTTTTCGCCACATTGGCCCTAACCGTTTACCTGACCGATCTGGATATAACGGGGCGCAATTATTGGGGCCAGCTGAACCTCTGGATGATCTTTGTCGAAAGCGAGAAATGGGATAACCCCGATATTCTGCTCAGTTTTATGACCCTGCGCTATGTGCCGAATTATTTCGACATCCTGCCGATGTATATGATCGTTTTGCTGATGATGCCGGTGGTGATGGCACTGTCGCGTATCGACTTGCGGCTGGTCGCAGCCTTTGTGATCGGTGTCTGGCTGATGGCACAGACCGCCCTGATGCAAGGCTTGAGCCTTGGTGCGTATCACCTTGAATTTCCTGCCGAACCCTGGAGTGATCGCACGTGGTTCTTCAATCCCTTTGGCTGGCAGCTGATCTTCTTTACCGGTTTCGCCTTCATGCGCGGCTGGTTGCCCAAGCCACCCGTTATCGCGGTCCTGTTGGGCCTAGCTCTGCTCGTTGTATTGGGCAACATCCCGCTGTCCAATGTTGGCGTGCGTGAATTGGGTCTGCAATGGGCCCGCGAATGGCGCGCGGCATTTGCTCCACTGTTCAACAAAAGCGATTTCGGCATCCTGCGCTTTGTGCATTTCCTGTCCCTCGCCTATATTTTCTGGGTTCTCGCAGGCGACAAGGGCAATAACCTTCTGGCCTCGGGGCGCGGGGCCTTTGCCCGGATTTGGGCGGTCACGCTCAAGATCATTCTGAAGGTCGGACAGCAAAGCCTTGCGGTCTTTATAACCAGTATGTTCACCGCCCGCCTGATGGGCTTTATGCTGGATGTCACCGGCCGCAGCATCGCCATGACGCTGTTGGTCAATCTGTTCGGTTTTGCTGTGCTGATCGCTGCGGCCTATGGTGCGGGCTGGTTCAAATCCCAGCCATGGCGCGTGAAGGTTGCATCATGATCCGCCGCGATGTCCTGAAATCCCTTGCCGCGCTTGCCCTTGTTCCCGCCAGCGGATGGGCCGGCGAACCGGGTCTGCGCCTTGCCGAAAAGGCCACCCAGTTTGACGCGCAAACCGTGACGGGGCTGGCCCGTGCCATGGCGGCAAAACCCTATACACCCCGCCCGCAAATCCCCGAAAGCTGGCGCAGCCTGTCTTATGACGACTACCGCAAAATCTGGTTCGATGGGCGAAATGCGCTGTGGGAAAATACCGATGTCCCGCACCGCATAGATGTATTCCCCCCTGGTCTTTATTTTCCGCAAGCGGTGGCACTGAACCTCGTCGAGAATGGTACCAGTCGCCCGATCCGCTTCGATATGAATGTCTTTGACACGGCGGACACTTTTCCTGACGTCGAAATCGACAGCACGCTGGGTTATTCCGGGTTGCGCTTGCGCGCCGAGCTGGAGAAACCCGGCATTTTTCAGGAATACGCAGTGTTTCAGGGGGCCAGCTATTTCCGCGGCATCGGCACCGGCAATATCTATGGTCTGTCGGCGCGCGGGCTGGCTCTGAAGACCGGCGATCCAATGGGCGAGGAGTTCCCCGACTTCACCGCATTCTGGTTGCAGCCCCCCGCCGCCGGCAGTGACATGATCATCCTTCATGCGCTGCTCGACAGCCCGTCCTGCACAGGTGCTTACCGGTTCGAGATCACCCATGGCACTGTCTTGCAAATGAAGGTCACAGCAACCGTTTTTGCACGCACGGATCTGACCCATATCGGGATTGCGCCGCTGACCTCGATGTTTTTGTTCGACGACACCATGCGCCAGCGTTTCTCCGACTTCCGCCCCGCGGTCCATGACAGCGACGGCCTGCTGATCCATAACGGTGGCGGCGAGGTCTTGTGGCGCCCGCTTGCCAATCCGATCAATTTGCAAATCAGCGCCTTCAGCGACAATAATCCGCGCGGGTTTGGCCTGTGCCAGCGCAAACGCAAATTCAGCGACTTCAACGATCTGGAAGCATTGTACCATAACCGCCCCGCCGTCTGGATCACCCCCGGCGAGGACTGGGGTAAAGGCGCAGTGACACTGGTTGAAATCCCAGCCGACCTTGAAATCTATGACAATATCGTCAGCTACTGGCGTCCTGCACAGCCGATCAAGGCGGGCAGTGAACACGCCATGAGTTATACTTTGCACTGGGGGGCTGATCCGGTGCCCGCCACCGCAGACATCCCGGTGAAAGTGTTGAACACAGCCATCGGCGGACGTCCCGAAGGCGGACAGATTGTTGCCATCGACTTTGCCACCTCCAGCCGCGTGCCCCAGAATCTGAACGAAATCGAGGTCATCTTGCGCAGCAACACCGGCACGATAACGCCAGGTATCTTGCAGAAAAATCCTGAGACCGGTGGCCCACGGCTCGCCTTTACCTTTGATCCGCAGGGGGCGAACTTGGTCGAGTTTCGCGCCCAGCTGCGGCTGGCTGGCGAACCGCTGAGCGAAGTGTGGCTGTACCGGTGGACGACAACATGAGAGATCATGCCTCCTGTTCCACCGCCATGCCCCCACTGGCCCCCCTGCCGATGCAGCCACAGGATTTTTCCAAGGCGCCTGTCTGCCGCGTCGGAAGCACCACACAGCCGCGCGCCACACCTTGGCGAATTGCCGTCTTCGTTCCGGCCCTGATCGCGACGGCCTGCCTGATTTTTGGCATGTACAGCTGGTTGGCAGGCATGGGAATGACAGGTCTGGAATGGGCCTTGCTGACAATGATCGGCGCGACCTTCGTTTGGGTTACCCTGTCGGTCAGCACCGTGGGCGTCGCCATCGCCGGCATTCTTGCTCGGGCTGCATCAGACACCCGCGCACCGGCTGATGTCACCCCCATTGACGTGGCGCTTTTGGTGCCGGTCTACAACGAGGTGCCCTGGGATGTTTTTGGCAATGCCGCCGCCATGCTGGAGGATCTTGCCAGGCGCGACACATTGCACCGCTACGCCCTGTTTATCCTGTCAGACACCCGTGACGACACCATAGCCGCGCAAGAGGAACAGGCCTTTGCCCGCCTGCGCACCACCGCCCCCTTTCCTGTGTATTACCGGCGCCGCCGGGACAATACAGACAAGAAGGTAGGCAATTTGCTGGATTGGATCACCGGCTGGGGTGCCGCGTACGAAGGCATGTTGGTGCTGGACGCAGACAGCCTGATGACAGGGCGCGCCATTGACCGCCTTGCCTCTGAATTGTCAGTCTCCCCCGACACCGGCCTGATCCAGAGCTTTCCGATGCTGATCGGGGCGGAAACCCTTTTTGCCCGCCTGCAACAGTTCTCCAATATCGCTTATGGTTGGCTGCTGGCCGAAGGGCTGTCGCTCTGGTCACGCTCCGAGGGGAACTACTGGGGCCATAACGCCATCATCCGGACCCGTGCCTTTGCCCAAAGTGCTGGCTTGCCCCATCTCACCGCGCGGGGGCGCGACGATCTGATCCTGAGCCATGATTTTGTCGAGGCCGGGCTGTTGCGCCGCGCAGGCTGGCGCGTGCGCTTCTTGCCCCGGGTCACCGGCAGCTTTGAGGAAACCCCCTGCACATTGATTGACTATACCCTGCGTGACAGACGGTGGTGTCGCGGCAATCTGCAACATTTGCGTTTGTTGACGACACGCGGCTTGCACCCGGTCTCGCGGTTTCATCTGTTTCACGGCGCGGTCAGCTATCTGTTATCGCCCGCGTGGTTTTTGCTTTTGGTGATCTGGGCCCTGCTGGGCAAGGACGCGGACACCAATGTCGTGCGCTATTTCAACGAGGCCAACCCGTTTTTCCCCGACTGGCCCCCCGCCATGAGCCATATCGATTCAGCGATCTTTCTGATCATCATGTATGCTATGTTGCTGACCCCAAAATTCACCGCCGCCGCAATGATCGTTGCCAGCCCTGCGGCCACCCGTGTGTTTGGTGGGCATGGCCCGTTCCTGACTGCCTTTGTCACCGAGGTCTTGCTGTCAGTTGCCTATGCCCCGGTGATGATGATCCAACAGACCAAGGCCGTGTTGCGGGCCATTTTCAGCGGGTCCGAACCTTGGGCCCCCCAGATGCGCGATGCGCAACACTATCCGCTTGCCACATTGGCAAAGTTCCATTGGGTTGAAACTCTCTTGGGGGGGGTGCTGACCGTCGGGCTGTGTGCAGGTTTGGTGTCGCTTTGGCTGGTGCCCATCGCGGCAAGCTTGGTGCTGGCGGTGCCCCTGTCGGCGCTCTCTGCGCTGAACATCGCGAAATGCGCCCCGCGCAGCCTTGCGATGAACAGCCCCTATACCTTGCGGGAACCGGCAATTGTGACCCGCGCCAAATCAGCCCGCGCAGAGATGAAAACACAATTGGGCGTCACCCCACCCGCAGAATGACCTGCATGGAGGCAGAGGCCGCGAACAAGCGATTCATGTTTAAGGGGGGACGTTCTAATGCGGCTGCACCACGGGCAAGCCGCGCTTTAACCACCCCGGCCCCGCCCCTGATCCCGACATCCCTTCGGGCACATCCAGAACCCGCGTGAAACCCGCCGCCTCCAACCGTGCCGCCATCCGTGCAGAGCGGACACCGCGCGCGCAGATCAGCGCCACGGGAATATCTTTGCGGCCGCCGGAATGTCCGAGAAGAGCATTGATGAAATCTTTCCTGCGCATGTCGATCGGCACCGCCCCCTGACCGATGCCGCTGCGCGCCCATTCTTCGGGCCGGCGGATGTCGATCAACAAAACCTCGCCCGTGGCCGCCGCCGCCAATGCAGCCGGCGCGGTCAGATCGCCCCTTTGCACGCTCGCACCAAGGTTAAACCAGCGCGCACCAGCCACACCTGCAAGGCCAATTGCGCCAACCCCGGCAAGCAAAAACCCCCGCCGCGAAAAACGCGACGGGGTGGAGCCGTCCGGCAAGGGCTTGCCGGCTGTTGTCATTACTTGATCGGCGCGGTGGATGTATACTGCGGGATCACACTGTCCGAACCGGGGGCCGCCTCGATGGAAGGCCAGTTGGTTTCGGCCAGATTGATGTTGCCGGGAATATCTTCTTCCCAGAAACCCACCACGTTCTTATTGATGTTCAAGAACAGCTTGTCGTCCACGATGCGCCACAGGTTGGGATTGCCCGGCACCTTACCGCCTTTGGACACGCCATAAGCGCAGTGACCGTCATATTGCGGCGCGTATTTTTCAGGATTCGCCAGAAACGTTTCTCGGTTCGCTTCGGTCGAGAAGGCAAAGGTCGCTCCGTTATACTCGGCTGTAATATCTGCTTTGCCCGGCACGGCGGCGGGCTGTGACTGGCCAACAGCATTCTGCGGCAGGCTGAAATAGGCGACGACGTCATGCCCGGAGGCTGCATAGCCGGTACCATCGACGTATTGCTCGCCGGCAAAGGCCTGTCCTGCTATGGCAAGGGCAGTTGCGGCGGCGGCGATGGTAAGTGTGAAACGGTTCATTGTCGGTTCTCCTGTCCGATGGTCTCTGTGACACCAAGCTAGGCAGCCCCCCAGCAGTTTGCACCCCACGAGGCCGTGACCTCTCGCCGACGTGAGGTGCCCGGGGGAAAACGCGATCAATCCACCCCGATTATTTCAAAATCGGCGGTTTTGAGGGGTCTGCCCCCGGTGGCATCCGCGGTGTATGTTGCAAACCCTCCCCCTGCGGCAGATCAAAACGCAAGCCAACTTTGGCCAGTTTCGCCACCGTCGGATCATCTGGCGCAAAAAATCCAACATCCATCGCCCCCGCTTCGATCCCGGAAAACGTCAGCGCTTCGGAGGCGGCCCGCACCAGCGCGTCCTGCGCCCGTGGGATTGCCCCAACAAAGGCCAACAGATGCCCGCGCCCACCGCCCTGATACTCAACCGCTACCAGAAACGCCCCCGCCGCCATACCTGTTGCCGTGGCCAACTTGCCATCTATGGCAGTGATCAGGTTTTCGGGCAGACCTTTGGGCGGCAACAATGTTTCAATCCGCGCCTCAACCTCACCGGCCTGTTGCGCCAGCGTGTCGCGCAGCCATGCCATCGAATCCGCCGGCAACAGGATTTCCGACAGGGCCACACCGATATTGACCGCCAGCCCCAGATCCTGCCCCTCTAACATGCCGGCAATAGCCCGGCCCGACAGAGCCACATAAGGGGCCGGGTTGCCAACATAGGCCGCCAGCCGTTCGGCCCGGTCAAAGACAATGACATAGCTCTCGTCCAGCAACACCGGGTTGATCTGATCCTCGACAGGTTCTGCTTCCAGCAGCAGAAACAGCTCAACGTCTGCGATACGTTCGTAAAACCGCAAACGCGCGGCATCGTCCTGCTCTGCCGCCATCATCGCGGCATGGGCCACATCCAACGGGGTTGTCTCAGCCATTCAGCACCTCTTTCACAGCACCCTGAAGAAGCGGCAGCACATCTGCCGCAAACCACGGGTTTTTCTTTAGCCATCCGGTATTGCGCCACGAGGGATGAGGCAAGCAAAACACGCCGTCAGGGTGATCGCGCCACCCCGCCACCGCATCACCTACCTTGGTAAATCCCTCCATATGGTACTTCATTGCATAACCGCCGATCAGGACTTTCAGCCGGAGGTCGGGCAGCATTGCCAAGGCGTCAGGCCGCCACGTCCGCGCACAGACGGGCGGTGGCGGTAAGTCGCTGCCCTTGGCATCGTAACCGGGAAAGCAGAACCCCATCGGCAGGATCGCAACCTTATCAGTATCATAAAAGGTGGCACCATCCATTCCCAGCCAGTCGCGCAGCCGATCGCCTGAGGCATCATCGAAAGGCCGCCCACTGTTATGCACCTTGATGCCCGGTGCTTGCCCGGCAATCAAAATTCGCGCTTGCGGTGCGAACCAGACAATCGGGTTGGGCTGATGTGCCGTCGCGGTTGCCGCGAACCTGTCCGCACAGATTTTGCAAGCTTTCAGATCATCACGCATGTCTTTCATACCCGATAGATACCCGATGCAGACCGGCTGCCAACCCCCAGAGGGGGGCAATTCATTTCGACAAATATCGAAATAAAGCTTGCACAAGCCCATCATTTCTATATTTCTAGAAATATGAAACAAGAACCAGAAACCCTCCCGCCCCTCACCCTTGCCGCCGCCAGCTTTGCCGCGCTGGGGTCCGAGCAACGTCTGTCCGTGTTGCGCAGCCTTGTGCGTGCAGGCCCCGAAGGGCTTAGCATCGGCGCATTGGGTGAACGCACCGGTGTCACCGGCTCCACGCTGACCCATCACCTCAAGATGCTGACCGCCGCCGGTCTGGTGCGCCAACAACGCCAAGGCCGCAGCACCATCTGTGCCGCAGTTGCCTATGCCGAGGTCGAAGCCCTTGCGCATTTCCTGTTGACTGAATGCTGCGCGGATGCCGCCGCCCCCTGTAAGGATCATGATCATGGCTGATACCACCCACTCCCACAGCGCCCCATCAGGGCCCCCATCCAAACGCTGGAACCCCGGCGCATGGGGCGTGATTGCCCTGATCCTCGCCTTGGTTGCGATTTTCGCCCCCGACACTTTGGCCGAGACAATCACCTTCACACTCAAGGCGCTTGGTGGCACCGCACCGTTTATCGCCTTTGCTGTGCTCGCCGTCGCCTATCTCAAGGCATCTGGGGCGGAAACCCTGTTGGCCAAAGCCTTCGAGGGCAACCCCGCGCGGATGATCGTTATGGCCGCGTTACTTGGCGGGCTGTCGCCATTCTGCTCCTGCGAGGTCATTCCCTTCATCGCCGCCCTCCTCGCTGTCGGCGCTCCTTTGGGTGCGGTAATGGCGTTTTGGCTGGCCTCGCCGCTGATGGACCCGGCCATGTTTGCAATCACTTCGGGCACCTTGGGATTTGACTTTGCCTTGGCCAAGACAGTTGCCGCGGTCAGCCTTGGCATGTTCGGCGGGTTCGGGGTTATGCTGATGGCGAATACGCCGATCTTTGCCAATCCTCTCCGTGAAACCCCCGCCGCAAACGGCTGTTGTTCCACGTCAAAACCGTTTTCCGGCACGCCTGTCTGGCAGTTCTGGAACGAACCAGACCGGCGCGCGACCTTCACAGATACTGCGCGCAGCAACGCCTTGTTCCTGATCAAATGGCTGACGCTGGCCTATCTGATCGAAGCCTTGATGCTGCGCTATGTGCCGGCAGACCTAATCGCCAACTTCCTTGGCGGTACCGGAGTTGTGCCGATCCTGCTGGGCGCATTGGTGGGCGCACCTGCCTATCTGAACGGTTATGCTGCTGTCCCACTGATTGATGCGCTGCTGGCCCAAGGGATGAGCAATGGGGCCGCCATGTCATTTGTCATCGCCGGCGGCGTCAGTTGTATCCCCGCCGCCATCGCGGTCTGGGCACTGGTGAAACCGCGCGTCTTTGCCGCCTATCTGGGGTTCGCGCTGACCGGTGCAATTGCCGCGGGTCTGGTCTGGCAGGCAATCGCCTGACCAGACTGCCCCCGCAATAGGCCGCATTTAACCACGGCTTAACCAAAGATCGTGATTGTCGGGGAATACCACCATAACGTGACTTGGACATTTGTTTCCACTTAGGACATAATGTCGCCAAAGTCGCGGTATAATCCGTTGAAGGACCCTCTGGAAAAGGGGGCGAGGCAAGTCACGTAAGCAGCAACCGGAGCAGGCATGCTGGAATTCGAAAATGTTTCAAAGTCCTATTGGACCGGCAGCCAGCACAAGGTGATCCTGGACAATGTTTCGTTCAAGGTCGAATTGGGTCGGTCGCTGGGCATTCTGGCCCCCAACGGGACCGGCAAAACCACTTTGATCAACATGATGGCCGGCCTTGAAAAACCTGACGAGGGCGAAATCCGCCGCAGCTGTAACATTTCCTTTCCGCTTGGGTTCATGGGCGGCGTCGTGGGCAAAGTATCCGCCATGGAGAATGCCCGCTATATTGCGCGGCTCTATGGCCTTGACCCTGACTATGTCGAGAGCTTTTGCCGATGGTTGTGCAACCTTGGCGAATATTTCGACCAGCCGCTGGGCACCTATTCCACCGGTATGCGGGCGCGGTTTTCCTTTGCGCTGCTACTTGCGCTTGATTTCGACATGTACCTGATCGACGAGGGCATGCCCGCCTCCACAGACGTGGAGTTTAACCGCAAGGCCGGAGACCTCCTGCAAGAACGGCTGCGGACGACCACCATCATCATCGTCGCCCATCAGGCCGAGACCCTGCAAAAATTCGCCCGCTCTGCTGCTGTCCTGCTGGACGGTCAGCTGCGCATGTTCGACACCTTGGAAGAAGCGAAACAGTTGTATGACTACGAAACCCAAGGCTAGAAAGTTCCGCATCAAGCGGAATACGCCGACATCCGACACCCCAACGGATACCGCCGCACCGGCAGCCCCCGACACCATGCCGGAACCCATCGCGGCTCGGGCTGCGCAGGCCCGCCCACCCGCTGGTGGCCCCACGCCCACCCCAGCAAAAGACGCGACACCTTCCCCTGCAGATGCGCCCCCCGGACGTGCGGGCGCGGTTTCTTCCGCCGCGGAAGTGGCCGGCGAAACCGATATTGACGCGATCCGTCGCGAAGGCCTGACCGGACGGCAGTTGCGCATGGCACGCCGGGTCGCCCAAAAGCACGACCTCGCGCCGATTTCGGATTTTGATGCCGTGCGCCTGCTACGCGCTAAAGGGATCGACCCATTCGAACGCTCCAACATGCTGGAACTGGTGGTGCCCCAAGGCAATGGCGCGGATGGTGCGCAACAACTGGGCCGTATCGAAACCACCAGAACGCAGCTGCCACAGACAGTACCGGCAGATGGCACCTCCCTGCCCTCGACCGAAATCAGCCCCGCAGAACGCCGCGCCCGCGAAATTTCCGACATCCAGCGCGAAATAACAAACCGCAGGCGGCGCAAACTGGGTCTGTTGCTGGTCCGGCTTGCCTTTTTCGTCATGCTCCCGACCATCGCTGCCGGGTATTATTTCTATAACGTGGCGACCCCAATGTACGCCACCAACAGTCAGTTCTTGATCATCCAGAGTGAAGGCGGCGGCGGCGCCAGTCCCTTCGGCAGTATCCTGCCAACGCAGTTCGCCAACTCTGCCGACAGCATCGCCACTCAGGCCTATCTGCAATCCAAAGACGCCATGCTGCGTCTGGACCGCGATGTTGGTTTTAAGGATCACTTTTCCGACGAAACAATCGACCCGATCCAGCGCCTGGAACCGGATGCCACCAACGAAGAAACTTATAAGACCTATAAAAAGAACGTCAAAATCGGCTATGATCCCACCGAAGGGGTCATCCGTCTGGAGGTCATCGCCGGTGATCCGAATATCTCGGCCTCCTTCTCGGAAAGCCTGATCAAATATGCCGAAGAGCGGGTGAACAACCTGTCAAAACAAAAGCGCGAAGACGGCATGAGGGATGCTTTGGCCGGCTTTGACATCGCCCAGAAAAAGCGCCGCGACGCCCAGGAAGCGCTGATCCGGATGCAGGTTGAAAACGGGGTTGATCCGCAGGCAGAGATCGTCGCGATCCGCACCCAGATCACCACCTATGAAGGGATGTTGATCGAGAAAGAGCTTGAGCTGGCAGCCCTGCTGGACAACGCCCGCCCGAACCGTGCCAAGGTTGACGGTGCCCGCGGTGATGTGCGCCGTCTTCAGGTGCAGCTAGAAAAGCTGAAGGAAAAGATGAACTCATCGACCACCGGTGAAAACTCGCTGGCCGAACAATCTGTCCGTTTGCAACTGGCCCAAACCGATCTGGCCGCCGCAGATATGGTGCTGCAATCCGCCCAGACCGCACTGGATCAGGCCCGCACAGAGGCCGGTCGGCAAGTACGTTACCTGACCGTTGCGGTTGAACCTGTGGCTCCGCAAGAACCCACCTATCCACGCAAATTTGAAAACACGATCTTGGCTTTCCTGATCTTTGCAGGCATCTATCTGATGTTGTCTTTGACAGCGTCGATCCTCAGAGAACAGGTAACTTCATGACACAGGTCACATTTGGTGATGTCACCGTCGGCAACGACCGTCCGCTGACAATCATTGCCGGCCCTTGCCAACTCGAAAGCGAAACCCACGCCCAAATGATTGCGGGCCAGTTGAAAGAGGCCTGCGCCGCCGTAGGTGCGCAATTCGTGTTCAAGGCCAGCTATGACAAGGCCAATCGCACGTCGCTGGCCGGCATTCGCGGCCTCGGGATCGACGAGGGCTTGAAGGTATTGCAATCTGTCGCCCGCGCCAATGACGTGCCGGTGCTGACCGATGTCCACACCGAAGCGCAATGCGCCATTGCCGCCGAAGTGGTCGATGTGCTGCAAATTCCCGCCTTTCTGTGCCGCCAAACCGATATGCTGGTCGCTGCCGGCAACACCGGCAAAGCGGTGAATGTGAAAAAGGGCCAGTGGCTGGCCCCTTGGGAAATGGGCAATATCGTCGACAAGATTGAGTCAACAGGCAACAAGAACATCCTGCTGACCGAACGTGGCACCGCTTTTGGGTATAACACCCTTGTCGCGGACATGCGCAGCTTGCCCCAGATGGCACAGACCGGATATCCTGTTGTGATGGATGCAACCCACTCTGTCGCACAGCCGGGCGGTCTTGGTGGATCATCCGGTGGTCAGCGTGAATTTGCGCCCGTGATGGCACGCGCCGCTGTGGCCATCGGTGTGGCGGCCGTGTTCCTTGAAACCCACGAGGATCCCGACACCGCGCCAAGTGACGGACCGAACTCAATTTACCTTGATCAGATGCCAGGCCTTATCAAAACATTGATGCAGTTTGACGCCCTGGCCAAGTCGCACCCACTCACATTCTAAAGCGAGGCCCCCGCGTGACCAAACCCGCCCCTACCGTTTCCCAAAATACATGGGAATTCCTGCGCGATGCCATGATCACGCCCACTGGTTTCCGCGAATACGACGCCCGTTGGAAATTTCCTGACGACATCAACCTGCCGGGCATCACCGCGCTTGGCCTTGGTCTTGGTACACAGATGCATCGCCGCGGCATCGAACCGGTAATCGCCGTTGGCAATGACTATCGCGACTATTCCCTGTCGATCAAAAACGCGCTGATGCTCGGGCTTATGCAGGCCGGCATTCACGTCAAGGACATCGGCCCTGCCGTGTCCCCTATGGCCTATTTTGCACAGTTCCACCTTGATGCCCCTGCTGTTGCGATGGTCACGGCAAGCCACAATCCCAACGGCTGGACCGGTGTGAAAATGGGTTTTGAACGCCCCCTGACCCATGGCCCCGATGAAATGGCTGAATTGCGCGACATCGTGCTGAACGGTCAGGGTCAGCCCCGCGATGGCGGCAAATACGAATTCATCGACGGCGTCCGCGAGGCCTATCTTGACGATCTGGTGGGTGATTTCAAAATGACCCGCAAGCTCAAGGTGGTCTGCGCCACAGGCAACGGCACCGCCTCTGCTTTTGGCCCCGAGCTGTTCAAACGCATCGGTGTCGAGGTGGTCGATAGCCACAACACACTTGATTACACTTTCCCGAACTACAACCCCAACCCCGAAGCGATGGAAATGCTGCATGATATGAGCGCCTCTGTGAAGGCCTCGGGCGCTGATCTGGCCCTTGGTTTTGATGGCGACGGCGACCGCTGCGGCGTGGTCGATGACGAGGGCGAAGAGATTTTCGCGGATAAGGTTGGCGTCATCATGGCCCGCGATCTGGCCAAGATCCACCCAAATGCAACTTTTGTCGCTGATGTAAAATCCACTGGGCTTTTTGCCTCTGATCCGGAATTACAAAAACATGGGGTCACTGCGGACTATTGGAAGACCGGCCATTCCCACATGAAACGCCGCGTCAAGGAAATCGGCGCATTGGCGGGCTTTGAGAAATCTGGCCATTACTTCCTCGCCGAACCAATTGGCCGTGGCTATGACTGCGGCATGCGGGTGGCGGTCGAAATCTGCAAGCTGATGGACCGCAACCCCGATATGTCCATGTCCGACCTGCGCCGTGCCCTGCCTCAGACTTGGGCCACGCCGACAATGTCGCCTTATGCTTCTGACGAAGACAAATATGACATCCTAGAGCGCATCGTCGCCAAACTGGTCGCAAAACAGAGCGCTGGCGAGGAAATCGCAGGCCGCAAGATCAAAGAAGTCGTCACCGTCAATGGTGCCCGCGTCATTCTCGAAAATGGCGCATGGGGACTTGTGCGGGCCTCCTCCAACACGCCAAACTTGGTTGTCGTCTGCGAAAGCCCTGAATCCGAAACCGAAATGCGCAGTATTTTTACCGATATCGATGCCGCTATCCGTACAGAACCCGGCGTTGGCGATTACGATCAAACAATCTAACATCCTGATTAAACGTCGAACTTCCAAGCATCGCTTTGCGGTCGCGCTAAGACACGTCAAAGCGATGCTTGATAAACTCGAACCCCATCATTAGGCCCTTTTCTCTTTTTGGCCTTAAATACTGCGGGGTTTGGGGCAGGGCCCCAAATGAATCAAATCGAATGCAGGCTTTGCCTGCTCAATCTGCAAGGGCAGCGTCACAAAACGCCTGTATCAACCCGGCATCCTTGACCCCGGGGGCCGATTCAACCGCTGATGACAGGTCAACCTGCCCTGCTCCGGTTACACGGATCGCCTCGGCAACGGTGCCAGCGTTCAACCCCCCCGCCAGCATCCAGGGCACAGTCCAGCGTCGGCCCGCGATAAGCGTCCAGTCAAACGCCAGACCATTGCCCCCCGGCAAATCCGCATTCTTGGGTGGTTTGGTATCCACCAAAAGTTGATCCGCCACCTGCGCATATCTATCAAGCACCAGCAGGTCGTCGGCGTCGGCAACCCCCACCGCTTTCATCACAGGCAAACCATACCGCTGTTTGATCTCCACCACACGCGCGGGTGTTTCGCCGCCGTGCAGCTGGATCATATCGACAGGCACAGCTGCCACCAACGCATCCAGTGCCGCCTCCGTGGGGTTCACGACCAACCCGACCTTACAAACCCCCTCCGCGGTCCCCAGTGCCAGCTCCCGCGCCTGCTCCAGCGACACAAAGCGCGGCGATTTGGGAAAAAAGTTGAGCCCAATATACCGCGCCCCGGCCTTCACCGACGCCTCAATATCCTGCGCCCGGGTGACGCCACAAATCTTTACATTGATATGAGAAGGCATGATCGGGCTCAGCTGGTCCCGTCCAACAGCGCAAGGACCTCATCACTGCCCTGATGTTTCTCACCTTTCAGTCGCGCAACCTCACGCTCCAGCCTGCGGGCCTCGCGGGCCAGTCGGGCTTTTTCCGCACGATCACCGAATTCACGGATCCATTCCCAGATGAACCCGACCAGCACCCCAGCAACAATGCTGCCAAGGATCACCAGAAACAACGGCAGCTCCACCGACGGATTGACAGCAAACCAGCCCGCAACCTCCTGCGGCAAGACTTGCAACGTCACAAGCGTGCGATTTGCCAAAGCCACAGAGATCAGCGCCACGGCAAAAACCGCGATGCACAGGTAACGTATATAGCGCATTAGGAGTTCCCGTTCAGACGGTCACGAAGCAATTTACCGGTTTTGAAAAACGGTACATGTTTTTCTTCAACATGAACTGTTTCACCGGTGCGCGGGTTGCGCCCCACACGGGCGTCTCTTTTTTTGACGGAGAAAGCACCAAAGCCGCGCAGCTCGACGCGATTGCCGCCGGCCATTGCCGTCGTAATCTCGTCAAAGATGGTATTCACAATCCGCTCAACGTCGCGTTGATAGAGATGCGGATTCTCGTCCGCAATCTTCTGGATCAGTTCTGACCGGATCATTCTGGCATCCCCCCGCGAGACATTTTTATTGTTCGAATGAGCATGACTATAGGAAGAAACATATCCTACGGGAAGCCAGTGAAGACCCACAGATTGCGTTTTTCCAAGGAGAACGTCCTGTTATTGGACGTTTTTTTGCCCATTAAATCCACGAGAGCGATACAGTGGTGCCGAAGCTTGCACAAAACTGCTGGTTTTCCCGCTGCCGATTCGCAACGAAAAAGGCCCCCCGCATAAGCGAGGGGCCTTTCAAATTCATACCGAAGGAAGGGTAACTTATTCGTCGCCCTTCAGAGCGGCACCAAGGATATCACCCAAGGATGCGCCGGAGTCAGAGGAGCCATACTGCTCGACTGCTTCTTTCTCTTCTGCGATTTCACGCGCTTTGATCGAGACGCCAAGACGGTGTGCTTTTGCATCCACGTTTGTGATGCGCACGTCGACTTTGTCACCCACCGAGAAACGCTCTGGGCGCTGTTCGGCACGGTCACGCGACAGATCGGAGCGGCGGATGAAGGCTTTCATACCTTCGTATTCCACTTCGATGCCACCATCCTCGATGGAGGTCACAGCCACAGTCACAACAGAACCGCGCTTCACGCCGCCCACTGCTTCTGCAAACTTGTCGCCGCCGACACCCTTGATGGAGAGCGAGATACGCTCTTTCTCAACGTCAACTTCGGAAACAACGGCCTGAACTGTGTCGCCCTTGCGATAGTCCTGAATGGCTTCTTCGCCACGCTGGTCCCATGACAGGTCGGACAGGTGAACCATGCCGTCGATGTCGCCGTCGAGGCCAACAAACAGACCGAATTCGGTGATGTTCTTGACTTCGCCTTCAACTTCCGTGCCCTCGGGGTGTGTTTCTGCAAACACTTCCCATGGGTTGCGCATGGTCTGCTTGAGGCCAAGGGAAACGCGGCGCTTGGCACCATCGATTTCCAGAACCATGACTTCGACTTCTTGCGACGTAGACACGATCTTGCCGGGGTGTACGTTCTTTTTGGTCCAAGACATTTCGGAAACGTGAACCAGACCTTCAACACCTGGCTCCAGCTCAACAAAAGCACCGTAGTCGGTGATGTTGGTGACGCGACCGGTGTGCGAGGATTCCAGTGGGTACTTGGCCGCAACCAGATCCCATGGGTCTTCCTGCAACTGCTTCATGCCCAAGGAGATGCGGTGTGTCTCTTTGTTGATCTTGATGACCTGTACCTTGATCGTTTCGCCGATGGCGAGGATCTCGGACGGGTGGTTCACACGGCGCCATGCCATGTCTGTAACGTGCAGCAGGCCGTCAACACCGCCCAGATCAACAAACGCACCGTATTCGGTGATGTTCTTGACCACACCGTCAACTTCCTGACCTTCAGTCAGGTTACCGATAACTTCGGCACGCTGTTCGGCACGTGATTCTTCAAGGATCGCACGACGCGAAACAACGATGTTGCCACGACGACGGTCCATTTTGAGAACCTGAAACGGCTGCTTGAGACCCATCAATGGGCCGGCATCGCGCACGGGGCGCACATCAACCTGAGAGCCGGGCAGGAACGCTACAGCACCGCCAAGATCCACAGTGAAACCACCTTTAACGCGGCCAAAGATCGCACCTTCGACGCGCTCTTCTGCGGCATAGGCTTTTTCCAGACGGTCCCATGCTTCCTCGCGACGGGCCATCTCGCGCGAGATAACCGCTTCACCGCGGGAGTTTTCGACCTGACGAAGGAATACTTCGACTTCGTCGCCAACAGCAATTTTCGGGGATTCGCCGGGATCAGCAAATTCTTTAAGCTCGACGCGGCCTTCCATCTTGTAGCCTACGTCGATAATGGCCTGGCCCGCTTCGATTGCGATCACCTTGCCTTTAACAACGGAACCCTCTTCAGGGGTGTCCATTTCGAAGCTTTCGTTCAAGAGTGCTTCAAACTCGTCCATCATATTCGCCATGTAGCGTATTTTTCCTAATCTAGACTTGTTTTCTGGCCGTGCGGTTGTCTCCGCCGGTCTTTGATGATTGCCCACCCAAGGTGAGACGGTGTGAATTGGTCATCGTGGTGGACCGAGAAACGCAAACGAAAGAGGGCCGGAAGAATCCGACCCTGCCCATAATTGCGCCCCGTGGCTTGTATCCGCCGCTTAGACAAGGGCGCGTATAGGCGAAATAGCAGTGGTGTGCAAGGCGGTTTGGCACCTCAAAGCCGAAGCGGCGGAAGCTGGCTGGGCCGGAAATGAAACGTCCCTTACTGTGACCCGCGCCTTGGGTTTGCAAGGCTCTGTTCGTCAGGCGGATACAACGCCGCCTGTGCAAATCAGTTAAGTCTTCATCGCCGCTTCAATCACGGCAACGGTTTGCGCCACAGCGTCCTTGATGCTCAGCGACGAGGTATCAATCTCGACCGCATCCTGCGCCGGCTTCAGCGGCGCATCTGCGCGCCCCATATCGCGGGCATCGCGGGTCTGCACATCGGCCAGCACCTCCTCAAAGCTGGTTTCGATGCCCTTGCCCGACAACTCCTCAAAGCGGCGCCGAGCGCGCACAACCGCATCTGCAATCACAAACAGTTTCACCTGTGCATCCGGACAAATCACCGTGCCGATGTCACGTCCGTCCAGAACCGCACCGCCAGCCCGCGCAGCAAAGCTGCGTTGGAAATCAACCAAAGCGGCCCGCACGTCTGGCAATGCAGCAACCTTGCTGGCTTCCTGCGCCACTTCCGGGGTACGCAACGCCTCTCCGTCCAGATCCTCCGGCACCAACGTTTGCGCCGCCGCTAGCGCTTCGATCCCCAACAGCACCTTAACCCCCACCGCGCGGTACAACAGACCCGTATCTAGATGGGCGAACCCGAAATGCGCCGCTACAGCTTTGGAAATCGTGCCCTTGCCCGAGGCCGCAGGCCCGTCGATCGCAACTGTAAAACCGCTTGTCGTACTCACGTTTTTCTTTCCTCTTTGGGGGCTAAACGCCACGCCCAGACCGCCAACAGCATTGCCAGCGTCAGACAAATCCACTTAGCCACGGTATAGGCACTGGCCTGCAAGATCGCCCCCGCCGAGACCTGTGGCCCAAAACGCAACAGATGTGCGACGGCTGCATTTTCCGACAGATCCAGCCAAAGGTAAACGCAAGGGGTCAGCGCCACCACCCCACGCACAACTTTGGGCATACCCCGCGCCTGCGTCCAGATCACACCAGCAAGTGTGAAACTCAACAAGATGGGCAGTACCGTATCCAACACGCGAAACACTCCGAGATAAAGCTCGGTTCGCCCCGCCTGCTTCAACGCAGCAAGATACAACCGAGCCGCATCAACGGAATAGCCGCCGAAATGTGCGTCGAAAATACCGAAATCTCCCGGTTGCAGCCAGACCCTGCCCATCACCGCAAGCCCCACCATCAGTGCCGCCGAAGCAGCACCGCTGGCCTTCAGGATCGCTTTCATGTGGCGGTTCTCGCCACCTGTGCCCCTAGCTGCTGCATCAGTGGCTCGAAAATCGGGAACGACGTGGCAATCGGCCCACCGTCATCCACGCCGACCGGCTTTTGCGCCGCCATACCAAGGATCAAAAAGGACATGGCAATCCGGTGATCCAGATGGCTGGCACAGGTTGCACCGCCGGGCACATTCCCGTGGCCAAGCCCCGTCACAGTCCACCAATCGGGGCCCTCATCCACCTCAATTCCGTTGGCGCGCAACCCGACAGCCATGGCATCAATCCGGTCGCTTTCCTTTACCCGAAGCTCCTTAACGCCGCGCATCACGGTCTTGCCCTCTGCGTAAGAGGCGACCACCGACAGCACGGGATATTCGTCGATCATCGACGCAGCCCGCTCGGGCGGCACCTCGATGCCTTTTAGATCAGGCGAAAATCTAGCCCGCAAATCCGCCACCGGCTCGCCCCCCTCGATCCGCTCGTTTTCGTAAGTCAAATCTGCGCCCATTTCGCGCAGTGTGGTGAACAGCCCCGCCCGCGTCGGGTTCAACCCGATACCGGGCACCAGAACATCCGATCCGGGCACAAGCAATGCCGCACAAACCGGAAACGCCGCCGATGACGGATCACGCGGCACTTCGATATGCTGGGCCTGCAATTCCGGTTGGCCGTTCAGGGTAATCACCCGCCCCTCTTCAGTCTGTTCGGTTGTAATCTCTGCGCCAAATCCTGCCAGCATCCGCTCTGTGTGATCGCGCGTCGCCTCGGCCTCTATCACCACCGTCTGTCCCGGCGCGTTCAGCCCGGCCAACAACACCGCCGACTTCACCTGTGCCGAAGGTACCGGCACCACATAACGCACCGGCACGGCCTCACCTGCCCCCACCAATGTCATCGGCAACCGGCCACCGCTGCGCCCGACCGCCGTGCAGCCAAACAACGCCAACGGGTCCGTCACGCGCGCCATCGGCCGTCCGTTCAGGCTGGCATCCCCGGTAAAGGTTGCAACAATCGGCGAGGTCGCCATCGCCCCCATGATCAAACGCACACCAGTGCCGGAATTGCCACAGTCAATCACCCCGTCAGGCTCTGCAAAACCGCCGACGCCAACCCCTTCGACAGACCATGATCCGCCACCATGATCCGTCACCTCTGCCCCGAAAGCCCGCATCGCCTTGGCTGTATCCAGAACATCTTGCCCCTCCAGCAGTCCTGAAATGGTGGTCTTGCCAATACACATCGCCCCAAGGATCAACGAGCGGTGCGAAATCGACTTATCCCCGGGCACCTCGGCGGTTCCCGAAAGCGGCCCGCAAGCGCTCGATATCATTGGAATTGGATCACCATGGCCCGACATAAACCCGTCCTTCACTATTTCAAAAAACTTCTAGCCCAGCAAAAGACATGCGTCCATGGCAAGGCACACCACATGTCTTCTCTTTTTGGCCATAAATCCTGCGGAGCGCGAGGCAGAGCCTCGCATCAATTTTCCTGAGAAAATAAAAAAATCGAATGCGGGCTTGCCCGCACCTGCCGCTCACCCCCTGCGAAACGTCAGGTAATGCGGCACACGGCCTTCGCGCAGCGCCTTTTGTTCGTACCGCGTGGAAATCCAGTCATCCCATGGGGTGCGCCAGTCACCGGGCCGCTCGGCCAGCCATTCAAAGCCGAATTTCGGCACCTCTTCCAAGGCCTGACGCACATAATCTTCAATGTCGGTCGCCACACGGAAAATACTGCCCGGCTTCAACGCCCGCGCCAATGGCACAAGATGCTCTTCAGTCACAAAGCGGCGGCGGTGGTGGCGCGCCTTCGGCCAGGGATCAGGATAAAGCAGAAACGCCCGATCAATCGAGGCTTCAGGCAGCACCTCAAACATATCCCGTACATCATTCGGGTACACGGCAACATTATCGACACCAGCCTTGCGGATCTTACCCAGCAACATCGCAACCCCATTGATATAGGGTTCACAGCCGATGATGCCGACACCCGGATTGGAGGCCGCCTGATGCACCATATGCTCGCCGCCGCCAAAGCCGACCTCAAGCCAGACAGGCCGCCCATCAAACAACGCGTCCAAATCCAATGGTGTGCGCTGCGGGTTCTCTTCCCAGGACACCGGACCGGGCGAAAGCCCTTCCAGATCCTCAGCCAGATAGCCACGTTGCGCAGGTTTCAGGGTCTTGCCTTTAAGGCGACCATAGAAATTTCGGTGGGGGCGTGTTGGTGTCGTCATGGCGGGGGCTTTAGCCTGCACTGCGCCCCACTGCAATGCCCCGCTTGGGTTCTGCTGCATTTGCAACCTCCCTACGGCTGATCGCGCAGGGCAAAAGCCCTGACAATCTTCCGCAAATTCCCAGCCCGCGACATCAAACCTTAATACGCGGTTAAGCCTGCTGTCCTACCCTGGGGCCAGCTTTGCCATAAAGGACATACACATGCCCGCCGCTCAGACCGCCCGTCCGTCGCCGTTCAACCCCTTACCTGCCCGCGCACCGCTTGCGGTTCTGATCCTTGACGATGAACGTTTTGACAGGCACCGACTGGCCCGCCTGTGTTCTGGGTTGGATTTTCCCTGCACCGTCAGCAACGCCACCAGCCTGACCGAATTTCAGGACCAACTGGAACGTACCGTTTTCGGTCTCGTCCTGCTTGATTACCACCTGCCCGATGGCACCGGAATCGAAGCGCTGAAAATGATGCAGCTTAGCGCGCGCAACCTGAATACCCCGTCCCTCATGGTATCCGGTCTGGCCCAAAACGAGGTTATGAACGGGGCCGAGGCCGCAGGCTGCTCGGGTTTCCTTGAAAAAGACAACCTCTGCGCAGAGGCTTTTACCCGCGCGGTCACCGGGGCGCTGCCCCTCACAGCTCCGCTGTTACCTGCTGAGAAATCCAAATTCGACGCCGCCGTGGTCGAACAGTTGCTGGCCCGGAATGCGGCGATCTGTGCGCAAGACATCAAACCGATGGTCAGCCGGTTGATGCGGCAAATGCGCAATCTGCGCAGCCAGCAAGGCCCTGACGGTGCCGCCGCAACAAGCGCGGCAGAGCAAAGTTGTCAAAGCTTGTGGTCGTTTCTGATCGAGATGGCGGATCAGGACGGGGCAACCCTATTGGCCAATATCACCGATACGGCGATAACACCGCAGGCAACATCAAATGTGGCAAAGGGCAACAAACCACCCTCCCCCTTCAGGGCCCCCCGCCATTAACACGCCTGGCTTTTTCATTTTTGGGTCAGGGTCCATTCATCCCCAATACCGAATGTGTGGCAGGGTATTGGGGATGAATATTTAAGGCGAGGCTAACCAAGGCGAAAACGGGGCCGCTGGCCCCACTTTCTGTACGCAAGTACTTTTGCCGGCCAATCCGGCCCGACGGGCCTAAACTTCCGCCTTCAGCTTGGCTGCCAAGTCCAGCTTCTCCCAAGAAAAACCGCCATCCTCTTCAGGCGCGCGTCCGAAGTGCCCGTAAGCCGCCGTGCGCTGGTAGATCGGTTTGTTCAGTTGCAGATGTTCACGAATGCCGCGCGGCGTCAGGCTCATCACCTTGCGAATTGCACGTTCTACATCTGCGTCGTCCACCTCTCCGGTGCCAAAGGTGTCGCAATAGATCGACAAGGGTTCAGAAACCCCGATGGCATAGCTCAGCTGGATGGTGCATTTGGTCGCCATGCCCGCTGCAACCACGTTTTTCGCCAGATAGCGCGCAGCATAGGCGGCAGAGCGGTCAACTTTGGTCGGGTCCTTACCGGAGAACGCCCCACCCCCATGCGGTGCCGCCCCGCCATAGGTATCCACAATGATCTTGCGCCCGGTCAACCCGGCGTCGCCGTCCGGTCCACCGATCACAAAGACGCCCGTAGGGTTCACATGCCACTGTGTGTCCTTGTCAATCCAGCCCTCGGGCAGCACTTCGCGGATGTAGGGTTCGACAATATCGCGGATGTCGGCGCTGGTCTGGTGCTCCGACGCATGTTGTGTCGACAGAACGATAGATGATACGCCAACGGGTTTGCCATCCTCATAGCGCACCGAAAGCTGGCTTTTGGCGTCGGGGCGCAGGGTAGGTTCGGTCCCGTCCTTGCGTACCTCGGCCAGTCGCCGCAGGATCGCATGGGCATAGTGGATCGGGGCCGGCATCAGATGTTCGGTCTCATCCGTGGCGAAACCGAACATGATACCCTGATCGCCAGCACCTTCATCCTTGTTGCCACTGGCATCAACACCTTGGGCAATATGGGCGGATTGTTCGTGCAACAGGTTGGTGATCTCGACCGTCTCGTGGTGAAACTTGTCCTGCGCGTATCCAATGTCCTTGATGCAGGCGCGGGCGATGTCTTCGATCTGGCCCATATACTGCGTCAGTTTGGCCTGATCGCTCAGCCCAACCTCACCGCCAATGACCACACGATTGGTGGTCGCAAAAGTCTCTGCCGCGACCCGGGCTTCGGGCTCCTCGCTCAGGAACGCATCAAGCACAGCATCGGAAATGCGGTCGCAAACCTTGTCAGGATGACCTTCCGAAACGGACTCGGAGGTGAAAATATAATTCTGTCGGGACATAGCTGCTCCAGTAAAATGAAATACCACGTCAGGAAGCCGTTGTGGCATCGGTTGCGCTGGCTTAACGCTCAATCCTTATAGGCGTCAATTCTTAAGCCTCTCCTCACGGCTTCGTGCGCCGATTGACGCCGCGACGAGTCCCAGAAGCAACACAATCGCAAACGGCAGATCTCCCGTGCGGCTATAGACCGTCGCAGGCAGCGGCAGCGGCAGCGGCGCATCAACAAACCCCGCCCTGTTGAGCGGCAAGCCGGCCAACACGCGCCCATAAGGATCGATCATCGCGGAAATACCGGTGTTGGCCGCACGCGCCAGAGGCAACCCTTGTTCAATCGCGCGCATCCGCGCTTGGGCCAGGTGTTGACGCGGGCCGGCGGCCTTACCGAACCATGCGTCATTGGTGATCTGGATCAGAAAATCGGGACGTTCAGGCGCTGCGTTTACATCGTGGGGAAATACCGCCTCGTAACAGATCAGCGGCAGGGCGCGGCCCATCTCGCCGAAATCAAGCACCTGCGCACCGGGACCCGCCGTATAGCCGCCAAGGGCGCGCTGCGCGAGACCAAAGACCCCGATACGCGCAAACAAGCCCGCAAAAGGCATGTATTCGCCAAAGGGGACAAGGTGGTGTTTATCATAGGATTGCGCGACGCGGCCATTCCCGTCCAGGACGACCATCGCATTGAAATAGTTTTGCGCATCCCGCCGTTGCACCCCCAAGGCCACCGGCGCGCGACCCCCGGCCTGTGCGATTTGATCAAGCGCCGGACCGGCCCGATCCAGCACCCATGGAATTGCTGTTTCCGACCACAAAACCAAATCAGGCGCATCACCGCCATCGACGGCAGCGGCGGCGGTAAGGCTAAGCTGGCGGTCAAAAAACACCGGGATCTGCGCCGGGTCCCATTTGTCGCGCTGCGCGGCATTGGGCTGGATCAATCGGATACGATGCTCTGTCAGCACGGCCTCAGGGGACATCACCGGCAAGATCACCGCGCCCAACCCCAGCAGAACCGCACCAAAACGCGCTGTGCGACTGGCCCAATCGCGCGGCGGCTGGCTGATCGCAACGGCAACCGCAACCACCAGCAGGTTCAGCGCATAGGGGCCAATCCACGCCAAAGCCTGCCCGCCGCTTGTGTCCACCAAGGACTGGGACAGCATTGCCCATGGGAAACCCGTGAACAGATAGGCGCGCAGCAATTCAACCGCCGGCAGGGTAAGCACCAAGGCCCAAGCGGTTTGCCGGCTCAAGCGGCGGGCGAACCAAAAAGCCAGCCCCCAGAACAGTGCCAGCCCAGCCGCCAGAAAGAGCAGCGCGAAAGGGGCCATCCAGCCATGGCGGGCCACATCGACCATAAAGGGCGAGACGATCCAGTGCAGCGCATGGGCAAAATAGCCCGTGCCAAAAGCCCAGCCATATAGCGCCGCCTGACGCGGGGTCCTTACCTGTGCAAATAGATAGAGCGCCCCGGTCAGCGCCGCCATCAGGATCAGAGGTTGATCAAAAGGGGCCTGCCCGAAGGCCGCAATTGCGCCCAGCCCAGTCGCCAGAGCAACCACCCGCCCCCCCGTCAGAGGGGATGTCACCCCACGGCCCCGTTTGTGCGCACCCGCAGACGTTTGATGCGGCGCGGATCGGCGTCAATGACTTCGAATTCGGGGCCATCGGGATGCAGCACCACCTCGCCCCGTGTCGGCACCCGCCCGGATAACATAAAGACCAGCCCGCCAAGAGTATCGATCTCTTCCTCATCGACATCATCGTGGTCAGTCAGGGAATGGCCGATTTCTGCCTCGAAATCTTCCAGCGGGGTTTTGGCCAATGCCAGATAGGTGCCCGGTTTCTCAAGGCTCCAGAAGGTCGCCTCGTCGATGTCGTGTTCATCTTCGATTTCGCCGATCACCTGTTCGATCAGGTCTTCAATGGTGACCAGCCCGTCAACCCCGCCATATTCGTCGATCACAAGCGCCATATGGCGCCGCTCGGCCTGCATTTTGGTCAACAGCACACCGATCCCCATTGAAGGCGGCACAAACAGTAAAGGGCGCAACAATGCCGGCAGATCGAAATCTCCGGGCGTGCCGTTGAACCCGTATTGCAGGGCCAGATCCTTGAGGTGGGCCATGCCAACCGGCGTGTCCAGCGTACCGTCAAACACTGGTAAACGGGTCAGCCCGCTATCTTTGAACACTGCAACCAGTTCTTCCATTGAAATGGTTACCGGCACGGCCGTGATCTCGGCTTTTGGAATAGCGACGTCATCGACCCGCATACGCCGCAGGTTCATCATCCCCCGTGCCGACACCCGATCCACCGGCAAGGGCGTCATTTCAGAAGATTGGTCCCCCTCGGATGGGCTGAGTGCGCCGATGACACGAGAGAGAAAGCCGCCCGTTTTCAAGGCCGCGTCGTCTGGTGAAGCAGTTATTTCATCCGGTTGCGCGCTCTGCGCCGCGTCAGATGATCCGTCGTTGTCGCCCATTGGGTCCTGTCATGCAAAATAACGGCCAAAACCGTCTACGATTCCCTATATGGGTCATCCAGACCCAATTTACCAAGTATTTCCACCTCAAAACCTTCCATCAAGGCAGCATCTTGCTCAGTTTCGTGATCATAACCCAGCAAATGAAGGGTTCCGTGGATGATCAGATGGGTAATGTGATGGGCCGTCTCCTTGCCTGCTGCGGCGGCTTCGGCGACGCAGGTGTCATAGCTAATGGCGATGTCGCCCAGTTCGATCATGCCGCCGGGGTCCGGCTCCGGCGACATGGGGGTGCCGCCCGGAACCTCTGCCGCGCGTTCTTCGCTGGGCCAGCTCAACACATTGGTGGGCGTCGCTTTGGCACGAAACTCTGCGTTAAGCGCGGCGATGCGCGCATCGTCACAGGCAAGAATGCTGATTTCCGCCTCAAGTGGCAGCCCCAGATATGTCAAGGTGGTGGCCACGGCCCGCTGGCACAGCGCCTCAATATCGAGTGCAGCCCAGCGGGGATCTTCTATGTCGATGTCCATGTTCTGCATTTAGTGTTTTCTTTTGGGGCTCTGCCCCGTCAGCAGAGCTGACTCCCCGCAGGATATAAGGCCAAAAAGAGCAGAAGAGAGTTGCGTCATGCGGAACCCGTATCTGCTTCATAAGCTTCAATGATGGCCGCAACCAGAGGGTGGCGCACCACGTCTTTGGAGGTGAAATAATTGAAGCTTATTTTTGGGATCTGCGCCAGCAAACGTTCAGCGTCAGCAAGGCCCGACGGCACGCCGCGCGGCAGGTCGATTTGGGTGCGGTCCCCTGTGATAACCATACGAGAGCCCTTGCCAAGCCGGGTAAGGAACATTTTCATCTGCATGGAGGTGGCGTTCTGGGCTTCGTCCAGCACCACAAATGCATTGGACAGAGTACGGCCCCGCATAAAGGCCAAAGGGGCGATTTCAATGCGTTTTTCCTCGATCAGCTTGGCCAGTTGCTTGCCTGGCAGAAAGTCGTTCAGCGCATCATAGAGCGGCTGCATATAGGGATCGACCTTGTCTTTCATGTCGCCGGGCAGGTAGCCGAGTTTTTCACCCGCTTCCACCGCAGGGCGGCTAAGGATGATCTTGTCCACATGGCCGCCGATGAACATGTTGATCCCGACCGCGACAGCCAGATAGGTCTTGCCCGTACCGGCAGGCCCGATGCCAAAGGTCAGCTCGTCGTCAAACAGAGCTTTGACATAGGCTTTTTGCGCATCGGTGCGCGGCTCGACACGTTTTTTGCGGGTCTGGATTTCAAGCGTATCGCCCACCGGCATTTCAAGCTGGCCGCCAACCTGTGGCCGCGTGCCGGGCTTTGGCCGCTCCATACGCAACAGGCTTTCGACTTCGGCCGGGGTCACCAATCGGCCACTTTCCAGACGCGCGTAAAGCGTGTTCAGCACAGCTTCGGCCTGCTGTTTGCTGTCCGTGTCGCCCAGAATGCTCAACTGGTTGCCGCGCCGAATGATTTGGACCATCAGCGCCTTTTCGATTGCAGCCAGATGGGCGTCATAGGCACCGCACAGGTCAATCAGCAGCCTGTTGTCGGCAAATTCAAGCACAATTGGATCAGCCGGTGGCGGTGCTGTGATTTGGTCGCTTGGGGGCAAGGGAAGCTCCTTGGAATAAGACGGTTAGAAGTCAGGTAGGGACAAACGCCGGAAAATACACCCTCTAACATACAGAAAGGGCCGGGGCGTATAACACCCCGGCCCGACCTTGCTGTGATTTCAGCAAAAATCAGTTTGGATCCGGGATATTGGAACCACCTTTGAAGTCGCCAACCGTGTGGGTGGGGGGCGCAACACCGGAGCAGACGGGCTTGCCATACTTGTCCAGACGGGCAGACAGGTAACCCTCGACACCATCGTCGATGATCCAGTGGTCACAGCCATTCGGATCGACCCAGATACCGGCCTGAAGTGTGCTCAGGTGGTGGGCGTTGACGCCACGGTCAACGGATTTGTCAGACGGCAACCCCTGGAATGGCACGCCAGTTTCGATATCACCGCAAGCGGACAGCCCTGCAACGCAGGCCAACACGGTTAGGATTTTGGTTTTGATCACGACACGTCCCCTTAGCGAATGCAGATGATTTCGACGCGACGGTTTTTGGCCATCCCATGCGAAGAGTTATTTGCGGCAACCGGCATCCGTTCGCCATAGCCACGTACGTCAGCAATGCGTGCACCGCTTGCCGCCCCAATTGCCGCAACAGCATTCGCACGGTTGAAGCTGAGTTTCATGTTGTAGGCATCAGAGGCGCGGCTGTCGGTATGACCGGTAATGATGTATGAAACAGCGCCGGTTTTTGCGAAAAACTCTTTCAGTCGCGCCTTGCCCGCTTTGTGGATACGGTAGCTGTCAGTGGCAAAGAACTGATCCGATTTCATCACCCCACAAACATTGCCACGGCGGCAAACCGGAATGCCCTGACGGGTTGTATGCGGTGTCATATATCCTTCGGCACCATCATCCATCACCCAATGCTCGCAGCCATCGGGATCAACCCAGATCGTCGGCGTATAGACCCCCTTGTCGCGGCCGGCCTGTGACGGGGTTTGCGCATCGACATTTGCTGGCGCGAGGGCCATCGGCACGGCAATCACTGCTGCAAGTGACAGGCTCGCCACCGCGCGGATTGCTTTAGAGATTGTGTTCACCACAGCATTTTCCTTTTTTGTTCCCACGGATAAGGCTTGTCCGACTGCACGATCGCCCAGCCCCGATTAACTTCTCACGATACGTAATATTTGGCGGGCTGTGAAGCACTGTTATCTACATTTAGTGGTTATTTGCAGGGCGAACACATCGAATTATGGCGAAAATGTGGCAAACCCGCACCAGATGCCCGACAATGCCCTAGGGTTGTGGCACCTTGTCAGAGCGACCGCGCGGTGAGAGAGTTCGTTTTTGCATCCACAACGCGGACATTCAGGATGTCGCCGATCTGTGCAGTACACTCATCAATATGGACCGAATGCAAATATTCGGATTTGCCCAGCATCTGCCCGCTTTCACGCCCCGTCCGTTCGATCAGAACCGAAACATCTCGCCCGACCATGCTTTCCTGAATTTCGCGTTGATGGCCAGTGATCAGCGCTTGCAGACGTTGTAAACGCGCGTCCGCCACCTCGGCATCGACCAAGGGGCGTTCCGCCGCCGGCGTGCCCGGTCTGGTCGAATACTTGAAGGAATAGGCATAGCCGTATTTCACTTCTCGCACCAAATCCATTGTGGCCTCGAAATCGGCGTCGGTCTCTTCCGGGAAGCCGACGATAAAATCACCTGAGAGGATGATATCAGGCCGCGCGGCACGGATCCGCTCCAGCAGCCGCAAATAGCTTTCTGCCGTATGGCTGCGGTTCATCCGTTTGAGAATCCGGTCGGACCCGGATTGCACCGGCAGATGCAGATAGGGCATCAGTTCGGGCACTTCGCCGTGGGCAGCAATCAGATCATCGTCCATGTCGTTTGGATGGCTGGTCGTGTAACGGATACGTTCCAACCCGTCGACCTTGGCCAAGGCGCGAATGAGCTGGGCCAGCGTCATATCACCGGTATCCCCTGCCCCGTGATAGGCGTTTACGTTCTGACCCAAAAGCGTCACTTCGCGCACGCCGCGTTCCACCAGATCGCGGGCCTCTTGCAAGACGCGGCTGGCGGGGCGGCTGACCTCAGCACCGCGGGTATAGGGCACGACGCAGAAGGCACAGAATTTGTCACAGCCTTCCTGAACGGTCAAAAACGCAGCTGGGGCACGTTGCGCCTTGGGGCGGGATTTCAGATGTTCAAACTTGTCCTCTGCGGGGAAATCCGTGTCGAGCGCGGTGCCGCCATCGCGAATCTTTGTCTCCATCTCGGGCAAGCGATGATAGCTTTGCGGCCCCACCACCAGATCGACCGCCGGTTGGCGGCGCATGATCTCGGCCCCTTCGGCCTGCGCCACACATCCCGCAACCCCGATTTTCAAATCAGGTTTGGCATCCTTCAAGGGCTTCAGCCGACCCAGCTCGGAATATACTTTTTCCGCAGCTTTTTCACGGATGTGGCAGGTGTTGAGCAAAATCATATCGGCATCTTCAGCCTGCGATGTTTCGACATACCCCTGACCGCCCAGCGCTTCGGCCATGCGTTCACTGTCATAAACATTCATCTGACAGCCATAGGTTTTGATAAACAGCTTTTTGGGCGCAGTCATGATATCGGTCCAACCGGTGCGGAAAAATCAAAGGCGGCATAGCAGGGCCACCCATGGCTTGCAATGCACGCCAATTTAACCGATTCTGCCAGAAAATCGCGCCGACAAGAGGCCCCATGCAGTACGCCAACCTATCACAGATGATCACAGCAGAGGCCGCAACCCTTGCCAAAGGGCCGCTGGCCGTCGTCATGATCGAGGACGATGTCGAGGTTGCCACCTCTTTGCGCCACCACCAGCAGATGGGATTCAAAGCAGTTGTCGCCTTGATGCCGGCGGTTTTCGACCTGCCCCGCGATTTAGAAGAAACCGTAATCCGCGTCGATTACAACATGTCCGACTACCACGCCATGGAGCAGGCAATCAACGCGTTGATGGAGCCTGCGGCAGGTCAATGGCTCTACTATTGCTATAATGCAGAGTTTCTGTTTTTCCCGTTCTGCGAGACCCGAAATGTTGTCGAAATGCTGGCTTTTCATACCGAGGAACGGCGTGACGCGATGCTGGCCTATGTGATTGATCTTTATTCGGACGATCTGGAACTGCATCCGAATGCGGTGTCTCTGGACAACGCCCATATGGATCGCTCTGGCTATTATGCGCTGGCACGGCCCGATGCCGACAACCACGGCCACCCCAAAGAACGCCAGCTCGACTTTTTCGGCGGATTACGCTGGCGCTTTGAGGAACATGTGCCGAAACTGCGGCGCAAGATTGATCGCATCCCGCTATTTCGCGCCAAGAAGGGGTTGGAAATCCGATGGGATCACACGTTTTCGGATGAGGAATACAATACCTTTGCCTGCCCATGGCATCACAACATCACCGCCGCGGTCTGTTCGTTCCGCACCGCAAAAGCGCTCAAGACCAACCCCGGCAGCAGATACGAAATCGACAGTTTCAAATGGCACAATTCCGCGCCCTTTGAATGGCATTCACGCCAGCTGCTCGACCTTGGGCTGATGGAACCGGGACAATGGTTTTAGAGCGGCGAAATAACGCGTGTCAGATGCTAGCGCGGGTCATTCCCCTTTGGCATCACCATAGTCTCAGGCCCCATCTGCGCTGCATCTTTTCACTTGATCACTTGGCGTTTTCCTGAATTTTCAACTCTTTCGTCAGCTCCTCAATCTGACTTTCACCGTCTTTATAGGTATCGGTCATTTTCTTGATCAGCGCATCAATCGCTTTGGCGTCCTCGTTCGCCTTGATCTCTGCCTTCATTTTGGTCGAAGCAGTCTTGGCATCTTTGGCCCAAGGCTTCAGCTTTTTCACCAGCATTTCTGCCTTTTTGATATAGCCTTTCGCCGCTTTCAGGTCACCTGCCTCAATCAGATCACGCGCGGAGTCGCATAACCCGTCAAGCGATTTGGCGTCCTTTTTCAGCCGCTTTTCAGTGGCATCGCGGTTTTTCGCAGTGAGCGGCTCAGGAAATTCCTTCGGTGTGACCGCCTCAATCGCCTGTTTGACGATGGCGTCATTGGTCCGCTTGGGGATCATACCGTACATCACCACGAACCCCTCAAGCCCGCCATAAAGCTTTTCCGCTGTTGTGATATCTGCAAGCGCCTTGCGGGCTTCGGCCATGTCTTTCGCCACCGTTTTGTCGGGTTTGCCACCAGCTTTCTTCAGGCTCTTCTCGGCCAGCGCGACCTGCTTTTCCAGATCCTTGCGCACCACCGTTGCCTGATCTTGAAACTTTTTGAAGTCGTCCAGCCCCTTACGGTGCTTTTTCAACGCGGCTTCCCATGTCTTGCGCGGGCCGGCAGCGTCCTTGTGTTTCAGAAAATCATCCGTTTTCTTACCCGGCATACCGCCCAGCTTGATTTCTTGAATAGCCTCTTGCAGCTTGTCTTCCTTGGCCCATGTGTCATCCAAATTGGCCAACAGTGCCTTCTTCATTTTCTCACCAGCAACGGGTGAGAACTTCTTAAGCTTGTCTTTGATTTTCTTGGTAACGTGTTCTTTTAGCTTCTCAACTTCTTTGGACATAATAAAATTCCTTGGGATATGGTCAAAATAAACCACTCTAAAAGCTCAACCCTAGAAGGAAACTCTGTCAAAAAGCAAGGTCGAAAGGACCGACACGGACCTCAGTCTATGGTACGTTCGAAACGTGCGTTAGGACCGCGGCCACAGTACCGGGAACCAGTCAGAGCGCAATTTCTGGCCCGGCTGCATGTCATGTCCGGGGAACGGCGGAGAGGTCTTTCCTGGCCGCTCAACATAGCGTGCGTCGTCCCCGACCAACCGCAATGAGAACGCCCGTCGCCGCAATCCCGCCTTGTTGCCACGTGCCCCATGCAGGATGCCGTAGTTAAAGGCGACGGCATCCCCTGCCGCCATGTCCCACTCGCGGATATCCATTCCTTCTGCATCCGGATCGGGAACCGGCATATAAGGGGCCGGATCGAAAAAGGCATCCCCCTTAACCCAACGTGTTGGCAACACCGGTTTTTCCCAAAGATGCGAACCGGCTACACAGCGCAAGGCCGCCTCGGTCACCGGGTCAAGCGGCGACCAGAAGCTGACCGTCTGGCGGCCTTCAACGAAGTAATACGGCCCATCCTGATGCCAGGGCGTTGCCATCGACGTGCCCGGCTCTTTCACCAGCACATGGTCATGAAACAACTGCACGCTGTCACTTTGCATCAACTGCGCCCCGACCTCGGCGGCGGCACTGCTGCGGATCACCTCTTCGAACTCGGGAATACGTTGCCAGTTGCAATAATCATCAAAGAACCGTCCCGTTTCACCCGCCTTGTCGTTATTGGAGGCAAAAGGTCCGGGTTCCGCCATATTGCGCGACACACCAGCGCGAAGCGTCTCGACATGTTCGGCAAACAGCCCTTTGATCAGCACAACACCGTCGCGCTGATAGGTATCAACATGGTCTTGGGTGATCAGCGGGTGCGGCACAATATCGAGCGGGGATTACCCCGCCACCTCTTTGCGGCGCAGACGGATTACCACATCGACACTTGCAATCTCGGCCCCTGCCGGTGCGTCCGGCAGCCCGGAAATCACCAATTGCTCCGCCGGCGCGTCTGTCAGCTTCCCATCGTCCTCCCAATAGAAATGCGGGTGGTCGTGGGTATTGGTATCAAAATAGCTTTTGGAACCGTCGACGGTCACTTCCTGCAACAGCCCCGCCCCGCAAAAAGCACGCAGCGTGTTGTAAACCGTCGCAAGCGAGACCGCATCGCCCTGCCCCTTTGCCGCATCAAAAAGACTTTCGGCGGTGACATGCCGGTGCTGGCCGTCCCCCACCAGAAGACTGGCCAGGGTCACACGTTGCCGGGTCGGGCGCACACCGGCCTGTTCCAGCCAGCGGGTGCCGTTTTCTAGGTGGGTTTGCGTCATGGATCGCTCCGTTGCCTGTTGATTTGCAATATAGGGGTTTTTGCGAGTTGTATTCAATTCGAAAACCAAAAACTGGCACTAGAGTGCATTAGTACTGGTTTTGGACACGCTTTGCGCCAGCTTTCTGGTCCTGATTAACCAGGGTCAGGACCCGTAGCCCGTGGGCAACATTGTGCGGAACACAAAGCCACCCTATGCTTAACCCATGACAATCGCTGAACTCTTTGCCCCGAACCAAACCCTCGCAGGGCATCTTTTGGCACTGCTGGACAATCAGGCAACCGATACCGCACATGATTTGGCACATCTATTGCGGGTTTGGCAGAATGTTCGAAAAATATCCGCTGTCGAAGGTGGGAACCTGACGGTTCTGACCGCCGCGACCTTGTTGCATGATTGCGTTCATGTCCCCAAAGACTCACCGGACCGTGCAAACGCCTCGCGCCTTGCCGCCACTGCCGCCAAGGCCGCACTGACCAAGCTGAACCGGCCCGAACAGGAAATTGCCGCCGTCCGACATGCCATTGAGGCGCATAGTTTTTCGGCCAATCTATCGCCCAAGACACTGGAAGCGCGGATATTGCAGGACGCGGATCGACTTGATGCTTTGGGGCACATCGGCATCGCCCGGTGTTTCGCAGTTTCAGGGGCCCTGGGTCGCCCGCTTTACGACCCGCTTGATCCGCAGGCCGACGCCCGCGATCTGGATGATACCAATTTTGCACTTGATCACTTTTCGACCAAGCTTTTGCAGCTTGCGGGGCAGTTTCAAACCGAAACCGGGCGTATTCTGGCCCGCGAACGCCATGCGGTGCTTATGCAGTTCTATGAGGGCTTCCTGAACGAAGTTACCTTGTCCTGACCCATCGCCCCAGACCAAGCCCTCAGCGCTCTCTTGCGATACCACGGCGCACAATGTAGACCGCCCCGAAGCATTCATTCCGTCAGGAGAACCCTACGCATGGCCGACTACCCCACCAGCTTTGACAAGGAAGCACTGTTGAAATGCGCCGCTGGCGACTTGTTCGGCCCGGGCAACGCGCAATTGCCTGCGCCACCAATGTTGATGATGGACCGGATCACCGATGTCTCTGCTGATGGCGGGGCCCATGGCAAGGGCCATATCACTGCCGAATTCGACATCACGCCGGACCTGTGGTTCTTTGACTGCCACTTTCCCGGCAACCCAATCATGCCCGGCTGTCTGGGCCTGGACGGGCTTTGGCAGCTGACCGGCTTCAACCTTGGCTGGCGGGGCTGGCAGGGCCGCGGTTACGCCCTTGGCGTGGGCGAAGTGAAGCTGACCGGCATGGTGCGCCCAGAACGCAAAATGCTGACCTACAAAATTGATTTCACCAAGGCGATCCAGACCCGCCGTCTGACCATGGGCGTTGCCGATGGCATCGTCGAGGCTGACGGCGAAGTGATTTATCAGGTGACCGGCATGAAAGTCGCGCTGAGCGAAAGCTGAATACCGGTGCGGCGGGGCAGTCCCGCCGCCCGTTCCGACCCCGATGGCATGCCCTATTGCCACAGCCCCCCGGCAGACCTAAGATTTACAAAAAGATACCTTTTCAAAAATGCGGCCCTTAACCGCGGAGCGCTATAGATGGCCACGGCCCACGTCTTGATTGCCGATATTACCGGCAGCACAAGCCTGTATGACAGATTGTCCGATCAGGACGCTTTGGCGCAGGTCAGCGCGATTCTGGCACAGATGCGCAGGATCATTGAAGATCACGGCGGGCATTGCGTCAAATCACAGGGGGATGACACGCTAAGCTTTTTCGGCGAGGCCGAAAACGCCTTTGCTGCGGCGCGAGAGATGATACAGGCCGATTGGGGCGAGGGTTTGGGTGTACATGCCGGTGCCCATTGCGGCGATGTCCTCAGTCAGGATTCAGACATTTACGGGGATGCGGTGAACACTGCCGCACGTCTGGCCGCACTTGCCAAACCGGGGGAGGTGCTGATCGGGGACACGGTTTTCGAACAGCTTACGCCGCCCTTGCAGTCGCTGTTTGTCTCGATGGGCGGGGTAAAGTTGAAAGGCAAACGCGAGGCGACGCGGGTGCATTCCTTTGCTGTCAGTGATCTGTCCACCCAGACTGTCCTGTTCGGCATGAAGGATTCCCCCATCGGCCCGCGCACGGAATCTGCGGTCCTGTCCTGCGCCCCAAAGGAATGGCCCCTGCTGGACGGGGAAAGCGTGATGGTCGGGCGCTCATCGGATTGTCAGGCGGTGATCGAACACCCTTGGGTGTCACGCAAACACGGAGTTTTCGAGCTGCGCGCGGCACAGTTGGAATATACCGATCACAGCTCCTCAGGCAGCACCGTCATCACCGCCGGCGGTCAGGAGTATACCCTGCAACGCCGCTCCATGTTGCTGAGTGGTGAAGGCATGGTATTAGTGGGCACCCGCGACAAATCCGTCGACAGCTCGATCATCCGCTATAGCACCAATGATCTGGTACCTGACTAAGGTCACGAACCGCTATCCCCTTGCACCGCCAAGCCTTGCCGTCCTAAATAGACCGGAAGTTTAACAGGAATGCGGCCCTTGCGGCGCATCAATCCAGAGGTTTGTTCATGAAGCGAGTCGTCGTTACAGGTCTGGGCATCGTTTCCTCCATCGGGAACAACGCCGAAGAAGTCACCGCCGCATTGAAGGCGGGCACATCGGGCATCGAAGCAAGCACAGAGATGACCGAACACGGCTTTCGCAGCCAGATCGCGGGCACGTTAAAAATCAATGTCGCGGATCACATCGACAAACGCACATTGCGGTTCATGGGCCCCGGCGCAGCCTATGCATACCTTGCCATGGAACAAGCGATTGCCGACGCGGGTCTGGACGAAAGCATCATTTCAAACCCGCGCACAGGTCTGATTGCCGGTTCCGGCGGTCCGTCCACATCCGCCATGAAAACCGCTCATGACATCGTGGACAAGACCGGCGCAACCAAGCGTATCGGGCCTTTCGCCGTGCCCAAATGCATGTCCTCCACGATCAGCGCCAACCTGTCGACAGCCTTCAAGATCAAGGGCATCAACTATTCCATTACCTCGGCATGTTCGACCTCTCTGCATTGCATCGGCTCTGCCGCGGAACAGATCATGCTGGGCAAACAGGACGTCATGTTTGCCGGTGGCGGCGAGGAACTCGACTGGACACTGTCCTGCCTGTTTGACGCCATGGGCGCGATGAGCAGCAAATATAACGAAACGCCGGAAAAGGCCTCCCGTGCCTTTGACGCCAACCGCGATGGTTTTGTGATCACCGGTGGTGGCGGCATGGTGGTGCTGGAAGACCTTGATCATGCGCTGGCGCGTGGGGCGACGATCTATGCCGAAGTGACTGGCTTTGCTGCAACTTCTGACGGGCACGACATGGTGGCCCCCTCTGGCGAGGGCGGTACCCGCGCCATGCAACTGGCCCTGGCCACCCTGCCCGAAGGGCGCAAGGTCAGCTATATCAATGCACATGGCACCTCGACGCCTGTAGGCGATGTTGGGGAGATCGAAGCCGTACGACGTGTGTTCGGCCAAGGCTCAACACCACCGGTCAGCTCGACCAAGTCAATGACCGGCCACGGTCAGGGGGCAGCCGGCGCGATGGAGGCAATCTTCTGTTTGCTGATGCTCAAGGATGATTTCATCACCCCGTCGATCAATGTCGAAACATTGGACCCGGCACTGGACCCCTCCGAGATTGCAACCACCCGTGTGGATAACGCAGGCCTCGATTCCGTTATGACCAACTCTTTTGGTTTTGGCGGCACCAACGGATCAATGATCCTGTCGAAATACCAGGGATAGGATTTCAGAATGTCTGATCTGCTCAAGGGAAAGCGCGGCCTGATCATGGGTGTCGCAAACGAACGTTCGATAGCATGGGGCATCGCCAAAGCGATGGCGGATGCCGGGGCGGAACTGGCCTTCACCTATCAGGGCGAAGCCTTTGGCAGCCGGTTGAAGCCGCTGGCCGAAAGCGTCGGATCGGACTTTATGGTCGATGTCGACGTGACCGATGATGCTTCCCTTGATACGGCGTTTGAACAGCTGGGTGCCCGCTGGTCGACGATCGATTTTGTCGTACATGCCATTGCATTTTCGGACAAATCCGAGCTGACAGGCCGCTTCCTGAACACCAGCCGCGCGAACTTCAAACACTCGCTGGACATCTCGGCCTATAGTTTCATCGAAATTGCCCGACGTGCCCATCCGATGATGGTCGAGAATGGCGGCACTTTGATGACCCTGACCTATCAGGGATCAAACCGCGTGGTGCCGAACTATAACGTTATGGGCGTTGCCAAGGCGGCGCTGGAAAGCGCGACACGCTATCTCGCCAATGACCTTGGTCCTGAAGGCATTCGCGTCAATGCAATCAGCCCCGGCCCGATGAAAACCCTTGCCGGTGCGGCCATCGGCGGCGCGCGCAAGACATACAAACATGCAGGGCAAAATGCCCCGATGCGCGAAAACGCGACGCTGGAAGCCGTGGGCGGCACTGCGGTCTATCTGGCCTCTGATGCTGGGGCTTGCACCACCGGAGAAATCATCCGCGTGGACGGCGGTTTCCATGTTTTGGGTATGCCGCAACAAGAGTTTCTTTAAAGCATTGAAGCTTGGCAAAGGGTGAACGCCAGTGCCTGCGCTGGGGTGAGGGTGCGGACAGTATTTAGAGCCAAAAAGAGGAGGGGCATGACGGTGCCCCTTTTCTGGCGGGCTTTGGAGCAGAGTTCAGCGCAGCGGCGGTGTCTGCCACAGCCAGATCTTCATACCGCCATGGGCGATGGCCGGCCCGAGGGGTTTCCATGGCAGGCCCGTGGCTTTGGCCAGGGCCGGTTCGGATGTCACCAGTCCCACACGCCAGCCTTTGAAATGCGTCAGCATCGTCGTGCCAAAAGAGCCATAAAGCGCATAAAGCAGTTTCTTGTTGCCGATCCGTCCACCATAGGGTGGGTTCACCATGACCAGACCGGCAGGGCCTTCGGGTGGGCGCACTTCGGCGGCACCATGGCAGGTGAATGCAGTCCATTCCGCCACCCCTGCCCGGGCCGCGTTCGCCGTGGCATTCCGCACCGCGCCGGCATCCCGGTCAGACCCAAAGAACATCGCTGGCGGTTGGGTTTGGGAGGTTGAGACGCGCAGACCCTCGAACTGCTCTGCGTCAAAGGACGCGAGGCTTTGAAAAGCAAAGCTTCGGCTGCGGCCCGGTTGCATACCGGCGGCGATTTCCGCAGCTTCAATGACAAAAGTGCCCGAGCCGCACATCGGATCGACCAGCGGTTCCGTGCCCCGATATCCGCATTGGCGCAGCATCAGCGCCGCAAGGTTCTCGCGCATGGGCGCTTTGCCGACTGCCTCTTTATGGCCGCGCACATGCAACGGCTCGCCGGTGGTATCCAGACTGATCGAGACCTGATTGTCGTTGATACGCACCTTCACCAGCATTTCCGCCTCTGGCGACAGGGTGATGCCATGGCTTTCCACCAAGGCGCGTTCAATACGTTCCGATGCCGCCTTGGCGTGGTAGATTTTTGACGCCTTACAAGTGACCTGAACCCGCACCGGCACATCGGCGCGCAGCACCGCACCCCAGTCGAATTTACGCGCGCGCTTGTCCAGCTGGGCCAGATGAAAGGCCATAAAAGAGCCGATCCGGGCCAGCACCCGCACCGCCCCGCGCAGGTTCAGATTGGCGCGCCAGACATCCGGCCAATTGCCCATGATGGTGACACCACCGGGGCCGGCGACGGGGCTGGTGAAACCCTGCTCGACAACTTCTTCCAACAGGACCGGCTCAAGACCGGGGGCGCAAACGAGAAAAATCTCAAAGGGATCAGTGGTGTTCATCCCCCCTCTTTAGAGGCAATGGGCGGCGGGCAGAAGCGCCGTTTTATGCAAGGCCACCGCCAGAGAAGAGATTTCGTGAAACGGTCACGATTTTGCCAGCATCCGCGGATACACCCTGCCCATGAGTTTTCGCGAGATATATGCCAATGAGGCGTTGGAACACCGCCGCACCGTCGCCCAGCGCGCACGTTTCTGGAGCAAGATCGTCAGTTTTCTGTTGATGTTGACGGTGGCCTTGACCCTGCACACAGAGCCGAGGCTGGCAAACGCGTTAATGACGGCTGCAATGGAGGCTGGCATGAAGGTAACGGGCCGCTCGACGCCCGGCCCCGTGGGCAGTACCGGGTTACGAGACCGGGTTAAGGTCAACCGGCCCGATCAAGTTGATATAAGACCGGCTGTGCAGCGCCCTTAGGCTTAAGAAAAGGGCCCGACCTCGAAGGCCAGGCCCAAGTATGAGGCACCGATATCTGCCTAAGGCGTGGTTAGCCGGCGATCGACATCAACTCGATATCAAACTGCAAGTCCTTGCCCGCCAGAGGGTGGTTTGCATCCAAGGTAACTGTCGCCTCGTCCAGTTCTACAACCATCACCGGCATGGCCTGTCCATCCGGCGTCTGCATTTCAAGCGTTGTCCCAACTTCGATTGCCAGATCCGCCGGAATACCTTCACGCGGAATTGCCTGGCGCATTTCAGGGTTCAGCGGGCCATAGGCATCTGCACAGGCGATCTGGACGGTCTTCTTGTCGCCAACGTTCATTCCCGGCAGGGCCACATCAAGACCCGGAATAATCTGGCCCGACCCAACCTGAAATTCCAGCGGGTCGCGCCCTTCGGAACTGTCAAAGGTGGTGCCGTCCAGCAAGGTGCCGGTATAATGGATGGCAACGGTATCGCCTGATTTAACTTCAGTCATTGGTGTCTCCGAATTTTGGGGGATGAAAGGAGGCCACGTATCTGCGCAGGTGCTCCGGTTTGGCGCGCACCCTGTCAAAGCCCCCGCATGATGTAAACCCCGCGCCAAGTTACAGGTCTGTTTGGTACAATTTCGGGGGTTTTTCATATGGGCCTGGCGTGACAATCTGAGGTCAAACAAGGAAAGGCCTCCTATGCCCATCACCACTTGTGTTTTCGATGCCTATGGTACGCTGTTTGACGTCGGTGCCGCCGCCCGACAGGCCGCGTCGGAACCTGATTTTGCAGCAATCCGCGACGACTGGATGCAGCTGGCCGAGCATTGGCGTCAAAAACAGCTTTCCTATTCATGGCTGCGCGCGGTCACAGGGGCGCATACGGATTTCTGGGAAGTCACCGAAAACGGGCTGGACTGGGCGTTGGAAAAAACGGGGCACGCAGGTGATCTGGAACTGCGCGAGCGTCTGTTGGCGCTTTATTGGGAATTGCAAGCCTACCGCGAAGTGCCTGAGATGCTGACCCGGCTCAAGGCGGCGGGTTTGAAAACCGCAATCCTGTCAAATGGATCCCCTCAGATGCTGGAGGGGGCCGTCCGCTCCGCCGGCATCGAAGGGGTACTTGATGCCTGTCTCTCGGTACAAACTGTTGGTGTCTTCAAGCCAGATGCGCGGGTTTATGATCTGGTCGGCGGGCATTTTGGCTGCGCCAAGTCAGAGGTGTTGTTTGTGTCCTCGAACGGGTGGGACGCGGCGGCGGCCACCGGCTACGGGTTCACCACCGCTTGGGTCAACCGCCCGGGGGATCCAATGGACCGCCTGCCCTGGTCGCCCGCACATGTGTTGACAGACCTGACCGGTATCCCGGCACTGGCGGGCCGCTGATGGCGCGGTTCACCACCTCCGACGGGCTGTCACTTTTCTATACTGATGACGGTGCGGGTCTGCCGATCCTGTGCCTTGCGGGACTTACCCGCACGACGGCAGATTTCGACTATGTCACACCACACCTTGCCGGTAACCGGCTGATCAAGATGGATTATCGCGGGCGCGGGCAATCGGATTTCGATCCGGATTGGCAGAACTATGCGCTGCCGGTGGAATGTCGCGATGTGCTGGAACTGCTGGCACATCTGGGGTTGGACAAGGTTGCCGTACTGGGCACTTCGCGCGGCGGGTTGAACGCCATGGGACTGGCGGGAGCGGCCAAGGATCATCTGCTGGGGGTGGCTCTGAATGACGTCGGTCCGGTGATTGAAGCGGCCGGTCTGGACATGATCCGTCACTTTATCGGACGCCCACCTGCCGCCAAAACCCATGCCGAAGCCGCCTCTGCGATGGCCCGCGCCTTTCCGGAATTTCACAACGTCCCTGACAGCCGGTGGATGGAAGAAGCGGTAAAGCACTATGTGCAGACCGATACCGGCCTTGCCATCACCTATGATCCGCATTTGCGCGACGCGGTACTGGCGGCGATGGAGGGGCCTGCCATTGACCTCTGGCCCTTCTTTGATGCGTTGCAAGGTTTGCCACTTGCCTGCATCTGGGGGGAAGGATCGAACCTGCTGAGCGAAACCACCGTGCGCGACATGCAAATACGCCGCCCCGACATGATCCTTGGATCCGTGCCCGGACGCGGGCATGTGCCGTTTCTGGATGAACCACAATCCCTTGCAGCCCTGCACAAATGGATCGGAGAAATGCAATGAATATCGAAATGATCCGCGCCGCAGCCAAGCGGCTTGACGGCCATGCCCGGCGTACGCCGTTGCTGAACTCTTCCTTTCTGGACGACATTGCGGGCCGGCGCGTCTGGGTGAAACCGGAGTGCCTGCAACACACCGGCAGTTTCAAGTTTCGCGGCGCATGGTCAGCGCTGTCGGCCCTTGATCCGGCCACCCGCGCCAAAGGTGTCATCGCCTTTTCCAGCGGCAACCACGCGCAGGGCGTGGCGCTGGCGGCCAAGCGGCATGGCGTTTCTGCCGTGATCATTATGCCCGCCGACAGCCCCGCGCTTAAGCTGGCAAACACCCGGGCTTATGGTGCCGAGGTGATCACCTATGACCGCGCCACCGAAGACCGCGATGCCATCGGGGCAAAACTGAGCCAAGAACGCGGCCTGACCCTGATTAAACCTTTCGACGAACCGCAGGTGATTGCAGGGCAAGGTTCCTGTGGCCTTGAAATTGCGGCGCAGGCCAGCGAACGGGGCATTGAAAACGCCGACGTCATCGCCTGCTGTGGTGGCGGCGGATTGACCTCTGGGATCGCACTGGCCCTTGAGGCCGATGCCCCCGGCCTGCGCGCCCGCACAGCCGAACCCGAAGGGTTTGACGACGTTGCCCGCTCGCTTGCCTCTGGCAGGATTGAACGCAACGCGCAGCTGTCGGGAAATATCTGTGACGCCATCGTGACACCACAACCCGGCGATATCACCTTTCCGATCATGCACCGGCTGTGTGGTGCCGGTCTGGTTGTAACTGAAGACGAAGTGCTGCAGGCGATGGCACATGCGTGGAACCGCCTGAAAATCGTTGTCGAACCGGGAGGCGCTGTTGCTCTTGCCGCCGCACTGTTTCACGGGGGCGAGATTGCCGGTGATGACGTGATTGTCGTTGTGTCTGGGGGTAATGTGGATATGCCCATCTTCGCCCGCGCTTTGGAGACCCTGACATGACCGAATTTACCATTGCCAGTTTCAACGTCAAAAACCTAATCGGGGCAGAAAAGGAATATTATAAATTCCAGTCTTACACCCCCGAAGAATACGCATGGAAAGAAGACTGGCTGGCCGATCAACTGGTCACCATGAATGCTGATATCATTGGTTTTCAAGAGATCTTCGAGGAAAGCGCCCTGCGTGACACCATTGCGCGCGCCGATACCTATGGGGCCGCCAGCAACGCCCAAGCCATCCCCGGCCCTGACAAACGCTACCGCAAGCGGGCGATATTCCAACACCTCAGCTATGGCCCCTACAAGGATGCCGCCCTTGCCTTTGCGCCCAATCTCCATGATGGCCCCGCCGGCAACCGCCGCCCCGGCGTCGCCATCCTGTCGCGGCTCGGTTTTGCCGAAGAGCCCGAGATCATTCAGGATCTAGGCACCCCGTTCAAAATCCCCTTTCAGACCTTCGGCGGTGACGAAGGCGGGTTCTTCACCATCCGCAAGCTCAGCCGCCCGATCCTCAAGGTACGGGTGCCAGTGAACGGCGAAATTGTCACTGTGTTCAACTGCCATCTGAAATCGAAACTGGGCGAATTCATCCGGCCCGTGGGCGCAGAGACTGCCAACGAGGCCGACCTGACCAACTACGACCCCGTGGGCCGCGCCTTGGGGGCTGCACGCGCTGCAATGCGCCGCATGGCAGAGGCTTGGGTGCTGCGCGGCGCGATTATCGGCGAATTGCGCCAAGGGCACCCCGTGATCGTGCTGGGCGATCTGAACGACAGTGAAAACGCGGTCAGCTCTGAAATCATCACCGGTGAGGTGCCGTTCAAGAACTATGCATGGATGTTGCGCCATGACGCAGAGCATCGCGGCGACCGCTACTCCGACGCCGAGAACGCCCAGATCACCGAGGACATCGAAGCGGTGCGCCTGCACTCTGCCGAACGGCTGTTCGTCAAGAAATCCCTGCGTGACATGGTTTATACCTCGGCCTTTGGCGGCGTTTATGAAAGCATCGACCAGATTTTAATGTCGCGCCATTTCATGCCAGACTGGTCAGGACACATCGGCGAAATGTCGTATTTCTCTGTCCTCAATGACCACCTGACTGACGGCAGCCACCCCGAAGCGCCCTATAACAAACTTGCCTCTGATCACGGTCAGATCATGGCGACGATCCAACTGCGAAAGGCCACCCCATGAAGATGTTCGACACCGGCGATGTCCGCCTGCACTACCGTGTCGATGGGCCAGAGGATGGACCCACGGTGGTCTTTGCCAATTCGCTGGGGACCGATATGCGCCTGTGGGACCCGATCCTGCCGATGTTGCCTGCCGGTCTGCGGGTGATCCGCTATGACAAACGCGGGCACGGTCTGTCGTCTTGTCCAGAGGGCCTCTATTCAATGGGGGCATTGGTGACCGACGTGGAACGGCTGCTGGATCACCTGAAGGTGAAAGACTGCGTTTTTGTCGGCCTGTCGATTGGCGGGATGATCGCACAGGGGCTGGCCGTGAAACGCCTCGACCTGATGCGCGCCATGGTCCTGTCCAATACCGCAGCCAAGATCGGCACCCCCGAAATCTGGAAAGACCGGATTGCCGCGGTGCAATCTGACGGCATCGAAGCTTTGGCCGACGGGGTAATGGAGCGCTGGTTCTCGGCGGCGTTTCGCAAAACACCCGAGTTGGAATTGTGGCGCAACATGTTGGTGCGCGGCGAGGACGTAGGTTATGCCGGATGTTCCGCCGCCATTTCCGGCACCGATTTTTATACCCCCACGGCCAGCCTGCGCCTGCCGACACTGGGCATTGCCGGCACCGAAGACGGATCAACCCCGCCCGATCTGGTGCGCGAAACCGTTGACCTTATCCCCGGTTCAAAATTCCACCTGATCCGCAAGGCGGGGCATCTGCCCTGCGTCGAACAGCCTGAAGAATTTGCATCGCTGCTGGTTGAATTCCTCAAAGGGATTGGACATGTCTGAACGGTCTTCGCGCAGCGCAGCGCAGCACTTCCCCCAAGAACAGGTAGGGTAATCATGGCCGCATCCCTTTTTGACAGCCCGCTTTACGCAAAGCTATTTGACACCTCAGAGGCCGGACGTCTGTTTTCCGACAGCGCCGCCATCCGTGCGATGTTGCTGGTCGAGGGGGCCTTGGCCAAGGTTCAGGGCACCCTTGGTGTGATCCCCGAACTCTCTGCGGCTGCCATCCATCGCGCCAGCATGGAAATCCAGATTGATCCCGGTGCCATCGCGACAGCCACAGGTGAAAACGGCGTTTGCGTGCCCGGTCTGGTAGCGGCATTTCGCGCGGAAATGAACGCACCCGAACATGCGCAATTCGTGCATTGGGGGGCGACATCACAGGATATCGTCGACACCGCCCTGATGTTGCGGTTACGTCAGGCGCTGGCTCTGGCCGAGGCGGACCTGCGCGAAGTTCTTTCTGGTCTGGGGCAGCAAGCCGAGGAACATGCCGCGCTGCCGATGGTTGCGCGCACCTATGGCCAACAAGCGACGCCAACCTCTTGGGGCGCTGTACTGGCACAGTTTGGTGCGCCGCTGCTTGACGCGCTGGCGGCCCTCGACGCCCTGCGCGCATCGTCACTTCTGGTCTCGCTTTCAGGGGCTGCCGGCACTGGTTCTGCGCTTGGCCCGGCCCCCCATGACATCCGTGCCAGCCTCGCAGAGGCATTGGGGTTGGGTGATCCGCAACGGTCGTGGCACACGGATCGCGGACCGGTCCTGCGCATCGCCGACTGGCAGGCACAGGTGGTCGCGGCCCTGTCCCATATGGGCCAGACGCTTATCGGCCTCAGCGCCAGCGAACTGGGCGAGGTCAGCCTTGGCGGCACCGGGGCCTCTTCAACAATGCCCCAAAAACAAAATCCCGTACGCCCCTCTGCTTTGGTTGCCTTGCATCATCAGGTCAGCGGGTTGAAGGCCGGCCTGCATACCGCTGCCATGCATCAACACCAGCGTGACGGTGCCGCGTGGTTTGCCGAATGGATGATGGTGCCGCAAATGTCGCTCAGCCTTGCCGCCGCCCTGCAACACGCCAAGGTGCTTGCCGCCGGTCTGGCCCCGCACCCGGTACAGATGCGCTCCGCACTGGACGGCAATCTGGGGCTGATTCATGCCGAAGCCCTAAGCTTTGCCCTTGCCAAGATCATGCCCCGCCCCGAGGCTCAGGCGGCCTGCAAAGCCCTGTGCCTGGAGGCGCGCAAATCCCAAACTCCGCTGCCGAAACTGGCGCTGGCGGATTATCCCCAGCTGGATGCCGCGACCTTTGATCCAACAACCAGCATGGGCGACGCAGCCTCACAGGCACAGGCCTTTGCCACCCGCGTGTCCGCCCTCTGATCTATGCGCCCTGCTGTTGCCTTTGTTATGATCACAGTGATGATCGATTCCATGGGCATTGGCCTGATGCTGCCGGTGATGCCTGACCTCATTCGCGAGGTGAACGGCGGAGACCTCAGTCAGGCCGCACTTTGGGGTGGGGTTCTGGCGACAACTTTTGCCGTGATGCAATTCCTGTTCGGGCCGGTGCTTGGCGGGCTGTCGGACCGTTTTGGCCGCCGCCCCGTTCTGTTGCTGTCGCTGGCGGTAATGGCAGCCGACTATGTGGTGATGGCGCTGGCAGGCAGCATCTGGTTGCTTTTGCTGGGCCGGATCATAGGCGGCATCACCGCTGCCACCCATGCGACAGCTTCTGCTTTCATGGCCGATATCTCGACACCGCAGGAACGCAGCAAGAATTTTGGCCTGATCGGTGCCGGTTTTGGCATTGGATTTCTGATCGGGCCAACCATGGGCGGCCTGTTGGCCGAATACGGCACCCGGGCCCCGTTCTGGGCAGCCGCAGCTTTGGCGGCGGCCAATTGTATGCTGGGCTGGCTGGTGCTGAAAGAAACGCTGCGGCCCGAAAACGCACGGACCTTCAGCTTGCGCCGTGCAAACCCCTTCGGAGCATTGAAACATTTGGGCAAACTGCCCGGCGCGCGCCCGCTTTTGGTGGTCTATTTCCTCTATAGCGTTGCTTTCGCTGTATATCCTTCGGTCTGGTCCTATTTCGGTCAGGAGCGGTTCGGCTGGCAACCCTCGGTCATTGGCCTGTCATTGGCCCTGTTCGGCGGCGCAATGGTCATCGTGCAAGGCGGGCTTATTCGACTGGCCCTGCACAAAATGGGGGAACGGGGCACAGTGATTGCCGGGCACCTGTTCGCCATCGGCACCTATATCGCAATCGCGGTGATACCGTCGGGCGTCTTTACATTGGCGCTGACGCCGGTGGCGGCCATTGCGGGGGTTATACCGCCGGCACTGACCGGCATCATGTCCAGACAAGTGCCGGATAACGCACAGGGCGAACTACAGGGGGTGCTGACCTCGGCCAGCGCGTTGGCAATGATCCTCTCTCCCCTGGCAATGACGGCCACCTTTGCGCAATTCACCCGCGACGGCGCTCCGCTTTACCTGCCCGGCGCACCATTTCTGTTGGCAAGCGGCTTGATGGTACTGGCGCTTGGCGTGTTTATCTTTCGAATCCGATCTTTGGACGCTACGTCATCCGCGCCATGATGCGTCGTATAAATGCTTGCGCGATATGGCATTCGCCGTCAGCCTGTAAAGAAAATGTCACAGGGAGACGATGAATGCCAAAGATCAAAGCCGCTGTTGCCCATGCGTTCGGCAAACCGCTGGTCATCGAAGAGATCGACCTGCGCGCCCCTGAAGGGAGCGAAGTCGAGGTGACGCTGGATGCTGTGGCAATCTGTCATTCCGATATCTCCTTTGCGGATGGGGCTTGGGGCGGTTCCCTGCCTGCGGTCTATGGACATGAAGCGGCCGGTCGCATCAGCGCCGTTGGGGCGGGCGTGCAAGGGCTGGCGAAAGGCGACAGCGTTGTGGTGACACTGATCCGCGCCTGCGGCAGCTGCCCCTCATGTGCCGGCGGCAAACCAACCGTTTGTGAAACCCCCTATGACGGTGATCACGGCCCGTTGAAAACCGCCGATGGTGGCACGCTGCATCAGGGCATGGCCGCGGGTGCTTTTGCCGAAAAGGTCGTGGTGGAACAGGCACAGGTGGTTAAGGTTTCCGACGACATTCCCAAAGATGCGGCCGCATTGATTGCCTGCGGCGTGATCACCGGCGTTGGTGCCGTGGTCAATGCCGCCGGCCTGCGCGCGGGTCAGGATGTGGTGGTGATTGGTGCAGGCGGTGTCGGATTGAACGCGATTCAAGGCGCGCGGATTGCCGGTGCCCGCCGGATCATCGCTGTCGACATGAGCGAGGAAAAGCTGGCCGTCGCAAAAGAGTTCGGGGCCACGGATGGCGTTTTAGCATCCGAGCCGAAACCATGGCGCGCCGCGATCAAGGCAATGGGGCGCGGCGCGGATGCGGTCATTGTGACCGTCGGTGCCATTCCGGCCTATGATGCCGCACCCCGATATCTGGCGGGTGGCGGCAAGGTCATCATGGTCGGTATGCCCCATTCAGGCGACCTGTCCAGCTACGAACCGGTGACAATGGCCTTTATGGGGCAAGGCATGGTCGGCTCAAAGATGGGCGATGTGGTGATCCAGCGCGATATACCGTGGATGGTCGACCTTTACCTGCAAGGCCGGCTGAAGCTGGACGAGCTGATTTCAGGCCGCTGGTCACTGGATCAGATCAACGAGGCGATTGCGGACACCAAAACCGGTGCCGCGCGGCGCAATGTGATCATGCTCAACCGTTAGAGCCGTTGGTCAGGATAGTCATCGTTCTCAGGCCCCCGATCCCTCTCTTGCGAAAGGCAACCGGATGAAGCTGCAAGACCTCGACGTTATTGTTACCGCCCCCCCTGCGCCAGGATGGGGCGGGCGTTATTGGATCCTTGTCAAACTGACCACGGACACCGGTCTGGTCGGCTGGGGTGAATGTTATACCGCCTCCATCGGCCCCGAGGCCATGCGCCATGTGATCAAAGATGTCTTTGCCCGCCACATGCAGGGCGAAAATCCTGAAAACATTGAACGAATGTTTCGCCGTGCCTATTCGTCGGGCTTCACTCAACGTCCTGACCTGACGGTGATGGGCGCGTTTTCCGGTCTCGAAATTGCCTGTTGGGATATCTTGGGCAAGGACCGCGACCGCCCGGTTTACGCCCTGCTGGGCGGGGTGATGAACGAACGCATCCGCGCCTATACTTACCTCTACCCGCTGCCACACCATGATATGACAGCATTCTGGACCTCTCCGGAAATGGCCGCCGAAGCTGCTGCCGATTGTGTCGCGCGCGGCTATACTGCGGTTAAATTTGATCCCGCTGGCCCCTATACTATGCGCGGCGGACATATGCCCGCAATGTCCGACATCAGCCAATCCATAGCCTTTTGCAAAGCGATCCGCGCCGCAGTGGGTGACAAAGCAGACCTCTTGTTTGGCACCCACGGCCAATTTACAACAGCCGGTGCAATCCGATTGGGCAAAGCGATCGAACCCTATGCGCCACTCTGGTTCGAAGAGCCCGTACCCCCGGACAATACCGCTGAAATGGCCAAGGTCGCCAATGCTGTGGCCATTCCCATCGCTACCGGCGAGCGGCTGACCACCAAAGCAGAATTTGCCCCGGTGCTGCGCTCTGGCGCTGCGACGATCCTGCAACCCGCCCTTGGCCGTGCCGGTGGTATCTGGGAAATGAAGAAAGTTGCCGCCATGGCCGAGGTCTATAACGCGCAGCTTGCCCCGCATCTTTATGCGGGTCCCGTGGAATGGGCCGCGAACATCCATCTGGGTGTCAGCATTCCCAACCTGTTGATGGCGGAGACAATCGAAACCCCGTTCCATGACCGTCTGATCAAGAGCAGCATAAAGGTCGAGGACGGGTTCATCCGGGCACCAACCGTGGCAGGGCTTGGCATAGATGTGGACGAGGAACTGGCCCGCGCGCATCCCTACCGGGGGGACGGGCTTCACCTGCAAATGCAGGAAGACCCCTGTGATTACGTGAATGGCAATACCTTTGAAGGCGGGGCACCTTCGATCAAAGATTAAGCCCCGCGAAACCCGTCCTTGAAACCACGGTTCGGCATGAGTTTATCTGCAAGATGAAGCACAACCCCCGCCCTTCATCTTGCCTTTAAACTCAAAAACAGCGGCTGCGCCAAACGCGACATCAACGTTTATCATTGATCATTTCAAGGTATCTGGTGTCAGGTGCGTGAGGTCTCAAAGGCAGCCCAGGCCGCTTCGAACTCCGCAAAACCGATGCGTTTGCCCTTGGTGGCGTCAAGCACCACCTTTTCGGATTTGAACAACTGGCGGATTGCCCCCTCAAGGTGAGGGATCGCATCCTGCGGGATCACCACGCCACCGTGACGGTCGGCGTGGATCAAATCACCCGGCGTAACCCGCATCCCCATCACCTGCACCGGTTCATCAAAATCGATGACGTGTACAAATCCGTGGCTTGGCCCCACTGATCCCGCCAGCACAACAAAGCCATCAGGCAGATCACCAAGGTCGCGCATCACACCGTCCGTCAGCGCGCCAGTCATGCCGAACGCCTTGTGAACATTGGTATTTATTTCCCCCCAATACGCCCCAATGGCATTTGGCACATCCATGTCCTGTACCACTGCCACTGCGGGGCGCGGCCCTTCGGCCATATATTTGTAATAGGCCATGCGCCGCGCTTTGATCACCTCAGGGGACTCCGTTGGCGGATTCACCGCCTGAATGCGCGCGGTGCGGGCATAGCCGACCATGGCTGTCCCGGGTGCCGAACACTGCATCGTGCCACGGGTGAAATCATCAAACCCGCGTTTGCCCTGCGCCACTTCGATGGCATTGCAGACGGTAGGTGTGTCCACCGATTGCAGCAGTTTAAAAAGACTATCGTTCATGCGCACGCGCTCCTACTTTTTCTTGTACTTTGTGCCTTGAGCCTTTGCCCCCGGTCCGGCACAGGTGATCTGTCGCCGCCCGTATCGCGCAGTCAACCGCCCGACCCCAATTGCCGGCTTAGAAAGTCCAGCCAGTTCTCATGGGCCAGTTTCGCAATCAACGCTGCGCCATAGCCGTGACGTTCCATAGCGCCGATCAACTTGGGCAAATCAGCAGCCGAGGCGATGCCCTGCGGCAGCGGTGCGCCGTCAAAATCCGAACCGATCCCCACATGATCCTCACCTGCAACCTTCATCATATGATCCAGATGGCGCAGACAGTCATCAAGGTTGGCTTGCGCCGTGGTCCAACCGTCATGGTTCAGGAACATGCTGGCAAAGTTCAGCCCCACCATGCCGCCGGTTTCGCCAATCGCACGCAGCTGTGCGTCGGTGAGGTTGCGCGCGTTATTGGCGATGGCACAGGCGTTGGAGTGGGTCGCCACCAGCGGTGCCCCCGCTTCGCCTACGTCCCAGAACCCCTTCATCGTCAGATGGCTGGTGTCCACTGTCAGCCCCAGTTCCAGACAACGCGCAACCAGACGTTTGCCATCTGCTGTTAGTCCCGGTCCGGTATCCCCGTCACTGCCATGGCGAAACGGCACCCCATGTCCGAAAACCGTAGGCCGCGACCACACCAACCCAAGTGACCGCAGGCCCAACGCATAGAGCGTATCAAGCGCCAACAGGTCGGGCCCGATACAATCCGCCCCCTCCAAATGCAGAACACAGGCCAGCGGTTTGTCGAGAAAACTGCGCGCAAGGGTCTCCGCATCCGTACAAATCCGCAGATGCCCCGCTGCCTGAAGCTGATGGGCGATGCCTGCTTGGCCAATGGCCGCTACAAGGGCTGTGCCTTGCTCCAGCGCTGCGGGCAGCGGCACATCCAATTCATCCTCAGCAAAAGCATCAAAGGTGAACGGTTTGCGCTGCTGCGGCGAGAAGAGGGCAAAGAACCCGCCCCCCAGCCCTCCTGCCCGCGCCTGCGGCACGTTGATATGCCCGACAGGACGGGCAAAATCGACCACCGGATCGGTGCTGCCGCACCATAATCGGCCCAGCGCGTCGTTATGCCCGTCAAAAACCAGTGTCACATCAATCGCCTGTCCACGTAGCACCGGCCGCGTCTTCCGTGGCAATCACATGGTACAATGCGGCCTCACCGGTCATGGCAGGGACAACACTATGAGCAAGGTTTTCGGGTACCGACATCGTATCTCCGGGCGCAAGCGTCGCGCTGCCGCCGTCCCAATCGACACGCCAGTGTCCTTTAACCGGCATGAGGACCGAGGGGCGCTTGTGGCTGTGTTTTTCATCGGTGGCACAAGCGCGGGTGATCAATTCAATCTCGAAACCGGGCTTGTCCCGGATGATACCGTTTTCACCGATCACCTTGCAGGGAGCCCCCGACTGCGTCAGCGCCAGCATGTCCAGATAGCGGCGTACGTAGCCCCCCACCACCTGCATCGGGCTGGGGGTATCGACCTGATCCAGTTCCGCTTGGCTCAGCAAGGGCATCGGTGCCACACCTTCCGGCAAGTTCTCGCCTTTTTTGCTGTCATAAAGCTTGCCATTCTCGCCCAGCACCAGACCATGGGCGGCGGCATCCTTGATCACATGCGGAGCCCAGATCACACCGCCCCCGGCATCATCTCCGCCAAGAACCGCCATGATCATCCCGTAATCGGTGCCAATGTTTTCGAACCCGCGAAAGATATTGGTCGGGATGTTAAAGATATCACCTTCCTCAAGGATCACCTCGCCAGCGTCGCCATGTTCACCCCAGAAAAAGCGCCAGCGGCCCGACAAGATAAAGAACACCTCCGCCGTGCGGTGGTTGTGCAGTGAGTTGCGGCATTTCGACGGTTGGCCGGCGGCCCCGATGTTGAATCCGTGCGGAATGGTGATGTGAACGTGCTGATCGGGGCTTTCTGAAACGCCACCCCCGATGATGGTAAAGTTTTCCTTTTGGTCGCTGCCCGGTGTGTGGGCGTCGATAAAGGCTGTCTTGCAGGGGCGCAGATCGCCGTAACGCACGATCCGGGATTGCATGTCTTGAGGTGTCATTGGGTTAATTCCTGAAAAATTTAAAAAGGGTGTCCTAGCGCAAGACACTCTCTGAGGGCGGGCGCAGGTTCAACCGGCGCGCCCGACGGCTGCCCAAATGGCCATGCAACGGGGCAAGGGTTCTGGCCCGTGCAATCATCTGCGGCCCTCCAGCGCCGTAAGCCGCGCGCGCAATGCGGCGTTCTCATCCTCAAGCCGCGACAGCTCGGGCCCCACCAGCGCGGTCATCTCCTGCGTGTCAAATCGCGGCGTAATAAACTGCGGACAGTTCCAATCCCACGCCACAACACGGATGGTCATCACCCGCTGAACGCGGCCCTGTCCTTCGGTGGCCATGTGTTCGACCAGATCGGGCACATCTTCGGCCTCCTGCATCATCGCATGGCCTTGCAGTTTCAAACGCGCTTTGCGGGCGTAATCCATGGCAAAAACCGAAACGCGATCCTCACCCGCCAGATTGCCTTTGGTGATCAGCTGCCGGTTGCCAAGATAATCCGCAAACCCGATGGTGAACGGGTCCAATACCTTGAGGAACCCCGCAGGCCCGCCACGGTGCTGCATGTAAGGCCAGCCGTCACTGTTCACCGATGCGATATAGACCGAGGTGCGGGAGGTCAGGAACGCCTGTTCATCCCCCCCCAAGGGTTCATCCTGCTTGGCCGCATAGCGGCTGTCATATTTCCCCAGACTGCCGATGCGGTCCTGCTCGGCGCGTACCGCAGCCGTGAACATCAGATCGGCGTAGGATGTCATTGCCCTGCTCCCACTTTACCCTGTTTGCAAGAGGATCTGTTTCCAGACCATCGCCTCGTCGTAGATCGTGTATTCCCGCCGCAGGCCCCATGGCCCAAATTCTGCATGGCTGATGCCCAGCACATAAACATCCTTACCCGTTGGGGTGCCAAAGCTGCCCCAGCCGTCATGTTTGCCGGTAAGTGACCAGCGCACAGCAGCACGGGGTGGCATCAGGGGGTCGTCACGCCCAATCACATGGTCGATCTGGAACCGGGCATTGGGGAACGACGCCCGCAGCCCCATCCAGAATGCGTCAACCGAATCGTGGCTGTGCCCCGTCATCCCGCCGGGATATTCGGTGACCACAGCGCGGTCGTATTCGGACGGGATCAACGCCATGTCAGCCCCCATGATACCGCTGAGGATTTCCGCGTATTTCGCGCCCCATTCATTCTCGTTGCCGCGCCCCTTATAGGGTCCTGGCTGGTCAATCGCGGGGGTTAGTGGCCTGATGCAAGCCTCCGGCCCGCCTTCCCGCTCAATCAGATCAGCAGCGTATTGCTTGGGCTCCCAGCCCATCCGCCGTACAATCGCGCCTTGATCGCGGATCAACCATTCATCATTGATCTGGTTATTGATGGCATGACAATCGGCCATGATACGATAAACCAGCTTTTTGCCCGTCGCCGCTCCATACATCCCGTCGTTCATATGCGTCGCCGTTGACAACAAGCGGTGCGAGGACAGCATTCCCTCCTCCGGCGTACCGGACCAAATCACATCCTCACCCAACAAAGTCCTGTCGGGGAATTCAGCAAGCGTCGCCATCGTGGCACCGATCACCGACTGGTTGCCGATCACCACCGATCCGGGGCTGCGCACGACAATATCGTCGCTGTAATATTGATGCAGGGTTGCAATACCCCGATCTTCCCAAATCTCTTTGGTAATACCGATGATATAGTCGGGGAAGTTTTCGAATTTCGGGTCAAATCCCTGCATGGTCTTGTCCTTCGGGTAGGCGGGCAGAGCCGCGAATAATAAGAGGGCCGTCAATGCAAATTCGCCGTGGCGGCGTGTCGATATCGTCAATGCGGGTCATCAGCAGGTCGATGGCATTCTCCACCATGATATTCGCCCGCTGGCGCACAGTTGTTAGGTCATAGCTGGCCCAGCTGGCCAGCGGCACATCGTCATAGCCAACCACAGACACATCATCAGGAATGCGGATGCCCAGTTCGAACCGCAGTACATCCATCACCGCAAAGGCCATGTGATCATTGGCCACAAAAACCGCATCCGGCGGATCATCCCGGTCAAACATCTCGCGGGCGGCTTCTTTGGCGCTGTCAAAGTGGAAGTTTCCCACGGTACGCGCGACGATCTTTGCCCCCGCCTCCATCAACGCCCCCTTGAACCCGGCCTCGCGGTCGATCTGGGTAGAGGCCCCTTCCCAACCGGCAATATGCCCGAATCGACTGTGCCCGCCTGCCACCAGAAACCGCCCCAGACGCGCGCCCCCCGCCATATTGTCAGAGGTCACCGAAGAAAGCCTGTCGTCAAATTGATCCCGGTTAAACAGGACAATGGGAATGCCGGCATCTTCGCAACGCCGCGTTAAGTCACTGGAGACACCGACCGAGGCGATGACGATCCCATCCACCTGATAATCCAACAACTCGTCAATTACGGTCTGGGTCGCCGCGCTGTCATTGGAAGCCATGAAAACCAACACGTGATAGCCCTGCTCCTGCAAGGATTTCGACAGTTTTTCAATCGCTTCGGGGTAAAACTGGTTCTCCAGATAGGCCACGACCAGCCCGATAATGCGGCTGCGCCCGGTAATCAGGCTGCGCGCCAGCACATTCGGACGATAGCCCAAGGCCCGCGCCGCCGTCCGCACCTTTGAGGCGGTGGCCGGGCTGACGCTTGCGCCCGGGGTAAACACGCGGCTAACTGCCGAGCGGCTGACGCCTGCCAATGTCGCCACATCAAGAGAAGTCACCTTAGCCATCAATCCGCTGTCCAGCCGGCGTCGACCATCATCGCCGTCCCCGTTACCATCGCAGAGGCATCCGACGCCAAAAACAACGCCGCCCCCATAATGTCTTCGACTTCGGCAACACGGGGCAGCTTGATCTTGTTCATAATCCAGGCAAACCGTTCGGGATTGTCAAACGTCGACTGCGTCAACGCCGTGCGCACAAACGTCGGACAGATCGTGTTAATCCGGATGCCCGCCTTGCCCCATTCCACCGCCATCGCCTTGACCATCCCCTCCACCGCATGTTTCGAGGTGCAATAAACCGACCGGTCAATGCCGCCCACATGGCCCATCTGGCTGGAAATGTGGATGATTGACCCCGGTTTGCCCGCAGCGATCATGCCCTTTGCCGCTTCTGCCGACAGAAAATAGGCCGCCCGCACATTGACATGCATCACCGCGTCAAAATCTTCAGGGGTTGTGTCAACCGCTGACGCATGCCGGGCCATTCCGGCGGCATTTAACACCACATCAAAGGCGTCCTCTCCCTGTAACGCAAGCTGCAAGGCGGACAGATCCGCAATGTCCAGCACCAGCGCCTCGCCGGACAGCCCTTCCGCGCGCATGGCATCGGTCAGCCCCTCCAGCATATCAGCACGCCGCGCGGCGCAAACCACATGCGCCCCCGCCTGCGCGAGGGCCGCCGCACATCCCAAACCAATGCCCGAGGAGGCCCCGGTGACCAGCGCCCGCTTGCCAGTCAGATCAAAAGCCGGGGTTTTAGGAAGGCTCATCACAACGCAACTCCTGTCTGGGGATCAAACCCTGCACGGGCTTTGTTAAACTCACGCATCCGGGCAAAGACATCAACGCCGATCTGGTGATACATATGCAGCAGATCAACCAACACCCAGTTCTCCCGGATCAATCCGTTCTCCACCCGCCAGAAATCAAGCGACCGCATTTCGATCTTTTTGTCTAGCGGCGGAATGCCGAGCCAGCCGTCATGCGTAATACTCTGGTACATATCCGGCCACCCGGTCACAGCGGCAAAATTGCGATCACCGAAGAAATGATAGGTAATCTCGTCCACGTATTTGCCGCGGTCCGGCATCCCGTTCAGAAATGGAATTTGGTGCCAGTTGCGAAAGCCCGCCTGCCCACGCCCCGTGCCGATCCCCGATGGTCCATACCACGACATGCGCGGATGCCAGAACCGGTCCATCTCCATTACCTCAGGGCCACCCTGCGCAGGGTGCTTCTTGAGGTACTCCAGCATCTCGACAATATGCGCACAGGTCGCTGCGCCCGCAGCCACATCATAAGGTCCGGGCACAATCCCGTCATTGCTCGCTGGGGCCGGCACATGCCACTCGCGCCCCAGCGATGGCACCATCGGCCAAGCCCCCGCCTGCATCATCACCTCGGGAATATCCCAAAGCGCCTGCATCTCGACGATCCTGCCATCCAGCACCCGATAAAACTCGTGAAACCGCATATGCACCAGATGCCCCGTCGCCGGAATATCCAGCCACGGTCCTGCAAAAGTTCCAGCAAAAAAACCGCCGCAGCCAACCCAGTCGGCCCCCTCGCCGTCAGGCCCCGCCATCACAATGTGGTCGCGCCGCTCCAGATCGGGCACCCCTTTAAACAAAGGCACAAACACCTTGTCGACAAAAGCATCCACACCAGCGGTGGTTTCAAACGGAAACGCCAACCGAAAGACAACATCCGGCGCACAGATTTCGTGCAACACGCGCCGCACTGCCGCCACGTCAAAATCATACATCGCTCCCCGCAGCGGGGCGATCAGCTCCTTATGAGCGCTGGGTCTATCCAATTTTCATCTTGCCTTTAAATTCCGGAGAGCGCGAGAGGCAGAGCCTCTCGCAGATCGCATCGCGATCTACTCCACCACATCCTGAACAGGGGCCCCTTCACCGTAAGGCACGTTCACCCCGCCATACCGCCGCACCCGCACGTTGCACTGCTCAGCATGTCCGACAAACCCCTCCAACATACACAACCGCGAACCATAAGCCCCGATTTCCGCAGCCGCTGCATCGGTGGTAATCTTCTGGTAAGAATGTGTTTTCAGGTACTTCCCAACCCAAAGCCCACCGGTATAACGCCCCGCCTTTTTTGTGGGCAAAGTATGGTTGGTGCCAATCACCTTATCGCCGTTGGATACATTGGTCCGCGGCCCCAGAAACAACGCACCATAACAGGTCATTTTCTCAAGGAACCAGTCATCGCGATCTGTCATCACCTGCACATGCTCGGAGGCGATGTCATCGGCCATCATCAGCATCTCGTCATATGTGTCACAAACGATCACCTCGCCGTATTCCTCCCAAGACACCCGCGCCGTACCTGCCGTCGGCAAAATTTCCAGCAAACGTTCAATCTCCAGCAAGGTTTCATCGGCCAGCTTGCGCGAATTGGTCAGCAACACGCAGGGGCTGTTATACCCATGCTCCGCCTGCCCCAACAAATCCGTGGCGCAGATCTCTGCGTCGACGGTTTCATCCGCGATCACCATGGTTTCGGTGGGCCCTGCGAACAGATCAATACCAACCCGGCCAAACAGCTGTCGTTTGGCTTCTGCCACAAAGGCGTTACCGGGTCCTACCAGCAAATGCACAGGATCAATTGTTTCCGTTCCAATCGCCATGGCACCGACCGCCTGAATCCCGCCCATGACATAGATTTCATGCGCGCCGCCCAGATGCATCGCGGCGATGACTGCTGGGTTGGGTTCGCCATTGAACGGGGGCGTGCAGGCAATGATGCGCGGCACACCGGCAACGCTTGCCGTGGCCACCGACATATGGGCCGATGCCACCATCGGAAACTTGCCACCGGGCACGTAACACCCCACCGATTGCACGGGAATGTTCTTGTGGCCCAAAATCACACCGGGCTGCATTTCAATTTCGATGTCCAGCATAGAGTCGCGCTGCGCCTGTGCAAAACGGCGTACATTTTCCTGCGCAAACTTCAGATCTTTCATATCTTGCGGGGACACCCGCGCCATCAAAGCGTCAATCTCATCCTGCGACAATTTGAAGGACGCAGGTGAATAATTGTCGAACTTCTCTGACAGGGCGCGCACCGCCGTGTCTCCGCGGGTCTCAATGTCTTTCAACGTCGCTTCGACAACACCCCTTGTCTTGGCATCGTCATCACTGCGTTCCGCGTCAGATTTTCCGCGTTTCAGATAGGTTATCGCCATTTCTTTATACTCTCAATTATCAGGACGCGGTGGAGACTTCTCGCCGCGATCAAAGGCTTCCCAGCCTTCTCCGGCAAAAACATCGACCCCCAATTGTGCCAGCACATGGGGGAAATCAACCATCACCCAATTGTCCTCGATCTTGCCGTCGCTGACCTTCCAAAAATCCATATAGCGGATTTCAATCCGTTTGCCGGTGGGAGCGACCCCCATAAACGTGCCCGAATGGGTTGCCTCTTGCCGGCCAAAGGCCGCGGCCCATTCGCCCATGAACATGCGTGCCTCATCGACACAGACCTTATCAGAAAACGCCGCCTGAAACGGGCGTTGCCAATTGTCCTGAAACGCCTGCAACCCGGCTTTGGTGCCGCAGCCGGTATTGCCCATCCACCGAAAATTCTCGTGGAAGAACGCGCCGATGCCATCAATGGTGTGGTCATTCAGGCCGTCCACCATGCCCTCGATCACAGCGCGGGTTTGGGCTGTTTTTGACATATCCGTATCGCGTGTCAGCATGGCTTGTTCGGGGCGGGAACCTTTCATATCAGGCCTTTCTATTGTGGGAAGAGGTGGACCGGGGCCAGCCCCGGACCCCGGAGTTTATCTGCAAGGTAAAATTGTTTCTGGATCATCCTTTGACCGCTCCTGCGGTCAGGCCACTGACGATCTGACGTTGAAAGACCATGACCAGCAAAAACAGGGGCGCGGTGATCGACACGGCAGCGGCCACGGCTTCGACTTGATCTGTGGTTGTGGTTTCACGGTTAAAGTAACCCGCAATCGCAGGCACCATTGTCTGATTCTGGGCATCCAGTAGCAGGGAGGTGACAAGAAAGTCATTGTACCCCAGAAGAAAGCTGAACAGGCCCGTGGTGATCACGCCCGGCCACATCACCGGCATGATCACGCGGCGGAAGGCTTGGAAATGGGAACACCCGTCCACCCGTGCGGCCTCGTCCAGCTCTGCCGGAATGTTCTGAAAGAAGCTGCGCAGCATCCAGATGGTGAAGGGTTGGTTAATCGCTACCAGTACCGCAATCACCGCCCAGGGTTGCCCATATAGCGTCGGTGACAGATCACCAAAGATTGGGCGCAGAATTTCCGCCGAGTTGATGAACCACGGCAGATAACCCGCCACCAGCACCGAATGCGGCAGGGCCCGGAAAATCAGCGCGAGGATCAGCAGCCAAAACGCCAGATCGGACTCCGAGCGTGCCAGACCATAGCCCGCCAGCGTGCCAACGGTCAGCGAAATTGTGACGACACCCGCTGTCACCAGCATGGAGTTCATGAAGTTGCGGTAAAATTCGTTCTCGCCCCAGACGGCGACGTAATGTTGTGTGGTCAGACCAAGAACCGGTTCGCCCAGAACACCAGTAAGCGCATTCAGCGGCGCAAGTACCAGCGGCAACAGCCCGAAGAACACCAGCAGGAACACAAGAGCATAGGCCGTCGCCCCCAGCAGCCAGCCGATGACGCGCCCGCTGCCTGTGCTGTAGCGTGCAACCCACGTCGGCAGCCGTGTGAACATCCAGCGGATGGCAAAGAACAGCACAATCAGCCCCAGAGCAATGTCGATGACCGACAGCCCGTCACCCCGGGCAAGCGTATTGGGGCCAAAGATCACATCCATCGGACTTTGTGCAAAAGCGTCAACCGGTGACTTCACGCTCATCACTGCGATCCACAGGATCGGGAAAGCGGCGACGATGCACCAGAACAGAAGGAAGGCATTTGACGATAAGCGCAGGGCGAGCGACTGGCGCATGGCTTTGGATGTATTGCTCATGAGTGTGCGCTCCCTTTGTGGTCCCGCCATGTACGGCGTAGTGGCAGGATCAACAGAAAGACGATCCCGATCATGGTGAGCATGGCACTGGCCGAGGCCCGCGCAATCGCCCGGTTACCCGCATCGTCTGGCGTCAGGAAATCGACCGTCAGCCATTGCAGAGAAATAACATGCGCCTGCGACCGGAAACCAATGATCTCGTCGAAGACACGGTAGCAATCCATCAGGTGGATCAGCGCGATAAAGACAATCAGCGGCATCAGATGTGGGATGATCACATGGCGCAGACGTTCCCAGCGGGACGCACCATCAATCACCGCAGATTCCAGCGTGTCCATATTCACGGTTTGCAGACCGGCATAGAAAATCACAAAAGCAAAGGGCGCAACATGCCAGACGCGATAGAAATACATCAGCAATTCGATTGTCCACGACTGGGCAAACATCGAAATATTAGTGCCACTCCATTGCTCCATCATCGCCGTCAGGATGCCATCCCCCACAAACAGCCAATAGATCGACAGCGATCCGATCACCGGTGTGATGATGAAGGGCAGAAGCGAGACAAAGATCACCGGGCCGCGCACGGCACGGGCAGCATTGTTCACCGCCAGCGCAATCAACAGCCCCACCCCAATGACCAGCGGCAGCGTGAGCAAGGTAAACATCAAAGTAAACCGCAGCGCCTTCCAGAAATCGATTTGCAGGATATCTGCCAAACGGCCCGATGACAGCGCTTGCCACACCTTGTCCATCTGCAAAACATTGCGATAACTTTGCAGGCCGACCCATTCGGTGGTGGTCTGGATTTTCCCGTCCTCACCGATCACCGGCAGGGTTTTCAGCTCAGTCACACAGGTCTGGGTGATAAATCCGGGGGTGCAGGTCTCGACTTCAAGCTGCTGCATCACCGGCTGGGTAATCTGGAAAGACTGGATAAACACCGACACCAGCGGCAAAGCGATGAATAAGATCATCATAAAGACGGACGGTGCCACAAAGGCAAAGAAGGTTTTGAAATTCATGACTTCCGCTCTCTTTTGATGGTTTGAACAGGCGCACAGACGGGCAGCCGGACGCCCACAGAAACCGGTAGGCGCGGCAAGGATCGGCAGGCCGGAACAAAACCGGCCTGCTTCATTTTGGTTACTTCAACACGCCAGCTTCTTTGGCCGCAGTTGTGTAGGCTTCCTCGATCGCAACAAGGGTCGCTGCGGCATCTCGTTCACCGGTCAGGAACGCAGGGATTTCATTGCCAAGCACAGTGTGCAACAGGCCCATCTGGGTTGTGGATGGATAGGCCGGAGGGGCCGGATTGGCCGTTGCCGTGGCGATGGCACCCTGTGACAGCGGGCCGGGCTGAAACCCTTGAACCAGCCAGATCGCGGCATCATTGTTGGCCTGAACCATATCGCTGTCCATGCCTTCCATCGCCAGCTTGAATGCTGCATCGGCTTCTGCATCAGTGATATTTGCCGCCACGACAATGCCGTCCCACCAAAGGGTCGTTGCAGGGGCCCCGCCTGCCATTGCAGTAGGGGCTGCGGCCATCTTTATCTTGCCCGCAACTTGGCTTTCGGCCTCGTCATTCATCGCTGCCGCGCGCGACGCCCAGAGGTTTGCCATGGCAATCTTGCCCTGCTGGAACTGCTGCTGCACATAGGTTGAATCGCTCACCAGAACCTCGGGATCCATAAATGCCAAGCCGGCCTTCATGGTTTCAAGCGCTTTAAGCCCGGCGTCAGAGTTCACTCCTGTGGTATTGTCATTTTTGAACAATGCGCCGCCGAAACCCGGGTACATGTTCACGAATTCCTGTGCCAGGTTCCAGCCGGATTTCATTGTCGCACCAAGCGGATAGTCGACGACACCGGCGTCCTTGATCTTGGCCGCCGCGGCATAGACCTCGTCCCAAGAGGTCGGCGTGGCGATATCCAGATCAGCCAGAATGTCCTCGCGGTACATCAAGTGCTGGGTGTTCACCATCATCGCCACGGCCATGATCTTGCCGTCGATGCGGATCAACTGGTTCGGCGACAGGTTTGCCCCGTATTTCGCAACCAGATCGTCCAACGGACGGATGGTTTTCGCATTCAACAACGGGGTTACCGTGCCGTTTGAAACGCCGCCCAGATGATACAGCGACGGGTTCGCCTCAAAGGCCGCCGGCTGTTTGGTGCGGAACTCCTGATCCAGTTCGGCTTTGAAGTTGCCGCATTCAGACATCGCATCAGCAACCGCTTTCCATGCTTCAAAGCCGGCGGACAACATTTTGATTTCTGTGGTATTCTCATAGGAACACGCGGCAAATGCCGAACTTCCCATCACACTGATTGCACCCGCAAGTGCCAGTCTCTTCAATGTCATTTTGCAATCTCCCTATTGCGTTTTCCGGATGCACCTTGCGTGGGCGCATCTCTTCTTCTCTCGAAACTATCCGGCAGTGATCCGCGCGCCCGTGGCCTTGTCGAAAACGTGACAAATGCTTGGTGGCACAGAAAATGAAACCGCATCCCCGATCTCCGCCCGGTATTCTTTATGCGCCTTGACTGAAACCATCTGCCCGCCGGCCTTGACCGCCAGCATAACGGCATCCCCCAGCAATTCGATCGTGTAGATCGGCGCGTTGATCTGCGCGGCACCTGACGTGACCTCGGCATCTTCAGCGCGGAACCCTAATGTCACCTCGCCGTCCGCCGCGGTCAGCCCTTCGATCCGCACATTGGCTCCTTCAAAGACACCATCTTTGATCACCCCGTCCATCAAGTTCATCGCGGGCGATCCAATAAAAGAGGCTACAAAAGTATTCGCGGGATTGTCGTAAATTTCCGTCGGTGTGCCGACTTGCTGAATTTTGCCCTGCTTCATCACCACAACGCGGTCAGCGAGGGTCATTGCCTCGATCTGGTCGTGGGTCACATAAACCGTTGTCACCTTCAGCTCATGGCTCAAGTTCTTGATTTGCGCCCGCGTGCTGACCCGCAGCTTGGCGTCAAGATTGGACAGCGGCTCATCCATCAAAAAGACATTCGGTTCGCGCACAATGGCCCGGGCCAGAGCGACGCGTTGACGCTGCCCGCCTGATAGTTCCGCAGGTTTGCGATGCAGGAAATCATCCAACTCGACCATCGCCGATGCCCGCCGCACCCGCGCATCATGGGTGGCAGGATCAACCTTGCGCACTTTCAAAGGGAACCGGATATTTTCGTAGACGTTCATATGCGGGTAAAGCCCATAGGACTGAAAAACCATCGCAACATCGCGGTCTTTCGGATCCAGATCATTCACCACCTTACCGTCGATGATGATCTCGCCTTCGGTGATATCTTCCAGACCGGCAATCATCCGCATGGTTGTGGTTTTCCCACAGCCCGACGGGCCAAGAAGCACCAAGAACTCTTCGTCTGCAATTGTCAGGTCAAAATTCTTGACCCCGACAAACGCGCCCCAACGCTTGTTGATATTGCGCAGTTGAATTTCAGCCATGCTTGCCTCCCTCAGCCGATCCGCATCGGCCCCCGCTAGACAGTCGAACAAGCGCCGGCATTAAGCAAGAGATTTTTGCACACGTGTGCAAATTTATCGTAGGTGAAAAATTTTTATGCTAGATCAATACCTTAACGGAATTCCCTCGAGCAGGGTTTCAACTTAAAACAGCCCCGTGACCGGTAAACCGATTCGAACGAGGGCTATTTTACCGCGCCAACAATGCCTGCGCCGCGCTCACAATGCCCTGCCGTGATGGCAGCGTCGCACCATAAGCCGGACCTGTGGCGACAAAGCTGTCCTCTGCCGTCAACCGTGCAAACTTCGCCACACCCGCCTCAGCCATCAGCGCCATCAGCGCCTCGGCCTGCCCGCCAGTGCGGCGGCATTCATCCACAATCAAAACCGACCTTTCGCCAATTGCCTCAAACAGCGCCGCCTCTGGCAAGGGCGCAAGCCAACGCAAGTCAATGACCCGCGCTGCAATCCCTAGCACCGCGAGATCCTGTTGTGCCTGACGGCTCAGGAAATGCCCGTTGCCATAGGTCACAATCGCCAGTTCCTTGCCCGCGCCATGCACCCCAACACTGTCCAGACCAATCCGCTGGTCCGGTGACGGGTAATGCCGCATCCACCCGCCATCACCGGCGTCCAACAAGTCGCGCATCGGATAAAGCGCAATCGGCTCAACAAAAATCACCACCCGCTGCTCTTCGCGCGCCAGACGGTGACACTCGCGCAGCATACAGGCCGCCTCATCCCCTGTGGATGGGCAGGCGATGATCAACCCCGGAATGTCGCGCAATACCGCCAATGAGTTGTCGTTGTGAAAATGGCCACCGAACCCCTTTTGATACCCCAATGCGGAAATCCGCACGACCATCGGATTGCTCCACTGTCCGTTGCTGAAAAACGGCAAGGTCGCCGCCTCGCCGCGCAGCTGATCTTCGGCGTTGTGTAGATAGGCAAGAAACTGGATTTCCGGCATCGGGACAAACCCGTTATGCCCCAGACCAATCGCAAGCCCCAGAATGCTCTGTTCATCCAGCAGCGTGTCGATCACCCGCGCCGGACCGAACCGCGCGTGCAGCTTCTGTGTGACACCGTAGTTGCCGCCTTTGCGCCCCACATCCTCGCCCATCAACAGGGTTTCGGGATGTTCCAGCATCAGATCATGCAGCGCCCAGTTGATCAGCCGAGACATCGGTTGTGGTTGCTCGATCTGCGCCATATCGCTGCCAAATACCGCGGCGCGCTGCTCGGCGCTGGGTCCGTTGCCGGCGGCGACCCTGCGCTTGGGCGGGATCAAACTGGCCATCACCTCCGCAGCATTTTGCAATCTCGGCGTCTGCACCATCTCTTCGGATGTGTCGGCGACCTGCTTTAACGTGTCGACATAAACCGCCAGAGCCTGCTCTTTCGTCGCCATCCCCAAGGTAACCAGACCACGTGCCGAATAAAGCAACGGATCATGCGCTTCGTCCGCTTCAACCTCGGAACGCGGCAGGTATGAGGTCACAACATCCGGCCCTGCATGCCCATAAAGACGCACAGTGCGCAGATGCAGAAACGCCGGCTTACGGTGGGTCCGCACCCAATCCGCTGCCGCCTGTGCCGCTTGAACAGCCGCAAAAATATCCAGCCCGTCGGCCTCAAAGTACTTGATCCCGGGGCGCGCCGACATTGTCGCCTTCACCCATCCGGTTGGTGTCTTGGTCGAAATGCCGATCCCGTTGTCTTCGCAGACAAACAACAATGGCAAAGGTACCCCCTGAACGGCCGTCCAGCCTGCCGCATTGATTGCCCCCTGCGCTGTGGAGTGGTTCAACGAGGCATCCCCGAAGGAACACATGGCAATACCATCCCGCGCCAGAATGGCATATTCTGGACAGTTGCGCCGCGCGAGGGTGATCGAATGCGCCGCGCCCACCGCCTTGGGCAGATGGCTGGCAATGGTTGAGGTCTGCGGCGGTATCATCAGGGGCCGCGATCCCAATACCTTGTGCCGGCCGCCGCTTGTCGGATCCTCAACCGAACAGGCAAAGGACAACAACATATCGCGCATCATATCCGCCTGCCCGGCCTTGGCCGCCCGCGCAATCTGAAACGCCGCATCTCGGTAATGCAAAAACGCGATATCATCGACCCGAAGGGCGTGGCCCAACGCCGCCATGCCTTCATGCCCGGACGAGCCAATGGTGTAAAACCCCTGCCCGGCCTTCTGCATCACCCGGCTCTGCACATCCAGCGCCCGCGACAAAACCTGCGCGCGATATAGCCCCAATGCAGTATTTGCATCCAATTCGCCGGTCTCTGTGTCACCTGCGGGAAAATCCCCTGCGGCGACACGCCGGAGAAAATTGTCATGTACGATTGCAACTCGGTCCATATCACCTTCACGTAAAAATGCAGAGGCCCGTGTTGCCCACGCGCCCCTGCTTCATCTTGCTTATAAACTCATTACGCGCTTGCGCGTAAACGACATCAGAAAAATGCCTGAAGCCCGGTTTGTGCCCGTCCAAGGATCAAGGCATGCACGTCATGCGTCCCTTCATAGGTGTTCACCGTCTCAAGGTTGACCATGTGGCGGATCACTTGGAACTCGCCGGAAATCCCGTTGCCGCCGTGCATGTCACGGGCGTGGCGCGCCACTTCCAGCGCTTTGCCACAGTTATTGCGCTTCACAATCGACACCATCTCGGGGGCCGCGTTGGCCTGATCCATAAGGCGCCCAACCTGCAAAGACCCCTGCAAACCCAGTGAAATCTCGGTCATCATATCGGCCAGCTTTTTCTGGAACAGCTGCGTCTGCGCCAAAGGCTTGCCAAACTGTTTGCGGTCCAGCCCGTATTGACGCGCCGCGTGCCAGCAGAATTCCGCAGCGCCCATCGCGCCCCAGGAAATGCCATAGCGGGCACGGTTCAGACAGCCGAATGGCCCTTTCAGACCAGAAACATGTGGCAGCAGGGCGTCTTCGCCAACTTCCACGTCTTTCATCACGATCTCGCCAGTGATTGATGCCCGCAGGGACAGCTTGTTCCCTACTTTCGGCGCGCTCAGACCTTCCATGCCTTTTTCCAGAACAAAGCCGCGGATCTTGCCGCCATGCTCTTCGCTCTTGGCCCAAACCACAAACACATCTGCGATCGGCGCGTTTGAAATCCACATCTTGGTGCCGGTCAGCTTGTACCCGTTTGCTGTTTTCACAGCCCGTGTTGTCATGCTGCCCGGATCGGAACCCGCATCAGGCTCGGTCAGACCAAAACACCCGATCCATTCGCCGGAACACAGTTTCGGCAGGTATTTCTTGCGCTGCTCTTCCGACCCATAGGCATAGATCGGATACATAACGAGGCTGGCCTGCACAGACATCATTGAGCGATATCCACTGTCCACACGCTCCACTTCGCGCGCAACCAGACCATAGGAAACATAACCGCCACCCAGACCGCCGTATTCCTCAGGGATGGTGATCCCCAACAGCCCCATGTCGCCCATCTCTTTAAAGATACCAGCGTCGGTTTCTTCGTTTGCAAAGGCATCCACGATGCGCGGCTGCAACTTTTCCTGCGCATAGGACGCCGCAGAGTCACGGATCATCCGTTCATCTTCGGTCAGTTGCGTATCAAGACGGAAGGGGTCGACCCAGTCAAAGCTTCCCAGATCGGGGGCATCTTTGGCGCGCAGCGCAGGGGTTTCGGAGGTCATGGCAAATCCTTTCAAAGCATGTGCAGTTGCGGGCCTTATTGCAAATCCGGCGGCAAAAGACTATCGCAGCTTTGTCCTGAATGTATGAGAAAAAGTCATATGATAGCGCCCCGCCGTTTCCTGCCCTCGATCTCCGCCCTACTTGCTTTTGAAGCGGTTGCGCGACTGGGCAGCGCCACTGCCGCCGCACAGGAACTCTCCCTGACCCAAAGCGCGGTCAGCCGTCAGCTTAAGACACTTGAAGAGCAACTGGATGTCGCCCTGATCATCCGCAAGGGCCGGCAACTGGCCCTGACCAAGGCGGGGCAGACCTATGTCGTTCAGGTGCGCGAAATTTTGAACCGGCTCGGGCAGGCCTCGGTTTCGCTGCGCACCAACCCGACAGGTGGTTCGCTGAACCTTGCTATCTTGCCGGCCTTCGGAATGCACTGGCTGGCCCCACGGCTGCGCGATTTCGCCCGCGCCCACCCGGAGGTGACGGTCAATCTCAGCACAAGATTAAGACCTTTCGCCATCGCCGACAGCCCTTTTGATGCTGCGATCCATTTCGGTCACGAAGACTGGCCCGGTGTGCAGTACCTGCCCCTGATGCCCGAAACCGTGGTGCCGGTTTGCGCCCCCGATCTTCTGGATGCCCCTCTGACTCAGGCGCAGGACATGCTGTCCCACCCCCTGCTGCATCTGGAAACCCGCCCGCGGGGCTGGGCCCGTTGGCTCGCCGCCCTTGGCGTCACTGCCGATCCGCCGGCGGGCATGGTGTTTGACCAGTTCTCGACCATGGCCCAAGCAGCAATTCACGGCCTCGGCGTCGCACTTTTACCAACCTTCTTTGCCGATCCCTACCTACGGGACGGGCAATTGATCCTTGCCTCGGCGCAAACCACGCAGAGCATTGGCAATTATTATCTTGTCTGGCCACAAGACCGTGACGAGGGGGCCGCCCTAACCTCTTTTCGCACTTGGCTGACCGGTCAGGCCCAAACCGACGATCCGGACCCGGAAGAAGTACAATAATTCGCCCCCCTGATCATTTTCCCGCACGATTTCGGACATGATTGCCAAATTTTCGCCGTATTTACCATTTAGTGAAAATCCCATGTGACCGGGTGGGGCCGTTACAAGGAGCATTCCAATGCTTAAGTATTCACGCAAGAGCGCTCTCGCTTTTGCTTCTGCTCTGAGTCTTTTGGCCAGCACGGCACAGGCCGAAGAGCATGTCGTTCTGGTTCTGGACGGCAGCTATTTTCCTTCACTGGTCTATGCAAGCCCGGGGGATACCATCGTATTCCAGAACGACAGCGACAACTCGCAAACTGTCAGCGGACCCGAAGGCAGCTGGACATCCGGCCCGATGAGCCCCGACGCCGAGTATAGCCTGCAACTTGAGGAAACGACCCCGCTTACCTTTTCCGGTGAAGGGTCAGACGGCGAAATGGCCGAGGGCGAGATCAGCTATGCCTCAGCGCCCGGCGCATCGGAGTAATCCCCGCGATAACGCGCCTCTAGGCTAAAGAGTCGTCCTGCAACAGCGGGGCGACAAGGTCGGCTCCGCTGGCACGGTTGGAATTGACCGCGCGACCGACCCGGTGCCACCCCAGCAGATCATCTGCTGCGGGTCCCATCAGTGTCGCCGCGCCTTTTCCACGCTCGCCCAGCCATAGCGGCCAATCCTCTTGTGCAACAATGACAGGCATTCTGTGATGGATTGCCTGCATAGGCGCGTTTGCGCCGGTTGTGACAATGGTGCAGGTCATCTGTGAAACACCGTCTTGCCCCCGCCAGTCCTGCCAGACCGCAGCCAGAGCCAAGGCCCCACCATCCCGACGGGTGATATACCACGGATCGCGCCCACCCTCGCCGTCCTTGGTCCATTCATAAAACCCACTTGCAATGATCAGCCCGCGCCGGGTGCGCGCCGCCGTGCGAAACGCAGGTTTGTCGGCCAGTGTCTCAGCGCGCGCATTGATCAACAAAGGTCCGCCCGACGGCTCCTTGTACCAACGTGGAATGAACCCCCAGCGCATGGCGCGCAGCTTGCGGCCGCCCAGCCCGTCACTGGTGACAATCGACACTGGATCAGTGGGACAGACGTTATACTCCGGCACCTGGGGCAGATCATTCGCTGGTGCCGCCGCAAACAGCTGGGCCATTGCGTCGGGCGGCAGGGTCACCGCCATTCGTCCGCACATGAATGATTTCTCCTGCAACGTCGCGCTTTGTTCGGATCAGGACACGCAATATCACTGTAAAGGTCAAGCATTTCTGCGCTGAACCGGCAGCATGTCACGATGCGCTCGCCGCCGGTGCGCGTTTGCACCCCAAGGGATCAGTCAAAAGCCGCCAGTACGGCCTTGATCACCACCGCCTGATCTGCCCTGCGCTGATCCCCGCCGCCCTCGCAGATAAAGGCATCCTCTGGCTCTTCAGCTTTCAGAATGGCAAACCCACCTGGTTTGCAAATGCCCAGAAAATCGAAATGCGACAGATTTTCCGGTTCCATATAGGTCACAAATTGCGCCGGCACTGCAGCCCGCAAGGCGCGGGATTCGACATCCAGATCGACATCTGACTGGCCTTTCGGCGCACCAATCACCAGCAAGGGCCGCGTGATGGCATTCAGGCTGGCGGTCGAGAATGTCTGTGTCGCCCCGAGATCGAAAACCGCAAACCCCTTGATCCGTGGATCAGATAAATCGGCCTGCATCGCCTCTGCGTCCTCTGGAGTCTTGGCAATCTGCCACAGGTCCATCAGGCCACAAACCATTGCCGCCGGCTGTGCGGCACAAAACCCTGCCACCTTGGGCGCGTCAAACCGCCCCCCGGCCAGCGCCACCGCCGTCATCCCGCCCAGAGAATGCCCGGCCATGTAAATCCGGTCGGGATCAATCAAGGCGCGCATCTCGGGATCGGCCAGCGCATGGTCAATGACCCGGCTGACATCATCGGGACGGTCCCACATCTGGCGCGCCTGATCGGGGTCGCGCATCCAGCTTGAGGTGCCCGGGTGATGAACCGCCGCAACCACAAACCCCTCTTGCGCCAGCGCATCAGCCAGCCAGTTCTGGTTGCGTGCATTGCCGTACATCCCATGTGAAAGCACCACAAAGGGATGTTTGCCGGCCTGCGGTTCCGCATCCTTGATGGCCCGAATTCCCTGCCAGACGGCATTGGCATGTTGTTGCGTGGCTGGCGCGCTCTCTTCGGTCGGATACCAGATGTAACCCTCCAAGGGCCGGTCACTGCGCGCATCGTTGATCGCAAGGTCCGCCATACCTGTGCGCACCTCAGAGGCCAGCGCACTATTGGCGGTTAAGGCGAGGCCAAGGGCCGCAATATGCAAAATGTTCTTCATGTCCTGTGTTCCTTTCTCGGGTATTGATGCCTTCGAGATTGCGAAGGTCGGCCCAAAAAACAACGGCTTGAGGCGGTAAACCCTGTCCTCTATCACGATCAAGGACAGGCCGCGCGTAAAGGAGGACAGGTTTGGATACGCAAATGCTCTCGGTTCCCTTGCCAATCCTCGCCGCACTTCTCTGCGCAGTGATCGCCCCTTTGATGCTGCGTCTTGATCTGGGGCGGCGTATCTCGGGCGTCTTGTTCGCGCTGTTGTTCACCAGCTTTGCCCTGCAATCGCTACTGGTGGGAATGCGGTTCGGCTATGGGGTGGAACGGTTCATCACTTTTCAACGGGTGCTGCCGATGTCAGCCGGTCCTCTGCTGTACCTCGGTTTTCTGGCCCTGACGCTGGACGGCACGAGGTTTCGCCAACAGGCGCTGTTGCATCTGGGGGCTGCCTTTGGGCTGGCACTGGGCCTTGGGCTGTTCGCCAATATCTTTCGCGATTTTGATCTGGTGATCAGCGCCAGCTATCTGATCTATACCGCCTTGCTGGTTCGGCTGGCGCGCCGTGGCCCCGACAACCTGATCCATGCACGCCTTGATATTGCCCGCCCCGTAATCCGCTGGATTTACGGCGCGGTCGGCCTTCTGCTTGCCCTGTTGGTGCTGGATACGGCAATTGCCCTCAGTTTTGTCATGACCCGTGGGACAAACGCCCCTGCACTGGTGACCTTCGGCTCCGGTCTCCTGATCTTACTGTTACTTCTGATCCTGACCAGCATCCCGACACTCATGGCCCTGCAAAGGAACACAAAGGCCAAACCCGATCCCGCCGTGGAAGGTGAAGAGACCAAACTGGAAGCCGCCGCCCGCGCCCTGCTGGAACGCAGCCAGATCTACCTTGATCCCGACCTGACAGTACAACGCATCGCACGACGGCTCAGCGTGCCCGAGCGCAGCCTGTCAAATGCAATCAATTTCAGTCAGGGGATGAATGTGTCGCAATATGTGAACGGTTTCCGGCTGGCACATGCCGCCGGTTTACTGCGTGAAACCGAAGATTCCGTCGCCAAGGTCATGTCGCAATCAGGTTTCCTGACGCGCTCGAACTTCTACCGCGAATTCCAGCGCGTCTATGGCCAGTCACCCGCAAGCTATCGCGCAGAACACCCACCTAGGGGATAACAGCCCGACAACGTAGCAAGCGCAAAAAAACAAAACCGGACAGGCCGGTAAAGCGCTGTGTGAAGCTGCGTTGTCTTTTGACTGAAGAGACTTCCCTTACCGCAGCCAACCTTACCCGAAGAAAAAGGCGCACCCCTAGAGATGCGCCTGTTCAATTTAGCCGTAGCGGGGGATTACTTCACTGTTATCCGGCCGTCTGTGTAAGGCTTGTAAGGCGCATTTGCCGCGATGTATTCTGCTGTGACATCGGCCAGATCAGGCCCGAAGTCATAAGCATTGGCCGCCGATTTGAACATTTTGTAACCGTCACCACCATTGCGCACATAGTTGTTGGACACCACGCCATAGGTTTTGGCCGGATCAAGCGGCGCGCCGTTGATCATCACATCGCTGATCCGCGAACCGGCTTCCAGCTTGCCATCAAAGGCATAGGTCATGCCCGAAACCTGCGGGAACCGCCCGGCCCCTTCTTCAACCTGCGACACACCGTTTTCAAGCGCTTCAAGCAGGACCGCACCTGTCACTTCGAATGTTGACAAGGTGTTCTGGAACGGCAGCACGGTCAGGACCTCGCCCATGGTCACCTCGCCCGCCTCAATAGAGGCGCGGATGCCGCCACCATTCTGAAGCGCCACGTCGATGCCCTGATCCTTCACCCGGGCCAGCATCGCATCAGCAATCAGGTTGCCCATGGTGCATTCCATCGCACGACATACCGAACGGTCCCCGCCAATGGCCTCATCCGTTTGCGCCACAACCTTGTTGCGCAACTCTTCCAATGGTATGGCCAGCTCCTTCACCCGCGCAACCACTGCTTTGTCTTCAACGACAGAGGCATCCAGCAAAATGGGTTCGCCTGCGATCTCGCTCAGGTTGCCGGCATCATCAAAAGTGACATTCAGTTCACCCAGATATTTGCCATAGGCATAGGCCTGCACAATCGGCACGTCGTTAACCAACGTTGGATATGGCCCTGCCGCGCGATCGTTGGTGTTGCTGAGCAAGGTATGAGAGTGACCGCCAATAATCAGATCCACATCTGTTAATGCCTCGGCAAGCTCCATATCCTTGGGAAGCCCGACATGGGTTAGCAGAATAATTTTGTTGATCCCCTGTCCCGTCAGTGCATCAACCTCGGCCTGTGCCGCGTCTATGGCCGAAGAAAAAATCACACTCGCCCCGGGAGACGAGGTTTCAGCCGTGTCTTCGGCCAGCACGGAAACGATGCCGATCCGCTCGCCACCGACCTCCAGAATGGTGGATTTATCAATCTTGCCCGCCAACATGTTATTGCCGCTAACGTCGATGTTTGCGGAAATCACCGGAAAGCTCACCAGATCAAGAAAGGGTGCAAACCCTTCTGGCCCATCGTCAAATTCGTGGTTGCCAACAGCCATCGCGTCATAGTTCAGCTGTTCCATGAACTCTGCCGCCATGACACCGCCGTATTGCGTGTAAAACAACGAACCCTGAAATTGATCACCCGCATCAAGCAAAATCTGGTTTTCACCCCCACGGGCCCGCGCATCACCGATGGCCGTGATCATCCGCGCGATTCCGCCAAAACACTTGCCTTCGGTGTTGTCCTCAGCAGAGCAAGGCCCGTCATATTTGCTGATCGGATCGAACCGGTCATGGAAATCATTGGTGTGCAGGATTGTCAGTTTATAATCGGCTGCCGCCGCTCCGGCCATCAGGCCAAATGCTGCTACGCTTGTCAGGAATCGTTTCATCGGTTTTCCCCCAAATGGAATCTATGCAGCATGGTGGCCCCTGACCTTCTGCCTGTCAAAGAGGTAGTTGACACCACAGGCAAAGTTACCCGCCCTTGCCGGTTTAACAGGCGGTTCGCGGCTTGACGCTTGGATGTCGTACGGGCATCACCTCCACATGTTAATTTTCAAAATCTTTCGATCCGAAGAATGGCAGGTTCTGCGTGAAAAAGGCGAAACCGCTGGCGCGCCGATTGATCTCGCCGACGGCTATGTGCATTTCTCCACCGCCGATCAGGCACGTGAAACAGCCGCAAAACATTTTGCAGGCGCGCAGGATTTATTCCTGATTGCGGTGAATGCTGAAGCCGCAGGTGATGCATTGAAGTGGGAGGTCTCGCGCGGGGACGCGTTGTTCCCGCATCTTTACCGCACCATGCTGCTGGAAGATGTGGTTTGGGCTCAGCCCCTGCCGCTGGCTGACGGTCAGCACCAATTTCCCCCCGGTTTCGAAGAGGCAAGCCGATGACTCCCTATGTTGATCCGGACCGTGCCCAGTTCGAGGCCTTTAAAAATCTGGACCGTGACAGTGAATTGAACATGCTCAATCTGGTAAAGTTCAATGATCTGGCGAATTACCCCGGTGATCACGAACTGGCCCGCGACGGGCTGACGGGGGCCGAGGCCTATGGCCACTACGGGGCTGAGACTGCCGCGATACTTGAAAGTGTCGGCGGCAGTATCCTGTGGCGCGGCACCTTCGAGCTAACCCTGATCGGCCCTGCGCAAGAAAGCTGGGACGCGACATTCATTGCCCATTATCCCAACGCCCATGCGTTTCTGGCAATGGTGTCCAACCCCGACTACCAACGCGCCGTTGTTCACCGGCAGGCGGCGGTCAAAACCTCAAGGTTGATCCGCTGTCAGCCCGGCAGCCCGACAAGGGCTTTCGCATGAGCGCCGCGATGGAACGGCTGGGGCTGGCGGCCCTGCACCGCATTGATCCCGAAGCCGCCCATGGGTTGGCGATCCGCGCCCTGCGTCTGGGGTTGGTACCGTCGCCGGGGCCGGTAACCTCGGCCCGCCTTAAAACGACGCTGGCCGGGATAGACCTGCCCAATCCCATTGGCCTTGCCGCCGGTTTTGACAAGAACGCCACCGCCATCGCGCCGCTGTCACGCAGTGGTTTCGGGTTTATCGAGGTCGGAGCCGCAACACCGCTGCCACAACCGGGCAACCCCAAACCCCGGTTGTTCCGCCTGACCCGTGATCAGGCTGCGATTAACCGTTTCGGGTTCAACAACGAAGGCGCAGAAACAATTTGCACCCGTCTCGCCCAGCGCGGCGCAGGGGTGCCTGTGGGCCTGAACCTTGGCGCGAACAAGACCAGCACCGACCGTGCCGCCGATTTCGCCCGGGTCATGGAAGCCGCCCGCAACCATGTTGATTTCGCAACCGTCAACGTGTCCTCGCCCAACACAGAAAAGCTGCGTGATTTGCAGGGCAAGGCCGCGCTGGCCGCGCTGTTGGACGGTGTCATGGACGTGCGCGGTGCCACGCCTGTGTTCCTGAAAATTGCGCCCGATCTGACCGAGGCCGAAATCGCGGACGTCACTGATGTGGCCAATACGGCCGGTGTCTGCGCCATCATTGCCACCAATACGACGCTTGATCGCGCGGGTTTGCACAGCCCACATGCGACGCAGGCGGGCGGGCTGTCGGGTGCGCCGCTGTTTGAAAAATCCACCCGCGTTCTGGCACGCCTTTCAACGCTCACGGATATTCCTCTGGTTGGCGTGGGTGGCGTTGGTTCCGCCCAACAGGCCTATGGCAAAATCTGCGCTGGTGCATCTGCGGTGCAGCTCTACACCGCCTTGGTGTTCGGAGGCATGTCGCTGGTCACCCAGATCGTACAGGGGCTGGATGAGCTGTTGGCAGCAGACGGATTTGCCAATGTCGCAGATGCGGTGGGCAGCAAACGCGAGGACTGGTTATGATTACCCTCTGGCATAATCCGCGGTGTTCGAAATCACGCCAGACACTTGCGCTGATCGAAGCGGCAGGTGCCGAGGTGACCCCGCGCCTCTACCTGCAAGACGCACCAAGTCTTGCGGAAATCGAACAGATGCGCCGGGCCTTGGGCAATATCCCCGCCATCAAGATGATGCGCCCCGGTGAAAAGCTGTTCAAGGAACTAGAGCTGCGCAAAGACATGGGTGACGATGCCCTAGTGGCCGCAATGGCCGCGCACCCGATCCTGATCGAGCGCCCGATTGCCTGCAAAAACGGTCAGGCGGTCATCGGACGGCCACCCGAAGCGGTTGAGGTTATGCTGTAGCCGGCGCAGCCTGAACCGCGCGTTCCAGCGCCGGATAACGCAGACCCAGCGTAACGCCCCGCGCCACAAAAGAGATCAGCATCGCCCCCCACAGGCCATGATTGCCGAAGGCAGGCACCAACACCAGCACCGCAACCACAAAGACCACAAAGGACAGCGCCATCATATTGCGCATGTCGCGCGACCGTGTGGCACCGATAAAGATCCCGTCCAGCATAAAGGCCGCACAGGCCAGCACCGGCACCAGCAACATATAGGGCAGAAATACCCGCGCGCTTGCCTGTACCTCGGGGGCTTTGGCCATCAGATCAATGATCTGTGGACCGGTCAGCCAGAACGCAAAGGTAATCAAAAAGGACACGATAAAGGCCCAAAACGAGGCCAGCACAGCGCCCCGCCGCAGATCAGCAACTCGCCCTGCTCCGACCGCACGCCCCACAAGTGCCTCAGCGGCAAAAGCGAAACCATCCAGACCAAATGCGGTGATCATCAGGAATTGCAGCAAAACCTGATTGGCCGCCAGCGTCACATCCCCCATGTCTGAACCGATAAAAACGAACGACAGGAATATCGCCTCAAGCATGATTGAGCGCAGCAAAATATCCGTGTTCAACCGGATCATCCGCACCCAACGCGCGCGGCTGAAGACTTGAACCCAATTGCGCCAGCCCGGTGTCTGAAAGGCCGCGCGGCAGAACCAAAGCCCTACGGCCAACCCGCCCCATTCCGCCAGAAAGGTCGCAACCGCAACCCCCTGCACGCCCCAATCAAGGCCCAGCACAAACCACAAATCCAGTGCGATGTTCAGCCCGTTCATCCACAGCTGAATGACCAGCACGGCGCGGGTGCGTTCCTGCGCGATCAGCCAGCCAGTAATGGCGTAAATCGCTATTGCAGCCGGTGCCGACCAAATGCGAATTGCCATGTACTGACGGGCCAAGGTTTCCACCTCGGGCGACGCGGGCGAAACCAGAAAGGCCGCGCTGAACAGCGGGATTTGCAGCCCGATCACCACAAGCCCGGCACCCAGACCAATCAGCAAGCCGCGGGTCAACAGCGCGGTCACCTCGGCATGGTCATTGTCACCAGCGGCCTGCGCCGTCAGCCCCACGGTTCCCATACGCAAGAAACCGAAAAACCAATAGAACGCGGACAGGACAATTGCGCCAAGACCCACAGCCCCGATCGGCGCGGCAAGACCGATTTGGCCAACGACACCGGTATCAACTGCCCCCAAAATCGGGACTGTTGCATTTGAAATCACAATCGGCAGTGCAATGCGCAGCACCCGCTTGTGGCCAATCTCCCCCACCCCGCCGCTTGCGCGGGTGTCCATCTTAGCTGCTCCGTTTGGGCATGACAAAATGCCCCGTGGCCTGTGCAAACAGCCGGTCGCGGTTGTCCTGCCAGCCCTCCACATATACCGATGCGTACCGGCGCCCCGCGCGGGTGATCCGGGCACGGGCATAGGCATCACGCGGCAGGCCCGAGCGCAGGTAATCCACGGTAAAATCAATGGTTTTGGGCAAACGCGGCAAGGCGATATTGTCGATGTCGTCAATCTCCAACGCACCGCTTTCCATATCTTCCCAGATCATACCCCAGCTTAGCGATATGATTGCCGTTACCTCCAGAAACGCGGCTGTTGCACCGCCATGCAGGGCCGGCAGCAAGGGGTTACCGATCAGCTCGTCCTTGAACGGCATAATCGCCGTCAGCTCGTCGCCGCGCCGCTCAAAGGTGACGCCAAGGAAGTTGATATAGGGCACCCGCCCCACAAGCGCGCGCAACACGCTGTCACGCCGCTGTTTCACAATCTGCACAGGTTCAGGACGTTTGATCATTTGCCATTCCCCGCTGTGAAAGTGCCGGTGGCCATGGCAACGGGCACCTCTTCATCCTCGTCCATCGCAGTGGCACGCACAAAGGCGACAGAGCGTGTCACATGATAACAGGTTGCGCGCGCCTTGATGCGCTGGCCCGGTGTTGCCGCGCGCAGATATTCGATACGCAAATCAATTGTCGCCGTACCCGCAGGGTTACTGGGGTGGCTCATCACCGCAGCACCGCAACAGGTATCCAGCAAGGCCGAAACCGCGCCGCCATGCACCACGCCGGTGTCGGGGTCGCCAATAATGTCCTCGGAATAGGGCATCGAAATCGCTGCCGTGCCACTGTCGAGTTCTTCCAGCTCCATACCAAGTGCTTTGGCATGGGGCAGCGCCTGAATAAACTGGCTTGCCTGTTTCATCATATCTGCCATCTAGGGGGTCCTCTGGCCAAACTTGACCCTTTATCACGAGACGGAACGTAAAGGGCAAGGCCACCTGTTGCGCTCAGTTCCGCATCGGCCTACCTTATTGATTAAGGGAGATACGACCTATGGCAGACGACCGCCTGACCTTTAAGGAAATGTGCGCAAAATTCGATGTTACCCCCCGCACCTTGCGGTATTACGAGTATATCGAGCTTCTACATCCAGACCGCGAGGGCCGCTCAAGGTTCTATGGACCGCGTGAACGGGCCCGCATGACGCTGATCCTGCGCGCGCGTAAATTCGGCTTCCCGCTGGAAGTCACGCGGCAATGGCTGCTGATCTATGAAAACGAAGGCAAAGAAAGCCAAATGAAGGCATGGGTAAAGCTGGCGGATGAACAGCTTTCCGAACTGTCGGATCAACGTAGGCAACTGGATGAAGCCATTCTGGAACTGAAAGAGTTGCGCGACGGCACCGCGTTGGCGCTGAGCAAAGTCGACAGCTAGGCCCCGCCCCAGTCTGACGCTTTAACAACAGTCATTATAGTGTTTCGAGAAAAACTTGAATCACTTGCCCGCGGCCTCTCCCCTTGGTCGACGCGAAAAGGGGGGAGCGCGATGTCTCAATTTAAGCGCGAAACGATTTAAACCTCTGGTATGTTACGGCGGTGGCGATTGCACGCCCGCCGCACCCCGTTTTGGTGTAGCCTTTCTGCGGTGGCTAGGGTCAGGACCCTATATTCTTGCATTGCGACCGGAACGTGGTTCGGGTTAACCAGCAACCCCGAAAATCAAAAATCCCGGGAAGAAAAGAGTAAAAAGCGCCGTCTCAAAGACGCCGTCACGTCACCTTTGAAAGTGACGTGACGTAGGCGTTACGTCAACCTAGTGAGGTGTTGTAAGAATGCGAGAGACGTCACACTTCGCATCTGACAGCGCCACGATGTACCCATGTGATGAGAGTAAAACGAAATGACCAGTGAATTGATGACAATCCGCCAGATGTGCGACACCTTCGACGTTACACCGCGTACCTTGCGGTTCTACGAGGCAAAGGAACTGTTGTTCCCGATCCGCGAAGGCCAAAAGCGCCTGTTTACCAATCGGGACCGCGCACGCCTCAAGCTGATTTTGCGCGGCAAGCGGTTTGGCTTCAGCCTCGAAGAGATTCGCCAGCTGTTGAACCTGTACCACCGTGGCGACCAGCAAAAGACCCAGATCACCCGTGCATTGGACATTGCACGTGACCGTTTGACTGAAATGCTGGCCCAGCGCGAAGACCTCGACGCCGCCATCAACGACCTGAAAGAACAACTGAAATGGGGAGAAAAAATGATGACCTCCCTTAACCAGAAACCCAGCATGGCGGAGTAACACCTGCGCCAGCTTCTGCCAGATATTTTTGACCCCGGGAGAACCTCATGCCGACATATACAGCCCCCACTAAAGATATGCAGTTCGTGCTGCACGATGTATTGAATATCAGCGAGGCCGGCACTCCCGGATACGAGGATCTGGAGCGGGATTTCACCTCTGCCATTCTGGAAGAAGCCGGCAAGCTTACCTCCGAAGTCATTGCACCGCTGAACGCTGTCGGTGACACTGAAGGGTGTAAATTGGAGAACGGTGTTGTCACAACGCCAACAGGGTTCAAAGACGCGTTCGAACAGGTCAAGGAAGGTGGCTGGACCGGTCTGGACATGCCAGAACAGTATGGCGGCCAAAACATGCCGCAGGTCATCGGGTCTGCCGTCGGGGAAATGTTCTCGGCAGCAAATCAGGCCTTTACCATGTATCAGGGTCTGACCCATGGGGCGGCTTCGGCGATCCTTGCCCACGGCACGGAACAGCAAAAAGAGACTTTCCTGCCCAAGATGGTTGCCTGTGACTGGACCGGCACGATGAACCTGACCGAACCCCACTGCGGGACTGACCTGGGCCTGATGCGCACCAAAGCCGCACCACAGGCGGATGGCTCTTACAAGATCACTGGCCAGAAGATCTTTATCTCCTCGGGTGAGCACGACATGGCCGACAACATCATTCATCTGGTGCTGGCCAAGATCGAAGGCGGCCCTGAAGGGATCAAAGGCGTGTCCCTGTTTATCGTTCCCAAGTTCATGGTGAACGAGGACGGCTCCCTTGGTGCGCGCAACGGGGCAAGTGTAGGCTCCATCGAGGAAAAGATGGGCATCCACGGCAACTCGACCTGCGTGATGAACTATGACGAGGCCACGGGTTACCTGCTGGGCGACGAACACAAAGGCATGCGTGCCATGTTCACCATGATGAACGAGGCCCGTCTGGGTGTCGGCATGCAGGGTCTGGCACAGGCCGATGTGGCCTATCAGAACGCTGTGATCTACGCCAACGACCGCCTTCAGGGGCGTGCCGTGACCGGGGCCGAAGCACCGGAGAAAGCCGCCGACCCGCTGATCGTGCATCCTGACGTCCGCCGCTCCCTGATGGAACAAAAATCATTTATTGAAGGTGCCCGTGCCTTCATCCTTTGGGGTGCTACGCTGATCGACGCCGCGCATCGCTCGGATGACAAAGACGCGGACGGTCTGGTGTCCCTTCTCACCCCGGTGATCAAAGGGTTCCTGACCGATGTCGGCTATGACATGACCGTAAAGGCGCAACAGGTTTACGGCGGCCACGGCTATATTGAGGAATGGGGCATGTCCCAGTTCACCCGTGATGCCCGGATTGCGATGATCTATGAAGGTGCAAACGGTGTTCAGGCGCTGGACCTTGTGGGTCGCAAACTGGCACAGGACGGCGGTAAACATGTCATGGCCTTCTTTGATCTGGTGAAATCCTTCTGCAAGGACAACGCAGGCAAAGACGAAGGGTTCGACAAAGAGTTCATCGAACCTTTGAAAGCCGCCAGCAAAGACCTGCAAAGTGCCGGCATGTTCTTCATGCAGAACGGCATGAAGAATCCGAACCACGCTTTGGCCGGCTCCAACGACTTTATGCATATGTTCGGCCACGTCTGCCTGGGTCTGATGTGGGCCAAAATGGGCCTTGCCGCCCGCGCCGAACTGGCAAACGGCACCGGCGACGCCGCGTTCTATGAAACCAAGCTGGCCACCGGTCGTTTCTATATGGCACGCCAACTGCCGGCCACAGCCCTGCACCTGACACGCATCCAGACCGGTGCGGATACAGTGATGGCTTTGGACGCAGCCAACTTCTAAGGTGACGGTCGGGCAGTTTTGCCCGACCAACCCAACCACCGGAGAGACCCCGTGCCCAAACGCTTCCGCCTGACCCGCCGTTTTCCCGTCGCCATGACCGAAGACGGATATCGCCGCCTGAAGAAATTTAGCGCGGATGCCGGTTTGGACGAAGGCGAGGCCCTGTCCTTTCTGTTCGAAAATTTTGCCAGCGTCACCAACGAAGAGAACCTGACCGCACGACTGCGGCTGTTCAACGCAGAGCTGGAAGACCGCAAACGTTAAAGTACCTTTGGAAGGCGACGTTATGACCGACGCGACCCCCACACCATCCAGCTGGATGACGCAAGAGCATCAGATGCTCGCCGAAATGACGGCAAATTTCATCAATTCCGAATGGGCCCCGAAATTCGAAAAGTGGCGCAAACAATCGGAAATGGACCGCGACACATGGCAAGAAGCCGGCGCGCTTGGCCTGCTCTGTGCATCCATCCCCGAGGAATACGGCGGTGCCGGTGGTGATTTCGGCCACGAGGCCGCAATCTATATCGAGGCCGCCCGGGCCAATCTGGCCAGCTGGGGCAACGGTATCCACTCGGGCATCGTGGCGCATTACATCCTTGCATACGGCACGGAAGATCAGAAAAAGCGCTGGCTGCCGAAAATGGTCTCCGGTGAAATGGTCGGTGCCCTTGCGATGACGGAACCCTCCACCGGATCAGATGTGCAAAACATCAAAACCAAAGCCATCCGCGAGGGCAATGCCTACCGTTTGTCGGGGCAGAAGACCTTTATCACCAACGGCCAGCACGCCAACCTGATTATCGTCGCCGCAAAAACCAACCCCGCCGAAGGCTCCAAGGGGGTTTCGCTTGTTGTCGTCGAAACCGATGGCGCAGCCGGGTTCCAGCGCGGTCGCAACCTTGAGAAAATCGGCAAACACGCGTCGGACACCTCCGAGCTGTTTTTCGACAACGTTGAAATTCCGCCGGAAAACATCCTTGGCCAAGAAGAGGGCCAAGGGTTTTACCAGATGATGCAACAACTGCCACAAGAGCGACTGATCATTGCCTGTGAAGCGGTTGGTGCAATGGAAGGCGCAGTTGAACGCACAATCCAATACTGCAAGGAACGCGAAGCTTTTGGCGGGCCGCTGACCCAGTTTCAGAACACCCGTTTCAAGCTGGCCGAATGCAAAACCAAAACCACAGTCGCGCGGGCCTTCCTTGACCAGTGCATGGCGGAACACCTGCGCGGCGAACTGACAGTAGATCGCGCGGCAATGGCGAAATACTGGCTGACCGACACTCAGGGCGAAGTGCTGGACGACTGCCTGCAACTGCACGGTGGCTATGGCTTTATGCAGGAATATGCCATTGGCGAAATGTGGACCGACGCAAGGGTCCAGCGCATATATGGTGGGACCAACGAAATCATGAAGGAGTTGATTGCGCGCAACCTCTGATGTCCACTTTGGATGCGGCTGTGGGATTGAGTTTATTGGCAAGATGAAGCCGATCCCGCCCGCACCAACATTCATGTGATGCAAGACATTAGCAATCCGGCTTCATCTTGCTCTTAAACTCATCACGGGGCTTGCCCCGTTCCCAAGATTAACAAAAGGACCAGTCATATGACGATTAAGCTCCACTGCTTCGGCGAATCCGGCAATGCCTATAAGGCAGCTCTGGCTTTACAGCTTTCCGGTCTCGACTGGGAACCGGTCAAGGTTGATTTCTTCGGCGGTGAAACCCGCACGCCGGAATATCGCGCCTCGGTCAACGCCATGGGCGAGGCTCCGGTAATGATTGATGGTGAGCTCCGGTTAACCCAATCCGGCGTTATTCAGGATTATGTCTCGGAGAAATCCGGCCACTTCGGTGGAAAGAGCCCTGAAGAGCGCCGCGAAATCCTACGCTGGGTGTTGTGGGATAATCACAAGCTCAGCTCTATGGCCGGCATGACCCGTTTTTTGATGAATTTCCTGCCAGAGGATAAGCGCCCGCAAGAGGTCATCGCATTTAACAAGAGCCGTTTGCAAGCGGCCTACAGCGTGCTGAACGACCACTTGGAAGGGCGCGACTGGATTGTCGGCGACGGGATCACCAACGCTGATCTGTCCTGCTGCGGATATCTCTACTATCCAGAACCTTTCGGCTTTGACCGCAGCGCATTCCCCAACATTGATGCCTGGCTCACACGTCTCTCGGCAGAGTCCGGCTGGAAAACCCCTTACGATCTGATGCCGGGCTCGCCCGCTGACCGCGCACAGTAAACAACAGCGCCTAAACCTGTCGCCGGCTGTCCATTGCTACCGGCGCGGCGCACCAAACATTTTCCCGCTTTGCCGGGTTGAATTGAATAACTGGAGGACCACCATGACCGAAGCCTATATCTATGATGCCATCCGCACGCCGCGTGGCAAGGGCCGCAAAGACGGCGCATTGCACGAGGTAACTTCCCTGCGGCTGTCTGCCCAGACCCTGAATGCGATGAAGGAGCGCAACAACCTGACCGGCCATGCGGTTGAGGATGTGATCTGGGGTAACGTCACCCAGGTAATGGAAAACGGCGGGTGCCTTGCCCGTTCCGCGGTTCTGGCCTCCGACCTTGACGAACGCATTCCGGGCCTTGCGATCAACCGTTTCTGTGCATCCGGCATGGAAGCTGTGAATCTTGCCGCCAACCAGGTCAAAGGCGGGGCCGGCATGGCCTATATCGCCGGTGGCGTCGAAATGATGGGCCGTGTGGCGATGGGCAGCGATGGCGCCGCTATTGCCGTAGACCCTTCGATTGCCATGGAGCAGTATTTCGTCCCGCAGGGCATTTCGGCTGATATCATCGCCACCGAATACGGCTTTACCCGTAATGACGCCGACCTTCTTGCCGTTGCTTCGCAACAGCGCGCCGAAATGGCGTGGAAAGAGGGCCGCTTCAAAAACTCCGTGATCACCATCACCGATCAGAACGGTCTGAGCATTCTGGATCACGACGAATACATGCGTCCGCAGACCGACATGCAAAGCCTCGGCAGCCTTTCTCCGGCGTTTCAGGCCATGGGCGAAGTCATGCCCGGCTTCGACAAAGTCGCCATGCTGAAGTATCCGCATCTGGAAAAGATCAATCACATCCACCACGCGGGCAACTCCTCCGGTATTGTAGACGGTGCCGCTGCTGTGCTGATCGGCAACAAGGAATTCGGCGAGAAATATGGCCTGAAACCCCGCGCCCGCATCCGTGCAAACGCGAAAATCGGTACCGATCCGACGATCATGCTGACTGGCCCTGTCCCCGTCACCGAAAAAATCCTTGCCGAAAATGGCATGACCATCAACGACATTGACCTGTTCGAAGTGAACGAGGCCTTTGCCGCTGTGGTCATGCGCTTTATGCAGGCCTTTGATGTGGATCACGACAAGGTCAACGTGAATGGCGGCTCTATCGCCATGGGTCACCCCCTGGGCGCGACCGGCGCAATGATCATCGGCACGCTGCTGGACGAACTTGAGCGGGCAGACAAAGAAGTCGGCCTTGCGACCCTGTGCATCGCCTCTGGCATGGGTGCCGCAACCATCATCGAGCGGGTGTAATGGGGACGCATCCCTTTCACGCCGTGGCTGATCTTGCAACCCGTCAAGGCATGGACCAGCTGGTTCTTAAGGTCGCCAATGGCGGTGACTATGTCCGGCTGGTGCAGCAAAAGCCCCCCCTGTTCTTTAAATACAAGGCCGATCCAAGTGACCCTTTGGACCGTGCCGATCTTTACAACTTCAAGCGCCTGACCCTCAGCGAGGAAGATTGCAGCAACGGACCAGAGGCCACACTGGCCCTGATCAGGATGTTGCTCGACAAATTCGCCGATTTTCAGCCCAAGCGCTAAACCAAAATTCCTGATTAGGGAGACGATAAATGACCGATTTTACAATGAAAACTGACGCCGACGGCGTTGCCATCATCACATGGGATGTCGCTGATAAATCCATGAATGTGATGTCCATCGAAGGGCTGACCCAGCTGGAGGCGCATGTCGATGCGGCCCTTGCCGACGACGCCGTCAAAGGCATCGTGATCACCTCTGGCAAAGAGGGATCTTTTGCTGGCGGCATGGACCTGAACCTGCTGGCAAAAATGCGCGAGGACGCAGGCGACAATCCAGCCAAGGGCCTGTTCGAAGGCACCATGAAGATGCACCACCTGCTGCGTAAGATCGAACGCGCTGGTATGGACCCCAAGACCAACAAAGGCGGCAAGCCGATCGCGAGCGCCCTGCCCGGTACAGCTGCGGGCATCGGTCTGGAACTGCCGCTAGCGACACACCGCATCTTCTGTGCCGACAACCCCAAAGCGCGCATCGGCCTGCCGGAAATCATGGTCGGCATCTTCCCCGGTGCTGGCGGCACCACCCGCCTGTCCTTCAAACTGGGCGCGATGACCGCATCCTCCTTCCTGCTGGAAGGCAAAATGGTCGCCCCGGCCGCCGCCGCCAAGGCCGGCCTGATCGACGAAGTGGTTACTGATCCACTGGCCGCAGCCAAGGAGTGGGTGCTGAACGCCAAAGATGCCGATCTGGTGAAACCCTGGGATGCCAAAGGGTATAAAATGCCCGGTGGCGCGCCATACCACCCTGCCGGTTTCATGACCTTCGTGGGGGCAAGCGCGATGATCAACGGCAAGACCAAAGGGGCCTTCCCCGCGGCCAAGGCGCTGTTGTCAGCCGTCTATGAAGGCGCATTGGTGCCCTTTGACACGGCCCTCAAGATCGAAGCACGCTGGTTCACTTCCGTGCTGCTCAACCCCTCCTCCTCCGCGATGATCCGCTCGCTGTTCCTGAACAAGGAAGCGCTGGAAAAAGGCGCGGTACGTCCTGCGGGCGTGGCTGACCAGCGCGTCAAGAAACTGGGCGTTTTGGGTGCCGGTATGATGGGTGCGGGCATTGCGCTTGTTTCCGTACAGGCCGGTATCGAAGTGGTGCTGATTGACCGTGATCAAGCGGCAGCGGACAAAGGCAAAGCCTATGCCGAGGCCTATTTCGACAAGGGCATCGCCCGTAAGAAAGGCACCGTCGAAAAGAAAGAGGCGGCATTGGCCCTGATCAACGCCACCCCTGATCTGGACGCGCTCAAGGGCTGCGATCTGATCATCGAAGCGGTGTTCGAAGACCCCAAGGTCAAAGCCGAGATGACCCAGAAAGTCGAAGCCGTGATCCCCGAGGATTGCATCTTTGCCTCCAACACTTCGACCCTGCCAATTACAGAGCTTGCCAAAGCATCCAGCCGTCAGGAACAGTTCATCGGCATTCACTTCTTCAGCCCGGTCGAACGCATGGCTTTGGTGGAAATCATCAAAGGCAAAGAAACCGGTGATCGTGCAGTGGCCAAGGCGCTCGACTATGTGCGTCAAATCCGCAAGACGCCGATCGTGGTCAATGACGCGCGCTTCTTCTATGCCAACCGCTGCATCATCCCTTATGGCGGCGAAGCGAACCGCATGATCACCGAAGGTGTTGCACCGGTTCTGATCGACAATGCCGCGCAAATGCTTGGCTTCCCCGTCGGTCCGGTACAGCTGGGTGACGAAACCTCGATTGATCTGGCCACCAAGATCATGCGCGCCACCAAGGCGGCGATGGGCAACGCCTATCCAGCGTCCGAAGCTGACGATCTGATTGTCTGGATGGAAGACGAGGGCCGCTTGGGCCGTAAAGCCAAGGCGGGATACTTCGATTATGACGAAAAGGGCAAACGTCTGGGCTATTGGAAAGGCGTACATGACCGCTATCCGCTGGCCGAAGTGCAGCCTGATCTGCAAGAAGTGCAGGACCGTCTGATGTTTGTGCAGGTGCTGGAAGCGGTGCGCGCATTGGAAGAAGGCGTATTGATGGACATCCGTGAAGGTGACGTCGGCGCGATCCTTGGCTGGGGTTTTGCCCCCTCAACAGGTGGCCCTTTCTCATGGCTCGACATGATCGGCACCCCCTACGCCGCCGAACGCTGTGACCAGCTGGAAGCCAAGTTTGGCGAGCGGTTCAAATGCCCTGACCTGCTGCGCGAGATGGCGGCAAAAGGCCAGTCTTTCTATGGCCGTTTCGGCGATGAAGCCGCAGCCGCCTGAACCGGCAATATATGATCATCGAAAAGGGGCGCTTCGGCGTCCCTTTTTACGTTACAAGAGACAGTTGCACAAAAGGGAACATTGCCCCCGGCGCGGTCTTAATCGCGATACGCCGGAACGTCTCGAAAATGGAATGATGGTTTTGCACACACGTCAGCTACGGCAGGTCTCAACCACCCGCAGCACGTGAAGATCAGGGCCCAAGCCCTTTTCCTGCCAAATAAAAACGCCGCCTTACTTTTTATCGCGGGCGGCTTTTTCTTCTTTGGTCAATTTGTTGTTCCACTGGTTATTGCTCAGCCCCAGTTCCGCCTTTGGCGGTTTGGTCTTTCCGACGCTGACTTTGCCACCCTTGTTCAGGTATTCCTGAATAAGCGCGTCATCCGTGGTTTCTTTTTTCACTTGTTTCATACCTCGACCCTACCGCCTGCACGTGCTGCGGGCAATTGCTGGTTTGCCGTCGATTACGCTATTCTGCGCCGCACACACAGCGGACCACCGTTGCTCTACTCCGGCCCGAACCCATAGCCAAAGCGGGCGATGTCTTCGGCACAGCACGCGGCAACAGTTTCGCGCATCGCCTGTGAATAATAGGCGCGATAATCCTCACCTCGCGCCGAGCGATTTTCCCACGGCATCACCAGTCTGAACCCCAAATGCGCCTCAAGCGCCGCTGCGTCCTGCTCAAAATGCTCAAGCCGGATGTAGCAGTTTGCCCGTTCTACCCCGTTCACATCCGTCATATAGCGCGACGCAGGCCAGTTGCGTTGCGCAGTCTGGGTTGCGCGGTCGGCCAGAAACCCCTCGAATGTCTGCGCCTTGGCCAAGGTGACGGCAGGATGGTCAAACCCCTGTTCACGCAGCCAATGATAATAACTGACCAGACGATCCCACGGGTTGCGCACCAAGGTAAAGGTGAACATCTGCGCAATCTCATCAACGCGAACCAACCCGTCGATGTCTGCCAATCCCGAATGCTTCCAAAGCCGCCCAGAGGTTGCGATGCCCCTGATCTTTTTGCGCCGCTTGACCGCCTTTGGTGTATCGCCCAGCATGATATCATCCTTCATCGCGCGATCTTCCAGTGCCAGTGCCAGCGAGGTGCCGCCGGTCTTGGGAACATGCACAAAGATGTAAGACCGCCCGCGACTGATGATCATTCTGCCTGCTCCTGCGACGTGCTGCGCAAGGCGATCACGGCCCCCGCGATGGCGATAAGCGCCATACCCGTCAGGGCCAACGGCGACACCGTCTGCCCCCACAAAACCCATGCCCAAAAGCTGGCAAAAACCAGCAGCGAATATTCAAACACCGCCACATGGCTGGCCTCGCCCAGCTGATAGCCGCGAAAGATCAACGCAATCCCGATCAACGAGCCGACCGCCTGTACCACGAACCAGAACAACATCGCTCCGTCCAACGGCCCCCATGACCGCAGCACAAACCCCGCGTGCCCCACAGGCGCATCTGCGTTCACCACAAATATTCCGATCACCCCGAAAACACCCAACATACCAAAGAATCCCGCCGTCAGCGACAGGGTGCTTTCCCCTTCGCACCACGCGCGCGTGGCAACAGCACCCACCGCATAAAACAATCCCGCAATCACCGGTAAAAACGCCACCGGATCAAGGGCTGCCGGATCAGGCTGGATCACCATCACAGCCCCGACGAAACCAAAGATCACAGCCGCCCAGCGAAAAATGCCCACCGGCTTTCCCTGAAACAAGATCGAGATCAGCACGACAAACAAAGGAGAGGTAAACAGCCCCGCCACCACCACGCCGATCGGCAGCACCGACAGGCAGCCGAAATAAATCAACATCGCGCTGGCCGGAAAAAAGCTGCGGGCAAGGACCGCCAATGGCCTGTTCATCCGGAAACTGCCAAACCCTAAGGCCACAAAACCGACAAGGACCACCAAAACCAGCAGCGAACGGACAAAATGGAATTGCCACAGCGATCCGCGTTCCGAGATGAAGGGCACGAAGTTATCGGTCAGCCCCAGCGCCGCCATACCCGCCAGCACCGATGCAGCTGCGAGTCCCGAATTGGTGCTTTGGCTGCTCATGCAAGACCTCATTTATTCTGGGCCTTTGCCTTTGGCCTGCCCACCCGTTGGCGCGAAAAATCAGCGCTTTGTCTGCACAGAACTGCACCCCTTGGTCGAAGTAAAGGAGCAGCGGGTGAAAATCACTCTTCCAAAACAGTCTAGCCCCCGCAATACTCGGTTTCTCACAAGAGTTGTCACGCGGGGGAGACGAACACATGGGATGGATGGCAAACGAAACCGGGCTGGACAAATGTGCCGCAAACTACGTGCCGCTCTCGCCACTCTCGCACCTGCGTCGTGCCGCCAGCGTCTTTGCCGAACGTACCGCCGTTATCCATCAGGATCACCGTGTCACCTATGCGCAATACTACGAGCGCTGCACCCGCCTTGCCTCGGCCCTATCGGCCATGGGGATCAAAGCTGGCGATGTCGTGGCCACCTTGCTGCCAAATACCCCTGCACAGGCCGAAGCACATTTTGGCGTGCCCGCCTGCGGGGCGGTGCTGAACACCATCAACATGCGGCTGGATGTGGCCACAGTGGCCTATATCTTTGATCACGGCGAGGCCAAGGCATTGCTGGTCGACACCGAATTCATGCCCCTTGCCGAGGCGGCCATTACCGCAATGGAAGGGCCCGCGCCCCGCATCATTGAAGTGACCGATACAGCCTTCCCGGCCACGGGCCGCTATCCCACTTACGAGGACTTGCTGGCCAAGGCCGATCCGGCCTTTGACTGGGTCATGCCACAGGACGAATGGGAAAGCCTTGCCCTTAACTATACGTCGGGCACCACCGGACGCCCCAAGGGTGTCGTCTATCACCATCGCGGGGCCTATCTGATGACCATGGGCACAGTGATATCCTGGCGCATGGTCCTGCATCCGGTGTTCATGCAGATCGTGCCGCTGTTTCACTGCAATGGCTGGAACCACACGTGGATGATGCCGCTGATCGGCGGCACGCTGGTATGTTGCCGCGACATCACGGCAGCCAATATTTATAACGCCATCGCTGACGAGGGGGTCACCCATTTCGGCGGGGCGCCGATTGTCCTCAACATGCTGGTAAACGCCACCGAGGCAGAGCGCCGCCCCTTTGATCACACTGTCGAAGTCTTTACCGCCGGCGCGCCGCCTGCCCCCGCAACCCTGACCAAGATCGAACAACTGGGCTTTAACATCACGCAGGTTTACGGGCTGACCGAAACCTATGGCCATGTCACCGAATGCATCTGGAAGGCCGAAGACTGGGACGCGCTGGATACCGCTGGACGCGCCGCCGTCAAAGCCCGTCAGGGGGTCGCCATGCCGATGATGGATCACATTACCGTCGCCGATACCGAGGTGGCACAAACGCCCATGGACGGCAGCACACAGGGCGAAATTGTGATCCGTGGCAATTCGGTGATGAAAGGGTATTTCAAAAACCCCGAAGCCACCGCCGAAGCCTTTAAAGGCGGGTACTTCCATTCCGGTGATCTGGCCGTGCAGCACCCTGACGGCTATATCCAGATTGCCGACCGCGCCAAGGACATCATCATTTCGGGAGGCGAAAACATTTCAAGCGTCGAAGTCGAGGGCGTTTTAATGGGCCACCCGGACGTTAACCTTGCTGCCGTGGTTGCCAAACCGGATGACAAATGGGGCGAAGTACCCTGCGCCTTTGTCGAGCTGAAACCAGCAGCCACCGCCGATGCGGCCACGCTGATTGCCTTTGCCCGCGAAACGCTTGCCGGATTCAAAACCCCTAAACATGTGGTGTTTCAGGAGCTTCCCAAAACCTCTACCGGCAAGATCCAGAAACACGAGCTGCGCAAAATCTCTGCCGATCTCTAGGCTGAAGAGCGGGGCATCAGGTTCTTTTCATAACGCCAGCAGGCGACGCCCATCGGCCCGCCTGCAGTCTCCACAAAATATTCCTGCGTCGCCGCACGGCTCCAGCCACTCTTTTCATAAAACCGCGCAGCACGGTCATTGCCGACGGCACAGGCCAGCCAAGCCACACGCCCGTCCAGCCCCTCTTCGGCATGGGCCATCAAGGTGCTTGCCACCCCGGTACCCCGAAAACCTGCATCAACATAAAACTGATACAGCTCGTCCCCCTCCAGCATATGAAAACCGGCAATCTGGCCCCCGACCTCCAGCAAGGTCGTGTGTGAAATGCGCCCCGCCGTCCGTGTTTCGAACTCCTCAAGGGTGCGCGTCACCACCAACGCCTTGGGCACATGGGCGGCATGTCCTGCGTGCCAGCCTGCGTGCCACATCGCAGCGACAGCCAGTGTGTCCTCGATTTGTGCTGAACGAAACTGCATCTGCATCCCCTGCCATCCCGGCGCTTGCACCATTGCCCCGCCCCTGCCAGATGCTACACTATAAAAAAATCAAAAGGCCAGCAGCACCCCCGTGACCGCTCTGACAAAATACGCAAGGCTTGAGGCAACCGCCCTGTGGCGCCCGACCCCCGATGAACAACGCCGCGAGGTGATTGTCTCTATTGGCGAAGCGACACTGGTAGTGATCGACAATAACGAAAAGCCGCTTGCCCATTGGTCGCTTGCCGCTGTGGAACGGGCCAACCCCGGCGTCATTCCTGCCATTTTCCACCCCGACGGCGACCCCGGTGAAACACTGGAATTGCCCGAAGGCGAGGCCGAGATGACAGAGGCCATCGAGACCCTGCGCAAAGCCATCGAAAAGACCCGCCCGCGCCCAGGCCGTCTGCGCTGGATCGGCATGGCGGCATCGGTGCTGGTGGTGATCTGGATTGCCGCCTTCTGGCTGCCCGGTGCAATGCAGGATCACACCTTGAAGGTTGTGCCCAAGGCCAAACGCGTTGCCATCGGACAGGCCCTGCTCAAACGCATCGAGCGGGTGTCAGGGCCGGTCTGTGCCGATGCCGCCGGTCGGGCGGCCCTTGATCTGCTGTCTCAGCGGTTGCAGGCCGGGAAAGTGGCTGTGCTGCCCAATATGACCCAAGACATCCTGCATGTGCCCGGTGATCTGATCCTGCTAAACCGCAGTGTCATCGAGGATTTTGAAGAACCCGATGTCGCCGCCGGTTTCATCGTCACCGAGCAGACTCGCCGCGACGCCACCGATCCGCTGCGCGATTTGCTGAAAGTTGTGGGCATACGCGAGAATTTCCGTCTTCTGACCACAGGCGATGTCGCCCCCCAAGCGCTTGATATTTATGCGAAACATCTAATGACAACGCCACCGGCCAAGGCCAAGATCAGCCGCCAGATAGTGCGCTTTGAACAAGTGGCCCTGCGCAGCACGCCTTATGCCTATGCCCGCGACATCACCGGTGAAACCACCCTGAAACTGATCGAGGGCGACCCGATGAATGGCAAGCTGACAGAGCCTTTGATGTCGGATGCCAACTGGCTGCGGTTACAATCCATCTGCGGCGGTTGAGCCATGTTTGATACAGTAGCCCGGGCGGCTTTGTCGCCGCTTCTCATTGCGCAGGCCTTGCATGTACGTCGCAGCGCCCAGAGCCTCCCCGAGGCCGCCGGACCACGCAGCGGAACAGCCGGCACCGGCCCCGCCCTGCGACTGGCAATCATCGGTGACAGCTCCGCAGCGGGGGTCGGAGTCACCAATCAGGACAACGCGCTAAGCGGGCAACTCGTGCAACAGCTGGCCCAGAATTTCACTGTCAGCTGGCATCTGGACGCCCTCACCGGCGCGACCACCCGCAGCACCCTTGCGCGTCTGGCCGAGGCCCCTGCCCGACCGTTTGATGTCATCGTTACAGCCCTTGGCGTCAACGATGTCACGCGGCTGATCCCTGCAAAGAGCTGGGTGCGCCAACAACGCGGCCTGTTTGACCGGCTGAACACCCTCTACCACCCCAAACAGATCTACATCAGCGGGATGCCCCCGATGGCCCATTTCCCACTGCTGCCCCACCCGCTGCGCTGGACTCTTGGGCGGCACGCAGACAAGCTGGAACGCCAGCGCGCAACCTATCTCGCCACCCGGCAGGATTGCACACATATGCCCTTCGATCTGCCGCTTGATCCGGCATTGGTCGCCTCTGACGGATTTCATCCAGCCGCGCCGCTCTACACGCTTTGGGCAAAAGAAATAGCCAGCCGAATTCTCTCCGACTGGCCACAATTCAATCTAAAAAGAACGGCTTAGCGGGCGAAAGCATCCGCATAGCCAGCACCGCGCAACCGCCGCATGGCCGACCGCAACGCCTGCGTGCCGTTAAACGGTCCCGCCTGCACGGACATATAGGTCTTGCCCCCGCTACGGTGTTTGCCGATCCGCGCCGCCATGCCCATACGGGCAATCTTTTGTGCGGCGCGCTGTGCATTGGCCGCATCCCCATAGGTGCCGACCTGTACGTATTTCTTACCTGCCAAAGCTGGCGACGCCTTGACCTTTCTCTGGACCACCTTGGGCGCAGCGGCGCTCTGCGGTGCTGAACGCGAAGAGTAGACCGGTTTGCGCTTTAACGCTTTGCCCTTGGCATGGCGCACCACACGTTTAACGGTCTGCCCGTCGCGCTGCACGATGGTGACTTCGCCCAGATCGCGGCGCTGCTGCGTTACGGAAGTATAGGGGTAAACCAGCGGCACAGAGGCGGTCACATCGCGGCCTGTCGACTGGTTAATCAACCGGCGCGGCAAGGTCTGCGTCCAGACCAACAGCATATCAGACCGGCCTTTCAGGTTTTGCTCGGCGCGTTTCGGGTTCAAACGATCATCGGTCCATACCGGACGATACCCGCGTGGCACGGACACGTTGCGGGTATTGATACGATTTTGCGCCACATGTTTGGGCACAATCCGTGTTGTGGCTGTAACCTCTGATGCCACTGGGGCAATGCGGGCCTTAGCGGCGGGAACCGCTTGAACACTTGCCCTGCGCGACTTTCCAGCCACGACAAAGGTCTGGGTTCTGGGGGTGAAATGGTTTCCAACAACCGGCTGTGTCTGAGGGCCACAGCGCACGCCTGTTCCCCGCAAATATCGGCCAGAAATTGCCGAGGCACCGGGACAGCCACCCTGTTCTGCCACAACGGTCCTTTGCTGCCCCTGCGGAACAACAACGGGGGCCACTTTGGCAACGCGGGGCTTGGGGGGGGCAACTTTGCGCTTTGGCTTCTGGCGCACAACCGCAGGTGCGGCGCGGCGTTTTTTCTTGGCCTGTGCCACGCGGCGCGGCGCCGGCTTGACCACGGGGGTGGCCGCTTCAACCTTGATTTCCTCAGCAACCGCGGTCGGCGCTTCGGCGACAGCGGTGCCTGCATTGGTTGGCCTGAACCCGCAAACCGTCTTGCGGTCACGCGTCACCCGCGGCACCCATGACACGTTCCCGTCAATCCCTGCCCGGATGAAAACACAGCCCTTGCTATCTACATACTGCTTGCCCTTGTAAGAACGCGCCGGAAACTCTGCCGGCTGCTGTTCTTGGATTTTCGCCAAAGCAGAACCAGGTTCGACAACAAGGCCAAAACTGCCTGCCACTGCTGCGATTGCAAGTATTTTTAATAGTCTCATTTCGTGCCCCCACACAATATGTAGTTGAAGATGCCCCAGCAACGCGGACAAGTCCAGCACCCATACCGGCGCATACCACTGTTTTGGTGGATTACTTGGTCCCGAACATCCGGTCACCGGCATCACCCAGACCCGGAATGATATAACCCTGATCGTTCAATGCCTCGTCGATCGCCGCCGTAACAATCGGCACATCAGGGTGCGCCGCCTTCATCCGCGCAATCCCCTCGGGCGAGGCCAACAGGCAAAGGAACCGAATATTCGTCGCCCCCGCCTGTTTCAGCAGATCAATCGCGGCCACAGATGAATTGCCCGTCGCCAACATCGGATCAACCGCAATCACCAACCGGTCATCCAGACGCTCGGGCACCTTGAAATAATACTGCACAGGTTGCAGGGTTTCTTCGTCCCGGTACAGGCCGACAAAGCCGACCCGCGCCGACGGAATCAACTCAAGCACCCCATCCATCAGCCCGTTGCCCGCCCGCAGGATCGAAATCAGCGCCAGCTTTTTACCATCCAGCGTCGGTGCATCCATCTCTTGCATCGGCGTTTCAATGCGTTTGGTGGTCATCGGCAAGCCACGTGTCACCTCATAGGCCAACAGCTGGGAAATCTCGCGCAGAAGCTGGCGAAACACCGCTGTTGGTGTCTCTTTGTCGCGCATAATGGTCAGCTTGTGCTGCACCAACGGGTGGTCCACATGGGTCAGATGGTCATCAAGATCAGGCATTGGCAGCAGCTCCCTTTTGTCCTCGTTGTGGCGCGAAACGCGCGTTACCGCAAGCACCCCTGCCTGCTCTTTTTGGCGATAAATACTGCGGGGTTTGGGGCAGCGCCCCAATCCGTCCGCTCACCCCTGCGCAACCCCAAGGTGCCGCGCCACCAATGCCGCCACCTGCTTGAACCCTAATGCGCCCAACGCTTTGGACTCTGTTCCGGCGACCAACACAGGGACCTGTTCACGGGTGTGATCTGTGCCGATCCAGGTCGGATCATTCCCGTGATCTGCGGTTAGGACGATGATGTCATCCGGTCCCAGCCGCGACAACAACTGGCCGATTTCTGCGTCAAACCACTCCAATTGCCGGGCATATCCCGACACATCACGGCGGTGCCCGAACAGGCTGTCGAATTCGACAAAATTGGCAAAGGTCAACGACCCGTCAACGGCCCCATCCACCAGATCGGCGAGATGCCGCATCAACGCCGCATCATCACCCTTGCGTACCTCATCAATGCCCTGCATCGAAAAGATGTCCCCGATCTTGCCAACGGCATATACATGGCGACCGGCATCCTGAACCCAGTTCATCAGCACCGGCCCCGGTGGCGTAATCGCATAATCACGCCGGTTGCCGGTACGTTTGAAATCACCAACCTCCCCCGTGAACGGGCGCGCGATCACCCGGCCAACCTTCATGTCATGCAACATCGGCGCGACAGTTTCACACAGGTCCAGAAGCCGCTCCAGACCGAAACTCTCTTCGTGGGCCGCAATCTGGAAAACGGAATCCGCCGAGGTGTAACAAATCGGCCAACCGGTTTCGATGTGCTGCTGCCCCAGCTCTGAAATGATCGCGGTGCCCGACGCATGGCAATCCCCAAGGATGCCCTCCGTGCCGGCCACCTTTGCCACATAGCTGGTGACCGCAGCAGGGAACGCGGGCTTTGTATCGGGAAAATAATGCCAGTCCCATGGCACCGGCAGGCCGGCCAGTTCCCAATGTCCCGATGGTGTGTCCTTACCGCGTGAGGTTTCTGTCGCAGCCCCCCATGCGCCTTGCGCCGCCACCTCTGGCATTTCATCGCCGGTTGCCAAAGCCATGGCATGTAAAAGCCCAAGCCGTTCAAGGTTTGGCAGGTGCAACGGCCCGCTGCGCCCCTGCTCTGCCAGCCCCGCAGCGCAGGCCGCCCTAATATGTCCCAGAGTATTGGCACCGGTGTCGGGAACATCACCGTTAAAGAACTGATCTGCATCCGGCGCGCCGCCAATGCCGACTGAATCCATTACCACAAGAAAGGCCCGCGCCATCAGCCGATCCTTTCGATGATTTGCTCCGGCACCTTGGGGCGTGACCCCGACAGGGTAATTGCCTCCAGCACCGTTTGCGCCGCGCGGTCCGCCTGATCAGAGCGCACCGCATGCACCACGGCCAACACCTGCCCTCGCTTGACCTTGGTTCCTAGGCGCACCACGTCGGACAGGCCAACCGCCGGATTGACGCGGTCTTCCTGCCGCATCCGCCCACCGCCCAGATCAACCACAGCCCAGCCCAGCGCCTCGCCGTTGATACGCGCAACATAGCCGTCATGTGAGGCTGACACCTGTCGGATGACCGTCGCTTCCGGCAGGAACCGCTGCCAGTTCTCGACAAAATTCACCGGCCCGCCCAGCGCGGACAACATCCGCGCAAACCGCTCGGCGGCATACCCTTTGCGGATCGCATGAACCACGGCATCCGCGCCTTCCTGTACATCCTGTGCCAGCCCCGCATTGGCCAGCAAAACCCCGCCCAGCGCCGCCGCAACATCGACAATCGGTCCCCGCCCGTTGCCGGTCAGCACTCGCATCACCTCGGCGACTTCCAAGGCATTGCCCAGACTTGGCACCAAGGGTTGGCTCATATCGCTAATCACGGCTGTTGTCCGGCACTTCGCCGCGTTTGCTGTTTTGGTCAAGGCTTCGGCCAGCGCCTGCCCTTCGGCAACGGTTTTCATAAAGGCACCGCTGCCGACTTTGACGTCCAGCACCAGACCATCCAGCCCGGCCGCCAGTTTTTTGCTCAGGATCGACGCTGTAATCAGGTCCAGCGAGTCCACCGTTGAGGTCACATCGCGCACCGCATAAAGCCGCCGGTCCGCCGGGGCGATATCCGCTGTTGCGCCTGCAATTGCACAGCCCACCTGCGCCACGACGCCTTTCAACTGAGGTTCGGTCAGCTGGGTCGTGACGCCGGGAATGGCCTCCAGCTTATCCAAAGTGCCGCCAGTATGGCCAAGCCCGCGGCCCGAAATCATCGGGACATAGGCCCCGCAAGCCGCCAGCGCAGGGGCCAAAAGCAGGCTCACACAATCGCCCACGCCACCGGTTGAATGTTTATCCAACACCGGACCGTCCAGATCCCAGGACAAAACCCGGCCTGAATCGCGCATTGCCAGGGTGAACGCCACACGCCCCACATCAGACAACCCGTTCAGGCATAGCCCCATTGCAAACGCCCCGGCCTGCGCATCACTTACCGCACCATCAGCCAGAGCTTGCGCCATCCACGCCAGCTCTGCCCGTGTGGGCGTCTGTTTGTGCCGCAGCTTTGCCAGAATGGCCCGCGCGTTCATCAATTATCCTTTCAGGAAACCGGCGTCGAACGCGCCGGGCAAAAGCTCTGCCAATGTGGTGCGCTGCTCAATCCCGTCAACGGTCGCCATGATCACCGGCACATCACCGGCACCGAATTCTGCCAGTTTCTGACGGCATCCACCGCAAGGCGGCACCGGCGCAGCACTGCCAGCCACCACATAAACCTCGGCGATTTTCACGTCACCACCTGCAACCATCGCCGCAATCGCCCCGGCCTCTGCACAGGTGCCTTGCGGATAGGCCGCATTTTCAACATTACAGCCCGCATAAATCGCACCGGATGCAGCGCGCAGCGCTGCTCCGACTTGGAATTTAGAATAAGGGGCATGGGCACGCTTGCGCACATCAACCGCCTGCTGTCTCAGATCACCGCTCATAAACGCCCCCTTGATCGTGGAACTATAGGGTTTGAATTTGCAAGTTTCGAGGGGCAAAAATACTGATCCTTCCCCTTCACCGGTTTTCCCAATACCCTGCACCCTTATCAACGCCAACAGCCACCACCAGACAAAGATGGCGACCTTGGGGTTTGCGGCAGTTGAAAAGTGGTTTAATGCTAAACTATCATTTTCAGAGAGGCTTCATTATATGTCCGACACGCCCAATCTGCGCCAGGCCGCACTGGATTATCACGCCTCCCCCAAGCCCGGCAAACTTGAGATACGCGCGACCAAACCGCTGGCCAACGGGCGTGACCTTGCCCGCGCCTATTCCCCCGGCGTTGCCGAAGCTTGCATAGAGATCAAGAACGATCCCGCCACCGCTGCGCTCTATACCTCGCGCGCCAATCTGGTCGCTGTGGTCACCAATGGCACTGCGGTGCTGGGCCTTGGCAACATCGGCCCGCTGGCCTCCAAGCCAGTGATGGAAGGCAAAGCAGTCCTATTCAAAAAATTTGCCAATATCGACTGCTTTGACATCGAGGTCGATCAATCCGACCCTGAAAAGCTGGCCGATATTGTCTGTGCGCTGGAACCCAGCTTTGGCGCGATCAACCTTGAAGACATCAAAGCACCCGATTGCTTTACCGTTGAACGAATTTGCCGCGAGCGGATGAACATCCCGGTTTTCCACGACGACCAGCACGGCACCGCCATCGTTGTGGGGGCTGCGGTCACCAATGCCCTGCATGTCGCCGGCAAGAAATTCGAGGACATCAAGATCGTGTCAACCGGCGGCGGTGCTGCCGGTATTGCCTGCCTGAACATGTTGTTGAAACTGGGTGTGCGCCGCGAAAATGTCTGGCTGTGTGACATTCACGGGTTGGTCTATGAGGGCCGCGAGATCGACATGAACCCGATCAAATCGGAGTTTGCCCAAAAGACCGACCTGCGCACTCTTGAGGATGTGATCGACGGGGCCGACCTGTTTCTCGGCCTCTCTGGCCCCGGGGTGTTAAGCCCTGAAATGGTTGCCAAAATGACCAAACAACCGATCATTTTTGCACTGGCCAACCCGACACCGGAAATCCTGCCTGACCTCGCCCGCGCGGTCGCACCGGATGCGATCATCGCCACCGGGCGCTCCGATTTTCCCAATCAGGTCAACAACGTATTGTGTTTCCCGTTTATCTTTCGCGGGGCGTTGGACGTCGGCGCGACCACGATCAATGATGAAATGCAGCTGGCCTGCATCGACGGTATTGCCGAACTGGCCCGCGCAACAACCAGCGCCGAAGCGGCCGCCGCCTATAAGGGCGAAGAGATGACCTTTGGAGCGGAATATCTGATCCCCAAACCGTTTGATCCGCGGTTGATCGGCGTTGTCTCCTCTGCCGTGGCGAAGGCCGCGATGGAAACAGGTGTGGCGGCGCGCCCGATTGACGATCTGGAGGCCTATCGCCTCAAGCTGGACGGTTCGGTGTTCAAATCCGCCTTGCTGATGCGTCCGGTTTTTGAAGCCGCCCGCTCCTCGCCGCGCAAGATCGTTTTTGCCGAAGGCGAAGACGAACGGGTGCTGCGCGCCGCTCAGGCCATCATTGAAGAGACCGTCGAAACACCGATCCTCATTGGCCGCCCCGAGGTTATTCAACGGCGTATCGAACAGGCCGGGCTAACCCTGCGCGTTGGCGACAATGTTGAATTGGTGAACCCTGAAAACGATCCCCGCTACCGCGATTATTGGGAGACATATCACACTCTTATGTGCCGCCGCGGGGCCAGCCCGGACATCGCAAAAGCGATTATGCGCACCAACAGCACCGCCATTGGGGCCGTAATGGTGCATCGTAACGAAGCGGACAGCCTGATCTGCGGTACCTTCGGCGAATTCCGCTGGCATCTGAACTATGTTGAGCAAATTCTGGGGCGCGGCGGATTGCGCCCGCATGGTGCCCTGTCGATGATGATCCTCGAAGACGGGCCGCTGTTCATTGCCGACACTCAGGTCCATCTGCATCCCAATCCCGAACAGATTGCCGAGATTGCCCGCGGCGCGGCGCGGCATGTGCGCCGTTTCGGGATCGAACCGCGCATCGCGTTCTGCTCGCAGTCGCAATTCGGCAATCAGGGCGAAGGCACCGGCGGCCGATTGCGCGCAGCGATCCGGTTGTTAGACGCTGAAAATGCTGACTTCTGTTACGAAGGCGAGATGAACATCGACACTGCACTTGATCCCGAATTTCGCGAACGCCTGATGCCGGGCAACCGCATGAAGGGGGCGGCAAACGTACTGGTCTTTGCCCATGCCGATGCAGCCTCGGGAGTGCGTAACATCCTGAAAATGAAGGGCGATGCTTTGGAAGTCGGGCCGATCCTGATGGGCATGGGCAACAAGGCCCATATCGTTTCCCCATCAATCACTGCCCGCGGGTTGTTGAACGTGGGGGCCATCGCTGGCACCCCCGTTGCGCATTACGGATAGATCAGAAGTTAAGGGTAAATGCCCGGCTGAGCCCAATACTCAGGCTCAGCTGGTTTTCCGAACCAACCTGCGTGATCGGGCTATCCGCCGCGTCATTCATCAGCTTTTCATAGCTCAGCAAGCTTTCAAACGACCAGTAGTTATCAATGCGATAGGTCGCGCTGACCTCAAGACCGGCCCCTAGAACACCACCACCCGCGTCAAATGCGTTGAAATTCGAGCGCGCTGCCTCGGCGCCGGTGATGCCGAAATAGGTGCCTGCATATTCGCTGTCGCCCACGCTGAGGCGCGGACCGGCGGTGACGGTCCAGCGGTCATTGGGGTGGAAAATCACATCGGCACCCAATGTGCCGACAACGCCCTCATGCCCGCCAAATCCCTGTCGGATTTCACCAAAGGCACGCCAATTGGTCTGCTGGTAAGTCAGGCCAAAGCCAAGCTCAACCGCGGTATCAATGTCATCCAGCCCGGCCAATTCGGGATAATCGGCCACATCACGTGATCCGACGATCCGCAAGGCCCCGCCTAGGGACAAACCATTTTCAGGAACATTCCCGATACCGTCACCGATATTGACCTTGCCCCATGTCAGATTCCCGAAAGTGAATTTCAGATCGGCAGAAGTCTCATAACCATCGACACCGGGATAGGCCCGCTTGGTGACGGCACCAACCCCGATAGCAAAATTGAAAGAACGCTCCTGCGCGGCCAAAGGCATCGCAAAAACAAGGCTTGATGAAGCCACCAAAACAAACGAAAGGGGCAAACGCACAGGACGATTCTCCAAAAAATGATAGCTCTTTTATGACAGCTAGCATCTTATGAAGTAGTTACCAGCGTGACGCAGCCCCAAGACCTTAGCGTCGGCGGAAAAGTGTAAATTAAGCAACAGATATGCCCGCATGGATGAAAATTTTCTTTCCTCAGATTTTGGCCTTGCGCCCTACGGGCTTGCTCCTCTGCCCGCTGCTGCCTAACAAAAGGGAAACGGGGAGGAAAAGACCATGGGATATCGCGCAACTTACGACCGCTGGAAACACGATCCAGAAGCTTATTGGATGGAACAAGCATCCGCGATTGACTGGATTACCCCGCCAAGCAAAGCGCTGACCGATCACGGTGACAATCTTTATGAATGGTACGCCGATGGCATGGTAAACGGGTGTTACAATGCCGTTGACCGCCACGTGGAACAGGGACGCGGCGAACAGCTGGCAATCATCCATGACAGCCCGATCACTGGCAAGATTGAAAAAATCACCTATGCCCAGCTGAAAGAACGTGTCGAATATCTGGCTGGTGCCCTGCTGGCGCGGGGCGTCGAAAAAGGGGACACGGTTGTCATCTATATGCCGATGATCCCGCAGGCGATCGAGGCAATGCTGGCCTGCGCGCGGCTGGGGGCGATCCATTCGGTGGTCTTTGGCGGTTTTGCGGCCAACGAACTGGCTGTGCGGATCAACGATTGCAAACCCAAGGCGATCATGGCCGCCTCTTGCGGATTGGAACCGGGCCGCGTTGTCGAATACAAACCCCTGCTGGACAGTGCGATCGAACAGGCCGACCATAAACCCGAGCTTTGCCTGATCCTGCAACGCGAGGAACACCCTTGCGATCTGATCGAAGGACGGGATCTGGACTGGTTTGAGGCCCAAAAAGACTGCCTGCCCGCCGCATGTTTCCCAGTCGAAGGAAACTTCCCCGCCTATATCCTTTATACCTCCGGCACCACCGGGGCCCCCAAAGGTGTGGTGCGTCCGACCGGCGGTCATCTGGTGGCGCTGAACTGGACCATGAAAAACATCTATAACGTCGACCCCGGAGATGTCTTCTGGGCCGCATCAGATGTGGGCTGGGTCGTCGGTCACAGCTACATCTGCTATGCCCCGCTGATCCATGGCAACACCACTGTGGTCTTTGAAGGCAAGCCCGTGGGCACGCCGGACCCGGGCACCTTCTGGCGCATCATCAAAGAACATAACGTGCGCAGCTTTTTCACCGCCCCGACCGCCATTCGCGCCGTGAAACGCGAAGACCCAACAGGCGAATTCATCAAGAAATACGATCTATCCAGCCTGCGCGCACTTTATCTTGCGGGCGAACGGGCCGACCCGGACACCATCGAGTGGGCGCAGGACAAGCTGGGCAAACCGGTCTACGATCACTGGTGGCAAACCGAAACCGGCTATACCATCGCGGGCAACCCCGCAGGGCTTGAGGCGCTGCCGGTCAAGGTTGGCTCGCCCACTGTACCAATGCCCGGCTATGACGTGCATATCCTGGACGAAGCGGGCCATCCGCAAAAACCCGGCGAACTTGGCGCGATTGCCATCAAACTGCCCCTGCCACCGGGCACCCTGCCGACCCTGTGGGGGGCGACGGACCGCTTTGTCAAATCCTACCTCACAACCTTTCCCGGCTATTACGAAACCGGGGATGCCGGCATGATGGACGAGGACGGATACCTCTATATCATGGCGCGCACCGATGATGTGATCAATGTCGCAGGTCACCGCCTGTCCACAGGTGCCATGGAGGAGGTGCTGGCCGGCCATCCGGACGTTGCCGAATGTGCCGTTGTTGGCGTCAGTGACACGCTCAAGGGGCAATCGCCCGTCGGCTTTGTCTGTCTTTCCAAGGGCGTGGATCGCCCGCACGCCGAGATAACCGCAGAATGCGTCAAACGTATCCGTGATCAGATCGGCCCGGTTGCTGCCTTCAAAACCGCTTTGGTCGTGGACCGCCTGCCCAAGACACGCTCGGGCAAAATCCTGCGGGCCACCATGGTGAAAATCGCGGACAGCCAGACTTTCAAACTGCCGGCGACAATTGACGATCCGGCAATTCTGGATGAGATTAAGGTCGCACTGCAAGAAATCGGCTATGCGCAAGACAGCTAGGTAAACGAAACGCAATGACCGGACAGATGCTCGACAGTTTTGAGATGGCGACAGCCCTGGCCGATCTTTCCACATGGCTCGTGCAACAGGGTCTTGAGAATACGCCGACGGACTATTGGCTGGCTGAATTCTGTGAAAAGGTAAACGCGGCCGGCATCCCGTTAAGCCGCGTTAACCTTTCGACCCGCGCCCATCATCCAGAGATCGGCGCGGTTGCCTTCCGCTGGCAGCGCGACGGTGCCAGCGAGCAGTTTCAATACAGCCGCTCCAACAGCCCGACTTCCGATCTTATGGAGGAATACCGGCGCAGTCCGCTTTTCCATCTGGTATCAAACCCAATCTCAGAGATGCGCCAACGCCTTGATGTACCAGACCCGGCGCTGAACTTCCCGATTTTTGACGAATTGCGGGCTTTGGGGGCAACTGAATACTACGCCGCAAAGCGGTACTTCCTGCGCCGGAATCAGGGACATGTCACCGACCCCAACGGCCCCGCCGAAGAAGGCATGACCATTTCTATGGTAACAGACCAGCCGGGCGGGTTTTCCAATGCGCAGCTTGACCTTTTACGCCCGCTGCTGGTGCCCATGTGCCTGACCCTGAAATGCGGCGCAAACCGTCTGATGGCCGAGGACATCACAGCAGCCTATATGGGGCGCGATGCCAGCCGCCGCGTCCTCTCCGGAGACATCATGCGCGGCTCTTCCGAGACCATTTCCGCGGTGATCCTGTATTTCGACCTGAAAGGGTTCACCAAACTGTCCGAGTCTCTGCCCGGAACAGAGGTAATCGAACTGCTAAACGAGTATTTCGCCGAAGCTGTTGATGTCGTGGAAAAAAATGGTGGCAACGTGCTTAAATTCATGGGCGACGGCATGTTGGCAATCTTTGACCTCACTGAAATTCCGCGGGCCCGCCATGTGGCGATCAAAGCCGCCGTAGAGCTGCGTGAGGTGTTTGCCGCGACAAACGAACGGCGTGCGGCAGCAGGGCAATATACCACCGGGTTCTCCCTCGCCTTACATGCGGGAGACGTGCTTTATGGCAACATCGGCGGCAAAACCCGGCTGGATTTCACCGTCATTGGCCCTGCAGTGAATGCCACAGCCCGCATTCTGGGCATGTCCGGCCCGCTTGATCAAAACATCGTCATTTCATCGCAAGTCGCGGGGGAGGTCTGCACCTCCCGCGCTGATCTGGTGTCCCTTGGTCAATACCGCCTGCGCGGCGTGACTGAACGGCTTGAGCTTTTCACACTGGACTGAGATGCCTCAACGAAGCGCGTTAGGGTCAGACCTCAGGTAAACTGCTCCGAAATCAACCGCTCTTCCAGCCCGTGACCGGGATCAAACAGAATCTCGTGTTCGATACCCGGGTTCGACGCAATTTCGACTGTCACCACATCGCGATAACTGTTGCCATCTGCATCCGCCATCACCGGGCGTTTTTCCTGCTCCAGCACATCAAACCGCACCTTCGCAATCTTGGGCAGCAAGGCACCGCGCCAACGCCGTGGACGAAAGGCGGCCATTGCCGTCAAAGCCAGAACATCCGACCCGATAGGCAGGATCGGGCCATGCGCCGAGTAGTTATAAGCCGTCGATCCCGCTGGCGTCGCCACCAGCGCCCCGTCACAGACAAGTTCCTGCATCCGCAGACGGCCATCGACGGTAATCTGCAACTTCGCCGCCTGCGGCCCCGCCCGCAGCAAAGCAACTTCGTTGATTGCCAACGCCTCTGAGGTCGCCCCGTCCACATGGGTCGCCTTCATGCTAAGCGGATTCAGCACCTCGCGCTCTGCCGCTTGCAGACGTTCGATTAAGCCGGTCTCGGCATATTCGTTCATCAAGAACCCAATGGTGCCCCGGTTCATGCCATAAATCGGTGCCGCCAATTCTTGCGTATCGTGCAGGGTTTGCAGCATAAATCCGTCCCCCCCCAAGGCCACAATCACATCAGCCTCGTCCTGTGGCACGTTGCCATAACGCCCGATCAACGCCGCTCGGGCCGTCTGGGCGACAATCGCCCGACTGGCAGCAAATGCAATTTTCATAGTGTCAGGACCGTCATGTATGGGGTTTCCGATGCGCCGCAAATTCCCCCAAACCAACCACATTATTCCTGAGAGGGCCAGCTTGGTCGCACATAACGTTATTTCCGGCGCATTCACGGCTTTCAGACCGGGCGCGTTTCCGATACGAAACCCCCAAGTTTGGGCAAAGAGGACCTGCACCATGAAAGATTTCTTCACCGCAACGCTTGCTGACACCGATCCGGATCTCAAGGCATCTATCACCGGCGAACTGGGCCGCCAGCGCAACGAGATCGAATTGATCGCGTCTGAAAACATCGTATCGGCTGCTGTGCTTGAGGCACAGGGGTCCGTCATGACCAACAAATACGCCGAAGGCTATGCTGGGCGTCGCTATTACGGCGGATGCGAATGGGTCGACGTGGCAGAAAACCTCGCGATTGAACGCGCCTGCAAACTGTTCGATTGCGGTTTCGCCAACGTGCAACCCAATTCCGGCTCTCAGGCCAACCAAGGTGTGTTTCAGGCACTGCTACAGCCCGGCGACACCATCCTTGGCATGTCATTGGATGCTGGCGGTCACCTGACCCACGGGGCCAAGCCGAACCAGTCCGGCAAATGGTTCAACGCTGTGCAATACGGCGTGCGAGAAGAAGACAACCTGCTGGATTACGATCAGGTGCAGGCACTGGCGACCGAACACCAGCCCAAAATGATCATCGCCGGCGGCTCTGCCATCCCGCGCCAGATCGATTTCGCCCGTATGCGCGAGATTGCAGACAGCGTTGGTGCATATCTGCACGTTGACATGGCGCATTTCGCCGGTCTGGTTGCTGCGGGCGAACACCCTTCCCCCTTCCCGCACGCCCATGTCGCCACCACCACCACGCATAAAACCCTGCGTGGCCCGCGTGGCGGCATGATCCTCACCAATGACGAGGCACTGGCAAAGAAATTCAACTCCGCCATCTTCCCCGGCATTCAGGGCGGCCCCTTGATGCACGTCATCGCCGCCAAGGCTGTGGCCTTTGGCGAGGCCCTGCGCCCCGAGTTCAAAAGCTATATCCAGCGCGTCGTAACAAACGCACAGGCCCTGTCTGATCAATTGATCAAAGGGGGGCTGGACACAGTTACCCACGGCACCGACACCCATGTTGTGCTGGTTGATCTGCGCCCCAAAGGCGTCAAAGGCAACGCCACGGAAAAGGCATTGGGCCGCGCCCATATCACCTGCAACAAAAACGGCGTGCCATTTGACCCGGAAAAGCCAACCATCACCTCCGGCATCCGTCTGGGGTCACCGGCTGGGACAACCCGCGGTTTTGACGAGGCAGAATTCCGTCAGATCGCCGATTGGATCATCGAAGTGGTCGACGGCCTGGCGGCCAACGGCGAAGAAGGCAACGCAGCGGTCGAAGCCAAGGTAAAAGCCGAAGTCGAAGCTATGTGCGCCCGCTTCCCAATGTATCCGAACCTGTAAGCTACGGCAGGGGCGCGATGCCCCCCACAAACTCAAAGGCCCCGGCATTTCTGCGCGGGGCCTTCTTATGTCAAAGGGCCTGCCCTGCCTTCAGCCGCCCAGCTGGGGCCGCATCGCCTGATAGATCACCGCCGTGGCCACATTCGCAAGGTTCAGCGAACGCACCCGCTTATCCAGCATCGGCAAATGGAACACCCGATCCTGCGCCCCTTCAATCACCGACGCGGGCAACCCTGCGGATTCACAGCCAAACACCAGATAGGCATCAGGCCGGTACTGCGGTGCATAAAGACTTTGCGCGCCATGCTCCTCAAAGAAATACAATGCATCGCGCGCCGGTTTGCGTGCCTCCAGAAAGCTCTGCCAGTCATCATATTCGCTTAGATTGACGTGTTTCCAATAATCCGTCCCGGCCCGGCGCACCGATTTTTCATCCAGCGAAAACCCGTAGGGCCTGATCAGGATCAGCTCAAGGTTCAACGCCACACAAGTCCGCCCGATCGCACCGGTATTGTAAGGAATTTCAGGCGTGACCAAGACCATTTTCATGCGCGGTTCGGACATTGCAATACTGGCTTTCTTATCTGGGATCAGGATGCACTATCGCGTTTCAAATAAAACTGGGACCCCTTGTTCGCGGCCTCTTCCCTTATCGAACATGAAAAGGGCTGCGTGATGTCTCAAGTTGAACTCAAAAAGCTCTAGTTCTGCCCGCTCTACCCCATGGCGGCTGCCCTTAACAGCCGCAAGTTCGCCCCCCTTTCCGCAACACCCGACCCCTCATCCGCTTACCCTCGCCCGGCGAATATGCCTTTTGGTTTCCGGCGGGTGCTGTACCCTCCCCCGAAACGCCCATCGTAACGCCCGAAAAGGAATCCTCATGATCATCCACCGCGCCGGATCACGCCCGTCCACCACGCCCAATCCCGATTATTTCACCGGTACTGTGCGTATGGACCCGCTGATTAATGCACCAGCACCCGCGCGGCTGAACGCGATCTCCGTCACTTTTGAGCCGGGCGCGCGCACCGCATGGCACACCCATCCGCTGGGCCAAACACTGATCGTCACAGCAGGGGCCGGCCTTATTCAGAAAGCCGGCGAAGCGGTTCAATCCATCCACCCCGGCGATGTGGTCTGGTTCGCGCCCGGCGAAAAACACTGGCACGGGGCCAGCCCGACCTGCGCCATGACACATATTGCCCTACAAGAGGCGCAGAACGGATCAGCAGCAGACTGGCTTGAGCAGGTCACCGATGCCGAATATGGTGGCGCAAGCGCCCAGTCCAACTAGACATAGCCGCGCCACCACAGCCAAAGAACAAAGGCCGCCGCCACCAGCAGCAGGTTAAACACCACGCTGCCCGCCATCCCCAACATCCGGCCACGGCGCAGGTCCGCCACGTCGATGGCCTCAAGATAGCCTGTCACATCCGCGAAATCCCGCGTCACTGCTTCGCCGTCGATCTGACGGGCCAGCTTGGGATGCTCTGCAAGCCGTTGCGCCTCCGCCAAGGCCCTTGCCTTGGCCTGCACCCGTTTGGGCAATTGCCGGCCCGCCCGCCCAAGCATCTTCTCAAGGCGCGCGCGCTTGAGTCCCAACTTGCGCGTCAGCAATGCCTGCACCACCTCGATCTTGGCTGCGATATCTCTGGCTTCCCTCATGTCCCCAGTTAAACGCACTGGCACAGCCGCTGCAATGGCGCTACCTCTTCCTTATGCTTAGCTATTCAGAATACGGCACCGCCAGCGCCGATACCCCGTCCCTGATCATCGTCCACGGCCTCTATGGGTCGGGCCGCAATTGGGGCGTGATTGCCAAACGCCTGTCCGACACCCGCCATGTCATCACACCAGACATGCGCAACCACGGCAGCAGCCCGCGCGCACCCAGCCAAAGCTATCCAGACATGGCCCAGGATATTGCAGAGCTGATCAACCACTTCGGTGGTCCGGTCGATCTTCTCGGCCACTCAATGGGTGGCAAAACCGCAATGGCCCTTGCCCTCACACAGCCCGCATTGATCAACCGCCTGATCATCGCCGACATCGCCCCCGTGCGCTATGGCCATACCCAACAGGGGATGATCGACGCCATGCGCACCGTCGATCTCGCCACACTCACCCGCCGCTCAGACGCTGAATCACAACTTGCCGCTGCCGGTATCGAACCCGCGCTGCAAAGCTTTTTCACCCAATCCCTAGATGTGCCTAACAAAGCATGGCGTCTCAACCTCGATGTTCTTGAGGCTGAAATGGACAAGATCATCGGTTGGCCAGATCAGATCACCGGCCCCTTCGATGGCCCCAGCTTCTTTCTCTCCGGCGGTGCAAGCGACTATGTCCTCCCAACGCACCGCGACAAAATCAAATCGCTTTTTCCAAACGCCCGCTTTGCCAAAATCTCCGATGCCGGCCACTGGCTTCACGCCGAAAAACCGCGTCCCTTCGAGGCATCTGTCCGGGCCTTCCTCGACGCCTGACAACCGAATCTCTAAAATTGCTGTGGCAAATCCCCGCGTCAGCTCCAGCCTTCTGCTCTTTTTGGCCTTAAATACTGCGGGGAGGCGCGCTTGCGCGGCGGGGCAGAGCCCCTTCTTTCCTGCTCCCCTCCCCAAACAACAGGGTTGCTCGCGTCTAAAAACGCCCTCTCGACACCGGAACAACCAAGCAGAACTTCGAACCCCCTTGCACCCAAACGCCCCATCCCTATAACGCGGTAAATTTGCTTATTTATGGGGGCTCCGATGCCAAAGCGTACCGACATCAAATCGATCATGATCATTGGTGCAGGCCCCATTGTGATCGGGCAGGCCTGCGAATTCGACTACTCCGGCGCTCAGGCCTGTAAGGCTCTGAAAGAAGAGGGGTATCGCGTCATCCTCGTGAACTCCAACCCGGCGACAATCATGACCGACCCCGGGCTGGCCGATGCCACCTACATCGAACCGATCACCCCCGAGATCGTCGCGAAAATCATCGAAAAAGAACGCCCCGACGCGCTTTTGCCGACCATGGGCGGGCAAACCGGCCTCAACACCTCTCTCGCACTTGAGGAAAACGGTGTTCTGGAGAAATTCAACGTCGAAATGATCGGGGCCAAGCGCGAAGCCATTGAGATGGCCGAAGACCGCAAACTGTTCCGCGACGCCATGGACCGCCTGGGCATTGAGAACCCGCGGGCAACCATCTGCACGGCACCGAAAGACACCGAGGGCAAGAAAGACCTTGCAGCAGGCGTCGCCATCGCATTGGAATCCCTCGAAGATATCGGCCTCCCGGCAATCATCCGCCCGGCCTTTACCATGGGCGGCACCGGCGGCGGCGTGGCGTATAACCGCGAGGATTACGAATTCTTCTGCCGCTCTGGCATGGATGCCTCACCGGTCGGGCAGATCCTGATCGACGAATCGCTTTTGGGTTGGAAAGAGTTCGAGATGGAGGTGGTGCGCGACACGGCAGATAACGCCATCATCGTCTGCGCCATCGAAAACGTCGACCCCATGGGCGTGCATACAGGTGATTCGATCACCGTCGCCCCGGCGCTGACCCTGACCGACAAAGAATACCAGATCATGCGCAACCACTCCATCGCGGTCCTGCGCGAGATCGGCGTGGAAACCGGCGGTTCAAACGTACAATGGGCCGTGAACCCTGCCGATGGCCGCATGGTCGTTATCGAAATGAACCCGCGCGTATCGCGCTCCTCTGCCCTGGCCTCCAAGGCGACCGGATTCCCCATCGCCAAAATCGCCGCAAAACTTGCTGTTGGCTTTACTCTGGACGAGCTGGACAATGACATCACCGGGGTTACGCCTGCGTCTTTCGAACCGACCATCGACTATGTCGTGACAAAAATCCCGAAATTCGCTTTCGAAAAATTCCCAGGCTCCGAACCTTACCTGACAACGGCGATGAAATCTGTGGGCGAGGCCATGTCGATTGGCCGCACGATCCACGAATCAATGCAAAAAGCACTGGCGAGCATGGAATCGGGCCTGACCGGTTTTGATGAAATCGAAATCCCCGGTGCCCCCGATAAGGCCGCCATCGTTTCTGCAATAAGTAAACAAACCCCCGACCGCCTGCGCACCATCGCTCAGGCCATGCGCCACGGGATGAGCAACGATGAAATCCACGGCGTCACCATGTTTGACCCTTGGTTCCTCGACCGCATCCGCGAAATCGTCGACGCCGAAGAAGGTGTGCGCAGCGCTGGTTTGCCACAGGACGAGGCCGGTATGCGCCACCTCAAGATGATGGGCTTTACCGACGCCCGCCTTGCCACCCTGACCGGTCAATCCGAATCCGCAGTGCGCGACTTGCGCATCGCGGCCGGCGTCACAGCCGTGTTCAAACGCATCGACACTTGCGCTGCCGAGTTCGAGGCCCAGACCCCTTATATGTATTCCACCTATGAGGCCCCTATGATGGGCGAGGTCGAATGCGAAGCGCGCCCATCGGAGCGGCAAAAAGTCGTCATTCTTGGCGGTGGTCCCAACCGTATCGGTCAGGGCATCGAATTCGACTATTGCTGCTGCCACGCCTGCTATGCTCTCACCGATGCAGGCTATGAAACCATCATGGTCAACTGCAACCCCGAGACGGTTTCGACAGACTATGACACCTCCGACCGCCTCTATTTCGAGCCGCTCACCTTTGAACACGTCATGGAGATCCTGCGTGTCGAACAGGAAAACGGCACCTTGCACGGGGTGATCGTACAGTTTGGCGGCCAGACCCCACTGAAACTGGCCAATGCCCTGCAAGAAGCTGGCATTCCAATCCTCGGCACCACACCCGACGCGATTGATCTGGCCGAAGACCGCGAACGTTTCCAGCAGCTTGTCCAACAGCTTGGCCTGAAACAACCACATAACGGCATCGCCTCGACCGACGAAGAGGCATTGAAAATCGCCGAAGAAATCGGCTTCCCGCTGGTGATCCGCCCCTCCTACGTTCTGGGCGGCCGCGCCATGGAAATCGTGCGCGATATGGCACAGCTTGAACGCTATATCCGCGAGGCTGTGGTCGTCTCTGGTGACAGCCCTGTGTTGCTCGACAGCTATCTGTCCGGCGCGGTTGAACTTGACGTGGACGCGCTTTGTGATGGCAAGGACGTACATGTTGCCGGCATTATGCAGCACATCGAAGAGGCCGGCGTGCATTCTGGCGACAGCGCCTGTTCTCTGCCGCCTTATTCTCTGGACCAGTCGATCATCGACGAAGTTACCAAGCAAACCAAAGCTTTGGCGCTTGCTCTTAACGTCGTTGGCCTGATGAACATCCAGTTCGCTGTGAAAGATGGCGAGGTCTATTTGATCGAGGTGAACCCACGCGCCTCGCGCACCGTGCCCTTTGTTGCCAAGGCCACCGACAGTGCCATTGCCAGCATCGCCGCCCGTATCATGGCTGGCGAGCCGCTCAGCACCTTCCCGCTGCGCGCCGCCTACCCCGAGCAATCGGCCTATTCCGACACATTGCCCTTGGGCGATCCGATGACCCTGGCCAACCCTGATATGCCGTGGTTCTCGGTCAAAGAGGCCGTGTTGCCTTTCGCCCGTTTCCCCGGGGTCGACACATTGCTTGGTCCTGAAATGCGCTCCACCGGCGAGGTCATGGGCTGGGACCGCGACTTCCCGCGCGCCTTCCTCAAGGCACAGATGGGGGCCGGCACGCAGCTGCCACGCGGCGGTTGTGCCTTCCTTTCGATCAAAGAGATGGACAAGACAGCCGAAATGCTGGAAGCGGCACAAATCCTTGTTGCACAAGGATTTAGCATTGTCGCGACCCGTGGCACAGCAAGCTGGCTTGCCGCGCAAGACATCCCCTGCCAGACCGTGAACAAGGTCTATGAAGGGCGCCCAGACATCACCGATATGATGAAAGACGAAGAAATTCATCTGGTGTTGAACACAACCGAGGGCGCGCAGGCGGTCGAGGACAGCAAGTCGATCCGGTCTATCGCGTTGTTCGACAAGATCCCCTACTACACCACAGCCGCAGGTGCCTATGCCGCCGCATTGGCCATCAAGGCGCAAGCCGAAGACGAAATTGGCGTAAAATCCCTTCAGGGCTGAAGGCAACCGGAGCCCCCCGTGTCAAACGGGGGGCATCCTAAAGCGCCTGATACATGCTGATTAGTTTAGTCAGTCGTTTAGACAGTGTTCCGCCGATGACCGACGCCAGCTGCGCATCGCGCAACTCCATGTCTCCACCGGCAAGAGCAGGTTTCAAAAGCCGCTCAAAGGAAACCCATTTACTATCAATCTGTCCCAGCGTGATCTTGATCTTGATATTGGGCGCTTTGTGCAGACCAAGCGCCGCGTCGCCTTTGATCAACGCCGCATTTATGGAGGTGAACAACGCCATATTCTGGGTGATCTGCGCTGCCGTATCTTTCGCGCCAATTGACAGGCGCATATGACAGAAATCCTTTAATATCTCTTCAAGCAACGCATTTTGTTGATGCAGCAGCCGGACCGCATTTTGCACCGCTGCGGATTGTCCCCCAGCAGATGGGCCCATTTCTGATAGTGCGGCATGCATCCCCTCCGCGATCATGGCCGGACGCGACAGGATAAGGGCCACGGGCACCGCATGGATGTCGCCTGCTGCCACCTGCTGCGCTGACTGGGTCAGGCCGCGCGAAACCTTTGCCACCTCGCTCAGCGCAGCGCGTTCCGGCCCCGCCGCCATTGGCACAAGGCCAATGGACGGGTCGCCCTCAATGATCGCCGCCATGACCAGATTAAACGCCACCGCATTGTCGACGGTCGCATCCGAATGCAGCTGCGAATCCGCACCCGACATGACCATACAAGCCGATTTGCCAATCCGCTGGGTCCGCTGAAGCTGTTCAAACAAGAGGGTCTGGCGGATCGCAATATGATCTTGGGCCGCGACCGGTTCAAAACCGCAGACAAGCAGAAATAGCGCCAATGTAATCCGCAGCATATATCAGCCTCAAATCAATCTGATGGCGCAGCATGTCATGGATGTCTTAATTCTTCCTGACTGAAACCTGCCCCGCAGTCCCCCTTGCAGAGCCCCGGCGCGCGGGTCTATTCTCCCTCAACTCAAGAGGTTCGCATGTATAAACCAGCCATCACCGGCACCGGTGTTTTCACCCCCTCCGAAATCATCACCAACGCAGAGCTTGTTGTCGCCTTCAACGCCTATGTTGATCTCTACAATGCCGAAAACGCCGCCGCGATCAAAGCAGGCGACATGCCGGAAAAGGCGCACTCCTCGGAGGAATTCATCTTCAAGGCCAGTGGCATTGAACAACGCTATGTGATGGATAAGACCGGCATTCTTGACCCCACAATCATGCATCCGGTCCTGCGCCAACGCAGCGACGATGAACCCGGCGTGATGGCCGAAATGGCACTGGACGCAGCACAAAAGGCTCTGGCGCAGGCGGGCAAGACCGCCGCCGATGTCGACGCGGTGATCTGTGCCGCCTCAAATCTGGAACGAGCCTATCCTGCCGTTGCGATTGAAATTCAGGATCTGTTGAAAATCAACGGCTTCGCCTTCGACATGAATGTGGCCTGCTCCTCTGCAACCTTCGGCATTCAGGCCGCTGCTGACATGGTGCGCAGCGGCTCAATCCGCAGCGCGCTGGTGGTTAACCCCGAGATTTGTTCAGCCCACCTTGAATGGCGGGATCGTGACTGCCATTTCATTTTCGGTGATGTCGCAACCGCCACCCTGATTGAACGGACCGAAGACGCGGCAGGCCCCTATTTCGAAATTAAATCAACCCGTTGCGCAACGGATTTCTCCAACAACATTCGCAACAATAACGGGTTCCTGCGCCGCTCTCGCCCGGATGGTCTGGCCGACCGGCGCGACATGCAGTTCATGCAGAACGGGCGTAAGGTGTTCAAGGAAGTCTTGCCCATGGTCGCCGATCACATTGCCGGTCATATGGCCGACAATGACGTGCAGGCCAGTGATCTCAAACGGCTCTGGCTGCATCAGGCCAATAAATCAATGAACGATTTCATCGGCCGCAAAGTGTTGGGCCGCCCGCCTGAGAACGGCGAGCAACCCAATATCCTGCAAGACTACGCCAATACCTCTTCGGCGGGGTCGATCATCGCATTCTCCAAACATTCCAGTGACATGAAAGACGGCGATACCGGTCTAATCTGTTCCTTCGGCGCGGGGTATTCTGTTGGGTCGGTCATCGTCGAAAAACACGGCTAACCGTCTCAGTCGGCCTTTTTCGACACACGCTTATGCACTTCGTCCACGGATTCGACCCGTTCGGAATAGCGGTCCACCAGATAGCCGGCGCGCCCGCGCACCATCCATGTGAACTTGACCAGTTCCTCCATCACGTCGACGATCCGCGCATAAAACGGCCCCTCCGGCAGACGCCCCTCGCTGTTGAATTCCAGCCAGGCTTTCGGAATGCTGGACTGGTTGGGGATCGTCACCATCCGCATCCAGCGTCCCAGAATGCGCATCTGGTTCACCGCGTTAAAGGACTGTGACCCGCCGCTCACCTGCATCACCGCCAGCGTCTTGCCCTGTGTCGGACGGATGCCGCCCTGCAAGGACAGCGGCAACCAGTCGATCTGGCACTTCATAATCCCCGTCATCGCGCCGTGACGCTCGGGACTGGACCACACCATGCCTTCCGCCCAGACGGCCAGCTCGCGCAACTCCACTACCTTTGGATGGTCCGGCTCTGCGCTATCGGGCAAAGGCAGCCCTGCGGGATCGAACATCCGCGTTTCGCACCCCAGATACTCAAGTATCTGCGCCGCCTCTTCTGCCGCCTTGCGAGAGTAACTCGTCTCCCGCAGCGACCCGTACAAAAGCAAAATCCGTGGCTTGTGCCCGGGGTCATCCGATGCCTTCAGCGCATCAACATCAATTTTCGGCAGTTGGCTTGCGTTCAGCGAAGGAAGGGAATCAGTCACTTTCGTCCTCAAGGTTCAGTTTCATATCAACCAGAACCTGTTGCAGCATGGTTGTCTCTTTCAACAGCCGCTTGGCCTCGTTGACGCTGATCTTGCCGTCTTCCATCGACTGCTGGTATTCGGCCATCAGCATCGCAAAACGCTGGGACAACGCGATCACATCGGAATTCACCCCCCCCTTGCGCGGGGCATTGTCACGCCGGTCCTCAAAATTCAGGCCGATCCCCTTCAGCTCCGCCAAAGCAGCGGTGACATGGGGGTAACTGGAAACCTGTTCAAGCTGGGCAACTGCATCAATCGGCATAAATCGATCGGAATGTTCGTCATTGTCAGAGTAATACCGCCCCAACGTCGCCTTCGACTTTCCGGTTACGTCGCACGCGGGCTCAATACCCACATCTTTAACCAAGGCTTCGGTGTGTTTCTTTAAATAGCTGCCGATATTGGCCATATGTCCTGTTCCCCAAACATCTATGACAAGCCCCCGGTCCGCACTGCGGGGGAATGCCTCTTGGCTTTTCCCATTAATTTATGGGGCCGTAAATGGCATTTACCAACCATCCCGTCCTCGTGGCGGGACTTCATGAGTACCCAGACCCACAAGTCGGGGTGTTTACGGGTTCGCATGCCCCCCTGTTCGGACTGCTCCGCACGGCAGATCGGACCTTACGGGGTATGCGGGCTCGTACAGCTCTTCCTCACACTCTGCCCTTCGCAGTTGCCTTGAACACGTCACAGCTTTTGTCGTAACAGGCCGCCATGGCAAAACTCTATTTTCACTACTCCACGATGAACGCCGGCAAATCGACGGTGCTGTTGCAGGCCGCGCATAACTATGTCGAACGCGGCATGGTGCCTTATCTGTTGACCGCGCAATTCGATGGCCGCGCCGGCGAGGGGCGCATCGCATCAAGGATCGGCATCGGCGAAGAGGCCGATACCTACGGCCCCGGAGAAGACCTGTTTGCCAAGCTGAAACAACGCCTTAGCGAAGGCCCCTGCGCCTGCGTCTTTGTCGACGAGGCCCAGTTTCTGGAGACCGAACAGGTCTGGCAACTGGCGCGGGTTGTGGACGACCTGCATGTGCCGATCATGTGCTTCGGCCTGCGTGTCGATTTTCGCGGGGAACTTTTCCCCGGATCGGCCACCCTGCTCGCCCTCGCTGACGAAATGCGCGAAGTCCGCACAATCTGCCATTGCGGCAAGAAGGCCACGATGGTTGTGCGGATGGATGCCAAGGGTGTCGCCATGAAAGACGGCGCACAGGTTCAGATCGGCGGCAATGAAACCTATGTGTCCCTGTGCCGCCGCCACTGGCGCGAGGCCGTGGGCGACAGCGCCTGACAGTCAAGCGACGACAACCGAAGAAAAAACAACTACCGCTTTGAGAAAATGCAATCTGCCGGTACTTTTACCGACATACTCAAATGATGCATTTTCAAAAAAAGGGGAGGCTGACGATGGACGTCAAGCCAAAGAAGCCCGAACCAAAGCAGTTTGCGAAGTTGAAAGATCTGGATACCGCTGTCGCCAAATCAAAAGACACCCCCGCAGATACCAAAGCACTGGAAACGGCTCGCAAGGACATAGACACCGCAACCGCGGCTTTGGCCAGCGCAATGGACAAACAGCACAAGGCCTTTACCAAAGCCTTCCAGCGTTTTCCCGATGTCACCAAATCCCCCGCACCTGCCGGCCCGGTGCCAATCCCCTATCCCGTCTTCGGAAAGCTTGAAAAAGAGATCAAGGACAGTTCGAAACGCGTCGCCGGCGCGTTGAAAAAACAGGAACAGGCACAGAAGAAACTGGTCAAAGTGATCGACCAACAGATCAAGGTCCTGAAACCCATGGCCAAATCTTCCCACAGCGCCGTGGCGTCAACGATGAAAGGCCTCATCGACGCGAAAAGCGCCGGCAAATCCCAATGGGTCGCCTGTTGCACAACGGTGAAACTTGAAGGCAAACGCATCACCCGTTTCCTTGATCTGGCAGCGCAACACAGCGACAAGAACAACTAAAGCGTCCCGCCTTTAACCTGAGCCATCATATATCGCTTTTCGCGTTCGACCAACCGGGCCAAATTTTACTCAACACGCTATAAGGTTTTGCGCCCAGAGCCTAATGCATCCGCCCGCCAGTTGGCACATCCTGATCCGGCGACAGCAACACAATCGCTCCCTCCTTATCCGGCACGCCCAAGACCAGCACTTCGGACATAAACGGCCCAATCTGGCGCGGCGGGAAGTTCACCACCGCCATCACCTGCTTGCCAACCAAACCCTGCGGATCGTAATGCGCGGTGATCTGCGCGGACGTCTTGCGTTCGCCAATCTCCGGCCCGAAATCCAGCCAAAGCTTGATCGCCGGCTTGCGCGCTTCGGGAAAAGGCTCCGCACGGATCACAGTGCCCACGCGAATATCCACCTTCATGAAATCATCAAATTCAATTTCAGCCATTGGCCAACTCCCGCGACCGGTCCGCTGCGGCCTTGACCGCACGGCGCAACAGAGCGGGGAACCCTTCCGCCTCGTCCATCAAGACCTCCAGCGCCGCCTGTGTGGTGCCATTGGGCGAGGTCACATTGACCCGCAGTTGCGACGGGCTTTCCTCAGACTGCAACGCCAGCGCCCCTGCCCCCGCGACCGTAGCTTTGGCCAGTTGCAGAGCCAATTCTGCGGGCAAGCCTTCGGCTTCACCTGCCGCCGCCATCGTCTCGATCATGTGAAAAACATAGGCCGGGCCGGATCCGCTCACCCCGGTGACCGCGTCAATCTGCGTCTCTTCGCTCAAACGCACCACCTGACCGACCGCAATTAACAGGGTTTCCGCCTCATCCAATCCGGCAGATCCGGCCGCATCATTTGCAACAATCGCCGTGATGCCCTGTGAAATCGCCGCTGGCGTGTTGGGCATGGCCCGCACCACAGGGGTGCCCGCGCCAAGGGTTTCCTCGAAATAGCGGATTGTCGTGCCGGCTGCGACGCTGACAAAAACCGTGTCGCCACCACCCATCGCCTGCAAACTGGGCAATGCCTCGGCCATCATCTGGGGTTTGACCGCAACCAATACAATCGCCGGTTTTTCCGGCAGCGCTGCGTTCAAATGCACCCCGGTGCTGCGTAGCCAGTCAGACGGAAACGGATCGAGCACCCAAACCGAAGCGGCGGGCAACCCCCGTGCCAGCCATCCCGCCAGCATCGCCGACCCCATCTTGCCACAGCCCAAAAGCACAAGGCCCCGTTCGGCAATACGGCTGTCTTTCATCTCACATCCCCCGAGTTATTTCAGGGAAACTGTTACGCCCGCCCGTAGGCCTCTGCAATGGCGACCTGAAGCGCCTCTTTCGGCGAGGTGTCGCCCCAGACCTGCAACTGCAATGCCGGATAATACCGTTCGGCCGACATGACCGCCGCCCCGATCATGGTATCGATCTGTTCGGCATTGGCATCAACACCCCCAGCACAAACCAGGCCATAGCGGTAAACCATCAACTTTTGCTCGGCCCAATAGGTGAATGCGCCAGCCCAACATTGATCGTTCACATGGTTCAACAATTCGAACAACCCGCCCAACTTGTCGTCTGGCGGGTCCATCTCGAACGTACAAATCAGGCGCAAGGTCTCGTCAAACGCCGACCACGCAAGGGTGATGGCATAGGTGCGCCACTGCCCTTCCACAGACATCGCAATCTGCTCATCCGATATCCGGTCAAAGTCCCACTCATGATAGGCCGCCAGATTTTCGACAATATCAATCGGATGGATTTCTTCTTCAAGGTACTGCTCGGTCAGGGCCATTTCGACACCTCTGTTCGTTGTCCAAGCGCTGCCGCGTTTCACCGCACCAGACTTGGATGCCTCCACAACAGACCGTTGGTCACCCAACCGCCCATACCAGATATGGTGGGCATAGCAGCCACGTCTGGCAAGCCTTTTTCTGGGGATAACTGCAATATCTTGTGGAGAAAGCGACCCAAAGACCTGAAAACACCCATATATGGGGCGCAGGGGCCGATCTTCATCTTGCCCTTAAACTCAAAAGCAAGGGCAGATTGAAATGCTGCGGCACGCGAGAAAGCACCGCAGCGAGAGGATTTATCCCTTGGAGGCGTCCAACGCATCCAGACGCGCCTTCAGCGCCTCGTTCTCTTCGCGGGCTTTTTGCGCCATGGCGCGCACCGCATCGAACTCTTCGCGGGTGACAAAATCGCGATCCGCCAACCAGCGGTCCATCATCCCCTTCAGGGCATTTTCGGCTTCATCCTTGGCACCTTGGGCCACGCCCATTGCATTTGTCATCATCTGGGACATGTCGTCGAAAAACTTGTTACGGGTTTGCATTTGGGCCTCCGGGCGTTGCTTGTCCCCTATATGGGGTGTCGTGCCCGCTCAGGCAAGGTTGACATCCCGTGACAGACCGTCTCAATCACCGCCATGAATGCAATGCTCCAATTCCCCAACATCTCGCCCGAGATTTTTTCCGTTACCCTGTTTGGCGTCGATTTCGCCCTGCGCTGGTACGCGCTGGCCTATATCGTCGGCATCCTGCTGGGATGGCGACTGGTTGTCAGTGCCGCCCGCACCCCGCGCCTGTGGCACAATGACCAACCGGTAATGACCCCCGGCAAGATCGAAGATCTGCTGTTCTGGGTCATCCTCGGTGTGATCCTTGGCGGGCGGCTGGGGTATGTCCTGTTCTACCAATTCGACTACTACCTCTCTAACCCGCTGCGCGTGCTGCAACTCTGGGAGGGGGGCATGTCGTTTCACGGCGGGGCCATCGGGGTCATCGTCGCAGCGTTCTTCTTTACCAAACGTTACCGGCTGAACACCCTGTCGGTTGGCGATCTTGTGGCGCTTGGCCTTGCCCCCGGCCTGTTTCTGGGACGCATTGCCAACTTCATCAATGCCGAACTCTGGGGCCGGCCAACGGATCTGCCTTGGGGCGTCGCCTTTCCCACTCAGGCCGCCCAATACTGCCCGGATGTGGCCGGCATCTGCGCCCGCCACCCCTCACAACTCTATGAGGCCCTGCTGGAAGGTCTGGTTCTCGGCCTTGTGCTGATATGGATGGCCTGGCGCAAAGGGGCCTTTAAACGCCCCGGCCTACTGATGGGCGTCTTCCTCGCCGGCTACGGTGCCGCGCGTTTTGCCGTTGAATTTTTCCGCCAGCCGGACGCACAGTTTATTTCTCCGGGCAACCCGCTGGGTCTCGCGCTTCACAGCGGCGGCTATGGGCTGACCATGGGCCAGCTGTTGTGCATCCCCATGGTGCTGGTCGGTGTGTTCTTTATCCTGCGGGCCCGCCGCACGACATGACCCTGACGGCACATATAAAAGCCCGGATCGCCGCGCAGGGGCCGATGCGGATCGACGAATATATGACCACCTGCCTGTTGCATCCGACAATGGGCTATTACACCACCCGCGACCCCTTTGGCGCGGCAGGTGATTTCATCACCGCCCCCGAAATCAGTCAGATGTTTGGCGAGGTGCTGGGCCTGTGCATCGCCCAGACGTGGCTGGACCAAGGGGCCCCTACCCCGTTTACACTGGCCGAATTGGGACCGGGGCGCGGGACCTTGATGGCGGATGCCCTGCGCGCCTGTCGCAACGTGCCCGGCTTTATCGAGGCCGCAGAAATCACCCTCGTCGAGGCCTCCCCCACCCTGCGTGCAATCCAGACCGAAACTCTGGCCGGCCATAGGGTGACCTTTGCCGATGACCTTGAAGCTCTGCCCGAGCAGCCCCTGTTCCTGATCGCCAATGAATTTTTCGACGCCCTGCCGATCCGTCAATTCCTGCGCGACGGCAGCGGCTGGCGCGAACGTCAGGTCGGCCTGCATGACGGCAGCCTGACTTTCGGTCTTGCCCCCGCTCAGGCCCAGCCCGCCTTGACCGCGCGGCTGGACACGACCCAAGACGGTGATCTGATCGAAAGCTGTGCCGCCATCGCCCCGGTGATGGATACAATCGCGGCCCGCATTGCGGCCCACGGCGGTGTCGCGCTGATCGTTGATTACGGTGGCTGGCAACACACCGGCGATACCTTGCAAGCCCTGCGGGACCATCAGAAAGTGCCGCCGCTGGGCACGCCCGGCGACGCCGACCTGACCGCACATGTGGATTTTGCCGCGCTGGCACAGGCCGGGGCCAGCTGCGCCCATTCTGCTCTTACCCCGCAGGGCGTTTTCCTTGAACGCCTTGGCATCACCCAACGGGCGCAAAACCTCGCCACCAAGTTAACCGGCGCTGCGCTGGAAACCCACATTGCCGCGCATCACAGGTTGACGCATCCCGAAGAAATGGGAAATCTGTTCAAGGTAATGGCACTCTACCCACAAGGAAGTGCCCCCCCGCCGGGAGTGGACCCATGACACTCGAAATATTGACCTCCGATCACCTTGGCAGTCTCCGCCATGGCTTTTTCACGCGACGCGGCGGAGCCTCCTCCGGCGTGTTCGAGGGACTGAACTGTGGTTACGGCAGCAGTGACCAGACAGATATCGTACATATCAACCGCGCCCGGGTGGCCGATGCCATGGGTGTGGCGGCGGATCATCTGGTCGGGGTGCATCAGGTTCATTCCGCCACTGTGGTCGAGGTCACCGGCCCGCTGCCGGACAAACCCAAGGCCGACGCCATGGTGACCCGCACCCCCGGTGTTGCCTTGTCAGTGCTCTCCGCGGATTGCCAGCCGGTGCTGTTCGCCGACAAACACGCGGGTGTCATCGGTGCGGCACATGCCGGATGGCGCGGCGCGCTGGACGGCGTCCTTGAGGCAACCATCGACGGGATGCAGCGCTTGGGCGCGGACCGCCAGAATATCACAGCGGTAATCGGCCCCTGCATCAGCCAAGGTGCCTATGAAGTCGGCCCGGAGTTCTTTGAGGGCTTTCTGGCCGAAGACACGAGCTTTGACCGGTTCTTTGCCCAAGGCACCGGTGACAGGTTGTTGTTTGATTTGCCCGGCTTCGGGCTCAGCCGCCTGCGCGGAGCGGGTGTGGGCGTGGCGGAATGGACCCGCCATTGCACCTATGCTGATGCCCGCCGCTTTTATTCCTACCGCCGCGCCACCCATGCAAAAGACGCCGACTATGGCCGGCTGATCGCCGCCATCACGTTGTAGAACTTGGCATAATTGGGGCAGAGATTGCCCCGTCACCGCCCGATTGAGCGTGCTAAAGCTGGAAACAATCCCCGCTTTCCTTCGTGATTGATCACAACCCAGCCCCTTACAGCCATAAAAACAGGGCGCGCGACGAATTAAGGCAACCCTGTCACAAACTGGCCCGAAATTTTTCGAGGTTTTTCAGAAAAACTGCATCGTTGCCAAAAACCGGCCTGATTGCACCGTCATATTGATCCTCAAGCAAAGGGCAACCAAGCCCGCAAACAAGAGATCGAGGATTGAGCCCATGAAAACCAACACACGTTTCATCAAAGGTGTCGTCGCAGCCGCAGCCAAAGAAGACACTGTCATGCCATGGGCCCGCGGCAAACGACGCAGCGCCTTTATCGCCAAACGAAGCACTGACAAGCCGGAACGCCGCAGCGCCTGAAGACAGTGCGTTCACCAAAGCTGCACCATTATCCCTCCTCCCATACGGCCTCCTCCAAGGTTTTGACGGGTTAACGAGTTCTTTGGTTACCCTCTAAAGCGCCCCGCCTTTAACCTGAGCCTAAGGCGTGACGCTCTAAGACGATATGCCCGCCCCGCCTGCGTTGATTCGCTGGCGGGGCATTGTTTTTGAATTTTTGACCGGAAATGTGGCACCCCCCCTCCCGATAGCGGAAACAGAATGGGCCAAGGCCGCCGAATTGGCGCGAAATCCGGGGCCAATGTTGTTCAAACTTTGACAATCAACCGCCAATAAGGTGTTTTAGTCTCCATCAAAGACGAAATGACATTGGTTATTTCCGTGCTTGTTGGTGGGGGCCAACACGGATGTGACAACCTGCTAAAAGGTGATCGCATGACACTGACTGCTGCTCTGGGCGCACGCCCAACCGCAAACGGTTTGAATTCACGAGGGTTCACCCCCTCTGCACGGGGGGTGTTGCCCACCACGAAAATGCCGATGCGCAGTTTCGAAGTGGCGGCGTTGCGCAGCGACGGATCACTTTACATCGGTCAGGACAAAGCGCCGGCTGTGCCCCTGTTCGAAAATGCGTTTTCCGCCTTTGCGCGCGGCACGCTGATCGCGACACCACAGGGTGACGTCGCCGTCGAGGATTTGCAGCCGGGTGATATGGTCAACACCTCAACGGGTGAGGCCGCCAAATTGATCTGGATCGGTTCAAGCAATTTTGTTCCGGCGGATGCAGGCCGGCGTACGCCCCTGCTGCGCATTATGGCCGATACCTTCGGGCAAGGCCGCCCCAGTTCCTTCCTTACTGTCGGTCCCGCCGCGCGTATTCTGCACACGCCGCATCACCTGCGGGCCGAGGCCGGCGAACAACAGTTGCTAACACCGGTCCGCGCCTTTCTGGATGGTGTAAACGTGATCGAGGTGGTCCCTCCAACACCCGTTCGTTTGTTCCACATCTGCCTTGAACGCCATGCTGCGATCCGTGTCGGCGGTATCGAAATGGAAACCTTTCACCCTGGCTCCAAAGCGATTCACGGTGTGGCACAGTCGTTGCGCGACAGGTTTCTGGCCATGTTCCCCCGGATCAGCCATGTTACCGACTTTGGCCCGCTGGCCCATCCGCGCGCGCCCGAACCGGCTCAGGCATCCGAAACCCGCCTCGCGGCCAATTAACCACCCTGCGCGCTTTTTGTCGCTCCCCTGAGTCTTGCCCTCAGGGGGCCACCTCAAGCCGCTTTTCCAATACGTCAAAGGGCACGCCTGGCTCATCCTTGGCGCAGCGGATCACCAGCGATGTCTTGACGCTTTCCACATTCGGAGTGGTCAACAAATCGCCGGTAAGGAAGGCCTGAAAAGACGACAGATCCGGGGCGACACATTTCAAAACGAAATCAACTTCCCCGTTCAGCATGTGGCACTCGCGCACCAAGGGCCACCCGCGACACTTCTGTTCAAAGGCGCTCAGATCCGCTTCGGCTTGCGAATGCAGGCCAACCATCGCAAATACCTGCACCTCAAATCCCAGCTCGCGCGCATCAACATCAGCGTGATAGCCGCGGATAAACCCTTGTTCTTCCAGCGTGCGCACCCGGCGCAAACAGGGCGGCGCAGAAATGCCGACCCGTTTGGCCAGTTCGACATTGGTCATCCGCCCATCGGATTGTAGCTCGGCCAGAATTTTCCGGTCAATCGGGTCAAGGCGTGAGCCTGTCATGGGGTTTCCTTCTTGAATTTGCGATTCTTATAGCAGGGGCGTCGCCAGTCGCAATAATATTACATTCAAGCGTAACAATCTTTCCATCATTCCCGTTTGACGCGGGGTTGTCCTCCCTCAGGGCTATCCAAATGCCGGCGCGTTGGGGGGTTTAAGATACCAGCGTGCAGGTCTATATCAGGCGGGCTGCAAATAATGTCTTCAGAGGTGCCAGATGGCCGATACACGCAAAACCAAGGTTCTGATCATCGGCTCCGGCCCCGCGGGATATACCGCCGCCGTCTATGCCAGCCGCGCCATGGTGGAACCTATTTTGGTACAGGGCATGGAGCCCGGCGGCCAGTTGACCACCACCACCGAAGTTGAAAACTGGCCCGGTGACACCGACGTGCAAGGCCCCGACCTGATGGTCCGCATGGAAGCCCACGCCAAAGCAATGGGCACGGAAATCATCGGCGACATCATCACCGATCTGGATCTGTCCAGCCGTCCGTTCCACGCCAAAGGCGACAGCGGCACCACCTATGTGGCCGACGCAGTGATCCTTGCCACCGGCGCGCGGGCCAAATGGCTGGGTCTTGAGACCGAGGAAAAGTTCAAAGGCTTCGGTGTCTCTGCCTGCGCCACCTGCGACGGCTTCTTTTATCGCGGCCAAGAGATCGTCGTGATCGGCGGCGGCAATACTGCTGTTGAAGAGGCACTGTTCCTAACCAATTTCGCCTCAAAGGTCACACTGATCCACCGGCGCGACGAATTGCGCGCGGAACGCATCCTGATTGACCGGTTGGAAAAGAACCCCAAGATCGAGCCACTGTGGTTCCACGAGCTGGACGAAGTCTACGGCACCGACAACCCGCTGGGCGTCGAAGGGGTGAAAGTCAAACACACCAAAACCGGCGAGATCACCGACATCCCCTGCAAAGGCGTCTTTGTCGCGATCGGCCATGCCCCCGCCAACGAGCTGGTTAAGGATACGCTGGAAACCCACATGGGCGGCTATGTCGTGACAAAACCCGACAGCACCGAAACCTCGATCCCCGGTGTTTTTGCCGCGGGCGACCTGACCGACCACAAATACCGCCAGGCGGTGACCTCTGCCGGCATGGGCTGTATGGCCGCCCTCGAAGCCGAGCGTTTTCTGGCCGAAGTCGGCGATGAAACCGCCTAGGTCCTGATCCTAAAACCCCACACTGAAGGGGCGGCAATCTGAACCTCAGACTTGACGCCCCCACTCTCCTTGCGCAGTGCTAGAGGCAGGAGGGCACAAAATGAGCGATCTATGGCGTGGCAGTCTGGTCACGCGTTTGCGCATCATTAGCGGGCTGGTCCTGTTTACCTATGCGCTTTTCCACTTTCTCAACATCGGGCTTGGCCTGTTTTCACCGGTCTGGATGGACGCCATGCAGGACACCCGCCAGCTGGTAACCCGCAGCATCGCGGGTTCGATCTTGCTATATGGTGCTTTTGCCATCCACATCATCCTCGCTTTGGTCAAGCTGGCCCGGCGCGGCACCCTGCGTATGCCTCTGTGGGAGGCTGTGCAAATCGGCCTTGGCATTCTTATTCCGGTTCTGCTGGTCGCCCATCTGATCCACACCCGCACTGCCCATCAAGTCTACGGCGTCAACGACGAAATGGGCTATATCATGCTGCTGCTCTACAATACCGCAGACGGCTGGAAGCAAACCCTGCTGTTGCTGGTGGTCTGGACACACGGCTGCACGGGTCTGCATTTCTGGCTGCGCGGCAAGGCATGGTGGCGGCGCAACCTTCCCACACTCGCGGGGCTCGCCGCGCTGATACCCGCCTTTGCCCTCACCGGGTTTCTGGTGGAAGGGCGGCGCATCAAGGCCGAGTTTGCCGATCCGGCAGCCCGCGACGCACTGATCCAGCACTTCAACTTTCCCAACCGTGAAACTTTTGGCGAATTGATCAGTCTCACCGAACAGCTGCGCTGGTTCTTCGGGGCGGCGATGGCCGTTGTCGCACTGGCCTATCTGGTGAAATACATCCGGGCGCGGCGCAGGTCCGTCACAATCGGCTATGGCGGCGGCACCCGGATCACCGCGCCACGCGGGCTGACCCTGCTGGAAATGTCGCGCCTGCGCGGAGTGCCCCATGCCTCGCTTTGTGGCGGACGCGGGCGCTGTACCACCTGTCGCGTGGTGATCGAAGAAGGGCAAGAGTGGCTGCATCCCCCCAGCGAAGCCGAGGCCCGCAGCCTTGCCGCCGTCGGCGCGGAATCCCACACCCGACTGGCCTGCCAGATCAAACCAATTGAACCGATGACAGTGCTGCGCGTCTTTCAACCGGACGGACACAGCAAACATCGCGGCCACGCCAGTCAGGGCGAGGAAAAGGAACTGGCCCTGCTGTTTCTGGACATGCGCGGGTTCACCGCCCGCACCACCGGGCAACTGCCCTATGATGTGGTGTTCCTGCTGAACAGGTTCTTTGACGCCATCGTCCCAGCGATCAACGCACAGGGCGGCACGGTTGATAAATATCTGGGCGACGGCTTTCTTGCCGTATTCGAACTGCCTGACGCGCACAGTTCGGCGCAGGCAGCCCTGCGCGCCATTGAAGGCATTGCACAGGCATTGGCCGACTTTAACGCAACCCTCGCAAGCGAAGGCCAAAATCCCGTTGCCATCGGCATAGGTGCCCATCTGGGGGATGTCGTGCTGGGGGAAATCGGGGCCGCCGGTCAGGCCCCCCGTACCCTGATTGGCGACACCGTCAACACGGCCTCCCGCCTTGAAGGGGTGACCAAGGAACACAAAGTGCAGGCGTTCATCTCATTCCCCCTGCTGCGGGTCGCGGGACATAGGGTGGCCGAAGATCACATGCACGCCCTCACCCTGCGCGGCCTCAGCACACCCTTGCTGGCATGGCCCGTAATCGACGCCCGTGACCTCGCTGTACAACTGGCACGGTTTCCCCGCGATAAAGAGACATAGGTTCCAAAATGCCGCAAAACCCGCGACTTTCTCCTATTTTTATGGATATTGCCGCAGCATAGCTAGACTTTTGCCGCAATCACGCGGCATAGGGCGATCAATCAACCAGCGCAGTCTGAGGCAATAAACGAGAAAAACTATGAATATGCTGACAAATCTTGCTCCCATTCCAGAGCTATACGTATCCTACGAGTCCGCCCAAAAAATGAAAAACGAAGCGGCCGACCTTGTCAGCCACGATTTGACGCCACGCCAGATTTGCGATCTGGAGTTGCTGATGAACGGCGGGTTCAACCCGCTTAAGGGGTTCTTGTCCGAAGAAGACTACAACGGCGTTGTCGACAACATGCGGCTGGCCGATGGCACGCTTTGGCCCATGCCGATCACGCTGGATGTCTCCGAAGAGTTCGCCGCTTCGCTTGAGATCGGACAGGACATTGCCCTGCGCGATCAAGAGGGGGTGATCCTCGCCACCATGACCATCAGCGACAGCTGGACACCGAACAAAGCACATGAGGCTGAAAAGGTCTTTGGCGCGGATGACCCAGCCCACCCTGCGGTCAACTACCTGCACAATCAGGCCGGCAAAATCTACCTTGGTGGTCCGATCACCGGCATTCAGCAACCGGTGCATTATGATTTCCGAGGCCGCCGCGATACCCCGAACGAATTGCGCGCCTATTTCCGCAAACTTGGCTGGCGCAAGGTTGTCGCCTTCCAGACCCGCAACCCATTGCACCGCGCCCATCAGGAACTGACGTTCCGGGCCGCGCGCGAAGCACAGGCAAACCTGCTGATCCACCCTGTTGTCGGCATGACAAAACCCGGCGACGTCGATCACTTTACCCGCGTGCGCTGTTACGAGGCGGTGCTGGATCAATATCCACAGGCCACCACATCCATGTCCCTGCTGAACCTTGCCATGCGCATGGCCGGCCCCCGCGAGGCGGTCTGGCACGGGCTGATCCGCAAAAACCACGGCTGCACCCATTTCATCGTGGGCCGCGACCACGCAGGCCCCGGCAAAAACTCTGCCGGTGAGGATTTCTATGGCCCCTATGACGCACAAGACCTGTTCCGCGAACATCAGGAAGAAATGGGCATCGAAATGGTCGATTTCAAACACATGGTCTATGTGCAGGAACGCGCCCAATACGAACCCGCAGACGAGATTGCAGATAAGGAAAACGTGACCATCCTGAACATCTCGGGCACAGAATTGCGCCGTCGCTTGCAGGAAGGTCTGGAAATTCCCGAGTGGTTTTCTTTCCCCGAAGTGGTGCAGGAACTGCGCCGCACCCGCCCGCCGCGCAACAAACAGGGCTTTACGGTCTTTTTCACTGGCTTCTCCGGCTCGGGAAAATCCACTATTGCCAACGCCTTGATGGTCAAATTAATGGAAATGGGCGGGCGTCCTGTGACCTTGCTGGATGGCGATATCGTGCGCAAAAACCTCAGCTCCGAACTGGGCTTTAGCAAAGAACACCGCGATTTAAACATCCGCCGCATCGGTTATGTTGCGTCAGAGATCACCAAAAACGGCGGCATCGCCATCTGCGCGCCCATCGCCCCCTATGCCACCACACGCCGTGCGGTACGCGAAGACGTTGAAGACTTTGGTGCCTTTGTCGAGGTGCATGTCGCGACCAGCCTCGAAGAATGCGAACGCCGTGACCGCAAGGGCCTTTACAAGCTGGCACGGGAAGGCAAAATCAAAGAGTTCACAGGTATTTCAGACCCTTACGATGTTCCGCAAAACCCGGAACTCAGCGTTGAGACAGAAAACGTCGAAGTCGACAACTGCGCCCATCAGGTTCTGCTGAAGCTGGAAAGCATGGGACTTATCTCAGGGTAAACCAACCTGATCAGAGCAGTCCAAAGATGAAAGCGCGGTCCTGAACGGGCCGCGCTTTTTTATATCGGCAGATAGGCCTGACCAGACATGACAACCACACCGCGCCCGCCAACCTTGACTCCGGCAATCGCATAGCGCGGGCCCAAAACCTCGACCTGCGCCTGTCCGGGGCGGCCCATGCCATGCCCTTGCTGCGCGACATAAGCAGGTTCATCGATCAACCCATTCGCCCAAAGATAAGAGGCCGCCGCCCCCGTGGCTGACCCGGTAAAAGGGTCTTCCGGCGGGCTGGGCGGGGCCAGCAAAAGCCGCGCAAAGCTATCACCCGCCACCGTCGCCCCCTCCAATGTGATCCAATAAGGTTCCATCAGATCGTCAGAGGACAGGCCCAAGTGGCGGCAATATTGCGCGAAACCGGCCTCGTCAAAACGCAGCGCCTCAACCGCAGCCCGGTCGCGCAGAACGGTAATGCAAAACGGCAAGCCGGTTGAAACAATCTGCGGCGGCGCGATAATGGCGTCGGGTGCCACGCCCCCGACCTGCGCCACAACATCAGCCGGCACCCGGACGCCGAACTCCGGTGCAACCTGTGTCATGGTGATCAAACCATCCGCCACATCCACAGCCACAATCCCCGCGCCGGTTTCCAGTGTCAGCGCCCCCTCGCCAATGATACCGCGGTGCAACAAAGCCGCGACAGTGGCGATGGTCGGATGCCCCGCAAAGGGAATCTCGCGGCTGGCCAGATAGTATTTCACCCTGAAATCAGCCACTTCGGACGGCCCGGTAAAGGTACATTCCACCAATGACGTTTCGCGCACATAGGCCATACAGGTCGCGTCCGGCAACACCGCGCCGCCATGCACCACCGCACAGCCATTGCCGCCAAAAGGCGCATCTGCAAAGGCATCTACCCAGTCGAAATCAAAAACCATATCCACTCCTATGCAAAAAGGGCCGCACCCATATGCAGCCCTTCAACGTCACTTTCATTCCGGATCTGACCGGATCAATGCACCATTACAGGCGCGTAATCATGTTCACGGGCCAGGGAAAACGCCAGCTTGCGATTGCCAACCAGCGCCAGTTGCTGACCATCTGCATCATGCACGGCATATAGATGTTCCAGACCTTCGGCCTGATCGCGCACCTCGCGGGGCAAATCCGTGACCAGAATGGATTTTACATATACGGTCCGGTCTTTCGCAGCCGCAACATTGGTTTCGGGGGTCATGTCTTGCATCGTCCTACCCTTTCTTAATCTTGATCGTTTGCACAACGGTCTCTGGCTTGGCGCGGGTCAAATCCACGTGCAGCAACCCATTTTCCATCTGCGCCTCGCCGACGTCCACACCGTCCGCCAGTACAAAAGACCGCTGGAACTGCCGCGCGGCGATACCGCGATGCAGGAATATCCTGCCTTCGCTGTCGTCCGCCTGCCGTCCGCGAATGACCAGCTGGCGGTCCTCAACTGTGATGGCAAGATCGCCTTCCGCGAACCCTGCAACGGCAAGTGTAATGCGGTAACTTAATTCAGAGGTCTGTTCGATGTTGAAAGGCGGATACCCTTCGTTACCGGTTTTGGCAGTGCGTTCCAGCACACGCTCCAGCTGTTCAAATCCCAACATGTGGGGATAAGAGGCTAACGTCATTTTCGTCATGCGACACGTCCTTACAATCTCAAGCGACAGTCATGTTCGGCCCCGTTATGGCGACCACTCTCATGAATATGGGGGCAGCTTGCCATTCGTGCAAGGGCTATGCGCAAGCAAGGTGAACGACTATGTTAGGCGAATAGACACTAATGGAATCATCCGGTTATGAATGCGCCCACCGATCTTTCGATGAAGAATGATGACGTTTTGCGCGTCGAACTCGAAGTGTTCCGCCGCGAACACCGTGATCTGGACGAAGCGATTTCTGCCCTGGCAGAACGCACAACAGCTGATCAATTGACGATTCAGCGCCTCAAGAAACGCAAATTGCGCCTGAAAGATCTGATTGCCCAGATCGAAGACCGCCTAACGCCTGATATTATTGCCTGAATGCAGGTCCTGCCCGGCCTGTCTGACAGACTGCATTGCCCCCCCGCGCAGTCTGGCTATAGTGCGCGTTCCTGATTTCCGAGCAAAGGCGCTGTTCACATGACCACACTTCCTGCCGGCCCGTCTGTTGGCATCATTATGGGCTCGCAATCCGATTGGGCCACAATGCGCGAAGCCGCAGTACTGCTGGACGAACTGGGCATCGCCTATGAAACCCGCATCGTTTCCGCCCACCGCACGCCTGACCGCCTTTGGACCTATGGCAAGACCGCCGTTGAACGCAGATTGCAGGTGATCATCGCCGGTGCTGGCGGTGCGGCCCATTTGCCCGGCATGATGGCATCCAAAACCCGTGTGCCCGTGATCGGCGTGCCTGTGCTGACTAAAGCCCTGTCAGGTGTCGACAGCCTCTATTCTATCTTGCAAATGCCAAAAGGCTTTCCCGTGGCAACCATGGCCATCGGCGCGCCGGGGGCTGCAAATGCGGGCCTGATGGCGGCGGGCATTCTGGCCCTCCAAGACACCGCCCTTGCCGCGCGTCTTGACGCATGGCGTGACGCGCTCAGCGCCTCCATTCCCGAGGAGCCCTCCGATGACTGATCCCCTTCCGCTTGGCAGCACCATCGGCATTCTCGGCGGCGGGCAACTGGGGCGGATGCTCTCTGTTGCGGCGGCACGTTTGGGGTTCAAGACCCATATCTTTGAACCCGGTGCCAACCCGCCCGCCGGCCATGTGGCCGACACGATCACCACCGCCCCCTACGAGGACGCCGAGGCCCTGCGCCGCTTTGCTGCGGCCTGCGATGTGGTGACGTTTGAATTTGAAAACGTCCCGACCGCCGCCCTTGATCTGATCGAGGCACAGGTGCCGATCCGACCGGGCCGCGAGGCCCTGCGCATATCGCAAGACCGGCTGACCGAAAAAGAATTCCTGCAAGGGCTGGGGCTGACTGTTGCGCCATTTGCCGATGTTGCAGACGCGCCCGCAATGGCCGCTGCGGTTGCCCAAATCGGTGCCCCCAGCATCCTGAAAACCCGCCGCTTCGGCTATGACGGCAAGGGCCAGGCGCGGTTGCGCACCCCCGACGATGCCGATCAGGCATTTACCGATATGAACGGCGCGCCCGCCATCCTTGAGGGTTTTGTCGATTTCACCCACGAGGTTTCCGTCATCGCCGCGCGCAGCCCTGCCGGCGATGTCGCCTGTTTTGATCCCGGCGAGAACGTCCACCGCGACGGTATCCTGCACACCACCACCGTACCCGCAACACTCAACGCATCGCAACGGATGGACGCGGTCCTGTTGGCCGCCAACATACTGAATGCGCTGGACTATGTTGGTGTTCTGGGTGTCGAGCTTTTCGTGACGCGTCAGGGGTTGATCGTCAACGAAATCGCACCGCGTGTGCATAACTCCGGCCATTGGACGCAAAACGGCTGTAGCGTGGATCAATTCGAACAACACATCCGCGCGGTCGCCGGTTGGCCCTTGGGGGATGGTTCACGCCATGCAGATATCGTGATGGAAAACCTGATCGGTGATGACATGGACCGCGTTCCTGAATTGGCCGCGCAAAAGGACACCGCCCTGCACCTCTATGGCAAGGCCGAGGTTAAAGCGGGCCGCAAAATGGGCCACGTCAACCGGATCACCCGATAAACCGCTCCGCGATCCCACCATTCATATAAGACACACGTCCCGCGACAAAAGTCGCGGCGACGCGCCGTGTCTGCGCATCAAGCACAACAAAATCGGCACGTTTACCAACTTCCAGACTGCCCCTGTCGGACAGGCCCAACACCGCCGCCGGCCCTGAGGAAATCAGCCCCCAAGCCGCCGGTAAATCCATCACCCCGGCATCCGCCAGCATCAGCGCGGCCCGGCGCGGTGACGGATAATGGTAATCCGAGGCCAAAGCATCACAATATCCCATCGCCAGCAAATCTATCGCTGAAAGATTACCGTTGTGCGACCCGCCGCGCACCACATTGGGTGCCCCCATCAACACCGGATCACCCGCCATATGGGCTGCCTCTGCGGCCTCCAGCGTCTCGGGAAATTCGGCAATCCGCACGCCCCGTTTCCGCCATGTCGCGCGGGTTTCGACTGTTGCGTCATCGTGGCTGCCCATGCGGATACCCGCCGCCGCCAGCCGTGGACAAAGCGTATCCAGCGCAGCCGGCACCTGCGGCCCCAGTGCGTGCAGATCCTTCATATAGGCATGGTGTTTTTCCGGGCTGCGCCGCGCCTTAAGCGCCTGTCCGTTTAACCGGCGCGGCAATTTTCCCGCATCCAGCCGATCATGCGGCAGATGATCGTTGAAGACCATATAGCGGATGTCCCATTCAGCCAGCCGCTCTGGAAGACCGTCATATAGTTCAAGCAGATGCGTCTCGAATCGCAATTGCGCCTGCAGATCTGTGACCAAAGCTGATTTGGTGTCGCGGATCGAGGCAAACACGCGTTCGGCAAAGTCCAGCCCGCGCATTCCGCCTTCCCAACTGACGAATTGCGCCAGCACAGCAGTGGTAATTCCGTTCGCCGCCAGTTCCGCCTCACAGGCAATCAAGCCCGCATCCAGCTGTTTCATCGCGCCGCGCCGCTGCGCCAGATGGCGTTCGAACCCGTCTCCGTGCAAATCAACAATCCCCGGCAGCACAAGGAACCCCGCCAGATCAACGCCGCGCCCAACGGGGGCATCGACCACCCTCCCCTCGGCAAAAGAAAACTGCGCCGCCTGCAACCCGTCTGCCTGCAACACCTGTGCGCCGGTCAAGTCAAGGTTTGGCATCCTCGCCCCCTTCTCCAAGTATGCAGCCCCCTTCCGGGCAACCGATAGAGTCCAGAACCCCATCGAACCACGTCATGCTCCGGTCAAATCTGCCGGTATGCAAAAATGCCATCGTCTGCGCGATCACCTGCGGATTATTCATCATAAACGTATGGGTCACAGGCAGAACAATGTGGTCCTGCATCCCCGCCAGCTTGGTCGAGGCAACAGAAACTTTGCCGTCATCCTGTCCGGGCAACTGAGACGAGAAATAGGGGTTCAATGATTGCGAACCGGCGATGATCCCCAACTGGAATGTCGCCGCCGGCAACCGCCGCGGCAGACTGTCCGCGCCCGTCCCCATCTGTTTTCCGGCGGGGCCGTTGATCCAGTCAAAGACCACAATGTCGCTCAACTGATCTACCACCTCACTGCCCTGATTTGGTGGTCCCAACATCACCACCCGTCCGACACGATCCGCGCCGACATCGTTCACCCATTGCCGCACAAGGATGCCCCCCATCGAGTGGGTGACAAAATCCACAACCGGCGTGCCACAGGCGGCAACAGCCGCGGGCACGGTTTCGCGTGTCAGCTCTTCTATCGGGGCTTCGGTCGACGGGTATCCCGGCCTCACAATCCGAAACCCATCCGCCTCAAGCGCGGCTTCCATCAAGGCAAAAGACGTCTCTGTGCGCGCAAGCCCATGCAGTAATACCACACAGCGGGCCTGCGCCGGAGTGTACTGGCAAGCGGTAATCCCAATAAAGGCTGCGAGAATGGAGAACTGGCGGATCATAGCCACGCAGATAGACCGAAACCCGGTCGGGTGAAATGCCGTCTGCGCATCAGAGGGTCGAAAAACGCGCGCATTTTTGCTGAAACCGCTCCAAATTCGGAAGATGCCAGCGCATCATCGGCACTATGCGCGCCACAGACCTGCAAGGCTCAGCGCTGTTCCTTGCGCGTATTGCGGGGTCCTGATCCGGTGACCGACCAGCCAATCCCGCCGACAACCATCAGCGTAGCAAACAGAACAACCGGCCCGATCTCCTCGTTCAGCAATACCGCCCCTGCAAGAATGGCAATGACCGGCACGCTTAACTGCACGATTGCCGCCGTTGCGCCCTGAATGCGCGGCAGTACCGAGTACCAAAGCGCATAGCCCAGACCCGAGGTCAGCCCGCCACACAGAATGCCCAATGCAATGCCTGTCGCACTAAAGGTCAAACCTGTGCCGACCAGCAGGATCAACAGGATCGGAATAGACAGCAAAAAGTTGGCCGAGGTGGCGGCCAGCGGGTCTTGGGCCGCGCGCCCGATGATCGAATAGGCCGCCCAGCCAAGCCCCGCAAAAACCATCAGTGCCGCTCCAATCGGATCGGCAACGCCACCCGGCCCAGGCCAAAGCGCGCATAACAACCCTAAAAATGCCACCACCCCACCGGTCAGCTGGCGCGAAGTTGGCCCGGTGCCGTGCAGCGCCCCATGCAGAAACATGCTCACCTGTACCACGCCAAAAAGGATCAGCGCGCCCAACCCCGCATCCAGCGTCAGATAGGCCAATGAAAACCCGACAAGATAAACCGCTAGACTAACCGCGCCCGGAATGCGCCGGCGGCGCAAGAGCGGCAGCCCGCCGCCGCGCAGAGAAATGATCATTCCCAGAACAAGCGCCCCCGAGATCACACGCACCAATGCAAAACCTGAAGGATCAATAAACCCGCCACCAATCGCCATACGGGTCAGAACCGAATTCGCCGCGAAGGCGATCATGGTAACAGTGATGGCGAGGAAAAGGCGCATATCTTGACTTAGCCCCTCTGCCCCACAACGCCAAGAGCCCGGACTTCACGAAAATCTGTTTGATCGGAACCAATGCTGCACCTCAGTGAAAGACAAAATCGTCCTCGTCATCCAACCCGGCCAGCAATGCATCAACATCGGCAACATCAAACCGGCTAATCATCTCGTTAAAGCGGTCATTGGCACCTGCCATGTTCCGGCGCACCATGGAAACAACACTGCTTTGCACGTCGCTGTCTTGCAGTGCTGCAACCAATCCCTGACGCACGAATTCGCGGTGCTGTGTCGCTTGCAACATCAACTGTTGCTGCTGCCGCGCCACTCTGACAGCGTTCAGCATGGCATCCCGCAGGCCTTCTGCATCCATCTCTTCCTTGGTCAGAAAATCGTGATAGCCGCCGCGCAGCGCCTGCACTGCGGTCTGGCGCGCGTCGTCCCCCGTGATCATGATCCTACCCGCGTCCTTGTTCCGCTCATTTTGCATAACGTGGTTCAGCGCCTGCATCCCGTCCCCAACCGGCAGACGGTAATCAATGAGGATCAGATCGTAATTCTGTCTGGCGACCGCCAGGTCCATTGCTTCGATGTTCTCGACCTCATCCAGATGGATGGACAATTCCGTTTTCCGACTCAGCCGCCGGATACGGGCACGGTCAAAGTTGCTGTCGTCCAACAGCAATGCCCGAATGTCATGGGGAACCGGAGGAACGCCGGGAAAGGAAGACCGGTTTTCTTCTGCACTTAGCATTGGGTAAATCCTTGGTTGATCTGCACCACTGCAAGATTGCGGATATTTCCTGCTTTATCTTTAACGGAACGCCCCAAGAGCGCCTCAATTGACTAAAATCAGCGGGGCTCACACCAGCCCGGTCAAAGGCAAACGCACTTCTGCAAGTGTACCGCGTCCGTAGGGTGAATCGGTAACATGGGCCGTACCACCATAAAGAGCGGCAATTTTTCGGACATTGGTAAGCCCCATCCCGCTCCCCTCAACCTCATCACGCGGACGCAGGGTACGCATCGCGCCAAAAACGTTCTCGCGGTATTCAAGGGGAATACCCGGCCCGTCATCCGCAACCGAAAGGACGGCCTCCCCCCCTTGAACGGCGCTGCTCACGACAATCTGACCAGAGCGTTTATCGTGATGTTTTAGGGCGTTACGGATCAATGCGTCAAACAGCGTCAGAATATCACGATCCCCCATAACGATGGCTTCACACTCAAGGTTCTTGATCACCTTGAACCCGGCAGGAAGCTGAATTTCCTCTAGCACCTGTTCAATGACCAAAGGCAGAATATTGCTGCGCACTTCCTGCATGCGGCCAACGCGCGAAAAGGTCAGCAAATCCACCAACATCCGGTCAAGGCGCCCGGTATGCCGGTTCATCAGTTCGATCGACGCCGCAACAGAGCCCTCAACCTTCACACCAGCCTCTTCAAGGTCCTCGACGATCCAATGTGGCAACTCAAGAAGGGCACGTACCGAGGCGCGGACATCGTGACTGATCAAATAGATGAAGTCCTCAATGTCCTGAGAGGAGCCAGTATGTGTCTCGGCGACCTGTGGGGATGGGGCGTTTTCGGAATTCATAGATACTCACCGCTGTCATGTACACCGACGCTACCATTGCCCCATTGATGGAACCTTAACGCAAGGCACAGACCAGCCCGACCCAAACCTGTCTGATACCTTCTGCGAAAACGACAAAAGGCCCCGAAGGGCCTTTTGCGTATCTTGCCGGATTGGCAGGATAAATAAGGAGAAACCCTTACATCATGCCGCCCATGCCGCCCATGTCTGGCATGCCGCCGGGCATACCGCCGGCTGCGCCTTCTTTGGAAGGTTTGTCAGCAACCATGGCTTCGGTTGTGATCAGCAGGGACGCCACAGATGCCGCATCCTGAAGTGCTGTACGCACAACTTTGGCCGGGTCAATCACGCCGAATTTGAACATGTCGCCATATTCTTCGACCTGCGCGTTGAACCCGAATGTCAGGTCGTCGCTCTCGCGGATTTTGCCCGCAACAACGGCACCATCGACACCGGCGTTTTCAGCGATCTGGCGCAGAGGTGCTTCCAGTGCCTTGCGCACGATGTTGATCCCGACGTTCTGGTCGTTGTTATCGCCTGTCAGACCGTCAAGCTTCTTGCCAGCCTGTACCAGAGCAACACCACCACCAACAACGATGCCTTCCTGAACAGCGGCACGTGTCGCGTTCAGTGCATCATCAACGCGGTCTTTGCGCTCTTTAACTTCGACTTCGGACATGCCGCCAACGCGGATCACGGCAACACCGCCAGCCAGTTTGGCAACGCGCTCTTGCAGCTTTTCTTTGTCGTAATCGGAAGTTGTTTCTTCGATCTGTGTACGGATCTGCGCAACACGTGCTTCGATCTCGGCTTTCTCGCCAACACCGTCCACAACAGTTGTCTCGTCCTTGGTGATCGAAACTTTCTTGGCGGAACCCAGCATGTCCATGGTTACGGACTCAAGCTTCATGCCCAGATCTTCAGAGATCACCTGACCGCCGGTCAGAATCGCCAGATCCTGCAACATCGCCTTGCGACGGTCACCGAAACCAGGTGCCTTAACAGCTGCGATTTTCAGACCGCCACGCAGTTTGTTAACAACCAGAGTTGCCAGCGCTTCGCCTTCAACATCTTCTGCGATGATCAGCAAAGGCTTCTGCGACTGGATCACCTGCTCCAACAGCGGAACCATTGGCTGCAAGGAAGACAGCTTTTTCTCGTGCAGCAGGATAATCGCGTCTTCCAGCTCAACAGTCATCTTGTCAGAGTTGGTGACAAAGTAAGGTGACAGGTAACCGCGGTCGAACTGCATACCTTCAACAACATCGGTCTCTGTTTCCAGACCTTTGTTTTCCTCGACGGTGATCACACCCTCGTTGCCCACTTTCTGCATCGCGTCTGCGATCTGACGGCCGATTTCTTTTTCGCCGTTTGCAGAGATTGTACCAACCTGCGCAACTTCGTCGCTGTCGGATACGGGACGGGCCGCTGTTTTAATCGCTTCAACAACTTTTGTTGTCGCCAGATCAATACCGCGCTTCAGATCCATCGGGTTCATGCCCGCTGCAACTGATTTCATGCCTTCTTTAACGATGGCTTGCGCCAGAACAGTTGCGGTTGTTGTACCGTCGCCTGCTTCGTCATTGGTACGGGAAGCAACTTCCTTAACCATTTGCGCGCCCATGTTCTCGAACTTGTCTTCCAGTTCGATCTCTTTGGCAACGGATACACCATCTTTGGTGATGCGCGGGGCACCGAACGATTTGTCCAGAACCACGTTGCGGCCTTTGGGGCCCAGGGTAACTTTAACCGCGTTTGCGAGAGTGTTTACACCCGTCAGCATTTTGTTGCGGGCATCGGTGTCAAATTTGACGTCCTTAGCAGCCATGTGTCTTCTCCATTTATATCAGAATTAAGCGTCGAACCTTGGGGCGGGCAGAACCCGCCATCCCCTAAATCAGGAGATGATCCCCATGATGTCGCTCTCTTTCATCATCAGCATTTCTTCGCCATCGACGGTAACTTCCGTGCCGGACCACTTGCCGAACAGGATTTTGTCACCGGCTTTTACGGCAGGTGCGATCAGCTCGCCGTTGTCTTTGCGGGCGCCTTCGCCAACAGAAACAACTTCACCCTCGGAGGGCTTCTCTTTGGCGGACTCGGGAATGATCAAACCACCAGAGGTTTTTTCTTCGCTTTCGGTACGCTTTACCAGCACGCGGTCGTGAAGCGGTGTTAATGCCATCTTTGCAGCTCCTTAAGGCTCAAAGTTTATTCCAAGCCTGCCACCCCTTCGTGGGGCATTCAGGCATTAGCACTCATCATCATCGAGTGCTAACGACGCATAGCTAGGCACACCGTATTCAGGAGTCAACCAAACCGTTTGAAAAAATTTTGCGTCAATCCGCGCCTAGAATACGCGCCGATGTCGCAACGGCATCTGCGCCGCTCTGGGCCAATCCGTAAATCCCGGTGTCGACCTTCTCGAACCAACCATAGTGGTTGTCACGCATCATCCGTGTCGCGTGCTGCACACCGGTCTCGCGCGCCACATCCGCGCCCCGGCAAGCACCCGCTTCAAAAAGATACACCGCCAGTTTCAGCGCATCCTGACGATAGGCTGTCACCAACCCGGCCCGCGTCTGGCCCCCGTCATTCGGATCCCCCTGCCGGCGCGCAAATTCGCGCAGCAACTGGGCTTGCCGCTTGGTGGATTTGCGCGGCGCATAGGGCCCCGGATCACAATGCACCTCGACCAACCCGTCTTTCAGCCGCACCGTGATCAGCCCCAATCCCAGCCGCCGTGCCAGCGCGGTGTTCTCCTTCACCGCCTTTGCAAAACGCTTGCCGGTCCCGCGCGCCACTGCCAGATACACATCGTCGCTGACCTTCAGCCGCGCGATACATTGGTGAAACAACGCCAGCGAAAACCCCAGCTTCAGCTCAACCACCACCGGCGGCTCGCCACCGCGGACAGCCACAACATCCGCCGCCCCGACCTCGGATTTCACAACATACCCCTGATCTTCCAGAAAAGACTTGATCGGCGGGTAAAGGTCAGTTTCGCGTGCAGTACTCATTTCGACAGATTGACCCATTTGCACGGCCAGTCCAACCCGCTAGTCTGCACAGATGACCCGTGATGAACTGAACACCTATTGCGCCTCTCTGCCCCACGCCACCCATGTGGTTCAATGGGGTAACTCGGATGTATATAAAGTGGGCGACAAATTGTTCGCCGTTATCGGAATGAGCGGGATCGACGCTGCCGTCACCTTCAAAGCCTCCGAAATGGCCTTCGAAATTCTCTCCGACAGCCCCGGCCTGCGCCCTGCACCCTATATGGCCTCGCGGGGGCTGAAATGGATTCAGCATTACGCCGAACCCGGCCTCTCGGATGAAAGTTTGCGCGACCATATCCGCGCCTCTTACGATATGGTTGTCGCCGGACTGACCCGTAAAAAGCGTGCGGCACTCGGTCTCTGACGCTGGGTCGTGACAAGCCTGTCAGCCGTGCATATAAGGCCCACGAACCGATCTCCCACGCAAGGACAGCTTTCATGACAACGCTCGTATTTGGCCATAAATCCCCCGACACAGACAGCACCGGCAGCCCGATTATCTGGGCGTGGTACCTGAACGAAGTTCTAGGTGTTGCCGCAAAACCGGTCCTGCTGGGTGAACCCAACACCGAAGCTCTGTTCATGCTGGAACACTGGAAGCTCGACAAACCCGAAATCGTCAGCGACGTGGCTGCTGGCACACCGGTTGTGATTGTCGACACCAACAACCCTGCCGAATTGCCCGCCGGCATCAACGATTGTGACATCAAGGCCATCATCGACCACCACCGCCTTGTCGGCGGGATCGAAACCAAAGGCCCGATCCACATGGTAATCCAGCCGCTCGCCTGTACCGCGACCATCATGTACAACATGATCGGCGCAAACTGGGCCAAAGCACCGACCGCTGTCAAAGGTGCCGCCCTGTCCTGCATCCTGTCCGACACGCTGGAATTCCGCAGCCCGACCACCACCGACGAAGACAAAGCCGTCGCACAGGCCATCGCCGCCGAACTGGGTGTCGATGTTTCCGCCTATGCTGCCGATATGTTCGCGGCCAAATCCGACGTTTCGGCCTTCTCCGAAGAAGAACTGCTGCGCATGGACAGCAAGGAATTCGATCTCGACGGCACAAACCTGCGTGTCTCCGTTCTTGAAACCACATCCCCCGCCCCTCTGATGGCGCGCAAAGATGCGCTGATGGCGGCGATGCCTGCCGTTGCAACTGCGGATGGCGCAGCCGAGGTGCTGTTGTTCATCGTCGACATCCTCAAGGAAGAAGCGACGCTGATGGTGCCCAACGACACCGTCAAATCCATCGCCGAGAAAAGCTTTGGTGCGACTGTCAGCGGCGATCACGTGGTCCTGCCCGGCATCATGAGCCGCAAAAAGCAGATCATCCCGAACCTCAAACTCTGAGTTCAGACCGCACCCGAAAGGGTGCATGGGGGGTGTACAGGAGGTGTACGCCCGGTGCCCCCCGTTTTTCGCTGCTCCACAGCTCCAGATCAAAGGCCCGTCCCATGACCAGAATCGTCGAGACCCTTGCGGAGATTTCCGCTCAATATGATGCACTTTTTGTCGATCTCTGGGGCTGCGTTCATAACGGGGTGCGCGCCCTTCCCGATGCCGTGGCCGCCCTGCAAACCTACCGCAAGTCCGGCGGCAAGGTGATCCTCGTTACCAACTCGCCTCGCCCCTTTGACAGCGTTACCGAACAACTGGACCGGTTTGGCGTTGCCCCCGACAGCTGGGACGGCATCGCCACCTCTGGCGATTCCGCGCGCTCCGCAATGTTTCGCGGCGTCGTGGGCCGCAAAGTCTGGTTCATCGGCCAACCGCAAGACCAGAATTTCTTTGAACCACTCGACGTTCTCGATGATCCGCTCGCCATTACGCAGGTCCCGCTTGAAGAGGCCGAAGGCATCGTTTGTACCGGCCCTGCCGATCCAATGGCAGACCCCGAAGTGATGCGCCCACAGTTCCTTTACGCCAAGCAAAAGGGCCTGAAACTGCTCTGTGCCAACCCCGATATCGTGGTTGATCGCGGCGAAGAACGCGAATGGTGCGCTGGCGCTTTGGCCGCGCTCTACACCGAAATGGGTGGCGAAAGCCTGTATTTCGGCAAGCCACACCCGCCGATCTATGACCTCGCACGCCGCAGGCTCTCGGCCCTTGGCACAGCGATTCCCGATGATCGCATTTTGTGCATTGGTGATGGCGTGCTGACCGACATTAAGGGTGCCATGGGCGAAGACATCGATTCCCTCTTTATCTCCGGCGGGTTGGCTGCCGCAGAAACCAAAACCGACAGGCAACCCGATCCAGAAGCCCTAAGCAATTACTTGGAAACAGAAATGTCCAACCCCACCTATTCAATCGGCTTTTTACGCTGAAAGATTAAGCTTGATTTTCTGCACCTGCAAAGTAATAAAGTTGCAATACACACCACCCACGCAGCACTTTATTACTTGAAGGTATGGCATGTTGGACAATTTACCGCGCGGCACAATCTGTATCGAAGACATCGAAATCGGCATGATGCGGTATCTGCGCAAGGTCGTCACCGATGAGGATATCGAGAAATTCGCCGAAATTTCGACCGATCATAACCCTGTCCATCTGGATGACGAATATGCCCGCGACACGATCTTTCAGGGGCGCATCGCGCACGGCATGCTGACAGCCGGCCTGATCTCGGCAGTCATTGGGGAACAACTGCCCGGCCATGGCACGGTCTATATGGGCCAGTCGCTAAAGTTCCTCGCCCCAGTGCGCCCCGGCGATATGGTCTATGCCGAGGTCAAGGTGACCGATATCGAGTTCTCCAAGCGCCGGGTCAAAATGGATTGCCACTGCTCGGTTGACGGGAAAAAGGTGCTGATCGGCGAAGCCACCGTATTGGCCCCGTCACGCAAGTTCGACTGATTGCTCTGCCCCGTCGTATTTTTCTACGGGCAAGCCATGCACCGCTTGCCCTTAACCCCTTGCAGGGCTACAGATTTGGCCCATGCGGATCATACGTGACTATCAATTTGTAAGTGAAACCGATCGCGGCGCAACCGCGGCGATTGGCAATTTCGACGGGGTGCATCAAGGCCACCTGTCCGTCATTGACATGGCGCGTGCGGCTGTGCCTGACGCGCCGCTCGGTATTCTCACCTTCGAACCCCATCCCCGCGAATACTTCGCGCCTGACGCGCCACCGTTCCGCCTGATGTCCTCCGAGGCCCGTGCCCACCGGCTTGAAAAGCTTGGCGTGCAATGCCTCTACGAATTGGGGTTTAACAAAGGGCTCGCCTCCCTCAGCCCGCTGGAGTTCGCCCGCGATGTCATCAAGGACGGTCTGGGCCTGCGTCACGTCGTTGTCGGGGCCGATTTCTGCTTTGGCAAAGGCCGCGCCGGCAAGGCCGATGATCTGGCCCGCTTTGGCCAAGAACTGGGCTTTGGCGTCACCATCGCACCGCTTATGGCACAGGATGCGCACACCGTCTCCTCCACCGCGATCCGCGCCGCCCTCAGCGCCGGCGATATGGCCAAAGCGGCCAAAATGCTAGGCCATTGGCACCGGATAGACGGCCCTGTGATCACCGGCGAACAACGCGGCCGCGAATTGGGCTACCCGACCGCGAACATGTCCATCGACGGGCTGCACCAGCCCGCTTTTGGCGTCTATGCCGTCTTGGTGGATGTCTTGGAAGGACCCCACTCAGGAAGTTACCACGGCGTTGCCAGCCTAGGCGTGCGCCCGATGTTCGGCGAGAACAAAGCCAACCTTGAGACCTTTGTCTTTGACTTCAAAGGCGATCTTTATGGCACACCGCTATCGGTCGCATTGGTGCAACACCTGCGCGGCGAGGAAAAATTCGACAGCCTTGACGCATTGATCACCCAAATGGATGCCGACAGCCTGCAAGCCCGCGCTATTCTGGCCGCTCTATGAGCGATCGGATCACCCGCGCCGGCCTGTCGCCACGTTTTTGGGAAAAAAAGCCGCTCAAGAAAATGTCCCCCACCGAATGGGAGGCCCTCTGTGATGGCTGCGGAAAATGCTGTCTGAACAAGCTGGAAGACGAGGACACGCAAGAGGTCGCGCTGACACGGGTTGCCTGTCGTTTGCTGGACGATTCCACCTGTCTGTGTTCGCATTATGAAAACCGTCACCAGTTTGTCCCTGATTGCATCGTGCTCAAACCAGAAAACCTTGACACACACGCCTATTGGATGCCGCAAACCTGTGCCTATCGTCTGCTGTGGCAGGGCAAACCCCTGCCTGACTGGCATCCGCTGATCAGCGGCACCCAAGATACGGTGCATAGCGCAGGCATTTCAGTGCAGGGGCAAACCGTATCGGAATTCGACACGCCGTTCGAAGAATGGGAAGATCACATAATTGAGGAGCCGATCTGATGTTTTTTGCCTCTGACAATGCCGGCCCGGTGCATCCTAAGGTGATGGATCGCGTGATTGCCGCCAATAACGCATACCAGATGCCCTATGGCAAAGACACGATCATGGATGAGGTCCGGCTGCGCATTCGCGAGGTCTTTGAGGCCCCGCAGGCCGAGGTCTATCTGGTGGCCACCGGCACAGCGGCCAATGCGCTGGCGCTGGCCTGTTACACCCAGCCATGGCAGACAATTTTCTGTTCCAGGGTCGCCCACATCGAAGAGGACGAGTGTAATGCCCCCGAATTCTATGCCGGTGCCGCCAAGCTCACGCTGATTGATACCGATGACAAGATGACACCCGCCGCGCTGGATGCCGCGATTGCAAAACAGACCGTCGGCAATGTCCATGGCGCACAGCCCGGCCCGGTGTCGATCACTCAGGTGACAGAACGCGGATCGGTCCATTCACTCGACGAACTTCAAGCCTTGACAGCCGTTGCCAAAGCCCATGATCTGCCCGTTCATCTGGACGGCGCAAGGTTTGCCAATGCCATGGCCGCCCTTGGCTGCACCGCCGCAGAAATGTCGTGGAAATCCGGTGTGGATGTGGTCAGCTTTGGCGGCACCAAGAACGGATGCATGGGCGTCGAAGCCGTGATTTTCTTTGACCCTGCCAAGGCATGGGAATTTGAACTGCGCCGCAAACGCGGGGCGCATCTGTTTTCCAAGCACCGGTTCTTGTCCGCCCAGATGGCGGGATACCTTCAGGACGACGCATTTGTGGACATTGCCCAAATGGCCAATGCCAACGCGACCTACCTCGCCGAAGGTCTGCGCAAGGCCGGCGCGACGTTCCTGCATGAGCCCCAAGCCAATATGATTTTTGCCAGCTGGCCCCGCGCCGTGCATCAGAAACTGCATGACGCGGGTGCGCGTTACTACCTTTGGGACGGCCCGTTAGAGGGGCCTGCCGATGCACCGGTCGCGGCCCGTCTGGTTTGTGATTGGTCGATTGGCCATGACCAGATCGACGCGTTCCTCAGCCACTTCTAGCGGCGGGCCAACAAGGGGGCCATGATCTTGGCGACATCCAGCGGATGGGTGATCGGTGCCATGTGCCCTGCCCCCTCAACAACCGCAGAGGTCGCATTTGGCATCCGTGCCACCAGCCCGTCGTTCACCGCGGTGATTGCCGGATGCGCCAGCGAACCGCGCACCACCAAGGTGGGAATGGTGCAAGCATCCAACGCCCCTGCGGCCAGCATCCCAGCCGAGTCTTCAAACAGGAAATCCTGCGTATCCGGCACAACATGCACCGCGCGGGTCATGGCCGCGCGGGTTCTTTCGGGCAAGCTGGCCCAAGGCGGCGCATCATTACTCCACATCCGGTTGAAAGTCCGTGCCGCGGTCTCAAAATCGCCCGCTTCCATCGCCTTGCCAAACGGTCCGGCAGCGATGGCCTGTTCTTCCAGCGCCTCTGGTGCATCGGCTTTGGCAATCGCAAAGAACACCGGTTCGATCACCGTCAGGCTGCGCAGTTTCTCAGGCGCTTCCACCGCAAGGCGCAATGCAATCATCGCCCCAAAGGAATGCCCGACCACATCCATCGGGCCATCATCCATCGCCGCCAGGCTTGCCTGAAACACCGTTTCGCCAAAGCTGCTTACCTCGTCCCAATCCGGGCTACGGCCATGGCTTGGCATGTCAGGGGCCACAAATGTCATCGAGGGCAAAGCCTTGGACAGCCCAGCCCATGCGCCGCCAAAGGCCATCGTACAATGCAGCGCCAGCGCCCGATGCGGTCCATCGCCCAGCGTCACAGTCTGCGGTGTAAACCCTTGCTGTGCAGTCACAGTTCACCCCCCAAAAACGCATCAACATCAGCAATCCGATCCTGTCCCCAGAACCGCTGTCCCTCGACAATATAGAACGGCGCGCCAAAAACGCCGGCCTCGACGGCCTCTTCCAGATTGCGGGCATAGGTTTCCGCCCCCTCCAGCAACCCGCTGTTGGCCAGTTCCGGGTCAAAACCCGCTTCGCTCAGGCAAGCCCGCACCACCTCATCCTGCGCAATGTCTTTCTCGTCCGCCCAGACAGAGCGAAAGATCGCATGTGCCAGCTTGCCCAGATCGCCGCCGCCGGCATTCTGTGCCGCAATAAACGCATAGGCCGCAGGTGCCCCGTTGGTGGGCCAATGCGCAGGCTGCAAGTTGAACGCCAGCCCCAGCTTTTTGGCCTGCCGTGGCAGTTCCTGTGCGCGGTATTCGATCCGGCTGATATGGCGATCCTTGGGAGGTGTCCCACCGGTCCGGCCAAAACCCGCAATAATGTCGAAGGGTTTGTAGTTGATCGTCGCTCCGTGCTTTGCGGCGACTTCTTCCAGTCGTTGCTCGGCAAGGTAGCAATAGGGTGATAGTGTTGCGAAAAAATAGTCGATCTGGGCCATTTGGACCTCCCTAAGGTTTGCCGCACCGTAGACGCGTGCTAAGCGAGGTTCAACGTACCGATTCTGTCATTTCCCGCTGCCACGGAGCCCCTATGCCACGCACTTCCGAGCCGAAACTTATCTCCGGCAATGCCAATATGCCATTGGCCAAAGCCATCGCACGGCGCATGTCGCTGCATCGCGGCGTCAACGTCGGGCTAGTCGAGGCACGGGTCGAGCGGTTCAACGATGGCGAAATTTTCGTCGAAGTTTTCGACAATGTGCGCGGCGAGGATATGTTCATTATCCAGTCCACCTCGAACCCGGCAAATGACAACCTGATGGAACTGCTGATCATGGCCGATGCCCTGCGCCGTTCATCAGCCGCGCGTGTCACTGCGGTGCTGCCCTATTTCGGCTATGCCCGTCAGGACCGCCGCACCAAGGCCCGCACACCGATCACCGCCAAGATGGTCGCCAACATGCTGGTCGGAACGGGCATCGAGCGGGTTTTGACAATGGACCTGCACGCGGCTCAAATTCAGGGTTTCTTTGATATTCCCGTGGATAACCTTTATGCCTCACCGGTCTTTGCCTTAGACATCAAGGACCACTTCAAGGACCAGATGAGCGATTTGATGATTGTCTCGCCTGACGTTGGTGGTGTGGCCCGCGCGCGTGAACTGGCCAAACGGATCAACTCTCCCCTCGCCATCGTGGACAAGCGCCGCGAAAAGCCCGGCGAGATTGCCGAGATGACCGTGATCGGCGATGTGACCGGCAAAACCTGCCTGATTGTCGACGACATTTGCGATACCGCCGGCACCCTGTGCAAAGCTGCCGAAGTTCTGTTGGAGAACGGCGCAAAAGAAGTGCATTCCTACATCAGCCACGGCGTGATGTCTGGCCCGGCAGTCGAGCGCGTGACCAATTCAGTGATGAAGTCGCTGGTGATCACGGACAGCATTCAGCCAACTGCCGAAGTCAAAAACGCCGCCAACATCCGCATCGTGCCAACTGCGCCAATCTTTGCGCAGGCCATTCTGAACATTTGGAACGGCACCTCTGTGTCATCCTTGTTCGAGGCGGACACATTGGGACCAATCTATGACGGAATGTACACGCCTTAATCCGGCGTTACACCACATCCCAATCGTCCAGCTCGGACATTTCACCAATCGCCATCCACGCGATACGGACACGTGCAACGCGCGTGTCCCCCCATGTGCGGAACACCATATCAAATCCGGATTTAGTCACAGATTCCGCAACAATATCCGCCCGCATGATGGTTGTAGCGTCCAGATCCCAAAGCGACGGCGACAGCTGAACCGTCGGCGCAGACTTGTATTTTTCAGAAAACTTGATGTGCCGGCGTCGCTCACGCTGGCCACGCCCCGTCCACATTTCACCACCGTCTTCATAGTCGGTGAACAAAACCACGTCGCCGCTGTCAATTCCTACGGTATGGCTGCGAAGTTTCTTCATTTTTGTGGTGCCTGACTAACTGAATACATCTCAGCAAGATAGCGAAGGCGGCAGCGGGCTTAAAGGGGTGCCGGACGTCAAGTTCAGCGCTTGATGGACACACCACGGGCCTTGGCAAAGCTGCGGCAATAGCGGGTCCAGTCGCGAAACTCCTGTGAGAAAAACACCGCCCCGCCCTTGGCCTCCCAAGCTTCGGTCTTACTGTCGATCCTCTGCCAGACCGCCTTGCTGCCGTCAGAGACCCCTTCCACCCGGGACTGCACCACAGCGGCCGCTGCCCACTGAATGGCGGCGTGCATGAGCTTGTCGGCGCTCTCGTCGGTCCTAACCCATTGTGCGGCATTCTGATACACAGCGGCGCAATCCGCCATGCTGTGGCTATAGGGCTGGGCCCCAGCGCCAGCCGGCAAAGTGAGGGCAATCGTTAAAACCAGTTTTTGCATCTCGCGGCCCCGCTGTTCCTTGCATCATCACGGCAAACCTATCGTACAAGCGCGGCAAGACTGGGACAAAAGGACGGCAGAGACCGGATGGCCAAAGAAAAAAAGGCCCTGCGCAATGCAGGGCCTTCTGAAATTGTTAGAGGCAAGAGCCGCTTACTGCTTTGCAGTCAGGCCCATGTGATCACCCATCGCAACCATGTCAGACAACAGTTTTGCTGCGTCATCGACCGGACCGGGTTCGTTTTCGAAAGCTTCCTTTGCGTTCGAATACATGGTTCTGGCTTCTTCCATCATCTCGTCAAGGTGCGCTTGGGTCATGTCACCCTTAGGCACTGCCCGTTCGGCCAGAACCGACACACCTTTTGCGGTGATCTCGGCAAAGCCGCCGGTCACAACATAGTCTGACGTGCCTTCAGGTCCATCGACCGACAACACACCGGGACGCAGGGTGGTGATGGTGGGGGCGTGCCCCTCCATCGCCGTCATGTCGCCATCGGCACCGGGGATCTGGACGGATGTGACCTGAAGAGAGGCCAGCCGCCGTTCAGGCGACACCAGATCGAATTGCATCGTGTCTGCCATTGCTCAAAGCTCCCTTAGGCTGCGTCTGCTGCCATTTTTTCGGCTTTCGCCTTAACTTCGTCGATGCCGCCAACCATGTAGAAGGCACCTTCGGGCAGGTGGTCATACTCACCAGCAACAACCGCCTTGAAGGACGCGATTGTGTCTTCCAGTGGCACCTGAATACCGTCGGAACCGGTAAAGACCTTCGCAACGTCAAACGGTTGTGACAGGAAACGTTCGATTTTACGCGCACGAGATACGGCCAGTTTGTCGTCTTCTGACAGTTCGTCCATACCAAGAATGGCGATGATGTCCTGAAGCGACTTGTAACGCTGAAGGATCTGCTGAACGTCGGTTGCAACAGCGTAATGCTCTTCGCCGATGATCTGCGGGTCCAAAAGACGCGACGTGGAACCAAGCGGGTCAACCGCAGGGTAGATGCCCTTTTCAGAAATCGCACGATCCAGAACCGTTGTCGCGTCGAGGTGCGCAAAGGAGGTCGCAGGTGCAGGGTCGGTCAAGTCATCCGCAGGAACGTATACGGCCTGAACCGAGGTAATCGAACCGTTCTTTGTTGATGAAATGCGTTCCTGCATCGCACCCATGTCGGTGGCCAGTGTTGGCTGGTAACCAACCGCAGAAGGAATACGACCCAACAGGGCGGAAACCTCGGAACCGGCTTGGGTAAAGCGGAAGATGTTGTCGACGAAGAACAGAACGTCGGAACCGGATTCGTCGCGGAACTGCTCGGCCAGTGTCAGGCCGGACAGGGCAACACGCATACGCGCACCTGGAGGTTCGTTCATCTGGCCGTAAACCAGCGCAATTTTAGAATCGACCAGGTTGTCAGGAACGATAACGCCGGATTCGATCATCTCGTGGTAAAGGTCGTTGCCTTCACGGGTCCGCTCACCAACACCCGCGAACACGGACACACCGGAGTGTACCTTCGCGATGTTGTTGATCAGTTCCATGATCAGAACGGTTTTACCAACGCCGGCACCGCCGAACAGACCAATTTTACCACCCTTGGTGTAGGGGGCCAGCAGGTCGATAACCTTAATACCTGTGGTCAGGATTTCGGTTTCGGTGGACTGCTCTGAGAACGCAGGTGCTTCGCCGTGAATACCGCGTGTTTCCTGAGTTTCAACCGCGCCTTTTTCGTCAACCGGGTCGCCGGTCACGTTCAGGATGCGGCCCAATGTTGCCTTACCGACAGGCACCTGAATAGGGGCACCTGTATCGGTTACAGCAGCACCGCGAACGAGGCCTTCTGTCGCGTCCATCGCAATGGCACGCACTGTGTTCTCACCAAGGTGCTGCGCAACCTCAAGGATCAGGCGGTTGCCGTTGTTTTCTGTTGTCAGAGCGTTCAGGATCTCTGGCAGGTTGTCTTCGAACTGCACGTCAACGACGGCGCCGATGACCTGAGTGATTTTGCCGACTGCATTTGCCATGTCGTTTCTCCGGTTTTGTCTACAGCGCTTCCGCGCCGGAAATGATTTCGATCAGCTCGTTCGTGATGACGGCCTGACGGGAACGGTTATATTCGATCGTGAGGCTCTCGATCATGTCGCCCGCGTTGCGTGTGGCGTTGTCCATGGCGGACATCCGCGCACCCTGCTCAGAGGCGGCATTTTCCAGAAGTCCCGAGAAGATCGCCGTGGCGACGCCGCGTGGCAGCAGGTCGGCAAGGATCGCTTCTTCGGAAGGCTCGTAATCAAACAATGTCGCAGCACCGTCGTCCGCACCGGCATCCTCAAACTTCGCAGGAATGATCTGCTGAGCTTGCGGAATCTGGCTGACCACGTTCACAAAGTTCGCATAGAACAATGTGGCGACATCAAATTCACCACCGTCAAAACGTGTCAGCACGTCTTTGGCGATGCCTTGTGCATCCGCATAGCCCAAGCGTTTCACTTCGGTCAGGTCAACATGACCGACAAGGTGATCCGCAAAGTCACGCTTCAGCTGATCGCGGCCTTTTTTGCCGACGGTCAGGATTTTCACAGTCTTGCCAGCGGCAAGCTTTTCCTGAGCAAACGCGCGCGCTTTCTTAACGATATTGGTGTTGAAACCACCGCAAAGGCCGCGCTCTGACGTCATGACGATCAACAGCTGAACCTGATCCGAACCCGTACCGCTAAGCAGTTTGGGCGCGGAGTCAGACCCGCCAACCGAAGCGGCCAGCCCAGACATCACGGCATTGAACCGTTCTGCATAGGGACGGGAGGCTTCGGCAGCTTCCTGCGCGCGGCGAAGTTTCGCCGCGGCAACCATTTGCATGGCTTTCGTGATCTTGCGGGTCGATTTGACCGACGAGATCCGGTTTTTAAGGTCCTTGAGATTTGCCATTGGCTTATCTCTCCTTAAGCGAAGTCAGCGGCGTATGAATCGAGCGCAGCTTTGATTTTATCTTCCAACTCGTCCTTAACTTTGCGGTCGTTGTTGGTGATGTCTTTCAGCAGATCGTCGTGCTTACTGCGCAGATGCGCCAGCAGGCCCTGCTCCCAACGGCCAACTTCGTTGACCGGCAGCTTGTCCAGATAGCCTTTGGTGCCTGCGTAGATAACGCAAACGATTTCGGCGTTGGACAGCGGCGAGTACTGCGGCTGTTTCATCAGTTCTGTCAGACGGGCACCACGGTTCAGCAACTGCTGTGTCGCGGCGTCCAGATCGGAACCGAACTGAGCAAAGGCAGCCATTTCGCGGTACTGAGCCAGTGACAGTTTCACCGGACCGGCAACAGAAGACATCGCTTTCGTCTGGGCGGAGGAACCAACACGCGAGACCGACAGACCGGTGTTCACAGCTGGACGGATGCCCTGATAGAACAGTTCCGTTTCAAGGAAGATCTGACCGTCGGTGATCGAAATCACGTTGGTTGGAATAAACGCGGAAACGTCACCACCTTGGGTTTCGATGATCGGCAGAGCGGTCAGTGACCCGTTACCGGCGTCATCACCCAGCTTGGCGGAACGCTCAAGCAAACGGGAGTGAAGATAGAAAACGTCACCAGGATAAGCTTCACGGCCCGGTGGGCGACGCAGAAGCAAGGACATTTGGCGATAAGATACGGCCTGCTTTGAAAGGTCATCATAGATGATCAATGCGTGACGGCCGTTGTCGCGGAAGTGTTCCGCCATCGCTGTCGCAGAGTAAGGTGCAAGGAACTGCATAGGTGCAGGTTCGGACGCGGTTGAGGCAACAACGATGGAGTATTCAATCGCGCCGCTCTCTTCGAGCTTTTTAACCAGCTGGGCAACAGTGGAACGCTTTTGACCGATCGCAACGTACACACAGTACATTTTCTTGCTCTCGTCGTCGCCAGCGGCAGCGTTAACCTGTGCTTGGTTCAGGATCGCGTCCAAAGCAACAGCCGTTTTACCGGTCTGGCGGTCACCAATGATCAATTCGCGCTGGCCGCGGCCAATCGGGATCATCGCGTCAACGGACTTGAGGCCTGTGGCCATCGGCTCGTGAACGGATTTACGCGGGATGATGCCCGGCGCTTTAACTTCGGCAAGACCGCGCTTTTTCGCGCCGATAGGGCCTTTGCCGTCAATTGGGTTACCCAAACCGTCTACAACGCGACCCAGCAGCTCGTCACCGACTGGAACGTCAACGATAGAGTTGGTCCGCTTGACTGTGTCACCTTCTTTGATGTCACGGTCGTTACCGAAGATAACAACACCAACGTTGTCCGCTTCGAGGTTCAGGGCCATACCCTGAATACCACCGGGGAATTCGACCATCTCACCGGCCTGAACATTGTCCAGACCATAGACGCGCGCAATACCGTCACCAACGGACAATACGCGACCAACTTCAGCAACTTCGGCTTCTTGGCCGAAGTTCTTGATCTGGTCTTTCAGGATTGCAGAAATCTCTGCTGCTTGGATACCCATTTATCCGACCTCTTTCATTACATTCTGGAGGGAATTGAGCTTCGAGCGGATCGACGTGTCGATCATCTTGGAGCCCACTTTGACGATAAGACCGCCGATGAGAGAATCATCAACTGTCGCTTCAAGTGTTACGGTTTTGCCGGTGCTTGCTTTAAGAGATTTGGCGAGCTTGTCTGATTGAGCCTTGGTCAAAGCCTTGGCAGAAGTCACTTCGGCGGTCACTTCGCCTTTGTCTTCTGCAATTGCTTCACGCAGGGTCTTAATCAACTGGGGCAGCACGAAAAGACGACGCTTGGACGCCATCAGCGCCAATGTGTTCGTCATCGTTGGGGAAATCTTCATCTTTTTCGCCAATGCTGCGATGGCGTCACCCTGCTCTGAGCGGGTGTAGATAGGCGATTGGATCAGGTTGCGAAAATCATCGCTGTCCGACATTGCGGCCTGCAAGGCGTCAAGATCGGCTTCAATCGCTTTGATCTTTGCGCCTTCTTTGGCGATATCAAACACAGCGGAAGCGTAACGCTGTGCAATGCCGGTGGAGATCGAAGCTGTTTCGGACACGTCCATCCTCTCATTCTGTCAAATCGGATATGCGAACAGGTCGCGTCACCGGTTAGTTGGCGCGGCTTGAATCGGATCAAGACGTCTAAATCAGTGGCGATGTAACAGAGCGCTCCAAAGGCCGCAACACAGTAACGTGCGCCAATGTGTCCCCCTGAAAATTAATTTTCCCTTGCCGGTCCATTAATTTTCACACCGGTCAATCGCCGCAATAAGCCCGGTGTTCGGGGGACGTTAATACGATTCTCAACTACTTGTCGCCGGGTTTTCCAAAAAATTACCTGTTCCACTCTGCCGCAAACGCGGCACCAGCAGTCGGTTTCTCCCTTGAAATCCCTCCACGCGCGCCCGTGAATGCGACTTTAGTCGTAGAACGCCATCTAGACGGAAAACAAATCCGCGAACTGATCCCGCAGTGCCTTTTTCTGGACCTTGCCCATCGTGTTGCGCGGCAACTCGGGCAAGACGATCAGGCGTTTGGGCTGTTTGAAACGCGCCAGAACCGTGCCAAGGCTGGCCCCGATCGCCTCCAGATCCGGCGCGGTGTCACCCTGCGCCACAAGGATCCCGACGACGCATTCACCAAAATCCGGATGCGGAACACCGATCACGGCGCTCTCCAGCACGTTCTCGGCCTCGTCCAGCAACAGCTCAATTTCCTTGGGGTAGATGTTGTAGCCCCCTGAAATGATCAAATCCTTGTTGCGTCCCACGATGCTGATGTAACCGTCCGCATCCACCTGCCCTAGATCACCCGTGATAAAGAACCCATCCTCGCGCAGCTCTTCAGCGGTCTTTTCCGGCATCTGCCAATAGCCTTTGAATACATTCGGCCCACGCACCTCGATTTCGCCGATCTCGCCCTGCGGTAAGGTTTCACCGGTCTTACTGTCAGTGATTTTCACCTCGACACCGGGCAAAGCAAAACCGACGGTCCCTGCCCGCCGTTCACCCTCATAAGGGTTGGAGGTGTTCATATTGGTCTCGGTCATCCCGTAGCGTTCAAGAATGCGCTGGCCGGTGCGGTTTTCAAACTGGACATGCGTTTCCGCCAAAAGCGGCGCACTGCCCGACACGAACAGGCGCATGTGCTGAACCAAATCCTTGGTAAACCCTGAGTCCCCCAGCAGGCGGGTGTAAAAAGTTGGCACCCCCATCATTGTTGTGGCTTTAGGCAGTTGCGCGATAACCTCGTCCAGCTGGAAGTTCGGCAGAAAGATCATCTGCCCGCCCGCCAGCAAGGTGATGTTCGACGCGACAAACAACCCATGCGTATGAAAAATCGGCAAGGCATGTAGCAGCACATCCTCAGAGGTAAAGCGCCACTCTTCGACCAAAACCTGCGCGTTGGACAACAGGTTGTTCTGGGTCAGCATCGCCCCCTTGGAGCGCCCGGTTGTGCCAGAAGTATAAAGGAAGGCGGCCAAATCCTCACCGCTGCGCGCTACCGTATGAAATGCGGACGGCATCTCGGCTGCCTTATCTCGAAAGGTTCCGCTGTCCTCCCCGCTCAGGGTTTCCAATACCGCCCCACAGGCGACCGCAACAGGTTCAAGCGCTGCGGCCTTGGCGGGATCACAAAGCAACACACCGGCCCCGCTATTTTCGACAAAGTACGACACTTCATCAGCCGTGTAGGCCGTGTTCAGCGGCAGGAAGACAATCCCCGCCTGCGCACAGGCCGCATAAACCGCCAGCGCTTGTGGCGATTTGGCGACCTGCACAGCAAGGCGATCCCCGGGTTTCAACCCAAGCGCACAGAGCAACCCCGCATATTGCGCCGTCATTTTCAGGAAGGCCGCATAGGTTATCGTGCGCCCATCCGGTAAATGCAGGAACACGGCGTCATTGCCGTCATGCTTTCCAAAAAGCGTATCAAAAAGCGGGTTCGCCATTGCTGTTATCCTTCAGCCCTTAGTTCTATTTTCGCGCTCAATGCACGGACCTCTGGCGAGGCGGTGACCGTCTTTTCCGTCACAAAGCGTTCGTGGTTAAACGTGATTTGTGCGAGATCATAAAGGTAATTCACCATTGCACCACCAGATTGGGCGACACCGTTTTGCGATGTATCCGCCCCGGCGTGAACCGCATGTAAGGCTGCACCATTGCCCAGATGGAACCGCGCCACCGGATCAACGGGCATCCCGTCGGGGCGCTTTGCCTCAAGCAGGTAGTGCGCCGCCAATGCCCGCCGGTTGTCTTCTGTCGCGGCAGGCAGTTGTGATGTTGCCAGCCATTTGTTCAAACCCGGGATCGGCGAGAGCGTTACAAAGTTCTTTAACGTCGGAAGCTCACGCGACAGATCCGCCGCCACCTGTTTGATCAATGAACTGCCAAAAGAAATACCGGCCAGCCCCGCCTGACAGTTGGAAATGGAATAGAACACCGCCGTATCCGCCTCCTCCGGGTCAATCGCCTCGCGTTCGTCTGCCAGCAGGCCCTGAACCGAATTCGGTATGCCCTTGGTCAGGGCCACCTCGACGAAGATCAGCGGCTCCCCAGCCATCGCGGGATGGAAAAACCCGAAACAGCGCCGGTCTTGCGGCTGCAACCGGCGGCGCAGGTCGTCCCAGCTGTCGATGGCATGCACTGCCTCATAGGCGATGATTTTCTCAAGGATGTCCGCCGGACTGCACCAGTTGATCGGGTGCAGCACCAGAAAGCCCCGGTTGAACCATGAGGAGAACAGATGTTGGAAATCGACATCAAGCGGTTCGAGCGACGGGTTGTCCCGCAGCAATTCCAGCAAGTCCTGACGCATCTTTACCAGTCTTGCCGTGGCACCGGGCACCTGATTCAAGCGCCGGATCAGCTCTTGCCGTCTTGGCTCGCTTGCCGCGGCAAAGGCACGATAGCTTTGTTTGCTTGGTGCTTCGCGATAGGACTTCAAAGTCTTGATCACCGCCTCGGCGTCAATCTCAAGCCCCTCTGTCATATAGGCGAAAAACGCGGGCTTTTCATCCGCCGGCATCAAGGCATAACGGTCAAGGATCAGCCGCGCTAAGGTGCCCCCCGACACCTCGCTTCTACTCCCCAAAAGATCACGGGCCAGCGCCGGCGTATCGCGCCCTGCCGCATCTTCGGACAGTGCCCCGCGATGACGCTTTTCAAATACGGTTGAGATCAACCCGCCAAAGAAACTCACAATGCGGCCCCCATCACAGCGTCCGGCAACCATGTGGCAAGGCCGGGAAACAGGCACAACAGGACAATTGCCAGAACCATGCACCCGACAAAGGGCAAGGAACCGGTCAGGATCGTTTTCAGCGAAATGTCCGGCGCGATGCCGTTAATGACGTAAAGGTTCAGGCCAACCGGCGGCGAGATCAGGCCAATTTCCATATTGATCGTCAATACGACCGCAAACCAGATCGGATCAAACCCGGCGGTGGTGATGATCGGCAACAAGATCGGTGCCGCCATCAGGATCACCGCAACGGGCGGCAGAAAGAACCCAGCAATCAGCAAAAATACATTCACCGCCGCCATCAGTATCCAAGGATTCACATCCAGCGTGCCGATCCAGTTTGCAATGGATTGCGTGATATAGAGGCTGGACAGCATATAAGAAAACACACCCGCAGCCGCGATGATGAACAGGATCATCACGCTTTCTTTGGTACTGTCGCGCAGGACCACCCACAGGTCACGCGGGTTCCACAGTTTGTAAATCACCATCGCGATGATCAGGCACAACAGCGCGCCCACAGCTGCGGTCTCGCTGGGCGTGGCGACACCGCCGTACATCGCATAAAGCACACCGATGATGATCAGCAAAAACGGCAGCACCCGCGGCAGGATTTCGAATTTCTCTTTCCATGTATAGCTGGCTGAGTTCAGCAGCTTCTGATCGCCAGACCGCCATGTGGCATAAAGCGACCACGCCATGAACAAGGTCACCAACATCAGCCCCGGTATGACACCCGCAAGGAACAGCCGCCCGATCGAGGTTTCGGTTGCAATGCCGTAAACGATCATCGTCACCGAGGGCGGTATGAGGATGCCAAGCGTACCACCCGCTGCGATAGACCCCGCTGCCACGCCATCAGGGTAACCGCGCTTGCGCATCTCGGGGATGCCCATCTTGCCAATCGCCGCACAGGTGGCCGGGCTGGAGCCGGACATGGCAGCAAACAGCGCACATGCCCCGAGGTTGGAGATAACAAGCCCGCCGGGCACCCGCGTCAACCAGCGCTCAAGAGCTTCGTACAGGTCCGCACCGGCACGGGTCGAGGCGATGGAAGAACCCATGATGATAAACATCGGGATCGAAAGGAGGGCAAAATTATCCAGCTTGCCAAACAGGATTTCCGGCAGCAGCTCAAGCGAGCGCATCCCGTCGAAGATCATCAGAAAACCCGTAGAGACGATCAACAGGCCAAGGGCCACCGACACGCCGGAAAACAGCACAAGAATAGTGGCGAGGGCGACAATACCGCCAAGCGTAAGCGGATCCATTATGTATCCTCCAGACCAAAGGGCGCGTCGATTTTCAAAATCACCGCCACCAAATCTGCAATCAGTTGTAACAGAAACAGACCAAAGCCCACAGGCATCGCCAAATAGGGGATCCACAGACGCACCCCCCAAACCGTATCCGATTTCCAATTCCGCTCAAACGTCACGTGCCAGAATTCAAATCCGTACCAAAGCATAATAGCGACCATGGCAATCGACAAAGACAGGGTGCCCAGCGCCATCGCAAAACGCGCCCGCTTGCCCAGCATCAGCGGGATCAGATCCACATTCACATGACCGCGCAACCGCTGCACATAAGGCAGCCCGATCAGCGTGGCACCAATGGCCAGATAAATCACCGCTTCGGTTTGCCAGACGGTCGATCCGTTCAGCACAAAGCGCACAAAGATCATCTGACAAGTGATCGCCACCGCCGCCACGATCATCGCGGCAGAACACCATCCGGCAACCGTAGAAAGGGCAGCCACAAAACGCAGAAACAGGTTGTTACCTGTATGCGCTGCAACAGCCGAGCTTGAGCCCGCCATAATCAATTCCTTGGAGGTTTGAGGAGCAAAGTTGGAAGGCCGCGCGCAACCCGGCGGCCTTCCGCATGTGGGTTACTCGACGGCCAGCGCCATATCGAGAAGCTTTTGACCGTCCGGCACATCGGCCACAAAGGCCTTGTAAGAGGTTTCCTGTGCCAAGGCACGCCAAGCATCAAAATCTTCGCTCGACATCTGTGCAATCTCGACACCGGCGTCGCGGAACACTTTTTCCGATGCCGCATCCTGTTTCTTGGCTTCTTCGAGATAGAAAGCCTCGGCCTTGGCCGACGCATCCAGCAGCGCCTTTTGCTGACCCGCGTTCAAACCGTCAAAGGTGGATTTATTCATCAACAAAGGCTGGTACATGAACCACAAAGCCACATCGCCCGCCGGGGTATAGCATTTGACCTGTTCGTAAATCCGATAGGACACAAAAGACGAAGACGATGTATTGGCTGCCGTCAAAACGCCGGTCTGCATGGCGTTATAGATTTCCGAAGAGGCCATAGACGCAATCGACGCCCCTGCCCCCGCCAGCATCTGCTCAAACGCCTTGCCTGCCGCGCGGGTTTGCAGCCCCTTCACATCTTCCGGTGCAGTGATGCACTTGTCCTTGCCAACAAAACCACCAGCCAGATAGCCGTGGACCAGCACCATCACGTCATCATCCGCCATCTTTTCCTCAAGTGCTTCCATGAAAGGCGAGGCACTGAGACGGGCGGCGTGATCGTGGTTCTTCACCATGCCCGGCATCAAAGTCAGGTTATAGGCGGGTTGCTGTCCGCCGGCATAACTGAGCGGCAGCACCGTCATATCCAACTGGCCGCGGCTGAGGGGGCGATATTGCTCGCGCGGCTTGAACAAAGACTTGGAACCGAAAATCTGAATATCCAGATCAACATCTGCCGCAGCAACTTCATCAGCGACGATTTGCGCGACCTGATGGCGCACATCCTTGTTGGACCATTGATGCGACAGGCGCAGCGTTTCTGACTGCGCAGCGGTGCCAAGCACCAGACAGGCCAATGCGGCGGCGGTTGTAAATAACTTTGAGTTCATAGCTCCCTCCCAGGATTTGTCCGGAGTTCAATGCTCCAATACGACTGGCAGTGGTTTTTCCACGTCTTGCATCCTAAGTCAAATTTATTGTATACAAAAATTCCACCCTCGCATTCCCCGCCCGCTCCCTGTAGAAAATCCACATGGATATCAGACGCGCAGACAAGATTGCAGAAACGCTGGAACAACTGGTCTTTTCCGGGGCCTACAGTGATGGTGACCGGCTTGACGAGCTGAAGCTGGCCGAGCAATTCAACGTCTCCCGCACCCCCATACGCGAAGCGCTACAGGTGCTTGTGTCTTCCGGCATGGCCGAGCAAATCCCGCGCCGTGGTGTTTTTGTGCGCCAACCCGGGCCGGTCGAATTGATGGAAATGTTCGAAACCATGGCCGAAATCGAAGCGGCCTGTGGCCGGCTGGCCGCCACGCGGATCACCGAAGACGGGCTGGCGCAGCTAGCCGAGGCCAATGTGAATTGCCAGCAAGCCGTCGCAAATCTGGATCACGATCTGTATTACGATGAAAACGAACGGTTTCATCAGATTATCTATCGCGGATCTGCAAACCGATACCTCGAAAAACAGACGCTACAATTGCAGAACCGGCTGAGGGCTTATCGCAAGATGCAGTTGCGGTTTCGCGGAAGGCTGGATCAATCCATGGCCGAGCATCTGGAAATTGTTGCGGCTCTGCAAAACGAAGATGCAGATCGTGCGGCCACCGCCCTAAGAGATCATGTTGCCGTTCAGGGCGAGAAGTTCCATCGCCTGATGGCCAGTCTGAAGAACTGACCGCTGGGTCTATGGCTTGTCGTGAAACTTGTTTCGATACAGTGGATTTTCCGCATCGTATCAGGGCGCGGTGTCAGCTCATCAGCATCCCCCATCAATCTGATATCGGATACAATCGGGAAATCGGTACAGAGCGAGCTTTCGATATTACAACGCCAAGGCCGGCTTTTCGCGTCCTTAACTCAATGATAACTTTCCCAAAACAGCTAGAGGAAAATAAGAAATGGGCATGCTAATTAATGGCAGGTGGGAAGGTGATGTGGATCGGTCAATGGTGTCTGGGACGTATCGACGCGAGCAGAGCGCACTTCCAACTTCGATTGATGCAAACCTTTTGCAAGATGACAGCACATCGAAAGGTCGGATTTTCCTCATTGCTTCGGCAAGTTGCCCTTGGTCACATGGTGCCGTCATCACACTCGTTCTTGCGGGTCTCAAGAATATTGTCGGAATACAGTGGGCTGGGGGGCCGCGCCGCGAAGGATATGGCCTTTTGCCAGGCGGGCCGCTCCCGAACCGCGCTGATTTTCAGCATGTTCACCAGTTCTACACGTCAACGGTTCCCGACTATACCGGTCGTTCAACGGTACCAATCCTCTGGGACGCAGTAAATCGCAAGGTTCTGTCGAACTCTTCTGCTGATATTATGGTCGCATTTGATCGGGTAAGCTCACAGATCAACCTGCGACCGAAGGCGTTGGAAAGTGATATCGACCAGCTAATTCACTATATCTTTGACGGGTTATCGAACGCCGTCTATCGCGCAGGCAAGTCGCAGCGACAAGACGAGTACGATGAGGCCGTTGACGCTGTTTTCCGCACACTTGATGCGCTGGAAGACAGGTTGAGCGATCGGACATTCCTTTTCGGAAACGATTTGACCATGGCCGACATTCGGTTGTTTGCGACTCTTGTTCGGTTCGACACCGTCTATGCGACGCATTTTCGCTGTACGCGGAAACGACTGTTGGACTATCCGCGATTATGGCGCTTTACGCGACGCATATTTCAAGTGCCCGGCATTCGAGAAACAGTTAATTTCGACGAAATCAGATATGGTTATTATGTCAACGATGGCGATCACAATCCAAACGGTATCATAGGCCAACAGCCAGATATTGACTGGGAAAGCCAAGAAGGCCTGTCTGAATAGATAGCACATGCTGCGCGAACGCCCTGCGGCCCATTCCGTGCTGGCAGCGAACGGACCTTCTGACGTTTCACAACACCCTGCGCGCACCGCTGACAGCGGGTTCGGACAACCCGTTCAACACGCTGACCCTTTTGCGTTCGCGCGCGGAAATTCCCTTGGGCGGATAGACCAGTTTGGTCGCCTCGACCATAAAGGCCCCGCCCCCCAGAATGGCCGGCATATGCCGGCCAACCCGCTCGAACAGGCCCGCCGACTTCATCCAGATGCGTTGATGGGTGGGAAACTGGAACAACGCCCCAAGCTGGCGTTCCGGCAGAAACTGGTGTTTCTTCAGCTGCGTGTCCAGCTGCCCCGGCGAATAGGGTTGGCCGAAACCGAACGGCGTCTTATCACGCCGCGCCCAGAGGCCGGCACGGTTCGGCACAATAAACAACGCCTTACCCCCCGGCCCCAGCACCCGCCAGCATTCCTCAAGCAGATCCGAAGGCCGTTCACAGGTTTCAAGCCCGTGTAACAAAACCAGTTTGTCCACATGCCCGGTTTCGATCGGCCACAGGGTCTCTTCCGTCAGAACCGCAGTGTTCGGCATCCCCGCCGGCCAGGGCATCACCCCCTGCGGGCCCGGCATCAAGGTAACCACCCTCTTGGCGTCCTTGAGATAAGGGCGCAGCAACGGTGCGGCAAACCCGAACCCCACAACCGTCTGCCCCTTGGCCTCGGGCCAAAGCTCCAGCATCCGGTCACGCAGACTTTTCTGTGCCGCACGCCCCAAAGCGTTGCGATAGTAGAAGTTGCGCAGATCTTGAACGTCGAGGTGCATTGCGAACCTGCCTTTGCGGTGTCACTTTGGTCAAATCATAGCAACAACAGAAAAATCCACCATGGCCTTTGACCTGATCACCATTCCCTGCCTCACCGATAACTATGCCTATCTGTTGCGCGATGGCGAAACTGGCGAAGTGGCGGTTATCGACGTGCCGGATGCCGCGCCGATTAAGGCCGAGCTGGAGGCGCGGGGATGGACGTTAAGTCAGGTCTGGCTGACACATCACCACTGGGATCACGTTGACGGGTTGGCCGATCTGCTCGCCAGCCATCCGGCGCAAGTTGTCGGGGCCAAAGCCGACGCACACCGGCTGCCCCCGTTGGATGTTGCTCTGAGTGAAGGCGACAAAGTGCAATTGGGCGCGCTTGAGGCCGAGATATTCGACGTCTCCGGCCATACCCTGAACCATATCGCATTTTATGTTCCCACCGCGCAGGTCTGTTTCACTGCCGACAGCCTGATGGCGCTTGGTTGTGGCCGGCTGTTTGAAGGCACGCCAGAGCAAATGTGGATATCTTTGCAAAAGCTGATGACCTTGCCGCCAGAAACAACTCTGTGTTCCGGCCACGAATATACCGCGTCCAACGCGAAATTCGCTCTGACGGTTGATCCGGAAAATCCCGCCCTTATATCAAGATCAGAAAAAATCACACGGACCCGCGCCAAGGGGCAACCCACGGTGCCGTCCTCCCTTGCAACCGAGCTTGAAACCAACCCCTTTTTGCGCCCCGCCGATCCGGGCATTCGTGCGCATTTGGGGATGCAAACCGCTTCTGATGCAGAAGTGTTCACAGAAATCCGCAGGCAGAAAGATGTTTTCTGACCGCCACAGACAAGACAAAAATTGCAAAATATCGTGATCAAAAGCCAGTTTTTTCAAGAAAATGCTTGAAGACGCGCCACGATCAACCAAACTCTAACACTAAGAGGCCATGGTCGGCACGGGAACCTGTCATACCACAGCATTCCCACCGGCCCACAGGATAAGGAGCACGCAGGTGCCTTCATTCTCAAATACACTTGAGCAGGCAATCCACTCAGCATTGGCACTGGCCAATGCAAGGCGTCACGAATTCGCAACGCTGGAACACCTCCTTTTATCGCTGATCGACGAACCCGACGCGGTGCAGGTGATGAAAGCCTGTTCTGTCGACATAAACGAGTTGCGCGAGACACTCGTCGAATTTGTCGACGATGATCTGAACAACCTTGTGACGGATGTGGATGGCTCTGAAGCAGTGCCGACCGCCGCCTTTCAGCGGGTCATCCAACGCGCGGCGATCCACGTACAGTCCTCCGGTCGTACTGAGGTAACCGGGGCGAATGTTCTGGTCGCGATCTTTGCCGAACGCGAAAGCAATGCCGCCTATTTCCTGCAAGAGCAAGAAATGACGCGCTATGATGCCGTGAATTACATCGCCCATGGTGTTGCCAAAGACCCCGCGTATGGCGAGGCCCGTCCGGTTGCCGGTGCCCCCGAACATGAGGAAGAAACCCAAGGGGTGACCGAAGGCGAGAAGAAAGAGACCGCGCTTGAGAAATACTGCGTCGATCTGAACGCCAAATCCCGCGAGGGCGACATCGACCCCCTGATTGGGCGGGACAACGAGGTCGAACGCTGCATTCAGGTACTGTGCCGCCGCCGCAAGAACAACCCGCTTTTGGTCGGCGATCCCGGTGTCGGGAAAACCGCCATTGCGGAAGGTCTGGCGCGCAAGATCGTTGCGGGTGAGACGCCCGAAGTGCTGGAAAACACAACCATATTCTCGCTCGACATGGGGGCGCTTCTGGCTGGTACCCGGTATCGCGGCGATTTTGAGGAACGCCTTAAAGCCGTGGTGACCGAGCTGGAAGATCACGACGATGCCGTGTTGTTCATCGACGAAATCCACACGGTGATCGGTGCCGGTGCCACCTCTGGCGGCGCAATGGACGCGTCGAACCTGCTCAAGCCTGCCCTGGCTGGTGGCAAGCTGCGCACCATGGGGTCGACCACCTATAAGGAATTCCGCCAACACTTTGAAAAAGACCGTGCCTTGGCACGCCGGTTCCAGAAAATCGACGTGAATGAACCCTCTGTCGAGGATGCCGTGAAAATCCTCAAAGGCCTCAAGCCCTATTTTGAGGATCACCATTCGGTCAAATACACCTCTGATGCGATCAAAACCTCGGTTGAGCTGGCGGCGCGGTATATCAACGATCGTAAACTGCCGGATTCTGCCATTGATGTCATCGACGAGGCCGGTGCCGCGCAGCATTTGGTTATCGCTTCCAAACGTCGCAAGACCATCGGCACCAAAGAGGTGGAAGCCGTTGTCGCCAACATCGCCCGCATTCCGCCAAAGTCGGTCAGCAAGGATGATGTGGTGGTTTTGAAGGACCTCGAAGCATCGTTGAAACGCGTGGTATTTGGCCAGGACGCCGCCATCGAAGCGCTGGCATCGGCAATCAAACTGGCGCGGGCCGGGCTACGGGAACCGGAAAAATCCATCGGTAACTACCTGTTTGCCGGGCCAACCGGTGTCGGGAAAACCGAAGTGGCCAAGCAACTGGCCGACACCTTGGGTGTTGAATTGCTGCGCTTTGACATGTCCGAATACATGGAGAAACACGCGGTTTCACGCCTGATCGGCGCCCCTCCCGGCTATGTCGGATTTGATCAGGGTGGCATGTTGACGGATGGCGTTGATCAGCACCCGCATTGTGTGCTGCTGCTTGACGAAATGGAAAAGGCCCATCCGGATGTCTACAACATTCTGTTGCAGGTGATGGACCACGGCAAGCTGACAGATCATAACGGGCGCACGGTGGATTTCCGCAATGTGGTGATCATTATGACGTCAAACGCCGGGGCTTCCGAGCAGGCAAAAGAGGCTGTCGGCTTTGGCCGCGAACGGCGCACCGGCGAGGATACAGCGGCGATTGAACGCACCTTTACGCCGGAATTCCGCAACCGTCTGGACGCCGTCATCTCCTTTGCGGCCCTGCCCAAAGAAGTGATCCTGCAAGTGGTCGAAAAATTCGTGCTGCAGCTGGAAGCACAGCTGATGGACCGCAACGTCACCTTTGAACTGTCCAAGAAGGCCGCCGAATGGCTGGCCGACAAAGGCTATGATGACAAGATGGGCGCACGTCCGCTGGGACGTGTGATTCAGGAACACATCAAAAAGCCGCTGGCCGAAGAGCTGCTGTTTGGCAAGCTTGCCAAAGGTGGCGTTGTGAAAGTCGGGGTCAAGAAAGACGAACTTGAACTGACGATCCTTGATCATGGAAAACGCCAGCTGTCAGGCAACAAACCACCATTGCTGACTGCGGAATGATAAGACGGGGCCTTTGGGCCCTGTCCCTCCCCTTTGCCGGCAGTGCTGCGGCAGAGGGGTTAAGCTTGCAATTCCCGGTGGACTGCACATTAGGCGACAGCTGCTATATTCAGCAATATATGGACCGTGATCCGGGTGACGCGTCTCGCGATTATCAATGTCTGGACCTGAGTTATGACGGGCACAAGGGCACCGATTTTGCCCTGCCTAACCGTGCACGAATGCGGGCCGGCGTTGACGTTCTGGCCGCCGCAGACGGTCAGGTACGGGGGCGGCGCAACCAGATGCCCGATACCGGATACACCGACGAAACGGCGGCCAGCGTGAAGGGCAAAGAATGCGGCAACGGCGTTGTTTTGGCGCATCCCGGTGGCTGGGAAACGCAATATTGCCATTTAAAACAGGGCAGCGTGAGCGTCGAAAAAGGCCAGATGGTCAAGGCGGGTGATGTTCTGGGGCAGATCGGCCTGTCTGGCCGTACCGAATTCCCGCATCTGCATCTCTCGGTGCGTAAGGACGGCAAACCTGTTGATCCCTTTGATCCGGACGGCACACTGACCTGCGCCAGCCCGGGGGACAGCACCCTTTGGGCCGAGACGCCAACCTATCAACCGGGCGGTATTCTGGAAGTAGGGTTAAGAACCGCAATGCCGAAATACGAGGCTGTCAAGGACGGGCTTGCCCCCGTTCGCACCTTGCCCGTCACGGCACCCGCATTGTTTATCTACAGCTTTAGCTTCGGCACCCGAAAAGATGATGTCATCCGGCTGGAGATCAGCGGCCCGCAGGGGGTGGTCATCGCCGAAGATCGCACGTTGACCAGACGCAATGCCCAGACTTTTCGTGCCGTTGGCCAGCACCTGCGACGGCGCGAGACGTGGCCAGCGGGACCCTATGTTGCGCGGGCAACCTTGTTGCGGGGAGGGATCGTGATCAATAGCCGACAGGAACACGTCATCATCAAATGACTGCCCCCGTTACTTCTCGGTGAATTTCAACTCAATCCGACGGTTTTGCGCCCGGGCCGTTTCACTATTGCCCAATGCTACCGGCTGATACTGGCCAAACCCGTTCGCAGCCAAACGCCCAGGCGGGATGCCCAGAAAGTTGATCATATACTTCACAACCGACAGCGCCCGCGCCTGGCTCAGCTCCCAATTGTCCGCGAATTCTCCGAAACCGGACAAGGGTTGATTGTCTGTATGTCCATCAACGCGGATCACCCAGTCAATTTCTGAAGGGATATCATCGGCGACAGATCGAAGAATGCTGGCAACTTTTGCAATTTCGCCGCGCCCCTCATCAGACAACACAGCGCCCCCCGGTGGAAACAGGACCTCTGAGGAAAACACAAACCGATCCCCTTCGATGCGCACGCCTTCCTGCGCCCCCAGCACATCCCTGAGCCGGCCAAAGAACTCTGACCGATATTGTTCCAGATCCTTGGTTTCTGCTTTCAGGGCCGCGGCTTCGGCTTCTAGGCGGGCACGTTCGGCAGCTTCCAAATCAGCACGGCGGCTTTCTTCGGCTGCGACACGGGCCAGCGCTGTGTTCAGTTCATTTCCAAGGGACTGCAATTCCACGTCTTTTGCGATATCACGGGCCTTGGCATCATCCAGCAACGACTGAAGGTTTCCCAACTGCGTACGCAGGGCGGCAACCTGCTGGTTAAGCAACTCTGTCTGGCGTTGCGCGTCGGCACTTGTGGATTCCTCTTTTGAAAGGGCCGATCGGGCAGCGTCCAAAAGGGCGGCGCGGGCTTCGGCTTGGCTGGCTTGATCCTGCGCCTCTGTTTCCGCCGCGAGGCGGGCCGCGACGGCGGCGGCCAGACGGGCACGCAATGCCTCGCGGTCTGTGCCCAGCTCTGCTGCTACGGCTTCCTGCGCTGCGACCGCTGCGCGCAAGCTGTCCAGCTCCTGCTGCGCCGCTGTAAGCTCCTGTCGAACGGCCTCGCCCGAAGCTGTGGCCTGATCCGCCGCGGCCTTCTGTTGTCCCAGCTGACCACGTAAGTCCGCTACAGTGGTGCTTAGCCCGGCGACCTCATTCTCAAGTCGTGTAATTTCCGAATTGGCCTTCGTTAGATCGGTTTGTGCCCCTGCCGCTGCCTGTGCCTCTTGTTGTGCCGACTGCAACCGGATCAGCGTTTCGGCCAGTGTTTGATCCAGATCGCCCTGCGCCGCGCGCGCCGCCGCCAGCAGGGTCAATGTATCCTCGGCTTCCTGACGCTGCGCCTCCAGCGCAAGGGTCATCGCGGTCAATTCTGCATCCGCCTCAGCCAGTCGGGCGCGCAGGGCTTCGGCGGCTGCCGCTTCGGCCAGACGCCCGGCTTCTTCAGCGCTCAAAGCGTCGACACCGGCGGCAACCTGCGCTTGCAGATCGACGACCTGTGCCTGCGTTTCTCCGTTGCGGGCACGTAAATCAGCAACCAGTGCCTCAAGCGCTTCGCGACGGGCCGCAGCAAACCGTGCCGCCTCTGATTTGGCATCAATTTCGCTGCGCGCATTGGCCAACGCCAAATTCAGGGCTTCCTGATCGGTGATCAACTTTGCCTCGCGGGCCTGCAAATCGGACAGCACCGCCTGATCCCGTTCCCGATCGGCCAAAAGCCCGGCAACCTGGGCTTCGAAAGTCGTGATTTCACCGGCTGCCGCATCCAGCGCCCGGGCCTGTGTGTCGCGTTCCGCCGTCAGTGCCGCAATCAACGCCTCTTGCTGCGATGCCACGTCCTGTGCCGATTGCAACGACGCGTTCAGTGCCCCCAACCGCGCCTCAAGCTGGGCATTATCGCGTTCCTCAAGCCCCAACGCCCGCGCAAGGGCGGCAACCTCGCCTGACAGGGTATTCAACTCGTTTTCCTGCCCGGTGATCCGTTCCGTCAGGACAAACTGCACCACCATAAAAATGGTGAGAACAAACATCAGCACCAGCAACAAGCCGGTCATCGCATCGACAAACCCGGGCCAGATCGAGCTTTGAAAGCGCGCACCGGTGCGACGCGAAAGAGCCATCTATCGCTCTCCTCCACCCGGTTTGTCGGGCGCGCGTACCCGCCGCGGCGGCGTGCCGGATATCGCCCGGGCCAGCAGGGAGATATCCTGTCGCAACTCGGCCATGGTTTCCTGACGGCCCGCTGAAATCTCCTCAAGAATGCGCAACATCTGCACATCAATCGAGCGCAAACGCATCCGGCTTTCGGCGTCTATACCGTCGCTGCTATGCGCCTCCAGTGTGGTGATCAGCCGCTCCTGCCCGCCCGCGATCCGCTCAAGCGCGACGGCAGCGGCATCATCGCGTTGCATACGCTCGGTCATCCGGTCGACGGCATCGGCCAGCTTACCCAGCTTTTCATCAACAACAACGCGACCCGCTTCGGAATTGGCAAATAGTGATTGCAGCCCATCCATTTGGTTGACCATTTGCTCTGACAAATGATCCAACACGCCCGCCATCGCCGCCTGTTCGCCACTTGCATCTTCACCGGCGCTAAAGCCTACGCGGGTGATCGAGCTAAGCCAGTCTTCAAGTTCCTGATAGAACCTGTTTTGCCCGTGCCCCGCAAAAAGCTCTAGCAACCCCACAACCAAAGACCCCGCCAGCCCCAAAAGAGACGACCCAAAGGCAACGCCCATGCCGCCCAGCTGCGCTTCCAGCCCCGTCATCAGCTTACCAAAAACATCAACACCCCCCTCCCCTTCAGAGGGGGCGAGACTGCGGATTGTATCGACAACCGCCGGAACCGTCGTTGCAAGACCATAGAACGTTCCCAAGAGACCGAGAAAAATCAACATGTTAACGATGTAACGCGTGATCTCGCGGGCTTCGTCGATACGGGTGGAAACGGAATCCAGGATCGAGCGGGTCGAGGTTGCGGAAACCTGCATCCGTGCGCCACGTGTGCGCAGCAGTGACGCCAGCGGGGCCAGAAGTTGCGGAGCAACCGTGTCGGGGTCGGGCGCGTCAGAGGCAAAGTTCTCGATCCATCGAACCGATCCAATCAGTTGATATACCTGATAAAAACACGCCAGCACGCCGATAAAGAATACCAGAATGATCACCCCGTTCAGATAGGGGTTCGCCACAAAAATCGGATAAACCGAGGGCAATGCCAGAAAGGCCCCGAAGCCGGTCAGCCCCAGAACGATCAGCATCAATGATATCTGACGGAAGGGCTGGGAAAACTGTGGTCGCTCCGCGCGGTCTGCCTGCGCCATTAAGCCGTTTCTCCTGCCCCGGTATTACTGCTCTCTGGGTAGATTAGACAGAAAACGCACTAGTTTGCCAAGGCTTTATCCCGCGAGCGCTTTCACACGCGTATGCAGCCAGTTCAGGTCTGCATCTTCCAGTCCCACGGCACATAGGTGATCAGCCGTGTTATAGAGATATTCTGTGTTTGGCCCCCGCCCGCCGACGGCCATTGCGATGATCTGTGCCTGCTCTTCCAACGGCAAACCGCCGCAATACTGTTCGTGGTTTTCGTCAATGACATAGACAACGGCCGTCACAATGCGCCCATCTGCAAGGGTCACATCCAGCATCTTTTCCAGATAAGCCGCTGACACCAGTTCGCGTTCGCGCAGATAGGCCAGCGTTTCGTCTTCTTGTCCGTCCATCACCCGCAGGGCCATGCCAGAGCAGGCGGTTTGCGGTTGTTCATCCAGCGCCAGTACCAATCCGGGGTCTTCGAGCGTGCCACGATGGTGGATCGAGCGCATGCAAAAAGATCGCGCATAACCCGGCAGGCTGGCGATCACAGACTCTGCAACCTCAAACCCCGGATTCCACAAAAGTGATCCGTATCCGAATACCCATAATGCCATCGTGCTGGTCCTTCTTTGTCGGGGCCGGTAAACCGCATCTGAGGGTTAAGTTAAAGGGGTTTTGCAGGTGCGCAGGCTGGTTTGGACAATTGCGGTGCTTGCTGTGCTTTGGGGCATCTGGTGGCTGCTTGCCACAACTGCGCTGGAAACCGGTTTGAACAAATGGTTAGAGCAACGCCGCAGCGCGGGCTGGCAAGCGGATGTCAGCGCGGTACAGCTGGGCGGGTTTCCCGGGCGTTTTGATCTGGGGATGGACAAGCTCGCGCTGAAATCGCCCCGGACTGGACACGGATTTTCTGCGGATGCCCTGCGGATCACGGCCCTGTCGTATTGGCCCGGTAACCTTGCGGTGCATTTCCCACAAACAGCGGTCGACATTTCAACGCCGGATGTCGCGTTCGCGTTGACGGCCCCAGACGCGCGGGCGGCCCTGCGCCTGCATCCTTCACCTGCATTGCAACTGGATCACCTGAATGCCGTCAGCGGTCCTTGGCAACTGGACCTGCAACAGGGCAACCTATTGAATGCACAGGGTTTCGCGGGGGATTTGCGCCAGGGGGGCACCGCTGAAGTCTACCGCATTACATTGGACATTGCACAGCTGGTTCCGGGCGGGATGGTCCGTCGCGCCCTGTCCCTGCCGCTTGACTGGCCACTGACGTTTGACACCGCGGTTGCAGATGCCACCGTTACATTTGACGCACCGCTTGATCGCCACACGCTGAACCAGCCGGCACCATCCCCCCGTGAGATAGAGATTCAACGAATTGCGCTGAGCTGGGGACCGGTTAAGATAAATCTTGCCGGCCAAATCCAACTGGATGCATCGGGCACCCCGGAGGGTCAGCTTGACCTATTGATCGAGAACTGGCGCGCTGCCCTTGAACTGGCCGAGAACGCTGGTCTGCTTGGCGCGGACATGCGGCCACAGGCAGAGGTGATGTTGAACGCACTGGCCAATCTGGGCGGTGATCCGGCCCGGCTTGACCTCAAACTGCGGTTTGTTGAAGGCCGCGCATTCCTCGGGCCAATCCCGATCGGCCCTGCCCCGCGTCTGTTCCAGCGCTGACTATCTGCAATAGCTGCCCGAGCGATATCGGGCGGTGTCAAAGTGGAAGTGATCAAGGTGAAAGCGGTTCGCCTTGGGGCCCAGAACCGTGCCAAACGGCCCACAGGCCCCCTTGTGCATCCGCCGCAGCGCCTTGGAATAGCGCCGTGCCTTCCAGCCTTTCAACACGCTGACCTGAGTGCCGTCCGCCAGCCTAAAGCCGGAGATATCAATCGCGCGGCCCTTGCCATGCTCGGACAGCTTGGCACCCTTCTGGTTATTGCGGGTGCGGCAGGCGTAATGCGCCGCCACTCGGATGCTGCTCAACCCACCCCCTTTTTTCGACAAGGCCGGCTTGGCTGAATTTTCTATCCAGTGCTTGAGGGCACCCGCCGTTTTACAATCCATCACCGACTGTTGACTTAGGCCAATGCCAGAAACCGAACGCACCCTTACAGCGTTTTCAATGACACATCCGCGCAGCTTGCCGGTGACACGGCCCACCGTTTCGCCCTGAATTGCGGTGTCCCCACACAGGGCACCTTTGGCCAGTTGTTGCTTGCGGGCCCGTCCCTCTTTGGCTGCTTTCTTGCTGCGAAAAAGCGGACGCAGGGAGGAAAATATGCCACCACGCTGCTTGACTGCCTCTTGCTGCGCGCTTTGCGGCGGTTGGGAAATTGCGCCTGACGGCTCAAGTGTTACCGGCTGCTGGGCAACATTACCGCCGCGCAACACCGGCCTTAAAGAGGCCGCGGGATCCGCCGCAAATGCCAGCTGCGTAGAACCAAGCATCAAACAGGCGACCCAGATCCGGATCACTTGCTGCGCTCCGCGCCCCGCCCGAAATCAGGGGCATCCGTATCTTGGCCGGCTTCGATAATCCCGCGCCGGATTGCCCGGGTGCGGGTAAAATACTTGTGCAGGTGTTCCCCATCACCCTGCCGGATCGCCCTCTGCAAGGCGAACAACTCTTCGGTGAAACGGCCCAGAATTTCCAGCGTGGCATCTTTGTTGGACAGGAACACGTCACGCCACATGGTGGGGTCTGACGCCGCGATACGAGTGAAATCACGAAAACCGGCAGCGGAATATTTGATCACTTCGGTGTCGGTCACCCGGCGCAGATCATCCGCGACGCCCACCATGGTGTAGGCGATCAGGTGCGGCGCGTGACTGGTCACGGCCAAAACCAAATCGTGGTGTTCTGCATCCATTTCTTCAACATTTGCACCCATGCCTTCCCACAAGGCGCGCAAACGCGCCGTTGCAGCGGGGTCGGTGCCATCAGCCGGTACAATCAGCAGCCAGCGGTTGTCGAACAGTTCGGCAAAACCGGACGCAGGGCCAGAATGCTCGGTCCCGGCAAGCGGGTGCGCGGGCACAAAATGGACGTTATCAGGCAGATGCGGCGCGACCTGCGCGATGACATCCGCCTTGACCGAGCCCACATCGGAAACCGTAGCACCGGCCTTTAGATAGGGGGCTATTTCGGCGGCAACTGCCCCCATGACACCGACGGGCACACAAAACACCACCAGATCGGCCCCTTCGACAGCCTCTGCAACTGTGTCGCACACCCGATCACACAGGCCGATTTCGCGCGCTGTTTCGCGGGTTTGGGGCGAACGCGCAAAGCCGGTCACCTCGCCTGCCAGCCCCCCCCGCTTTATCGCCCAGAACATAGAGGAGGCGATCAGCCCGAGACCGATCAGAGCGACACGTTCATACACTTGCGGCATCAACAGCCCCTTCTTTGAACTTTCGGATGGCATGAACAACACGCCGGCAACTGGCCTCGTCCCCGACGGTGATCCGCAGACAATTCGGCAGCTTGTAACTCCCTACCGGACGAACCAGCAGGCCCTGACTGGCAAGATAGGCGTTGCAGGCATCCGCGTCTTCAGCACTGGCCATCCGCGCCAGCACAAAGTTGGCACAAGACACATCCGACGGCACGCCGATTTCAGCAAGGGCATCGGCCATCCATGTCCGCCAGCGCGCGTTTTCAGTGCGGCAATGCTCCAGATAGGCGGTATCTCGTACCGCAGCTTCCGCAGCACTTAGCGCTGCTTGGCTGACGTTAAACGGGCCGCGCACACGGTTCAGCACATCCACCACATGTTTCGGACAATACCCCCAGCCAACACGCAGCCCGCCCAGCCCGTAGATCTTGGAGAAGGTGCGCGTCATCACGACGTTATCGCGGCTATCAACAAGGGATGCCCCGCCGTCATACCCTTCAACATACTCGGCATAGGCACCATCCAGCACCAACAGCGCCTTGGGTGGCAAACCGTCAGCAAGCCGCGCGATTTCCGACGCACCGATCATCGTACCTGTTGGGTTATTGGGGTTGGCCATAAATACCAGTCGCGTCTTGTCTGTGCATCCCTCAAGCAAGGCATCGACATCGGTGACACGTTCGCGCTCTGCCACTTCGACCGGTGTCGCGCCGGCGGCCAGTGCATTGATCCGGTACATGCCAAACCCATGTTCAGTATGCAGCACTTCGGTATCGGGGCCAGCGTAGGCCTGACAGAGAAATGCAATGATTTCGTCTGAACCGGCTCCGCAAATGATGCGGTCCGCGTCAATCTCATGGGTTTCGGCGATGGCAGCACGCAGGGCACCATGGTCCGTGGACGGATAGCGATGCAACGCGAAAGACGCCCGGCGGAACGCGTCAATAGCAACCTGTGACGGGCCCAAAGGGTTTTCATTTGACGATAGCTTCACCACATTTTCAAGGCCGGCCACAGATGCGGCCCCCCCTTGATAAAGCGTGATGTCCATAATGCCGGGCTGCGGTGCGATTTGCGTCATCTGCGCGTCCTGTCTCTGGTTTCAAGACGTTCTAGCCTTGAGGGAGGGGCGCGACCAGTGCCAAAAGCAAAGGGCCGCGGCGGTTTCCCGTCGCAGCCCCTGTGATTGGCTTGGAATGAAAAGGCGAAGATTAGTTCTTCGCGTAGAATTCCACGACGAGGTTTGGTTCCATAACAACTGGATATGGCACGTCGCCCAAAGTTGGGGTGCGTGTGAATGTCGCAGTCATCTTGGAGTGGTCAGCCTCGATATAGTCAGGCACGTCACGCTCTGCCAGCTGAGTGGCTTCAAGCAATGCAACCATCTGCTTGGAACGGTCACGTACTTCGATCACGTCACCTTCTTTTACGCGGTAGGAAGGGATGTTAACCTTTTTGCCGTTCACACGGACGTGGCCGTGGTTCACGAACTGGCGGGCGGCAAATACTGTGGCCACGAACTTGGCACGGTACACAACCGCGTCCAGACGACGCTCCAGCAGACCGATCAGGTTTTCACCTGTATCGCCTTTTACACGCTCAGCTTCGCCGTAGATGCGGCGGAACTGCTTTTCGGTCAGGTCGCCGTAGTAGCCCTTGAGCTTCTGCTTGGCGCGCAGCTGAATACCGAAGTCGGAAATTTTGCCCTTACGGCGCTGACCGTGCTGGCCGGGGCCATATTCGCGACGGTTGACTGGTGACTTTGGACGGCCCCAGATGTTTTCGCCCATGCGGCGGTCGAGTTTGTGCTTGGCAGCGGTGCGTTTGGTCACGGCTGTTCTCCTTTAGATATGTAAAGGGCGTTGTCCTTTGGGCGAACCCCGACAGGCATCCCCTTGCGGGGGCCACCAACACCAATGAATGCGCGCTTATACGGCGGATATTGGGGGAGTCAATGGACGGAGTAGCACGACAGAGGGAAATCACAGCTTTTGCGTTCAAGGAGGAGGAATACAGCCTCGCCTTTGACGAAAGCTGATCACAGTCGTCTACCGTTGCAGTTCGTCAATCTCTGTACTGTAATACTCCGAGCTTCTAGAGGTCAGCCTATCGCTGTGAGCTGCGCGCTGCCGCTGTTTGCCGCGACGCGATGACAGGAAAAAGTACAGGATAAATGCGGCGAGCGACACTGCCCCAACCAAACGGTTTTCATGAATAAACCTTACGATTTCTACGGTGGCTTCCATTGCCCGCCCCTATGCTCTACTTCGCCCTGGCCAAGGCTCACACAAAGGCTACACTGCAACTTCGGCAAAACTGAGGCGTCAAACCTTGCCGACCAGCCGTTCGTAAATCCGCTTATTTCTCCCGCGCCATCGCGGCACATTCCGCACGCTTCGGACAGGTCACCAGATGATCGTTAATCAACCCACAGGCCTGCATCCAGGCATAAACAATCGTGGGGCCGCAAAATTTGAACCCCTCTTTCTTGAGGTCTTTCGATATCTGTTCCGAAAGAGCCGTTTTGGCGGGGACATCTGCCAATGTCGCCCAGCTATTTTGCAAAGGGGTGCCGTCGACATAGCCCCACATGAAGCTATCAAATCCCACGCGCTGCTCGACCTTTTGCCATGCACGGGCGTTGGTAATCGTGGCCTCGATCTTGCCGCGATGCCGGATGATGCCCGCATTTCCCAGCAAGCGCTGTACCTCCGGTTCGCCCCACCCTGCGATCACATTGGGGTCGAACCCTTCGAATGCGCTACGAAAATTGTCGCGCTTTTTCAGGATTGTGATCCAGCTGAGCCCGGCCTGAAACCCGTCGAGGATCAGCTTTTCCCACAAAGCACGGCTGTCGTATTCCGGCACACCCCACTCAGTGTCATGATAATCCATGTAAATCTGTTCTGAGCCGGCCCATCCGCAACGCTCCATATCGCCCTCCAACTTGCCCGCGCACAGGGCTGACTAAAATTCGATCCAAATCGGCATTTTAACACACCCTTAGAACTTGGTCGCCATGGTCGACCAATCACTGAAGAAAGTAAATTGTCGTGGTCAGCCGCATTAAACGCCGCATTGCCGATCTGCCCGCCGGGGCGGACAATCCGCTGAATTATGCGGTGTCGCAACGCGACAAGACGACAATAGACATGGTAAAAGAGGCAATTGCACATAAGCAGACCTTGCTGGCTTATCAGCCGGTGATGCGGGCCAGTAATCACGACAAGGTCGCGTTTTACGAGGGGCTGATTCGTGTGCTTGACGCGACCGGGCGGGTGATCCCAGCCGGCGAATTCATGCCCGTCATCGAAGCCACGGAGCTGGGGCGCGAAATTGACGTTTTGGCGCTGCGCATGGGGTTGCAAGCCCTAAGTGCAAATCCGGGACTGCGCCTGTCGATCAACATGTCAGCACGCTCTATCGGGTATGGTGGCTGGACCAAAATGCTGAACCGGCACCTACGTCAGGACAAGACATTGGGCGAACGGCTGATCCTTGAAATCACCGAAAGTTCGGCAATGCTGGTGCCCGAACTTGTCGTCGATTTTATGGACGACCTCCAGCCCAAGGGGGTCTGCTTTGCCCTTGATGATTTCGGGGCCGGCTTTACTGCGATCCGCTATTTCAGCGATTTCTACTTTGACATCGTCAAGATCGACGGACAGTTTATCAACGGTATCGCGCAAAATCCTGAAAACAGGGTAATTACCACCGCGCTATTGTCGATTGCTGAACATTTCGACATGCTGACCGTGGCAGAGTTTGTCGAAAACGCCGAAGATGCGGCCCTCTTGACCGAACTGGGGTTTGATTGCCTGCAAGGGTATCAATTTGGTGCGCCAACGACACGGCCCGCTTGGCTGCAATCCCGGAACAAGCGGGCCGGCTAAAGCGGCACCTTCCCATAAGTTCTGCCATTTCAGCACGACCAGAGGCTTAGTTGCCGCGCGGTGTACCATGTTGTATCACCTTGCCCAGAAGGTGGGGGAGTCGTTCTGAGCGGATATTGCCCGGAATGTCACTTTTTCCTCTGCCATTGGAAGAGGAACGCTATTAATGACCAATGTCGTCATCGCATCTGCTGCACGGACCGCTGTGGGCAGCTTTGGAGGGGCTTTCGCGAATACCCCCGCTCATGATTTGGGTGCTGCCGTTTTAAAAGAACTCGTGGCCCGCGCCGGTGTAGATCCGTCGGAAGTCTCCGAGACGATTTTGGGTCAGGTTTTGACCGCGGCCCAAGGCCAGAACCCCGCCCGTCAGGCCCATATCAACGCCGGGTTCCCTCAAGAATCATCTGCTTGGTCGATCAACCAGGTGTGCGGCTCTGGCTTGCGCGCTGTGGCCCTTGCCGCACAGCACATCCAGCTGGGCGATGCCTCTATCGTTGCGGCTGGTGGTCAGGAAAACATGACCATGTCCCCCCATGCTCAAGCGATGCGGGCTGGTCAAAAGATGGGCGACATGAAACTGATCGACACCATGATCAAAGATGGTCTGTGGGATGCATTCAATGGCTACCACATGGGGCAGACCGCGGAAAACGTTGCTGAAAAATGGCAGATCAGCCGCGAACAGCAGGATGAATTTGCCGTGGCCTCGCAAAATAAGGCCGAAGCCGCCCAGAAAGCCGGCAAATTCGCGGACGAGATCATGGCCTATACGGTACCGGGCCGCCGCGGCGACACGATCGTCGACGCAGATGAATACATCCGTCACGGCGCGACAATGGACGCAATGCAGAAACTGCGTCCGGCATTTGCCAAGGACGGCTCTGTCACGGCGGCCAATGCCTCTGGCCTAAACGATGGAGCCGCTGGTGCCCTGCTAATGTCCGCAGAAGAAGCAGAAAAACGCGGCATCGAACCACTGGCCCGCATCGCCTCCTATGCCACTGCCGGCCTTGATCCGTCGATCATGGGCGTTGGACCGATCTATGCATCACGCAAAGCGCTGGAAAAGGCCGGTTGGAAGGCTGAAGACCTTGATCTGGTTGAAGCCAACGAAGCCTTTGCCGCACAAGCCTGCGCCGTCAACAAGGACATGGGCTGGGATCCGGCCATCGTCAATGTAAACGGCGGTGCCATCGCCATCGGCCATCCCATCGGCGCATCCGGCGCACGCATCCTGAACACCCTGTTGTTCGAAATGAAGCGGCGTGGCGTTAAGAAAGGTCTCGCCACATTGTGCATTGGCGGCGGCATGGGTGTTGCTATGTGCGTAGAGCGCGCTTAAGAAGATTGGGCGCGCAATAAAATTGCGCGCCAACTTTTTGAATAGCAATAAACGAACCCAACCGGAGGAAACTTATGTCCCGTGTCGCACTTGTTACCGGAGGCAGCCGAGGCATCGGAGCCGCCATTTCTAAAGAACTCAAGGAAGCAGGCTATACCGTCGCTGCAACCTACGCAGGCAACGACGAAGCCGCAGCAGCGTTCACCGCAGAAACCGGAATTAAGACCTACAAGTGGAACGTCGCGGATTATGACAGCTCCAAGGCTGGCATCGAACAGGTCGAAGCGGATCTTGGCCCGGTTGAGATCGTGGTGGCAAACGCGGGCATCACCCGCGACGCCCCTTTCCACAAAATGACACCACAACAGTGGCACGAGGTGATCGACACCAACCTAACCGGTGTGTTCAACACGGTGCATCCTGTCTGGACAGGTATGCGCGAACGCAAATTCGGTCGCATTGTCGTCATCTCTTCGATCAATGGTCAAAAAGGTCAGTTCGCACAGGTCAATTATGCGGCAACCAAAGCCGGCGATCTGGGCATTGTGAAGTCACTGGCACAAGAAGGCGCCCGCGCAAACATCACCGCCAACGCGATTTGCCCGGGCTATATCGGCACCGACATGGTTATGGCTGTGCCTGAAAAAGTGCGCGAAAGCATCATCGCACAAATACCGGCCGGACGTCTGGGCGAGCCAGAAGAAATCGCCCGCGCCGTGAAATTCCTGGTGGCCGACGACGCCGGCTTTATCAACGGGTCCACAATCTCGGCCAACGGAGCGCAATTCTTCGTCTGATTTGTCGAAAATCTGAAATGTAAAAGGGCGGCTCAGGAGTGAGCCGCCCTTTTTTATCCCGTAAGACGCTCTGCAGCGCGTCAGCGGGAAGACCGGAACAGCCACGCCCAAACGGATGACATCGCCTGCCCCCGCGCGTCGTGGGCTTTTTGCATCGCTTTGCGGGCAGCGGGGTTTGTAGTGGCTTCAATCATCGGAAAGCTCCTTTGGCAGCTAACGAAGTGTTTTTGAACTGACCTTAATATGACCTGCGCCACACAGACTGACAAACGAGACTTTCCAACACTTCGGTTAAGCTGTACTTAACTGAACATGGCAGCTCCCCTCCCCCCACTCACCGCACTACGCGCCTTCGACGCCGCCGCCCGCCACATGTCATTTGCCTCTGCGGCAGCAGAATTAAATGTCACGCCCGCCGCCTTGTCGTTTCAGATCAAGTCACTGGAGGCCCATCTGGGGGCACCGCTTTTTCGGCGCCTGAACCGCGCTGTTGAGTTGACAGATGCAGGACGGGCGCTGGCCCCTGATGCCAAGGCAGCCTTCGAAACCCTGACAAACGGCTGGCGCGCAGCGCAGCGAACACAGGATCATCATTCGCTGACGGTGACGGCCGGCCCAGCCTTTACCGCCAAATGGCTGGCCCCGCGACTGTTCGAGTTTGCACAGGAACACCCCGAAATCGAACTGCGGTTTTCAGCCTCGCTTCGGTTGATGGATTTTGTGCGGGACGACATCGACGTTGCAATTCGCTTTGGTTTTCAGGCGGACCCAGACCTTTATGCGGTGCCCTTGGCCGAAGAATGGGTCACGCCGGTTATGGTACCTGAGCTGGCTGCGAAATATCCAACCCCTGCCGATCTGGCACAGGCGGTTTTGATCGTTGATGAATCAATAAACTTCCTTGACCCGCCAACCGATTGGGCGGCTTGGGCCGCGGCGATGAACCTGCCACCGCTGATCCCTAACGGCCCGCGTTTTTCACAAGGTGACCATGCGCTGGACGCCGCGCTTGCTGGCATTGGCGTTGCCCTTGGCAGGCGGGCACTGGTGATCAAAGATCTGGCCGAAGGCCGGCTGGTCGCCCCCTACGGCACAGCGCTCAATACTGGCGCACGCTTCCGGTTTTTATGCCAAAAAGGGGCCGAAACGCGGCCTCAGATTGACGCCTTCAAACAATGGATATTACGTGAAATAGACAAAACTGCGGCCATTGCGGACGCAATGACACTCTTGAAAAGGCCTGCCTTGAAATGACACGCACACGCGCCACCTTCGTCGGCTTTATCGCGGTTCTTTTGTGGGCCTTGTTGGCATTGTTCACGGTTGGGTCGGCCCCCGTGCCGCCATTGCTGCTAAACACGCTTTGTTTTGCAATGGGCGGCACATTGGGATTGATTTGGGCGGCATCCAACGGTGCCCTGCCGACATTGCGCGCCGTCCCTTTCAAGGTATATGCCTTTGGCACAATTGGTCTTTTTGGCTATCACGCGCTTTATTTTTCCGCCCTGCGTCTGGCCCCCGCCGCCGAGGCAGGTTTGATCGCCTATCTTTGGCCGCTGTTAATTGTCGTGTTTTCTGGTCTTTTGCCTGGTGAACGCTTGATGGCCGGGCATGTGATCGGGGCCGCTATTGGGTTTGCCGGGGCCGCGCTGATCATCATGGGCGGTGGAACCGCATTTTCGACTGAATACCTCATAGGCTATGGTCTTGCCTTGCTTTGCGCGCTGACGTGGTCTGGTTATTCAGTGCTGTCCCGCCTTGTCGGCAACGCTCCGACGGCGACGGTTGCTGTCTTCTGTCTGGCAACTGCGGGCCTGTCTCTCCCTCTTCATCTGGTATTTGAAGAAACCGTTTGGCCAGAAACCGCCCTTGGTTGGGCCTCTGTCATCGGCCTGGGCCTCGGGCCGGTCGGGCTGGCCTTCTTTGTCTGGGATATCGGCGTTAAACAGGGGGACATCCAGCTGCTGGGCACCAGCTCTTACGCAGCACCGCTGCTGTCTACTCTTGTTCTTGTGCTTGCTGGCGTGGCCGCCCCAAGCTTTACACTGCTTTGGGCGGCCGTTTTAGTTACGGGCGGGGCGTTTGTCGCCGCGCGCGCGAGTTTAAAAAACTAGGTTAGCTCGACAACCGCGTGATTTCCTCTTTCAGACGCAATTTCTCTTTCTTCATCGTCGCAACTTGCAGATCATCATAACCCGGTGCGCGTTGCGCGGTTTCAACCGCTTCGCTCATCTCGTGGTGTTTCCGCTTGAGGGTCTCCAGACGTGCGTCAAAAGCCATATAGTCCTCCTTGATGAATGTTGAACCTTGAGTGAATCACAGATTCGCAGTTCTGTCACGCCGCCGCGCAGCATAACCACAAGTTGGGTAAACAACCGCTTAACCCCGCCTAAAACACCAGCGCAGCGCCGTCGCGCAGCGCCGCCCTGACGACCGGCACATAGGTATCTCCATCCTCAACATGACGCGCCCCTTGGTGCATAATCAGCGGGGCATTCAGCTTGAATGCCCCACGCCCGTTTTTACGGGCCCGCAGAATGAACCGGTCCGGTGCCCGCCCCGCTCGCGCCGCCAGCGGTAAGACCTCAACACTGCCCATCTCATGCGGCAAAGCAGCAAGGATTTCCGGCAGATGTTCCGTCAGATGAATGAAATGCGCATATCCTTTGGGGGCCAACCGTTTTGCTGCGGTTTTGACCCATTTTGCCAAGGGCGTTTGCGCCCCATGCGCAGCCTCACGTGCCGGATCATCAGAAGCCACCGATGCACGCCGGTCAAAATACGGCGGATTCGCAAGAACGTGGTCAAATTGTCGCTGACGTAACGGCAATGGCAAATCCGTCAAATCCGCTTCAACCACCTCAAGCGCTGCGCCGCCATTTTGACGGGCCAGCGCCGCATACCCCGCTTCCCGCTCAATCCCGGTTAATTCCAGCCCCGGCACCCGGCAGCCAAGACACAGGATGGCCGCCCCGACACCACAGCCCAGCTCAAGCACCCGCTGGCCTTTTTCCGCCTGAACGCAAGCGCTTAACAGGACAGCATCAAGACCGGCGCGATACCCCTGCGCGGGCTGGAGCAGGTGAAGCCGCCCGCCAAGGAAAGCATCACGGGTGATCGCGTCTTGATCAGATCGCCCCATAATCGCGCTTAACGCCCGAGGGGGATGTCATTGTCCAGCAACACCCGTTCAGCCGCACCGTGATTGTCAGGATGAACCATCAACCGGCGCGGGAAAATTCCAATGCCACCCTCCAGCGCGCTCATATTTACGTCCATTGCGAAGCAGGCTATATCCTCACCCTCAAGAAGGGCTTGAGCAAAGGCGATAACTGTCATGTCTGTTGTGCGTAAAAGTTCCTTCATATCAAAGGTGTGGGCCAGTTCGGCCAGATTGTCGAGCCTCTTTGCGGGGCGGGAAATGGGATCGTCTTGATGAACGATGATGCAAGTGTAAAACCACACGAACGGCTGGCGGCTTTTCTGACCGATGATATGGCTGCGGTGAGTACCCTTATTCGAGAGCGCATGGCGTCGAAACATGCGCCGCGAATTCCCGAAGTGACAGCCCATCTGGTCGAGGCCGGCGGCAAACGTCTGCGCCCGATGCTAACCCTCGCGGCGGCGCGGATGTGTGGCTATGGCGGGCCATATCATGTCCATCTGGCCGCAACAGTTGAATTTATTCACACGGCGACGCTGCTGCATGATGATGTCGTCGATGAAAGTGATCAGCGCCGGGGCCGTCCGACGGCAAATCTGCTGTGGGACAACCAGTCTTCTGTACTTGTTGGGGACTACCTGTTTGCGCGCTCTTTTCAGCTGATGACCGAACCCGGTTCCATGCTGGTCATGCAGATTCTGTCGAACGCTGCGGCAACCATCGCCGAAGGTGAGGTGCTGCAACTTACTGCGGCGCGGAATCTGGCCACCGACGAAAGCATTTATCTTCAGGTTGTACGCGGCAAAACCGCAGCTCTGTTCTCTGCGGCGACGCAGGTGGGGGGCGTCATCGCCGATGCGCCGGACGCAGAGGTTCAAGCGCTTTACGACTATGGCGATGCCTTGGGCATTGCGTTTCAGATTGTTGACGACTTGCTGGATTATCAAGGGGATAGCGGCGCGACGGGCAAGAACATCGGTGACGATTTCCGCGAACGCAAGCTGACCTTGCCAGTGATCAAAGCCATTGCAAAAGCAGACGAAGCCGAACGTGCATTCTGGGTGCGCACAATTGAAAAGGGCCGTCAGGAAGACGGCGATCTGGAACAGGCGTTGACCTTCTTGAACAAACACCAGACGCTGGCCGCCACCAAGGATGACGCCCTGTCCTGGGCAGCAAAGGCCAAGGGCGCGCTGGCGGTATTGCCAGACCACGAGGTAAAGGACATGCTGTCTGATATCGCGGATTACGTGGTCAGCAGGATCAACTAGCGCCGCCAATCACACAGGATTTGACCCACCAGTCAGGCCGTGCATGGGCGATTTTCGCCGCAGCGGCGCGCGCCTCTGACATGCTGTTAAACAGCCCAAAACAGGTAGACCCCGAACCAGACATCCGGGCCAGCGCCAGCCCCTCGCACGCGCTCAAGACCTCCAACGCCTGCGCGACCTCTGGCACAAAACCCGCGCAGGTCGCTTGCAGATCATTGCGCATCCCTTGCAACCACTGGATCATTTGACGTGGTTCCTGAAACGTCGGCAGGATCTCGGGCATTGCCGGGTTATTCTTTCTTTCCAAACGCTTGAAGATATCCGGAGTAGCAGCACCAACGCCCGGCCAGACCAGAACCGCCCAGCATTGGGGAACACCATTAATGGCTGTTAACTGCGCGCCTATGCCCTGCATCCGCGTCGGCACCTGCCGCTGACAAACCGGCACATCAGCGCCCAGACTGGCCGTGCCCCCCTGAAACCCCAAGGCATTCAACGTCGCGCCAGCATCGGTAGACCCGCCGCCTATGCCCGCACCATGCGGCAGGTTTTTCTCCAGCGTGATCCGGCCCGTCCAACCGGCCATTTCAGCCGCCTGCCAGACCAGATTGCGACCGTCTACCGGTACGCCCGGCGCAAAGGGGCCGGTCACATCAAGGCTGATATCCGGCTCCGGGCTGAACCACAAACGGTCCCCAAACTCGGCAAAAACCACCATAGAATCAAGCAGATGATACCCGTCTTCCCGTTGTCCGGTGACATGCAGTGTCAGATTGATTTTCGCTGGTGCAAAGACCTCAAAGGTCATTGGCAACCTTCAAAGGCGGTGCCCCCTCTTCGGCCAGAACCTGATCCAACCCTATCTCGAGCTTGCGCCGGATACGGTCAGGGTCTGCCTCGCTCTCATTGTCTTTTTCATCAATGAACGACAGCGCGCGGCTCCATTGAAATTCGGCCTCGCGTTGCCGACCAACCGCCCAATAGACATCTCCCAGGTGGTCGTTCACCACCGGATCAACCGCCACCAATTCGACCGCACGTTCCATATGGGCCACCGCTTCCTCATAGCGGCCCATGCGGTACAGAACCCAGCCTAGTGAATCAACGATATAGCCCGACTGCGGACTTGCCGCGACCGCGCGTTCGATCATGTCCAGAGCCTCTTCCAGATTCCGGTTCTGCTCGACCATGGAGTACCCCAGATAGTTCAGCACCTGCGGCTGTTCGGGATTGATCGCCAAGGCGGCGCGAAAATCGGCCTCTGACATCTCTGCATTGCCCGAACGTTCATAGGCGATACCGCGGGAATAATAGAGGACCCAACGCGCCCGTGCTGTATCAGCGATACGCGCAATCGCCCGATCATAGGCCGCAATGGCATCGGCAAAGTTCCCCTGCCCGCGCTGCACATCCCCCAACGTGGAATGCACCACCGCAAGGTCCCCATGACTTCGCGCAAGCTGTTCCAGAACTTCAATCGCCTGATCTTCCTTGCCCGACCGGCGCAGCGTATCCGCCCGGCCCAGCTCAGCTACATGAAATGCCGGATCGTCGGCAGGCACCGCTTTGTATTCTTCGATGGCCAGATCGTTTTGGCCAAGGTTCTCCAGCAGGCCGGCGGTCAGCAACAGGGCGTCAACGTGGCCGGGGCGCAGAAAACGGGCCACACGGGAATAGAGCAGCACATAGTAATCCCCTGCCGTTTCACTTTTCAGCACGGCAGCAAAGGTAAAGAAAACTTCTGCGATGCCTGACTTTGCATCTCGCACAAGCGTGAAGGGCAGCGGCTCTTTCGCCTTGAGGGCAACAATCATCTGGTCCAGCTCGGGGTCCGTTGCATCCCCAAAGCTGGTCTGCAAAACGGCCAAAGCATCCTCGTGGCGCTCAAGCTGTGCCAGCACCACCGCATGGGCCATGACACCCCGCCGGGTCTGGCCCGCCGCACCGGCAGCCGCCGTGCCGAATATCCGCTCAGCACCTTCGAAATCACCCACAGACGCCAATGCCAACGCCTTATGATACAACACAAAACCCTGCATTCCGGCTTCTTTGCTTAGGGCGTCGAATGCCACCATAGCCGAGGTCACATCCCCCTTGCCCACATGCGCCCATGCCTTGACCAGCCCGTCCACCCAAGGGCCGATCCCCTCGCTGTCGGATGCCCGCGCCAACAGCTCGCCATACTCTTCGCGCTGCGCCAGATCGGCGGTGATCACCATCCGCGCGACCTGCGATGTCTGGTTCTTTTGTTCCAGCACACGGGCCAGCGGCACTGCCTGCTCCACCCGCCCCAGCGACAGATAGGATAACACGGTGCTTTCGATCAATTCGACATTGCTGCTATCGCGCGCCAGTGCCTCGGCGTAATAGCGAGCCGCCTCGCGGTAGTCCGATTTCACAGCAGCATGGCGACCGGCCAGATAGGCACCAGCCACAGATTGGGCATTGGCCTGAGGGATAAACGCAGCACTTAACAGCAGGGCCGCTGCGCCAGTTAGGACGTTTCTGAACATATCTCGACTGCCTCTTTGATTTGCATGCAAAGCTATCAGGTCTACCTGCAAGCGCAATGGCGCGGCGCAGGACATGACAGTCCTGTGAGGCGGATTTCAGCCAAAAAAAGGCGGGGAAAAACCCCGCCCTTTTGTCTTGCTCCCGTCAGGCTCTTGCCTGCATCCGGTTACATGTTCGGATAGTTTGGCCCGTCGCCGCCCTGCGGAGTGGTCCAGACGATGTTCTGGCTGGGGTCTTTAATATCGCAGGTTTTACAATGCACACAGTTCTGGAAGTTAATCTGAAACTTCTGTTCTGCGCCTTCACCGACAAATTCATACACCCCTGCCGGACAATAGCGCGCGGAAGGGCCCGCAAATTTCGGCAGGTTAACATCAACCGGAACAGAGGCATCTTTCAGCGTCAGATGGGCCGGCTGGCTTTCTTCGTGATTGGTAAAGGAAAACGCCACATTGGTCAGGCGGTCAAAGCTGAGTTTGCCGTCGGGTTTGGGGTAATCAATAACCTTGTGTTTTGAAGCGGGTTCTGTCGATTCAGCATCGGACTTGCCGTGCTTCAACGTGCCCAGCAGGGAAAAGCCCAGCGTGTTGCACCACATGTCAAAGCCACCGATCGCAAGACCGCCCAACAAGCCGTAGCGGCCGTTCAGCGGAGCCACATTGCGGACTTTCTTGAGGTCTTTGCCCACCTCGCCGCTGCGCAATTCCGCGTCATAGGCTTCCAGTACGTCACCGCTGCGGTCCGCCTTGATCGCTTCCATCGCGGCCTCCGCCGCTGCGATACCGGACAGCATCGCATTGTGGTTGCCCTTAATCCGCGGCAGGTTCACCAGCCCTGCGGAACAGCCCAGCAAGGCCCCTCCGGGGAACGCAGATTTCGGGATCGACTGAATGCCACCTTTGGTCACGGCGCGGGCACCATAGGCCACGCGTTTGCCGCCTTCCAACAGCTTGGAAACCATCGGGTGGTGTTTAAAGCGCTGGAACTCCATGTAGGGGTAGAGATGCGGGTTCTTATAGTTCAGGTCGACGATCATGCCGACGTAAACTTGATTGTTCTCAAGATGATAGATGAAGGTACCACCGGTGTTCTTGGTTCCCAAAGGCCAGCCCATGGTGTGGGTTACTTCGCCTTCGTTATGCTTGGACGGGTCGATTTCCCAGATCTCTTTCATCCCAAGGCCGAATTTTGGCACATCGCAATCGGCATCAAGGTTATACTTCGCAATCACCTGTTTGCTCAGACTGCCGCGCACACCTTCGGAAAAGAACACGTATTTGCCGTGCAGCTCCATGCCCGGCTCATAGCCGTCGCCATGACTGCCGTCTGCATTTTTGCCGAACTCACCAGCAACCACGCCTTTGACTTCGCCGTTTTCGCCATAAACAATCTCGGAACAGGCCATGCCCGGGAAAATCTCAACGCCCAGCTCTTCGGCCTGCTCAGCCATCCAGCGGCACACATTGCCCATCGACACGATGTAGTTGCCGTGGTTGTTCATCAAAGGAGGCATGATGAAGTTTGGCAGGCGCACCTTGCCAGCTTCGCCAAGTGCATAGAAGTTATCTTCTTTCACAGGCACATTCAGCGGCGCACCTTTGGCCTTCCAATCCGGGATCAGCTTGTCCAGACCGCAGGGGTCAAGCACCGCACCGGACAGGATATGCGCCCCGACTTCGGATCCTTTTTCAAGGACAACCACGTTACAATCGGCATCAAGCTGCTTGAGCCGGATCGCCGCAGACAGACCCGCAGGCCCCGCCCCGACGATGACGACGTCATATTCCATTGCTTCACGCTCGATCTCGGCCATGGCAAGAGTTCCTTTGGTCAAATACAGTTTGGAATTCGCTAAACCACGCGGGGCTTCATTGCAATCAGGACGATGCGTAAAAACGCCATTGTTGCCACCTAAGGCATGAATTTTGCCCGTTTTTGCACGCAAAATGCCGTTTTGCTCACCCCGGCATCGCCGCCGCGAAGTTCCGTTGATCCGTGGCCTGCTCCCGAAATGAAAGAAGCGTTTCCTTACGAAGGGCGCAGGTGCTTTTCGGGCGAAACAACAAAGCACCGGGATGACGATGACCTATCCCTGACGCACGGGTCTGTCCCCCATCAGATAGCGCGGCCCGTTGCCGTTTTCCGCCGCCCGGTCCTTGGGGTTATACAAGGCGCAAACGTCCAGACTTAGGCAGCCGCAGCCGATGCAGCCGTCCAGATTGTCACGCAATTTCGTCAGGGTTGCGATCCGTGCATCCAGTGTCGCGCGAAACCCTTTGCTGATTTTGATCCAGTCGTTCTTGGTCGGCGCACTGCCATGGGGCAACTGATCCAGCTGTTCCTTGATCTGCGGCAGGGTAAATCCGAACTGTTGGGCGATCATAACAAAGCTGAGCCGGCGTAGGTCTGCCCGTTCAAACCGCCGTTGTCCGCCAGTATTGCGCCACGGTTTAATCAACCCCTGCGCCTCATAATAGCGGATGGCTGACACGGCCAACCCCGTACGCGACGCCAATGCCCCAATCGTCAGCCCGTCCTTTGCCACTCAAATTCTCCTAAAAAATACCTTGACCTAAAGTTAGGTTTAGAAATTACAACGGATTTATCACCTAGACAACAGCAAAGGAAAAACCATGACGGCCATATTGGAACACGCAAATTTCACTGTCCCCGATCCGCTTGCCACCGCGCGCTGGATGGAAACGGTTTTCGGCTGGCATATCCGCTGGCAGGGTGACGCCATGGCGGGCGGGCACACCGTGCATGTCGGAACAGATACACAATATGTTGCCCTTTACACACCCGGCGACGACGTATTGGCCAAGGGTGTAAACTATACGCAGGTCGGATGCCTGAACCACATCGCCGTGGTGGTCGAAGACCTTGATGCCATGGAAACCGCCGTAAAGGCGCAAGGCTTTAAAACCGGCAACCACGCCGATTATGAACCCGGGCGGCGCTTCTACTTTCACGACGCTGACGGGATCGAATTCGAGGTTGTGCAATACTGATACCCGCGCAAGGCCGCGCATCCCTGCGATGGGCCTTGCATTTCCACACCACTTTAGGTCAGGTAACCAACGACCTGACCTTTTAACGGCCGTTCACCCGCAACACTGCGGTGCGCGGCCCTCTGTACGTGGACAAATGCCATGGAAAAGATTCCAATGACCCGCGCCGGGCACACCGCCCTTGAGACGGAACTGAAGCAGCTGAAAACCGTCGAGCGCCCCGCCATCATCACGGCAATCGCCGAAGCCCGCGAACATGGTGACCTGTCCGAAAACGCCGAATATCATTCAGCCAAGGAAAAGCAGTCCTTTATCGAGGGCCGCGTCAAGGAATTGGAAGGGGCGATTTCACTCGCTGATGTGATTGACCCCGCGAAACTGTCCGGATCAATCAAGTTCGGGGCCGTCGTTACGTTGGTGGATGAAGACACCGACGAAGAAAAGACCTATCAGATTGTCGGCGAATACGAGGCCAAGATCGAAGACGGCCTGCTGAACATCAAATCCCCGATTGCCCGCGCCCTGATCGGCAAGGATGAGGGTGACAGCGTCGAAGTGCGCACCCCCGGCGGTGTCCGATCCTATGAGGTCCTCAAGATCGTCTATGCCTGAATTGGACCGCGCAGATGACTGACCCAGACCAGACAGACCCGGCCCAGGCCGGAAACCCACCGGCCCAAACCGCCACCGTCAAAGTAACGGGTATTTCGGGCCGGCCCACATCTTTGGGCATTTACGACAAACCGCGCCCGGAAACGATCACCTCGATCGAAATCCTTGCGCTGGCGCTCAGCGGTGTATGGTTACTGGGGGCTGCGTTCTTTTTCCTGATCCTGCGCGATGAAAGCAGCGGCGATGAAAGCGCGCAGAGCTTGCGGTTTCTGATGACAATGCTGGCAATTTTTATGCCCGTGGCGATGATCTGGGTTGCGGCCACTGCGGCAAAGGCCAGCCGCGTCATGCGCGAAGAAAGCCAGCGCTTACAATCATCCATTGATGCCATCCGGCAGGCCTATATCACCCAGCAACAGGGCCAAAACAATCGCACGGAACCCTCTGTGACCCGCAAGCTGGACGAGATCGCCGCCGCCGCGCGCAAAACCGAAACCGCCCTTGCAACATTTCAATCGCGCCGGGATGAATCCGGCCGGCCAAAGGCACCGCCGGAACCCACCAAAGCCGGTGATGATCAGCCCGCTCTGGCCCTTGGGACACAGGCCGCTGACATGGCCCCGCTGTTGTCGAATGACGATTTTATCCGCGCCCTGAACTTTCCCGAGACTGCCGAAGATGAGGTCGGCTTTGCCTCCCTGCGCCGGGCGCTCAAGGACCGTTCAACCTCGCAGTTGGTGCAGGCATCGCAGGACGTGCTGACCCTGATGAGTCAGGATGGAATCTATATGGATGATCTGCGCCCTGACCGGGCCCGCCCTGAAGTCTGGCGGCACTTTGCCCAAGGTGCGCGCGGCCGTGCCATCGCCCCGCTGGGGGGCATTCGCGACAGATCCTCTCTGGCGTTGACAAATGCACGGATGAAACAGGACCCGATCTTTCGTGACGCGGCACACCACTTCCTGCGCCGGTTCGACCAGACGTTTTCAGGCTTTGAGAAAACCGCCTCTGACACTGAAATTTCCGCCCTGTCCGACACCCGAACCGCCCGCGCCTTCATGTTGCTGGGGCGCTGTGCAGGCACGTTTGATTAGAGCTAGGCCTGCACGCCGAAACTGCCGTAAGGAATATACCGCACCAGATCGCCGGCGTTGATGGTGCCGGCCGGTTCGGGCAGTTCGATCAATCCTTCCGCCCACGATAGCCCGCTAACCCGCCCAGACCCTTCCGAGGCAAAAACCTCGGCGCGCCCGTCCCGAATACGCGCCCGCAGGTATTCGCGTCGCCCGGCCTTTTTCGTCTTGGTAAACCCGGCAGGTACGTCAAATCCCTGCGGCACAGCCCATGCCGCACCGGCCAGAACATCCATCGCAGGGCGCGCAAAGATTAGCGTGCAAACCATTGCTGCCACTGGGTTTCCCGGCAATCCGAAAACCGGTACACCTTTCCACATCCCCAGTGCCAGCGGCCTGCCCGGTTTAATCGCAATCCGCCAAAGCGACAATGCGCCCGCCTCTTGCAAGATCGCTGACATATGATCCTCGTCCCCCGCAGAGGCACCACCGCTGGTCAGGATCACATCCACTTTGCTGCTTGCGACATCCAGCCGCTTGCCCAACGCGGCACGATCATCAGGCGCGCGGCCAAGATCGACACAGTCGTGACCAAAGGAGGTCACCAGCCCGCTCAGCATGGGCCGATTGGCGTCATGTATCTGACCCGCGACAGCTGTTTCGCCAGCCTCAACCAGTTCGTCCCCTGTAGACAGGATGCCCACTCTCAAGGCCTTGCGCAATTGCACGTCGCCCACACCGGACGCCGCCATCAACGCCAGATCAGCCGGTGTCAGTCGCCGCCCTGAGGCAAGGATTTCCTGACCTGCCTTTACATCTTCACCCGCTTTTCTGGTATTCGATCCAGCCTTGACCGGACCAGAAAACCGGATTTCCCCGTCCCTCAGAACAACGTCTTCCTGCAAGACCACGGTGTCCACCCCGCGCGGTAAAGCGGCCCCTGTCAACACCCGAACCGCGCGCCCCTCGATCAGCTCTGCCGGCGCATCACCGGCAGCCGCGCGTCCCTTTGCCAAAGGCAGCACATGCGCACCGGCACCGCGACCGCCAGCAAATCCGTAGCCGTCAACCGCCGTATTGGGCAGCGGCGGATTTGACCGCAACGCCGCCACCGGTGTCGCCAAGACGCGCCCCAAAGCCTGCATGGCCGGCAGTGTTTCAATGCCCGCAACAGGGGCCAACCGGTCTTTCAGCAGATCAAGCGCCTCGTCCACGGGTGTCCAATGAACCCCGGCAGGCAGGGCAAAACAATCGTTGCGAAGTGGGGGCGTTTGTAATTCCGCCTCATACCCCAGACCAAAAATCCACCCTTCCTGCGGTGCCTCGACATCCAGTATTTCGTGCAGGCGATCGGCCCCCAAAGATGCAATTTGCCGTGCAACCTCGGCAACTTGCCACGCATCCTTGATCATGCCGTCAGGTGCGGGTCCAGCCGTTAGCGAGGGCCAAATTTCCACACAAGCGATTGGCGCATCAAGCGATTGAAACGGCCAGATCGCCACATCAAATTGCCGCCGCAAACGCGCCAACACCGCCATACCAGTCATCATTTGCCCGCCAACAGCGCCCGTGCCGCCCATCTGCCAACAGGTAAAGGCCCCCTTGGCCAGCTCTTCACAGCGCCGCCGGTCGGTAAACAGGTTTACATACCCTTGTTTGTTCCGGCCCAATCCCGCAATTTCACGCTTCAGCCCGTTGAACCAAAACGGCCCCTTGCCGTTCCCAAGCGCAAGGTTGATCGCACCCGCTAGATCAAACCGATTGTTCTCTTGCGGGGTGTCGGTGATCCGTTCCTCAAACCAGTCCCAGACCGCCAAAGGGTCGGCAGAACCAGCAAGCGCTGTGGCAAAGCCCGTCGGATAGCCAAACGGAAAATCGAAGCCCGCCAGCAGGCGGCGACCGGCCGCTTGTTCTTCAGCAAACAGCGTCGTTAGCCATTCCTGCGCCACTTGGCGATTACGCAGATAAACCGGTTCATGTGCTTTGCCATTGCGGTGAACCGCCGCCCAAATGGCATCCTTGCGCGGGCGTGGGCCGGTGTCGTTGCCACTGCTCCAATCAACAGCAACGATGGTGTCAAACCCTAGCACAGCCCCACCTCGGCCAGAATGAAATCAGCGATTTGCACCGTGTTGTTCAGATCATACACAGGCACCTCCAAGTCCAGCGGCGTGTCGCTGGCAACCGCGCGCACGGTGGGGTCTTCCGGCGCGATCAACGGGTTTCCTGTGACACTGCGATGGGCCTCGACCTTGGGGTGGCCATCGCGTTTGTACCCCTCAATCAGCACCAGATCGACCGGACCAAGCCGCGTCAGCAAATCCGCCAGGCTGGGCTCCTCTTCATCGCGCAATTCATGCATCAGGGCAAAGCGGTTGCGCGAGGCCAGCAACACTTCGGTGGCACCGGCGACGCGGTGGCGGAAACTGTCCTTGCCTTGATGATCAACGTCGAAAGCATGATGTGCATGTTTCACGGTAGACACGCTGAACCCGCGCTCGGTGATTTCCGTGACAAGGCGCTCCATCAGGCCGGTTTTGCCCGCGTTCTTCCATCCGACAATCCCGTAAAGCCTCATATCATTGCCTCCGCCTCTGCCAAATCCGCGGGTGTGTTAACGTTGAAGAACGCCTGCTCTTGCGGGAACAACGCCTCGCGCCCACCATGTTTTTCGGTCCATAGCACCACCTTGCGCAGCCCGCCGTTCAGCGCTGCGCGCAGGTCGTCGCGCAATGCCACGGGCCACAGCCCAAAGGTGGGGTGGCGCGCTGTCCCACGTTTTGCATCGGGTGTCGCGGCCAAGACCAACGGATGCGCCATGCCTTCGCTGCGCAGCAAGAGCTGCGGCACCAGATCACAAGGGAAAAACGGCGTGTCGGCTGCGGCTGTTACAATCGTTTCCGCCCCCTGCCCCGCCGCCCAATCCAGACCGGCCAAAACCCCAGCCAGCGGACCGGCGAAACCAGTGACGGAATCAGGCAGTATCGGCAGATCAAATGCCGCGAACCGCAGCGGATCGCCATTTGCGTTCAGCGCCACATCCGCCACCTGAGGGGCCAGCCTGTCCAAAACCCGTTGCAACAAGGTTTGCCCACCAAGCGGTAACAAGCCTTTGTCGCCCCCGCCCATCCGGGTCGCTTGCCCACCGGCAAGGATCACACCAAGTGGTTGTTTCATACCGCCCCCTTGCGGCCAGACCGCTTAGGGTCATCCGCAACCAACGCTGGGTCTGCATCCCGGATCAGCCGATCCTCGCCACTCAGGCAGACAAAGCGTTTGCCTTTCATCCGGCCAATCAAGGTTAGGCCAAGCTGTTGGGCAATCTCTACCCCCCAAGCCGTAAAGCCAGAGCGCGATGCCAGCACAGGAATACCCATCATCGCCGTCTTTATCACCATCTCAGAGGTTAAGCGCCCCGTCGTGTAAAGCACCTTGCTCTCTGCCGAGATCCCCTCGGACAGCATCCAGCCGGCGATCTTGTCGACCGCATTGTGACGTCCGACGTCCTCCATATAAACCAGCGGCTTGTCCTCTTGGCACAGCACCGTACCGTGGATTGCACCCGCCTCAAGATAAAGCGATGGCGTGCGGTTGATCTTGGCCGACAGGGCATAAAGCCATGAGGTACGCACGGCGGTCTGGGGCAGGACAACCCCGTCGAGCCCCTCCATCATATCGCCAAAAACAGTGCCCACCGCACAGCCCGATGTCCGGGTCTTGCGTCGCATCTTATCTTCATAATCGGTCGCCCGTGCTGTCCGCACCACAACAGTTTCAAGCTCTTCGTCATAATCGACCCGAGTAATGTCTTCGTCTGGGCGCAACATCCCTTGATTGCGTAAAAACCCAAGCGCGAGGTATTCGGGGTAGTCGCCGATCGTCATCGCTGTCACAATTTCCTGTGCGTTCAGAAAGATCGTCAGCGGGCGTTCTTCGACCACATTCAATGTGGTTTCGCGCCCCTCGTGATCCACACCATGTACCGCACGGGTCAACCTGACAGCGGCTGGATCGGGCGCAATCAGATATTCTGTGACATCAGTATCTCGGGCCAATTGTATCCCCCACTGGTTGGCGTTACGCATGGCGTTAAACTAGGGGCTTCGCATGACCACCACCACCGTGAAATCCGCCTTTTTAAAAGGCTTTGCCGACGGATCACCCTTTATTCTGGTGATCATTCCCTTTGCTTCGCTGTTTGGCCTGATTGCCACCGAGGCGGGGCTAAGCGTATTGGAAGCATTGGTGTTTTCGCTGGTTGTTATCGCCGGTGCGGCACAGTTTACCGCCCTGCAACTGCTGCAAGAAGAAGCGCCGACCATGATTGTGCTGGCCTCAGCCTTGGCGGTAAATTTGAGAATGGCGATGTATTCGGCCTCCCTGACCCCCTACATCGGGTCCGCCCCTCTTTGGCAGCGCGCACTTGCCGCCTATCTGACCGTCGATCAATCCTATGTGGTGTCGATGGCGGAATTCGAGAAAAACCCCAAGATGACAGTCCCGCAACGGGTCGCCTATTTCTTTGGTGCCGTCACGCCGGTGGTCCCGCTGTGGTACGTTTTCACAGTTGTGGGCGCTGTTCTGGGTACGCAAGTGCCGGACAGCTGGGCGTTGGACTTTGCGATCCCAATCACCTTTCTGGCAATGATTGCGCCGATGTTTCGCACCCTGCCCCATGTTGTCGCCGCCTTCGTCGCTGTGGTGGTCAGCCTGCTTGCAACGGGCGTGCCCTATTCCATGGGAGTGATCATTGGCGGGGTTGCCGGTATGCTTGCCGGGGCCGCGCTTGAAAAGCGTCTGGCCCAGAAGGGGGACGGAAATGATTGACAAGACCACCCTTTGGATTGTGATCATCGGCCTGGGCGTGGGCAGTTTCCTGTTGCGTTTTGCCTTTACCGGTTTTGTCGGAGACCGCGAGATGCCGGCATGGTTGCTGCGGCATTTGCGATATACCGCTGTGGCGGTTTTGCCGGCGCTGATCGCACCACAGGTCCTGTGGCCATCTGCGACCGGTGGCGAAACCGATCCTGCGCGTCTGGCCGCAGCTGCGGCTGCGCTTGCAGTCGGGTTGCTGACAAAAAATGTCCTTGGGGCGATGCTTGCCGGCGGATTTACCCTCTACGGGATGTTGTATCTACTGGGTTAAGGCGGCGGCGCGCACAGCGCCGGCCAGATCGTCAGGATCATCCTCGAACAATCTCGTCGTGGTGACATTCGGGAAAGTCTCGATCTGGTCCATCAGGTTGGTCGGGAAAAACGTGGTTTTCACATCGCCAAACCCGTCAATCTGAGACAGGATGCCAGAGGTTGCGTTTGCACAGAATGCGCCGGCAACACTGCCGTTTGCCTTGACCAGACGCAAAGCCTGTTCGGCCTGCGCCGCAGTGACCGGTATTTCCTGCGACACCACATGAAAGGTCGATCGGGCATGTGCGGATTTATAAGCCTGCACCCAACCCGGCGTCATGCCGTAAAGCACATCATCGCGTTCGACCACACGGTCATCGCGAAACGACCCCGCCGGATCAAAGATCACACGTTCGGACCCGCTGACCATCAAAGAAGTGTGTCCGCCGCTGCCACTGCGGTTGTTCACCATGGTGAATACCGTCAGGGTCGGCTGTCCTCCGGCCTGATAACGCGCCGCAGAAATTTCATCAAAAGAACTGTCGCCGCCGGAATTGGCAGCACATCCCGAAACCAAGGCAATCAGTGCCAGACCGGCAAGAAAACGTTTCACAAGCAAGGCACCCTGTTTCGGTACGCGGGCAGCATAGAAAATGACGCCCGCGTTCTTGCCGCATGACGCCCTTGGTTCAATGCAAGCCCGCAGCAGCAGATTTACGTGGCAAAAATCGCCATCAGCACCAGTGCTACGATGATTACAATCGTGGATTTGGTGGTAAATGACATGAATCCGTCGAACATTTTCTGCTGTTCGCTGCAATCCATTGAGCCATGTTCATGTTCGGCCATCTGTAGGTTCCTTCAGATACTTGTTTCGCGGCTGGTTATCTTATTTCGGTTCCGCTGTCACCCAGTCAAAACACCTCATTGACCACAGTTCAGCCAACCTCGTCTTGTGACTTCTCCAAATCTTCAACCAACCGAAAGCCGATCCGGTTGGGAGCTGCCCCTTCTTTGGCATTGGGCAAGGCCCGTAACATCACGTTCAACTGGCTGACATGTTGCACCAACTGAGTGCGCCCGCCCGCGGGATCTGTGCCGTAAAACGTCACGATGTCAGGGTCGAAATACCCCATCCCTTCAATGCGCAGCACACCTGCGTCACCACCGGCAAACCCCATGGCGACCTCATGTTCGTTGTCCAATTGTTCTTCGAAGTTCTTGAGATACAGCACCGTGCGCTCATAGGCCCATTGTGCGGGACTTTTCTGCGCAACCGATTCGGCCTTTACAGATTCAGGCAGGCTTTCAGCCTTGGCTTTGGACCGTGTCGGGTCGCTATGCACCTCGTGACAACGGGGCAAGGCATCACTTTCGACCGCTTCAGCGGCTGTCTTGATCTCGTTGTCCATCACACCTCATCCCTTGCTCTGATACACCCACGCCCCATCTTCCGCACGCAGTTCCCGCGTGGCAAGGCCGCTTTGGTAAAGGTGGCTCAAATGGGCGACCGCTTCAACCAGGGCAAGGCCATATTCCGCCTCACCTATCTTTCTTTTGAACAAAGGTGAAAAACACTCCGAAGCGGATTTCGGCCTGTCGATATAGGCCGCCAGCCGCTTTAGTGCGCCGTGGTGGTTTTCAATCAACTGTTCCATTCGCTTGGGCAGCCCGGTGAACGGCAGCTTGTGCCCGCCCAACACCAGATGGTCGGCGCGCGCCATCGGGGCCAGCCGCTCACATGCCTCAAGCCATTCGCCAATCGGATCCGCCATGGGTTCGGTCGGATAAACCCCGACATTCGGGCTGATCGACGACAGAATCTGGTCTCCCGCAAGCACAAGGTTGTCATCCCTGCTCCAGAAGGTTGCGTGTTCTGGCGCATGACCGTTGCCCATATGGACATCCCAGTCGCGCCCGCCAAACCGGATACAATCGCCCTGTTTTACACGGGTGAATCCCAGCGGCAGCGGGGCAACAATATCACAGAAGTTGAACGGCCTGTCCTTACGTCGTTTTTCCAGCATTTCAGGGTCCATCCCCGAAAGCCGGTAAAACGCCAGCGTTTCTTCGGGCGACACTTCCTGTTCGTCCAGTGTCAGCATACGTGCCGTCAGCCATGCCGTGCGCGTGGTGACCAGTTCGGCGCCGTGTTCGGTCTGAAACCAGCCCGCCAACCCGATATGATCAGGGTGATGGTGGGTGACCACAACACGGCTCACCGGTTTACCGCCCAACGGCCCCGCAAGAACCTCGGCCCAGATTTCCTTGGATTTCTTCGACGCAAACCCCGTGTCGATGATCGTCCAGCTGTCGCCCTCATCGAAGGCATAGATATTCACATGGTCGAGCTTCATCGGCAGCGGCATACGCAGCCATAGCACCCCCGGGGCGACTTCGATTGCGGCGCTGCCGGCAACCGGTGGCGTGTCAAACGGATACCGCAGACCCGCGGGTGCTATGTCCGCCATCAGGAGGCCAGTGCTTCGGTGGTCACGGCAAACAGGTCCGCTTCGCCGGCTTGTGCATGGGTCAGCAAGCCCACATGATCCGGCAACATCCGCAGGATATAGAATCGCGCCAGCTTTTCGCGGGGTCCGCCCTTATCTGCCATTGCCGCCTTGAGGTGCAGCTGCGCGCCCAAGACCCGCGCAAAAGCCTGTAGATATGGCACCGCACCGGCAAAACGGTTGTTCATATTGTCTTGTGCCACCAACCATTCGGTCGCTTCCCGCATACTTTCGCACGCCTGCCAGCAGGCATCTGCCATATTGGGAAAGTCAGGACGCGCCCGTTCGATGTCTTCTTCCATTTCGTCCAACAACAGGCCGGCCGCCTCGCCGCCGTCCATCATCTTGCGGGCCACCAGATCCATCGCCTGAATGCCGTTGGTGCCTTCATAAATGGTGGTCACCCGCACATCGCGGCAGAACTGCGCCGCGGCGGTTTCCTCGATCACGCCCATGCCGCCATGCACCTGCACCCCCAAATCCGCCACCTTGCAACCGGTATCAGAGCCGAAGGCCTTGGCAATCGGTGTCAGCAAAGCCGCACGCGCACGCCATGCCGGATCACCAGTGGCCGCCGTCATGTCCAGCGCATAGGCACAGTTGAGTGCAATAGAACGGGCGGCAAAAATATCCGCTTTCATCTCGGCCAGCATCCGGCGCACATCAGCATGATCCGCGATGGTGCCTGCACCGTCCGCACCGGCGCGCCCCTGTTTACGCTCAAGCGCATAGCTCAGTGCGTGCTGATAGGCCGCTTCGGCCACACCGATGCCCTGCCCACCAACACCCAGACGGGCGTTGTTCATCATGGTGAACATTGCGGCCATACCGCCCTGCTCTTCGCCGACCAGCCAGCCTGTGGCCTCGTCATACTGCATGACTGCGGTCGGTGAACCGTGCAAACCAAGCTTATGCTCCAGGCTTACGGCACTGACGCCATTGCGTTTGCCGGGCGTGCCGTCTTCGTTGGGAATGAACTTGGGAACCAGAAACAGGCTGATACCCTTGGTGCCCTCGGGGGCGCCAGGAATACGGGCAAGCACCAGATGGCAGATGTTTTCGGACACATCGTTATCACCCCAAGTGATAAAGATTTTCTGGCCCGAAACGGCATAGGTGCCGTCACCATTGTCAACCGCCTTGGACTTCAGCGCGCCAACGTCCGATCCGGCCTGCGGCTCTGTCAGGTTCATGGTACCGGTCCATTCCCCCGACACCAGTTTGGGCAGGTACAACTGTTTGATCGCGTCCGAACCGTGGTGTTCCAACGCCTCAATCTGGCCTTGTGACATCAACGGAGCCAATTGCAGCGAGATACACCCGCCACTCATCATCTCGTTTACAGCCGAGCTTAGAATCATCGGCAAGCCCATGCCGCCGTGTTCGGGATCTGCGGACATGCCGATCCAGCCACCTTCGGCAATGGCTTTGAAACCTTCAACAAAACCCGGCGATGTGCGCACGACTCCGTTCTCAAGTTTAGACGGGTGTAGATCCCCATTGCGTTGCAGCGGGGCCAGCACTTCGTCGCACAGCTTGCCTGCCTCTTCCAGAATGGCGGCGGTCACATCCGCGGTTGCTTCTTCGAACCGGGTGGTTTGCCGTAGGGCATCCGCGTCTAATAAGTTGTCGATCATGAAAAGATATTCGTTCACGGCGGCGCGGTATGGCATATGAAGTGTCTCCTGATAAAGTCGGCATGGCTGGCACGTCAGCCGTAGCCCTGATAAGGGAACTATGGCTTGTAACATGGAATGCCGCGTTGCCCTACCGCAACCAAAACGCCGCGTCAAAGGGCCACGGATGGAAATGGAAACGCTTGAACTTACTCCCGATCCCGCAGGAATTGCCCGCGCGGCCAGCCTGCTTGATGCCGGTGATCTGGTATCGTTCCCGACCGAAACGGTTTACGGATTGGGCGGGGATGCCCGAAATGGTGCAGCTGTGGCAGGGATTTACGAGGCCAAAGGCCGCCCCAGCTTCAACCCGCTGATCGTGCATCTGGCCCAAGCGTCGATGGCGCGCGCCTATGTCCAATGGTCAGATGCGGCGGATATTCTGGCAGGTGCCTTCTGGCCCGGCCCGCTGACGTTGGTGCTGCCCCTGCGGGAGAACCATGGGCTGTCCTCTCTTGTCACTGCCGGACTGGATACGGTTGCACTGCGCGTTCCGGCCCATGCAACGGCACATCGGCTGCTTGCCGCTTTCGGCGGGCCGGTTGCCGCACCTTCGGCCAACCCCTCAGGGCGGATTTCACCAACCACGGCAGAACATGTGTTGGCCGGTCTGTCCGGCAAAATTGCCGCGGTGTTGAACGATGGCCCCTGCGCCGTCGGTCTTGAAAGCACAATCATCGGCCTTGGGGACGGGCAGCCGACACTTTTACGCTCCGGCGGTCTCCCTCAGGAAGCCATCGAAGCAGCGCTTGGCCATCCGCTTGCCCAGCCCAGTGGCGGCGATGTCACCGCTCCCGGTCAGCTCAGTTCGCATTACGCACCGGCAGCAAAAGTGCGGTTAAACGCAACTCAGGCCGAGAACGGTGAATTGCTGTTGGGATTTGGCAAGATGCCCTGCGATCTGAACCTGTCGACAATCGGCGACCTCAGCGAAGCGGCCGCGAACCTGTTTGACCATCTGCACCAGCTTGACGCCAAATCCCGTCCGATTGCCGTGGCCCCGATTCCCGCCCATGGTCTGGGTCAGGCGATCAACGACCGCCTAAGGCGGGCCGCCGCACCGCGCTAGACAACCGCCTCAGGCGTGCCCGGCTGTGGCGGACAAAACAAGCGGATCAATCCCAAGCGAGCCCAGCGCCGCCTCCCATTTCTCGCCATCCGGCAGATCAAACACGATTTCGGATGTCGCATCGGCGGTCAACCAACCATTCTGACCGATCTCTGCCTCCAACTGGCCAGGCCCCCAGCCAGAATAGCCCAACAGCAACAAGGCCTTATCCGGCCCCGTTCCCTGCGCGATGTCTTCCAGAACGTCCAAAGTCGCGGTCATGCCAAACCCACCCTCGACCTGCAATGTGTGCAAGGCAGAGCGGTACTCATCCGAATGCAGAACAAAACCACGACCGGTTTCAACCGGTCCGCCGAAATGCACGCCGAGTTGGTTTTTCGCTGGTGTGATGTCGCGGGAAAGCTGGTCCAGCACATCCGACAGGCTGACACCTTTCGCAGGTTTGTTCACGATCAAACCCATTGCACCTTCCGCATCGTGGGAAGATAAAAAAATCACCGAATGGGCAAAGCGCGGATCGCCCATTCCCGGCATCGAAATCAACAGTTTTCCCGTGAGGGACAAAGGCGCGTCGGTCTGGAGGGGCGTCTTGTGCATAATGATAAGAATGCCCGCAGACGGCCCCTGCGACAAGAGTTTTGCAACTTCCAGCCCCATATTTCCGAAACATCGCTGATGTAAACGTGACTTGGCACTGGATGGCGATTGCCCCATCTTTGGGAAATGATCAAAAGATGTCTCTCCGCCCTTGCGCTGACCTGCGCCACCGCCCTGCCCCTGACGGCAGGCAATGATGTGGGAACACCGGTATCTGGTGAAATTCTGACAGGCTGGCAGCGGGCCGATGGCACGCGTATCGCGGCCCTGCGCCTGAAACTTGCCCCCGGCTGGAAAACCTATTGGCGCAGCCCCGGCGATGCTGGCATCCCGCCCGAATTCAACTGGTCCGGCTCTGATAATCTGCGCGGGGTCGGCATCACCTGGCCCGCGCCCGAAGTATTCACAACATCCGGTATGCGCACCATTGGGTATTCCGGGGACGTGATCCTGCCCCTGACACTCGCGCCAAAGCGTGCAGGCGAAACGATGGTGTTGAACGCAGCGTTGGACATCGGCGTGTGCAAAGACATCTGCATTCCGCATCGCATGTCCCTGTCTGCGGTCCTTGATGGTACCAACGGTAAACCAACACCGGCGATTGCCGCAGCGCTTGCCACGCGGCCCTATTCCGCCAAAGAGGCCGGCGTGAAGACTGCCACCTGTGCCCTAAGCCCGACCAAGGACGGTATCCAGATTGAAGCTTGGATGAAACTGCCTCCGGCAGGGGGCGACGAGGTTGTGATCATCGAGGCCGGACAGCCCGGATTGTGGTCGAGCGAGACAAAAGTCACCCGCAGCGGTGGCACCTTGCGTGCAAAAGGGGAAATCATGGCCGCGGATGGGTCACCACTTGCGCTTAACCGTTCGGCCATCCGGATTACCGTCTTGGGCTCCAGTCATTCGGTCGATATTCGCGGCTGCACAGCCGGGTAAGCGGCGCACTCAGACCTTTCGGCGCATGTTGAACACCAGTGCCATCATCAGGTAACCGACCAGCGCCACCAACGCGGCCCCCGCGACAAACAACAACAGCCCCGCCAATAGTGCTGGCAAGGCCTGCATCGCCGGCACCACGCTGGCGGCAAGCGGATGTAACGCACCGAACCACGCCGCCCAGCCCATCGTCACCGCGCCCCAGCCCAACACCACCGTCCAAAGCCCCAACATCCCCAGCCGAAGCCCCTTGAGCGGCGCCCGCATCCCACGGCGCAGCGCCGCAATCTGGCGGGCCACGTCATGTTGCGCAGCGATCAAGGCAGGCACCACCAACAGCACAAGGATCATCCCGAAGCCAAGGCCATAAACCAGCGTGATCACCGTAGGTTTAAGGAACTGCGCTTGTTGGCTTTGCTCATAGAGCAGCGGTGCCATGCCCAGCACCGTGGTTAAAGTGGTCAGCATCACAGGCCGCAGGCGGTCCGCGGCCCCGTCGATAATCGACGGGATCAGCCCGCGCGTCTCTGCATATTCGTCGATTGTAGTGACCAGAACAATGGAATCGTTAATGATGATACCGGTCATGCCCAGCAAGCCGACAACCGTGAACATGCTCAACGGCACCTCCCACAGGTGATGCCCGTAGATGGTGCCGACCAATCCAAACGGGATGATTGCCATAACCACCATGGGCCGTGTCCAGCTGCCGAACACCCATGCCAGCACCAGATAGATGCCGGTCAGACACAAGGTCAGCCCCGTCAGTGCATCGCTCAGGAAATCACTCTCTTGTTCGCTTAGCCCCGCGAGGCGGTATTCAACCTGAAGTTCTGAGGCGATGCGAGGCAAGATATCATTTTCCAGTGCGTCCTGAATCGCCGTGGCACGTGCCGCGTCATCCTCGGAAATATCCCCTGTCACCGAAATCAGGCGAATGCCGTTTTCACGCCGGACGGTGGAAAACCCCGTGCGTCGCTGAACACTCACGATATCCGCCAACGGCACATAGAGGCCGGCAGGTGTCCGCATTTGCGTACGGTCCAGAAAATCCGCCGTCAGCTCGCCCTTGGGCAGTTCCACGCGGATCGTCGCAGAGCGTGGCCCATCAGGATAGGTTGCCGCTTCGATGCCGCCCAACCGGTGGCGCAAAGCGCGGCCCAACGTGTCGATGGTAAAGCCCAGCGCCTGCCCCTGCGGTGTCAGATCAAGGATCAACTCTTCCTTGTCATAAGCCAGATTGTCCTGCACCGCGCTAACCTCGGGGTACTGGCGCAGCGCCTCCTGCAAAGCTTCGGACGCGGCTTTCAACCTCTCCGTATCTGCTCCGTAAAACTGGACATCCAGCGCATCACCACCCGGACCAGAGCGCCAGCCGCGAAAGCTGACCGTCTCGGCCATCGGATGGTTGACCACGCTGTCTTGCAGTTCGGCCACGAAGGCAAAACTGGAATAGCACCCTTCGGTGCGCGGGCACCGCAGATCCGCGTCGATCAGTTCAATCGAAATGCCACCCAATAGGTCGTTATCCTTGGTATCCGCCCCAGCAAGCCCATAGCCGGAGTTGCCACCGGTCTGGGCAATCACATAATCCAGCGGATTAACCCCATAGCGTTCGCCGTATTCCGCGCCCAACACCTCGGTGGCGCGCTGCATTTCACGCATCATCGCCAGTGTATCCGCACGGGTCGCCCCTTCGGTCATCATAAAGTTACCGGTGACAGACCCGCGTTCCGGTGCGTTGAAGAACCGCCATTGCACATCCCCTTTGATGAACATCGCCAGTTGCGACGCCAAGACGGCAACGACGCCGGCCAGCACAACGTAACGCGCACGGATCACCCCGGCCATAAAAGGACGGAACAGGGTTTCGCGCAGCCAAACAAAGCCGCGATTCACCACGCGGCTGGGTGTATCATACCAATGCGCCTTATCCGCTGCCGCCACGGCATGGGCCATGTGGTTGGGCAGGATCAGAAAACACTCAACCAGCGATGCGGCCAACACAGCAATCACCGTGTAGGGAATATCGCGGATCAAATCGCCAAACCGCCCGCCCACGGCGACCAGTCCGAAAAACGCAATGATGGTTGTGAGTGTCGCGGCAAACACTGGCATCGACATGCGCTGCGCCGCTTTTTCTGCCGCGACCATCGGTGGCTCCCCCAAGGCGCGATACCGGTGATCCGTATGTTCCCCCACAACAATCGCGTCATCCACAACGATGCCCAGCGTGATAATCAATCCGAACAGCGAGATCATGTTGATCGTCAGCCCCCCCAGATACATCAGGGCAATTGCCGCCCCCATCGCCACGGGAATGCCGGCGGCCACCCAAAAGGCTGTGCGCGCATTCAGGAACAGAAACAACAGCCCAACCACAAGACCCAGCCCCATCAGTCCATTATCAATCAACAGATCAAGCCGGCCTTTGATGGCCTCGGATCGGGTACGGATCAACTCGACCGTCACCGCCGCAGGCAGGTTCGCCCGCAGCTCAGTCGCGACGCGCTCGACGTCTTCCTGTATGCCAATGGCGTCACCCCGATCCGACCTGTCCACCCGCACCGACATCGCGGGGTTCTGCCCCACAAAAAACTGTCGTTCACGGTCCACGCCCTCGGCGCGTACCGTGGCCACATCCCCGATCGTCAGTTTCGATCCATCAGAATTCGAGCGCAGAACGATGCCTGCAATCTCGCGCGCTGACCGTTTCGCCGTACCAGTGCGCACCCGCGCATTCGCCCCGCCGACATCCCCCGCCGGATCGGCATCGACCTCTGCGGCGATGGCCGCCGCAATTTCCGCCATGGTGATGTCATAGGCAACAAGCTGAACCGAAGGCACTTCGATCAGGGTCTGGGGCGCGGCCACACCCTGAATGGTGGTGCGGGTCACACCGGCGGCAAACAGCCGGGTGACAAATTCATCCGCGAACCGACCCAGCTGTTCGGTCGCTACCGGCCCTGTGATCACAACATCCGTCACCCTGTCGCGCCACGCCCCGCGGCGCACGTTGGGTTCTTCCGCCTCCTCGGGTAAACTGGTGACAAGGTCTACCGCCGTCTGCACATCTGCGGCAGCGCGCGCCATGTCCCAGCCCGGTTCGAAATCAAGGACAATGCGCCCCGATCCTTCGCGTGAGGTACTGTTTGAACCTTCGACACCTTCAATGGCCAGCAAAGCAGGCTCTAGGATCTGTACAATGCCGGCATCGACATCCTCGGCACCAGCGCCCAGCCAAACTGTTGACACCGTTACATTATCGACAATCACATCCGGGAAAAACTGGGCCCGCATGTTGGGTGCCGAAACGAAACCGGCAACCAGCAGGACCATCAACAAAAGGTTGGCCGCCGTGCGGTGACGCACGAAATACGACAGGATGCCTCCGGCCGGGCTTGGCATCTTGCGTACCATGGATCAGCCCCCCATCCGGCTTTCAATGCGGGCGACCATCTGTGCCGGCACGGTCGGCTCCGCCAGACGGGCCAGCACCCGGGCCTTGGCCTCTTTGGGCATCCGCTGGTTTGCCTCGACAAAGGCGACCAGTTTGGCACGGCGTTCTGCGGAGAGTTCAAGCATTTCCGGTTCTGAAGGCGGCGCCCCACGGATCACAGGCTTGACCGCAATGCCGCCTCCCAAAAGCGGCGAGCGGGCCTCGACCACCTGCCGGCCCAGGATCGCCCCCCGTACCAAGACGTCATCCCCTTGCCGGCGCAAGATTTCGACACGTACCGCCTCAAGCCGGTTTTCCTGATCCAGCACCAGCAATTCACCCTGTGCATCCACCGCAGACGCGGGCAGACGGGTGACATTTTCCAGCAAAGGTTCCTGCACCCGCACGGTCACGAAATCGCCGGGTTTGAAACCGCCGGCATTACCAAGCGCAGCAAAGATCAACCGACCTGTCGCCCCCTCGCCGGCGGCGGCGCTTGCGCGGCTGATCCTGCCCTTTGCCTCAAGGTCAACGCCGGTGATATCAAGCAACACAGTAACCTCGGCGTTTACCAATCCGGCGTTTTCGTCCAGCAATCGCGCGTATTGCGCCGTCGACAGGCGGAACGACACCTCAAGGTCTTGCGGATCAATCAATTCTGCCAGCCGCTCGTTTGCGGAAACCCGTCGCCCCACGACCACATCGGTCGCCGAAAGCGTCCCGTCAAACGGTGCCGTCAAGGTGGTATCGGTCAGCCTCCGTTCAGCTTCGGCCAAAGTGATCCGCGCCCGCGCCAGCCGGGTTTTGGTCTGATCCAGCCGCGCCTCGGCCTGTGCGACGGCCTGCCTGCGGGACACAACCAGCTGTTGCGCACCGGCGGCGGCCAGCTCTGCCGCCTCTGTGGTCGCGGCTGTCCCGACACCGCGTTGCGCCAATCCCTGCTGGCGCTCAAATGCGCGGGTGCGCAAATCCGCCTGCAATTGGGTCGCGTCCAGCTCCGCCCCCGCCAGTTCAAGCGAGCGTGCCGCATCGCGGCCCTCGGCCAAAGCATCGGCCACATCACTTTGCGCACGATCCACCGCCGATTGCGCATCTGCCGGATCCAGACGCACCAGCACCTGACCGGCCGTTACCCGACCGCCATCCTCAAAACCTTCGGCCAGTTCGACAACCCGTCCACCGCCTGCCGCGCGCAGCTCAAGCAACCGGCGGCTTTGCACCTCGCCAAAGGTTTCCAGCACCGGCACGATATCCTCAGCTTGCGCCGTGATCACATTCACCGCAAAAACGCGCTCGCGCACTGGGGGGGCTTTGGGATCCTCGGCCATCCGTTCTTTGACCGCGCCCCCCACCATTGCGGCGGCAAACACCAGCAATCCAATGGTGCAGGCCGCCAGAAAGAGGCCAATCATGCTTTGACGTAAAAAACGCATACCCGTCCGATCCAATGGGTTTTCCTCTGCGCCACCCTAATGGCCGCGCAGGGAATACCAAGTTACATCTTGTTCAACGGCGGTCTTGGGCGTTTCTGTCGCAGGAAACACACTATTATTTTCGCCGCTTGTGTTCATCCAGACGCGGCATGATTTCGACAAAATTGCAGGGCCGGTGCCGGTAATCGAACTGTTTCACCAGAATTTCATCCCATGCATCCTTGCAGGCCCCCGGCGATCCGGGCAGCGCAAACAGATAGGTACCATTCGCCACACCACCGGTTGCACGGCTTTGCACCGCTGACGTGCCAATCTTTTGCATCGAGACGATTGTAAAAACAGTACCGAAGGCTTCGATCTCTTTTTCATAGACATCGCGATGTGCCTCGACCGTGACATCACGTCCAGTCAATCCTGTGCCGCCTGTAGAAAGGATCACATCAATCGCGTCGTCCGCACACCACGCCCGCAGCTGGTCTGCAATCAGGCCCCGCTCGTCCGGCAGAATATGGCGCTCGGCAACCGAATGCCCCGCCGCCTCAATCCGGTCACGCAGCACATCGCCAGAGCGGTCCTGCGACAAATCGCGGCTGTCCGATACCGTCAGAAGTGCAATCCGCACCGCGACAAATTCGGCGGTTTCGTCAATACGGCTCATGTACGCTCCAATACTGCTAGTCGGGCGGCGAGGCCCAGAAAAATGCTACCGCTGATCCACCCCGTGACACGGCTTGCCCGGCCACCCGTCGCTAGGGCACGGCCAAACCGTCCCGCAAATGCGCCGACCGCCCCGTTGATCACAAAACCACCGACACCGATCACCGCGCCGCAGATCAGGAACTGGCCCAGCACATTGCCAGCCTCGGGACGGATAAACTGCGGCACAAAGGCCAGCACGAACAGGATCACTTTTGGGTTAGTCAGGTTGATCATAAGGCCGGTGCCAAAGGCACGCCCGACGGACAGGCCCGGCCCCGTCGGCCCCACGGGCGGAACTGGCCGAAAAGCACCTATGGCAAGGTAAACAAGATAGGCCACACCGATCCAGCGGATCACATCAAAGGCCCAAGGGTGCGCCGCAATCACCGCGCCCAACCCCAATCCCGCCAAGGCAACATGCACCATGCCGCCGACTGCCACACCACCGCTGGCGGCAAAAGCCGCGCGCGGACCGGCCCGCAATCCCTGCCCCAGACAGAACATCATATCAGGCCCCGGCGTCAGGTTCAGCGCAAGAGCCGCAGGCACGAAGGCCAAAAGTGTTAGGGGGTCAACCATTCTTCATCCGTTCCCGCAGGCTAAGCAAATCCGCCCATGCCTCGCGTTTGTATTCAGGCGAGCGCAGCAGATAGGCCGGATGAAAAATCGGCAGAGCAGGTCGGTCCGCCGCTTGCGTCCATTGTCCGCGTAGCCGGGTGATACCGCGTTTGCCTAGCAAAGTCTGGCAAGACCAATTGCCCACAAGGACCAATATGTCAGGCGCGGCCAATTCGATATGGCGCAACAAAAACGGTTTCATCATCGCGATTTCATGCGGCTTCGGATCGCGGTTCTGTGGTGGACGCCATGGCAAAACATTGGTGATATAGACCGGTGCCTCAGCATGGTTGCGCCCCATCTGGATCGCCGCCAGCATCTTGTCGAGCAACTGTCCCGCCTTCCCGACAAACGGCCTGCCTTCGCGGTCTTCATCGCGCCCCGGTGCCTCGCCGACCAGCATCACACGGGCCCCCGGCGTGCCATCGGAAAATACCAGATTTCGCGCGCCCTTTTTCAAATCACAATGATCAAAGCCCGCCATCGCAGCGCGCAATTCCTCAAGCGTGTTCGCGGCCTTGGCCGCCTGTTCGGCCAAAGCGACGGGATCTTCCTTGGCCATCGGGACAAACCCAACCGCTGGCGGCGTGGCACCCTTGGGTTTTTCAACTGCGGCAGGCACCTCATAGCGATTGACCGGCACGTCCGAAATCGCCTCGGTCGCACCAAGTTCAATCTGCCATTCCAGCAGTGCGTGATCGTGATGAAAGCTCGCTGATTCCATGGCCACAGCTTACGCCCCCTAAAGAGCAATCTAAATCCCTCATCGCCTTGCCGCGACACCGGCCCGCACCCTATAAGGGGGCAATCACATTCAAAGGTGTCCCCATGTCCCTCGCACCCGCCGCATTCCCCCATAAACACCTGCTTGGTATCGAACATCTGTCACCAACAGACATCACGGCGATTCTTGATCTGGCCGATACCTATGCAGACCTGAACCGCCAGCCGCTGAAACATACCGATGCCCTTGCAGGGTTGACGCAAATTAACATGTTTTTCGAGAATTCCACCCGCACGCAGGCCAGCTTTGAAATTGCCGGTAAACGCCTTGGGGCGGATGTCATGAACATGGCAATGCAGGCCTCTTCGATCAAAAAAGGCGAGACCCTGATTGATACGGCAATGACACTGAATGCAATGCACCCTGATCTGTTGGTGGTGCGCCATCCGCAATCCGGCGCAGTCGACCTGTTGGCGCAAAAGGTAAACTGTGCAGTGTTGAATGCCGGTGACGGACGTCACGAACACCCAACACAGGCGCTGCTGGACGCGCTGACAATCCGGCGCGCCAAGGGACGCCTGCACCGCCTGTCCATCGCGATCTGTGGTGATATCGCGCATTCCCGTGTCGCCCGTTCCAACATCATGCTGCTGGGCAAGATGGAGAACCGCATCCGCCTGATTGGCCCGCCCACTTTGATGCCATCGGGGATCAGCGAATTCGGGGTCGAGGTCTTTGACGACATGGCCGAGGGGCTGAAGGACGTGGATGTGGTGATGATGCTGCGCCTGCAAAAGGAACGGATGGACGGCGGGTTCATCCCGTCAGAACGCGAATATTACCACCGCTACGGGCTGGACGCGGACAAGCTGGCCCATGCCAAACCCGACGCGATTGTAATGCACCCCGGCCCGATGAATCGCGGAGTCGAGATTGACGGAACGCTGGCCGATGACATCAACCGCAGTGTGATTCAGGATCAGGTCGAAATGGGCGTCGCTGTGCGTATGGCCGTGATGGATCTCTTGGCCCGCAATCTTCGCACCAGCGCATTGGAAACGGTGTAACAGCGATGGGCCTTGATATCTCAACCGGAGAAATCGGCACAACGCGGGTGTTTTCCCTGTCGATGCCGCCGACACAGGCACGGAGCTTGCAAGCCAACCCGCAGGCACAGTTGGCAATACTGGGGGCCGAGGGGCTGAACCCTGACGGTCTTGAGGTGTTTCAACTTGCCGATCTGGGCGACGTTGGGCTTGTCGGATATTTGCGCGATGGCACGGATGCGCCGGAAGCCGATCTTAAACGCGACGCGGCCAAACTGGCGGCGCTAGACGGATGGGTAATGCTGGTGCATTCGCTGGCCTTTGGCGGCAAGGCGACGACCCTGACGCCGGCCTCTGCGCTGACACTGATCGGCACATACGCACAATCACCGGCGTCGCGTCCGCAAACCAATGTCTCGGCCCATGCTGCACAGCCCTACACCGGCCCCCCTCCCCCGTCGGCCACCGCCACCGACACCCGCCGCGGCGGATCATTGGCGGTTGGCGCGCTGATCCTGCTTGCCGTTGTCATATTGTGGTGGGCCTTGGCCTGACCTATCCTGCGAAAGGAACACCAGATGGAAGACCCTAAAGATCCCAAGATGTCCGGCAGAATCGCGACCATCGCTTTACTCGTCGCCTTTGGCATTGTGGGCATGATGCTGTGGATCGCCTGACGGCGGACGGCATCAGCTGGACCCCCTCGCGGCGGGTGTTCTTGCGACGTGTGGGAATCACCGCTGTCCTTACGTTTCTCGGCCTCTCGGCCATTATCTTTGCCTATTCGTTCTATTTCACGCTTCCGGACGTCTGGATTTTTCCAAGTGCCGGAGTGCTGACATTAGGCTTTGTAATCGAGGACCTGCTGCGGTGGCGCAACCTGCGCAATGATTTGTGGCAAATCAGCGAGGGACAACTGATCTATGACGGGCCAGACGGGCGAGCGCAAATTCCGCTTGGAGAAATCGACAGCGCCAAGGTGCAATTCGGCACCCGCGTTGTGGTCAAACTTGCCTCGGGGCAACGTATATTGATGCGCTATCTGCCCTATGCCGCCGACACCGCCGACCAAATCGACGCCGCCCGCGGGCCGCGCCGCCCCTGATATCCGCTCGGCCCCCCTTGGTTTAGGGGCGGTTTTCGGGCAAGACACCACAACCTGATCCAGACCAAAGGCCCGCCATGACGCTGCATTTCATCAATGCCAAGCTGATCGACCCCGAAGCAGGGGAAATCATCACTGGTAGACTTCAAATTGCGGACGGCAAGATCGTTCAAATCAGCGCCGATGATGCCGCCCCGCCTGCGAATGCCCAGGTCATCGACTGTCAGGGAAAATACCTCGCCCCCGGCATTGTCGATCTGGGCGTCAAGGTCTGCGAGCCGGGCGAACGGCATAAGGAAAGTTACCGTTCCGCCGGACTGGCCGCCGCCGCCGGTGGTGTAACCACGATGATTACCCGCCCCGATACCACGCCAACAATCGATAGCCCCGAGGTGCTTGAATTTGTGACCCGCCGCGCAAACGAGGCCGCGCCGGTGCATGTGGTCCCCATGGCAGCGCTGACCAAAGAGCGCGCAGGCCGCGAGATGACCGAGATCGGCTTTCTCATGGATGCCGGGGCCGCCGCCTTTACCGATTGCGATCACGTTGTCACCGACACCAAAGTATTCGCCCGCGCGCTGACCTACGCAAGCAGTCTGGGCGCTTTGGTCATTGCCCACCCGCAAGAACCGATCCTGAGCGCAGGTGCAGCAACAACATCGGGGAAATTTGCCTCGCTGCGTGGCCTGCCAGCGGTATCGCCCATGGCCGAACGTATGGGGTTGGACCGAGATATTGCGCTGATCGAAATGACCGGCGCGAAATACCATGCCGACCAGATCACCACCGCCCGCGCCCTGCCAGCGCTGGCACGGGCCAAGGCAAACGGGCTGGACATCACTGCGGGCGTCGGCATCCACCATCTGACGCTGAATGCGCTGGATGTGGCCGACTATCGCACATTCTTTAAGCTGAAACCGCCACTGCGTGACGAGGAAGACCGGCTGGCCGTCGCCGAAGCCGTGGCCAGCGGCCTGATCGACATCATCTGCTCTATGCACACACCGCAGGACGAGGAATCAAAACGTCTGCCGTTCGAAGAAGCGGCTGCTGGCGCTGTCGGGCTGGAAACGCTGCTGCCCGCTGCACTGCGTCTGGTGCACGTAGAACTAATGGATTTGCCGACCCTCTGGCGGGCTATGTCGTTCAACCCCGCCCAACGGCTGGGCCTGCCGGGCGGACGCCTAAGTGTCGGTGCCCCAGCAGATTTGGTGTTGTTTGACGCAAACGCGCCTTTTGTGATGGACCGTGCAACACTGCGCTCAAAATCACGCAACACGCCGTTTGACGGGATGCGTATGCAAGGTAAGGTGCTGAAAACCTATGTTTCCGGAACCTGTGTATTCGAGGGGCCCTAATGCCGCCAATTGACTCTTCTGCCGCCGTCCTGATCCTTTGGGCTGTATTGGGATATCTTGCCGGCTCGATCCCCTTTGGCATGGTATTGGCCCGCCTGATGGGGCTGGGCAATTTGCGCGACATCGGGTCAGGCAACATCGGGGCTACCAATGTTCTACGCACGGGCAACAAGAAGGCAGCGGCGCTGACCCTGCTGTTTGATGCGGCAAAAGGGGCTGTTGCGGTGCTGTTGGCCCGCGCCCTTGCGGGTGAAGCAGCGGCACAGCTGGCCGCCCTTGCTGCGATGCTGGGGCACTGCTTTCCGGTCTGGCTGAATTTCAAAGGCGGCAAAGGGGTTGCAACGTTCCTCGGCATCATGCTGGCGCTGGCCTGGCCTGTCGGGGTCGGCTGCTGTCTGGCCTGGGTGGTTGCCGTCGCTGTAACGCGGGTGTCGTCGATGGGCGCACTTGCTGCGGCTTCAGCTTCAACAATTCTGCTGGTGGTTCTGAATTTCGGACACGTGCTGATACTTGGTATCTTGTTGACAGTGCTGCTTTTTGTGCGTCATCGCGCCAATATTCAAAGGATCAAGGCCGGCACTGAACCCAAGATCGGCGAAAAAAAGTGACCATGCGTACCGGTGCAGCACGACCCTTGGCGGCCTTGTAGTGAGTGATATCAACCTGCCCGTGATCCTGTTTGCGGCCTTCCTTGCCTCTGGCAGTCCCGGCCCCGCAACCCTTGCCATTGCTGGCACCTCGATGGCGTCAGGACGGCGCAGCGGTTTGGCACTGGCATCAGGCGTGACAACGGGATCATTTATGTGGTCAGTCGCCGCCGCCTTTGGCTTGGGCGCTGTGATGGCAGCCAATGTCTGGGTGTTTGAAATCATCCGTTACGTAGGTGCGGGGTATCTTGCGTGGCTGGCGTTCAAATCCGCCCGCTCTGCATGGCTGGGCAGCAAGCTCGTGGCCCGCGACATGGCTGTTACGACCCCGCGACGGGCCTATGCCAAAGGCTTGGCGCTGCATCTGACAAACCCCAAAGCGGTGCTATTCTTTGGCGCGCTTTACGCGATCGGAATCCCGCCCGGAACAGCGCCTAGCGCCCTGATCACCGTCATTCTGGCGATTGGGCTGCAAAGCACCATCATGTTCCACCTTTATGCGCTGATCTTTTCCTCCAAACCGATGGCAGCCGCCTATGTGAGCGCGAAACGGTGGTTCGAGGGGTTCTTTGCCCTGTCATTCGGTGCCATTGCATTCAAGGTTCTGACGGCCAAAGTCGACTGAAAGACAACGCGACAGGAATACCCCCAATACCTTGCCAAGCTGCGCATTCGCAGGACATTGGGGGTATGAAGTGTTCAGATCAAAGACCGGACCCTTCAATAGCTGTAATCAGCGTAAATCCGGCCAATGTCCCCCTGCCACTTGCCATGGTAGTCGTCCAGCAGTTCGTCGGCGGGCACCCTGCCCGTTTCGACGCTTTCTTTCAGCGCATTCAGGAAATGGGTTTCATCAGGCACCAGACCACCTGCACCGGTTTTGGCGCGGGCCCTTAACCCTGCTTCGGACAGGATAAGCGCCTCGTGGGCGATGTCGTGCATGTTGATGCCCGACACCTTGGCCTGCAAGCCATCAATCGACGCCGCAGTGCGCAACGCGTCATGCTGTGCCGGTGTCCAGTCCTTAACCAGATCCCAGGCACCATCCAGCGCATTCTGATCATACATCAGGCCAACCCAGAACGCTGGCAAGGCACAGAGCCGCCGCCACGGGCCGCCATCCGCCCCGCGCATTTCGATGAATTTTTTCGCCCGAGCTTCGGGGAATGCGGTGGTCAGGTGGTCGGCCCAGTCACTTAGCGTCGGCATCTCGCCGGGAAGGGCCGGCAGCTTGCCTTGCATAAAGTCGCGGAACGACATGCCCAGCGCGTCAATATACTTGCCATCACGATAGACAAAATACATCGGCACATCGAGGGCATATTGCACCCAGCGTTCAAACCCGAACCCCTCTTCGAAGACAAACGGCAGCGTGCCGGTGCGGGCCGCATCCAGATTACGCCAGACCATCGAACGCAGGGATTTATACCCGTTCGGCTTGCCCTCGAAAAACGGTGAATTGGCAAACAGCGCTGTCGCCACAGACTGCAACGCGATTGCGACGCGCATTTTCTGCACCATGTCGGCCTCGGATGCGAAATCCAGATTGACCTGCACAGTGCAGGTCCGGCGCATCATTACCCGCCCCATGGACCCGACACGGCCCATGTAATCATTCATCAGTTTATAGCGCCCCTTGGGCATCAGATCCATCTGTTCGTGGGTCCATTCGGGCGCAGCACCCAGCCCGATCCAGCCTGCACCAATTTCGTCGGCCACAGACTGCACTTCGCGCAGATGGGTGTTCACTTCGTCGCAGGTTTCATGGATCGTTTCGACCGGCGCGCCGGACAGCTCAAGCTGGCCACCCGGTTCGAGCGAAATATTGGCCCCGTCTTTTTCAAGCCCAATCAGCTTGCCGCCCTCTTCGACCGGTGCCCAGTTGTGACGGTCACGCAGACCTTCCAACATCACACGGATCGAACGATCTCCCTCATAAGGCAGCGGTTTCATCGTGTCTTTACAATAGCCGAACTTTTCATGCTCGGTACCGATACGCCAGTCCGCCTTGGGCTTGCACCCCTCAGCCAGATACTCGGCCAGCTGTTCGTGGCGCTCGATCGGGCCTCCGCCGGATTGTGGAATGGACATGGGGCAAAGCTCCGGAATTGGTTGGCATTAGGGGAAAGGGATGGTCGGATTTGGCAAAGGTGTCAATGCAGCAGTGTGCCCGATTGTGCCGTCGCCGGACGTTGCCAGATCACAACTGTGGCATGAGGTTCAGCGCGCAATGTGTTCAGCATTTTTTCGGTTCGCAATCCCGGCAGCGCGGCGAAGGCATCAAACAAGGCATCGGCACCGGCGGCATTGACCGGAATAAGCAACGGCGGCTGGCCCTGCTGGCTAAGCCGCCAATGGGGGGGAAACATATTGCCTTCAAGCGCCAGCCTGTCCATCTCGCGCAGCGCCACCGTACCGCCGGTCAGGGGCCCGAAATAGCTGACCTGCCCTTCGTCTACCTGCACCGCACCGGTGCCATCATCCGCACCGCGAAACCGTCCACGCTGGATTCCGAGCCATGCCAGCAAGAGCCCGCCACCGATTGCCGCGTAACCGGGCACCGCCAAGAGGAACCCCGGCCCCGACACCAGCCAAATGCCCAACACGGCCAGCGCCGCACCGGCAAACCCCTCGTGCCAGCGCCAGATCGCGGCCTTGGCTTCAGGTCGCAGGAAGGTCATGTTTTGACCCTCCAAGGTTCCTTAAGCAATGCAATTTCATAGGCACCAATATGCCGGAAACCGATCGCCTCATAGGCGCGGGCAGCGAATGCAGACGCGGCAAACAAGATCGCTTTGCCGATTCCTTCCAAACACAGCTGATGTAAATGGCGCAGTACGATCTCGCCGCCATAACCGCGTCCCCGGTGTTCGGTCGGAACATAAACACCACCAATTTGGACGGTATCCCGCGTACGTGCATTCAGATTCGACATTGCCACGGGTGTATCATTAACGGTCAACAATCTGGCATCCGGATTTGCCGTGAACGTCAATGCCAGATCGGCCAGATCGGTGCCCGGCGGCAACGGCAAACCGCTGTCTTGATGATAGCCCAGAAACCACTTGGTCAGCCAAGCTGCGTTGTCCGGTGAAGGCTTCACAAGCAAACGCTCTTGCAATGGCAACGGCATCAACTCATCCAGACTCAACGCATAGAGCGGCTCTTGCACGCGCAGGGCGAAAGCCACCTTGTCGCAACCAATCCCGGTCAACATCGTCGATACTTGCCCTGGGTCACCCGTCATACCGACTATTGTCCGGCCGTTCAGCATCTTTGCCACCGCCTCAAAGAACAACATCGGTGCATCGGGTGCCTGACACATCAGGTATCCGCTGTTGGTGATCCCCGCGACAGCCTTGATCCCATTTGTGTCTTCAGACAAATAGAACTTAGTGCCGTGTCTGTGTTCGCGGTCCTGCGTACCATAGGCTGAAAGATTGCCGCGCAAAAACATTGAGCTGGCTGCATACCGGCTTAGGAATTTGTCCATCGCACCAGCGTCTGCCTCGGTTGCACACCGTATCATCCCCAATCCCCCAGCTTTTGCTGCCAGATCGTCAATGCAGCAACGGCCGCCGTATCTGCCCGCAGAATACGCGGCCCCAAGGTTACCGCATCGGTAAACTCTGCCCTGTGCAGCTTGCCCCGTTCGCGGTCGGAAAATCCGCCCTCCGGTCCGATTAGAATCGCCCAAGGGCCCGGCTGCATAGGCAGTTCCGATGTCGCCCCTGCCAATGCCTCGTCACAAAACATGATCTTGCGAGATGTGTCCCAGCCGTCCAGCAGACGGTCGAACTTTACAGCCTCGGCCACTTCGGGCACGAAAGTGCCGCCACATTGCTCTGCCGCCTCAACGGCATGGGCCTGCAATCGGTCACGCTGAACACGGCCCGAATTGGTAAACTCGGTCATCACCGGCACAATCCGCGCCGCGCCCATTTCGGCGGCTTTTTCGACAATGAAGTCGGTGCGCGCCTTTTTGATCGGCGCAAACAGCAGCCAAACGTCCGGCGGCATTTGCAAGGGCCGCGTCTGTTCGACGCAGTGCAGCGTGCCGGCGCGCTTGCCTGCATGGGCAATTTCAGCCCGCCATTCGCCATCGGTTCCGTTAAACAGCAACACCTGTCCGCCAACGGACTGCCGCATCACCCCAAAAAGGTAATGCGCCTGCCCTTTGTCCAAAGGAACCGATTGCCCAACCCCTAGGGGGTGCTCTACATAAAGTCTGATCTTAGCGTTCATGAGACCGATATATGCAAGAGACACCCACATCACCAGATGCACCTGTCGCAGATGCTGCAGCAGACAATTGGGTAGACCGTTATGCACCGCCGTTTGCCCGCCCCTTTTTGCGGCTGAGCAGGGCGGACAGGCCGATCGGCACCTGGCTTTTGCTATTGCCTTGCTGGTGGGGGCTGGCGCTGGCGATCCTTTATGATCAAAGCCCACGTTGGGAAGATATCTGGATCTTTATCGGCTGCGGCATCGGTGCCTTTCTGATGCGCGGGGCGGGGTGTACATGGAATGATATCACCGACCGCCATATAGACGGTCAGGTTGAACGTACACGGTCTCGTCCGATCCCATCCGGTCAGGTCTCGGTCGAGGCGGCTGTTGTATGGATGGTACTCCAGACCCTGATGGCAGCGGTGATTCTGTTTACCTTCAATATTGCGGCAATCGGGTTGGGGTTTCTGTCGCTGCTGCTGGTCACAATTTACCCCTTTGCCAAACGGTTCACCTGGTGGCCACAGGTGTTTTTGGGGCTTGCCTTTAACTGGGGCGCACTTCTGGTCTGGACCGCACATACGGGTATGCTGCATCCCCCTGCCATCCTGATTTATGTCGGCGGCATCGCATGGACCCTGTTTTACGACACCATCTACGCCCATCAGGACAAGGACGACGACGCCTTGATCGGGGTTAAGTCAACCGCCCGCCTGTTCGGGGACCGATCTGCACAATGGCTGCGCCGCTTTCTGGTGATGACGGTCGGTTTCTTGGGGCTGGCTGTGATCTTTAGCACCATGCCGAATGCCTCGCCGCTGGCACTGGTGATTGCCCTTGCCGGGCCTTGGGCAATGGGCTGGCATATGGCCTGGCAACTGCGCGGTCTGGACATCGACAATGCGGCAAAGATGCATCAATTGTTTCTTGCGAACAGGGATACCGGCATAATCCCGCTGCTGTTTTTCGCAATCGCCCTGTTCGTGTGATTGCACCCCCGACCTGCGGGGCGTATCAACCACTTAGTTCCAACAGGGTATAATCGGCACATGCGTCTGTCTTCACTCCTTATCATCGCCATGACCTTTTTTGCGGCTGCAATCGTGTCCCTTGTCGCGGCCAACTTCAGTGTGAAACTGATCGAGGAAACATCCGAAATCGGCGTCCGCGATGCGCTGGACAACGAAGGCATGACATGGGCCGAAGTGCAGGCTGACGGGCTGCAAGTGAAACTGGCCGGTATCGCCGCCACGGAAGCGGTGCGTTTCAAGGCCCTGACCACAGCCGGTTCCATTGTCGATGCCGCCCGGGTGATTGACGAAATGGAAGTGGAAGCACAGGCCGCCCTTGCGCCACCCCGCTTTTCTGCCGAGGTTCTGCGCAACGACAGCGGCATTTCGATCATCGGGTTGATCCCCGCCACATCTGACCGCGAAGCAGCCGTTGAACGGTTCTCTGATATCGTCGGTGAGGAAAACGTCGCCGATTTTCTGGAACAGGGCGATTACCCCGCACCTGAAGGTTGGGAGGACGCGCTGGCCTTTGCAATGACCGCGATGACGCAACTGCCCCGCGCCAAGGCCTCGGTCGAGGCGGGCCATGTTTCGATCACCGCAATTGCTGACAGCTCAGAAGCCAAGGCCGCGATGGAGAACAAACTGAACCGCAGCCTGCCGCCCAGTGTTGAACTGGTGCTGGATATTGCCGCCCCGCGTCCGGTGCTGACGCCGTTTACCCTGCGCTTTATCAAGGATGAAGAAAGCGCAAGGTTCGATGCCTGCTCGGCGGATTCAGAAGCCGCCCGCGATCGGATCCTTGCCGCCGCGATCAATGCAGGTGTCGCCGACACGGCGCGATGTACCGTTGGCCTTGGCGTTCCAACACCGCGCTGGGCCGAGGCCGTCGAACAGGCGATAAGTGCGGTGCAGCGGTTGGGCGGCGGCACAGTAACCTTTGCTGACGCAGACATCACATTGGTTGCCCTGCCGGGCGCAGATCAATCTAGTTTCGACCGCGTCGTCGGTGAGCTGGAAAACAGCCTGCCCGAGGTTTTTGCCCTGCACTCGAAATTGCCCAAGGTGCCTGACCCGAACGAAGGTCCGCCCGAGTTTACCGCCACCCTCAGCCCGGAAGGGCAGGTCCAGCTGCGCGGCCGTGTCAGCGATGTCGCCCTGCGTGAACTGGCCGAAAGCTATGCCAAGGCGCGTTTTGGCTCGGACAAGGTTTATACTGCGGCCCGTATCGCAGAGAACCTGCCGGCGGACTGGGCTCCACGCGTGCTGACCGGGCTTGAAGCGCTTTCGGGCTTGAACAACGGGTCCGTCACCGTGACGCCTGATGATCTGTCTGTCTCTGGCAACACCGGCAACCCCGATGCCAGCTCGGAAATTGCCGCAATGCTGGCCGGAAAACTTGGTGAGGGCGCAGAGTACGACATCGACGTCACCTATCAGGAAAAGCTTGATCCGGTGCTGGGTCTGCCCTCTCCCGATGAATGCGAGGCCGAAATTGGCGCGGTGTTAAAGACCGGCAAGATCAATTTTGAACCCGGCTCCGCCACAATCGACGCATCAGCCCTTGGGGTGATGGATGAAATCGCGGAAATCCTGCGCCGCTGCGGCGATATCCCGTTGGAGATCCAAGGCTATACCGACAGTCAGGGCCGCGAAGCAATGAACCTCGCCCTAAGCCAAAGCCGCGCACAATCTGTTCTGAACGAGCTGCGCGCACGGCAGGTTCTGACCGGTACGTTCACCGCCAAGGGCTATGGCGAAGACCATGCCATCGCGAGCAACGACACCGAAGCTGGCCGCGAAGCCAACCGGCGCATCGAATTTAAGCTGGTGCGCCCCGATACAGTGGCCACTCCGGAACAAACAACGCTGGAATCTATCGCCCAATCAGGCGATACAGACGGCGATTCGACAGAGCAAGGCACCACAGATGAGTAGAACCGAATTTGTCCTTGCGACCGCGATTGTCCTATTTGTTGCATTCTGCCTGGGGTGGTTTGCAAACTGGCTGCTGCACCGGTTTACCCGCGTGGCAGCCGGCGATGTCGCCGAGCTGGACCGGATGAGCCAGGAACTTCACGAGGCCGAAGAAACCCGTGATCAGGCAATTACCTATCTGCAACAGCGCGAGGCAGAGCTGACAAACCAGCTGTCCCAGACCGAAGCAGAACTGGGCGCGGCCATGGAAGGGCTGCGCGATGCGCGCCGCGAAGCAGAAGAGCTGCGCGGTTATATCGAAAACCAATCCGCCCCCGCCGCCGGCGAGATCTTTTCCAGCAAACGCTGACGCGCTACCAGCGCTTAAGTGCCTCCTCATCGACAGTTTTCGACTTAACCCAGTCTGCACCTTTTACGGTAATCTCGCGCTTCCAGAAGGGGGCCCGCGACTTGAGATAGTCCATCAGAAACTCGGCCCCTTCAAAGGCGGCCCTTCGGTGACGGGCCGCGGTGGCCACCATCATGATCATCTCGCCTGGAACCAATCGCCCGTAGCGGTGAATGACCAAAGCGTCCCCCAAGTCAAAACGTGTCACGGCCTGCGCAGCAAAATCGCGCAACGCTGCCTCCGTCATGCCGGGATAATGTTCGATTTCCATGGCTTCCAGCGGGTCATCCGGCAAATCCCGCACCACGCCGGTGAAAGTCACGATGGCCCCCATGTCGCGATGACCACGGGCGAAATCCGCGCTCTCCTGTCCCAGATCAAACGGGGCCTCTTGCACCAGAACGCGCATGTTCTAACCGCCTGTCATCGGCGGGAAAAACGCAACCTCGCGCGCGCCTTCCAGCGATGCATCAAAATCTGTCAGGGTCTGATCCACAGCCACCCGTAGGGCGGAGAGATCCGAAAACGCCAACTGATAGCGTTCCTCGCGGGCTTTCAGCTCCTCGACCAGCCCGGCCACAGTATGCGCTGTGGTTTCGATTGTCTCACGCGGCATCCCGATGCGTTCACGCACCCAGGCAAAATACAGAATATCCATCACCGTCCCTCTTTCAGATGTGGCAGAGCTTTAAGCAGGTAATCAATCCCTGTGATCGCCGTCAACGCCGCTGCCAACCACAACAGCCACAGCCCAATACGCCCCGACCATTCCATGCCGGTCAACTTCCAGCCCAGCCCCAGAACATCCTCTTGGGAACCCTCAAGAATGGCGGAAATCAGGTCTTCGTCCATGCCGAAAACAGACATGCCAAGATAATGCTCGAAAACACCTTGACCGAAAAGCACCGCAATCGCTGTCATCTGGAATGTAGTTTTCCATTTCGCCAGATAGGTCACTTTCAACGTGCCCGACACATCCCCCAGGAACTCGCGCAGGCCCGACACAAAAACCTCGCGGAACAGAATAACTGTCGCCGGCAGCACCAGCCAGGCAGACCAGCTGGAAAACGCTATGATCACCATCAATGCAATCACCACCATCGCCTTGTCCGCAATTGGATCCAGCATCGCGCCCAACTTGGTCTCCTGCTTCCAGGCCCGCGCTAGATACCCGTCAAACCAATCGGTCACCGCTGCCGAAACGAATAACAACAGGGCAAACCAATCCGCGTAAGGCCGCGTAAAATACAAGAACATCACCGCCACCATTGGCGCGGCGATCAGACGTAAAAACGTCAAGGCATTTGGCAAATTCCACATCATGTCGGCACCCTACAGCGCCCTTCGCCCATGTAAAAGCACCAACGCGCCTCCTCTTTTTGGCCTTAAATACTGTCCGCACCCACGGCCCGCGCCTGCGCGCGCTATGGCCAACTTCCTAACCCCGTTCATGGAAATAGGCATAGATCGTTTCGGCCAAAGCATCCGACACCCCGCTCACCGCCTTGAGGTCCGACAAATTGGCCCGTCCCACTGCCTTGGCCGACCCGAAATGCGCCAGCAGTGCCCGTTTGCGCGCAGCCCCCACGCCCGGAACATCGTCCAGCGGGGTCGCCCCGACGGCCTTGGCCCGTTTCGCACGGTGTGTCCCGATGGCAAACCGGTGTGCCTCGTCACGCATCCGCTGCACGAAATACAGCACCGGATCATTGTGGCGCAGCGCCATGGGCCGCTTGCCGACACGGTGGAACTCTTCTTTGCCGGCGTCACGGTCCACCCCTTTGGCGACCCCCACCATCGGAATATCCTCAACCCCGTATTCCCGCATGATCGACGCCACGGCGGAAACCTGCCCTGCCCCGCCGTCAATCAACAGCAGGTCCGGCCAATGGCCTTCCTTGCGGTCCGGGTCTTCCTTCAAAAGCCGCTTGAACCGGCGCTGCAACACTTCTTTCATCATGCCGAAATCATCACCCGGGGTCAGCTCATCCCCACGAATATTGAACTTGCGGTACTGGTTCTTGATCATCCCATCCGGTCCGGCGACCACCATCGCACCCACCGCATTAGTACCCTGAATATGCGAGTTGTCATAAACCTCAATCCGCGCAGGCGGCGCAGGCAGTTCAAAAGCCTCCGCCAGCCCCTTCAACAGTTTTGCCTGTGTCGCTGTCTCGGCCATTTTGCGCGCCAGCGATTCGCGCGCATTGCGCAGCGCACCATCGACCAGTTCGGCCTTTTCGCCGCGCTGGGGCACCAGCAATTCAACCCTACGCCCCAGTTTGCCTGACAAAGCATCCGCCATTAGATCAGGGTTTTCAATCTGGTTGCTTAGGATCAGCTGCGGCGGCGGATCACGTTGATCGTAAAACTGACCGATAAAGGCCTCAAGCACCTCGGCCGCATCTACATCCGCCCCCACCCGCGGGTAATAATCCTTGTTACCCCAATTCTGATTGGCGCGAATAAAGAACACCTGCACGCAGGCCTGCCCGTCCTGCATATGCAACCCAATCACGTCAGCCTCTGACACGCCCTTGGGGTTGATCCCCTGCGCCGTCTGCACCTGAGTCAGCGCCTTGATACGATCGCGCAACGCCGCCGCACGTTCAAATTCCATCTCTTCAGAGGCAGCATTCATCTCGCTGGCCAGCCGTGCCTGAATATCTGTCGTTTTGCCCCCCAGAAAACGCTGCGCATCGCTGACGGTCTGGCGGTATTCCTGCGGGCTTACTTTGCCGACACAGGGCGCTGAACATCGTTTGATCTGGTATTGCAGGCAGGGGCGTGTGCGGCTCTCGAACATGGCGTTGGAACAGTCGCGCAGCAAAAAGACCCGTTGCAGCTGGTTCAATGTGCGGTTCACAGCGCCTGCACTGGCAAACGGGCCGTAATAGGCACCCTTCTCTTTTTTCGCACCGCGGTGTTTCTTGATCTGGGGATACTCGTGATCTGCGGTCACCAGAATATTGGGAAAGCTCTTATCGTCCCGCAACAATACGTTGTACTTGGGTTTCAGCTGCTTGATCAGGTTCTGTTCCAGCAACAGCGCTTCGGTCTCGGTTTTTGTGGTCAGAAACATCATCGAGACGGTATTCGAAATCATCCGCTCAATACGTCCGGAATGCCCGGTAGGGCGCGCATAATTGCTGACCCGCGCCCGCAAATTGCGCGCTTTGCCCACATAGAGAACACGGCTTTCGCCATCCAGCATCCGGTAAACCCCGGGCGACGCATCAAGCGTCTTGAGGTAGCTCTGGATGACCTCGTAGCCCTGAGGTTTTGTCTGACTCTGTTCCGTCATCGACCGCCTGATTCTCCGTTTGCGCTGCACTATGCCTGTGGTGGCAACAAGAGCTAACCTGTCCACCGAACCTGTGGATAACTCTGCGGGTAAGTTTGGGTGGATCTGAATTTATCGTTGTATTTGGCAGACTTCATTGGAATGCCTAATTTTTAGGCACATATATAACCGTTTGAAAAGTATTAACAAATTATTAACGACTTTCCAACCCTCTGAAAACACGGGTTAATTGTAACGGTTTTGTGTTCCCCCAACGCCCCCGTGTAGAACTTTCCTAGCGTCACCCTATTCGACCCCGACAATGTCCGGCGTCTGCCAGCCAAGGTGCTGACCGCCATCCACACAGAGCAATTGTCCCGTTACCGCAGGCGCATCCAGAAAGTACCCCAAAGCGGCGGTGATATCGGCAGGGTTCGCCCCCCGTTCCAACACGGTATTGGTCCTTTGGTTTTCAAAATGGGCGTCCGACTGACGCGCGCCCTTCAGCGTTGGCCCCGGCCCGATCGCATTCACCCGGATCGCCGGCGCAAGGGCGCGTGCGGTGGTCTGGGTCAATGCCCAAAGTCCCATCTTCGCAAGGGTATAGGTCATGAACTCGGGCGTCAGTTTGCGCACCCTCTGGTCCACCATATTGATGATTAGCCCGCTGGCCTGCGGCTCGCCCATAGCATCGGGCGATGCTGCCAGCCCCTGCGCGGCCATGGCCTGCGTCAGTACAAAAGGCGCACGCAGATTGCTGTCCATATGCCGGTCCCAGCTGTCACGGGTCGCTGTTGCCACCGTATCGTACTCAAAGATCGAAGCGTTGTTCACCAAACAGGTGATCGGCCCGCCCAGAGCCGCCGTGGCCTGCCCGAACAGCTCGCCTGTCGCCGTCTCGCTCAGTAGATCAGCCTGCAAGGCAACCGCGTTACCGCCCGCCGTCTTGATCTGTTGAACCACATCATCCGCGCCAGTGCTGCTGCTGGCGTAATGCACAGCAACCTCAAACCCACGTTTGGCAAGATACAAGGCCATCGCCGCGCCAAGCCGGTGCCCCGCGCCTGTCACAAGTGCCCGCCGCATCAGCTTTCTCCTCAGACCAGAACCAGTACCAGATAAAGCGCATATAGGGCACTCAGCATGACCCCCCAGTTCCGCGTAATATCTTTTTTCAAGAATACAAACGGGATCAGCAACAAAGACGCCCCTAGCATGACCCAAAGGTCAAATTTCAAAAACTCGGGATCGACCGAAATCGGTCCGACCAAACTGGCGATGCCGATGATCGCAAGAAGGTTGAACATGTTCGAACCGATCACACTGCCCAACACAACATCTGCCTGCCGCCGCAACGCCGCCATGACCGTGGTCGCCAGTTCCGGCAACGACGTGCCGATGGCAACCATCGTCAAACCGATAACTGTGTCACTGACTCCGTAGGCCTGCGCGATAAGGGTGGCGTTATCAACCAACAGCCCGGCCCCGACCGGCAGACCGATCAGACCAAGCACCAGAAAGATTCCGATTTGCCATGACGGCATGCTGGGGTCAGCCCCTTCGGGTTCTTCAGGCCCGTCCGCCCCGCACCGGCGGTGTTCACGCGCATCACGTAACTGATCGAACAATACATAGGCCAGCGCGCCCAAAAGCACCAAACCGGCAAGCCAGTCGAACACCCCCCGAAATGCCAACCCGATAAACAGCAAGCTTGCTGCAATCATGAAATTATAGCTTTTGCGGGTGTCGCATTGCGACGTGTGCATGGTTGCCAACAAGGCCGGAATACCCAACACCAACAGAATGTTCGCGGTGTTCGACCCGACAACATTGCCAAGCGCAAGACCCGGCGCTCCGTCATGAATCGCCTTGATCGAAATCAGCAATTCAGGTGCTGACGTGCCAAAAGCAACAATTGTCAGGCTGACAATCAGCGCCGGTATCCCCAAGCGCAATGCAAGGTTCACTGCCCCTTTAACCAGCGCGTCACCCGCTAATAGAAGGATCACCAGACCCAAACCAGACAAGACCCACGGCATCAACATCAGCCTTTACCCCCACAGGCGCAGGGCCCTTTGCCAATGCGAAATCGGCCACAGGCCGCACATTTGGTTTGTTTCAAACGATTTGAACCCAGCCAGTGCATTTTGCCAAACCAGGCCAAAACACCCATAAACACCAGAAACAAAAGAACAATTTTAGCAACCATCGGTCAAAGACCAAACCGTGCATAGGCTGCGCGTTCCTCAATACCCTGTACTGCGTCCTGCACCACCTGCGTCGAAAACCGCGAAAAGAACCCGCGTTTGACAGCATAAGAGCGGAACCTGACTTTCTTGCCAAAACGCTCTTTCATAAAGGGTTTGAGATGGCCAATACCTTCGATCAACCCCAATTCGGTCGCACGTTTGGCCAACCAGACCTCGCCGGTAAACAAATCCTGATCCTCAGGCAACTTGCCCGCGCGGCGCGCTGTGATGTGATCTTTGAAGTTGCCATGCACATCTTCCAGCAAAGTCTTGAGACGTGCGACATCTTGCGGCGCAGCAGGGCGGAACGGGTCCAGCATACTTTTGGATTTACCCGCTGTATAAACCCGCCGTTCAATGCCGTGGTTAGTGATGAATTCAGAAAGGCCAAAAGACGCGGAAATCACCCCGATGGACCCAACAACCGATGACGGATCGGCATATATCTCGTCTGCCGCCGCCGCCAGCCAATAGCCACCCGATGCTGCAACATCTTCGACGAAGGCGATAACGGGAATGTTCTTTTCCTCGGCAAGCCGGCGAATACGCGCGCCGATCAATGACGATTGCACAGGGCTGCCCCCCGGCGAATTTATCTCCAGCGCCACCGCAGCCGGCTTGCCCTTAGAGAACGCCTTGTCGATCACCGGCCCCAGCGTCGCGTCGTTTAATACCCCGCGCCCCTGCCCGCCGATCACGCCAGAAAGGCGGATCACAGCAACAGTCGGATCAGATTTCAGGAAAGGCAGCCAGTTTTTCATGTAACCTCATGTAGAACGCACAGCCTGCGCAAACAAGGACGCGGGCGTGATTAATCGCGGATGCGCCAGCCGGACCGGAAAATCCACCAGATCACATAGAGGCAAATGCCGGTAAAGACACCGATCGCCAGCAAACTGGTCACAATCGGCACATCTGCCGCCCCATAGAACGCCCAGCGAAAACCGGAAATCAGATAGACCACCGGATTGAACATCGAAATCGATTGCCAGATCGGGGGCAACATAGAGATCGAATAGAACGACCCGCCAAGGAAAACCAACGGCGTTACGATAAGCAGCGGCACGATTTGCAACTGTTCGAAATTCCCCGCCCAAATGCCAAGGATGAAACCAAACAGGGAAAAGCTGATTGCGGTCAGGACAAGGAAAGTCAGCATCGCCAGTGGATGTTCGATACTGAAATCGACGAAAAAGAATGCGGTAATCAGGATAATAACCCCAATGATCAACGCCTTGGTCGCCGCCGCCCCGACGTAGCCCAGCACAATCTCAAGAAAGCTGATGGGCGCGGCCAGCAGTTCGGAAAACGTTCCGATGAATTTCGGGAAATAGATGCCAAACGAGGCATTCGAGATGGATTGTGTGATCACCGTCAGCATGATCAGCCCCGGCACAATGAACGCACCATAGCTCACGCCGTCAACCTCTTGAATGCGGCTGCCAATCGCCGCCCCGAAAACCACAAAATACAGCGAGGTTGAGATGACCGGCGCAAGAAAGCTCTGCGCAATCGTGCGAAAGAATCGATGCATTTCAAATAGATAAATGGAAATCACAGCTGTCCAGTTCATGCGACACCCTCCGCTTCGGTTTTCGAGCCACCCTCGTGGACAAGGTTCACGAATATCTCCTCAAGGCTGGATTGTCGCGTCACCAGATCACGCAACGTAAGCCCCTCTTGCGCAACAGCAGCAAGCAGGGACGTGATGCCGGTCCGCTCTGCACGGGTATCATAGGTGTAAATCAGGGCACCATCCTTCGACAGGCGCAGGTCGTCTGATTGCAGCGCACCGGGGATCTCGCTGAGAGGCGCACTTAGCTGCACCTCCAGTTCTTTCTGTCCCATTCGCGCCATCAGTTTGTCTTTGTCCTCGACCAACATCAACTCGCCCTTGGCGACCACACCCACACGGTCGGCAATGGCCTCGGCCTCTTCGATGTAATGGGTTGTCAGAATGATCGTCACACCGGCCGCTTTCAACCCGGCCACAATTTCCCACATGTCTTTACGCAATTCAACATCGACGCCGGCCGTGGGCTCATCCAGGAACAGCACTCGCGGATCATGAGACAACGCCTTGGCGATCAACACGCGGCGCTTCATACCGCCCGACAGTTCCCGGATCTGACTGTCTTTCTTGTCCCACAGAGATAACTGGCGCAGCACCTTTTCCATGGTGCCGTCGTCGCCGGACCGACCAAACAGTCCGCGCGAGAACCGCACCGTGTTGATGACCCGTTCAAAAGGTTCCAGATTGATCTCTTGCGGGACCAACCCGATCATCGCACGTGCTGCGCGATAGTCATGGACAATGTCATGCCCGCCCACCGAAACGGAGCCGGAGCTGGCCGTAGTGATACCGCAAACCGTTGAAATTAATGTGGTTTTACCAGCACCATTTGGCCCCAGCAACGCCAGAATTTCACCTTCCCGAATGTCGAGATTGACACCCTTGAGCGCTTCAAAGCCACCTTTATAGGACTTCTTGAGGTTTTTTATCTCGACTATGTTTCTCATGCTGCCGTCCTTGTTCCGCACAACACCCTAAACCGGATGCCACTGAGTAAACAGATGGGTTCAGTCTTTGGTGCGCCCGAACCAGCCTTTTTTTGCAGGGTGGTCTTCGGCTGCCCCGGCTTCAGGATCAGTAGGACCTTCCAGCGCGGATTGCAGGTTCTGGAAAAACTGGTCCGCCATCTTTTTCGCAAAACCGTCAATGATCCGGCTACCCAGCTGCGCCAGCTTGCCGCCGACCTTGGCTTCGACATCATAGCTCAGCTCGGTGCCGCCATCCTTGGCTGCCAGCCGCACGTCGGCCCCGCCTTTGGCAAACCCTGCCGCCCCGCCCTTGCCCGCGCCGTCGATTTTCAACGACGTATCCGGCACCAGATCGGAAATCGCGACTTCCCCCTTAAAGGTCGCCTTCACCGGCCCGACTTTTTGCACCACAGTGGCGCTAAATCCATCCTCGACTGAACCGGTTACTTCCTGCGCACCCGGGACACAATTCTTCAGAACCTCAGGGTCCAAAAGCGCGGCATAGACCTGTGCAGGCGGAACAGCGATCTGGCGGGTGTCGGACATCTGCATGGGGAAGCTCCTAAATTTTCACGCACTCAGGCGATCTGGACCACGACTTTGCCCGTGGCTTTGCGGGTACGCAAGAGATCAAGCGCGTCATTCGCACGATCCAGCGGCAACACGTTGCTGATATGTGGGGTTAACTTGCCTGCAACATACCAGTCGAAAAGCGCTGCAAAGCTATCGGTCAGCACAGAGGGGCGCAGTTTGGCGTAAGCGCCCCAGTACACGCCCATCACGGTCAGGTTCTTAACCAGCAGAATATTGGCTGGGATTTGCGGCACCTCACCCGACGCAAACCCAAGCGGCAGCAACCGCGCTTCGGGATTGCAGGCGCGCAGGGCCGCTTTGAACTGATCACCGCCTACAGGATCATAAACCACGTCCGCACCGCCCAACTCTTTGACGATAGCGCGCAGGTCATCCGTTTCTGAATCAACCAGATGATCCGCACCGGCGGCCCTGCAAATCTCCAGCTTTTCCGCCCCACGCGCTGAGGCGATCACCTCGGCCCCCATCAGTTTTCCCAATTCAATCGCGGTCAGCCCCACACCGCCAGAGGCCCCAAGCACCAGCAAACGCTCCCCCGGCTGCAATCCCGCCCGATACCCCAGCGCCACGTGGCTGGTGCCATAGGCAATAAGAAAGGCCGCAGCATCAGCGGACGACATCGTGTCCGGGATCGGCACACAGATATCCGCCGGCAATGCCGCGTATTCGGCCAAGCCGCCGACCCCTGCATAGGCCGCAACGCGCTGTCCTTCGGCTAGTGTGGTAACACCGGCGCCAACCGCCGTAACGGTTCCAGCCAGTTCCATTCCGGCAGTGAAAGGTAAAGGCGGCTTTTCCTGATAGGTTCCCTTGATCATCAAGGTATCGGCAAAATTCATCCCGCAGGCGTCAATTTTTACCAAAACTTCGCCCGCCTTTGGCGTCGGCACCTGAATGTCTTGCATCGACAGCGGTTGATCGTAAGCGATGACTTGCATTGCGCGCATGGGGTCGGTCCTTGTCTGATTAGGCTCGTGCAAAAAGTCAGAGCGCGCCGCGAATGACAAGCCGTGTGCGTGACAAATTTACCCGTCTGCCGCTGGGAAACGCAAAGTAACGCGTAACCCCGGCGCATTGTCTTGCAGGGTCACCTCTGCCCCGTGCAACCCTGCGACTGCCTGAACCAGGCTCAGGCCAAGCCCATGTCCCGGCGTCTGGCGGCTGCGATCCAGCCGATAAAGCCGTTGCAACACCTTGCTGTGTTCCTCTGCCGGAATTCCCGGCCCGTTGTCGGACACCTGTAACACCGGGGCCGGCCCCTGCATGTCAAGGGAAACGGTGATCTGCGTCCCCGCAGGCGTGTGGCGCAACGCGTTTTCAATCAAGTTCGACAACAGCTGCCCCAACAACGCACGATCCCCGTGCAGGCAAAGGGGTGCCGCAGGCACGTCAAGCGACAATACATGTCCACTGGTTGTGGCGCTGTCCTCGAACATCTCGGCAAGCGTGCGGCAGACATCACAAAGATCCACCGTTTCAAACCGTGCTTTGGGCGATCCCGCCTCGACCCGGGCCAACTGGAGCAGGGCATTAAAAACGTGGCTCATGCCTTCAACCTCGCCCTGCATTTTGGCCGTCAACGCTGCGCTTTCCGGATCATCTCCGACGCGGTCCTGCAAATCCTGCACGTAAAGCGCCACCCGTTGCAGAGGCGTGCGCAAATCATGGGCAATGTCAGAGGTAACATCGCGCAAGGCTCCCATCTGCGCCTCTTGCGCAACCGCCATCTGGTTCAGCTTGCCACCGATCCGCACCAGATCATCCGACCAGCGCGGCCCGGTCCTGACCCGCGCACCCAAATCCCCGCTGGTCATCTTATCAAGCGCCCGCTCTACCAGTTCAACATGACGCTTTGAGCGCCGCGCAAGGATCAATCCACCGGACAGGGCGATCAAAACCGTAGGCAATAGGCTGATCAAAAGGATGTTCACAAACACACCGCGCAAGGCGACAATTTCGGCACGACTGCGGGCAATGGTGATCACCCCGCCATAGAGTGCGTTGGTCAGCGACAGGTATTCCCCTTCAAACTCGGCGCGCTCGGGATTGAGGGAAAAGATGTGAAACCCCCCCTCGTCCTGTGCAATTGCGCCATTGCCATAGATACGCCCGTCCGGCGCGATGTAACTGAGGATCAGCCGCCCCGGATCAGCGGCGCGCGATTCCGCCTCGACCAATTGTGCCACAGCGCGGGCCGAGGGCGCGGCCCGAAAGCCCGCCAGATCCTGTTGCAAATCTGCACGAATACTCTCTTCGAAAGAGGCCTGCGTCACGGCATAACTCGCCGCCAGGCTGAGCAGGCTGGCCATGGCAAACAACGCCACCAGCAGAATGGCCAGACGCAAAGGCATCGACCGCCAAATCTGGCGCAGCCGGATCACGCCACAATCCTGTAACCCGCACCGCGCACGGTCTCGATCAACTCGCGACTGAACGGCTTGTCCACCTTGGCCCGCAGCCGGCTGACATGGGTTTCCACCACATTGGTGCCGGGATCAAAACCGATGTCCCAGACATTCTCTAGCAACATCGTGCGGGTCTGCACCCGCCCCTTGCGGCGCAACAAATGTTCCAGCAGGGCAAATTCACGCGGCAAAAGATCAATCACCACGCCGCCGCGCGCCACCTGACGGGTTATTAGGTTCATCTCAAGGTCAGCGGCCCGTAGCACCGTTTCCGCCTCAAGCGCCTGCGGTCGGCGTGCCAGCGCCGCAACCCGGGCGGACAATTCGCCAAATGCAAATGGCTTGGCCAAATAATCATCTGCGCCTGCCTGCAATCCCTCTATCCGGTCTTCGACATCCCCCAAAGCGGTCAACAGCAATACCGGCGTTAGCGTCCCGGCCCCCCGCAGTGTTTTCAATACGGTAAGCCCATCAATTTCCGGCAACATCCTGTCCAGCACGATCACATCATAGCCGCCGGACGTCGCAGCCACCAAGCCGCCCTTGCCCTCTGTGACAAGGTCCACCACATGCCCCTCTTCGCGCAACCCGCGCGCGATATAACTTCCCGTGGTGGCATCATCCTCTACAACCAATAGTTTCATTTCTGCCGATCCAACCTTTGTTCCGCCCCTCTATATAGGCGCTTCCCGCCCCAGATCAGAGCGCGTTACAAATTTGTATAGGCGGCCCAATTTTTCTGTAAACCGAGCACCCCATATCCGTCTCATCCAAGATAACAATGAGGCATCCCAATGCGAACCTTACTGAAAACCTCCACCCGCACCACCACCGCTGCCCTGACCGCCGCGCTGATCTCGGCATCTGTCCTTAGCATGGCACCGGCACCGGCATTTGCAGTGCCCGCCGGTGGCTATGCCGATCTGGTGGAAGCCGTTTCCCCCGCGGTCGTCTTTATCGAAGTTACCACCAGGGCACTGCCCGCCAATAGTAATTTGCCCCCGAACATGCCGCCGCAATTGCGCCGCCACTTTGAAGGGCTGATGCCCGGCCAATCCCAGCCGCAACAAGGGCTCGGATCGGGGTTCATCATCTCGCAAGACGGGCAGATCGTGACCAACCACCACGTTGTTGAAGGGGCCGATAGCGTTACTGTCAAACTGTCCGATGGGCGCAGTTTTGATGCCGATGTGCTGGGCAGCGATCCGTTGACCGACATTGCGGTTCTGAAAATCACTGCTGATGTTGACCTGCCGACGGTCTCTTTTGGCACGTCGAAAGACCTGCGCGTTGGGGACGAAGTTGTTGCTGTTGGCAACCCCTTCGGTTTGGGCGGCACGGTGACATCGGGTATCATCTCGGCCCTGTCGCGTGACATCCGTTCCGGCCCCTTCGACGATTTCATCCAGACTGACGCGGCAATCAATCGGGGCAACTCTGGTGGACCGCTGTTTGACAACGCCGGTCAGGTAATCGGTGTGAATACCGCCATTCTATCCCCTGGAGGTGGCTCTGTCGGGATCGGATTTGCCGTCCCTTCCGATCTGGTTCAAACCATCGTCGCCGATCTGGCGGATGACGGGTTGATCGCGCGCGGCTGGCTGGGAGTGAACATCCGCCCGATGACCGAAGAGGTCGCCGCCGTGTTGGGGTATGACGCCCCCAAAGGCGCGGTAATCGAGGCGGTCGGCAAGGATAGCCCCGCCGAAGCGGCAGGCCTGAAGAAAGGCGATATCATCACTGCCTTTGCCGACACACCGGTCGAAGAACTGCGTGATCTGACCCGCGCCGTCGCGACAACAACGCCGGATAAAACCACCGAAATTACCGTCTTGCGCCGCGGCAAGGAGGTCACGCTGGAGGTCACAGTCGGCACACTCGCCCCCAAAGAAACCTGAACACAACCGCCCCCTGCACGTTCTGCCGATGTGCGGGGGCCACCCCACTCCTTTGGGGCAAGATCAAGTTTCACGATCAGCCAGCCAGAAATTGAACAATTGACATGATCACCGGTGCGGCGCACTCAACAACAACTGCAACGCATGAGGCACCGCATGATCGGTCACCACCTTACCCTCAAACAACTTGAAGCATTGGTTTGGGTTGCCGACTTGGGCAGTTTTCGCAAGGCCGCCCATCATCTGAACACCACCCAACCGAATATCTCTGCACGGATCGCCAGTCTGGAAAGCGCGCTTGGCCTGCCTTTGATGTTGCGTGACGCCGGATCGGTGCGCATGACCCCGCGCGGCACAGAGGTTTTGGCACAGGCGCGGATCACCCTACAGGACGCCGCCCGTGTGATCGAAATTGCAGGTCGGCCCGATCTGGTTGACGACCGCCTGCGCCTTGGTGTGACCGAACTGGTCGCTGCCACATGGCTGCGGCCGTTGATGATACGTCTGAAACGGGCCTATCCAAATGTGACCGTAGAGTTGACGGTCGATCTGTCGCGCAACCTTGACCGCGAACTGGCCTCGAACGCGCTTGATCTGACACTCCAAACCGCCCCGTTTGCCGCAGAGGTCAGCGGAAGTATCGAGCTGGGTGAATATGGCTATGCTTGGGTCGCGGCACCGACCCTTGCACAGCAACTGGGCCGGGGCACTATTTCTCAGGATGATCTGGTCCGGCATCCCATCCTGACCCATACCCGCCATACCCAAGCCTATCTTGAGGTTGTTGGACATTTTGATGCGAAATCCGCAGCACCCATCCGCATTGTCCCCTCCAACAGTCTGTCCGCGGCGATGCATATGGCGATGGACGGACTTGGCATTGCGATATTGCCTCGTGCCCTACTGGCGCACCACCTGACTGACGGCACGCTGAACGAAGTGCCCCACCTCTGGCATCCCAGCCCGTTGCGGGTTGCAGCGCGTTTTCATGTGGAACGGGCCGCCCAGTTCGTGCAAAACGCAGCGCAGATTGCCGCCGAATGCGCGACGGATTTCACAACCGGGCCATCCGCCGGGTAGATGACTGGATCACCAATACTGATCACCGCGATAGAATATAATAATTTGCACTTATCCCTCCCGGTTTTCTATGTTTGGCGAAAATCGGGGAGTCCAACATGCAAAAAACATCTGTCCGGCTTGGCGTGGATATTGGCGGCACCTTCACGGATGTGGTGCTTGAGGTGGATGGCGCGTCCTTTTCCACCAAGGTGCTGACCACATATGCCGCCCCCGAAAACGCCATCATCGACGGCATGCATCAGGTCTGCACCAAGGCGGACATCACGCCCCATGCCATTACCCAGATTATCCATGGCACGACCTTGGCCACCAATGCGCTGATCGAACGGCGCGGGGCCAAGACAGCCCTGATCACCACCGAAGGCTTTCGCGATGTCATCGAAATGCGTACCGAATCGCGATTTGAGCAGTACGATCTGAACCTCAATCTGCCCGAACCTCTGTTGGCCCGTCAGATGCGCTATACCGTGGCCGAACGGGTTGATGCCCGTGGGGATGTTCTGATCCCGCTGAAGCGTTCCGATGTCGAGGCGGTAGTGGCACAGATCAAGACCGCGGGCTTTGAAAGCGTCGCGGTCGGGCTGATGCATTCCTATCTGAACCCCTCGCATGAACAGATGGTGCGCGATGTGTTGGCAGAGATGATGCCGGATGCGATGGTGTCTTTGTCTTCCGAAGTCTCGCCGCAGATGCGCGAATACGAACGTTTCAACACGGTGGTCGCCAACGCTTATATCAAACCGCTGATGAAATCTTATCTGGGCCGTCTTGAGGGACGCCTGAAAGACGAAGGTGTCAGCTGTAACATTTTCCTGATGCATTCCGGTGGCGGGATTATCTCCATCGAAAGCGCCGCAGAATTTCCTGTCCGACTGGTCGAATCCGGCCCAGCAGGTGGTGCAGTCTTCGCAGCCCATATCGCGGCACGTTACGGTTTGGACAAGGTGTTGTCCTTTGACATGGGCGGCACCACGGCCAAGATTTGCCTGATCAAGAACCAGACCCCGAAAACCAGCCGCGTGTTTGAAGTGGCCCGCACCTACCGTTTCAAAAAGGGTTCCGGTATGCCGATATCGATCCCCGTGATCGATATGGTCGAGATTGGCGCAGGCGGCGGATCGCTCGCGCATGTTGATGCCATGCGCCAGATCAGGGTTGGGCCAGAAAGTGCCGGATCGGAACCGGGCCCCGCTTGCTATGGCCGGGGTGGCGCAAAACCTGCCGTGACCGATGCCGATCTGGTGTTGGGCAAACTGGACCCCGACAATTTCGCTGGCGGCTCGATCCAGCTGAACACAACCAGCTCCGAAGGGGCGCTGACCGCTGTTTTGGGCGATGTGCTGGACATGGATGCGGCTACATCCGCCTTTGGTCTGGCCGAGGTCGTCGACGAAAACATGGCCAATGCTGCACGGGTCCATGCTGTCGAAAACGGCGAAGACCTATCAGAATATACCATGATCGCCTTTGGCGGCGCGGCTCCGCTTCATGCGGGTCGCTTGTGTGAAAAGCTGGGCGTTGATCGTTTGCTCGTACCACCGGGTGCCGGAGTTGGATCGGCCATCGGATTTCTGCGCGCACCTTTCAGCTTTGAGGCAAACCGATCCGTCTACATGCGCCTGTCGGATTTTGATGCAGGTAAGATCAAGACGCTGCTGGGCGAGTTGCAGAGCGAAGCAACAGGCTTCGTGCGCAATTGCGCACCCGATGCAACCATCCTGTCAGAATTCAAAGCCTACATGCGCTATGCCGGTCAGGGCTGGGAAATTCCGATCATCCTGACCGCGGATCAAGCCGCCAATCCTGACGCGGCAACCTTCGAACAGTTGTTCGCCGAGGATTACGCCAAGCTGTTTGGCCGCACGGTTGAGGGGTTGGACATTGAAATCACCGTCTGGTCCGCCAATGCAACAACCCCACCCGAGCAGGTCGCAAAAGTGGCCACTGCCTCAAACAAAACGGCTGCCACCATCACCGCACGTCGCCCCATGTACGATCCCGCGCTTGCCGGCTTTCAGGACAGCGCGGTTGTCCTTCGGGACGGGATGTCAGAAGGCGCAGAAGCACAGGGCCCTGCCATTATCACAGAGGATGAAACCACCATCATCATCCCCACCAGCCGCAAGGCGATCCGCCAGCCTGATGGCTGCATTGACGTGACTGCGAAAGGTTGATCCATGGTTAAAGAACACTCAAACGTCGCCTATCAGGTCATGTGGAATCGTCTGATATCGGTTGTTGAAGAGCAGGCGCAAGCCCTTGTACGCACTGCTTTTTCCACCTCCGTACGTGAGGCAGGTGACCTGTCTGCCGGTGTTTATGACACCCATGGCCGGATGCTGGCGCAGGCCATCACAGGCACACCGGGCCACGTGAACGCTATGGCCGACGCGGTGGCGCATTTCATCCGGCGGATCGGGCGGCAGAACATCACCCAAGGGGATGTCTATATAACCAATGACCCCTGGGAAGGCACCGGCCACCTGCATGACATCACCATGGTTACGCCCTCGTTTCACAACGATGTGCTGGTCGGGTTCTTCGCCTGTACCGCGCATATCGTCGACATTGGCGGGCGCGGCTTTGGTGCGGATGCGGCGAGCGTTTACGAAGAGGGGCTTTATCTGCCCATTATGAAATTCGCTGATGCGGGCGAAGTGGATCAAACCCTTGTGCGGATCATCCGGGGCAATGTGCGCGAACCGGACCAACTGATCGGTGATATTTACGCGCTAACCACCTGTAACGAGATCGGCCATCGCCGCCTGATCGACATGATGCAGGAGTTCGAGCTGGAAACACTCGACGGTATCGCCGCCTTTATCCTCGATAACTCGCGCCGTGCCACGCTGGAGCGGATCGCCGCCCTGCCCCGCACCCAAGCGTCGGGCGAAATGACCATCGACGGGTTTTCCGCGCCGATCACCCTCAAGGTCACGCTGAGCATCGAAGCAGACCGCATCCTGTCGGATTTTGCAGGCACCTCAGGCCTTGATCGCAAGGGCATCAACTGTCCGCTGGTCTATGCCAAAGCCTATGCATGTTACGCCCTCAAGGTCGCGATTGCGCCTGAAATCCCCAACAATGCAGCCTCGCTTGCCCCGTTTGAAATCGCCGCCCCCGACAATACCATCGTCAACGCCTTGCATCCCGCGCCTGTGGCCCTGCGCCATATCGTGGGGCACTTCATTCCCGACGTGGTGTTCAATGCCTTTGACAAGATCGTACCAAGCCTTGTGCCTGCTGAGGGTGCGGGATGCCTGTGTAACTTTCAGGTCTCGTTACGCCCGCGCATGGACGCACCTGCACCCGCAGACGCTGTCCGCCGTGAAGTCCTGACGTTCAACTCGGGCGGATCAGGGGCGCGGCCTGAACACGACGGGCTGAATGCCACCGCTTTCCCCTCAGGCGTGATGACCATGCCGGTTGAGGCAACCGAACATGCAGGCCCCGTGATCATCTGGCGCAAGGAACTGCGGCCCGATTCAGGCGGCAGCGGCAAACAGCGCGGCGGTTTGGGCCAGTACATGGTGGTTGGCGCACGCGAAGGCCATGAATTCGACATTCAGGCCATGTTCGACCGCGTGGATCATCCGGCCCAAGGTCGACGCGGCGGCGGGCCCGGTGCGCCCACCACCATTGCTCAAGATGATGGGGCCAAGATGTACGGCAAGGGCAAGCAACTGGTGACCCATGGCCGCAAGGTGATGATGGCCTTTCCGGGCGGCGCTGGCTATGGTGATCCGGCTGAACGGCCTAGAGAAAGCGTGATGCGCGACCTTGCACGGGGGTATATTTCGGCCCAAACCGCAAGCGAGGACTATGGGCTGAGCAGTGCCGACATTGCGGCAGTGCAGAAAGCCATCACCAAAGGGGAAAACATCTGATGCAACTCGCGCCCAACCGCTTTACCCGTGCCCTTGCCGCTGGTGACAAACAGCTGGGCCTCTGGATCAGCCTGTGCAGCCCTTTGGCCGTCGAGGTCACTGGTCCTGCCGGTTTTGACTGGGCGCTGATTGATATGGAGCATTCACCAAACGACTATTTGTCCGTGATGGGGCAATTGCAGGGGTTTGCCGATACCGCCACCACACCTATCGTGCGGCCTGAATGGAATAATCCGGTGATCGTAAAACGCCTGTTGGATTTGGGTGCGCGCGGGCTGCTCTTCCCAATGATCCAAACAGTTGAGGAAGCCGAACAGGCCGTCGCCAGCACCCGCTATCCACCACATGGCACACGCGGCGTTTCCGGTGCAATGCGCGCCAATAAATTCGGACGTGTTACGGATTACGTGGCGCGGGTCGAAGAAGAAACCACCGTCCTGCTGCAACTGGAATCCGCCGCCGCCGTTGCCCGTGCTGAAGAAATCGGTGCCGTGGCGGGCGTGTCGGGTATCTTTTTCGGACCGGCCGATATTGCCGCCGACATTGGCAAGCTGGGCAAGCCGATGGACCCCGAGGTTTGGGCCCTGATCAGACCCGCCGCCAAGAAACTGATGGCAATGGGCGTGCCCGTCGGCACCTTGGTGCTGGACCCGGATTTTGCTGCCGAGCTTTTGAACGAAGGCTTCAGTTTTGTGGCCTGCGGATCGGATGTCTCTTTGCTGGCCAAAGCGTCAGATAGCCTGTTGGCAAAGGTCAAAGGCAAGCTGTCTTAAGGCGAGATGCGCCATCACAGGTGACTAATTCAGCCCCCTGATCCCAAAATTCGACCTCTTGAGGGTCGGTTGCCCTTGAGAAACCGTGCTTTTTACCACAAATATGGACGATGTATTAAGGTCCTGGTCAGGAGTTCGCGTGTCCCTCTTCCTTGTCGTCGCCCTGCCCTTCCTGGGCGCATTGCTGCCCGGCCTTATGAACAGCGCGGGACGTCAGGCCTGTGCCGGTGTCACCTTCACCGTAACGCTGGCCGCCTTTATTGGATTACTGACCAATCTTCCGACCGTGCTGGCAGGAGAGGTTGTCACCACCGGTGTGAACTGGCTGCCGGCACTTGGCATGAATGTGAACCTGATGCTCGACGGGCTGGGGTTCTTCTTTGCTCTGCTGATCCTCGGCATCGGCTTGCTGATCATCACCTACGCGCGGTTCTACCTGTCGCGTGACGACAATATGGGCGAATTCTTTACCTATCTGCTGCTGTTTCAGGGCGCGATGGTTGGGATCGTTCTGTCCGATAACATCCTGCTTTTAATCGTTTTCTGGGAACTTACGTCGCTTTCTTCCTTCCTGTTGATCGGGTATTGGAAACATCTTCCCGAAGGACGTCAGGGCGCGCGCATGGCCCTGACCGTTACCGGCATGGGGGGGCTTGCCCTGATCGGGGGGATGCTGATTCTGGGCAACATCACTGGCAGCTATGACCTGAGCGTCATTTTGCAAAGCCGCGAGATCATTCAGGCAAGCCCACTATATCTGCCCGCGCTGGTCCTGATCCTGCTGGGCTGTTTCACCAAATCCGCACAATTCCCGTTCCACTTCTGGTTGCCCCACGCGATGGCTGCACCGACACCGGTTTCCGCCTATCTGCACTCGGCTACCATGGTCAAAGCTGGCATTTTCCTGATGGCGCGGCTTTGGCCGGTCTTGTCAGGCACGCCGGAATGGTTCGTGATTGTGACCACTGCCGGTCTGGTGACCATGGTTCTGGGCGCGGTGATTGCCTTGTTCAAACATGACCTCAAGGCGCTGCTGGCGTTTTCCACGGTCAGCCATCTGGGTCTGATCACCATGCTGCTTGGCACAGGCACAGCCTTTGGCGCGATGGCGGCGGTGTTTCATATCCTCAACCACGCCACATTCAAAGCGGCACTGTTCATGTCCGCTGGCATCGTTGATCACGAGACCCACACCCGCGATATCCGCCGTTTGGGAGGCTTGCGCCATCTGATGCCAGTCACATTTGGCATCGTCACCCTTGCCGCTCTGTCGATGGCGGGTATCCCCCTGTTAAACGGGTTCCTGTCCAAGGAAATGATGCTGGAAGAGGCCCACCACACGGTGCTGTTCGGGTCACATTGGCTGGCACCCAGCCTCGCGGTTATTGGCTCCCTGTTTTCCGCCGCCTATTGCTTCCGCCTGATCAGCCACACGTTCCTTGGCCCCAAACGCGATGATTATCCGGCCCATCCACATGACCCCGGTTTTGGCATGTGGGGCCCGCCCGCACTGCTCGTGGTGCTGGTTGTAATGATCGGCTGCGCACCTTTCCTTGCCGAACCTTTTGTAAAGATCGTCACCGCCTCCCTGCTGGGAGAGGCCGCGACGGTGCCGACAGCGCATTTCAAAATCTGGCACGGGCTAGTGCCGGCGCTTTACATGTCTATCGCCGCGGTTCTGGGGGGGCTGGTCGTGCTGGCCCTGTTCAAACCCTTGCTCAGAATGTGGGACGGTGCCCCGCGCCCCGAAGCCAAGGTTATCTTTGAGGCGCTTGTCGACGCTGTTGTTGCTCTGTCGCGCGGTATCATCCACAGCCTGCATACCGGCGCGTTTTCACGCTATGCGGCGATTGCGGCAGTGACGATTACCGCCGCCGGATACCACGCTTGGGCCACAGGCAGCGTCGGGGCCGCAACACGCGTACCGCAACCGGCCGGTCCGGTTGAGATTGCCGGCTGGGTCATGTTGGTTACTGCGACGCTGGGGCTGGTCTTTTTGCACCGCAACCGCCTGTTGTCCCTGATCCTGATCGGGATTGTCGGCCTGATGGTCTCGGTCGGGTTTGTCCTGTTCAGCGCACCTGACCTTGCAATGACCCAGATCACCGTCGAAGTGGTGACCATCATCCTGTTGCTGCTGGCGTTAAACTTTTTGCCCAACCGCACCCCCGTCGAAAGCACGGTCTTGCGGCGGATGCGCGACGCGGTGGTTGCGATTGCTGCCGGTCTGGCAACCTTTGCCCTTTCCTACCACTTCCTGCTGCGCGACACGGTTGCCCCTTCGATTTCCGAATTCCACCTTGCTAGTTCCTATAAGGGCGGTGGCGGTTCCAATGTGGTGAACGTTATCCTTGTGGACTTCAGGGGCTTTGACACCTTTGGTGAAATCATCGTTCTGGGCATTGCGGCCTTGCTGATCTACGCGCTGACCGAGACCCTTCTGGATGGCCCTGTGCGCGCGCGCCTGTTGAACCGCAAACCGGATCAGCCACGTGCCGGTGACATGCATCCGATGATGATGGTTGTGTTGACGCGTGTTCTGATGCCGCTGGTCATGCTGGTTGGTTTCTACATCTTCTGGCGCGGCCACAACGAGCCGGGTGGCGGGTTCATCGCCGGCCTGATCGTGTCGATCGGCGTCGTGATGCAATATATGGCCAGCGGCTTTAGCTGGACCTCCGCACGGCTGCGCTATCCCTATCACGGGGTGATCGGGGCAGGTGTTTTGATCGCGGGCCTGACGGGCATCGGATCATGGTTCTTTGGCAAGCCCTTCCTGACTTCGGATTTCACCTATGTCCGCATTCCACCCTTCGAGAAATTCGAACTGGCAACCGCAGCACTGTTTGACCTTGGCGTTTTCCTTGCCGTCGTCGGTGCCGTGATGCTGTCCCTCGAAAGCTTTTCACGGCTGGCGCGGCGCAGCCAGATGACAGACAACGAACATCCGATGGATATCGACCCATCGCGCGCGGAAAGCGATCCCGCCGATCCGGGCAACCCGAAACGGGAGGGCGTGTAACATGGGTCTTGAACTTCTTGTCGCCTCGGCCATCGGCATCCTGACAGCCGCCGGCATGTATCTGGTGCTGCGTCTGCGCACCTTTCCGGTGATCATGGGGATGTCCCTGCTGACCTATGCTGTGAACGTGTTTCTGTTTGCATCCGGGCGGCTGACCATCGGCGCGCCACCGATTCTGACCGACGCCGCACGGTATACAGACCCACTGCCGCAGGCGCTGGTGTTGACCGCAATTGTGATCTCCTTTGGCATGACTGCCGTGGTTGTGATGATTGGTTTGGGGGCCTATTTGGGCGGCGATGATGACAGGGTGAACGATCCGGCACCGGAAACAGAAGCGGAGGAGACAACATGATGCACTGGATCATTGCCCCCGTTATCCTGCCTGCCCTGCTGGCCCCGTTCATCGTGCTGGCCGCGCGGTATCACTTTGCCATCCAGCGGGTGTTTTCAATTGCCGGTGTTCTGTCATTGATCGCCATCAGCGCGGGCCTTGCGTGGCAGGCCTCCGATGGCACGGTCACGCTCTATCAACTCAGCGATTGGGCCGCCCCTTTTGGCATTGTGTTGGTCGGGGACCGGCTGTCCACACTGATGGTTCTGCTGACCTCGGTGCTGGCGCTGTTTGTGCTGCTTTACGCCATCGGATCAAACTGGGACAAACGCGGCTGGCATTTCCATGCGCTGTTTCAGTTTCAGCTGATGGGCATTATGGGTGCCTTTTTGACAGGCGACTTGTTCAACCTGTTCGTCTTTTTCGAAGTGTTGCTGATCGCCTCTTACGGGTTGATGATCCACGGCGGGGGCAACTTACGCCTGCGCGCCGGCGTGCAATATGTGCTGTTCAACCTTATCGGCTCAACCCTGTTCCTGTTTGCGCTGGGGGCGATTTACGCCCAGACCGGCACGCTGAACATGGCCGATCTGGCGCAGCGTGTGGCATTGATTGATCTGGGTGACACTGTTGGCATCCGGGTCGCTGCGGTGCTGTTGCTACTGGTCTTTGCCATCAAAGCCGCCATTGTGCCGCTGCATTTCTGGTTGCCGTCCAGCTATGCCGAAGCCCCTGCACCGGTGGCAGCCTTGTTTGCCATCATGACCAAGGTCGGGGCCTATGCCATCATCCGCGTCTATACGATGATTTTTCCGCCAGAGCTTGCGGCCACCGACGGGCTGCACTCGATCTGGCTGATGCCCGCCGCGCTGGTCTCGCTGGCGATTGGTATGATTGGCGTGTTGGCCGCGCAAAAACTGGACCGGCTGGTTGCGTTTTCCGTTATCGGGTCGATGGGCATGGTGATGGTGGCGATTTCCATGTTCACTCCTGAAGGGATCGCCGCCGCGCTTTACTATATCGTGCATTCAACATTGGCCGCAGCTGCGCTGTTCCTGATCGCCGATCTGGTGCGGACCGGGCGCCCCTCTCTTGCGCTAACCGCGATGGCACCGGCATCGGGCGCGCCCCTGACATCCGCGCTGTTCTTTCTCGCCGCGATTGCCATGGCCGGCCTGCCGCCGCTTTCTGGTTTCGTCGGCAAGCTGTTGATCCTAGATGCAAGCTTTGACGGCGCGATGGCCGTCTGGATTTGGGCGGTCGTACTGGGCACCAGCCTGATCAGTGTGGTTGGTTTTTCACGGGCTGGCGCAACCCTGTTCTGGAAAGCTAAAAGCATCCCCGTCCCAGAAGACGCCGAGCCCTTCCCGGCACCCGCCGCCCTATCCTATGTTGCAGTGGGTGGATTGCTGGCATTGCTGGTGGCACATACGGTATTCGCCGGTCCGGCCTATTCCTATGTTGAACGCACTGCGGCACAATTGTTCGCACCGGATCCCTACATATCCAAGGTGCTGGAGACCCCAGGCAAGCTGAGTAGCCCGACAAAGGAGGTGTACTGACATGACCCGCAGTTTTCGCTGGCTGTTTCCCCATCCGTTGCTGACCGTCCTGCTGGCTGTGGTCTGGACCTTGCTGCAAAATGAATTCACCCCCGGCATGGCGTTGTTCGGAGTGATCCTTGGCATCGTCATCACCAAAGCCACAGCGATCTGGTGGCCCGAGCGGCCCGGCGGTGTACATGTAGGGCGGCTGTTCAGCTATGCGATGATCGTGTTGTGGGACATTATTGTTGCCAATATTCAGGTGGCATGGATCGTGCTGACAAAATCCAACGCATCGCTAAAGCCCGCGTGGATTACCATCCCGCTGGATCTGACCACACCCGAAGCCATCACCGTGTTGGCAGGTACAATCACCCTGACCCCCGGCACCGTTTCGGCAGACCTGTCAGACGAGGGTCACAGCCTGTTGGTGCATGTTTTGCATACGGATGACCCTGATGGCGAACGTGACGGGATCAAGGAGCGTTATGAACGCCGGTTAAAGGAGATCTTCCTATGAACGCTGCAACCGACTTTATGAATTTTGCTTATAACATGGCCTTTGTCGGCATTGTGGTGGCGCAGATCATGTCGATGATACGGCTGGTGATCGGCCCCTCTGTCGGCGACCGTATTCTGGCGCTGGACACGATGGTGGTGAATGCCATCGGTCTGGTTGTGCTGCTTGGCATCCTGCAAGGGACGCAGATTTATTTCGAGGTAACTCTGATTGTCGCCATGCTGGGGTTCGTATCCACCGTAGCTTATGCGCGCTTCGTGTTGCGGGGGGATATCATCGAATGAGCTTTGAAATTATCGGTACATATCTGGTTGGTATCTGCCTCTTGATCGGGACAGGTTTTGCGCTGGTGGGCACCATCGGTTTGTTGAAATTCAACGATTCCATGACGCGACTGCATGCCCCGACCAAGGTTGGCACCATTGGCATCGGGGCCTTGCTGCTGGCTTCGATGATCAATTCCTATCTGATTGGCCAAGGGTCGATGCATGAATTGCTGATCATGGCGTTCCTGTTTGTCACCGCCCCGATCTCGGCGAATTTTATCGCCAAGGTGAACATCCACAAACAGTCCTGCACCGCGCCACCGCCGCCCCTGCGTGACGACACATGGTCCACCCTGAACGTCCCCGAAGCAGACCGCGAACTGGCGGCTGATCCGGAGACCTGAAACCCGGACCGCCGGCCCGGGCCTGAGCCTAGGGTCAGGACCCTAGCGCGGTGCCATACGGATCGCGCCGTCCAGCCGAATGACCTCGCCGTTCAGCATCGGGTTGTCGAGGATATGGCATACCAGCTTGCCATATTCCGCGGGCTGGCCCAGCCGTGAAGGAAACGGCACCTGCGCGCCCAGTGAGTCCTGTACATCCTGCGGCAACCCTTCCAACAAGGGTGTCAGGAACAGCCCCGGTGCCACCGTACAAATCCGCACGCCCTTGTCCGCCAGATCGCGCGCCATAGGCAGGGTCATGCCCACAATACCGCCCTTGGACGCCGCATAAGCAACTTGCCCGATCTGACCGTCATAAGCCGCCACCGATGCCGTGTTCACAATCACGCCGCGCGCGCCGTCAGGGGCCATCGGATCTTGGGCAACCATGCGGGATGCCGCTTCTGACGCACAGATAAACGATCCGATCAGGTTGATGCCGATGACTTTGGCAAACAATCCCGCGTCATGAGGCTCGCCGCGCGAAACCGTCTTGGCCGCAGGTCCGATCCCCGCGCAATTGACCAGCACACGTGGCGCGCCCTGTTGCTCGGTGACTGCATCCATTGCCGCCTTGACCTGTTCGGCATTTGACACATCGACGCTGTGAAACGTACCGCCCAGGCTGGCGGCATGCGCCTCGCCAGCCTCCGCATTCAGATCAAAGATCGCCACTTTCAACCCGGCACCGGCCAAAGCCGTGGCTGTCGCAGCCCCCAGACCCGATGCCCCACCCGTGACAATCGCCACACTTCCTGACCACATTTCCATGAATAGAACTCCTGTTCAATTAATGCCCAAGTTAGACATCTTCTGACAGAAGCTTGCAAGTGGGCTGCGCCCCAAGCCTAGGGCCTGTGGACAATCATCCTGCCGCACTGGCGCGAGACCCATTTTGCCGCTGGCGAGCCGAATTGACCGCCCCGATGTGGTTCATCGGAAGGGCAATGCGGTGAATCCGGAGGCAAAATGGGCCGCGTCGCGCAGCGATTTCGCCAAAATTGCCCAGTTCTGCGTTAAGAAAGCTGGAATTAACCCGTTAGTCCTACGCTTTCTTGCCTGGAACTGAGCAATTTTGGACTGAAACCAATGCGGCAGGATGATTGTCCACAGGCCCTAGTAAAGACCAAAATACTCCTGTTGCTCCCAAGCCGATACAGTCAGGTGATACCGGTCCCACTCTGCCCGTCTGATCTTGCACAGATAATCCACAAACGCGTCCCCCAGTGTCGCGCGATAAAGCGGCGAGGTGTCAAAGGCCGTAATCGCCGCCAGCAGGCTGTCCGGTAAGGGGGCCGCCTCGGCATCATAGGGATTTTCAACTGGCGCAGGGGCCACCATCTGTTGTGTCAGCCCATCCATGCCCGCAATGATCTGGCTTGCGAAGAACAGATAGGGATTTGCAGCGGGTTCCGCGATACGGTTTTCAATCCGGCTGGCGGGATCGCCCGGTTTCGTCAATACGCGGATCATCGCCCCACGGTTGTCACGGGCCCAGACAATGCGGTTCGGAGCCAGTTGATGGGGCTGATAGCGTTTGTACCCGTTCACTGTCGGTGTGCTGAGCAGGCAAGTCTGCGCCGCATGTGCCAACAATCCGGCAATCCAGCCGCTGCATTCTGGCGTCAGGGCATCCTCCTGCGTCTGAAACAGGTTCGAACCGGTGTGCATGTCGGTCAATGACTGATGCAGATGCCACCCGCTGGCCACGGCATTGGGCAGGTTCGGTTTACACATAAACGTGGCGTGCAATCCATGGCGCGCGCAGACCTGTTTCACGGCGGTGCGCAGCATCACCATATTGTCGGCATGGGTCATCGGAGCGGCGGGATCAAAAGTGAATTCGAACTGGCTTGGCCCCATCTCGACCTCCATGGATCGGATCGGCAGGCCCAGCCCCTCGCAGGTGCGGCGCAGATCATCCATTACCGGCTCAAGCGCGTCATACTGGGTTTCGGTCAGAAATTGGTAGCCTTGGGCAAGGTTCTCGGTTTGCACCGGCTGCCCGGGCATGGTCGCAGCTGCGTGGCCAAGCTTGGGGTCCAGCACGCGAAACACATGAAATTCAACCTCAAGCCCAACAACAAGCGCCATCCCCTGTGTCGCCAGACGGTCAACGGATTTGCGCAGGATGCCACGTGTACAAAGCGGCGTTGATGCCCCCGTACAATCCGCCAGATCACAAAGTAGCCATGCCGAATGCGGTGACCACGGCAAAACCCGAAACGTCGCGGGGTCAGGCACCATCAGGATGTCCCCCGCACCGCGCATGTCACTTGCAACAGCGCCCTGCGCCTCCCAGACCGGGAAAACCGTACGGTGAGAGGTGTCTTTCAGCAACAAGGTCGACGGGGCGGCCATGCCGTCGGCAAAAAGCGATGGCAAGGCGCTGGCCACAACCGTCTTGCCGCGCAAAATACCATGCTGATCGGTGAACAATACGCGAATGGTCTCCAGATTGGCGGCCTCGGCCTGTGCCGCCACCTCGGCGCATTGGTCAATCCGCGCACCGTCCAGCAAGCCAAGGCGCGCCAGACTGCCGCTTGCGATCCGGTCCTTGAGCGCGCTCATGAGGGGCTGACCGTGGCATCCCAATCCGTACACCCGGCCCGCCGCTCTGCATCGCTGGTTGCGGAAACCGCGCGCCACGCGGCTTTGTCCCCGATAGTATCGTTTGAAATCGGACCAAAGACCGTTGCAGGGTCCACATCACCCCGCATTGGCAAGGCATCCTCTTGCCCGTCTTTCACCGCCGCAATCGCTGCCCGCAGCATCCGGCGGTATTTGATAATCGCAACGTCGGTCTTGCCCAGATGCTCACGGGTGCGGTCAAAGATCGGTCCAGGGCTTTCAACCGCCCATTGGTCATGCACGTTGATGTCCATTCCCATGCCGGTATAGGTTTCGGTGCGTTGTTCCTCGGGGTTGAACCCGTAATTGTTGCGCTTGTTCTTCAGCGGCGCATAATCCGGCAGGCGATGTTCTTTTAGTCGCTGCGCGCGCATCAGTTCCTTATCCACCGGGTCGGTGAAACTGGTGAACATCGAATACCAATAACAATGTTCATCGTCGATCGGCACATGCCACTGGGTAATGATCATCTCGCGGCTCATCGGGATCGAAATGGCCTGTGGGAAAATCTGATTGGTGATCCGGATATGGCTTTGGGCCGCGTCCAGATGGCGCAGCGCGATCAGACGCAGGCCGTAATCGGTTTCCTCCACCGTGATCTCGGGATTGGTATAGTCGCGCAGCAGTTTCGTCATCGGAATGTTTGTATCCGCCGCCTTATCCCGAAACTGTTTGCCATAGCTGTCCGCGGGGTCTTCGTCCTTGAGAAACCGGTGCAGGAAAGACGCATGTGCCGGGTCGATCCCGACCTCCATTGCCTGCAACCAATTACACTCCCACAGCCCCTTGAACGCAAACACATGGGTGTCAGGAGCGCGAAAACAGTCGAAGTTCGGAAACGGCGGCGGATCACCCGGCCCCATATAGGCAAAGATGATGCCGTTACGCTCTTCTACCGGATAAGAGGTCGCACGGATACTTTCATGCATCCGGCTGCCGTCCGGTTCGCCCGGCTGCTCGACACATTGGCCGCTGCGGTCAAAATGCCAACCGTGGAACGGACAGCGCAGCCCGTTATCTTCTAACCGGCCATGACACAGGTCAGCCCCACGGTGCGGACAATGGCGGTCTATCAGCCCCAAGGCCCCATTGTTGTCGCGAAACAAAACCAACCGTTCACCCAGCAAAGTCACCGGCACCAGCGGGCGCTCCCCCGCCAGTTCATCCGAAAGCGCCGCAGGTTGCCAGTAGCGGCGCAACACCGCCCCTGCGTCACTGCCCGGTCCGGTCAATGTAATCGTGTCGTTCAATTCCTTGCTGATCATATCTCTTCCTTACGCCTCCCCGCAGGGTCAGGTCTGTCACCTATCCCGATTGCCCCATCCTGCGCAGGGAGAGTTTTGAAATCAATCAGCTTTCCGCAGTGCCTTGGATCATCTGCTCAATTGAACGCACAGTAATAGAGGTTGGATCTTGGAGTTCTTCAAGCACATCGAAATGGTCCCGCCCTGCGGCGAGATGATAGGTCAAACCGGGCAAGGCCGGGGCCCATGCCGTCCGCAGGACCGACGATTGCACTTGAAATGCTGCCGGTTCATCCGCCCCGATCAGGACATGAATCGGGACATTTGCCAGCGGCGGATGACGCAACGGCGAAAGATCTTGGATTTCGGCATCAGTCATGGGGGTCAGGTCGCTGACATATGATCGGGCTATCGGGGCAAGTTCGAAGACACCGCTGATCAGTACCGCCCCCCGCACCAGCCGGTGAACACCCTGCCCCAACAGATCGCACACCACCGATGCCGCCAAATGACCGCCGGCGGAATGGCCAACAAGAATGATGTTGTCTGTATCAATCCCCAATGCGGCCCCCTGTGCCGCAACATGGGCCAGGCCGGCATGGATTTCCCGTGTCAGCTCGGTCAGGCTCACCTCAGGTGTCAGGGTATATCCCAGCGCAATACTGGCCCACCCACGGGCGGCAAAACAGGATGCTGCAAAACCGGATACGCTTTTGTCCCCCTCCTGCCAGAACCCGCCATGCAGGAAAACAATGACCGGCCTAGGGGTCGGTTTTGCAGCTTTCGGCTGGTACAGATCAAATTTCTGGCGCGGTTTTGGCCCAAACGGGAGATCCATCCGCACCTCCAGCGCCGGATCATCCTGTGCCGCCAAGGTCTGTGTCACCATAGCGTTCAGCACCCCCGCTGCATCTTTCGCGGAGCGGCTGGGCGACAGTTGAAAATCGAGTTCCTCAAGGGGCAACCCCATAAAAGCGTCAAATCCGGCGTGCATACAGTCTTCCTTCCTTCCGCAAGCGCCAGCGTGAAACCCACAGGTCAACCGCCGCGCAACTTTAGACTCCGTTAACCTATTCGACCTAACCATGGCACACCACAAACAGCAGGGATCGGGCCGGTTTTTGAAACACATCATTGACGCAACACCGGATGTCCGGCTTTCCTTGCCTGCCGCCGTGCATTTAAGCAAGACAAACGCCTGATGATCACGCTGGCCACGACCGGATCACAGGAGCCACTGATCAAGACCCTGATGGTGATTGATGACAGCACTTTCGACCAGTTGATCTGTAAACGGGTCGCTGCCAGCACTGGATTGGTCAGCAATCTGTTGCAATACACGGCCCCCGAAGAGGCGCTTGAATACCTGTCCGATCCTGGCACCCTGAAGCCCGACCTGATCCTACTGGATATCAACATGCCCAGAATGGACGGTTTCGAATTCCTGCAAGCCGCCCAGGACCAGATCGGTGCGAACCTCTGCCCGGTTATCGTGATGCTGGACACCTCGATCCACGCCAAAAGCAAAGAACGTGCCCAAGGTTTCGAGTCTGTCCGGGGTTTTCTCGGCAAACCGTTGAGCAAGGGGGAATTGCACACCTTTGCAAATATGTTGCAAACAAACCGCTAACCCCAGACACAGCGGCAACACTTGCGACTTTGGTCACTGCACAAACACTCCCACAGCCAACCGCGGGTCAGTAGAAACACGACGTCAATCTGCAGCTTAGCGGCACATTTTTCCCGCAATAGGTGTATCACCTTCAATCTATGACGCCTCTTCCCCAAATTGATGGCCTGCGCTGATACATTTACCATTGGTCTAGACCCGGATCGAAAGCAGGTGTTGAAAAAAATAAACACATCCATTTTTGAAAATGTGTTTCTCAAAAACCATCACTATGTTAGCCGACAAAATTATGCATTACATACAACCAAGCCCCGACATGCGCCGCGAAACCTTAATCCAGCTTGCCCATATCCCTTGGCCAAGTGACGATGTCTCAATGTCCACGACATTGCTTCAGCGCTGCCCACGTGCTGGCGAAACACCGCTTGCATCTGTTCCCCATCTGGCGGCGTCACTGGGCGTTGCAAGCCTTCATGTCAAAGACGAACGCACGCGCATGGGGCTGGGCAGTTTCAAGGCTCTGGGAGCGGCCTATGTAATTGCCCATGATGCACAGGCGGGGCGCGCCAAGGGCCAGACCTATGTCACCGCAAGCGCCGGAAATCACGGCCTGTCGGTCGCTGCCGGTTCGGCTGCTTTTGGGGCAAATGCCATCGTCTTTCTGGCCGAGACAGTACCAGAAAGCTTTGCCGAGCGCCTGCGCAACATCGGCGCGGAAGTCCGCCGCGAAGGTGCCATTTACGAGGACGCGATGAAGGCCGCTGCCGCCCTTGCCGAAACCGAAGGGGCGACATTACTTTCGGATAGTTCGTGGGGCGGATATGTGGTTCACCCCCACCGCCTGATGGAGGGTTATTTGGTTTTGATGCAAGAGGCCGCAGCACAAATTCCGACACCGCCCACACATCTGTTCTTGCAAGCAGGTGTTGGCGGGTTGGCTGCCGCCTCAGCCGCCTATGCCCGCAAGGTCTGGGGGCACGAACCGACAATAATCGTCGTTGAGCCAGACGCCGCCCCTGCCTTGATCGCCTCGATCGCCGCCGGTTCGCCGCAGGTGACACAAGGGCCAGCGTCGCAGATGGGACGACTGGATTGCAAGGAACCTTCATTGATCGCCCTCAAGGGGCTTGCCCGTGACGCCGATATTTTCATGACCGTGACCGAAGACGAAGGCACCGCTGGACACGAGACCTTTGCCCTCGCCGGATTGCCCTCGACGCCCTCCGGTGCGGCGGGGCTGGCCGGTCTTCAGGTTGCGATGAAAGAGCCTGACATCTTTCGCCTTTCCGCAGAGTCGCGGGTGCTTCTGATCCTCAGTGAAGAGCCTACACAATGACCTCCCTTGTGCGTGGTTTTCCGGATGCCGAGTTTCAGACCCGCACCCGCCGCGCACAAGCTTTGATGGCCGAAAACGATCTGGCTGCGCTGCTGCTTACCACCGAAGCCGAGTTGCGCTATTACACCGGTTTTCTGACGCGGTTCTGGGAAAGCCCGACACGCCCTTGGTTTGTCGTGCTGCCCGCCGTCGGCGATCCGATTGCGGTCATTCCCTCCATTGGTGCCCATTTGATGCGCCAGACATGGATCACGGATGTCCGCTGTTGGCAGGCACCTGACTACACTGACGACGGGATTACACTGTTGGCCGATACCCTGATGGAAGTCGCCCCGCAGGGCACCCGGATTGGCATAGCCGATCAAATGGAAAGCAGTTTGCGGATGCCACTGGCAAATTTCCGGCAGTTGGAAAGCATGCTGGCACCGCGCGAGATCGTGGGGGATTGTAGCGTGACCCGCCGCTTGCGGTTGGTCAAATCAGACGCAGAGCTGACCAAGATCAAAACCGCCACAGCCATCGCCGACCGCGCCTTTGATCGTGTTCCCGAAATTGCACAAGCAGGCACCGCGCTGGCACAGGTGTTTCGTGATTTTCAGCGCCTATGCCTTGAGGAAGGGGCGGACTACGTGCCCTATCTTGCCGGCGGCTTGGGCCAAGACGGGTACGGCGATGTCATCTCGCCGGCAACCGATACGCCGCTGGCTGCTGGCGATGTCCTGATGTTGGACACGGGTCTGGTCTGGGATGGGTATTTCTGCGACTTTGACCGAAATTTCAGTGTCGGGCCGCCTTCTGCCGAAGTTTCCAAGGCCCATCAGCAGCTTATCACCGCAACGCGAGCCGCTTTTGATCTGGCCCGCCCCGGGGCGCTGATGTCGGATTTGTTCCACGCGATGAACGCTTGCGTAAACCCTCAGGCAACCGGGTCGGATGCTGGTCGGCTGGGCCATGGATTGGGGATGCAGTTGACAGAATGGCCGTCGATCATTGCCGCTGATCATACGCCACTGGCGGCAGGGATGGTTCTGACGCTTGAACCGGGGATCATATTGCCGAACGGGCGGATCATGGTTCACGAGGAAAACATCGTGGTCACCGATGGTACTCCGGTTTGGCTGTCGACGCCGCAACCGGCAGAAATCAGGGTGATTTGATGGGCCTCCCCTATTCCTTATCATCAGACCGCCCCGTGCAACTGGGCCTCGTTGTCCTGCAATCGGACGAGACCCTTGAACGGGACATGCGCCAGTTGCTGCCGCTCGAAACTGAGGTTCTGATCAGCCGTGTTGCCTCGGGTACCGAACTGGACACCGCGATGATTGCCGGCATGGAGGGCCGCCTGACAGGTGCAGCAGAGCTTTTGCCGCGCGGGGCACAGATCGCGGCGGTGGGCTATGGCTGTACCTCGGCTACGGCCCAAATCGGGGCCGCACGGGTTGGCGATTTAATCAAGGCTGGCGTGCCCACCCCCCATGTGACCGATCCGGTAACCGCATTGATTGCGGCCTGTTCCGCATTGGGTGTTTCGCGGCTCGGGATGATCACACCCTATGTGGCGAATGTGTCGGATCAATTGCGGGTGGTGATCGAGGCGGCAGACATCCGGGTATCCCATTTCGCCAGTTTCGAGGAAAAGCTGGAAGAAAACGTCGTCCGCATCAAGGCCGACGCGATTATCAATGCGGCAATTGATATGGCAAAGGACAGCAGTTGCGATGCGGTATTTCTGTCCTGCACAAATCTGCGGACCCTTGGCGTGATCACAGAAATTGAAACCGAGATTGGCAAACCTGTGCTTTCCAGCAATCAGGTACTGGCCTGGCATCTTATGCGTCTGGGTGGGGTAACGCCGCCCGAGGGACTACCCGGGCGGCTTTGGCAGGTTTAGCTGGGCGACATGCCGCGCAGCCGCTCTGAGCGGCGGCGCAACAATTCGACCACAAACAGCAGTACAATCGAGACCGCAATCAAGATCGTGGCAACAGCCAAAATGGTTGGACTGATCTGTTCACGCAGACCGGTAAACATTTGCCAAGGCAGGGTTTTCTGGCCCGCAGAACCGACAAACAGCACCACGACCACCTCGTCAAATGATGTAATGAAGGCGAACAACCCCCCCGATACCACCCCCGGAAGGATCAGCGGCATCTGCACCCGGAAAAAGGTTGTCACCGGCCCTGCCCCCATATTGGCAGCCGCCCGCGTCAGGGAATTGTCGAATCCCACAAGCGTTGCCGTCACGGTGATGATCACAAAGGGAATACCCAGCGCAGCATGAGCCAGAACCACCCCCAGATAGGTACCGGTCAGGGTGAACGGCAGTTCGATCTTGCCAAAGGGTGTCGGGATGTAGGGGTTGGAGTAAAAGAAATACATCCCCGTTGCCGAAATGATCAGTGGGACAATCATCGGTGAAATCAGGATCGCCATAATGGCCCGGCGGAACGGCACGTGGCTCTGGCTTAGACCGATAGCGGCCAATGTTCCCAATGACACCGACAACAATGTCGCCACGGGCGCGATTTTCAACGAGTTCTTCAACGCCAACTGCCAGTCCGAGTTGGTAAAGAAATCCTCGTAATGTTTGGTCGAATACCCCGCAGGATCAAACGCCAGCATCTCCGGCGTGAAGGTAAAGAAATCCTGCGCGTTGAACGACAAAGGGATGATCACAATGATCGGCGCGATCAGGAAAAAGAAGATCAACCCGCAAATCACACGGAAGGAATAGTACCAGGCACGCTGACCTGTTGTCGCATAAGGTGGCAATCCGGACATTCTATTAGCCCCCCAATTTCACGTTATCGATCCCGACAATCTTGTCGTAGACCCAGTACAGCACCATCACAATCGTCAGCAGGATAGTACCAAGAGCGGCCGCCAAGCCCCAGTTCAGAGAACTGGAAATGTGATAGGCAATCCGGTTCGAGATAAAGACACCTTTGGTACCACCAACCAGTTCCGGTGTGATGTAATACCCAATGGCAAGGATAAAGACGAGGATACACCCCGCACCGATCCCCGGCACTGATTGCGGAAAGTAGACCCGCCAGAAAGCCGTCCAATTCGTGGCCCCCAGTGACTTGGCCGCCCGCAGATAGCTGGGGGGAATGGTCTTCATCACCGAATAAAGCGGCAGGATCATGAATGGCAGTAGAATATGCGTCATCGCAATGATTGTGCCGGTCTGGTTGTTGATGAGTTCAAGCCGGTTGTCATCTGCGACGATCCCGATCCAGACCAGAATATCATTGATCACACCTTGCTGTTGCAACAGCACTTTCCATGCAGAGGTCCGCACCAAAAGTGATGTCCAAAAAGGCAGCAAAACAAGGATCATCAACAGGTTGGCAGTGCGGTCTTTGAGATTGGCCAGCAACCACGCGATGGGATAGCCCAGCAAAACACACATGCCCATGATCGACAGCGACATGATCATCGTGCGGATAAACAGGGTGATGTAGATCTGTTCGTTCTCGGGACGCGCCTCGACACCCTCGGCCCCTTTCATCAGGTCAACAGAATTCAGGAAATACCCGTCCGTATATCGGGGCGAATAGGTCTTGATCGTGCGCCAGACATTGGGATTCAGCCATTTGTCGTCGATATCCCCGAATGCCGTCCGAAGCGATACTGGCGTGATGCCAGAGACATCAACAGAAACCGGCAATTCCGCGCCGCTAACCGCATCGTTGTAGAGCGCAGAATAGACGAAATCCCACGGCTCTTCCTCGCTTGGGACATCATTTTCGGCCTCGACAATCATCTTGGCCCAATCGTCATAAGCACTTGTTGTCATGGGAAGTTTTGCGCGAATGCTGTCATCTGCCATCCACGCGACCCACTGTTGCGGGTCTGCATAGCGTGGGTCGGCATCCTGAAACGCTTTGGTATAGACATCGGTGTCGAACTTGCCGACACGACGCCCCGACTTGCGGAAAAGCGACGCGATGCCGGTGGTTTCATAGTTCAGCCGGCTGCCCAAACGGGTATGGGACTTATACTCGACCGCCAGCGCCATATCGGTGTAAAGCGCGTTAAAAACATCTTCGTCCGGCGTCTCGCCGGATCCAGCGTCCCAAGCATCAAGCGCAGCGACGGTGCGCGGCAGGGTTTCACTTACAATTTCATTTTCGACAGAGCGGAACAGCATGTCCGCAATCGGCATCACGAATGACACCAGAATAAAGATCAGCAAAGGCGCGATCAGTGCAAGCGCACGCATCTTTTGACGGCGCAGCGCACGATTCAGCGAGGCTTTGAGCGGACGGCCGTCGGCGGCAATCACGGGTTCTGACATGGGGCATCCCTTGTTGGTACGGGTTCGCGCGTGTTGAATCAGCGCGGTTTTTATAGATCGTGTTCGGAGGTATCAAAGAACGGGGCACGGCGAACCGTGCCCCGAAATCAATGGCTTACTTGGACAGCCAAGCCTGGAATTTCGCGTCCAGATCATCACGGTAGTCTGCCCACCATTCGTAGTTGTACAGGAAGGTGTTCTTGGCGTTGTTAGGATCGGTTGGCATATGCGGTGCCATTTCGATGCCCAATGTTGCGTGCTTGCCAACCAGCGGTGCGGAAGATTTGCGCGCAGGACCATAAGAAATGTACTTGGCCTGATCGGCCAGACGCTGTGTGTCTGTCGCGAACATGATGTAATCCAGCGCACGCGCCTGACGCTCTGGTGACAGACCGGTTGGAATGATCCAGCCATCAAGGTCAAAGACCTGCGCGTCCCACAGCATCGCAACCGGCTGTTTCTGCTCTTCAATCAGCGCGAACAGACGGCCGTTATAAGTCGAGCCCATGATCACCTCACCATCAGCCAAAAGCTGAGGTGTGTCAGCACCGGCAGACCACCAGATGGCGCTGTCTTTGATGGTGTCGAGCTTGGCAAAGGCCTGTGCCTGACCTTCTTCGGTTTCAAGAACGTCGTAAACATCTTCCTTGGCCACGCCGTCACAAATCAAGGCCCACTCAAGGTTACCAATCGGCTGTTTTTCAAGCGAGCGTTTGCCCGGATATGTATCTGTGTCAAACAGGGCACAAATGCTTGTCGGCGGTGTGTCACCAACAAGGTCCGTGCGATAGCCAACCGTGGTGGAATATACGATCTGCGGGATAAAGCAGTCGGAAACCAGCAGGTCACCAAAGTCATCAGACGCTTTCGAGCCGTCATCGCCATCGGCCAGCTGAGTGTCCGCGTCGATTTCCATCGCCAGACCTTCGTCGCACAGACGGATCGCATCGGATGCTACCACGTCAACAACGTCCCAGGTCACGTTGCCCGCTTCGTTCATTGCGCGCAGCTTGGCCACCGCTTCGGACGAGCTTTCGTCGTTGATGATCTTGACGCCGGTCTTTTCGGAATAGGGGTCATGATAGGCGTTCTTTTGCGAAGCGGAATACGCACCGCCCCAGCTGACAATCGTCATTTCATCGGCCATATGGCCATCCGCAAACGCCATAGTGGCGGTCAGCGTCAGGCAGGATGTGGCCATCAGTTTCATGGTTACGTTCATAGGTATCTCCCGTTGATCTCTGCCCGGTTTGATCGATTGAAAATGCAGCCCGGGCCGCCACATTCTCTTTTGTTCAAGTGCTTGGCCGTCAGGCGTCAAGCGCCCGACAATCCTGTGGCAACCAGCCGATTTCGATCATCTGGCCCGGTTTCAGGCGCTCTTGATCGGGGGCGTTGCGTGTTTTGATGACAAACTCATCCGTACCGGCAACGCGCAGGCGGGTGCGGAAAATATCGCCCATATAGATAAACTCAAGCACTTCAGCCTTGAGCGTATGCGCATCATCATGCAGGCGCTCGCGGTTGAATTCCACGCGCTCGGGGCGAATGGAGACTTTGGTCCGGTCACCCACGTTGTTCACGTTCACCGGCACCGCATCAATAATATCGCCGCTGTCCAGCTTGACGATACATGTGTTGCCTTTGATCTCCTGCACCACACCTTCCAGCGTATTGTTTTCGCCGATGAACTGCGCAACAAAACTGTTTTCAGGCTGTTCGTAAAGCTCGTCCGGCGGGGCCAGCTGCTGAATGCGGCCATCGTCGAACACCGCAACACGGTCTGACATGGTCAAGGCTTCGGTCTGGTCGTGGGTCACATAAACCGTGGTGATGCCAAGCTCATGGGCCAGGTTTGTGATCTCGAACTGCAAGGTTTCGCGCAACTGTTTGTCCAGCGCGCCCAAAGGTTCGTCCATCAGCACCAGCTCGGGTTCGAAAACCAAGGCCCGCGCAAGGGCGATACGCTGCTGCTGCCCACCAGACAATTGCGCGGGACGGCGACCAGCGAAATCGCCCATCTGAACCATATCCAAGGCGCGCATCACCTTTTCCTCACGCGCTGATTTACCGATCTTGCGCACTTCCAAAGGAAAAGACAGGTTTTCGGCAACCGACATATGCGGGAACAGGGCGTAGTTCTGGAACACCATGCCAATGCCGCGCTTATGAGGTGGAATATTGTTGATCGACACACCATCCAGCGTGATATCGCCGTGCGTTGCCGTTTCAAACCCTGCCAGCATCATCAGGCAGGTCGTCTTACCAGACCCTGATGGCCCAAGCATTGTAAGGAATTCGCCTTTCGGCATCGACAGGTTGAGGTCTTTGACGACAAGTGTCTCACCGTCATAGCTCTTTTGCACACGATCAAAGGCAACAAAGGCCCCGTCGGTTGAAGTCATTATGATTTATCCCCGTTTTTCCCTGCCACACAATTCGTCCGAGGGCAGATTTTTTTGTCTTCCTGGGTTAGACTGACGGCAGAGACGCCATTTGACAACGAAAAATTTAAAACCCGAAAATGCACTCACTTCTTGTTTTGCCACTCTTGCGGGAACAATGAAAAGATTCTGCAAGTGCTCCAGTGATTGCGCCCGGCAAACGACGAAAAGCTATAACTTTGCGACGAAACTTGGTGTTGGTAGTCTAACAGTATACCTCGGAAAGAAGCCAAAAAAAATTCCCGTCGCCCAATTTTTGCGCACAATCCTGTAGCGATAACGAACCATCTGGCCCGCGCTGTGCATGTTCAACCCTGCCGACATCAGGGCAATCCGCCCGCACTTCCCTGTGATTTGGGATGCAAAAACCGCTGGTCGCCGCACCATCAGGGCACGATTCGCCGGGGGATCAATGCCTTCATGCATGCTCAATCGCGACATGGGCAGTCATGATGAAGGCCCTTTCACGACACAATTTGTCCTTTTTTTTCGCAGAAGATGGCGCGAGAGCAAAACCCGCCGGCGCGGGTCCCCGTTGTTATTGTGAAGGCCAGAGAACATGCACGCACCAGACATCTCGCAAATGCACGCAGGCGCACATCCCGTGGAACCGGCCCACAAGCGGGTCACATTGCTGGTGCCGGTCTATAACGAACAGCAGTCAATCAAACCGTTTCTGGACGAGATCCAGACACTTACCAGCGGCACCGTAAAGAATATTGATTGGGAAATCCTGTTTGTGAATGACGGTAGCAAAGATGGCACCGAATTCGCCATCCGCTCCTTCATGCGCAACAATCGGGCAATCCATCTGATCAACCTGTCGCGCAACTTTGGCAAAGAGGCCGCACTTTGCGCTGGCATGGAACATGCAACCGGTGATGCGATCATTCCAATTGATGTTGATCTGCAAGACGAACCCGATGTGATCGTCCAGATGATTCAGAAATGGCGCGACGGTGCCGAGATCGTCAATGCGCGGCGCGGTGATAGGTCACAAGACACCTGGCTCAAGCGTTCAACCGCGCGGGCGTTCTACAAGGTTTTCAATGCTCTGGCCGATCACCCCATGCCGTCGGATGTGGGGGATTTCCGGCTGTTGGACCGTCAGGTGGTTGATGTCCTGCGTTCGATGGGGGAACGCGCACGGCTGAACAAGGCGCTGTTCAGCTGGGTTGGTTTCAAGACAGACGAGGTGGTCTATACCCGTCAGGAACGCAATACCGGACGCACCACCATGTCCTATTGGAAGCTGTGGAACATGGCGCTCGACGGGATTTTCTCATCGACAACCAAACCTCTGCGCATCTGGACGTATGTCGGCACCGGCTTGGCCATGGCGGCATTCATGTACGGGCTCTACTATCTGATCAGCGTATTGATCTATGGCACCGATGTGCCCGGATATGCCTCGACCTTACTGCTTATTCTGGCCTTTGGCGGGGTACAGTTGATCGCCATCGGGATCGTTGGCGAATATGTTGGCCGCATTCTTACCGAAGTGCGCGACCGCCCGCTGTATATTGTGCGCTCGCGCTATGGTCTTGAGGCTCATGCCGAAATCGGAGCTGCGGAGTGAACACAGCCACGCCGGCGCAAGACAAAGGGCACCGCGCCCTCGCCACAGTCGCACAGGTCATCCGATTTGCCGGGGTTGGTGTGCTGGCCACCTTGGTGCATGTCACTGCCGCCCTGGGTGCCGCCCATATTTTTGCGCTTGGCGCGATGACAGCGAACCTTGCCGGATTTTGCGCAGCTTTTCTTGTCTCTTTATCGGGTCATGCCAGATATACTTTCCGCGTCGGCGCGCCGAGCGCCCGGCATTCGCGTCGGTTTCTTGCGCTCTCTGCTGTATCCCTCGCGTTAAGCAGCGCCATTACCGCAGTGGCAACCGCCGCAGGCGCATCCCTGACGCAAGCCATGATCTGCATGGCCTTGATTGTGCCCACCGTTTCCTTTGTCGGCGCACGTTATTGGGCCTTTTCGACCCCGCCACGGGTGGCTGATCCGATTGGGGCAAACTCATGATCTTGAAACCCGCCACATTACTGGGCCTCTTGGCCTGCGCCCTGGTGATGGTCCTCTATGTCACGCTGGAATTCGCTTTCCCCGCAGCGCTGGACAAAGGCAAGCTGCTGGATTTCGACGCCTTCCACCTTGCCAGCGTCATGATGGCCCAAGGCAGCCTGCCCGAAACCTATGACGTTGCCACCTTTATCGAACGCCAATCTGTACTGCCGGGCTTTAACGGTACACAGCTGCTGTGGAGCTATCCGCCAACTTTTGATCTGGTCATCGCGCCACTGGGGTATCTGCCCGCTTGGCTGGCCTATGCGCTGTTTATGACAGCGACGCTGGCGCTGTTCCTTTGGGTCATCGGGCGGTTAGATGCAGACGCATTTCAAATCACGGTTATCCTGTTTTTGCCGCTGATCACCCTGATCATCCGCGCGGGGCAAAACAGCCTGCTTATGGCCTCCCTGATGGGGCTGACCTGTTTGCTGGCCCTGCGTCAATCGCGACTGGCCGGTGTGCCGCTGGGTTTGATGGCGATCAAACCACATCTCGCCGTGGGGTTTGGTATCTGGTCACTGGTTAACCGGCGCTGGCGGCTGGCGTTCACATCCCTTACCACTGTCACCATCTTCTGCGGGCTGTCCTATCTGCTGTTGGGTGCGCAAGCTTGGCAAGCATTCATCGCCGGGGTGACCGCCACCGGCGACGCCTTCCAAAACGATGCCTTTACGATCTTTCGCATGTCATCGCTCTATGCCTTTGGCCGGTCGATTGGCCTGGTTCACAGTGTCGCGCTTGCCCTGCATTTAGGTGTTATCGCGGCCGCATTGTTAACAATGGTGCGGCTGATGCAACTTGGCCTCGCCACCCGTGATCTTTTGGGCATTGGGGTGTTCTTCTCGGCCCTGCTCAGCCCTTACAATTATGATTACGATCTGGCGACCCTGACAGTGGCGGCCAGTTTGCTTGGCCCAACAGTGACGCAACATGCCACGCGCTTGCAAAATTACATAGTCGTTGCTGCGGCCTGGACCATCGGGTTTTACGGCTTTGCTGCAACCGCCCTGATTGACCTGCTTGGCCCCACCGCAAGCGCAACCCCGCCCGCGCTGATCGGTCCTCTTCTGATCCTGATCGGGACGGTTGTCGCGCAAAGCCTGTGGCGCAGCACCACACCGGCAGGGCAGCCGCATACATCAGACAGCCTTGCCCGCGCATAAACCACCCCGCAAGTCCGCAACGGGGGCAGCCACCCCCGCCCGCATGTTTATTTCAGGCGTTTATACAGCGAAGACGTATCCCAACGGCCACCGCCCATTTTCTGAACATCCTTGTAAAACTGATCTACCAACGCGGTCACCGGCAGGCTCGCCCCGTTTTCATCTGCCGTTTCCAGACAGATGCCCAGATCTTTGCGCATCCAGTCTACCGCAAACCCGTGTTCAAAATGATCGTCCAGCATGGTCTCGTAACGGTTTGCCATCTGCCAACTGCCTGCGGCACCCTGACTGATCACCTCAACCACATCACGGCCATCAAGCCCGGCTTTGGTGGCGAAATGCAGCGCCTCTGACAGCCCTTGAACCAAACCCGCAATCGCAATCTGGTTGGCCATTTTGGTCAGCTGGCCCGCACCGCTCTCTCCGATACGGCGCACCAGCTTGGCATAGATATTCATCACCGGCTCAGCACGATCGTATTCAGCAGCGTCGCCCCCGCACATGATCGACAACTGGCCGTTTTCCGCCCCCGCCTGTCCGCCGGACACCGGTGCATCTACAAAACCGAAGCCCTGATCCTTGGCTGCGACATAAAGTTCACGGGTCACTTTTGCAGACACAGTCGTGTGATCAACGAAAAGCGCACCCTGCGACATGCCCGCAAAGGCACCATCAGCACCCAGACAAACCGACCGCAAGTCATCGTCATTGCCAACGCAGGCCATCACCAATTCGGCCCCTTTTGCAGCCAGCGCCGGTGTATCCGCGCTTTGGCCACCATGTTGTTCTACCCAATCCTGTGCCTTGGCGGCGGTCCGGTTATAGACTGTCACCTCATGGCCTGCGGCCTGTAAATGGCCCGCCATTGGATAGCCCATCACGCCAAGGCCAAGGAATGCAATTTTGCTCATCGTGACGTTCCTTTTTGGAAATTTCTCGGCGGCACCTGTCAAAATGCGCGCTCTGGTTTTCAAGATCTATCAAACATCCGAGGGGCGCGGGTTGTGAAAATATGCTGCAAGCGCTGCGGCTTGTCATCCGTGACCATCGGTGCCTGAAACCAAGTGATAGGGCCGCTATTTGCCACCTGCAACCCGCACATCCAAATCGCGCAACAATGTATTAAAGGCAGGCGGCGGTGGCGTATCCGTGATCAACATATCGGTGCCACCTAGCGCCGGTTGCCGCAAGGCTGGTCGATGGCTTTGCGGAAGGAACTTGGAGTGATCAACCGACATGATTGCCTGCGCCGCATTTTTAAGCATGGCATTGGCCATATCGACCTCGCATTGTTCATGCACCAAAAAGCCTTTTTCCGCATCCACCATTGAGGCCGACAGAATGACAAAATCAACCTGCATCCGTTCAATCACGTCAAAAGCGGAACGGTCAAATGCGGCCCCATCATGATCGCGCAACTGTGTGCCCGCCATCGACACCCTGTTGCCCGGAATGATTGCCAGCGTACTGGCGACAAAGGCCGAATTGGTTACCACCGTCAGTTTCTGGCGGGTGCGCAACGCTTGGGCGATGAACCCCGAGGTCGAGCCGGTATCAATAGCAACGCTGGCCCCGTCCGGCACGATTTCCGCCGCCAGCCGGGCAATGGCAACCTTAGCGCTGCGGTTCTGATTCATTCGGGCCAGAAATGGCGGGTCTGACGCAGTCCGGTTAGAGACAAGGGCGCCATGCACTTTGTCCAAATCCCCACTTTCAACAAGAGGCTGTGACACACGCCGGATGGTCTGGTCCGACACGCCAAGAATCTGGGCCAATTCCATGACTGAAACGGTCCCGCGCATGTTCACGGCATGTAAAATCTGGGCTTTGTATTTCGACATGACCCAGACATATACCCATAATTCCAACAGGGAAACGCAATATTTGCAAGATATTCGGATCAAATATCAACATAAATCAACATTTTATTTGATGAAATGTCGATTCAAGGTAAGCTCGACGCCATAATACACCATATTGGGCGGCACAATGGCACAGCACAGCGCGAAACATCTTATCATCGGTGGCGGCATCCTTGGCTGTTCGATTGCCTATCATCTGACCCGTATGGGCGAAAAAGATGTGGTTCTTTTGGAACGGGCAAACCTGACCGAAGGGGCGACGTGGCACGCGGCCGGTCTGGTTGGGCAACTGCGTTCCTCGCGCAACACCACACGGATGCTGAAGAAATCGGTCGAGATGTATGACCGGCTTCAGAATGAGGACGGGCTGCAATTCGATTGGAAGAAGACCGGTTCCTTGCGTCTGGCCGCGACCAAAGAACGGATGCTTGAGGCGAAAAGGCTGGCCACAATGGCACGCAGTTTTGATCTGGACATGCAGATCATCAGCCCATCAGAGGCAAAAGAGTTGTTCCCGCTGATCGAAGAGCGCGGGCTGGAGGGGGCGGCGTTTATCCCCACAGACGGCTATGTCGATCCCGCATCCCTGTGTCAGGCCGTCGCGGGGGCGGCACGTCGGCAAGGGGCGAACATCCGCCAGAATGTCGAGGTGCTGGACTTTAACGTCACAGACGGGCGGATCACTTCTGTCGAAACCACGGAAGGGCGTTGGGAGGCCGAGACAATCATTCTGGCCACCGGCATGTGGAGTCGCGAAATCGCCGCGAAACTGGGGCTGAAAATTCCCGCCTGCGCGGTCGAACACCAATACATCATCACGGAATCCACCGGCAACGAAATCGGTCACTACCCCACGCTGCGCGATCCTGAACGGCTGGTCTATTATAAACCTGACGTCGGCGGGCGGCTGGTTGTCGGCGGGTACGAGGACGCCACACTGCCCTTCGGCGACACCGGCATTCCGGGCAAATTCGTGCGCCAGCTGTTGCCCGAGAATCTTGACCGATTCCTGCCACTGGCCGAACTGGCCGGAAAGGTAACACCGGTGATCAATGAGGTCGGCATAATGCAGGTGATCAACGGACCGATCCCTTACTCCGCGGATGGCGATTTTGTTATGGGCTGGCAGCCGGGTTACCAAAACCTGATGCTGGCCACCGGTTTTCTCTACGGCATTGCGGCGGGTGGTGGTGCCGGCGAGATGATTGCCGAATGGGTGGTCGACGGGCAGCCATCGCTGGACCTATGGCCCTTGGACGTGCGCCGCTTTGGTCCGCATCACGGCACCCGTGCCTTCATGTATCCACGCGCGGTCGAGCATTACGCGCATCACTACAAAATGCGGTATCCCGGTCAGGAGCATGAAACTATACGCCAGTTGCGCCTGTCCCCGCTCTATCAGCGGCTCAAGGATCAGGGCGCGGTATATGGCAGTAAAAATGGCTGGGAACGGCCCCTGTGGTTTGCCCCCAACGGGGTGGAGCCGCTAGATCAGCTTGATTTCCTGACCCCGGGCTGGAAGGCCTTTGCCGCCAAGGAACATATGGCGGTGCGCGAAAATGTGGCGCTGATTGATCAAAGCAGCTTTGCCAAGTTCGAGATCATCGGCACTGGGGTCTTGGCCGCGCTGCAACGTCTCTGTGTGTCCAATATGGACAAACCAGTGGGCACGATCATTTACACACAGATGTGCAATGCTAAGGGCGGGATAGAGGCCGATGTGACCTTTATCCGTCTTGCAAAGGATCGGTTTTATCTGGTCACCGGCTCCGGTTTTGGCGTGCATGACAGTGACTGGATCGAACGACACCTGCCTGACGATGGGTCGGTCCATGTGATCGAAGTGACCAGCGCGATGGCGGTGATTAACATTGCGGGTCCGAATGCACGCAAGGTGCTGGCAGCGGCATCGGAAAGCGATGTCTCGAACGCGGCTCTGCCGTTTTCAACCGCGCGCGACATTATCATCGGCGCCGCCCCGGTGCGCGCTGCCCGGATCGGCTATGTTGGGGAACTGGGTTATGAATTGCACATCCCCACCGAATTTGCCGCCCATGTCTATGACCGGCTTTGGCAGGCGGGCAAAGCGCACGGCATCACCAATGTCGGCTACCGCGCGATTGAAAGCCTGCGGATGGAAAAGGGCTATGTCTATTGGTCGGGCGACATCTCGCCGGATTATACCCCGATCGAGGCGGGTTTGGGGTTCCGCGTACACCTGAAGTCCAAGGGCGATTTCATTGGCAGACGTATCCTTGAAGCACAGAAAACCGTCGGTGTTCAACGCAGGCTTTGCACCTTTGTGACGCCGGAAAACCTGCCGCTGACGGGCGGCGAGGCGGTTTTACTGGGGGAAAAACTGGTCTCGCTTGCCACCTCGGTCGGATTTGGCTGGACCGTGGGGCAAACCATCATTCGCGGCTATCTTGAAAAAGAACATTGGGACACAAGTGACTTCACCCTTGAAGTCTTTGGCGACCGCCACCCGATCACCCAGGTCGAGGGCCCACTTTACGACCCCCAGAACGTAGCATTGAAAGGGTAAATTGATGAGCAAACATGCGAAAACCGTCCTGCAAGCCCTGCGTAAAGCCCCGCAATTTGCGGAGGTTGAAAACCCCGACAGCATCACCCGTCTGGGCGGCCTGACCAATCTGGTGCATCGTGTCGATATGGGCGACACTTCGGTCATCGTCCGTATCGCGGGCGATGGCACAGAGGAATATATTGACCGCACAGTTGAGGTACATAACGCCGAAGCAGCGGCGCGCGCAGGTGTTTCGCCAAGGGTGATCTTTGCCGAACCGGCAAGCGGTCTGATGATCAGTGAAACCGTACCGGATGTAGAAACAATGTCGCCCGAGTTGTTCGCGACACGCGGCGGATCACCGGCCCGTGCAGGGATCGCATTGGCGAAGTTGCACACCTCGGGTGAAACCTTCCAATTCCGGTTCGAGTTATTTGCAATGATTGATGACTATCTGAACATCTTATCGACCAAGGACGTCGAACTGCCAGAAGGCTATGACGGGGTTGTTGCGGCGGCAAACCCGATCAAACAGGTTCTGGAAAGTGCAAACATCACGCTGGCCCCTTGCCATTGCGACCCCCTGTGCGAGAACTTTCTGGATGATGGCACCGTCATGTGGATCGTGGATTGGGAATATTCCGGCATGAACGATCCCTTGTGGGATGTTGGTGATCTATCTGTCGAAGCCGGCATGAATGCACGGCAGGATAGCGAGCTGATGACCGCGTATTTCGGTCGGCCTGCAACGGCAGCAGAAACAGGTCGCATGGTAATTTACAAGGCGATGTGTGATCTCCTGTGGACGTTGTGGGGGTTGATCCAGCACGCTGATGGCAACCCGGCGGAAGATTTCTGGGCCTATGCCACGGGCCGGTTTGAGCGTTGCAAGGCACTGATGCAGGACCCCGCGTTCCAAGCCCATGTCGATGCGGTCCGGGCCGGTTAGGCGTTCACCAACTCGATCAACTCCGCGTGCAATTCAGGCGTTGCCGCCGTCAGGGTTCGCCCGTCAGATCCCATGCCCAGTGGCCCACCCTGCCAGTCGGTCATTATGCCGCCTGCCGCCTCTACCACGGCACTGACGGGCAGATAGTCATAAGGCTGCAAATCGAAATCAACCACCGCATCCACCAACCCGCGCGCGACCAAGGCATGAGGATAGCAATCCGCCCCCATTCGGCGCAGCTCACCGGCCTGCACAAGACGTGCAAAGACCGTCGGGGCTTGGGCGGCGATTTTGTCCCCTTCGTTGATGAACAACCGTGCTTTTGCCAGCTCCCTACACGCGCTCACGCTGATTGGCGCACCGTTGCAGGTCGCCCCGAACCCCACTGCCCCGGCATAGACCTCATCCAGCGCCGGCATACGGATGATCCCCAACTGTGGGCCCTGCCCCGTCAGATACCCCAACAACATTCCGAACAAGGGCAACCCCGTGATAAAGGACCGCGTGCCATCAATCGGATCGACAATCCACATATCACCGCCCGCGCCCGTCTGGCCAAACTCTTCACCGAAAATCGCCTCCCTCGGGAAAGCGCGCGCCAAACCCTCGCGGATCGCGGTTTCGGTTTCCTTATCCGCTACTGTCACCGGGCTTTGATCCAGCTTGGTTTCAATGTCAGGGCTGTTGCGGAAGTGGCCCAGTGCAACCTGTGCCGCGGCTTCGGTGATCCCTAAGGCTGTCAGCAGCCGCTTTTCAAGGTCAGTCATGGGGCATCCTTTCATTGGGCCAGCGCACCGCCCATCTATTCCGCAACCAACATCCAAAAGCTACAAAATTAGTTGCGATATGTTGATTTTTGTTGATTTAGGGATTTTAACCTTGTTGAATGATCCCAGAGAGCCCGCGCTATGCTAGCCTAGATGCTATATCTCATAGACGAACCGGGCCCATAACCGGGAGTTAACAATGAAAATTCTATCCGTTGCAGCAGCCGCATTACTGGCCGCGACACCAGCCCTTGCGCAAGAATCGACCGACCCGATCAAGCTCACCCTGCATGACTGGTCAGGCCAGCTGATCACCACCACCCTGATGGGTGAGGTTTTGAAAGAAGCCGGATATAACGTCGAATATGTGCAGGCCGATTACATCGCCCAATTTGCCGGGCTGAAAACCGGTGACCTGCATGTTGCGATGGAAATCTGGGAGACCACTGGCCGCGAGGCAATGGACGAGGCGACTGCATCTGGCAAGGTGATCAATCAGGGCGAAACCGGCATGATCGCCATCGAAGAATGGTGGTATCCCGCCTATATGGAAGAACGTTGTCCCGGCCTGCCGAATTGGGAGGCGCTGAAGGAATGTGCAGACGCGTTTTCCACGCCGGAAACCGCACCGCTTGGCCGTTACTTGGGCGGGCCTGTGACTTGGGGCGGATTTGACGAAGAACGTGTCGAGGCACTTGGCCTTGATTTCGAAGTGATCCACGCGGGCACGGACGCGGCACTTTTCGCGGAACTTGAATCCGCTTACCAACGCCAAGACCCGATCATGCTGTGGATCTATTCGCCACACTGGGCTCCGGCCAAATACGACGGTAAATTCGTTAAATTCCCTGAGTATTCGCCAGAGTGTTACGCCGACCCATCTGTTGGCATGAATCCTGACGCGGCTTATGACTGTGGTAAACCGACGGGCCCGATCTGGAAAGTATCCTGGGCTGGTCTGGACGACAAATGGCCAAACGCCGGCAAAGCTATCCGTAATTTCGACATCGACAATGACGCCATGGGCGCGATGGTTGCCGACGTCGACCTGAACGGAAAATCAGTGGACGAGACTGTTGCCGCATGGATGGCCGACAACAAGGATGTCTGGTCGACCTGGATTGCCAACTGACCGCACCTGATCCCACCGACAAAAGCTGCGCGCCGGTCTTGCGGCGCGCAACACCCTACCCTTTTCACATGGATTGCCGACCTGCCAGCCGCCTCCGGCTGACGGATGACGCGCGACCGAGGCCCCAATGAACACGACAACCATCCTAGAGTGCCGCGACGTCTGGAAAATCTACGGGGCCAAGGCCGATAGCTTTCTGACCCACACGCCCGATCCGCAGAAAGGCGACCTGCGCAAGCACAACCTGATCGGAGCGGTACGCCGCGCCAATGTACAAATCCGCAAGGGTGAGATTTTCGTGATCATGGGCCTTTCCGGCTCGGGGAAATCCACCTTGGTTCGCTGCCTGTCGCGGCTGGTTGAACCAACTGCCGGCGAGATATTCTTTGAAGGCAAGAATCTGCTGAGCATGAACGAAGCAGAGCTGATCCATATCCGGCGCACAAAGATGGGCATGGTGTTTCAACAATTTGCCCTGCTGCCGCATTTGACCGTTCTGGAAAACGCCGCCTTTCCTTTGGATGTGCAAGGGATCGACAAGGTAACCCGCGAAGACCGCGCCATGGAAATGGTCGAACTGGTCGGGTTAAAGGGGCGCGAAAACAACTATCCGCGCGAATTGTCCGGCGGTCAGCAACAACGGGTCGGCATCGCCCGGTCCCTCGTTGTCGAACCTGATCTGTGGTTTTTGGACGAACCATTTTCGGCGCTTGACCCACTGATCCGGCGCGAAATGCAAGATGAATTCATGCGGCTGCAAAACATGCTCCATAAAACCATCGTTTTCATCACCCATGATTTTGACGAGGCGATCCGCCTCGCCGACCGTATAGCCGTGATGAAAGACGGTGAAATCCAACAGGTCGCAACACCCGAGGAACTGGTGCTGAACCCGGCCACTGATTATGTCGCAGAGTTCACCCGCTACGTTAGCCGCTCCAAAGTGATCACTGCCGGCTCTGTCATACAGCCGCTGCAAGATGGCACGTTTGCCGGCACTGTCGATCACAAACAGCTGATTGATGACATCGCCAGCCAGATCGAGGGGGCCAACGCGCCCTACAGGGTCGAAAAGGACGGCGAGGTCATCGGCCAGATCACCCGACAGGCCGTGATTGATGTGCTTGTGGGGCGCGCATAAATGCCGCGTTGGCTGACATCGGGGCGCGTGTTCTGGCTGGCGCTATTCGCTGTAACCTGGGCGCTGTCCACCTGGTCGTTCCAGCTTTATAAGGCGCTTGATGCACGCTGGATCATCCGATTTCCCAAGAAATGGCAGCTGGAGCTTGATGGTGCAATCAGTGGCTTTCTGATCTGGCTGGTTGAGGACGCAGGGTTTTACCTGTTTTCGTTCAAGGATTTGACCCGCGCGATGGCGGCCTTGATCGAAGCCCCCTATCAATTCCTGCGAAATCTGCTGATCGAAGGGTTCTCAAGCGGCTATGGCGAGACCGCCGTACAACTGGCCCCCTCCCTCAGCTGGATTGCCATCATCATTTGTATCGCCGCCATCGGGCTGTACGCCCGCGACTGGGCGTTGGCAGCATTGGTTGGCTGTTGCTTTTTGTATCTCGCAGTATTCGGCCAGTGGCACAGCGCGATGATCACCCTGGCCTCGGTCCTGATTGCCGTGCCTATTGGTGCTGTTGGGGGGCTGTTTCTGGGCATCGCGGCCTATCGCCATCCTTGGGTCGACATGGCCCTGCGCCCCGTGCTGGACCTGATGCAGACGGTGCCTGTTTTCGCCTATCTTGTGCCAATCCTGATCCTGTTCGGCTTTGGACCCGTTGCCGCGCTGGTCGCTACGATCATCTATGCGATGCCGCCCATGGTGCGCATCACCATCGTCGCTTTGCGCAATGTCCCCGACGAAATCCTTGAAGCCGGGCACATGGCAGGATGTACGCAGCGCCAGATCATGTGGAAAATTCTGGTGCCCTCGGCCACCCCCACGCTTATGGTCGGGGTCAATCAGGTGATCATGCTGTCGCTGAACATGGTGATCATCGCCTCGATGATTGGTGCGGGAGGCTTGGGCTTTGACGTGTTGGCCTCGCTGCGCCGGCTTGATATCGGTGGCGGGATTGAGGCTGGTCTGGCCATTGTCCTGATGGCCATCGCGCTGGACCGGGCCAGTCAGGCGTTTTCAGAACGCAAGTACCGTGTCCGCAAATCCGGCAATCTGATCCAGCGGTACCCGCTGAGCAGCACGGTTCTGTTTTTCGCAATCGCAACAATGATCCTCGGGCGTCTTATCCCAGCGGTGCAAACCTATCCAGAAGCGCTGACCCTGACCACGGGCCCCTTCTGGGCCGGTGCGATGGAGTGGATCAACGTCAATTTCTTTGACACATTCGAGGCCATAAAGCTGGTGATCCTTCAGGGGCTTCTTTTGCCGGTAAAGAAGTTTTTCACCGGCATTCCCTGGGCTTGGGGCATTATTGCCACGGGGCTGATGGCAGCACGGATCGGTGGCTGGAAACTGGGCATCATGGCCATGCTGATGATGGGGTTCATCGCCGCCAGTGGTCTGTGGGGCAAGGCGATGGTCACGATTTACCTTTGTGGTGTCTCGGTTCTGATCGCCACAATAGTCGGCATACCCTTGGGCATCTGGGCGGCGGAACGGCCCAAGGCGGGCAAGGTTATCCTTGGCCTGATGGACACGCTGCAAACCTTGCCCAGCTTTGTTTATCTGATCCCTGTCATCATGTTATTTCGCGTCGGCGATTTCAGCGCGATGATCGCTGTGGTGCTTTATGCGCTGGCCCCTGCGGTACGCTATGCCGCCCACGGGCTGGGTGATGTACCCGAACAAATGATCGAGGCGGGCCATATGGCCGGCTGCACCAAGCGCCAGATCCTGTGGCGCATTAAACTGCCACTGGCCACGCCGCAGCTTTTGTTGGGGTTGAACCAGACCACTATGCTTGCCCTGTCGATGCTGGTGATCACTGCATTGGTCGGCACCCGTGATCTGGGTCAGGAGGTCTATATCGCGCTGACCAAGGCCAACGCCGGCAAGGGGATTGTCGCGGGGCTGTCGGTCGCCTTTATCGCCATCATCGCTGACCGTTTGGTCAACGCTTTGGCCCGGGGACAACGTAAGAGGTTGGGCATATGACACGTGAAATCATCAACAAGATCGCGAACCTTAGCTGTTTCCAAGACCCGCAAGACATCACTGCCCTTGGCGGCGGGCTGACCAATGTGAACCTGCGGGTACGCGACGGGACGCAGCAGTTTGTTGTGCGCCTTGGCGAAGACATCGCCGAACATGGCGTGATGCGCTGGAACGAACTGGCCCTCTCGCAAGCCGCCAGCGCAGCAGGATTTTCACCCAAGGTGATCCACCATGAGCCCGGTGTTCTGGTGCTGGAGTTTCTGAACGCCCAGACCTTCAGCGAGGCAGATGTGCGCAACCCCGACAATTTGCAGCGGATCATTTCAATGATCACCCACGTTCATCGCGACCTTGCCGGTCACCTCAGCCAACCGGTACTAACCTTCTGGCCGTTTCAGGTGAACCGCAGTTATGCGGCGCGATTGCACACGGATGGGTCGCACCACGCCAAGGCCCTGCCTGCGATGCTGGCCCAGCTTAATGAGTTGGAAGCTGCGGTCGGCCAGATTGATATGGTGATCGGCCACAATGATTTGCTGGCCGCCAATATCCTCGATGATGGTGACAAGCTTTGGTTGATTGACTGGGAATATGGCGGATATAACTCGCCGCTGTTCGATCTGGCGGGGCTGGCGTCAAACAACGCCCTCTCCGAAGATCAGGAACGCGCGATGCTGGCGCAGTATTTTGAGACCTCTCCCGAAAAACACTGGCGCGCCTACAGCGCCATGAAATGCACATCGCTGATGCGCGAAACCCTTTGGTCAATGACCTCGGAAATCCATTCTGAACTGGATGTGGATTACGGCGCTTACACCTCTGAAAACATGGAACGACTGACCTCGGCACTTGCCGATTTCGCGCAGACATAAGGTTTGAAATGACACTCCCATCTTCCTCCAAGATCATCATCATCGGCGGCGGCATCATCGGCTGTTCCACGGCCTATCATCTGGCGCAAATGGGCCACGACGTGCTGTTGCTGGAAAAGGCACAGCTGACTTCCGGCTCGACATGGCACGCTGCCGGTCTGGTCGGGCAATTGCGTTCAAGCGCCAATATCACCCAACTTCTGGGCTATTCGATCGAACTGTATAACAAGCTTGAGGCGGAAACCGGCCTTGCCACCGGATGGAAAATGAACGGCGGTTTGCGGCTTGCCTGTAATCAGGAACGCTGGACCGAGGTCAAACGACAAGCCACCACAGCCCATAGTTTCGGCCTTGATATGCAGCTGTTGACGCCGCAAGAGGCGCAGGATCTGTGGCCCCTAATGGATATCGGTGATGTTGTGGGCGCGGCGTTTCTGCCAACTGACGGTCAGGCCAGCCCCTCCGATATCACACAGGCCTTAGCCAAAGGTGCCCGAGCCAAAGGCGCGCAACTGCTTGAAAACACGCCCGTCACCGAGATTTTGACCGAAAAGGGCAAGATCGTCGGCGTGCGTACCCCGCAGGGCGATATCACCTGCGAAAAGTTGGTGCTATGTTGCGGACAATGGACCCGAACATTGGCAAAATCCATCGGGGTGACGGTGCCTTTGGTGTCCGTGGAACACCAATACATGATCACCGAAGCTTTTGGTGTGCCCTCCGATCTGCCAACCCTACGCGATCCCGACCGGCTGACCTATTACAAGGAAGAAGTCGGCGGATTGGTCATGGGCGGCTATGAACCCAATGGCATTCCTTGGGCGAAAAACGGCATCCCCGACCCGTTTGATTTCCAATTGCTGGACTCAAATTTCGATCACTTTGAACAACTGGTTGAACTGGCCCTGCCCCGCGTTCCGGCATTGGAAACCACAGGCATTAAACAACTGATCAACGGCCCCGAAAGCTTTACCCCCGACGGGAATTTCATCCTTGGCGAAGCGCCCGAAATGGCCAATGTTTTTGTCGGTGCCGGCTTTAATGCCTTTGGCATCGCATCTGGTGGTGGCGCAGGCATGGCGCTGGCCGAGTGGGTCGCGAAGGGAGAGCCGCCCTATGATCTCTGGCCGGTCGACATTCGCCGCTTTGGCCGCCCGCACACGGATGAGGACTGGGTGCGCGCCCGCACGATGGAAGCCTACGGCAAGCATTACACCATGGCATGGCCCTCTGAGGAACACAGCAGTGGCCGCCCCTGCCGCCGCTCGCCGCTCTATGCTGCCTTGCAGGACAGCGGTGCGGTGTTTGGTGAAAAACTAGGTTGGGAACGCCCGAACTGGTTCGCTGAAGCGGGCGAAGACGCACGTGATATCTACACCTTCGACCGCCCAAACTGGCACGCCCCAGTCGCGCGCGAACACAAGGCCGCACGCGAGGCAGCAGTGCTGTTTGACCAGACTTCATTTGCGAAATTTATCCTCAAGGGCCCGGACGCCGAAGAGGCGTTGAACTGGATCGCCGCCAACCGTGTGGACAAACCTGTGGGGGGGATCATCTATACCCAAATGCTGAACGATCACGGCGGGATCGAATGTGATTTGACCTGTGTGCGCACCGCCGAAGATGAATATTACATCGTCACCGGCACCGGCTTTGCCACCCATGATTTCGACTGGATTTCCCGTAACATTCCCAAAGGTATGAACGCACAGCTGGTCGATGTGACCTCTTCTAACGCGGTCCTGTCGCTGTTCGGCCCGAAAGCCCGAGACATTCTTGAACAATGCACCCGAGATGACGTTAGCCACGTAGGGTTCGCCTTTGGGCAGGCCCGCACCATCGGCATCGCCGGATGTCCGGTTCTTGCCCTGCGCATCACTTATGTGGGGGAATTGGGGTGGGAATTGCACCTGCCAACCGAATATGCCCTGACGGTCTTTGCCGCGCTGCACGAGGCGGGTGCGCACCTTGGCCTGCGCAATGCCGGGTACCGCGCAATTGAAACCCTGCGTCTGGAAAAAGGCTATCGTGCATGGAGTTCGGACATCGGGCCGGACCACACACCGGACGAGGCAGGCCTTGGCTGGGCGGTAAAGATGAAATCCAACATCCCGTTTAAGGGCCGCGAAGCGGTGCAATCCCAACGTGAAAGCGGTGTCAAAAAGATTATGGCGACCTTTACCTGTGACGGCGAGGTTATCCTGTCGGGCCGCGAAACGATCTATCGCAATGGGGAACGTTGCGGCTGGCTGTCCTCGGCAGGGTATGGGCATACGTTGGGGGAAAGCATCGGCATGGGCTATGTACGCAGCGACCAAGCCATTGATAAGGAATATGTTTTATCTGGTGATTACGAGCTGGAGGTGGCCACCCATCGGGTTAAGGCCAAGGTGACATTGGCCCCGCTCTATGATCCGAAGATGGCAAAGGTAAAATCCTGACAGGGCTACGAACCCGCCGGAAACTGCGCTACCCTATATCGCAACTGGTCCAGGAAAGCCCCCGAATGAGCGCCGCTGATAAGCCGATTGCCTATATGCAACGCACCCGCGACTATTATCAGGCGCTGGGGTATGGTGCGCCTTATGATTGGGCCAGTTTTATAGATGTCCCCTTTGCCCCGCTCACAAAACCCTTGGCAGAATGCACCCTTGGCCTGATCACAACTGCGGCGCTTTTTCAGCCAGACAAGGGCGATCAAGGCCCCGGCGCACCCTATAATGCTGCGGCCAAATTTTATGAGGTTTATGCACATCCAACCTTGGGCACGCCAGATCTGCGCATTTCCCATATCGCCATCGACCGCGACCACACCACCGCCGAGGACCAGGCAAGCTATTTCCCGCTGACCGCCTTAAAAAATGTAGTGGCTGGTGGACGTATCGGCAAATTAGCTGATCATTTTTTCGGATTGCCGACCAACCGGTCCCAACGCATAACCCTCGAAGTGGACAGCCCGGCCCTTATTGAGCTTTGCCGCGAAAACGGCATCGACACAGCCCTACTGGTGCCCAATTGTCCGGTGTGCCACCAATCCGTTTCAATCGCGGCCCGCCAATTGGAAGAGGCCGGCATTACAACCGTCATCATGGGATGCGCCAAGGATATCGTCGAACATGCCGGTGTTCCACGTTTCCTGTTCAACGATTTTCCACTGGGGAATGCCGCAGGCCGGCCAAAGGATACCGCGTCACAGGCCGCGGTCCTGAACATGGCGCTGGACCTTTTGGAAAGTGCGCAGCACCCCCGCACAACCCTGCACTCGGGCCTTGAATGGATCGGTGCCCCGCGGTGGAAAGACGACTATTCCAATGCGGCCAAACTCTCACCGCAAGAAATCAAATGCCGCAAACAAGCCTTCGACGCTGGCAAGGTGACAGCCAAACAAGTGCAGAACCGCTAGCCCTTGGCCGTGTTGGTTTCCGCGCGTTTTGCTTGCTAAGAATTTTCGAATTTGGCCTGAAACATAACGCACCCCTTTTCGCGTTCGATCAGAGGAAGAGGCAGCGAACAAGTGTTTCAAGTTAAACTCGAAACGTTATAAGTCACAATTGGCCACAAGCTGGTCTTGCATAGGTCTCGATTTTGCGTGACAACCGTCCTCAGCGGTCCCGTAGCTCAACTGGATAGAGCACCTGACTTCTAATCAGGGGGTTGGGGGTTCGAGTCCTCCCGGGATCGCCAGTTGTTCGTTGGTGGGCGTCAGATGACTTTGGCTTTTACGTCACAACATTGACCCAAGTGACTTGCCAGACGAACAACAGACCGTCAGGGACTATGCGACGCTTTCGCAAAATCAGCCCATACTGTGAATGCGTTTTCATGCCGCGCGCTAGGGTCAGGACCCTAGCAACGCGAATATTACCGCAGCACGACATATCGCTACGCTGCTGCGCGGCGGCAAGACTTGGCATTGGCGATAGCAAAACGCTTAAGGCTTTATTCCAGAGCCGTGGATGTGTTTCAGTAAAAATTGTTCCGAATGCTGTTCAAGCCCTAAACCGCGATGCGTTGATCGTTCGCATCAAAGGCAAAAGCCGTGTTGTTATCAAAGTCGAGCTCGATTGCTTCACCAACAGAGGTGCTGTCTTGTCCAAACAGACGAACTGTCATCGGCTCTTGCGCAGTAGTGGAGATAAGAAGGTTTGTATCACCGCCCAAACGCTCAACATGGGTAACAGTCCCTTTGATCCGCCCCCCTTTTTCCAATCGCAGGTGTTCAGGTCGGATACCAAATGTACCACCTTGGGGCATATCAACAGGCGCCTGTTGCAGAAAGTTCATCGCGGGAGAGCCCAAAAAACCAGCGACAAACTTGTTCGCAGGATTGTTGTACAGATCCATTGGGCTGCCGATCTGCTCAACACGTCCGTCCCTCAGCACGACGATCTTGTCCGCTAGCGTCATCGCTTCAGTTTGGTCGTGGGTCACATAAATCATAGATGCACTCAGCGTGCGGTGCAGTTCAGCAATTTCAATGCGTGTATTCATCCGCAGCGCGGCATCAAGGTTGGAAAGCGGTTCATCAAACAAGAACAGCTTGGGCTCGCGCACAATGGCACGCCCAATAGCCACTCGCTGACGCTGACCCCCTGATAAATCTGACGGGCGGCGATCCACATACGCAGTCAAATCAAGCATCTGTACCGCTTTGGTGACCCGTTCATCAATTACCGACTTCGGTTGCTTTTCCTGCTTGAGGCCAAGGGCCATGTTATCCCGCACGCTCAGATGCGGATAAAGCGCGTAGGATTGAAACACCATTGCAATGCCGCGTTTCGCGGGTGGCGTGTTGTTGACGACATCGCCGCCAATGCTGACCGTACCGTCGGTTGCGTCTTCCAGCCCTGCGATCACACGCAACAGGGTAGATTTGCCACAGCCAGACGGGCCGACAAATACAACAAATTCACCATCCTCAACCGTCAGGTTGATGTCTTTGAGAACTTCCACACTGCCAAAGGATTTACAAACATTGGTAAGGGTCAGAGCAGTCATCGGGTTTCTCCTAGTGTCATTGGGTGGCCAGACCGGATACTTTCATCGGCAGCTAGGCAAATTGCGAGGGATTGGACGGCATCATCCATGTGCCGTGACAGGTCGGCATCAGTTTTGACAGCGTCGATCATGAAGGCCGCTTGTGCATCACACAGGTCTTGATGGCCGGGCTCGTTGTGTATTTCGATCAGTTGATCGTCGGACGGGCGATGGACCAGAATGCCACCCACCTTAGTGTGACCATCGATGTCATCGGACGCGCCCTTGTGGCCGTCGGTGATCGACACGGCCCCGTTGGGCGACACCACGTCTTTCACAAAGAACGCGGTTTCCGACATCATCGGGCCCCATCCGGCCTCATACCAACCGACAGAGCCATCCTCAAACCAGACCTGAAGCTGGCCGTAGTTGTACATGCTGGGCGCAATCTCATCTGACAACCGCAGTCCCATGCCATTGACGCGCACAGGCTTGGCATCTGTGATTTGGCACATGACATCAACATAATGCACACCGCAGTCGACGATTGGAGAGGTGTTCTCCATCAGGGCCTTATGCGTCTTCCATGTGTCACCATCAGATTGCTGATTGAGGTTCATACGGAACACATATGGCCCGCCAAGGTCGCGCGCCTCAGTAATCAGGCGTTGCCAACTGGGGTGATGGCGCAGGATATATCCCACAACCAGCTTGCGGCCCAACCGTTCAGCAGCAGCCACAACGCGGCGCGCATCATCCACTGTGGTCGCCAGTGGCTTTTCGACGAACACATCCGCCCCCGCCTCCATCGCAGCAATCGCATAGTCGGCGTGACTGTCGGAATAGGTTGCGATACAAACCAAATCAGGCTTCAGCGCGAGACCTTCGGCAAATGTCGTGACCCACGGGTAGTTCAGCAGCGCCTCTGGCAGATCTACCGCAGATCGGTTCACCAGCCCAATAACATCCGCGTCGGGATGGGTGTGATAGGCCAGCGCATGGCTGCGCCCCATATTTCCCAGACCTGCGACCAGGACCCTCATTTGACTGCACCGGATGTGATGCCCCGGATCAATTGCCGTGAGAATACAACGTAGAGCGCCATGACCGGCAGGATGGCCAGCGACAGGGCCGACAGCACTGCGTTCCAGTCGGTCACGAACTGCCCGATAAAGACCTGGCTGCCCAGCGTCAGTGTTTTGACCTCTTCGGCTGGCGCGAGGATCAATGGGAACCACAGATCATTCCAGATCGGGATCATGTTGAAAACGGCGACCGTCGCCATCGCAGGGCGTACCAGCGGCAGGACCAGCACAAAGAAGATACGGTATTCAGACAGGCCATCAATGCGGCCCGCGTTCTTCAGGTCATCACTGACCTGACGCATGAATTCAGACAGGATAAACACGGCCAGCGGCAGGCCTTGCGCCGTATAAACAAGGATCAGCGCCCACAGTGTGTTCACCAGACCAGTTTGCACCATCATTTCCAGAATGGCGACGGTGCCGATCCGAATGGGGATCATTATGCCGAGTGCCAGATACAGCCCTATCAGCGTGTTGCCCTTGAATCGGTATTCAGCAAGGGCAAAGGCGGCCATGGCCCCAAAAAGCAGGATGAAGAAAAGCGATCCCACGGTCACGATCATGGAGTTTTGAAAGTAGAGAAAAAAATCCCCTTGTTTCAACACGGTTTCATATCCGATCAGTGAAAAGCTCTCCGAATTTGGCAATGCCAGAGGTTCGCGAAAGATTGACCTGCGATCCTTGAAGCTGTTGATCACGATCACAAAGACCGGGAACAGGGCGATCAGTACATAGAGGATCAGCGCACCGTGGGCAGCAAATGTATTGAGGCGATTTTGACGTGCGGCATTCATTTTCATTCTCCTCAGAACTGGTAGCGGCGCATGCGCGACTGGATACCGAAAAGGTACAGGCACACACCGATGAGGATGATTGCAAACATGGCCGAAGCGATGGTCGATCCCATATGCGGGTCACCCAATTGCAGTTGGAAGCCAAAGAACGTGCGATACATAAACGTACCCAGAATATCCGTGGAAAAGTCCGGCCCTGCCAGAGCGCCTTGTGCGGCATAGATCAGGTCAAAGGCGTTAAAGTTTGCCACGAACGTCAGGATTGAAATGATCCCGATAGATGGCAAAATCAGCGGCAGTTTGATCTTCCAGAAAGCGGACAGCCCCGTGATCCCTTCGACCTCTGCGGCTTCCAGAATTTCGTCCGGGATTGACAGCAGGGCCGCGTAGATCAGCATCATTGGGATACCGACAAACTGCCAGACTGACACCAGTGACAAGGTGGTCAGGGCGTATTCCTCTTTGCCCAGCCACGGGGCGTAAAGCGACTTGAGGCCAACTGCGTCCAGCATACCCGGGGCAATGCCCCAGATGGGCGACAGGATCAGCTTCCAGGCAAAGCCCACGATAACAAAGGACAGGATTGTAGGGATAAAGATGGCAGAGCGATAAAATGCGGCGAAGCGCAGTTTGGGGTGGCTCAGAATGGCGGCCAGTGCAATCCCGATCGGGTTTTGCACCAGCATATGGACGATGAAGAACCAAAAGTTGTTCCCCAATGCGTTCCAGAATTGGGTGGACCAGACCGTATCACCGAACAAAGTCTTGAAGTTCTGCAAACCGACATAGACCCGGGCCTGGTCCACTTCGGTGAACAACGATAGGCGCAGCGTGTTGAACAGCGGGTAGATCATCACGGCGGTGTAGACCAACACTGCGGGAGCCAAGAACACAACAATGTGCCAACGGAAGCGTGGTTTTTCTGTCATTTGCTCGGCCCTTCAAATTGATACGATCCATTTGAAAAGCGCCGGACGGACGCCTTGCAGATAGGTCATTGTGTGAGTAGATACGGCCCCGCGCGACGATCAGTGTCGCGCAGAGCCAGAAAGGTAACTTTACTGCTGTGGTTCGTACCAGCTTGCCAGACCCTTTTGCAGGCGTGCGCCAGCGTCTTCGGGGCTTTCCTCGCCCTTGATTACCGCCACGGAAGCATTCCATGTGTCGTTCTCAAGGTTGGGCGTACCGCGCGACAGGATCTGATAAGTAGACCGGATCGAGCTTTCGCATTCACCGCGCCAAGAGATGAATTCTTGTGCGAGTGGATCTTCAAGCGTGACCGGTGCGTCCGACAGCGGGAAGAAACCCGGCAGAGCGTTGGCAAAGATCGTCGCGAATTCGGATGAACCAACCCAGTTCAGGAACGTCGCAGCGGCTTCGGGGTTATCGGTCGCGGCGTTCATTCCGATGCCGATGTCGGTGTGATCCGAGATATAGCAGGTGTCGCCAGCGTTCTGGACGGGGGGGTAAAAGGCACCCATTTCGAAATCGACCAAGTTGTTAAAGCCAGAGATCTCCCAAGACCCCGCCGGATAGATCGCCGCGCGGCCAAGCGTGAAGATGTTCTGGCTGTCTGGATAGGTCTGTGCCTCAAACCCGTCGCCGAGATATTCGCCCCAGCGGGCCAACTGGCGATATGGGGCAACCCAGCCTTCGTCTGTCAACGATTGGTCACCAGCCAGCAAGGCCAAGCGGCCCTCTTCGCCTTTCCAGTAGTTTGGACCGATGTTGTTATAGCCCATGGTTGCGGCTTCCCACTGGTCGTTCGTGCCCATCGCCATCGGAATGTAGCTGCCATCTTCTTTGATCGTGTCGAGGGCGGCAAAGAACTCTTCTTCAGTTGCAGGCGCTTCGATGCCCAGCTCGGCAAAGGCGTCTTTGTTATAGATAAAGCCGTGGATCACGGACGCCATTGGCACGCAGAACTGGACGGATGCGTCATCTGTGCTCCATCCAGACTTGGCCACAGGTGAAAAGTTCGCCATGCCGTCAAGATCGCTAATGTCAGCCAGATGCCCGGCCTCATAGAGCGCCAGAGAGGCATCAAATGGTCGGCAGGTGATGATGTCACCAGCAGAGCCTGCATCAAGTTTGGAATTCAACACAGCGTTATACTCGGCTGGTGCAGATGGCGTGAAGTTCAGTTTGATGCCCGGATGAGCCGCCTCAAACGCTGGAATGATCTTGTTTTGCCAGATGGCAAGATCATCATTGCGCCAGCTTTCGATTGTCAGTGTAACATCTTGCGCGGCGGCGGCCCCTGCAAGCACAGACGTGGCCATCATGGCTCCGATCAAAGTAGATTTCTTCATGGTCTTCTCCCTAAATTGACGTGTTTGTCCGGTTTGATTTCAGTGATGAAAAACAAGGGCCAAGTTGGCCGCTGCTTTGCTCAAGCAAGATATTTGCTTCTTCGAGTGAACACCCGGCGGCGACAAGAATGGCAGGTTTGACGCGTCCACCTGCTTTTGTGATTGCGTCCTCTGCCAGTTCTGCGGAAACGCCTGCAATGCGCGAAACCATGTTGGTCGCCCGCCGCACGAGCTTGGCATTGTCGGCTATGAAGTTGACCATTTCACCACGATAGACGTGACCCAATTCGACGCCCATCAAACTGGACAAGAGGTTAAGCGCAGCTTTCTGTGCGGTCCCGGCACCTAGTCGCGTGGATCCAGCAATGACTTCTGGCGGCGTCGCAATGCAGATCGGTTCATCTGCAATGTTTAATAGGGGTGTGTCCGGATTGTTGGCGATGCCGATGACAACTGCCGATTTCCGCTGTGCCGCGCGCGCCACAGCGAGCGCGAAGGGTGTGGAGCCGCTGGCCGTCAGAACGATCACAACATCGCCCTCAGAAATTGTGTCAGAGATCAGCTCAACTGCTTCCTCGTCATCTTCAGCATCACCCGGCATATGTGCATCCACAGGAACACCACCGGCCATATGGATATAAATTTTCTCAGATGGGATGCCGAACGTTCCACGCAGCTCGCTGGCATCGGCAAGAGCCATAAGCCCAGAACTCCCTGCCGCCGCGTAGTGCAAGCTATTATTTGACCCAATTGCAACGGCCATCCTATGCGAAGCTCTTAAAATCAAATGCTCTGCAGCCCTCACCGCGTCAATGGCTGCGGATTGACCATCAAGCAAAAAACCCGCCGCATCAGCCGGCGACCGCACATCTATGTGCTGCCCCTCTGAAACCACTTCGGTTGCTGGCAATGACATTCGAATCCCCCCACTGCCAACACAATACCTTTACAATACCATTTGTCTACCACTTCTTTTTCAGAGGTGATTTCCGTAAAAAATCAGAGGCCAATATAAGACTTTTTGCGTACAAGGGGCTATCCTTACGGGAAAAGGTATCTTATAGGCATTATATGTCCGATTCATTTCATACCCTCCTTATTGGCGTCGATGGCGGCGGCACCGGATGTCGGGTTGTTATCGGCACGACGGCGGATGGAGCCCTTGCCCGCGCAGAAGGCGGCCGCGCGAACGTTGCATCAGACCCTGAGCTTGCGATCAAGAACGTCATCGATACTGTTGAAGCTGCCGCATCAAAAGGTATGATCGATTTAGAACAGCTAAAGGGCGCAACCGCTCATCTCGGCCTCGCCGGAGTTATGACCAGCCAAGACGCTGGTAACGTTGCCGCCGCTGTCCCTTATAAAAATGTCACTGTTACCGACGACCGCCCAACAGCACTCAATGGCGCATTTGGCGGGCAGGACGGGTTCTTGTTGTCTGTCGGGACAGGAACAATTGCAGCTGCGAAAATAGACGGGACCTATCGAAGCGTTGACGGCTGGGGCTTTTTTGTTGGCGATCATGCATCTGGGTCTTGGCTTGGCCATAAATGCCTGCGCCAAGTCTTGTTGTGCCATGACGAAATAGCACCACACAGTGACTTGACCCGCGCAGTGTTCGCCAAATTTAACAACGATCCCAATGAAATTGTCGCCTTCAGTAGGTCTGCGAAGCCCGGCGACTATGGCGTGTTTGCCCCTGAGGTCGTGGAAAGTGCGGGTGTCGGAGACCCTGTGGGAAAAAAGCTATTCGAGAAAGGTGCAGGCCACCTGATGCGGTGCTTGAGCGCCCTGCGGTTCAATGCGGGTGATCCACTCTGCCTGACAGGGGGAGTGGGGCCACATTACGCAAAATACTTGCCTGACGAAATCACTGCTGGGCTAATCGACCGTCGTGGAAACGCCCTGGATGGCGCTTTTGCCCTTGCCAGAGAAAGCGTTGAGAACAGCCAGGAGGGCCTCTCATGAGTATAGCAAACTTCCTAGCTCCTGATAGTTGGCTGAAATCGGACGGCGGCCCGCGTTATATGCAGCTGCGCAGACGGGTGAGTGACGGTGTGAAGCAAGGCGTCCTCAAACCCGGCAGCCCTTTGCCGCCGGAGCGCGAAATCGCCGCCATTACCGAAACCTCACGGGTTACAGTTCGCAAAGCATTTCAGGCTCTCGCAGAGGACGGGATCATTGTCCAAAAGCAAGGGCACGGCTCTTTCATAGCATCCAACACGCCCCAACTCGAACAATCCTTGTCGCGGCTGACATCCTTTAGCGAAGACATGTCGCGGCGGGGAATGACGTCGACAAGTGTCTGGCTGGAGCGTGGCATATTTATGCCGTCACCGGATGAGGTATTGGCACTTGCCCTGACCCCTGATGCGTCTGTCTCGAGGATCGCCCGCCTGAGAACCGCTGATGACAAACCTATGGCTATCGAACGGGCCTCGCTCTCAACAGAGATGCTTCCGAACCCCTTGGAAGTCGAGACCTCGCTCTATGAAGTCTTGGAGCGTTCCGGGTTGCGGCCTCATCGCGCGCTTCAAAAAATCTCGGCGATAAACCTGCAAGAGGAGGATGCAAACCTGTTGGACATTCCGGCAGGCGCCGCAGGGCTACGGATCGAACGCACCTCCTATCTTCGTGACGGCCGGGTCGTCGAATTCACTCAATCAATCTATCGTGGAGACGCCTACAACTTCGTAGCTGAGCTTCGCCTTGCCAAAGAGTAGGTAAAGACTATGCCAACCGTACAAACCCAAATGCGCACAGAAGTGCTGGAAATTCCTGTGGCAGCGGAGCGCTTGCTGTCCAACGGTGGCGACGCAGTAAGACGGGCCGCCGATGCTGTCCGTGCCCGCGACCCCCAGTTTATGGTCAGCGTGGCACGCGGTTCATCAGACCATGTCGCGACCTATCTGAAATATGCATCAGAACTGCTTCTCGCCACTCCGATTGCATCTATCGGACCTTCCATCGCCTCAATCTACGGTCGCAAACTCAAGCTTGACAGAAGCGTCTGTCTTTCAGTTTCTCAATCGGGCAAAAGCCCGGACATCGTAGAGATGGCGCGAATGGCTCGTGAAGGTGGTGCGCTGTCGATTGCAATGACAAATCATACAGATAGCCCTCTCGCACAAGTAGCTGACCATACGCTGAACCTGCATGCTGGTCCTGAAATCAGTGTTGCCGCGACCAAGACTTTTGTAAACTCCGCCATCGCCGGTATCTGGTTCTTGGCAGAGTGTGCCGATGACGATGACCTGCGCCGTGCGATTTTTGATCTGCCTTCAAAGCTGGAAATAGCCGTGCAGCTTGACTGGCCGGAGGTTCGTGCCGCTTTGGGTGGCCGCAACTCAATATTCTGTCTTGGGCGCGGGCCTGCTTGTGCAATCTCGAACGAAGCAGCGTTGAAATTCAAAGAAACCTGCCAAATCCATGCCGAGTCCTACTCGTCCGCCGAAGTGCTTCATGGACCGGTCTCTATCGTTGATGGTGGTTTCCCTGTGATCGGTCTTGCATCAAAAGACGAAGCCGAACCCCCTTTGGCCAAGGTCGCAGATGAGATCGCCACTAAGGGTGCGAGCGTGTTCGCCACAAGCAACATGGTTGATAGGGCAACTCAGCTGGACACCATAAGGACCGGACATGCACTCACTGATCCGATTAGTCTGATCGCGACTTTCTATTCCATGGTCGAACGGGTCGCAGAATCGCGGGGAATCAATCCAGACGCACCACGTCATCTTAAAAAAGTGACTGAAACGGTATGACCGCACTCTCAAGGGCCTTTGTGGGAGCGGGCATTCACGACGGTATCGATCTTTATGACAATCACGCTTTCGTTGTTTATGCCGACAGCTCGCGCGGCATAATCCCGCGCCAGGACTTGCCGACAGACTGCCGCACGGAATATCTGCAGGGCGGCATCATCACGCCGGGCTTTGTTGATCTGCAAATCAACGGCGGTGGCGGGGTCATGTTCAACGATGACCAGTCAGTTGAGGCACTGCAAATAATTGCGACCGCTCATGCTTCTATTGGGACTGCTGCGGTACTGCCGACCTTGATCACCGACACACCAGAACGCACGAGAGCGGCAATCACTGCAATAGAACAGGCGATTGCTGAACGCGTTGAAGGTATCGTAGGCATCCATCTGGAAGGACCACACCTGTCTGTGGCACGGAAAGGCGCGCACGATCCGAGCCTGATCCGACGAATGGATGACGATGACGTTGCCACCGTATTGCGTGCGGCCGAGCGCCTGCCCAACGTCATGATGACCGTCGCGCCCGAGAACACAAGCAACGCCCAAATTCGCAGGATGTCTGACGCAGGTGTCGTAGTCTCGCTCGGCCACACTGACGCAGATTTTGAAACCTGCATGGCGGCCTTCGATTCTGGCGCGCTCTGCGTCACACATCTATTCAATGCGATGAGCCAACTGGGCAATCGTGAGCCCGGTCTCGTCGGTGCGACACTCGCGCGCGACGACATCTATGCGGGACTCATTGCGGACGGGATTCATGTTCATCCCGCAACGATCCGCATCGCGTTGGCCGCCGCCCAAAAAAGCGAGCGGATCATGCTCGTGACGGATGCGATGGCCACCGCCGGATCAACAATTTCTGGATTTGATTTGAATGGCCGACATGTGGTCAGGAAAGATCAGCGGTTGACCTTGATTGACGGAACTTTGGCAGGGGCTGATCTTGAAATGACGCAAGCTCTGTCCACTATGGTGAATTCTGTAGGCGATCGCCTGGTTGATGCAATTCGCCGAGCGACAGCGACACCAATGACTCTCCTCCGCGGGTTCACTGGCACCCGCCCGCTTTTTGAAACAAGACTTCCCCCAAACTACCTCCAAGATGATCTTTCGACAGTTGCGCGATTACCAATCTAACCCAGTGAATATGAGGCTTAGGTTCAGGACCCTAAGCCAAGATTCAACAGCGTGCGTTTGTTATGGACGTCAGAGTTTTCTCACCGTCCGACCTTGGCAAAGGGCGCGGCCAGCCCCATGGCTGCCCGGCCGCTCCTGCCCTCTATTTCCCGAAACGCGTTCGCACAGCCGGCAGCACGATGAGGCCGGCAGCAACGATCAGAAGGCCAAGTGTCATAGGCCGCTCCAAAATGAATGACACCCCACCATACAGCTGCATTGACCGCGAAAAATTATCTTCCAGCATTCCCCCAAGGATGAACCCAATCAAAAGCGGCGGCAGGGGAAAATTCGCGAACTTCAGGGCAATACCGCAAATTCCGAACCCTACCAGCATCAACAGCTCTGTCGCATTGTTCTGCCCGATGTAGGCCCCCATCAGCGTAAAGAACAAGATGAAAGGGATCAGGAAATTGCGGGGGATTGCCAGCAATTTCGCGATGTATGGAATGAGCGGCAGATTGAGGATCAACAAGACCAGATTGCCGATAAACATCGACATAATAACCGCCCAGAAAATCTGTGGATCATCCACCATCAGGCGCGGGCCCGGCGTGACATTCAATGCAATCAAAGCACCCAGCAAAATCGCCGTGGTGCCCGACCCCGGGATGCCCAAAGTCAGCAAGGGCACAAACGAACCGGTACAAGCGGCATTATTGGCGGTTTCCGGCGCGGCAAGCCCCTTGATCGACCCCTTGCCGAATTCGGCCTGTTCCGCTTTGGGCGCTATATTGCGCTCCACCGCGTAGCCGAGAAAAGATGCAATCGTGGCACCGGCACCGGGCAGGACGCCGATAAAGAACCCCTGAATCGACTGGCGCCCGATCACCGGCGCAATTGCGCGCGCTTCGGCGCGGGTGATGCGCAAATCTTTGATTTCGCCGCCGTCCTGACCGAGGTTTTTGGGCTTCAGCACAAGGAACACCGCCTCGGGCAAGGCGAACATTGCCATCGCAAGCGTGATGAAACCAAAACCCGATTGCAGATCCATAATGCCAGCGGTGAAACGCGGCATGTTGAACAGGGCCCCCTCTCCTACCGTCGCCATGATCAGGCCAAGAACCGTCATCATCACGGCTTTGGTCACCTGCCCCGGTCCGGCAAAGGCCGCAATCGCCGACAAACCAACCACCATCAGAGAGAAATATTCAGCAGAGTGGAACAGCAACGCCACAGAGGACAACATCGGTGCAAAGATCATCAAAAGGATTGCGCCGATTGTCCCCCCCGCGAAACTGGCAATGGCGGCGATGGTCAGTGCCTTACCCGCCTTGCCCTGACGCGCCATCGGATAGCCATCAAAACTGGAGGCGACCGTGCCAGCGACACCCGGCGCATTCAGCAGGATTGACGAGGTCGAACCGCCAAAAATTGCGCCATAATAAACGCCCGCTAACAGGATCAGCGCCGCAGAGGGGTCCCCCATGGTAATCGCCACTGGGATCATGATCGCGATGATCGACATCGGGCCAAGGCCGGGCAGCATCCCGATGAATGTCCCGATCAGACAGCCCCCGATGACAACCAGCAGGTTTTGCAGCGACAGGGCCGTTTGCAGGCCAATCAAAATTCCTTCAAGCACCTCTTATACCCCCATCACGAAGATCGGCAGCGGACGCAGAAAAATGCCCAGCACCTCCTGCACCAGATACCAGACGGCGCCGGTAGCAATCAGCGCGACGGGCACCATCACATGCCATTTTCGTTCCCCCAGAATGAAGGACCCAATAATCAGGAACGCCGATGTCGAGAATACAAATCCAAGCGGGCGCAGGCACAGCGCATAGACAACCATCAATCCCAGCAGGAATAACGCCTGCCCCAGAAAATAATCCCCTAAACGGCGATGATCGATATCGCCGATCTTTTCCTCGCCTTTTTCAAGCCCGAGCAAAATAACCAGCGATGCACCAATACCAAGAATTGAAAGAACCTTGGGGAAGGTGCTTGGCCAGATCGGATTGCGCCGCATAAAAGGCGCAAGATCTGCGTCCATCAAGAACCACGCGGCATACCCGTACACAATGCAGATGCCCAATAGAACAAGTGCGATCCAGCGATCCAAGGCCATCAGCCACCCCTAACATTTTCAGAAATTCGTAAATTTGGGGCAGAGCGCGTATCACGCTCTGCCGGTCCGGTTTCCGCTTAGAGGAAGCCCAGTTTCTTCATCAAATCGCCGATGGCTTTTTCCTGCCCTTCAAGGAAGGTACGGAAGTCATCACCGGAATTGTGAATATTTACCCAGCCGTTGCGGGCGCGAACGGCCTCCCATTCGGGTGTGTCATACATGGCTGCGATTGCGGCTTGATACTGCGACAGCTTTTCACCGGACATGCCCGGCGCGCCAAAGAAACCACGCCAGTTCACGAAGGTCGTATCGATGCCCTGTTCCATCATGGTCATGGCCTCTGGTGCCGCATCAACCCGCGCGTCAGAGGTAACGCCAATGATTTTGACCTCGCCCTGATTGGCCAGATCAACAGCCTCGGAAAACCCGGTCGACAAGGCCTTGATTTCGCCTGACAACAGGGCCGCCATCGCAGTGCCGCCCGCGTCATAGGGGATATAGTTCACGCCCAGCGCGTCACGTCCAGATGCTTCCATCACCATGGCTGCAACAAGGTGGTCCATGCCCCCCGGAACAGAACCGCCACCGATTGGCGTGCCAGCCGGATCGGCGTCAAAGACCGCAAGAAAGTTCTCCATATTGGAAATGTCGCTGTCTGCGGGCACAACAAGCGCGGCATAATCGCCTATTGTACCGGCCACCAATGTCAGATCGCGGAAATTATGCGGGAACACACCGGTCAGGGAACGGATCACAATCGGGGTCGAGTTGACCATCAATGTGCCTTCAAGGCTGTCGGCATTTTCAATCATATACCCGATCGCAACACCACCGCCGCCACCGGACATGTTTTCGTAGGACGCAGACCCGACAATGCCGGATTTCGTCAGCGCTTCGCCAGTGCCACGCGCGGTACCATCCCAGCCACCGCCCGCACCCCCGGGGATAACAAAATGGATGCTATCAAGAATTTGATGGCCGTCCGCAAAAGCTGGTGTTGCAAAGCCAAGAGTGGCGAGGGCCGTTGCCATCAGGGCGCGACGGCCCAATTTCATCGTTGTCATGTTCTTCTCCCATTTGGTAGCCGTTCTCCTCACAGCCCCGTCCGAAGAACAAAGCACAGTAACCTGACACAAACCTGTCACGTCTATTTTTGGATATTTTGCGCCCATGAAGTACCTGCTCGTCGAAGACAATCTGGACCTCGCGGATGCCATTGCATCACGCATTAGATTAGATGGGCACATCGTTGATCACGCTGCAAAAATCGAAGACGCTACGGCCTTTTCGGCAACCGGTGATTATGACCTGATCCTGCTGGATATCATGTTGCCTGACGGGGATGGCCGCAGCTTCCTCAAGCAACAACGCGCAGCGCAAAACGACACCCCGATTATTGTCCTGACAGCGCGAAGTCAGGTGTCTGATCGAATCAGCATGTTGGATCTGGGGGCCGATGATTACGTGACCAAGCCGTTTGATCACGCCGAATTGCAGGCCCGATGCCGAGCTGTATTGCGCAGGAAATCAGGCTCAGCGCATTCAGTTCTCACAATCGGCGACGTCGAATTTGACACGCTTGCTGGGCATTTGACGGTAAAAGGAAATCACATAAACCTGCGCAATCGGGAGCTGCGCCTTCTGGAATTACTGATCACTGCCAAAGGACAGGTTTTCTCCAAGCAAAAGTTGGTAGACCGCCTGTTCTCTTACGACGATGACGTTTCTGAAAACGCAATTGAGGTCTATATTGGGCGCCTTCGCAAACACCTTGAAGGATCACGCGTCCAGATAAAAACACTTCGCGGCATAGGGTACAGGTTGGATGATAACGGGTAATGTGAACGTCGCAGGATCGTTAAGAAACCGGTTGGGCCTTATTCTGACCGGCGGAGCGGCTGTGATGGCGGTGATCCTATTCGTCGTCGTGCGCGCATTGGCAACGCAAGTCGCACAACAGGGCCAAGACAACATCCTGAATGCGTCTTTGTCCTCAATCCTTGACACCGCTGTTGTTCGGGACGGCAGTGTGACTTTGGATTTTCCCTATTCGTCGTTTTCCATGCTTAGCACCAACGCGGATGACCGCGTGTATTACGCGATTTACGAAGACGGTACGCTGTTGTCTGGCTACGAAAAGCTGCCCGCGCCGGATGTCCTGAAAGCGGACCATCGCCATTTCGACACCGCCAGTTTCAGCGGCGAGAAAATTCGCATCGCCTCTGGGGCACGGCTTTTGCTTGCATCGGACGGACCGCGTACCGTTTCGGTCTCTGTCGCCCAGACCCAAGATGCCCTGTCTGAGACACTGAACGCGATTTCGCGCAATGTTGCGCTCTTGGGGGTCGGTTTTTTCATTTTGTCGTCCGGATTGGCTTTGTGGGCCGCCTCAACAACAAGCAGCCAGTTGCATCGTCTGACCCGTTCCGTAACCCGCCGCGGCCCTCAGGACCTAAGTCCTGTCACCAAGGCCGTGCCCACTGAAATGGGGCCATTGGTGGGGTCTTTGAACATGTTCATGCAGCGTCTGGACCATACGCTTCAGCAATCTGAGGACTTTATCGCTGAGGCGGCACACCGCATCCGCACACCGTTGGCGACAGTTCGATCTCATGCCGAGGCGACGTTGCAAAGGGTGGAACACGCCGAGAACCGGGCGGCACTGCAATCCATGGTCCGCGCGATTGACGAAAGCAGCCGTGCCGCTGGGCAGCTTCTTGATCATGCAATGGTCACGTTTCGTACCGAAAACCTGAACATGGAAGAGGTTGATCTGGTCGAGGTCCTGCAAGATCTGGTGCAAAGGATGACCCCCGTTGCCGAAATGAAAGATATTGCGCTGTCGTTGCAGACAGAAGGGCCTGCCGTTCTGGCTGGGGATGCCATTTTGCTGCAAAATGCCCTGCGCAACCTGATCGATAACGCCTTGAAATATGCGCCGTCTGAGACCGATGTCGTGATCAGAACTGCCAAGGATGATGGGATCAGCATCAGTATTCTCGACGATGGGGCGGGTTTCGACCTTGCTGAAATGCACACCCTGTCCGGACGTTTTGTGCGTGGCAAGGACACGGGCAACAAAATCGGATCAGGGCTTGGCCTGACCATCGCCCAAGAAGTCACCACAGCGCACGGCGGCACCATGACCTTGCGCAACAGACCGGAGGGCGGCGCATGCGTTACCTTGTCCTTTTAGTATCACTCCTTTTGCCAAGTGCCCTCACCGCTCAAGAATGGGAGGACAGGCAGGTCTTTGGCACCTCCGAGGCGGTTTCCCTGCGCATCCTCTCCAGCACGGACACATCGTTCTTCGCGCCCATCATCGAGGATTTCATCGAGACAGCACCGCATATTTCTGTTGAATACCTTGTGACCGGCACGGTTGATCTTGACCATGCGTTTCGGGCATCGCCGGCGGATTTTGACGTTGTGATCTCCAGCGCCATGGATTTGCAGTTCAAGCTTACCAACGATGGTTTTGCCGCGCCGCTTGTTGATCTGGACCATCCAGAATGGGCGCAATGGCACGACCGCTTATTTGCCTTCACCTCCGAACCGGCCGCGATTGTGATTAATCGCAAGGCCTTTGGCGACCTGCCATTGCCCCGCAGCCGGCAGGATTTGATTGCATTGATGCGCGCCCATCCTGACCGGTTCCAAGAACGGGTTGGAACCTATGACGTAAGGCAATCCGGCTTGGGCTATCTCTTTGCCACACAGGACGCACGGGCATCGGAAACCTTCTGGCGTTTGATGGAAGTGATGGGCCGGACCGGCGCAAGGTTGTATTGCTGCTCAGGGCAAATGATCGACGATCTGCGCAAAGGTGAGCTGGTGATGGCCTATAACGTCTTGGGCAGCTACGCGCAGGCGCAGGCGGAACAATCAGAGGAACTGACAGTCATTTTGCCCTCGGAGTTCCCAACAACCATGATGCGGACCGTTCTTATGTCCAAAGACGCACGGTCGCCGCAGGCGGCTGAGGGTTTTATCCGGCACCTGCTCATGCTTCAGGAAACCGGCGATGCACTCAAATTCCCTCTGCCCCCTCTGACGCAATCGCAAAACGACGACCTGCTGCGCACGATCAACCTTGAACCGGCGCTGATTACCTATCTGGACAAGATCAAGAAACAGGCCTTCATGCGTGAATGGGAGAATGCGCTGGTTCAAGAGTATCGGAACTATACCCCTTAAAGCCAATTGCTTGCGCCGAAAGATCACTCTAACCCGAAGTGATCCCCCAGGGCCGCGACAATCACACCCAGTGCGTGCGCGCGATCTGTGCCGACAGGATCGGTGCAAACAGGATCGTCCTGTTCCTCGATCAAAATCGCCTCCCCGGCAGGTTTGCACAGTCCAAGGGCGGTGAAATGGGTCGCAGGTGCCACGACTTTCACCGTGGCCTGCGGCACGACCTCCTCAAAACCGCTGCCTGTGGCGCGGGTGTCTGTCGCCGCCAGGCGGTCCCCCCCCGCTCCCAGCCCAAGCAACAACAACGGTGCCGTCACATTGCGCACATCCTTGGGGGTCAAATTCCAGGTCAGTCCGGGATCAATCGCCGCAACACCGCTGATACGGGTATCCTTGTAAGATGCCTCGTATTTCTGTTGGTCGATTGCGGTGATGTCCACGCCGACAGCAGTCAGTTTGGCACAAAACCGTGATCCCGCACCCGCGGCCTCGCAATAGTCGAAAAAACCATTGCGATTGCCCTGAACACCGGCCAGCGATAGCGCCGTCCACCCCCCATAGGAAAAGCCAGCGGCATAGATCCGGGAACTGTCGATATGTGGCGCAAAACCTGGGTCTTGCAGCAAATGATCCAATCCAACCGATAGATCCTTGGCCCGGGTCCAATGGTGAAAGGCCGTGTCAAAATCCAGATCTCCGGTTGTGCTGCCGGGATGGTTCACGGCCAAGACAATTGCCCCTTTCTCGGCCAAACCCGCCGCAAGCCACGCCAATCGGGCATAATTACTGCCCCACCCGTGAGACAATAAGACAAGCGGATATTTCCCGGGCAAAGGGGGCGCGTCCCGATGCACCACAGTGCCGTGAAATACCGCGTTCTCGGCAAAGAGGCTCTGGTTCTGGCCTGCGCTGGGGAACAGAACCGCCATCAGCAAGTCGCGATCATGATGCGGCACGGCTATGCTCAATTCGACAAGGCCGACCTCGCCAGCGGCGGTTTCGCTGGCGGTCAATACAGTGAGGGCAAGGGCAAGAGCAACAAGTGCAAGTTTCATAACGGGCCTATCCGATTGGGAATTTCATCGGTTCATTCAAAGACCCCTGCGGTTTTTTGCGACCTCAATCCGGTTTAAGGTCGTACAAATCAGGATTTAGGTCCTATCAAGTGAAAAACGGACCCGCGCCCGATGCCAGTTTTGCCAATTCCCGTGATCATTGCCCTCTTGCTGACAGGGTTACTTGTGCATCGCGTTACGACCCGCAGCACACACCCCACGCTTTTGGTCCTTATCGGATGCTGCGCGGCACAGAGCGCCATGATCGCGCTGGTTCAATATTATGACATCTCCGGTCTGAAACGGTTCCAGCCGCTTTTGCCAACCCTGATCCCTGCGGTGGCGTGGCTGGCATTCCGTCAGTCGTCGCTAGGCCGTCTGCGCCGGCAGGACCTTTACCTGCACATGGCAGGGCCAGCCTTTGCGCTGATTTGTTTTGTGTACAGCCCGCAATTGCTGGACCTGCTGATCCCGCTGCTTTTTGCCGGCTATGGCACCGCCATCGCGGTCACCCTGCTGCGCGGTGAAGACAGTATGCCCCACAGCCGTCTGGAAAACGGGCGCATTACGCTTCTGGTGTGGCGCGTGCTGGCTGCAGCCCTGCTCCTGTCCGCAAGCGTCGACGTGTTCATTGAACTGCGCCGGGCAGCGGGGGATACGACAATACTGCTCTGGCTGCCCAGTCTGTTTTCCTCGATCACATTGTTCGTTCTGGGCGCGCTCGGTCTGTCACACGCGATTGAGACCCAAAGCGCGGACAACGACACCCCGCTTACCTACTCCCCACAAGACAAGGAACGCGATACGGCCATCATCACAAAGCTTGAAACATACATGCAGACAAACAAGCCATACCTCGATCCTGATCTTACGCTGGTCCGGCTGGCGCGTAAAATGCAGGTGCCAGAGAAACAGCTGTCCAGCGCCATCAACAAAGGCAAAGGCGAGAATGTATCGCGCTACATCAACCGGCAACGCATCTTGTTTGCCTGCAACGCCCTGAAAGACGGTAAATCCGTGACAGAGGCAATGCTGGCCAGCGGTTTCAATACAAAGTCAAACTTTAACCGCGAGTTTTTAAGGGTGATGGGGGTTAATCCACGGCACTGGCTGCAATCAGCCTCGAAACAGGTGCTGGCGGAACAACCAGACCAAACGAGCAAAGCGTGAAGAGCCAATTATTCTGCGGCGCGCTGCCCTGCTGCCGTCAGGATTTCTTCAGAATACGGTCCAGGGCAACTGCAACATCGCGGATCTTCACTGTGCCGGCATTGGACTGACTTTGCAGCGAACTCAGAACCGAAACTTTCAGTTCTTTTGTTGTCTTGCGCGAGCCAGCGGTGACTGGAGCCCGGTTTGCTTGTGCTTTCACAGGCTGAACAACAGCGCCGGTCCGCGATTGGTACGCGCCATTTGACTGGGCTTTCTTATACGCGTTCACGCAAAGATTTTGCGACAGGGTAACCGGCTGATGTGTCATGTGCATTTGTTCAGACCTCGTTTTGAGGTGTTCAGCATTGATCGGACAGACGCAGGTTTCAATTCCTTGCTGCAATTGTGCCTTAATTTCGCCTTTATTGTGCCAGCAGGCGCGCCAATGCGCAAAATACAGCGGGATATGACGGGATTCTGAAACGGCGGTGGATAAATTTGGACCGTGAATTGGGCATTTGTGTTGAAATTGTGTCCTACCGATTCGGCGCGGCGTACCGGTTCCCGGCCTCAAATGCGCCCTGTACCCGACCGCTTGTCTCAGTTGACCCAGCCTGTCGCCAGCCTAGTTTCCCAATTCGCATGATCCGCGGCCTTGGCCAGTTCGACCATTCTGCGCGGATCGTAAGGTATATGCCGAAATGCCGTCACCCATCCGCCAGCCTTTCTTTCAACAACCGCATAACAGGCAGCGCCTGTGCCGGTCTGAACCAAATGAGGCACGGGCCTGTCGTCACCATAACCCGGACACCCAACACTTCCCGGATTCAACAGGACCCGTCCATCGGGCAGGTCAATGCGGCGGGGAAGATGGGTGTGGCCGCATAGCAAGAGACTTGCTGTGATCTCGCTGGCCTCGGAATTGATCTCCTCCCGTGATCTCAGGACAACGCCACCCTTTGATGATACCGCCTCCATCCAATAGGTCGTGTCACTGTCTGGTGTGCCGTGGCAGGCGAAAATATCCTCCGACACCCAAAGTACCGGCGGCAGTTCCCGAAGCCATTTCAGGTGCCGCGCCTCCAGCTGATCAAAGGCAACCCGATCAATCGACCCCATATCCTCCGGTCTTTTCTCGACAAGCCACCGATCATGATTGCCGCGGATCGACGGCATCCCCTGCGCCAATAGCAGTTCGGCCGTTTCGCGCGCGGCCATTGGTCCGCTAAGGTGATCACCAAGATTAACAATGCTGTCGATCCCCTGATCCGAGATGTCGCGAAGGACCGCCACCAAAGCATCAGCGTTGCTGTGAATGTCCGAAATGACAGCGAAACGGGTAGGGTCAAAGGTGTTCATTCAGCGAACCTATCGCACTTCGCAAAAACCGTGAACTACTTATCCCTGCCCTGCTCTCGCGCCTTTTTTGGGTTTCGCCCGCAGCAGCAACGGGCCATAGAAGAAGGCGAAACCGGCGAAGGCCATTAGCCAGAACACCCCGGAAAGGACGGTCAGGTCAGCGACCTGCGGTGTCAGGAACCGCGTTACGGCAGCGGCAAAAACACAGAGGTAAATCGCCACGGTCGCCTTATCCGCCGTTAGGTCCCGTCCTGTATGACCCAACGTGGCACGGGTCATCACCGCAAGGGTCATGCTGCCTATTGCCCCGGCCATCCAGAGATGTTGCGCCCCGGCAGTGCCAGCATTGCCCGTGATCAAATCAACGCCCAGCGCAAACGCCCCCAAAGGAACGAAGGCATAGGCCGCATGAAGGACCACCACCAAAGGCTCGGCCAGCGTATGGTGCCCCTGCCAGCGAACGAGGCGGACCAGATGCAAAAAGCCAAAGGCCAACAGGCAATACCCGGTTGCAAATGACATGGGCGAAAGCGTCCAGAGTGCGAGGATTGGAAGGCTGCTCAGTAAAACCGCCTTGTCAAAACCCTGCATCGGTGGGGAGGGGCGCACCGGATGTTGGACCCGAGCCAGCCAGTTGCCAGTGAAAGACGGAATGATCCGCCCGCCAATAACAGCGATCATCATCACAGCCGTCGCCAGCCCAAGCCGCTGCCCATAACCCTGCGCCGCGTAATCGCCAGCAAGCGCTTCGGCGTGAAACAGCCCGTTGGCCATCGTAAAGACTGTCAGTAACGCAAGCACAAGAAGGTTGCGCCAGTTTTTCCCGGCAATGATTTCGCGCAGGATCATGAGGCCGAACACAATTGGAAACGCCAGGTCGACAACCGGGGCCACAAGCGGCGGCAGCATCTGCGAAAACGCGATACAAATCCGCCCCGCGCCCCAAAGTGCGAATAGCCCCGCCAGCCGCCAGCCAACAATCGGCAAACGACCCGTCCAGTTGGGCACAGCCGTCAGCAGGAAACCGGCAAGCACAGCTCCCATATAACCAAAAAGGAATTCATGCGCATGCCACGAGCCACTGTCATATCGCATTGGCAAATCAAGCACGCCCATCAGCATGGCCAGCCACAGGCACATCGCCACCACGACCCAAATCGCGCCAAAAAGGAAAAAGGGACGAAACCCGAAACTGAACAACGCCGGACCTTGCCAATTGCGCATCTGCTCTGCTGATTTCTGTGCCATCATCGCGGCTCCGTCACGACGCGGGTATTGCTTAGAACAGTTCCGTCTTCCGAACAGGTCAAACGTATCCGCGTACCAGCGTGCAAGAAGGTCAGCCTGAACTTACCGGCGTCTTCTCCCTCGCCGGTTTCAAAACGGGATGTAATCTCCCCTGCCCGCATCAAGGCTTGCACCTTTTTCGGTGCCATATCCAGTAGTGCGCCAAGGTCGCCTGCATCTATCGTGGGCTGGCTGCCGGTCATGTCGATTTTCATGTCACGTCCCCCTGTTTGCCTGACCCATCAGGCGGCGAATACGTTTGGCAAAATACCATATCGCCGGAAGCCCCAGAATAGCACCGATCAGGATGGAAGCGCACGTCGAAAGGACCGAGCCTCCGACCCAACTAAAGATCAAAGATGCAAAGAAGACATTGACCGCGACTGCATCCGCCCCGAACGGATAAAGCACAGGAGCGATCCTGCGCGTGGACCATCCCGCCTTGCTCATCTGCGCGACACCAGCCAATGCACCGCTGCCATACGCAGGACCAGAGTGATACAGGCCATTGCATACCAGAACTCGGCAGTTGCGGATTGCGCCTAAGGAATAGGCCGGTCGAAACCATCCGCGAACAACCGCGATCCCAAAAGAACGAAAGCCGAGGTCAGAGGAAGAAAGAAACGCATGTCAGGTCTCCTGTGTCAGTCGGTCGATCTCAGCGTTTGGATGACACCGCCGCTGACGCTGGAGGTTGCGAGCCGGTTGATCGAGGATGGCACGGCAGCCAAATTGGCTGACCGGCAACAGCGCGTCGCCAAACTTCGACAGCAACGCTCCCAACGCGTTCTGGGGGCTGACGCGATCCTTAATCTTTCGGATGGTTTCCACCTCTGGCTACCGTTGCCGGAAGGTTGGCGTGCCGACATATTTCGCGCGGAGTGTGCTAGTCTGAACGTTCAGGTCAGTGAAGGTCGCAGCTTCGCGTTTAATGGGCCGGAAGCCATTCGCCTCTGCGTCAGTCACGAGGCAAACGAAGAGAGGCTGCAACTTGGCTTGGAAACTGTCGCAGGTGTGCTGCGGCAAAAGCCTAATGGATTCCCGATGGTGATCGGATTTGTTGCCAACGCGGTAAGCTGCTGTTCGTCCACAATGTGGCATCGGCTAAAGTGGGTTCATCCGGCACCTTCGTCGCGCTCTGAACAAACGGCTTGTCTGGTACATACCCCTTTCGCTGTATCGAATCCGAGCATAACAGATGCAGATTTTCGAGACATCCGCTGCGGGTGCGCCAATTGCCGCTTCGGTCAAGCTTAACGAATTGGCGAACTGATATCGACCACTGAGCCTGACGGATCACGCAGCATTAAACGTCGTTGGCCATATGGCAAGTCAGTCGGCTCTTGGATGATGTCGGTTTGCATAGAAACAGCCCGGGCATGCACCTCTTCTAGATCGTTCACCACGAACGTAAGGATATTGCCAGTAGAGCCGGACGAAAACCCATCGGGAACAGTCTCATGATCTCTATCTAGAACGCCCATCTCGAACGTCGGCATTTCGTCATGCGACAAGACGATGAACCAGCCGAAATCTCCAGCGCGTTTCATCCCCAATAGATCTTCATAGAAGCTAGCCGTCCCTTCAACGTTATTGCTCAGGATGTTCGTAAAGGCTCGATTCATTATTTTTCCCTCTCAGCATACACATGTGCATGTTGATTACGACATACGTAAGTGTATGTCTAGGTTATGGAAGCAACTGCATTGACACCTGAAGATTGGCTAGACCTCGCTTTGGTAGAGTTGAAGGACTGCGGCTACAACGCTCTAAAGGCGCAACCGCTGGCCAAGAAATTAAATGTAACCAGGGGGAGTTTTTACCACCACTTTGAAAGCCTTGATGACTTTCATGCTGCTGTCATTGCTCACTGGTCCGAGCGTTCCAGCCGTCACCTTATCCAAAGGGCACAGGACGTTGATGATCCGCAGCAAGCGCTAGATGAATTGCTACAAAAAACACTTCGTTCAGGTGAGGAATTGGAACGCGCTGTTAGATCGTGGTCGACAGTCAAAGCATCTGTCGCCAAGGCCGTTGATCGTGTTGACCAAGAGCGGATCGGTGTGGCAGAAGCAATTCTCGTCAATGGTGGGGTGCCAAAGTCCGCGGCAATGGCCCGAGCGAAACTGTTGTACTGGGCAGCGATAGGGCGACTTATGCTTCCGTTTCCTGCCAACAATCTACTGTCCCAAAGCGAAATTTCCGACCTTGCGACGTTGATGCTTCATGACAGCAAGTAAGACTTTCACTGCAACGCCGAACAATGGAAGTAGGGCTCTCCTTCGGCCTTATGTATCAAACGCACCAAGCCTTCCAGTATCCTATAATTTCGGATATCCAATCATAAGTTTTTTCTGGGGTTTGCATCTTGAAGTTAGCGAAAAGACTGTTGATCTTGTTCATCGCCCTTGTGGGGGCGGTTAATCTCGCCTTCTTCGTGTACTGGTACAGCGTGTCGGAAGTAACGGCTATTATGCCTGTTAGCCCCACAGGCTACACTGTCGAAGCGCTGGCCTTGAATGTTACGATCCTTGAGATGATATTGGTACTTGTAGGCTTTATCCTCGCGGCTTTGGGGCTTTTCGGCTATACTGAGATCAAGAATGCTGCCGTTAGGGCCGCAGTCGAGGCCGCAGAGAAAGAAGCCCGCGAGACTACCAGTGAACAAATCAAGCTGTATCAGCAGACTATAAGTAAAGCGCAGGGCGAAGCGCCGGAACATAGCGGCAACTACGGCCTAGGCGATCAACCAATTGAGGGCGCGACACCCGCGCAGGATGAATGAACCAGACGTACCCAGAGCAACTAGACATTATCCAAAGGCACCAGATCGCTGCACCAGTGCAGACTGTCGCCTTGGCGGATGATCTGGGCCTAAAAGTCTGGCACGTTCCTAACTGGCCTGATGATTTGTCCGGCAAGATTGTAAAGTCTGCTGAACAGGGCGGAGCGTCTGGTTACGCGATATATGTGAACAAGGGTCATCACATCAATCGTCGCCGGTTCACTACCGCACATGAGATTGCCCACTTTATTCTGCACAGGCAGTTTATTGGTGACGGGATCGTGGATGATGGATTGTATCGAAGCAGGTTGAGTAATTCGATGGAAGTGCAGGCTAACAAGATGGCCGCTGATATCTTGATGCCTAGGCATTTGCTCAATCAACACATCTCTAACGGTGTGAACTCCGTTTCAGAACTGGCACGGATATTTCAAGTGTCTGAAAGCGCAATGTCGTTTCGCGTGGGAACGCCCAATTAAAGCCGAACTTCAGTAACGTGTATTGCTGAAAGACATTGGAGCATAAACGCCGCGCTGAATTTCCCGCGTGACAGCTTGTTGCGCACATTAGGCTCTTTATCCCCAATCAACTCGGCAAGATGGGCGTAAGTAACGCCCTGCCGTTTCAATTCCGCTTTCAAAATGTTTGCCGCTTTGGCTTCCCAATCGCTCTGATCTGGCATGATATCGCTCCATAAGTGATAAAGGCATCATATGTGTGATATTTGCCATTGTAAACGTGATCTACATGTACTATATTTGTGATATAGGTAATCACAGAGAGTACAATGCCCCAGCACTTCCTTCTTTCAGCAACATCTCGGACGCTCTCTTTGCGTTCGATTTACAAAGCTGGCGAAGATGCTGCGTACCAGACGTTCTGCGAAATGCGCTGGCCCGAGACAGATGGCGAAGCCGTTTGCCCATGCTGCGGCTTTGATGAAGCGTACAAGATCACCACCCGCCGCAAATTCAAGTGCAAGGCGTGCCACCACCAGTTCAGCGTTACCAGCGGCACAATCTTTGCATCGCGCAAGATGGACTTTGTAGACCTGTTAGCCGCGATCTGCATCATCGTGAACGCATCCAAGGGCGTGAGCATGGTTCAACTGAGCCGCGATCTGGATTGCCAGTACAAGACCGCATTCGTGTTGGCGCACAAGCTGCGTGAGGCAATGGCGCAGGAAGTCCACACGGGCGAAGTTCTTGAAGGTCACGTTGAAATCGACGGCGCATACTTTGGTGGTCACATCCGCCCAGAGAACGCCAAGGCAGACCGCAAGGACCGCCGCTTGAAGCAGCACCAGACAGGCAAGCGCCGCGTTGTGATCGCCATGCGTGAGCGTGAGGGCCGCACATTGCCTTTCGTTGGCATGTCTGAGGGTGAAGGCGTCGCACTGGCAAACGAGAATGTGAGCCGCATAGCCACCATGTCAGCGGATGAAGCGTCACATTGGGATGAACTGCACTTGGGCCACCACGTTGATCGCGTGAACCACTCCGAGATTTACAGCGACGATGGCAAGCACACCAACTTGGTTGAAAGCTTCTTTAGCCGCCTGCGCAACATGGTGCGCGGCCAGCACCACCACGTTTCACCGCAGTACCTACACCAGTATGCAAACCACGCTGCATGGCTGGAAGACAACCGCCGCACGGACAACGGGACGCTGGCGAAGATCGTTGTGTCTAACTCTATGGCAGCGCCCGTGTCTCGCCAGTGGAAGGGGTATTGGCAGCGGGCGGCATAACCCTAACCGCTGCCATCTGAAACTAGAGCTTTCCCAAAGTTTTCTTCGACTTTGTCGACGCAATCATCTTGGCACCAACAGGTGCCGGAAGTTTCCCAAGTTTCACCTGCCCGTTCAGATAGGTTGGAAAGAAATCCTTTAGGTATTCCTTCTTTAGCCATGATCTGAATTCAGCCAAGGCATCGTCTGGATAGCACCAAGGGTGTTGGGGGTTTGAAAGAGCCTGCGGGAAGTAGTCTGGATAGTTATGCTCAAATTTCAGCCGCATCCCATAGACAGACTCCAGGTTTTCAGCAGTCCATTTTTTACCCCAACGCTGTCCAACACTGATATCTGGAACAATTTTTGGGCCCACAGATATGCCCGCATTGATCATTGGGACTATCAGACTGGCGATCTCTCTGAAAATGCTAAAATATCCATCCGGAGCGGAATCTGCCGTTAGCGAAACCCTGTCGTGGAATTGCCGCCAAGAAATGTCGACAGACCCGCTCGGGTTATAGCCGACTTGAGCAAACACAAAGTCATTCAATCCCTTCTTGGCTAGGACTCGATAACTCTTTAGTGCTTGATCTCTAGAGCCTTGATTGCTCTCGAATGCGTAGTATTCGAGTATTGCCATGCAGACGTGAGACGGGATAGCATGGTTTACTGTCCCGTCTTTTACTACCGCGAAAAAGGCAACAGAAGTATCAAACCCTTGCTCTCGGATGATCTCTTTGATCCGCTTTTCCCTAGGCTTGGCAGACTCATCATCCCAGTTGTTGGTAATACGGACGATAACGGCGGAATCGACACCGCACATTCTCGCTAAACCCCGAATATTGAGGAACGGCGTCCCGTCATTTAGGACGCCCATCCCGACGCCGTCGACTTCTTTCTCTACGACTATCTCTAGGTCAAATTCCTGCTGATAGCCGATGACCGGAGGTGTTTCGTTGGGCATTTTGCATTTCCTTTTCAATCACTTAGGGTGGTGACGTCAAGGCCTATACGAATGCTAAAACATAGTAGATAATAGCAGTTGTAAATAGAGGGTCGAACAGGCCTTCGTCGGCTTGGATCAGATGTGCAAAATCTGACCCAAGCCTTTATTGTAACATTTAGGTGAAATGTCAATCTGGGCCACGTTGGGCACGATGCGGTAAATCTCAGCTATTCGGCCAGCCGCCACAAACACCCATCCGGCCCGAAGTCCTGCACCACATGCCCATCCTTCTGCTGGCGCTGAATGGCGTCACGCACCCGCTTTAGCACATCGGGGTACATGTCCTCGTCCCAGCCCTTAGCGTCCATGATCTGCGCCGCAATCGTTTCATCATCCGCAGGCGCTTGTCGCAGCATGTCGATGATAGTCAGCTTCAACTCACTGCGCCCGAATAGCTGCTTGTACTTGCCACGCGCTGGAATGGCCTTGGGGTCGTCCTCATAGCCGCATATCACCAGAGCGCGGTCTATGGCGTCCAGATCAGTCTTGAGGGCATCAGCGGCCTTCTGCGCGACCTTGTGCTGGCCTGCTATCTCGCCGCGTTTCTTGATTAAGCCGTGTATAACGATTGATTGTCCCATCCGGGCATTATGGATTCACAGCCTTGTTTTTATAAGCTATATTGCTGGTGCGTTTGATACATAAGGCCGGACCTTACCGACTTTCGCTGCGGCTGTGCCAATGACTGCTGAACAATACATTAGATTTAAGAACGATCATATTTGCCGCTGTCGCCAAGGACATCCCAGACCGGATCGTTGCAGCTTGACACAATGATACTGGTTTCCATGAGGCGTATTAGCGTTCAAAGAAATCTCATCCGTCCATCGAAATCACCAGGTTTAGTCCACCAAAACAGCCCCGATCCCGTGCGACGTACAAACGGGTTCAATTCTAGCAAGAGCGCTGTTTTCTGTTCTGGATCGATGCTGAGATCGACAACAGTGTTGTCTACATGAAGGGCGGGCAACAGGTGCTGTAAGAGCACCTGAATGGTATTCTCGATCTGAGCCGCATAGTGGTGAATTTGCAAATAGCGTTGGTCGCAATGATACTGGCTTACACCAATGACAGAGCGGTTTTTGATGAAAACGCGAAACTCGCTCCAACGCGGAATATTGAGGTGCGGGCGTAGGTACAACAGGCGTTTTTTCTTGGCTGATACCATGGCCCTCGCAACGGTTTGCACCCGCGCATTTCGCTGTGCCAGCGTCAGTGCGGCTTGTGTCCCGGTGTAGATAGGCAAAAGCCGACCAGGCCCCAACTTGAAACTGCACAGACCCAGTCGCAGAAACGCGCCCGTGCTCTGGAAATCTGCCAAGGCCTCGTCTAATTTGTCCTGGCTGTCAGGGGTGATGGCTTTGGCCTCACCCGTCAAGCAGGCAAAGTCATCTGCCTCAAGTTCGACCTGGGCCATCGGCCCCATCAGTGCACGTATGGCGTCGGGATATGCGGCAATATCCGCCGCCCAGACGACCGGGCCAAAACCAGTCATTGCGTTCATAGCGCCTCTTTGGGCGCAAGGTTGTTCATGAAGTCGGCGAAGCTGTCGGCAACCCATCCTAACCCACGCGTGTTATCGCCCGTCATCCACGGGTCTTTGGCTGGGGTCCAGACGTAAACCTTGCCATAGTCGGGGTCACCTTTGGAGACGTTGATGAGGACGTCCGAGGGGCCTGGTTCAGCGTAGCCGATAAACGCCAAGAAGCGTGGTAGCAAGTCTTCGGCCTCGTCGTCATAATAGTTGCGCCGTGTCGAAAGCCGTAGATTTCTTAAACTGCCAAGCCATTCGATTTCGAAAATAATGACACCGTCGTGGAATTGCCCGAGAAAACACGACCCACGATCCCGCAACGCGGCTCCTTCGGAACGACGCATGAAGGCGATGTAGTCATCCGGCAAAAAGATATCACCTACCGGATCTTTGATGGTGAACGAACCATCCGTATTCAGATCAAGTTCGGCAGGATCGTTTAACTGCCAGTTTTCGCGCCATACCAGTTCAGACATGTGTTCCCTCGTCTCGAATATCTCTAGAATTCAGGTGATTGGTTAATCGAAGCGTCGCCGCTATGCGACAGCGCCCCGTGAATGTCTGCATCCACGTACTGCATCGTCGCCCCGTCGCCGGAATGGTGCCAATGCCCACCGCTCGGGTCGCGATGGGTGTCACCGTACTGATCCCGCCAAGTCCCCCAAGACGCATTGCGATCCGCACCACGCTCTCCTGTAAGACTTTGTTCGATTTCCACCGACCAGGCATTTCCATCCGGTCCAGCAGACCCTCTCGGCGGAAAACCGGACAAGTCAGGCTGGCCGTTTGAATAAGGAATGCCGCGCGCCCCATGTTCGTCGAGCGCATCCGCCAGATCACCTCCGGTTCTGTCGTTTGGGTTGGGGATGAACGTGCCTTCGCCCGGCGGTGCAGGCGATCCGTCCGGATTTCGAAACGACCCCGTGCTTTCGGCGGGCAAATTTCGTCCATGCTGAGAGTACATATCTCGCAACTCTGCGTCGCGCGCCGCACGGCACACCTCATCTTGGCAGCCTTCGTATTTGCGCATGATGTCGTCGCGTCGCTGCTGCATCCTTCGGCGCAGGACACCAGACGCGGCCTTTCGTCGAGCGATCTCTGAAACGCGCTGAAACTGCCGGCGTCCGGCACTCAGGAGTTCTTCGGCCTGCTGCACGCGACGGGCGACTCGACCGCCTCGGAACCAGCCTTTGAATACGTCGCCAAGCACCGGAACAAAGCCGATACCGTCCACAATCGCTGCGCCGTAATTGCCGCCAGCCACGTTGCGCGCCAAAGAGATACCGTCAGCGACCTGCCCCCCAACCGGACTGAGCGAAGCAACCAGCAGGCCCGCCTCAACACCTGCATCGACCCATTCCGCCTGCGCTGCATCCAACCGTGTCTGCGCCGCACGCACATCGGGCGTGTCAGGTGCTTGGGTGTTGTTAAGGATATCAGTCATCTCCGCGCCCCGCGCCACGAAGGGTTAGTCGTTGTCATGGAACTGGCTCCAAGGATCGGTCTCATCTTCATCGATAGGTGCGTCCAGCTCCGCCTTGGTCATATCAGAATACGCCTTTAAATCCAGTACGTTACCGGACACCAATCTGGGGTGCCAATAGCGGTCGTCGCAATTGACTTCGGCCCGGTGCCATGCCGCATCATCGGCGTCCCATAGCGCGTTTACACGGGTTTCGGCAGGGGTTTCACGATCTTCAAAGATCGCCTTGAATGGTTCAATCTCAAAGAGGTTGGGGCCCAACAGCCAAAAAAGGCTCATGACTTGGCCTTGATCTGAAGTCACCTCAAAACCGAAATGCTTGAGATAGGCGCGAGCTGATTTTGTATTGCGAAGACACTCTACGCGCATCAGTTCCCGGCGTGGGATCGGATGCATTTCTGGCATAATTTCATCAACAAACCATTCCGCAAAGGCGACATCCGACATCGGCGGGCCTTGCATCTGTCGTCGCGATAATCTGAAAGACATGCGCCACCTGTCCATATTTCGAAATTGTGTACATGTTAAATCATACGATAAGCGCTAGAGTATTGCACCACTCACCGAAAGCTAGAAAGAATATTCTTGTGTATATTATGCTACTCTTTGCGCCTGCTGATTGGTTTTTCCAGAGTGGACCTGTCACGGTTTGATGCCGCTCCTTTGATAGCATTTATTGCAGCAAAGGAGATGAACTATGGGACTGAAACGGACGGACGAATTCCGCCAAGATGCTGTGCGGATTGCATTGACAAGCGGGC
>NZ_JABEDH010000015.1 GCF_029285175.1 Sulfitobacter sp. M05 | reverse complement strand
TGGTCCCGCTGATGGTAAAACCACCGGTATAGGCCGTGTTATCCCCGCTTAGGGTCAAGGTATCACCGCCGATTTTCGCCAGAGTGCCCGCCCCGGCAAGCGTCCCGCTGAACGTCGTGTCCCCCGCACCGGCAAGCGTCAGCGTGTTGCTGTTCACATCTACAGTGCCCGCGCCCGCAAGCGTGCCGATGGTCTCGCTGCTCTGCACGTTCAAGGTGCCGTCCACCGTCACCGCGCTGGCATTGCCAAGCGCCTGACCGCCCTGCGCAATCACCGTACCGGCGCTGATCGTCGTCGCGCCGGTATATGCATCGTTGTTGCCGCTCAGCGTCAGGATACCCGCACCGGTCTTTGTGAAACCGCCCGCCCCGGCAAGCGTGCCGCTGAACGTCGTGTCCCCCGCCCCGGCAAGTGTCAGCGTGTTGCTGTTTACATCTACAGTGCCCGCGCCCGCAAGCGTGCCGATGGTCTCGCTGCTCTGCACATCCAGCGTGCCGTCCACCGTCACCGCCGTGCTGTCCGCAAGCGCCATGCCGCCCGCGTTGTTCAACACCAAAGTGCCCGCCGTCACCGTCGTGGCACCGGTGTAATCATTTGCGCCCGTCAGGGTCAGCTGCCCCGTGCTGTTCAGCGTCAGACCACCGGTGCCCGAGGCCACACCGCCAAAGCTGGTGGTCTCTGCCCCTGTCACCGTCAGCGTATTTGCACCCAGCGTCACGTTGCCCGCCCCGCCAAGCGCTCCGATGGTTTCATTCCCCGTCGCCAGCGCCAGCGTGCCGCCGCTGTTCACCGTGACAGCGCCAGTATCGGCCAGCGCATTGCCCGTGCCCAGCGACAGGGTGCCGTTGTTGACCGTGGTCCCGCCGGTGTAGGTCTGGCTGTTGCTCAGCGACAAGGTGCCGCCGCCGCCATCCGCAACCACCGCAACTGTACCGCCGCTGCCGTCCGCGACCAGCGCGCCAAAACTGCCCGGACCGTTGATCGTCAGCGTGGTATTCGCCGCATTGTTGGAATGGATCGTGCCGGCACCGGTCACCGCGCTGACCGCCGTGTTATTGCCATTCAGGTCCAGCGTACCATTCAGGGCAAGCCCGTTGGAAAACAACCCCGCGCTTTGCGTCGAGCCCAGCACAACCGTGCTGTCGGAAGCAATTGTCGTCGCCGCCGCCGCAGTAGACAGGCCGGTATTGTCCAGCGCAAATACCGAGGTATCCGTGCCATTGCCAAAGGTCAGACCACCCGTCGCCGTGATCGCCCCTGTCAGTGTCGCCGTCACATCATTATCCGTTGTGATCGCCCCGCCAGCCGCCGCAACCGTGATCGCATTGGCCACTGTTGAGGTCGCCGTCACATTCAGCGTGCCATTGTCCAATGCAATCGCACCGGCACCGGTGCCAAAGGCATTGGCACCGCCCGCATTGGCAC
>NZ_JABEDH010000002.1 GCF_029285175.1 Sulfitobacter sp. M05 | reverse complement strand
TACGGTAATTTTGGATTATTGATTTTTCATCGTAGAGAGATACGTTTTGAATTGAAGTCTTTATTAGGTTTGGCGATGACCTACTCTCCCACGCCTTAAGACGCAGTACCATCGGCGCTAAGGCACTTAACGGCTGGGTTCGGGATGGAACCAGGTGTTTTGCTCTCGCTATGATCACCAAACCAAAAAAAGACTTCAACGTGTTTGTATACAAATACGTTGGGTGGGTATCAGCGCATGAAGTGCGCGTTCCCACTCCCTCGCTATTCCGGATGGAACGTTAGAGGTGTGTTTGCGATACAAACTGACATCCCCGGCTTTCCTACCGAGGACATCGAACTTGTCCAAGTCATGTACATCTAATGTACTGTGTATGCTTTTGATTTGAGTAGTGAAGTCTTGCTTCTACTGGATCAAATCAAGCCTATCGAGCAATTAGTACCAGTCAACTGAACGTATTACTACGCTTACATCTCTGGCCTATCGACGAGGTGGTCTACCTCGGCTCTCAGGGATACCTTGTTTTGAGGGGGGCTTCCCGCTTAGATGCCTTCAGCGGTTATCCTGTCCGATCATAGCTACCCAGCACTGCTATTGGCATAACAACTGGTCCACCAGTGGATCGTTCACCCCGGTCCTCTCGTACTAGGGGCAACTCCTCTCAAGTATCCTACACCCACGGAAGATAGGGACCGAACTGTCTCACGACGTTCTAAACCCAGCTCACGTACCTCTTTAAACGGCGAACAGCCGTACCCTTGGGACCTGCTCCAGCCCCAGGATGAGATGAGCCGACATCGAGGTGCCAAACACTGCCGTCGATATGGACTCTTGGGCAGTATCAGCCTGTTATCCCCGGCGTACCTTTTATCCGTTGAGCGATGGCCCTCCCACTTGGGACCACCGGATCACTATGGCCGTCTTTCGACTCTGCTCGACTTGTCAGTCTCGCAGTCAGGCTGGCTTCTGCCATTGCACTCAACGAGCGATTTCCGACCGCTCTGAGCCAACCTTCGCGCGCCTCCGTTACGATTTAGGAGGCGACCGCCCCAGTCAAACTACCCGCCACACAGGGTCCCGGATCCGGATAACGGACCGCGGTTAGACATCAAGCAGAACAAGGGTGGTATCTCAAGGGAGGCTCCACTCCGACTGGCGTCGAAGTTTCAAAGCCCACCACCTATCCTGCACATGTTCGGCCTAATGCCAGTGTGAAGCTGTAGTAAAGGTGCACGGGGTCTTTCCGTCTAACCGCGGGAAACCTGCATCTTGACAGGTAATTCAATTTCGCTGAGTCTATGTTGGAGACAGCGGGGAAGTCGTTACGCCATTCGTGCAGGTCGGAACTTACCCGACAAGGAATTTCGCTACCTTAGGACCGTTATAGTTACGGCCGCCGTTTACCTGGGCTTCAATTCAGAGCTCTCACTCCTCCTTTTAACCTTCAGGCACCGGGCAGGCGTCAGACCCTATACGTCGTCTTACGACTTCGCAGAGCCCTGTGTTTTTAATAAACAGTCGCCACCCCCTGGTTTGTGCCCCCAGCCCCTAGTTGCCTAGGAACCGGGCCTCCTTCTCGCGAACTTACGGAGGTATTTTGCCGAGTTCCTTCAACATAGTTCTCTCAAGCGCCTTGGTATTCTCTACCAGTCCACCTGTGTCGGTTTAGGGTACGATCTAGCGATGGAGCTATTTCCAGGGACCTCTAAGCAGCCCATTCAATCCGATAAGGATGAACTACCCTCGAGATCCGTCACTTCCATCTGGCCCAGGAATATTAACCTGGTTCCCATCGACTACGCCTTTCGGCCTCGCCTTAGGGGTCGGCTTACCCTGCTCAGATTAGCTTTAAGCAGGAACCCTTGGACTTTCGGCGAGAGTGTTTCTCACACTCTTTGTCGCTACTCATGTCATCATTCTCACTAGTGATCTCTCCACCGGATCGCTCACGCGCCGGCTTCACAGAAAGCTCCGCGTCTCCAATTCCACCGAAGTGGATAAGGAGACATGGAACTATGTCACACTACGCTCTGCTACCATGCAATAAATGCATCCTCAGCTTCGGCTCATGGCTTGAGCCCCGTTACATCTTCGCCGCAGGACAACTTATTTAGACCAGTGAGCTGTTACGCTATCTTTAAAGGATGGCTGCTTCTAAGCCAACCTCCTGGTTGTTTTGGTCGTCCCACCTGCTTTCCCACTTAGCCATGAATTAGGGGCCTTAGCTGGAGGTTAGGGTTGTTTCCCTCTTCACGACGGACGTTAGCATTCGCCGTGTGTCTGCCGACTAGTACTCCTCGGTATTCGGAGTTTGGTTAGGATCAGTAAGACGGTGAGTCCCCATTACCCATCCAGTGCTCTACCCCCGAGGGTATTCGGTCGACGCTCTACCTAAATAGATTTCGCAGAGAACCAGCTATCTCCGAGTTTGATTGGCCTTTCACCCCTAGGCACAGCTCATCCCGATCTTTTTCAACAGATGTGGGTTCGGTCCTCCAGTTAGTGTTACCTAACCTTCAACCTGGCCATGCCTAGATCACTCGGTTTCGGGTCTGATCCCACAAACTCAACGCCCTATTAAGACTCGCTTTCGCTACGCCTACACCTAACGGCTTAAGCTTGCTTGTGAGACCAAGTCGATGACCCATTATACAAAAGGTACGCTGTCAGGGCGTAAAGCCCCTCCAACTGATTGTAGGCGTTCGGTTTCAGGTACTGTTTCACTCCCCTCGTCGGGGTGCTTTTCACCTTTCCCTCACGGTACTGGTTCACTATCGGTCAGTAAGGAGTACTTAGCCTTCGAAGGTGGTCCTCCGATCTTCAGACAGAATTTCACGTGTTCCGCCCTACTTAATACGTCCAATCATGCTTCTTATACGGGACTATCACCCACTTTGGTTGCGCATTCCAACGCATTCTAACCACACTCATGGCTCGGCTGGTCCCCGTTCGCTCGCCGCTACTAGGGGAGTATCATATTGATTTCCTTTCCTCCGGGTACTTAGATGTTTCAGTTCCCCGGGTTTGCTTTTTTAAGCCTATATATTCAGCCTAAAAATACCTGGTTTACCAAGTTATTAGCTACACCGAAGTGTAGTAATAACAAAGTATCAGGTGGGTTGCCCCATTCAGAAATCCATGGATCAAAGCTTATTCTCAGCTCCCCATGGCTTATCGCAGAGTATCACGTCTTTCATCGCCTCTTACTGCCAAGGCATTCACCAAACGCCCTTTTCGCGCTTGATTTGATCCAGAAAAAGCAAGACTTGTTTTATGTCCTACCGCTTCGCTACTTGAGGACTATTTACATCCCTTCATAACGTCACCGCATAGAACAACAAACCTGCGCGACCGGCAGAAGCTGGTAAGAAACTGCCAATCCTTATTCTGGTCAAAAGCATACTTTTTCCCGCCTGGATTCTAAATCCAGACAACGAGGCATGCAGATAGGTGTCAGCCGTGCGGGCAAACACCGTCATACCTCTGGTTAGTGTACTTGACTTGGACAACACGTTCGTTTTCGTCGCGATATATCTAGAAGACCGAGGAAACAGTCCGCTAAATACCGGCCCCGAAGGGCAGCAACGAAGATCAACACCTTACTCGGTATGATCAAACAATGTTGTTTGTTACTTCAAGATTACTCTTAAAGTAACTGTATCTCTCTTTACGATGTCAGAGGACTTCCGAAGAAGTCCCCGTCGTCCGATTGGACGAGCAAACAGTCTGTTGACTGCTTGCTGATCTAATCAAGTTGATGGTGGGTCGAGGAGGACTTGAACCTCCGACCTCACGCTTATCAGGCGTGCGCTCTAACCACCTGAGCTACCGACCCATCTTGGTTGGACCAGTAACTGGCCGGGTTGCCCTTCTCATCGTTGCTGCGCAACGACTGCCAGGGCGACGTGCTTTACTGCGTAAAACACTTGGTGGAGCCTAGGAGGATCGAACTCCTGACCTCCTGAATGCAAATCAGGCGCTCTCCCAGCTGAGCTAAGGCCCCAAACTTTGGAACCCTACGCACAACTGCGCAGGACCTATTATTCTGAAGAGATATGAGGACGGCTCGGTTCGAAAGTCATCTTGCGATGCTTTCATATATGAACAGCTTTGTTTGCTGTTCTGCTAAGTGTTCCATGATGATTGCGAACAATCATGGCTAGGAACATCCTTAGAAAGGAGGTGATCCAGCCGCAGGTTCCCCTACGGCTACCTTGTTACGACTTCACCCCAGTCGCTGATCCTACCGTGGCCGCCTGCCCCCCGAAGGTTAGCGCAGCGTCGTCGGGTAGAACCAACTCCCATGGTGTGACGGGCGGTGTGTACAAGGCCCGGGAACGTATTCACCGCGTCATGCTGTTACGCGATTACTAGCGATTCCGACTTCATGGGGTCGAGTTGCAGACCCCAATCCGAACTGAGACAGCTTTTTGGGATTAACCCATTGTCACTGCCATTGTAGCACGTGTGTAGCCCAACCCGTAAGGGCCATGAGGACTTGACGTCATCCACACCTTCCTCCCGCTTATCACGGGCAGTTTCTTTAGAGTGCCCAGCCGAACTGCTGGCAACTAAAGATGTGGGTTGCGCTCGTTGCCGGACTTAACCGAACATCTCACGACACGAGCTGACGACAGCCATGCAGCACCTGTCACTGCGTCCCCGAAGGGAACGTACCATCTCTGGTAGTGGCACAGGATGTCAAGGGTTGGTAAGGTTCTGCGCGTTGCTTCGAATTAAACCACATGCTCCACCGCTTGTGCGGGCCCCCGTCAATTCCTTTGAGTTTTAATCTTGCGACCGTACTCCCCAGGCGGAATGCTTAATCCGTTAGGTGTGTCACCGAATAGCATGCTACCCGACGACTGGCATTCATCGTTTACGGTGTGGACTACCAGGGTATCTAATCCTGTTTGCTCCCCACACTTTCGTACCTCAGCGTCAGTATCGAGCCAGTGAGCCGCCTTCGCCACTGGTGTTCCTCCAAATATCTACGAATTTCACCTCTACACTTGGAATTCCACTCACCTCTCTCGAACTCAAGACCAGGAGTTTAGGAGGCAGTTCCGAGGTTGAGCCTCGGGATTTCACCCCCTACTTTCTGATCCGCCTACGTACGCTTTACGCCCAGTAATTCCGAACAACGCTAACCCCCTCCGTATTACCGCGGCTGCTGGCACGGAGTTAGCCGGGGTTTCTTTACCAGATACTGTCATTATCATCTCTGGCGAAAGTGCTTTACGACCCTAAGGCCTTCATCACACACGCGGCATGGCTAGATCAGGCTTGCGCCCATTGTCTAAGATTCCCCACTGCTGCCTCCCGTAGGAGTCTGGGCCGTGTCTCAGTCCCAGTGTTGCTGATCATCCTCTAAAACCAGCTAAAGATCGTAGACTTGGTAGGCCATTACCCCACCAACTATCTAATCTTACGCGGGCCAATCCTTTTCCGATAAATCTTTCCCCCGAAGGGCGTATACGGTATTACTCTCAGTTTCCCGAGGCTATTCCGTAGAAAAGGGTATGTTCCCACGCGTTACTAACCCGTCCGCCGCTCGCCCCGAAGGGTGCGCTCGACTTGCATGTGTTAGGCCTGCCGCCAGCGTTCGTTCTGAGCCAGGATCAAACTCTCAAGTTGAAATGATCTTACGATCATATCCTTGACGTCGAACCTCTGCACATCATCCAATAGGCCTTACTGAAACCTATTGAACATTTTCTCTGTTTGTGTGCTTCAAGTTACCAAAGTAACCAGAAACCCTACAAACAGTGAAGCTGACACTCCATAATCAGCCGAAGCCTAGGAGCGTGATATGTAGAGGTTGATCCATCGAATGAACCAAACCGCCCACATATCTCTTCAGATATTTAATTTTCAAACAGCGTAGAGACAAAAGTGACTGGATGCGCCCTAACTTACTGGCGCGCCCCGCCTCAAATACCTCAAAATTTCTTATCCGCCTCTTGGCCTCTGTCTGCGTCTCCGCTTCCGTCTGGCCCGTCCGGCGTCCCGTTGGAGCGTCGCTGCTCGTCCGGTAAGGGGGGTTCTAGTGTTACTGGCTCAGACCCGCAAGCGCTTTTTTCCAGAAATGCGAAGTTTTTGTAACGCAAAACGTTTTTCCCATGTTTTCAGCCCCTTGCATCCCAATTCTTGCGCAAACACCTAACAACAAGCAGCTTTATTGCCCTGACCAAAGGGCAGCACTCACACCAACAAACGCACATCTTGTGTTATCCACAGACTTACCAACAAGACAAACAAAGACGCACACCAAAATCCCCAACACAAACGCTCCGATTCACACCAAACACACTCCGATTCCGGTGAAGTGAATCGGTGAATCGGGCGATTCACCGGAAAGGTGGTCAAAATGACTCCGCAGAATGCCCAAGATTCGATCCGCAGCGCCTGATTCCGGCACAACATCTGACCACCATCGGCCAGCTTGCGGTATCTAGGTATATTGAGAAAGGGAGGAGCCAGATATCAGGGGCTGATTGCGCCCCCCAGCGCAGCGTTCAAAACCGCGATTTTTTTCTGGTATATATATAGTCACCGATGGGCAGGTTAGTCCCGGGGAAATCTGCGTGGTGCTTGGGCGGTCGTGTTGCGCCGGAAAACCGGCGAAACACAGTGTATAATGTGGCAACACAGAACAGCGCAGCCTAGCGCCAGTCAAAAAACCCGTCACCAGCCCGTTGCAACAGGGTTTGCGCCATCTCGTGACCTGCCTTGGCACCATCTTCAATCGGGCAGCGCAGCTCATCACTCAACGCCTGCGACCCGTCCGGCCGCAACACCTCACCGCGCAGATGTAATGTTGTGCCTTCCAAGACGGCCAAGCCGGCAATCGGGGTCTCGCAGGATCCGTCCAATCCGGCGAGGAACGCCCGTTCCGCTGCCAGCCGTTGGCCGGTTGGGACATCATGCACCGCCTCCAACATCTCGGCCATGCGCATATCGTCAGACCGGCGTTCGATCCCGATTGCCCCCTGTGCAACCGCAGGCAACATCATCTCTACATCAATGGCCGTTTGCGGCACATCATGCATTGCCAACCGATTCAAGCCCGCCGTCGCCAGAAAGGTGGCCTCGGCGACGCCCTCGTCCAGCTTGCGCAGACGGGTTTGCAGGTTGCCACGAAATTCCACCACATTCAGATCGGGACGGCGCAGTTTAAGCTGTGCTTTGCGGCGCAAGCTTGAGGTGCCCACAACGGCCCCGTCTGGCAGATCTTCCAGCCGATTAACACGCGGTGAGATAAAGGCATCGCGCACGTCCTCGCGCGGCAGATAGGTTTCAAGCACCAGCCCGTCAGGTTGCAACGTCGGCATGTCCTTCATCGAATGCACCGCGATGTCGATCTTGCCGGCCAGCATATCGTCCTCGATCTCGCGGGTGAACAACCCCTTACCGCCGATCTCCTTCAGCGGGCGGTCCTGTACCTTGTCCCCTGTTGTTTTGATCACAACAATCTCAAAGGCCTCGGGCGGCAAATCAAAAGCGCGGGCCAGACGGTCGCGGGTTTCATGGGCCTGCGCCAAAGCAAGCGGCGACCCACGGGTGCCAATCTTGAGCGGATTTTTCGGGGTTGGTAAATTCTGGATCATGCTGCTTGGTACATTTCTGGCTTTCAGGTGACAACGCTTGTATCACCTTTCAGGCCATAGCATGATCCGCGCAACACCTTAAGCTACGAAAGCATCCCGACATGAGCAAAGACAAAACCATCCTGCGCGCGCTTGCGGGCGAGACCCTGCCCACCCCGCCAATCTGGATGATGCGCCAAGCCGGACGATATTTGCCCGAATACAAAGCGACACGGGCGCAGGCCGGTGATTTCCTGTCACTGTGCTATAATCCAGAACTGGCCGCCGAGGTGACATTTCAACCAATCCGGCGCTACGGGTTTGATGCCGCTATCCTGTTCGCCGACATTCTGTTGATCCCCCAGGCCTTGGGTGCCGATCTGTGGTTTGTCACCGGTGAAGGCCCGCGCCTGTCGACCATCACCACCCAGGCCGAGCTGGATGCGTTGAAACCAGTCGAGGCGATACACGATACCCTAAGCCCAATTTATGAAACGGTGAAAATCCTCTCTAACGGGTTGCCTGCGGAAACCACCCTGATCGGCTTTGCCGGTGCCCCCTGGACAGTCGCCACTTATATGATTGCGGGCCGTGGCACCCCCGATCAAGGGCCAGCTCATGCGCTTAAGGCGGAAAACCGTCCGGTCTTTGATGCCCTGATGGCGCGGATCACCGATGCGACGGTCCTGTATCTGTCCGAACAGATCAAGGCTGGCGCCGAGGTGGTCAAACTGTTCGACAGCTGGGCCGGCTCACTGCAAGACTCTGATTTCAAAAAATATTCTCTTGAGCCGATGCAGCGGATCACAGCGGCGCTCAAGGCGCTGCATCCCGATGTGCCGGTTATTGCCTTTCCGCGCGGCGCCGGCGAACGTTATGTTGGTGCCCATGCCGCTATCGGAGCGGATTGTGTGGCCATTGACGACGGTGTTTCTGCCGAATGGGCGGCGGCAAACGTACAGACCGCCGGCTGCGTTCAGGGGAACCTCAAGTCATCGCATATGGTGACGGGTGGCGACGCCCTTGTCAGTGAAACCCGCCGCACGGTTCAGGCCCTGTCGCAAGGCCCGCACATCTTTAACCTTGGTCACGGGATCACGCCAGATGCCGATCCTGAGAATGTGCAACTGATGATCGACACTGTACGGGGTACCTAAGGCGTCGCGCCTTAAACATATGTCGCTCAGGTTGAAGGCGCGACGCTCTAGGTAAGGCTAGTCAATAATCTCGATGGTGCTGACATCACTGTCCACCGATTGGCAGGCGCGCAGCAAGGTGCCTGTCAGATGGGTTTGCACATAGGCCGCATGAAACCGACTAGGCGCCTTGAGGGTCAAGCGGCCCCCTGCCCTGTCCACCCGTGAAAGTGCCTGTACCCAAGCGGCAAACCGGCCCTCGTCCTCGGCATAAAGTACGGCCCGCGCCAGCCCCCATTCACTAGCATCTGACATATCGGGGGCCGCAACCTGTCCTTTAACAGGGAAAGGCACCACTGTTTCTGTGGGAGCCCCTTCGACACGGACAACAAAATCGGGGCCGATTTCTGGCCAGATCGCTTTGGTTGCGGCCATCGCGGTCTCGCCGTCAAAGCCATAGGTTGTCACCCTGCCCCGCGCGCCCTGACGTTTCACCACCAGCCAGCCCATCGCCCGAAGCTTGGCCATCTCACGTTTGACGGTCCGTTCGTCGCAAGACCACAAACGTGCGATTTCACGCTGACCAATCGACAACTCGTCGCGGCCCCAATTATATCGTGCCGTCAAAAGCGTAATCAGCCGTAAAATAAGGCGCTGATCATGTTTGCCCAAGGACAAGGCGTGCGCCCCCAGCGCAGTGATCAAATCATATTTCCGTGCAGCGGCCCCCGGCCCTGCAAGCTTTCGATGGAGCATATCCTTGCCCGTCCATTAATGCACCGCCGCCGGCGTGCTAGCCTCGTGATCCGAAATCTATGTTTCGATTTAATAGCCAGGTTGCGAACTCAACGCTTTTCCATGGCCATGCCTGATTTGCGTCCAAAGCACCCATATTGTCAAGCGAAACCGTTAGTTAGGCTCGGTATGTCCCTAAAACATGAAAAGAAAACTAGGTATAATAGGTATAGGGGGACATTCAGGCTGTCCCCTATTAGTTCAAACATGTCCCCTATTAGGGGCTCGTCCCAGAAACTCTGTCCCCTAATGGGCCTGTCTGCTCCGCCAGCGGGCAGATGCATGTCGATTCGCGGTTTTAGGCCTATAGATATGGCTATTATTGATATTATCCGGATTTACATCTTATACAAATTGGGCGTAAATCAAGAAATGCTGTGATTTAGCGTCCTGTTGGAATTGGTTTTTGCAAGATTACAGTGTCCCCGCGGGGACAGAAAAGAAAACGCAAATGAAAAGAGGCATATAGCAGTATGTTCACACACCAAGATCTGGCGCGCTTGCAGGCGCAGTCCCTGAAGATGCAGGGATTTATCCGTCAGCAGACTTTTTCACCCGAGAGTGAGAAGACTCTGCGCCGATTCTCTAGTTGGGAAGTGGCAGAGCTGATCTTTAAAGTAAACCAGTCAACCCTGCGCGGGCGCCTGGCAGCGGACCCGTCTTTGCCTCAGGGGCAAACCGAAGAAGAAGGGCGGCAGCACTGGTATACGCTTGAGGAGATCAACGAGCTGCGCCGCCGGCTGAAGGTGAACCGCAAATCGCTGATGCCGGAGCGCCCCAAGGGGAAGCGGGCGATCCGGGCGGCGGTGGCCAACTTCAAAGGGGGGGCAGGCAAGTCGACCGTCGCGCTGCACTTTGCCCATGCCGCGGCCCTTGACGGCTATCGGGTGCTGGTGGTGGATTTCGATCCGCAAGCCACCCTTAGTCATTCAATGGGTCTGAATGATGTGAGCGAGGAATACACCGTCTGGGGAGTCATGGCGCGGGATCTGATCCATGAGACCGAACGGATGAACGCGGTGACCAGCGGTGCCGAAAGCGGCAAGGCCCTGCCCGTGCGCAAGCTACCATCGGCGATCACTGAAATGGGGCTGAGTGATCTGCGGGCGACCGACTTTATCAAGTCGACCAACTGGCCCACCATTGACGCCCTGCCCTCTTGTGCCAACGCGGCCTTCGTCGAATTTGCCAGCGCGCAGTACCGGCACTTGAACCCGGAATGGTCGTTCTTTGCCGCGGTGTCGCGCTATCTCGATTCATTGCCGGATGATGCCTATGACATGATCATCTTTGATTGCCCGCCTGCGATTGGGTATCAGTCGATGAACGCAGTGTTTGCGGCTGACGTCCTCTATATTCCATCTGGTCCGGGGTATTGGGAGTATGACTCCACCACATCCTTTATCGGTCAGTTGGCCGAGGCGCTGGAGGATCTGGAGCGATTTGGTGGTGCTGTCCCCGCGGGGACACTGACCTTGCCCAAGGTGTTTGCCGACGTGCGTTTCCTGATCACGCGGTTCGAAGCGAACAATGAATTGCACCGCGCGATGCAGCAGGCATTTGGCAAGGTGTTTGGCGATAGGTTGGCTGCGCATCCGATTGAAATGACACGTGCGGTCGAGCAATCAGGCCGGTTCCTCAGTTCGATTTACGAAACCGACTATCGCGATATGACGCGCGAAACATGGCGCCGCGCGCGGGCGTCATTTGATCAGGCTTATGATGAATTCAAGGGCCATCTCATCACCGCTTGGGACACCCTGTAAGGTTTAGGACGACGACATGAGTAAGAAGAAACGCATTTTTGATATCGATTTCGATGATGTTGAGGAGACGCCATCCACCTCTGTCCCCGCGGGGACAGAGCGGCGTGGGCCCATGGCCGCCGCGATATCGGAGAATGCCGAGGCGCTGTCTGAACGGCAAACTGCCGAGGCTGCGATCCGGCAGGAGAACGATGCCTTAGCACATGAACACGTGCGGATGAAAAAGGCGGGATTGATCACTGATCTGGTGCCGCTCGACGCGATCCGAACAGAGAAATTGACCCGGGATCGTGCGCCGGGCCGGGATGCCGAGATTGACGAGCTAAAGTGTTCCATTCAGGAGATAGGCCTGTCCAACCCGATCCGCGTTGAACAGATCGGCGATCATTTCGAATTGATCCAAGGGTTCCGGCGGTTCACGGCATATCGTGAACTGTTCGAGGAAACCGGCGACGAGCGGTTCGCGCGCATCCCCGCGGGGATCAATGCAAAGGGTGAAAACCTGTTGCGGCTCTACCGTCAGATGGTGGATGAAAACCTGGTCCGACGTGGTGTTTCGTTTGGTGAAATGGCCCAGCTGGCGATCCGTTATTGCAAGCAGGCGCCGGATGTCGATGGCTATGACCATGCTGTCGAATTGCTCTTTGCCTCTTCGGGGCGTCAAAAGCGCAGCTATATCAAACATTTTGTGCGGCTGCTTTCGGCGACGGACGGGCGGATCAAACATGTTGAGGCTGTGCCGCGCGCTTTGGGGCTTTCGCTTGTACGCCGTCTGGACGAGGGGCCGGAGGCGCAGACTTCTTTGAACCGGCTGTTGTCTGGTGACGGAGATCGTACGCCAGAGCAGGAACAAGCACTGTTGGCGGAGTTTGTGGCCCAGGCCGGCCAGCCCCCCAAGAAGAAGGTTAAGCTGGGCGGTGGTGCGCAAAAGTCTAAGACGACCTTCCGTCTGTCGCGTCCCGAGGGGGAGGCCAAATGCACAGTTGCAGATGGTCGGATCGAGCTGAGACTGGCGCAGGACTTCAGCGGTTTTGAACGCAAGCGGATCGAGGCGGCGGTTAAGGCATTCCTGGACACCCTGGCGCAATAGGTCAGGGTGTCCCCGCGGGGACAGATTGGATTTGTGTCAGCGTATCAATCAGATAGGTTTTAGCGGCGGCGCTGGCCAGGTGTTGGTCCCCGCCCGCGCTGGACGGGTTGCTAGCCCGATGAATTAGTCCCTAGTCTATATATTAGGCTCTGTTTCAGCCGCCAAAGATCAGCTTGCCGTGTTTCTCCAGATAGATACGCAGCCAAGGCGTAAACCGGTCCGGTGCCTGCGCAACTTCCTGCGCCAGCGTCTCGGGGGTGATCCAACGTGTGGCCATAACTTCGTCGGGGTTCGGATCCAGCGGCAGGGACGGACCCGCCTCTGCCAGAAAGACCTCTACGACTTCATGTTCGATCATGTCCTGCCCAACCTCGGCGCGGTATTCGACCTGCCCGCGGTGGGAAAGCGCCAGCCCAGTAATGCCCAACTCTTCAGTCAGGCGTCGACGGGCACAGTCCAGCGGCAGCTCACCCCATTCCGGATGTGTGCAACAGGTATTCGCCCACAGGCCGGGAGTGTGGTATTTTCCTAGGGCCCGCTGCTGGATCAGGATTGCGCCATCGTGGATCACAAACACCGACACCGCCAGATGGCGCAAACCGCGTTGGTGGACGGCCAGCTTTTCAACCGGTGTTAGGGTGCCGTCGACCCAAGCGGGGATCATGATCTCGCGGGGCTGCATACTGTGGTCCATCGTCGGTTTCGATTGCCGCGGGTTAGTGCCATAAAACCCGCCGCAGATGCAAGATTTCGCCGAAGGCAGGGCGATTGGTCGCAGTGTTTTGATCACTTTGGCCCTTCGTCGGGGTTTGTCTTTTGGAAAATTCCTCTAGGCTGGGCGTAGGCAACGTAGAGTATTAGGAGTGCAGAGATGAATATTTTGAAAACGGCCGCTTTGGGTTTGGCGTTAATGGCGGGGCCGGCCTTTGCTGACGGGCACGCGACGGGCGATGCCGCGGCGGGCGAAGGTGTCTTTAAGAAATGCAAATCGTGCCATGGCATTGTAGATGCCGCAGGCGAGGTGATCGCCAAAGGTGGGCGCAGCGGGCCAAACCTGTACGGTATCTTTGGCAGCATGGCGGGCGGCAACGAAGAGTTCGGCAAAAAATATGGCAAATCCATTGTGCAGGCTGGTGAGGCCGGCTTGGAATGGAACGAGGCCGATTTCGTTGCCTATGTCGCAGATCCGCGCGGGTTCTTGCGGACCTATAATGACGACAAGAAAGCCAAGTCGAAAATGTCCTTCAAACTGCGGGATGAAGAAGACGCAAAGAATGTCTGGGCCTATCTGGTGTCTGTTGGGCCGCAGCCTGCTGAGAACTGATCCGGCAGTTACAGCAATGAACCAAGCTTTGAACGGCGCTGATTTTTCAGCGCCGTTTTTTGTTGAGGGGGTAGGGATGTTGTGCGCAGTTGGTGAAACCGTTTTATATCAAAATATTTCAGGCTTGAAATACTATCAGACCCAGAGTAGCGTTTTGCTATTAAGTCATTCCAATTGACGTCGTTGCGGCACAAACTGACGACACAGGGCGCATCAAAAGCGTCGGAAATAATCTGGGAGAACGACATGAACTCAATATTTATTAAACAGACAATCAAAACAATTGGCGCGGCAAGTGCGCTTGCACTTGGCTTGACCGCGCCGGTTTTGGCAGATGGCCACGGTGGCAAAGTTAAGATCGGGTTGATTACAACCCTGACCGGCGGCGGCGCCGGGTTGGGTGTGGACATCCGTGATGGTTTCCTGCTCGGCATCAAGCAGGCCGGCAATGAAGGTATTGATGTGATTGTCGAGGATGATCAGCGCAAGCCCGACATCGCCGTTCAAGTGGCTGACAAGATGATCCAGTCTGAAAAGGTCGACATCATGACCGGTTTGGTCTTTTCGAACCTTGCGTTGGCGGTTGCACCGGCGACGACGGCACAGGGAAAATTCTATATCTCGCCGAACGCTGGTCCGGCACAGTTGGCCGGTCGTGGATGCCATGAAAACTATTTCAACGTGGCATGGCAGAATGACGGACCGCACGAAGCGGCAGGTGCCACCGCCAACAAGATGGGTATGAAAAAAGCATTCATCTTTGCGCCGAACTATCCAGCGGGCAAGGATGCCCTGACCGGTTTCAAGCGGATGTTTGAGGGGGAGATCGAAACCGAGCTGTTCACCAAGCTGGGCCAGACCGATTATGCCGCCGAGATAGCGCAGATGCGCGCCTCGGATGCAGATGGCATCTTTTTCTTTGCGCCCGGCGGCATGGGCATCTCGTTTCTCAAGCAATATGCCGACAGCGGGATCGACCTGCCACTTGTCGGGCCGGCGTTCAGTTTCGACCAGACGATCCTGCCCGCGGTTGGGGATGCGGCAGAGGGTGTGTTGAACACCGCGCAATGGGCACCCGACCTGGACAACGACGCCAGCCGCGCTTTTGTCGAGACCTTCAAGGCAGAGTATGGCCGTATTCCGTCGATCTATGCCCAGCAGGGTTTTGATACGGCATCCCTGATCGCTTCGGCTGCGGCCAAGGCGGATGTGAAAGACACGGATGCCTTCCGCGCGGCGCTGCGCGAAGCCGATTTTGTCTCTACCCGTGGCAAATTCAGCTTTGGCAACAACCAGCACCCAATTCAGGATTTCTGGGTGCGTAAGGTCGTCAAGGATGGTGACATCTTTACCAACACGGCTGTTGAGGTGGCGATTGCCGATCGGCAGGACGTTTATGCCGCTGACTGTCCTTTGAAGTGGTAAGAAAGTGGTTTTCCGGCGGGGGTGACCCTGCCGGAAAACATCGCGGGGATTTTCCATGAACATGCTGTTACTGATTGAGCAGATCCTGAATGGGCTGCAATTTGGCGTGATGCTGTTTCTGATGGCGGCAGGGCTGACCCTTATTTTCGGTGTGATGGGGTTGATCAACCTCGCGCATGGGTCGCTTTATATGATCGGTGCTTTTGCGGCGGCGGCGGTTGCCGGGTGGACCGGCAACTTCCTTCTGGCACTAATTGCCAGCATGGCAGCCGCGGCGATGATTGGTGCCCTGATCGAGCTGAGCGTGATCCGCCGTTTGTATGATCGTGATCACCTTGAACAGGTGTTGGCGACTTTTGCGATGATCCTGATTTTCTCGGAAGGGACCCGTTGGGTTTTCGGGTCGTTTCCACTTTTTCTGAATATTCCCGACTACCTCAAGGGGACGGTAACCTTGCCCGGTGGCATTGAATATTCGTTGTACCGTCTGACGATCATCGGCATCGGCTTGGCCGTTGCTGTGGGGTTGTTCCTGTTGATTTCGAAAACCCGTGTCGGGATGCGCATTCGGGCCGGTGAAAATGACCGCGAGATGATTGGTGCCCTGGGCGTGGATATTTCGGTGCTTTATACATTGGTCTTTGCTCTGGGGGCGGCGCTGGCCGGCCTGTCCGGTGCGTTGGTCGGGGCGATCCAGTCTGTTGAGGTTGGCATGGGGGAACCGGTGCTGATCCTTGCCTTTGTGGTGATTGTGATCGGCGGCATCGGGTCGATCAAAGGGGCGCTTGCCGGCGCTGTATTGGTCGGGCTGACCGATACTCTGGGCCGGACAATGTTGCCGGTTGTTTTCGGCAGTTTCATGGACCCGTCAAGTGCAACGACGGTGGGCTCGGCGTTGGCGTCGATGTTGATCTATATTCTGATGGCGGGGGTGTTGATTTTCAAACCGACCGGCCTTTTCGGGGGTTCCTGAGATGTTTCAAGAACGCACGCTGGATATATTTGTCCTGCTGATCCTTGTGATTGTTCCGGCCTCTGCGGTGGTAACGGACGAGCCGTTTACCATCACACTGGCCACCCGCGCGGTGATTTTTGCGTTGGCCGGTGTCGGGCTGAACCTGGCGCTGGGGCAGGGGGGGCTGGTCAGCTTTGGTCATGCCGCGTTTTTCGGGGTGGGGGGCTATGCCATGGGCATTCTGGCCAGTCATGCACAGAATTATACGCCAATAATGGAAACCCCGTTTTTGATCGAAGGGACCAATTCAATGCCGGTAATCTGGCTGGTCGCGATCGTATCAAGCGGGCTTGTCGCGCTGTTGGTGGGGGCCTTGTCGCTGCGCACCAGCGGCGTTTACTTTATCATGGTTACGCTCGCCTTTGGGCAGATGTTTTATTATTTTACAATATCTTGGCCGGCCTACGGGGGCGAAGACGGGCTGTCGATATACGTGCGTAACCAGTTTCCGGGGCTGAACACGCTGGACCCGATCCAGTTCTTCGGCATCTGTTTTGCGCTGCTTTGTATTGTGTTGTTTCTGGTCGACCGGTTGAACAAATCGCCGTTTGGTCTGGCGCTGAACGGGGCGCATCAGAATGAGGAACGTGCGTTAACCGTTGGCATTAATGTCTATCGGTTGCGGTTGGTGGCTTTTGTCATCTCGGGGGCGATCACCGGTCTGGCCGGGGCGTTGTTTGCCGATCTGAACCGCTTTGTCAGCCCGACAATGTTCAGCTGGCAGATTTCAGGTGAGATCATGATCTTTATCATACTGGGTGGCGTTGCGCGGTTGTTCGGTCCTGTGGTTGGCGCAGCCCTGTTTATCCTACTGGAACATGTGCTTGGCGGTTTGTCGGATTATTGGTTCATCTATCTGGGTGTGATCCTGCTGGCTGTCGTGCTGTTTGCCAAAGGCGGCATTATTGGCAAGCTGGCGAAACGGGAGGCCGGCCATGGGCAATAGTATTCTGAACGTCCGTGACATTCGCAAAAGTTTTGGAGCATTGGCCGCGAGTGACGGCATATCGCTGGACCTGCATGTGGGCGAAATTCATGCGCTGATTGGGCCGAACGGAGCGGGAAAATCGACGCTGATCAAACAGATTGCCGGCGGGTTGAAACCGGACAGTGGTACCGTGGAGTTTCTGGGACGCAATGTTACCGGCATGACAACCGCGGCGCGGGCCCGGATGGGGCTGGGGCGGACGTTCCAGATTTCGGCGCTGGCGATGGATTATACCGTGTTGGAAAACGCGGTATTGGGGGCGGTCGGCCAGAGCGGCGCCGTCTTTCGGTTTTTCAAGCCGGCGATGAAGGACGCGGCGCTGTTGGCACGGGCGCGGGCGGCTTTGACACGGGTCGGGCTTGAGGCGCAGGAAAACACCATCACGGCGGAATTGTCGCACGGTCAGCGCCGCCAGCTGGAGGTTGCCGTGGCGCTGACTTTGGCCCCCAAGGCCTTTCTGATGGATGAACCAATGGCGGGCATGGGTGCGGAGGGGTCAAAGCGGCTGACCGGATTTCTGCAAGAGTTAAAGCAGGAGGCTCCGATCCTGCTTGTGGAACATGACATGGATGCGGTGTTTGCCTGCGCAGACCGGATTTCGGTACTGGTTTATGGCAAGATTATCGCAACCGGCACTGTCGAAGAAATTCGCACAAACCCTGATGTGCGCGTCGCCTATCTGGGCGAGGAGGGTGCGGCATGAACCTTTTGGAAATGAAAGAAATTTCAGCGTCTTACGGTGCATCACAGGCGTTGTTCGGTGTTGATTTAAACATCGAAGACGGACAGGTTGTGGCACTGATGGGGCGCAATGGGATGGGGAAATCAACCACAATCAAGGTGATTTGCCGCTTGTTGAAACACAGTCAGGGTCAGGTGCAGTTTGCCGGTCATGACATTGCCGGTCTTGCCCCGCATAAGGCGGCGCAGCTTGGGTTAGGTCTGGTGCCTGAGGGGCGGCGGTGTTTCACCAACCTTAGCGTGTATGAAAACCTCTATGCGTCAGCCCGCGCTGGAGCGTGGGATTTTGCGGCGGTGCATGATCTTTTCCCACGTCTGGCAGAGCGGCGCGACCAACTTGCCGGTTCGCTGTCTGGGGGTGAACAGCAGATGTTGGCAATTGGCCGGGCGTTGATGACGAATCCGCGGTTGTTAATTCTGGACGAGGCCACCGAAGGACTGGCACCGGTGGTCCGGCAGGAAATCTGGGCGGCGATTGCGCGGCTGAAACAGACCGGCGATCTGGCCATTCTGGTGGTGGATAAGACCCTAAGAGAATTGCGGCAAGTCGCTGATAAGGTTGTGATTTTGGAACGCGGCGTGTCGGTATGGCATGGCGATATGGACACACTGACACCCGAGATACGCGACCAGTATCTGGGTGTTTGAACGAATATTCTAAAGGAGAATGACAATGGCACATGACGTAATCCAACCCGAAGGATGGGCAAAGGCCAAAGGCTATGCAAATGGCATGAAAACCGCCGATAATCAGCTGTTTATTGGCGGCCAAATCGGATGGAATGGGGATCAGGTTTTTGAGAGCCAGGATTTCATCGGGCAAATGGAACAGGCCCTGAATAATATCGTTGCCGTTTTGGACGCGGCAGGTGGCAAGATCGAAGATCTGGTCCGGTTGACCTGGTACGTCGTTGACAAGAAAGAGTACCTTGCACGGCAGGCCGAAGTTGGTGCCGTTTATCGCAAGGTTTTGGGGCGGCATTTTCCGGCGATGACGATGGTTGTGGTGGCTGGTCTGGTCGAGGATGAAGCGCTGTTGGAAATCGAAGCGACAGCGGTTCTTTGATCAAGGGCAGGCCTTGATCGCCTTCAAGGTCGCCTGCACCAGTTCCGCCTGCGGATCAGCAAGGGTGCCGGTGATGTCGAAATGGTTGTAATCGGCCATTTCGACCTGAACCACCGAATGCCCTTTTGCCGTCCAGGCGGCATTGAAACTCTCGGTTTCGCGCAGAAATCCAGCGCGTTCCTGCCCCCCGACAGACAGGATCAGCTGGGTCTGTGACTGTTCGGGGATGTGCCGGATCGGCGACAGGGCCGCAACGGTGCCCATGTCCATATCCATCCACGCATTCACCTGCGTCGACAGCAGGGGTTCCAGATCGTAAATACCGCTGAGCGCCAGCGCGGCACCGATGACTGTGTCGGGCAGACTGTAGTCGGCATGCCATCCCTCTGCGATGACCGCACCCGTCAGATGCCCGCCGGCTGAGGATCCTCCCACATGGATTTTGGGGGTATTAAGCCCCATCGCCGGCCCCTCGCGGTGCAGCCAAGCCACGGCGCTGCGTACTTCATGCACAATTTGTTCAAGGCTGGCAGCGGGGGCCAGTGAATAATCCATCACCGCGACGGCGACGCCGTTTGCCACCAGTCCGGGGGCGGCAAAAGCGTTGCCTTTCTTATCGCCAATCCGCCAATACCCGCCATGAATCCACAGGAAAACAGGGCGGCCCTTTTCAACGCCATAAAGATCGAGGGCGGCACCGCTTTCGGGATCAAAGACCAGATCGGCCCGCCGCGGCAGGGTAGCCATGGCGTGATCACTGAGCGTGATCAGCTTGCCATACTCATCGTCAAAAGACGCGACACTTTCGCGGGCGTTGAAGTCGTGATCAATCTGTGGGTCGAGCGGGAACTTCATTTGAATTTCGTCGCGTTAATCACCGGATGGCGGATTGTGCCGATGCCCTCGACATAGGCCTCGATTACGTCACCGGGCCACAGCCATTCCTGCGGATCACGTCCCGCGCCGACCCCTTCGGGGGTGCCGGATGCGATGATGTCACCGGGTTCCAAGGTGATGCCGCGCGACAGATCGGAAATCAATTCGTCTACTTTAAACAGCATCTTGGAGGTGTTCGAACTTTGTTTTTCCACGCCGTTCACTGTCAGCCAGAGGTCCAGCTGTTGCGGGTCGGGAATTTCATCAGCGGTGACGATGCAGGGGCCGAAGGGGGCATAGCTGTCCATCCCTTTGGAGAAAATCCACTGACCGGCGCGGCGGTTGTCGCGGGCAGAAATGTCGATCATCACCGAATAGCCGAACACATGTTTTAATGCGTTTTCGCGGGTGGCATGGCTGGCGGCGGTGCCGATGATCACGGCCAGTTCGACCTCCCAATCCAGCTGTTGGGTCATGTCCGCATCATGGCGTACCGGATCGTTGGGGCCGACAACCGAGGTGGGCGGTTTTGAGAACACAACCGGTTCTTTCGGCAAGGCATCATCGGTATCCAGCGCCTTGGCGCTTTCGGTGACGTGATCGAGATAGTTCAGCCCGATGCCAAAGACATTCTTGCGCGGGCGCGGGATCGGGGCCAGCAGGGTCACAGTTTCGACGGGCAGGGCAAGCGCGTTGCCCCAATCGCCATCCGCAATGTGCAGAGCCTCGCGCAGCTGGCGCACGGCAACCGGCCCAAGGTCGATGAAATCGAGCATACGGGAGGGCAGATCAAGGCCGGATGCCTCGCCAAAGCCTGCGACATCCACAACGATACCGTCTTCGATCACGCCAAGGCGTGCGGCGGCTTCGACATCGGTTTTATAGGTAACAAGTTTCATAATGGTCCTGACTTATGTGGGCTGGTGGCCGCCGTTCTCACCCAGTGCTTCTTCGCGGTAGAGGCCAAGGGCACGGATGACGGGCAGATCGTTAAGGCAAAAAAGAACAGCGTCGTCGCTGGTCGAGGCATTGGCATGTTCGTGCCAAGCCCATGAGGGCACACAGAAAATATCCCGTTCGGTCCAGTCGAACCGTTGGCCATTGATCACCGAATGACCGGACCCTTTTGCAACCTGATATAGATAGCTGCCGGTGTGGCGGTGGGCCTTGGTGCGCTCAGCAGGGGCGAGGCGTTGCATACTTGCCCCCAGTGTTTTCATCACCGGTCCGTTGGTGGTGGGGTTCACATATTCCATCAATGTGCCGTCAAACGGCGAGGGGTCGGAGACGCTGGCGTAGGCGTTGAGCGCCTCATAGGTGCGGTCCCATTCGTATTTGAACATCGGCGAATAGCCGTTGTTCCAGCTGCCACCACCCGGCGTCAGCCCCGCATGACCCCATGTTCTGGTCATGTCGTCCACAGGATAGGCCACGGGTTCGCTCAGGTCTGGATGCACCTCGAAAAAATTCGCCTCCATGGCGTTGACGAAAGGAATGTCTAGCCCGTCCTGCCAGATACAGGGGGTGCCGGTTTCCTCGACTGCGTGTTCGTGCCAGGTGCCGTTGGGCGTCAGGACAAAATCGTTCTGGCCCAATGTCATCTTGTGACCATCGACAACGGTATAGGCGCCGCTGCCTTCCATGATAAAGCGGATGGCGGAGGCGGAATGGCGGTGTGCGGTGGCTTTCTCGCCCGGGTGCATCACTTGCAGCCCGGCATAGATCCAGCCGACAGCGGCAGAGACATCGGTGCGGCCCGGATTGTTGAAATAGATCACCCGACGGCCAGCTTTTTCCGGCGTTACCAGATCGACCGAACGCAGCACTTTTTCGCGCAGATCGGCGTAGCGCCATAACACTGGCACCGAAGCTGATTTCGGCTCCCATGGTTCGATCTTGTTGGCAACCGTCCAAAGGGCACCGGCGTGATGCCCGCCCAGTTCGTCGTAATAGGCCAGCAACTCGGGCGTGTCTTCGACATTGGCGCGGCCGGCCACATCCTCGCGGTGGTTTTCACCTGTCTGTGTCATACGATCCCCCTATCTGTTTTAAGCTTAAAGGATATCGTAGCTATTGCGGCGCACAAGGCAACCCGTCGCGGCGGGTGTTGGCGCTTATTCGATCAAAACGTCCGGTTCAAACCCACCATTGCGCCATGTTTCAAGGGCCGCGGCAAAATTCGGGCCGCTGCGCCCGTCGATGGTGCTGGTGTAAAACCCGGCCGCTTTCAGGCGTTCCTGCACGGCTTTGACGGTGTCTCGCGACCAATCACCGGTATTCTCGGTCAGTTGCCGGATACTTTCACCGGTATCTTCGGCGGCACCGCGCAGCAACATATTGGCGGCGGCCTCCGGGTTGCGTGGGGCGATGCGGCCTTCGTCAAGGATGATGGCGCTGGCAATATACCCGCGCGGTTCGCCTGATGTGATTGCCCGTTTGAAATACCCCAGCGCCTCGGCAGGATCACCGGCAACGCCGTCGCGCGCCAGTACGCCAAGGTTAAAGGTGGCAATGGCAGAGCCAAGATCGGCGGCCTCTTTCAGCAATTCGACCGCGCGGGGCTCGTCCTTTTCCAACCCTTGCCCTTCGAACAGGGCAACCGCGAGATTAATCTTGGCGTCGGGACTGCCCAGACTGGCAGCCCGTTGGTAAAGGCGCAGCGCCTCGACCGGGCTGGCGGGCACCCCGCGACCGGTTTCGGTGAGCAAGGCAAGGCTGACCATGGCACGCAAGTCGCCGCGTGTGGCGGCCTCTTGATAGAGGCGGATCGCCTGATCCATATCGCCGGCGGCAACCGTGGCTCGTGCAAGCAAGGCGGTATAATGGGGCAGTTCGGGATTTTCTTGCGCGGCGGCCTGACAGGCCTGCATCGCCGAAAGTGCGTTTTCCTTCAGTCTGCTGAACGGCACACCGGTGGTTTTTGCCGTGCTGTCGCGTGGATGGGTGGCAAGGCGTTCACACAAGCGGCCAGAACCGGCGTTGCCCTCGGCGGGCAGGGTGGCAATCAGCCGGCTGGCGTCCCCGATGTATGTGCCATCGGGATACTTTGCGATGTAGAATTCCACCAAGGGCCGCATCCGGCTGCGCCGCGCCAGTTGCCACAGGCGCTCTTCTTGTGCGTTACGCTCTTGCGGGGAGTAGTCGCGTGACAGGGGGGCACCGGGATTTGCCGGATCAAGAAAGGCCAGCACCTCGGCGACATGGGCCCCTTGGGGATAGCGTTCTGCGTATAGCTCCATCAGCTGGGGGTCACCCGCGTTTGCAGCAACCTGCCAAAGCAGGGTTTCGGCAGACCCGGCATCGGGGCGCGGATCAAACCGGAATTGGCGTGTCAGCGAAGAGTTTTCCCAAGGGATCTGCCGCCCGCCGGTTGCGGCCAGCACGTCCTTGCGTACGTTGATCATCATGTCCGAAATATCGAGGCCGGGCGTATAAATATGGCTGAGCAGGGCAGAGGTGAAAAAGCTGTTCCGCCCTGACCCGTCATAGGCAACGTTATCGGGTTGGGTGGCAAATGAGATCATGAAGTCACGGGCATTGCCGATCCGCGCCAGACCTTCGGATACCGCCGTGATCGCTCCTTCAAAGGGATCATTGCGACAGGCATCAAGGAAGACAAATTTGATACCCGGTGCCTGTTCCATTTTGCCAAGGATATCCGTCAGGCGGACGGTTTGGTCCTGCACATCCTGCGGCGTCTGGATTTCGGCATCCACCGGCACAAGATAGTTTTGCCCACCGACCTGAAACCCGTGGCCGGCATAATAAAACAGCGCAACATCAGCGGTTTCGATGGCCTTGACGAATTTGTCAGCAAGGCCGGACATCTCTGTGCCGGTCATGTCCAGCCCAAGCAGCACATCAAAGCCGAGCCCTTCAAGGGCGACATGCAGGTCCGTGGCATCGTTGCCCGGATTGTCCAGCGGCGTGACCCGTTGATAATCGGAATTTCCGATGATCAGGGCAACACGGCGTTCTTGCGCCTGCACGTGCAGCGGCAGGACCAGAGCAAGCGTCAGGACGGCAATTGTGCGGATCAGAAACCTGCGCATCTTGCCTCCGTTGTCAGAGTTCAACGGCGCGGACCATGGAAGTCTCTACCGTATCAAAGGCCTGAACAATCCGCGCGCCAGTGCGGCGCTGCACGGCGGTTACTTCGGGATCTTCCGCGCGGATCAGTGAGATTGCCTTGCGAATTTCCGACTTGGCCGTGCTGATGGCCCCAATTGCTTCGGTTACGGCCTGACGGCGGATTGCACGACGCTGGGCATCTGTGGTGGCACCGGCAAGGCGACGCTGGGCGCGGGCGGCAGAAGCCCTGATTTCATCAGCCGCAGTGCGGATTGTGGCAGAGACCGTTTCAAGGCCCTTGGGCAGATCATTCACGATCTCATCCAGAGCGTTGGAATAGGTATCCAGCGAGTCACTGAGGCAGGTCATATACCGGTCAAAGTCCTGATCGGCGGAGCCACAGGATTGAATTTGCAGTTCCAGTTCCGTTGAAACCGTGTCGACAAATTCGGCGACTTCTTCGGCCTTTTGCAAGGTTTGAGCGGGACGTCCACCGCGGCCTGCTGATTGGATATCGCCCGTCGGATCGCGCCCGGGCAGTGCGATGGTGATGATGTCGCGCGGGTTGAAAATGGTTCTGCTGCCGCCGGTCGGGGGTGTCACAGTGGGCGGTGCAATCAGGTTCTGAACCACAAAGCTGCCGTTTGCCGTGCTGACGGTATAGTTGTCCAATCCGGTCCCGGTCACATTACTCAATTCGATGGTATAGGGGCTGCCCTCGACCGTTGCTTCGGGGCTGGCCCCGTCGCTGGTCAGGGTGACACTGGTAATAGCATCGTCGTTGAAAAGACCGGTTGTGGTGAATTCCGTACCGGTGAAGGTAAAAGGCTGGTCGGGTTGTTTGAACTGATCCAGCGCGGTGACCGTCAGCGGTGCCGGCGTTACGGCAAAGCTGCCATCGGCAAAGACCAGCGTATATTGGTCCAGACCGGTGCCAACCGCGTTGCTGGCGGTGATGGTGAACGGCCCGTCACCGACCTGTGCGCTGCCGTCGGCACCGGCACTTGTCAGGGTGACACTGTCCACGCTGTCCCCTTCGGCCAGACCGGTTACGCTGAACTCGGTACCGTTGAAGGTGAAGGTGCTGCCGTAAACCTTGGTCTGGTCCAGCGCGGTGATGACCAGATTACCGGGGGCCACGACAAACACGCCATTCACAAGGGTGATCTCATAGTTCGCCAGACCGGTGCCTTGCGGATCAGTGATAAAGATCGCGGCGGCAGGGCCTTCGCCGGTAATAGGTGCATCCGCCGCCGCGGCGTCACTGGTCAAGGTGGCACTGGTCACGGTGTCGTCGTTCACCAACCCCTCCACGGTGAATTCCGTGCCGGTAAAGGTAAAGACAGTGCCGGGTGATTTACTTTGATCATCAGCTGTCAGGGTCAGCGGGGCAGGGGTGACTTCCAGAGTGCCGGGGGTGATTGTCAGCGTGTAGTTCGACAGGCCCGTGCCGGTGAGGTTCTCGATGTTCAACGCATAGGTCGCCGCATCCGCCGTTGCTGGTGCCCCGTCACTGATGATGTCCGCGCCGGTTATCGTATCGGTACCGTGAAGGGTATCTGCGGTGAAATCGATCCCTTCAAGGCTTAACTCTTCGCCATAGACTTTGGTCGTCGGGTTGATGGTGATGCTCAGCGGTGCAGCGACAACTGTTGCGTCCTTGGGGAAGGACCGCACGTCAAAAACCTGGCCCAGATCGCTGGTATAGCTGGTGGGGAAGGTGAATGTGACATCGCCGACATTGGCGTCAGACAGGATGATCTGGTCCACCATCACGGAAAGATCGCCGGTGTCGCCCAAAGGCCCAAAGACATAATCGGTTGGCCCACCGGAGAAGGTAGAGCTGGCATCGGCAGAGAAGCCTGTGGTGCTGCCGTTGTATTCAAACTCGGGGATCGGCAACGACGGATCAGTCGCGGTGATCACCGGATCAACAGAATAGAGTCGTGCCATATCGACGCCATCCTGTGGAATGGCCCAAGCCGTTGTAAAACTCCAGCCGCCCGACAGGGCCGCCTGAGTGAACAGTTCGGCATCGCGCAGGCTGGCGGTGGTTTCACCAAATGCGCCTTCGAACTGACCAGAGCCGGTTGCCGTTCCGGTGGTTTCGCCGGACTGGCCACTGAGGGTTTGCCCTGTCGTTTCGATGTTCCAGAAGGACGACAGGATGCTTTCGTTTGATGTGGCATCCTCGCCAACAAGGCCCCCTGCGAGGCCAAATCCGCCGCAACAATCGGGGGACAATGTGACCGCACCGGTGGCAATGGCATTCTCGATCGTTCCGTCAAAACGGTTTTCTCCGACAAGGCCGCCGATGGTTGCCTCTGCAAAGGGCGCGGTATTGGCCGCGGTAACGGACGCTTCGGAATAGATATTGCGCAGGATGTCTTCATTTTGGCCGACAAGGCCCCCGGCGAAACCTTCTTCGGCGACGCTGAGTGTGACGCTGCCGTTGCTGCGCGCGTTCAGGATGTCACCATCGTTGATCCCGACAAGGCCGCCCAGACTGGTGACGCCTGCCGCATTGCTGTTTATATCGGCAGGGTCGACCGCGTCGCGTACTGTGACGTCCGCTGAACTGTTTGTCAGAACGCCAAAAGGCATGACGCCACTAATGCCGCCGCCGGCCTCTCCGTAAGAAACAACCGTGCCGGTCACATGCACGCCACTTGTGAAACTGCCGTTGCTGCCGGCAAGGATACCAACGCGCCCACCGGCCACATCTGCGTCCAGAATGCTGAGGTTTGTAATGGATGGGTTATCGCCCAATGTCCCGAACAGGCCGGTATCACCGCCACCCGCCGCTGGATACTGGCGGATAAACATGCCGGTGATGGCGTTGCGGTTGCCTTCGAAATTACCGGTAAAGGACAGAGGCACAAAGCCTGAGTTGCGCAATCCGTTTGTCAGCGGATCAAGGGATTCCCAGCCGGTTGTGGCAGAGGCGTCAATATCGTTGGCCAGGGCAAAGTTGAACGAACCGTGAATGCCCTGCAAACCGTAAACATCGGTCAACAGGAAGGGGTTCGCCGCGCCGTCGCCACTGATGGCGCGCAGAAAATTGGCCTCTTCGAGAACAAAGTTGTCAGCAGCAAAAGACGGCAGGCCGGCACCGGGGAAATCCGTGCCAAGCTGGAGCCAGTCACCTTCGACGATATGGAACAATCCGACATCAATGTCGCCATTCGCGCCAGTCTCGATCACCTGCGGGGCCGGGCCGGAGGCACCAGGCGCTTCGGTGGCGGTCAGACGCAATGTGCCGTTGGGTGCAGTAATCGGCGCGTTGATTTCAATTGCATTGCTGACGATCGCGCCAACACCGGTTTCGGCGTTCAGCGAAAGGACAGAGCCGCTTGACCAGCTCAACGGCGCATTGATTTCGATCCTGCCATCGTCAGGGCCAGCACCGGCAGTGGACAGGGAGACATTCCCGCCCGCCAGATTGCTTTCAACCGTTGAGGCAAGGATATCACCGTCATCGCCAGTGAGGGCGGCAACGACAAAGATGTCGTTGGGGTCAAGCAGCAAACTGCCCCATGCCCCATTTTCTGCCCGGGTGTCGGTGAAACCGCTATAGCGCAGGACCGCTTTGCCGGAGACTTCGACAAAACCGCCATCCCCGCTTAGGGTACCGCCCTGCGCCGAGATATTGCCGGCAAACTCGGTCCGCTGATCAGACCATAAAACGATGCGTCCGCCGTTGCCCTGTGCTTGGGCATCTGCGCGAATTACAGTGTCTGCATCAACGGACAGCTGCGCCGCCGTCATCATCCCGGAGGCACCGCGGGCGTTGCCGCCAATGCGGATGTTGCCACCGCCACCTGTGCCGCTGGCGTCAATGCTAGCCCCTTCAAGGGTGATGTCGCGCCCTGTGATAGTGATGTCGCCGCCGCGTTCGGGGCGCAGGGCAGGGCGTGCGGATTGGGTGACCTGAATGGCAGGACGGCGGGTTTTGGTGCGAATGTTGCCGGTGACTTTGACACGTCCGCCGCCACCACCGCCCAAGGTCACACGCCCGTTGCGCCCTGAAACGGTGCGCGCTTCGATGACGCCGCTCATGTTAATGGCCTGTCGCGCCGCATTGCGGGCTGTTGCTGCCGAGATCTGGACCGTGCCGCCATTGGCCTGAATGGTACCGGAGTTTTCGATCAAGGCTTCCAGCCCGTCGTCATCCGAGTTGGTCGGGATCGCAACCTGCAAGAAACCGTCGCCGGCCAGATCAAGCGTGATCCGTTCCCCGGACCCCAAGCCGACAAACCCCAAAGGCGCCTGAATGATGCCTGAGTTCCGGACCTTGCCGCCGATCAGCGCGGCATAGCCGCCGGTTACCACCTGAATGTTGCCTTCGTTGACAACGGTGGCTGATGCCCCGTCGCCTTCAAAAACTGTCTGGCCGGTCACAAAGTCATCTGTGCGGATGCCCAGGGTCGAGGCGACAAAACTACCGGTGTTGATCGCGCCGGTGGTCCCGATGAAAATGCCGTTGGGATTGACCACAAAGACGCGGCCATTGGCGTTAATCTGGCCATGAATCTGGCTGGTGGTGTCGCCGGTTACCCGGTTGAGGATGGCAGAATTTTCGTTCGGCTGATTGATATCCACGCGGTTGCCGGCACCAACGGAAAACCCGTCCCAGTTCACCACCGCGCGGTCGCTGCCCTGGTTGATCACCATGGTATTTGGCCCCGGCGTGGCGATGGTGGCGGTGCCATGCACCACGGTCCCGCCGGTTGGCAGGTCTTGTGCGGAAGCCCAAACCGGTGTCAACGCTGTGGCAAAGGCCAAAGCATGGCGGGTAAACCGGCGGCGCGCCTTAGAAGCGGAAGGATCCTTGGATGCTAAAGCGGTTGTTGTCCGGCTGGTCATCATCACGGGTTCCCCTTGCGTATTCGATCCGCACGGTTGCGGACGAGAAATTGGATTTGCTTAAAGTATTCAGCTCGACGCCGATGCCGATCGAGGTGGCCGAGACATCAGCGGCTTCTTGCGCTGTGGGCGCTTCCAGCGAGACGTCGCCGTAGGCCCCAAAAATATATGGGCTGATTAAAAGTGGTGTGTCGCCATAGCTTACCTGCTTTGGCATGGAAATTTCGGCACGCGCGACAAATCCGCTGTCGCCTTTGATTGCGCCTGCATCAAAGGCTGACAATTCCTGACTGCCGGCAATGCCGAACTGTTCAGCGGTCAGCATCGGATCGCCAAACGAAGTTTGCATCCGGCCCGCCAGCGAGAAGTTGAACGTGTCATTGATTGGACGGCGCATGCGCCCTGACAGGATGAGTTTGGTAAATTCTGCATCCGCGCCCTGCCGGGACAGGGGAGTGCCCCCACCAACATCGGCCAGACTGCGCGCGCCAAGGGCATTGATGCCACGTGAAAGCGAGGCCCCCGCTTCGATTGCGGTGCCGCCTTCGGTCAGCCAGAAACCGTCAAGGGCGGCGCGCAGAACCGTGGTTTTGTCCTGGTAGACCGGTGTGCGGATATCACCGGCACCGACAAGGAACTGTTCATCGGTCTGACGGTCCAACGTGAGCTGACCCGAGATATTGCGGTTACGGGTGCGGATGAACGGATAGAACAGGCGCACGGATGTACGGTCAAAACGGCTGGTTGTAGGCAAGGGCAAGGGATCAGGCGCGGTGCGGCTGTCGGTGGCTTCGACATTTAGGGTCAGGCCGCTGTAGCCCAAAGGCACAACGCCGCCGATCGATAGGGTACGCACCCGCGGGTCACTGCCAAGGAAAGCCCCCAAGCCGTTGTCATTGTTGCTGGCCGGCGATCCGGACAGGCGGGCATAGAATGTTTCACCCAGATTGAACGGCGAGTTGAATTCAACCCCCGCGCTTAGGTTGACCGGACCAAGCGAACTGGCGTTGGCATTGTCAAAAGCAAAGAAGCCGGTGATGGGCCGGAACTCGGGCTGGAGGATCAAAGAGGTCCCGCCAGGTGTGGCCCCAGCCGCAAGGGCGGACCCCAGCGCCACCCCATAGGTGTCCCCAGCCAGCAGCAACTGGCGTTCGATTTCAGGCAAACGTAAACTGCGCTTGCCGACAAGCGGGCCGGTGATCCGGCTGATCCGGTCGCGCACGGGGGCGGGCACATTTGCGGTGTCTACCTCTTCGACAAAGCCGTCGATCACCACAATTCTGAGCCGCCCGCCATCGCGTAATTCCTGCGCTGGCAGGACGACACGCGCCAGAACAAAACCGGCCTGCGTATAGGCGGTTTCAAGGTCGGATGCGGCATTGAAAATTTCCGCCACGGTGATGGTTTTGCCCGACAGGCGCGCTTTGGTTGCGGCGTTGATTTCGGCCATTTGCGGCAGGGCGTCGCTTAGGGTGACACCGGATAGGTTGATCAGCAGCTTTTCCGCCCCTGCCGGCGGTTTTGTCCCGCGGGCCCCGGAAAACACCACCGCCCCTTTCAGGCGCTGTGCGTCAGGGGCAAATGAGGACGGGGTGATATCACTGGCGGTCTGTGTATGGCCTGTGTCGGGCAGGACAGAAAAGCCCAAAGTACCGCCAAGCAAGGCGGCAAATGCCAGCGCGCGGCGTTTCGACGTTTGAGTAATCACAGATGTGTTCCGCGTTAAAAAAATGGGTTCCGACACAACAGAACTCCCGGATATGATAGAGTTAAAATAACAGTTTCGAAAAATTGCCGTTAAGTCACCTTAGCACCCAAGAAGGCAGGCTGCAATCAGAGGTATGAAGCCAAAGCCCTGTAACACGGGGTTCTTTTCGGGGCCTGACAGATTGTCGGAAAAAACTTGCATTGAAACGGTTGCTGGTTTTGACTTGGCACGAGACTGCCATCTTATTTTTTATATCTGACATTTTTTCCCGGCAGGATTGAGTCGTTCTTTTGGAGGACCGTGCAATGGCAATCGAAGGATTGACCCAGCAGCAGAGCAATTTTATCGAGCGCTTTTTGAAAGTGCCCAAGGTATTCAACCGTAAGGTCAAAAAGCAGGCCCGACGGGATGCAAAGGAGCAGTTCCGGCGTTTTAATGCGGAACATGATCTGCTGCGTGAAGAGATCGGGGGGATCGAAGACCCCGAATTGCGGTCGGTGTTTCTGGGCCAGTTGCGCGCAGCCGAAGCGATCATCGAAAAAGATCCTAAGGCGTTGGATTTTGCCGGCGGGCATCAACAGATCGACGATGTGCGCAATGCCATGCAGCTACACGTCAAAAAGAACGACGCGGCGAATGCACATGCGCAGCTTGAGAAAGCAATGGCGCGGATGGACACGGAAAACCCCGCTGTTGCCAAGGATGGTGCCTTTGACGGGCAAAGCGACATTGCCCTGACATGGGCGTTCGTTCAGGAGAAATTTGCCAGCGGGACAGCAACCAATGACCCTAAGGACCTTGATGCGGCGCTGAAGGCGATGGGGCGTCTTGAAGTGATGATGCGTGATGCGGAAACGGCGGGGCAGAACCCCTTTGAGCAGCGCGCAGAAGCATTGGCGGGGGTGAAGGCCGCGGCGCAAAAGGGATTGTCGCTGGAGGTGCTGGCGGCCCGCAGTCGGTTAAGTGATGCCCATACCCAGCTTGAGGCCCTGCGCCAGAAACTTGCCGCGCAGTTTGGTGCAGAGAATGTCCCGCTGGCCCTGCGGATGGGATGCCAGTCTGTTCAGAGCAAGCTGGATGAAGCGGCCAAGGCCGATGTTGGTGATCTGGCGGATCTGGCTGATGATGCCGAGGCGGCCTATCAGGTTGTAAACCGGGATGCGCAGAAACTGATTGCGCAGGCGCAGGAATGGGTGCGGGACAAGGCGGCATTTCAGGTGCGGTATCAGGTGATGTTGGCGCACCCCTACGGCAAGAATACCCATGTGAAACCCAAGTTTGACGAGATCACAACCGCCTATACGGCATCCGCGGCCAAGGCCAAGACACATGAATACACACAGGCCAGCCAACAGCTGGCGGTGGTGCGCAATGATTTGAAAGACACGCTTGATTTCGCGGATGATTTTGCCAATTACGCCACTGTTTTTAATGCCCGCAAGGCGCTGTTGACGAGCCTGCCGGCACCAACAAGTTATCCCGTGGCATCGTTGCGGGCGGATCATACGGCGGCACTTCAGCTGTTGCCCCGTGCCGAAGCGGCGCGCAAGGCCGGCCAGATGAGTGGCGCGCTGACCCTTCTCAACAGCATACCCAAAGCGGTTGATGACCTGCTGGAGGTGAAACGGTTTGCTGATAACTATCTGGAGATGAAGAAGAACTGGGAGGATTGGCACGCCCATGTTCTGGCCAATGTGCCCGCGACGGCGCAAACCTTGCTGGCCACTGATATGGCCTATGCCGTCAAAACAGCCACGCAAGCCAATGATGATGCCGCCGCTGGCAATTACAGAAAAGCCTCTGCCGCGCTGGGTGCGCTTTGCGCTTTTGCCAAGCAGAGCCTATTCGACAAGGGCATGTTGATTGCCCAGTACCAAACCGAGAAAAGCGAATTCAAGGCGCGTGCCCGCACCGTGCGGGCCACAAAAGGGCCCGGTGGACGCATCGCGATCGAAGGGTATTATCAGGGGCTTGTCGGTGATGACATTAAGCGCAAGGCGGCAGAAGCCAGCGGTGATTTCAAGCTGGCCCTTGCGATGTGCCTGCGCGGTAAGGATGACCATGACGCAATGATCCGGCTGGCGGAACAGGCCAAGGATTACATCGCCGAAGATGCCAAATTTCAGGCGGCGCTGGCCAAGTTGAATTCCGCAACATCACCGGATGCGATGGAAGCCAAGCAAAATGCGGCAGACATGAAAAGCAACGCTTTTGCCGCGACAGAGCGGGGGAACTGGCCGGCTGGTACAAACCTGTTGGAGAATGCCAACCTTGAATTGAAACGTGCGCTGGATGATTTTGAAACCGCCAATCTGATTGATGGCGCGCAGGGTGGCGGGGGCAAGATGACATTGACCTCTGACACTGAATTCGGGCCGGTCTATGCCGCGTTTTCCAAAGTTCTGTCTCATGTGCAATCTCTTGATAAACATAATGTTTTCGAAGATGATTTGAAGGCCGCAGATGCCTCTGCCAAATCTGTCGAGGCATTGATGGCCAAGGATTTGACACGTGCGGAAAATACTCTGAACGATGCAGTTGAAACCTGTCAGCGGATTACAAAAATTTGCACGGCATCCATTGGTTTCGCGGCACAGAAAGTTACCGCAGAGGCGGTGATTGCGCGGGCCAAGGGCGAAAACGCGGAAAACATTATCGACGCGGATATAAAAGAAGCCGAAGACAATTTTGCCGCGGCGGAAAAAACGGCCGGCGCACCGAGCTATGATTTTGCCGGGGCGATTAAGGTGTTGGGTACAGCGCAGGCTGTTGCACGCCGGGGGTTGGCCACGATGCAGCTTTATACCGGTACGGTGAAAGAGGCGCGCGTGAAAATGACCGCCGCCATCACCGCCTATACCGCCGTGGATGTGACGCCGCACCTTGACGGACACGCGGCGCGGATCAAAACCATATTGGACGGGATGAACGCGGATTTCGATCAACGGAAACTGTCCGATGCTCAGGCCAAGGCGGCGAAAGGGGTCGCGCTTGCCGGATTTCATGCGACCACCTGCACTGCCTGCAAGACCGCATTGGGGGTGATGTTGAACTTTACGCCGGCCCGTTTGGGGGTCGAGGTTGGCCATGCGGTCACCACGCAGGAAGAAGCGATGAAGGCCAACCTGCTGGCATCGGCTCAGGAGGCGATAAACAAGGGCAGTTTTGAGGCGGCATTCAAAATCGCCTCTCAGGCCTATTGGGTGATGATGGGCGCGCGCAAAAAGGCCGAGAGCTTTGACCGGTATCTGCCAGTAAAAATTGATTACGAACAGAAACTGGATGACCTTGAAATCCGCTCTGACCCTGCGGCGGGACCTGGGAATGATGCAGTGCTTGCCTTACGGGCGCGGTTTGAGGCGGCTGTGGTTCAGGACAAGCTGGAGAATTTCGGCGGGGCGCTTAAACGTCTGGACGGGTTTGACAAAGAGGTCATTGCGGCCTCGGCCTTGCTGGATACCTATGACCGCTATGTTCTGCGCAAGGCGCAGGCGGCAGAGGCGCTGGCACGTGTCCAAAGCATGAATTCACCGGCGATTGAAACCTTGCTCAGCCGGCTGGAAGGCAAAGAGCGGAATGCCGAACGCAAGGGGCAAGGTTTTGATTTTGAAATAGCAATCGCGCTTTTGGAAGAGTTGAAACTTGAGTGCGATGCAGCCAAAGGCACGGCGGATGCGGTCGATAATCTGACGGCAATGACTGCGGACATTAAGGATTTGCCTACCGAAGATGCCGATGGGCTGTTGACCGCAATTGCGAAAACCCGTCAGACGCTGGACGGTTTCAAAAAGCAGATGTCAGCGATGTATGCCCATGGCGAGATTATGGAGAATGAAGCGCGGTTGCAGGCCGCCGAGACCCTTGCAGAATCCGATTTTGACGCCGCGCGACGTGAGCTGGAAGAGGTGGTTGATGCCTGTATTGGCATCGCGGTTTTGCTGGCGCAATATGATCAGTTGAACGATGCTGCGGCGGTTGCACGCGGGGTGGCGGCGACATTGTTGAAACGTGGTACCGAGGCGGATTTTGCCCGTGACGAGATAAAGGACAGGATCGCGGCGCTTGATCTGGCGATGTCTGCGGCACGCTTGTCGAAATCCAACCGCGCCCAGACCCAGATTGACGTGGAAGAGGCCATCGCGGCGCTGCGCGACCTGCGCAAGGTCATTGATGCACAGGCTGCCTATCTGCAAAATCGTGAACCCATCGAATTTGCGATGACCACATTGGAGAAAAGCAAACAGCGCCATTTGATCCGCGAGGATATGACCGAGGTGCGCAAATTGCTCGACACGGCGGCGACACGGGCGGCGGACCGCAAACATAGTTCAGCCGAAGCGGAGCTGAAGAAAGCTGTGATCCGCGTTGATATGGCAAAGCTGCGGGCGAAACTGGCGACCAACCGCAAGCCAAAACCCGAAGATCTTGCCGCGATATTGGATGCCCCCGGCGGGATCGAAAACCTTGATAGCATTGTGCAAAACCTTGAGGAGTCAGTGCAACGGCGTGTGATGGCAGTGGCCTTCGAGGCGCGGTTCGGATGCAAACTGGACCTGAAAGAGGCTGATGCCAGCGGGACAATCACAGATGTCGATCGCGAGGGGCAGAAGCTGCCAGCCGCCAATATTCGCAGGTTCTATGACGTGATGTCGAAGCTGCCTGAAAGCAATACGTTGGACAACGATAGTATGCTGACCTTTGAACAGGTCGGCGGCAAGGGGTTGGGGTCGGCCTATAATACGCAGGAGAAAAAGGTGCTGATGCGGGACGGTGACGAAGCCAACTCTCGCATTTATGGCATTTCGATCGAACACGAGATTGGCGAGATTGACGAAGATGCCCTGCCCAAACCGGGACAGGCGCGGACCGGATTTTCGTGGAACACCCTACACGAGGTTGGCCACGCTGTGGATGACAAGCTGGGCTATATGAAAAAGCACGGTGAACGGTTGGCGGGGTGGAAAGTATACGGTGCCAACGTCAAGGAACCGGCGACAGCCATTGCGAACGAGTTCAAGTTTGATGCTGATTATGTCGCGGAATACATGATGGGGGCGGCGGGGCGAAAAATGCCTGTGCCTGATCCTGTGGGCTGTGACGGGGAGGAATGGCGCCGCCGGATGGAGGAATGCCGCAACTTTGTTGATCGTGCCCGTGCGGGGAACAAGCCATGGCAATCCGCCAGCGTTGCGGCGGCCTGTGCGATTGGCAACCATACCTATGTCGAAAGCTACGAGGGGGATTGGTCCAGATACAGCACAGACCAGCGTAAATATGCGGTTTCGGGGTATCAGTTCCGCGCACCGGGAGAATGGTTTTCAGAAATCTATGCCGCTGTTGCGTCGGACCGGTTGAATGACAACCACCCGCACCGCGACGAGATTGCCAAACTTTGCCTGAAGGAAGACGCCTGATGTCCCTGTTCGAAACAACTTCTATTCAGTGCCCGGCCTGTGACACGGTTACCGATTTTCAAGCCGCCGGTAGTGTCAACGCAGATCGCCGCCCCGATCTGCGCGAAGCGATTTTGGACAATACGTTCCAGAATGTGATCTGCCCCTCATGCAACGAGGCACTGCGGCTGGAACCCGTGGTGAACTATCTGGATGTAGAGCTGGGGCTGTGGTTGGCGGCCTATCCGCCACGCCAGATCGGCGATTATCTGACGCTTGAGAATGAGGTGCAGGCGCTGTTTGACGAAAGCTATGGCACCGCGTCATCAGCCAGTGCGCAGGACGTCGGGGCAGCGCTAGTGCCGCGTCTGACCTTTGGCTGGCCTGCAATGCGCGAAAAGCTGTTTTTGCGCCAACAGGGGCTGGATGATGTGGTGATCGAGATGCTCAAGCTGGACCTGCTGCGCCGTCTGCCCGAAGCGCCGCTGCGTGCAGGGGTGGAACTGCGGGTGACGGATGTGACCGACGCGGCATTGCGTTTTGTCTGGATCGAGACCGCAAGCGAGGACATCTTGCAGGCGTTTGAGTGTAACAAGGCGTTGCTGGTAGAGATCACCGATAATCAGGACGCATGGGCCGAGGTGCGGCGCGGTCTGACGCAGGGATTGTTTGTCGACATGCAGAAAATGTATCTGGGGGCGGGGCGAAACGCCGCCTAAGTCGGTGCTGTCGTAACAAAGAAATAGACCCATTCCCCTTTGAAATCAGCATGTTCTGCGCGCGCCCGTGCCACCCGTTGTCGCAGCCAGTCCAGATAAGGGGCGGCCGGTTCGACCAAGGGGCGGTTGCCGTTATAAAGTGGCACCGAAGCCGCGAATGCAGCGGCAATTTCCTGTCCGTAGGGCGGACCAATGGTGACGAATAGCCCCGGAGCATCAGCGCTGTTTGCCCCGATGTTCAGGACCGATTCCGCGGCCACCGCTTGCAGCGGCGTTTGGTCATTGGGCGACAGATGGATTACGTTCCCATCCGCATCAAAATAATCAACATAAACATAGGCGGGATAATCCGGCGCGGTCAGTGACATCACCAAAGGATCACCGGCCAGATATCGAAAGCTGCGCGCGTGGGTGTCGGCCCCGACGATCAGGCTGTTGGTGATCTGATCCGTGGATTGCGCCAGCCCGACATCGGCAATGCCGCTCAGTGCGCCACATTGCGGCGCAGGAAGGACCAAGAGGTTTCCGGCAACGGTTATGTCGTTGCCCATCTGCGCCTGTAAGGCGGCCAGAACCGGCGCGCGTTGGCTGGCCTCGGGCACATGACCGCTGAGCGTTAGCGTTGTTGTGTCGGGATCAAATGTTACCTGCATCCTTGAACAGGGCAGAGACAAGGCGCGTTGCAGATCGTCGCGCAGTGCGGCGCCGGTGGCGGCGCCCGGCTGGGTAAAGCTTTGAAAGGCGGCGAGGGACACCGGATCCACCGGACCACTGGCGGGAAAGGCAAGCATGGCGGTGCCGGTTGTGACCTTTGGGGCCCGCTGCGGTGCTGAATTTATGGTCGGTGCCTGTGGCACCACAGAGGGGGTGTCAGGCGGTTGAGGCAAGCCGGCCAGAACCACAGGGGTGCCTGGCGTCAGCTTTGCTGGCTTGGGATGTGTGGAGTGTGTTTTGGAAACAACGGGTTGCATTGTGGCGGCCGCTTGTGTGGCCAAAGCTGTGGTGCCGGTCTTGCGGACAAGGGGTTGCATGGCTGTCAGGTTTGGCGCGCGGGCAGGCAAACGCGCCACAGCGGTGGGTTGAGGCACTTGTGTTCGCACTGGTTTGGATGGCGTGGCTTCGGGGCTGGCCATAGAATGCGCAATTGCGCCGCCATTCAACCGGGTTGCGTCTGTCGTGGTTTCTTGCGCCTCCTTGCTGTCAGGGGGCCTTTGACGTGCATCGCTGCGGGTGACCTCCTGTGCTGTGACGTTCAGGCGGCTTGCGGCGGCAGGTTGGTCGACGACCGGCTGTGGCTGCATCGCCGCCAATAATCCCGCTGCCGCGCCAAGGTTTAATACGACAGAGGCCGCGCCGCCCAAGACCCATATGGCGGCTGAATTCCTCATTGGCTTGCAGGGGTCACCACAAGCGCCACATCCTGCGCGCCTGCAGCTTCAAGCGCCGCAATCAGCGGCAGGATATGACGCAGTTCAGCGGCATGATGGGCGTTGATCCGCACCAGCGTTTCGGGCGTTTTCGTAATGCGGTCAAGCATCTGCTCAAGTGGTGCATCGGTTGCGGTGCCGTCCACCGCCATTTCGCCAGATGCGCTGACGGACAGGGTGATGCCACCTGCGGGCATGTCCGATCCGGTGGCGGCGATGGGGGGGGTGACCGTAAAGGGGGCGGTGGCATCCATCCGGCCAATCAGCATGAAAAACACCAACAAAAAGAACACCACGTCGATCAGCGGAATGATCGTTTCGGGCGCGGATCGCGGGGCAGGGCGCGTCAACCTCATGGCCGCGCTTCCAGCCGGATCACCCGAACCTGCCGTGCGCCTGCTTTGGTGGCGGCATCCATCACCGAAACCAGTGCCTGGGTCTGTGCCACGCCGGTGGGCAGGATCATCACCGGCAAGGTCGGCTCTGCACTTAGCCGGGCCTGCACAAGCGCGCCAAACTGCTCAAAGGACACTGTTTGCCCCCGGATAACCGGCGCGCCATCGGCCCCGATCCGTACAAGCAGCGGCTGCGCCTTGTTCTGCGGTGTTGCCTGTCCCTGTTCGCTGTCCCGTGACAGGACCGGGATCATATCAAGATCCAGATAGGTTGAGGTGACCATGAAAAATACCAATAAAATCAACAACACATCAATCATTGCAACCAATGAGATCAGCGCACGCGGCGGGGGCGGGCGCTTTAATATCAAGGCTGGGCTCTCGGTCATCATCCTGCTCCGCTCTGGTTCAGACGGCGTTCGGGTTTTCCTCGACCAGCATCAAACGGCCCACCGAATTTTCAATCATCTGGGCGGCGCTTTCAGCACGCGCCGACAAGAGCGTGGCCCCCACCGCTGCGGGAATAGCAACCAGCAAACCCACGGCAGTGGTCAAAAGCGCCTGCCAGATGCCGCCGGCAAGGATCGACGCATTTGCGGCCCCTTGGGCCATCTCAAGCGCTTGAAACGACTGGATCATGCCCAACACTGTGCCGAGCAAACCCAAAAGCGGGCTGATCATCGCAATCAATTCCAGCACGCGGATCAGGCTGTTCATTTTGGCGAATTCCTCATTCCCGCGGCGCAGCAATTCGGCGTTTAACAATGGTCCGGTGAACCCGCTGGTCAGCGACGTCATGGCATAGATCATTACCCGATCCGCCGGGCTTTTCCCATTGTTCACAGTCTCTTGCGCCTGTGCTTTATCGCCTGAGGCCCAAAGGGAAATCGCGGTTTCCCGCCGCGCCGCACCCGTGCGTGCAGGCAGCAGTTCTAGGATCTTAACAAGGATAATCGTGAGCGACAGGGCCGATAACAGACCCAGAACCACGATGATGATGCCGCCAGCACCCAGTGATCCGGGATCAAACGACATCGCTATTTCACCAAAGCCGCAGGGGCGCGGCTGTGCAGGGTCAGAAGGGGGAAGCAGTCAATTTCATCACCGTTTTGCGGGCGGCAGGACGTCAGATCATGGAGCAGGATTTCAGAGATATTTTCACAGGAGATTTCCGGTATCTCGAACAGTTTTAACGTGGTGCGGTTGACCGGCAGAGGAGCGGCATCAATTGACAGCAACCGATCAATCACACCGCTTGTGTCCAGAATTGCCAGCGACATCTCAAAGCCTTCAAAGCTGTTTTCCGTCTCATTGCGAAACAGGAAAAACGCACTGCATCCACCTGAATCGGCGGGCTCGACCTTGTTCAGCTCAACCGTCAGCCCGTTGGTTTGCGCCGCAAGGGTCATCGGCGAGAGCAACGCGAGACACAGACACAGGCCTTTGATAATCCTTGGAAATCTCATGGAACCTCCTCTGGTACTTAGGCCGCAAGAGCGGTTTCAACGCCAAAAAGCGCGGTCAAAGCAGTGGTGCGAATGGTGGTATTGGTGAAGCCATTGTCATCCACCGATTTAAAGAAATCATTGTCCAATGTGGCGCGGTAGGTTGCGACGATCTTGATCGCCTCGTCCTTTAATTTCTCGCGTGCTGGCCCGTCGGGGGTGGCAAGCAGGGCGTCGAGCGTCGCCTCAAGTGAGGCATCAATTTCATCAAGGTAGTCGAACAAAACCTCTGTGTTGCTGGCAACTTCTTCCAACCCTTCGATCCCGTTAGTCTGGGCCTCGATCGCGATTTTGAGCTTGGTCAATTCGGCTTGCAGGCCGGTGCGGGTCTTGCTCCAGTCGATGCGAGATTTGCGATAGGCGATGACGTTGTCCGGTACACCTTCTTCGGCTTCTTGCGTGCGGGCATTCGCGGGCGCGGTGGCCGCTGTTTTCAACAGTTTAACGGTATTGGTCGCGGCTGCGATTGCGCTTTGATATTCCCCTGCATCGGCCTGTGATTTCGCAAAGTTGAAGGCGCGGTTAATGCTGTCCAGGTCTCCGCGATTGGCCTGCATCGCGGTATCCACACCGGTCTGGATTTGCCCCGACATGGCCTCCCATTTCTGCTTTGCCCGGGCTGCGGCCTTGCCGTCATCCGGCGCGGTGTCTTGCGCCGCCTCTGCTTGTTGCACGCGCTCATCCGCGGTGTTTTCCACCTCTGCAGCTGGGGTGGCTTCGGCGGCTTGTCGATCCGTCTGGCTGGCGTCATTGGTTGCGGATTTGCGCGCCTGTGCTTTCGCCAGACCCGCTTCTATTTTGGTTAGGGTCGCATCGGCAGTATCAAGGGAACCGGCCTTGATTTGGGCGACGACAGCCCCTGCCGCCTTGCCCAATGGAACCCCGGATTTACCCAGATCGGCGATGGGGGCCTGCAAGCCGCGCAACCGGGTGCCCAACGCGGCGCGGCGGGCGGCGATTTCGGGGTCTTCGGTGGTGGTTTCCGTCGCGACGGTGGTGTCCGGTTCGGGATCGGGCATGTTTGCTTCGGGCTGTTTGCCGTCCTGAACTTGGGTCAACCGGCCGTCGTCTTCGGGCGCGGCCTTTTCTACGGTTTTCTGTGGGGTTTCCGGTGTTGGTGTGTTGGCTTCTTGCGCCTGCCGTTCCTCGTCGGTCAAATCCGCCTCAAGTACCGCGCCTTCCAGATCAAGCACTTCGATACTGAAAGAAAAATCCAGCTTCTTGAGATATTTGCGCAGCTTTTTGGCCAGACCGGGCAATTCCTTGGCTACTTTTATTGAAAACTTCTTGCCTTCCAACTCAAATGTACCGGCGGCCACCTTGGTGCCTTTGCCCTCTTTTTTCGCGATCCGACCAAGGACATCCGGCTGTTTGATCCGGTCAATGATCATCAGATCTTCTTCTTTGGGGCCGGGGTTATAGGCAAAATTCATTGGGCGCTTTTTGCCCATCATCACCATTTTTTTAAGCTCGTCGGTCTTCATCGGGACATAGGCCAATTTAGATTCCTCGCGTTTTTCGGTGGAAAGCCATTGACATAGAATTGACGATAAGGCTGACTATAGGTCAAGCTTGCATTTGCCTTCACGCAATTTCGATGGGGGTATAAGTGTTTTTTTATTTATTGTTTTCAACAGTTTGAAATTTTTTGACCTAAGAATTCGAACTGTTCCACTGCTGCCGATGACGTAAAATCCAGCTTTTGGGGGGCTACAAATGGACGTTGCTAAACTGCTTGAGCCCCATGGGGATGATGAGCCGAGCGGTGAGAACCTCGAATATGATCCGGGTTTTGTCGACATGGAGCTGGCCGCTCAGCCCGGCGAGGAACGGCAGGAAGGCGACAAGATTCTTGAAGCCGAGGATCCTGATTTTGGCGACGTTGTTAAAAAGGCCGTCGCGGTCATGGAGCGCAGCCACGACATTCGTGCTGCTGTGTTTTTTGCTGAAGCGGTGTTGCATACCAAGGGCCTGACCGGCTTTGCCCAAGCGACGGCATTTGTGCGCGGTTGTCTGGAGACATATTGGGACAGTTGCCACCCCGAGCTGGACGAAGATGATGACAATGACCCCACCATGCGGATCAACGCGGTTCAGGGGTTCAATGGCACCGACACTGTAATCCGCGCCCTGCGCAAGGCCCCGCTGACCGAAAGCCGGATGTTCGGCAGTTTGGGTTTGCGGATGATCGAGATTGCAGAAGGGGTGTCAGCGGCACCAGCCAGCATGACGGAAGTGCCCGACAGTGCGGCAATCAGCGCGGCATTTCAGGACACCGATTCGCAGGTTTTGTCGGATTTTCTGGCCGCTGCGCTCAGTGCGCAGGCTGATTTCAAAGCAATCGACGCTATTTTTGTCGAGAAAACGCCGGGGCAGGGTCCTGATCTGGAAGACGTGCAAAAGGTGCTGAACCAGGTTGTGCGCCGGCTATCCGAAGCGGTTGGCGGAGACGCGGTTGTGCCCGAAGAGGGTGGCGAGGGCGCCGCGGGTGAGGCACCGGCCGAGGGCGCAGCACCGGTTGCGGCCAGCGCGCCGGCGGGCATTCAATCCCCCTCTGATGTGTCAAACGCATTGGACCGGATCATCAGCTATTACGAACGTCAGGAACCCTCCAGCCCGATGCCGATCCTGTTGGAGCGGGCAAAGAAACTGGTCGGTGCGGATTTCCTGACAATCATGAAAGAAATTGCGCCGCAGGGATTAGAGCAGGCGAAGAATGTCGGAGGGATCAAGGGTGACTGACCCGTCCGCCGACCCAGAGTTTATTTTCACCGCAGGCTTGTTCCTGCATTCATTTATTCAAGACCAAGGAGCCCTTCATGGCCGGTAGTTCCCAGAAATTCATTGCTCGCAATAGGGCCCCCCGCGTCCAGATCGAATACGATGTCGAACTGTATGGCGCAGAGAAAAAAGTGCAGCTGCCGTTCGTCATGGGTGTGATGAGTGACCTTGCCGGAAAATCCGAGGTAGAACAGCCCGCCGTCGCGGATCGCAAGTTCCTTGAGATTGATGTCGACAATTTTGATGACCGGATGAAATCGATCGCCCCGCGCGCCGCCTTTACCGTGCCCAATACGCTGACAGGTGAGGGCAATATGGCCGTCGATATCACATTCAACAGCATGGATGATTTTTCACCTGCCGCCATCGCGGCCAAGGTCGAACCGTTGGCCGAGCTGCTGGATGCGCGCACCCAGCTTAGCAATCTGATGACCTATATGGATGGTAAATCCGGTGCCGAGGATCTGATCAGCAAGATCATGCAGGATCCGGCGCTGCTTAAGACATTGGCAGCACAGCCAAAGCCTGACGCGAAAGAGGAGGAATAACCCATGGCCGAAGAAGACGTCCAAGTAGAAGCAGCTGGCGGTGAAACGGCTTTTGGCTCCTCTGAGTTCGAAAGCCTGCTGCAAAAGGAATTCCGCCCAAAGTCCGATCAGGCCAAGACGGCGGTTGAATCTGCGGTCAAAGCACTGGCGGAACAAGCGCTGAGCAATACCGCACTGATTTCTGACGATGCCCTGCGGTCTATCGAAGGCATCGTCGCCGAGATTGACAAAAAGTTGACAGAGCAGGTGAACCTGATCCTGCACCACGAAGAGTTCCAGCAAATGGAAAGCGCGTGGCGCGGGATGCATTATCTGGTCAACAACACTGAATCAGATGAGAACCTGAAAATCCGGTTCATGAGCATTTCCAAGAAAGAGATGCACAAGACCCTGCGCAAATTCAAAGGTACCGCATGGGATCAATCGCCGATCTTTAAGAAGCTTTATACGGAAGAGTTCTCGCAACTGGGCGGCGAACCTTACGGTTCTCTGGTGGCGGATTACCATTTTGACCACAGCCCGCAGGATGTTGAGCTGTTGGGCGAGATGGCCAAGATTGCCGCGGCTGGCCATGCGCCATTGATCACAGGGGCCAAGCCCGAATTGTTCCAGATGGACAGCTGGTCAGAGCTGAGCAACCCGCGCGATTTGACCAAGATTTTCCAGACACCGGAATATGCGTCGTGGAAATCCCTGCGTGAAAGCGAGGATTCCAAATATGTCGGCCTTGCGATGCCGCGCTTTCTGGGGCGTTTGCCTTATGGTGCGAAAACCGAGCCTGTCGAGGCCTTTGCATTTGAAGAAGACACTGATGGCTCGGATCACAGCAAGTACGGCTGGATCAACGCGGCCTACGGCATGGCGGTTAATATTAACCGTTCATTCAAGGAATACGGCTGGTGTTCGCGCATTCGTGGCGTTGAATCCGGCGGTACGTTGGAAAACCTGCCTTCGCATACTTTTCCAACAACAGACGGTGGCGTGGATCAGAAATGTCCCACAGAAATTGCCATCGACGACCGGCGCGAAGCGGAGCTTGCCAAGAATGGCATGATGCCGCTGATCCACCGGAAAAACACGGACGTCGCCACCTTTATGGGCGCTCAATCCCTGCATAAGCCGGCAGAGTATGATGACCCGGACGCGACGGCCAACGCAAATCTTGCAGCTCGCCTGCCTTACCTGTTCGCCACATGCCGTTTTGCACATTACCTGAAATGCATGGTGCGCGATAAAGTCGGTTCGTTCAAAAGCCGTCAGGACATGGAACGGTGGCTGCAAGAGTGGATCAACAATTACGTTGATTTCAATGCCGACATTTCGTCGGAAAATGAGAAGGCGCGGAAGCCGCTCGCAGCAGCAGAAGTTGTTGTCGAAGAGGTGGAAGGCAATCCCGGATATTATACGTCGAAGTTCTTCCTGCGCCCACATTACCAGTTGGAAGGTCTTTCGGTTTCATTGCGGCTTGTGTCCAAGCTCCCTTCTGAAAAAGGCGCCTGATCCCTCGAATTAGCTTGGGGTCCGCCACTACCGTCTAACTTAATCTTAACTGACTTTTTGAAAGGAATAGCACAATGGCTGCTAACATGTTCATGGAAATCGACAAAATCCCCGGTGACGGCACCGAAGGGAACCACAAAAACTGGATCGTTTTGGAATCTGCTTCTTTTGAACTGGAGCGCGCGGTGGACATGACCGATCTGGGCTCGAACCAGCGTTCGCACGCAAACACGAACTTCCAGAAAATTGAACTGACATCCCAGGTCGGCAAAGCGTCGAACCTGTTGGCGCTGGCCGTGGCCAACGGCACGGTAAAGGATTCCGTGACGATGCACTGGTGTCGTGCGGGTGACGGCGATGGCGAAGGGCTAAAGCCTTTTGCCATCTGGACCTTCAAGAACGTGATTGTCGATAAATACAGCATTTCGGCAAGTGCGGATGGCATTCCAGAAGAAACATGGGCGCTGGCCTATGTGGGTGTGAAAATGGAATACCACCACACCGATCAGGCGACAGGCGCTCTTGCCAAAGAGAACGAGTTCCTTTGGAACCTGCGTTCCGGCAAAATGGAAACCTATTCCGGCGATTGATAACGGTGTCGCGCGCGGGGTACCGCGCGCGACCTCCTCTAATTTTAACTGCGCGCTTTTTCCTCGTATCCTAACCCGAGCGGAGGCTGTCTTATGACGCCCGAAGAACATCTTAAATCCGGCGATCTGGCTGCCACTCTTACCGCCTTGCAGGACCGGGTGCGTGCCGAACCTGCGGATGCCAAGCTGCGGATTTTCCTGTTTCAACTCTTGTGTGTGCTGGGGGATTGGAAACGGGCGATCAACCAGTTGAAGCTGAGCGGTGAAATGGACCCGCTAGCTTTGATGATGGCCCAGACCTATCGCGAGGGGATCATTTGCGAGGTCTACCGCGAAAAGGTGTTTAAAGGCGAAAAAGAGCCGATGGTTTTTGGCGAGCCAGAGCCATGGCTTGCCCTGTTGATTGAGGCCCAAAAGATGCTGGCACAGGGCAAACCAGACGAGGCTGCAGCGCTGCGCACACAGGCATTTGATCAGGCACCGGCCAGTTCAGGAACGGTGAATGGTGCGGCGTTCGAATGGATTGCGGATGCGGACATGCGCATGGGGCCGGTCTTGGAAATTGTGATCAACGGGCGCTATTTCTGGCTGCCGTTTGCACAGGTTTCAAAGCTGGCGATCGAGGAACCCGCCGATTTGCGCGACGCGGTCTGGACCGCCGCAACAGTGACCCTGCGCAATGGTGGCGAAGTGGTTGCCCTGATCCCGACCCGTTATGCAGGAACGCCGGAAAACGGTGGCGATGCTGAGAAACTTTCCCGTTCAACCAATTGGATGGATGCCGGTGGCGAGACGTTTGTCGGAGTTGGCCAGCGGTTGTTTGCAACTGATCAGGATGACGTCGCCCTGCTTGATGTGCGCGAACTGGTCTTTGATCATGGCCCGGACGAGCCGGAAGAGGCTGCACAGAATGGCTGATAAGATGCTTGCTGAACGGTTGCAGCCGTCCCTTCTGGACCGGCTAACCGACGAGGAACCAACCCAAAAGCAAGAAAGCCGTGCCCATCGCGCCATCGACATCACGCGCCTGCGCGAGATCATCAAACGGGATCTTTCATGGCTGTTGAACACCCATAGCCTTGGCGGCAGGCTGGACCCTGAGAAATACCCGAGTGTTTCGAAATCGGTCTTAAATTATGGCGTGCGCGAGGTGGCGGGGGAATATTCGACATCCGTGCGCGCAGAGCTGATCCGCAAGTCCATTCTGAACGCCATTTCGGTACATGAACCGCGGATCATCGCGGGGTCGACAGCCGTCGAACTGCGCACCGAACAGGCCAAGGGAGAGACACAGATTGCATTTGATATCCATGCAGACATGTGGGCTCAGCCGGTGCCGCTTGAACTGTATCTGCGCAGCAAGGTCGACGTAACCACGGGTGAGATTTCGCTCGACAGGGTGGGGTAGGCGCGATGGATACCCGACTGCTCAGACATTACGAAAACGAACTGTCCTATATGCGGGATATGGGGGCGGAATTTGCCGATGCCTATCCCAAGATTGCCGCCCGTCTGGGGATGGAAGGCGTCGAGGTCATGGACCCCTATGTCGAGCGCCTGTTGGAAGGGGTCGCGTTTCTGTCTGCCCGAGTCCAGCTGGAGCTGGAAATGCAGTTTCCGGTTTTCACCTCGCATCTGCTGGAGATCATCTATCCGCATTATCTGGCACCGACGCCGTCGATGATGATTGCACAGTTTACACCCGATCTTGCCAATGCCGGGATGAAGACCGGTTATGTCCTGCCGCGCCATACAACCGTACGCAGCCGTTTGTTGGAGGGTGAACAGACCGCCTGTGAATTTCGTACCGCGCATCCGATCACCATGTGGCCAATCGAGATTTCCGAAGCGGAGTATATCGACAGCCGTGGCGGTCTGGTTGCCGCAGGTGTCGCCACCAGCAGCAAGGCCCGCGCTGGCATCCGGTTGCGGTTAAAGCGGCTGGACGGGGATCCGATTTCAGAACTCAGCATGGATGATCTGACCCTGTATCTGGATCGCCAGTCCGGGCGCAGCTGGCAGCTGCACGAATTGCTTTGCACGCAAACCGTAGGGGTCGCCGGACGTTCGGCTGACCGGCGGGCCGACTGGACGTTGGGATTGCCGCAGGGGGCCTTGAAACAGGTCGGGCTGACGCCGGAAGAGGCGTTACTGCCAACACCACGACGCACATTCGACGGCTACCGCCTGTTGCAGGAATATTTCGCAATGCCCGAGCGGTTCATGTTTGTGAACCTCGGCGGCTTGCAACCGGCCTTGCGCAAGGCCAAGGGCGGCGAGGTCGACATTTACATCCTGCTGGGGGATGGCAACAAGGATCTGGCACCTGCCATCACACCGGACGCTTTTGGGCTGAATGCTGTACCTGCGGTCAATCTTTTTCGCAAACGCTGTGACCGGTTGCACGTCACAGCGCGGGACACAGAACAACATGTTGTGCCAAACCGCACGGCGGGGCTGGACTTCGAGATTTACAATATAGAATCCGTGACTGGCATCAGTGGCGACGGGGCTGATGATGTGGATTTCCGTCCGTTCTATTCCGCCACTGATTTCACCGCCGCCGGTGACATGCACGCAACCTACTATACGCAAAGCCGCAAAATGCGCCAACGCAGCGAGAAAGAACGGCTGCGCGGTGTGCGCACCTCCTATCTTGGTTCCGAAGTGTATCTGTCGTTGGTGGATCGAAAACAGGCGCCCTATTCGGCCAAGCTGGATCAACTGGCGGTCACCGCTCTTTGTACCAACCGTGATTTGCCGATGCTTTTGTCGGTCGGAGATGACAATGTTTTCCACCTGCCCGATGGCGGGCCGGTCAAAACAGTGCGCACTCCGATTTCGCCGACACGCCCACATCCAACGCTGGCGCAGGGCGATACCGCTTGGCGGCTGATCAGCCATTTGTCGCTGAATTACCTGTCGATTGCGCAGACCACTGATGGCAGTTCCGCTGAGGCGCTGCGCGAGTTGATCGGGATCTATGCGCCGCTTGGCAACCGCGTGACCGAAAAGCAGTTGGAAGGCATCACCAATGTATCCAGCCGGCCTATTGTGCGCCGGATGAGTGACGAGGTGCTGTCCACCGCGGTGCGCGGATTAGAGATTACAATCGAATTTGACGAAACCTTTTTTGAAGGCACCAGCGTTTATGTGCTGGGCGCCGTAATGGAGCGGTTTTTCCGCAAATACACAACCATCAACAGTTTTACTGAGACGGTCTTGAAGACCGAACGACGGGGGGAAATCGCCAGATGGCGACCGACAAGCGGCCTGGGCCAGACACTCTAGGACATTTCGCCAAGCTGGTGGAAAACCCTGAAGAACATCATGTTTTTCAGGCAATGCGCGTAATTGATGCGGCCTATCCGGATGCGCCGCGTCTGGGTGAATCGCGCCGACCCCGCGAAGACCGCGTACGTCTGGGCCAAGAGGCTGAACTGTCCTTTCCGCCCTCTACCATCCGCAGTTTCAAACCCGGCACTGACAAGGTGCCCGGTACCATGATCAGTCGGTTTTTCGGGTTGTTCGGGCCGCAAGGGCCGCTGCCGTTGCACCTGACGGAATATGCCCGCAACCGGCAGCGCAACCACCGCGATAACACGATTGTGGCCTTCGCGAATATGCTGACCCACCGAATGATGAGCCTGCTTTATCGCGCATGGCGCAGCGGCAGTCCGGCCCCCAGCTATGACCGGGGCGACGATGTTTTTGAACGCCGTGTTGCGGCAATTGCGGGATATCGCGGGGACGGGTTTCAGGAACGTGACGCGATGCCCGATGTCGCGCGTCGCCATTTTGCCGCCTATATGTCGCAGGGGACCAAAAACCCGGATGGGCTGATTTCATTGATCAGCCATTTCTTTGATGTGCCCGCAGAGATCGACCAGTTTGTCGGCGCATGGCTGCATCTTGAACCGGATGATTGCTGGGAACTGGGCAGCACCGTGGGTCTGGGCCAAACCACAAGTGTGGGCAGCAAAGTCTGGAGCCGGGCATCGAAATTCCGCATCCGTATTGGCCCGCTCAGCCGCGAACGTTACGAGCGGTTTATGCCGGGGACGGACGGGTTTGACCGGCTGGAGTCCATTGTGCGCACCTATGTGGGCGACAGCCTTGATTGGGATGTGCAGCTGATCCTCAAGGGTGACGAGGTGCCACGGTCGGTGCTGGGCGGAACCACCCGTCTGGGTCAGACATCCTGGATCGATTTAAAGCGCGAGGATGACACACCGCGCCCTGATGCCGAGGATTTGTTTCTGACGCCTCGGGGGCGGGCCGCGTAAAATGTATAATGAGGGGATATTAAAGTGAGCGAGATTAGCAGAGTCGCATTGTTCGGTAAGCTGAACAGTCTTGGATATAAAGCCGTAGAAGGTGCCACCGTCTTTTGCAAAATGCGTGGCAACCCCTATGTTGAAGTCGTGCATTGGATGCACCAGATTTTGCAGGGACAAGACAGTGATCTGCACCGGATTGTCGATCACTATGATCTGGATGTGGGCAAGATTGCCGCTGAAATGACCCGCAATCTGGATGGGCTGCCGCGCGGTGCCTCTGCGATTTCCGATCTGTCAGACCATCTGATGGATGCAATGGAGCGCGGCTGGGTTTTCGGATCGCTGCTGTTCAGCTCTTCCAATGTGCGCACGGGACATTTGCTGCTGGGCATGTTGAAAACGCCGGCCCTGCGCAACATCCTGACCGGCATTTCGCCCGAGCTTGCCAAGATCAAACATGATGATCTGGCCGAGAATTTCCATGAGGCGACTGATGGCTCTCCGGAAGAGCGCATGGGCGCGCAGGACGGATCAACCACGGGTGGCGGCGCGGTCCCCGGCGAGGCATCAGATGCCATGTCACCGGCCCAAATGGGCAAGGGTGAGGCGCTTGAGCAATATTGTACTGACCTGACAGAACAAGCCCGCAATGGCGAGATTGACCCGATTGTTGGCCGAGACGAGGAAATTCGCCAGATTGTCGACGTGCTGATGCGTCGTCGTCAGAACAATCCGATCCTGACAGGTGAGGCGGGTGTCGGCAAAACCGCAGTGGTCGAAGGGTTTGCCCTGCGCATTTCGCGCGGTGATGTGCCGCCCGCCTTGCAGGATGTGCGCCTGCTGGTGCTGGATGTGGGGCTGTTGCAGGCAGGTGCCAGTATGAAGGGCGAGTTTGAAAACCGCCTGCGCTCGGTCATTGACGAGGTGCAATCAAGCCCGACACCGATCATCATGTTTGTGGATGAAACGCACACGCTTGTCGGGGCAGGCGGTGCCGCGGGCACGGGTGATGCGGCGAACCTGCTGAAACCGGCGCTGGCGCGGGGCACGCTGCGCACGATCGGCGCGACCACATGGGCCGAATATAAGAAATACATTGAAAAAGACCCTGCGCTGACCCGCCGCTTTCAGGTGGTGCAGGTCGATGAACCGGATGTGCCCAAGGCCGTCATGATGATGCGCGGCATCGCGTCGATGCTGGAAAACCACCACAAGGTGCAGGTGCTGGACGAGGGGATCGAGGCAGCCGTTGCGCTTTCGGCCCGTTACATTCCGGCCCGGCAACTGCCCGATAAATCTGTGAGCGTTCTGGATACGGCCTGCGCGCGCGTAGCGGTCAGTCAACATGCGGTGCCTGCACAAGTGGATGATGCGCAACGCAGGATCGAAGCGCTGGAAACAGAGCTTGAGATCATTGGGCGGGACGAAACCGCCGGATATGATGTCAGCGAGCGCCGCGCCAAAGTAGAGGCCGAGAAAGCCGAAGTGGCGGAACGTCTGACCGGACTGCAAGCGGCATGGGATGTGGAAAAAGAGATCGTTGCCGAAATTCTGGACCTCCGGTCGCAACTGCGCGCAGGTGGCGCACCAGTGGAAGAGGGGGCCGAAATTGCCCCCGAAGGCGGCGATGACGCGCTGGACGATGCGGCCCGCGCCGAGGTGATGGAAAAGCTTAAAGCGGCAAATGCCAAACTGCATGAGGCACAGGGCGAAAGCCCGCTGATCCTGCCGATTGTCGATGAACAGGCGGTCGCCAGCGTGGTCGGCGATTGGACAGGCATTCCTGTCGGGCGCATGGTGTCGGACGAGCTGGCCACGGTCCTTAGCCTTGAGGAACATCTGGGCAAACGGGTCATCGGGCAGGATCATGCAATGGCGATGATCGCCAAACGTATCCAGACCAGCCGTGCCGGCCTTGATAACCCTAACAAACCGATCGGTGTTTTCATGCTGGCCGGGACTTCTGGTGTTGGTAAGACGGAAACCGCATTGGCGCTGGCTGAGGTGCTTTATGGCGGCGAACAGAACGTCATCACCATCAACATGTCCGAATATCAGGAAGCGCATAGCGTCAGCTCCCTGAAAGGGGCGCCTCCCGGCTATGTCGGGTATGGCGAGGGCGGCGTGCTGACCGAAGCGGTGCGGCGCAAACCATACTCTGTCGTATTGTTGGACGAGGTGGAAAAAGCCCACCCTGATGTCCACGAGATTTTCTTTCAGGTGTTTGACAAGGGCGTGATGGAAGACGGCGAGGGCCGCACAATTGATTTCAAGAACACGCTGATCCTGCTGACGTCGAATGCCGGGTCCGATCTGATCATGGACCTGTGCAGTGACCCCGATCTGTTGCCCGAACCCGAGGGCATTGCCAAAGCCCTGCGTGACCCTTTGCTGAAGATCTTTCCCGCCGCCCTTTTGGGCCGTTTGGTGACGATCCCTTATTATCCGCTTAGCCCACATATGATTGCAGAGATTACCAAGCTGCAATTGGGCCGGATCAAGAAACGCGTCGAAAGCACACATGATGTGCCGTTCGAATACTCAGATGCGGTTGTCGACCTGATTGTGGACCGGTGTCAGGAACTGGAAAGCGGCGGGCGCATGATCGACGCGATTGTGACCAACACCATGTTGCCGGATATCTCGGCAGAGTTCCTGCGCCGCATGATGGAGGGTAAGTCCATCGACAAGGTTTCAATCGACGTGACCGATAGCAACTTTACCTATTCGTTCAACTGACGGTGTCGCCACAGGGGCGGCATCAGCCCTGCACATAATCATCAGGGGCATTTCCACGCGGTGCCCCTGACATATCCGCAACCGATCCAACGGAGAAAACCTTGGCAGAACTGGACAAACCAAAGATGAGCGCAGCCCGTGCGCGGGTCTATGATCTGGTTGAAGGTGACCGGTTCAAAAACACCATTCTGGGCATTATCATCTTCAATGCGATCACCCTTGGCATGTCGACATCGGGCTATCTGATGGATCGGATCGGCGGCATTTTATCTGTTGTCGACAATCTTGTACTGGTCATCTTTGTCGCTGAATTGCTGCTCAAGTTCTTCGCCTACCGCATGGCGTTCTTCAAAAACGCATGGAATATTTTTGACCTCATGGTCGTTGGCCTTGGCCTGTTGCCAAGTCAGGAAGGCCTTTCAGCGCTGCGCGGCTTGCGGGTGATCCGTGCCATGCGCCTGCTGTCGGTTGTGCCCCAGATGCGGGCCGTCGTTCAGGCACTGCTGGATGCCTTGCCGGGCATGGGCGCGGTTATCGTAATGATTTCTATCGTGTTCTACGTCTTTGGCGTCATGGCGACCTTGATGTATGGCACGGCCTTCCCCGATTGGTTCGGCACCTTGGGTCGCTCACTGTATTCCCTGTTCCAGATTATGACATTGGAAAGCTGGTCAATGGGGATCGTGCGCCCGGTGATGGAGGAATTCCCCTCGGCATGGGCATTCTTTGTGCCCTTTATCATCATCACCGCGTTTTCGGTTCTGAACCTGTTCATCGGTCTGCTGGTCAACACGATGCAAGACGCGGTGGAGGAAGAAACCGAGGCCGAGTTCGACAACCTGCGCCAATTGGTGCGTGACGAGACCGACACCGTGGACCGCAATGTCATGGCGTTGATGGAAGAGGTCAAAGCCCTGCGTGCCGAGATCAATGCGGCCAACGGCAAGAAGGGGGGCTAGGATTTTCGATGGCGGGCAAGGCGCAGAAATTCATCCACAGCAATGCGGCACCCCGTGCGCATACAGCCTACGAATTGGCGCTTTACGAACCTGTCAAACCGGCACAGCTGCCCTTCGTTCTGGGGGTTCTCAGCGACCTTTGCGATCCTGCACAGATTGATGCCCGTTCTATTGAGGACCGCGGGTTCTTCGAAATCGATGTGGAAGGGTTTAGCGATCTGACCGACCTTGATCCCAATGCAAAGGCCGCGCGCGCTGACACCCTGCGGCAGCTACTGGTGGACCGTCCCGAATTCGCCGACCTGCTCGCCTATATGGACGGTGCCACATCTGACTCTGTGCCTGAAATTGATGAGCAGGCAAATGCGCTGGATGCGCTGCGGGCGATCAAACTGCCTGAGCCGGAAGAGGACACCAGCGGTTCTGTTCTGGATGGTCTGCGCACGATGGCTGTTCCCGACAGTCCAACCGCCGACGACAGCGCTGCAGCTTTGGATGCCCTCCGTACGGTGGAAATCGGCGCAGAGGGGGGCACCCTTGCCGATGATGCGACAGAGGCCCTCGATGCGCTGCGTATGGCAGAGCAGCCTGAGGCCGATACGGGCCCGAAGGCCGATGACATCCTCTCCAACATCGAAGCCATCGAAGTCGAAGAGATTGAGGACACCTCCGACAGCATCCTAGCTGAGCTTGAACGCGTCGAGGATACGCCGGAAACGGACGATATCGAAGCGACCCTTGCCGGTTTGGAAGCACCCGAGCAGGTCGAGGAAGCCGACGATCTGGATGCCATCCTGTCTGACCTTGACGCACCTGGCGCGGTGGAGACCACGCCGGACGCAACTGATGTGCTGGCCACAATTGAGGCGGTAGAAGAAGACGCCGCCGAGGACACCTCAGACACCATCCTCGCCGATCTCGAACGCGTCGAAGATGCGCCGGAAACGGACGATATCGAAGCGACCCTTGCCGGTTTGGAAGCGCCCGAGCAGATCGAGGAAGCCGACGATCTGGATGCCATCCTGTCTGACCTTGACGCACCTGAAGCGGTGGAGACCATGCCGGACGATCTGGAGGCATTGTTGGATGATCTGGGCGGTGACGATACTGCGCAGGCCGCTGATGAGGATGTCGGGGATCTGTTGGCGGATGTCGAACCATCGGCCCCCGACGCGGACCCTGATACACCAGCGCTGGTCGACCCTGTTTCTGAGGCACCGAAGGTTGAAGCGGCCCCTCCTGCGCTGACAGAGGGAACGGAGCCTGACGCAGCGGAGGCCCTTGCCGCCGAAGAGGAAGCGCAGGCCGCTCTGGAGATGGAAGCGATCCTCGCGGATTTGCAGCCTGACGTGCCAGACGAGGAAGACGATGATCTTGACGCCCTATTGGGGGCACTTGAGGAGCCGCAGGAAGAGGAGCCAGCGCCCCCTGCAGTTGATGATCTGGATGCGCTGCTTGCTGGCTTGCAAGACGACATGATCGAGGCAGAAGAAGATGACACGCCGGAACAGAGTGACGCAGCCACGACAGAGCCTGCACCCATAGTGCCACAGCCCGACCGGGTTGAAAGCGAACCCTCCGGCGACGTGACACCCGAAACTCTGCATGAGGAGCCTGCGGCGCAGGGAGACGATCTGGACGCCCTGCTTGATGGTTTGGACACTGAAGTCTCTGAGGACAAAGATGCCGAGGCGGCGACAGCAGAAGAGGGAAAGAGCGATATGCCAGCTGAAACAGAGGTCAAGACGGCCAAGGCGACCCTCAGCGCAGAGCCCGAACTGGCCTTTGGCACCATGAGTGGTGAACGCCCTGATGCGCAGAAACTGGAACGCAAACGCTTTCGTATCGCCTTGCTTGGGGATTTTACCGGACGTGCGGCGCATGGGCTGATCGAGGTCGGTGACACACTTGCGGCACGCAAGCCGATTATCTTGGATACAGATACAGTTGAGGATGTCATCGAAGGGTTTGCCACCACACTTGTTCTGCCCATTGGCAAGGATGGCGCCGGGGTCGAGGTCAAGCTGGGTGGCTTGGACGATCTGCATCCGGACGAGCTTTATGAAAATGTTGAACTGTTTGCGGCGCTGAAGGGGCTCAAGGCGCAATTGGGCGCGGGCGGCACAGCGGAAAACGCGGCCAAATCGCTGGTCGCTTGGGGCGAACAGCACGGGCGCGCGGTTGCACCGGCGCGGGCGACATCTGGCGGCAACACGGTACGCGCTGATCTCAAGTTAAGTGATTTTCAACAGCTGATTGGCGATACGCAAAAGACCTTGGCACAGCCTTCGCCAGTGGATGAACTGATGGCCCGTGTTGTGGGGCCGCATATTCGCAAACTGCCTGATCCAGATGCGACCGCAATGGCGGGCGCGGTCGATGATGCCCTGTCGGGGGCGATGCGCATGGTCCTGCATCACCCCGAGTTCCAGTCGGTCGAAGCGCAGTGGCGCGCGCTTGATCTGATCGCCCGCAGTGTGGAGACCGATGATACGCTTGAGGTGGTGCTGTACGATATTTCAGCCGAGGAAATCGCGGCAGACCTGACGCAATCGGATGACCTGTCAAACAGCGGTCTTGCTCGGCTGTTGACCGAAGGGCCAATGGACGAGGAGTTCGGGCGTGGAGCCTATTCTGCCTTAATCGGCATGTACACCTTTGAGGAAACACCACCCCATGCGCAGCTTTTGGGCCGTATCGCACGGGTTGCGGCACATATCGATGCGCCGTTCTTTGCCGCCATCACGCCGGGTTTTATCGAAACGGCGAAACCGGACCGTCATCCGCTGGTGGCTGCCGAATGGGACAGGTTGCGGGCGATGCCTGAGGCGCGGCATCTGGCGTTGGCCACACCGCGCTTCTTGATGCGCCGGCCATATGGTGCCAAAACAGAACCTATATACGAGTTTGATTTTGAAGAATTCACCCAAAGTGCCGGATTGTCTGGTATGCTATGGGGGAACCCGGTTGTTCTGGTTGCCATTTTGCTGGCGCGCTCCTTCAAGGAGAATGGCCCGTCGATGGCGTTAGGGAAAATCATGTCGCTTGGCGATATGCCCTACCATTTTGTGTTGGACCGTTTTGGCGATCAGGTGGCATTGCCCTGTACCGAACGCAACCTGACACTGGACAAGGTCGAGACCGTTTTAGGGCGGGGTTACCTGCCTGTGGTGTCGATCAAGGGGCGTGACGAAATCCGGCTGGCTTCTTTCCAGTCGTTGGGAGGGGGCGATATTTTGGGCCCCTGGAGTGGCGAGCAACCGCCGCCGCCCTCTGCACCACAACCGCCCAAAGCCACATCCGGTGGTGCGGACGGACACGACAACGATGCCGCTGGGGATGACGATGATCTGGACGATTTGCTGTCAGGTTTTGATCTCGATGCGGATGATACTGACGAAGATATTATTGATGATGAACACATGGATGCCGAACTGGCTGCGCTGCTGGCCGATCTTTGAGCAAGGGAAATTACGCCCTGCAACGGCCGCGCCATTTTTGAGGAACATTTAATGACGATTAGCAAACCAAGAGACGACGCTTCGACATGGATGTCGGGGACGTACACAACCAAAAAGCTTCGGCTGAAACAGGCCGTGGTCAAAGAGAAACTTTCAACCCTTACGGAGACCACAATCGAATTTCTGGCCCGCAAGACAAATGTGAAACTAGCCGATTTTGTCGGCCAACTGATGACCGTTCATGTGCAACAGGACAGTGCGGGCGAAAACGGACGGATGTTTACGGGCACCTGCATTTCGGTTGAAGGCATGGGAATGCGCGACGGCGACGACCACTATGTTGCGCAGATCCGGCCCTGGTTCTGGATGTTGACCATCGAACGCAACACACGGGTGTTTCAGGAAATGTCGGTCAAGGAAATCATTGAGGACGTGCTGGGCAAACACGGGTTCTCGGATTTCCAGATCAAGACATCGGAAACCTATGAAAAGCGTGACTATTGCGTGCAGTACCGTGAAACCGATTTCGCTTTTCTGTCGCGGCTGATGGAAGAAGAGGGGATGTATTACTTTTTTGACCATTCCGACGCGCATATGAAAAACGAAAAACTGATCATTTGCGACGGTGTCTCTGCTCATAAGGTGATCGATGATGAAGCGGAGCTGAAGTTCAAGCCGCGCGATGGCAGTGACACAAAAACTCAGATGACCATCAGCGAATGGGCGGCGGCAAACAGTGTGACACGCGGCAAGGTCAGTCTGGCGGATTATGACTTTGAGAAGCCCTCTGTGCGCCAGATGGAAACCACCAGTATGCCCAAGGGCAACCATCAGTACAAAGAAAAGGAATACTACGATCTGCCGGGGCACTATCGCGGAGAAAAACGTCTGGGCGACACACGTACCCGCGTGCGGGTAGAGGCCGATGCGATCCAGCACCTTTTGTATAGGGGCGCAGGTGACGTGCGCCACTTTGGCACCGGTTTCCTGTTCAAGCTTTCCGAGCATCCCGAAGACGCAAATAACACCGATTATCTGATCACCGAGGCGGAACACACGATCCTTGATTCCGACGAGATGAAGAAACAGGAAAATGAGGTCTGGCTGGCGCTGCGTCCCCAGAACATCAACATCGATGAGGAAATCAAAAACGATTATTCCTTTACCTTTGGCGCGGTGGCCAAGGTCAAACAATTCCGCGCGCCTTTTACGACGCCTTGGCCGGAAATCCCAGGCATCCAGATCGGCGAGGTCGTCGGACCGGCAGGCAAGGAAATACATACGGATGAGTATGGCCGGATCAAGGTCCGGTTCCGATGGGACAGGATCAATCCGCCAGACGACACGGCCTCTTGCTGGATCAGGGTTGTGACCCAATGGTCCGGCAACAATTGGGGTCTCTTGTCGATCCCGCGCATTGGTCAGGAAGTTGTGGTACAATTCGAAGACGGCGATCCCGACCGCCCGATTGTCACCGGAATGATGTATAACAAGGACAAGATGCCGCCCTATGTCGATCCGCAGAAACCGACCCGCACCGGCCTGATGACCCGGACGTCGCCGAGTGGCGGTGAAACCGATTACAATGCGCTGGTGTTCGAAGATGATGCCGGCAAGGAGTACACGCATTTTCAGTCACAAAAAGACTACCAAATGGTTGTTAAGGATAGCGCACAAATCACCATCGGTGATGATGGCGTGAACGTTGCCCCTGATGCCCATTCAGTCGCAGCCGGCAGTCTGTTGCAAACTGTTAAGCAGGACGTGACCGAGATGGTTCAGGAAGGCAACAAACTGGAAACGGTGGACACCGGCACGCTGGACCTGATTGTCGAGGGCAACATGACCGAAACGGTACGGACCGGAAATTATTCAGAGGTTGTCGATACCGGCAACAAATCCGTTCAGGTCAAAAGCGGGAACATCAGTGTTGATGCCGATGCGGGCAAGATCAACGTCAAAGCGGCCACGACGATTACGATGGAGGCGATGCAGAAGATCACGCTTAAGGTGGGGGGAAGTTCGATTGAAATCACCCAGGCCGGCGTCGCTATCAAGGGGACGGGGACCGCAAAAATGGAAGCGCCTTTGGTCACCGCACAAGCTTCGGGGTTGTTGACCCTGAAGGGCTCACTGACGAAGATTAACTAGGGCGGAATGATGGGAAATCGATTCACAAATATGGTGAAAGTGCCAAAAGAGCCGGCGGCAAAGTTGCTGTCCATGGCGAACACCCGGCTCGATACACCTATTACCGCACCCGTCGCTGCCCTACCTGATGTGGTGCTGGAAGAACTGGATGAGAAAGGCGCGATGATTGATCTGATCCGCCTGCTGTCCATCCTTTTGCCACCGCGCGAACGGGTTTGGTGGGCCTGTATGGCCGCGCGGGACTATGTCGGGCCAAAGTCAAAGAACGACCCCAAGTCGCTGACCGCATCCGAGGATTGGGTGTTCAAACCCACTGAGGAGAACCGCGAACGTGCCCGCCTGTCGATGGACGAGGCCTATATTGACGATGACACCGTGAATATCGCCCTGTCGGTCGTCTATTCCGATGGCACCCTCGGGCCGGCAGATCTGGCAGAGTATCCGGCACCGGCTGGGGCCGCGGAAACCAGTGCTTTTGCCATGAATATCGTAGCGTTGGACAAAAACTCTGATAGGTTTGAGGAGTATGGCCAGATGTTGATTGACCGTGCCGTCGACATCGCCCGCGGCGGAAACGGGCGGATGGAAAACAAGGACAAGATGGAGGAGGCGACACCATGACATTACCCGCCGCCCGGATGACGGATATGCATCTGTGCCTGATGCCTGCCCCCCCTCCTGCGCCGCCGGTGCCGCCGCCCGGGGTGCCGATGCCAATCCTGACGCCCTGCTGTCCGACGGTCCTGATCAACTTTCTGCCTGCCGCCCGGATGACGGATATGTCGCCCCTTGGCGTGCCGCATCCGATTGTGAAAGGCTCTGCTACCGTGTTGGTCAATTTCCTGCCTGCGGCGCGGGTTACCGATAATGTCGCTTGCGGGGGCATGATGATACCGCCCTGTTGCCCCACTGTTCTGATCGGAGGTTAGCGTCAGGTATGCCGGTTAAACTTTCTTTCCAGTCTTCGGGCACAATGCCCGGTGATGTTGGTCCGATGCAGATGCCTATGGGCGGATCCCTCAGTATCGGACGGGGGCCAGCCAATGACATCGTCTTGCCCGATCCCGAACGCCAGCTGTCCAAAAGTCACTGTGTGATCGAAGACCACAACGGCAATGTCGTGCTGGTTGATTTTTCCACCAACGGCACCTTTTTGAACTATTCCAAAACCCCATTGGGCCGCATTCCTACGCCGATTAACAACGGTGATATCCTGTCTGTTGGCAGCTACGAATTACTGGTCGAGATTACCGAGGCACTGGCCGCCCCGATCCCTGACCCGGTAGGCCATAACCAAGTGTCGCACGGGCAGGCGGATAATGCGCCTGATCCGCTGGATCTGATGGATGATGTCGGGCCGGGCGGTGATTTCCTTGATGATCTGCTGGGGTCACCCGAAGGACCAAAAGGGCCAAGCCAGATTAACACGGCAGACCCCATCGACGACCTTCTGCCACCTTTGGGCGAAGAGGAAGACCCGTTTTTTGCCAAACCCTCCGACGGGTTGAACGATGATCTGGGGCCCAGTCAGGCGATGCACAACACCAGCGGCAGTGACAGTTTCCGCCCGGCGCATTCCAGCGGGCCTGCGGTGATCCCGGATGATTGGGACGATGATCTGCTGTCCCCTTCCAAGCCCGAGCCGGTGGCAAAACCGGAACCTGTGACCACCCAGAAACCGGTTCCCGCCCCGCCTGAGGCGGCACCGTCTGCTGTGGCACAACCGGACACCGACCCGACAAAGCCACCCACCGCTGGCAAAGACGACAGCACGGCCCCACCGGCCACGACAGACCGGACTGCGCAACAGGTGATTGCAACAGGTGATCAGGCCGCCGCACGCGCGTTCTTCGATGCGCTTGACGTCGAAGGGTTGGAAATTCCGGACGAAGATTTACACACCTCTATGGGCCGTATGGGGCGGGTCATGCGCACCATGATCACCGGCCTGCGTGAAATCCTGATGACGCGCACTTCGATCAAATCCGAGTTTCGCATTGAACAGACGATGATCAGTTCGGGTGGCAACAATCCGTTGAAATTCTCGATCAGTCCGGATCAGGCAATCGAGGCGTTGATCAAACCGAAATCGCGCGGCTATCTTGGGTCGGAAACCGCAACCGAACAAGCGCTGAACGATATCAAAGCACATGAGGTCGCCATGGTGACCGGCATGGAAGCCGCATTAAAAGGTATTCTGGCCAAGCTTGATCCCGAGGTGTTGGGCGCGCAGATTGAAACCGGCGGCAGCTTTAGTGATCTATTAAAAGGCAAAAAAGCCCGCTATTGGGAAGTATACGAAAAAATGTATGGCCAGATCGCAGATCAGGCCGAGAATGATTTTCACGAACTGTTCAGCCGCGAATTTGCGCGGGCATATAAAGACCAGCTCGAAAAGTTAAAATAGTACGGCCTCGATGCGGGGCTGACGACACAGGGAGAATTATGTGTCCTGGGACAGTAAAGTGCTTTGGACGGAGGGGTTGTTTTTGCAGCCCCACCATTTCCAGCAGGCGGATCGTCATAAAGAGGCGTTGATTGCAGGGCTGGCGCGCCGCATCCGGCCCTACGGCTGGGGCGTTAATGCATTAGAGATTGACGAAGAGGTGCTGAAGGTCGGGCAATTCGCGCTGAAAGGCTGTTCGGGTCTGACCCATGACGGCATGGTGTTTCGCGTGCCGCAAACCGAAGATCATCCGCCGGCATTGGAAGTGCCCGAAACCATCAAGGATTGCGTGGTCTACCTGACCGTGCCGCAACGCCGCCAAGGCGCAGTTGAAGTTGACCTGAGCGGCGCGGAACAATCGGTCAGCCGGCTGCGCCCTGCGGAACTTGAAATCACCGACACCATGGGCCGCGACCAGAAACCGGTGACCATCGGGGTTGGCAAAATGCGTTTGCAATTCGCCCTCGCGGTAGACGAGTTGGCCGATATGCTGGCAATTCCGATTGCGCGGATCATCGAGGTGCGTCCCGACAAAGAGATCATTCTGGACCGCAGCTTTATTCCCAGCTGTATCGACCTGCGTGCCGCCCCCCCACTTGAGGGGTTCATTCGCGAAGTCGAGGGATTGCTGTCGCACCGCATGACCGCCCTTGCTGGCCGCCTGTCAGAAGGGGGTGCCGCAAAAGCGGTGGCCGAAGTTTCGGATTTCCTGTTGCTGACAGTGATCAACCGGATGATCCCGGTGTTCCGCCATCTGACCACGCTGGAAAATCTGCACCCAGAAGACGCCTATCGCCATTGTGTGGCGCTGGCCGGGGAATTGTCGGTCTTTATGACCACCAACAAACAGCCACCGGAATTCCCGCCCTATCAACATGATAACCTGTCGACTAGCTTTGCGCCGGTGATCCGCACCCTGCGGCAATACCTCAGCTCGGTTCTGGAACAGACGGCGATTTCGATCCCGCTGGAGGCCCGCAAATACGGCGTCAGCGTTGGCGTCATTTCAGACCGCAAGCTGATCAGCACCGCGGGTTTTGTCCTTGCCGTGCAGGCGGAAATTCCAGCCGAAGATGTACGCCGCCATTTCGCAGGACAGGCCAAGATCGGTCCAGTTGAGGAAATCCGCCAATTGGTCAATTCCGCCTTGCCGGGGATCACACTGCGTCCGATGCCAGTCGCGCCGCGCCAGATCCCCTATCACGCAGGTGTCGTTTATTTCGAACTCGCCGCTGACAGCCCATATTGGGGCAAAATGACAACGTCAGGCGGTATCGCTGTGCATGTTTCAGGTCAATATCCCGGCCTGAACATGGAACTTTGGGCGATCCGTAACTCGTAGAATTAGGAAAAGGGGCAAGCAATGTCATCTGACGACCCGTTTGCAGAACCCGAGGATACAGACAAAACGGTAATCCGCCCCAATCCGGGCGGACGGCGCACCGCCGCGACGCCACCGGCGAGCGCTGCGGTGATGGCCGAACCGATGGCCGCCCCCGCGCAACAACCAACGGGTGCTATGGGCATTCCGGCTGCGGCCGCCGCCCCACAAGCCACCAAACGCGACGGTGCCCAAGAGACCGAAATGGTCCACACCGGCATGAACCAGTTAACTGCCTGCGCGGCACCGCTGTTCTCCCTGATCAGCCGTATCCGCAACCGCGCACAACATATGGACCCTGACAAGCTGCGCTCTTCTGTTGTGGCCGAGGTGCGGGCCTTTGAAAACCGCGCCTTGCAGGCTGGCGTACCAGCGCAAACCGTTAAAATTGCACGGTATTCCCTTTGTGCAACATTGGATGATGTGGTGTTGAATACGCCATGGGGTGGGCAATCCAGCTGGGGTTTGCAATCCATGGTTGGTACATTCCACCGCGAAACCGTGGGTGGTGATCGGTTTTACGACCTGCTGGCGCGGCTTGAAAAAGAGCCGGGCAATAACCTTGATGTGCTTGAGTTTATTTACATGTGCCTGTCGCTGGGGTTCGAGGGGCGGTTGCGTGTTGAACAAGGTGGATCGGATAAGCACCTGCAAATCCGGCAAGGTCTGGCGCGGATCATTCGGGGCCAGCGTGGCGATGTCGAACGTGATCTTTCGCCCCATTGGGAAGGCGAAAACAAACCCTTCAAAGCGCTGTCGGCATGGCGGCTGGTCTGGATCGCCCTTGGCGTAACAGCCGCACTTCTGGCACTGCAATTCACCGGGTTTTCCTATCTGCTGGGCACGCAGACAGAACGGTTGATCGGGCAGCTTTCGGTCATCGACAGCGGTCCAGTGGCCGAGTTGCAACGCCGCGCACCGCCGCCGCCGCCAACACCGCCCGCCTCTTCCGAAGAAGTCAGGCTGAAAAAGGTCGTCGCCTTCCTTCAAAAAGAGATCGACGAGGGCATCGTGAATGTCTTTCAAAAGGGCAACACTTTGGTGATCCGGATCGCGGGGTCCAATATGTTTGGCTCCGGATCGGATACGCTGACGGCAAAATTTGCTGATCCGATTGCGCGGGTGGCCGTGGCACTGAATGACGAACCCGGCCCCGTGATCATCACCGGCCATTCCGACAATGTACCGATCAAATCGTCGCGCTTTCCCTCAAACATGCACCTTAGTCTGGCACGGGCAAAATCGGTGATGGCGTCGATGGCAAAAACCATCAAAGACACCGACCGCCTGAGTGCGGAAGGACGCGCCGAAAAAGAACCCATTGCCGACAACGGCACACGTGACGGGCGGGCCAAAAACCGCCGTATCGAAGTGTTGCTTGTGCAGGAGACCCAATAATGTACGTCCGCCGCTTCTTTATCATGATGTTCCGGTCGATCTACACGATCCTGATCCTTGTGGCCGCCGCCCTTTCTTTGGCTGTCTGGTTCCTTGCCCCGTTTATCGGCAGCGACACCTGGCACCCCTTTGACAGCATCACCTCGCGAGCCATCTTTATCGGGGGCATATGGTTCTTCTTCTTTGGTTTGGGTCTGTTCATTTTCTTGCGGCGCCGTCGCAAGGAAAAGGCGATGACCGAGGAAATTGCCGAACAGATAGATTCAGCCGGTGATGACGTCACAACCGCCGAACTGGGTGAATTGCGCGACAAATTGAAAACGGCGATGGCGGAATTGCGCAAATCCGGCAGCGGGCGCAAGCACCTGAACGAATTGCCGTGGTATGTCATGATCGGCCCGCCCGGTGCCGGCAAAACCACCGCGATTGTGAACTCTGGCCTGAAATTCCCACTGGCCGAAAGCATGGGCAAAACCGCCATTGGTGGCGTTGGCGGCACGCGCAACTGCGACTGGTGGTTCACCAATGACGCGGTGTTGATTGATACGGCGGGGCGCTACACCACACAGGAAAGCGATCAGGAAACCGACAATGCCGGCTGGATCGGTTTCCTCGGGCTGCTCAAGAAATACCGCAAACGCCAGCCGATCAACGGGGCGATGATTGCGATTTCGCTCAGTGACCTTCTGCAACAGGATGAGGTCACGCAGGCCGGTCACGCCTTGGCCGTGCGCCGCCGGCTGAATGAGCTGCGCGAGAAACTGGGCGTACGTTTCCCGGTCTATGTGCTGTTCACCAAGGCCGATCTGATTGCCGGTTTCTCAGAATTCTATGACAATCTGGGTAAGGAAGACCGGGAACAGGTATGGGGCTTTACCCTGCCACTGGACAGCTCTAAGGGCGAGGTTTCGCCAGTCGCGTCTTTCGATGCGGAGTTTGGCCTGTTGCTGGGGCAGCTTAACGCACAATCTCTGGAACGGATGCAAACCGAGATCGACCCGCAGCGCCGTTCGCTGGTCGCGGGTTTCCCCAGTCAGGTTGCCGCCATGCGCACCGTCGCGCACAACTTTCTGGCCGAAGTGTTTCAGGACAACCGCTATGAACAGCGCCACATGCTGCGCGGTATCTATTTTACCTCTGGCACGCAGGAAGGCACGCCAATTGACCGCCTGATGCTGGGCATGGCGCGGACCTTTGGTATTGGACGTCAGGCCATTGGTACAGGGCAAGGGCAGGGGCGTTCCTATTTCCTGACCCGTCTGTTTGAACAGGTTATCTTTCCTGAGGCGGGTCTTGTCTCGGCCGATGACAAGGTCGAGCGCCGTTATCGCTGGACCAAACGCGCCGCCATTGCCGCCACAGTCCTTGTCGCCCTGTTGACCGGCACCCTGTTCACCCGCAGCTATCTGGGAAATCAGGAACTGATCGAACAGGCATCAACCTATGTCGACAGCTATCAGCAGGTCAGCTCTACCTTGCCCGGCAGCCCCTTGGGCGACACTGATCTGCCGCCTGTGGTTGATGCGCTGAACATCCTGCGCGACATGCCGACCAACCCCGCGCTTGGCGATCCTGACCCTGAGGGGCGGCTGACCTATGGTCTCTATCAAGGCGAGGTCATCGGCACGCAGGCGGCGCAAACCTATCGCTCCGCCCTGAACCAGCGCTTTCTGCCCCGTCTTTTGTTGCGGCTTGAGGAGCAGATTACCGGCAATGTGAACAACCCCGATCTTCTGTACGAAGCGTTGAAAATCTATCTGATGCTGGGTCTTGAGGGACCCATGAACAGCGAGCTGGTGCAGGAATGGATGGATATCGACTGGTCGATCACCTACGCCGGGGCCAACCGCGCCGGGCTGCGTGACGATCTGGCCTTTCACCTTGATACGATGCTGTCCCAGCCAATGGAAAAGATCGCGTTGAATGGTCCGCTGGTCGAGCAGGTGCAAGGTATCCTGTCGGAAATGCCACTGGCGCAGCGGGTCTATAACGGCATCATCAACAGCCCCTCCGCCACCAGCCTGCCCGAATGGCGCATCACCGAAGCGGGCGGGCCTGCGGTCACCCGTGTTCTGGTCCGCTCTTCCGGCAAGGCTCTGAATGAGGGCGTCGAAGGTATCTTTACCTATGAAGGGTTCAACGATGTGTTCCTGGGCGAAGCTTTGGGGGTGGCGAAACGCATTCAGGGAGACAGCTGGGTTCTTGGCCCACGCGGCGAGGCAGAGCAAACCGATGCCGCGTTGACCGCCCTCAGCCGCGATGTGCTTGATCTCTATTACAACGACTATATTGCGCGATATGACGCCATTCTGGGAGACATTGACGTGATCCCGTTGGAGTCGCTTAGCCATGCGGTTGAGGTGACAAATGTGCTGTCCGGCCCCACCTCGCCAATTGTGAATATCCTCACCGAAATCTCCAAGGAAACCAAACTAACCGAGTCGCGCGCGGGCGTTCTTGGGGGGGATGAGGTGGCCGAAGGGGTGGGCCGCATCGCCCAACTTGAGGCGCGTTCCAACCTCAGCATTCAAGGTGAAATTTTGCTGAGCGCGCTGCAAAACTCCGCACAGGCCCAAGCGAACGGTGCCCCCCCCAAACCGCCCGGCTCTTATGTCGAGGACCGGTTTGAGTGGCTGCACACTTTGGTCGAGCGCCCAGAGGGGCAAGACAGCCAGCTGGATCTCTTGGTCGGCACATTGCAGGAAGTGTATCAGGAGCTGAACAAAATGTCGTTCAGCGGCGTTGCAGCCACGGCAGCCGAAGGGGGCACCGCAACCCAGCGGTTCCAGCAGATGGCCAGCCGCATTCCCGGCCCGCTTGAACGTTGGGCCAGCCAGATCACCAGCAGCTCAACCGGCATTACCGCAGATGGCACCCGTTCGTCGATCAATGCCAAATGGCAGTCTAATGTGCTGCCGTTCTGCACACAGGCACTGGAAAACCGTTATCCGTTCAACCGCCGTGCGCGGGCAGATGTTTCGATGTCGGACTTTCAAAAACTGTTTGCCCCCGGTGGCATGATCGACGTGTTCTTTGGCGAGAACTTGTCGAAATTCGTGGATACCGGTGCCCGGCCATGGTCGTGGAAAAAGGTGAATGATGTCGATCTGGGCATTTCGCCGGCGGTATTGCAACAGATGCAATATGCGGCGGAAATCCGTGATGCGTTTTTTGCCGGTGCCCCGAACCCGCAGGTCAATTTCCAGATCACCCCCGAGGCGCTGGACCCCAAGGCGCAGTCCGTTCAACTGACCATCGGATCACAAAACGTTCTGTTTGAAACCAGACGGCCCAACAACACACCCGTTGCCATCACATGGCCGGGCAGTGTCGGGCTGGCCGGTGTAGTATTTCAACCCGCGCTCAGCAACGGAGAAAGCCAACTGGCCAAGGATGGACCTTGGGCATGGTTCCGCCTGTTGGATGCCGCTGAAATCCGGCGCACCAATGTATCAGACCGCAAACGCGTCATCTTTAACGTCGCGGGTCGTATTGCAATTTTCCAACTACAGTCAGGATCCGTTATCAATCCATTTGCACTCCCTGCGCTTACCAAATTCAGCTGCCCCAAGACGTTTTAATGGGGCAGGGTTTCGGTGCCTTCGGAAAGATGCCCGCCTTGGGCGATTTCTTTCACCTGAACACCCCGCAGGGGTTTGTCAGGGTGTGGGATGACTGGTTGCAGGGCGCGATGATGACCGCGGCGCAAGCGGGCGGCGGCGCTTGGGATGACCAATATATGTCTGCCCCGATCTGGCGTTTTACGCTGTCACCCGGGGTTGCGGGGGCCACCAAGGTGTTGGGCATTGTGATGCCCTCGGTTGATCGTGTCGGGCGGCGTTTCCCGCTGGCCTTGATGGCCGCGCTGGATCACGAAGGGCCGGCAGCATTTGACCATCTGACACAGGATACAACCTTTGAACGGCTTGAGGACCTTGCGCTTTCCTGTCTCGATGACGGGATGGACCGGGATCGACTGGCCGCGGCACTGACGGAAATTCGCCCTCCCGCGCCGCCACCCTATACACCCGTGCGCAGGGTAGGAAACGCATTGGTGCTTAGCCCTGCCGACTTTCAGGGCACCGCGCCCGCGCTTGCCGCAGGGCTGGTGGGCACTGGCATGGCGGCCCCCTGTTTGTGGACCACTCTTGTGGATGATACACGGCGCGCTATGGTTTGCGACGGGATGCCTGATGCCCATCAATCGCGCGCCCTTTTTGATCTGAATGCCCCCTTGTGGCGCGAAGCGAGGCCCATCACATGACCCTGCGAACCCGCTATTCCGTGCAGACCCACGTGGGCCTCAAGCGAAAGGTGAACGAGGACGCGGTCCTGGCCTTGCCCGAACTGAACGTCTGGCTGGTTTCTGATGGCATGGGCGGTCATGCCGCCGGTGATTACGCCAGCCGGCTGATTGCCGATATGGCGGCAGGTATTCCGCTGGATCTGGCCCCTGGCGACCGGTTGCAGGCGCTGCGGGATACATTGCATGAGGCGCATCGGCTGATCCGCGCGGAGGCCGCCGCGCAGGGGTTCGATGTGATCGGGGCCACGGTTGTTGCGCTCTTGCTCGCCGAGGGGCATTTCGCGGCGATCTGGGCCGGCGACAGTAGGTTATACCGGCTGCGCGACGGTGAAATCGAAATGTTGACCACCGATCACTCCGTGGTCGCCGCTCTTGTCGAGGCAGGTCATCTCAGCTGGGATGAAGCCGAACACCACCCGCAGTCAAATGCGATCACCCGCGCTGTGGGCGTCGGCGATGAACTGGAGCTGGAAAAGATCAGAGGTGATATCGCTCCCGGTGACCGTTTCCTGATCTGTTCGGACGGGCTGACGAAATATGCCACTTTCGACATGCTGCGCCAAAGCCTTAGCACGCAACCGATCGAAGTCATCTGTGATCACCTGATCCAAATCGCGCTTGCCGGCGGTGGCGGCGACAACATCACCACTGCTGTGATTGATATCATCTAGCCCTTTTCCGGTTTAACCTCAGACATCACGCATTCCCTTTCGCCCAAAGGGTGAGACTGCGAACACGCAATTCACCGTTAAGGTCGGGTGCAATAACAGGCCGCGCCTATTCGTCCGCGATGGTGAAAATCCACGAATCCAGCGACTGGATCAGTTCATCTGCCGAACGTTCACTTAGCGCTTCGGTGAAACCGACAGCGGATTCCTGACGCGGGCGCATCTGCCGGAACAGCGGCGCATAGGAGTGCAGCACCAAAATCTTGCTCTTGCCCAGCGAAGAGTCGTCAATCTCAAACGCCAGTTCGCCCTCGTTCCGATCCGGTTTGTCCAAGTCGAATGTCACCCGCAGCGGAACCTTACCATTGCGACCCTGACGCAGTGTTTCCACCGAATTATCAGGCCGCCCGTTGTTGGGCAGCAGGTGAAAAACATTGCCCGAGACATCCAGAATAGAGGCCGAAATATAACCGGTGGTCACGCTTTCAGGGATCATCAGGTCAATCACCGGATTTTGCCCAACCAGAAACCGACCATCTGGCACGGTCGCGCCACTGACACCTTCGGTAAATACAATCTCGATTTCGCTTTTCGGGGCCTGCGGCAGATAGTTTTCAACCAGACAAAGCGTCGGGTTCAGCACCTCTGCATCAATGACGACAAAACGGTCTTCGGCAATATCCTCAATCGCTTCCTGCAAGGCCGCGACAGTTGCAGCACCGGCAAGTTTACCGGAAATCAGGACCGCATCTTCGGGCCCATATCCCACAGGGCCCGGGTGGCTGGCCTGCGTCAGCGGGCCACAATCGGCATATTGCGCAAGCAGGTATTCCACCTCTACAGCGTCCAGAAACAGTGAGGTCAGGGCCACATCAATGGTCCCGCCAAGGGCACCGGGCCATTCATCCGGGTATTTCGACGTCAAACGGTCCAGCAGATCGGCGTCAGACGTGCTGCCGGTGATCGCCACCTCGTTCCCCCGAAGCGACAGCTGCCAGGTATCAAGGTCATCGACATCATCCAGAACGGACAAGACATCATCGCCCCAACTTGCCGCGATATCCCCCGACGCCAGCGTCAAACTGGCCTCTCCCCCCAGATCACGCACCCGCGCCGACAGGGTCTCTTGCATCTGGGCACTAGGGACAAAACCACTGGCCGATGCCGCACCATTTTCAGGATCGGCAATGACCAGCGCAAAAGGCGCCGCTTTGGGAAGCACCGGTGCGGCATCACCAAACAGCCCGCCGAACCACGCCGCAGCCCCGCCACCAATCACCACAACCGCAGCAATTGCAGCCAGTATTCCGCCAGAGCCGCCACCGGTTTTTGCCGGCTTTGGTTTGAGCGTATCCGGTTTCGTCGGCTTTGCAGGCGGCGCCGCAGCAGGCGTTTGCGTTACGGGCGGAGCCGGATCAAGTGTCTTGGGCGGTGCCACAACAACGGTTGCATCCGAAAGCACATCCTCCGTTTCATCCCCGGCGATATAACGCAGAACCTCGTCCATGGATTGAAACCGCGCATCCGGTAAGGGTGCGGTCATCCGGTCCAGCAACCCCTTCAGCGGCTCGGGCACACCCGTGGTATCCAACGGCATGGCCTTGTTCTTTACAACCTCCATCGGATTGTTGCCGATCTGAGGTTTTTCACCTCTGAAATTGGCCAGCAACAACGCACCCAGAGAATAGATGTCAGACCGCGCGTCGGTGTTCCCGCTGAGCTGTTCAGGCGCGGCATAGGCATATTTTCCGGCGAATTCATTCCCGACAATGGTTTCCGCACCGGGGTTGGTATCCTTGGCAATACCGAAATCAATGACCACGGCTTTGGCCGGATCGCCATCGCGCAGAATGATGTTGTCGGGGGAAAGATCCCGGTGAACAATCGAGCGGTCATGCGCCACCTTCAACCCCTCGCTGACCCGCTTGCACAGGATCAACAGGTCTTCCGGCGGCATCGGCCCCTGGCGCAGCTTGGCATCAAGGCCCGGCCCGTCGATATAATCCATGACCAGATAAACCAGCCCTTCCGACGTGCGATGGTTTTCGGAATAACGCACAATGGCATCGTGCCGGATCTCGCGGACTTCCTCTTCGCGGGTCATCAGTACAAGGAAATCATCGTTGCCAGAAAATTCGGCCTTCAACACCTTGATTGCAATCAGGCGCCCGGAAATTTCGTTGCGCGCACGATAGACATCGGACGTACCGCCGCGCCCCAAAAGCGCCTCGATCCGGTAGGTATTGTTAAGAACATCACCGATTTGAAACGCATCGCCGGGGCGGGGGTCAGTCATAGGTCAATCCAGTCAGCCCAAATAATGGTGCAGCGCGCGTTTATCCAAGCGCCTGAAATTCAACCCGGCGGTTCGCATCGCTGCGCGGATCATCAGCATCAAAAGGCGCGCTTTCACCCATGCCGATGGCCTGCAATCGGTTTTCGCCAATGCCGCAACTTGCCACCATATGACGTTTGACCTCTTGGGCGCGCAACAGGGACAGGTTTTCATTATAGCTGGCAGAGCCGGAACTATCGGTATGGCCAATGATCTGGAACACCGCCACATCGACGGATTTCATCGCTTCACACAGGCTGGCAAGTTTCGGCTTTTCGTCGTCGCGCAGCGCCGCGCTGTCAAAATCAAAGCTGATCTTGACGTTTACCTGATCGGCTTTTTCAACCGCGACATAGTCTTCTTTCTTGGCCACCTCAGCCTGTGCCTCAGGCTGCTGAGCCGCATCGCCAGCCGGCACGATAACCAGACCACGGGTTTTTTGCTTGTTGAAAGCGTCTTTGATTTCATCCGCGGTCAGCGAGGACTGGGCAACCGCCGATTGACCAATCAAAGCCAGCGTCGCGGCCATAGTTGCCACAGTGAGGGTACGCAGGAAAAACATATCTCCTCCTTTCAAAAAGTAGTTCATTAAATATATTGTTTCCAAGGTATACGACACGGGCACCGGTCACAACGGTTTTGACGCCGACGGCCACCATGGCCTAGACTTTCCCAAGTACAGAACATTTTATTTTCTGAAAGTTTTATTCATGCGGTTAATTCCAGCCATCATACTTGCCGTCGCCATTATTCTGGCCCCTATTTTATGGTTCACTATTCCGATGATCCTCGGGACAGACAATGGCGGCAGGGGGCCCGCCATCGACAGTCAGGCAAGGATTGAAATTGAGGTTTTAAACCAACAGGTTGAAGATATCCGCCTTCGGCTTGAGGACATCCGCGAAGGGATGTCCGCCTTGGGGCAAGAGGTGCGCAACCGCCCTGCATTCCAGCGCCAGATGCCCAGCACTGGCTTAAGCGGCCAGATCGCACCAAACGACGGTGCCGAAGTTTTCGAACGAAATGGCACCAACGATATTATCGACGCCTATGCACAGGTGGTTGTGATCGGGGATCGCAGGAATGTGAACAAGGGTCTGAAAACCGCCGGTCCGACCTACCTTGCCCAGAAATTGGGCAGGCCGCGAGAAGTGCTAAGCGACAAATGCGAGGCAATGACAAATCCGCGCCTGAAACCCAAGCTTAAGACTCAACGTGTCGGCCCCATCCGGGTGACGATGCTGCAACCTGCGCTGGATTCACTGGCCCGCGTGTTTGAAAACGTTCGTGTCACCGATCCCGATCTTTATGCACGGATCAACACCGCCGGCGCCCTTTGTGTGCGCCGCATTCGTGGCACGAAAAACCGCATTTCAACACATGCATTCGGGTTGGCCGTCGATCTGAACATCGACGGCAAGCTTGATACGCTGGGCGACGGCAAGACCCAGCTGGGTCTGACCATTCTGGCCGATTTTTTCCGCACCGAAGGCTGGGTTTGGGGGGCATCATGGCGTCGCGAGGACAGTATGCACTTTGAAATCAGTCGCAAACAGCTGGACCAGTGGTTGGCCGAAGGCAAGCTGTGATTCCGGTAATCCGAATTATGTAAAAATCGTTAAGGTCCCGTCAGAACCCCAGCAGCCCTGCATCCGTAATCGCCGCTTTGATAAAGGCATCCTTGCGCCCTTCGGGTGTCCAGCCAAGTTTCGCTTTGGGTTTGCTGTTGTCAAACGGCGAATAATGCGCGCGGCTTTTCCAATCCCGCAGGCTGGGTTTTGACAGACCACCACGGCGCAACACCTTAGTTTTCAGGAAGAACTTCACCGCATCCGTAGCATAGAGAAGCCCCAGAGGCCCCGAGGAAACCTTGATCCGCGCGCCCAGTGCCTGATGGATTGCATCAAAATACCCACGTGCAGACAGCATCGGTTCGCCGATCAGATTAAAGCTTTCGCCAAGCGCAGCCTCGTGCCTAGCCATCAGGATCAGGCCATCCGCAACATCATCAATCAGGACAAAAGGCAGTATATTTTCGCCGCTGCCCCAGATTTTGACGGCCCCCGCGCCATGCCAGCGCCCGATGCCCCAATGCTGCAACGGGCCGCCAGCGCCAACAACGATGCCGGGGCGCGCAATCGTCACCGGCAACCCCTTGTCACGGTGCATTGCCATCAAGCGCGCCTCGCATTCAGCCTTGGACCGGGCATAGATGTTGCGGCTTTCCATATCCTCGCCAAACCCCGAAGCTTCGGTGATGGTGACCTGTGGGTCAGACAGATCATAAGACGCAATTGTGCCGGTATAGATCAGTCGTTTCACGCCGGCATTCAGCGCCGCCTGCGCAATTCGTTCGGTCACGGCCACGTCATTTTCCAACGCTGCCGCCCATGTCTTATCTTCTGATTTGGCAAGGTGATACACATGTGTGATCCCCTGCATTGCCGCCTCAAGCCCCTGCGCATCCCGCAGGGAAACCGCAACGGTTTCGACCTTATCCGCGATATCATCAAACGGCCCAGTCTTGCCCCGCGACAATACCCGCACATGGGTTCCGCCCTGCGCCAGCCGCCGCGTCAACGCCCGACCGATAAATCCGGTGCCGCCAATTACAAGGGCGGTCGGTTGCGGTATGCCTTCCGGTTTGGTCGTCACCGGCTGTTCTGGCAGCAAGGCCAGAGTTTCATCAATCGCCCGCATCACTTTGATCGCGCTGGCGCCGCTGAACCGCGCGTCAACCGGGCGACCTTCCGCAAGCGCGGAATAAACCGCATCGCAAATGCCACGAAAGCTCAGCCCATAGGGGGATTTCTGGTTCAGTGATGTAAGCTGTCGTGCCGCATTCACCGCCCCCTCGCGCAGATGCCCGAGGCTTTGCCCCAAGGCATCACGCAACGGATTAAGCACCAGATCAGAGGTATTCACCCCCGACACAACCAAACTGTCCTTGGCATAATCCAGCCGCGCCATTGCCGAAGATCCCCGCACGACTACAGACCGATCATCAAAGGTTTCCACCAGCGCAAGGTTCAAGGTCACATCAACACCCCCTGCCCGCGCCAGAATCTGCCAGCCTTGCGGTCGGGTGCCGCCGCCCGGCAGCGCAATTTCATTGGATGTCTGAAGGTGCAGAACCTCGATGTCGCCAAACAGATCCTGCATAAACGCATAGAGATGCGGACCAAGTTCCTGCAAGAGATTCCCGGTTTTCCGCATCATCCAGATACCATACGGCCCCGAACGTAGCGGCCCCAATGGAAAGCACCAGCTGATCTCGGCAGTCGACACCCGCCCCAGTTTTCCGCTTTCTTTCAATGCTTTAAGCCGTTGATAAGACGGAAGTGCCAGAAAGTTATGCCCCGCGGCAAATTGTACGCCAGCCCCCTCTGCCGCTGAAACCATGGCGGTCACATCGGACGCAGAAAGGGCAACAGGTTTCTCTACCAACACATGAAGGCCGCCGGCCACGCATTCCTCGCACACCGCGCGGTGGTATTCTGGCGGGGTCAATACATGTACGGCATCCGCCGCGCCAGCCGCCAGCATCTCCTGCACCGAACCAAAGGCGGCAATTCCACGCCGTGCGGCAAATTCCTGCGCCGCTGCCGGATTACTATCCACCACACATGTCAGCTCCGCTCGATCCGTCGCCTTGATGGCATCCGCATGCCAATCGGAAATATACCCCGCCCCGATGATGCCAACACGTGTTTTCTTGCTCATTCCCGGCTCACTTATATTCGATAATCACCATATCTGCGCCCTTGCGTTTGCGCATGTGATAGGTCGCTGCGCCAACGATATTCGGGAACTTCGACAGAAATAAGTAGAAACCATGATGGGCGGCCCGCAATCTGGGCAGGCCCGACCGGATCAACCCCAGCACCGTCCGCATGTAGGAAACCGCAAACAGCAAAAGCACCAGCACAAGAAGCGGCCAAAAGAACAGCAGCCCGACCAACCCAAGCGCGGGAAGCACAGCGCCATAAATCCACATGCGTTTGCGTTCCCTCTGGAAATACTCGGGATGCAGATCGTTCACTTGTTCGAACCCATGCCCGGTGCGCACCGCTCTGCTCCACCATTGGCTGAAGTGCATCATATTTGCGTCGTGATGCGTCATCGCGAGGGGCAAACGGCATAACGACCATCCCGCCTTGCGCAGCCGGGTGCAAAACTCGTCGTCCTCGGCGGCAATCACCTGCGGATTGAACCCGCCAACCTGTTGAAATACTGCGGCTTTCACCATCATATCACCACCGCAAGCGGCAATGTCCCCCACCGGCCCGTGCCACTCATGATCGCACATTTGATTATAGACGCTGGCATCAGGATAAATTTCAGCCCGCCAACCGGTCACGACACCAAGGCTATCCTGCCCTTCCAGCTCTGCCACCGCTTGGGAAAGATATCCCGGCTCTAAACGGCAATCTCCATCGAGAAACTGAACCATGGCCGGTGGATCGCCGCGGTCCATGATCCGTTCGAACCCGGCATTTCGCGCGCGGGCCGCGGTGAACGGGACACTTTCATCCAACAACACGATTTCAGCGCCAAGTCGGGTAGCATTTTCAAGCGAAGCATCGGTCGATCCACTATCCACATAAACCACCAGATCAACCTCGTCTTGCAAAGACATCAGGCAGTTAACCAATCGGGTGCCCTCATTGCGACCGATGACCACCGCGCCGATTTTTACCTTGGAAGTCATGAAACGTCTCACTTGGATTGTGGCCAGGGTTTGCACAAGGCATCCGCAATCCGGTGTTTCGGGTCAAGCAAAAACCGTTGACCCGCGGTGTGTGTTTCATCGGTGTATGACTACGGTAATTTTGGATTATTGATTTTTCATCGTAGAGAGATACGTTTTGAATTGAAGTCTTTATTAGGTTTGGCGATGACCTACTCTCCCACGCCTTAAGACGCAGTACCATCGGCGCTAAGGCACTTAACGGCTGGGTTCGGGATGGAACCAGGTGTTTTGCTCTCGCTATGATCACCAAACCAAAAAAAGACTTCAACGTGTTTGTATACAAATACGTTGGGTGGGTATCAGCGCATGAAGTGCGCGTTCCCACTCCCTCGCTATTCCGGATGGAACGTTAGAGGTGTGTTTGCGATACAAACTGACATCCCCGGCTTTCCTACCGAGGACATCGAACTTGTCCAAGTCATGTACATCTAATGTACTGTGTATGCTTTTGATTTGAGTAGTGAAGTCTTGCTTCTACTGGATCAAATCAAGCCTATCGAGCAATTAGTACCAGTCAACTGAACGTATTACTACGCTTACATCTCTGGCCTATCGACGAGGTGGTCTACCTCGGCTCTCAGGGATACCTTGTTTTGAGGGGGGCTTCCCGCTTAGATGCCTTCAGCGGTTATCCTGTCCGATCATAGCTACCCAGCACTGCTATTGGCATAACAACTGGTCCACCAGTGGATCGTTCACCCCGGTCCTCTCGTACTAGGGGCAACTCCTCTCAAGTATCCTACACCCACGGAAGATAGGGACCGAACTGTCTCACGACGTTCTAAACCCAGCTCACGTACCTCTTTAAACGGCGAACAGCCGTACCCTTGGGACCTGCTCCAGCCCCAGGATGAGATGAGCCGACATCGAGGTGCCAAACACTGCCGTCGATATGGACTCTTGGGCAGTATCAGCCTGTTATCCCCGGCGTACCTTTTATCCGTTGAGCGATGGCCCTCCCACTTGGGACCACCGGATCACTATGGCCGTCTTTCGACTCTGCTCGACTTGTCAGTCTCGCAGTCAGGCTGGCTTCTGCCATTGCACTCAACGAGCGATTTCCGACCGCTCTGAGCCAACCTTCGCGCGCCTCCGTTACGATTTAGGAGGCGACCGCCCCAGTCAAACTACCCGCCACACAGGGTCCCGGATCCGGATAACGGACCGCGGTTAGACATCAAGCAGAACAAGGGTGGTATCTCAAGGGAGGCTCCACTCCGACTGGCGTCGAAGTTTCAAAGCCCACCACCTATCCTGCACATGTTCGGCCTAATGCCAGTGTGAAGCTGTAGTAAAGGTGCACGGGGTCTTTCCGTCTAACCGCGGGAAACCTGCATCTTGACAGGTAATTCAATTTCGCTGAGTCTATGTTGGAGACAGCGGGGAAGTCGTTACGCCATTCGTGCAGGTCGGAACTTACCCGACAAGGAATTTCGCTACCTTAGGACCGTTATAGTTACGGCCGCCGTTTACCTGGGCTTCAATTCAGAGCTCTCACTCCTCCTTTTAACCTTCAGGCACCGGGCAGGCGTCAGACCCTATACGTCGTCTTACGACTTCGCAGAGCCCTGTGTTTTTAATAAACAGTCGCCACCCCCTGGTTTGTGCCCCCAGCCCCTAGTTGCCTAGGAACCGGGCCTCCTTCTCGCGAACTTACGGAGGTATTTTGCCGAGTTCCTTCAACATAGTTCTCTCAAGCGCCTTGGTATTCTCTACCAGTCCACCTGTGTCGGTTTAGGGTACGATCTAGCGATGGAGCTATTTCCAGGGACCTCTAAGCAGCCCATTCAATCCGATAAGGATGAACTACCCTCGAGATCCGTCACTTCCATCTGGCCCAGGAATATTAACCTGGTTCCCATCGACTACGCCTTTCGGCCTCGCCTTAGGGGTCGGCTTACCCTGCTCAGATTAGCTTTAAGCAGGAACCCTTGGACTTTCGGCGAGAGTGTTTCTCACACTCTTTGTCGCTACTCATGTCATCATTCTCACTAGTGATCTCTCCACCGGATCGCTCACGCGCCGGCTTCACAGAAAGCTCCGCGTCTCCAATTCCACCGAAGTGGATAAGGAGACATGGAACTATGTCACACTACGCTCTGCTACCATGCAATAAATGCATCCTCAGCTTCGGCTCATGGCTTGAGCCCCGTTACATCTTCGCCGCAGGACAACTTATTTAGACCAGTGAGCTGTTACGCTATCTTTAAAGGATGGCTGCTTCTAAGCCAACCTCCTGGTTGTTTTGGTCGTCCCACCTGCTTTCCCACTTAGCCATGAATTAGGGGCCTTAGCTGGAGGTTAGGGTTGTTTCCCTCTTCACGACGGACGTTAGCATTCGCCGTGTGTCTGCCGACTAGTACTCCTCGGTATTCGGAGTTTGGTTAGGATCAGTAAGACGGTGAGTCCCCATTACCCATCCAGTGCTCTACCCCCGAGGGTATTCGGTCGACGCTCTACCTAAATAGATTTCGCAGAGAACCAGCTATCTCCGAGTTTGATTGGCCTTTCACCCCTAGGCACAGCTCATCCCGATCTTTTTCAACAGATGTGGGTTCGGTCCTCCAGTTAGTGTTACCTAACCTTCAACCTGGCCATGCCTAGATCACTCGGTTTCGGGTCTGATCCCACAAACTCAACGCCCTATTAAGACTCGCTTTCGCTACGCCTACACCTAACGGCTTAAGCTTGCTTGTGAGACCAAGTCGATGACCCATTATACAAAAGGTACGCTGTCAGGGCGTAAAGCCCCTCCAACTGATTGTAGGCGTTCGGTTTCAGGTACTGTTTCACTCCCCTCGTCGGGGTGCTTTTCACCTTTCCCTCACGGTACTGGTTCACTATCGGTCAGTAAGGAGTACTTAGCCTTCGAAGGTGGTCCTCCGATCTTCAGACAGAATTTCACGTGTTCCGCCCTACTTAATACGTCCAATCATGCTTCTTATACGGGACTATCACCCACTTTGGTTGCGCATTCCAACGCATTCTAACCACACTCATGGCTCGGCTGGTCCCCGTTCGCTCGCCGCTACTAGGGGAGTATCATATTGATTTCCTTTCCTCCGGGTACTTAGATGTTTCAGTTCCCCGGGTTTGCTTTTTTAAGCCTATATATTCAGCCTAAAAATACCTGGTTTACCAAGTTATTAGCTACACCGAAGTGTAGTAATAACAAAGTATCAGGTGGGTTGCCCCATTCAGAAATCCATGGATCAAAGCTTATTCTCAGCTCCCCATGGCTTATCGCAGAGTATCACGTCTTTCATCGCCTCTTACTGCCAAGGCATTCACCAAACGCCCTTTTCGCGCTTGATTTGATCCAGAAAAAGCAAGACTTGTTTTATGTCCTACCGCTTCGCTACTTGAGGACTATTTACATCCCTTCATAACGTCACCGCATAGAACAACAAACCTGCGCGACCGGCAGAAGCTGGTAAGAAACTGCCAATCCTTATTCTGGTCAAAAGCATACTTTTTCCCGCCTGGATTCTAAATCCAGACAACGAGGCATGCAGATAGGTGTCAGCCGTGCGGGCAAACACCGTCATACCTCTGGTTAGTGTACTTGACTTGGACAACACGTTCGTTTTCGTCGCGATATATCTAGAAGACCGAGGAAACAGTCCGCTAAATACCGGCCCCGAAGGGCAGCAACGAAGATCAACACCTTACTCGGTATGATCAAACAATGTTGTTTGTTACTTCAAGATTACTCTTAAAGTAACTGTATCTCTCTTTACGATGTCAGAGGACTTCCGAAGAAGTCCCCGTCGTCCGATTGGACGAGCAAACAGTCTGTTGACTGCTTGCTGATCTAATCAAGTTGATGGTGGGTCGAGGAGGACTTGAACCTCCGACCTCACGCTTATCAGGCGTGCGCTCTAACCACCTGAGCTACCGACCCATCTTGGTTGGACCAGTAACTGGCCGGGTTGCCCTTCTCATCGTTGCTGCGCAACGACTGCCAGGGCGACGTGCTTTACTGCGTAAAACACTTGGTGGAGCCTAGGAGGATCGAACTCCTGACCTCCTGAATGCAAATCAGGCGCTCTCCCAGCTGAGCTAAGGCCCCAAACTTTGGAACCCTACGCACAACTGCGCAGGACCTATTATTCTGAAGAGATATGAGGACGGCTCGGTTCGAAAGTCATCTTGCGATGCTTTCATATATGAACAGCTTTGTTTGCTGTTCTGCTAAGTGTTCCATGATGATTGCGAACAATCATGGCTAGGAACATCCTTAGAAAGGAGGTGATCCAGCCGCAGGTTCCCCTACGGCTACCTTGTTACGACTTCACCCCAGTCGCTGATCCTACCGTGGCCGCCTGCCCCCCGAAGGTTAGCGCAGCGTCGTCGGGTAGAACCAACTCCCATGGTGTGACGGGCGGTGTGTACAAGGCCCGGGAACGTATTCACCGCGTCATGCTGTTACGCGATTACTAGCGATTCCGACTTCATGGGGTCGAGTTGCAGACCCCAATCCGAACTGAGACAGCTTTTTGGGATTAACCCATTGTCACTGCCATTGTAGCACGTGTGTAGCCCAACCCGTAAGGGCCATGAGGACTTGACGTCATCCACACCTTCCTCCCGCTTATCACGGGCAGTTTCTTTAGAGTGCCCAGCCGAACTGCTGGCAACTAAAGATGTGGGTTGCGCTCGTTGCCGGACTTAACCGAACATCTCACGACACGAGCTGACGACAGCCATGCAGCACCTGTCACTGCGTCCCCGAAGGGAACGTACCATCTCTGGTAGTGGCACAGGATGTCAAGGGTTGGTAAGGTTCTGCGCGTTGCTTCGAATTAAACCACATGCTCCACCGCTTGTGCGGGCCCCCGTCAATTCCTTTGAGTTTTAATCTTGCGACCGTACTCCCCAGGCGGAATGCTTAATCCGTTAGGTGTGTCACCGAATAGCATGCTACCCGACGACTGGCATTCATCGTTTACGGTGTGGACTACCAGGGTATCTAATCCTGTTTGCTCCCCACACTTTCGTACCTCAGCGTCAGTATCGAGCCAGTGAGCCGCCTTCGCCACTGGTGTTCCTCCAAATATCTACGAATTTCACCTCTACACTTGGAATTCCACTCACCTCTCTCGAACTCAAGACCAGGAGTTTAGGAGGCAGTTCCGAGGTTGAGCCTCGGGATTTCACCCCCTACTTTCTGATCCGCCTACGTACGCTTTACGCCCAGTAATTCCGAACAACGCTAACCCCCTCCGTATTACCGCGGCTGCTGGCACGGAGTTAGCCGGGGTTTCTTTACCAGATACTGTCATTATCATCTCTGGCGAAAGTGCTTTACGACCCTAAGGCCTTCATCACACACGCGGCATGGCTAGATCAGGCTTGCGCCCATTGTCTAAGATTCCCCACTGCTGCCTCCCGTAGGAGTCTGGGCCGTGTCTCAGTCCCAGTGTTGCTGATCATCCTCTAAAACCAGCTAAAGATCGTAGACTTGGTAGGCCATTACCCCACCAACTATCTAATCTTACGCGGGCCAATCCTTTTCCGATAAATCTTTCCCCCGAAGGGCGTATACGGTATTACTCTCAGTTTCCCGAGGCTATTCCGTAGAAAAGGGTATGTTCCCACGCGTTACTAACCCGTCCGCCGCTCGCCCCGAAGGGTGCGCTCGACTTGCATGTGTTAGGCCTGCCGCCAGCGTTCGTTCTGAGCCAGGATCAAACTCTCAAGTTGAAATGATCTTACGATCATATCCTTGACGTCGAACCTCTGCACATCATCCAATAGGCCTTACTGAAACCTATTGAACATTTTCTCTGTTTGTGTGCTTCAAGTTACCAAAGTAACCAGAAACCCTACAAACAGTGAAGCTGACACTCCATAATCAGCCGAAGCCTAGGAGCGTGATATGTAGAGGTTGATCCATCGAATGAACCAAACCGCCCACATATCTCTTCAGATATTTAATTTTCAAACAGCGTAGAGACAAAAGTGACTGGATGCGCCCTAACTTACTGGCGCGCCCCGCCTCAAATACCTCAAAATTTCTTATCCGCCTCTTGGCCTCTGTCTGCGTCTCCGCTTCCGTCTGGCCCGTCCGGCGTCCCGTTGGAGCGTCGCTGCTCGTCCGGTAAGGGGGGTTCTAGTGTTACTGGCTCAGACCCGCAAGCGCTTTTTTCCAGAAATGCGAAGTTTTTGTAACGCAAAACGTTTTTCCCATGTTTTCAGCCCCTTGCATCCCAATTCTTGCGCAAACACCTAACAACAAGCAGCTTTATTGCCCTGACCAAAGGGCAGCACTCACACCAACAAACGCACATCTTGTGTTATCCACAGACTTACCAACAAGACAAACAAAGACGCACACCAAAATCCCCAACACAAACGCTCCGATTCACACCAAACACACTCCGATTCCGGTGAAGTGAATCGGTGAATCGGGCGATTCACCGGAAAGGTGGTCAAAATGACTCCGCAGAATGCCCAAGATTCGATCCGCAGCGCCTGATTCCGGACCGATCTTTCGCCAGAATTCCATGGAATCGCCCCAGCCTTCGCCCCAAACGCGAAAAGCCGCCCCTTGGGACGGCTTTTACAGCTTCACTATATATATTGTCCCTCTACGCGGGGGATCTGGCGCGCCGCTTGGGCCAATATCGCAGTGCCAACAATCCAAGGATCACCGCTAAATAGATCAACGGTTCGATCTGGATGCCCTTTACCAACCATATGTAATGCACCCCGCCCAGCAACACCGCGGGATAGGTCAGCTTGTGCAGTTTGCGCCATGTCGGCCCCAGCTTACGCACCGAATAGTTGTTTGATGTGATCGCCAGGGGCAGCAACAGGGCAAACCCCGCCATACCGATGGTGATATAGGGACGTTTAATCACATCCTCGATCACACGTCCCAGTGATTGGACATCCAACACCGCCCAGATCAACAGATGAAACGCAGCATAGGTAAAAGCCAGCACGCCCAAGCTCCGGCGGAACTTGATCAGGTTGATCCCAAGATGCTGGCGCAGCGGCGTGATGCATAATCCGGCAATCAACAGCTGCAAGGCCAGCTCGCCATATTTATGCTCAAGCGGTTTGACAGGATCGGGGCCAAGGCTGCCCGTCACCGCGAGATAGAAGAAGTAAGGCGCGGGCAGAAGACATAGAATATAGACGGCCCATGTCGGGACGCGCCGCGCATTTGCGTTGATCTGATCTTTGATCCTGTCCATCAGCCCTATCCGCGCCCCTGCGACCGTTCCCGCCTATACTATATATATGCGTTAAAAATTCGTCTTCAGGTCCATGCCGTCATAAAGGGCCGCAACCTCTTTCTCATAGCCGTTAAACATTAACGTCGGCTGACGGCGCGCAAACAATCCCCCGCCGACGGCCCGTTCACTTGCTTGAGACCAGCGTGGGTGGCTCACTTCGGGGTTCACATTACTATAGAACCCGTATTCGCGCGCATTCGCCTTGTTCCAGCTGGTCGGCGGCTCTTGGTCGGTCAGGGTGATCCGCACAATCGACTTGATGGATTTGAATCCGTATTTCCACGGCACCACCAACCGCATGGGTGCGCCGTTCTGGTTCGGGATCGGTTTGCCGAAAATCCCCGTTGCCATAATCGTCAGGGGGTGCATCGCCTCGTCCAGCCGCAATCCTTCGACATAGGGCCAGTCCAGCGCAGGGAAACGCACGCCGGGCATCTCGTCCGGACGGTTCGCGGTTTCGAAGGCAACGTATTTCGCATCCGACTGCACACCGGCCATCGTCAGCAGGTCGGCCAGTTCAAAACCATTCCACGGGATCACCATCGACCATGCCTCAACACAGCGGAACCGGTAAATCCGTTCCTCGATGGTCATCGCCTCCATGATGCTTTCCATGGAATAATCACCCGGCTTGTCGACCATCCCGTCAATCGTGACCTTCCAGGGCGAAGTGGTCAGCGTATGGGCATTGCGGGCCGGATCGGTCTTGCCGGTGCCGAACTCGTAAAAATTATTGTACTGGGTGATATCTTCATAGCTGTTGGGCTCAAGCGCGTCTGCGGCCTGCGCCGCTCTGCCAATGCCCGCCAATCCGACACCGGCCGCCAGTCCCGCCATCACCTGCCGCCGGTTCAGAAATGCCCGGTGCGGGGTGATATCGCTATGGGTAAGTGTATTGGTCCAACGGTGCGCCATGCGGAATGCTCCTTTTGCGTGTCCCCAAGAACCTAAGAGCTGCGCCGGCTTTGACCAAGGATTTCGCCGATCATTTCAATAACCACACCGGATTGTCAGATGTCACAGGCCAAGCAACCCTGGCAGCTGGTCCATATCGTCAAATAATGCCGTGCAATGGGGCGACAGATTTTCCGCATCCGTCTCGGCGCAAAACCCGAAACACCGCATTCCCGCAGCCGCCCCTGCCCGCGCACCTGTCGCACTGTCTTCAATGACCGCACAGTCTGCCGGATCAACCCCGGCAACATCCGCAGCCTTGAGATAAACATCAGGGGCCGGTTTTGCAGCAGCACAGTCATGCGCGCTAAAGATCCGACCTGCCAAACGGTTCTTCACCCCGCACCGGCCCAATGTCACGTCCATCTTTGCGATCGGCCCGTTTGAACATGTCGCATAGCCGATACCCGCCGCATCCAACCTGTCCAACAAGAGCACAACACCCGGAATGATCTCGCAGTCGGCAGCCAATCGCGCGAACAGTTTTTGGTTGAACTGCGCCACCCAATCCGACGGCAATTCCGCCCCCATCTGCCGCGCGGTCTGCATGACACCCGCCATGGTGCCGCCGACAAACATCCGCCCCACCTCCTGCGCGGGGATAGCCAGACCATACCGGCCCAGCTCTTGCGACAACAAGTTATGCGTCAACGTCTCGCTGTCGACCAGAACGCCATCACAATCGAATAATACATATTTTGCTTTCCACATAGGGACCTCAAACCACAACATGCCCCTTGGCACCACAAAAAAGGCCGACGTAATCCGCCGGCCTTTCTTTCCTATGTGTCGAGAGGATTAATGCACGGTGGCATCGTCAGGTTTGGGCCGGTTACTGGCCGCGATCCGGTCGCCAATGATCAACCCGTCCGCACCTGCACTGACCTCGATCCGGTCGCCATCGCGTACATCACCCGACAACAGCATCTCGGCAAGCGGGTTCTGTAGCGTCCGCTGAATGACCCGTTTCAAAGGCCGCGCACCGAATACCGGATCATAGCCTTCATCAGCCAACCACTGTCGCGCACCATCGTCCAAAGCCAGATCAATCTTGCGACCGGCAAGCCGTTTCAGCAAACGACCCAACTGGATATCGACGATCCCTGCCATGTCCTCGCGGGCCAGACGGTCAAAGATCACAGTCTCGTCCAGACGGTTCAGAAACTCGGGGCGGAAGTGCGCCCGCACCGCATCCATCACGTCGCGCTTTGCGGCCGCCATATCACCGCCATCGGGCAGTTGGCTCAGCGCTTGCGCCCCAAGGTTCGACGTCAGAATGATCAGCGTCTGCTTGAAATCAACCGTGCGGCCCTGACCATCGGTCAGCACCCCATCGTCCAAGACCTGCAACAGAACGTTGAACACATCCGGGTGGGCCTTTTCGACCTCATCAAACAGCACAACCTGATAGGGCCTGCGCCGCACCGCTTCGGTCAAAACACCGCCCTCGTCATACCCGACATAGCCGGGAGGCGCACCGATCAGCCGGGCCACCGCGTGTTTCTCCATGAACTCCGACATATCAATCCGCACCATCGCGTTGTCGTCATCAAACAGGAACTCGGCCACCGCCTTGGTCAGCTCGGTCTTACCCACGCCAGTTGGCCCAAGGAACAGGAAGCTGCCCAGCGGGCGGTTTTCATCGTTCAGACCAGCCCGCGCACGGCGCACCGCATTGGCCACCGCCGTCACCGCAGAATTCTGCCCGATCACACGACCATGCAACTGGTCTTCCATCCGCAAAAGCTTGTCCCGCTCACCTTCCAGCATCTTGCCCGCCGGAATACCTGTCCAGCGTTCAACAACACTGGCGATCTGGTCAGGGCGTACGGCCTCTTCGACCATCATTCCCTCTTCGCGGGACTCCGCCGCCTCAAGGTCTTTTTCAAGCTGCGGGATCACCCCGTAAGACAGCTCGCCCGCCTTCGCCAGATTGCTTTCACGTTTGGCAATTTCCAACTCGGCGCGGGCCTGATCCAGCTTTTCCTTGATGTCACGGGCACCGGCCAGCTTGTCGCGTTCAGCCTGCCAGCTTGCCGTCATCTCGGCGGATTTCTCCTGCAAATCGGCCAGATCCTTTTGCAAGGTCTCAAGCCGGTCTTTCGACGCCTGATCATCCTCCAGCTTCAGCGCCGCCTCTTCGATCTGCAATTGCATGATCTGGCGGTCCAGCGCGTCAAGCTCTTCGGGCTTGCTGTCCACTTCCATGCGCAACCGGCTGGCGGCCTCGTCCATCAGGTCGATCGCCTTGTCCGGCAGGAACCGGTCGGTGATGTAGCGATGCGAAAGCGTTGCCGCCGCAACCAAAGCACTGTCGGCAATGCGCACACCATGGTGCAGCTCGTATTTCTCTTTGATGCCGCGCAGGATGGAAATCGTGTCTTCCACCGTTGGCTCCTGCACAATCACTGGCTGGAAACGCCGCGCAAGGGCTGCGTCTTTTTCAACATGTTTGCGATATTCGTCCAGCGTGGTCGCACCGATACAGTGCAGCTCACCCCGCGCCAGCGCCGGCTTCAGCAGGTTGGACGCATCCATCGCGCCATCCGCTTTGCCTGCGCCCACCAGCGTATGCATCTCGTCGATGAACAAGACGATCTCGCCCGCCGCTTCGGTCACTTCGGTCAGCACCGCTTTCAGCCGTTCTTCGAACTCGCCGCGATATTTCGCCCCAGCAATCAATGCGCCCATATCGAGGCTCAGCAGCTTCTTGTTGCGCAAGGACTCTGGCACGTCACCGTTGACAATGCGCAGGGCCATACCCTCGGCAATCGCGGTCTTACCCACGCCCGGCTCCCCGATAAGCACCGGATTGTTCTTGGTACGACGGCTCAAGACCTGCATTGCGCGGCGGATTTCCTCGTCGCGCCCGATAATTGGATCAATCCGGCCCTCTTCGGCCCGCGCCGTCAAATCGGTGCTGTATTTCTTTAACGCCTCATAACCGTCTTCAGCACTTGCAGTATCTGCCGTGCGCCCTTTGCGAATGTCATTGATCGCAGTGTTCAACCCCTGCGCCGTGACCTTGCCCGCCTCAAGCGCCGCCTTGGCGCCGGATTTGATCATGCACAGCGCCATCAGGATGCGTTCGACCGGCACAAAGCTATCACCAGCCTTTTTCGCCAACGCCTCCGCCTCGGCCAGAACCTTGGTGGTTGCATTGTCCAGATAGACCTGCGCCGCATCACCCGTCACCTTGGGCAGTTTGCCCATCGACAGCTGTAGTGCCTCGCGTACCCGATTGGCATCCGCACCTGAGGCAGAAATAAGATTGCTGGCCAGCCCCTGATCATCATCCAGCAAAGCCTGTAGGATATGCTCGGGTGTCAGCCGTTGGTGGTTCTCGCGTGTTGCGATGGTTTGCGCCGCTTGGATGAACCCGCGCGACCGCTCCGTGAACTTGCTCAAGTCCATGGTATCTCTCCTTTTTACAAGCGCCCGGTTGTGTTGCGCCCGCTTGGCGGCACGCATATTTTTGGGCCTCATGATTAATTTGGGAAGCCCGCCCGCAGGTTCAAGTAGACCAACCTGTAAATCTGGTCATTTTCCGCCCGCGCCTCCCGCGCAAGCAGGGCCGAACGTCACCCCAAAGCGATAAGATCACCTTCGGGATATACCTTTATGATATGCGATGCCATATCACCCAAGTGCGAAACAACATCCGCCGTCACCACATCGTTAATCGCCGTGGTCTCGTTATCAATGAAGGTTAGGGGCATTTTCATTGGGTACAACATGCGCCCAAATTTCTGCTGGGTTAAACGAACGTAAAATCCTAACCACCCGATAAAATCAGGGCAATTTCGCGCCGGCCTCTCCAACCCTGAGTTCAGCCCTCCTTTATCCCGCGCCTCTGCTCAGGGGCACAAACCAGAGCTTTTTCCCCTTATCTCACCCCGGAGCCTTGGCGCAGAGTGACCCTAAGGCCCAACAAAAGGGTCAGGCACCGGAGGCGTAAAATGCAGATCACGAAAGTTACCCCTGAAATGATCAGGTACAATCCCGTCACCAATATGTTCGAGGCGAATGTCGAACTCAGGGCGGACAGCAGCGTATACCACTACCCCTGTGCGGTTGAGGGGGCGCTGATGATGCCCTTGGCCATGGCGGCATTCAAGCTGACACAGCAGGCCAAACACCGCCACGCGGACGGCGACAGCCTGCACACCTACAGAGAGGAACACACCGCGCAAGCCGAGCTGACAGCAGAAGGTCAACACCTGAAAACTGCCGCCTGAACCGCGTTCGCGCGCGGCCACAGCACGCATCTTCCTCACATCTACATTTGGCCGGTCATTATACGTGGCCGGCCACGGCTTTTCTGGGGCATGGCAATGGACAGTTCCGCCGCCGACACGTATGTCGGGGCCGTTTGCACATTTCCCAGCAGGAGCCTGCCCCATGTCTACCCCCGTATCCGATGACCGCCTGATCGTTGCCCTTGATGTTCCCAACGCTGTTGCCGGGCTTGATCTTGCCGCGCGGCTTGGCGATGCTGTTTCATTTTACAAAATCGGATTGGGCATGCTGACCGGTGGCGGGCTGGCGCTGGCCAATGAGTTGAAACAGGAACAGGGCAAACGTATTTTTCTGGATATGAAACTGTTCGACATCGGTGCAACTGTTGAGGCCGCAGTGCGGGGGCTTGCACAATTCGATCTGGATTTCCTGACCGTGCATGGTGACCCGCATGTGGTGCGCGCCGCCAAGGAAGGTGCCGCAGGCAGCAATCTGAAAATCCTCGGCGTAACCATCCTGACGTCGCTGGACCGCTCTGATCTGGACGCCTCTCTGATCCAGCATGGCGATCTGGCCGATCTGGTGCTGACCCGCGCCGCCCGTGCGCTGGATGCCGGTGCCGACGGTGTCATTGCCTCCCCTCAGGAAGCTGCCGCAATCCGCGCTCTGCCCGAGGCCCAGGGCAAGCTAATCGTCACACCCGGTGTGCGCCCGCAAGGGGCCGAGCTTGGCGATCAAAAGCGCGTTGCGACACCGGCACAGGCCATCGCAAACGGGGTTGATCACATCGTTGTGGGCCGCCCGATCTGGCAAGCAACCGATCCAGCCGCCGCCGCCAGCGCCATTATTGACGAGCTTTCGGCCTGAAAAAATTCAACCTCTGACTGTAGCAATAACAGCACAATGGTCGAATTGACCCCTTGGTCAGGAAATCCTGGCTATGTGATTGGCCGTGTTGGTGCTACGCTTTTAACAGGTGATACTCCCCGACGAACTCGATCTTCCTGATGTTCGTCACCTTTCCCCCGCTTAAGGCAGCGGGGGCTTTTCTTGGCAGGCAGTTCGCCCATCTGCTCAAAGTAAAGACGCAAGCGGTCTTGGAAGGCTGTTATCCCTTTGGGATGACGCAGAAACTCTGCAACCTCCATCATCCGCCATTCCTGCCCTTCATCGCCAAACACAATCCTTTCTGACGCATCAGAGCGCAGGCGGGCCACAAAGAACCACACCGGATCACCTGTGTTTTCTTGCAAAAATCGTCGCTTCCACAGGACATTTTCGGGCAACACGGTCAGGCCCAGCTCTTCGTGGCATTCACGTTGCACGCAATTAAACAGCGTTTCCTGCCCTTCGCGACCGCCCCCGGGCAGGTCCCACTGGCCTGCAAACGGCAATCCCGGCAGATCGTCACGCAGGATCACCACAAGCCGCTGCCCCAAAAACAAGGCCATTTTTGCGCCGGTAAATCCCGTTTCATCCTCTGTGTTCATTCCTCGCCGTCCCCGTTAACCTTGCGCGTGAACCTTCTTGTCTTATTCCGGTGTCCCGCCATGGCTGCCCTTTGCCGCGATTGCCTGTCCCAGATTGCCCCGGCACGACGCTGTCCCGCCTGTGGCAGCCCGCGTGTTCTGGTGCATGACGAACTCGACAGCCTGTGTATCGCGCATATGGATTGTGACGCCTTTTATGCCTCAGTTGAAAAACGTGACAACCCCGCGCTGAACGGCAAACCGGTGATCATCGGCGGCGGCCGGCGCGGCGTGGTCTCGACGGCCTGCTATGTTGCGCGAATTCGCGGGGTGCGCTCGGCCATGCCAATGTTTCAGGCGCTCAAGCTGTGCCCCGAGGCTGTAATCATCAAGCCCCGCATGGATGCCTATGTCGAGGCATCCCGTGCCATCCGCGCGATGATGGGGGAACTGACCCCCGCCATCGAACCCCTGTCACTGGACGAAGCCTTTCTGGACATGACCGGCACCGCCCGTTTGCATGGCGCGCCACCTGCGGTGATGCTGGCGCGGTTGGTGCGGCGGATGAAAGACGAACTGGGGCTGACCGGTTCGATTGGTCTGAGCCACAATAAATTCCTCGCCAAGGTCGCGTCGGACCTCGACAAGCCGCACGGGTTTTCCGTCATCGGCAAGGCAGAAACCGCCGATTTCCTGCGGGATCGTCCGGTAAAACTGATCTGGGGCGTCGGTGCCGTGTCACAGATGTCACTGGACAAGGCCGGCATCCGCACATTTTCCGATCTGCTGCGCTGGGACAAGGCTGATCTCGTCGCGCGGTTTGGCGGCATGGGCGAACGCCTTTGGCATCTGGCGCGCGGGCAGGATCACCGCCGGATATCGGCCAATGATCCGGTGAAATCTGTTTCCAAGGAAACCACCTTTAACCAAGACACCTCCGATCCCGATATCCTTGACGGGCACTTGTGGCGGCTGTCCGAACAGGTGGCTGACAGGGCCAAAGCCAAGGAGATTGCCGGGCGCATTGTCACGCTGAAACTGAAACGGGGAAACTTCACCGGTCTGACGCGGCGCGTCACCCTAAGCGACCCGACGCAGCTGGCTGACCGGATTTACCGCACCGCCCGCGCCCTGTTTGATCAATTGGACGAAACCGGCCCCTACCGGTTGATCGGAGTGGGTATCTCCGACTTATGCCCTGCCGAAGGGGCGGATATGGCTGGTGATTTGCTGGATCCGGACGCCGGCCAGCGCAGCAAAGCGGAACGAGCCACAGATGCCATCCGGTCCCGCTTCGGGGCTAAGGCCATCGTCAAGGGACGGGCTTTGCGCTAGCGCATAGGGCGGTAAACTGCGCCAAGGCGATCCGCGTGATTTCGGCGATTTCCACTTCGGTCGGAGGCGGCAAGGTGCCAATCACCCGCCGGATTTGACGATCCCCTACGAGCAAATGCATGAACACCCCGCCGATGTCCCCGTCTTGGGGCGGTTGCAGTTGCCCTTCGCGGATGGCCTGCGCCAATAGATCTTTGATGAGAGGCAAGACATCCTCGCGCCCGCCCTTTGCCAAAAGCTGCCCCAAGGCGCCTGTCGGGTCAGAAGCCGCCGCACGGTTCAACGCAATCGCCCGTGGCCCCAACAACATCCCCAGCAGCACCGGTGCAACCTGTGTCAGCCGCGTCATTGGGTCGGCGTGCCCCTCCGCCGCTTTTGTCAGCTGCTTGCGAACCAAATCGGCATTCGCTTGCACCATGCTTTCGAACAACCCGTGTTTGTCACCATACCAACGGTACAGGGTTTCATTCGATGCCTTGGCGCGTTTGGCCACCGCCAACATGGAAGTGCCATCGAATCCCAAAGTATCGAACAGCGCATAAGCCTCTTCCTCTATCTGGGCCTGCCGTGCCTGCCGTTTCTCTGTGCGCATTCCTATATCCCTGCATCGCTTGACAAACATCCGTACATAACGATACGGATATGTAAAGACGTACACATTAATACGGCTATTGGAGATGCCAGATGAAATCCCTCACGATGCCCCTTTGCCTGATCAGCCTTTTGTTAACGGCGGCGCTGTTCGGTTTCTTTTATGCTTGGGTCTGTTCAACCATGTGGGGGTTGGACGCGGCTGATCCACGTGTGGCAATCGCCGCGATGCAGGCGATGAATGGCTCGGTGCGCAACGCGGTCTTTGCGCCGGCGTTTTTCGGCACGCCGGTTGCCCTGCTGGTTACCACGGCCTTGCTGGCGGCCACCTCCCAACGTGGCGCATGGCCTTGGTTCGCGATGGCTACGGCCTTATCGGCCCTGCTTGGCGTGGCTCTTACAATGGCCATCAACGTGCCCATGAACGAAGAACTTGCGCGAATCACCATCCCTCAGGACATAGATACCGCGCGCGCACTGTGGTTGGCCTATTCGCCCGACTGGCAGTTCTGGAACCAGATGCGCACCGTTGCGACGGGCGTGGCGGTTTTGTGCATCGGTGTCGGGTTCACACGGCTGAACCGCAGCTGATCCGTTATTCAGCGGCCAGTGGCACCCGCCCGAGCCCGATTTGCGCCACCTTGGCCACGACCTCCCGCAGGGCACGCTGCACGGTTTCGAAATCCCCATTCGGGCGAATCAGCTTTTCGTTCATATAAAGCGAGCGATCAATTTCCACCTGCACCGCATGCTGGGCCTGCGCCGGACGCCCGTAGGCCTGGGTGATATAGGCCCCGGCAAAAGGCGTGTTGCGGGTGACAACAAAGCCCGCAGCACATAGAGCGGCCTCGACACGGTCGACAACCTCTCCTGCGGCTGCGGTGCCGAACCGGTCGCCCAGCACAATGTCAGGACGTTTCACCCCGGACCGTGCAACGCTGTCCATCGCCTCGTGCGGCATGGAATGGCAATCAATCAACACCGCCTGCCCATGTCGCTGATGGGCCGCATCCAACAGGGATTGCAGCTTTTGATGGTAGGGATGCCAATAAGATTCGATTCGCCGCTGCGCCTCTGCAAGGGTCAGCTTGCCGCGATAAATGGCACGCCCGTTGGCCACAACGCGGGGAATCACTCCCAACCCTGACGCAATACGCGGATTATGCCCGCGCCGGCGCACCCCTTCGATCAGGGCGGGATCCAGTTCGCCAGCCGACCGATTAAGATCGACAAAAGCCCGCGGTGCCCCTGCTTTGATAAAGGCTGCCCCGTATTCCGGGGCGCAATCGAACATCTGATCCACAAATGCGTCCTCGGAAGAGCGGATCACATGTTGATCCAGCATGGTTGAGCGCAAAAACGTCCAAGGATAGTCGCGCCCAGAGTGGGGCGAGGCGAAAACCACGCAAGAACGGTCTTTTACCGGTAAAACGACGTCATATGCTGACTTGGGCATAGTTTCCCCTCTGTGCCTTTGCTCAGGCTTGATCGGTCTTGCGCCGCCCGTTTATTGGGATTCGCCTGAAAACAGGACGCATCAATAATCGAATAATGCGGCTATTCTAAGCAGATGCAATGTAGATCATAAGGGGAATCGGATACGCTAAGGCGGTATTTTTACAAGTTACTGCAATTGCCCTGAAACCCTGCAAAACACGCGCTGATCCCTGTGGAGCTTGCCCTGGTGGCGTTGCGCAGTTTGACTGTGACGCTCACAAGATCAACCGGCCCTGTGCCGAAAGCCATCCAATTTCAGGGAATGCCAAAAGCCCTCTTGATCGTCGCGCCGCAACCTTTTATAGCGACCCAACCGGCGCGGTATTTCGCGCCCCGTTTTTTTTGGGGCCAGAGATTTGCGCAGGAAAGTGGGTGATTAGCTCAGCGGTAGAGCACTTCGTTGACATCGAAGGGGTCACTGGTTCGATCCCAGTATCGCCCACCACGAAATTCACTGGCCCCAACGCCTTCCTGGGAAGGTTGGCGGGGTCGCCCGTAACCCGGCGCTGGTCCTCGTCTTATGACGAAGGCGGGGCCAAAGATGGAAAGGTTGGAACATGAAAGTTCGCAATTCGCTCCGCTCGCTCAAGAACCGGCACCGTGATTGCCGCGTTGTGCGTCGCAAGGGCCGCGTTTACGTGATCAATAAAACGCAGCGCCGGTTCAAAGCCCGCCAGGGTTGATCCCGCGTTTATCTCGGGCTGATCCTTTCCGCCTGATAGGTTAACTTACAAAAGGCTGCTCCTGCTTGGGGCGGCCTTTTTGCTGTGGGGTTACTGACTGCGGACCGCAGTAGTACTGCCGACAGCGCCAACCTGCAATCTGGCCAAACACTGCGACTTTCCTCTGCCAATCTTGGCTTTTGTGGCTGTGATGCCGCCTATTTCTGCGGCTGGCCCGCAATCCTCTCGCGCCACTGGCCAAGCGCACGGTCGCCAGCCGTGTCATCCCCAAGCAGCTGGCGCTCCATATGCTGCGCCATGTACAATCCAAACGCGAGGCTGGCAGTGTTTTCCGGATCATGGCCAAGGGCTTGCGCCGTGTTCGCCTCCTCCACAGTCCGAATGATCACGCCGCGCCATATCGTCATCCAATGCTCAAGCCGGTCCCTCACCCGACCGTCCAAACCATCAAAATCAAAGGTGGCCGCGATAAACTGACATCCCCCGGGGCGGTCAGCATGTTGAGACCATGCAATCCAGCAGGCCATAATCGCCTCCAAACGCTTTTTACCGGCCTGATACGCCAAAGCAGGTTCCGCAACCTCAGATCGAAAGCGGCCTGCGACGGCGTCAATAACCGCGATCTGCAAGGCCTCTTTTGATCCGAAATGCGCGTTCAGCCCGCTCTTGGAAAGCCCGCAGGACTGGGCCAACCCACCAAGGGTAAGAGAATCTATACCAATCAGACTCGCCTCACGCTGGGCAATATCCAATATCCGCGCACGGGTCCGCTCGGCTTTCGTCGGCGATCCGGAACTTCCGTTTTCTTGCATCAACTGCTCCTTCCCCAGAGCTACCAGCCCCGCCTGCGCGCTGTGGCTTGCGTATTGTGACCGAACCATTAAAAAAGCACGACCGTTCTATTAATGTGAGTTTCTCTATGCAAATCGCTCTTGTTCTCTATCCCGGCTTTACCGCTCTCGACGTACTCGGCCCTTATGAGGTACTCAAGATGCTTCCCGGCGTCGATCTGCGCTTTGTCGCCCACGAGGTCGGCCCGGTGGTCACCGACCGCGGCATCCTCGTCGTTGCCGCAACCCATACTTTCGATGAAACCCCTGCACCTGATATGGTTCTGGTGCCCGGATCAGAAGCGCAAACCGCCATAGCCGCCGCTGACGGCACCCTTACCAAATGGCTGCGCCAAGCCCATGTTGGAACACGGTTTACCACCTCGGTCTGTTCCGGTGCTGTCGTCTTGGGCGCCGCCGGATTGCTGAAAGGTCTGCCCGCGACAACCCACTGGGCGGCCATGGACGTATTGAACCGTTTCGGTGCCATTCCACAGCCAGACAAGCGGGTCGTAACCTCTGGCAATATCTGGACCGCGGCAGGGGTTTCAGCGGGAATCGACCTTGCTTTCTCCTTGGTCGAGGTCATTGCAGGCCGCGAAACAGCCGAGCGCATTCAGCTCATTATCGAATACGACCCCCAACCGCCTCAAGACGCAGGCCATATGTCGAAAGCCACTGCAGATGTCGCGGAGACAGCGCGCGCCGAGATGGCAAAATTGTCACGCAATCCAATGAACGCTGTTGCCCTCAGCAAGCTGGTTTGGCGCAAGGCGATAAGCAAGGCGCGAAAGGCCCACGGGTGACACGACAAAGGCAATGGGGACGCAAGATAGGAATTCAAAACCTGTCAGGGGTAATCCTGCGGCATTACGGGCGGAACCACTCGGCCTGATACGAAAAACTTGAAACAGGCCGCTCTTTCCTGGGGTGGCCTCTGATCGCAAGGCAACGATCCAGTTGTATCGCCCATCTGTACAAGATATATCACCGCTGTCTGAAATGGAGATTTCATGTCCCGGTAAGGAAGGGAGGCAGCGCGCCTCCCGGTGTAAATCAAACGTTCAAAAATGACACCGTCACTCTGTTTTGACGGTGCCCGTTGATTTGCAATTCCCTCCTTACCAGCACGGCGCAAGCCCAACTTGTGACCGAGACATGAAAGTTGACCTACCATGACACGGGATTACTCCCATTTCCTTTTTGCGCGTCCACCGGGCGCTGAAACCAACACCGCGGCTGACCCCTTGCAATCCCTAGGCTGGCAGCCATTCTTTGCCCAACAGGTCAGCGTCGATGACCTGACCTCCACACCACCTGTCCGCGTTGTGGAAGTGCATCGCAACGCGGTGCATGTCCTTGGCGAAGATATTGACACATCCCTGCCCCCCAGATCCGATGTAACCGTCGGTGACTGGCTGATGCTGGACCCCGCGCGCCCGCGTTCCAGCAAGGTTCTTGAGCGCAAAAGCCTGATCAAACGCCGCGCACCGGGCACGGACCGTCAGGAACAGCTAATCGCGGCAAACATCGACACGGCTTTTATCGTTACGTCGTGCAATCTGGATTTCAACATTGCCCGGCTCGAACGCTATGTCGCCTTGGCGTTTGAGGCGCAAATCACACCGGTTATTGTTCTAACAAAGGCCGACCTCACCTCTGACTCGCAAGGGTATATCGAGGCGGCGCGCGGCGTGTCAGAGATGGTCGATGTGCTGGCCCTTGATGCCCGCGGGAGCGCACCGAAAAGCGATCTGGCCAATTGGTGCAGGCCGGCAAAAACCGTTGCATTTCTCGGCTCGTCCGGGGTCGGTAAATCCACGCTGGCCAATGCACTGCTTGACGGTCAATCCATCCAAACCCAAACGATCCGCGAGGACGATGCCAAAGGCCGCCATACGACAACGCGGCGCGAACTTCATGCGATGCAGAATGGCTGCCTGATCCTCGACACCCCCGGCATGAGAGAGCTACAGCTGACCGATGCGGCAGATGGCATTAATGACCTGTTCGCCGATATCCAAGAGCTGGCCGTGCAATGTCGGTTCAAGAACTGTCAGCACGAGACAGAACCGGATTGCGCGGTGTTGCAAGCCATCCAAAGCGGTGCCTTAGAAGCCGCACGGCTGACAAGATGGCGCAAACTTTTGGCGGAAGATGCGTTTAACTCGGCCAGCCTCGCCGAACGCAGGTCGCGCGACAAATCATTCGGCAAAATGGTTCGTGACATCAAAAAGCTCAAAGGCATCAGAAGGTAAAGCAATGATGCCGCCCTGCACGTTGCTAAGACGGGCTTGAGCATCAGACATCGAAAGTGGTTCGCGGTAAAACGCGGATCACCCCCAAACCAAAAGTGCGCGTCATCGGCCGCCGCCATTGGCTCAATCCACCACCTCACCAGACCGCCCCTTACCTCAACACATAATCTTGAGCAGCCCTTTCCACCAACCCCTCTGGCCCTTCGCAACCGAACCATGCAAGTTGCAGTGGAACACATAACCCAAGCGAGGCCGCGATGACCGACACCCCCGAATATACCCCGCCGAAAGTCTGGACATGGGATTCTGAATCAGGTGGCAAATTCGCCTCGATCAACCGCCCCATCGCCGGAGCCACCTCTGAAAAAGACCTGCCTGTGGGCAAACACCCGTTGCAGCTTTACTCCCTCGCCACACCAAACGGCGTCAAAGCCACGATGATGTTGGAAGAGCTGCTGGCGGCAGGCCACAACGGTGCGGAATATGACGCATGGATCATTGATATTTCCAGCGGAGACCAGTTCGGTTCCGGCTTTGTCGACGTAAACCCCAACTCCAAAATTCCTGCACTGATGGATCACAGCGGCGACACCCCGCAACGGGTGTTCGAATCCGGCTCGATCCTGCTTTATCTTGCGGAAAAATTCGGGGCCTTCCTGCCAACCGACCCGGCGCAACGCACCGAAGCGCTTAGCTGGCTGTTCTGGCAAATGGGCAGCGCGCCCTATCTGGGTGGCGGTTTTGGCCATTTTTACGCCTATGCGCCCGAAAAGTTTGAATACCCGATCAACCGTTTCGCGATGGAAACCAAACGCCAGCTTGACGTGATGGACCGCCATCTTGCCGAAAACGAATATTTCTCTGGCGGTTATTCCATTGCCGATATCGCGATCTGGGCATGGTATGGACAGCTGGTGCTGGGCCGGCTCTATTCCGCGGCTGAATTCCTTGATGTGACCTCATACAAAAACGTCATGCGGTGGGCCGAAGCGATTGATGCCCGTCCCGCCACCACACGCGGGCGCATGGTCAATCGGGCCTTTGGAGATGACCTGTCACTGCAACTGCACGAACGTCACGACGCTTCGGACTTTGACACCAAAACGCAGGACAAGATCGAAGCCGCCAAGGGCTGAACCGGCGTAATGGTACAAAAAACAATAGACGGGGCGTATGTCGCGTTTCAGTGTCAGGGGTGCGCCGCAAATGGTGTGCCCCTTTTTCATGGATGACGTGATGCACCCCGCTTTTGATCCACAACCAACCCTCACCGGCGCAACCCTGCACATGCGCCCCCTGCATGGTGATGACCTTGACCCGCTTTATGACGTGGCCAAAGATCCCGCAGTCTGGGCCGGCCACCCCGCCAAGGATCGTCATCAGCGGACGGTATTCACCCCCTATTTCGACATGCTGCTAGACAGCCAATCCACACTGGCCGCCACCCTTATCACTACAGGTCGGGTGATCGGCTGTTCCCGTTATTACACGCCCCCGCAACAGGACGGTGGCATCTCTATCGGCTTTACGTTTCTGGGCCGTGACTGGTGGGGCGGTGCCAGTAACCTTGAGATGAAATCGCTCATGCTTGGCCATGCTTTCGCCCAAGTGGATCGTGTCTGGCTGCATATTGATCCGGGCAACATCCGCTCGCAACGGGCCACCGCCAAACTGGGCGCAACACGTGTCAGTGAAGGGGCGCTGCGGTTGAACGGCAAGGATGGCACCTGGCAAAGCTGGGTGGTAGAGCGCGCGACATGGCAACAGCGTACCGCCGCACAGGCCTGATCGCCGCACCTATCGACGGCGTCCCACCTGACGGCAAATCAAGATCACCGGCAGCAACCCCATGGCCACGATCACCAGTGATGGCACGGCTGCCCCGTCCAGCCGTTCATCGCTTGCCAGCCGGTAAGCCTGCACGGCCAATGTGTCAAAGTTGAACGGCCTCATGATCAACGTCGCGGGCAGTTCCTTCATCACGTCGACAAAGACGATCAACAGCGCGGTCAGCAAAGACGGCGCAAGTATCGGCAAATGCACGCGGCGCAATGTACCTACCGGCGTCTGCCCAAGCGAACGGGCGGCGGCATCCATATTGACATGCACCATCGCCTGTCCGCCCTCATAAGCCCCCAGTGCCGCCGCCAGAAACCGCACCATATAGGCCGCAACCAGCAACCATATTGAACCGGTGACCAGCAGCCCGGTCGAGATGTCAAATGTGGCGCGCATCCAGGCATCCAGCGCATTGTCAAACATCGCAAAGGGCACCATCAACCCCACAGCGATCACCCCGCCCGGCACCGCATAGCCCAAACGCGCAACATAACCGGTACTGCGCGACACACGTCCCGGCCTCAGCCGCTGGAAAAACCCGACAGCAATCGCCGCGGCCACCGTCACAATTGCCGCGACCGCCGCCAGCGTCAACGAATTGCGAATGAATCCAAGGTAACGCGGGCTGAGCAGGTTCTGCTCTGATCCCAACCCCATGCTGAACAGCACAAATATCGGTAATACCGCCCCGAACAGCACCGGCACACCGCATAGCACCTGCGCACAAAGCGCCGGCCAGCCAGTCAATTCGATCGGTGCCATTTGTTGTGCCTGTCGCGCCGGATCGTGGTACTTGGCACGCCCCCGTTGCATCCGCTCCAGCATCGCCAACAGCAGGGCGAAACTCAGCAAACACAGGGCCAGTTGCGCCGCCCCCGTTCGGTCAAACAACGAGAACCACGCGGTATAGATGCCGGTGGCAAAGGTCTGTACACCGAAATAGGCCACCGTGCCAAAATCCGCGATTGTTTCCATCACCGCCAGCAAAACACCCGCCGCAATCGCGGGACGGGCCAGTGGCAGGCTGACTTTGAAAAACGCGGCCCACGGGCTTGACCCAAGGGCCCGCGCTGCCAGAAATGTTGTACCGCTTTGTTGCAGGAACGCAGCCCGCGCCAACAGATAAACATAAGGATACAACACCAGCGTGAGCATAAGGGCCGCGCCGCCCAGTGATCTGATGTCTGGAAACCAGTAATCTCGCGGTCCCCACCCCATCACATCGCGCAGTGTTGTCTGCACAATCCCGGGGTGGTCAAAAACATTGGTATAAGCATAGGCCAGCACGTAGGCCGGAAAGGCCAGCGGCAGTACCAATGCAATCTCCAACACGCGCACCCCGGTAAACCGTGTCATCGTAACCAGCCACGCCGCCCCGACACCGATACAAAACGTCCCCAAAGACACCAGTAAAACCAGCGCCAGCGTGGTGCGGGTGTATTCCCCCAATACCGTATCAACCAGATGGCGCACCGTTTCCGTGCCCCCGCCAAAGGCGGCCAGCCCCACAGCAACCATCGGCAAGGCACAGACCACCGCCGCAAGAATGGCAATCAGGGACAGCCCGCGCAGCCCGTCGCGGGGTTTCATCGGGCGCTGTTCTGGGTCGGTCACAGAGGTCATACCTCTATTTCGATGATTTCAGTCAGGATTACCAGAGGCGGCGCAGATCACGCAGACCACACAGGTCATTGAAGACATGTGTTTTGCGATAACGCTGGCAAGGCCCCAAGTTGAGGTCATGACACAGCGCGGCACATCACCCGCCTGAAACATCCCAGAAAGGAAAATGAGATGAAACTGATCTTCGCAACAACCGCCATCGCCCTCGCCGCCAGCACCGGCTTCGCAGCTCAAAGCGGGCACCCAACAGACACCGCCGCCCTCGCCCAGAGTGAAGCCCCGGTTGCCCTAAGTTCCCGCAACATATCAGAACGCGAACGCAAGGTGCATGACGGCACCTATGTCAGCACCGACAACGACAGCCGTTGATCAAAGAGGGCGCGGGTCTCCAACTGCGCGCGCGCCCTCCGCCCCTGGCCAATGGTCCGGAACCCAACCTCCTACCCCATCGACATTGAGGTCAGACGCGCGCTCTTACGTAACGAAAGACTACCGTTTTTTGAAGGATCGGCCCTAGGTTTGGAAAACGGGAGAAGACACATGCCACATATTGGTGCCGACGTTACTTTGAACGAACCAGCCTTGGTGCACGATACCGCTCTTCTATACGGAAAAGTCACTGTTGGTGCCGGGTCGTCAATCTGGCCCTATGTTGTGACACGTGCGGAAATGCATGAAATTGTGATCGGCGAGCGGACCAATATCCAAGACCACGTTATGATCCACGTTGGTTTTGCGACGCCAACCATTGTCGGCGATGACTGCTCCATTACCCACCGCGTTGTTCTGCATGGGTGTGAAATCGGCGACAGGGTGCTGATCGGGATTGGCGCAACCATTATGGACGGTGCCAAGATCGGCAGTAATTCCATTGTCGCGGGCCATTCGATCGTGACGGAAGGGTCGGTTTTCCCGAAGAATTCGATCATTGCCGGCAGCCCGGCCAAGCTGATCAAGACTGTCGACAATGCGGCCGCGAACCTGCGGAACGCGGCCTTTTACCATTTGAACGCCAAAAACTATGCAAATGGGATTGATCGGCTGTCACTGGACAACATCAAGCAACTGCAAAGCTAGACCCAGGACTCGATTGCGTTTCAAGGAAGACTTGCCCCCTTTTTCACGCCCCATCCTTCTGAACGAACCTGGAAAGGGACGCGTGAGGTGTCAGGTCAACCTCGAATAGCCTTAGTCATAGCTGCGCTGATCCTCGATCACCAATCCGTCTTTTGGCAAAGTGCCCGGCGCGACGACTACAACCTGCCCTTTCAGCTTGAGCAGTTGCGCCACCGACTGTCCGTAGGCCTTTGCATCATCTTGCGGGCTTTCGATGTGAACGGTCATTACGTCCTGTTCACCTGTGCGGCTGGCGACAACACGGGCCTTGGTGATCTCGTCATGATGCGCGACAAGGGCGGCCACCTGTTCAGGGCGCACAAACATGCCCTTGATCTTGGTTGTCTGATCAGCGCGGCCCATCCAGCCTTTAATGCGCCGGTTACTACGGCCACAGGGCGACGGGCCGGTCATAAAGGCCGACAAATCACCGGTCGCGAAACGGATCAACGGGTAATCAGGATTCAGGGTTGTCACCACAACCTCACCCACTTCGCCCTCTGCCACAGGGGTGCCGGTGCCCGGTGTGACGATCTCGACAATCACCCCCTCGTCCAGAATCATCCCTTCCATTGCCGCACTCTCGTAGGCGATGTTGCCGACATCCGCAGTAGCGTAACATTGCAGGCAGGAAATCCCGCGATCAATGTAATACTGGCGCAGCGACGGGAACAACGCACCACCGCCAACAGCAGCCTTGGTGATGTTCAGGGTCACCCCCATCTCGTCCGCTTTTTCCAGAATGATCTTGAGGTAATCGGGCGTGCCCGCATAGGCCGTCGTCCCCACATCCCGCGCGGCTGTGACCTGCAATTCCGTCTGCCCCACACCAGCAGGCAGCACCTTGGCACCAACCGCACGCGCGCCACTTTCAAACATGTGGCCCGCCGGGGTCAAATGATAGCCGAAACAGTTCTGCACAATATCATCCGCACCCAGACCAGCGGCATGTAAAAAACGCCCCATACGAAACCAATCCCCGCCAGAGCCACCGGGCTCATAAATCGGGCCGGGTGACTGGAACACATGGGTGATGTTCTGGACATTGATCCCGCCGAACGGCGGCTTGGCCTTCTGCGCTTCGGTTAGGTCGGATTTACGCAGCACCGGCAACTTGGCCAGATCGGCCAGACTGCTCAGTGTTTCGTTAACATTGGTGCGCACCAGCTGTTCTTGCAAGGCGGCCAATTGCGCAGCCTCGCGGGCATCCGCGCTGCGGGTTTCCAGATCGTCAAAATATGTGTCAGCCATGGCTTTTCCCCATCAGGGTGGACAAGACGCCCACCTTTCGGGCGCTGCAAAATGTAGATAGGGCGTTGGCCCCTGCGTGGCGTCAGGACAACCAGCGTTTGCGGCGGCGATAGGACCGGACATCGCGAAAGCTTTTGCGGCCCTCATCCGACATGCCCAGATAGAACTCTTTAACATCTTTGTTTTCGCGCAGGTCCGCAGCGGGACCATCCATCACAACCCGACCGGATTCCAGAATGTAACCGTAATGCGCAAAACGCAGGGCAACATTGGTATTCTGTTCGGCCAGAAGGAAGGTCACCCCTTCCTTTTCGTTGATCTCTTTCACGATGTTAAAAATCTGCTCAACCAGCTGCGGGGCCAGGCCCATGGACGGCTCGTCCAGCAGGATCGTCTCAGGCTTGGACATCAAGGCGCGGCCAACCGCACACATCTGCTGTTCACCACCCGAGGTATAGCCGGCCTGCGATTTACGCCGTTCGCGCAAACGCGGGAAATAATTATACACCATTTCCAGATCTGCGGCGATGGCACCTTTGCCGTCCGAACGGGTATAGGCCCCGGTCATCAGGTTCTCTTCAATCGTCAGGTGTTCGAAACAGTGACGGCCTTCCATCACTTGCACGACACCTTTTTTCACGGTCTCGGCAGGGTCGGCATAGGCAATGTCCAGACCGCGATATTTGATCGAGCCCTTGGTCACTTCGCCGCGTTCACTGGCCAGCAGACCGGAAATCGCCTTGAGCGTCGTGGTCTTGCCCGCGCCGTTACCGCCCAGCAAGGCGGTGATCCCGCCCTTGGGCACATTCAGGCTGACGCCCTTCAACACAAGGATCACGTGGTTGTAGATCACTTCGATATTGTTGACCTCCAACACGTTCTCTACCTGTGTGGCGGCGGCTTTTGCGTCATCCAGCATGGGGCAAACCTCTCAAAAATTCAAAAGAACCCCCGCCCCGCACGTGGCGCACGGGACAGGGGAGTGCAACTTATTTACAGCTGCTTTCGATGTTGTTTTCAGCGGCATAGGCTGCTGAGTCTTCTGCAACCAACGCCCCGATCACATCCATGTCGGATGGCGCGAAGTCAGAGATCAGCGACCATGATTTGGCGGATGCATCCCACTGGGTCACACCGACATAGCCTTCGCCACCGTGGTTGGCACAGGACACGTCAAAGGACGGACCAAAGTTCGGCAGACCAAGGGCCGCCATCTTTTCTTCGGTGATCGACAGGGCTTCCATCCCGTCACGCATTTGCGCCGCTGTGATGTCTGCAACACCGTGGATTTCCTGCGCCGTTTTCACAGCTTCCGCCGCCAGCATCGCCGCATAAAGACCACGGTTGTACAGAACTGTACCGATCTGGTCGCCAGCACCGGCCGCATTGCCCGCATCAACTACGTGTTTTTTGATGTCGTCGAATACGGGGAAATCGTCGCCCACGCCGTGGAACGTCAACGCTTTGTACCCGTTGGCCGCGTCACCCGCTGCCAGCACGTCGTTTTCAGAACCGGACCACCAGATGCCGATAAAGTTCTCCATCGGGAAACGGATGTTCGCGGCTTCCTGAACCGCAACCTGGTTCATCACGCCCCAGCCGTACATGATCACATAGTCAGGCTTGTCGCGACGGATCTGCAACCACTGCGATTTCTGCTCCTGACCGGGGTGGTCAACTGGCACTTCCTTGAACTCAAAGCCATGCTTTTTGGACAGCTCAGTCAGGGTGCGGATCGGCTCTTTGCCGTATGCAGAGTTGTGGTAAACCAGCGCAATTTTCTTGCCTTCAAGTGAACCGCCATTCTCGTTCAAGAGATAGTTAACCGCACCAGAGGCACCGTTCCAGTAGTTCGCAGGATAGTTGAACGTGTGGCTGAACACATCGCCATTTGCGGCGGATGTCCGGCCATAGCCCATTGTGTGCATCGGAATGTTGTCGGCTGTTGTCTTGGGGATCAACTGGTAGGTGATGCCGGTGGACAGCGGTTGATACACCAGCGAACCTTCGCCTTTGGTGCTTTCATAACACTCAACACCCTTTTCGGTGTTATAACCGGTTTCGCATTCCAGAACCTTGGTCATTACGCCACCGATGCCGCCGTCGCGGGCATTCAACATGGTGAAGTAATCCGCATAGCCATCCGCGAACGGGATACCACCCGCCGCATAAGGACCCGTGCGATAGCTCAGTGACGGGAACACAAGGTCAGCCATGACAGGGCTTGCCGCCATCATCGTGGCCACGGCCATTGTACCTAGTTTATATTTCATCGGTGTTTCCTCCCTTGGATATTATCCGATTGTCGTCTCGCGGGTTCATCCCGCGTTCTTCACGTGGCGCCCCTAGTGGGGGAACGGCCACAATCTCAACTTCTCTTTTGCAACACGCCACAGCTGGGCAATCCCGTGCGGTTCGGCAATCAGGAAGATTACAATCAACCCGCCCACAACAACCAACTGCAAATGCGCCACGATGTCCGTCGGCCAGCCGAACCAGTCAACGCCGACAATCTTAAGGGCAACCGGCAGGACCACAAGGAACGCCGCCCCGGCAAAAGAGCCAAAGATGCTGCCCAAGCCGCCGATGATAATCATGAACAACACCAGAAACGATTTTGTGATGCTAAAGGCTTCGCCAACTTCGACCGCGCCCAGATAGACCGCAAAGAACAAGGCACCCGAAATCCCGATAAAAAACGAGGATACCGCAAAGGCCGTCAGCTTGGCGCGCAGCGGGTTCACCCCGATGATCTCGGCAGCGATGTCCATGTCGCGGATGGCCATCCATTTACGCCCTGCCGCACCGCGGGTCATGTTGCGCGCCACAATCGCACAGACAACCGTGAAGAACAGACAGAACAGGTAGGTCGCCCATGCCGGGGTGCTGGGTCCGGTGATCAATACCCCGAACAGTTCACGCTCTGGCGCAGAAATCTGGCCCGACGCGGAATAGTTGTAAAACCAAGCCACACGGTTGAACAGCCATACAAGGAAGAACTGCGCCGCCAGTGTCGCCACGGCAAGGTAAAACCCTTTGATCCGCAAGGACGGCAAACCGAACAACACACCCACGATCGCGGTCATGACACCGCCCATGATGATGCTGAAAAAGATGTTGAACTCTGGCAAACGGAACAGCAGTTCACCGCCCCACCAGATATCCACGCCGGTCATGAACTTGTAGCAGGAATAGGCCCCCACCGCCATAAACCCGCCGGTACCAAGGCTGACCTGCCCGCAATACCCGACCAGGATGTTCAACCCCAGCGCCGCAATGGCGTAGATCAGGAAGGGCAACAACAAAGAGTTGGCCCAATAGTCATTGATCACAAACGGGATGATCACAATCGCGATGAACAACACCACGTAATAGCGATACCGGTCAAATTTGATCGGAAAGGTCTGCTGGTCCTCGGCGTAGGACGTGTTGAAATCGCCTGCTTCACGGTAGAACATTTACGCCTCCAATGTGGTGGAATGCGCCCACCCTACGGTTTTTGTTGTAAGGTGGGTGAAACCCACGCGCCGCATGGCATCAAACACGCTCAATGATCTTCTCCCCGAACAAGCCCTGCGGACGGAACACCAGGAACACGAGCGCCAGCATGTAAGCAAACCAGTTCTCCGTGGCCCCGCCAAGGAAGGGCGCGCCAATCAAGAACTCAAACAACTTCTCGCCCACACCGATGATCAAACCACCCACAATGGCCCCGGGGATCGACGTAAAGCCTCCCAGCATCAACACCGGCAGCGCCTTGAGGGCGATCAGCGACAGCGAAAACTGCACACCTGATTTGGCGCCCCACATGATGCCGGCAACCAGCGCGACAAACCCCGCCAATGACCACACCAGAACCCAGATAAAGTTCAGCGATACACCAACCGACAAGGCTGCCTGATGGTCATCCGCCACGGCCCGCATCGCGCGGCCCTGCTTTGTGTACTGGGCAAACATGATCAACCCGGCGACCAGCACAGCGGCAACAATTGTCGCAACAATATCAAGGTTGTCGATGAAGAACCCGTATCCCAGCGCCTCATAGGTCGTGCCCTCAAGCCACAGGTTCATCCCCTGCGGCAGGCAAGCTCCTTCCGCGGCACAGACGTTCAACGCCTTAAGCTCGGACCCCCACATCAGATCCGCCACCCCTTCAAGGAAATAGGCCAGACCGATGGTCGCCATAAACAGAATGATCGGCTCCTGACCCACCAGATGCTTGAACACAAACTGCTGCACCATCCAGGCCAGCGCAATCATCACAACCACTGTCAACAGGATCGCGAGAAACGAATGTACATGCCAGCCAAAATGGTGAATTTCAGTGCCAAAAATCGCGTTGATCAGATGGGCAAATGGCACCTGCCCGTTCTGAATACCAACCAGCGTCATCGCCGCAAAAAGCGCCATAACACCTTGGGCATAATTGAAAATTCCAGAGGCTTTGTAAATCAGAACGAACCCCAAAGCGACCAGCGCATAAAGCACCCCCGCCATCAGCCCGTTGGCAAAAACCTCAATCGTAAAGGCGAGTTGTTCGTTCATCGTAATGCCCCCTGCAAACCGGCAATAAGTGGATCGGGACCGTATGAATTAGTCATGGGCAACCCCCAGATAGGCATCAATCACATCCTGATTGTTACGCACGTCATCCGGTGTGCCGTCGCCGATCTTCTTGCCGTAATCCATCACAACAACCCGATCAGACAGGTCCATCACCACACCCATATCGTGCTCGATCAGTGCAATCGTGGTGCCAAATTCATCGTTCACATCCAGAATAAAGCGGCTCATGTCCTCTTTTTCCTCGACGTTCATCCCCGCCATCGGTTCATCCAAAAGCAGGATCGACGGCTCCGCGGCCAAGGCCCGCGCCAACTCAACCCGTTTCTTCAAACCGTAAGGCAGACGCGCGACAGGTGTCTTGCGGATCGCCTGAATCTCAAGAAAATCAATAATCTTCTCCGCCACTTCGCGGTTCTCGATTTCCTCGGCCTCGGCTTTACCCTTCCACAGCGACTGCGCAAACAACCCTGTTTTCATATGGGTCAGCCGTCCGGTCATCACATTGTCCAGAACGCTCATCCCTTCAAACAGGGCAATGTTCTGAAATGTCCGCGCAATCCCCTGCCGGGCAACCTCGAAAGGTTTCATCGCCGGCCGACGCGCGCCCTTGTACCAAACCTCGCCCTCCTGCGGCACATAGAACCCCGAGATGACATTCAGCATCGACGATTTACCCGCGCCGTTCGGCCCGATGATGGCGCGAATTTCCCCTTCACGGATGTTAAAGGAGATATCCTTGATCGCCTCAACGCCGCCAAATCTAAGGGTAATATTCTTCATCTCCATCACAACAGGCCCAATGGTGCGCCCGTCCGTTGTGACATAGCTTTCAGCAATATCTTTCACGCCGCCCCATCCTTCATCTTGCAAATTAAACTCAAAACTGTCCCCTCCCCGAGCGCGACAGCTGCGTTCACACCCGACATCCGGGATGACGCCGCGCGCCGCGCATTGTCTGCCGCCTGCGGCAACAGACAAAAGCGTGGCATCAGCGCGAACCTAGATCGCACGCTCATTCCGCCGCCATTCTTGTTGGTGTCACCGGTATGACCTTTGCGTCCCGCACACCCAGCGTCGCTTTGATCGACCCCTTGCGCCCGTCTTCATAGGTCACTTCCGTCTCGGTGCTGACCTCTACCGACCCGTCGTAAAGTGCCGCGATGATATCAGCATACTTATCTTCGATGATCCGGCGGCGCACCTTGCGGGTACGTGTCAATTCACCGTCATCAGCATCCAGTTCCTTGTGCAGCACAACAAAGCGATGCACCTGACACCCTGACAGCATCTCGTCCTCGGCCACCGATGCGTTTACCGCTTCGACGTGATCCTGAATCTGCGAAACCACTTGCGGATGCTGGGCCAGTTCCTGATAGGAGGCATAGCCAATGTTATTGCGTTCCGCCCAGTTACCAACCGCAGTCAGGTCGATATTGATAAAGGCTGTACATTCATCCTTGCCGTTGCCAAAAACCAAAGCCTCCAGAATATTCGGAAAGAACTTCAGCTTGTTCTCGACGTATTTTGGCGCAAACAACGATCCGCTCGCCATCTGGCCCACGTCCTTGGCCCGGTCGATGATCCGCAAATGCCCCGAGCTTTCCTCGATAAAGCCCGCGTCGCCTGTGGCGACCCAACCTTCGGCATCCTTGGTATCGGCGGTGCTTTCGGGGTTTTTGTAATACTCCACAAAAACGCCCGGCGAGCGATAAAATACTTCGCCATTCTCGGCGATTTTCAGCTCCACACCGGGGCATGTGACGCCCACCGTATCACTGCGCACTTCGCCATCCGGCTGCGCGGTGATAAACACTGTGGCTTCGGTCTGGCCGTAAAGCTGTTTCAGGTTGATCCCCAAGGACCGATAGAAATCAAAGATTTCCGGCCCGATCGCTTCACCCGCCGTATAGCCGACCCGCACACGTGAAAACCCGAGGGTGTTCTTCAGCGGCCCATAGACAAACGCTTCGCCCAGCTTGTATTTAAACCGGTCCCATTGGCTGACGCTTTTGCCATCCAGAATCGCCGGTCCAACCTTGCGGGCATGGGCCATGAAGGTATCGAACAGCCATTTTTTCATGCGGCTGGCGTCTTCCATGCGGATCATCACATTGGTCAGCTGCGTTTCGAATACCCGCGGCGGGGCAAAGTAATAGGTCGGGCCAATCTCGCGCAGATCCACATGCATGGTGTCTGCGGATTCCGGGCAGTTGGTGCAGAACCCGGTCCACAGGGATTGCCCAACGGAAAAGATAAAATCACCCACCCATGCCATCGGCAAATAGGCTAGAATATCATCACTCTGACGCAGCCCGTCGAATTCGGAAGACGACTTGGCAGTCTCGATGACGTTGCGGTTGCTCAGAACCACGCCCTTGGGCTTGCCGGTTGTGCCTGAAGTATAAAGCATCACGCCTGTGCTGTCGTAATCCAGCTTGGCTTGACGTGCTTCCAGCTCCTTAATGTGTTTGTCGCGGAACTGGCGGCCGATTTCCTGCACGTTGGAATATTGCTTCATCGCGCCGTGATCATATTTGCGCAAACCGCGCGGATCGAGGTAAATCATCTGCTCGAACTCAGACAGCTGCTCTTCGACTTCCAGAATCTTGTCGACCTGCTCCTGATCTCCCACGATGGCAAAACGCGCACCGCAGTGGCTCATCACATAGGCCATCTCTTCGGCGTTGGCGTCCTGATACAGCGGCACAGGCACAGCGCCGCACATCTCTGCGGCCATCATCGCCCAATAAAGATATGGGCGGTTGCGTCCGATGATCGCAACAAAATCGCCCTCGTTGATGCCCATTTCCATCAGGCCCAGCGCCAGCGCCTCAACCTCGTCGCGGGTCTGCGACCAGGTCCAGCTTTGCCAGATACCATATTCTTTTTCACGGTACGCCGGTGCGTCCGCGAATTTGGTGGCGTTACGATGCAGTAGCGCCGGAACGGACTGTGGTCCGTCGGCGCGCGTCAGTGGCGTTGCCAAAGTTATGTCCTCCCTAACCTGCCCTATTCGGCAGGATCGACCGCTTTATGCGATTCCCCCATCCATCAGGATGATGGCTACAGCGTGGAGGTCAACTTTTTCCTGAATTTTTCTAAAACCTTACGAAATGTAACAGCGCCACCAGACACCCTTCAGGCCCTTTGCCTCGCGCGGCTTCAGTGCTAGCGATAAGGCAGGAGGCCCTGATGCAGATCACCGACGAACAAGCCAAAGCGATGACCAGCGCCGGGTTAAACCTGATTGCACAGGCCCTGACAATCTACGATTCTAACTTGCAACTTGTGGTCTCCAACGCTCCGTTCCAACAAATGTTCAGCTTGCCCGACAGGCTGGTCACACCGGGGGCCACCTTTCGCGAAACCATCCGTCACCTTGCCGCCCGTGGCGAATACGGGCCGGTCGAAGATGTCGACAGCTTTGTGAACGAACGCATTGATCAGGCTCTGGCTTTCAAGCCGCACTACATGGAACGCACCCGCGCAAACGGCTGCACCATCAGCGTCGAGGGGTCCCCCCTGCCGCAAGGCGGCTGGGTGACTGTTTACACCGACATCACCGCGACCAAACAACAAGAGGCCCTGCTCAGCGCACGCTCGGATGCGCTGTCGGATCAGGTGCTTGCCCATGCCGAACAACTGTCCGCAACAAACCGCAAACTGGCCGCGATGATCACCACCCTTGAAGAAACCAAACGGCAACTAACAGCTTCCGAGGCCCGCACCCGTCTGACCACCCAAATGATGCCGGCCCATATCGCCCATGTTGATGCCAACGGGCACTACACGTTTTCCAACAACAAACTGTCTACAGTAATGCCGGGCCGGCCTACCGATATTGCCGGGCTGCACATCAGCGCAGCCCTGGGTGCGCAAGCTTACGAGCGTATCGAACCCGCACTGAAGGACGCTTTCAACGGCATCGCCGCAATCAAGGAATTCACCCATGATGCCTCCGCCCGCCGCATCCGCGCCGCCTTTACGCCCGATACCCTCGGCGGGGCCTATATCCTGTCGATGGACATCACCGAGGAAACCCAAACCCGCGTCGCTCTGCAACAAACCCGCAAACGCGAGCTGGCCGCACAAATGATTTCAGGGTTGGCGCATGACTTTTCCAACCTGCTGACGATCATTCTAGGGATGCAATCCCGGCTTGGCCGCCTGCCGGACCTGCCCGAACAGGCACTTGAACTGGTGAACGGCACCCTCGCGGCAGCACGGCGCGGCGGCACCCTGCTCAGCTCAATTGCCGATGTCACCGGCCCGCGCGCCCAGCGCCCCACCGCCACGGCCCCTGCAACGGTGCTGAGTGATCTTGCCACGCTGGCAAACCCGGCCCTGCCCGATGGAATGACACTTGTCATCGAAAACAACGCCCCGGATCAGGCGGTGCTGCTGGACAAGGGGCATATCACCGACAGCCTGTTAAACCTGATCCTGAACGCCCGCGATGCCTGCGGTGCGGCGGGAAATATCACCCTGAAACAACGGGTTGTAAACGACACTTGGATCGAATGGACCGTCGAGGATTCCGGCCCCGGTTTCTCGCCCATCGCCCTTGAACGCGGCATCGACCCCTTTTTCACCACCAAGGCCAGCGAAGGCAGCGGACTGGGCCTCTCGATGGTCTATGATATGGCGAAATCTGCCGGCGGCGACCTGCGCCTGCGCAACGGCGACACCGGCGCGCTGATCACCCTGCGCCTGCCCTACCGCGCCGCTCTGCCGGCCACCACCGGTCTCGTGCTGCTGGTCGAGGACGACGGCGACATCCGCGCATCTGTACGTGATATGCTGATGCATCTGGGCCATTCCGTCATCGAAGCCATCAGCGCCGACGAAGCCACGGCCCTGCTTGCCGATCTGCCCGATATCGCAATGATTCTTTCCGATATCCAGCTGGTCGGCGAAGCCACCGGCCTCGACCTTGCCCAGCGCAATGCAGACCGTGTGCCAATGCTGCTGATGACTTCGCTGCCGCCTGACAACGCTTTGTTCCGCAGTGGTCAGCGGCTGGCCCCGGTGCTGCGCAAACCCTTCACCGCGGATGATCTCGCGGCTCTTATCACTCCAACGCGCGAGGCCCCTGAATGACCCGCCCCCTCGTCACCATTCTGGACGATGAACCCGAAATTCGCACCCTTCTGGCCGATGCGCTGGAAGAGGCCGGCTTTGACACCCTCAGCTTCGCCCGCGCCCGCGCCTTTGAGGCGGCGCTGGCCAAACGCACCCCCGATGTCTGCCTTGTCGATCTCAGCTTGCCCGACACCGACGGGCTGACGCTGGTCCACCGGCTGGCCCTTGAACTGGGCGCGGTTGTGATCATCATTTCCGGCCGCGCGCAGGTGCAGGACCGCGTGACGGGGCTTGAACTGGGTGCCGATGACTACATCATCAAACCCTTCGATCCGACCGAAGTGGTGGCCCGCATCCGCGCCCGCCTGCGCAGCCCCAAATCCGCAACTGCCACCGGCAATACCGCCAGCTTCAACGGCTGGACCGCCTATTTCGACAGCTATGTTCTATGCGATACCGAAGGCGAGGAGATACCGTTTTCCCATGCAGAAAGCGAAGTCTTGCGGCTCTTTCTGGAAAGCCCCAAACGTCTGATCAGCCGCACCCAGATGCAAGAAAGCCTTGGCGGTGCCGCCTCTGAGTCCTTTGACAGGGCCATGGATGTGCGGATTTCGCGGCTGCGTACAAAACTGCGCGAAGACCCAAAAAACCCGCGCCTGATCAAAACAATCTACGGTGCCGGATACATCTTTCTCGGCGATGTCACTTGGGGCTGACCACCCTGCTGTGCGCCATCTTCAGCCAAACAGCTTTCTTCTCTTTTTGGCCTTAAATGCTGTGGGGGGTCTGGGGGGCAAAGTCCCCCTCAGCAAAATAGAATCATCTGCGCCCGTTTCGGGCGCTAATCGTGTTCACCCCGCTGTAGCCGGTTCCACAACAGCCTCAACCTTTACAGCGGAAAATTTGAACTCCGGGATTTTCCCGTAAGGGTCCACCGCCGGATTGGTCAAAATATTCGCCGCGGCCTCCACATAGGCAAAAGGCAGGAACACCATATCAGGCATGACCGCGCGATCCTCACGGGCCATAATCTCGATCGTACCGCGCTTGGTCGACAACCGCACCGCTTCTCCGGGTGTCACACCCAGTTTACGCAGGGTGCTGGGATGCAAAGAACAATTCGCTTCCGGTTCCAATCCGTCCAGCACCTTAGAACGCCGCGTCATTGAACCCGTGTGCCAATGCTCCAACTGCCGTCCGGTAGTCAGGATCATCGGGAACTCTTCATCGGGCACATCATCCGGCGCAATAATCGACGCAGGCGTAAACCGCGCGCGCCCGTCGGGCCGCGGGAAACCATCCGCAAATACAATCGCCTGACCGGGGTCCTCGGGCGACAGCGACGGATAGGTCACTGCGTTTTCACGCTCCAGCCGGTCCCAAGTGATATTATCCAGCGATTTCATGTTCAGCTTCATCTCGGCAAAAACATCCGCAGGGGATGTGTAATCCCACCCCAGCCCCAGACGTTTGGCCAACTCCACCTCGATCCACCAGTCCTCGCGCGCCTCACCCGGCGGTGGCACCGCCGGACGGCCCATCTGCACCTGACGGTTGGTATTGGTAACCGTGCCCGCTTTCTCGGCAAAGGCACTCGCCGGCAGGATCACATCCGCGAAATTTGCGGTTTCCGTGATGAAAAGATCCTGCACCACCAGATGCTCCAGCTTGGCCAGCGCATCCCGGGCATGTTCCACGTCAGGGTCAGACATCGCCGGGTTTTCCCCCAGCACATACATGCCCTTGATATCGCCATCATGCACCGCGTCCATGATCTCGGTTACGGTCAGACCTTTCTGGTTGGAGAAATCCTCCGATTTCCAGACCTCCGTGAAGGCCGAGCGCACCCCGTCGTTCATCACTGACTGATAATCCGGCAGGAACATCGGCACCAGACCAGCATCCGAAGCACCCTGCACATTGTTCTGACCACGCAGCGGGTGCAGGCCAGCACCAGGGCGCCCAACCTGGCCGGTCATCAACGCCAGTGAAATCAGACAGCGCGAATTGTCAGTTCCGTGAATGTGCTGGCTGACCCCCATGCCCCAGAAAATCATCGCCGCCTTTGCGCCAGCAAAGGTACGCGCCACATCGCGCAGGGTCTCGGCGTCGATGCCGCAAACCTCCGCCATCTTCTCGGGGGTAAAGTCTTTCAGATGCTCTTTTTCCGCTTCCCAATTCTCGGTGTAGGCATCGATATACTGCTTGTCGTACAGTTCTTCCTCGACAATCACATGCATGATCGCATTCAACATCGACACATCGGTGCCGGGCCGGAATTGCAGCATATGCGACGAGAACCGCTTAAGCGCCTGCCCCCGCGGGTCCATCACAATCAGCTTGCCACCGCGCTTGGTGAACTGCTTGAAATAGGTCGCCGCAACGGGGTGGTTTTCAATCGGGTTACACCCAATCGCAATGGCCACATCGGCGTTCTCAATCTCGTTAAACGTCGCAGTCACAGCGCCAGACCCCACGTTCTCCATCAGCGCCGCAACAGAGGACGCGTGACACAGACGTGTGCAGTGATCGACGTTGTTATGACCAAACCCCTGCCGGATCATCTTCTGGAACAGATAGGCTTCCTCGTTGGTGCATTTCGCTGAGCCGAAACCGGCAACACCGGTGCCGCCGATGTCCTTCAGCCCTTTGGCCGCGAAATCCAGCGCTTCATCCCATTCCGCCTCTCGGAAGAACTCCTGCCAGTTGCCCGGATCCACGTTCAACCCCTTGGCCGGCGCATCCTCGCGACGGATCAGCGGCTTGGTCAGCCGGTGGTCATGGTGGATATAATCAAACCCGAACCGGCCTTTCACACACAGCCGCCCTTCGTTCGCAGGGCCATTAATGCCCTCGACGTATTTCACTTTGTCATCTTTGATCTTCAATGAAATCTGACATCCGACACCACAGAACGGGCAGATGCTCTCGACTTCCTTGTCAAAATCCGCGCTGTCGCCCACCTGATCGGCATCTACCACGCTCGATGGCATCAAAGCGCCTGTTGGGCAGGCCTGCACACATTCCCCGCAGGCCACGCAGCTGGACGTGCCCATCGGGTCCGCCAGATCGAACGTGGGATAGCTGTCATGGCCCCGCCCCGACATGCCGATCACATCGTTGACCTGCACCTCTCGGCAGGCCCGCACACACAGACCACATTGAATACAGGCATCCAGATTGACAGACATCGCAACATGGCTGTCATCCAACAGCGGAATGCGGCCTTCTTCCAATTTCGGGAAACGGCTGGCGTCAACCCCGTTCAGCGCGGCCATATCGAACAAATGGCTGGACCGGTCATGGGCAACCGCCTCGTCCAGCTGGTCCGCCATCAACAACTCCATCACCATCTTGCGCGCCGATTGGGCACGCGCATTGTTGGTGGTCACGACCATCCCCTCAGCGGGTTCACGAATACAGGAGGCCGCCAGCGTGCGTTCGCCTTCGATCTCGACCATACAGGCACGACAGTTGCCATCCGGGCGGTATCCGGGGGCGGGTTTGTGACACAAGTGCGGGATCACAAGGCCACGGCCATTGGCAACTTCCCAAATCGTCAGACCGCTCTCCGCCTCGACAGTTTTTCCGTCAAGCGTGAATGTAATCTTATCCGCCATGAAGCTTCTCCTGCTTATCGTTCAGGTTTTATAGCGTTTCAAAGAGCCGGCAAGGAGTCCCATTCCCGACACCCTGCTCCAGTTTTACGCCAAGCAGGGTTTCCGATAGGCGCGACCTGCCCTTCATCTTGCCAATTAAACTCAGCGGCACTTTCAACCCGCGCCGCGCTCGCCTATCAAAGCACCCAAAGGAGCCGCCTCATGTCCCACATCACCCTCATCCGCCACGGTCAGGCCAATTCCGGTGCCAAAGACGAACTCAGCTATGACCGGCTCAGCGATCTTGGCCATGAACAAGCCGGCTGGCTGGGGGGCTATCTTCAGGACAGCGCCACCCACCACACCCGGCTTTATACCGGCACCCTGCGTCGCCATATCGAAACAGCAGACGGCATGCAGACCGGACTGGATGCTGTCCGCGACCCGCGCCTGAATGAACTTGAATATTTCACCATGGCCAAACTGCTGGAAGAACAACACAACATCGCATTCCCCACAGAGCAAGGCGCATTCACCACGCACCTCCCCACTGTCTTTACCTATTGGAAAGACGGCAAAATCGAGGACACACCGGAAACCTGGGAGCAATTCCACACCCGCGTCAATGATGCCCTGCAAGAAATTGCCGCCGGCAGCGGCCCCGCGCTGGTGGTGACGTCCGGCGGGCTGATCTCGATGGCCATGTCGCAGGCAATGCATCTGGATATACCGGCCATGGCCCGTCTGGCCCTAGCGATCATGCATACTTCGATGCACCGTCTGTTTCCGATTGGCGGACACTGGTCACCTGTTCTGTTCAACGCCGTGCCGCATCTTGAAACTCCTGAACGCCGCGTCGCACAGACTCATATCTGACCGACGCTTGGCCGACCCGCGAAAGGTCCGACCATGATGAAACTCTACTTCGCCCCCGGCACCATATCTGTCGCTGTTGCCATCGCATTAGAAGAGGCAGGGCTGAACTATGATCCCATCAAAGTGGATTTCGCCACCGCCGGGCAAACCCACCCCGACTACCTTGCGCTAAACCCAAAAGGCCGCGTGCCGGCCCTGATCACCGACAAGGGCGGCGTTCTGACCGAAACCGGAGCCTTGCTCGACTATATCGCGGCACTGGCACCGGAAGCGGGGCTGGTCCCGCAAGACCCCGAAGATACCGCCCATATGCGCAGTGTCATGTATTACCTCGCCTCAACCATGCATGTGGCCCATGCCCACAAGCTGCGCGGCAGCCGTTGGGCCGACCAACAGTCCAGCCATGAAGACATGACCGCCAAAGTGGCGCAAACCATGTCCGACTGTGCAGCATATGTGCAATCCGACTGCCTGCGCGGGGATTTTGTCGGTGGCGATCACCTGTCGCTTGCCGATCCCTATCTCTTTATTGTCTGTAGCTGGCTGGCCGGTGACGGAGTCCCCCTTGCCGAATTTCCGCAAATCGGGGCCTATCTGGCCCGCATGGAAGCCCGTGACAGCGTTAAAACCATCCGTAAAAAGGGCATGTTATGACACATATCTGGGTCCGCGCCGAACAGCGCGAAAACGAAACACGCGTCGGGGTCACCCCCGAAGGGGTTACCGCCCTGATGGCACAGGGCTTTGACGTTACTGTCGAGGCCTGCGGCACCCGTGCCATTGAAACCGCAGAATACGTCGCCACAGGATGCGCCATCGCGGCGATGCATTCATGGCCGGACGCGCCGTCGGATGCGATCATCTTTGGCCTCAAGGAACTGCCCGATGACGGCACCCCCCTGCCCCATACACACATCATGTTCGGCCATGCCTTCAAGGGGCAGCTTTCCGGCCAGACCTTGCTGCGCCGGTTTCAGGCCGGTGGCGGCACCCTGCTTGATCTGGAATACCTCACCAATGAGGCGGGCCGACGCGTTGCCGCCTTTGGCTATTGGGCTGGCTTTGCCGGTGCCGCGGTCTCGCTCAAGGCATGGGCGGCGCAGCAGCGCGACGCGCAATGCGGACCGGTTACCCCCTATGCCAATGCTGAGGCGCTGAAAACCGATCTGGCCGGCGACATGCAGGCCGCATGCAGCCCCCCAACCGCGCTGATCATCGGGGCCTTGGGCCGTGTGGGCACCGGTGCTGCGGATCTGTGCAAGGCGATGGGCGCACCCGTCACTGGCTGGGACATGAAGGAAACCTCCCACGGCGGCCCTTTCCCCGAAATCCTGTCCCATGACATCTTTCTGAACTGCATTCTGGCCGGCCCGCAAACCCCCGTGTTTGTGCCGAAAACTGCGCTGACCGCGCCGCGCAGTCTTAGCGTCATTGGTGATATCGCTTGCGACCCTGACAGCGATTACAACCCTGTGCCGGTCTATGACCGCGCCACCACTTGGGCCGCGCCTGCCCTCCGGGTTCACACGGATCCGGTGATGGATGTCATGGCCATCGACAACCTGCCGTCGATGTTACCCTTGGAAAGCTCGCAAGACTTTGCCGGTCAACTCCTGCCAACGCTGATGCAACTGGAAACCGACCAAGACGGTGTCTGGTCACGGGCGCGGGCAACCTTTGCCAGCCACATGGATGCCCTTAACTGAAGATCCGGAAATACAGCCAGTCGGGCAACACCTGGCTGGCCCGGAACAGCCATGAAAACAGCCACGGAAAGCTTTTCTTGAAGCTTTCCGTGTTCATATGTTCGAACATTTCCTGCGCCGCATCTTCGGCTTCCATTAGGAAGGGCATTTTGAAATCGTTCTTCGCCGTCAGTTGTGTTTTGATGAATCCGGGGTTCACCACCTGCACCTGCACACCGGTTTTACGCAGATCGGCGTACATGCATTCCGCCAGCGACATGGTGCCCGCCTTGGATGCGGTATAGCCGATCGAACCGGGCAAGCCGCGAAAACCCGTCAAGCTGGAGGTGATCACGATATGCCCCGCGTCACGCGCCACCATCGCCGGCACCACCTGCCCCATCACCCGCACCAAGCCGGTAAAGTTGACGTCTGCCATGGCCGTGGCCTGATCCGCGTCCCATTCCTTGGCACCGAAGGGCCAATAGACACCGGCCAAAAACACCACGCCATCCACCGCACCCACCGCCGCGGCGGCCGCTTTTACGCTCTCGGTGTCCGCCACGTCTATCGCCTGATAACTGGCCTTGCCCGGCAGGGATGCCGCCAGTGCCGCCAGCTTGTCCTCCGAACGTGCCGACAGGATAACTTCGGCACCGGCGCGGCTTAGCTTTTGCGCCAATGCCGCCCCCAAACCGTCACTGGCCCCAACCAACCAATAGCGTTTTCCTTGCCAGTCTTTCATCTTTCCTCCTTTGGCCGGTTCATCACGGCCCTTCATCCCCGTCACCCCTGCGCACGGTTGCCAGCACCGCAATCGCCGCCAGCTTCAGAACACAGGGCACAGCGGCATAAAACAGCACCAACAGGCGCAACGCCTCGGGCGGGTTATCCTGCGCGCCGGTCTGCAACCCCGCACCCTCCAAGGCAGGAAGTAGGGCCACCGCAGCAAATGCCAATGTAAACTTTGAAACAAAGGCCCAAAGCCCGAAACCTTCTGCGGCGGAGGGCGATATTTTGGCCAGCCGTGCCGCGAACATCGCCGGCAGCAAGGTCAGGTCAGCCCCCAGCACCGCCCCCGAGCCCACACAGACCAACGCAAACAGCAGCACATCCCCCGGCCCCAACAGGATAGCACCGCCAAAGGCGACAATGCCCAATCCCATCGCAGACAGTAGCACGGGTTTGGGATCAAATCGTTCGGCCAACCGGCCCCAGACCGGGGCCGCGCCAGCAGCGGACAGGAAAAACAACAGCAAAAGCGCGCCCTCCCATCCCGGGGCCGCCAGCGCAATTTCCACATAGAATAGGAACAGTGTCGAACTGACCGCCACAGGGGCCGCGTTCAACAGCGCAATCACCAAGAGTTTGCGGGCAATCGGGTCTGCCAGAACAGGCCCGAAACCGCTGGCAGGTGGCGTGCCGCCGCTGTGCCATTCGCCGCGCATCGCCAGCACCGACATTAGGGCCAAACCGCAAAACCCAACCGCAAAACCCGCAAAAGGCGCGCCCATCACAGCGCCAAGCGCCACAGGCGCAACCGCCGCAACACAGACCCCCAAAAGCGCGCCGGTTTCACGCCAACGGGCCAGCGTCAAATGACCCACGCGGCCCATGCGATCCGCCTTGGCCACCCCCTGCGCATAAAAGCTGATGGTCAGGAAGCTGAAGCCTGAAAACACCAGCGTCAGCATGGCACCAAACCACAGGATCGGCTGCACTGGCGGGGCCACAGCGAACAGCCCGATCATCGCAAGGGCCATCACGGCAGCCCCGATGGCAACCGCCACCCCGCGCTTGTGGCGCAGCTTTTCCGACAGCTTTCCCAACAACGGATCCTGCACAACGTCGATCAGGCGCAATCCGAACAGAACCGCCCCAAGCGCCGCAAGAGAGACACCATATTCATCCACATAAAACTTGGGGGCATGGATATAGATCGGCAGCCCCGCCGCCGACAGAAGTGCCGCGAACAATGCATAAGCAGACAGGTTGCGCGGCGCGGCTGGCATCACCGGCTCACGCCCGAGGACGGCGGCTCAGGCCGGTTGCGAAACCCCGCACCCTTCCACCACAGTTTTGCCGCTTGCCAATGGATCAACGCCAGCACGCGGCGGGACCCAAAGGGTCGGCGCAGCATCGCCCGAAGAATACCAAGGTTGCTAAGCCGCTGGCGCTTGCCTGTCAGGGTGGCGATCAACCCGCCATCGCCTGCCGTGTAATCAATCCAGATACCCAATTTTTCGTCGGTGATGTCAAAACGAAACGTATAACTGCCCTCAACCGGCTGAAAAGGCGAAACATGGAAAATCTTGGTGGCGCTGATCCGGTCGGTAGCGTCGATCACCCGCTTGTCCGGATGGGCGCATAGGTAACAATGCCGGTCACCATAGGTGTTTGATACCTCGGCAATCACAATGATCAACCCACCGTCGCTGTTGCGGCACAGCCAGAAACTGACCGGGTTGAACACATGCCCCAGAATGCGCGGTTGGGCTAATATCTCGATCTGCGCAACACCAGTGATCTGATGCTCCTGCAACACCTGCCGGACCCATTTCGCCCCTATGCCTTGCTTGGCCGCACCGCCGTGATCCGCATCTTGCAACGACGCCACGCCGGCCTTGTTGCGCCCAAACAGCGCGGGCGTCTTCACCTCGGCCTCTGCATCACACAGCACATAGTCGATCGAATACCGAAAAGCGTTCTTCACGGCCCCTTTGCGCCCGTGAAACGTCTGCCCTGCGATATGATCGACTGTCTTGGTCATTCGGCGGCAATCGGTCTGGCGGCCCGCCTTTCGATAGCTTCAACCACCCGCATCGCCGAGGCCAGCCCATCCTCGTGAAATCCATGGCCCAGCCATGCGCCGCAGAACCAGGTGCCGCGGGTGCCGTTCAACGCCGCCACCTCCTTTTGCGCTGCCAAGGCCGCCAGATCATAGACCGGATGGCGCAGGGTGACCTGATCATAAATCAACTCTTCGCGGATCGTGCGTTTGGTGTTCAGCGTCACAAAATGCGGATCGTCCTCGGGGATCGGTTGCAGGGAATTCATCCAATAGGTCAGGTCAATACGATCCGACTGCGCATTCTTATCCTCGGTATAGACCCAAGACGCCCATGTCTTGCGCCGCTTTGGCATAATGCTGGCATCGGCGTGCAGCACCACATCATTTGGCTGATACTTGACCGCGCCAAGCGCCTTTTGCTCGGCCGTATCGGCGTCCGTCAACATGGCAAGGCTGTCATCGGAATGAGTGGCAAAAACCACCTCGTCAAAGGTCTCCCATTCTGCACCACGAGTCTTTACCTCGACGCCCTGCGCGGTCCGGCGCACCCCCTGCACCGCTGCGTTCAGCCGGATTTCAACACCTTTTGCGGCCATCGCCGTCGCAAGCCGCTGCACATATTGCGTCGAACCGCCCTGCACCGTGTACCACTGATGCTGGCCGGAATAGTCCAGCAACGCGTGGTTATCGAGAAAACTCACCATGGCATGGGCCGGAAAATCCATGATCTTTTCCGTCGGCGTCGACCAGATCGCACCCGACAAAGGAGCCAGATAATAATCGCGGAAATACTGTCCCAGCCCCAGCACATTGATGAATTCCGCAATGGTCAGTGATTTATCCTGCGCAACCTGTACCGCGTGTTTATTGAACTTCACAATGTCGCGCACCATCCGCAGGAACGCAGGGTTCAGCGCATTGCGCCGTTGCGCAAAAATCGCATCGACAGAATGCAAGGCATATTCCAGCCTCCCGCCATCAATTGACGCGCCAAAACTCATGTTGGACTTGATGACCGGCACGTCCAACTCTTTGAACAGGGCCGCCAAATACGGGTAATTCGCATAGTTAAACACGATAAATCCGGTATCCACCGGCTGATCCCCGTTCTTACCCGCCAGCACAGTGCGCGCATGTCCACCCAGCTGCGCGCCGCTTTCCAGCAGCGTAACAGTGTGGGTGTCCGCCAGACGGTGCGCCGCCCCCATGCCGGAAATGCCGGCCCCGATCACGGCGATCGAACGACGGGGGTGCGCAGGGGGAATACCGCCCTGCTTTTCTTCAAATGGCATATCGTAAGGAATCCTGTCTTGGCATGTTTTTGGTTTGTCGTTGCAGTGCATCTAGTGCGCAGAAACCACGTTGCCAGAAGGAAAAAAGTTGCAAAGAAAATTTGGCCCGCCGCTGGTCGGTGCCGTTAGGGTCAGGACCCATTATTCCGGTGTCGTCAGCGGGAATGGATCCTGACCCTAGCTATCGGGTTTGATCAAAGGCACAACGCTGCTTGCAGGTTTCTCCTCGTTCAACTCTTCGAAATCAAAGTTATGCAGCCGCCCCGAGCGTTTCGCCGCTTTCTCCGAACTGATCAGGATTTCATCAACATCTTTGCGCGCCTGCCCGAAATGCCGGTCCAGATTGCCAACCCGTGTGACCAAACGCTCCACATCGCTGTTCAACAACCCCAGTTCCTTGCGGATCGCGCCAGCTTGCTCACGCATCCTTGCATCTTTCAGGATCGCCCGCATGGTGTTCAACGTTGCCATGCAGGTTGTCGGCGACACGATCCAGACACGTTTTTCAAAACCGTAACGCGTCAATTCACCAAAGTTCGCGTGCAACTCGGCATAGACCGCCTCGGAGGGCAGAAACATCAACGCCCCGTCCGCGGTTTCCCCTTCGATGATGTATTTGGTCGCAATCGCATCAATATGGGCTTTCACCGCCACCCGCATCGCCCGCGCGGCTTCTTTCACCTCGTGATCCGTGGTCGAACGCCGCAGGGCCTCGTAAGCCTCCAGCGGGAATTTACTGTCGATCACAATCGGCCCCGGTGGATTGGGCAAATGGATCAGACAGTCGGGCCGCTTGCCATTGGAAAGCGTTGATTGCATCGAATAGGCATCCGAAGGCAGCGCCTTGGACACGATATCATGCAGCTGGATTTCCCCGAAACTGCCGCGCGTCTGCTTGTTGCTCAGGATGTCCTGCAAGGACAGCACATCACCGGACAGCTTGGTGATATTGTCTTGCGCCTTGTCGATCGAGGCCAGCCGTTCCTGCAATTGGGTCAGGCTGGTGGTTGTCTGTTTCGAATTACCGTGCAGGGTCGCGTTCACCCGCTCCTGCATCTCGGCCAGTGCCCGCGCCGATTTCGCGGCATTATCCGCCAGCCGGTCCTGCATGTTCTGTTGCACATGAGCCAACCGCGCCTCCATGCTCTGGATCAGTTGGGCCTGTGCATTTGCCTGCGTATCCGACACGGTCTGCAATCCCCCCTGAAGCCGCTCCTGCGCCGCCCCTAGTTGCTGTACATACCCGCCAAGCCCCTGAATTTGCTGCCCCAACGGTGCAGCCATCCGCGCCGATCGGCCCGCCGCTCGCACCGCGACAATCAACAGGACAAGGATCAACAGCACCAACGCGCCCGCAATAAGGGCCGCAATGACAAGGGGATCACCCCATTGGTAAATCTGTCCGTTAATCTCGATCATGTCCGCCCGAAAAGCCGCTCAATATCGGCCAGTTTGAGTTCTACATACGTGGGGCGGCCATGGTTGCACTGCCCCGAATGCGGTGTTGCTTCCATCTCGCGCAACAGCGCGTTCATCTCTTCGCCCCGCATCCGCCGGCCCGACCGGATCGAACCGTGACAGGCAATCCGGCTTAGGATCGCTTCGATCTTGGCCTGCAACAGGTTGCTGTCGTTCTGATCCGCCAGTTCGTCCAGAATATCCAGCAGCAAGGCGCGCGCGTTTACCTCGCCCAAGATCGCTGGCGTTTCACGCACGGCAATGGCGCTGCCGCCAAAGGCTTCGATGCCCAGACCAAAACGGTACATTTCAACCGACATATCCAACAGGCGTTCACAATCACCCGCAGAGAGTTCCACAATTTCGGGAATCAAGAGCGCCTGTGCGGCCACGCCGTTCTCTGCCATCTGGCGTTTCAGTTTTTCATAGACCAGACGTTCATGCGCGGCGTGTTGATCGACGATCACCATGCCATTGGCGGTTTGCGCGATGATATAGTTTTCATGCACCTGCCCGCGCGCCGTGCCCAGTGGGAAATCTTCGTCCGCCGTTTGCACAACCTCTTCTGCCGGCGTTTCCACCCGCCCCCAGACACCTGCGGTTTCCGCAAACCCCGGTGCCTGTGCCGCGTAGGCGGCAGTGCGTGCGCCCGGTGATGGGCGGTCCATCTGATAGACCCGCGCCTGTGTCGGTTCCGGTGTCATCGCGCCCAAGGTCGCCCCCGCCACCGTGGTTGAGGCCCGATGCCCCGCATTGGCCAAAGCATGGCGCAGCGCCGATACAATCAGTCCGCGTGCCAGACCCGGATCGCGAAACCGCACCTCGGATTTAGCCGGATGCACGTTCACATCCACCAGCGTCGGATCACAATCGATAAACAGCGCCGCCGCCGGATGACGGTCACGCGACAGGAAATCGAAATAGGCCCCGCGCAGCGCCCCGACCAACAACTTGTCGCGCACAGGCCGCCCGTTGACGAACAGATATTGCGCAACGGCTGATCCACGTGAATAGGTCGGCAGTGCCGCAAAACCCGTCAGGTGCAGCCCCTCACGTTCCGCATCAATCGGCAAAGCATTCTCGGCAAATTCGCGCCCCAGCACCTGCGCCAACCGGCCATGCAGAGCGTCAAACAAATCACCCTGCTCGGCCCCGACACGAAACACATTGCGCCCCTCGCCACCACCCGAGACATCGCGCAGGGTAAAGCTGACAAACGGGTCCGCCATGGCCAGCCGTTTGATCACATCGCCAATCGCCTGCGCCTCTGCCCGGTCGGTGCGCAAGAATTTCAAGCGCGCTGGTGTGGCATAAAACAGATCGCGCAGGCTCACGACAGTACCGCCATTCAGTGCCGCGGGTTTGACCGCACCGGTCTGTCCGCCGTTCACCGTGATCTCCGCGCCCTCATGGCCCGCCGCGCGGCTGGTGATGGTCAAGCGGCCAACAGCGCCAAGTGACGGCAAGGCCTCGCCGCGAAATCCGAAGGTATGAATGTTCAGCAGGTCAGACCCGTCAATTTTCGAGGTCGCGTGACGCGACAGGGCCAGCGGCAGATCATCCGGCGCAATGCCGCAGCCGTCATCGGTCACCCGGATCAGGGTCTTGCCGCCATCCGCATATTCAACGGTAATCCGCTTGGCACCGGCATCAACCGCGTTTTCCACCAGCTCTTTCACCGCCGAGGCGGGGCGTTCGACAACTTCGCCTGCCGCAATCCGGTTGATCGCGGAATCGTCCAATTGACGGATGACCGGCTGTGTGTCGCTTATGTTGGGGTTTGTCTGGTACATGCCGCAAAACCTAGCATGAGCGCGGCGCAGACTGAACCCGATTCGGACCGCTTGATCGACAAGAAACCTACCTAACCACGCGGTAAGAGGATGCCCGCCTAGTCCGAGGTCGCCGCCTTGTACCAAGCCACAATCTGCGCCCTCTCGCTCTCCTGCATGTAGCTCAGGTTCGCCGGCGGCATGGCATGGGTCAGCCCGGCTTGCAGGTAAATCTGCTTGGCTGCCATAGCGATCTGATGCTCCGTTTCCAACCGCACGCCCTTGGGTGGCCAGTGCATCCCGTCCCAGACAGGCTCTGCCGCATGGCACATGGAACAGCGGCCAGTCACAATATTCTGCACCATCTCAAACCCTTCGGCCTGTGCAAATCGCACAGCAGCGCCCTGCGCCTCTTCCGGCTCATCCGCGCGAAACATCGGCGCGGTCGACAGCCACATGATCACGATAAACAGAAGCGCCGTCACCAGCCAGGTCCAGATCGGATCCCCTTTGCGCATGTGGATCGTATTAAAATAATGCCGGATCGTGACCCCCATCAGAAACACCAGCGACGCGATGATCCAATTCGCCTCGGAGGCGAAAGCCAGCGGATAGTGGTTCGACAACATCATGAAAATCACAGGCAGCGTCAGATAGTTGTTATGGGTGCTGCGTTGCTTGGCGATCTTGCCATATTTCGCATCCGGCGTGCGGCCCGCTTGCAGGTCTGCCACCACAATGCGCTGGTTCGGCATGATGGTGAAAAACACGTTGCCCGACATGATCGTCGCGGTGAACGCCCCAAGGTGCAACAGCGCCGCACGGCCCGAAAAGACGCTGGTGTAGAAATAGGCCATGGCAACAAGGATCACGTAAAGCCCGATCATGAGGCGGGTGTTGTCATCGCCGAATTTGCTTTTGCAGATAAAGTCATAGGCCAGCCAGCCAAAGGCCAGTGAGGACAGCGAAATCAGGATGGCCGTGGGGATGCCGATGTCGGCCACGGCGGGATCGACAAGGTAAAATTCCGCGCCGAAGTAATAGACCAGGATCAGCAGTGCAAAGCCGGAAAGCCATGTGGAATAGCTTTCCCATTTGAACCAGACCAGATCGTCGGGCATCTGTGCAGGGGCAACGAGGTATTTCTGAACGTGGTAAAACCCGCCACCGTGGACCTGCCATTCCTCGCCATCTGCGCCGCTTTTGAGATTGCGGTCACGGTGTAGCCCAAGGTCCAGCGCGATGAAATAGAAGGATGATCCGATCCACGCAATGCCGACAATGACATGCACCCAGCGCACGGCGAATTCGATCCAGGAGGAGATGGCAGCAAGGTCGTACATGGGCGTGCTTTCTTGGGTGGTGTGTCTGGGTTTGCTGTGGTGCAGCAGTATTTAAGGCCAAAAAGAGATAGGACCGCGCGGGCAGATACCGGCGCGGTCCCGATTGGATCAGGTTTCCTGCGGCAGGACAAGGTTCAGAAAAATGGCCACGATTGCGGTTGGTGCCACAGCCGAGGTTGCCAGAATCTTGACCACACCGGGCAGGTATTGCACCGCCGTTGGCACAAGGTTCAGGCCAAGCCCCGCCGCCAAAGATACCGCGATGATCACCATGTTACGGCGGTTCATCTCGACTTCGGACAGCATGTTCATGCCAGCGGCCGCCACCATGCCGAACATCACTATCACGCCGCCGCCCAAGACAGGCAGGGGCATCGAGGCGATGACCGCGCCGATTTTCGGCACCAACCCGCAGAGGATCAGAACAATCGCGCCGATGGTGACCACATGGCGTGACATGATGCCGGTCATGCCAACAATGCCGACATTCTGGCTGAACGAGGTGTTGGGCAATCCACCAAAGACACCGGCAACTGCCGTGCCCAGACCGTCAGCGTATGTTGCACCGGCGATTTCTTCACTGGTGGCCTCGCGGCCTGCGCCAGCTTTGGTGGTGGCCGAAGTATCGCCAACTGTTTCGATTGCGGAAACAATCGAAACCAATGTGACGGCGAACACCGCCCCGAAAGAAAACTCGAAACCATAGGGGAAAGGCGTAATGCCGGTGATCCAGCTGGCCTTGGCCACCGGGGCGAAACTAACCATGCCAAAGGCCAGCGCCACAAAGTAGCCGACAATCAACCCGATCAGGATGGCGGCGCTGCTGGTGGTGCCCTTGGTGAAGAACTTGAGAACCAATGCGACGATCACCACGCTGAGGGCAACGGTCCAATGCATCAGGGAACCAAAGCTTTCCGCCTCCATCTGGAACGGCGCGGCACCGCCGGCGGCGTATTTAATGGCAACCGGGATCAGGTAGAGGCCAATCGCCAGGATCACCAGCCCAGTGATCAGCGGCGGGAACAGCCAGCGCAGTTTACCGATCACCGCCCCGAGGCAAAAGTGGATCACCCCGCCGATGATACAAGCCGTGAGCGCCACGCTCAGCCCTTGCACCGCCGCAATGCCCGCCAGCACCCCGACAAAGGCAAAGCTGGTGCCTTGCATGATCGGCAACCGCGCCCCGATGGGGCCAATGCCCACAGTTTGGAACAGCGTCGCGATACCGGCAAACAGCATCGCCATCTGGATCAGATACACCTGTTCCGCCCCGCCAAAGGCAAGGCCTGCAGCCCCTGCGACGATAATCGAAGGTGTCACGTTAGAGGCGAACATCGCCAAAACATGCTGGATGCCCAGCGGGATTGCCTGCGCCAGCGGTGGCGTCTGGTTCGGGTCGCTATAGGCACCCGTTGTTAGATTTGTCATATGCTGTGTCCCTGTCGTTTTTATAGGTGCCTATTTTTTAGGCTAGCAAAGTTATGGGACGACAACATAGGAGGGAGCAAGAGAAACCTCTTCGAGGTTGGCCGTGTTGCCGATCCGGTCAACCACTGCGAACAGTCCGGGGGCCGCCAAAGGTGTCAGAACCCCATGCCAGACCCCACGATGAAAATTGATGCCCTGATGCGGTGCGGTCACAAAAGCGCGCGGCGCGCCGGGGCTGCCCCCCTCATCTGGTGCGACGATCACCAGAAAAGGGTGTTCCGTCATCGGCAGAAAGGCTTGCGAGCCTTCCGGATGGCGTTCCAACAGGGTCAATTCATAGGGCAAGCTGCGCGCCTCGGCATTAAAGATGCTGATACCTGCGCGGCCCTCGGGGCCGAAATCCAGTGTTGCGCGGTCGTGGTGGCGCCCGCACAGCCCTGCGTTAATGATCTTGTCCGGCGCACCGGAGGCATCCAGCACGTCCCCGAACGGGGCAAACGCCGCTGCGCTCAGCGGCTCAACCTTGATTTCGCGGCTCATAAGGGCATGTGACGGTTCACGTCCTTATACAGCAGATAGCGGAACGGTTCGTCCCCCGTGGCGATACAGGCCTGCGGACAAAAGGCGCGCAGCCACATGAAATCCCCCGGCACCACCGGTACCCAATCCTTGTTCAACAGATAATCCGCCGTGCCCTGCAACACATATAGCCCGTGTTCCATCACATGGGTTTCGGCAAATGGAATGCGCCCGCCCGGTTGGAAGGTCACGATATTGACGTGCATGTCGTGGCGCAAATCTGTGGGATCAACAAAACGTGTCGTCGCCCAAACGCCATCGCAATCGGGCATCACGATGGGTGCGGTTTCCTGGTCCGAGGTCACAAAAGCCTCCGGCAGGTCCACCCCTTCTGCGCCGACATAGCGTTTGCGTACCCAGTGGAACTCCGCAATCACATCACCATCATTCCAGATGGTCCAAACAGCATCCGGCGGGATATAGGCATAGCCACCCGCCTCCATCACATGTTTTGCCCCGTCAATGTTCAGCGTCAGCGTGCCATTGGCCACCAAGATCACCGATTGCGATTCCGGATCGGCCTCGGGGGTGTCGGAACCGCCATTCGGGGCAAGCTCCACCGCGTATTGTGAAAACGTCTCGGCAAAACCGCTGAGCGGGCGCGCCAGTACCCACATCCGCATCCCTTTCCAGCCGGGAAGGAAGCTGGTTACGATATCGCGCTGGGTATTGGCAGGGATCACCGCATAGGCAGGCGTGAACACGGCGCTGCCTTCGGGATTGACCGATTGATCCGGCAGACCGCCGGGGGGGAAAGCGTAGCTCAAAACATATCCTCCAGCCGCAGACGCGCAATGCGTTCGACCTGTTTGCATGCGGTGGTGAATTCCACCGGCGTTTCATTGGCAATGCGCTGCTCAAAGGCGCGCAGGATGCCCGCCTTATCGTGATCCTTAACCGCGATGATAAAGGGGAAGCCGTGTTTGGCGACATAGGCCGCGTTCATCTCCGAAAACTGCGCGCGTTCTGCATCGGTCAGCGCATCAAGGCCGGCGCTGGCCTGTTCGGCGGTGCTTTCTGCCGTCAGCCGTTTCGCCGCCGCCAGCTTGCCCGCCAGATCAGGGTGGGCATTCAGTACGCCCAAGCGTTCGCGGCGTGATGCGGACCGGAACATCCGGCACAGCGCATTATGCAGACCGGCCGCGCAGTCATGTGCAGGGCCCAGTTCCAGATCAAAGGCCCGCTCGGCAATCCATGGCGAATGCTCAAAGATGCCCCCGAATTGTTCGACAAACGCCGGCTTTGCCATTCGGCTGGGGCGCAGGCCGCGTTCTGCGGGCGGATGCACAGCCCGCCAGTGGTCGGCAATCTCGATCCGGCGGGGTGTCCAGACGCCCTCGAACCCCTGAATATATTCCACAAACCGCTTGAGCGCCTGTATCCGCCCGGGCCGCCCAACCAACCGGCAATGCAGCCCCACCGACATCATCTTGGCCGCGCCATCCACGCCCTCGGCATAAAGCGCGTCAAACGTATCGCGCAGATAGGCAAAAAACTGGTCGCCCGAATTGAACCCCTGCGGCGTGGCAAAACGCATATCGTTGCAATCCAGCGTATAGGGGACGATCAACTGGTCGCGCCCATCCGCATCCAGCCAATAAGGCAGATCATCATCATAAGTGTCTGAGATATAATCGAACGCTTGAGTTTCCGCGGCCAAGGCCACCGTGTTTACAGAGGTGCGCCCGCAGTACCAGCCGCGCGGGGCCTCGCCGACAACCTCGGTGTGCAAGCGGATCGCCTCCGCCATATCGGCGGTTTCGGCCCGGGCGTCGTGATCCTTGTAGTCAATCCACTTTAACCCGTGGCTGGCGATCTCCCAACCGGCGTCTTTCATCGCTTCGACCTGTTCAGGAGCGCGGGCCAGCGCCGAGGCGACCCCGTAAACCGTTACCGGAATATCGGCCCCTGTGAACAAGCGGTGCAACCGCCAGAACCCCGCCCGTGCGCCGTAGTCATAGATTGATTCCATGTTCCAATGGCGTTGCCCCGGCCATGGTGCAGCCCCGACAATCTCTGACAGGAAGGCTTCGGATGCGCCATCTCCGTGCAAGATACAATTCTCGCCCCCCTCTTCATAATTCACCACAAATTGCACCGCGATACGGGCGTTGTCTGGCCATGCGGCATCGGCGGGCGCGGCACCGTGGCCGCGGAAATCTCTGGGGTAGCGGTTCATCTGGGTTGTCCTGCAATTGATGCGATCACGTTGCACAAAAACCTTTCCCTGCGCAATCCACCCTCCCCAAACGGCAAGCGGGCCGCCCCTAAAAGGACGGCCCGCTGCCAGACTGGCTGCTCCAACTTGTTTTTTTGTTTATTCTGGAATTATGAGTTGTTGGCCTGTCCGTATACCGTCCGCTGACCTTAGCAGGGTCTCATTGGCCACGGTGATAAGATGATGCTGATTCGGGTGGCCGTAAAACTGCAATGCCAGATAGGCAAGGCTGTCATCGGCACGCACGGCATAGCGCCGCACGCCCTCTGCGATTTCTGTTCGGGCATCTGAAGCGGCAAAGACCCGGCGGTTCATGTCCCGTGCCGCCTTGACCGCTTCGGCGGAACCGTCCGCAGTCAACGACGACTGGATCAGGTCGAACAGCACCATATCAACATCGCTGCCACCTGTTGCGGTCTTCAGATAGCCCGGAACTTCAACCGCACCGTCTGCGATAGCCGCGCGCAGTTTTGCGCCCAACGCTTGCCGCGCCTCTTCGGCATCGGCATCCGACAGAACCAACCGGCGCGGGCCATCTGCGCCCTGTTTGGCAATGGCGTAATCTCCGGCCAGAACCGCGCTGCGCAACATCTGCTCTGTTTCCGGCGCAAGCATGGCACGGGCCGATGTTCTGGCCTCGGCCATCCCGTCTTGCAACAAGAACGCCGCCGCCTGCGCGGTCGCTGGTGCGGCTGGCGCGATTGTCGATATCAGATCAAGGCCCTGTTGCCGTGTGACATCTGATTGCACCTCTTGCACCTGCGCCACCATCGCCGGCGGTGACGGGCGCACAAACTTTAACGTGCCCATCACCCCAAGAACAAATGACAGCACGGCGATGCTGCCGATCGCGAGGACCATACCGGAAACCGACATCCCCAACCGGGGCGGCGGTGCCATTGAACGGACCTGCGGCATCACCGGCGTCTGCACTTGGGTTTTGCGCTGCACAGACTGCGGCACGACATAGCTGTCAAACGTGACGTGCGGGGTTACGGGATCATCCGGTTTCTGCATCTCAGGACTGCCCCGTTTCCATGTTGAAACCCAAGGACGACCAGACCTGCATACCGCCACGGTAGTACCGGATCAGCTCAGCCGGATATCCAACCTGAAGCAAATGCGCGACCAGCAGCCCCGCGTCGTTGCTGACCGGCCCGTTGTCATAGATCAACAACAGCCGGGCATCGGAAAAGTTGAATACATCCTCATAGCTGCGCCCGCCCAATGCCAAGAGGATTTCCTTGCGATACGCATTTTCCGGCAAAAGCGTGGTGTGCGGCAGACTGACGGTGCCCGGAATATAACCTTTGGCCCGTTCCGCGGGAACACGCGCATCCACCATAAGGCCGCGCCCCGTGGCAACCTGAGTGACCAGAAAATCCAGCACCTCGGCCTCACCCAGCGTTTCAACACCCTGCGCGACCTGCATCGGCGCAATACAGGCATCACCACAGTCTGCGTCCGGTGTCACAAATGTCTGCGCATGTTGTCCGGCCTCGGCCACATCCCGCGAGATTGTAACCTGCGCACCATTGAAAGCAAATGACGCACCATCCTGTGTCAGGCGGTCTTGGGCCTGAGCCGCGCAAGCAGCAAAGATCAAGGCGGTGGCGCCCCGCACTGTCCGCAATGGCATATCATTCCCCCAAAAGAATACCGGATTTGGTGTGTTATCTATGGGACAAACACGTATTCTTGTTGTCTGAGCCATATATGCAAAGGTTAAACGGCGCAGTCAAAGCAAAAACGAATCACCTGCGGAAATTTCGCGAATCGGGGCCGCACTCCGGGGCTGCACCCCCGTTATTCCCGTCAAGCGTGCATTGACCTTGCCGCAAGGAGGGTTAGACCATGGGGGTGTTCATACAAAAGGAAGCGCACCATGGCTGGCGGATACCTGACAACTCATGTTCTGGATACGGCGCGCGGGTTGCCCGCTGACGGTCTGGAAATCACACTGTACCGGATCGACGATACTGCGCGGGTCGAACTGAAGCGGATGGTGACCAACGCGGACGGGCGCACCGACAGCCCGATTTTGCCAAGAGATGAGTTTATACCCGGCACATACGAGCTGGTTTTTGCGGCAGGCGCATACCTTGACCGCATCGCAACTCCGCCCGAAACGCCACGGTTTCTTGACCTCATCCCGATCCGGTTTGGCATTTCCGATGGCGCGGCGCATTACCACGTGCCGCTTTTGCTTTCGCCATTCGGCTATTCCACCTATCGCGGTTCCTGAGCCGGATATGATGACCGCGTGATCCCCTGCGCCCGCTGCCTTGCCAACACCTGTGGCCCCGTGGCACCTTGGCGCTCTGACTGGACCGGAGACCCCTATGGCTGCCGCTTTGACACCAACGCCTGATGCAACAACCGCACACCCCCAACTGCCGCAAGTCACTGAACTGCGCAATCCGGGAATGCCGCTAGATCTGAACTGGGTGCTGGGCGCGCAGGCCAATACATCGGCGATTGAACGGCGGGCCGGCACCATCGGCGCACGCCGGTCGGTCAAAAAGGCGCATCAGGCCGCGTGGCTTTTGCGCGCTGTAACCTGCATCGACCTGACCACCCTGTCCGGTGACGATACCGACCGGCGTGTGGCCCGACTCTGTGCCAAGGCACGCCAGCCTGTGGCGCCTGCTCTGCTCGATACACTGGGCATGGCCCCCATCACCACAGGGGCCGTTTGTGTCTATCACGAAATGATCCCCGCCGCCGTTGAGGCGCTTCAGGGCACCAACATTCCTGTGGCCGCGGTCTCCACCGGTTTTCCGGCGGGTCTGTCGCCATTTGAACTGCGCCTGCGCGAGATCGAAATGAGCGTGGCAGCCGGTGCAACCGAAATCGACATCGTTATTTCGCGCCGCCACGTTCTGTCCGGCAACTGGCAGGCGCTTTATGATGAAATGCAAGCCATGCGCGCGGCCTGCGGCGAGGCCCATGTCAAAGCGATCCTTGCCACCGGCGAGCTGGGTTCGCTGCGCAACGTCGCGCGCGCCTCGCTGGTCTGCATGATGGCCGGGGCCGATTTCATCAAGACCTCGACCGGCAAGGAAAGCGTCAATGCAACCCTGCCTGTATCGCTGGTGATGATCCGCGCGATCCGCGACTATTACGATCACACTGGCATCCGCGTCGGGTACAAACCAGCGGGCGGCATTTCCAAGGCCAAGGACGCGGTGACCTATCTTGCCCTGATCAAGGAAGAGCTGGGCGACCGCTGGCTGCGCCCCGATCTGTTCCGCTTTGGCGCGTCATCGCTGTTGAACGACATCGAACGCCAGTTGGAACATTACGTGACGGGCAATTATTCGGCGGGCTACCGTCATGCGACAAGTTGAGGGTAAAACGATGAGCGTCTCGGAAATTTTCGAAACCATGGACTATGGCGTAGCCCCGGAATCCGCCGCCGAAGCGCTGGCGTGGCTGGTCGATCAAGGCAGCCGCTTTGGCCATTTTATCGACGGTTCCTTTACCGCCCCCAGTGACGGGTTCGACAGCAAGAACCCCGCCACCGGCGAGGTGCTGGCGACCCTCAGTCAAGCCACCCAATCCGATGTTGATGCCGCTGTCAAAGCGGCCCGCAAGGCGCAAAATGGCTGGGCCAATTTGGGCGGACATGGCCGGGCAAAGTACCTTTATGCTTTGGCACGTTTGTTGCAGAAACACGCGCGGCTTTTTGCGGTGCTTGAGGTGCTGGACAATGGCAAACCGATCCGCGAAGCCCGCGATATCGACGTGCCTCTGGCGCAACGCCATTTCTATTATCACGCGGGCATGGCGCAGCTGATGGAAAGCGAGCTGCCCAATGCCGAAGCCTTGGGCGTTTGCGGACAGATCATTCCATGGAACTTCCCGCTGCTGATGCTGGCATGGAAAATCGCGCCGGCGCTGGCGATGGGGAATACCGTGGTGCTGAAACCTGCGGAATATACATCCCTGACCGCGCTGTTGTTTGCTGACATTTGTCAGCAGGCCGGCCTGCCCAAGGGGGTTGTGAACATCGTGACCGGTGACGGTGCCGTTGGTGAAATGATCGTTGCCGCCGAGGTCGATAAAATTGCCTTTACCGGGTCCACTGCGGTGGGCCGCCACATCCGCGAAGCAACAGCGGGCAGCGGCAAAGCGTTAAGTTTGGAGCTGGGCGGTAAATCCCCCTACATCGTATTCGACGACGCCGATCTTGATTCCGCAGTTGAAGGATTGGTTGATGCGATCTGGTTCAATCAGGGGCAGGTTTGCTGCGCCGGGTCGCGGCTCTTGGTGCATGAACCTGTGGCTGATCTGTTTTACGCCAAGCTGCGCGCGCGTATGGACAAGCTGCGCATCGGCTCGCCCTTGGATAAATCCATCGACGTCGGCGCGCTGGTCGATCCTGTTCAGTTGCAACGCGTTACCGCGATGGTTGACGCAAACACCAGCGGGCAAACCCATGTGGCAGCTTGCGCGGTCCCTGATCAGGGATGTTTCTATCCGCCCACTTTGGTCACCGGATTGAACCCCGCCGATACCCTGATGCAGGAAGAAATCTTTGCGCCCGTCTTGGTCTCGACCACATTCCGCACCCCGGCAGAGGCGGTGCAACTGGCGAATAACACCCGCTACGGCTTGGCAGCGACTGTTTGGTCCGAAAACATCAATCTCGCGCTCGACATTGCACCAAAACTGGCCGCGGGCATTGTTTGGGTGAATGGCACCAATCTGATGGATGCGGCGGCCGGTTTCGGCGGCGTGCGCGAAAGTGGTTTTGGCCGCGAGGGCGGTTGGGAAGGTCTGGCGGGATACACACAGCCCAAGACAAAATCCAAACCGCTGAAAGAGATTGCGGCGTTTTCTGGCGATGGGGGTCCGGCAGATGGCGTGGACCGGACAGCAAAGCTATATATTGGCGGCAAACAGGCGCGCCCGGATGGCGGGTATTCCACGCCGATCTATGGCAAGTCGGGCGGCCTGCTGGGGCATGCCAGCAACGCAAACCGCAAAGATGTGCGCAACGCGGTTGAGGCGGCGCAGGCCGCCAAAGGCTGGTCCAAGACAACCGGCCATCTGAGGGCACAAATTCTGTATTATATTGCTGAGAATCTGGATGCGCGGGCCGACGAATTTGCCGCGCGACTGGATGCAATGCAAGGCAGCAAGGGCGGTGCAAAAGAAGTCGCGGCAAGCGTGAAACGGCTGTTCACCTATGCGGCATGGGCCGACAAATACGACGGGCAGGTCCACGGTGTGCCGATCCGCGGTGTCGCATTAGCAATGAAGGAGCCGGTGGGCGTTATCGGGGCGCTGTGCCCTGCCGAGGCACCACTGCTGGGCTTGGTTTCCTGCATGGCACCAGCCATTGCCATGGGCAACCGGGTGGTGCTTTCTGCCAGCGCGCCCTTCCCCTTGGCGGCAACTGATTTTGTACAGGTCCTGGAAACCTCCGATGTGCCGGCAGGTGTGGTGAATATCCTGACCGGCCCGCAGGCCGATCTGGCCGAGCCGTTGGCACGGCACCTGGATGTGGACGCGGTCTGGAGTTTTGGCTCGGCTGACCTTAGCGGCGTGATCGAAAAGGCATCCGCCGGCAACCTCAAGCGCACCTGGGTGAACAACGGTTTGGCGCGAGACTGGGCCGGCGCGGACGGTGAAGGCCGCGCCTTCCTACAAGCCGCAACCGAGGTCAAAAACGTCTGGGTGCCTTACGGCGAATGACGCCGGCATCATACAAAAAGGGCTGTCCCTATGGGGACAGCCCGTGAATACCAAACCGCATCAGCTGGTTAACTGACCGGTTTACCCTTTATTTACTGTCGCTTGTCTCCAAACCTTCTGGCTGCCCCACCACAACAAAGTGCAGGTTTTCGGGGTCAAGCAACTCTGCCGCAACCCGTTTTACATCGGCCAGTGTCACCACCTCGACCTTGTCATTGCGGGTCGGGATGTAATCAATTGGCAGGCCCAGCATCTGCATACCAACAAGGATGTTGGCAATCGGTCCGTTGCCATCAAACCGCAGCGGGTAGGCACCTGTGACATAGGTTTTGGCGGCGTCCAGTTCTTCCTGTGTGACACCGGTTTCTGCCGCTTTGTGCCATTCGTCACGGATCACCTGAATGGCTTCGGCGATGCGGTCATTCGAAGAACTGACCGACCCCATATAGACATCCGCCAAATCACGCGAAGCGAGATAGGAATAGACACCATAGGTCAGCCCGCGTTTCTCGCGCACCTCGTTCATCAGGCGGCTTTCAAATGATCCGCCACCCAGCACTTGGTTGAGGATCAGCGCGGCAAAGAAATCATCATCGTTTTGCGAGATACCGGCATGGCCGAAAACAGCAACCGACTGTGGTGTCGGGAAATCCACCACGGTCACGCCGGCAGGGATGTTGACGTCGGCGCGCACCGGCTTTGGCGCGCCGGACTGCGGCAATCCACCCAGCAGATCATCCAGCAGGGTTCCGAGAACCTCGGGGGTAATATCGCCCACGGCCCCGACATAAATCCGGTCCAGCGAGAATACAGCCTGATGCGCGGCAACGATATCATCACGGGTAAGCGCGGTAACGCTCTCGGTCGTCCCGTTCAACGGATGGGCATAGGGATGATCACCATAAGCGATTTGCGCAAAGGTTTCGCTGGCGATGGTATCGGGGTCTTTCTTGTCGGATTCGATGATCGACAACACCTGTCCACGCACCCGGTCAATTGCATCCTGATCAAACCGTGGTGTGTGAAGGGCAGCGCGCAGCAAGGCGACCGTGGCGTCGCGGTTTTCTGTTAGGAACCGTGCCGAGATTGCGACCGAATCGCGTGAGACGTTGAACCCAAGGCTGGATGCCAGTTCTTCCTGCGCACGGCTGAAGGCCCGCGCGTCCAAGTCGCCCGCCCCCTCTTCCAACAAGCCGGTCATCAGGTTAACTGCACCGCGCTTTTCCGGGTCATCCAGAGATGCGCCACCGCGAAACCGGATTTCCAGCGCGACAAACGGGATTGATGGTTCTTCGACCAGCCAGGCGGTGATGCCACCGGGGCTGGTGACGGATTTAATGTCAACTTCGGCGCGGGCGGGCAAGGCCGCAATCAGCGTCAGGGCAAGGGCGTAAATCAGTCTCATTGCGCGGCCTCCTCTTTCATAAGCCAGCCGGTGACAGACGCCCGCCGGTCGAACAGTTTTTCAGCCGCCTGCATGATGTCCTCAGCGGTGACCGCCTCCAGCACATCAGGCCAATTCTGCACATCCTCGACAGTCAGCCCGATGGCCAGCGCCGAACCGTAACGGTTGGCAACCCCTTCGGCATTGTCGCGGGCATAAATTTGTTCCGCGCGAATTTGCAGTTTGATCCGGTCAAGCTGTGCTGCATCCACGCCGGTCTCCATAAAGCTGGACAGCGCGGCGTCCATCGCATCTTCGGCCTCTTGCAAGGTCACGCCAGCGGCGGGCACCACAACCAGATCGAAGGCCGTGTCGTCCAGTGTTGATCCGCGATAAAAGGCACCGGTGTAGGTGGCGATCTGTTCGTCAAATTGCAGCTTTTCGGCCAGAACCGAAGTTGTGCCCCCGCCCAGAATTTCCGCCAGAATGGTCAGCGCTGCGGCCGCTTCCTGTGCGCCCGGATCCCGTTCCGGCGCAAGGTAGGCGCGGCTGACATAGGGTTGTGCCACGCGGCCATCACGAAAGATCAGACGGCGTTCGGCAGTTTGCGGCGGTTCCTGCGTGCGCAGACGTTCGGGCAGGTCGGGGTTGGCGGGGATCACGCCATAATACTTCTCGGCCAACATGCGCACCTTTTCAGGGTCCACATCCCCCGACACCACAAGGATCGCGTTGTTTGGTGAATAATAGAGTTCGTAAAACGCCAGCGCGTCGTCCAGATCAAGGGTTTCCATCTCGTGCCGCCAGCCAATCACCGGCGTGCCATAGCGATGGTTCAGATATTGCGCGGCGTTCATTTGTTCACTGAACAGGGCACTGGGGTTGCTGTCAGTGCGCTGGTTACGTTCTTCTAAAATCACATCGCGTTCGGTGCGGATATTTTCCGGCGTCAGTCGGATGTTCTTCATCCGGTCGCTTTCCATCTGCATCATCAGTTCCAGACGGTCGGCGGCAACCCGTTGGAAATAAGCCGTGTAATCATAGCTGGTAAAAGCATTGTCGCGCCCGCCATTGGCCGCAACCGTAGCCGAAAACTCGCCTGATTCCATCTTGTCCGTCGCTTTGAACAACAGGTGTTCAAGGAAATGCGCCACACCGGACGATCCCTTGGGTTCATCCGCAGATCCGGCGCGATACCAGACCATTTGCTGAACAGCGGGGGCGCGGTGATCTTCGACCACGACGACATCCATGCCGTTATCCAGTGTGAAAAATGTCACCGCCTCATTTTCAGCGGCTTGCGCCATGATCGGAGAAACAGCGAATGCAAGGAGGGCTGCAAGCGTCGGCAAGCGGAACATCATCAGTCCTTTGATAGATTCATCTGCTCAACACCTACGCCAAGAACGCGCAGATTCAAGCTGGATGACAAATTTGTAATGCACGAAAGGACCGAACCGCCCCTCTGCTGCCGGTTATTGGTCAGCGGCGTAAGATGGGGTGCGCGCACCGGCACGACGCCAGCGGCTGGCCTCGCCTTGGGCATCCAGTGTCTGACGACGATAGGCCTGATTATAGCGGTCCACTTTCACAAGCCGGAACTGGGTGAAACGCGCCTTGCGTTTACGGAACTGCGCATCACTTTGCGCCAGATCGTCACGGATGTTCGCGGCCACGCCAAGGCGCGAGGCATGTTGTACCAATGCACCATCGCTGGCCGGGATACCGGCATCCGCCGCTTCGGGACGGCCCCCAAAGGCGGTGATGCCTTCGTTCAGCGCAGAGCGGTCAGTCAAGTTGGCCTGCCCCGGTGTGGGGGTCGGCAATTCACGATAACTGGCGGGTGATTCCAGCGGCTTGGCCGGTTGCAACATGAATTCGTTCGGCCCCTCGGACACGTTCTGCAAATCGCGCAGGCCCTTGTTGGCGCAGGCCCCGAGGGCCAGCGGGATCAAAACAAGTAAAGCGATACGGCGCATCAGTCGTCTCCTATCGGGTGCCCTGTTCATACCGTGGTCGGGCAGGCAATGTCACTTGGCTTTTTTACCGGTCTTCGCACCGGCCTTGCCTGACGTTTTACGACCGTCTTCACCAAACAGGATCAGGCCAATCGCACCGGCAAAGATAAAGACATCCGCGATGTTGTAAACAAAGGGGTTGTTCCAATTCGGCAGAGAGTTGTTGAGGAAATCCAGAACATAGCCGTAAACCAGACGATCCACCACATTTGCCAGCGCCCCGCCGATCAGCAAACCAGCGCAAAAGCGTTCCTTAGTGCCGAATTTGCCCCGCCCGATCCAGACCACCACAGCCAGACAGATCGTCAGGGCCAGACCGATCAGAATGTAACGGCTGGCATCAGAGCCATCGCCAAACAGGCCGAAATTGATCCCACGGTTTTCGCCGTAGCGAAAGTTGAGATAGGGCGGCAGCACGTCGATTTCGCGCACCCTCCACAGTTCCCACAAATGGACCACCAGATACTTGCTGGCCTGATCTATCAGGAATGCCGCGAAGGCTGACCAAAAGAGGATGCGCATATGCTGTCTGCCCCGCCTTAGTGTCGGAAATGGCGCATGTTGGTAAAGACCATGGCAAGGCCCGCCTCATCCGCCGCTGCAATCACTTCATCGTCCCGCATGGAGCCGCCCGGCTGGATCAGCGCGGTTGCCCCGGCTTCGGCGGCGGTGATCAAACCGTCGGCAAAGGGAAAGAAGGCATCGGAGGCCACAACCGATCCTTGGGTTAGTGGCGCGGGCAGGCCCATGGCCTCGGCCATGTCTTGCGCTTTGCGCGCGGCGATACGGGTTGAGTCAACGCGGCTCATCTGGCCGGCACCGACGCCAACGGTTGCGCCGTCTTTGACATAGATAATGGCGTTGGATTTCACATGTTTGGCAACCGTCCATGCAAACAGGAGATCGCTCAGTTCCTGTTCCGATGGCGTGCGTTTGGTCACCACCTTCAGATCATCCCGGGTGATCCGGCCCACGTCCTTGTCCTGCACCAGCCAGCCGCCAGAGACCTGCCGCGCTGTCAGTTGCGCGGTGTCGGGGGTGGCCAGACCATTGGTGGTCAAAAGGCGCAGGTTCTTTTTCTTGGCAAAGATCGCCAGCGCATCGGCGTCTGCATCCGGCGCGATGACCACTTCGGTAAAGATGCCGCTGATCGCTTCGGCGGTGGCCCCGTCCAGGGTTTGGTTCAGGGCGATGATGCCCCCGAAAGCGCTCGTGCGGTCACAATCAAAGGCGCGGGTATAGGCTTCGATCATTGTTTCGCCAGTGCCCACGCCACAGGGGTTGGCATGTTTGATGATGGCGCAGGCCGGACCCTGTGCGGGATCAAATTCACTGACCAGCTCAAAGGCCGCATCGGTATCGTTGATGTTGTTATAGGACAGTTCCTTGCCCTGATGCTGTTTGGCAGTCGCCACGCCGGGGCGGTTCGAACCATCAGTATAGAATGCCGCCTGCTGGTGCGGGTTTTCGCCATAGCGCAGGGTCTGGGCAAGCGTGCCGCCGAATGTGCGACGGCGCGGTGTTTCGCCAACTTGCGCCGCCATCCATGTGCTGACGGCGGTGTCATAGGCCGCCGTGCGGGCATAGGCGGTCTGGGCCAGACGCTGGCGCAAGGCATAAGTCGTCGCGCCCTTGTTCGCGTCCAGCTCAGCGAGCACGGCGGCGTAATCTTCGGTATCGACAATAACATTCACAAAGCCATGGTTCTTGGCCGCAGAGCGGATCATCGCGGGGCCGCCGATGTCGATGTTCTCGATCACCTCGGCATATTCCGCGCCCTTGGCCACGGTTTCCTCAAACGGGTACAGGTTCACCACCACCAGATCGATGCCGCCGATGTTATGCGCATCCATTGCAGCAACATGTTCGTCATTATCGCGCAGCGCCAGCAAACCACCATGTACAACCGGATGCAGGGTTTTCACACGACCATCCATCATCTCGGGGAACCCCGTGACCTCGGCCACATCTTTCACGTCCAACCCCGCCTCGCGCAGCGCCTTTGCAGTGCCGCCTGTGGACAGCAACTCGACCCCGTGCCCCGCCAAAGCCTTGCCCAGCTCGACCAATCCGGTCTTGTCGGAAACAGAAAGCAGGGCGCGTTTAACGGGGTATAGATCAGTCATCGGTTGGTCCTTTGGTCAGTCTTCGTTCAGATACGGCTCGTCCATCGACAAGTCTCGCACGCCAATCGCAGTTTCCTGCGCTTTGGACAAGGACCAGCGGACACGCGTGGCATAGGTAAAGGCACTGCCAGACAGCACGATTTGCAAGGCCGCGCGCGGTTTCAGACGGGTGGTTTCCAGATAAGCGCCCGGTTCAAGAGACAGATTATGCGTGCCGTCGTGGCGAAAAACCCATATTTCTCCGCTCTTTAGCGCCATCGACACCGCTGCGCCACCAAGGTCGAGCGTGGCATCCACATCCGGATGCAGGTGAAAGCGGATGTCGAACCGCAGCCCTTTCAGCTTGCCCGAGTCTAATGCCGCGTCAAATCGGCGCTTCTCGATATCTTCCAGCGCCAGCAGCATATCCTCACCCGCAAGGCCGCGCCCGTCAAAGGTGAGCTCTAGTGTGCGGGCATGGGTCAGCCCGTGCGACGCGACATAACCGTCATGCCCGCCCTGAAATTTAATCCCATCCGATTGCGGCGACATTTCAACCGGCACATGGGTCGGACCACCAATCAAAGCCTCAAAGCCGGTAGCCGTGTCGGGATTCGCCAGACGGGCGCTGGAATAACCGCCAAGGCAGAGGGTGGAATGCGACGGGGTCGCGCGCCCTGCACGCCGCCAATCCAGCCCGAAGGAGGCACCAGACCCGCAGCTGACAACCAGCGGACGCCGCCCCGAGGTCAGCTCGAACCCCAGTGTCGAGGCATGGGCGTTGTTGCTGGCCGCCCCTTTTGGCGGGGTTGCCGCATCAATCACGATGCTGGTGCGCCCGCCGGACAGCCGGGCATAGCCCATGGCCAGCCCATCGGGCTGTGCGGTTTTGACCCGACTTGCGGCCAGTGCATGATCAAGCCAGCCTTCGGTGCCGCGCCCCCCGCCGTGAAACCGCGCCAACCCACCGTCAGTATGGCGCAGGGACCGCAGCGTCGGGGCAATCCGTTCGATCGCAGCAAGGTGATCTGCGGGACAGGCCCGCCCTGCATCCTCCAGCGCTGCGGCGGCCCATGTCAAAAGGGTGAATACGGCCAGCAGTTCTTCGGGGTTGCGGGTCGGCAAACCGCCCTGATCGTCAATTTGGGCGACACATTCGCGCGCCAGCGCCTTGATTGCCGGATCGGCCAGCGCCTCTTGCCCCTCAAGCGAAAGTCCGGCGTAAATCAGACCGGTCAGCGCCTCGAAACGCGGCAAGCCGGGGGCCGCACCGCGCCAACGGCGGGAAAGGAATTGGGTCTGCTGCACCAGTGAACGGTAAAATGCGCGGCTTTGATCCGGTTCCTGACCGCGCAGCACAAACAGCGCATGGTTGATCCAACGGATCAGACGCCGCCCTGTTAAATCAGGTGTCCAGCCAGGGCCGCGGCCCTTGCCAAACCGGTCAATCCAACCCCAAAGCCAGCTTTGGGCGGCGTCCCGTGCGCGCGCATCCCCCACAGCGGCCAGATCATCAAGCCAGGCAAAACCTTGCAAATCAGCCGCATAATTTGCGTCCGGCGCGGCAATGTCCCAGAGCGAATGACCCGGCGCATTGATCAACGTACCGGCAAATAGGTAGTTGCCCGCAACCAGTTGACGGCCCCGGGCAAAAGACCCGATCGTGCGCGGCTCGGGTGAGGAAACAAAGCCTTTGACACTGGCCGTTGTGCGCGTTGCCAAAGCGGCATGCACTGCATTCAAAAGCCGCGCCTGACGCGCTTTCAGTGAGGTTAGGTTGAACATATTCTGACTGCCCTTGACGCTCTGATGGCGTTTGGCGGCAGCATAGACCGGCAGTTACAAGGTGTCACCGTTTTTCGGCCAGCGCCCGCCAATCGGCGGGTTCGGGCAGTTTGCGTCTGTCACCAGGACGGGCCCTGCGCTAGGAAAGTACTATGCAAAAATGGAGTGCGCGATGACTGCCAGCCTGATGATGTATGCCCGCCCAGAACTGGAGGCGGCAAACAACGCCTATTGGGCGGCGCTGCGCGAAGCATTGAGTGCAAGAGGGATCGACACACCGGCAAAGCTGGACAATGCGAGGGACACCTACGATCTGTGGCTCTCACCTGATCTGGTGTTCAGCCAGACCTGCGGAATGCCCTACCGGACACGGCTGGCGGATCATGTGACATTGATCGGCACGCCGGATTTTGCGCTGGAGGGGTGCCCCGCCGGATTTTACAACAGCGTCGTTGTGGTGCGTGCAAATGATTCCCGTGAAACGCCAGAGGCCTTTGCGGATGCGCGGTTTGTGTTCAATCAGGCCTGTTCGCAATCGGGGTTTGCCGCCGCTTACTTCTGGGCGCGCGAACACGGGTTCTGGTTCAACAACCGTCGCGCCAGCGGCGGACATGTGCAATCGGCACGCATGGTGGCCGATGGGGCCGGCGACATCGCAGTTCTGGATGCCCAGACATGGCGGCTGATTCAGAGGTTTGACCGTTTTGCCAAGGCGTTGCGGGTCATCGACACGACAGCGCCCACGCCGGGCCTGCCCTATATCGCGGCCAAGGACGCGGACCAGCAGGTGATGTTTAACGCGGTGAGCGAGGCCATCGCCCAGCTGGATAGCGCCCACCGCACGGCCCTTGACCTGAAGGGGCTGATCGCCATTCCCCAAACCGCTTATCTGGCGGTTGAAAACCCGCCGGTTTAGGCCGCGCCGGCTTTGCGCAGACAGACGATATAGAACCCGTCCATGCCGCCCAGTTCGGACCAGTAATCAGGACGCAGGCGCAACCCGCCTTCGGTGGTGATCCACTCGGGTTGGACACCGGGCACCATCAGCGCCTCCGTGTCCGCATGCATGTCCTCGTGGCGTTCCAGCGCCTCGTCAACCTGCACCTCGCCTTCGTCGGGCAACAGGCTACAGGTGCAAAACACCATCCGTCCGCCCGGTTTCAGCAGGGACCATGCGTGGTCGATGAAATCACCTTGCAGCCCGATCAAATCACCAAAGTCAGAGCCGTCCTTGGCATAGGGCAAATCCGCGTGACGGCGAATAGTGCCGGTGGCGGAACAGGGGGCGTCCAGCAAAATGGCGTCAAACGTCCCTTTGATCGCCCGCACATCTTTGGTCAGGGTTTTGGCCTTGAGACCGACACGAGCAAGGTTTTCGCTGACCCGCTGCATACGGGGGGACGAATCGTCCACCGCGGTGACATCCGCACCGGCCGCAGCGATTTGCATGGTTTTGCCGCCCGGTGCGGCGCAGAGATCAAGGATCGCCTCGCCCGCCTGCGGTTTCAGGATTTGCACGGGAATGGCAGCGGCGGCGTCCTGCACCCACCAGTCACCCGTGGCAAACCCGGCCATGGTCGACACCTGACCGGGGTTGGTGATGCGCACCGATCCGGTGGGCAGCAGCGTGCCACCGGTCGCCTCGGCCACCGCTGCGGCGTCTGTTTTGGCGGTCAGATCCAGCGGCGCACCGGCGAAATGGGCGATTTCCATTGCCGCCATTGCATCAGGCCCCCATGCCTCTGACAGGGGCCCACGCAGCCATTTAGGCAAGCGGGGCGCGCGCAGAGCATCCCATGCAGCAGGGCCTTCGGCGGCGATTTTTCGCAAGACAGCGTTGGTCAACCCTTTGAGATGGCTCAGCTTATTATGCTGGCCAACCAGATTGACCATGGCATTCACGACACCATGCGCCGCGCCGCCCTGACAAAGCTCCACGGTGCCGACGCGCAACACATTCTGGATCGTCAGGACCGGCGGTTTTTTCAAATGTTTCTGCAACAGGCGGTCGGCCCGTTCCAAACCGCGCAGGGTTTCCGTGGCCAATCTCTGGGCGCGGGCGCGATCATCGGGCGAGAGCTTGTCAAGCACCCCGCTGGCCAGCAATTCCGACATCAGCCGCGGCTCTTCGCCCAGAATTTGGTCCAGCAGATACACAGCACTGCGACGGGCTTGGACTCCGGTGTTTGACATCTGCTTGGTTCCTATCGGGCTGTTCTGAGCGATCCGGATAAAATCTGCTGTCCGGCCTATCTGGCCGATCGAGCTTGTCCGCAATGAATTGCGACGTATATCAAAGGCAGGCTTGCCTCAAGAGGATGATATGACAGACCCTTTGACACCGAACACCAAAGCCAGTGACCCGGCTGCGCGCCCGATCCCGGACACGCCAACACCCCCGACGCCCACACCGGGGCCGGATTTGCCCCCCGGCCCGAACCCGACGCCCGCGCCAAAGCCCATTCCACCCGCGGCCCAGCGCGCATTGGCCGAGGCCGAAGAGCGGCGCAAGAAGGCGGCCGAACTGGCGCTGCCGCCGGAGTTGGGCGGGCGTGACGGACCAGAGCCCGTGCGCTATGGCGATTGGGAGAAAAAAGGGCTGGCGGTCGATTTCTAAGCTCAGCGCAGGTTGAACTCGGCGGAATCGCCACTGCCCCGATCGGAGGTAAAGCGCATCCGACTGCCGTCAGATTTGATTTCCTGACAATTGTAGCCCAGATCATCCCCGCCCCAGTTCAGGCTGCGGCAGAGGTAGCCATCTTTCCATACCCATTTACCGCTGATTTTCCATGTCGCGCCTTTGCCGGTGATCTGGCCGTTTGGCAGCACCTGAAGCCGAACCAAAGGCCGCGTAAGGGTTTTGCCATCGACAAGCGCGACAAAAGCATCCCGTGATGTGACCTTTTGCAGGTCGGCCAATGCAGGGGACGCAAGGCCGGCCAAAGTGGCGCAAACTGAAACTGTCAGGGCAAAAGCCTTCATTGGGGTTCTCCATCGAGACGTTGTCCTAAAACAAACGTCCGCAACCGCGAAAAAGTTTCAAAAGCCTGTGGATTTAGTCGGACAGCCCCAAAACATCCAACATATCATATTGCCCCGCCGCCCGGCCATGGCCCCAAAGTGCGGCCTTGAGCGCGCCACGGGCAAAGACGCTGCGATCAGAAGCAACATGGCGCAGAATGATGCGTTCACCAGCAGCAGCAAACATCACGTCATGTTCGCCGATGATGTCGCCACCGCGAATGGCGGTAAAGCCGATGTCGCCGGGTTTGCGCGCACCGGTAATGCCGTCGCGCCCACGATCCGACACATCGGACAATGCCACGCCACGCCCCTCGGCGGCGGCTTCGCCCAACATCAGGGCCGTGCCGGAGGGGGCGTCGACCTTTTGGTTGTGGTGCGCTTCGATGATTTCAATGTCGTAATCCGTATCCAGCGCGGCAGCGACCCGCTTTGTCAGCTGGGTCAACAGGTTAACGCCAAGGCTCATATTGCCGGCGCGGATGATCGTGGCCCTGTCGGCATAGGGAGCAAGGGCAGCGATTTCATCTTCGGTCATGCCCGTGGTGCCGATGACATGCACGATCCCGGCCTGTGCTGCCAATGCTGCAAAAGCGATCGTCGCCTGCGGCGCGGTGAAGTCAATTACGGCATCTGCCGACGCCAAGGCCGCCGCAGCGTCATCGGTCACAACCACGCCCAGCGCCGCACCGCCCATCATTTCGCCCACATCCTGCCCGACCCAAGCATGGCCAGACCGTTCAATCGCGCCGCTTAGGTCCATTTTGTCAGAAGCGTTAACCAGCCCGATCAGGGTCTGCCCCATGCGGCCAGAGGCACCGGTGATTGCCACGGAAAGGGTCTGGGTCATACTGTGCGCTCCTGCATGTAAATTAAGCCTCGTTTAGCGTGACCGCAGCCGCTTGGCAAAGACAATGGGAAGCCTTAGGTAGGGCTTATGGGTAAGAACAACACATATGAGGGCCGCGGCCCGACACAACGCCAACTGCGGGTCGGTGAAACGATCCGTCGGGCACTGTCCGAGGTTCTGGCGCGGGGCGATGTCCACGATCCGGAACTGAACCGTCTGTCGATCACAGTGGGCGAGGTGCGTTCTTCCTCCGACCTCAAGGTCGCGACGGCCTATGTGTTGCCCTTGGGCGGCGAAGGCCAGGATGAAGTTTTGAAACTGCTCGCGCGCAACAAACACGAGATTCGCAAACAGGTTTCAAAGAAACTGACGCTGAAGTTTTCACCCGACCTGCGGTTCCAGCTGGATCAGACGTTCGATCAGATGGACGAAACCCGCCGGATGCTGTCGGACGCCAAGGTGCGGCGCGATGCGGATGCCCCTGACGACGTGCCCGACGCGGCCTCCGAGGGATGAAACCCCTTGCGGCAGTGCTGTGGCTGATGCTGCTGGCCCTGCCCGCAGACGCCGCGCAGTGCCGCAACGAGACCCATCGCGACAACACCTATGTCATCTGCGAAGTTGATCTGACCACCGAGCGGCTTGAGCTGTTTTTGGCCGACGACAACGGGGATGTGTATGGCCATTTCGGCACGCTGGACGCCACACTAAAACAACAGGGGCTGTCGCTGGGCTTTGCCACAAATGCGGGCATGTATCATGAAGACCGCCACCCGGTCGGCCATTATGTTGAAAACGGGGTCGAGGTGCAGCGGGTGATCCCGAATGCGGGACCGGGGAATTTCGGGTTGCTGCCCAATGGGGTGTTGTGCCTGCGCGACGGGCGCGCCGATGTGATTGAAACCCTGCGGTTTCTTGAACAGGCACCCGACTGTCGTTCGGCAACGCAATCGGGGCCGATGCTGGTGATCGACGGGGCATTACATCCGCGATTTCTGCCCGACAGCACCTCGCGCTATATCCGCAACGGGGTCGGCACCACGCAAGACGGCAAACGCGCGGTGTTTGCGATTTCGGACACGGTGGTGACTTTTCATGAATTCGGCACCTTGTTTCGGGATCATCTGAAACTACCCAACGCCTTGTATTTCGACGGCAATATTTCTCGGATGCGGGCCCCTGATCTGGGCCGCAGCGGTACGGGGTTTACCACCCTCGGCCCGATCATCGGTGTTGTGGAAACTGCACAGTAGAATTCCCTCTGGGAAGTTGCGCATCCACACAGTATAGCGCGGGCCTGATTTGAACAAAGAGGGCATCATGGGACGCACACGCAAGGGACGCGATATTTCGGGCTGGCTGGTGGTGGATAAACCGGCGGGGCCAACGTCGACGGCGGTGGTCAACAAGGTGCGCTGGGCGCTTGAGGCGAAAAAGGCGGGCCATGCCGGCACGCTTGATCCCGATGCCACCGGCGTGCTGGCGATTGCGCTGGGCGAGGCGACCAAAACGGTACCCTATATCACTGATGCGCTGAAAGCATATGAATTCACGGTGCGCCTTGGGGTATCGACCAACACCGACGATGCCGAAGGCGAGGTTCTGAAGACCTCCGATCTGCGCCCTGACGACGAAGCCATCAAAGAGGCGCTGGCCGCTTTCATCGGTGATATCGAACAGGTCCCGCCACAGTTTTCCGCCGTCAAGATAGACGGGGAACGCGCCTATAAGCGCGCCCGCGACGGCGAGGAAATGGAGCTGGCTGCGCGTCCGTTGTTTGTGGAAAGCCTGTTGCTGACAGACCGTCCCGACGCGGATCATGTGACGCTTGAAATGGTCTGCGGCAAAGGCGGGTATGTACGCTCTATCGCGCGGGATCTGGGGGCGACTTTGGGCTGTTATGGTCATGTGCGCGAATTGCGCCGGATCTGGTCGGGGCCGTTTGACGCGGGCGACGGGCTGACCATTGAACAGATCGAAGCGATGGCGCGCACCCCCGAACTGGACACCCATCTGTTGCCTTTGGAACAGGGGTTGGCAGACCTGCCCGAGGTAAAAGCCACAGCCGAGGGCGCGGTGAAGCTGCGCAACGGCAACCCCGGCATGGTGATTGCCCATGATGTTGAATACGGGGATGAATGCTGGGCCTCGTTTGATGGGGTGGCCGTGGCTGTCGGGCGGTTTAAAGCGGGTGAATTGCACCCCAGTCGCGTGTTTAACACGTAACTTAGACCTGAAGGATTCACAGGGAGAGCCCCGCAAAATGACACTTAGATCGCCGCAGCTTTCGGATGCCTCAAGCATTGCGGCGATTTCGATCGAGGTCTGGCTTGGCACTTACCTGAAGCGCGGGGTCACTGCGTTTTTCGCTGACTATGCGTTGCAGGAATTCACAACTCGAAAGACAGAGGCGCTGATTTCTGACCCTGACCAGTTTATTCTGGTGTCCCAAAACGACGAGGGAATTGACGGCTTTATTCGCGTCACCTCTAATGCCCAGCCCCCCGTTGAGGGATGTTCAACGACAGAAATCGCGACGCTTTATGTGCAGCCGCGCCACCACGGCAAAGGCATTGGCAAGCGCCTGTTGCACACTGCGCTTCGGCATTGTCGTGATCAGGGCAAGGATGCTGTTTGGCTGACAACCAATGCCGAAAACGCACCGGCAATCGCCTTTTACCGCGCGCAAGGTTTTGAACACGTTGGAGAGACCTATTTTCGTGTTCAAGATCAAGGCTATCTGAACAACGTCTATTCTTACCGGTTTACCTGAACCTCGGGTCTCTCGCGCTGAGGGCACGTGATGAATGTCCACAGGCCCTAGTCGGTTTCCATTTGCGCCGCAGCCGTCGCCCTGTCAGAACCACCTCATGATCACCCGCAGCCATACCAAAGGCGACGCGCCCTCGACCGCAGTCTATTCGGATTGCGAAAGGTATCGCTATAGCTTGACGCGGGTGTGGGATAGGACGCAGCCCAAGGTGCTGTTCGTGATGCTCAACCCCTCGACCGCCACCGAGGTGCAAAACGATCCGACGGTCGAACGCTGTGAACGGCGGGCGCGGCATCTGGGCTTTGGCGGATTTCGCGTCACCAATATCTTTGCATGGCGCGCCACCGATCCACGCGACATGCGCGCCGCAGAGGATCCGGTGGGGCCGCAAAATGACGCCACCCTGCGCGACGGCACCGCATGGGCAGATCAGATCATCGCCGCATGGGGTGTGCATGGCGCGCATCGCGGGCGTGGCCCAGAGGTGGCGGAACTGCTGCACGGGTTGGACCGCCCGCTATTTCATCTGGGATTGTCCAAGGAGAGGCACCCCAAGCACCCCTTGTACCTGCCCTATGCGCAGCAGCCGATCGAATGGCATTAACACCCTGTAAAAGAACATAAATCCTTAACCAGTTAACGCGATACCCTTTGACGTAAGCCTGATGATGTGGATTGTATCAAGCTGCGGCATTGGGCCGTTTTTCGCATTGGGCGGGGTGTTGGCATGTTATGGTTGGCTGGTTTGATGGGTCTGATGGCAGTCAGTGCCGCCGCCTTTGTCGATATTAGCGACGATGTTGAAAGCGAAGAAGAGGTGGTTCCCCACCCCGAGGACACCGGTGAACAGGTGAACCTGATCCTTGGATCGGAACAGGCCGAAAACATACAGGGCAGCGACGCCGATGACCGGATCAGTGCCGGTGACGGTCAAGACCTTGTGTCCGGCGGGGACGGCGATGACGAATTGCACGGGGACGGCGGCGATGACACCCTGGTTGGTGACGCCGGCAACGACAGCCTGATCGGCGCGGCGGGGGATGATGACCTTTATGGCGGATCACTGGACGACACATTGGTCGGGCAGGATGACGATGACGTCCTGGCGGGGGGCGATGGTAATGATGCGTTGAACGGTTCGGACGGCGATGACCATTTGTCCGGCGGCGCGGGGGATGACGCGGTATCGGGGGGATTGGGCGATGATGTGCTGCGCGGGGATGGCGGTGAGGACACCCTGTTCGGTGGGGCGGGCAATGACACGCTAAGCGGCACTGCCGGCAACCTCGACAGTACAGCAGATGACGCCGGCGAGCTGGACACCGATGGGATGGATTTCCTGAACGGTGGCGGCGGCGATGATGTGATCATCGCAGGTCACGGTGATGTGCTTCACGGTGGTGACGGCAGTGACCTGTTTGCGCTGGGTGAGTGGGCCAGCGATGGCGCACAGGCCCAGATCATCGATTTCGAACCACGAGACGATACACTTTTGTTCATCTGGGACGACAGCGATGTAGAGACCGATGTGCCAGAGGTGACGGTTCAGCCTGATCCTGACAATGACGGACAGCTGCAAGTGCGAATGGGGGATCAGGTGGTTGCGCAGGTCAGCGGCCAAGCCGCCTTGTCCGTAGCTGAAATTTCACTGATCCCGCTCAGCTCGGCTGTGGCGATGAACCTGACCGGGGCGTGACGCTGGCCCCGCTTGCAAAATTACTTTGCCATCGGCCCCAATCTTTCCTATACGCCACCGGCGCCTGTTGATTCCTTCAACGGGCAACACCTCCATGGGCCTGTGCTGGACGACATCCCGGCCTGCGCCATAACCCTAAACTCTGAAAGGAGACCCCGATGTCGATTACAGCTGAAGAAAAAGCACGCATCATGAAGGAATTCGCCACCACAGAGGGCGACACCGGTTCCCCCGAGGTACAGGTTGCGGTTCTGAGCTCGCGCATTGCGACACTGACTGAACACTTCAAGACCCACAAAAAAGACAACCACGGCCGCCGTGGTTTGCTTAAAATGGTTGCGACACGCCGTAAGCTTCTGGATTACACCAAGAGCAAAGACGAAGCGCGCTATCAGGATCTGATCAAGCGTCTGGGCCTGCGCCGCTAAGCGCCAGCCCGACCGTTAGGTTACAGAAAACCGCGTCTGCTTCAGGCGCGGTTTTTTTGTCTGCTAGGGCAACTCTCGTCGATGCATCAGGCTGGTGTCACAACCGCAATTTTCGGGCTGCGCTGTTCAATCGCCTCTGCCGCATCCAGCAGGATATCCTCACGGTAGCGCCCGCCGATCAACTGCGCGCCCATCGGGGTGTGGCCGGCCTCACCCTCGGCAAAGCCGGTGAAGACCGACATGCCCGGCAACCCCATTAACGGCAGGCCAACCTGTGTCAGCTGCGCCTCAAGACAGCGCGGGAAATCGGCAAGGTCGAGCAGGTCAGGAAACGGCGGTTCGGCGGAAACCGGGCAGATCAACACCGGGTATTGCGCCAGAAACATCTCCCAGTCGCGCAGGAAACCCAAACGGGCCTGAAGCGCATCCAACACCTGATTCATATCTGGCAAGGCGGTGATCTTGTGCATTTCTGCCAGCACATGCAGCGCGTCCGGATCGGCCTCTTGTGCAAACATGGTTTTGGCTCCGCGCTCCATTTCCGCCAGCCATAATTGTGCCTGCAAACGCGCGGGCGCGCGGAACGGCGGGCTGTCCACCTCGGTCACCTCCCACCCGGCATCCGTCAGACGCGCCGCCGCCTCGCGCAGTGACTGTTCCACCAGAGGGTGCGTGTTCAATCCTTCGGGGGCGACACAAAGCGCGGCGCGGCGGGGATATTCGGCACCTGTCATAGGGGCCGGCATATGCCAGGGGTCTTGCACATCCGGCTGGGCCATGACCGTCAGGGCCTGACGTAAATCCGCGACAGATCTTGCATGAGGGCCGGACACCGCCATCAGCTGCGCGCCAATGTGGCGGTCCGGTGCGCTGGCGTTGCGGGCGGCAACACGGCCAAGGGTCGGGCGGATGCCCTGCAAGCCACAGGCATAGGCCGGATAACGGATCGATCCGCCGATATCTGTGCCGTGGCCCATCGCACCAATACCCGCCGCCGTGGCAGCAGCGGCCCCACCGGAAGAACCACCGGGCGTGATGGCCGCATTATGCGGGTTCTTGGTATGCCCGTGCAGGGAATTCCGGGTGAACCAGCGCAGTGAAAATGCCGGCGTGTTGGTCCGCCCTACAATTACCGCCCCTGCCCGGCGCAGGCTGGCAACCACAGGGTTGTCACTGCTGGCGATCAGGTCTTTCTGAAGCCGCAAACCGTTGGTGGTGGCAAAGCCGGTTTGATCGACGTTTTCCTTGGTTGTCACCGGCACACCTGCCATCGGGCCAAGGGGATCGCCCGCCGCGCGGGCACGGTCCACCGCATCCGCCGCTTGCAGCGCTTCGTCATCATTGCGCGCCACAACGGCGTTCAACGCCGGGTTCACCGCATCCATGCGCGTGATGACCGATTGCGTCACCTCGCGCGCAGTCGCTGCGCCGGTTGCAACAAGTTTGGCGATTTCGGTCGCACTGCGTTCAAACAGTTCCATAAGCCCCCCAATTTTTCGCCAGACTGGCATGAACACCCGGACTTGCACAGGTGCATCTTTGCTTTTACGCCTTTTGCAAACCAGACGCTTGGGAGGGCGCAAATGCAAAAGACCGTGGTGAACAGCTGGAACGAATGGGACCCGTTGAAACATGTGATTGTGGGGCGCGCCGATGATTGCCACATCCCGCCGGAAGAACCCGCGCTGGACGCCAAAGTCCCCGAAGACAGCGATATGCGCGGCCAATGGGGGCGACGCCCGCAAGAGACGATTGACCGGGCGAATGAGTTGCTGGATGGGTTCGCCTCGATGCTTGAGAAACGCGGCGTGCGGGTGGATCGGCCCACGTCGATTGATCACTCCGTACCCGCGACAACGCCCGACTTTCATACCGAAAGCCAGTTTGGCTGTATGCCACCGCGCGACGTGCTGCTGACGGTCGGATCAGAGATGCTTGAGGCAACAATGTCTTATCGCTGTCGCTGGTTTGAGTATCTGAACTATCGCCCCTTGATGCAGCGGTATTTTGACGAAGACCCAAATTTCCGCCATGAGAGCGCGCCCAAGCCACGGCTGACCGATGCGGATTATCATCCTGATTATCTGAGCGAAAAGATTGGCGATGCCAAGCGGTTGGAATGGGCCGCACAAAAATTCTTTGTCACGACAGAGGAAGAGCCACTGTTTGATGCTGCTGACGTGTTGCGTTTTGGGCGTGATTTGGTGGTGCAGCACGGGTTCACAACGAACCTTAAAGGCATCGAATGGCTGCGCCGGCACTTTCCTGATCACCGCGTGCATACGGTGAATTTCCCCGGTGATCCCTATCCGATTCACATTGATGCGACGTTTACCCCACTGCGGCCCGGTTTGATCCTGAACAATCCGCAGCGCCGCTTGCCCGAAGAGCAGCGCGGCATGTTTGAGGCCAACGGTTGGGAGATTGTGGACGCCGCCCAGCCCGCGCATAACACGCCGCCACCGCTGTGTTATTCTTCAACATGGCTGAGCATGAACGTGCTGGTGCTGGACCCGAAAACCGTCTGCGTTGAGAAATCAGAGGTCTATCAGGCAGAGCAGATGGACAAGCTGGGGATGAACGTGATCGAGGTCGAATTGCGCGATGCCTATGCCTTTGGCGGCGGGCTGCATTGTTGCACGGCGGATGTGTACCGCGAGGGCGATTGCGAAGACTACTTCCCAAGCCTATCGGCGTAAGCGTTAGGAGGCCGTCTTCGGCGCGAGCGAATTGCGTGCGCAGAAGACGGCCCATTTAGACAGGCATGTTGTCGAACATGTCGTCAAAGGCTTCCTGCTCCAGCACTTTTTGGATGCTCTGTAAGCGGCGCGGGATCGGTTGGTGCCGCGCGCCCAGCCGGCAGGTGATCTGTTGAACATGAGGGGCAAGTTTCAGCCGCTCTCGTGTGGAAGCCGCGTCAAGCGCACGCTCCAACTGCTCCATCTGGTGCTCCAAATCATGATTTTTCATCTTGGCATCCTCCCAGTTGCGATTCCCTTAATGGTAGCACTTTTTCACCTGAAAAGAGTTAATGCTTGGTTAAAATGACCGTATCGGCCAAATGTTGCTTTTGGTTAGGATCACCCTGCACAAAATCAAGGCGGAACGGTCATTCATTGGGGAATCTGGCCACGCATAAGTACCAATTCGAGCGATTTCCTGTGTGGCCTACCCGTCCCGCCCTGCTTCATTCGGGTTACTGGAAAACAAGGCGATTTTGTTGCCCTGAGGGTCGCGAAGGTAACCGACATAGAAACGCGGGCCATATGAGGGGCGAAAACCCGGCTGGCCCTCGTCCTGCCCGCCAGCGACAAGGGCGGCGGCATGTAGATCACGCACCTGCTGTTGATCACGGGCCTCAAAGGCGACCATGGCCCCATTCCCTGCCGTGGCCGGCATGCCGTTAAATGTTGGTTTTACATAGAAATCCGGATGAACCGGCGATTGTCCCAGCGCGACCGGCAAAGCAAAGCTCAGCCCCTCTGGCCCTTCTTTCAGGTCATAGCCAAGGGCGGGCAGAAACGCGGAATAGAACCCTTTTGCCCGAACGATATCATCTGCACCAACAGTGACGTAAGCAATCATTTTGTAAGCTCCTTTCGTGAAATTGGGCACCGGGCCGATTCACAATCTGCGGCAACAGTCTGCAGTGCGCGTGGGGAACTTGGAACCACAAACTCATCCCCCAGCCTGCGTTTTGCCGCCCCTTTCGCATCAATGGCCCCGCCATACGCCCACGCCGCAACTGGCCCCAAATCCCGCAGTCCGATATGCGCGTGCAGCGCCATTTTGCCAAAGAACCACCCCCGCACCACAACTCTTTCCCTCGACCGCAATCTGATGTACACGCGCGACATCTGAAAGCCGGCGCCCGGACTCCAGCGCCGACCAAATAAGATACCGGAGTCAGAGGCAATTCGGCCTCTATGCAAATGGCCAACTGGCCAACACAGGAAACGTAGATGTTTAACGTAACGAAAAAATCCATCGAGTGGGGCGAAGAGACGCTGACACTCGAAACCGGCAAGGTCGCCCGTCAGGCGGACGGTTCTGTCATTGCCACGCTGGGCGAAACCAGCGTCATGGCGAACGTGACCTTCGCGCGCCAGCAAAAGCCGGGTCAGGACTTCTTTCCCCTGACCGTTCATTACAACGAAAAATACTATGCCGCGGGTAAAATCCCCGGTGGCTTCTTCAAGCGCGAGGCGCGTCCGACCGAGAAAGAGACGCTGACCAGCCGCTTGATCGACCGTCCAATCCGCCCGCTGTTCGTGCCCGGATTCAAAAACGAAGTTCTGGTGATGTGTACTGTTCTGTCGCATGATCTGGTCAATGATCCGGACATGGTTGCGATGATCGCCGCCTCTGCCGCGCTGACCATTTCCGGCGCGCCGTTCATGGGCCCGATTGCGGCATGCCGCGTGGGTTTTGAGGGTGGCGAATACATCCTGAACCCTGAAATCGACGACATGCAGAACCTGCGCATGAACCCCGATCAGCGTTTGGATCTGGTTGTTGCCGGCACCAAAGACGCCGTGATGATGGTTGAATCCGAAGCCTATGAGCTGAGCGAAGAAGAAATGCTCGGCGCGGTCAAGTTTGCGCATGACAGCATTCAGCCAGTCATCGACCTGATCATTGATCTGGCCGAAGATGCGGCGAAAGAGCCGTTTGATTTCCAGCCGGTTGATTACTCTGAATTGTCTGCGGCTGTGGCCAAAGCGGGCGAAAACGAGATGCGCGCGGCCTTTGCGATTGCAGACAAGCAAGAGCGCACAACAGCTGTTGCCGAAGCACGTGAGTTGATCAAGTCCAAGCTGTCTGAGGACGAGCTGGCCGATGCCAACCTTGGTTCCGCGATGAAGGGCCTTGAGGCGTCAATCCTGCGTGGCGACGTGGTCAAGACGGGCAAGCGGATCGACGGACGTAAAACGGACGAAATCCGTGACATCGTTTCCGAGACTGGCGTTCTGCCACGGACCCACGGTTCGGCGCTGTTCACCCGCGGTGAAACGCAAGGTTTGGTTGTGACCACACTCGGCACCGGCGACGACGAACAGTTCATCGACGCGCTGCACGGCAACTTCAAATCCAACTTCTTGCTGCACTATAACTTCCCTCCCTATTCGGTTGGTGAAGTAGGTCGCGTGGGCCCTCCCGGCCGTCGTGAAATCGGTCATGGTAAGCTGGCATGGCGTGCGCTTCAGGCGGTTCTGCCTGCGCCAACTGATTTCCCATACACCGTACGCGTTGTATCCGAGATCACTGAATCCAACGGCTCGTCCTCCATGGCGTCCGTCTGTGGTGGTTCCCTGTCCATGATGGACGCGGGTGTTCCGTTGAAAGCGGCCGTGGCCGGTGTTGCGATGGGTCTGATCATGGAAGACGACGGATCATATGCGATCCTGTCAGACATCCTTGGTGACGAAGACCACCTTGGCGACATGGACTTCAAAGTGGCCGGTACCGAAGCAGGTATCACGTCACTGCAGATGGACATCAAGATCGCGGGCATCACCCCAGAGATCATGGAAAAGGCATTGGCGCAGGCCAAAGAAGGCCGCATCCATATCCTTGGCGAAATGAACAAGGCCATCACTGGCGCGGCTGAATTCTCAGAGCATGCACCGCGAATTGAAACCATGCAGATCCCAACGGATAAAATCCGCGAAGTGATCGGTTCCGGCGGTAAAGTCATCCGCGAGATCGTCGAAGTGTCCGGCGCGAAGGTCGACATCAACGACGAAGGCATCATCAAGATTGCGTCGCCCAACGGCGAAGCGATCAAGAAAGCCTACGACATGATCCACTCGATTGTAGCTGAGCCGGAAGAAGGCATGGTTTACACGGGGACGGTTGTGAAAATCGTCGACTTCGGTGCTTTCGTGAACTTCTTTGGCAAGCGCGACGGTCTGGTACACGTCTCCCAGATCGAAAACCGCCGCCTGAACCACCCTTCCGACGTTCTGAAGGAAGGTCAGGAAGTTAAGGTTAAGCTGCTGGGCTTTGACGACCGCGGCAAGGTGCGCCTGTCGATGAAAGTTGTCGATCAGGAAACTGGCGAAGAAGTGAAACCGGAAGAAAAAGCCGAAGGGTAACCCTACGGTTTTGCAAACATACGAAAGCCCCGGTGGAAACGCCGGGGCTTTTGCGTTGCGGATGCTGGTTTGCGAGACAGCACAAATTTTTGGCAGAATGCCGATGCCGCAAATGTGTTCACTTTGTTTTTACGCCACAAAACAAAGTGAAACCCGCCCTTCACCAAGTCACATCGCTGCCTTGCCACTTGCCAAGGGCATTTACGCTGCTTAACCAGTCGCCATGCGTCAAATTTATCGCGCCCTGTTCAAACAGCTGATGCAGTCAGCAGCGCGGTCACATCGGTCGGCCGGTCGCCCGCCATTGGCAGGCTATGCCTTTGACCACATCACCCTGAAATTGCACATCGACGGGCGGTTTGCCTATCGGGAACTGGACGCGTTGGAACACCAGCTGTTCCCGAAGCTTGATCGCGACAGCATCTGTCTGGATATCGGGGCGAATATCGGCAACCACGCGGTTAATTTCGCCGACCATTTTAGCCATGTTCACGCCTTCGAGCCGAACCGCAAGGCGTTGGACCTGTTGCAGATCAATGCCCGCCTGCGCCCCAACATCACGGTGCATCCCGTGGGCCTGTCTGATCACAGCCACACGCTGACCGCAATCCAGCCAGAGGGCAACCTTGGTGGCACGGGGGCAAGCGCCACAGGGCACCCGGCGGATCAACGGGTCGACCTGCCCCTTGTGGCACTCGACGGGATTGACCTTGGCCTGAACGGACGGGCCGTGTCCTTTGTCAAAATTGACGTTGAAGGGCTTGAGGCCGAGGTGATTAGAGGGGCCTCAAAAACGCTGGCGACGCACAGGCCGGTTATCGGGATGGAAGTTGACCGCCGTTCCGTCACCGGTGGTACAAGCCCCGCCTTGGCAGCGGCAGGCGCGCTTGGGTATCGTCACATGTATGCGATGCGTCGTGCCCGCAGGACGCGGTTTCGTGCGATCAGCAATGCGGTTGGGCGGAACCATTCAATGTTGTTGTTGTCGATGGATCCGCTTGATCTGAGCTAAGCTCACGCCCCAAGACAGAAGAGGCCGCGCCCAGGCCATTGACCGGGACGCGACGTTTTCAACAATTAAAGCGCCCCGCCTTAAACATGAATCACTTTCGCTGCCTCTCCCTTTGGTCGAACGCGAAAAGCGATACATGATGGCTCAGGTTAAAGGCCGGATGGTTTAGTTGGGCGCTTTGGTTTTGCGCAGATAGGGCAAGACGGTCTCGAACTCACCGAATTTCGCCTTGGCGTCTGCATCCGAAACGCTTGGTGGAATGATCACATCCTCGCCGACATTCCAATTCGCAGGCGTCGCCACACCGTTGTTGGTGGACATCTGCAAACCGTCCAGCGCCCGCAGAACCTCAGCAAAATTGCGCCCGACAGTCATGGGATAGGTCATCGACAGCTTCAGCTGTTTGTCAGGGCCGATGATGAACACGGAACGCACGGTTGCGCTGTCCGCAGGTGTGCGGCCATCCGGCATATAGGCCTCAGCGGGCAACATGTCGAAAGCTTTGGAGACCTCAAGACCGGTATCGGCGATGATCGGGAAACCGGCCGTGGCCCCTGCGACGTGCTCGATGTCGCCTTTCCATTTTTTGTGATCCTCGACTCCGTCAACACTTACGCCGATCACCTTGGTGCCGCGCTTTTCCCATTCATCCGCCAGTTGCGCAACGGCACCGAATTCGGTTGTGCAAACCGGTGTGAAATCTTTGGGGTGCGAGAACAGAATGGCCCAGCTGTCGCCTACAAAGTCGTGCAGCGAAATCGTGCCCTTATCCGTTTCTACCGTCAAATCCGGAATTGTGTCGTTGATGCGCAAGCCCATGGTTTCCTCCTGTGGGAATGTGAATATCCTGTCCCTATGTAGTGATTTATCCTTCGCAAACCAGCCCCTTGCGGCGGCTGCGGCGGGGTGACACAGTGGCGCGGAAACCGGCACAGCCCGCAAGGGGTGCCCCATCTTCAAGAGGAGTTCCACCATGTTGGAAAAACGTGATTTCTATATCAATGGCGCATGGGTTTCCCCCGCCAAGGCAAATGATTTTGCCGTGACCGACCCGTCCACCGAAGAACAATGTGCGGTGATTTCTCTGGGTGACAAAGCCGATACCGACGCGGCCGTTGCTGCGGCCCGCACCGCATTTGACAGCTGGTCGCAGACTTCGCGCGAAGAGCGCATGGCGCTGTTGGAAAAACTGGCCGGCATCTATGATGCACGTCAGGAAGAGATGGCACAGGCCATGTCGTTGGAAATGGGTGCCCCGATTGATCTGAGCCGTGCCCAGCAGGTTGGCGCAGGCAGCTGGCATATCGGCGGCTTCCTCAAGGCATTCAAGGATTTCTCTTTCGAGAAAGATTTTACCGCCACCGAGAAAACACTGCTTGAGCCGATTGGTGTCTGTGCCCTGATCACGCCATGGAACTGGCCGATGAACCAGATCATCCTCAAGGCGATCCCGGCCATTGCAACGGGCTGTACCGTGATCCTGAAACCTTCCGAAGTTTCGCCACTCTCCGGCCACCTGTTTGCGGAGTTCATGCACGAAGCAGGCTTTCCCGCTGGCGTGTTCAACATGCTGCACGGTGACGGGCCCGGTGTTGGTTCGCAACTGTCTTCCCACCCAGATGTGGACATGGTCAGCTTTACCGGCTCGACCCGCGCCGGCATCGCGATCTCCAAAGCTGCGGCTGATACGCTCAAGCGCGTGTCGCTTGAGCTGGGCGGAAAAGGCGCGAACATCATCTTTGAGGATGCCGATGCCAAAGCGGCCAAGGCCGGCGCAATCCGCTGTTTCCGCAACTCCGGCCAGTCGTGCAACGCTCCGACCCGGATGCTGGTGCATAAATCCCGCTATAATGAAGCGGTTGAAATGGCGGCGGATGTGGCCAAGAACACCCATGTCGGCCCCGCCTCAGAAGAAGGCAAACATATCGGTCCGGTTGTGTCCGAGGTCCAATTCAACAAAATTCAGGGCCTGATCGAAACAGGCATGGCCGAAGCACGGCTCGTCGCCGGTGGCTTGGGCCGTCCGGACGGTTTGAACCGCGGCTATTTCGTCAAACCGACAGTTTTTGCCGATGTGACCAACGACATGACCGTCGCCCAAGAAGAGATCTTTGGTCCGGTCTTGTCGATCATCCCGTTCGAAACCGAAGAAGAAGCCATCGCAATTGCCAATGACACGCCATACGGGCTGACCAACTATATCCAGACCCAAGACGACGAGCTGCGCCGCCGCGTTGCCCGCCGCTTGCGCTCCGGTATGGTCGAAACAAACGGTGTCGGTTTTGCGCAGGGTTCACCCTTTGGTGGCTATAAGCAGTCCGGTAATGGCCGCGAAGGCGGTGTCTTTGGTCTGGAAGAGTTCCTTGAAGTCAAAGCCGTGTCCGGTTGGGCAGCAGAGTAACATTTACTATGTGTTAATGTAAGAAGGGCTGCTTTCGGGCGGCCCTTTTGCATGCCCAGCGATGGCAAATGTAGAACGGGCGGAATTGAGTTTATAGGCAAGATGAAGGGGAGCGGTCGCGCTTCATCATTTCTTTACCATTATTGGCAAAGGTTGATCCACGCGGATAGCTGGAGAGCGATCCCGCGTGCAAGGTGAAGCCCTGTCCTCGTGCGTATAAGCTCGGGGCAGGGTGACTCCCCCCCTTCATCTTGCTTTTAAACTCAAATCCGAGCGCTCAAAAAGGTGCCTTGGCCCGGATTTTCACGGAACGCCCGCCTTGGGGATGGTTAAACCGCAACTCTTCGGAATGCAGCATCAGCCGGGGGAAATCCAACGCGGGTCCCGTTGCATAAAACGGGTCCCCCAGAATTGGGTGTCCAAGGGCCAACATATGCACCCGTAGTTGATGGCTGCGCCCCGTTTTAGGATGCAGGCGAATGCGCGCGGTCACGCCGTCATCTTTGATCCGTTTCCATTCAGTTTGTGCTGGTTTGCCGGTTTCATGACAGACCATTTGTAACGGGCGGTTGGGCCAGTCCACGATCAACGGCAAATCAATCTCGCCGGATTTTTCCTGCGGCACGCCCCAGACCCGCGCCACATAGGTTTTGCGCGTCATGCGTTTTTCAAATTGAAGGCCGAGATGGCGCTGCGCATAGGGCGTCATGGCAAAGATCATCACCCCGGACGTATCGCGGTCCAACCGATGCACCAGCAGTGCCTGCGGGAAGGCGGCCTGAACCCGGCTGATCAGGCAGTCAGCCAGATGTGCGCCCTTGCCCGGCACGCTGAGCAGGCCGGCGGGTTTGTCGACCAGCAGGACCTCTGCATCTTCATGGAGAATGACCAGCGGGTCCTGAGGTGGTGAATACGTTGCGTCCATAGCGCCTCTGCTTCCAGATGTAGGGTGGGATTACAACCCATCGCATGCAAGTCTTGATGCAAATTTAGGAGACTGACATGCACCCGACCATCCAGAAATTCCACGATCTTGTCCTTGCAAACCAGCATGACGGTGTTCCCGAGTTGATGGCCGCCGACATCCGGTTCAGCCCGCCGACCTATTGGGCAACATGGACAGGCCGCGAGGCAGTCGCCGCCGTTTTGGGCCATGTGAACGAGGTATTCACCGATTTCGAATACCGGCGCGTCATGGGTACCGGCAATGACTGGGCATTGGAATTCCAATGCAAGGTTGAAGGGCTTGATTGCGTGGGCGTTGATCTGATCACACTGAACGACGCTGGCGAGATGCAAGAGTTTGAAGTTGTGATGCGGCCTTATAAGACCATCGGTGCGCTTCGTGCGGCGATGAACGAGCGTGTCAAAACCGATGCCCGTTTCATTAAATTCCGTGAGGCGCTGTCCTAAAGCTCATCGTGTTTAACATGAAACATTACGCATTGCCTTTCGCATTCGACGAAAGCGAGAGGCCACGCACAAGCGATACAGGTTTTGCTTGAAACGCTATTAGGCAGCGTAACAAAGCCTGATCTACAGAGCATCCCTAAGGCGCTGAAAGCTCAGCTGTTTGCGGCCTTGGGTTTGCGCATCTGGCGCAACATGGAGGTTGAATAGATCACCAGAGCCAGCCAAATCATCGGGAATGCGATCATGCGGGCGGTGCCAAAGGGCTCATCAAAGACAAAGACCGCAACCAGAAAAATCATCGTCGGGGCGATGTATTGCAACACCCCGATGGTCGACAAGCGCAGCAGTTTTGCACCATTGGCATAGATCATCAGCGGCACAGCGGTGACGAGGCCACAGCCGATCAACAGCAGGGTGTCACGGTCAAAATCGAGCGAAAAGTGCGATTGGCCGGTGGCCGTCAGATAGCCAAAATAGCCAAACGCGGGGAACAGCAGGATCAGCACCTCAAGCAGAAACCCCTGGTTCGGCCCGATCGGCAGGCTTTTCTTGGCGAGGGCATAAAACCCCCATGAGATTGTCAGCGCCAGTGCAACCCATGGCACCTGCCCCGCTTCGATGGCAATCACAAGGACCGCAAGCGCGGCGAGGACGATTGCAGCCATCTGTGCGCGGCTGGGCCGTTCGCCCAGGAAAACCGCCGCCAAAAACACGCTGAACAGCGGGTTAATGTAATACCCCAACGAGGCGGCCAGCGCGTTGCCCGATGCAATGGCATAAACGTAGATACCCCAGTTGACCGATATCAGGGCTGCGGTGACACAGGCCATGATCAGCATCCGCGGCGTGCGCAGCGCCTCGCGCAAAGCGTCGGTGCGGCGTAGAACAATCAACACTCCCGCCGCCACCGGCAGGGACCACAGAATGCGATGCACCACGACCTCGGCCGGGGAAACATGCGACAGCAATTTCATGTAGAGCGGCAGAAACCCCCACAACACATAAGCGGTCACAGCAAAGGCCAACCCTTGGGGCGTATCTTCGTTGGCCTTGGGCGGCAGGCTGTCTGGATTGCGCATGGGGGACTCCGTTTTTTCCCAAGGGGTAGGTCAAAGCGGCGTCCCCCGAAAGGGCTAGATTGTACCCGTTACACTTTCACCCGTTCGGATTTGGGATCATACATCGGCTTCAGGGACGCCTCGGCGGCGAAACGTGTTCCCATGACGTCGATTTCATAGCTTGAGGCCAGCACATCCGCCGCAGTTTCCCCTTTGCACGGGACATAGCCAAGGCCCATGGCCCCACCCAGCGCGTGACCATAGCCGCCCGATGACAGATACCCGACGATCTCGCCGTTTCTGACAATCGGTTCGTTGTGATAGAGCAATGGCGCGGGGTCGGAGAGTTTGAATTGAACCATACGGGCATTCAGGCCGGTCTCTTGTTTCTCAAGAACAGCCTCGCGGCCAATGAAGTTCGGCTTGTCCTTTTTCACCGCAAAGCCAAGCCCCGCTTCCATCACGTGATCCTCGGCGGTGATGTCATGGCCGAAATGGCGAAAGCCTTTTTCGATCCGACAGGTATCCATCATGTGCATCCCGCAGAGTTTAAGATCCATATCCTGCCCGGCCTCTGACAACATTTCGAAAACATGGCCGCACATGTCTGACGATATGTAAATTTCCCAACCCAGTTCCCCCACATAGGTGACACGGTGGGCACGGGCGATCCCCATGCCGATCTCGATCTCGTGTGCCGTGCCGAAAGGGTTTGTGGCGTTGGAAAAGTCATTGGGCGAAACACGGTTCAACAAGTCGCGCGAACGCGGTCCCATAATCGCCAGCACGCCCTCGCCGGCAGTCACATCGGTGATAACCACGTTGAAATTGCCCTTGTGGCGCATCATCCATGTCTGATCCGCCAGCCGCGTGGCCGCAGGGGTCACCACCAGATATGCAGTCTCGGACAGGCGGGTCACGGTCACATCCGCCTCGATCCCGCCGCGCGTGTTCAGAAACTGGGTGTAGACGATTTTGCCCACCGGCACGGAATAGTCGCCACCGCCGACATAGTTCAGAAAAGCCTCGGCGTCGGGCCCTTCGACGCGAATTTTGCCAAAAGAGGTCATATCATACATGCCGACGTTTTCCCGCACGGCCATATGTTCGGCGCGGACATTGTCAAAGAAGTTCTGGCGCTGCCAGCTGTAGCGGTATTCCTTTTCCTGCCCGTCCCGCGCGAACCAGTTGGCGCGCTCCCAGCCGGCAATCTCGCCCATCACCGCCCCCCGTTCGCTTAGGTGGTGATGGAACGGCGTGCGCCGGATACCGCGGGCCGTGGCCTTTTGGCGGTAGGGGAAGTGGTCGGCATAAAGCAGGCCCAGCGTTTCCTTTGAGCGTTCCGCGAGGTAGGTTTTGTTACCCTGAAACGGCTGCATACGGCCAATGTCCACATCGCCCAGATCAAAGGGTTTCTCGCCGTCCTGCATCCATTGGGCCAGTGCCATGCCTGCCCCCCCTGCGGATTGAATACCGATAGAGTTGAACCCCGCAGCAACCCAAACGTTATCCATCTCGGGCGCGAGGCCAAGGTGGTAGGCATCATCGGGGGTAAAACTTTCCGGGCCATTAAAGAAGGTGTGAATACCCGCCTCGGCCAGCATCGGCATACGGGCACAGGCATTTTCAAGGATCGGTTCGAAATGGTCAAAATCTTCTGGCAATTGGTCGAATTCGAAATCTGCCGGAATGCCGTCCAACGCCCAGGGTTTTGACACAGGTTCAAACGCCCCGAGCAACATCTTGCCGGCGTCTTCCTTGTAATAAGCGCATTCATCCGGCACCCGCAGAACCGGCAATTGTTGCAGGCCCGCAATGGCCTCGGTCACGATATAAAAATGCTCACAGGCTTGCAGCGGAACGTTGGTGTTCAACATCCGGCCAACCTCGTGACCCCACATGCCGCCACAGTTTACCACCATGTCACAAGTGATATGCCCGCTTTCCTCACCGCTTTGCCAGTCCACGCCAGTGATGCGGCGGCCCTCACGGGTGACACCGGTGGCCTTTGTGCGTTCAATCACCTTTGCCCCACCCTGCCGCGCGCCCTTTGCCAGCGCCAGCGCGATATTGGCCGGATCACCCTGCCCGTCTTTGTCGAGGTAGACCGCGCCGGTCACCCCTTCGATGTTCAGGTGTTCGTATTTCGCCAGCACCTCCTGCGGGCTGATCTCTTCGACATCAACGCCAAAAGCACGGGCCATGGCCGCCTGCCGATAGATTTCTTCGCGCCGCTCTTCGGTCAGAGCGACAGTGATTGAACCACAGCGTTTAAACCCTGTTGCGACACCTGTTTCGGCTTCCAGGCTGCCATAGAGTTCTTGGGAATACTTGGCCAATTTGGTCATGTTCGCCGTCGCACGCAGCTGGGCAATCAGACCTGCGGCATGCCATGTCGTGCCCGAGGTCAGTTGTTTGCGCTCAAGCAACACAACATCTTTCCAGCCCAGCTTGGTCAGGTGATAGGCGACAGAACACCCGATGACGCCGCCACCGATGATGACGACGCGGGCGTGAGACGGAACGTTGGACATCTTTGGTTTCCTCTAGATTATGGTGTGTCCCGCAGCCGTCAGACGGCGGGCAATTTCAGCGATATGCGCCGGAGAAACTTCACAGCATCCCCCGATGATGGTGGCCCCCTGATCAACCCAGCCCATCGCGTGATCGGCATAAGCTTCTGGGGTGAAATCACTGCGCCGGGTCAGCGCATCGACCGTTGGTTTGGCCTGTAAAAACCCTTCGGTGATCTGTTCGAATCCGTTTGCATAGGCCCCGAAGGGCAGGCCGGCCTGTGCCAGAATGTCCAGCGCCGCAGGGATCGCTTCGGGGGCCGAACAATTGACCAGCACCGCTGCGGCCCCGGATTTGACAGCACGCAGAACCGCAGACAGGGGCTCGCCCGAGCGCAGTTTGCTGCCGTCACGATCATCGACACTGACCGCCAGCCACACCGGTTTGCCCCCCTCCACCGCACCGCGCAGCACGCTTTCGGCATGGGTGACAGAGACCACGGTTTCACAGATCAGCATGTCACAGGACGGGCCGATGATGCGAGCAATCTCGCCATAGAGTGCGGCCCCGGTTTCGATGTCCGGATGCAGGTCAGGACGGTAAGACGCCGCAATTGGCCCAATGGCACCGGCAATACGCGCCGCGCCACTGTTGCGCACCTCGGCAATTGCCAGTGTCAGCAGTTCGGCAAAGCGCGCCTCGATCCCTGCATCAACCAGCCGATCACGGTGGATTGCATAGGTATTGGTGGTCGCAACCGTTGCCCCGGCGCGGGCGAAATCACGATGGACTTCACCGACCAGACCGGGGTGTTCGATCATCACCTGTGTGGACCAAAGCGGCGTCGGGCGGTCCCCTGCACGGTGAACCAATTCCTGCCCCATGCCGCCATCAAGTAGGGTGATTTTGCTCATGCGCGGATGCGCTCGTTTTCAGGGTCCCACAGGGGTTGATCCGGCTGCACTGTCGCTTTGCACATCTTGCCAAAGATGTTGATCTCAAGCTCGGTTCCCGGCGCTGCCAGATCGGCGCGGATCGTCCCAAGAGCGACCGATTTGCCAATCCGGTAGCCCCAGTCGCCGCTGGTGGTTTCCCCCACAACTTCGCCCTGATGCCAGACGGTCGACATATAGGGCGCGTCCTGCGCCCCGGCATCGACGGTCAATGTGACAAAGCGCTTTTTGATGCCCGCCTGTTTCTCGGCCTGCAAGGCCGCCTTGCCCGGGAAATCCTGCGGTTTGTCGAATTTGATGAACCGGTCCAGCCCCGCCTCAAGCAGGGAGTAATCCGTGGACAAATCCCCTTTCCACGCGCGATAGCCTTTTTCGATGCGCATGGAGTTCAGCGCGAACATGCCAAAGGGTTTCGCCCCTACCCCGACAACCGCGTCATAAAGGGCCGGCATATCGGCGTTGGCCGCGTGAATTTCCCACCCAAGTTCTCCAGCAAAGGACACCCGCGCCAAGGCGCATTCTTTCCCTGCCACTTTGGCCGGTTGGATCGACAGCCAGGAGGCGGCAAGATCGGCGTCGGTATCCAACGCCTCAAACAAAGCGCGTGATTTCGGGCCGGTAACGATCAACGTGTCAAATTCGGTTGTATGATCCGTCAAGCTAAGCCCCTGCGGCAGGTTCTTTTGCAGCAGTTCAAAGTCATGCCACTGTGCCAAGGCGGCGGTGATCAGGGTGAACTGGTCCTCGCCATGGCGCATAACCGACATCTCGGTCAGGAGACGGCCACGGCTGTCCGAGAAATAGGCAAGGTTCATGCGGCCCACCTTGGGCAGTGCCCCCGCAACCCTGCCGCGCAGCCATTCGGCGGCCCCTTCTCCGGTCAGGTTGAAACGCGAGAAACCCGGCAGGTCCAGCACGCCAACGCCGTCGCGCACCGCTTCGACTTCTTCCTGCACGCGGATCGCCCAAGGACCTGCACGGTCCCATGTCTGTGTTGATTCCTCGGAGGTGTCATCGCCCTCCAGTGCGAACCAATTGGCGCGTTCCCAGCCGTTAAAGGCTCCCATTTGCCCGCCCGCAGCAAGAATGCGGTCATGTACCGGCGACAGTTTCCTGTCACGCCCCGCAGGCCATGCGTGATGCGGGAAGTGCATGGCATATTCGTGCCCGTAGGTCTCAAGCGCCTTGGCCAGACAATGATCATGGTCGGTGTAATCCGTGTAGCGGCGCGGATCGACGGCCCACATGTCCAGCTCGGTTTCGCCATGCATGATCCATTCCGACAGCACCTTGCCGGCACCGCCGCCCTGCGCGATCCCAAAGGTAAAGCTGTGCCCTTCGAAGGCATTCTTGACGCCGGGCATCGGGCCAACCATCGGCAGGCCGTCGGGCGCATAGGGGATCGGGCCGTTGATGTTTCGCCCCACACCTGCGGTACCAAGGATCGGCATCCGCGCCATGGCGTCCTCAATGTAATATTCCAACCGCTCCAGATCATCGGGATAAAGCTGGAAACTGAAATCCTCGGGCATCGGATCGTCGGGCGTGACCCACGCCGCCTTACAATTGCGCTCGTAAGGGCCAAGGTTCAGCCCGTTCTTGTCCTGACGCAGATAGTAAGACGTATCGACATCCCGCACCAGCGGGACCTTGTGGCCTTTTTCCTTGGTCCATGCTTCCAGCTCTGCGATTGGCTCGGTCAGGAAATACTGGTGTGACATCACAACCATCGGCACGGTACGCCCACCAAAGGGTTTGAACATCTCACCCACCCGCTGGGCATAATAGCCGGCACAGTTGGCAACGTATTCGCAGCGGATGTCACCCTTGTCTGTCTTTACGATCCATTCATCGCCGTCACGCTCAATGCCGGTAACCGGGCAGAACCGTTCGATCCTTCCGCCTGCGTCACGCGCGCCTTTGGCCAACGCCTGTGTCAGCTGGGCCGGGTCGATGTCACCATCCAACGGATCCCAAAGGCCGCCGGCAAGGTCATGGGTTTCAAGGAACGGATGCATTTCCTTGAGTTCAGCAGGCGAGAGAATACCCATATCAAGCCCCTGATAGCGCCCCATGGATGCGACGCGCTCGAACTCCTGCATACGTTCCTTGGAATGGCCCAGACGCAGCGATCCGGTGACGTGGTAATTCATCGGATAGTCAACATCGTCAGCCAATGTGCGGTACATCGCCAGCGAATCCCGCTGCATGTTCATCACAGCCCAGGATCCGGCGAAATTCGGGCAATTGCCCGCAGCGTGCCATGTGGAACCGGCAGTCAGTTCGTTTTTCTCCAGCAGAACGCAGTCTGTCCAGCCCGCCTTGGCCAGATGATACAGGGTCGAGGTGCCGACGACACCGCCGCCAATGATGACGACGCGGGCAGTTGTTGGGAAATCAGCCATGGGAATGCTCCGTTATTGATCGTGTTGCGGCAGGTCGTCCGCGATGTCGTAATAGTCACCCTTGTCAGCGACAAAGATGTGTTTCTCGGTGGCAATGCCGGTGGCACCATCCAGCGTGCCGGACATCACAGAGGTGGCCCCGCCATCATCTGCGTGACGCCAGAACAGGGATGATCCGCAGCGGGTGCAGAACCCGCGCTGTGCCTTGGGCGAGGACTGATACCAGCCCAAAGTGTCCTCTGCAGTGATCCGAAGCTGGTCAGGCCCGACTTGGGTGGCGGAAACATAGTGGCCGCTGGTCTTGCGGCACTGCACACAGTGGCACGCGACCGAATTGCGCAGGCGGCCGGTCAGTTCGAATGTGACGCCGCCGCAGAGGCAGCTTCCTTTCACCATGTTAGGCACTCCGTTGTTGGGGCCGGTAGAAGCCGGCGGTGTGGAGACATATTTTTCAATGCGCGTTCAATAGACTGGCGGGGCAATCACCCAGATCGCGACGGCCGGCTCGGCAAAGGGATTTGCCCAACGGAAGGCCTCGCCACGAATGCGAAAGCTGTCGCCGGGATTGATCAGATGGGTCACGCCGGCGATTTCGACCTCAAGCTGGCCGGACAGCACATATCCGACTTCTTGGGTGGGGCGTGTCACCGGTTCTTTGATGCGGCTGTGCGGGGCAAAGGTGGAATGCACCATTTCAAAATCATCGGTCAGATCAGGGGACAGAAGTTCCTCGACCAATCCTGCGACCTGCGACCCAATCGTCCGGCGCGCCCCACGTCGCACCACATAGCCCGCCTCATGCGCAGGGGCGGCGGCATGGCGGAACAACATGGAGACCGACACCTCAAGCTTGGCGGCGATGTCGCGCAGATCGGTAATCGAAGGCTCCGAGATGTCGCGTTCGACCTGGCTGAGCCAGCCCACCGAACGGCCCAGCATATCCGCCAGATCGGCCAGCGTCAGGCCGCGGGATTTGCGCAGGGCGCGCAGGTCAGCGCCAAGCGTATCCGGTGTGTCAGGCAAACTGTGCTGCATCGCAACCCCGTGAAAAATCATCCGTGAATTTCACGTAACAACAGGTTCGTGAAAAAATCCAGAATTATTTCACAAGGTGCGCGTTTTTTGGTGGCGGCTATTTCACCTGAGAAAATACCGCGCGCAGCATGTCCGCCAATGCATCGGCGTCATCTGAGCCGAAGGCGTCCGGCTGATTGCTGTCGATGTCAAACACAGCAAGCAGCCGGCCCGCCCCGTCGAATACCGGCAGCACCAGTTCCGACCGGGTGGACGAGGCACAGGCGATGTGACCGGGAAAAGCATCCACATCTGCAACCAGCTGGACCTCGCCTGTGCGCGCCGCAGCGCCGCAAACCCCGCGTGAGAACGGGATCACCAGACAGCCATGGCCGCCCTGATACGGTCCGATCTTGAGCAGTTCAGGCGCAACCACACGGTAAAACCCGGTCCAATCGAAACGGTTGTCGGCGTGATGCACTTCGCACGCCACCGTTGCCATAAGCGCCACAGCATCGGTTTCACCCTCGGTCAGGGAGCGGATCGAGTTGGCAAGACTTGGGTAATCCACTTTCATCGGAGGGTTCCCTGTGGCTGAGTGCGGACAGTATTTAAGGCCAAAAAGAGAAGCTAGACGCGTTCAATCGCGATGGCCGTCCCTTCGCCGCCGCCGATGCAGATCGCTGCGACGCCGCGTTTCAAACCGCGTTTTTCCAATGCATTCAGCAAGGTAACCATGATGCGGGTACCGGATGCGCCGATCGGGTGGCCCAGCGCGCAAGCCCCGCCGTTGACGTTGACGATGGCGTGATCCAGCCCCATTTCATGCATGAAGGCCATGGGGACAACCGCAAAGGCCTCGTTCACTTCCCATAGATCGACGTCGTCTTTACGCCAGCCGATTTGGTCCAACAGCTTTTGCGCAGCAGGCACAGGGGCCGTGGTGAACAGGCCCGGGGCCTGTGCGTGGCTGGCGTGGCCAAGGATGCGGGCGCGGATGTTGAGGCCTTGCGCGTTTGCGGCTTCTTCAGAGGCGAGGACCAGAGCGGCGGCACCATCGGAAATCGACGATGAATTCGCCGCCGTCACAGTGCCGCCTTCGCGGAAGGCCGGTTTCAACTGTGGAATTTTGTCAGGCCGGGCATTGGCCGGTTGTTCATCGGTGTTCACCGTTATGCTGCCCTTGCGGGTTTTCAATTCAACGCTGGCAATCTCGTCGGCAAAGGCACCGCTTTCTTGTGCCTCAAGGGCGCGAGAAAGGGAGGCCAATGCATAGTCATCCTGTTTTTCGCGGGTGAACTGAAATGTTTCGGCGCAATCTTCGGCGAAGGTGCCCATCAGGCGGCCCTTGTCATAGGCATCTTCCAATCCGTCGAGAAACATGTGATCCACCACGGCCGCGTGGCCCAAACGCGCCCCGCCGCGCATTTTTGGCAGGACGTAGGGGGCGTTGCTCATGCTTTCCATGCCGCCGGCCACCATCACATCAGTGTGACCCAACGCAATCTGGTCGAACCCGATCATCGCCGCTTTCATGCCAGAACCACACATTTTGTTCAGCGTTGTTGCGGGCACATCTTCGCCCAGACCCGCGGCGAACCCAGCCTGGCGAGCCGGTGCCTGCCCCTGTCCGGCGGGCAGAACACAGCCCATCAGCACCTCTTGCACTGTCGTGGTCTTGGCATTGTCCAATGCCGCCTTGATCGCATGGCCGCCAAGCGCAGAAGCGCTGAGCCCTTCGAATGCGCCCTGAAAGCCCCCCATCGGTGTGCGGGCGGCCCCGGCAATAACGACGTTCTTCATTTCGCTCTCCTTTGGTGCATTTGCTCATCAGTTGGTAAGATTTTGAGCTTAGGTCTGTTGCTATGGAGCAGGTATGCGGGATTTTTCCATGGAACTACAGATCAAATCAGAAGCAGGAGTTTGCATCGTCAGCGTGTGTGAAACCCGGATTGATGCCGCCAGCGCACTGGATTTCAAAGAAGCCGTCCGGCAAGGCACGCAGGATGCGCCCGCCGAGGTGGTGATGGACCTGACACAGGTCAGCTTTATTGATTCAAGTGGGCTGGGCGCGATTGTCGCAACGATGAAACATCTTGCCCCCGACCGGCGGTTGATTCTGGCGGGGCTGACCCCGCCGGTGGAAAAAGTGTTCCGCCTGACGCGAATGGATTCGGTTTTCCGGATACATCTGACCCTTGAAGAAGCCCTGCGTGCGCAGTGTGAGTGATGCCTCGCATATGTCACCGGACGTTACGACAGCCGGTTTTTTGCCCCCTTTCGAAGTGCGAGTCATCTGTGGCCCGCTTGCGGTGCGCAGGGCCTTGGATATGGTTTTTGACCGGCTGACACCGCTGGCGCTTGACGTTGAAGAGAAAAGCACCGTCGAGTTGGTGCTGGCAGAGGCCTTGAATAACATTGTGGAACACGCCTATCCGCCCCCCGACACAACCGGCCCGATTCAGGTATCCATTCGGCATTGCAAGGACGGGTTACATGTGCGGCTGCGCGACCGGGGACGTGCGATGCCAGATGACAAACGGCAAAGCGGCAAGCCTGATCCCTGTGAAATTGACCTCGCCGACCTGCCCGAAGGTGGCTTTGGCTGGTTCCTGATTCAGGATCTGTCCAGAGATGTGGAATATGCCCGCATCGATGGGCAGAACCACCTAAGCCTGCGGATCGCCGTGGCATTCCGGCAGTAATTTCGCCCTTATCATCTGCGCAGCCCCGTAATGCAGTGTTGCATTGCGCCGCCGCCAGTGAGGCGGCCAAGCTTGAGCCTGATACCTCTGGTATTACTAATTTCCGAAGAACGCGGAGCATCGCCGAATATGGGAGTTCCACCTCTAAGGCGTCACGCCTTTAACCTGAGCAATCATATGTCGCTTTTCGCGTTCGCCCAAAGGGAAAGGCAGCAAACAAGCGCTTCATGTTTAAGGCGGGACGTTCTAAAGACAGGCGCGATAGCGAAAATTTTCGCCAAATTGCCGGTGCCGCAATACTGCCGTGAACTGTCCCGAAATTGCCCTGATCAGATCATAAAGAGGCCACGCTCAACTGAGATATCTGTGTCTGTAGCTGCATATGGCTTCCCTTGGTACCGCGTTTAATAGCCCCCACCCAGTACGCGGTGCCAAGGATCTTCCTTTCCCAGAAAAATTGATTCCAAGAATTCCCGCGAAAGGCCACCCGCGCCTTTGGGACTGGCACAATAATGCGCCGTGAAACGCGTCACACCCAGACACGCAAGAAGTGAACTTTCCGACGTGTCGTGTGATCATCTTGAACTCAGGCGCTGGTCGAAAGCATGTTTGGCACCCGACCTTAGGGTCAGGAACCTGGGGCATTCGGATGGGAAATGTCTCTGGTGAAACGTCGAATGCTTTAAAGCGTCCCGCCCTTAACCAGAGCCATCATATATCCCTTCTCGCGTTCGACCGAAGGGAGAGGCAGCGAACTAGCGACTCATGTTTAAGGCGGGACGCTCTAGTTCAGCTGGAAATGCAGCGGATAGGCACCATCGGTGAAAGGGCCGAACAGATCCGGGATGTCGGGATGTTCAACCGGTTCGCCAGAGTAATCCGCAACCAGGTTTTGCTCTGATACATAAGCCACATAATAGCTTTGATCGTTTTCGGCCAAAAGATGGTAAAATGGCTGATCCTTGACCGGACGGCTTTCCTCGGGGATCGCCTCGTACCATTCATCTGTATTGGAAAACTCGGGATCAACGTCAAAAATCACCCCGCGAAAAGGGTGTTTCTTGTGCCTGACGATCTGGCCCAGATGATATTTTGCGCGTGTGCGTAGCATAACTTGCAGCCCCTACCTTTCGTTAGTAACGGGTTCAAGGGGCTTTTGTCCAATCACCTGCTACAATTTAAAGGAAACAAACTGTTGACCCTCATTTTCACCGTGCTGGAAATTGTCGCACCTGTGTTCCTTTTGGCTGGTATCGGGTTCGGCTGGGTCAAACTGGGATTTGAATACCGGCTGGAGTTTGTGACCCGATTGGCGATGACGCTGGCAGTCCCCTGTTTGATCTTCACAGCACTGGTCAACACCACACTTGATCCGGCGGCGCTGACCACGCTGACCTTGGCCAGTCTGGTGTCCTATGCGGCGGTTTCAGCCACGGTTCTGCTGCTGACGCGGGCTTTTCGCCTGAACCAAAGCACCTTTGCCGCACCGCTGATTTTTGGCAACACCGGAAACCTTGGCCTGCCCTTGGCCCTGTTCGCCTTTGGCGAGGTTGGGTTGGAATATGCCGTGGTTGTTTTCGCGGTTATGGCCATTCTTTCATTCACCTTCGGCATCTGGCTGGTCGCCGGCGCGGGGTCTTTTGGCAAAGTTTTGAAAGAACCGCTGGTCTGGGCAACCGTCGCGGGTGCGGTGTTCCTGTGGCAAGGCTGGCATCTGCCGCGGTTCGTCGACAATACGATGGGGTTGATTGGTCAGATGGCGATTCCGCTGATGTTGATTACCCTTGGCGTTGCGGTGGCCCGTCTGTCGCCCAGCGGCATTGGCCGCGCGGTTGTTCTGTCAGCGATCAAATTAGTGATCTGTGTCGGCTGCGCATGGCTAGCCGCCGATTTCTTTGCGCTGGAAAATGCCGCTTTCGGTATCCTTGTTTTGCAGATTGCCACACCCGTTGCGGTGACATCCTATATGCTGGCAGCGAAATACGGGGCGGATGCCGATGCGGTTGCCGGGCTTGTTGTTGTGTCGACCCTAATGTCGATCGGCGCCTTGCCGCTGCTTTTGGCCGTATTGTTGTGAAAATTGTGATGTCACGCGGCTGAAAAATCGGCTAAACTGGTGCAAAACATAAAAGACGAAAAGCGAGAGGCAAATGAGCAGAACCCTTCGCGCCCTGATACTTGTGTTGCTGGTTGGATCCTGCGGCGGTGGACAGTCGTCTGCGCCGCATAATCTGGACAATGCCTGCAGCCTTCTCAGAGAGCGCCCACAGTACCTGAGAGCGTTCCGTAAAGTGGAACGCAAATGGGGCGTCCCGATGCATGTGATGATGGCGACGATCCATCAGGAAAGCAAATTCGTGGCTGACGCGCGCACGCCGTTTCGCTATGTTGCGGGGGTGATCCCGATGGGGCGTCAGTCCAGCGCTTACGGCTATTCACAGGCCTTAGATGCAACATGGGATGAATACCGCGAAGACCAGAACCGCTGGTCGGCCAAGCGGAACCGGATCAAGGACGCCACGGATTTCATGGGCTGGTATATGAACCAGACACGGGATCGTAACGGTGTGTCGCTGTCTGATGCCCGCAACCAGTATCTGGCCTATCACGAGGGGCATACCGGGTTCCGCAAACAGACCTATAACCGCAAGTCTTGGTTGGTCGGGGTCGCGGGCAAAGTTGATGCCCGCTCGCAGATGTATCGCGCGCAATTGGCCGGCTGCCGCCTGCGCTAGAGCGTCCCGAGTAAAACTTGCACCCCTTGTTCGCGGCCTCTCCCTCTGGTCGAACGCGGCAAGGGATGCGTGACATCTCTCGTTAAACGCGAAAAGCTTTAGCGGTTGGCCGTGCTGCCCGGACTGCCGACGTTGAACAGGCGGTTGGGCAGGGTGCCGCCCTTTTGCAGGTCCCCCAGAATTACGGTGGTCTGCGACCCGTTGCCGTCGTTGATCACCCATTGGCGCAGCTCAACCGGGTTGGCGGTGAATTTCAACTGGATGTTGCCGTATTGCGGGTTCTCGGGGTCTTGTGCCTTGACCACTGTTGCGGTGCCATCAAAGCTGTGGCCGGTCACCATATTTGCCTTACCCAGATCAACCTTACGGGCCAGAATGATCGACAAGGGCGTGCGCGCCAAAGGGTAGGTTTCAGCGGGCTGGTTCGACTTCTTGTCAAAGATCACAACCGTGTTGCTGCCAGCGATAACCAATGCGGTTTCGGGCGGGTTATACTCGAACCGTACCTTACCGGGCCTTTTGATATAAATGGTGCCGGTGCTGATCGACCCGTCGTCATTGATCTGGGTGAACTCCCCTTTGGCGGTCTGCAACTTGTTAAGATAAGCCGAGATATCATTAAGCGGCAGCTTTTGCGCCGCAGCCACAAGCGGCAGTGCAAGGGCCATCCCAATAGAAAGAACGGCGGTTGAGAGAATACGCATAGTGTTCACCTGTTTGTCTGTGTTGCATCAGACATAGGGCGTCAGGCGCTGTTATGCGATATCACAAGGCGGCTTATTGCTTATGACGGTCGGTTTTTCAAAGCGTTCAGGCCGGAAGCTTCAGTTTCATCACTTGCTTGCGCAAAAGCTGAGCCTCTTTCACCTCCTTCTTCATTTCTTTCCAGACCTTTTTCAGCATCCCCTGCGCTTTGGCGGTGCCATCCTTTGCGCCGGTCACTTCGGTGATCCAGGAGAAGATCATCCGCAGGACGCTTTGAAACGTGCCGATCACAGAAAAGACCGTACCAAGAATATCCAGCTCTTGGATCAGGTTGGTGATAAAGACGAATATCTGGATCAGCATCCGCACATACCGCGCAAACAACTTTTTCAAGGCCACGATAACCGCTTTGGGGTCTGCCGCTTTCTTGATAACCGCGATGATCCTTTTGCCCAGTAGCAGCGTCGCTTTCAACAGGATGGGTATGGCCGTAATCATGGCCTCAACCGTTTGCCCGGCACGCACCACCTTGTCGACAACGGATTTCCCGACAGTTGCTGCCAGTTCCTTGGCCACAGTCACAACCTGCCGGATGAAGGATACCATTGATCGCAAATGCGAAGAGACTTTTTTGAAAACCACTTTCCAAAGTTTGTGCAAGCGTTCCTGAAATTTCTCCGTCGCCTCCATGTACTTTCTGGTCGGATCATCGGCTTCAGCCATGTGAATTTCCTTTCAAGGCAGCCAGCCGGATCTTGAATATGCTGCACGATACCGGGGCGAAATGCCGCCCATATCGCAGTAAATGCAGAAAAATTCGGCCGTCTGGCAAATGGGATTATGCTTAAATATTGTGCTAATCAGCCCGGGAAATAGGGGCCAGCAAGGCGATGCTACACGATCTGGCGCGGATCGGTCCAGAAATTTGCAAATTTTCGCGCCGGTGAACAACAACGGCGCAATCGCCGACCCAACGAAAAACACCGCCGGGCATATAAACCCGGCGGTGATTGGTGTGCTAACAGGTCGTAAAGAGGTAAGCCTTAGCCCTGTTCCGGCACGAGTATTTCGCGTTTGCCCACGTGGTTGGCCGGAGACACAAGACCTTGGTCTTCCATCTGTTCAACCAGCCGCGCAGCTTTGTTGTATCCAATCGCCAGTTTGCGCTGGATATAGGAGGTCGAGCATTTGCGATCTTTGATCACAATCGCAACCGCAGTGTCATAAAGCGCATCTTCGCTGTCGGTGTTGCCACCCAGCCCCAGCACCGCATCAATGCTGGCCTCGTTATCATCGCTGGGTCCGTCAACAACCCCACCGACATAGTCCGGTTCACCAAACTGTTTGAGGTGGTTAACGATTTCCTCAACCTCTTCATCACTGACAAACGGGCCGTGACAGCGGGTGATTTTCGCGCCCCCCGCCATATACAACATGTCACCCATGCCCAACAGTTGCTCGGCACCCATTTCACCCAGAATGGTACGGCTGTCGATTTTCGATGTGACCTGAAACGATATCCGTGTGGGGAAGTTCGCCTTGATGGTACCGGTGATCACGTCCACCGATGGACGCTGTGTTGCCATGATCAGGTGAATACCCGAGGCCCGCGCCATCTGTGCCAGACGCTGAATGCAGGCTTCGATCTCTTTGCCCGCAACCATCATCAGATCGGCCATTTCGTCAACAATCACGACGATATAGGGCAGCGCCTCTGGTGTGTTCTCTTCCGTCTCGAAAATCGGTTCGCCGGTATCCTCGTCAAATCCGGTCTGCACCGTGCGGCTGAACATCTCGCCCTTGTCCAAGGCATCACGCACCCGACCATTATAGCCTTCGATGTTGCGCACGCCCATCTTGGACATCTTACGATAGCGCTCTTCCATCTCGCCAACGGTCCATTTCAGGGCCACAACCGCCTTTTTCGGGTCGGTCACAACAGGCGAGAGCAGATGCGGAATCCCGTCATAAACCGACAGTTCCAACATTTTGGGGTCGATCATGATCAGGCGGCATTCCTGTGGCGTCAGCTTGTATAGCAGCGACAGGATCATCGTGTTAATGGCCACGGATTTACCAGACCCGGTCGTACCGGCAATCAGCAGGTGCGGCATCTTGGCAAGGTTGGCAACCACAGGGTCGCCGCCAATATCCTTGCCCAGTGCCAACGGCAAACGCATGTTGCTGTCGCCAAAATCACGCGCCGCAAGAATCTCGCGCAGAACAACTTTTTCGCGGTTCTCGTTGGGCAATTCGATGCCAATCACACTGCGGCCCGGTACGGTAGACACACGGGCCGACAGCGCAGCCATCGAACGCGCGATGTCATCCGCCAGACCGATGACGCGGCTGGCCTTAAGGCCCGGGGCCGGCTCAAGTTCATACATCGTGACCACAGGACCGGGGCGCACGGCGACGATTTCGCCCTTCACGCCATAGTCATCCAGCACGCTTTCCAACATCCGGGCGTTTTCTTCCAATGCCTCATCGGACAGGTGAAGGCGCTGCACCTCTTCGGGGTTTTCCAACAGGTTCAGCGGTGGCAGCTCGAAACCCGGATGGGTATCGTCAAAGCTCAGCGCGGGCTGCGCCTCTGCGATGGCCTGTTTGGACGGCGGTGTTGGTTTGCGGACCGGTTGCTGAACAACCTTGCGCGGCTCTGCCACCGGAATCGGGGGCACTGCAGGGGCCGGTGCCTCCTGAAGCGGCAAGGGTTCTACCACAGGCTCGACAACCTCGACCTCTTGCTGCGCTGCGGGCATAGGGGCCACGGGAATCGGCGCGGAGGGGGCAACCGTGCTGATCGACAGGCGCGGCTCGGCTTGGGCGGCTGGCGCGGTCAAGGGCGGTTCTGGTGGCAATTGTGTGCGCGGGGTTGTGTCCAGCAACAATGCGTCCGGTCCGCGACCGCGCCCTTTGGTCAGCGGGGCAGTAACCGGCGTATGCACAGCCGTTGCGGTCCGCACGCGGTTCTTGATCACACTCGCGATTTTGGACTTGATACGGTCCTCGCCCGGGGCCTCGTCAACAACCGCCTCGCTATAGGTTTCAACCAGTTCCGGTTCCGGCATCGGCTCAGGGCGTTTGATCAGCCCGGGCATACGTGCCAGCAAACCGGTCTTGGCCTCTGGTGTTTCATCCGCATAAACCGCCTCGGCGGCTACTTCGGGGGCCGGAGGTGCAGAGAACGCCGGCTGGTTGGCCTGCCATTCGGCAAGCTCCTCGGCTTCGATCCGGCGCTGTTCGCGGCGCTCTGACTGGCGCGCCTGCATGTTTTGTGCCGCATGGATGGCACCGCTGGCCCCGCGCCCGATCAGGTTCATGAACATCGCATAAGCCATGATCACCCCCACCAGCATGAAACGCGCCAGACGTTGCAATTCAACCTTGGTAAAGCCCAGAACAAATGCCCCAAGTGCAAGGATGCCGATCCCCATCAGCAGCGACATCAGCTTGACCGTAAAGGTCGAGCCGATCGGCAGGATCGTCAGGATCGCCCCCATCACAGTATCGCCAAACAGCCCGCCCAAACCGAAACTATGGGTTTGCAACCATTCCGGCCCCGGGGCCAGCGTAGCGGCATAGATGGCACCCAAGGCCACCGCAATCGGAGCAAAGATCAACCGACCGACCGCGCGGTCCTGCCCCCAATGCAGAGCGAACCGTGCGCCCCAGAAAATTAGAACAATCGCCACGCCCCATGCGCCCCAGCCCACAATCATGAACAACGGTGCCGCAATCGACGCCCCGATCCGGCCCATCCAGTTTTGCACCGGTGCATCGGTGGAGACCATCCAGTTCGGATCGTCGGGCGTATAGCTAAGGATCATCATGGCGGACATGACGCCAAACAGGATCAGCACCAGCCCCAGCAATTCCTTGCCACGTTTCTCGATGGCTTCGGCCATGTTGCTGTCCAGCAATGGGTCGCGTCCGCGTGTCTGATAGGCCATGCTTCGTTCCTCGTTCTTAGTCGGCATAGAGACAATCGCGGATCAATTTCAGCCCGCGTTCTGTCTCGTCCTTGGGCGCGACAAGCGCCACCCGAATATACTTGTTACCGGGGTTCTCCCCGTTGGTGTCCTGGGCCAGATAGCCCCCCGGCAGCACCTTGACGCCGGTTTCACGCCACAGTTTCACCGCGGCGGCCTCGTCATTCTCCACCGGCAACCATAGGAAAAATCCCGCCTCGGGGCTGGCATATCCGGCGACGTTGCCAAAGATGCGGTCGGCAATGTCGAATTTCTCCTGATAAAGTGCGCGGCTTTCGATCACATGGGCCTCGTCATTCCACACGGCGGCGGCGGCCTGCTGCAAGGGCAGCGGCAAAGGCGCACCGGCATAATTCCGCAACTGTTTGATCTCGCGCATTGTGTCCGGACCAGAGGCGGCAAAGCCCGAGCGCAGCCCCGGCAGATTTGATCGTTTGCTCAGCGAATGGAACATGACGATGCGGTTGCGGTCGGTGCCCAATTCGTCCGCCACCTGCATTGCACCGACGGGCGGTGTATCGCGGTAAATCTCGGAATAACATTCGTCGGCAAAAATCTTGAAATCGTATTTTTCCGCCAGCGCTATCAACTGCGTCCAATAGGCCCGGTCCGCCACCGCGCCCTGCGGGTTGGCCGGTGAACAGATATAGGCCGCCGTGGTGCGTTTCAGCGTTTCTTCGGGGACCGCGCTGAAATCCGGCAAGTGGCCGGTTTCAAGGGTCGCGTTCACCATGACCGGATCAGAGGCACCGGAAATCGCGCCAATCATATAGACTTGGTAAAACGGGTTCGGCATCAGGATCGCCGGCTTCTGCCCGTTTTTGGTTTCAGGGCAAATTGCAACAACCGCGTTGTACAGCCCTTCGCGCGTGCCGTTCAGCGCCATCACTTCGGTTTCGCCGTCCATGTCGATACCATAACGCCGCTTGATCCAGCCGGCGATGGCCGCTTTGAGTTCGGGAGAGCCGTCATTGGGCGGATAGCGGTTAAATCCGGCGGCATTTTCTGTGATCACATCGGTGACCCAAGCCGGAAACGCATGTTTCGGCTCGCCTATGGTCATCTGGATCAGGGGTCCGCCACCTTCATGCACGTCCAAAAGGGCGCGCAGGCGCGGCCACACGTGAGCCGGAAGGTTCGAAAACCGCTCGGGATAAAACATCTACAACTGCCTCGGTTCGGGATCATTGGCGCCCCGTTACGGTCAAAGTACCGAAGCCCCCCCGCCCCGTCCAGAAAAACCGGACCGCCAACAGGGGGTTGTGGCATTTAGGCCAATGTCAGCGCAGCGCCTCTTCGATCGCCGCGCCCAGTCTGAGCAGTAATTCTTCCATATTTGGTGGGCAGGATACCATCAAACCACAAGAAGCCGTGTCTGTGGGCAGGGTGAGGCTGCTTAGCCCCATCAGGTTGCCAATTCGCGTGTTGCGCAGGGCCAACAGGTTTTCGGAAAGATAATAGTCGTGATCGGCCTCAAGCCTTGCCAAATTCGGCGGCAGCGATGGGGCGCTTGGGGTCAGGACCGCGTCAAACCCGGCCACCGCCGCGTCATATCCGGCCCGCAGGGCATCCAGCTTTGCACAGGCCGCGATATAGTCGGCACCTGAATGCCCGCCACCCAGACGAAACCGTTCCAGAATTTCGTGATACATGGCACCGGGGTTCGCTTCGATCACCTCACGCCACAACCCATAAGCCTCTGTTGTGTATAGACAACCTGAAAGCTCCATCGCTTCGGCAACCTCGGGCACTGTAACGGTGGTGATGCGCGCACCTGCCACGCGCAATTGATCCAATGCCGCCTCGAACGCGGCGCGCGGGGCATCGCGCAAATCGTCCATCGCAACGGTCTCAAGCACCGCGAAATGCCGCCCTTCCAACCCGGCGTGACGTAAATCTGCCGCTGCCCCTCCTTCAAGCGCAGCAAGCAGCAGACCGGCATCCTCAACCGATCGGCACAGCGGCCCGATCGTATCAAACTTCATCGCCAAAGGCACAACCCCCTCAAGTGTCAGGCGGCCCGATGTGGTTTTCAACCCGACCAGATCGTTCCACGCCGCTGGAATGCGCACGGAGCCACCGGTGTCAGACCCAATCGCCGCCGCCGCCAGATTGAACGCGACCGACGCCGCGGCACCCGATGATGATCCGCCCGAAACCGCCTCGGCATCATTCACACAAGGCGGTGTGGCGGTGCTGGGATTATGCCCCAGACCGGAAAAGGCCAGTTCGCTCATGTGGGTCTTGCCCAGACAGACCAGACCGGCAGCGGTGGCATTGACCAGCACAACCGCATCCCTATCCGGCACCCGCCCCGCCAACAGCTTCGACCCCGCTTCTGTTACGGTTCCTGCGCTATCAAAGAGGTCTTTCCATGACACAGGGACACCATCCAGGAGGGACAGGCGGTGGCCGGAGGACGCGCGTTCTGCCGCGGCTGCGGCCTCTGCCAATGCCCGTTCGGCGGTGACCCGTGCATAGATACGATCGCGTAAGGGATGAGCGTCAATTGCGTCCAGATAGGTCTGAGTCAGGGCCACCGGATCAATTTCGCCCGCGCCAATTCCGCGACCCAAATCCGCCGCCGTCATTGTCAGCCAATCCTGCATGGCACATCCCCTTTTTGTTGTGTTTGACGCGAAGGTAGCGACGCTTGCGCACATGGACAATCCCCGGCGACACACCATATTGAGCGGTATGGATTTTGATACAGATATCGCGATTATCGGCGGCGGGCTGAATGGCACAACGCTTGCCTTGGCACTGGCACAGACGGGGCAACGGGTTGCGTTGATTGACGCGCAAAAGGCTGCTGTGCGTGACGACCCGGAATTCGACGGGCGCTCTTACGCCCTGGCGCTGACCTCGACCCGATTGCTGGACGCGGTGGGCATCTGGAAAGACGTAGCGCAAAACGCCCAAGCAATGTTGGAGATCAAAGTCACCGACGGGCGGGCCGGTGATGGCCCTTCGCCCATGTTCATGCATTTCGATCATGCTGAGATCGAAGAAGGCCCGATGGGGTTCATGCTCGAAGACAGGTATCTGCGGCAAGCCTTGCAAGCCGCAGTCGCCAAGACCGAGGCAATCACGCTTCTGGACGGCAAAACGGTTGTGGCTCAGGCCGCAGATGTCAGCGGCATCACCCTGACGCTGGGTTCGGGCAAAACTGTTCGGGCGCGGTTGGCTGTCGGCGCAGACGGACGCAACACCGGCACCGGTGAGCGCGCGGGGATCAAACGGATCGGCTGGAGCTATGGCCAGACGGCTTTGGTTTGCGCCATCGAACATGACCTGCCGCACAAGGGTATTGCCCATCAGTTCTTTATGCCCCCCGGACCGCTGGCAATCCTGCCCCTGACCGGCAACCGTTCGTCAATTGTCTGGAGTGAAACGGATCAGAATGCCAAAGCCATTCAGGCCCTGACGGATGAAGAGTATCTTGATGTCCTACGGCCCCGTTTCGGCAGTTTTCTGGGCGAGGTAAAGCTGGCTGGCAAACGCTATTGTTATCCGTTGGGCCTGTCGCTGGCACATGAAATGATCGCACCACGGATTGCCTTGGTAGGCGATGCGGCACACGGCGTGCATCCAATTGCCGGACAGGGTCTGAACGCGGGCTTGCGTGACATCGCTGCACTGGCAGAGGTCATCGCGGATGCCGCCCGACGCGGCGAGGACATCGGATCAGACGCCGCGCTGGCCCGTTATCAGGAATGGCGCAGGTTCGACAACACCACATTGGCACTTGCGACAGACAGCTTTAACCGACTGTTCTCAAACGACAATCCATTGGTACGCATGGCGCGTGACATCGGGATGGCAGCGGTGAATGCCCTGCCCGGCCTGCGACGTGGATTTATCCGCGAAGCGGCGGGGTTGACCGGTGATCTGCCGCGCCTGATGCAGGGAAAGCCGCTTTAGGGTCCTGACCCTAGTCCAGCACCCGCGCTTCGTCGATCAGCATCACGGGGATACCGTTGCGGATCGGATAGGCCAGACCGGCGGTTTTCGAAACCAGTTCCTGACGCTCGGCATCATAACTTAACGTGGTCTGACTGCGCGGGCAAATCAGCGCCTCCAGCATCCGGCGGTCAAAATTGACACTTGTGTCACTCATTGCATGAATCCTTCGTCCATTCCGCCCCTAAGCGAAAATTCGATCAGTGTTATCAAAGTCTCGCGCCGGGTCTCCAGCGAGGGAGCCTCAAGCAGCGCCTGCTTCCCTTCCAGATCAAGGTCAAGCATCATTGAAAGCGAGTTGATCAGCAGCTCGTCGTCGGCTTCCTTCATCGTGTCCCAATCCGCAGACAGGCCCTGCGCGTCAAAGTACCGGTTCAACAGGGCAAGAAAGCTCTCGCGGTCGAAACCGCTGTCCTGTTCGTCATTGCCAAGGTCCCGTTCAAACCCGTCCCAGCTGACATCGCATTTGCGATAGGGGCTGAACCCTTCCACCTCTTTGACAACCCGAAAGCGCGACATGCCACCAAGGGTGATCATGTACCGCCCGTCTTCGGTTTCGGAAAACTGGGTGATACGACCGGCGCATCCGATGCATTGCAACCCATTGCCCTTACGGCCCGGGGCCTCGTTCGGCTGAATCATCCCGATCAGCCGTTCGTCGGTTTTCAGCGCATCCTCGATCATCTGAAGGTAACGCGGTTCGAAAATATGCAAAGGCAATCGGGCACGCGGCAAAAGCAGCGCGCCCCCCAATGGGAAAATCGCAATCGTATTCGGCAGGTCTGCGTTCTTGTTCATACCAAGGGACCTAGCGCGGCTGCCGCATCAGGCAAATATCAACGAGCTAAGCTTGCGTCTGCCGTTCAGCACAACCGCATCATCCGGCTTGAGCGCATCGAAAATCGTGAACAGCTGGGTTTTTGCCGCCCCGTCGTTCCATTCGCGATCCCGCTTGAACAGGTCCAGCAGGTGATCCACCGCGCCCTGTGCGTCCCCATTGGCAAATAGCGCCTGCGCCAGATCGAACCGCGCTTGCAGATCATCAGGGGCCGCTTCAACCGCCGCGGTCAGCTCTGCCACCGGCCCGGCATCCGCCGCCTGGCGCGCCAGTTGCAGCTGCGCATGAGCCGCTTCCAGTTCGGGGGCTTTGGATATCTCGATCGGGGCACCGTTCAACAGGGCCTCGGCCTGATCCAGATCACCCAGCGCAATCAAGGCACGCACCTGTCCACCAAAAGCCTTGGCGTTGTTGGGGTCTTCCCCCAGCACGGCGGCAAAGGTCTGGAATGCATCCTCGGCAGCGCCTTCGGCCAGCATTTCCTCGGCGGCCTCAATCGCGGCATCCAGCCCGTCGTCGGCCACTTCACCGCCAGACGCTTTGATCACACGGTCGATGAAATCTTTGATCTCGGACGGCGGCACCGCCCCTTGGAAGCCGTCAATCGGCTGGCCTTTGAAAAACGCATAGACAGTCGGCAAGGACTGAATCTGCAGCTGCCCCATGATCATCTGGGCCTCGTCCGCATTCACCTTGACCATTTTAACCGCGCCTTTAGCGGCTTTCACAGCCTCTTCCAGCTGCGGGCCAAGGGTTCTGCACGGGCCACACCAAGGGGCCCAGAAATCAACGATGATCGGGGTATGTTGCGATGCATCGACAACGTCGCTCATAAAGCTGGCTTCGTCGCCGTCTTTGATCAGATCGTCGTCGGTCACACCGGTTAGGTTCAATTCCATGTCTTCATCCTCGCTTGGTCGCGTTTGCGGTATATGGGCGCTTTGGCCGCAGAATCAAAGGCCAATCAAAGATCGAACGTGGCAAAGACCGGCGCGTGGTCGCTGGGTTGTTCCCAGCCACGTACCGCGCGCCCGATATGGCTGGAATGCGCCGCATTCGAGATGTCCGGCGTGGCCCAGATATGATCAAGCCTGCGTCCCTTGTCGGCCTCGTCCCAATCGCGGGCACGATAAGACCACCAAGAATACAATTTACCCTCGGGGATGTCCTGCCGTGTGACATCGACCCATTTGCCAGCGTCCTGCGTCGCGCCAAAGGCCTCGACCTCGACAGGGGTGTGGCTGACCACCTTTAGCAGTTTCTTGTGGTCCCAAACGTCATCCTCGCGCGGGGCGATATTCAGATCACCCACAAGGATGGATTTCTCCGGCTTATCCGCATGGAACCAATCGCGCATCTCGGCGAGGTAGTCCATTTTCTGGCCAAACTTTTCATTGATTGCGCGGTCAGGTTTGTCACCGCCAGCGGGCACATAAAAATTATGGATCGTTGTGCCGTTCTCCAGCTGTGCCGCCACATGGCGGGCGTGGCCCAATTGCGCAAAATCCTTGTCGCCCATATCTTGCAGCGGCAGCTTTGACAGGATCGCAACCCCGTTGTACCCCTTTTGGCCGCGCGCAACCATGTGGGTGTAGCCCGCCGCGTGAAACCCCTCCAGGGGGATTTTGTCGACCGGGCTTTTGCACTCCTGTAAGCACAGAACATCCGGCCCGTGTTCGGCCAACAGGCGCAAAACCAAAGGCTCGCGCAGGCGGACAGAATTGATGTTCCAAGTGGCAAGCGTAAAGGGCATTGGGTTCTCCGAAATTGATTTAAGGAACCTTACCTTGTGGCCGCCGCCGCCGCCATGCGGAAAGCTGCGCGTTCGCCAGCCATTTGGAGGTGAGCGCCAAAGACAGTATTTTAAGAAAAAAAATGGCCGGACACGGTGGTCCGGCCAAGGCCTACAGGCAGGTATGTGTCTTTACCCGGACACAAATGTCGGGGGTTCAGGGCGCGGAAACTCATGAAAAAGGCGCTCTGACAGACAAACCCGATCCTAGCGAATTGGTTCCAGTCTCAGACCATTAATCTGTAGCCACCCGATTCGGTGACCAGCAGCTGCGCATTTGACGGATCCGGTTCGATTTTCTGACGCAACCGGTAGATATGGGTTTCCAGCGTATGTGTGGTGACACCCGCGTTGTACCCCCAGACCTCATGCAGCAGCACATCCCGCGGCACCACACCATCCGTCGAGCGATACAAGAACTTGAGGATGTTGGTTTCCTTTTCGGTCAGGCGAACCTTTTTATCATCCTCGGTGATCAGCATCTTCATGGAGGGTTTGAACGTATAGGGCCCCAATTGGAAAATCGCATCTTCGGATTGTTCATGTTGACGCAGTTGCGCCCGGATACGGGCCAGCAGCACCGGAAATTTGAACGGCTTGGCAACATAATCATTCGCACCAGCATCAAGGCCCAGAATGGTATCAGCATCCCCGTCATGGCCGGTCAGCATCATGATCGGGCTTTTCACACCCTGTTTGCGCATCAGCCGGCACAGTTCACGCCCGTCTGTATCGGGCAGGCCCACGTCTAGAATCACCAAATCGTACAGGGCTTCCTTGGCGCGGGTCATGGCATCGCCGCCATTTGCGGCCTCGAATACGTCAAAGTCCTCAGTCATGACCAATTGCTCGCTCAGCGCTTCGCGCAGGTCGTCGTCGTCATCCACCAGCAGAATTTTCTTGAGCTGTGCCATTGTCGGGCTCCTTTTGCGTTACCCTAGAGATGTAGTCAGACAGGCCGCAGGACAAGGTTTCGCGTTGCGGTTTCACGCACGCGTGTGCGAAACCTGTTGAAATGTTTCATTTCCGGCCTCACTGACTAAGATATCCGGAAATCGAGTAACAGAGTTGTAACACCTCCATGAGCCTTGCACCCGACATCACCGAACAACTTGCACGGGCGCGTGCCGATCTTCGTATGGGCGTTCCGGTGGTTATGACAGGCACCGCACCCGCCCTTGTGATGGCCGCCGAAACCCTGTCTGCACAGCGTTTGGCAGATATCCTTGCCCTGCCGGGCGCGCCGGTTCTGGCGATCACCGCACGACGGGCAGAGACGTTAAAGGCGCGTGTCTATGACGACGATCTGGCGCGAATCGCCCTGCCAAATGACGCGAGCCACGCCTGGATACAGAGCATCGCAGATCCCGCAGGCGACTTGCAGACCCCGATGAAAGGGCCTTTTGCATGTTTGCGCACCGGAGATGCGGCGTTACATCGCACGGCCCTGATACTGGCAAAAACCGCGCGTCTCTTGCCGGCTGTTGTTGTGCTGGAGATGGCAAACGCTGTCGAATTTGGCCGCGAAAACGCGCTGACCGAGATTAATCTGGCCAGAGCCACAGCCGAACTTTCGACCCGCAGCGTTTTGCACCCCGTGGTGCAGGCCCGCCTGCCGATGGATGTCTCGGAAGCGGGCAAGCTGCATGTTTTCCGGCCTGAAAACGGCGGCGAGGAACATTACGCCATCGAGGTCGGGCGCCCCGACCGCAACAAACCGGTTCTGGCGCGGCTGCATTCCGCCTGTTTCACCGGTGACGTGATGGGCAGTTTGAAATGTGACTGCGGCCCGCAATTGCGCAGCGCCATGTTGCAGATGGGCACAGAAGGTCAAGGGGTGCTGTTGTATCTCAGCCAAGAAGGGCGCGGCATCGGGCTGGCCAACAAGATGCGGGCATATTCCCTTCAGGATCAGGGGTTTGATACCGTTGAAGCCAATCACAGATTGGGCTTTGAGGATGACGAGCGTGATTTCAGGATCGGATCGGATATCCTGAAATCAATGGGTTTTTCTGCTGTGCGCTTGCTCACCAACAACCCGCGCAAAGTCGCAATGATGGAGGCCAGCGGGGTTAAAGTCACCGAACGTGTGCCGCTGCATGTGGGGGAAAACGCCCATAACACCGGATATCTGGCGACCAAGGCCGCGAAATCGGGGCATCTTTTTTAATGCGATGGGTTCGGGCCGGCGACATGGTTGTAACCCCGATGGGGCTGCGATTTGGTGGGCGGCACTACCCCTGTAGCATCGGTAAAGGCGGCATAAGCAACAGCAAGCAAGAGGGCGACGGCGCGACACCGCGCGGTGCCCACCGGATTGTTGGTATGCTCTACCGGCCAGACCGGATGCCATGTCCAAACGACTGGGCCCGCCCGATCGGCCCCGGTGATCTGTGGTCCGACGATTCGGGCGCAACGGATTATAACCGCCAGGTGCGTGCGCCCTACCCTTACAGTCACGAGGTACTGCGCCGCGCCGATCCGCTCTATGATCTTGTTCTGCTCACCGATTGGAATTGGCCAGATGCCATTGCGGGGCGGGGGTCAGCGATTTTCATGCACCAATGGCGTCGCCCCGGCTACCCGACCGAAGGCTGTGTCGCGCTCAGTCGCTCTGATTTACATGCCATTGCACGTAGACTCACCCGCGAGACCCGCCTGATCGTACCCTAGGGCGGGGCTCAGCCCACCACGCGTTCACCAAAAATTGCCGAACCGACACGCACATGTGTCGCCCCCAAGGCAATCGCGCGGGTAAAATCACTGCTCATCCCCATCGACAGACCTGACAAACCATTGCGGGCGGCGATTTTTGCAAGCAGGGCAAAATGTAGGCTGGGTTCCTCATTTACCGGCGGGATACACATCAGGCCTTTGACTGGCAGGTCCATCGCAAGACACTCAGCGATGAAAGCATCTGCATCACTTGGCATGATTCCTGCTTTTTGCTCTTCTTCACCCGTGTTCACCTGCACGAAAAGCTCGGGGCACCGCCCCTCTTCCTGCGCAAGCCGGGCAAGGGTCTTGGCCAGTTTCGGACGGTCAACAGAGTGGATGGCATCAAACAATCCTACAGCCTGCCGCGCCTTATTGGTTTGCAACGGTCCGATGAGGTGCAAATCAACCGGGCCAAAGGTGTCGCGGAATGCCGGCCATTTTCCGGCGGCTTCCTGCACCTTGTTTTCACCAAAACAGCGGTGACCCTCAGTCAATACCGCACTGACTCGCGCATCCGGCTGCACCTTGCTGACAGCAATAAGATTAACGGATCCGGCAGCGCGTCCGGCGTCCGCTTCGGCTTTGGCAATGGCTGTTTGAATATCGTGCAGGCTCATGCGTTCTGTCCCCTGATGTTAGGGCATTTCGGCGAAAACCTGTTTCACAGAGCATCACTCAATGTGTTGAAATCTTTGATTTCAGGCAGCGCTAGGTGTTTCAAGTCTGTCGCGAAGTGCGGTCACTGCGGAATAACACCGGCATGGCGCAAAAGAAAAGGGGCAGGCCAAAGGCCCACCCCAAATCGTTTGGTTGTTGTTCAACTTAGAAGTTGAAGCGAACACCCAGATCGGCGCGTGTGTCGCCGTTCAAACGCTTCGCAACACCACCGCGCAGGGATGTACCGCCGCCCAGGTCGTGGTTGAAGTCGATGCCGTAGCCTGTGTCGGAACCGGAGTCCGCGTCGGCAACGTAAACTTCTACGTCTGTTGCTGCGCCTACGTCAAATTTACCGGCCAGAACGATGTGATCGCCTGCTGTGCCGTTGTCTGCGTATGCCAGAGTAACTTTGGCTGGGCCGATGGAACCGCCAACAGATGCTGCGAACTCAGTGTCAGCAGCGTTGTCGGAGTCCTGTGCACCCAGAGCAACTGTCCAACCGGAGAAGGTGTACGCAACGTGTGCTGCGATACGGTCGGATGTGTCAGAAGCAGAAACGTGTACGGACAGGTCGCCTGCGGAGTACAGTACTTCAACACCGTTGGCGTTTGCTGAACCGTTGCCACCGGAAGAGTACGCGTCTGCGCCGCCTGTGCCGTAAGCTGTGTAGTCATAGCCCAGACCGGTCAGACCCAGGTCGATTGGGTACATGCCAGGCATGAATTCCAGAGCGCCGAAGATGTTACCAACACCGACTTCCAGACCACCGGAACGTGCGAAGAAGCGAACGCCGTTGATGCCCTGTGCGTTGCCTGCGGCTGCGTTGTCGTCACCAGCGTTACGCTGGATACGTGCACGTGCACCGAAAGTTACACCAGCGTCAGACTCGGCTGTTGCGTCGATCTGCAGACGGAAACGGTGCGTGATGTCTGTGGAGTCACCAGCGGCTGTGTCGTTGTAAATGATACCAAAGCGACCGTAGCCGCCGAAAGTAACGTCTGCTGCTGCAACGCCGGCGGTCGCAACCAGAGCTGTTGTAGCGAAGAGAACTTTTTTCATGAGTTTACCCTCGGTTTATAATTCATATGCCCAAGCCGGGGAATCCGGAAAGGGTATGCAGGGTGTTTGCCCTTGATGCCCCTTGGTTGGCAAGAAGCCTGAAACGCTTCCCGCCATTGCCGCGCTCAATGGTGCAGCTTTGCCACAGTTTTGACATCCGCCCCGCACAGCACCTCCCTGAAATCGCCCCGAACAAGGGGTTTTGCGGGAAATCCCCTCTATACATATGCCTTGCTCAGCCGGCAGAGCTTGGGTAGACCATTGCAAAACAGGCAAAGGATCGCAGGCATGGCCCGTCTAACCGTATGCAGAATCGCCCTTATTACTGCGCTGGCAGCAGCGCTTGGCGGCTGTGGTGCCCTGCGCAGCCTCGGCGGCGGCGACGGGCAACCGTCTGCCAGCGTGAATAATCCGAATATTCCCAGCAATATCGAAACCAACGCTGACAACACCATTTGGTCTATCTTCAATACAAAGACCGGCGATAACACAATTGCCGTCAATAAATACCTGTGGACGGCCTCGCTTGAGGTTCTGTCCTTCCTGCCGGTGCAATCGGTAGACCCTTTCACGGGCGTGATCGTTACCGGATATGGCACCCCGCCCGGCGGCGGCAGGGCTTACCGCGCAACGGTGCTGGTTGATGATCCCGCGCTTGATGCACGCTCCCTGAATGTCGCGCTGCAAACCCGTGGCGGGCGCGCTGTCAGCAAGGCCACCGCTCGTGCTGTCGAAGATGCCATTCTGAGCCGCGCCCGCGAATTGCGCATCGCTGATAACAAATTCTGAGCCCACTCTACGCTTTCACACACTTCCACGCCGGGCCCTGTCGATAAAACAGCCCGGCGTTTTCCATTGTTAAAGGTCCATACGATGTCCCGTTACACCCCTGCCGAGATCGAAACCCGTTGGCAGCAAGCCTGGGAAAAAGACGAAATCTTCAAGGCGGTCCGCTCTGCCGACAAGCCTAAGTATTATGTGCTTGAGATGTTTCCCTATCCTTCGGGCCGCATCCATATGGGCCACGTGCGCAACTATACGATGGGCGACGTCATTGCGCGCTACAAGCTGGCGACTGGCCATAACGTGCTGCATCCGATGGGCTGGGACGCCTTTGGAATGCCTGCAGAAAACGCCGCGATGGCGATTGGCGGCCACCCCAAGGATTGGACCTACGGCAATATTGCCGAGATGAAGAAACAGATGAAGCCGCTGGGTCTGTCCATCGACTGGACCCGCGAATTTGCTACCTGTGATCCCGAATATTACGGCCAGCAACAGGCGCTGTTCATTGATTTCCTTGCCGAAGGCCTTGTGTATCGCAAGAACGCCATCGTGAATTGGGATCCGGTTGATATGACCGTGCTGGCCAATGAGCAGGTCGAGGCCGGGCGCGGCTGGCGCTCTGGTGCGTTGGTAGAGCGACGCGAACTGACACAATGGTTCTTTAAAATCTCCGAACATTCTGAAGAGCTGCTCGACGCACTTGATTCGCTCGATAACTGGCCAGCCAAGGTCAAGCTGATGCAAGCCAATTGGATCGGCAAGTCACGCGGTCTTCAGTTTGCGTTCTCCACTGTGGATGCCCCCGAAGGTCACGACCGCATTGATGTTTACACAACCCGCCCCGACACCCTGCTGGGCGCGTCTTTTGTTGGCATCTCACCGGATCATCCGTTGGCCAAACTGCTTGAGAAAGACAATCCAGAACTTGCAGCCTTCTGCGCTGAATGCCGCAAAGGCGGCACCACGGAAGAAGCCATCGAAACCGCAGAAAAACTGGGCTTCGACACTGGCATCACCGTACGCCATCCCTTTGACACAGCACATGAATTGCCGGTCTATATCGCCAACTTCATCCTGATGGATTACGGCACCGGCGCGATTTTCGGCTGTCCGGCGCATGATCCGCGCGACTTTGAATTCGCGACAAAGTACGACCTGCCGATCATCTCGACTTATCTGCCCAGCGAAGAGAGCGACGAGATTCTGGCCGAAGCCTTTGTGCCCGCCAAAACCGACAAGGTGTTCTACAATCGAGGATTCGCCGGTGAGCAATGGCAAACCGGAAACGAAGCAATTGATGCGGCAATCGCCTTCTGTGAGGAAAACGGCGTCGGCCAAGGCGTCACTAAATTCCGCCTGCGCGATTGGGGTCTGTCACGCCAACGCTATTGGGGTTGTCCGATTCCCGTTGTGCATTGTGATGCCTGTGGCGTGGTGCCGGAAAAGAAAGAGAATCTGCCCATCGAGCTGCCTTATGACGTGAATTTTGACACGCCCGGCAACCCGCTTGACCGGCATCCCACATGGCGCGACTGTGCCTGCCCGGCTTGCGGCAAGCCAGCCAAGCGCGAAACCGACACGATGGACACATTTGTCGATTCGTCATGGTATTTCGCTCGTTTCACCGCGCCCGACGCCAAAACACCGACAAATATGGAAGACGCCAAATATTGGATGAACGTCGACCAATACATTGGCGGCATTGAACACGCGATTCTCCACCTGCTTTATTCACGCTTCTTCGCCCGCGCGATGCAGATCACCGGACATTTGCCAGAATCGGCCATCGAACCCTTTGATGCATTGTTCACCCAAGGCATGGTAACCCACGCGATCTATCAGACACCGAAAGAGGATGGGCGGCCTATATACCACTACCCCGAAGCGGTCGATTTGCGAGATGGTAAGGCGTACCTCAAGGAGACCGACAGCGAAGTCGAGATTATTCCCTCTGCCAAGATGTCCAAATCCAAGAACAATGTGGTCGACCCGCTGAGCATCATTTCAAACTATGGGGCGGACACCGCCCGCTGGTTTGTCCTGTCCGATTCGCCCCCCGAACGGGATGTGGAGTGGACAGCCTCAGGTGCTGAGGCCGCGTTTAAACACCTGAACCGCGTCTGGAACATCTGCGACCGGATCGGCGCAATGGACAAAGATGCCACCGGCACAGGTGACAAAGAGCTGCTGCGCGCCATGCATAAAACCATCCATGATGTGACCATGGGTGTGGAATCCTTCGGCTTCAACGCTGCCATCGCCAAGCTTTATGCTTTCACCGCAACCTTGCAAAAGTCCAAGGCCGGCCACAGCGCACAGCGCGCGGCAGTGATGACATTGGCACAATTGATGTCGCCAATGACCCCGCATCTGGCAGAAGACATCTGGGCCCATCAGGGCGGTGAGGGTCTGATTGTCACAGCCCCATGGCCACAGGCCGACGAATCCATGCTGGTGGATGATACAGTCACCTTGCCGATCCAGATCAACGGCAAACGACGCGCCGAAATCAACGTACCGGCGGATATGTCAAAAGAAGAGGTTGAAAAAATCGCCCTCGCCCATGAAGCTGTGGTTCGAACCCTTGATGGTGCGACGCCCAAAAAGGTGATCGTCGTGCCCGGACGGATTGTGAATGTTGTCGCTTAATCGCCGCTTTTTCCTTCTTGCCCCGCTGGCCCTTGCGGCCTGCGGGTTTGAACCGGTTTATGCGCCGGGTGGCGCGGGGGCGGTTTTGCAAAACCGCGTGGCCGTCGATCCGCCCGGCAGTCAGGACAGCTATCTTCTGGTGCGCGAACTGGAAAACCGTCTGGGACGCAGCAATGATCCGGCATTTGCCTTGTCACTGGTGATCAGCACCTCCGAAGCGCAGCTGGCAATTGACCGCGAAGGTGACACCGGACGGTTCAACCGTCTGGCCAGTGTCCGCTACAGCCTGCGCAATCTGGCAAACGGACAGATCGTGACCTCGGGCATGGTCGAGAACTTTGTTGGCTATTCCGCCACCGGCACCACGGTTGAAACGCTCGCCGGCGAACAAAACTCTCAGGAACGCCTGATGACGATCATCGCCGATCAAATCGTCAGCCGTCTATATGCCACTGAAATCAACGCATGAAGCTTAGCCCGCGTGACGCCACGCCCTATTTCAAAAAACCGGACAAGGATAAAACCGGCCTGCTGATCTTTGGCGGGGACGCCATGCGTGTGGCACTGAAACGACAGGAATTCCTCAAGGCGCTGTTGGGCCCGAATGCCGAGGAGGAAATGCGCCTGACACGGATTCCCGCAGGCGAGCTGCGTCGCGAACCCGCGATGTTGCTGGATGCGATCAAGGCCATCGGTTTTTTCCCCGGTCCGCGCGCCGCGCTGGTGGAGGATGCCAACGACAATATTGCCAAGATATTGTTGGATACCTTGAAGGACTGGCAAATCGGTGACGCGCAGATTGTCGTAACCGGCGGCGATCTCAAGAAAACCTCGAAGGTGCGTAAGGCGTTTGAGGCACATCCGAACGCCTATGCGCTGGCGATCTATGACAATCCGCCTGACCGCGCTGAAATCGAACGGATGCTGGCCGAGGCCAAGCTGACGCCGGATGGCGATGCCATGGCGGCCCTTTCGGATCTGGCGCGGGTGATTGATCCAGGCGATTTCCGCCAGACGCTGGAAAAGCTGTCGCTGTACAAATTGAATGACGCTTCGACGCTGAGTACCGATGACGTTGCCGCCTGCGCGCCCACCTCGACCGAGGCGGATGTGGATGACATCCTGCATGTGGTGGCCGAGGCCCGCGCCCGTGACATCGGCCCGGTGATGAGCAAACTGCAAGCTCAGGGGGTGACTGCTGTGACTCTGACCATTATGGCCACCCGCCATTTTCGCACGCTCTACCGTATTGCGGCCAATCCCGGCGCGCCGGTCTATGGGGTGCGCGACCGTGAACGCGTGACCCGCCAGTCCAAAAACTGGGGTGCGGCCAAGTTGGAAACCGCCCTATCGGTGCTGACCGATACCGATCTGACCCTGCGTTCAGCGGGCCAGAACGCGCCCGCGATTGCGCTGGTTGAACGTGCATTTATCCGCCTTGCGATGCTGGGCGGCCAAAGAAACCGCTAGAAGGAAACCCCATGTATACTGTTATCGGCGCTACAAAATCCCGCGCATTGCGCGTCATGTGGATGCTTGAGGAACTGGGCGAGGAATATGCACATATCGGTGCTGGCCCCCGCACCCCCGAGGCGTTGAAGTACAATCCGTCGGGCAAAATTCCCGCCTTGCTCGACGGTGATGCGGTCTTGACCGACAGTGTCGCCATCATGACCTATCTGGGCGATAAACATGGCAAGTTGACCGCCCCCGCTGGCACAATCGCCCGCGCTCAGCAGGACGCAATGACATTCTGGCTGATCGACGAATTCGATGCGATTCTTTGGGCCGCCGCGAAACACAGTTTCGTCTTTCCAGAAGAGCAGCGTATGCCCGAGATCAAGGACAGCCTGAAAGGCGAATTCGCCCGCGCCGCCGATCTGCTTAGCGAACGCCTTGAAGGGCCGTTTCTGATGGGAGATCAGATGACCCATGCCGACATTCTGGCGGTACAATGCATCAACTGGTCGATTGGCGCGGGGTTTCCACGGGTGAGTGACAAATTGGGGCAATGGGCCGCAACCATGCGCCAGCGCGACGCCTTCAAAGCCGCCCAAGCCAGATAAATCAGCGCAAGGCGGGGATTACCCCGCCGACAACGCCCACTCCGCCGCATGTTGTCCGGCCCAACGGCCCGTCGCAAGACAGGCCGTGATCAGGTAACCGCCTGTTGGTGCTTCCCAATCCAGCATTTCACCGGCGGCAAACACGCCGGGCAGACCGCGCAGCATCAACCCCTCGTCCATCGCTGCGAACCGGATACCGCCAGCGGTTGAAATTGCTTCATCCATCGGGCGCAGCCCTGCATTCTTGATCGGTAGCGCCTTTAACAGCCGCGCCGTTGCCCGCAGTTTATCAGGCAAGGGGCGCGACATTTCCTGTACCAGCGCAATTTGCGCAGGTGTCAGCCGCAATGTTTTACGCAGGTGATTTGACAGGCTGGCCTTGCCCCGCGGCGCTTGCAGTTTGCTGGTGATCTGCGGCACCGTCATATCGGGCAACAGATCAAGGAACAGCGCGTGCCCTTCGCGCACCCCACGGGAAACCGAATAGATGCCGCCGCCTTCCAACCCTTGCGCAGACAAGGTGGCCTCGCCCCGTGAATGGTAAGGTCCGGCTTGCCATGCCACGCCTTTCAGCGGTGTGCCCAAATGTTTCGTCATATGTTCCGACCATGCGACTTGGACCCCAGCATTTGAGCCGGCAAAGGGGGCCAATGCCACCTCTTTTGCGGCCAGTGTCTCTGCCCAACTGCCCGTCGCGCCCAAACGTGACCAGCTGGCACCGCCCAGCGCCAGAACCGTCACATCCGCGGCCAGTTCCTGCACCCCCTCCGGTGTCTGGAAGCTCAAGGCGTCACCGTTCCAGCCCTGCCATAACCAGCGTGTATTTACGCGCACGCCCAGATCACCCAGACGGCCCATCCATGCCCGCAACAAAGGCGATGCTTTCATTGCTTTGGGGAACACCCGGCCCGTCGTGCCGGTAAAAACCGCCTGCCCCAAGCCCCGCGCCCAATCTTGCACCGCCTCCGAGCCAAAGCTTTCGATCATCGGGGACAGCGGACTGCGGGCTTCGGCAAAAACTTCCATGAAGGGCACAGGGGCCTCGTCCTTGGTCAGGTTCAGACCGGATTTCCCCGCCATCAGAAACTTGCGCCCGACCGAGGGCTTCCCCTCGCAGATCGTCACCCGCAGCCCAGCTTGGGCCATCACTTCGGCAGCCATCAACCCCGCAGGGCCCGCGCCAATCACCACCGCATGTTTCATGCGTCCCCTTTCGGAAATCCACCCTTTATCTCGACAACACGTTGCGGATAGGGAATTTCGATACCGGCGTCTTTCAAGGCGTTCCAGATCAGGAACAGCACGTCGGATGTGTATTTGTTCGGCCCGTCGTCCAACCCGTTGACCCAGAATTCTACCGCGAAATCAATGCCGTTGTCGCCAAAGCCGCGTAATTCGCAATCGGGGGGGTAAGGCAGATCCAACACTTCCGGATGGGTGGCAACCGCCGCTTCAATCAGAGGCGGCACAAGGTTAATATCTGTGTCGTAGCTGACCGAAAACGGTGCCTCGTAGCGGTTGGCAGAGCCACTGTCGGAATAATTGACCACCCGTGTGGTGATGAAATCCTCGTTTGGGACAACGATCCAACGCCCGTCAAAGGTTTCAAGGATTGCAGCACGGGCCATCATCTTGACGATCTTACCCTGCTCGCCGCCATCCAGTTCAACGTAATCCCCGACAGTTGCCTGCCCTTCAACCAGCAGGATCACCCCTGAAATAAAGTTCGATGCAATCTTTTGCAGGCCAAACCCAAGACCAACACCAATGGCCCCGCCCAGCACGGCAAGGGCGCTTAGGTTGATGCCCATGATGTTCATCAGCAACAGGAATGCGATGGCAAAGATCGAAAACTCCGCAGTCTTGATCAGCAATTGCCGGATCGACGGGCGCATTTTTTCGTTTTTGGTAATCAGCGCCGTGGTTTGCGAATTCGACCATTGCCCCAGCCAGAACAACAGCGACCCCGCAATCAGGCCACGCACCAATGTCATCAACGAAAAGCTGATGTTGCCAACCCCGACGACGGTGTCGGTCAGGGTCGCATTGGCGACGTCCAGCAGACCCAGCGCATAAACCGCCATGATCGGCAGCAGGATGTAGCGGCCCAACAGTTTGAGGAACGGATCACTGATGATATCGCGCACCAACGCACGCGCCGCCATAAACAGAAACAGACGTTTGCCAAAGGCAATGACCGCACCGGAATCAAACAAGGACCTTACAATGCCCTCACCAATGCCCGTCAACGCATAGGCAAGCACTGGGGAAATCAGCGCAAGAAACGGCAAGACAAAGCGGCGCGCCGGGGTAAAAACATTGTCGGTTTCGCCCGGATCAATCAACCGATGTAACGCGGGCTTCATCCGCCGCGCGATCATCCCGGCAAAGAACCACGCCAATACCAGCAGCGCAAACTGCGACCATGCGGCGGGACTTAACAGCCAGCTTAGTGCCAGTTCCCACCCCTGCACCGCATAGCCATAGGCCTGTTGCACAATTTCCGGCTGAGAAGAGAGGTCAAATTGCATGGTATCGCCTTGTTTTACGCACCTGTTGCGCCATGCTCTTGCCTGCCTTGGCCGCAAGGTTCAAGGTTTTTGCGCCGCAGCCCCCGTTTTGCCGGACAATTCTCGGGGCCTGTGGCCGGTCGGAGCCTTGACAGTGCGCAGGGGTATATTAACGGTTGCGCAAAACCACACGAGGCACCAATGCGCGTTTTCCTGACCCTAGGGCGCGCACATCCGTTTGATTTCGGCGGCGATCTCCGGTTTGGCAGCGACGGTCAGGGCGCATATTTCCTGCGCCTGTGTCAACAACTCCTCCGCTTCGACAATCCGGTCAATCAGGCCAAAGTTCACGGCCTCGGTTGCGGTGATCTTTTGACCGCCCATCAGGATCAGCTTGGTCCGTGCGGGGCCGATCAACGCAGCCATCCGCGCTGGATCAGAGGGTTGCGGTAGAAAGCCGAGCTTCATCACCGGATAGAAAAACTTGGCCGTTGGCACCGCGAGGCGCAAATCACAGGCCAGCGCCATGCCCATCGCGCCCCCCGCCAGCGTGCCATTCAGCGCAGCGATGGTCAGCCCCGGCAAGGCAGCAATCGCCCCCGACAGACGCTCCCAGACATCCGAGGTTGCCAGACCCGCGCGGGCTTCGTCCAGATCGGCACCGGCACTAAAGACCTTGCCGCGTCCGGTCAGGACCACGGCGCGGGCTTCCCCCGCCCCTTCCATGATCTCGGCCAGTTCGGTCAGCATGGCATGGGTCAGTGAATTTGCCTTGTCAGTCCGGTTCAATGTGACCGTCCAAATGTCCGCATCCTTGTGCAGCGCGATCATGTCAGGCCCACCGCACGGCGAATGCCCTCGTCACGCAGCGAGATTTCCTCGCCCGCGAAACCGTCCGCCTCGGGGCTACACATCCACAACAGACATTTGGCAGGCCAATCTGCCGGCACATGGTCTTCCCACGCAAGTTTACTCACCGGATTGATGCCCGATGCCTTGATCTCGCGCTGCATCTGGGTGGCGACCGTACCGGGTGACAGGCCAATGGCGCGGATGCCCTGTGCGGCCTCTTCCAGATGTACGCATTTGGTCAGCATGTGAACCGCCGCTTTCGAGGCGCAGTAGTGGCTCCATGCCTCGACCGGCCCATGCGCCGCGCCAGATGAAATGGTCAGGATCGAACCGCCACCATTGCCCTTCATCACCGGCAAGGCAGCCCGCATCCCGTTGAACACCCCCTTGAGGTTGATGTCGATCACCTGCCCCCATGCCTCTGCATCAGCCTCTGCCAGATGGGCAACCGGTTCGATGACACCTGCGTTATTGATCAGGACGTCCAGCCCGCCAAAGGCCTGCACGGTTTTCTCAACCGCAGACGCCATATCGCCGTAGTTTGCCACATCACAGGGGATCGCGATGGCCGCCTCGCCGATCTCGGCAACCAACCCGTCAAGTGCGTCTTGCGACCTTGCCAGTAAGGCAACATTCGCCCCGGCACCGGCGAATACCCGCGCGGCTTCTGCGCCGATCCCCCGACTTGCACCTGTGATCATGACGGTCTTGTTTTGCATGTCCATACCGCAGCTTTCCCCCTGTACTATATCGCATTTTTTGCATTCTACCTTAGGCATGTGGTAATGTTTCGCCGATCATTGGTCCACCCCCGACCAGACTGCTTGACCTTGTCTGGCCTTTAACAGACTTTGCGCAAAAATCGCCAAAAAGGAATTTTACATGTCCCGTTTCACGCCGCTTGCAGTTGGCCTTGCCCTGCCATTTTCCCTTGCCACACAGGCCGCGTGGGCGGACCTGACACCACAGGATGTCTGGGGGGACTGGCGCAACTATCTTGAGGGCATGGGGTATGAGATCACAGCGACCGAGACCGTCAGCGGTGACGACCTGACTGTCAGCGACCTGCGTTTCAGCTTTTCCATGCCTGAAACCGATGGCGTAATGTCGTTGTCATTGGAAACGCTGGGCTTTGTCCAGAACCGCGATGGCAGTGTCGCGATCGTCATGCCTGATGATATGCCCATGACCATGACGGGCACGGACGAGGCCGGCAGCGGGGAACCGTTTACGCTGACCTTGAATTTCTCCCAGACCGGCCATGCAATCACGGCCAGCGGCGACCCCGACGCGATGACCTATCTGTACACCGCAGAGCAGTTTGCGATGGACATGACCCAGATGCAGGTGGGTGACAAAGAGATGTCCGGCACCGATGCGCGGATCAACGTCACCGGCACCAACCTGAACAGCACGACAACCATGACCGTTGGAGAGATGCGCAGCTATGACCAAAGCGGCAGCATCAGCGCGGTCGCTTTCGACGTCTTTGTTAACGACCCGGAAGGTGAAAATGCTCAAGGTGCCATCAAAGGCGCGATGAACGGTCTCACCTTTACAGGTCAGGGTGAAATGCCCCGTGAAATGGCCAAGGACGCTGATATGGCCACGCTGCTTTCCAGCGGTTTTGATATGGCCGGCACCTTGGGTTATGCCTCTGGGAGTTCAGAGTTTGACATCAAAGACCCCGAGAACGGCAACTATGTGATGACCACCACCTCACAGGGTGGCGATTTCGGGTTCAAGATGGGGCCGGACGGGTTGCTCTATGATGTGGCCCAGCGTGATTTAAACGTAAACGTCACAGCAGAAATGATGCCTCTGCCCTTCGAGATCAAAATGGCGGAAAGCGGTTTCAAACTTGCCATGCCCGTCAGCAAATCCGACGAGGAACAGGATTTCTCCTTTGGTCTGAAGATGGCCGATTTCACCATGTCCGATTTCATCTGGAGCATGTTCGACCCGTCAGCCCAATTGCCGCGTGATCCGGCAACCGTTGTGCTGGACCTGACCGGCAAGGCCAAGCTGTTGGTCGACTGGATGAACCCCGAGGCAACAGCCGCCCTGACAGGGGCTCCCGGTGAAGTGAAACAAGTCAGCCTTGGCACATTGCTGGTTGATGCGGCTGGTGCCAAACTGGAAGGTGCGGGTGACGTTACCTTTGACGGGGCCGCTGGTGGGCTGGTGCCCGGTGCCGGCAACCCGGTAGGGGATGTGAACCTTGCGCTGTCCGGTGGCAACGCGTTGCTGGACAAGCTGGTTGCAATCGGATTGCTGCCACAGGATCAGGCGATGGGTGCGCGGATGATGATGGGCCTGTTCGCAGTGCCCGGCGACGCACCCGACACGCTGAAATCCAAAATCGAGTTCACCCCGGACGGGCAGGTTTTGGCAAACGGCCAGCGCCTGCGTTAACCGGCACGGATGCTGCAAAACTTTGCATTCGATACAGGGGCGCGGCAAATGCTGCGCCCTTTGCCCATGCGTCCCTTGTCCTTTGAGGGGGCGCAGGTTACCTCCTTAGGCTCAGACCCAAACCGGAGTTCCCCCCCATGTCACAACCCTTGGATGCGCTGACCAAATCGCTTTTGCAGGCGGCCACCAAAGCAGGTGCCGACAGTGCCGAGGCCAAGGCGGTGCAGGCGACATCGGTTTCTGTTGATGTGCGCGGTGGCACCTTGGAACAGGCCGAACGCGCAGAAGGTGTCGACATCGGCCTGCGGGTTTTTGTCGGCCAGCGTGCGGCGACGGTCTCGGCCTCCGACACCTCTGGCCGGACCATCGAAGAGATGGCGGTGCGGGCTGTCGCCATGGCGCGCGAAGCCCCCGAAGACCCCTATGCTGGTCTCGCCACCCCCGAGCAGCTGGCACAGTCATGGGACGTTGACGCGCTAGAGCTTTATGACCCAACGCCGGAACCTTCCCCAGAAGTGCTGCAAGACGACGCCGCCCGCGCCGAGGCTGCCGCGCTTGCCGTCAAGGGGGTGACACAGGTGCAATCCGCCAGCGCTGGCTATGGTGCGCAGGAGGTTTTCACTGCCATGACCAACGGGTTTGAAGGCGGGTATTCCCGCACGGATCGCGGTTTGTCTTGTGTGGCGATTGCCGGCACCGGCGCGGGGATGGAACGCGATTATGATGGTGACGGGCGGATATTCCAAAGCGACCTGCGCAGCGCCAAGGACATCGGTCAATCCGCAGGCAACCGCGCGGTGGAACGGCTGGAGGCTCGCAAACCGCCGACCGGTGCCTATCCCGTGCTGTTTGACGAACGGATTTCTTCAAGCCTGATCGGCCATCTGCTCTCTGCCGTAAACGGCAGCGCCGTAGCGCGGGGGGCTTCTTTTCTGCGGGATGCCATGGGCGAGGCGGTTCTGCCCGATACCCTGTCTTTGATCGAAGACCCGCACCGCCCGCGCACCAGCGGTTCGCGCCCTTTTGATGCCGAAGGTCTGCCAACGCGCAAAAGGTTGATCGTCGAAAACGGCGTGCTGCAAGCTTGGACGCTGGATCTGGCCAATGCCCGCAAGCTGGGGTTGGACCCAACGGGTAACGCGGCACGCGGCACCTCTTCCGCGCCCGCGCCAACGAACTGGAATGTGGCGCTGACGCAGGGTACGAAAACCCGCGCCGAGCTGCTGCGCGAGATGGGCACCGGCCTGCTGGTCACCTCGATGATCGGATCGACCATCAACCCCAACACCGGCGATTATTCGCGCGGGGCAGCCGGTTTCTGGGTCGAGAACGGGGAAGTCACCCATACGATCAACGAATGCACCATCGCCGGAAATCTGCGCGAGATGTTGCGCAGAATGATCCCGGCCAATGACGCCCGCACCCATCTCAGCCGTGTTGTGCCATCACTGCTTGTCGAGGGGATGACACTTGCCGGCGCGTGACCTGCCCCTATTGATCGACGCTGCCCGTATCGCCGGACGGGTCGCCACCAGCTATGCCGGGCCAACGGCGCGGCGCTGGGACAAGGCGGATGGCGCAGGGCCCGTGACAGAGGCCGATCTGGCGGTCAATGCGCAGCTGTGTTCGACATTGCGGCTGGCGCGGCCCGACTATGGCTGGCTGTCCGAAGAAACCGAGGACAATGCCGACCGCCTGTCCCGGGACCGGGTGTTCATCATTGATCCGATTGACGGCACCCGCAGTTTTCTTGAAGGCTCTGACACTTGGGCGCATTCAATCGCAATCGCCGAGCAAGGGGAAATCACGGCGGCAGTCGTTTACCTTCCCTTGCGAAACAAGCTTTATGCAGCGGCGAAAGGCATGGGGGCAACCTGCAACGGGGTGCCGATCGCCGCGTCGGGCCAGACGCAACTGGCCCAGTCTTCTGTGCTGGTGGCCAAACCGGCGATGCAGGGAGATGTCTGGAAAGCCGGGGCCTGCCCCGCCTTCAAACGCAGCTTCCGCCCATCTCTGGCCTATCGCCTTGCGCTGGTCGCTGAAGGCCGGTTCGAAGCGATGCTGACCCTGCGCAAAAGCTGGGAATGGGACATTGCCGCCGGCGCGCTGATTGTGGCCGAAGCAGGTGGCATTGCCCATGACCGGACCGGCATCGCGTTGCGGTTCAACAATCCCGATCCACGCCTGAACGGTGTGGTTGCCGGAGCGGCGTCAATTTCAACGGCCCTGATCGACGCCCTTGCGTGACACTTCCCATCTGGGTACGCAGCACATAGGCTTGCCCGCATCAACAAGGATCCTGACATGACCCAACGCCTGCACCTCGTCTTTGGTGGCGAACTGGTAACCCCCAGCGAGAACACCTTCAAGAACGTCGATGACATTCACGTTGTTGGTATTTTCCCAGATTATGCCAGCGCCTTTGACGCCTGGAAAAACGAAGCACAGCGCACCGTCGACAATGCACATATGCGCTATTTCATTGCCCATCTGCACCGGTTGCGGGACGAAGAAACCGCGGCCTCGTCCACCGAAGAGCTGGGCTAACCCCCCATGGCGCGGTCGTCTCTGGGGCTGACGGCCTACCGTGCTTTGACACGGCACACCACATTGGCACCCGAGACAACCCCGCCGCGCCAGCGCCCCGAAGGCGAGCTGGTCTGGATACACGCCGGAGAACCGTCCAACCTGCTGGCGGTGCAGGATTTCGCCATGCGACTGGTCGCAGCGCGCGAGGGGCTGAGTGTGCTGATCACCTTGCCCGACCAGGACGGCAGCTACCGTCCGGTGCCGCTTAAACCCGGGTGCCCGCTGATCCAATGTGCGGTGCCCAGCGAACACCCCGCGGCGGTCAGCGCCTTCCTTGATCATTGGCAACCGGATAGCTGTATCTGGGTCTGGGGCAATCTGCGGGCCAATCTTGTTCTTGAAACCGCGGATCGCGGCTGTCCCATGTTCCTGATAGATGCCGATGCGCGCGGGTTTGACGGCCGGCGCGACCGTTGGTTGCCGGCTTTGGCGCGCCGGCTGCTGTCAACATTCGATGCAGTCTTTGCCCGGTCAACCCGCGATTTCAAACGGCTTAGCCGACTGGACCTGCCATCAAAATCCCTCGGCGGGACCGGCGCACTTCTGGCCGGTGGACGGGTTCTGCCCTGTGTCGAAAGCGATTTGACTGATCTTTGTGCCGCAGTGGGCGGGCGCCCCACATGGTTTGCCGCCGGGGTCTCGAACAAAGAAATCAGGATCATCCTTGGGGCACATAAGCAGGCCCTGCGTCTTTCGCACCGTTTGTTATTGATCATCCAGCCCGAGGTATCTGCGTTGGTGGGCGATGTTCTGGAACAGGCCGCAAGCCGCAATATTACAATCGCGCAATGGGATGACGGCCAATTTCCCGATGACACCACGCAATTGCTGGTGTCCGCGGATGCCGCCGAACGCGGGCTGTTTTTCCGGCTGGCACCGGTGTCTTTTCTGGGCGGCACCCTATCGCGGGGCCATGGCGATGGCTGTGACCCCTTGGAAGCTGCGGCTTTGGGGTCTGCCATCCTTTATGGTCCGCGGCTGCGTCACTTTATGCCGTCCTATTCGCGCCTTGCCGCTGCCGGTGCGGCGCGGATCGTCAATGATGTGGACGCTTTGGGCACCGCCGTGTCACGGCTGATCGCCCCCGATCAGGCCGCCGCGATGGCGCACGCTGGCTGGGACGTGATCAGTCAGGGGGCCGAGTTGACCGACAGAATTATCGATCTTGTACAAGACGCGCTGGACAAGGAGTTGAGCCGCTCATGATCCGCCCCCCTGTCTTTTGGCACCTGCCTAGCCCTGACTGGCGTGCAACCGCCTTGCGCCCCTTGGGTGCCCTCTATGCCGCCGCGACGGCACGGCGATTGGCGCAGGGAGACAGACATCGCATGGCGGTTCCGGTGGTTTGTGTCGGCAATATCAATGCTGGCGGCACCGGCAAGACCCCCACTGTGATGGCGGTGGTCGAACATCTGCGCGGGTTGTTTCACGAACCGCACATCGTTTCGCGCGGCTATGGCGGCACGTTGGAAGGGCCGGTACGGGTTGATCCGGCGCGCCACAAGGCTGCGGATGTCGGGGACGAACCATTGCTACTGTCTGCATTTGCCGAGGTCTGGGTGGCCAAGGATCGCGCGGCAGGGGCGCAGGCGGCGCAGGCGGCAGGGGCCAGCGTAATTGTGCTGGATGACGGGTTTCAGAACCCTGCATTGGCCTATGATCTGTCCGTGGTAGTCGTGGATGCAGCGCGTGGGTTTGGCAACGGCCTGTGTCTGCCCGCGGGGCCACTGCGTGAACCGGCAAACACAGGTCTGGCGCGCGCCGATATCCTGCTTTCCATCGGGGACAACACCGCGCAGGAAAACTTTGCCAACAGCACATCCCTTCCTGCCGATCTGGCGCGGGTAGCGGCCCGGCTTGAGCCGCTGAAAACAGGAATGGACTGGAGTGACAGCCGCGTTCTGGCCTTTGCCGGGATCGGCCACCCGGAAAAGTTCTTTGCCACTCTGCGTGGTTTGGGCGCTGAAATTATCCATGCCGAAGGCCTGGACGACCACCAACCCCTGACCAATGCCCTGATGGCCCGATTGGAAGCGGATGCAGCCGCCCGTGGTGCCCAACTTGTCACCACTGAAAAAGATGCCGTGCGCCTGCCTGCCAGTTTCCGCAGCAAAGTCATCACCCTACCGGTGCGGCTTACATTGGCAGAAGGCAACGCATTGTTCCAAGCACTGGATGCCTTGCCAAAGTCGGCCTGACGCGGACACTTCCAACGAAAGCAATCCTCGCTTCAGTTGTCCTCGCCCAGTTTCGGGGCCGGACGGTGCAGCGCAAGCTCCGCATCCGAGAACCGGAAGGGCGAACGCAAACCCGGCACACCGTCCAGTTCGATCTGCATACCCCGGGCAACCACTTGGGGATCAGCCATCACGTCATCCAGATTGTTGATCGGACCAGCAGGCACGTTATGCGCCTCACAGGCGGCCAGCAAATCGTCGCGGGTGCGCTGTGACGTGGCCCCCTCGATCCGGCGGTTCATCTCGGGGCGGTTCGCCACACGGCCGGCGTTCTTGGCATACTCGGGTGCAATCGCCATATCGTCCAGCCCAAGCAAACGACACAGGCGCTGGAACTGCCCGTCATTGCCGGTGGCGATGATGATATGCCCGTCCGAGGTATTAAACACCTCGTAGGGGGTCAGATTGGGGTGGGCATTGCCCATCCGCGTCGGCGCAACGCCGGTCGTCATGTAATTCATCGCCTGATTGCCGGTGATCGCAACCGCACAATCCAGCAGGGCCATGTCAATGTGTTGGCCGCGTCCCGTCTTGCCGCGCTGATGAACCGCGGCAAGAATGGCAGTGGTCGCATAAACACCAGTGAAAACATCGGTGATCGCCATACCGGACTTTTGCGGCTGGCGGTCGGGTTCGCCGGTGATCGACATCAGACCCGACATGCCCTGAATGATAAAATCATATCCCGCGCGGTGGGCATAAGGCCCGGTGTGGCCAAAACCAGTGATAGAGCAATAGATCAAACGCGGGAACTCGGCGTGCAGGCTATCATAATCCAGCCCGTATTTCGCAAGACCGCCGGTCTTGAAGTTCTCGATCACGATATCCGCATCGCGCAGCAGGTCTTTCAGCCGCGCTTGACCTTCCTCTGTGCGAAAATCAATGGTCACGCTGGCCTTGCCGCGATTCGTGGAATGGAAATAGGACGCCGAAACATCGTCATCCCGTTCCACAAACGGCGGGCCCCATTGGCGCGTATCATCGCCGGCCGGGCTTTCTACCTTGATGACATCACAGCCCAGATCCGACAGGGTCTGACCGGCCCATGGCCCCGCCAGAACCCGGGCCATTTCAACAACCTTGAGACCGGCCAGCGGGCCGCGGTTTTCCTCGTTCATCAGCTGCCCAGTTCGGCTTCGATCAGTTTTTTCATCTCGGCGTAGGGCATGTTCGAATGTTTGGCACCATTGATCAGGAAACTGGGCGTTGAGGTGATGTTGTCGCGGTCCTTGTTTTCTTCGAACCATGCCACCAGCGTCTGAGCCTTATCGCCATCCTGCAAACAGGCGTCGATGGTTTCGTTGTCCATACCGGCCAGACGCGCAATCTTGCGCAGCTCTTCGACAATAGCGGCAGGTTCGCCGGCACGCGCCCAAGTGGACAGCCCCTTGAAAATCAGATCGACGATACCGAAAAATTTATCTTGTCCGCCGCAGCGCGCAATCATCGATGCCCACAGGCCCGGACGATCAAAATAGACTTCGCGGTAGATAAATTTGATTTTGCCGGTGTCGATGAAATCAGCCTTCAGTTGTTTGAAGGCCCCGCTGTGAAAATCTGCGCAATGCGGGCAGGTAAAGGAAGCGTATTCGATCACAGTCACTGCCGCATCGGGGTTCCCAAGCACCATTTCCTGAATGCTGGAGGTGTCGAAGTCACCCGTTGTGGTCTGCGCATTTGCAGCACCGGCCATATTTGTGATCTCTGTCGACCCGCTTTTGCCGCCCAGATTGCTGGTCAATGCCCAGCCGCCAAGGCCAAGCACGGCAAAGCCACCAAGTATCATGTTTCTGCGTTGCATCATGTCGTTCCTTTGCTGCTGTTCAGCGGTTGTTCTTGTTCAATATGTTCTCACCCAGACGCGCAAGGGCCGCACGCAGGCCATCATCGCAAACAGGTTGCGCAGCCGCCGCCGCCATTTGTCGCAGCGCCGGGTCAGGGGTGGGCTTGGCCTCTGGCTTCTTGTGCCCGAATGAAACCTTGCCGTCGGCAAAACCTGTCGATGCCGTCTGCGTGATCCGCACACGGGCAATCGCATTATAGCCATAGACCGCATTCACTTTCGCCCGCAGCTGTTCTTTCTGCATTTCCAGCATAGGCGCATTTGCCCCGTTGGTCAGCAAGGTCAGCGTCGCGCCCATACCCCCGCGATTGTATCCGATTTCAACAGGTTGGGCGATTGCCGCGATATCCTGACCGGCGATTTCGCTCCATTGGGTCAACAAGCGCGATTGGGCAAAACCGCGCGTTTCTGACGCGCGACGTATCTGCCCCGACAACAAGCTGTCGGTGCGTTTGAACCCTTTTGTGCTGGTGCGCCGTGGCGGCATGGCTGTGTTTCCTTTCAGCGCTTTCTATATGATAGTTTATCGGCGCTCCAGCACCAACCAATGCCGGCCAGAGGGACATAAAAATTGCGTGATATGCCAGATACCATCGCCCTGCCGCGCATTTTGCTGGATTGGTACGATATTCATGCCCGTGAAATGCCTTGGCGTGTGGGGCCGGCGCAACGCAAGGCCGGTGTGCAACCCGATCCTTACCGCATCTGGATGAGCGAAATCATGTTGCAACAAACCACCGTTGCAACGGTGCGCGACTATTTCCAGCGTTTCGTGACGCGATGGCCGACAGTTGGCGATCTGGCTGCGGCACAAGATGCCGATGTGATGGCCGAATGGGCCGGATTGGGATATTACGCCCGCGCCCGCAACCTGTTGAAATGCGCGCGCGCTGTCGTGGATGAACATGCCGGCGAGTTTCCAGCCGATCATGCCGCGCTGCTGAAGCTGCCCGGCATCGGGCCTTATACTGCCGCCGCCGTCTCCTCGATTGCATTTGATCTGCGCCACACGGTGCTGGACGGCAATGTCGAACGGGTGATGGCGCGGCTTTATGATGTCCACACACCGCTGCCGGCGGTGAAACCGGTGTTAATGGAACGTGCCGAAGCCCTGACACCCGCCAAGCGCCCCGGGGATTATGCCCAGGCAGTGATGGATCTGGGCGCAACCATCTGTTCCCCCAAATCGCCAGCCTGCGGCATATGCCCATGGCGCGATCCCTGCGCCGCCCGCGCCATGGGCACCCAAAACGAGCTGCCCAAAAAAACGCCGAAAAAGCCCAAACCGGTGCGTCATGGTACGGTTTATCTGGCGCAGCGCACCGATGGGGCGTGGTTGCTGGAAACCCGCCCCGAAAAAGGGTTGCTGGGCGGGATGCTGGGCTGGCCCGGTTCAGATTGGGTCGACACCAGCGCGCCCTTGCCCAAAGGTACGCCCCCGGTCGCCGCCGACTGGCAGGCCCTCGCTGGCGAGGTCCGCCACACGTTCACCCATTTCCACCTGATCTTAACGGTTCAGCTGGCAAAGGTACCCAATGACACCCCCGGCGACTTTGTCCCGCGCACCCGGTTCCGCCCATCGGATTTGCCCACGGTCATGCGCAAGGCTTACGATTTGGCGCAGGGGTAATAACTCCTGCCGCTCACCTCCGTCGCCGGTTTGCCCGCCTGACAATCTGCGGTAACATGGGTCAATTCCTACCCCAGAGGCCCCGCCATGTCCCGACACACCACGCCAATTCCCCGCAGTGACCTGCGCCGCCTGTCGCGCGCCCTGCCATTTTGGATGTCACTGGGCCTTATTCCGCTGGCTTGGGTCTGTGCCCTGACTGGCGGCTGGAGCATTGCCCTGCTGCCGCTGGTCACATGGTTCCTGTTCTCATTGCTGGACGCTGTGCTGGGGCTCAATCTGGACAATGCCGACCTAGAGGCCAACGACGACGACCTGTATTGGTATCGCCTGGTCACGCTGATCTGGGTGCCGGCGCAGCTGCTGACGGTATTCGGGCTGATCTGGTATGTGCCGCAGGCGGAACATCTGGGCCTGTTCGAACGCATTGCGCTGTTCTTTGGCGTCGGCGTGATCACCGGGACCATCGGGATCAACTATAGTCACGAGTTAATGCACCAGAAAAACCGGCTTGAGCGGTTTCTGGCAGACGTCTTGCTGGCGATGGTACTTTACTCGCATTTCCGTTCCGAACACCTTCTGGTGCATCACCGCTATGTTGCCACGCCACGCGATCCGGTGACGGCCCGATACAACGAAGGGTTTCACCGGTTCTATCCGCGGGTCTTGCGCCAGTGCCTGCATTCCGCCTTCAAGGCCGAGGCCAATATGCTGGCCCGCAAAAATCTGCCTTGGCACAACCGCAGCAATCCGTTCTGGAAATACTGGGGCTTGCAAATCGCCTTTATCAGCCTTGCCTTGATCCTTGGCGGCTGGTCCGGGCTGATGCTGTTTTTTGTGCAGGCCGGTATCGCGATCTGGCAACTAGAGCTGGTCAATTACATCGAACATTACGGGCTGACCCGCAAACATCTGGGGGATGGCAAATATGAACACGTCAAACCGCATCATTCATGGAATGCCGCACATAAGGCATCGAATTGGCTGTTGATCAACCTGCAACGCCATTCCGATCATCACTATAAACCCGACCGCCGGTTTCCCGTGTTGCAGAACTATGGAGCGGACGAGGCACCACAACTGCCTTTCGGGTATCCGGTGATGACCATGGCCGCAATGATCCCGCCCCTGTGGCGACGCGTTATGAACCCGCGGGTGCGCGCATGGCGGCGCAGCTATTACCCCGAGATTTCAGACTGGGGAGATTATAATAAACAGCAAACGCCGATGCCGCGCTGAAACTCACCTAATCTTAATGCTTTCATGGCACCCCTTTGGCTGCATTATGAGAGGGGTCACACATGCAGCCGGATCGCATCCAAACCGCAAAACCTCGGCCCCACCAGACCTGTCTGATTGTGGAGGACAGCGATTTTGATCGGGAAAAACTGACCCGGATTATGCAAAAATCCAATCATCCATTTCATATCGAGGCGGCGACCACCCTGAAACTGGCCCGTCGCGTCATGGAAAAAGCGCCCGTGTCACTGATCCTGCTGGATAACAACCTGCCCGATGGGCTGGGTGCTGATTTCGCCCTCGAATTGGCCCGTGATGCAAATTACGCCGACATCCCCGTGATCATCATAAGTGACTGGCCCTCTCCCTTTATGTGGGAAAAGGCATCCTCGGCTGGTGTCGCCTTTGTGCTGAGCAAGACAGAATTTGACCGCCGATACGTTCACGCGGTTTTTCAAAAGGACCCGTCAAATCTGGTGAACTAAAGTGTCCGGCCTTTAACCTGAGGCATTTCGTATCTCCGATGCCCAAGAACGCGCAGCGTGGCAAGGTATTGGGGATTCATGTTTAAGGTTGGGTGCCATAGGGTCTGTGGATTTTCATCGCCTGCCTTCAGCGCGATGAATGTCCACTGGTCCTAGAGCGCTTTGAGTAAAACTTGAATCACTTGCTCGCGGCCTCTCCCCTTGGTCGACCGCGAAAAAACAGCCCCGCAATCCCCCATTCAGCCAGAATAGCGATCCAGATACCGGCACCGACCGTGCCCTGCCAAAATTCGTAAGTTCCAAGAAGTGCCATAGCGACCATTGCGGTGATGACAGTCACCGACACCAGCTGCTTCACCTCGTCCAGCATGGTATCCCGCGCCATAAAACAAAGCGTTGCAAACCCCAGAAACAACATAGCCGCGCGTTTGGCAAGGACATCGCCCACCTGCGCCTGTTCAAGGGCAAACATCCAGTAGATCAATTCGGGCAGCACCATGAGGATCAGGCAAAGCGCGCCAAAGACTGCGGTGGCCACACAGCTTAACATTTTGAAATCCATCGGTTCGTACTCCTCTGACTTTCCAACCATCCCGCCGCTGTTGCATCGGGTCGATGTGGCGTTTGCACGCAGTGCGACTTGCAGGGAAGCATCAAATAAAAAGGCCCCGCCACAAGGGCGGGGCTAAGGTGAGTGCCTTTCTAGGCAACCTTCATCTAGAAGGCCGCAGGCACCGGCGGTGTTCTGGGTGTTTCCGGTTTTTCTGTCAAAAGGCAGCCTCAACCACCCTGTGCGACCATAGGGTCAGCCAGGATATTCTTGAGGAACAAGTGCCGGAAACAACAATTCTCAGTTGGCCATTTCGGCCCTTATCTGCTGGCGCAGAAGGTCAATCGGCACGCGCTTGCCGTCCTTCTTAAAGCACCAGTAGGTCCATCCGTTACAGCTGGGCGCTTTCTCATATGCCGCCCCGACCTGATGGATTGATCCTTTGACATCCGACCCGATCAGCGTGCCATCGGCACGGACCTTGGCCTTGTGACGTCCGTTCAGTGAGTAAAGCTCCTCGCCCGGGCGCAACATGCCCCGTTCGACCAACTGGCCAAAAGGCACACGTGGCTCTGCACGTTTGGACGTTGTGGTTTGCAGGGCCTCACGGTCAAACTTGCGCACTTTGCTCAGTCGTTTTGTTGCAACCTTGCGATAAGCTTCTTCGCGCTCGATGCCGATGAAATCGCGGCCCAACATCTTTGCAACCGCACCTGTGGTACCTGTCCCGAAAAACGGGTCAAGGATCACGTCACCCGGGTTGGTCGACCCAACCAGAACACGGTGCAGCAGGCTTTCCGGCTTTTGTGTCGGATGGGCTTTGTCGCCGTCTTCGTTCTTCAGCCGCTCATGGCCGGTACAGATCGGCAAGACCCAGTCACTGCGCATCTGGATACCTTCGTTGAGGGCTTTCAGCGCCTCATAGTTAAAGGTGTATTTGGAGTTTTCGTCTTTACCGGCCCAGATCATCGTCTCATGGGCGTTGGTAAAACGCTTGCCGCGGAAGTTCGGCATCGGGTTCGACTTGCGCCAGACCACATCGTTCAGGATCCAGAAACCGGCATCCTGCAAGGCGGCACCAACACGGAAAATGTTGTGATAGCTGCCGATAACCCAGATCGCGCCATTGGGCTTGAGCAGACGACGGGCCGCTTTCAACCACGCACGGGTGAAATCATCATAGGCCTTAAAGCTGGCGAATTGATCCCATTCATCATCTACCGCATCAACCTTGGAGTTATCCGGACGAACCAGATCACCACGCAGTTGCAGGTTATAAGGAGGGTCAGCAAAGATCAGGTCAATGCTTGCCTCGGGAAGGGCATTCATCGCCTCGATACAGTCGCCATCAAGGATCGTGTTTAATGGAAGCACCGCGGTGCTTTTCTCAATCGTCTTCATCAATTTTCTGCCTCTGGTCCCCGGCACATTTTGTGCTCGTTTGTTGGGATCAGGATGAGTCAAAGACGATTCGCGGTCAAATTGTTTTTTGAATCAATTGGTTAAGAAAAATTGTTGCTACAACATATTGTGTACGGGCTTGAACGAACGTCTATGGTGTGGGGTTACCCCAAGTTCTTGCAGGGCTTCTATGTGTCTTTTTGATCCATATCCCATGTTGGTTTCCCAGCCATAACCCGGGTGCTGTTGCGCCAAGGACAACATGACACAATCTCGACAAATTTTGGCCATAATTGAGGCAGCCGAAATGCTCTGCGAACGGGCATCACCCTTGATGATGGTTTGCGCTGGTAAGACCAAATCGCGGGGCAACATGTTGCCATCCACCAACACATAGTCAGCAGGGGTTTTAAGCCCCTCAATCGCGCGCATCATCGCAAGGTGGCTGGCGCGCAGGATGTTGATATCGTCGATTTCCTCGACAGAGGCATGGGCGATGCTGACTTCGGCCACCTCCATAATTTCGTCATAAAGCCGTTCACGGGCCTTTTTGGTCAGCTTTTTTGAATCGTTCAGTCCCTCGGGAATACGCGCGGGATCCAAAATCACCGCTGCGGCCGTCACTGGCCCCGCCAAAGGGCCGCGGCCCACTTCATCCACACCCGCGATGCGCGTGTACCCCTGCGCCATGGCGGCGCGTTCAAATTCAAAATCCGGTTTCATGCCCCTTCAAGACCGCAAACACGCCCAAGGCTCAACATGAAAAAGGGAGGATGCCCGAACATCCTCCCCAGTCATCCGAGCAAAGGGACCCGCCCGGATCAAGGCGCGATGTTATCCCCGCGCCAAACGGAATCCGTGGTCACGTAAACAACGTGCTTCATATCCGCGACGGTCGCCGCGGCCGGTGTTAAAAGTATAGTTGCACTGCCGTGGCAGGCGGTGGGTGTAGTCATAATTGCGCTTGAGACACCGGCTGGCGAACATGCGCACACGACCGTGGCGGGTTTCCACCCTGCGCAGACATTGCTGCGGCAAAAGCTTGCGACTGACACGGTCAGGCAAGGGACGCGGCACCGGCTGATCATAGCGCGGCGGTTGGTATGCGGGTTCTCTGTGAATCGGCTGCTGGTGGATCGGCTTGCCATAGACCGGCGCGCGGTGGTCCGGATTTGACTGGTGGTTGCCGGCCTGCTTTTTCTTGTCCTTCCGGTCGTGAATAATCTTGCCCACAACCGCCAACCCCAAAAGCGCGGCAATCGTATTGGCGGTCCGGCGATCCCCGGCCGCGGCGGGCAAAGCACCAAACGCAGTCAGGGCGATCGACGCGGCGGCCACGGTGGCAATAAATTTGCGGTACATTATGTGATCCTCTCTGCTGCGCGGTGCAGGACAGCCCGCGCTTTGACAAATCAACATTGGCCACCGGCCCGCCAGACAGGCAATAACAGCACCCCGTTATCGGATAACCGGCAGGCAAATCGCGGCGCGTTATTGAATATCATGGCTCAAAGGCTCAAGAATGACAGTATGAAACACCTTGCCCTCCCCCTCGCCTTTGGCCTGTTGATCGGTGGTGCCCTGCCCGCACATGCGGGGGGATGTTACGCCGATTACAAAGCCAAACAGGATGACCCACTGCGCCTGCACTACGGTGTTGCACAGATCAACGGAGCCTGTGATGCCGGATCAGCCGCTGCTGAACTGGCCCCGCGTCTCGCCGTCCAAGGCTGGTCGCTTCTTAATGTCATCTCTACTTTCGGAGAAGACGGACTTGATCAAAGGAAAGACAGTGCCGGCCAAAACTACCTCCGCTTCTGATCTGCGCCGCTTTGTCGGCTTTGGCATTGCTGCGATTGTTGTCTTGTTGGTCGTCGGGGCCATCGTGTTGTTCTGGACATTGCCGGATGCAAATCTGTTCAATGCACAGGTCGAACGCATTTTTGTTGAAAACGACGACCTGACCAGCGGCGCGACGATCAAGCTTTTGGAAATACTTGCACAATCAGGCACGGCATTCTCGGATACTCTGGCCAGTTATCGCATGGTGATCTTTGTATTGCTGGTGTTCGCCGCTGCGATGTTGATGGCCGCACTTGTGTTCCTGATCATGCTGGTGGGGTTCAACCGCCGTATGGCCCAGATCGAACGGGCCGGCATTCAGGTGAATTCCCTTTTGATCAGCCGGGAAGAAAACACGGTTTATCTGAACAACCTTGGTTTCAAACTGACCGATGCGGCAATGGAAACCATGTCCGTTCTGGCCGAGGCGCGGATGGATGATGATGTGATGTCGGGGTCGGAAATCGAAGGGGTGATATCGGGACGGCTGGCCGCAGATTGTGACGAGGCGGCAGGCGCGACACGGATCAAACGGTTGCGCGACACATTGGGCAACCAGATTGTAAGTGAACTTTTGGTCAAGAACATTGCGCGGCGCGGCTATATGCTGGCCATCGACAAACAGGTGATCAAGGTCATCTGATCCGCAGGCTCTGGTCAAATTCCCCCGCACAGGTCTAGGGTGAGAAGAACTTCAGACCAAGGACACTGCCCATGCCTGCGCCAATAAACCCATTCAAGAAATCTCTCTCCGAGGGCAAGATCCAATTCGGCTGCTGGCTTGGGCTTGCCGATACGTTCAGCGCGGAACTGATGGGCGCTGCGGGTTTCGACTGGCTGGTGATTGACGGCGAACACGCGCCGAACGATTTGCGCAGCATCCTCGCCCAGTTGCAGGTATTGGAAGCCTCAAACAGCCATCCGGTGGTCCGGGTGCCGGTTGGCGAAACCTATATGTTGAAACAGGTGCTGGATGCCGGCGCGCAAACTGTGCTGGTGCCAATGGTGGAAAGTGCCGATCAGGCCCGCCAGCTGGTGCGCGACGTAACCTATCCGCCGCATGGGGATCGCGGGGTCGGTTATGCCCTGACCCGCGCGGCGCGTTTTTCGCAAATCAAGGACTACGGCACAACGGCGGACGCAGAGATTTGCCTGTTGGTGCAGGTGGAAAACCGCAAGGGGCTGGCCGCGCTTGACGAAATCCTTGCCACTGAGGGGATCGACGGCGTGTTCATCGGCCCCGCTGATCTGGCCGCCGACATGGGTCATATGGGGGATTCCCTGCATAGGGACGTGCAGACCACAATCATGGACGCGCTGGCGCGCATTCGTGCCGCCGGCAAGGCCCCCGGCATCCTGTCCACCCATGATCCGATGACCGAGGCCGCGCTTGCCGCCGGTGCCCAGTTCGTCGCTGTGGGGGCGGATGTCTTGTTGCTTAACGCGGCGGCCAAAGCGCTGAGCGCCAAATGGAAAGACCGTCACTGACATGAGTATTGGGATTTTTCTGCTGGGGCTGGCCTATGTGCTAAGTCAGTTTTTTCGCGCCTTTCTGGCCGTCTTGTCCGAAATCCTTGAGCGCGACATCGGCGCGATGCCGGATGATCTGGCCTTTGCGTCGGGCCTGTGGTTCCTGACATTCGCCGCCTGCCAAATACCCATCGGTGCCGCGCTTGACAGCATCGGCCCACGCCGCACCGCAGGCTGGCTGTTGCTGCTTGGTGGTGCCGGGGGCGCGGCCCTTTTTGCTGTCGCAACAGCACCGGTGCATATCACCATCGCCATGGCCCTGATCGGGGTTGGCTGTGCGCCGGTTCTGATGGCGTCCTACTACATCTTTGCCCGCGAATTTCCCCCCGCAACCTTCGCCATCCTTGCCTCTGTGATGGTCGGGGCCGGCAGTATGGGCAATCTGGTCGCCGCCTACCCAATGGCGCTTGCCGCCGAGTTACTGGGGTGGCGCAGCGCCCTTTGGGGGCTCGCCGGGCTGTCGGCACTGGTCGCCCTTGGCACATTGCTCTGGGTCAAAGACCCGCCGCGCGTCACCGACGGCGTCAAAGGGTCGATGTCGGAACTGTTGCGCATTCGCGCGCTTTGGCCGATCTGCCTGTTAATCGGGGTCAGTTATGCCTTTCCCGGGGCGGTGCGCGGTTTGTGGATTGGCCCTTATCTGGCCGATGTGTTTGGCACCGACACAGCCACCATCGGGCAGGCCAGCCTGTTGATGGGAGGGGCAATGGTGCTGGGCGCGCTGGCTTTCGGGTTTGCAGACAAGCTTAGCCCGTCGCGCAAATGGATGATCGCCGGCGGCACCGCCCTTGCGATACTTGCCGGCGGCATGTTGACGGTTCTTCCCGCCAGCAGCTTCATCCTCAGCGTTTTTCTGATGTGTGCCATCGGCTTTTTCGGATCCACCTATCCGGTGCTAATGGCCCATGGCCGAAGCTTTCTGCCAAGTCACCTGATCGGGCGGGGGGTGACACTGTTGAACCTGTTCAGCATTGGCGGCGTTGGCATCGCACAGTTTCTGTCCGGCCGCGTTTATCGCGCCGCCCTGCCGGGTGAAACCGCGGCAAGCCCCTATGTGGCGGTGTTTGCGCTTTTCCTGATCGCCCTTAGCGCCGGTTTTGTGGTGTATCTGTTCAGTCGGGACAACACAGACTAGGGCCTGTGGACAATCATCCTGCCGCACTGGCGCGAGACCCATCTTGCCGCTGGCGAGCCGAATTGACCGCCCCGATGTGGTTCATCGGAAGGGCAATGCGGTGAAGCCGGAGGCAAAATGGGCCGCGTCGCGCAGCGATTTCGCCAAAATTGCTCAGTTCCAGGCAAGAAAGCGTAGGACTAACGGGTTAATTCCAGCTTTCTTAACGCAGAACTGGGCAATTTTGGACTGAAACCAGTGCGGCAGGATGATTGTCCACAGGCCCTAGCGCCCCTTCATCCGCGCGGCGGCCAAAGTATAGCCGCCCGCGCCGCCGTCGATGAAATGCACATGATCGTCAGCCATGATCGACGGCACGATGCAGGTCATCATCGCGGTGTCCTGTGTGGAAGTGCCATATTCGATATAGCCTTGCGCCTTGGCCGCACTTAACACTTCCTCAATCTGCGCCTGAGTGGCCGGATCACAATCCAGTGTCATTTTCAGCCCGTCATCGCGCTTGCGAAAATCTGCGTTCTCACCGACGATCCGCGCATAGCGACGTGCATCAAAGCCCCCCAGCTTGATCCCCGTCCGGATCAACAACCAAGCCACCAAGGATTCAAACATGACCCTGCGCCGCGCGCGGCCTAGCGGCCCGCTGCCACGGATCGCATGGGCCTCAAGTGCTGCCCCTTTCGGGGGCCAGTCCGTTCCCGGACCAGAGACCGCCGCCGGATGGCCGCCACGCTCCAACCCCTGTGCAAGGCTGACAACCCGATCATAAATTTCGGCAATGATATCCTCGCCAACCCCTGCCATCGGGGACACAAGGATCGACAGAATCGTCCCATTGCGCGCCGGCATCGGTGACCAGCGGCAAGACAATCCTGTCAGGTCAGGCGCGCTGCCCTCTGCTGCCGGGGAAATCACATAGCTTCCGGCTTTCATTCGGGCCTCGGCCCAGCTAACCCCGCCACCGTCAAACATCGCATAATCCACTCCCTCGGAAACCTGAAGTCGGGCCACCCGCACATCGTGCCCCGCTGCACGCACATCCGCCACCGGCACCAAAGCGACCCGCATCCCAATACCGAACTCTGTCTGCGCCCAGGATGCGACCCGCGCCAAGGCATCCCGTGCGGCGGCTTCGTCCTCTGGGGGCACGGCGAATCCGGCCCCATCACCGCCAAAAACAAACGGAAACGCCCGCCCTTTCAGGGCGTTCATCATCGCAGAAATCACCGCTGCGCCGACCATATTCACGGTCTTGTACTTGCCAGCTTGCACCAATCCGGTTGAATCGACGATGTCCGAAACGCCAATGGTCCAATCCTGCGGCACAGGTGTGAAACGGTCCGATTGTGTCAGCTGGTCAAAAGCCCTGACACGCGGCAACTGGTCGTAAAACGGATCGCTTTGGGTCATTCGGCCTGCCTTTTTGATCGGTGCCATCCTAACACGCACCTTACGTTACAAACCAGTCCGGCAACGCAGGGGTCTTTCCACGGAACGGCAAGCGGTGTATGTGCGCCGCACCACCCCTTATATAACGGAGAAATAAGATGGGTTATCGCGTCGCCGTCGTGGGCGCCACTGGCAATGTGGGCCGCGAAATGCTGAACATCCTGGCTGAACGCCAGTTCCCTGTGGACGAGATCGTGGCCTTGGCCAGCCGTCGTTCATTGGGCACGGAAGTAAGCTTTGGCGAAAAGACGTTGACGTGCAAAGACCTGGATACGTTTGATTTTACGGGTTGGGACATGGCGCTGTTCGCGGTCGGGTCCGACGCGACCAAGAAATATGCGCCCGGTGCCGCCAAGGCCGGTTGTGTGGTGATCGACAACTCGTCGCTCTACCGCTACGACGCCGATGTGCCCTTGATTGTGCCCGAGGTGAACCCGCAGGCCGTGCATGACTATGCCAAAAAGAACATCATCGCGAATCCGAACTGCTCCACGGCGCAGATGGTTGTGGCCTTGAAGCCCTTGCATGACCGCGCGACGATCAAACGTGTGGTGGTCAGCACCTATCAATCCGTGTCCGGTTCCGGCAAGGAAGGTGCGGATGAACTCTGGGATCAGACCAAATCGATCTATAACCCGACATCGGACGTGCCGCCGAACAAGTTCACCAAGCAGATCGCGTTCAACGTGATTCCGCACATTGATGTGTTCATGGAAGACGGCTCAACCAAAGAAGAATGGAAGATGGTCGCCGAAACGAAAAAGATCGTCGACAAGGACATCAAGGTCACCGCGACCTGTGTGCGTGTTCCGGTCTTCGTGGGTCACTCCGAAGCGATCAACATCGAGTTCGAGGATCATCTGGACGAGGACGAGGCCCGCGACATCCTGCGCGAAGCCCCCGGCATCATGGTCATCGATAAGCGCGAAGACGGCGGCTATGTCACGCCCGTTGAATGTGTCGGTGATTTTGCGACCTTCATCAGCCGCATTCGGCAGGACAGCACCATCGACAACGGTCTGAACCTGTGGTGCGTATCTGACAACCTGCGCAAAGGCGCAGCATTGAACGCGGTTCAAATCGCCGAATTGCTGGGCCGTGAGGTTCTGAAAAAGGGCTGATATCCGCTCAAAATACGTATTGGGGAAAGGGGGCCGTTTGGTCCCCTTTTCTTTTTCTTATCAAGGTGCAGACTGGCCCTGAAAACTATGGGAATTGATTTATGCGTATCCTCTTTGCCTGCCTGACCCTGCTGCCAACCGCCGCAATGGCGGACGTCTTTACCGTTCAATCCGGCCCAAAGTCGGTAACGGTGTTCCCCTATTTGGCAACGGTTCAGCGTGAGGCTACGCTTGCCCTACCTCAAGGCGCGCATCAGATTGTCTTGCCTGATCTGCCTCACACAATGGATCGCGAATATTTGCGAGTCTCGGTGGCAGGAGCGACCCTTGGCACAACGCAATTGCGCAAAGATGCCGTCCCGCCGCAACCAAACACAGACAGCGCCAAGATCGTTGCAGCCAAGGATCGGATAAAAGCCGCCGAAGCCGCATTGCGTGACTTGGACGACCAGATCGAAGCGGCCTCCCTCGCCGGCAAGGCCGCACAGGCGCGGATCGGATTTCTTGGGGATTTAGGCCGCAACGAAGGATTGCCCGCTGATGTCAGCACTTTGCAGGCGCTTGGCCAGATGATCAGCGACGAAAGCCTGCAAGCAGAGCAGGACGCAATGAGCGCGCGGCAGGCCGTGCGGGGGCTAGAACTGGGGCGGGCGGATCTGGAAACCGCACTTAGCGATGCCCGGGCTGCATTGGCTGCGTTGACTCCGCCCCCGAAAAAACACGCGCAACTGACCCTTAATGTCATGGCCCCCGCGGCAGGTGAGGTGACAATTGCACTGGATTACCTGGTTCAGGCGGCTTGGGTCCCGACGTATGATATTCATCTGGATGGCAAAGACGCACCGCAACTGTCCGTCAAACGGGGGGCCGTCGTCTCTCAACACAGTGGCGAAAACTGGCAAGGGGTGGCCTTGACCCTGTCCACGCTTGTGCCATCAGGCCAAACGCAACCCTCGCAAGTTTATGCAAGACAGCTGACGCTGGCAGACAAAGAGCCGCCGCGCGCCAAGCTTTCCCGCCAATTGGCCGATAGCGTCGAAAGCTATGGTGCCGGCGCGGTAATCGAAGCGCCGGTTGTGATGGAAGAGGCGGCTGCGGCCACCTTCGACGGGCCGGGGGTTACCTACATCGTCCCGTCGCCAGTAGATATTGCAAGCGGCGTGGACGACACGCGCGTTGCGTTTGATACGCTTACCTTCCCGGCCCGCCGCTTTGCCCGTGCGGTGCCGCGCTTGGACCAGACTGCATTTTTGATGGCAGAATTCACCAACACAACCATGGAACCCCTGTTGCCGACCCAAGAAGCGGCGCTGTTTCTGGACAATACGTTGATCGGGCAAATGAACCTTGAACTGATCCCGGCAGGGGATAAGGCCGAGCTGCCCTTTGGCCCAATAGAAGACCTGCGCCTGAGCTACAAAGTGCTGGACCAGACCGAAGGTGATCGTGGGATCATCAGCAGATCCAATGCAAAGACAGACCACACGCGGATGGATATCCAGAACATCGGCAACGAAGATTGGCAAGTCGAGGTGCGGGCGGCTGTGCCCTATACCGCGCAGGAGGACTTGCAAATCGACTGGTCTGCCAACCCGACGCCTGATCAAATCAACATTGATGACCGGCGCGGTATTCTGCAGTGGGATATGAACATCGCCGCAGGGGTCACTACTTCGATCTCGATTAAGGAAGACCTGCGCTGGCCAGAGGATAAGGTTCTGCGCTGATCAGAACCGTTCGGCGCGCAGCACATCACAATCGCTCACGCTGACGATGCCGATATGGCGCTCTACCACGGCAAAGGCAGCATCCAGCAAATCATCCACCCGTTCGGGGCGGATGATGCACACGACCTGCACCATGCCTGATGCGCGGCTGACCTGACCGGATCTGCTCCATGGGCCGGATCGCCCCGAGCCCCCCAACACCGGCAGCACCGTATATCCGGTCACACCCGCCTTGGTCAGCGCATCCGTCAGCCGTGACTGCATGACCGCTTCAATGGTGATCTCTACCCGCTTGGCACGATGGGTTTGCATGGCTCAGCCTCCGGAAACGGCTTGGGACACCGCCACATAAAGCGGGATACCAAGGGTTAGGTTAAACGGAAATGTCACGCCCAGTGACAAGGTCAGGTACAGGGACGGGTTGGCCTCTGGCAGGGCAACGCGCATGGCAGCGGGCACCGCGATATAAGACGCCGAGGCGGACAGCACCATCATCAAGGCAATGCCGCCACTCGACAGGCCCAACGCAACCGCAAAACCCAGACCAATCACCGATCCGATCAGCGGCATCAGCACGCCAAAGGCCAGAACCGCAGGGCGCAATATCTTGCCCCCCTCGCGCAGGCCACGCCCCGCAACCAGCCCCATGTCCAGCAGAAACAGGCACAAAACACCTTTGAACGGCGACACGATAAAGCTGGAGATTTCCGCCAGCCCGTCTTCGCCTGTGGCCCAACCGATAAAGAACGACCCCACCAACAATACGATTGATCCGTTCAACATGATCTCGCGCAGCAGGGCATTGTCCATGCCCTTTGATCCGTCGCCGCCACCTTTGGCGACCAACCAAAGCGCCGACAGGATGGCGGGGGCCTCCATCGCAGCGGCAACCGCAACCATGAAGCCCTCATAGGCCACGCCACGGCTGTCCAGAACCGAGGTCGCCGCCACAAAAGTCACTATCGAAATCGACCCGTAATGCGCCGCAACCGCTGCTGCATCCAAACGGTTCATCTGGGTCATCAACCGCAACAGAGCAAAGGCAATCAGCGGCAACAGGGCTGACAGAACCACCCCGGCCAGCAGCGCCAGACCCAAAGTTGCGTCAATGCCATGGGCCGCCACACTGACGCCGCCCTTGAAACCGATCGCAAACAGCAAATAGATCGACAACCCCTTGGCCACCGCTTCGGGGATACTCAGATCAGACCGCGCCAGTGACGCCGCGACCCCCAGCACAAAGCACAGGATAATCGGCGAAATCAGGTTCTGTCCCGCCAGAGAAAGCAATTGGTCCATGAATAAAGGCCCTAAACAGCGTGGAACTTTCCTGTTTCGGGATTGTAATGTTCCAACCCGCCCTCACCGATATCGGTCCACAGCCCATGCAGGCTTAGGGTGCCCTCTTCCACCTTTGACGCAATCCAAGGAAAGGTCATCAGGTTTTCCAAAGAGGTAACCACCGCCTCTTTCTCAAATGCACGGGTTTGCTCTTCGGCGTCTTTCATATCCGCAACCACCTCAAAGCGGGGGCGCAGAATGTCCATCCAACGGCCAACAAAACTGTCTTTGGCTTCCAGCTCGGGCGCATGGCCCTTACACATGTCGATACAGCCCTTGATGCCGCCACAGTTGGAATGGCCCAGAATCATCAGATTGCTGACCTTCAACACCCGCACCGCATATTCCACCGCTGCGGAAGTACCGTGGTGATCACCATCCGGTTCGTAAGGCGGCACAAGATTCGCAATATTGCGGTGGATAAAGAACTCGCCCTGATCCGCGCCAAAAATCGACGTCACATGCACACGGCTGTCACAACATGAAATCACCATTGCGCGCGGGTGCTGCCCATCACTGGCAAGCCGTCGATACCAAGTCTTGTTGTCAGAGTATCCGGTCGCTTTCCAACCGTGATAGCGTTGCACCAGATAGTTAGGTAACGGTTTAACCCGATCCAGCATTCACATCATCCTTGTGTTCGTTCGCAACTGGTTATCCCAAACTTTCGAAGAATTCGAGAGAAAAGACAGCGCGGCCTCAACCATTTCATCATCACTTGAGTGCAAAACCACCCAAGCCGTGGGGGCTGGAATAAGGGTGAGTAAACATGCAGGTTCTGCAAATTAAACCAACGGAAAACGTCAGCGTTGATCAGGATCGGCTGGGCGCGCTCTACTCCCAGCTGGGTGCCGTCAGTGCCGAAGACGTCGTGTGTCGCGCACTTGAGGAACTGGCCTTGCGGATGTCGCATTGCGAAAAACTGTACCGGGCGGGGCAATGGGACGAGCTGCGCAAGAACACGCGTTCGCTGATTGCCATCGCTGACCAAATCGGAATGCGGGCCCTCAGCCATGTTGCAAGTGATGTCACCGATAGTATCGACCAAGGCAACGGTGTTGCCGTCGCGGCCACCCTGTCCCGTCTGATGCGGGTCGGGGACAGATCGCTTTCGGCGGTCTGGGACATTCAGGATATCACCATCTAGCGATTTGGCCATCGTGCCCTGCCCCATTGCAGGGGCCGCAAAAAGGCGTAGGTTGACCGGGTCTGATTTCATACACAGGTCCAATATGTCCCTATCCTTTGCTGCCCCCGTCGAGGCGTCCATTCCTTTGCATATCCTCGCCGAGGACCAAGTGAAAAACTGGCTGGCAACACAACCGGATGCAACAGGCAATACGCTTGCCGCTCAAGGGTTTACCGGAGGGTTAGGTCAGGCCGCCAGCATCGCGGGGCCTGATGGGCTGCCGGCTTTGGCAGTGGCTGGATATGGCACCGCAGCCGCACGCCGGCGCGGCAGGTTTCACATTGCCGCCGCCGCCGCGAAACTGCCAAAAGGCACCTACCATATCATCAGTGATCTGAACCACGACACCCTATCTGCCGAGGCCTTGGGCTGGCTGCTGGCGGGCTACCGGTTTGATCGCTACCGCACACAGCCGCCGTTGCTGGCGCAGCTGGTTGCACCGCAGGGCATCGACACCTCTCACATCGAGGCACAGGCCAATGGCGAAGCCCTGACCCGCACCCTGATCAACACACCTGCCAACGACATGGGGCCACCCGATCTGGAACAGGCCGCCCGTGATCTGGCAGCGCAACATGGGGCCGACATCGCCGTCATCACCGGTGACGACCTGCTGACACAAAATTTTCCGCTGATCCACACGGTGGGGCGCGCCGCCGATCGTGCGCCACGGCTGATCGACATGCGCTGGGGCACTGCCGGCCCCAAACTGACGCTGGTGGGCAAGGGCGTCTGTTTCGACACCGGCGGTCTGAACCTGAAACCCGGGGCCTCTATGGGTTTGATGAAAAAGGACATGGGCGGTGCCGCCGCCGTTCTGGGGCTGGCCCATATGGTCATGGCAACAGGCCTCGCGGTGCAGCTGCGTGTCCTGATCCCTGCGGTGGAAAACTCTGTTGCGGGCAATGCCTTCCGTCCCGGCGACATCCTGACCTCGCGCAAGGGCCTTACGGTGGAAATCAACAACACCGATGCCGAAGGGCGACTGGTGCTGGCCGATGCGCTGGCCCTCGCGGAAGAAGACTCCCCCGATCAGATCATCTCGATGGCCACGCTCACCGGTGCCGCCCGTGTGGCCGTCGGCCCCGACCTTGCCCCCTATTTCAGTGACGATGCGGCCTTTGTCTCCTGCCTTGAAGCCGCTGCATCGCAGACATGTGATCCCATCTGGCGTATGCCGTTCCACGAACCTTACGAAACCATGATCGAACCGGGCATTGCCGATCTGGACAATGCACCAAAAGGTGGCTTTGCCGGTTGCATCACCGCGGCCCTGTTCCTGCGCCGTTTCGTCAGCACCAGCCCCTATGCGCATTTTGACATCTACGGCTGGCAACCCGCCGATGCCCCCGCCCGCCCCAAAGGCGGCACCGGACAGGCCACGCGGGCGCTGTTTGCGGCCCTGCCCGCATTCCTGAAACCATGAGCGACCCGCGCCTGACTGCCGATCCCTCTGTTGTTTCCATGGATCAGCCGACACAAATCACGCGGCCCGTGGTGGATCTCTGCCGCACGCCTTCCGGCCCCCGCGACCGCCAGCTGCTGTTTGGCGATGGCCTGCGCCTTCTCAACACCACCACCGGCTGGTCCTATGTCCAATCTGCAAAGGACGGCTATTGCGGGTATATCACAGCGGACAGCCATGGGCGCGCCACGGCCCCAACCCATCGGGTCAACACCCCCTCAACCCATGCCTACACCCGCGCCGATTTCAAATCCCCTGATCGGATGCGTCTCAGCCACGCGGCCCATGTCACTGTTACCGGCCATGACGGCAAATTCGCAGAAACCACTGCCGGCTTTATTCCCACGCAACACCTGACACCGATAGATCAATACCAGAACGATCCGGCCACAATCGCCACCCTCTACCTTGGCACACCCTATCTTTGGGGCGGAAACAGCCGCGATGGCATCGACTGCTCCGGTCTTGTTCAGGCCGCGTTGCTGGCCTGCGCCATCCCCTGTCCTGGCGACAGCGATATGCAGATGGCACTGGGACAGGATGCCACTGCACCCTACCGGCGCAACGACTTGCTGTTCTGGAAAGGTCATGTGGCCATGGTGACAGACAAAACAAACCTGATCCACGCCAACGCCAGCGCGATGGCCGTCACCTGTGAACCCATCACAGCCGCAATTTCCCGCATCGCAGCACAGGGCGACGGCCCCATCACGGCACATCGCAGGCTCACTGGCACTTTCTAGAATACCCTCTTTTCCCTCTTTTTGGCCTTAAATACTGTCCGCACCCTCGGCCGGGCGGCGTCCTTGGCGTTTTCGCGCCCGCCCCAATAGAGGCCAGACACTTCAATCCAAATCCACCGCACGGATCAGCTTGCGCTCCAACACCCGCAACACAGCACGCAGCTCACCGCCGCGTTTCAAGACCTGACCACCGGCCCCGATCACCGCATAGAGCCCTTGCTTATTGCGCAGCTTGGGTCGCTTCTCGATCCGGTATAGTGGCACCTCGGCAGTGCGGCGAAACACAGAGAACACAGCCACATCGCGCTGATGTGAAATACCGTAGTCGCGCCATTCACCCGCCGCCACCATACGCCCATAAAGCGACAGGATCACCGACAGCTCAGTGCGGTGAAAAGCCACCTGTTCAAGCGGGCGTTCAAACGGCGTGGCATTCGGCGGCAGATGCATGGTCATAGGACCACATTTGCGCCCTTTGCCAAACAGATCAAGAGTGGCAACCAATCAAATTTGTTGAAAGCGTTACAGGAAAATGCAAGGGTCCGCATTTATGAAACATGAAAGCTGTTCCAAATGACTCCCGAAGGCCGCGCAGCCAAATGTGCCGAACTGATGTTTGCCGCTGATTCCGCCTCGCGCGGATTGGGCATGACAATCCAATCCGTCGGTCCGGGCCATGCGGTCTTGGCGATGAAAATACGCCCTGACATGTTGAATGGGCACGGAATTTGCCACGGCGGATTTATCTTTGCACTGGCCGACAGCGCCTTTGCCTTCGCCTGCAACAGCTACAACCGGCTGGTGGTCGCCCAGCAAAACCAGATCACCTATGTCGCCCCCGGCGCGGTTGATGAAACCCTTACCGCCACCGCAAGCGAGACCTCACGCAGCGGACGCTCCGGCGTCTACGATGTCACGGTCTGCGGCGGAGATGGCCGAACCGTCGCCCTGTTTCGCGGCCTGTCCCGCACAATCTCCGGCCAGCATTTCGACGAAGAAGGAACCCCCGAATGAAAGACCTGACACCCGCCCGCGACACGCTGGATGCCATCGAAACAGCCAGCCGTGATGAGATTGCCGCCCTGCAACTCAAGCGGATGAAATGGTCTTTGCGCCACGCCTATGACAACGTGCCCTTTTACAAGAAGAGCTTTGACGATGCCGGGGTGCATCCTGACGACCTGCATGATCTGTCCGATCTGGCGAAATTCCCCTTCACCGTAAAAACCGATCTGCGAGACAACTATCCGTTCAAGATGTTTGCCGTGCCGCGCGAACAGATCGCACGCATCCACGCCTCTTCCGGCACCACCGGCCAGCCGACGGTTGTCGGCTATACTCAGGCTGATCTTGAAAACTGGGGCTCCGTTGTGGCGCGTTCCCTGCGGGCTGCCGGCCTGAAACCCGGCGACATGCTGCACAACGCTTATGGCTATGGGTTGTTTACCGGCGGGATGGGTATCCATCTGGGTGCCGATGCGCTTGGACTGTCGACCTATCCCATCTCTGGCGGCATGACCCCGCGCCAGGTCCGGTTGATCGACGATTTCAAACCCAAGGGCATCACGGTTACGCCCTCCTACTCCCTGTCTATTCTGGACGAGTTCGCAGCTCAGGGGCTGGACCCGCGCGACTGTTCGCTTGAGGTCGGGGTTTTCGGGGCGGAACCCTGGACCAATGCCATGCGGCAGGAAATTGAACAGGCATTCGACATGCATGCGGTTGACATCTATGGGCTGTCAGAGGTGATGGGACCGGGTGTTTCGATGGAATGTGTCGAAACCAAAGACGGGCTGCATATTTGGGAAGACCACTTTTACCCCGAAATCATCAACCCCGAAACCGGGCAACCCGTGGCCGAGGGCGAGCAGGGCGAACTGGTGTTCACATCTCTGACCAAAGAGGCCTTTCCGATCATCCGCTACCGCACCCGCGACCTGACGCGCCTGCTGCCCGGTACGGCCCGCGCGATGCGGCGTATGGAAAAGGTCACCGGGCGCAGCGACGACATGATCATCCTGCGCGGCGTCAATGTCTTTCCCACCCAGATCGAAGAGGCCCTGATGGCGACCACCGGCCTTGCCCCGCATTTCCAGATTGAATTGTCGCGCCCTGACCGTATGGATCAAATGCGTGTGTTGTGCGAATGCGTCGACGCCAGCGTGACCGATGAAATGCGGCAAACCGCGGCCAAAGCCATGTCCGCGCATATCAAACAATCCGTTGGCATCAGTGTCAAAATCGAAGTGGCGGATGTGGGCGGCGTCGCACGATCAGAGGGCAAAGCCGTGCGGATCATCGACAACCGCCCGAAAGGTTAACCGCAATCAATCGCAATGATTGTATCGGTGTCATCCAGTTTGATGTTTAACCGTGCGGGATTGAAATCCTTTGTCACAGGATCACCCAGACGATAGGTGCGTTTGGGGTCCGGCAAGGACAGGTCAACCACGGCGTCCTGTCCCACAAGGCCTTGATACGCCGCTGCATTACAGGTGTCGGGACCGCTGGTCGGTTGCGTCGGGTTGACGGGTTTCGACATCGGGGCCGCGCTGCACCCTGCGACCAATACAAGTGCCAGCATCGGGCCGGCATAGGTGGTTTTCATCATCTGTTCTTTCCTTCTATCAGGTCCCGTATCGGGCCATAAACATATCGACGGCACCATCAACCACACGGTTGATCTCCTCCTCGGTCACCGTTTTGCTGACACCAAAAATCAGGCGGGGCCAGATATCAACCTTGCACAATTCGCCAAACTGGTCAGCCGCAAGTTCATAGTCGTCGATCTTCAATCCGCCGCGGGCTTCGGCCTCTCTAAAATAATCTGCCATTTCCCGACGCATCTCGGCAGGCCCCGAGTTGTAAAAGGCTTGCCCAATTTCGGGAAATCGCTCGGTTTCTGCAACGCAAATGCGAAATATCTGCACCCCGAAGGTGGAGGTAATAAAGCGCAGGAAATGCTGTGCGTTTTTCGCCAGAACGTCGCGCGGGTCCGCGTCCATGTCGATGTTGTCCAGCGCCTCTTGCCCCAATCGGACGCATTCGGCGTTCGCCACTTCCATGAACAACAGCCGCTTGTCAGGGAAGTAACGATAAAGCGTTGCCTTTGATACCGCCGCAACCCGTGCGATCTCGTCCACACTGGCCCCTTCAAAGCCGTCGGCCATGAACACGGCCCGCGCCCCTTCAAGGACCTGATTAAACTTGCGGCCCTTGCGGACCTTAGGAGCGGTAGGAGGCATATCATCTCCGGATAAAGGAACGCCTAGAGTATAAACCGTTTCGTTCAGTTCCAAGCCTTAATGCCGTACGTGCCCTTGTGATAGGGAAATAAAGTTTTTAGAATGATTCTAATTTATAAGGATTCCCAGATGCGTTTTGCCTTTAGCAGAAAACGGTTCAAAGACCTGAACGAACAGGAAATGCTCGCCCTCGCCATTTCGTCCGAAGAAGATGACGCCCGAATCTATCGCGGTTATGCCGAAACCCTGCGGGACGAATTTCCCAGCACTGCGGCGGTCTTTGACGGTATGGCAGCAGAAGAAGACGCACACCGCCAACGGCTGATCGACCTGCACCAACACCGCTTTGGCTCGGTCATCCCGTTGCTCCGGCGCGAACATGTGTCGGGGTATTATGCCCGCCGTCCGGTCTGGTTGATTGAAAACCTTGGGCTGGAACGCATCCGCACCGAAGCCGCCGCGATGGAACGCGACGCAGAGCGGTTCTATCTGGCTGCCGCCGCGCGCACCAAAGACGCGCCAACCCGCAAGCTTTTGGGCGATCTGGCCGCCGCCGAGGCCGGGCACCAGAACACCGCCACAGAACTCTCCGCCCGCCATCTGGACCCGGCAAGCCTTGATGCCGAGAACGATCAGGAACGGCGGCAGTTCCTACTGACCTGGGTTCAACCGGGGCTGGCCGGCTTGATGGACGGCTCTGTCTCTACCCTTGCGCCGATCTTTGCCACCGCCTTTGCCACACAGGACACATGGACAACCTTCCTTGTCGGCCTGGCCGCCTCCGTGGGGGCCGGCATCTCGATGGGCTTTACCGAAGCGGCCTCTGACGATGGGTCCCTGTCGGGGCGTGGTTCGCCTTGGAAACGTGGCTTTGCCTCCGGCATCATGACCACCCTGGGCGGTTTGGGCCATGCGCTGCCCTATCTGATTCCGGACTTCTGGACCGCAACAACCGTGGCCTTCATCGTTGTGTTCGTCGAACTCTGGGCCATCGCGTGGATTCAGAACAAATACATGGATACCCCGTTTTTTCGCGCCGCCTTGCAGGTTGTTCTGGGGGGTGCCCTTGTTTTTGCCACGGGGGTGCTGATCGGCTCAGGATAAGCCAGCAGGCCGGTTTTCACTAGTGATCCGCTCGCCTCCGCGTTATCCCATGGCCATGCTCGCGATCTTTCTGAAAACACTGCCATTCTTTGCCCTGATCGGGTTGGGGTTCTGGGCTGGCCGCACCCGGTTCTTCAGCGCCGAGGCAACGGCCTACCTGACGAAATTCGTTTTCTACTTTGCCCTCTCCGCCATGCTGTTCCGGTTTTCCGCAAACCTGTCCCTGACCGAGCTTTGGGATACCCGTCTGTTTGCCGCCTATCTCTGGGGCACCGCGTTCGTTTATGGCATTGCCACCCTTGTCGGCTTTCTGCGCGGGCTGGACATCCCCACCACCGCAATCGAGGCGCAATGCGCCGTCATCGGCAACACCGGCTTTCTGGGCGTGCCGATGCTGACGTTGCTGCTGGGACCAGAGGCGATCGGCCCGGTCCTTCTCGCCTTGGCTATTGATCTGATTGTGTTTTCCAGCTTGATCGTGATCCTGATCACCGGCGCACGGGGCGGACAAATCAGCTTGCCTATGCTACGCAACATCGGCGTGGGTCTGTTCAAGAACCCGATGATTGTGGCCATATCTGCCGGCTTCCTGTGGTCCGGCCTGCATCTCCCCATCCCCGATCCGATGAATGATTTCCTGGCACTTCTTGGCGGCGCAGCCACCCCCGGCGCGCTGTTTGCCATCGGTGCGTCGCTGGCCTTGACCGCCCCCGATAATATGGCCGTTGCCGGTTGGCTGACCTTTTGCAAACTGGTCCTGCACCCGCTGTTTGTCGCTTTTGCGGCCCTGTTTCTGTTTGGCGTTGACCCATTCAAGGCCGGCGTGATCATTGCCGTGGCGGCCCTTCCCGTTGCCGGCAATGTCTATATGCTGGCGCAGCACTACGGTGTCGCGCCGGTTCGGGTTTCAACCGCGATTCTTGTCTCGACCGCCCTCAGTATTCTCACCGTCAGCCTTGTTATCGGCTGGATCACCACCGCCTGACCCCCTACTTCACAAAGGACCACCCGATGAAAACCATTTCCGAAAATGCCAGCTTTGGCGGCACTCAGGGAGTCTACTCCCACAGTTCTGCCGTCTGTAATTGCGAAATGACATTCGGTCTGTTCCTGCCCGCCGAAGCCCGTGACGGCCCTGTGCCGGTATTGTGGTATCTGTCCGGCCTGACCTGCACCCATGAAAACTCCATGACCAAAGCCGGGGCACAGGCCTGGGCGGCAGAGCATGGCATCGCGGTGGTCTTCCCCGATACCTCGCCGCGCGGCGACGATGTGCCCGATGACGAGGCTTATGATCTGGGCAAAGGCGCGGGGTTCTATGTGAACGCAACACAGGATCCCTGGAAACCGAATTTCCAGATGTGGGATTATATTGCCGAAGAACTGCCCGCCCTGCTGGGCGAGAACTTTGCGCTGGATATGGAACGCCAAGGCATCACCGGCCATTCGATGGGCGGGCATGGTGCCCTAACCCTTGCCATGAATCTGCCCGGACGGTTTCTGTCGGTTTCCGCCTTTGCCCCCATCGCCCACCCGACAGGCAGCGACTGGGGCCGCAAACAACTTTCCGCTTACCTTGGCGATGATCAATCCGCATGGGCCAAACATGACTCCAGCTTGCTGATGGCTGATGTCGGGTTTGACGGGCCGGTCCTGATTGATCAGGGTGCCGCTGACCAATTCCTTGACCTGTTGAAACCCGAGGCATTGGCCGCCGCCCTCGCCGCCAAACGCCAGCCCGGCACCTTCCGTATGCAACCGGGATATGACCACAGCTATTTCTTTGTTTCCACCTTCATGGAAGATCATATCGCCTTCCACGCCGAAGCACTCTACGAGGGCTGATCCATGACCGCGCTCTACATCGACGCCGATGCCTGTCCGGTCAAAGCCGAAGCAGAGCGTGTCGCAACCCGCCACAAGATTCGCATGTTTGTGGTGTCAAACGGCGGGCTGCGCCCCTCGCAAAATCCCTTTGTGGAAACCGTGATCGTGCCGGATGGCCCTGACGTCGCTGACATGTGGATCGCTGAGCGCTGTGGCACTGGCGATGTGGTGGTGACCGGCGACATCCCACTGGCGGCAAAATGCGTCGAAGCAGGGGCCAAAGTTTTGAAACACAACGGCGAGGCGCTGACAGCGGCAAATATCGGCAATGTGCTGGCAACCCGCGACCTGATGACGGATCTGCGCGCCGCCGACCCGTTTCGCCAAGGCGGCGGCAAAAGTTTCACCAAGGCGGACCGGTCACGGTTTCTCGATGCCCTAGAACGTGAATTGCGCGCAGCAGCCCGATTGTAATTGTTTTCTCTCAAAGAAAACGGTCGGAAGCTTTTAAAGTTTACGCACCCGAACGGAGATGACCAGATGAAACCCCAAGCCGTGGTATTCGACATTGGCAATGTCCTGATCGAGTGGCATCCAGAACGGTTTTTCGACAGCGTGATTGGCCCGGACCGTCGCCGCGCTATGTTTGCCGCCGTCGACCTCCATGCCATGAACGACCGTGTCGATATCGGCGAAACCTTTCGCGAGGTGATTGTTGCAACCGCACAGGCCACCCCCGACTGGCAAGATGAAATCATGCTGTGGCATGACCGCTGGCTTGATATGGCTTCGCCTGCGATTGACCATTCCGTGCGTCTGATGGCGGCACTTCAGGCGCGTGGCGTGCCGGTATTTTCCCTGACCAACTTTGGCATTCAAACCTATGATCTGGCAGCGACACGCTATCCCTTCCTGCGCCAGTTCGACCGCGATTTCATTTCCGGACATCTGGGCATGATCAAACCAGACGCTGGCATTTATGCCGCGCTTGAAACAACCAGCGGCCTTTCGGGAGCAGCCCTGCTGTTCACCGATGACCGCCCCGAAAATATCGCCGCTGCGGCCAAGCGCGGCTGGCAAACCCATCACTTTACAGACCCGCAGGGCTGGGCCGACAGATTGGTCGCGGCGGGCCTGCTCAGCAAGGACGATGCACAATGAACATTCCGATAATCCCCTTTGACGCAGGCGAGGCTTTGCTGGACTGGATCGGCCTGACCGATGCCCTTGCGACGGGCCACACCCTGCCAAAAGCCGAAATCGGCGATACGTTTCTGTACCGTGGCAAGGACACCCTGCTCAGCCGCGCCGCATGGATCGACGGGCTTGGCATGGCGGTCAAAACCGCCACGGTCTTTCCCGACAATCCCGCCAAAGGGGCCCCAATGGTGAACGGCGGGTTGAACCTTTATGCCGACAACGACGGCACGCTTGAGGCCATCGTCGACTTCCATCTTGTGACCAAATGGAAAACCGCCGGCGACAGCCTGTTGGCCGCCCGCCGCCTTGCCCGTCCCGACAGCCGCACCATTCTGATCGTGGGTGCCGGCAATCAGGGCCGCGCCCTACATGCCGCCTATTCCGCGGCCTTTCCGCAGGCGGAGTTTACCCTGTGGAACCGCAGCCGTGCCAATGCTGACAAAATGGCTGGCGAACTGCCCAACATCACCGTGATTGATGATCTGGAAACCTCCGTCACACAGGCCGACATCATCACCAGCGCCACAATGTCCACCGACCCCCTGATAAAAGGCGCATGGCTGCGCCCCGGCCAGCATGTTGACCTGATCGGTGCCTATCGCCCCGACATGCGCGAAGTGGATGACGCCGCGCTGTTGCGCGCCCGCGTCTTTGTCGACAGTTTCGACACCACCATCGGCCATATCGGCGAAATCAACATCCCGCTGGAATCCGGTGCAATTACACGGGATCACCTGATTGCCGATTACTATACGCCGGACGCGTTCCACCGCCAAAACGCCGATGAAATCACCCTGTTCAAGAACGGCGGCGGGGCGCATCTGGATTTGATGACATCGCGCTACATTCTGGAGCGCTGGAACGCGCAGGGATGACTCAGGCCGTGCGCAGCCCCTCAAGGCGGCGTTCACGCACCGGTAAATGCACCACCGCGCTGAACGCCCCGATGCCGACACCAATCCACCAGACCGCCGTGTAACTGCCAAAAGCGTCATACATCCGCCCGCCCAGCCAGACGCCCAGAAAGCTGCCCATCTGGTGGCTGAAAAAGATGATGCCATAAAGCGTGCCCATATAACGCAGCCCGTAAATATGCGCGATCAACCCAGAGGTCAGCGGCACCGTCGCCAGCCAAAGCGACCCCATCGCGACAGAGAACAGGATTACCGTCACCGGTGTCATCGGCAACAGAATGAACAGCCCCGCAACAACCGTGCGTGCCGCATATATCCCTGCCAGCAGGTACTTTTTTGAATACCGCTTGCCGGCCCACCCCGCCGCCAGCGTGCCCGCGATATTCGCCAGCCCGATCAGGGATATCGCAACCGCGCCAAGGGCCGATGTGGTGGTGATGCCAATGTTATGCAGCACCCCACCAGCAAGGATAGGGCCACACATCTCGGTCACAAATGCCGGAAAATGTGCGGTGATAAACGCCAGCTGATAACCACAGGAAAAGAACCCCAGGAAGATCAACGTATAAGACGGATCCTTGAAGGCTTTGGTCAGGATCTGGCCAAGGCTTTCTTCCAGTTCGGCCTTGCTGGCCATTGCCGGTGCCCGCATCAGCGGCAAGGTCAGGATCAGTGACAAGACCACCGCCGCGAAAACAAGAAAGGTGCTTTGCCATGACAAGAATGTCAGCAGCCATTCGGCAACCGGTGCCCCGAACACCTGCCCTGCGCTGCCCGCTGCCGTCACAATCGCCAAGGTCATGGATCGGTTTTCATCGCTCGCTGCGCGGCCCACCACCGCCAGAATGACACCAAACCCTGTGCCCGCAATGCCAAAACCCACCAGCCACGCATAGGCCTGATGTTCGATCGGCGTGGTTGAATTGGCCGACAGCACCAGCCCCACAGCATAGACAACCGCCCCGATGACAATCGCCCGCTTGTCCCCGATCTTTTCCGCCATCGCCCCGAAAATCGGCTGGCCAATCCCCCAAGCCAAATTCTGTATCGCAATCGCCAGCGAAAACTCGGCCCGCAGCCAGTTGAACTCTTGGGCAATCGGAATTTGGAACACACCAAAAGAGGCACGTACCGCAAAGCTGACCATGATGATGATGCAGCTGACAATCAGAACGGGGGTAAACATTGGGGTGCGCTGCGGCATGATCATTTCCTTGGGCTGGTCGCGCCACGTTAGACAAATGCCGACTGCGGTCAAATCAACCCTTGTGATGTGGGGATCACCCGTCGTGATCAGAACCGCTTTCCAAGCTGTTCGGATTTGCGCTATGGGAAACAGATGACCAGCTTGCGCGAAACTTATGACAGCATGATTGCCACCGGCACGCTTCACGCCGATCCGGCACAAGAGGCGGTCCTGCCCGAGTTCGACCGCATCCGCGACGCCCTGCTTGCCCCCGCCAAAAAGGGGCTGTTTCGCAAGGCCCCCGAGCCGCCAATGGGCCTGTACCTCTGGGGCGGTGTCGGGCGTGGGAAATCCATGTTGATGGATATGTTTGTGGATCATCTGGACGGTATCCCAGCCCGGCGGGTGCATTTCCACGCCTTCATGCAGGAAATTCACAGCGCCATGCATGAGGTACGCAAAACCGGTGTAGATGATGCAATTGCCCCCGTTGCCGCAGATGTGGCGGCCTCGGTACGCCTGCTGGCCTTTGACGAAATGCAAATCACCGACATCACCGATGCGATGATTGTGGGTCGCCTGTTTCAGGCCCTGTTTGCCGCCGGTGTTGTGGTCGTGACCACCTCAAACCGCTTGCCGGATGACCTCTATAAGCACGGGCTGAACCGTGATCTTTTCGTGCCTTTCATCGAGCTTATCAAAGACAAGATGGTCGTGCATGAGCTGGCCAGCCCAAAGGACTATCGACAGGACCGATTGGCCGGCACACAGGTTTATTTTTCCCCCGTGGATGCGACCGCGCGCGCCGCAATGGATGCTGTTTGGGATGATCTGGCCGGCGGCACAGGTGCGCCGCTGGTTTTGCGGGTCAAAGGGCGTGACGTGAAAATCACCCAGTATCACAATGGCATGGGCCGTGCGCGGTTCCATGATCTGTGCGGCACCGCACTTGGTCCTGCGGACTATCTGGCGCTGGCCGACGCAGTGCGGGTTCTGCTGCTGGATGACATCCCCACCTTGGGGCGCAGCAATTTTAACGAGGCCAAACGGTTCGTAACGCTGATTGATGCGCTCTATGAGGCCAAAGTGCGGCTGATCTGTTCTGCCGCCGCGCAGCCGGAAATGCTGTACCTTGAAGGCGAAGGCACCTTTGAATTTGAACGCACGGCATCACGCCTGCGCGAGATGCAGGCCGAAGGCTGGGGCGGCTAAAGTGTCCGGCCGTTAACCTGAAGCATTTCGTATCCCCGATGTCCCGAAAACGCGCAGCGTGGCAGGGTATTGGGGATTCATGTTTAAGGTCGGGCGCAATAGGTTCAGTTGCCGGTCAGGGACAGACTGTCGCGTGTGACAAAATCCTGCGGATGATAGGGCGCATCGCCCATATACAACGTCCAGATGCCGCCAACGATAATCGCCAGACCGAACATCACGAAAACGATTTGCGAAAAACCGCGTCGATCTGCCGGTTTCGGCCTGTCGGTCACATCCCATTGTTCCCGGGTACGTCTATCCTGTTGATTCATCTTGCTCACCCCCATGAACGATCAGCTGTCACACCGCAGCGGTGCGCCTGATTTGCAAGAATCCTAGTCACTCTTCAGGGGTTTGTGAAAACAAACTGCGTAAAATTATCCGTTCTGACGCAAAACTGCACCAGCCAGATACAGTGAGCCGCAGATCAGCACCCGTGCCTCCGGCTCTGATGACACAATGTCACGCAATGCCGCCTCGACATTTTCCGCTTCAGATGCCGTCATGCCCACGTCGCCGGCGGCTGTGGCGGTTTCCTGCGCTGAAAGGGTTGCCGCTTCACCGGGGATCGACACCGCACGCAGGCTTTGCACATGGGGCGCAAGCGGGCGCATATAGCCGGTCACGTCCTTGGTGTTCAGCATACCGCAAATCAGATGGGTCGGGCGCGCCGCACCCTGTGCCAAAACCGCCGCCAGCGCGTGCCCCGCGGCGGCGTTATGCCCGCCGTCCAGCCACAGCTCTGCCTTGTCCGCGATCTCGACCAGAGCGCCGGTTTTCAGCCGCTGCATCCGCGCCGGCCAATAGGCTTGGGTCACCGCAGCCTCGCAAGCGGCCTCGTCTACGCCAAAATGGCGCAATGCGGCTAGTGCGGCACCGGCATTCTGCACCTGATGCGCGCCCAGCAGATTGGGCAGCGGCAGGTCCAGCAACCCCTGTTCATCCTGATATACCATACGCCCGGCCTCGATGCCCACATGCCACTGTTGGCCATAGGCCAGCAACGGCGCACCATTGCGCGCGGCGACGGCTTCGATCACCTCAAGCCCGGCATCTTCTTGCGGGCCCACCACACAGGGCACCCCACGTTTGATGATGCCCGCCTTTTCGCCGGCAATCTCGGCCAGTGTTTCGCCAAGATATTGCTGATGGTCCAGCGACACCGGCGTGATCACACTCAGCGCAACCTTATCCGTGACATTGGTCGCATCCAACCGCCCGCCCAGCCCGACTTCAAGCAGGGTGAAATCAGCTGGGGTGCGGGCAAAAGCCAATAGCGCCGCAGCCGTGGTGATCTCGAAATAGGTGATCATCTTGTCGTCATTCGCAACATAGCATTCATCAAGGAATGCCGTCAGCGCATCCTCGCTGATCAAATCTCCGGCCAGTCTGATCCGCTCATGGAACCGCGCCAAATGCGGCGAAGTATAGGCGTGAACGGTTTTCCCCGCCGCCTCAAGCCCCGCGCGGATCATCGCCTGGGTCGATCCCTTGCCGTTGGTCCCGGCCAGATGAATAACCGGCGGCAGACTCTCTTGCGGGTTGCCCAAGGCCTCAAGCAGGCGAAACATCCGATCCAAGGTCAAATCCATCACCTTGGGGTGCAAAGCCATCATCCGCTCAAGGATGACATCCGATGATTTTGTGGTCATTTCGCTGTTGTGCTTTCCGCAGGTTCGACATCCGACAACGCATGATCCAGCTCGCCGCCTTCCTGCGGGGCCGGCAAATCGCCTCGCACTGCCGGCGGCAGACCCAGCAACATACGGGTGATGTTGATCAATTCGTCACGCAATTCGGTGCGCGGTGTTACACGGTCCAGCATCCCGTGATCCAGCAGGTATTCGGCCCGCTGAAACCCTTCGGGCAGTTTTTCACGAATGGTCTGTTCGATCACCCGCGGACCGGCAAAACAAATCAATGCGTTGGGTTCGGCAATATGCACATCCCCCAACATCGCATAACTTGCCGTGACACCGCCGGTCGTCGGGTGCGTCAGCACGACGATATAGGGCAGGTTCGCCTCTTTCAGCATCTGCACCGCAACCGTGGTGCGCGGCATCTGCATCAATGACAGGATGCCTTCCTGCATACGGGCCCCGCCAGCGGCAGAGAACAGGATCAACGGACGGTTCAGTTTTACCGCCTCTTGCGCCGCAGCAATAATGGCATTGCCCACATACATCCCCATGGATCCCGCCATAAACGAGAAATCCTGACAGGCGGCCACAATCGGGGTACGGCCCATATCTCCGGTTGCAACCAGCATCGCCTCGGTTTCACCAGTGGATTTCTGTGCCGCCTTCAGGCGGTCGGGATATTTCTTCTGATCACGAAACTGCAACGGATCGGGCGTCGGGGCCGGCACATCAACCTCAACAAAAACGCCGCCGTCAAACAGCGAGGTGAACCGCTCGCGCGCGGCAATCGGCATGTGATGGCCGCAGTTGGTACAAACGTTCAGGTTCTCGGACACCTCGCGGTGAAACAGCATGGTGCCGCATTCATCACATTTGGTCCACAGGTTGTCCGGCGTTTCCCGGCGCGAAAAAATCGAATTGATCCGTGGACGGACGTAGTTGTTGATCCAGTTCATGCGACTGTCCCTGATACCTTGGTTTGCACTCAGATAAGCGTGCCGCGACGAAATTGCAATCAGCGCCTGATGGCCACCCGCGCCGCCAGCCACAGGACGAACATCATGGCAAAATCTACCGGCAGCCATTGCCGCAGCGCCGCGGTATCCTCCATCCCGAAGGGCGTCAGAAACAAGGCCAGCCCCGCCAATTCATCCGGCAGCGAGACAATCATCATCGCCGACACATTATTCAAAAGATGCACTGCAATGGCCGGCCCCAACGATCCCGCCCGCGCAGTCAGGTCGGCCATCAGCATACCGAACACACCAGCCCAGACCGCGATCATCAACGCATTTTCGCCTGCCAGATCCGGCAGGTAATGCCCCAGCGCGAACAGGACCGACGGCAGCACCATCCAGATTAACGGAGACCGGAACCGCACCGCCAGCTGTTGCTGGACATAACCGCGAAAAACAATCTCTTCGGCGCTGACCTGTATCAGCACAAAAACCAGGGACGGCAGCAAAATAACCAACCACCGGGCAAAGGGCAGGTTTTGCACAAAGGCACCGCCCATGTCCCAAGGCGGTAACACGATGACCACCGCGAGGACCGCCAGAACCGCCAGTGACACCAATCGAAAATCACGCCTTAACAGCGGCAGGGGCCCCAACAGGGTCTGGAAAGACCGGTTTTGCAACAGGCGCGCACTGACCCCGACACCCGCCGCCATAAAGACAAAACTGAACAACAGCACATACATCCCCGCAGGGGTCGCACCGGTTCGGACATCGCTCAGAAATTGCGGGCTATTACCAGCAAGGCCCAGCACCGTCTGAAAGAAAATCTGGTTCAGCGATACATAGACAAAGAAGGCCAGAGCCAAACCCAGCACAAACCGCCACAGCGCAGGATGGCGGCGGGCGGGCGCAATAAATCCGTCATGCAGGTGGTACGCAGACATCACGCACCCTCAGGCGGCAGTGCCGGCGGCGGCGGGCGCACATCCCGTGGAATATCCATATTCGACGCAATCAAAATCTCGGCAGCCCCGCTTAGATATCCCGCCACGGTGCGCAGCAAGCTCAACAGAACAACCCTGTCGCTTTCCACAACCGCGCGAAACTGCTCTGCACCGATCCGCAAAAACCTGACCTCACCAACCGCAACCAGATCCAGCTGGCGCGGCTCGTCCAGAATGATCGACAGATCCCCAATCAAGCGCCCCGGCGTTACGTCCGATACATGGCGCATGTTGCCGCTTTCATCGATATTGCCCAATTCTGCCAGTCCCGAAAGACACAGATACGCTGCATCCGCCCGCTCGCCAGCCGAGAATATCCGTTGACCGGGTTCGGCAGTGTACCACTGCGCGGCAAAGGCCAGCAGGCGCTGGTTGCGCCGGTCCAGCGAGGCAAACAGATCGTTGCGCGAAATGATCCGCAGCTTGCGGCGCAGATCGTCCGAGGCAGATTCTTCCAGCTCCGGCTGTTCGGTTGTTTCAACGCCATCCACCTGCCCGTTATTAATTTCGACATGCATGTCGAAATCTTCCGGCGCGGCAAATGTATCGTTGATGTAAATCTGCGTGGTCTGGGGCAACAATGTGCTAAGCCGGTCCCGAATGTTTGCCTGTGCTTCGGCATCGTTGCCCACCAGCAATTGGTTCAGCACCAGCACATCCGGGCGTTTGATCACAGCCCGGCCAAAAGCGGCACGCTGCTGGAACGCCGCCGGCAAATTTGCGCCGCCAATCGTGGTCGGCACGTCAAACAAGGTCTGTGACACCCGCCGCTTCAAATCATGTTTTGCCAAAACATCAGACACCACATCGCGCACCAGATCGGCCTGTAATCCGGCCACCGCAGAGAACCGGCCATAGATCAGGTTTTCCAAAATTGTCATCCGTGGCAGATAGTTATCCGGCGTGACCGGCACGAACATATCCTCGACCTGCGCCCGCAACTGAGGGCCTTTATGCTTGCGAATGCGCAAAATCTCGCGTTTGAAGTTTTCAGGAAAGGCCGGGCCGATCTGCTCTGCGGTGAAGGCAAAGGGCACGGTCAGCAACAGCGAGAATTCCTCAGCTGAAAGCGCTTGATCCCCCTTGTCGCGGCGGCGTTGCGCGATATCCACCAGCTGTTCATACAGTGTTTCTTCGATGCCCAAAGCAACAAACAACGGATGGTCCGTGCCGTCCCGGCCAAAGGTGCGGTGCAACATCTCGACCAGCGTCTGTGAAATCGCGATGGCTTGTTCGGCCAACCCCTGATCAATGATCATGGCAAGAAAGGTCTGTTCCGTCGCAAGCCACGCCTGCGTGATATCATACCGCGGGGCCGCAAATATCAGGTTGCCCCCCAAGGGAACTGCGGGATTGAACTTCTCGGGATCAAAGCGGTGGATCACCTTGTCCAGCCCTTCCTTAACAAGACGGCGGTGAACCTCGTCGCGCAGACCGATAATGCGGCGGGTCAGCTCGGGGTGGTTTTCCGCTTCGATCCGCGCGTCCAGCATCCGTTCGAATATCGTATCCGCCGTGCCCAACGCCTCGGTAATTTCTGACCAGAAGGCCAAAACATCTTCCTGCGTGTCCAGATCGGCAATTTCAGGGTCCAGCCAATTGGCACGGGTACTGTCAGGACTATTGCCAGAGCGCTGCGCCTCAATGGTGGCGCGATCCTTGTGCTTGGGATCCCACAGCACCGTCTTGGGGCTGGTGCGCAATGGCATCAACAGGTTGCTGCCGACATCGCCCTGAAACAGATAGGGCTGCGCCTGCGCATAGCCGACACGCGCCGCGACAACCGCCTGATGCAGCCCGGCCAGATCATAGCCCGCGATGGAAACCTGCCCCCGAGTCGGGTTGACCTCGCGTGTCAGGATTTCAGACAGCATGGTCCGTTCGGTCTGGTTCGAGACCTGCAAGGCAACCTTGCTGCCCGCCGGAATTTTCAACGATATGTCGCGCAGCACCAAATCGCCGCTTTCATTGCGCATCGAAACCTTTGTCAGTTCGATATCACCGCGCAGGTGCGGTATTTCCTCCGGTGCCCCCTCGAATAGGGTCGCATCAATCATATTGGCCGGTGCAAACCGTTCGTTCACCACTTCCCAGCGCAGCGCCATATCCTGTGTCTGGTTATAATAGGCCAACAGCTCCTTCCAGGGATTGCTCAGGTCCTTATAGGCGGCAAGGGCCGCAACCAGAGCCCCGACAGTGATCTCGCCCTTGATTGCCAGATACCCGCCCACCAAATAAAAGAAGAACGGCGTCAACTGAGTGATGAAGTTGTTGAGAAACTTCATAAAGAACTTTTTCTGATAAATCTTGAAACGGATACCAAACAACCGCCCCAACCGGTCAGTGAAGGCCGCCAACCGATACCGCCAACCGCCATTGGTGCGCAAATCAGTGATGCCCGCAGCGGTCTCGCCGATCTCCGAAGCGAACAGGCGCACCTCTTTGATACGCTCCTTGTTCAGCAGGTTGATCTGGCGCTGCAACATCGGAATTAACCACGCCTGCAAAGGAATCAACGCAATACCAGCAAGCCCGAACCAGACCGATTGCAGGAACAGGAACATAACAATGATCAACATCTGGCCGGCCTGAAACACCGGTTGTGCCACCGCATCCCCCATCAGACCGCCCATCGGTTCGGCCTCTGATGTCACCATCGACACCAACTCACCCTGACTGGTGTTCTGAAAATAACTACGCGGAAACCGCATCATCCGACTAATCAACCGGTAGCGGAACCGCCGCAACAACCGTTCCGCCAGAACACCTTTCATGGTGTTCAGCCGCATCTTGAGAACCCCATGCGCCAGCACCGCCGACAGATACCCGAAACATAAAACCATCAGGAACTGGACCTGACTGATTTGCGTCCCAAACACCTCGACCATGCCAAACTCTGCCCCGATGGCATCGTTGATGATCCGCTTGGGCAGTTCCAAAGTGGCGTAGAGGAACGGAAAGGTAAAAAGCGTAAACGCCAGCAGTGTCATCTGTTCGCGGCGCGAATACTTCCAGATAAAGGAGAAAATACTGCGTTCCATAGGCTGTCTTTCACTGGGGTTCTGACGTAACTAGGCCTGCCGCCGCGTCATTACAACTCAATGACTTGGCCTTGCAGCACCGCCGCCACCCGACTATTCCGGTAAAAACGACTTTCAGGGAGCCACGCCATGTCGACCAACCAACGTTTTGACAAATCCAAGTTACCTAGCCGCCACGTCACCGAAGGGCCCGCACGCGCGCCGCACCGGTCGTATTATTATGCGATGGGCATGAGCGATGTGGAGATTCACCAGCCCCTGGTTGGCGTCGCAACATGCTGGAACGAAGCCGCGCCATGTAACATTGCTCTGAACCGTCAGGCCCAAGCCGTGAAAATCGGTGTAAAACGCGAAGAGGGCACGCCCCGCGAATTCACCACCATCACCGTCACCGACGGCATCGCGATGGGCCACGAGGGCATGCGTTCGTCATTGGCATCGCGTGAGGCGATTGCCGACACTGTTGAGCTGACCATGCGCGGCCACTGCTATGACGCGTTGGTTGGCCTTGCCGGCTGTGACAAATCCCTGCCCGGCATGATGATGGCAATGATCCGCCTGAACGTGCCCTCTGTGTTCATGTACGGCGGTTCGATCCTGCCGGGCAAAGCGCCCGAAGGTGCGGATGTGCCCGCCGCCTTTGCAGACCGCGACCTGACCGTACAAGATATGTTCGAAGCGGTTGGCAACTGGCAGGGCGGCACCATGACCGAGGCCGAACTGGAAATCCTCGAACGCGTTGCCTGCCCTTCTGCCGGTGCGTGTGGCGGCCAGTTCACCGCCAACACCATGGCCTGCGTCTCTGAGGCGATCGGCCTTGCGCTGCCAAACTCCTCCGGTGCCCCCGCACCTTACAAATCGCGTGACGAATATGCCGTGGCCTCAGGTGCCGCAGTGATGAACCTGATCGAAAAGAACATTCGTGCCCGCGACATCTGTACCCGCGAAGCCTTTGAAAACGCCGCCCGCATCGTGGCTTGCACCGGGGGTTCCACCAACGCCGGGCTGCACCTGCCCGCCATGGCACATGAGGCCGGCATCGAATTCTTCCTCGAAGACGTGTGCGAAATCTTCCGGGACACGCCGCACTTTGTCGACATGAAGCCGGGCGGTGCCTATGTCGCCAAGGACCTTTATGAAGCAGGCGGCGTGCCAGTGGTTATGAAGGAACTGCGCAAGGCCGGCCTGATCCACCTCGATTGTCTGACCGCAACAGGTTACTCCATGGGCGAAGAACTGGATCGGATCGAACGCGAAGCGGACGGCAAAGTGATTCACGCCATCGACAACCCAATCAGCAAAACCGGCGGCGTTGTTGGCCTCAAGGGCAACCTTGCCCCCGAAGGTGCCATCGTGAAAATCGCCGGCATGGCCGAGGAAGACATCATCTTCACTGGCCCCGCGCTGGTATTTGAATGCGAACAGGACGCTTTCGAGGCGGTTCAGAACCGCACCTACTCCGAAGGCGACGTCTTTGTGATCCGCAACGAAGGTCCGCGTGGCGGCCCCGGAATGCGCGAAATGTTGGCCACCACGGCGGCGCTGTCCGGTCAGGGCATGGGCAAAAAAGTTGCCTTGATCACCGATGGTCGTTTCTCCGGTGCGACCCGCGGTTTCTGTGTTGGTCACGTCGGTCCAGAGGCCGCGATGGGCGGTCCCATCGGCCTGTTGAAAAACGGCGACATGATCACGCTGAATGCCATCGAAGGAACGATTTCGGTCGATCTCTCAGAGGAAGAGCTGGCCACCCGCAAGGCGGCATGGACCGGCCCGCGCGATACCAACTATGCCTCAGGCGCATTGTGGAAATACGCACAGCTGGTCGGCCCGACCTATCTGGGCGCTGTTACCCATCCCGGCGGCAAGGCGGAAACCCATGATTACATGGAGCTGTAAAAACGCGCTTACGGCCCTCACCCTGACCAGCCTCGCAGCCTGCGAGAACGGTCAGGGTGTCGCGTTTCTGCAAAAACCGGACGGCAAAGCCACGACCAAAGTTGTGGCGATGCCGCAGGCAAAAATGGCTTTTGGCGCTGTGACACTGGCAGCACCAGAAGGCTTTTGTATCGACAGGACCTCCCTCAAACAAAACTTTGCACTGATGACACGCTGCGAAAGTCTGGGCGCGCCGGAAGCAGCGGCCAATGCGCCGGCGGGCATCCTGACCGCCAGCTTTTCCTCGGCAAGTGCGACGGTGCCAACACCAAGCGAAACCGCGGCCGCCCTGCGGCTGGCAACGGTGACAGACCCTGTTATTAAAGACCGCAGCGTGACCTTTCGCGCCAGCGGCCCGGCCCCTGCCGAAGGCCTCAGCGAAACCCACTGGCGCGGCACCGCGCGGGTAGGATCCCAGATGATTTCTCTGGCGCTGTTCGGACCTAAAGGCGGACGTGCCATCGGCGCAGAAGGCCGCAAAATTCTCGACCGAATGATCAGCGGGCTTGGGTCGGAATAATCATTTCCGGCCCCGCCCCCCTGTTTCCCCCTCAGCGACACCCGTGATTTTTGCAAGGGATTGTCGCCAATCTATTTGAATGCAGAAGGCCGCCTCGATAAAGTCCTTGCAAATCAGCCCAATCCGTCAGGACCCACGCACCTATGTCCAAAATCTCTCTCAGTTTTCTGGACGGCAAAGTGTTCTCTCGCAATTTCCAACGCTGGGCCAAGGCGGCGCGGCGCGCCTCCGAAACCGAATTGCCGCTGCTGCGGCGCCAACGGACGCGGGCACGCGCCCTGCGCACCCACCTGGACAAGCTGATCCATACCGCTGACGAACGCCTTGCACTGCCAATGATCGGCTCAACCAGCTTCCCCAAACCTCATAATGCAGATTGGGCATGGCGCCCCGAATTGTGGCGTGGCCCGCTGCCCACACCGGGACTGTCGGCGGTACAGACAAAATCCATGCTGGGCGATGAAGTTACGCTATTTCACGACTGCGAGTTTTCGGAACTGACCCTGCGCCAGTTGCGTAATCTGCGCGAGGCGGATCTGGCCCCCTATGGCCTGCGACTGGATGTGTTCCAGTTCGACGGGTCTTTCCTGTCGCTTGTCGTGGACCTGCCCGAAGCGGGCACCAACGGTCTGAAACGCACCCATCTGTTGCGCATGGATGCGATTGTCGAGATGGAAAAACCGCTGGAAATATTCGCCCGCCTCAACATCAAACACGGGCCCAACACCGAACAAATCGTGCGCGAACTACCGCTCAGCGGGGAACACCACAGGGTCGAATTCGATCTGGCCTATTCCAACCTGAACGAAAAACGGGTCGAACGGGCGTGGATCGATCTGATCTTTGAAGGCCCGCAAATGAATCAGGTAGTCCTGCGGGATCTTACCTTCTCGCGCCGTCCGCGCGCGCATCTCTAGGAAGGGCCGTACCCTATGTCACAGCTGCAACTGACCAAAACCAAAATGAAACAAGGCGTCTGGCAGGGCATCATCACCGGTGGCGTGGACGAGGACAAACCGCACATCGAGGTGACCCACGAGAACACCAAGGTGCCCGATCTGGTCTTGACCCATAACCAAAGCGCCGATCACTGGACCCTTTCCGTTCCAATCCCGCCGGAAGCGATTGCCGACGGGGTGCAGACCCTGATCATCCGCGACGTGGAAGCGAACGAAAAGATCGGCCACATTACCCTGATCGCCGGCGAGGCATTGGCCGACGACATTCGCGCCGAGATGAACCTGCTGCGCGCCGAGCTGGACATGCTCAAAAGCGCCTTCCGCCGTCACTGCGTCGAGACCACCTAGGGTCCTGACCCTAAAGCCCGGCGCGCGCCTGTTTACGCCAGCCCGATGGGGTTTGCCCAGTCACCCGTGCAAATTCGCGGTTAAAGTTGGATTTGGTCGCAAATCCTGCATCCAGTGACACCTCAAGCACGGATTTATCCGTCTCAAGCAAAAGTTTGCGGGCCTCGTCCACGCGGAAATCATTCACGAACTGCGACAGGTTCATACCCCGCAAACGGTTCACCGCATTCGATACCCGCCGATCCGGCAACCCCAGCCGCCGCGCCAGCTTGCGCAGGCTCAACTCTTCATTGCGGTGCAATCCCTCCTGTTCGAACAAGGCAGTCAGGCGGGCGATGATCTCGCTGTCTTCATCTGTCGCCGCAGGCTTTGGGCGGGCCTCTTCCATATCAGCCGGTTCCCCCGCCGCCGTTTGCCCAAGAGCGGCGGCCAAACCGATCACAAGCACAAAGGCGGTCTGCACAAAGGTGACAATCAGGGCCGCGTGACGCCCGTCGTTCTGCACAAACTCGTAGATCAGATAAACATCCGTAAAACTCGACGCGACCAGCGCCAGCCCGGTCAGACGCATTGCCCGCAACGCCCCCACCGCATCGGAAATCCGTGACAGGGCCAGCGCATCACTGCCCCCCCTTGATAGGCCCAGCAACAAGACCCCGAAACAAAGATAGGTCAGCAGGATCGGCATATCGACCAGCACCGGTTGCACCAACCACACCAGCCAATTCACCGCGATCACCGCCAACGGCCAAAGATTGCGCTGCGACAGCGTGTCCGCCAGCGACAGATAGGCAAGATAGGCACAAACCGGCAGGCAGGGTGCAAGCAGGGCAATCAGCGGCGCAATGGCGTCAATTTCATATCCCCAACGCAGGCAAAGCAGCAGCGACTGTACCATGTAAAGCGCCACCACCAGCGCAAACAGCCGATGCGCAAGCAACGACATGTCGCGCGTCACCCAAAGCCGCACAAGCACAAAACACAGCGCGAAAGTAGCAAATAGCGGCAAAGGAACAAAGAGCATGGCAGGCCGTCACATCCGGTTGATTTCGCCCCCTGCATATCCTTGATCGTGATGCAGGACGACCTGAAACGCGATTCAGGACGCCCGCTGCCCGCCCGTTGCCTAGGCCTGCTGCATCACTTTCATCAAAAGGACCACAGCATGTTCACCCTCAAGCGATTTGCCAGCACCGCCGCCCTCCTCGCCGCCATGGGCGCGGCGGCATGGGGCGGATATGAAATCACCCGCCCGCCCTATGCCGGCACAACCGGAATCACCTATGGCGCGGCCTTTGCCCCCGTGCGCCAGACCGAGGTGGATTTTCACATCTGGTACCCTGCTCAGCCGGGCGGGCGCGCCGTCACCGTGGGGGGCAACGGCGTGTTTTATGGCACACCGGCAGGCCGCGATGCCCCGCACGCCGCGGGGAAACACCCGATGGTCGTGATTTCACATGGTGCCGGAGGAAATGCCGGCCAGTTTGGATGGATCGCCTCTGCCTTGGCAGAGGCAGGCTTTGTGGTTGTCCTGCCCAACCACCCCGGCACGACCACCGGCAATGCCTCTGCCGAGGCGGCGGTGCGGGTCTGGGAACGGCCCGAGGATGTATCGGCGGTCCTCGACGAAATCACCGATCACCCCGACGCCTTCCCCTATATCGACACCAGCCGTATCGCCAGTTTGGGCTTTTCTGCCGGGGGGTACACGGCAATGGCCCTGTCCGGCGCGCGGGTGAACCCCGATCTGCTACAGCGCTTTTGCGATGAAACAGACCACGGCATGTCGGATTGCGCCTTCCTCGCGCATTTCGGCATTGATCTGCACAGCATGGATTTATCCCCTGCCGCGCAGGATTTAACCGACCCGCGCATCAAAACCGCCGTGATCGTGGATCCGGGGATTGTCGAAACCATGACCGCCGAAAGCCTGAAACAGATCGAGACCCCCATGCTGGTGATCAATCTCGGGGCCGAGGAAACCGTGCCGCTTGGCGTCTATGCCAAAGAGGCTGCCGCGCTGATCCCGCAAGCGCGTTATCTGGCCGTGCCCGATGCCGTCCACTTCAGCTTTCTGGCCCAATGCAAGCCCAAGGGCGCGGCCATTTTGGCGAATGAAGGCGAACTTGACCCCCTGTGTGATGACGCCGGTGGCCGATCGCGGGCCGATATCCATCAACAGCTGACGCAGATCATCATCGCCAATCTGCAAGCCATGCTTTGACACCACAGAAGGCAAAAGGCGGCGGAGACCTCTCTCCGCCGCCTTGCGCAACATCTCTGATCTGATTGAAAAAGGTCAGATCACTCCTTTGGTCCCAGCGCTGACAAGCCCTTGAGAATATCAATGGCATAGGCCAGTTGATAATCTTCCTGGCGCAGCTCCGCAGCTTTCTCTGCCTTGGTGCGGTCTTCAAGGATCTGTTTGACCTGATCCTCTGTCAGGCTGTCATTATTCAGGCTGCCGCGCAAATCCGCCTCCGAACGGCGCGGACGCAACAGGTTCTCGTCGTCGTCCTCTGTTTCCGGCTTCAGACGCGGCTGCTCGACAACGATATCCGGTGATACGCCCAGCGCCTGAATCGAGCGGCCCGATGGTGTGTAATACCGCGCCGTTGTCAGACGCATCGCGCCGTTTCCACGCAGCGGCATCACGGTTTGTACCGATCCTTTGCCAAAACTCTTGGTCCCGATGACGATGGCGCGGCGATGGTCCTGCAAGGCCCCCGCGACAATCTCGGAGGCGGAGGCAGACCCGCCATTGATCAACACCACAATCGGCTTGCCTTGGCTCAGATCACCGGGCGTTGCGTTCACACGGTCGCCATCGGCCAACTCGCGACCACGGGTACTGACGATCTCGCCCTCTTCAAGGAAGGCATCCGAAATGGCGATTGCCTGATTGAGCAATCCACCGGGGTTGTTGCGCAGATCCAGCACGATACCGTTGATTTTGTCGATACCACCGGCCGCTTCGATCTGGGCCTCAAGCCCCTCTTTCATTTTTGGATAGGTCTGTTCGTTGAACGTGGTCAAACGCAGCACCGCCGTTTCGCCCACGGTGCGCGCTGTCGCCGCGGTCAACTGGATCGTGGCACGGGTCAGGGTCACGTCAAAGGGCTCTGCCTCGCCCTCGCGCACCACGGTAATCACGATTTCCGACCCCACCGGCCCGCGCATCAATTCCACCGCATCATCCAGCACCAAACCCAACAGGGTCTCGCCATCTACATGGGTGATAAAATCTCCCGCTTCGATGCCCGCTTCATCCGCTGGCGTGCCGTCAATCGGCGACACCACTTTGACAAAGCCCTCTTCCTGCGTGACCTCAATGCCCAGACCGCCGAACTCGCCGCGGGTCTGTTCACGCATCTTGGCCGCGTCCTTGGGCGACAGATAGCTTGAATGCGGATCAAGCGATGTCAGCATACCGTTAATCGCCGCCTCGATCAGCTCGCTGCTGTCGGTCTCTTCGACATATTGGGCGCGAATACGTTCGAAAATATCACCAAACAGGTCCAGCTGCTCATAGACGTTTTCGGTTTTAGCGCTTTCCTGCGCCAGCAGCGGCGCCGCGATCTGGGTCGTGGCAATCACCCCCAGCACCGTGCCCCCGAGGGCCGCCATTACAAACTTCTTCATCTCGTTATCCATCCTCGTCCGTTCGAAACCATAGTTCCGGATCCTGTGGCGTGTTTTCTTCTCTGACTTCTATATAGAGCGTTTCTGAACGCTCTGTGCCAGCCCCTTCACGAAGCGGTGACAATTCTTCGCCCGTTTGTGCAATTGCGCCGCCCATCAAACCGATCGGCGTCCCCCCTGCAATCACCTGCCCTGTCTCTCCGTAAACCACATCAAGACCGGCAATGACAAACAGCGTATTGGCCTGCGGTTCCAGAATCACAACATTGCCAAAATCCAGCAACCCGCCAACATAACGGATCGTCGCCGCCGTCGGGCTGGTGACAATCGCACCCGGACGTGTGGCCAGGATCAAACCGGGGCGTTTCACCCCGGCGGCGTCCGCCTCGCCCGCGCGACGCAACACCAGCCCCTGCGCCGGCAGCGGCAATGCGCCGATCTGGCCGTCCAATGTGACAGGGGCCGGCTCAACCTCATCCGTAACGATCTCGGACAGCCCGCTGGCAAAACCATCAAGCGTTTCCGTCGAGGCAATCAGGATGCCGGTCCGCACCGGATCCTCGGTAAACCGCTTTGGCAAATCTGTACGCTCCGCCATCGCCTGATTTAGCGCGGTGCGGGCGGCCTGCACCTCGGTCAAGCCAAGCTGAAGCCGTTTCGCCGCATCCGTCTGCAAAGCGCGCAGGGTCTGCACATTCTCCAGATCACGGCGCAGCGCATCGGCGCGCCGGTTCAGGGCCGGCGTCAGCTCGGCCAGCAACATCCCCGCCCGCGCGGTGCCGGTCGGACCTTCGGGATGCAATAAAATGACAGGTGACGGCGCCCCGCCCATGCTTTGCAGAACCCCCAACAAATCGGCGACCTCGCCATCGCGCGAAGCCAGCTTGGTGGTCAGTTGCGCCTCGTTAATCGCCGCCTGCCGCAGCCCCGCCCGCATCGCACCCAGTCCGGTTTCAAATGCCTGAATCGTGCGGGTCAGCGCCCGCACCCTGTCCCGCGCCCCATCAGCCTGATCTAGCATGATCGATGCTGCCTCTAACGCAGACACCGCTGCCCGCGCCTGTTCCTCGGTGGATTGCGCCGTGGCAACAGCCGGCCACCAAAGCGCCAGAATAAGGACAAACCGCTTCATTTGATCAGCGACACACCGGTCATTTCAGGCGGCTGCTCCAGGCCCATCAACTGCAACAACGTTGGCGCAAGATCGGCCAACCGCCCGTCACGTAAACCCGCGCCCACGGGGCCACCCACCACCGCAACCGGCACGGGGTTCAGCGTATGCGCCGTATGCGCCCCGCCGGTCTCGGGGTCGATCATCATCTCGCAATTGCCGTGATCCGCAGTAACAATCATCGCACCACCCGCCTTTTCAAGCGCGTCCATCACACGCCCCAATCCCGCATCCACCGCAGCGCAGGCCGCCATCGCCGCCTCCAGATCACCGGTATGCCCAACCATGTCAGGGTTGGCGTAATTCACGACGATCAGATCATACCCTTCTTCAATCGCCGCGACAAAATGGTCCGTCACCTCCGCACAAGACATCTCGGGTTGCAGGTCATAGGTCGCCACATCGGGCGATTTCGGCATCTGCCGTGCTTCTCCCGCAAAAGGCGTCTCTTCCCCACCGTTCAGGAAAAACGTCACATGCGGGTATTTTTCGGTTTCGGCCAAACGGAACTGGCGCAAACCCTGCTTCGCGACCCAATCGCCCAGCGTATTTTCCAGCTCGGGCTTGTGATACATGGTGGTCATAAAAACTGCATGTTCCACCGAATAGGGTGCCATACCCATCAAGGCCGCCCAGTCAGGGCGCTCCCCAACGGCGAAACCGTCAAAGGCGGGATCGCCCAGCGCCGACATGATTTCGCGCGCCCGATCCGCACGAAAATTCAAACAGAACAGCCCGTCTCCGTCACGCGCTCCGGCATATTCCCCTAACACAGTGGCCTGAATAAACTCGTCATCCTCGCCCCGCGCATAGGCTGCATCAACCGCGGCCTCTGCCGTTGCCGACCGCACCCCCCCCCCCCCCCCCAAAATCGCCTGTACGGCTTTCTCGACCCGGTCCCAACGGGTATCCCGGTCCATCGCAAAATAGCGCCCCGTGACAGTGACAATGCTAACCCCCGCAGGCAGCCCTGCCTGCAAAGTATCAAAGAATTCCTGCGCCGAACGTGGTGCCACATCGCGCCCATCGGTCAAAGCATGGATCACAACCGGCACGCCCGCGGCGTCCAGCGCCTGCGCCGCCGCGATCATGTGGTTCACATGGCCATGCACCCCGCCATCCGACACCAGACCCATCAGATGGGCCGTGCCGCCGCTGGCCTTCATCTTGCCAATAAACTCAAGCAAGGCCGCCTCACACGCAAAGCTTCCCTCTTCAATCGCAAGGTCGATTTGCCCCAAATCCATCGCCACCACCCGTCCGGCACCGATATTGGTGTGCCCGACTTCGGAATTGCCCATCTGGCCGCGCGGCAAACCCACATCCGGACCAAAGGTTGTCAGGCTGGCACTTGGACAATCGCGCAGGATCCGGTCCATTGTCGGCGTGTCGGCCAGCAAAGGGGCATTCCCCTCGGCATGGGCACTGGTTCCCCATCCATCAAGGATGCACAGAACCACAGGTTTCGGGATGTTCATCGTATCGCACCTCTGCCGGTTTCTTAGCGCCTTTTAGCCCCTTAGATGCGCGGGGTGAACCGTTTATCCAAAGCTTGCGCAAGAACCGGATTGGCGGGGCCCAGCCCATACCCCAGACAGGACCCCACAGAGGAGTCTGAACATGCAATTTACCGCCCTGCCCACCGCCACAATCCGCGCATTGCAAAAAGGTGCTTGCGACGCCTATGGAATGGCTTGTGAAACCACCATCTCGGACGGGACAGGCAACCCCTGCCGCCATTGCCTGCGCGAAATTCCCGCCGGCGCGGCGATGCTGATTTTAGCTTACCGGCCTTTCGACACCCTTCATGCCTACGCTGAAACCGGTCCGATCTTTCTCTGTGCCGACATCTGCGCTCAGGGAGGTGGTGACGCATCCCTGCCCGAAATCCTGACCAGCTCCCCCGATTACCTGCTCAAAGGATACTGCGCGCAGGACCGCGTTGCTTACGGCACCGGTAAAATCGTTGCCCCGGATGACATCCCCGCCTATGTCGAGACGGTTTTTGCCAATCCAAAGGTCGCTTACATCCATGTGCGCTCGGCGCGGAACAATTGTTATCAGTTGCGTATTGACCGGGGCTAACCAACCCTTGCCGCGCCACGCCTGTTTCGGCATAACGAAGGACAAGATACAGCCCAAGCCAAGGACACCCCCATGAGCCAATCCGCGCCAGAAACCAAGGTCGTGACCACCTATCGCATTTCCTGCGACGGCAGCGAAGGGGCACTTGGCCATCCACGCGTCTGGCTGCAAATCCCCAAGGACACGGGATTCGTTGAATGCGGGTATTGCGACTGCAAATTTGTACATGCCGATTTTGAAGGCAAAGTTTAGGCACTGTCCTTTCTGCTGGTGCCCGCCGCACCGGCAGATGAGTTTATTGGCAAGATGAAGACAGAGGTTGCGCAGAAACCCTGCTGGCAGCGCGAAAGGCTTCGTGGCAAAAGGGGCCATGCCCTGAGGGAGATATGCGCATGACATTCGGCAAAGGCCACCACCTGCATCTGATCGACGGATCTGCGTTTATCTTTCGGGCCTATCACGCCTTACCACCGCTGACGCGGAAATCCGATGGATTGCCAATCGGGGCGGTGGCCGGCTTCTGCAACATGTTGCACCGCTATGTCGAGGGCAACACAGGGCCGGACGCGCCGACCCATGTTGCGGTGATTTTCGACAAGGGCAGCCATACGTTTCGCAACGATATGTATGATCTTTACAAGGCCAACCGCGAGGCCATGCCCGAAGATCTGCGCCCGCAGATCCCACTGACTCGCACCGCGACCGAAGCCTTCAACATCGCCTGTGAGGAAAAAGAGGGCTATGAGGCCGATGACATCATCGCCACCCTTGCGGTTCAGGCCCGTGCTGCCGGCGGGCGCTGTACCATCATTTCATCCGACAAGGATCTGATGCAATTGGTTGGCGACGGCGTCGAGATGCTGGATGCGATGAAGAATAACCGCATTGACCGCGAGGGGGTCTTTGCGAAATTCGGGGTCTATCCCGAGCATGTGGTCGATGTGCAGGCTTTGGCTGGCGATTCGGTAGACAACGTGCCGGGTGCCCCCGGTATCGGCATCAAGACCGCCGCTTTGTTGATCAACGAATACGGCGATCTGGATGCGCTTCTGGAACGCGCCGGAGAGATCAAGCAACCCAAACGCCGCCAGACCCTGATTGATAACGAAGAGCAAATCCGCCTGTCGCGGCGTCTGGTGCAGTTGGACGAAAACACACCACTGGATTTCACGATCGACGATCTTGAGGTGCGCGACCCCGATCCAGACACCTTGCTGGCATTCCTTGCCGAGATGGAGTTTCGCACCCTGACCAAGCGCATTGCCGACCAGATGGGCAAGGACGCGCCGGCGATTAACGATACAGCCCCAGCCCCGCAAGCGCCTGTGCTGGACGATGTGCCCTTTGACGCCAGCACCTACGAGCAGGTCGGCGACGCCACCGCGCTGCAAAAATGGATCGATGCGATTTATGAAGTCGGCCATGTTGCCGTCGACACTGAAACCACCGGATTGAATGAAATGACCGCCGAATTGGTCGGCATTTCGCTGGCCACAGCGCCGGGCAAGGCCTGCTATATTCCGTTGATCCACAAGGCCGGGGCCAGTGACGATCTGTTCGGCTCCGATGATCTGGCCGAAGGGCAAATGAAGGTCGAAGAAGCCCTGCGTATGCTGACACCGATGCTTGAGGATCCGACGATCCTGAAGATCGGGCAGAACATGAAATATGACGCCAAGATCTTTGCCCAGATCGGCATCACCGTCGCCCCTTTCGACGATACGATGCTGCTGTCCTATGCGCAGCATGCTGGGCTGCACAATCACGGCATGGATACCCTCTGCGAGCGTTATCTGAACCACACGCCAATCCCGATCAAGCCGCTGTTAGGAACGGGCAAATCGGCCATCACCTTTGACAAGGTGCCGCTGGACAAAGCGGTGGCATATGCGGCCGAGGATGCCGATATCACCCTGCGTTTGTGGCAGGTTCTGAAACCTCAGCTGCACAGCGCACAGGTCACCAAAGTGTACGAAACACTGGAACGCCCGCTGGTGCCTGTGCTGGCCGATATGGAGCGCTCTGGCATCAAGGTGGACCGGGATACGCTCAGCCGGATGTCCAATGCCTTTGCCCAGAAGATGGCGGCACTTGAAGATGAGATTTACGAGATTGCAGGGCGGAAATTCAACGTCGGCTCTCCCAAGCAACTGGGCGAAATCCTGTTTGACGAGATGGGGATCGAGGGCGGCAAAAAGGGTAAAACCGGAGCCTATGCCACCGGCGTTGATATCCTCGAAGACCTCGCGACGGAACACGAGCTGCCTGCGCGCGTGTTGGACTGGCGCCAGCTGAGCAAGTTGAAATCGACCTATACCGATGCGCTGCAAACCCATATTAATGCGGACACCGGGCGTGTGCATACCTCCTATTCCATTGCGGGGGCGTCCACAGGGCGTCTTGCCTCGACCGATCCGAACCTGCAAAACATCCCGATCCGGTCCGAGGAAGGCCGCCGCATCCGCGAAGCTTTCATCGCTGAACCCGGCAAGGCATTGGTAGCACTGGATTATTCCCAAATCGAATTACGCATCCTTGCCCATATTGCCGATATTCCCGCACTCAAAGAAGCCTTTGCGCGGGGTGATGACATTCACGCCATGACGGCCTCCGAAATGTTCGATTTGCCAATGCAGGATATGACACCCGACATCCGCCGCCGCGCCAAAGCGATCAACTTTGGCGTGATCTACGGCATTTCCGGTTTTGGTCTGGCCCGCAACCTGCGCATTCCCCGTTCCGAGGCGCAGGGGTTCATCGATCGCTATTTCGAACGCTTTCCGGGCATCCGCACCTATATGGACAACACCAAGGCTTTCGCCAAAGAACACGGGTTTGTGCAAACCCTGTTTGGACGTAAAATTCATACACCCAACATCACCGCCAAGGGGCCACATGCCGGTTTCGCAGCGCGCGCCGCGATTAACGCACCAATTCAGGGCACTGCCGCCGACGTCATCCGCCGCGCGATGATCCGGATGCCCGCGGCGATCAAAGACTTGCCCGCCACAATGTTGCTACAGGTCCACGATGAACTCCTCTTCGAGGTCGAACAAGGACACGAGGCAGCCTTGATCGAAGCCGCCCGCGACATCATGGAGAACGCCAATGACCCCATCGTCAAACTTGACGTCAAACTGACAGTGGACGCAGGGCAAGGGGCCAATTGGGCCGAGGCGCATTGAACAAAATTCAGCCCGTCCTCTACTCCTTTCGCCGTTGCCCCTACGCCATGCGGGCACGGCTGGCGGTCCTGTCGTCTGGCGTTCGGGTCGAGCTGCGTGAAATCCTGCTGCGCGACAAACCGCAAGCTTTCCTCGATACCTCACCCAGCGGCACAGTTCCGGTGCTGGCCGCCAATGATCTGGTGATCGACGAAAGCCTCGACATTATGTTCTGGGCCTTACAGCAATCCGACCCCGCAGGATGGTTGGACATGCCGCAAGACGGGCACGCACTGATTGCCACGATAGACGGGCCTTTTAAATCTGCCCTTGATCGCACCAAATATGCCACCCGTTATCCGGATGAAGATCCGACAAAACACCGCGCTGTCGCCGCGGATTTCCTGACCGAACTGGATCAGCAGATTAACGGCCACATCTTTGGCAAACCGACACTTGCCGATTTCGCAATCCTGCCTTTCGTGCGCCAGTTCGCCTTTATCGACAAACCATGGTTTGACGCACAGCCATGGCCAAATATCCACGTCTGGCTTACTGCCTTTCTTACCTCTGATGCCTTTACTCAAATCATGCCAAAATTCCCCCTTTGGAAGCCCGGCGACGCGCCGTTGTGTTTTCCACATTAATCCAACGACCGTTTACATGCCGTTAACGCAACACCGGCGCGCGCAGGCTTAATCCCCACTCATTCCGTAAATGGTGCAGCGCAAGGTGTACCGGGGGTGCATCGGGGGTGTACGCTTGGCACATCCGATTCGCCCTTGAAAACAAAGGCTTTAACTAAAGCTCAGCAGTTGGGTCGTGGCATGTTAATCCGTTTCGCGGTTCATCCAGCCCAAGCTGTCCTCGGTCGGCCCGTTGGGAGAATATTCACCACTTACCCAGCCTGTATATCCCGATATTTCGATCCGGTCGAACAAGCTGACGAAATCGACATTCCCCGTGCCCGGCGCGCCGCGATCCGGGCTGTCTCCCACCTGAACATGCCGGATCAACGACAGGTATTCATCAAATACCGCCACCGCATCGCCATGGATCATCTGCGCATGATAGCTGTCAAATTGCAGCCCTACATTGGGCGCATCCACGGCGTGCAACACCTCGGCTGCCAGACCGTAATCGTTGAGGAAATACCCCGGTTGCGCCACAGAATTCAGCGGCTCCAGCGTCAGGGTCACACCCCCAGGGGCCGCATCTGCCGCCCATTTCAGGTTATCGATCAGTGTCTGCTTTGCCACGGCACCTTCGGCCGCCCCGGTCATCACATGCAAACAGGACACGCCCAGCGCCTCGGTATAGCGAAATGCCCGCCGCATATCATTTTGAAATCGCTGAGTAACTTCCGGTTGCGCCGCAAAGCCACGCGCGCCGCCTGTGTAATTTGGCGGCGGCGCGTTGATCAGAATCATCCGCTGTCCATTGGCAATCAATGCGCGTTTGGTCTCCTTGGCTGCCACCTCATAAGGGAACAGCACCTCGACCGCATCGAACCCCGCAGCAGCAGCGGCAGCAAACCGGTCAAGATAGGGCAATTCCGGCCAAAGGTGGCTAAGGTTGGCGGCGAATTTCAACGGCATTCACCCGCCGTCCGGCAATTCATCTGACGGGATAAAGCCGAAAAACTGCCCTTCGGACCAAACCCCAAACCACCCGTCATGATGGGTACCCAGCTCGACAAGGCGATAAAAACTCTTGCGATCAATCAGGGCTTCTAGGTTGCGCCGGATCAGCACATAGGGAGCCGGTTCGCCGGTCTCGGGGTCGCGCACCACCCGGATCGGATGATCAGGACCAGCGACAGCGGTGTCGCCTACATTACTGATAAAGCTCAGCTTTTGCTCACCTCCCTCACCGGCCACCTCAAAATCCACCGCGACAAAGGGCGCATCCTCCACCGTGATCCCGACTTTTTCAACCGGCGTGACAAGGAAGTACTTGTCGCCCTCGCGCCACAGAATCGTTGAAAAAAGCCGCACCAGCTCCGGGCGTCCGATCGGCGTGCCCTGATAAAACCACGTCCCGTCGCGTTTGATCTGCATGTCCAGATCACCACAAAACGGGGGGTTCCATTTCTCTAGCGGCGGTAAACCGCGTGTTTTTGCAGCCCGCGCGGCCTCTGCCAGCGTATCTGCAGTTGGGGTAACGGTTTTTTGTCCGCTCATTGCTTTTGCCATTTCCTGTGAAAGAGATAGGTTAGACTAAACCGATATAATCCCAAGGAAGCAAATGTCATGACCCAAGCCGACGACATGATTGATCAGATCGAAACACTGGGTGCGAAACTGGGCGTGGCCAAACAGTCCATTACCAACCAATTTATCGGGCAGGAACGTGTGGTCGACCTGACGTTGACGGCGCTGTTGTGTGGCGGGCATGGGCTGCTGATCGGCCTGCCCGGTCTGGGTAAAACCCTTTTGGTTGAAACCCTTAGCACTGTGATGGGGCTGGACGGCAATCGGGTACAATTCACGCCGGATCTGATGCCCGCCGATATTCTCGGCTCCGAGGTGCTGGACACCACCGCAGACGGCAGTCGGACTTTTCGATTTATTGAGGGGCCAGTGTTTTGCCAGCTGTTAATGGCCGATGAAATCAATCGCGCCAGCCCGCGCACGCAATCGGCCCTGTTGCAGGCGATGCAGGAAAAGACCGTTACCGTCGCAGGCCAGAACCGTCCTCTTGGCGTGCCATTCCACGTTCTCGCCACCCAGAACCCGATTGAACAAGAAGGCACCTATCCCTTGCCCGAGGCGCAGCTGGACCGCTTTCTTGTGCAGATTGACGTGGCCTATCCTGACCGTGCCACCGAACGCGATATTCTGCTGGCCACCACAGGGGATACCGATGCGCAATCGACGCAGGTTTTCACCGCGCAAGAGCTGCTGGATGCTCAGCGTCTGCTGCGCAGGATGCCGGTCGGAGAGTCGGTGGTCGAACTGATCCTTGATCTGGTACGCGCGTTCCGCCCTGAAGAAGAGGATGCCAGCGCCCGGGTAAAAGACACCGTGGCCTGGGGCCCCGGCCCGCGTGCGGCACAGGCCTTGATGCTGGCGGTACGCGCGCGCGCGCTGTTGCAAGGCCGGCTTGCCCCCTCTGCCGAGGATGTGCTGGATATGGCCCGGCCAGTCCTGTCACACCGCATGGCACTGAACTTTGCCGCACGGGCACGTGGCGACAGCCTGCAAGGGTTGATTGACGAAACCGCGGCCAGCCTGACCGGAACGAAAGCAGCCGCGTGAACACCCCCGTCACCCTTCGCGCCGCGGCAGAGGATCAAGCCGCCCGCCTGCCTGCCTTGCTGGCCCGTGCCGAACATCTGGCCGGTGCGGTCCTGTTGGGCGCGCACGGGCGCCGGCGCGCCGGCGTGGGCGATGATTTTTGGCAATACCGCCCGTCACAGCAGGGTGACAGCCGGCGCATGATCGACCACCGCCGTTCCGCGATGGGGGATCAGGAATTTGTCCGCGAACGTGAGTGGCAAATCGCGCAATCCGTTATGCTTTGGGTGGATCAGGGGGCCTCTATGCGGTTCTCGTCTGATAAGGATGTACCGGAAAAGGCGGATCGCGCACGGGTGCTGGCGCTGGCCTTGGCCATCTTGTTGTTGCGCGGTGGCGAAAGGGTTGGCCTAACCGGCACCACCCTGCCGCCGCGTAGTGGCAATCCGCAGGTCTTGCGGCTGGCGGAAACCTTCTGTCGCGATGACCAAACAGACTACAGCGCACCAGAACACCGTGGCATGATCCCCCATGCCCGTGCGGTTTTCATATCCGATTTCATGGGAGATCTTGAGGGCGTGCAAACCGCGCTGACCAAAGCTGCCGACCGCGGGGTACGCGGGGTTGTGTATCACGTGCTTGATCCCTCAGAAGAGGCTTTTCCCTTCACTGGACGCACAGTTTTCGAAAGTGTCGGTGGCACGCTGCGCCATGAAACGCTCAAGGCGAATGACCTCAAGGGGCGATATCTGGAACGGCTGGCCCAACGCAAAGCCGAGCTGCAACGCCTTTGCGCTCTGACCGGCTGGCAATACGGGTTGCACCACACCACTACCTCGGTGCAATCGGGCCTGTTGTGGCTTTACGCCGCTCTTGATGCCCGCGCAGGAGCCGCCGCATGACCGTTCTGGGCAGCATCGGATTTACCGCGCCTTGGTTGCTGACGGCGCTTCTCGCCTTGCCCATCCTGTGGCTGATCCTGCGGGCGGTGCCGCCTGCGCCGATCCGCCGCCGGTTTCCCGGCGTGGCCCTGTTGTTGGGGCTGGCGGATGATGAAACCGTCTCTGACCGCACACCGTGGTGGCTGTTGTTGCTGCGCATGACATTGGTCGCCGCAATTATTCTGGGGCTGGCCGGACCAGTGTTAAATCCGCAGACCGATCCGCCAGCCAGCGATGCCCCGCTGCTGATTGTGTTGGATGGATCTTGGGCGGGTGCCACCCGTTGGCCTCAACAAACCGCCGCGATTGAGGCCCGTTTGACCCAAGCCAGCCGCGCCGAGCGTCCAGTTGGTTTTCTGGTCCTGACGCGCCCCGATGCGCCGGCGTTTCAGTCGGCCGATGTCTGGCGAACCCGTTTGGCTGGCGTGGCACCTGCCGCATGGCAACCATCCCCGGCAGACATCTCCAAATCGGTAGAGATCATGCAAGGCCTTGGCGCGTTTGACACGATCTGGTTCAGTGACGCATTGGAATTTGCGGGCCGCGCCACGGTGTTGGACGCAATGCAAAAGCAGGGCAGCGTAGAGGTTTATCAGACTGCCGCCAATGTGCTGGCCATTGCCCCCGCCACCTATGAGAACAATCTTGTCCAGCTTGCGGTTGCACGGGCTGCCGCGGGGCCGGAACGCGAAGTGGTGATACAGGCCGAAGGGCGTGATCCCGCAGGCAACCCGCGTATCCTTGCCACCGCCAAGGCGGTGTTCGAGACCGGCACAACCAATGCAACAGCGGAATTGTCCCTGCCCTCCGAACTGCGCGCCCGGATCACCGGTTTTACCATCGTCGGCCAACGCTCGGCGGGGGCGGTTGCCCTTGTTGATGACACCCTGCGGCGGCGCGAAGTTGCCTTGATCGGCACCGACGGCGGGCGCGAGGGCCTGCAACTGTTGTCACCCCTGCACTACATCGAACAGGCGCTGGCCCCCACCGCCGATCTGATTGATGGTACGATTGTGGACGTCCTGCCAGCCAATCCGGATGTGATTGTGCTGGCGGATGTCGCGACCCTCGCTGCGGCAGAGTCCGCACCGCTGCTGGAGTGGATTGATCAGGGCGGTATGTTGGTGCGGTTTGCCGGCCCCCGGATTGCCGCCAGCGATATCAGCCGGTTTGACGAGGATCCACTGATGCCGGTGCGGCTGCGGGCCGGCGGGCGCAGCGTCGGCGGCGCGATGAGCTGGGGTGAACCGAAATCTCTTGATACCTTCAAGGACACCTCGCCATTCTTTGGCCTGTCCATTCCCGATGACGTCGTTGTCACGGCGCAGGTTGTCGCACAGCCTGATCCTTTGCTGGCGGGCCGGGTGATTGCCGCGCTCAGCGATGGCACACCACTGGTAACACGTAAATATTTAGGTCAGGGGCAGATCGTCTTGTTCCACGTCACTGCCTCGGCTGACTGGTCAACCCTGCCGCTGTCCGGCCTGTTTGTTGAAATGCTGGAACGGCTGGCTGTCTCTGCGGCATCCGCATCGCCAGAGGCCGGCACGCTTGACGGCACCACATGGACACCGCTGCGCGTTATGGACGGGTTTGGCTCTTTAAGCGACGCGGGCAACCTGCCCGGTGTCGACGGATCGGACTTGTTGTCTGCCGCCGCCGGCCCAGCCCTGCGCCCCGGCATCTATCGCAGTGGCGAGCGGCGTCTGGCACGCAATGTCATCGGGACGGATACGACCCTGTCAGCGGCCAGCTGGCCATCAGACGTACCGGTGCGTGGTCTGGCCGTGGCCCCCGAACAACCGGTTGCCGGCTGGCTGCTCAGCCTGTCGGTCCTGTTGCTGTTGACCGATATCGTTGCCTCGCTGGCCCTGTCCGGCCGGTTGCTGAAACGTAGCAACGCAGCCGCTCTTGCGTTTCTGGCGCTGCCTTTTCTTGGCATTGCAAGCCCCGGCCACACACAAAGCGAAGCTGACAATTTCGCGCTTGCTGCCACCACCGAAGTGTCGCTTGCCCATGTCATCACAGGCAATGCCCAAGTGGACGAAATCGCCGCCGCTGGCCTGCAGGGATTGTCAGACACCTTGTTCTTTCGCACCTCTATCGAGCCGGCACCGGCGACTGCGGTTAATCTCGAAACCGATGAACTGGCGTTTTTTCCGATGCTCTATTGGCCCATCACGCCGGATCAGCCGCGCCCCTCTGCCGAGGCCTATGTGAAGCTGAACGCCTATCTGCGTTCTGGCGGATTGATCCTGTTTGATACCCGTGATGCCAATATCGCCGGGCTGGGCAGCACCACCCCGAATGGCCGCAAACTGCAAGACCTTGCGGCATCGCTGGATATTCCGCCACTGGAACCGGTTCCGGATGACCATGTGTTGACACGCACGTTCTATCTGCTGCGCGACTTTCCAGGGCGTCACAACAGCCGCGATGTCTGGGCCGAAGCCTCGCGGCCCAATGCGCAACAGATCGAAGGTATGCCGTTTCGCAATCTGAACGACGGGGTCACCCCGGTTGTTATCGGCGGCAACGACTGGGCCGCAGCTTGGGCCGTGCGCCCCGACGGCGCGCCACTGGTTCCGATCGGACGCGGCTATGGCGGAGAGCGCCAGCGCGAGCTTGCCAACCGCTTTGGCGTCAACCTGATCATGCATGTGCTGACAGGAAACTATAAATCGGATCAGGTGCATGTGCCTGCCCTTTTGGAACGGCTGGGCCAATGACCGCGACACTTGTATTTGATCCGCTGATCCCGATGTCTCTGCTGCTCGTGGTGATCATCATCGCCCTGATGGGGCTGATACTTGCGATTTTGCGCGGGCTAAAGGGATGGGCCCTGCGCGGACTGGCGGCAGCGGTGGTTCTGGGGGCGCTGGCCAACCCCTCCTATCAGCAAGAAGACCGCGCACCGCTGAGCGATATCGTGCTGTTGGTCGAAGATCAAAGCGCCAGCCAGCAACTGGGCGGGCGGGCCGAACAGACCGCCGAGGCCGCGCAAGCGCTGGCCACACAGATCGGCACAAGGCCCAATACCGAAATCCGCCGGATCACCGTGCCGGACGGTGCCGGCGATGGCGGCACCCAGATGATGCGCGCAATCACCGATGCGCTGGCCGAAGAACCGCAGGCGCGGATTGCCGGCATTCTCGCAATCAGCGACGGGCGGGTGCATGACGCCGATCTGCCGGTGGACCTGCCCGCGCCGATGAACCTGCTGATGACCGGCGAAAGCACGGATTGGGACCGCCGCCTGACGATACGCAACGCGCCGGGCTTTGCCATCATCGGCGAAGCGGTCACCCTGACCCTGCGCATTGACGATCTGGGCAATGCACCGGCGGGTGAAACCCTCGCTTCACTGGATATTTCCATTGACGGCGAACCGGCGCAGACCTTTCGCGTGCCGATTGGCCAAGACCTTGAGCTGCCGGTGACCCTGCCCCATGGCGGGCGAAATGTGATCCGCTTTTCCTTGCCCAAGGCCGAGGGCGAGCTGACCGACCGCAACAATGTTTCGCTGATCCAGATGAACGGGGTGCGTGACCGCCTGCGTGTGCTGTTGGTCAGTGGCGAACCGCATCCGGGCGGACGCACATGGCGCAACCTTCTCAAGTCGGACAGCTCGGTTGATCTGGTACATTTCACCATTCTGCGTCCGCCGGAGAAACAGGACGGCGTGCCGGTCACGGAACTTTCGCTGATCGCCTTTCCGACCCGTGAGCTGTTCATGGAAAAGATTGAGGATTTCGATCTGATCATCTTTGACCGCTACCAGCGGCGCGGCATCCTGCCAGCGCTCTATCTGGACAATGTCGCGAGTTATGTACGTCAGGGCGGTGCTGTTCTGGTTGCTGCCGGGCCGGATTTTGCCAGCGCCGACAGCATTTTCCGCTCGCCGCTTGGCTCGGTCATTCCGGCCACACCAACCGCGCGCGTGCTTGAACAGCCTTACCGGCCGACGGTCACCGAACTGGGGGCCAGACATCCGGTTACAACCAACCTGCCCGGCAGCGGCGATTGGGGTCGGTGGCTGCGCGAGATCGACGTCGCCAACCCGCAGGGCGATGTGCTGATGTCAGGGATCGGCGAACGCCCCTTACTGGTGCTGAATCGCGTCGGTGAGGGCCGTGTCGCGCTGCTTGCGTCGGATCATGCGTGGCTATGGAGCCGAGGCTACGAAGGGGGCGGGCCGCAGCTGGAGCTGCTGCGGCGCTTGGCCCACTGGATGATGAAAGAACCCGAGCTTGAGGAGGAAGCGCTGGTCGCCACCGCCGAGGGACAGAGTATGCGGATCACCCGTCGCACTTTGCGCAAAACCGTGCCGCCGGCGACCGTAACACTGCCGGATGGCAGCACGGTTGAGGTGCCGCTGACCGAGGCGGCGGCGGGCATGTTTGAGGGCACGTTTGAAGGGCCTGAAATGGGTCTTTACCGGCTGGACAACGGGGATCAAACCACAGTGATCGGCCTTGGCCCCGCAGCCCCGCGTGAGTTCGTTGAAACCATTGCCAGCGGCGACCCGCTGGAGGCTCTGTTGTCGTCAAGGCGTGGCGGTGTGGCGGTACTTGAGGACGGATTGCCCAAGTTGCGCAACGTGCGGGCGGGACGGCCAGCGGCAGGGCGTGGTTGGCTGGGGATCACACCGCGCGGCGCTTACGAAACCCGCGACATCCGGCAAACGGCAATCCTGCCGGGGTGGCTGGTTTTGGTGCTATCGGCGGCGTTGATCACCGCCGCATGGCTGCGCGAAGGGCGGCAGTAGCGCTAAAGTGTCCGGCCATTAACCTGAAACATTTCGTATCCCCAATGTCCCGAGAACGCGCAGCGTGGCAGGGTATTGGGGATTCATGTTTAAGGTCGGGCGCTATAGGCTCAACCGATCAAACTGCGTTCAGCAACAGACCACCGGCCAAGAAAACCACCGCGCAACCGGCCAATACCTCAAGCGTGGCAACCATTACGGCCATCTTGGGCGACCCGCTGAGGCTGGCCAACATGCCACCGCGCAGCCCGCCGGCAACAAGACCGACAAAGATCGTAACCAAGGCCGTGCCAAACGCCATGGCAAAGGCTCCGGCAATGCCAAGCCCGCCAATGCCCATCTGCCATGTGATGATCAGCACAAACAATGCGCCGGTGCAGGGGCGCAGCGCGATGCCCGCAATCAGAACCACGGCTTCGCGCAGGCTACCAACGTTTTCCACCTGATCCAGTGAGGGACCATGGGCATGTCCGCAGCTTGCGCAATGGTGATTATGCCCCTGATGGTCGTGTGTATGGTGATGGTCATCCGCGTGCGCATGGGCGTGATCATGGACGTGGGCAACCGCGCGGCGCGCCAACAGTTTACGCAGGCCGCGCCACACCAGCCAAATACCAATCAGCGCAATCGCCCCATAGCTGACCGGGGCCATAATCGCCTCGGTCAGATCGACCATAGTTTGCCGCCCCAGGTTCAACAGCAGAACACCGGCATAGACCAGCACAACGGCGGTCACGGCCTGCCCAAGAGACGCCGCCAGCGCGATCAGCGACAGGCGCACCATCGGCACCTTGCGGGCAAGACCATAACCGCCAATCAGAACCTTGCCGTGGCCCGGCCCCGCCGCATGGGCAAGCCCGTAAGCAAAACACCCAGTCAAAACGCCGAAAATGGCTGCCGTTTCACCAGACCGGACAAGGCGCAAGGCGCGGGCAATCGCGTTTTGAAACTCGCGCTGTTGGCTGGCAGCCCAAAAACCCAGACGCTCAAAGCCGCCAGTGAACCAGAACCAGCCTAGGGCCAGAACAACCGCGCAGGCGGTGATGGTCAGGACATATCGCATGTAACACGTACCGTGGTTGCCATCAGAATGCCGATATCGGGGGTATTTTCGTCAGACATCTCGTCCATCGCAGCCAGTTGCTCACTCAGTTCGAGAATACGCGCTTCCACGTCAGGGACATCGAATGCCTTGGTGCAGGACGGGTTGCCTTCGATCCGCACCGGTAAAGTAATGTCATAAGCACTATAGTAGGTCGGATCATAGGGTTTGATCTCGATCGGAGCGCCAGCCGTTTGTTCCTGCACCACCTGCCGTACATGGGTCGTAGTGATCCGTGCATTTTCATAAACTGCCGTTGCCTGCATCGGAGCCGAAAGCGTCAGCGACTGTCCGTTCTGGGTAATGACAAGATCCCCATTAAACCCTTCCGACCATTGCATATCAAACCCTTGCAAATCAGCCTGTTCCGCCTCGGTCAACACTCCGTCAAAGTCGGGATCAAGCCCGCGATCCTCGGTGATCAGAAGGGAATAGAATTCATCATAAGCCCAAGTAATGCGCACCTCACTCAACCGGCCAGCTTTGTCAAATTGCAGGTCCAAACCGGTATCTACAAAGATGTGCGGATGCGCCGTCAGGGGGGCAGCGGACAACAGGGAAAGGGCAAAGGCGAATGCATGTTTCATAATGTCTCTGAGATAGGACATTACGCCCAGTGCAACAAGATCACGATCACTGCATCCTGATCTGGACGCTGGCCGATTGTCCGGTGGCATCAATAACCGAGATTCGCGAAAAACCCGTATTTAGCGGGGGCAAATCAATCTGGCGGCGGTTCAGGTCGGTCAGGACGGGCACGCCATTTACCAGAACCGTCAGCGGAAACACGCCAGCGGCGAGTTTGAGTGGCACATTCCCGCCAGTTGCGCGCAGCACCGCCCCCTCTGGCGGAAACCGAACCTCGGGGGCACGCGCCGGTTTGCGGAACATGGCATCGCGGGGCCGGAACCGTTGCAGCGGGGCCGGCAGGGCCGCTGTGCCAAGGATCAAGGTTTCGGGCGGTGGCGCAGACAAGGGCGCGGGGGCTGCCGACAGCCGGCCAAATGCCTCAAACAAAACTGGCGCGGCCAGCGCCCCGCCAAAAGCCCCCGGCACCGGCGTGCCATCAGGCCGGCCCAGCCAGACACCAATCACATGGGCCCCGTCAAACCCGACCGCCCAAGCATCGCGGTGGCCATAAGACGTGCCGGTTTTATAAGCAATGTTCCGGGCATCTGCGGCCCCTTTAGGCGGCGCAATACTGGCAAGGATATGCGACACCTGCCAGGCTGCCGAACGTGAAAAAATCCTGCGCGGCACGGCTTCCTGACCACGCTCCCAGACCAATGGATTTACCACGCCGCCCTGCGCCAACCCGCCGTAAAGCTGCACCAGATCGTTCAGCGTAATACCCACGCCGCCCAATGCCAGCGCCAGACCGGCCTTGCCGGCAAGCTGCGGTTTGGCCCCGCCCTTGCGCATCATGCTCATCAGCCGCGCCGGCCCGAGTTCCTGCATCAACAATACCGGCGGGATGTTCAACGACAGTTGCAACGCTTCGCGTACGGTTACGTCACCGCGGAACTGTCCGTCGAAATTCTGCGGCGCGTAGCGGCCAAAGGCGACCGGGGCATCACGGATCAATGTGTCGGGATGGGCCAGCCCCTGATCAAAGGCCATGGCATAGATGAACGGCTTTAACGTCGATCCGGGAGAGCGTAGAGCGCGCGTCATATCGACAAACCCCAGGGTAGCGCCCGTTCCAGCATAGGTCGGTGATCCGACAGACGCCAGCACCTCACCACTGCGGTGATCCGCGACAACAATCGCGGCGGTGACCCCCGCGTCCTGCCCCCGCACCGCGCGACGGGCGAGGGTCTCCATTTGCGTTTGCAGACGCGCATCAACTGTCAGATCGTGGCGCAGCGCCACAGAGTTCTGCGCAAACAAGTGGTCTGTCAGGTGCGGAGCAAGGCGTACCAAGGATCGCATTTTGTGCGGAACGGCAGCCATGCGGACTTGTTCAGGGGCGGCAACACGCGCCAAGACCCGCGCACGGGCGGTTTTCGCGGCCTGCGGATGGCGATCAGGTCTGCGTGCCTCGGGGGCTTGTGGCAGGGCAACCAGTAAGGCGGCCTCGGCGCTGGTCAGGCGCTGCGGTTCCTTGCCAAACCACGCCAGACTGCCCGCCCGCAGCCCCTCCATTGCCCCGCCAAAAGGCGCGTGCGCAAGGTACAGCGTCAGGATGTCATCCTTGTTCAGCTGCCGCTCAAGCGCCAGCGCCAGCCGGATCTGGCGCAGCTTGCCAGCCCAACGCCCGGTACCGGAGTTTTCCACCAACCGCGCCACCTGCATTGTCAGGGTCGATCCGCCAGAGACAACCCGCCCCGACATCATCGCCTGCCCCGTTGCCCGCAGTAACGCCAGCAGGTCAACGCCGCGATGGTCATAGAACCGTTGGTCTTCATAGGCGATCAGCACCGACAGATAGGCAGGGTCCACCTGATCCAGCCTCAGAGCCAGCCGCACGCGGCCATCCTCAACCGGAAACACCCGCAGCAAAGCACCGTTCCTGTCGCGCATTTCAACCGAGGTTTCGACCAGCACGGGCGGCACCACGGTGGCATCAATCCAGCGATCAAAACCGTCACGCAGGGCCGCTGTCGCCCATAGCGTCAGCACCAATGCAAATGGAACAAACCGGCGGATCATGGCGTGACGGTCATCGATCCGGTTGCTGTATTGGCGCGGTATTCAGCGCGGTACATGTCTTCGACTGTGGCGGCAGGATGATGATAGATGCCCGGCGTCACGGCCCGCACAACATAGGCCAGTTCAAACGGTTTTGCCTGCCGGTGGTTCACGGCCGCGACAAAGCGGTCACTGCGGAATTCGGCGTTTTCGACATCCTTGGTTTCCAACCAATCGAGCGCTGCAATATCGCCACTGCGCAACAGATTGGGGTTGTCGATTTCAAAGCCCGCCGGCAGCGGATCATCAATGATCAACCGTGCGCCGACCTCTTCAAACGGGGTAACCTTCAACACCACAACCAGCCGCGTACCAGAGGCCACTGGCCCGTCCGCCGACACCCCTTCCATGGTGAATATCCGGCGGGTAATCTGGTATCCATAACCACCCGCCTCGGGGGCCACTTCGGGCACACCATAAGCGGTCATCGTGACATCAATGGCATTGTCGCTGATGTTCTCGATCACCGATGTGCCACCGGTGCGCGCACTCAGGCGTTGCACCACGGGGCCACGGGCATCCACGCCATCTACTCTTAGTTTCGCCGCCGCCTCCGGTGCGCTCAAAGCGTGGGCGGCAAGGACAACCTGCGCCGCTTCCTGTGTGGATAGGCGGGCATTACCGGCCTGCAAACCGGCGGTTAACGTAACGGGATCAACCGCCGCGCTTCCGGCTTCGGCGCTAAGCTTTAGCACAGCGGCGGTGTCGCGCAGGGGGGTGCCGAAATCATCCCGCCAGCGCTTGCTCGGGGTTTGCCGGTTCAACATTACACCAGCCTTGCGGAACATCGCATCGGCACGCAACGGATCACCATATGCAGCCAGCGCCGCCCCAAGTTGGGCCAGGGCCAGCGGGGTGGCGAAATCCTCTGCTTTGGTGTCGGCATAATACCGCAGATCGCCCATATGCGCGGCACCGGCCCGCGCCAGAACCAGAAGTGCATAGGCGATGTCTTCGCCTCCCTGATCAAAATCAGGGGCATAGCTGATCCGGTTGCGCAGATTATCCATCGCCAAGGAATAGGCCGTGTCGGGCACCGCGTACCCCTCCGCGCGCGCGCGAAACAGGAAGTCGGTGACATAAGCATCGAGCCAGAACTCACCGGAATGCGCACGCCATACCCCAAAGGCCCCGTTGCTGGACTGGCGGGTCAGGATACGTGCGATGGCCTGTGTAATCCTGTCGTTGATCTGTGCCGGTTTACCCAGTCCTGCCGCCTGTGCCACCGAACTGAGGTACAATAAGGGCATCGCGCCGGAGGTAAGCTGTTCGGTACAGCCATAGGGATAACGGTCAAGCTGTTGCAGCAATCCCGGCACATCGAACCGCGCCAACGGACCGGCGGTTAGTGTGGCCATACCCGTGCCGTCCCGCAGGCCGGCAAAGACATTGCTGTCAAAGGTAAAGCTCTGGCCGGCGGCAAGCGCGAATTGACGGGTCAGCGCCACCTCGGGATCATTATCGCGCACCGGCATGTTCAATACCTTGCGCAGCTCCCTGCCCTCCGGTGTGGTCAGTACAACGGTGATCAAATTATCGCCAATCTCGCGCGCGCTTACCGGCACCTCCAGCCGCGCAGTGGCGTTTTCCTCCAACCGTATCGTGGCAGGCACCGCGCCCAGTGCCACACCGGAATCCGCATGGATTTGCAATGCGGCGTCGCCTGCTGTACCTGACGCATGGACCAGCTCCAGCAACAGGCGGCTGGTGTCGCCGGGCGCAAGGAAACGCGGCAGGGAGGCCGTCACCACAACGGGATCTTTGGCGATGACATCAAAGGTTGCATCCCCCACGCCATCATCGGACCAAGCAACCGCCATCAGCCGGATCGTGCCGTTAAATGCCGGCTTGATGATCTCGACAGTGGCGCGCCCATCAGGGCCAACCACAACAGGTCCCGAAAAGAACGCCATCAGCTTTTCCGTCGGCGGCGGCGATTGCACCTGCACGCTGGCCGCCGCATCGCCACCAGAGCGGACCGTGCCCAAGGCACCGTTCATCCCGTCGATCAGGCGGCCATAGATATCGCGCAACTCAACCCCCAGCCGGCGCTGTCCGAAATAGTGGTCCGTGGGATCAGGAGCGGTGAACCCCGTCAGGTTCACAATGCCCAGATCAACAGCCGCAAGCGTGACAAAGGCGGTCTGCCCCTCGGCAACGCCATCAACCAAAACACTGGCTGTCATGGTGCCCGCCTGTCCGTCAACCTGCGCCGGTGCTTCAAAGCTGACGTTCAGTTTCTTGTCGGCGGGGGCAACTGCGGCATGAACCAGCCCCAACTGGCGCGACGGGTTCACCCCTGCCGCAACATCCATGCCACGCAAAACGGAGGCGGTGACATAGGCACCCGTCCCCCAATCTGCCCCGACGGTCAAACGCACCGTATTCTCACCCGCGACAACCGGCACCACCCGGCGTTCGATCACGCGGTTTGACAACACGCTGATCATTGCCACCCCGTCCCCTTCGGCCACAAGACGCAGGCTGGCTGTATCGCCGGTGTCATAGGTTTCGGCATCCAGAGACAGGGTCAAACGGTCGGGCGTATCTGATGCGCCGTTGCTGCCATACCACCCCGAGGCGAATTCAACAGAGGCCGCAGCATAGGGGCCGCCGGTGCGTTCAACCAACAGTTCATAGCCCCCCCACTCCGTCGGGACCGTCACCCGTGCCGGGGCATCGCCCAGTGGCACTTCCCCCGTCGCAACACGAATACGCCGCGTTACCGGCTCCCACTCCCAATTCCCGTAAAGCTGATACCACTGATACCGGGTTTCGACCTTGTTCACGGTCCAGCGCACCGGCACTTGCGCCGCGCTGCCGTCGGGATTTACCGCAATCAGATCAAAGGCGGCTTGCCCCCCTTCAGGCAGTACATCCTCAAATGCCGGTTTGATCCCGATCATCACACCCGCCGGCGTGACCGGTATGTTCACGCGGCGCTCAACTGGGCGGCCAGACCCTTCGGCAACGCGCAGGGTAACCGCAGCGCTCAATGGGATTTGCGGGGTCTCGTCGAGCTTTGGCAGTTGCAGCGACAAAGTGGCATCCCCGGCGGCATCTGTCATGGTTCTGTCAATAGCACGGGTACGGGTGCGAAACGCGCTGTCATAGCGCCCGAACATATACCCCTCCCAGCCAGCAACCCGGCGTGTCGGAGTTAGGCGCACGTCGCCCTCTACCTCAAGGTGCGCGCCCGCTGCACCAAACAAATAGCGCACATCAACGCCCAGTGGCAGGGTCTGAGCAACCCGCAAAGGCGCGTCCGGCAGGGTAACGTCAAAATCGATACGTTCAGGCAGAAAATCCTCAACCAGTACGGTTTGGCTGGCCAACGGCGGCCCATCCAGATCGCTCAGGATGTCCACACGCCATGCCCCGCGTGGTACTTGCGCCTCCAAAGGCAGGGCAAAGACATGGCCGCCCGCCTTGCTGTTGGTACTGGACTGGCGGCTGTATTCCACACCATCGGGACGTTTCAGCAATGCCGTGACGGGCAACCCCTGAAGGGCGCGGGCCTGTCCGTCACGGGTCAGCGCCGTCACATAGATTGTTTCACCAACCCGGTAAGCCCCGCGATCGGTTGTCAGAAAGGTGTCGATCGGTGGCGCGGGCGGGTGGCCTTCGACCCCTCTGTCGGACAGGTCAAATGCCGGATCTGTCAGCGGCAGAAAGGCCACATCGGTGGCGCCCTCCTCCGCCATCAGAAGGGCAGGCCGCGCGGCACCCGTGCCGCGGCTCAGCCCAGCCGGAAATTGCGCGAACCCGTCAGCGTCGGTCACGGCTTCGCCAAGCACCGCATTGGCACGGCTGATAAGACTGACCCTGATGCCTGCACCTGCTGACGCATCGGACAGCCGCCGCAACGCGACCTGCATACCATCAGTGCCCTGCCATGTCGTAACCCCCAGATCGGACAGCACAAACCATTGCATCGCCGCTGGATTCTCATACCTGTCCTGCCCCGGCACAGCCGCGCTTAGCGTGTAGATGCCCGCCGGCTGACCCACGAGCGCCTCTGCAAGAGGCAGGCGGGTGGTCATGTCGACATTCAGTTCGTTTTGCACCTCTGCCGTCCCGGTCCAGACCTCTTGTGCGAGATCGGTGGAGAACCGATCATCCTCATCCGCACCAAGAGGACGCCCGAAATAACTTTCGCGGATCGCACGCACCAGATTGCGGTCGCTGACACGACGCAGGGACAGATCAAGCGTTGTGGCATTCACTGTTTCAACCGGCAAGGCCGCATCAGCACTGCGCGGCAGCACATAGGCACGCCCCGCGAAACGCACCGCAGCGGCCCGGTCGCGCACATAAAGTTGCAATGTTGTATCTCTGTGCAGCACCTCGCCACTGGCAGCAGGCAGGCCAACACGCAGGGTCACGGTATAACGCGCGCCATGCTCCACGCCATCAATGCACAGTTGGTTATCCTCGGCCTGCACGACCAAGCCGCGCCCTTCGACCCGCACAAATGGTTCGTAATCCACCCCCGCCGGCACAAGCCGTTCGGAAAACTCGGCACAGATGCGCGGCGCAGCGGCATTGTTGTCAACACGGTGATCGGTCACGCGAAACCCGTATTTTCCGATCGCCTCAGTCAGCGCCACTTTCAAATCGTCGCGCGGGGTGATGTCCAGCGCAAGACGCAGTGCCGGTATCATGTCGCGGCCGCGGTTGCCCGCCTCAAGCGCCTGCGCCATCACCCGCAAGGATTCGACACGCAGCGCCGGTTGCTCTGCCCGCAGAAACCCATTGATCGCCGCTTGCAATGCCGCCTGACGCAGCTTGCGTCGCTCGGCGTTTGTCCCTGAGCCTGCATGGGCAAGCGCTTTGCGCGCATAGGCCGTCCACATCTCAGCACGGTCCGAAAGTGCTGCCGCCTTGCTGGCCCAACGGTACGCCACCGCCCCCTCGCCCGCCTGTTCAGCGCCGCGCAGCGCAGCCGTCAATTCGTCCAGTGTTTCACCGCTAAAGCTGTAGCTGGCCGCATTCGACGCAACCCGCGCACGGGCGGCATTAAAGTCATCCTCTGTCAGGAACACCAATTCTTTCTGACGTTCTGCGCCCCTTGCCAGTACCTGCGGATCGGTAGCGACCTTTTGTGCCGACACCGCGCCAGCATAGGGTTGGCGTTTGCGGATTGCGGATTTGGGGAAACAGGCATTGTTGCGGGTATTAAACGTATAGGCGACACAGGCCTCCTGTGCAGAGCAGGCGCGGGCACAAGCCGCTTGGGTGGTGTCAAAGAGGTTGGTCAGGTCCTCGCCGTAGAAATCCATGTCACGGGATTGCAGATACCGGTGGTCGGGGATGGCCCCTTGCGCGGCGACATGCCCCGCCAGCAGAGCTGAAAACACCCACGCCAATCCAGCAGCCCAAACACTCCGCATGACAAATCTCCTTGGTTGTAATGCCCTCAGCCTGACACGCTGATGGGGGCACGGGCAAGGCTTGGCTGGTCGGTTTAAGGCGATGTTCACCGGTTTACGCCAATCTACGCCCAACGAAGGGTCCAATCGGAGCGCGGATGAGCCTTGCGAACAAACTGACCGAGGAACGGCGCAACCGGCTTGCTGCCGAGCGTATGCTCGAGCTGAAAAAGGCCGAACTCTTTGCCGCAAATCGGAAACTGGGCAAACACGCGCAGCAGTTAAGCGAAGAGATTGTCGAAACACGTGCGCAGGTGGCCACGATCCGGGGCGAAAACCAGCGTGTCAAATCGGACCTGAATGTCGCCAACGAAAAGATTGCCATTGCAGAGCGGCGGCTGTGGCATTCGATTGAAACCATCAACGACGGCTTTGCGTTCTTTAATCCCGACAACGAAATGATCATGGCAAACCGGGCCTATCTGGCGATCTTCGACGGGCTTGAAAGCATCTGTCCGGGGGTGAATTACGTGACCATCCTTCAGGTTCTGACGGATGAGGGCATCGTGAACACCGGCACCCTGTCGACCGCAGACTGGCGGCGGATGATGGCCGACAGGATCCAGCAACGCGACCCGGAACCGATTGTGATCCAGCTGTGGAACGGGCATTTCATCAAACTGGTTGATCAGCGCGGGCCAGAGGGGGACATGGTTTCGCTGGGCCTCGATATTACCGCAACCGTGCAATACGAGGAACAGTTGAAAGAGGCGCGCTCGGTCGCGGAAAGTGCCAGCCGCGCGAAATCCGCCTTCCTTGCGAATATGAGCCATGAAATCCGGACGCCGATGAATGGTGTGATCGGCATGGCCGACCTGCTGACCGACAGCGATCTGGATGAAGAACAAAAGCTGTATGTCGAGACTATCAAAAACTCTGGCGAGGCCCTGCTGGTCATTATCAACGACGTACTGGATTACTCCAAGATCGAGGCGCAGAAGCTGGAGCTTCATCCACAACCGTTTGATCTGGAACGGGCCATTGTCGAGGTTCTGATGCTGTTGCAAACCTCTGCTCAGGACAAGGGGCTGCCGCTGTTGCTGGATTATGATCTGTTCCTGCCAACCGTGATGGTGGGCGATCCGGGGCGGGTGCGGCAGGTGATGACAAACCTGATTGGCAATGCCATCAAGTTTACCACCCAAGGACATGTATTGATCCGCGTGACCGGTGTTCCCGATCTGGCGCGGGACGCGCTTTCGCTGCGTATCGTGGTTGAGGATACGGGTATCGGCATTCCCGAAGATATGGTCGCCCACATCTTTGGCGAATTCAATCAGGTCGAAAATGAACGTAACCGGCAATTCGATGGTACCGGCCTTGGCCTTGCGATTTCACAACGATTGGTCGCGATGATGGGGGGCGAAATCTGGGTAACCTCAGAAGAAAACACCGGTTCCTGTTTCGGCTTCAATGTGGAAATGGGCCTGACCGAAGAAGGCACACTCCCTGAATGGTCCCCTCCCGAAGGCCTGCACCAGGCCATGATTGTCGATGATATCGACGTTAACCGCGCCATTTTGAACCGCCAGTTGACGCAGCTGGGAATCAAGGTCGTGGCCTGTGGCACGGTCGCGCAGGCCTGCGCGCGGTTTGACGACCAGATGGATTTGCTGTTCGTCCATCAGGACAGTGCGCCGGCGCTTCTGGCGCATTTAGAGCAACTGGGTAAAACCCTGCCGGTCATTGTCCTGCACACGCACCCCGGCAAGGCACTTGAAGGATTTGATGCAAGGGTGAACGACATTCTGCTGCATCCACCTACGCGCCAGAACCTATTTCAAGCACTCGACGCGCTGACCTTTGAAGGCCCCGCCACGACCACCCCCGCACCAAAGCGAAAGATGCGTATCCTTGCCGCCGAAGACAACAAGACCAACCAGTTGGTGTTTCGCAAAATGGTCAAGGCGCTGAACCTTGATCTAACCTTTGCCGGCAATGGCGAAGAGGCTCTGCATCTGTTTCAGGAAATCGCACCGGACCTCGTGTTCATGGACATTTCCATGCCCAAGATGGACGGCAAGGAAGCGACCAGCGCCATCCGCGCGCGCGAAACCGGCACGCGCACGCCGATCATTGCCCTAACCGCCCATGCGATGGACGGGGATGATGCGGGCATATTGGCCGCCGGACTTGATAAATACCTAACCAAACCCCTGCGCAAACCACTGATCATGCAGGAAATCGAGGCGGCCCATGGGGGCAGGTTTGCCCCCCTACAGCTGGATCAGGATGACGGGTAGTCGCGCAGGAACACCGGTTTCTGGGGTGTTGAGAGGTCCGCCTGATAGGCATAGCCGCCAATGTCGAAGTCCTTGATCGCCTCGGCATCCGTCAGCCGCTTCTGGATGACAAACCGCGCCATGGCACCGCGCGCCTTTTTGGCGAAAAAGCTGACAATCTTGGGGCCTTTTCCGTCGCCTTTGTCTTCCATAAACTGGGGCGTGATGATCCGCAGCTTCAACGCCTTAGGGGCAACCGCGCCAAAATATTCCTGACTGGCACAGTTGATCAACACATCGCTGCCAACCGCCGCCCCTTGCGCGTTCAGCGCTCTGGACAGGGTGTCACCCCAATAGTCATAAAGGTTGGCTCCGCGCCGCGTCTTTAACTTGCTACCCATTTCAAGCCGATAGGGTTGGATCGCATCCAATGGGCGCAACACGCCATAAAGCCCCGACAATATGCGCAGATGCTCCTGCGCCCAAGCCAGTTCCTCCGAATCCAGACTGCCGGCTTCCAAGCCCTGATAGGTATCGCCGGCAAAAGCCAGAGCGGCGGGGCGGGTCACATCCGGTGCCGGCGCGGCTTCAAATGCCTGAAACCGGTCGCGGTTCAGCCGTGCAAGGTCATCACTCAGATGCATCAGGTCTTTCAACTTGCCCAGTGTCAGGTTGCGGGCCGTGGTTGCCAACCGCACAGCGTCCTCCTGAAAATCAGGTTGTGTCACATCCACATCCCGCACGTCCCAGTCCAGCCTTTTGGCGGGTGAAATCACAACCAGCATTTTGGTCCCCTTTTTGCGTTGCTCCAGAGATAGCGTGGTGACGCCTGATCACAAGGGGGGATCAGCCCGCCTCGCGCAGCACATCCAGAAAGGCGGTGCCGAACCGGGTTGCGCGCCGTTCGCCGAGCAGACGTTCAATGGCGCTTTCGTCCGGATTACGCAGCTGTGCCACTTTGGCCAGCAAGGAGGCCGAACAGCTTAGCGGTTTGTCAGCGCCCCCTGCACCGCGTGTCAGATCGGCCTGCACCTGCAACAGCTGGTCATAGACATTGCCGGCCTCGCGCCCCGCCAGTTTGCGCCGTGTCGGATGCATACCCGCCGCTTCACCGTTGATCACCTCCAGAAAGGCCAGACCGTAGGTATCCAGCTTTTTCGCCCCAATGCCGCCAATCCCCGCCATCCCGTCCAGATCACGTGGCCGCTTTTCAGCCATTTCGATCAGGGTGCGGTCGGTGAAGATGATATAGGCCGGCACCCGCGCAGCTTCGGCCAGCCCCCGCCGCTTTGCCTTCAGTGCGGACAACAACGGTGCGTCTTCCTCGCTGACCATCTGTTTCACAGCCGGGCGGCGGCTGGCCCCTGCGGTCTTGATGGAATCGCGGCGCAGCTTGATTTTCGCCTCGTCGCGCAGGATCGGCAGGGCCGCATCTGTCATGCGTAATGCACCGTGGCGTTCGGGGTCGGGGCGGATCAGGTCATGGCCCATCATCTGGCGGAACACCGCCTGCCATTGCCGACGGTCGTATTCGCCACCCACACCAAAGGTCGGCAGAGTGGCGTGGCCGCGCGCCTTGACCTTGTCGGTTTCAACACCCAGCAGGATATCAATCAGATGGCCCGCGCCAAACCACTCTTCGGTGCGCAGGATCGCCGACAGCGCCTTGCGTACCGCGGTTGTGCCGTCAAATACATCCGCTGGTGTATCGCAGAGATCGCAACGGCCGCAGGTAATTTTGGTTTCGTCAAAGTAGCCAAGCAAGGTTTTGCGCCGGCATTCCAACGCCTCAGCCAGCCCCAGAAGTGCGTTCAGGCGGGCGTGATCTGCCGCGCGCCGTTCAGGCGGTGCCAACCCTTCGTCAATCTGGCTGCGGCGCAGGCGGATGTCGTCAGGTCCAAACAACGTCAGCGTCTCGGCAGGGGCGCCGTCGCGTCCTGCCCGACCAATTTCCTGATAATAGGCCTCGATGCTTTTTGGCAGATCAGCATGGGCAACCCAACGGATATCCGGCTTGTCCACGCCCATCCCAAAGGCCACCGTAGCACAGACGATCAGCCCGTCCTCTTGCTGAAACTGGCGTTCCGCAATCCGGCGGTCTTCGGCCTCCATCCCGCCGTGATAATGGATTGCCTTTTGGCCGGCTTCGCGCAGCGCGCGGGCAATGCCTTCGGTCTTGGCGCGGGTGCCGCAATAGACAATGCCGGACTGCCCTTTGCGGGCCGCAGCAAAGTTCAATATCTGATCACGCGGTTTGTTTTTCGCCTGAAACGCCAGGTGGATATTAGGCCGGTCAAATCCGCCCAGAAAGGCCGTCGGATCCAGCCCATCAAACAGCTTTTGAACAATCTCGGCGCGGGTTTCCGCATCTGCGGTGGCGGTAAATGCTGCCAACGGCACGTTCAGGTGCCGGCGCAACTCACCGATACGCAGGTAATCGGGGCGAAAATCATGGCCCCATTGGCTGACGCAATGGGCCTCGTCCACCGCTATCAGATTGACGCCCACACGCTTCAACATGCCGGTGACCGAACCGGCGGCAAGGCGTTCAGGGGCCATATACAACAGTTTGAGCGTGCCCGCCTCAAGCCCCTGCCAAACGGCATCGGTCTCTTCCTCGGTATTGCCAGAGGTCAAGGCCCCCGCCCCGACACCGGCCTCTTGCAAGGATCGAACTTGGTCGCGCATCAGGGCAATCAGCGGCGAAATCACCACCGTTACCCCCTCACGCATCAGGGCAGGCAGTTGGAAACACAGGGATTTACCGCCACCAGTCGGCATGATGGCCAGCACGTTTTCACCAGCCGTTACCGCCTCGACAATCTCTTGCTGGCCGGGACGGAAACCGTCAAATCCGAATACATCACGTAAAAGCGTGGCAGCGCCTGTCATGCGGGAACCCTGTATGATCTTCTGCTCTTTTTTGCAGATTCCCATACTCGCTATGGATGGACAAGCCCAAAGGGCCGGCACCCCTATCACACTTGTCGAAAACCTTGGATCATACAGCCCTGATTGAAATCATAGATTTCAACACCTTGAGTGCTGCCAATAATCTCAGGTTATCATGGCACTGTCCTAGTAGAAGGCCGCCGCGTTGTTTACCAGAATGATCCGCGCCACAGCGACACCGATCAGCAAGGCCAACGGGGCCAGATCAAGCCCGCCCATTTGTGGCAACACAGACCGCAGCCGGCTGTAGATCGGTTCAAGCAGACGGTTCAAGCCATCCCAGATTTGGGCAACTAAGGGCTGGCGCAGGTTCAACACCTGAAAGTTAATCAACCAGGACATGATGACATGCGCAATCACGATGAAATAGATGATGTTAAGCAACAGCATCAGAATTTGGAAAATCGAGGTCATGTCGCGCCCTTCTTGTGAATAATGACGTTCAGTTAAGCCTGCCATCGAAAATCCGCAAGTGCGCGGCAGGGATCAAGGTGAACTGATGGCTTTGCGTGCAGGAAAAACCACGCGCTCTCTTGCGCGCACCCCATGCGCCTGCTCTACCTGAAGGTGGGTCAATCAGGGGCGGGACAATGGCAACAATCACAGCGCGAAAACGCATCTGGGGCTGGTATTTCTTTGACTGGGCCAGCCAACCCTATCACACGGTTCTGAACACCTTCATCTTTGGCCCGTTCTTTGCAGCCATCGCAGCCAGCTATTTTCTGGGGCTTGGCCTTGAGGAAACTGCGGCTGATGCCCGCGCACAGGCAACATGGGCCTGGAGTACCGCAATCTATGGCATCATCATCGCCCTTGCCGCGCCGATCTTTGGTGCGATGGCGGATAGTTCCGGGCGCAAGATGCCGTGGATCATCGGATTTAGCATCATGTACATCGTCGGTGCATCGCTGTTGTGGTTTACGGACCCAGACGCGGGCAACCTGTACTGGATGCTTGCCGCCTTTGGTCTTGGCTTCATCGGCGGGGAATACGCGCTTATTTTCATTAACTCACAGCTGCCCGGTTTGGGAGAACGGGACGAGATCGGCAAAATCTCCGGCTCTGGTTTCGCCTTCGGGTATCTGGGCGGCGTGGTTTGTTTGATTCTGGTCCTTGGATTTGTAGTTGAACAGGGCAACGGCAAAACCCTCCTTGGTTTCGACCCCGTCTTTGGTCTGAACCCGGCAGCGCGCGAGGGCACCCGGCTGACCGGCCCGCTGACCGCTTTGTGGTTTGCTGTGTTTATGGTCCCCTATTTCCTCTGGGTCAGAGAGGTGCGTACCAGCCATCTCAAGGCCAGCTTTTCAGCGGCGATAAAAAGCGTGGTTGCTTCGGTAAAGGGTCTTGCACATCGCAAGAGCCTTGGAATCTATCTGGTGTCATCCATGCTTTACCGGGATGGGCTGAACGGGCTTTATACATTTGGCGGGGTCTATGCCAATCTGGTGCTGGATTGGGAGGTTGCGCAAATCGGGGCTTTTGGCGTTGTCGCCGCAATCGGTGCCTCGTTCTTCAGCTTTATTGGCGGCTTTGCCGACCGGCGGTTTGGACCAAAGCCGGTGATCATCGCCGCAATCTGGGTCTTGATTTTTGTCTGCCTCACCATCGTCAACCTGACACCAAACAGCATTTACGGGATCGCACTTGAGGCGGGATCGCACACGCCAGACCTGATATTTATGGTCTGCGGCGTGTTGATTGGCGGGTTTGGCGGTATTCTGCAATCCTCCAGCCGGTCCCTTATGGTGCGCCATTGCACGACAGAAAACGCGACCGAATATTTCGGCCTCTACGGTCTGTCCGGGCGCGCCACGGCGTTTCTTGCGCCGATCCTGATCGGTATCGTTACCACACTTACCGGAAGCGCCCGAATTGGCATTTCTCCGGTCATAATCCTATTCATCTTGGGGCTTATCCTGTTAGCATGGGTGAAACGAGACGGAGATTTTGCCAAATGACCCCTGCCCGCGTTTTGATCTGTGCCGCTCTGGCGGTTGTTCTTGCCTCTTGTGGCGGGGGTGGCCGTGACATCAGCGGGGCCAAACAGGTTTTGCCGACCATCGGGTCCTCTGGTGGTGCCCTCAGCAGGGTGCAGGCGAAAAAGCTGTTCGGGGCGAAATCCTTTGCGTCGTCGCAAAGCCCTGCGGCTTTTGGCAGCTATGCCAAAGGGTGCCTTGCCGGAGGGGTACAATTGCCCGAAACCGGCCCAACATGGCAGGCCATGCGGCTGTCGCGCAATCGCAACTGGGCCCACCCCGAAACCGTTGATATGGTCAAGAAACTGTCGGCGTTCGCCGCAACCCAACCCGGTTGGGAAGGGCTTTATGTCGGGGATATGAGCCAGCCGCGTGGCGGCCCGATGTTGACCGGGCACCGCAGCCATCAGATCGGGCTGGATGCCGATATCTGGATGCTGCCGCCCAAATCGCTGGGCCTTAGTCGTAAACAGCGCGAGAACATTTCGTCCATTTCCATGCGCCGCTCCAGAGGGGCCTATGTAAACAGCTCGTGGACACGCGCACATCACAACATCCTCAAGGCCGCCGCCAAAGACCCACGTACCGCGCGTATTTTCGTCTTTCCCGGTGCCAAGGTACAGATGTGCAAGGATGAAAGGGGCGACCGCAGCTATCTGCGGAAAATCCGGCCATGGTACGGCCACCACTATCATTTCCATGTCCGCCTGAACTGTCCCAAGGGTGTGAGGGGATGTGTGAACCAAAACCCACCCCCCGCCGGTGATGGTTGTGCAGATGCACGTCAGTGGCAGGCCAACATCCTGAACCCGCCGAAACCAAAACCGAAAGACCCTAACGCCAAACCCAAGCCGCCCCGCCGCGAACTGGTGCTGGCGGACCTGCCGGCACAGTGCAAGGCGGTTCTGGGCAACTGAGACGCCTCGTTTGTGCTTTGATGGTGGTGCTATGGGGCACCACCTTGCCCGCCCGCGCGGAGCCTTCCCTGCGTCTGGTATCCACAGTCACATGGGAATGGGATGCCGCATGGTTTGGCGGGTTCTCTGGTCTGGAGTTGTCGCAAGATGGCAGTTTTATGACCATCCTGTCAGACCGCGGCACATTGGCGGAGGTGGCGCTGATCCGCGACACCGATGTCTTGCAAGCCCTGTCGCCCCTGTCCCACAGTGAAATGTTCGATGCACAGGGCAGCCCCCTGAAATCCCGTTTCCGTGATATTGAAGGGTTGGCCATTGCCCTCGATGGCAGCGTCTATATCTCTTTTGAACTGGAACACCGGGTCGCGCGTCTAAACACTGAAACCGGTGTCACCATTGACCTGCCACGCCATCCCGACTTTGCGAGACAGGCCAAGAACACCGGCTTGGAAGCCCTCGCAATCCACCCCGATGGCAGGCTGTTCACCATTTCCGAGGCAGCGGCGGATGCTACTGGGACAACACCACTCTATGTCTTTGACAAAGACCGCTGGCAGATCACCCACCGCGTGCCTTTGCCCGGTCCTTTCCGACCTGTAGGTGCCGATTTCGATGACCAAGGCCGACTGTACCTTTTGGAGCGCGCAGTGACCCCTTTAGGGTTTCGCAACCGGATCAGACGTCTGGATCTGAACACAGCCCCCATCAGGGCCGAGGTTCTTCTGACCACGTTTCCGGCCCGTTTTGACAACCTTGAGGCGCTCAGCGTTTGGCAGGACAAATCCGGTGCCACGCGGCTGACCCTGATCTCGGATGACAACTTTTTCCCGCTACAGACTACACAGATCGTTGAGTTCGCCGTTTCGGAATGACTTGCCTTGCCGCTGACAAAGGCCTAAAGCGCCCCAGTCTGCGATACCCGCAGGCCAAGTCGCCGCACCCTTGCAAAAAACGGTTTTATATTATGACACGTAGTACTCTCCCCGGCATCATTGCCATGGCCGCCATTGTCGTGGCCTCGAATATCCTTGTTCAATTTCTGTACGGTCAATGGCTGACCTATGGCGCATTCACCTACCCGCTGGCCTTTCTGGTCACCGATGTGATGAACCGCGTCTATGGCACCGCCGCCGCACGGCGCGTGGTCCTTGTTGGCTTTGGCGTCGGGCTGGTCTGTTCGCTTATCGGGACGCAGATCATGGGCGAATTTGGCCCCCTGGTCACGGTACGGATCGCCATCGCGTCTGGTCTCGCTTTCCTTATCGCCCAGTTGCTGGATGTGTCGATCTTCGCGGCCCTGCGCAGTGGCGCATGGTGGCGGGCACCCTTGCTTAGCACGCTGATCGGGGGCACGCTGGATACCGCTCTGTTCTTCTCTGTCGCCTTCTCCGGTGCGTTCAGCTTTATCCATCCTGCAACGGATGTCAGCTGGGCCTCGGAAATGTTGCCGATCCTTGGCAGTGGACCTGTTGCACCGCTTTGGGTGTCGCTGGCAGTGGCGGATTGGGCCGTGAAACTAGGAATCGCCTTGCTGGCTCTGATCCCCTTCCGCGTCTTGACATCACGCATGTTGCGCGCCGGTTAATCCCACGGGTAACGACAAATAGATCAAAAAAGTTCTTTGTGTTTTGAAAAACCTGTGCAACGATTCAGGTGAGTTCAACAAATGTAAAGGAGGTGATCTAGTGTCAAGAAAGGTACTGGAGCGAGGTGTCGGAACAGCTTGGGAGGTATCCCGTTAGGGCAGCCCCTGACGGTTGAACAGCCTGAGTGGATTTCGGTCTAACCGATCCCCTCCTTAAGCCATTCATTTGGGCCGCTCCGGTATACGGGGCGGCCCATTTCGTTTTCCGGGCCTCGCCTAATTTTGATGCCCGATGCCACGGCGTTTTGACCTTCGCCGCACAGAATGCAACAAAGGCCGCATGTTACGCATCAACGACACCATCAGCATTCAGGACTGGGAACTTTCCGAACAATTTGTCCGCGCTTCCGGCCCCGGCGGGCAGAACGTGAACAAAGTGTCTTCGGCGGTTGAGCTGCGGTTCGAGGCCGCGACCTCACCCTCCTTGCCCGCCCCCGTGAAAACAAGGCTGCGTCGCTTGGCCGGACGGCGCTGGACCAACGAGGGTGCATTGGTGATCCAATGTGACGAGACCCGCAGTCAGGCCCGCAACCGCGATATCGCACGGGACCGGTTGGTGGCCTTGATCACGCAAGCGCTGACCCCGCCGAAACGGCGGATCGCCACGCGCCCGACGCTAGGGTCAAAGAAACGCCGGTTAAAGGCCAAGAAGGTACGCGGCGACGTCAAAGCAATGCGCGGCAAGGTTGACCCCGACGGGTGAGCCCCTGCGCCGCGCCGTCCCTCAGACCTTGCGCAAGATATAGATGTCCATGATCCAGCCATGGTTCGCACGTGCCTCTGCCCGCATTTGAATGATCCGGTCGCCAACCTCGGCCAAAGCCCCTTCACAGATGATCTGTTCTTTCATGCCAACATATCCGCCCCACCAGATATGCACCCCCTCCGGCGGCAGGGTCTGGAATGCGCAGGTGCCGTCCAGCATGATCGCCAGCGTGTCCACACCTGCCGGCCAGCCCTCATCGCGCAACCGCCGGCCCGTTGTGACCACAAAGGGGGCGCCGATATCATTGATCGGGATCGCATGGGCTGCGGTCAGCGCCTGCAAGGATGTGATGCCCGGAATCACCGTTATCTGCGGGGCAGGATCAAGTCGCGCAGCAATCCGCAAGGTGCTGTCATAAAGCGATGGATCGCCCCAGACCAACAGCGCCACATTGCCCGTTGCGCCAGCCCCCATAGCCTCGGTCCAAGCCCGTGCAATTGCATCATGCCAATCGTCCACCCGTTGGCGGTAATCCGGCGTTGCCTCGTCACGCACCGGCAGATCGAATTCCACAATGCGGGTGCTGGTGTTGGTCAGAACCGCGTCGCAAATCGCGCGGCGCAGCTCTGCCAAATCGGCCTTGCCCTTCCCTTTGCGCGGGATCAAGATCATGTCTTGCGCGTTGATCGCCCGCACCGCCTGAAGCGTCAGGTGATCGGGGTTGCCCGTGCCAATACCGATAAGTGTCAATTGCATCAGATTACCCCGGAATGCGCGCAATGGCTTTGGTGCGCAAGCTGCCCAAGACGCGCGCGTCGGCAAAGGTGCCGTCCTCGGACGCGGTGTAAAGGGTGATGAAGTTCTGCAACTCGGCCAGATCGTCGCGGGTCAGATCACCAAACAGATAGGCGACCTTGCCGCTTTCGCGAAAGGCCACCGTCTGAGCGCGGGTACAGCCGGACATGCACTCGACACTTTCCACCTCGACCCCTTGCAACCCATCGCGCAGGAAATCGACAAACCGCGCCTCGGGTGCGCAGGAACTGCAAACCGAAACTTTCACTCTTCCGGCTCCGCCAAGGGACCGTAAAAGATCAGCGCAGGCGTTGTGCTGCTGGTCGTCTCCAAATGCGCGGCAAGGCTTGTGATTGTATAGCGGGTCAGTTTTTCGGCAGGCGTCGACACCGCCTCGGCCAACATCGCGGGTGTGTCACCGGGCAAGCCGTGTTCAACCAGCCGCGCCGCCAGTCCTGCAAAGGTCCGTTTGCCCATGTAAACAACAGTGGTGGCCGCCGGATCGGCAAGGGCAGCCATGTTCACATCGCTGGGCAAATCGCCGGTAACATCCGCACCGGTGATGAATTGCACCCGTCGCGCAGTCAGACGGCGTGTTAACGGTAAACCCGCCGCCGCTGCCGCCGCCGAGGCCGAGGTCACACCGGGGATGATTTCAAAGGGGATGCCCGCCGCTTTCAACGCCGTCGTCTCTTCCTCAAGCCGTCCGAACATGCCGCTGTCACCGGATTTCAGCCGCACAACCCGCAATCCTGCTTTGGCGTGTTCCACCAGAACCTGTGACACGTGGTGTTGCTTGGGCGATGCCCGCCCGGCCCGCTTGCCCACGCCGATCAGATCCGCATCAGGGCCTGCATGTTCAAGGATAGGCCCCGCGCTGAGGTCGTCAAACAATACGGCTTCTGCCTTTTGCAGCCGGTCCACCGCCTTGACGGTCAACAGCTCGGGATCACCCGGGCCGGAAGACACGAAAGAGACAAAGCCGCTCATCCCTCTTCTCCGATCATATGAAAGAAGGTGCCGGTGGCCCGACCGCCGCCCTCAAATGTCCGTGTCGATCCGGTTTCGCCCACCTCTATGTCATTGCTGTCGCAAATTTTTGCCAGCGGTGCGTCAGGCTCTTTCAGGATGGTTGCATAGTGAAACTCATGGCCCCGCAACCGCGCCTGCCCGTCAAAACCAGGGATCGGCGCATTCAGGGTCGCCTTACGATAACCAAGATGGAATTTGCGTTTCTCGAATGAAGTTTCCAGCGCCAGAAGGCCCGTCATTTCGTGACGCCCCCCTTCCTTGTCTACCAATCCGGCCCCCATCGCCATGTACCCGCCGCATTCGCCATGCACCTGTTTTTGTTGCGCAAACTGTTGAATACCTGTGCGAAAATTTGTGGCGGCGGCAAGGGTACCGGCGTGAAGTTCTGGGTAACCCCCCGGCAACCAACAGACATCAGCAGTAGGATCAGGGGCCTCATTGGCCAATGGCGAAAACGGTAGAACCTCGGCACCGGCAACCCGCCAGCCCGCCAGAAGATGTGGATAAACAAAAGCAAAGGCAGCGTCCTGTGCCAGTGCAATACGCTGGCCGGGTGGAATGACCGTTGCAGGTGCCGGGGCATCTTGCAACGTCCCCGCAGCGGCGGCGCGCAGGGCGTCAAGGTCAACATGTTCGCTGACAAAGGCACCAGCGCCGGCAAGGATATCGGGCAGGTTCTCCTGCTCTCCGGCTTGCACCAATCCGAGGTGCCGTTCGGGCAACTCGATCTCTTTGCGCCGCGGCAGAACGCCCAGAACACGCACACCCGCAGCCTCCATTCCGACCCGCACCAAAGCTTCGTGACGGGGCGAGGCCACACGGTTCAGCACCACACCGGCCAGCGTCACATCGGGGCGCATCATCTTGAAACCCAGCGCCGTCGCAGCCACCGATTGCGCCGCGCCGGACACATCCAGCACCAGCACCACCGGCCAGCCCATCAACGCGGCGACATCCGCGCTGGCCCCGTTGCCACAGGCCCCCGGTATTGCCACCCCATCAAAAAGCCCCATCGACCCTTCGGCAAGGATCAGGTCCGCCCCAGCGGCGTTGCCAACCAGACCGTCGATTGTTGGCCGCGCCATTGACCAACTGTCGAGGTTGAAAGACGCCCGTCCAGACGCAGCCGTGTGAAAGGCCGGATCAATGTAATCGGGGCCGCTTTTGAATGGTTGCACCTCGACGCCCTGCGCCCGAAACGCCGCCAACAGGCCCAGCATCAATGTGGTTTTGCCAGTGCCCGAGGCGGGCGCGGAAATCATCAGACCGGGGGGGATCATTCGGCGCTCTCCGGGAATCGCGGGGCAGTGCCCACAGGACGGAAACGGCGGTCGTAATCCCCCGCATAAAGCCTGCTTTCGCCAAAGTCCTCGGCACCGATGGCATGGCCGACAAGGATCAGTGCGGTGCGCTCCATCTCGGCACCGATGGCGGTTTTCAATGTCTCCAACGTCGCCTTGACCACCCGTTGATCCGGCCAGCTGGCCCGCCAGACAACCGCAACCGGACAATCCGCACCGTAATGCGGCGTCAGATCGGCCACCACTTTATCAAGCACATGCACCGACAAATGGATTGCAAGAGTCGCACCGGTTTTTGCAAAATTCTCCAGCGCCTCGCTTTCGGGCATCGCTGTGGCGCGACCAGAGGTGCGGGTCAGCACAACCGATTGCACCACACCGGGCAAGGTCAACTCGGCGTTCAACGCAGCGGCGGCTGCGGCAAAGGACGGCACACCCGGCGTGACGTCATAAGGAATATCAAGGGCGCGCAGCCGACGCAGCTGTTCACCCATGGCCGACCAAACCGACAGATCACCGGAATGCAACCGTGCGATGTCGTGGCCCGCCGCGTGGGCCGCGCTGATTTCGTCCATAATTTCATCCAGTGACATCCGCGCGGTATTGACGATTTTCGCGTCTTTCGGACAATGCGCCAGCAATGCCTCAGGCACCAGCGATCCGGCATAAAGACAGACCGGACAGGCCGCGATCAGGTCACGCCCGCGCAGGGTGATCAGGTCGGGCGCACCGGGCCCCGCACCGATAAAATGAACAGTCATGTTTGGTTTTCCTCAACGTTTTGCGCGATGGCGGCAGTGGCATTAGCATCACCCGAGACGACGCGCGGTGCAACCAGCCGCGCATTCGGGCCGGCGGCGACAAGGGCGGCAGCCTCGGCCAGCGATCCGGTCCCGAACTTATCCTGAATGCGTTGCGATTGGGTGGGGGTGATCATCTGTTGCAGGTCTGCCTGAGTGACCCCAAGGCCGGGGATGCCCATCAGCCCTGCAAATTCCTGAAATACCTTTTCGCGCGATTTCGCCGCTTCGGTCACCAGGGTGTCAATTTTCGCGGGGCCGGCGGATTCTAGCGCCAGACGCATGGCATCCTGCAAACTTGCCAGATCAGCGGTGGCGCGAAAACCGATGCCCAAAACCCTCATAGCGTGACACTCCACTGCACAACAGGACGGGCAGATTGCCAGCCACGCATACGGCCCAGCGGTTGCGCCTGTGCCAGTTCGATCCGCAACAGCGTTCCGCCCTTTTCGGCCTGTAGATTGGCCAGCAAGGTTTCGGTTTCCAAGGTAACACCATTGGCGACAATGCGCGTGCCTTTGGGTAAAATTGTAAACAGCCTCTCGAACAATTCTGCGGTGCCGCCGCCTCCGACAAACACCGCATCGGGGGTCGGGTGGTTCTGGATCGTGTCCAGCGACGCGCCTGTCACCACGCGCATCAAGTGATCAAGGCCAAAGTCCCGAATGTTGCTGGCGATGTTATCCGCCCGCTCGGGTTTGATTTCAAAGGCCGTGGCCTGCCCACCAGCAAGGCACCATTCCACCGAAATAGAACCTGATCCCGCCCCAATATCCCACAGGGTTTCTGTCGGGCGTGGGCCCAGCGCAGAAAGGGTCAACGCACGCACCGGGCGTTTTGTGATCTGGCCGTCATGGGCGAAACTGTCATCGGGCAGGCCCGAGGCACGCGAAAGCCCAACATCGAACGGCAATGCAACGGCGACGGCAACGGGGGCGGCGATGGCGGTGATGTTAAACTCTGCCGCTGTGGTTTCACGGACCCGCTGGTGCGGCCCTCCCATCCGTTCGCAGACGTGCAGGGCTGCCGCGCCTGCCCCTTGTTCGGTTAGCCATTTTGCCAACGCTGCAGGGGCATCTGCGTCACGCAACAGGCAAATCATACGTCCCTGCGGCGACAGAACCCTGCGCAGCCGTTCAAAGGGGGCGGCGTGTAGCCCATGGCAGGTGAGCGTTTCCATCCGCCAGCCAAGGTATCCGGCAACCAGTTGAAAGGTCGATGGGGCGGGCAAGACCTGCCACTCTCCACGAGAAAGATGCTCCGACAGGCTGCCGCCTGCGCCAAACCAGAACGGATCGCCCGAGGCCAGCACAACACAGCACTTGCCTTTCGCGGCCAATACCGGTGCCACGCTGAAGGGAACCGGCCAAGGTTGGCCTTTTGCGCCGGCTTCAACCAGCTCAAGATGGCGCGGCCCGCCAAAGATCACCTCAGCCTGTGCAATCGCGTCACGGCTTGCGGGCGGCAAGGTGCCTGCGGTATCGTCCGACATTCCGATGATTGTCAGCCAAGGATTATCCATCATGCGCATCCTGTTGCTGGGGGGCACAACCGAAGCCAGCCAGATGGCCACCTGTTTTGCCGCAAACGACATGGACGTGGTGTTTTCCTACGCCGGACGCACCACAGCACCAATAGCGCAACCCCTGCCGACGCGGATCGGCGGTTTTGGCGGTGTGGACGGGTTGGCCACCTATCTGAAATCTCAGAAAATCACCCATGTTGTCGACGCAACGCACCCATTTGCCGCCGGCATGAGCCGTAACGCCCATGCGGCCTGCACCAATGCGGCGGTGCCGCTTATCCGTCTGGAACGCCCTGCTTGGCAGGTCGGTATCGGGGACAACTGGACATTGCTGCCAGACATTGAGGCGATTCCCCGCGCCCTGCCTGATGCGCCCTCGCGGATATTTCTGGCGATTGGCAAACAACAGATCGGCCTCTTCGCCACCCAGCCGCAACATCACTATCTGCTGCGTCTTGTGGATCAGCCTGCGGCTGCTCTGCCCCTGACCGATACAAAGGTGGTTGTGGCCCGTGGCCCGTTTGACGTGGCGGGGGACGCAGCGTTGATGCGCGACCATCAGATCACCCATGTGGTTGCCAAGAACAGCGGCGGACAGGGCGCGCAGGCCAAGCTGGAGGCGGCGCGGATGCTGGGCCTGCCTGTTCTGATGGCGCAACGCCCCGTGCTTCCGGGCGACAGCATCGCCAGCACAGCGGACGAGGTCATGGGCTGGTTGGGTCACGAGGCCGACCGGGGTGTATAGACGTAACGACCAATAAACTTGGTTGCCGAATTCCCCACAATCACAACCGTTTGCATATCGGCCATCTCTGGCGTGGCGTCGGCCAGCGTCACGGTGACCAGTTTTTGATCCGGTTTGCTGACAGCGCGGGCAAAGGTGATCAGCCTGTCAGGGCCACATTCCTCGCGCAGCACATCCAATGTTTTTTCAAACCCATGCGGACGGGATTTGGATCGGGGATTGTAAAACGCCATCGCAAAATCACCGCGGGCGGCCATGCGCAACCGGTGTTCGATCACCTCCCACGGCTTGAGGTTATCACTCAGGTTGATGGCACAGAAATCATGGCCAAGCGGCGCACCAGTGGCAGCGGCAGCGGCCAGCATGGCGGTGATACCGGGCAGGACGCGAATATCGGTTTCGGTAAATTCCGGATGTGCCTCGATGGCCTCGAACACGGCAGAGGCCATTGCGAACACGCCCGGATCACCGGAGGAGACAACCACAACACGCGCACCGCCCGCAGCCAGTTGCAGGGCGTGCAGGGCGCGGTCCAGTTCGACACGGTTGTCGGTGGGATGCAGGTTCAGTCCGGCCCGTGGCGCGACACGGGCGACATAGGGAATATAGCCGATGATGTCTGTCGCTTGAGCCAGCGTTTCGGTGACCTCTGGCGTGACCAAAGCGTCATCCCCCGGCCCCAGTCCGGCAATGGCGACCCAACCTGTCATTCTGTCGCCTCGGGCCGACGGCCCTGACCATGCACCAACACAATCGCGAAGTAGGGACAGTCATCCTCAGCCACATCAGCCAGTTTTGCGGTGCGTTGATCCGGCATTGTGCCCTTCTCAACCAGCCATGCATCGTCCAGCCGCCCAGCGGCGGCGAGGGCACGTTTAACGGTTGGCAGGTTCCGTCCGGTTTTCATCACCACCAAGGCATCGGCGCGTTTCATATGGTCGATCAGGTCCGCTTCAGGCAGGGTTCCCATCAGAACCGTCATCACGTCGTCCCCCCAGGTGAACGGTGTGTCCAGCGCATTCCAACAGCCAACCATGCCGGGAATCGCAGGCAACACCTCGACCTCGGCGCGGCCTTGCAGACGGGTATGCAGGTGCATGAAAGAACCGTAGAAAAACGGATCACCCTCACATAGCACAACAACCTCTTCAGTCTTGGCCAATGTCTCAAGCTTGTCCGCCCACTCAGCATAGAAATCAACCATCAGCTGGCGGTATTCCTCGCTGTCAAAACGCAGTTCTGTGGTGACGGGGTATTCCATCGGGTATTCGATCACATCATCGCGCAACATACCGTTGACGATTCTGCGGGCCTGTCCCGAACGGCCTTTCTTGCGGAAATAGGCCAGATGTTTGGCCCCGCGAATGGCGCGGTCGGATTTTACACTCATCAGTTCGGGGTCGCCGGGGCCGAGGCCCGTACAGATAACCTTGCCCATTTTATTCCACCCTGCTGGCAAGGGCGTTCACCGCTGCCACTGTAATGGCCGAACCACCCAAACGGCCCTGCACAATCATCGACGGGACGGGAAGGTCCTGCATCAACGCCTCTTTTGATTCTGCCGCCCCGATAAAGCCGACAGGACAACCGATGATCGCTGCGGGCCGCGGGCAATCGGGGTCTTCCAACATATTGATCAGATGGAACAGAGCCGTCGGCGCATTGCCGATAGCCACAACAGCACCGGCAAGCTTGGGACGCCACAATTCAAGCGCGGCGGCACTGCGGGTGTTGGACATTTCTGCCGCCATATCCGGTACACGCGGGTCGCGCAAAGTGCAGATCACCTCGTTTTCACGCGGCAGGCGTTTGCGGGTGATGCCCTCGCTGACCATATAAGCATCACACAGGATCGGCGCGCCGTCTTCAAGGGCGGCACGGGCCTTGATCGCCATCTCGGGTGAAAACTGCACATGTTTCTCCAACCCGACCATGCCGGCGGCGTGGATCATGCGCACGGCGACGATTTCTTCTTCGGGCGTAAAGCCGGCAAGGTCCGCCTCGGAACGGATGGTGGCGAAAGACTGGCGGTAAATCTCGGCACCGTCGGTAATATAGCTATGGGGCATTCAGAGCGCCTTGATTATGTCAGTGGAAGTAAGAGCGGTTTGGCGGGGTGTATCCCCTGCCCGTCCGTTGCGGACAAGGTCAAAGCCACAGTTTGTCGCAGTCAGGGTTACCGCAGCGGGTTTGGGATGCGCACAGCCTTTGGCGCAACCGGATATATGGAGCGTTTGGCCCGGTTTCAGATGTGGTGCCAACGCCCGCGCAAGGGGGCGGGTCGGTGCCAAGCCCTGCGTGCAGGCGGGCGCGCCGGTACAGGCGGTAATGCGCAACAACGGATCTGCGGGATCAGTGATCAGCCCGTCAAGCGGCGGCGGGGTATGGACGCCCTCGATCAGGATCATGCGCCAAGGTGTCAGGCGGATGTCCCCAAGCGTGGAAAAAGCCCCGGCCGTGATATGCCCAAACGCGATACCGGCAAGCATACCCTGTGATGTTGGGCCGGGTGTGGGCCCATAGGTTTGTGTTTGACGCACTGTGGTGAAACCGGCTGGCGGCGGCGTGCCATCGCCCAGCAGCTTTGCCATGCGGTTATGTGTGCCACGGGTGTCCATGAACCACTGCGCCAGCGCGAGAGCTTCTTGAATGCTGTCTTGGGCTTTGACGGGTTTGCCTGTGCGCATTCCATCCGCGACAAGGATTAGGCCACCGGTTGCATCACGTTCCAATCGGATGTCGGCGGGGGCGGAGTGCAGCACGGGTTCGGGGCCCGTGTCGATGGCGAACCCGAATTTATGCGGCAGCGCAGGTGCCTCGGGCTGGCTCAGTGCCTGCGTTAAAGCGGTAGCCTCGGCAGGGGTTTCGCCAAAGGGCGTCACGATGATGTTTCGCCGGCTTTCAACGGTTTCGGATGGGTCGATCAACGACAGGTCGCGCAGAGCGGCGATCAAGGCGGCATGGGTGTCTGGCGTCACGCCGCGCAGTTGGACATTGGCGCGGCTGGAAAGATCAATAACACCGTTGCCAAGGCGCTTTGAAAGGGCGGCAATGCCTTGGGTTTGGGTGCTGTTAAGTCGCCCGTTGTAAGGCCTTACGCGCACCACAAGACCATCACCAGACATCATCGGACGCAGGGCACCGGGGCAATAGCCTTTGATTTCGGGCGCGTGGGTTTTGAAAGACGTCATTCCGCCGCGTCCATCTTGGCGCTGATGGAGTTGCGACGTGTCACCCAAAGCCCTGCGTCGCGTAATGCGGCAAAGCGGTCTTGCATGGCCTTCAGCGCCGCCGGGTTTTCACGCTCCATGAAGGCCAGCAGATCGTCACGCCCAAGGGTCGCGTCATAATAGAGGTCAAACAAATGCGCGGGCACATCGCGCGTCAGATGCGCAAAGGCAGCAAGGTTATCAAGGGTCGCGGCAATCTCAGCTGCCCCCCTGAACGCGTGGCGCATCATGCCGCTGGCCCAATCCGGATTGGCAGCGCGGGCGCGCACCACGCGGGCGATTTCCTCGGCCATTGTGCGGGCGCGCGGAGTGCCGATTTTCGTCGTATCAACGTGATACATGGCCGGTTTAGAAGCGCCAAGATGGGCCATGGCGGCGGCAAATCCCCCCTCATGGCTGGCGTAATCAGAGGCCAGCAGAACATCGGATTCAGTCAGGTCCTGAATATGCGCAAAACTGTCAGCGTTTTGCAGCCGGTTCTCAAGCGCCGCACGGTTCTGGGTCGCCTCGCCACGGGCGTCGATGGACCATTCAGAGGCTTTCAGCCATGCCGACCCTGCCGCGTTGCGCCCCTCGTCGGAGTAATCCAACATCGCGGCTTCCATGTTCATCCCATAAAGCCCCGGTTTGGGGCCAAAGACCCGCGGAGTTTTCACCTTATAGGGGTTCATGTCCGCCGCCTCTTCACGCTCGGACAGGGCAAGGGCACCCGCCTCGAAGAGTTGCGAAAGCGCGGGAAAAACATCGCGGAACAGGCCGGAGATGCGCAGCGTGACATCAATGCGCGGGCGGTTGATCAGCGCCAGAGGCAGAACCTCAAACCCGCTGACTCGCTCGCTGCCTGCGTCCCATTTCGGCGATAGACCGGCAAGGTGCAGCGCCATGGCAATTTCTTCGCCGGCGGTGCGCATTGTGGCGCTGCCCCAGAGGTCAACAACAAGGCCGCGAGGATAGTCGCCTTCCTCCTGCAAATGGCGCCGGATCAGTTCTTCGGCCAGTTTGACACCTTGGGCATGGGCCGCACGGGTCGGCACGCTGCGCGGATCAACGGCATATAGGTTGCGCCCTGTTGGCAGAACGTCAGAGCGACCACGATAGGGTGAACCAGAGGGGCCAGAAGCGACACGTTCACCGTTCAGCGCGGTGAGCAACCCGTCGGTTTCGCCCGCTCCAAGGCCATAGGTATGCAACCCGTCGCCGTATTGCGATTCCTTGATGTCACAGACAAAGCGGTCGATGCGGGTGATCGCTTCGGCCATGCAGGTGTCATCGGTGATGCCAAGGTCATCAGCCACACCGGCAGCGCGGGCTTCGTCACGGATGGTGTCGATCAAGCGGTCGCGGCGGGCGGGGTCCAGACCGTCAGCCGTGGAATATTCATCCAGCAAGCGTTCCAGTTGCAGCAATCCGTCAGGCGTTGCGCTGTCTTTCATCGGGGGCGGCAAATGGCCAAGAGTCACGGCACCGATGCGGCGTTTGGCTTGGGCCGCTTCGCCCGGATCGTTGACGATGAACGGATAGATCACCGGCAGATCACCGGTCAGCGCCTCGGGCCAGCACTCGTCGGACAGGGCCACGGATTTACCCGGTAACCATTCCAGCGTGCCATGGGCACCGATGTGAACAAGGGCGTGGATACCTTGGGATCGCAACCAAAGATAGAAAGCCACATAGCTGTGGCGTGGCACACGCGCGAGATCGTGATAGTCGGTTTCGCGTTGATCAATCGCGCCGCGTTCGGGTTGCAGGGCCACAAGGGCATTGCCGCAGGTTTGTGCCGGGAAGTGAAAGGCCCCGTCCTTGTAGAGCGGGTCCGTGGTGGGATCGGGCCATGCGGTACTCAGGTCGGCCTGAAGCTGTTGCGGGAGCTGGCCAAGTGCGGCCTCATAGGCACTGACGGGCCATGCGATGGTGGTGTGAGGCAGCGATTTGCCAAAACCGGTTTGCGGCTGCACGGCATATCCGGCCCTCGCCAGTGACATCAACATGTCCTCGGTTGAGGCCAATGCATCAAGACCAACCGCATGGGCAATCTGGTCATCACGGCCCGGATAGGTGGACAGGACAAGCGCGATTTTTCGGGCGATGGTGGGGGCTGTGGCAAGCCGGTGCCAGCCCGCGATCCGGTCAACAACGGATTTGATCCGCGCGCCGTTGGCACGGTGGGAAAACCGCGAATATTGAAGGTGCGGGTCTTTTTTCTCGGGTGCTTTAAAGCTGACCACACCGGAAAAAATACGCCCGTCGACCTCTGGCAGAACCACATGCATTGCCAGATCGGTTGGTGACAATCCACGTTCGCTGTCAGCCCATTCTTTCTGGCGGGCAGTGGACAGGGCCACTTGGAAAACAGGGCAGCCGGGGGCGTCCAGTGGCGAGGTACCGTCCCCACCGCGACCGGAAAACGCCGTGGCGTTAATGATCGCGGTTGGCGGGTGTTCCAAGAGGGCGGTTGCGAGAAAGGCGCGGCCCTCGGGATTTTTCAGAGAGGGCACGAAGAGGCCCATGGCGTTAAAACCACTGGCGCGAATTTCGCGGATCAGGGCATCAACCGGGGCCGTATCGGCGGCGGTCAGATAACTGCGGTAAAAGGTGACAGCGATCAGCGGCAGTTCATCAAGTGTGGCGCACGGACACTGTGAAAGGATGCCATGATCTGGATCGTAATACCCCGCCGTCGGAACAGTTTTGGTGCCGGTAACGGGGCCGGCGTAGAAACCGGCGGCAAGCGCCAACTGTGCGAGAGCGGCCTGTGCGGCCACAGCCCCGCCAGCGTCACACAGATGCGAAAGACGGCGCAGGGTCGAAACCGGTAGAGTCGAATGTTGATCAAGTGCCGGATCTTCGCGGCCATCGGCGGGCAAAATGGCAAGTGCAATGTCATTGCGGCGGGCGAAATCCTGCACCTGCATGATGCCGTAGGGCCAATAGTTTTCCCCACCGATCAGGCGGATCAGAATGCCTTTTGCCCCGGTCAGGGTCTGTTCAACATAGTTATCCACGGAGGCCGGATGGCGCAAAGCGGTGAGGTTGCACAGGCGCAGCGTTGGCAGTTTGCCCTCTGTCCCGCCGCCGCGATGCCAGCCTGCCGCGAAAGCGCCAAGGTCACTGTCAGAGAACGAAAGCACCACCAGATCGGCGGGCGTCTGGCCCGGATCATAAGGTGTTTCGCTATCTTCTAACCCGTGGCTTTCGCGGAAGACGACATGCATTTTATCACGCGCCCAGTGTGGCGCGAATGGCGGCTGTGTCGATGTGATCGTGTTCTGCAATCACTACCAGATGCCCCTGACGCGCATCGCTGCCCCATGGCCGATCAAACTGTTGACGCACACGGGCCCCAACGGCCTGCACCAGTAGGCGCATGGGTTTGCCGGTCACCGCAACATAGCCTTTGACCCGCAGAATGTGCTGTTCGTTCGCCAGCCTTTCAATGGCCGCAACAAGGGCGTCCACGTCTTCAACTTCGGGCATCGGCACAACGATGGTTTCAAAATCGTCATGCTCGTGGTCGTGGTGACCGTCGTGGTGCGAGGGGCGTGCATCAAGGTCGTCTTCGGCCTTGGCGTTCAGGCCAAGGACCACATTTGGGTCGATCACCCCTTCGCTCATCGACAGGATCGGGATGCTGCGCGGACTTTCGGCTTGGATCACTTTGCGCGCGGCACCTAAACCGGTTTCGCCAGCAAGATCGGCCTTGGACATCAGGATGATGTCGGCGCAGGAAATCTGATCTTCGAAAACCTCGGAAAGGGGTGTCTCATGGTCGATGCTGTCGTCGGCCTTGCGCTGTTCATCCACGGCATGTTCGTCCGCCGCAAAACGCCCAGCGGCCACAGCCTCCGCATCCGCCAGTGCAATCACGCCATCAACGGTGATTTTGGAACGAATCGCGGGCCAGTCAAACGCCTTGAGCAGGGGTTTGGGCAGGGCCAGACCGGAGGTTTCAATCAGGATATGATCAGGTTTAGTCGGCAAGGCCATCAGCGCCTCGATGGTCGGGATAAAATCATCCGCCACGGTGCAACAGATACAGCCGTTTGCCAGCTCCACAATGTTCTCAGCAGGACAATCAGGGATCGCACAGGATTTAAGGATATCGCCGTCAACACCCACAGTGCCGAATTCATTGACCAGCACGGCCAGACGACGACCACCAGCGTTTTGCATCAAGTGACGGATCAGCGTGGTTTTACCAGAGCCGAGAAAGCCGGTGATCACGGTAACGGGAATTTTGGAAAGGTCGTTCATTTCAGAGCCTCCGAAGGCATATTCAAGGGGGGAACGCGGGCAAGGCTTTGCTTGCGAAACACGACAGGGCGTTCGCGCCACGGGACGACCCCATCCTTGGACGCGGCATAAGCAGCCGCGCCAGCAAGGATATCGGGGACATTTTCATCGCTCATACGGCCATAAACATAGGTCCACTTGCCCGGCTCGGACAAGGCGACAGCGGCCCCTTGCGAGCAGGCAGAAAGGCAGGACACACCAACGATCGTGACGCCGTCAGGCGCGCCGGCCTCCTTCAAGGCCGCGTGCAGCACAGCGCCGGGGCGCAGCGCGTCTTCTTCCACGGCTTCACCGGCACGGCAAGTGGTGCAGACATAAAGGGTTGTGGTCATGCGGTCGGCCTCATTCTACGGTGATCATCTGCATGGCGGAAACGGGGGTGCCGTTTACCGCCAGCGGGCGATGATCATTGGTGTTCAGCGTCACTTTAACCTCGACCTCGCCTTTAGGCAGCCCATCAAGGTGTAACCAAGGGCTGTAGAGGCGGCCCAATTTGTCACCGTTGATATAGACATGGGCATGGCCTTCACCGGTCACATTGGCAAGGCTGGCGCGCTCAGGCGAAAAGGCGAAGTTCTCGGTCATCACATGCAGGTTATATCCGGCCATCGGGTCTGGCATGATCATCACCGACAGGCTGGGCGCATCGGTCGCGGGCACATCAACCGGGGTATTATGCATCGCGCTATGATCCATGCCAGCGTGATCCATGCCCGCCCCATGTCCGGCGACACCATGGTCGTGACCATCAAAGGTCACCCCGTTGCCCGCGGCGATGACAAATCCGATGCCACCGCCAAAAACCAAACCTATTGCGAAAAGAGAAAGAGAGCGGCTCATGCGTTCCCCGCGACCTCAGCGGTGGCATTGACACCCTCGCGCTGCCAGAAATAACCCGCGAAACTGCCCAGTAATGCCCATGCAGCCAAACCAACCCCAAGGGCCCGGGCCGCGAACAATGCACCGATTTCTGTAGGAACCGGGCCAGTAAAGACATCCGGTTCAGGCGCGCCGATCACATGCGGGGCCATCAAGAGGGCGGCAGCGATGACCCAGACACCCCAGTTGCGACCAAAGGCGATCAGCCAAAGCGCGACACCCGCAGTTGCAACCGTAGCAAACCACCAGACCTGACGGGCGGACACATCCGCCGCCGCGACACCGGGCACTTCTGGAGCCAGCGTAACCCCGGGAGCGAGATGAAACGCAACAAATCCGGCAACACCCCAGATCAACCCGCTGCGCCCGTCAATCCGCGCGCCCCGGTCTTCTGCGATACCCATCGCGGCAAGCAGGATCAGCGCGTAACCGGTATAGGTCAGCATGGTGAAAATCAGGCTCAGCCCGTCGCGCATGGCGTCAAAGCCAGGCAGGTCGGGATGGGCCGTTACGGCAGCACCGCCAAAATGAACCAGTTCCCCAGATTCGTACAGCTCTGCGTGCAGCAGAACAGGCTGGACAAAGATCAATTGCAAAAGGCCCGCGATAAGACCAGCACACGCGCCTGCAAAGAGCGCAGATATAAGAAAACGAGAATACATGGATAAGTTCCTATGATTGGAAAAACAGATAAACCGAGCTTGGCCAAAAAGGTCATACAGCGTTACCTGCGCAAATGGCCGGCGGGGCATACAAGGGACGCATCGACGCAGAAATGCCAACAGGGCGGGCCGCGATGCGGCACACCCAGTTCAGTGGCTTCGACCCGGTCAGAACAGTCTGCTTAGTGGCAGGGAAAACCCGTGGCGTGACGCACATCATGGGCAGCATCGTGCAGCGCAGCGGCTTGAACGTGGCCTGTCAGCGAAATCACTGCGACACCCAACGCCAAAGCGAAAAAGGCGGGCATCATGCGCAGGTTGCTGCGTGTCATTGTCTTTGTTGTCATGTCTTCTCTCCTTACCGTCACACCCGACGGATATTGTTTCATCCTCGCTTGGCAGGTCTCCTGGCTCGCGGGTCGTGGCCGTTTCCCGCCTTCCCTGCCGTGGATAAAATCCGGTCGGCAAGTGGCATCTCGGGTCGGGCTCACCGCTTACAGTCGCGGGGGCGGCTTCAGCTTGGGGCAACGTGCCTTGACTGAATTCCCTGTTAGGTCCCGCATGAACAACGCCCATGCATCGGGACACCAAGCGTCTCAGACTTCGCATTTCGGCCCTAGCAACGCAAGGCAGATTTACGACGGAATAGAGTCCTGAAGCGCGCATTTAAGGGTGGGATTTGGCATCTGGGTGGTGTGACCTTGCGTGACGAATGGCACAACGGCGAATCCCTTGGGCAGGATACCGGCAGAGACTGGCCGTCCCGGTCTGCCTCTAGACAACCACATCATGGGCCACCTGATCGCCAACATCGAAGACCCGTTTGTAGCGGGCGATTTCATCTGTCGGGCCCATCGCCTTTTTCGGGTTGTCTGACAGTTTGACCGTTGGGTTGCCATTTGCCGATACTGCTTTGCAGACCAGTGAAAACGGTGCGAGGGCGTCATTGGGAACCAGCTTGCGAAAGTCATTCGTCAAAAGGGTGCCCCAGCCGAAAGACACATTCACCTTGCCGGCGAATTCACCATGCAGCGCCTTTACCTTTTCCACATCCAAGCCATCGCTAAAGATCACCCTCTTTTGCGCAGGGTCCTCGCCACGCGATTTCCACCAGTCGATGGCGATATTTGCTGCCGTTGCAGGATCACCGCTGTCGACACGGATACCTGTCCAACCGGCCAGCCAGTCAGGAGCGTTTTCGAGGAAGCCTTTGGTGCCATAGGTATCGGGCAGAATGATGCGCAGGTTGCCTTCGTGTTCGTCGTGCCAGTCCTGCAAAACATCATAGGGTGCCTTGGCCAGCGCGGCGTCATCGGGCGCAAGGGCGGCATAGACCATCGGCAATTCATGTGCGTTGGTGCCAATCGCCTCTACTTCGCGACTCATCGCGATCTTGCAATTCGAGGTGCCGGTGAAGGCCTTGCCCAAACCTTCGCTCATGGCCTGTACGCACCAGTCTTGCCAAAGAAAGGAATGCCGCCGCCGCGTGCCAAAGTCGGCAATCGACAGATCGGGAATGTCGCGCAATGTTTCGATCTTTTCCCAAACGCGGGTCATGGCGCGGGCATAAAGCACTTGCAGTTCGAATTTGCCCATGGTGTCCAGCACCGCGCGGCCACGCAATTCCATCAGGATTGCCAGCGCGGGAATTTCCCACAACATGACCTCGTGCCATTTGCCCTCGAAGGTCAGTTCGTATTGATCCCCTTTGCGTTCAAGGTGGTACGGCGGCAGGCGCAGCCCCTCGAACCATTCCATAAAATCGGGGCGGAACATCTGGCGCTTTCCGTAGAATGTATTGCCGCGCAGCCATGTGGATTCGCCTCGGCTGAGACTAAGAGAGCGCACATGGTCCAGTTGTTCGCGCAATTCGCCTTCGTCAATCAATTTGGCAAGCGGCACGTGTTTGGATCGGTTGATCAGGCTAAAGGTTACCTGCGTGTCCGGCTTGTTCCGAAAAATAGACTGGCACATCAAAAGCTTATAGAAATCCGTATCGATCAGGGATCGTACAATCGGGTCGATCTTCCATTTGTGGTTCCAGACGCGGGAGGCGATATCGACCATGAGAGGTTCCTTTAGTGTTCAGGCCTTTGTGGCAAAACTGGCAAGGGAGGGGCAAGGGCGATTTCATTTGCGTCATAAGCTTGCCAGAATCGGTCACTAGGGTTGGCCGTAATAATGGAGATAATTGTGACGCCGATTGAAATACTAACGCCGATTATTCTTTTGCTGGCTTTTGTTGGCTATGTCTTTTGCCTGTCGCGGATCATGTGGATCACCCTGGGGTTGACCGCTGCATTGGCGGCCTATTTCTCACGTGGGTATCCATTTGACGGTGCCAACCTGTTTTACTGGGGCGCGACAGGCGGCGTTGTACTCACCGCTTGGCTGGCCGCGATGGTTTTGCGGCGAACAGACTCGGCGTCAGGTACCCCGCCACAGAAAAAGAAGTCTGAGCGTAAAAGCGAGCTGCCCGGGGTGGTGATTGACGGCACCAATGTGATGTTCTGGGATGGCGAAGCGGACCTGCGCACATTGCGGGCAGTCGTGGATAAGCTGCGGGCGAAAAACCTGTCTCCCTTTGTCTTTCTTGATGCCTCTTCGCGCCATCACTTGGGGGACAAGTCGCTGAACCAGAACGGATTTGCCAAGGCGCTGGGGGTCAAGCGAAATCAGATCATGGTGTGCCCCGCACAAACCGAAGCCGATGCCTTTTTGTTAAAATTCGCCAAGGAAAACAGTATGCCTGTTGTGTCAAATGACCGTTTCGGGGATCGCGCGGCGCAGGCCAAGGGATTAAAGCTGATCAAAGGGGTGATCGCAGGCGGCAAGCCGGTATTGCAAGGGTTGTAACCGGTACACCAGATTTACTGCGCCCTCTTTTCGTCAAATTGTACTGGTATCCTGCCCAAGGAAGGAAGGGACAGCCATGACAATGTGCTATGATATCGACATTTCCTATTTGTACCCACCGGCGGTTTTCGACGATCCGGTAAAGGGCGCGCTTTTGCGAAGAAACGGTTTACACCCTCATTCCCGCGCCAATTACATCGCGCGTTTTCGCGATGCCCGAACTGTCCGCGCCCTTGCTGGGGCAGCAGATGACATAAAGGCGTATTTTCAGGACTGCGGTTTCGTATTCGAGGTCTCAGGCGGTGCCCTGCCGCAAGGGAGTGTTGATTACGCATTCCGCAATCATCTGCGCGACGTCGGCAAACGGATGCAGGAAAATCTGGCGCATTATGATCTGGACGCGCGGGATATGAACGGGTTGGACATCGCGGCCTGCAAAAGCGCGATTGATGAGGCACAGCCCATCGAAACCTTTGGGGCCAAGCTCCTGCGGATCTTCGGTAAACTACGGCGCAACCGGTTCTGGCCTTACTTTGTCCATCCCGCGCTGGCCTTACCAGCATTAACCCTAGGCGTGGTTCTGGCACTGCAAACTTTGGCAGCACCGCAAGGCACGACTGTATCCTCCAGCTTAATCGACGCGAATGTCACGCTTTTGATGCCGTCCTCGCGTTAATGTTCACGCGAGGGTCACACCCGCCGCTGTCATCCCGTCAACCGCCGCCGCCAGCGAGCCGCCCATATCAATCGCACGGCATAAATCCTGCTGCACCGTCACATCAAAGCCAAGCTTTGCCGCATCCACCGCAGAGTAATTCACACAGAAATCCAACGCGAGGCCAACCATCGTCACCGCAGTAATGCCACGGGTACGCAGGTACCCTTCTAGGCCGGTCGGGGTTTTATGATCGTTCTCAAAGAACGCGGAATAGCTGTCGATGGCTGGGTTATATCCTTTGCGAATGATCAGATCGGCGCGGTCTTGATGCAGTTCGGTGTGAAACTTTGCCCCCATGCTGCCGATGATACAGTGATCCGGCCAAAGCACCTGTGGACCATAAGGCATCTCTATCAAATCCATCGGGGCCTTGTCGGCATGGGATGAAGCAAAGGATGAATGGCCTGCCGGATGCCAGTCTTGCGTCAGGATCACCGCGTCAAACGCGTTCATCAGCGCATTGATGCCTTGCACGATGTCATCGCCACCCGCGACGGCCAAGGCACCACCCGGGCAAAAATCATTCTGGACGTCAATCACAACAAGGGCTTGCATGGTGTTTTCTTATGAGCAGATGTGTCGCACCGGTTTTAACCCAGCGCCCCCTTGCAAAACAGCCCCTTTGGGGCCTATTTCAGCGCCCATGTACACAATTGCCGCCTTATATCACTTTACCCGCTTTCCCGATCCCGCCGCGCTGAAACCTGCGTTGCTGGATCTTTGTCTTGCACAAAACGTCAAAGGCACGCTGCTGCTGGCCGGCGAAGGGGTGAACGGCACGATTTCCGGGCCACGTGCAGGCATTGACGCGGTGATCGCGCATCTGCGCGCCCTGCCCGGTTGTGCCGAACTGGAATGGAAAGAAGCGACCAGCGAAACACCGCCCTTCCCCCGCATGAAGGTGCGTTTGAAACGCGAGATCGTGACCATGGGGCAACCTGATGTCGACCCAGCAAGCAAGGTGGGCAACTATGTCGATCCAGCCGACTGGAACGAGTTGATCAAAAGCCCGGATGTTGTGGTGATCGACACCCGCAACGATTACGAGGTGGAGATTGGCACGTTTGAGGGCGCAGTTGATCCGAAAACCAAGACCTTTGGCGAGTTCCCCGAATGGTGGGCGCAAAACAAGGACCGGTTTCACAACAAACGTGTTGCGATGTTCTGCACCGGCGGAATTCGCTGTGAAAAATCAACGAACTACCTGTTGGGTCAAGGGGTTGAGGATGTGTACCACCTGAAGGGTGGCATTCTGAAATACCTTGAAGAGGTGCCGCAAGAGGAAAGCACGTGGGACGGCGACTGTTTCGTTTTCGACGCACGGGTCAGTGTCGGGCACGGGTTGGCCGAAGGGGCACATGTGCTGTGCCACGGATGTCGTCAGCCGATCCTGCCGGAAGATATGAAACGCCCCGAGTTCGAGCAGGGTGTGAGCTGCCACAAGTGTTTCGAACAGACCACGGATTGGGACAAGGACCGCTTTCGCGAACGGCAAAAGCAGATCAGATTGGCAGAGGCGCGGGCGCAGAAGTAACCTGCGGACCGCGCGGCTTACTGCGCAACAACAGCCATATCAACAGTACCAGCGGGATGCCCCCTGCAAAGGTCGCCACCCGGCTGGCATCAGATCCGGCTTGGACGACAGGCATGTTCACCCCCAATCTAAACCAGAAATACCGGCTCGGTTCCTTTCATACGGTATCAGGCGTCATTCGGCAGTGCCGTGCAGGGGCCAAGAGTAAATACAAGCAATTGGAACTGTTAAGCTCCCCTTAGCCCCCTCTCTGCTAATCCTGTTTCTGGGTGAAAAAGGGTGATGAAAATGGGTGCGCAAGCAAATGCAGCACCAGTCATTATCAAACGTAAAAAAGTTGTTAAGGGCGGCGGGCACCACGGTGGTGCCTGGAAAGTCGCTTATGCGGATTTCGTAACCGCGATGATGGCTTTTTTCATGTTGATGTGGCTGCTGAATGCGACAACGGAACAACAACGCAAGGGAATTGCCGATTACTTTTCTCCGACGATTCCAATCAACCGGGTCTCGGGTGGTGGCAATGGTGCCTTTGGCGGCGACAGCATCTTTTCGGAGGAAACCCTGCCTCAAACGGGAACCGGCGGCATGTCGGCGCGCAGCGCGGAAGGGTCCGGGGCGGACGGTGACCCCGGTGTTGAAAAAGAGTTAAGAGCCGCCGAAGCGATGTTGATGGGACGGGGGGGCGAAACCATGGTGATGGAAAATGCCATGCGCCATATCGTGACCCGGATCACCGACGAAGGGTTGGTAATCGAACTATTCGAACTGGACGGCATCCCGTTGTTCGATCCGGCAACTGATGAACCGACACAGTTACTGCGCGATCTGGCAACCTTGATTTCAGCAACAGCCAAGGCGGTGACCAACAGTATAGCAATCGGCGGGCATGTTGCGTCTGATCCGGTTGTTCTGGCGCAAAGCCCGGTCTGGGAGAAATCCGCCACCCGTGCCGCCGCCATGCGCAAGCTGTTGGAGCAATCCGGCATCGCGCCCAAGCGGATCGAGCGGGTTACCGGACATGCGAACCGTAAGCCGGTGCTGCAAGACACTATGGCCAAACGCAACAACCGGATCGAAGTGATCCTGCTGCGCACGTCTGTCAGAAAATAATCCCCAATCAGGGACCGCCGGTATTCAAATAGGGATCATTTTATCTGTTAGGCCGGAATTAAGTCAGCGCGGTCTAAGAAGTGCGGCAAGACCAATGATACAGCAAAAAGGCGTGTCTGACTTATGACCATTTCTTCTTCGCTTAATGCCGGGGTGGCGGGCCTGTTGGCAAACGCCACGCGCTTGGCAACCATCTCTGACAATATCGCAAATTCCTCGACCAACGGATACAAACGGGTCAGCACGGATTTTCAGTCCCTTGTGATCGGCTCGCGGGGGGGCGGTTATTCCGCGGGGGGCGTAAGGGCCATCGCGGAACGGCTGGTCGATCAGCGCGGTTCAATTGTGCCGACCGACAACGCGACGGATCTGGCGGTACGGGGCGGCGGATTTTTGCCCGTTACCAAAGCCACCAAAGTACAGGTCGCCAATGGTGACACGCCCATGTTCCTGACAACCACGGGCTCTTTTCGCACCGACTCCGAAGGGTATTTGCGCACCGCGTCCGGGTTGGTCTTGATGGGGTGGCCGGCACAACCAGATGGATCAATTCCCAGCTTTCCACGTGATACGGCGGCCGGACTGGAACCCGTGCAGATCAACGTAAACCAATTCTCGGGCGGGCCAACCACGCGCATGACGCTGGGTCTAAACCTGCCGGCGACCTCGACCGATGCCGGCAGCAACGGTGACACCGACGAATTATCCGTTGAATATTATGGCAACCTTGGGACCTCGGAAAACATCAATGTGGTTTTCACGCCCACAGTGCCGGCGACCGGCACATCCAACACCTGGACCGTTACGATGCGCGATGCCAGTGATCCGGGCACGATTATCGGGGAATATACCCTGGAATTCTCGGACAGCCGCACAGCAGGCGGCACGTTGCTTTCGGTCACGCCGACTGGCGGCGGCGGTGGTGCCTATGACCCCGCCACCGGTACAGTAATCATCAATGTGCCCGGCGGGCCGATCGAAATTGATATCGGGCAGATCGGGGAAAGCGATGGAATCACACAGCTGTCCGACAGTTTTGCACCGCTGAACATTTCCAAAGACGGTTCTCCGGTTGGCAATATGACATCGGTCGAAGTTGACCCCAACGGTTATGTTTACGCCTATTTCGATACCGGCGTAACACGCGTTATTTATCAGGTGCCACTGGTGGATCTGCCTAATCCGAACGGCATGGTCGCTCTGGATCAACAGATTTACCAACCTTCTGTTGAAAGCGGATCGTTCTTTTTGTGGAACGCAAGCGATGGACCTACGGGGGATGTTTTGTCCTTCGCTCTGGAAGAATCCACAACTGATGTCGCTGGCGAATTGACCGCAATGATCCAGACCCAACGCGCCTACAGCTCGAACGCCAAAGTCATCCAGACGGTCGATGAGATGCTTCAGGAAACCACCAACATCAAACGTTGATCCGCAACAGCTTGACCAGAAGGGAGCCCTGTTTTGACAATCTCGGGAGCTTTAAGCAACGCCCTCTCGGGCCTGCGCGCCGCCGGGCGCGGGGCAGAGGTGGTATCTACCAATATTTCAAACGCCTTAACCCCCGGGTACGGACGCCGGATTTTAAACCTGTCCCCCGGAACCAGCGCTGGATCGGGCGGTGTCCGTATCGATGGGGTTATCCGCATTGTCGACGCCAGCCTAGCGTCGGACAAGCGATTGGCTGGGGCCGAAAAGTTGCATGCGCAAGGGGCGGCGGATTTCTTTCAACGCATCGAAAAACTATTGGGTACCCCCGACCTTCCCTCTTCGATATCCGGCCGGTTGGCCGGATTGGAACGGTCGTTGATCACAGCGGCAAGCCGACCAGATGCACCGGAGCGGCTGGACATGGCCTTATCAGAAGCACAAGGGCTTGCAACGAGCCTGCGCAGTGCCTCGGCAGGCATTCAGGACGCACGCAGCATCGCAGATCACAGTATCGCCGACCAAGTTGACCGTTTGAATGTTTCGTTGCAGCAAGTTGCGTCGTTGAACATCCAGATCACTGCCGCACATGCCCGGGGCCGCGATCCTTTGGGGCTTGAAGATCAAAGACAACAGTTGGTCGATAGTATCGGCGACATGGTCCCGGTGCGCGAGGTCCCACGCGACAACGGCCAGATTGCCCTTTATACGACAGGTGGGGCTGTGTTGCTGGATGGCACGGCCGCCACTTTGGGTTTTGAGCGTTCAAATTTGGTCACGGCCTATATGTCTGTTGACCAGGGCACTTTGTCAGGGCTGACACTGAACGGCACCTCCCTGCGCACCGGATCGGAAAACGGGCAACTGAGAGGCGGTTCTATTGGTGCCCAGTTCATGATCCGCGACGAACTGGGCGTTCAGGCGCAAGAGCAGCTGGACGCAATTGCACGCGATCTTGTGACACGTTTTCAGGACCCGTTGGTCGACCCCAGTTTGACAGCCACCGATCCCGGACTGTTTACGGACGACGGCGGGTCGTTTGATCCGTTGAACGAACGCGGGCTTTCTTCCCGGCTTGAATTAAATGCGGCAGCAGACCCTGAACAGGGCGGCGCAAGCTGGCGGTTACGTGACGGATTAAATGCAGCGGTGCCCGGCACCGTGGGTAATGCCGGCCTATTACAGAACCTCAGCGGCGCGTTAAGCGCCCCCCGCATTGCAAGCAGCGGCAGCTTTGCCGGAAGTACTTTCACCTTATCCGGTCTGGTCACTGCGGTCACCTCAAGTGTCGGCACATCCCGCACCATCACCGAACAGGAACTAAGCTTTGCTGCGGCACGGTTTAGCGAATTGACCGAACGCCAACTCGCTCAAGGCGTTGATTCAGATGAAGAATTTCAACGCCTCATCTTGATCGAACAGTCCTATGCCGCCAATGCACGGATGATCGAAACCGTCGAAGAGATGATGCAAACAATATTGAGGCTTTAAGCTTATGTCAGTGACAAATCTGGGTGATCTTTCGCAATCCTATTCGATGCGACTGCGCAATGTATCGCTGCGACAGGATATCGAACGACTGACCTCCGAACTTGCTTCGGGACAGGTGGCCGATGTGCGAGAGGTTCTGGCCGGAAATTACAGCTACCTTTCGGACATCGAGCAACGTACAAGCCATCTGGCGGGCTATGCCGTCGCAACGACTGAGGCTTCGCTTTATGCGGGTGCCGTGCAAAACACCCTCGCAGCGGTGGAGCAATTCAGCGCAGATTTGTCGGCAAATTTGCTGATCTCGGGAAACAGTGCGATCGGCGTGACCAGCGCGAATACAGTCGCCACAGCGCAAAGTGCTGTGGAGGGAATCATCAGCGCGTTCAACACGCAATCTGCTGGTCGGCACCTGTTTTCCGGTGCTGCAACAGACCAGCCGCCATTGGCAGACACCGACATGCTTTTGACAGCCATGCGCGCGGCGTTGGCTGGTGCCGCAACCCCTGATGATCTACTGGCAGATGCTGAAATCTGGTTCGCGGATCCCGCCGGTTTCGAGGCGACCATGTATCAAGGATCGGCAGATGCCATCGGGCCATTCGGCCTGTCCCAATCAGACAGTGTTTCTCTGGATTTACGCGCCACCGACCCGAAACTGCGCGAAGTTATCAAACTCGCTGCGGTCGCGGCCTTGGCAAACGACCCCACCTTCGGCTTCAGCCTCGAAGAGCAAGCCGAGTTGTTTGACAAAAGCGGCCAAGCCTTGATGGCTGGCCGGGACGGTATCATCGCTGTACGCGCTAACGTCGGTTTCATTGAGGAACGCGTGGATCAGATAACCACGAGAAATGCCGCAGAGCAAACCGCGCTGGATTTCGCGAAGCTGGACTTATTAAAAATCGATCCCTATGAGGCGGCAACACGGCTTGAAGAGGCGCAGTTCCAACTTCAGAGCCTCTATTCCGTCACAGTGCGCATGTCACAGCTCTCGCTGGTGAATTTCCTGTGAGGGTGCTGGGGGCCGCAATCATCGCAGTTGCGTTGACTTTGCAGGTCGCTTGGGCCAGCCCGGTTCGGATCAAGGATCTGGTAAACTTTGACGGCGTGCGGGGCAATGACCTTGTGGGCTATGGTCTGGTGGTCGGCCTGGATGGCAGCGGTGACGGATTACGCAATGCCCCCTTCACCGAAGATATCATGACCAACATTCTGGAACGGCTTGGCGTCAATGTGACCGGCGAACAATTCCGGCCCAAGAATGTGGCGGCGGTTCTGGTGACTGCAACCTTACCGCCATTTGCCCGCGCTGGCGGTCAGATTGATGTCACTGTTTCTGCTATTGGGGATGCCAAAAGCCTGATGGGGGGGACCCTTGTCATGACCCCGATGAATGCTGCGGACGGCGAAATCTATGCTGTTGCGCAAGGCACGATCATCGCAGGGGGCGCTGTGGCGGAAGGGGACGGCGGGCAGGTCACCCAGGGGGTGCCGACAGCGGGGTCCATTCCATCGGGGGCGCGGGTCGAACGCGAGATTGCATTCAACCTCGGCACGCTTGAAAATCTGCGCCTGGCTTTGCGAGAGGCGGATTTCACCACCGCCGGCCGTATCGAGCAGGCGATAAACCGGGCCTTCGGCAAGCGGGTCGCCTTGATGCTCGACAGCGGTACGGTTCAATTGGACGTACCCGGTATGGGAATGCGATCTGTGGCGCATGCTCTTGGCCGGATCGAGAATATCGAGGTCGAACCGGAGCGCAAGGCACGCGTTGTAGTTGATCAAAGATCCGGCACAATCGTAATGGGTGAGGATGTGCGGATTTCACGTGTGGCCGTCAGTCAGGGCAATTTAACGCTGCGCATTCAGGAACAGCCGCTGGTGGTGCAGCCCAACCCTTTCTCTGAGGGAGAAACCGTTGTTGTGCCCCGCACCAATGCAGCCATTGAAGAGGAACCCGGAATCTCTCTGGCGGAGATACAGCCGGGAACATCTTTGGCTGAGGTCATTGCCGGTTTGAACGCCTTGGGTGTGGCACCCCGTGACATGATCGATATCCTCAAAAGCATCAAAGCAGCAGGGGCGTTACATGCGGAATTTGTGGTCCACTAAAGTCAATTCGATCAAAACACTTTTGAAATGTGGGGCTCAGCAGTAGCGACGTGAATTGGAATGGTGGGAATATACCCTCCCTTGTTTGAGTACAGAGAGCGAACTGCCAAACGAATCTACAAAAGTTTGATCTGACGCAGTAATAACGCGGTAAGCCCGGGCCAAACACCTGCGTCACGGATCAACGTAAAGGCGCAGATACCCGATTTGATCACCTGTACTGCGGCAAAACACTTGGCCAGCAACAGGGCATCAGGGCCAATGACCAGCAGAGCAGTCCAAGTGACGATGCAAAGCCCCCCGAAATTCACGACCATCAATGTGTCCTGTTTACGCGTCGCCAGCAAAAGCGTTTCCGTGGCACCGAACAATGCAGGCGTGCAGGCCCCCAACAGAACCCAAACAAGAACGGATTGAAAGCCGGTCACATCCAGATCAAAGGCTGACGCCAAATAGGGGCCAGCTGTCAGTGACGCAAGCCCAGCACCACCGCCAACAAGGAGAAAACCGAGATTAAGCCGGGCCGCCACTGTGATGAACTGAACCCTGTCGTGCCAAAGAGTCGCATGGGTCAATGCAGGCATCGCACGCGCCCCCAGATAGGCCAGTGCCACCGAGACCGCCGCCCCCAAACATCGCGCAGAAATATACATAAGCGCATCTGTGCCGCTCAACAGCATCGGTACCAACAGGAGATCCGCGTAGGTCGACAAGACCTGCAAGGCGGAATCGTCACTTGGCTTCGTCACCGGTTCCTCCCTTTTACGAGCCAGAAACACCGCGACCAGTAATAAGATCAGGTGGAGCAAGAGCAGGCTGGCCAAAGACAAGATCGCACTGCGGCCTCCGGCCCAGTTCAGAGCAAGAAGGATTCCGGCCGACACGATAAAACGACTGGCATACAAAGCTCCAGCAAAGGGATGGGCCACGGAAAAAAATTTCCACAGAGCCAGCGTGAGAGTCAACGCCAGTAAACAGAGCATTGCTGCAGGCTGCCCTTGAAAGAACGGAAGTTGCTCAAGGCGAAATAGCAAAACAAGAGTGACGCAAATCAATGCCCACCCGGCCAGCGCCACGGCCAAGGCGTTCTGACTCCCAGACGAGGGGGATTCCAGCGGTGACACACCGAGACCGGAGATGACACGGCTGAAACATTCAGCGAAGACGATTGTCCCCAAAACAAGCGCGGTGTCTGCGGCTAGGAAAGTCTGGGCCATTGCAACCGCCAGCAAACTCCAGCCAACGGCAAGTAGGCCAAGGTGCACAGCCACGGTCTTCACCTGAACAACTTTCGGAATTGTTGTGCTAAATGCGCGCCCACCATCTCCAACTCCCCTGATTGCCGGTCACATTAGGGGAGGTGGGATTGGGGGCAGGTTAACTGACTGACAGGATGTCGCCACAATTTAGTTCAAAAATAACTTCGTACCAGACTGCCGGCAATCAGGCTCCACCCGTCAGCAACCACAAAAAAGGCCAGCTTGAACGGCAAAGAGACAATAGCAGGGGGCACCATCATCATCCCCATCGACATCAGAATCGCAGCCACAACCAGATCAATGATCAAGAACGGTAAAAAAATCAGGAAACCAACCTGAAAAGCACGGGAAACTTCGGAGAGTAAGAAGCTGGGAACAAGTACCGAAAGCGGAGCCTCGGGAACCGGTTTGACATCGCGTGTATCCGGCCGCAGTTCCGCCATGGCAAAGAAAGTTTCCGGATCAAGGCGCGCGACCATAAAGCTGCGAAACGGCTCCAGTGTGCGGATAAATGCTGTTTCTGCATCGATCTGCTCGCGTGTTAGCGGGGAGATGCCGTTCTCCCAGGCCGCAGTGAACACTGGCTCCATCACAAAGTAGGTCAAGAACAATGCGAGGCTGACAATCAACATATTGGGTGGGGATTGCTGCAACCCGATGGCCTGCCGCAAGATGGAAAGGACCGTCACCAGAAACGGAAAGCAGGTAATCATGATCGCCAGCCCCGGTGCGATGCTAAGGACCGTGATCAATGCAAATAATTGGATCGTGCGTGCCGAAATCGATCCGTCGTCCCCCAGAGAAATCGAGAACTCCTGAGCCACTGCAGTATTTGCCATGCTCCCGATAACCATGAGCGAAATCAGGAACACGCGGATGTGGTTCTGACGTGTCACAACTCGGGCTGCAATTGCAGAATTTCGGTCAGGCGCACCACCAGTTGACCGTTGGGCTCATCCTCTTTCTCCTCCAGAAGACCGCGAGCGATCAGCCGCTCTCCGACATAAAGTTCCACCGGATCATCTACCCGCGTATCTAAGGTCAGCAGGGCGTTTTCGCCCATTGCAACCAACTCGCGGATAAGAGGCCGTGCCTTGCCCACACATACGCTGACCTCAATCGGAACGGCGGTAAACGGATTGCCGATATCGGCTGCGGGAGGGGTAACCGGTGCCGGTTCATCCATGCTTGTTCTCCTGTTCTAGGGTATGAAAGAAGGCCTCAAACCCGTTTGAAATGCCCTCAAGGACAGCGTCCAGATTAATTTCCCGTTCGGATTGTCCAGCGCGCAGATAGACCTGTCCGTCACTCAGAGCGGGTTCCGCCACGACAACAAAGGGGATCGCGGCCTGATCGTTCAAAAGCCCCTCTACGATGGCGCATTTGGCAGGGGCGACCGCGATTTCGACCAAGGCATCACTCTGATCCTGAAGCAATTGGTGCAACTGTTCAGTGATCTGGGCACCCAGACTGCGTGCGGCCACTTCCGGCAGAAGTTTTGTCACGATCTCGGACATCATCGGCTTCATGCCGGCACTCACTTTGCTGAATGCTTCTTGATAGGTGAAAGACAGGTCCTGCATGTTCTGCAAGAACTCCTCAGTCAGCTTGTTGTCCGCGCTCCCTTGGGCCTTAACGGCGTCATCCCAACCGGCCTGATACCCCGCTTCGAACGCGGCCAGTTTTGCCTCTTCAAGTGCGTCTTCTGCGAATTCGGCCTGCTGTTTCGGAGACGCAGCCCTGCCACTGAAACTTTCATAGAGATGTGAGACCGACATCAAACATTCTCCTCTTTGTCTTCAAGCCACCCCCGCAAAATTTCAACCGTCTCTTCCTGCCGCTCTCCAATCATGTTGCGCAGACGGGCAACCGGTTCATCGCCGCTGTTGCCCCCCATCATCGGCAAATCGGGAAGCCCCCCCATATCATCGGAAAATCCCTCGCCCATGTTCAGCGGCGGCATGGAAAAGGCAGGATCGGAAAGTTCACCATCGAAGGCATCCCCTGCGGGAGGTGCCCCGGTAGCACTCCCCTCTGGAGGTGGCGCGGGCAGGCCCGCAGGTGTTTCTGTGATTGGCCGTGACAGCACAGGACGGACAACAAACAGACCAAGAATTAGGGTGACGACAGCAAGGATCGCCATCTGGATGGCGGACATCAGATCAAGGTCGAAACGGCCCAGAAGTGATGTTTCAGCAATGGTGCCGGTGGGCGGCACCGCCAACAGCGCCATCGATTTTAACGTGATGATATCGCCGCGTTTTTCGTCAAACCCGACCGCAGAGGACACCAGTTCGCGCAACGCCTGCATCTCTTCGTCGCTGCGCGTTTCAGGCACCTGCGCACCGGTCGCATCCGTGATCATCGGCGCGTTCACCAGTACCGCCACAGTTACCCGCTTGATAGCTCCGGGCGCGCGTAGAATTTCGCGTTCCGTTTCAGAGACTTCATAGTTGACCCGTTCGCGCGTTTCACTGTTTTGCGAGGACGAACTGTCGCCGCCGCCCGCACCTTCCTGATCCGGTAGATTACTGGCCACTGTGACGTCGCCACCGCCGGCGTCCTGAGATGTATTGGTGCGCTCTTCAGTATCCGTACTGATCGCGACACGGTTTTCAGGATCAAAGGTATGCTCGCGAATCGATTCGGTTTCTGTGACGGTATCGACGCTGACTTCGACAACAGCATTGCCAAACCCCACCCGCGCCTCAAGCAATCGTTGCACGCGTTCACGCAATACCTGCGAAATATCATCGCCCCCAATGATGGGTGCGGCATCATCGGCCTGCCCTATCAGCGCCCCGTTTGCGTCAATCACCGCGACATCATCCGGCGAAAGACCGGCCACGGCAGAGGCAACGAGGTACCGCACCGCTTTGGCTTGCCGGCCCGTCACCCCACCGCCATTGGCCGTGATCGACACCGATGCCTTGGGCGTTACGCCGCGCTGAAAAGGGTTGGACCCGGTTGAAGCGATATGAACGCGGGCCATCGCAATCTGGGGGTTTGCAACGATTGTCCGGGCCAGCTCCCCTTCTTTTGCACGCCAATAGGCGGCATCGAACATCTGCGACGTCGTGCCAAAGCCGGTAAGATTGTCGAGAAGTTCATAACCACTGTTGCTGTTCGCTGGCAGGCCTTCGCTAGCAAGGGTGAGGCGCAATTGATCCCGCGCCTGAGAGTCCACAAAAATACTTCCGCCCCGCACCTCAAAGGCGATGCCGCGCTGTTCCAACGCACGTACAACATCCCCCGCCGCGCCGTTTTCCAACCCTGCATAAAGCAGAGTCATACTGGGACTGGTGGCCATTCTGGACATGGTGATGACCGTAAAGAACATCGCAGCGGTCGCTAGAATGACAATGATCTGCCGGCGCACTTCGAGCTGCATCCAAACTTTTAGTAATTGCTGCACAATCGCCTCCGTCACTCCCGACCTTCTGCCGGGGTATAGGCCACAGATGAACGATCAGGCTTAACATTCGGTTAGTGCAATTACGTCTATAACGACACCAACAGAGGAAATGGATGTCAGATGTCAGACGCACCCCCGGAAGAAGAAGAGGCGACCCCGAAAAAGTCCAAACTCCCCGTGATAATTGGGCTGGTACTGGCCTTGGCCGGTGGCGGTGGCGGGTTTTACGCCACCTTCAGCGGCATGATTCTGGGTACTGACAGCCATAATCAGGAAGAGGACGCAACAATGCCCACCGAAGTGGTGGGGCCAGACGTGGAATATGTCGCTGTCGATCAGCTGGTGATCTCCATGCGGGCCCCGTCAAATGCCAAACACCTTGTATTCCGTGCCCATCTGGAGGTCACGCCAGCGGCAAAAGAAGCGGTGGAGAAACTGCTGCCCCGCGTGGTTGACGTTCTCAACAGTTATCTTCGCGCATTGGAGCCCGCCGACCTTGAAGATCCGGCATCGCTGACACGCTTGAGGGCGCAAATGTTACGACGGGTTCAGGTTGTGACGGGAATCGGCAAGGTGAATGACCTGCTGATCATGGAATTTGTACTGAATTGAAAGGCTCGATATGGAACTGATCGCTGACATTATCCTTGGTGCGGGTGCCATCGGAGCCGGATTTTACTGTTTTATTCTGGGCCGCAGGTTGAACCGGTTCAACGACCTTGAGAATGGCGTGGGTGGTGCGGTCGCTGTTTTGTCTGCGCAGGTTGATGACCTGGGCAAAACGCTGACCGCGGCTCAGGCGGCAGCGACGCAATCAGCACAGACGCTGACCAGTCTGGTGGAACGCGCCGAGGATACTGCCCGGGTATTGGAGATGCAGATGGCATCCTTGCACGACCTGCCGCAGACACAGGCATCCGGCACACAGGACGAACCGACCGAAGATGTCGCGATCACCCCCCCTGCAGACCCGCAAGACCCTGCGCAACCCATGTTTGTTAGGCGGCGCGCATAGTCTGACGTGCCCGCCCAATCCGCCAGGATTCATCCCGAGGAGACGATCATGAAAAAGAAACCCCGCAAGTTCCGCCGGACAGGGCGCGGTGCAGTTTTATTGCTGACTGCAATGCTTGTTTCGTCAGCAATTTTAAGGCTGGGCGCGGGAGCCGGCAAAGCCTTTGCAGAAGCAGCAAAGCACTCCCCGGCGGAGGTAGAAATGCCTGCCAAAGAGACCACCGATGCGACAAAGGAAAGCACAAAAATATCCACTGATCGTGCAGAGATCAGTGCCCTTCTGAAAGCCCTCCGCGCCCGGGAAATGCGCGTGAAAGAGCTGGAAAGCCAGATCGAGCTACGCAGCAAGGCGCTGATGGTTGCAGATCAGGAGATCACAAAACGTATGACTAGTCTGGAGCAGGCAGAAAACAATCTGCGCGAGACTCTTTCTTTGGCGGATGGTGCATCAGAAGACGATCTGGCGCGGTTGACCTCGGTATACGAGAGCATGAAACCCAAGGATGCCGCGAAATTGTTCGAGGCAATGGAGCCTAATTTCGCAGCCGGATTTCTGGGCCGAATGCGCCCTGATGCCGCTGCGGCAATAATGACGGGACTGACACCGGAGCGGGCCTATTCCATCAGCGCCATTCTGGCCGGCCGTAATGCGACAGCGCCAAAAACCTGAGCCTTACAGAGACTTTATTAACGCCCGTCTGCAAGGGTACCCCGTGACTTAACCTGCAATGGAGTTTTCATGATTGGCATCATCGGCATCATCACGATCTTCATCATGGTCTTCGGTGGATATGTGGCCGCAGGCGGCAAGATGGGCATCATTATCAAGGCGTTGCCTTTTGAAATGATGATGATCGGCGGGGCTGCTGTTGGCGCTTTCCTGCTCAGCAATGACGGCGCGGCGGTTAAACACACAATCAAGGATGTTGGTAAGGTGTTCAAAGGGCCGAAATGGAAACCGGACGATTACCGCGACCTTCTTTGCCTACTTTTCGAACTGATCCGATTGGCCCGCCAAAACCCGGTAGCCATCGAAGAACATATTGAAACACCGGAAGAATCGTCAATTTTTTCAAATTATCCGAAGATCATGACCGACAAAGAAGCTATCGCTCTGATCTGCGACACCATGCGGTCTGCCTCCATGAATTATGACGATCCGCATCAGGTTGAAGAGGTGCTGGAAAAACGGATGGAAGCAAATGCCCAGCACGCGCTTCATTCAAGCCACGCGCTCCAGATGGTGGCAGATGCCCTGCCGGCTCTTGGTATTGTCGCCGCTGTTTTGGGGGTGATCAAAACGATGGCCTCGATTGACCAACCGCCAGAGATCCTTGGCAAGATGATCGGCGGCGCGCTTGTGGGCACGTTTCTGGGGGTGTTCCTTGCCTATGCGATCATCGGTCCCTTTGCAGAAAAGGTAAAAGGTGTAACCGAGGACGAGGCAAATTTCTACAAATTGATCCGCGAGGTTTTAGTGGCGAACTTGCACAACCACGCGACAAACATTTGCATCGAGGTTGGGCGACAGAATACCCCGTCGCACAGACGGCCCAGCTTCGCCGATCTTGAGGAAGCATTAAAAGCCCTCAAGCAAGAGGCCGCATGATGATCCGCAACCTGTCTATTGCACTGGTGTTTCTTTGGCTGCCGTTCGCATCGAATGCGCAGCAGACCAAAGTCCGTTCCGGCGAGCATAGCGGGTACAGCAGATTGGTTGCCCCGCTAACAGACAACCGAGACTGGAAGGTCACCCATATCGGCCAGGATGTAATCTTCGCCGTCGCCGGTTACGATCAAGGCTATGACCTCAGCACGGTATTCACCTATATTCCGCGCGACCGGGTGCAAAGCATCACCTCCCGTCCGGACGGGTTCACCATCCGGTTAGGATGCGCCTGCCGGGTCGCGCCATTCGTTGACAAAGAACGCTTTGTTGTCATCGACATTGCATCGCCGGGCGTTACGCTGGCGAGCACGTTCATTCCTATGAAACCGAAGGACTTGCCAAAACCGAAGCAGGAGTCACAGCAAGAGATCGGCATCAAACCCGTAGAACCCAACATTGCTGTTCCGATGGCATCGATGCCGCGCAACGATCCAATCCAGCCGGTCGCATTACCTGCACTCGCCCGCGCCCCGCTTTCCGAGTTGGAACAAGACTCGCTGACCGAAATTTCACGCCGCTTAACCCGTGAATTAGGCACAGCGACCACCCGTGGACTGCTCACTCCCGTGCCGGGACCATCCCTGCCGATAAGCAGACGGGCACAAGTTGATTTGAGTGCTATCGCAGAGCCAGAAGCGCCACCACCAGTTCCAAAACCCGAAAACCTCAGCGGCGTTCTGAATAACATGCGGGTCTCTTCCAGCATGGACATCCCCGGCTTTGCAAAGGCGACGGACGATCCACAATCCCTTTCGGGGTTAAATTGCCCATTGAATGCAACTTTGGACATCGCAAACTGGGGGGATGATCGCCCCTTCCACCAGCAAACAGGTGATTTGCGGCGCAGCCTCTATCAAGAATTCGACAAACTTGATCAAGAGGCTGCCCTGAATTTGGCAAAGCTCTACCTTCACTTTGGGTTCGGTGCTGAAGCTCGGCAAATTTTGCGTCTGGACACTGATTTGGTGAGTTCTCAGGGCATCTTGGCAGATATTGCCTCGATATTGGAAACCGGCACCGCACGGCAGGGCAGCAGGTTACCATTGATGTTGGATTGTAATACGGATGTGGCGCTATGGGCCATGCTTGCAAACGCCGATCTAGGCACCTCTCGCGCCATTGATCCCCGTTCTGCCTTGTTGGCATTGAATAAACTTCCGGTCCATCTGCGCGATGTCCTTGCACCGGCTCTCAGCCAGAGGCTGCTTGCCCATGGTGATGCCGATGCTGCTGCCTCAGCCTTGCGGAGTGTGCAAAGGCTGCCGTCAGAACTGTCCAGTTCCGCCAAACTGGCGCAGGCACACATCGCGCTGGACTCCGGTAACATGAACAAAGCCAGCGAAGACCTTTCTGATGTGATTGACGATAACGCTGAACACTCACCCGAGGCCCTTATTTCTCTGGTGGATGCCCGGATCGTCGCCCAGCAACCAATTTCCGCTGAGACCGCCAGCCTGGTTGAAGCCTATGCGAAAGAACTGAACCAGACAGAGTTAGGGCCTGCTCTCAGGCGTACGCATGTGTTGGCGCTTGTAAGGTCTGGGCAATTTGACGCCGCATTCGCCGCCTCAAAAGAGTTGGGCGGAGACTCCGAAGAAGATGATGCAGTCAAACTTCGGATGCGCCTGATCCAGGAGTTGGTAGCCGCCGCCGAGGACGTGGTTTTCCTTGAATATATATTCCGGCAGTCACCGCAGGACATCACAAGATTGCCCGCACGCCAAAAGCTGGCGCTCGCAACTCGCCTGCTAGATCTGGGATTTGCCAAACAGGCGCAGACCATTCTTCCCGACCACTTGGACTATGCAAAAAGCGAATCATATCAGATCATTGCCGCGCGGATTGCGCTTGATATGTCACAGCCGATGCGCGCCCAAGCTGCTCTTTTAGGAGTGACAGGGCAGGACGCTGATTTACTGCGCGCAAAGGCAACGCAGATGACAGGTGCCCATGCAGAAGCACATGATCTTTTCCTTTTGGCAAATGACGATGATGCAGCAGCGCGGGCGGCTTGGCTGGCAGAAGACGAGAGCAATCAACGCCTAGCCGAAAATGCAGTGTTCGGTCCGGCACTGGCCCTGTCAAACGCGGACATCCCCGCGACGCGCCAGACCGATGGTATGTTGGCACGCAGTGAAGCAGCGCTAAGCGAGAGCCGCGCAGCGCGGGAAACGCTCTTGAACCTGTTGCAGGCCCCAGAGCTTCTTGTTGGATCAGAGGGCATAACCCCCTGATAAAAAGCGGAACGGGCTAACAGCCTGTCATTGGTTACTTTTCATAAAGGAAGTCTGCGTAGAGTCCCGATACAATCAAAAGTGAATGGGAGAGATGCAGAATGCAACAATTCCGACTGTCCGCCACAGCCCTGCGTGGTGTTCTCAATGCCCTTTTTCTGCATATGCCGCTGGTGACTTCTAAGCTTCTTGTCAGATGTGCGCCTTTGACAGGGAAGGTCGAGCATTGAAGCCTCTCACTTCAACCGATCTGTTCAACCCCACGATCTTGCTGGCTGTCGCTTTGATGGCGGTGATCGCGATGATGATCCTTCCCATGCCAGCTTGGGTTCTGGATGCGGGCCTGGCCTTGTCATTTGCGCTGGCGATCCTGATTTTCACTGTGACACTTTTTATTGAACGTCCATTGGATTTTTCCGCCTTCCCGACGATTTTACTTGCATCGTTGATGTTGCGTTTGTCGCTGAATGTTTCATCGACCAAACTGATCATCGGCGAGGGGCATACCGGCACCAATGCAGCAGGTGATGTTATCGAAAGCTTCGCACAGTTTGTGATGGGCGGTTCTGTTTTTCTAGGATTAGTGGTGTTTTGCGTTCTGCTGATCGTGAACTTTATGGTTATCAATAAAGGTGCCACACGCATGGCCGAGGTCGGCGCGCGTTTTGCTTTGGACGGGATGCCGGGCAAACAGATGGCGATTGATAGCGATATGGCGGCCGGTGCCCTTACCCATGAGCAGGCCAGAGAAAGGCGGGAACGCGAACAGCTTGAGACAACCTTTTTTGGCTCCCTTGATGGGGCCTCGAAATTCGTCAAAGGGGATGCTGTTGCTGGCCTACTGATCACAATCCTAAATCTGGTAGCTGGGTTGATCATGGGGATCGTAGTTCACGGGATGCCTCTTGGTGCAGCTTTTGAAACCTATGCAATCCTCACAGTTGGCGATGGTTTGGTCTCGCAAATCCCCGCCGTGATCATCTCGATTGCTTCGGCTTTACTCCTTGCGCGGGGCGGGGCGCAGGGCGCAACAGACCTTGCGGTGTTCAGCCAATTGGGCAAACACCCCGGTGCTTTGGCCACCGTTGCCGTATTGATGCTGGCTTTCGGCATGTTTCCGGGGCTGCCCTTTGGGCCTTTCATGGTCGGCGGTGGATGCCTGTCTGTTGCGGCATATGTCCGATATCGCAACGCCAAACAGGCTGACGAAGATACACCAGACGTGGATTCATCAGGTTCCCTTCCGATTGAAAAATCGATGGGCGATGTATTGGAGCTGGATGATATTCATGTGGAATTTGCACCTGACCTGGTGAACATGGTTCTCGATCCCGCTACAGGGCTGGACTCGCGCATTTCAAAAATGCGTAATCATGTTGCAGCGGCTTACGGGCTGATCCTTCCCGAAATACGCCTAACCGATAACTCTGCCTTAGCTCCAGGCGTCTATGTAATTCGGATTCAAGGGGTCGAACAGGCCCGCGCCGAGTTGCACCCCGATCAAGTGCTTGCGCTTGCGCCAGATGACAGCAACGCTTTGCCAAGTGGTACGGACACAACTGAACCTGTGTATGGTGCGCCAGCGCGGTGGATCAATAATAGGGATCAAGAAGCCGCCGTTCTTACCGGGGTCACATTGGTTACTCCAACCGAAATTCTTGCGACACATTTACTGGAGATGGTAAAAAACAACTTCAGCCGGCTGCTTAGCCTCAAATCCCTGCGCCGCACATTGAACGAAATGACCAATGTTACCAATCCGACCCGCGCCGAGGCGAACCGCAAATTGCTGGATGAATTGATTCCTGACAAGGTGCCGATCGACATCCTGCATGCGGTTTTGCGGCTATTGCTTGATGAACAGGTTTCAATTCGAAATTTGCCCCTAATCCTAGAAGCTACCGCAGAAGCACGGGGGCAAAACGCGCAACCGGAGGCGATTTGCGAACATGTGCGCCAGCGATTGGGGTTTCAATTGGTGGCAGAGATACGCCGGGCGGATGGCACCTTGCCGCTGATCCAACTTGCGCCGGAATGGGAAGACACTTTTGCCACCTATCAGGTAGAGGGGGATCGCGGGTTTGACATCGCCCTACCGCCAGACCTGTTCAACAAGCTGGCGGAGCGCGCTTCGGAAAAGCTGAATGACGCAGGTCACAATGGAATTTACCCGGCTCTGGTGACGAATACACGACGGCGCAGGTTTTTACGAACGGTCATGCAGGCAAAAGGGATCACAACCCCGGTTCTTTCCTTTGAGGAAATCGGCCTTGATGCCCGGCCATCCCTTGTTGGTGTAATCGCGGCATGACACCGGCACTGGCAGACTTGCTGGAGATTACGAACCGTTTCCTCTGGCATGGTATCGCAGTCTTCCTGCGGGTCGCGCCACTGGTTGCGATGCTGCCAGCGTTCGGAGAACGCACTGTCCCCGCCCGCGTCAAACTGGTGATCGTGCTGGGTTTTGTTCTGATTATCGCACCGGCTGTGCCACGCATACCGATGGTTGCCGGTTTCGATACCTTAATCACACTGGCTGCTACCGAGACACTGGCAGGGCTGACACTGGGCATTGGCGTCCGCCTGTTCATTCTGGCGTTGCAAACGACCGGCTCGATCGCTGCGCAATCAACCTCGCTTTCTCAGATCCTTGGCGGTGCCGCGGCTGATCCTTTGCCGGCGATGGGGTATGTCCTCATCATTGGCGGTATCGCTCTTGCGGTCATGGCCGGCCTTCATATCAAGGCTGCAGCATTGGTGATCCAATCTTATGACCTCTTGCCTATGGGCGCGTTTCCCAGTGCAAAGGTGGTATCCGAATGGGGTATCTCGCGGATCGCACAGGCTTTTGCCCTGTCGTTCACACTTGCCGCCCCCTTTGTCATCCTATCAGTCGTCTACAATCTGGCGCTTGGCGTCATCAACAAGGCGATGCCACAACTAATGGTCGCTTTTGTCGGTGCGCCCTTGATCACCGCAGGCGGGCTTCTTGTCCTGCTCCTCGCATCACCCTTTATGCTGGAACATTGGCTGAATGCGATGGATGCCTATCTGGCCAATCCCTACCGGATGCCAAGATGAGCGGGCAGGACGATGACACGTCAAAGACCTATGATGCGACCCCGCAAAAACTGCTGGATGCCCGCAAGAAGGGCGACGTCGCCAAGTCTACGGATTTGTTGACGGCGGCATCTTATACTGGGTTCCTGGTCGCTCTCCTCATGACCGGCGCAGACGGTATCCGCCAGGTCGGGACCTCGTTGATGGTCTTGATTGATCAGGCCGACACGCTTTCGCCGCTATTCTTTGCAGGCGCAACACAGTCCCCTATGGCCGGCATGATGATGCCCATTTTCACAGGTCTTGCCCCCCTGTTCGCCCTGCCTGCGACTGCTGTCATCATAGCCGTTTTTGCACAACGCGCCTGGGTCTTTGCGCCCACCAAACTTGCGCCAAAACTCTCGCGTATTTCGATTCTATCGAATGCTAAGAATAAATTCGGGCGCGACGGTCTGTTTGAGTGGCTCAAGAGCTTTACCAAACTGACGCTTTATTCAATCGTGCTCGCGCTGTTTATCCAGGATCGCCTGGCAGACATGGTCGGTGTTTTGCACAGCTCGCCGCGTCTGGTTCTCAAGTTACTTGCTGAACTTTGTATCACCTTCCTTTTTATCACGGTCCTGATTTCAGGTGCAATTGGCGCAATTGATGCGCTCTACCAGCATTTTGCGCATTTGCGCAAAAACATGATGTCCCACAAGGAGATCGCGGACGAAACCAAGAATGCCGAAGGCGACCCGCATATGAAGCAGGAACGCCGCCAGCGCGCCATGTCTGTGTCGCAAAGCCAGATGATGGCGGATGTGCCAAAGGCCGATGTGGTGATCGTTAACCCGACCCATTACGCCGTGGCCCTGACCTGGAGCCGGCAACCGAACGCTGCCCCGGTTTGTGTTGCCAAAGGCATCGATGAAATCGCCAAGGCCATCCGTGAAGCTGCGCAAGAGGCTGGTGTTCCGATCCACAGTGACCCACCAACCGCCCGGTCCCTACATGCGACAACAACCATAGGTGACGAGATTTCGCCGGACTTTTACCGCGCAGTCGCCGCAGCAATCAGATTTGCCGAAACCATGCGGCAACGCGCAAAGGGAAAAGTATGAACGATCTCGAACAGGTGCTGGTCGCATGCACCGCGCAGTATGACCATCAACGACAGATCTTCGCCCAAGTGGTCGCCGAAGAAAATCAATTGCGTCAGGAATTACGCAGACTCCAAAAACTTGATGGGGCGGTCCATCAGGAAGACAGTTTCGTTTCGGGCATGCGTGTGATCGGTGCAGACCTGCTTTGGCAAGGCTGGCTAAGCAGGTCTCAATCGACATTGAACATGCAGTTGGCACGCGTGCTGGCCATCAAATCCTATGAGCAGGAAAGGGTAAGAAAGGCATTTGGCAAAGTTGTTGCCTTGGAAAATCTGATTAAAGAGGAAAAGAAGAGCCGACAAAGGAAAGTTGCCAAAGACACACTTGGGATTGCAATTGATCACGCCCTGCGCCAGCCGCCGGTTTGAGATCAATAGTCCTGACGAGCAATCTCCAAAATCAGGACATCTTTGATTATCTCCACACCCATCTCTTTCTGACCAACCTCCCGAAGGGCACCTCGTAACATATCCAGATTGTTCGCCTCGGTAAAAGCGCCGTCAAAACCACCGATATTCGCGTGATCAAAAAGGACTTGAAGGAAACTGTCCCTCAATTTTGGTTCCCGCCGGAAAACGGCCTCCTTGCTGCCCAATGGCACTTCCAGACTAAGCGCCAGAACAATAAGCGCGACAACGACACGGTCCTTAACGATGGGGACAACGAATTGATTGTTCAATTTAACGTAGTCCATTTCCGGTGCCGGGTTTTCTGGACCGTGGGGGACTGTCGCGGCAGGTTGTTCCGCTTCTGTGGTTTCATTTTCAACCACTTCAGGCGCGGGGCGCAATGCCATGCCTGCCCCTACCCCGACGCCGGAACCGATTAGTAAAAACACAAGTGGCAGGATTTTTTTCAGCATGACATTTCCCTTAAAAAGGCAGAACGGCGTCTAGAATTTGCTGGCCATAACGCGGCTGTTGCACATCTGTTATTTGCCCCCGCCCCCCGTATGACACGCGTGCGGAAGCGATTTTGTCATAAGTAATTTCATTCTGCCGCGAAATGTCCGCTGGCCGTACAAAACCTGTCACCAAGAGTTCCCGCAGCTCGAAATTGACCCGCAACTCCTGAGAACCCGCGATGGACAGAACGCCATTTGGCAAGACGTCAACAACAGTCGCTGCAACCCGTAAGGTCAATTTTTCCTTGCGTTTGACCGACCCGTCTCCGCCAGAAGCGGACGACGTATTTATCCCGATCAAGCGATCAGGATTGGCACCCGGGAACCGGTTTCCCAACCGCTGCGGGAAACCCAAGAATTCGGGTACACCAAAATCTTCTGAACCGGACCGGGAGCGGTCCGTTGCATTGGAAATCTCGGCCTTTTCGTCCACGTCAACAACCACGGTCAGAATATCCCCCCGCTGAAGGGCCCGCCGGTCCCCCAGAAGCGACTGGCGCGTACCGGACCAAAGAGAGGCACGATCAACGCTGCGCCTTTCTTCGATCCGGGGGGGAAGGCCGGGATTGACCATCGCAGAGTGTTCGACCGTTTCAACAGCCGGATTAAATGACGGAGGTCTGCCGATGTCATTTGTACTTGAACAGGCCGAGACCAACAAAATTGGGGCGAAAATGACAGGTAAATATTTCACTGGTCGGCTCCTATTGGCTGACTTTGACACTGCCATCCGGCTGCACTTGGCCAAAAACTGTGGCGCGTGATGAAAGATTCATGATGCGGACCAGATCCCCAATTGCACCGCGCTCAAGCGCGCGCCCTTCGGTCACGATTTGCAAACCTGTTGCGGAAAACGAAATCCTGACAAGTTGATTGCGATGTACAATCGCGGGAGGACCGATGTCGTCAATTCCGATCGGTTTCCCCGGATATAACACCACGCGAGTCTCCTGTCCGACCACATCAATCAGGCGCGCATAGCCGCTGTTTTTCATATCGGCGCGCAGGATTACATCCGTTTCCTGGATGATTGCCGCGGCGCGGATGGTACGGGTGGGAACAACCCCATCTGCCCAAACCGGCGTGGCCATAAACACCGCAATCAGAATATTATGAAACATCACCGCACCTGTGTCGTTGCGCCCATCATTTGATCCGCGGCAGAGATGACCTTGGCGTTCATCTCATATCCGCGTTGGGCTTCGATCAATTCGGTTATCTCGCGAACGGCATCCACCGAGCTGTCCTCAAGATATCCTTGTCTTAGGGTACCAAGCCCATCAATGCCCGGTGTCGATATCAAAGGAGGGCCAGATGCTTCGGTTTCGGAGAACAGGTTACTGCCCAATGCTTCAAGCCCCTTAGCATTGGAAAAGCCTGTCAGATTAAACTGTCCTAACAATTGACCAGCGGCATTTTCGTCAAAATAGGCATATACTTCACCATCCGGATTGATTGAAATATTGCGGGCATCGTTTGGAATCACAATTTCTGGCGCAACCGGAAACCCGTCTGACGTGACGATCAAACCCTCGCCTGTACGTTTAAGGCCCCCGTCCCGGGTATAGGCCGTTTGGCCGGAGGGCAATGTAACCTCAAGAAACCCCTTACCGTTGATCGCGACGTCCAGATCGGCACCGGTCGGCGACAGCCCGCCCTGAGCCAGCTGCACCGAAACAGCAGCTGGTCGCACACCAAGCCCCAGCTGCACACCAGTCGGCAGGACGGTTCCATCAGAGGCATTGATCGCCCCTGCCCGCGACATCTGTTGGTAATGCAGATCGGCAAATTCCGCCCGCCGCGCGTTGTAACCGGTGGTTGACATGTTCGAGAGATTATTCGAAATCGTCTCGACTCGCATTTGTTGAGCCATCATCCCAGTGGCAGCTATCTTGAGGGCACGCATCTGTGTCTCCTTTTTCGGATTATGTCATCAGGGACTTCATCGCGGTTCGCACCCGCTCGTCCTCAGTTTTCAAAAAACTCTGACCCAGCTCATAGGCGCGTTGCACTTCGATCATCCGGGCAATCTGAGTGATGGAATTAACATTCGAATTCTCGACAAAGCCTTGCAAAATCTTGGCGTTATCAGATGGTTCAATCCCTGCGTCCGCACGAAACATCACACCATCCTCACGCACCATCTCTTTGCGGTCCACGGGCAAGACCAATCCGATCTGGCCCAGTGGATTACCATCCGCACTGAGCGTTCCATCCGGTGAAATAGCGATATCCGCACCCGGAGGCACAAAGATCGGTGCCCCCCCGGCATCAAGCACACGATACCCATCATAGGTTACCAAATCACCTTCGGCTGAAGGCGAAAACGCACCCGCCCGGGTCAACCGTTCACCGGCAGGTGTTTGCACAAGGAAAAAACCATCCCCTTCGATCGCCAGATCAAAAGTGCCGTTTGTTTGGGTTAATGGACCCTGCACAAAAGAAGTATTGCGCACATTACCTTGGCCCATGGACAGGGACGCGCCCCGTTCCATTGGCCGCACAAATTCGGAAAAGATTAACCCCTCCGAACGGAAACCCGTTGTCGCCGCATTGGCGATATTATTCGCCACAATTTGCATTTCTCGCGCCAGGCCTGACTGACGGCTTAACGTGGTATAACCAGCGTGATCCATCCTAACCTCCGATAATCAGAGGAATAATTCGGTCATGAAAAAACGACACGAGCGTTTGCGTCATGAACCCCATCGAGAGCCAGAAAATGGCACCAATGGCAGCCAGCTTTGGCACAAAGGTCAGCGTCATTTCCTGAATTGAAGTCAGCGCTTGTATCAAACCAATGGAGACCCCTGCCAGCAAAGCGACTGTCAGGATAGGAAGGGAGATAACCAATCCCACCCATAACCCCTGCCTGAGCGTGTCAAAGAACAGCACTTCGTCCAGCATCAGACCGGCATCCGCAGGATTTCCTGATAGGCTTCAACAACCTTGTTGCGCACGGTCACCGCGGTTTCGACAACCAGTTCCGTTTGCGCCAGTGCAGTCACAAGGGAATGCGGATCAGCATCACCGATCATCGCCGATTTTGCCGTTTCTTCGCCTTCGGCCAACGCCGTGGCAAAGTCGATTGCAGCATTACGCGCGGCGTTCAACGCCCCCCTATTTTCTTCCGGAGTTGTTGCCGGCCGTGCTGCCGCATATTTCTGCGCAACTGAAAGTCCTCTGATCTCCATTCTGGATCTCCTTAACTGTTATTTAACCGTTCATCGGGGTTTACCGCCTCAACAGGTCCATAAGACCCGAAGACATTTTCCGAGTTTGTTCAAAAACCTTGAGGTTTGCCTCGTAGCTGCGCTGGGCCTCTCGGGCATCGGCCAGCTCGATCAACAGATCGACGTTCGATCCGTCATAATGCCCTGTTGCATCAGCCAGGGGATGCGTCGGGTCATGGATTTTCTCTAATTCAGATTTATCCAATCGCACCCGTCCCGGCTTCACTTGACTGATATCAGAGCGTCCCGCCATCTCGCTTTCGAACGAGATTGTCTTGCGCCGGTACCCTGGCGTATCCGCGTTCGATATATTTTCGGATAGGTGCCGAAGACGGGCCGCCTGCGCGCGCAGACCGCTTGATGAAATACTCAGTGCATTTGAAAAATCGCTCATGACAACAGATCCTTCACGTTGTGCGCAGGCTGCTTCGCAGCACGCCAATTGACGTCTTGTAGATAGCCATCGCCCGATCATGCTGGCGTTTGGCATCAACTGATTTCAGGATTTCTGTTTCAAGTGAGACCTGGTTGCCGTTCGGGCTGGACTGAGCCCGCACGTCTTGCGCCGCTGGTAATCCAGCACCGTCCATGCGCCCGTGCAAATGTCCCACCCGCGTTGCAGTTTGCAAACTAGCATCCTCTGACGGGGCATAAGACACTTGGAACGCAGGTAATCTGCGCACGGCGTATCCGGGGGTATCCGCATTGGCCACATTCTGCGCAACCACCGCCTGTTGTTTCCCGGCATGGCGCGCCATCGCAGCGGACATGCGAAAGATATCTAGGTTCTCAAACATCGGGGCTTCTCCCTCGACCGATTTCAACCAAGGCTTAACTCTGATTCCTTTAGAAAGAGTGAGCGTCTTCGGAAGGAATGAAATGCAAACTGCGACACAGCTCGGCGGCCTGCGCGCCCAGATCAACGCTCTCAGCCCGGTGCGCCCCGTGGGCCGTGTGGCACGCGTAAAGGCAGGCGTAATCGAAGTTCTCGGGCTGGCGGCCACTGCCCGGATTGGCGACTGGATCACGATCCAGCGCGAGGGACAGCCCCCTTTGGCAAGTGAGGTTGTCCAACTTAAAGGAGACGTGATTATCGCCCTTCCGGAAGGGGTACCTGACGGCGTGGCCTTGCAAGATCGCGCGGTGCTTTCCCATGAAAATGCAGTCGCGCCCGCCGATGCCTGGATGGGGCGCGTCATTGATCCATCGGGCCAGCCACTGGATGGAATCCCCTTGCTGCGCGGCTCGACACCCAGACCTTTGCGTTGCCCCCCGCCCGCTCCAGCAAAACGGCGGGCTTTGGGCGCGCGTCTGAACACAGGGATGGCCGTAACCAACACTTTACTACCACTGGTCAGGGGCCAACGGATTGGCCTTTTTGCCGGTTCCGGTGTCGGCAAGAGCAGCCTACTGGGCCAGCTTGCCCGCAATGTGGAAGCGGAGGTGGTCGTGATTGCCCTGATTGGTGAGCGTGGCAGAGAACTGCGTCACTTCATTGACGAAGTCATTGGCGAAGAGGGGTTGAAACGCACTGTCATTGTCGCCGCGACATCAGATCAATCCGCGCTGAAACGCCGTCGCTGCGCCTGGACGGCGATGGCCGTGGCCGAACATTTTCGAGATCAGGGAAAACAGGTGCTGCTCCTCGCCGATTCAATCACCCGCTTTGCCGAAGCCCACCGTGAGGTCGCCGTGGCGGCAGGCGAGGCACCAGTTCTGCGCGGCTACCCCCCGTCAACAGCGCATATGATCATGTCGCTCTGTGAACGCGCGGGTTCTGGGGCCGGCGAACAGGGGGATATTACCGCATTGTTCTCGGTCCTCGTTGCTGGCTCAGACATGGACGAACCCATCGCGGATATCTTGCGCGGGGTATTGGACGGCCACATTGTCCTAGACCGTACCATCGCGGAACGGGGCCGGTATCCGGCCATTGACGTTCTACGATCCGTGTCACGTAGCCTGCCGAATGCAGCGTCAGTTTCCGAAAATGCTCTGCTGCATCAGACCCGTCGCTTGCTGGGATTGTATGACCGCAATGCGGTGATAATTCGCGCCGGGCTCTATGTTCAGGGGTCCGATCCGGAACTGGATCAGGCAATTGCGCTTTGGACCGATCTGGATGATTTTCTGGGTCAGGACGCACCGCAGGATTGTACGCATAGTTTCCAACAACTGAACCTGATATTGCGACGGGCCAAAGCCTCTCAAAACCGCCCACAGACGACCACGTTGGACACCGGTGCCTCCTAGGGCTAGCCGCCTTGTAAAAGGGTCAGTGCGATTGAACCTGCGGAAACTCCGCCGTTTGCAGTGCCAAGCTGATCCCGAACAATAAACTTGGTGATGACGTCTTGCACCGCTTCAGGATCCTCGAACTGCGCAAGGTCGTCACTGCCAAAAACCGAAGCAGCGCGATCTTTGAATATCCGCAGTTGTTGGTCGATATCAATTGACCCGACTGATTTTGGAAGGTTCAGCGCTTTTTCGAACAGCTGACGCAAGGGCGGGTCGCCCATAATGGTGAACCATTTCGCATTGGTCGAGCCGTCATCGGCCGCAAGCAGTGCCAGTTCCCGCTCAGCGTAAAGCGCGATACGCATCGCACCGTTCTGATCGCCTGCCGCCACTTCAAAACTGCTGGACTGGAACTTGGCAATAATGGTGTCGGCAAAGCCGGCATTGCCCACTTTTACATCCGTGGCAGGGCCAAAACCGAAGGCCTCGGATAATTTGCGATACCGCGTGTCGGACAGGCGCATCGACAAAGCATCGTCGCTGGCCGTGCCTTCCTCAAGAATTTTCCGAATGAAATAGCGATTGTTAACATCGTCCTGAAGGCCAAAAGCCCCCAAGGCCACCGACAACAAGCGACGGTCGGCGACCAGATCTTCTGCGGATGTCACTTCTGATATCTTGTCTGCGAAATACTCCGTATCGCGCTGCATAACAGTGGATCGGTTAAAGGCTTCTGCCTGGACATCGTAGGTACGTTGCAGAAAACGCCATCCCGAAAGGCCGTCAGCTGGAACAATTGGCTGAAACATCAGTTTGGCCGCACCGCCAAAAGACGGTCCTCTCTGGAAATCAGGGTACGTAACGCCTTCAGGGCACGATAGTGTTGCCCCGCGATGATTGCCGTGCCGGCCTCGGCCAAGATGCGCTGACTGTCCGCGTCCTGAAACACTTGGCTCAGGTCCTCGACCTGGCGCAGCAGATCATGATGCGCCTTGATGGGCTCCTTGTCCCCGGACAGAACCAGTTGCACTGCAAAACATGCCCGCCGGACCGGCGTATTTGCCTCTTCCGGATGCACCGCGTCGCGCAAACGTAAAATATGCGCGTCAGGCGTCATTATGGACAGGCGGCTTCGACGGTCACCATTTTCAATGACCGCACCATTGATCAAAACGCGTTCCTTAGGGCTCAGCTTAAGAACAAGTCCACTCATCCCGTCACCTCCATGGGTTTCAGACCACGCAAAACCGCAGTATTTACTTCAAGCAATGGAACGGCAGACTCTTCTCTGCTGATGACCTTGCTGGTGTGGTGATCAGTGAACTCGGCCAGATAAAACAATCGGGCACGCAACTCTTTAGGCAGCTGGTTCTCAGGCGAGGCCACATCGATTGCTAAGACACGCCAAAGATTTCGGTTCTCGTGCAAGGCTTCGACCAGTGGACCGAACTTACCGTTCTCTATCGCCGTCTTTAAACGATAGGTGATACGGGCGATTACATCGTATTCTATCCCGCGTGTCGAACGGGTCGGCGCGGATGTCGGGGCATATGCATGCCGGGCTTTTAAGGATGCGTTCACGTTAAACCTTACCTAATTCTGAATGGTATGCAGAAGACGGGGGCAGGCCAATCCCGCCCCCGACCCATTGGTTTAACGGAAGAGCGACAGGATTGTCTGTGGTGCCTGATTGGCAATCGACAGGGCCTGAACACCCAACTGCTGCTGTGTCTGCAAGGCTTGCAAACGGGCAGAAGCAGCCTCCATATCTGCGTCCACCAAGGCGCCGATGCCGGATTTCAACGAGTCGGACAGTTTGGACACAAAGGCCCCCTGATCTTCAACGCGACTCGCTGCCGAACCGATGGTGGATGCGCCAGCCAAGGCAGTTGTCAACATCGTCTGGATTTCACCAAACGCAGTCGCCGCAGTTGCGGAATCCGTGATCGCAGTCATGCCTGCGGTATCAATGTTCGCCTCAAAATCAAGGTTTGCTACTGCGATTGTATCGGTTGTCGCTGCCGCGTTGCCGACCCGGTTCACAGAGGAGACTACGGTCAAACCGTTGCCTGCAGTCGAAAGCAGGTTCACACCGTTGAACTGTGACGCCTCAATCGTATCCGCGATCTGCGCAACCTTTTGCAGCATCTCGGCCTGAATCTTCGTGAAATCTGCAGTTTCACTGCCGCCAGAAACAGCAAGGGCTTCCATTTCCTTGAGCGTTTCGACGATAGATTCTGCACCGGCGGATGCAACACCCAGCGTCGCTTCACCGACCGCGAGCGATTTGGATACCGCGTCGAAACCGGCAACATCGGCCTCCATCACTTTGGAAATCGCCCAGATTGCTGAATTGTCCTTGGCAGAACTGATGTTCTTGCCGGTGGCAATTTCGTTTTGTGTATCTGACAGATTCGCGTTGATGGATTTCAATGTTTGCAAGGCAACCATTGCGCTGTTGTTTGTAATGATGCTCGACATAAGCATGTTCCTTCAGTCATAGACGCTTTGCGTCCGTTGTGTCCCACCCCCCTGGGGCTGGACGAAATGTCATTCTGAACCATGCATGTTTTTGTACAAAAAGATGCGCCACCCGACCTCGGATGCACGCTTAGATTTGGCGTAATTGTGTTAACGAACCCTGAAACCGTGCCTGTCATGTCGCGGGGTTTTTAATCAATTGCTCACGCCCGATGTTCAACCGAACTGTCGGCTTCCAATTGAATGTCATGGCGCTTGCCGTCCGCCCCATAGGTTTCCAACGCGCCTCTTACCTCGCGCAGGCGGGCCATGCGTGCCGCCACTGCGCGGATTCCCTCCAACGCCCCATCCAGCAAAAGCTGATTACGTTTCACTTTACTGTCCAGCATTTGCATCATGGTCAAATCTGTTTGGGGTACGGTATTCATCGCCTCCATCAAGGTCTCTTTGGACACAAGCAGCGCATTCAGTTTTTCCAAATCCCCTTGCAACAGAGCCTCGCGTTCAGCATCCAGCACGTCACTTAGTTCTTCGGTTGTCGCTGCATTAATGTTCGCCGTCATTTTCTCGCTCCTTGAGTGCTTCATAAATTGATTCGCTCAGCCCAATGCCCCCAGCCTGAACCATGGCCATGGCCTGTTCAGCGACAAGAAAAGACGCAAACTGATCCTCACCCGCGCCGCCGCCAAACCCCTCTGGCGTGGTGCCAAGCCCCGCTGATTTAAGCATTTCAGCAAGGAACCCGGCCTCCAGCTGCATCGCAGCCTGGCGCAGGGCATTATCCTCAGAGATCGACGGCATCGGGGCCGCAACAGGGCCGATCGTTTGCATGGCAGGGTCCTTAAATTGCTGTCTACTTTGCCGATCATGCGCTGATTTCAGTAAACAACTGGTAAGGATGTTCGCCCATAACCGCCCCAGTCGGAGAAGAAATCCCGGAGGACAACGTGCATCCCATCTTGACCCAAGGCCTATTGCCAACAAAAGGCGGAGGCACGCCGCCGGCGTCTGGCACGGACGAAAACGTGTCAAAGATGCTAATCGACCGCTCAGCAACATCAGAAGAGACCGGGTTGAGCTTTATCGCGGTCCTCACAGGCCCATCAGTAACGCCCGACGCCGAAATCGTTGATGCGGCCCTGCTTCCCCTGCCAGAGGTCAAGGACACATCTGACGGCGACACTCTGGAAGAGGCGGCGGCAATTGTCGAAAACGGCGGGGTGTTGCCCCCTGACAGGCTTAAGGCGCAGGATGCGAACAGCTTTCCTTTTTCAAGCGCACTGCCTGCGCGGACGCCGGAACAGCCTGTTGAGGTTGGACCGCCGCAGAATGGTGATGCCAGGCCAACCGACGCTAACCAACTGGGAAAACCAGCCGTTGATCTGAAAATTGAACCTTCTTCCCTGCGGCTGGTAAACGTCAAAAAGCCAGAGACGCTGTTGCAAACTGACACCATGCGCCGCCAAGCCATGGGTCAACAACAACGTATACTTGAACCGGCGGCGGGTGCCCATATCCCCCCCTCACCACCCGCAGAAAGCAACCCTTCGCAGGGTGAAAAACCGCCTGTACTGCCGAATGCAGCTGTCGCAGCAAAAGGGCCAGTATTCCCCCAGCCAGCCATGCCCAAGGCACCGTCTTTCAACGAATTTTCTGCCAGCCCGGCACGTCACGCCTTCCCCCACCGCCGCTCCCTGCCAAACGCCGCCCTAACTGGGCCGAACATCGGTCTTGCGGGACCGGCGGCCGCGGTTTCCGGTGCAACACTGCCCCTTGCCTCAGGCACCCGGGTCATTGCCACCCCAGCCAAATCCACAGCTGAGAAGGCCACACCAGATCGGGCACTAAGCACTTCTTCGGTTTTCCCATCTTCAACCAAGGGCCAGCAGATCAAACCACCCCCCGCCATAAACCTGCCCACCGTGGTGCCCGCGGCCCCGCCCCAGCCGACCTTTGATCGCGACGTCAGCAAATCATTGACAAGCCTGACAGAAACGGATGCGGTTTTCGCAATGCGCGGGGAGACTGCAACAGCATCAACTGCACACGCCACACAAGTGCCCCAGACAAGCACACCGCTGCCGCAACACATCGCCCGCCAGATTGTTGAGGCCTTACAATCGATGCCAAACCGACCGGTTGAAATTTCCCTTAACCCCGAAGAGCTGGGCCGTGTGCGCCTTGCCCTGTCGTCATCGGAAACCGGTATCGTGGTCAATGTGCTTGCCGAGCGGCAGGAAACCGTCGACCTCTTGCGGCGTCATATCTCCCATCTGGAAGCTGCATTTCTGGACATTGGATATGCTGACATCGCCTTTTCATTTTCAGGCGGCGCGCAAACCAGGGAAGACACTGAAAGTGACCACGGTGCGTCGAATGCTCCGGATGACGACACCTCCTTTAACGATCGGGCCACCCCTGCGGCGCAGATAAATTTGAACACCGGATTGCAGGCCGGCCTTGATATCCGGCTTTGAAGGGCCCCCCATGGACATTAATACAACACCCACCACAACCACAGCCGGCACAGCGCCCGGCACGGCACCACAGACAAAGCCCGTTTTGTCATCAGACTTTGAGACCTTTCTGAAGATGTTGACGGCACAGGCCCGGTATCAAGATCCGCTGGAGCCTATCGATTCATCCCAATACGCCGCTCAACTGGCGCAGTTTTCGATGGTTGAACAGCAGGTTCTGTCGAACGACCTGCTTACCTCGCTTGCCTCGCAAATCGGGTCGGGCAATATGGCGGAACTGGCCAATTGGATCGGCATGGAAGCCCGCACGACAGCCCCTGTGTATTTTGACGGCAGCCCGATTGTGATCAAACCGAACCCGGCTGCGGCAGCCGACGAGGTGTATTTGGTGGTGCGTGACAGCGCCGGTCAGGATATCCAGCGGCTGCAACTGCCTGTTTCGGCGGATCCAGTGGAATGGACCGGTGTCTCAAACACCGGCTCTGCCTTTCCTGCGGAATCCTATAGTTTTGGCATCGAAAGCCGCGCCAATGGCGAAATAATCCTTTATGAACCGACTGAGGCATTTGGCCGGATCGTGGAAACTCGCCGCCAGGACGGGGGTACTATTCTGGTCCTTGAAGGTGGCAGTGCCATTCAGGCAAGCAGCGTGGATGGCCTGCGCGAACCGCCGGCCTGAGCCTATAGCGCCCGACCTTAAACATGAATCCCCAATACCCTGCCACGCGGGACGTTCTCGGGACTTCGGGGATACGAAATGCTTCAGGTTAAAGGTCGAACGCTTTAGCGGTCCTTCAATGCAAACCCGGCGTAAGCGACCGGCATCACAGCCCGGCGCCATCGTCCAAGCTCGAATTTCGCCAAAGGTCGCTGGACCGCTTTCGGGTGAATCTGGGCCGAGATTTTACCCTGCGCCAAATCCGCAACAAGCGCGCCACTATAGCTACCCATCGCAACCCCATTGCCGTGATAACACAAGCTGGCAAACAGACCCGGACTGTCGGGAACCTGGCCAACAAACGGCATCCGGTTGCGGGCGATACACACCATTCCCGACCAATTGTTTGGTGTTTCAATCCCGCGCCATGCCGGGAACATCCTATCAAAATCGGATCGCGCCCGCTTGATCGCCCGTGCTTCGGACCCGGGCGTTGCCATCAAACCACCGCGCACACCGAACAACATGCGATTGTCTGGCATCAGCCTGAAATAATGCAGCAAATTCCGGGAGTCATAGGACGCCTGATTGCTGGTCCAGCCCTGCGAGGCCAATTCAGCAGCGGTCATCGGGCGGGTTACCACAATGCTGGACTGGGTTGGCATATAGCGCCCCGCAAACCAATCCGGCAAATCATCTGCGGAATATCCGTTCGTGGCCACAATTACCTTTTCCGCCCGCACCTTGCCCTGCGGTGTCGTAAGATCGAAACCGTCGTGCAAACGCGAGATCGCGGTTACCGGTGTGTTATGAAAAATCTGCGCTCCGGCAGCTTCGGCGGCATCCGCCAGACCGGTGATATATTTCCGCGGGTTCAGACCAAATCCGATCGGAACCGTAATGGCCCCTTCAAAGCCTGCATTCATCCCTTCTGAGGGCAGATCGTCCTTGGCCGTTAAACGCGCCTCGATGCCGTAGTTTTCAGCGTAATATGCGACATCGGATTTCATCGTTTCAAAATCGCGCGGACGATGTGCAAGTTGCGTTTCGCCATTGGAGTGCCGGTCAACATCGATATCAAACCGGGATATTAACCCTTCGACGAACCGGATAGCGGCCTGTTCCGCATGACGCCATTCATCGCGGCCCTGCCGGCCAAACGCCTTGTCCAGTTGGCGATTGTTCAACATGCCGCCGCCCAGGCAGCAAAATCCACCGTTGCGTCCCGAGGCCCCCCAACCGACATAGCGGCTTTCCAGAACCGCAACACGAACCCCGGCCTGTGCCAATTGCAACGCTGCGGAAATGCCAGTGAACCCGCCGCCAACAATCGCCACATCGCACCGATGGTTTTCCTGCAAGCTGCCCCGCTGCGCAACATCACAGGTTTCGTCCCACCAACAGCTGGCGCGGGGCGCGTCGGAATAGGCGAATTCGGGATAGATGCGCCGCATCAGTTCGCCGCCCGCTCCGCCGCTTGCGCGTCGTTTTGCGCACGAATTGCATTGCGTTTCGTGACCAGAGAGGCTGTCACAACCCCGACAGTTACAATCAAGATCATAATCGTCGACAAGGCGTTAATCTCTGGCGAAACACCCAGACGCACGGCGGAAAAAATCTTGATCGGAAGGGTCGTTGCCGATGGACCAGATGTAAAGGATGCAATCACCAGATCATCAAGGCTGAGCGTGAAGGCCAGCAACCAGCCGGAAATCACAGCCGGCGCAATGATCGGCAATGTGACAAGGCGGAACGCTTCCCAATTGGTTGAGCCCAGATCCAGCGCGGCCTCTTCCAGCGACCGGTCAAACGTAACCAGCCGCGAAGAAACAACCACAGAGACATAACACATTGAGAATGTTGTATGGGCCAGCACGATGGTCAACACCCCACGGTCCAGTCCGATGCCAATGAACAAAAGTAACAACGAAAGCCCCGTGATCACTTCGGGCATCACCAAGGGAGCATAGATCATGCCAGAGAACAAGGTGCGCCCCATAAACCGCCCGCCGCGAACGAGAACATAGGCCGCCATGGTGCCCAGGATGGTTGCAAAGGTCGAGGAGATGACGGCGACCTTTACTGTAACCCATGCAGCATCCAGAAACGCTTCGTTCTGGAACAGGGTACCGTACCATTTGGTCGAAAACCCGGCCCAGACGGTAACCAGCTTGGAGGCGTTAAAGCTGTAGATCACCAGGACCAGCATCGGCAGATAAAGAAAGGCAAACCCCAACGTCAGCGCAGTGACATTGAACCACGACATCCGTTTCATTGTTCGGCCTCCTGTTGTTTTTGCTGGTTCCGCTGAAACAGCACAATCGGCAGGATCAGGATCAACAACAGGATAACGGCCACAGCCGAGGCCACCGGCCAGTCACGGTTGTTAAAGAATTCCTCCCACAACACCTTACCAATCATCAAGGTACCTGATCCGCCCAACAGCGACGGGATCACAAATTCACCTAGCGCAGGAATAAAGACAAGGAACGAGCCCGCGACGATACCGTTTTTCGACAGCGGAATGGTGACCAGCCAAAAGGCTTGGGTACGGGTACATCCCAGATCCTGAGCCGCCTCATCCAGAGAGGCGTCAAGCCTATCAAGGGCCGCATAGATCGGCAGAATCATAAAGGGCAGATAGGTATAAACGATGCCGATATAGACCGCCGTTGTCGTGTTCAGGATCACCAATGGCTCACTTGTTATACCCAACCACATCAGCATCTGGTTCAGCAAACCTTCGTTACTGAGGATACCCATCCACGCATAGACGCGGATCAGAAAGGAGGTCCAGAACGGCAGGATCACCAACATCATCAATGTCGCTCGCCATTCATCCGGTGCCTTGGCCATACCGTAAGCAATCGGATAGCCGACAAGAAGCGTCAGCACCGTCGAGAAAAAGGCAATGCGCAGCGAACTAAGGTAAGCTTTCCAATACAGATCGTCCTCTGTCAGGAAGACAAAATTCTCGAAATCCAATTCGCGGATAAGAGCGCTGATACCATCCTTAAGCTGCGGCGTGTAAGGCGGGATCGACAAGGCCGCATCCGAGAGCGAGATTTTCAACACAATCAGGAATGGCGCAAAAAACAGCACCAGTAGCCAGAGATAAGGGATCAAGATCAGGGTGGTACGGCGCATTTTTCAGATTCCGCCTTTTGTCTGTGCGGAACCGGCGTGTACCCCGGCCGCCGCAGTTTTTCGGATCAAAAAGGATGGGGAGGGCGCTGGCATCATTGGTCCAACATTACGCCCGCCGTGGCGCTCCACGAAATCCAAACCGGGTCTTCCCATGTGATATTACGCCGGGCGATGCGGCGGGTGTTGGCTGTTTGAGCCTTGATCACCTGTCCGTCGGGCAATTCAACATGATAGGTCGACAGGTTTCCCAGATAAGCAATATCAAGCACCTTGCCCTGCATGGCATTCACGGTATCGTCGGGCCGTTCCGTCGAAATGCGGATTTTTTCGGGCCGGATCGCCAGATGGGCTTTCTGGCCCTCACTAAACGGTTTTTGCGATGTTGCGGTGAGCGGCGCCTGACCCTCTTTCCAATTCAGCGCATATTCCTCAGGGCCGGACGCACTGGCCAGACCTTCAATGATATTCACGTCCCCGATGAAATCGGCAACATAGACGGAATTGGGGTATTCATAGATCGCCGCTGGCGTTGCCACCTGTATCACCCGCCCCTCGTCCATCACCGCCACGCGGCTGGCAACGGTCATTGCCTCTTCCTGATCATGGGTCACAATCACAAAGGTAGTGCCGGTGGTTTCCTGAATGTCCATCAGTTCAAACTGGGTTTCCTGCCGCAGTTTTTTGTCCAAAGCGCCCAACGGTTCATCTAGTAAAAGCAGCTTGGGGGCTTTCGCAAGCGACCGCGCCAGCGCCACCCGCTGCCGCTGACCACCGGAAATCTGATGCGGTTTGCGGTGGGCGAATTTTTCCAGCCGCACCAGTTTGAGCATCTCTTCAACCCGTGCTTCAATCTCGGCTTTGCTCTTCTTGTCACGGCGCAGGCCAAACGCAATGTTTTCCCAGATACTGATATGCGGAAACAACGCGTAAGACTGGAACATCATGTTCACTGCGCGTTCATTTGGCGGCACAGGGCCGATGTCCGCTCCGGCCAGTTCGATCCGTCCTTCGGTCACGGATTCAAACCCAGCCAACATGCGCATCATCGTGGTTTTGCCACACCCGGACGGGCCAAGCAGGGCAAAGAACTCTTTCTCGAAAATATCCAGTGTCAGATCGTAAATCGCGGTGAATTCGCCAAATCTCTTCGTGACATTCTGGAACCGGATTAGCGGTTTTTCGTCAGGATCTTCCCAAGGGGCAAAAACGGTCTGGCTCACGATTCACAAATCCCTGTATTGGCAAAAAATAAGGGCGCGGCTGATGCCAGCCACGCCCTGCGTCAATGGTTAGGTACCGGACTTGATCTTGGTCCACATGCGGGTCACGCCGCGCTGCACCTTGGGGCTGTAAGGCGAGGTTGTGTACAGATTTTCAAGCGTCGCGGCATCGGGATAGATCGCAACATCGCCAATCACATCCTCAACCAGAAACTCCTGCGAGGCCTTGTTACCGTTTGCATAGTAAACATAGTTGGATGCAGCAGCCATGTTCTGCGCGTCCATGATAAAGTTCAGGAATTTATGCGCGGCGTCCGGGTTTGGTGCGTCCACTGGGATCGCCATATTGTCAAACCACATCAACGCACCCTCTTTTGGCGCGTAATATTCGATTTCCACACCATTGTCGGCCTCTGCGGCGCGGTCACGTGCCTGAAGAACATCACCGGACCAACCCACAGCAACACAGATGTCACCATTGGCCAGGGCATTGATGTATTCTGAGCTGTGGAATTTCTGCACATAGGGGCTGACCGCGCTCAAAACCGCTTCAGTCTTGGCAATCACATCCGGATCCTGACTATCGGGATCTTCGCCAATATAGGCCAGGGCGGCAGGGATCAGCTCGGCAGGGGAATCAAGAAAATGTACGCCGCAGTCTTGCAGCTTTTCCATATTTGCAGGATCCAGCACCAAGGCCAGCGAATCCACCGGCGCGTCGTCCCCCAGCACCTCTTTAACCTTATTGATGTTCACACCAAGACCCGTGGTGCCCCACATATAGTTGATCGCATAGGCCCCTTCGGGATCATATTTCTTCAACCGGTCATTGATGGTGTCCCACATGTTATCCATGTTCGACAATTTGGAGGTGTCCAGTTTTTGAAAAGCACCCGCGGAAATCTGGCGCTGTAGGAAAGTACCCGAGGGCACAACAACGTCATAACCAGATCCACCGGCCAGCATTTTCGTTTCGAGAACTTCGTTACTGTCGAACACGTCATAGACCAACTCGATGCCGGTTTCGGCCTCAAATTTTTCCAGCAGCGCTTCGTCAATATAGTCGGACCAGTTATAAACGCGGACCTCTTCGGCGACAGATGCACCCGCCGTCAGTGCGACAACAGCGGCAATGCCCAAAACACGGTTTGTCATGTTATACTCCCTTGAATTGGCCGGGTTGGAACCGACCTTGCCTTAATTTGATCAAGTTTTGCGTCTTGCGGCAAGTTACTTTATGCTTTCATGCAGAATAATCTGGCGTAGGCTGGCTCCTGATCTGCAAAAACAGGCGAATGTGCATGAATGTGGAAGTGATCGCACCGACGAATCCCTTTATCGGGACCGACACAGGAAAGATGCCTGCGCATCAGGCCGTCTATGAAAAACTGCGCGTCATGATTCTTTTTGGCGATTTGGCACCAGGTCAACCTGTCACGATCCAGGGCCTGACGGACCAACTTAGCGTTGGGATGACACCGGTACGCGAAGCCCTACGGCGTCTGATTGCCGAAGGGGCGCTGACCCATCAGGGTAACCGCCGCGTCAGTGTTCCAGTGTTGACCCCGGATTGCGCAGACGAGCTGGGCTTTATGCGCAAAACACTTGAACCTGAACTTGCAAGACGCGCGACTTTGCGGCTTACACCTGCGTCGCTGGATGCAATCGCCGCCTGTGATGAGGACCTGAACCGCGCAATCGCCCAGGGCGATATAGGCGGCTATCTCACCCAGAATTACAGGTTTCACGCCCTGATCCACGAGGCGGCAAACGCACCGATCATGGCGGCGACGGTTGACCGGCTTTGGTTGCGGTTCGGCCCGTCGCTGCGCGTGGTCTGTGGCCGGTTCGGCACCAGAAACCTGCCGGATAAACATCAGGACCTGCTGGAAGCTTTGCGGATTCGCGATGCCGAAGCAGCCGCCCGCGCCATGGCTGAGGACGTCATCCAAGGGGTTGATCAAATCTGTTCAGCCCTGAAAGACACCGAACTCTCTGCCCGATCTGATTGACTTTAAGAAATTTGATCATATTCTGACTTGCAATTGTTTTCCCCTTTGCAGAGGTCGAACCCTATGTCTTCAGTCACCAACCATTTGCCCACCGCCGAATTGCAAGCGCTTGATGCCGCGCATCACATGCACCCCTTTACCACCGGCGATGAACTGACCGCAAAAGGCGCACGTGTAATTACCCGAGCCAAAGGCGTTTATCTGACGGACAGCGAGGGGAATGAAATTCTCGATGCGATGGCCGGACTGTGGTGTGTGAACCTTGGCTATGGCCGCCCTGAGATGGGTCAGGTGGCCATGCGCCAGATGAACGAACTGCCTTATTACAACACGTTTTTCCAAACCACCCATGTGCCGGCCATCGCATTGGCCGCCGAATTGGCAAAGCTCGCGCCGGGCAATCTGAACCATGTCTTCTTCGCCGGATCAGGCTCTGAGGCGAACGATACAAACCTGCGCATGGTACGCACCTATTGGGCTGAAAAAGGCCAGCCCGAAAAATCCCATATCATCAGCCGCAAGAACGCCTATCACGGATCATCGGTGGGTTCCGGGTCACTGGGTGGAATGACATATATCCATGAACAGGGCGGGATGCCGATCCCCGGCATTCACCATATCAGGCAGCCGGACTGGTGGTCCGAAGGCGGTGAGCAGACACCCGAGGAATTCGGCCTTGCCCGCGCACAAGAGCTTGAAGAAAAGATTCTTGAGCTGGGCGCAGAAAATGTCGCCGCCTTTATTGGCGAACCGGTTCAGGGTGCCGGTGGCGTGGTCATCCCGCCTGCGACTTACTGGCCAGAAATCCAGCGTATCTGCAAGAAATACGACATCTTGTTGATTGCCGACGAGGTGATTTGCGGCTTTGGCCGGACCGGCAACTGGTTTGGCTCTGAAACGATGGACATCACCCCCGACATCATGACCATCGCCAAGGGGCTGTCCTCTGGCTATGCGCCCATTGGCGGGTCAATTGTATCGGATGAAATCGCCGAAGTGATCAACGCTTGCGAATTCAACCACGGCTACACCTATTCCGGCCATCCTGTTTGTGCCGCAGTTGCCATGGAAAACCTGCGCATCATGCAGGAAGAGGACATGCTGTCCCACATTCGTAATGTTGCCATGCCGGCGCTTCATGCGGCGCTGGATGACCTTGGCGAACACCCGTTGGTTGGCGGCGTGAACGTATCCGGCTTGATGGCTTCGCTGCCACTGACGCCACACAAGGAAAGCCGCGCCAAGTTTGCCGGTGATGCAGGTGCCGTCGGATATATGTGCCGCGAGCATTGCTTTGCCAACAATCTGGTGATGCGCCATGTCGGCGACCGGATGATCATTTCCCCCCCCCTGGTGATCAACGCCGAAGAAATTGATGTGTTTGCAAAACGTGCAAAACTGGCGCTGGACGCAACCTATAAAGACCTCAAGGACAAGGACATGCTCAAGGCCGCCTCATAAGGCCCGCAAGCGATCCAGCAACGAAAGCGACGGAAAGCCATCGGGCACCAGCCCTTTGGCTTTCTGAAAATCACGCACGGCATTTATGGTCAGCGGGCCCATTTTTGCATCAATCTTAACCGTATCAAAACCCGCAGCCGTCAACCGTTTCTGCAATTCGGTCCGCTCGGGTTTGCTCAACGCGCGCATGTGCCGTGGCCAGCTGTGTTCGATGGCCTTGCCGTCTTGTATCCGGTCGCTCAGGTGACCAACCCCAATCACATATGCGTCGGCAGTATTGTATTTCTCAAGCACCGCGAAGTTCGAAAAAACCATAAACGCGGCCCCTTTTGCCCCACCGGGTAACAATATCGAGGCAGGGCCATCGGCGTCATTCCCCGTTGCTGCAACCGGAGATATGCCCATCAGCGCCCACTCACCGGGCAGTTTAGTGATGTTACGATCCGCAAGTGTATAGTCAAACCCAGCCGGCAAGCGCACCTCAACGCCCCATGGTTGCCCTTTGGTCCAGCCAAAGTGCTTGAGATAGGCACCGGTCGACGCCAGCGCGTCCTGCGGATCATCGCCCCAGATGTTGCGCTTGCCATCGCCGTCAAAGTCCACCGCATAGGCGGCAAAAGATGACGGCATAAACTGGGTATGGCCCATCGCCCCCGCCCAGCTGCCCCGCATCTGTGCTGCATTGGTATCGCCGTCTTGCAAGATTTGCAGAGCGTGGATCAACTCGCCCTCGAAAAACTCAGACCGCCGCGCGTCATACGCCAGCGTTGCCAAACCGTTGATCACAGGGGCCTTACCGCGAAACGTGCCATAGGCGCTCTCAAGGCCCCAAATCGCCACGATCACCTCCTTTTCAACGCCATATTTCGCTTCGATCCGCTCTAGCGTACCGGCCCATTTGGCAAGCGCCTTGCGCCCGTTTTCGATCCGCAGGTCGGATACAGCGGTGTCCAGATATTCCCAGATCGTTTTGGTAAATTCGGCCTGATTGCGGTCCCTTTTGATAATTTTCGGATCATAGGTGACCCCAGTCAACGCATTCTCAAAAGTCTCAGGTTCAATGCCCTGAGCCAAAGCACGGCTGCGAAAATCGACCAGCCATTCGGCCAGCCCCGCATCCGTTTGGGGGCGGGCTACTGAATCTGTGCGGGTCTGTCGTTCGCTTGGCCGAACCGATGTTTCCGGCCCTATCGCCAGAACCGGCACTGACCAAAGGAACGTAATGCTGAACAAAATCGCAAAGCGACGCATGAATTTTCTCACCTTCGATATCTGACAATCGCAGCCTAGTATGCAGACCCAAGCGGGAAAACCCCGATCAGCCCTGCGCGCGACGTTCCGCTCGCGCAATCGCTTCGGCCCGCAAAATGTCGGTATACTGGCGCAGCATCGGCACCCGCCGCGGTCGGAAACTTGCGCCCGTCCGCCCAAGGTCATCCATCCGATCCAGTCGGAAGACCCTAAAATCACAACGCAAATGGCACCATGCCATCAACATGTTGGTATCCTGCAAATAGATCAGCCCCAGGGGATCAACCTCGCGTGTGGTCGCCGCGCCCACACGATCCGTATATGCAAAACGCACAGTTTCCTCTTCCCAAGTTGCCGCGCGCAGATCGGCCACATCAATGCGCGGCGGAGTCGGTCGGACAAATCGGCGCGCATCCAGAACAGCATGTTGCAGGCGGTGCGCCTGTCGTGGGGGCACCCGTGCGGTAATCTTGGCCAGAGCCGTTTTGGCCGCTTTCGCCAGCGCCGGATCACCGATCACGGTCACATCGCGCAGCCCCAGCACCAACGCTTCAAGCTCGTCATCCTCAAACCCCAACGGCGGCAGGGTAGCGTCTTCGATCAAGGTATAGCCAAAGCCCGCCTCGCCATCGATCACCGCGCCCAACCCGCGAAGGGCATCTATGTCGCGATAAACCGTGCGCAAAGAGGTGCCCATTTCATCCGCCAACTGCGTGGCCCGTACCGGCGCGGGCAGCCGGCGTAGGGTTGTCATCAACTGAAACAGGCGGTGAGTGCGCGTCATACAGCAACCTTATCCCATGCTGACAAAAATTGACAGCATCGGGTGCTAGGACAGGCCAACATCAGAAAAGGAAAACCCCATGATCACTCTCATCACGTTTGGCCCGTCATTTGGACAACCTGCTGCCAGTCCGTTTTGTATCAAAGCAATTTGGCTGTTGAACATGTCGGGCCTACCCTGGGTCCGCGAAGATACGGTCGACCCCCGCAGCATGCCCAAACAAAAGCTGCCAGCAATCCGCGTGGATGGTCAGATCATCCCCGACAGCGAGAACATTCGCAGCTATCTGGAATCACAGGGTGCCGATTTTGATGTCGGGCTTTCAGATATGGAAAAGGCCACATCACGTGCCTTTATCCGCATGGCCGAGGAACACATGTATTTTCACGTGGTCATGGACCGCTGGGCAGATGACGAAGTCTGGCCCATCATCCGCGACACGTATTTTGCCGCCATTCCAAAGCTGTTGCGCGGCATGATCACCAGCAAGCTGCGCAAAACACTGATGCAAGGCATGCATGCTCAAGGCTTGGGCCGGTTCACACCGCAGGAACGACTGGAACGGCTTGAGGCTGATTTGCACGCCATCACCACACGGCTCTGGCATGGTCCGTTTCTGTTTGGCGACAAGCCGACAGCGGCAGATGCCTCTGTGGCGGCGATGTTGGCCAATATGCGCGCGACGCCGGGCAAGACACTGCTCAAGACACGCGTCGCCGAGGACGAGATACTGTGCCGCTACATCGACCGCGCCAGCGATGCGATGAACAGCCCTGTCAGCGACGCGTGCGGGAAACTTTGCGCTTGATCTTGTCTTTCTTACGTTTGGCTTTGTTGGATTTCCGGCGGGGGTTACGCCCTGCCGGTGACCGGCTGCCCTGCTTGATCTTCTGATCTTCAAGCTCCAGCAGTTCCAGTAAAATACCGCCTGTTACCGGTGTCGCTTCGGCCAGCCGCACCTTTACCCGCTGCCCCAGTGAAATCACCATTCCGGTATCAGATCCGCGCAGGGTCTGGCTTTCGGCGTCATGATGGAAATACTCGCGTCCCAGCGCCCGCATCGGCAACAATCCGTCCGCACCGGTTTCGTCCAGCTTCACAAAGACACCGAAACGGGCGATCCCACTGATGCGCCCGGTAAACTCATTGCCCACGCGTTCCGACAGATAAGAGGCAAGATAACGGTCGGTCGTGTCACGTTCGGCCACCATGGAACGGCGCTCGGTATCAGAAATATGCGCCCCGGTTTGCTCAAGGCTTTCGATGTCTTCGGGGCGCAACCCGTCCTTGCCCCAGCCATGGGCGGTGATCAGCGCCCGATGCACAACCAGATCGGCATAGCGCCGGATGGGCGAGGTGAAATGTGCATAGGATTTCAGTGCCAGCCCAAAATGCCCGATATGCGCGGGGCCATAATAGGCCTGCGTCATAGAGCGCAATGTTGATAGGTTGATCAACTCTGCCTCATCGGTGCCCGCCGCATCATTCAGCAGTTTATTCAGGTGCCGTGTTTGCAACACCTGCCCCTTGGCCAGCGTAAACCCCGAGGCCTGTGCCGTCTCGCGCAGGCTTTCGAGTTTGTCTGGCGAAGGTTCTTCATGGATACGGTAGAGCAGCGACACCTTTTTGGCCAAAAGTGTCTCAGCGGCGGCAACATTGGCCAGCACCATGAACTCCTCGATCAGCCTGTGCGCGTCCAACCTGTCTTTGAAGTTGATCGACTTGACGGTGCCGTCCTCGGCCAGTTCCACCCGCCGCTCAGGCAAGTCCAGATCAAGCGGCTGGCGCTCGGCGCGGGCCAGTTTCAGCGCCTCGTAAGCGGCATAAAGCGGCTTTAGCACAGGCTCTAACAAGGCCTCAGTGCGCGCGTTGGGCCGCCCGTCAATGGCATCCTGAACTTCTTCGTAATGCAAGGACGCTGGCGAGCGCATCAGCCCGCGATGGAAACTGTGCGACAGTTTGTTGCCCTTGGCATCCAACACCATGCGCACGGCAATACAGGCGCGCGGCACCCCTTCGTGCAGCGAACACAGATCACCCGACAAACGGTCCGGCAGCATCGGCACCACACGGTCGGGGAAATAGGTAGAGTTGCCCCGTTTGCGCGCTTCACGGTCCAGCGCAGAATCGGGCGTGACATAGGCCGCCACATCCGCAATTGCGACCCAGACCACATGCCCGCCCGCGTTCTTGGGGTCGTCATCCGCATGGGCATAACACGCATCGTCATGGTCGCGCGCGTCTGACGGATCAATCGTGATCAGCGGCATGTCCTGCAAATCTTCGCGCCCATCCAACCCCGCAGGCGTGGCAGCATCGGCCTGTGCCACCACATCATCGGGAAATGCATCCGGAATGCCATGCTGATGGATTGCAATCAATGACACAGCCTTGGGGGCGGTGGGGTCACCCAACCGGTCGGTGATCCGCGCCCGTGGCAGGCCCATACGCCCCTTTGGCCCGGCCTGTTCCGCCTCAACCAGCTCACCGTCTTTCGCGCCGTTCACATCAGTCGCCGCGACTGCCCATTCCCGATCCGCGCCTTTGTCGACCGGAACAATGCGCCCGCCCTCGGTATGTTTGCGGAAAATGCCCAAAACCTTCTTGGGATTTGTCCCGATGCGCCGGATCAGCCGCCCTTCATAGGCGTGGCTCTCGTCTTTGACCAAGGTCAGCCGCGCAAGAATACGGTCCCCCTCGCCCAGCGCCGGATCACCCGCTTTCGGGATCAACAACACATTCGGCTCGCGATCTTCGCCGTGCCATTCCATCGGTTTGGCAAACAGATCACCCTGACTGTCCGGCCCCGTCACCATCAACACGGATACCGGCGGCAGGCGGTCCGGATCCTGATAGCTGCGCTTGCGCTTTTCCAGATGCCCCTCGGCCTGCAACTCTTTCAAAAGCTGTTTCAGGTCGATCCGCGCGGACCCTTTGATCCCGAACGCCTTGGCGATATCGCGTTTGGCTGTCTTGGTCGGGTTCTGTTCGATCCACTCAAGGATCTCGGCTTTGGATGGTATTTTGTTCATAGGCCCGCAGGTACCACGCGGCTATGCTCACGTCATGGCAAATCGTGCATGGTATCCACATCGCGCAGGGTTGCGATATGGGCAATGCGATGATCCGGCAGGGTTGCGACGCTGTCGGCAAGCGCGTTTTCGCTGGACCACCGCACATTCCTGAAGAATTGCGGCGGCTGGCGGCGGGGATGCTTCAGCCCGATCAACCAAAAGCCGCCATCCGGTGCCGGCCCGAACACCGCGTCATGATCCCCCAACGCGGCAAAGCCCCGTGCGATTTCCTTGCGGGTAATTGCAGGGATATCCGCCCCGATCAAACAGGCCGGCCCCTGTGGCACCTGCCCCAGCATCCGCGCCATGCGCGCACCCAGATCACCGTGGCCCTGTGGCAACCGTGGCAAATCCAGTGGCCAGACACGGCTTTGCACCCCTTCACGGTCGGGGCTGACGGCAAGCACAATATCCCAGCGCGGATCTCGCAACCGTCGCAACAAACTGCGCGTTTGGAGCCGGAACCACCACGCCGATGCCGTCATTCCGATGTCACGGCCAAGACGGGTTTTCACCCTGCCCGGGCGCGGCTCCTTAACCATGACGATCAACGTGCCTTTCACAGGTCGCGAACCATGTCACGGTGGGGGATACCAGCATCGTCAAAGATGGGTCCCGTCGCCACAAACCCCAGCTTTTCATAAAAACCAAGGGCGTGGGTCTGCGCACCCAGCTTTGCCTGGGCGGCCTTGCCCCTAGATACCTCCAGTGCCTTTTGGATCAACGCAGCGCCCAGTCCGGTGCCCCGATGCGATTTCACCACACAAACCCGCCCGATCTTGGCCAGCCCGCCCTGAATGTTCACCCGCGCCGTACCAACCGGCGCGTCACCGTCAAGGGCCAGCAAATGCAAGCAAACGTCATCCAGATCATCAATTTCTTCAGCCTCGGAGACACCTTGTTCTTCGATAAACACGGCCCGGCGCAAAGCATGGCACGCGACGATGTCATCTGTCAGGGATATGATGACGCTCATGCGAAATAATCCTGCAAGATGCGGGTATAAATCGCCTTGAGTTGATGAATATGCGCGACCTTCACATGCTCGTCGACCTGATGCATTGACTGCCCCACAAGACCGAATTCAACCACCGGACAATGCGCCTTGACGAACCGCGCATCCGAGGTGCCGCCAGTGGTGGACAGTTCCGGTGTCACCCCGGTTTCGGCCGCCACCGCATTTGAAACCAGTGCAGAGAGAGCGCCGGGCGGGGTGATAAAGCTTTCGCCGGACACTTTAATGTCCATCCCAACCTCGACCCCGAATTCCGCGCGGATTTTCGCCACTTCGGCCTCAAGCCATTGGGTCAGGGACTCTCCGGAATGGGTATCGTTGAACCGGATGTTTACGGTGCCGGAACAGGACGCAGGGATCACATTTGTCGCGGGGTTTCCGGTGTCCACAGTCACCACAGCCAAGGTCGAGGGATCAAAATGCTCGGTACCTGTATCCAGTTCATGTGAGGCCAGACGGTCCATCAGCCGCACCATTGCCGGCAGCGGATTATTGGCGCGGTGGGGATAGGCAGAATGACCCTGCGTTCCCGTCACTTTGATCCAAGCGGTCATCGACCCGCGACGCCCGATCTTGATCATCTGGCCCATGACGTCGGGGCAGGTCGGTTCGCCCACCAAACAGACGTCCATGCGTTCACCGTGGTTCTCCATATGCTCAAGCAAGGCGGTGGTGCCATCGACCGCATCGCCTTCTTCGTCCCCGGTAATTGCAATCACAATCGAACCATCGGGAGGGGTGTCGCGGACAAAATCCACGGCCGCAGCGGCAAATGCCGCAACGCCGGATTTCATGTCGGTGGTGCCACGACCATACATGATGCCATCCTTGATCTCGGCTCCGAAGGGCGGCATCGACCAATCCGCCTCGTTTCCGATCGGTACAACATCAGTATGACCGTTAAATCCGAAAGAGCGCGTATTTCCCTTGCTTCCCCAGCGGGCAAACAGGTTGCGGATACCACCGCGGTCGGCCCATGCGCATTCAAAACCGGCCCCGCTCAGCAGATTTTCCAGTATTTCCAACGCACCCTCGTTTGCAGGGGTCACTGAGGCGCAGCGCACCAGTTGGGCAGTCAGGGCAACGGGATCAACGGGGGACATGGGTGTTTCCTTTTCTGACAAATCCGGCCCCTTCTGGGAAAAACCGGGTAACCCCCTTCTTTTGTGGCGAAAAAGGCGCGGTGCCAAGGGGGTGCTGGTAGGAAATGCTTAACAGCCGCGCCGCCAGCTGTTAACAATATGGCAATAATATGACCCGAGGCAGGGCATCAGCAGCAGCGCAGTTCCCCGAGCACCTGAAAACAGGGCCGGCCCCATTGCACCACCATTTCAGGAACGAGGGCATGTCTTGCCTGCGATCCTGCGCTGACCATTGCCATCCGGGCCCAAGGTGTGAGGCAGGACAATGGTAGCGGCATCAGAGCTTCCGATTAATACAGTGCGTGAAGGCACCACAGCGACGCAGATGGCGCAAACCATCTTTGGCGACGGGGTAACGGTGACCGGTGCAACCTATTACGGCGACCGGGACAGCGCCGGCACCTATTCCGGCGGAGATTCCGTGGCACCGGGCGTCACGCCGGGGGACACCGGGGTGATCCTGTCGACAGGTGAGGCAGAGGATTTTACGAACTCTTCTGGTCAGGCGAACCAGAATGCCAATACGTCGACCAATACTTCCGGTACAAACAACCACGGGCAATACAACTCTGCTGCGGGCGCGCGCACGTATGATGCCGCAACGCTGGATGTTGATTTCGTTCCGGATACTGACACGCTCACAATGCAATTCGTATTTTCCTCAGAAGAATACCCCGAATTCGAAAATTCGATTTATCAAGATTTTGTGGGGGTTTGGATCAACGGCACCTTGGTTCCGATGGATGTGGGTAATGGTGATATCGACCCCGGCAACGTCAATACCACCAACAACATCAACATGTACGTCAACAATCAGAATGACGATTTCAACACCGAGATGGACGGGTTCACCATCAGCCTGACCCTGACGATGAACGTCAATCCCGGCGTCACAAACTCCATGCGGATCGCTGTCGCGGATGTGTCGGATGCACGGTATGATTCCAACCTGTTGATTGCCGGCAATTCAATCCAGACCGATCTGGTGGCAATGTCCGACAACATTGATCTGTTTCCCGATGGCGACAAGGTGATCGATGTTCTGGCAAATGACATCAACAACGGTCCCGGAACGCTGACGATCACCCATATTAACGGCGTGGCGGCAGCTGCGGGGGATATCATCACCCTGCCGACGGGCCAGACCGTCGAGCTTAACCCCGACGGCACCTTTACCGTTACCGGTGATGGCGACGTCGAGAACTTTAACTTTACCTATACTGTAGACAACGGCATCAACACCGATGTGGGTTTCGTCAATGCCACCGGCGTGCCCTGTTTCGTCGCCGGGACAATGATTGCGACGCCGGACGGTGAACGACCAGCTGAAACCCTAATACCCGGTGATCTGGTCCTGACCCAGGACGATGGCCCCCAGCCCCTGCGCTGGATCGGGACGCGGGCCGTGCAAGCCACAGGTGACTTTGCCCCGATCCATATCCGCGCAAACACCTTTGGCATCCACCGGGACTTGCTGGTGTCGCCGCTGCACCGTGTGTTGATCCGCGACAATCTGGCAGAGCTGCTCTTTGGTGAAGCCGAAGTGCTGGTCGCCGCACGCGATCTGGTCAATGACCGCTCCGTTCGGCGGCGTGCAGGGGGCCAAGTAACCTATGTTCACCTGCTGTTTGACCGCCATCAGGTTGTCTTTTCCGAGGGTCTGGAAACCGAAAGTTTTCTGCCCGGCCCGATGACGACCAAAAATCTGGAACGCGAGGTGGTCAACGAGATTTGCACAATTTTTCCCGAAATTGATCCCGAAACCGGCCAAGGGTATTCCCCCGCTGCGCGGCGCACCTTGAAACGCTACGAGGCGGGGCTGCTGCGCGCAGCAAAGGTGGCTTGATATGACGTGGTTGGCATTATGCGATCATCAGGACCGACGCCTGTCCCTGCGGGGACTGGGCACGGACAAGAAAGACACACCGCAACTCGCGGACAACCCGAACACCTTGTTAACCCGCGGCAGCATCATGTTCGAAACACGCTTGTCGGCAGACGGGCGTCCACAGGTTTTGTTTGGCTATAAGACAACCTTTCCATCCCTGCGCAGCCTGACATTCCAAGCGATCCCGGGCGGCGGCATCGCCATGGTTCAGGTTCAGAACAACGAAATTTCACACGCCGCCATCCAGCACACCGAGGCTGGACGCACAGATGTGGTACGCATCACCTATTCTTGGGACACTGCAGTTAACTGGGGCCGGATGACACTGGAAATGCCTGAGGAAACCGACATCACAAGCGTGCCGGTCGAAAACCCTCGCGCCTTGTCGCTTGATGACATCCGCGACTTGATGCTGGGCCGCAACGACCAGACATTCGCCTCTGATATGATCTTTGCCGCACTGTCGGACCAGATCGAGCCTATCGGCCCGACCCCCACCTTACTGCCTGCCACACCCTTGGCCACGCCTTGGGGGTACAAGCCGGCCAGCGATATTCAGCGCGGCGATACCGTACTCACCCGCGACGATGGCGTTGTCCCAGTACTGCAACGTCTGCGCCGCACGGTGCCGGCACGGGGCAGTTTCCGCCCGATCCGGCTGCGCGCGCCGTACTTTGGTTTGCAACAGGATATCATCGTGGCCCCGGATCAACGCTTGATCATCGACGGGCCGGAAGTGGAATATCTGTTCAGCCAGGAGGCGGTGCTGGTTCCGGCCCGCCATCTGGTGAACGGTTTTGCCGCATTGACCGAACCCTGTGGGCCGATCATCACCTATGGCCAGCTCCTCTTGCCCAGCCACGAAACCCTGCTGGCGGCGGGCACCTGTGTCGAAAGCATCTATATCGGGCGCATTCGCCGGCGCGCGCACCACCTGCAAGGCAGTCTACTGCACAGCTTTGACCGTTCGCATCTGCCTGAACACCCGCGTCCTGCACATCATGTCTTGCGCTGGTACGACGCGATCCATCTGGCGCGCCGGCGCGCGGCTTAAAGCGTCCCGCCTATAACCTAAGCCATCATATATCGCTTTTCGCGTTCGCCCAAAGGGAGCGGCCGCGAAAGCGATTCATGTTTAAGGCTGGGCGCTCTCATCGAAAAACGGCGTCATCTGTGCGATGATCACCGAGTTCTCATCCAGTGCCCGCTGCATCAGCGCGCGTTCTTCTGCGTCAATCTCGTGGCCCTCGGTCTCGCGTTCCGCAAGCGTCCCGTAACCGGTGACGTCCAGCGGGTTGGTATCTGCCTGTTTAAGAATGGCAACGGTCTCGCGCACGGCCTCGGCCTCATCGACACCAGAGGCAAAGCACATAAGCGCGGCACCAGTGGCCTTGTCCGGCAAGCCGTCCCCGTCTTTGCGGCCAATTTGGACCACCAGCGTGAAAACCTGTTGGCGTGACTTTTTACTGGTTTTCTGAGGATCGGACATAACAAGGGCCACCTTTTTCACTTGAAAAGCAGCCCTAGCGTGATCTGTCGTGATTGAAAAGCCTCGGATCAGGACCGTCCGCGAAAGGCGTGGATCCCGGCAATCAGCACACATGCACCGACGACACCTGCAAACAGCTGGCCGATCCAGCCGCCGAGCGAAGAACCAAAGATCAGCCCGAGGATCGCATTGAACAGCATTGCGCCGACAATCCCCATAAAGACGTTCAACAATAACCCGTGGTCGCGGTTCATGATCTTTTCAGCGATCCAACCCGCAAGGCCCCCTACGATCAGCGCCGCGAACCATCCAAGACCTGTCATTCCATTCTCCTAATTCAATTTAGAAGGAAAACTCTGACAGGCCCTGTTTGGTTCCCTCGCGGCCTATCAGTCGCGCAGCAGTTCGTTGATGGAGGTCTTTGAACGTGTCTTTTCGTCCACGCGTTTTACGATCACCGCGCAGTAGAGGTTTACGCCGTTTTTCGACGGCATCGAACCTGCGACCACAACCGAACCGGATGGTACTTCACCATACATGACTTCACCGGTTTCGCGGTCCAGAATTTTGGTCGACTGGCCGATAAAGACGCCCATGCCCAAAACGGACCCTTCGCGTACGATACAGCCTTCGACCACCTCAGAACGCGCACCGATAAAACAATTGTCCTCGATAATTGTCGGACCGGCCTGCATCGGTTCCAACACACCGCCAATGCCAACACCGCCGGACAAATGCACGTTCTTGCCGATCTGTGCGCAGGATCCGACTGTTGCCCAGGTATCAACCATCGTGCCGCTGTCGACATGGGCACCAATGTTCACAAAGGATGGCATCAGCACCACGCCCGGTGCGATATAGGCGGATTTACGTACCACACAGTTTGGAACAGCACGGAAACCTGCCTCTTTCCACTGCACATCGCCCCAGCCTTTGAACTTGGAATCGACCTTATCCCACCAGCCGGCACCCTGCGGCCCACCTTCCTGATGTTCCATGTCCTTGATCCGGAAGCCCAGAAGCACCGCCTTCTTGGCCCATTGGTTCACATGCCAGCTGCCGTCATCCTGTTTTTCCGCAACCCGCAATGATCCGCTGTCCAATGCATTCAACGTATCCTCGATCGCCTCGCGGGTTTCGCCGGTTGTGGCCGAGGTGATCTGGTCACGGGCGTCCCATGCGGCTTCGATGGCGGTCTCAAGTTGGGCGTTGGACATGGCGGTAACTCCTGATGAATAACTTTCCACCGCTTTATCGTTCGCCATGCATCAGCGCAATCGTTCAACGTTATTTGATCCACTGCCCGCTTCGTCTTGCAAGTCGGCCCCAAGCAAGCCACCCTGACGCAGAGCCATTTTCGGAGACTTTCATGAGAGACGACCAACGCAGCCATCCCTTGCGTGATGCACATTCGGATCGCACGGCCGCCCAAGCAGCACCAAGCACACCACAAACACGCGCACCGGCCTATCAACTGGCGTTTACCGACAATGATTTTATGTGCCGCGATGAATTGCGCCCCGTGCGGCTTCAGCTTGAACTGTTAAAGCCGGAGTTGATGCTGGACGCCGAAGGCATCACATCGACCATCGTTCTTTTTGGTGGCGCACGTATCCCGGAACCCGCCAAAAAAGACAGCGCACGCACCGAAACGCTGGCAGAGCTGTCGAAATTCTATGACGAGACCCGCGAATTCGCCCGGTTGATGACGTTAAAATCCATGGCGGGCGGTGGCACCGAAGACGTCATCGTTACAGGCGGCGGACCGGGCGTGATGGAGGCGGGCAACCGTGGCGCAATTGACGCCGGTGGACGGTCCATCGGTTTGAACATCGTGCTACCGTTCGAGCAGGCACCAAACGAATATGTCACGCCAGAGCTGTGTTTCAACTTTCACTACTTTGCCATCCGCAAGATGCATTTCCTGATGCGGGCAAAGGCGATCTGCGTGTTCCCAGGTGGTTTTGGTACCATGGATGAATTGTTCGAGGCCCTGACATTGATCCAAACAGGCCGTATGCAACGGGTGCCTTTCCTGCTGTTCGGCAAGGAATTCTGGCAGAAAATTATCAACTGGGATGCCCTGGCTGATGCTGGCACCATTTCAGCCGAAGATCTGGATCTCTTCAGATTTGTCGAAACCGCGCAGGAAGCGATGGCGTTGATCGAGAACTGGGAGCCGGCAACCACGCGGGACAGTATTCCCGGCAGGTAGGCAGACCCAGCAAGGGTCTGCTTCAGGCGCTGGCTTCTGCGGGCAAGACACCAACTTCAACGTGATGCGGCAGGGTTTCAACGATCTGACCATGATCGGTGTCTTTAATGGCATAGCCATATCCGGCGAGGCGGTGCTTCCATTCGCGTGCTGACAAGGAACAGTCGCGCTCGCGCAGAACAAGGTCGATAACCTGCGCAGTGATGAAAGGGTCTTTGTTGTACATAATGGACATTGGTTTATTCCTGATTGCCTATTGTAATGGAAACAATCTGCAGACCAACCAAGGCAAGATTTGCCCCGGATTGCGGCGGAACATGGGTCATTTCAGGGAGGCGCCCGTCAGCTTCCCTTACGTTGAATCCGGCGAAACCTCTTTTAAATCAGTTCCTTGAGCCAACATCACGATTTGCCCTCTGCGCGAAAGAAATGATAAAATCGCCTTGTTCGACTGTATCGGGGATTGAAACACCTCTGGCAGCGCTGACAATCCGAATGGCATCCGCGCCACTTTGGCCCTGCCCGACCAGGGTGCATGCAACGGCCATCCCTGTCCGCCCGATTCCGGCGCGGCAATGCACGACAATGGACCGCCCCGCTGCAAGGCTGGCGCACAGCTCTGCAATCAAATCGTCGAAATCGGCCCCATCAGGAAGACCAAAATCAGGAATAGGGTGTGACAGGAAGGACATGCCAAGCGCCGCACAGATGCCCGCTTCCTCTGCCATGCCCAGCGCCGCCGCCTCGGCAGGGGGCAACATCGACAGCACCGTGTCGACACCGTTCTTGCGCAGCGCGGCCAGACGGTCGGCAGTCGGACAGGGCATCATCCACAAGGCCCCACCCCCAGACAAAGGCACGGAAAAGCACCAGTCTGCCACTTAAAGCTTTTCGAATCTAATTTCAGGCATCACACATCCCTTTTCGCGTTCGACCAAGGGGGGAGGCAGCGAACAAGGGAGTCAAACTTTACTCGAAACGCTATCAGAAAGGCCCGCCTCCGCCGCGATCTGCTTGCGGGACTTGCGAGACCGCTCGGTAGCGGATTTCAACTGCCCACAGGCCGCCATGATGTCCTCGCCCCGCGGTTTGCGCACCGGCGAGGCATAGCCGGCGTTATAGATAATCTCGGAAAACGCACGAATTCGGTTGTTCGAAGATCGTTTGTAGGGCGCGCCGGGCCATTCATTAAACGGGATCAGGTTGATCTTAGCTGGGATACCCTTGATCAATTCGACCAGACGATGGGCATCCTCGTCACTGTCGTTCACCCCGTGTAGCATGACATATTCAAAAGTGATCCGCTCCGAGTTCGAGACTTTGGGATAGGCACGCAAGGCCTCCAGCAAGACCTCAAGGTTCCACTTTTTGTTGATCGGCACCAGCTTGTCACGCACCTCGTCGGTGGTCGCGTGAAACGAAATTGCCAACTGACAGCCGATTTCCTCAGCGGTGCGGGCAATCTCCGGCACGACACCCGAGGTCGACAGGGTAATCCGGCGTCGCGAAAGCTGGATCCCTTCGGGGTCCATCGCGATCTTCATCGCATCACGCACGTTTTCAAAGTTATACAAAGGTTCGCCCATGCCCATCAGCACGATGTTGGACAACAAGCGCCCTTCGACATGTTTCGCCCCAATTTCAGGCCATTCCCCCAGATCGTCACGCGCGACCAGAACCTGCCCGATGATTTCCCCGGCGGTCAGATTGCGCACCAGCTTTTGTGTGCCGGTATGGCAGAATGAACAGGTCAGAGTACAGCCAACCTGCGACGACACACATAGGGTGCCGCGGCCCTCCTCGGGAATGTAAACAATCTCAACCTCATGACCGCCCGCAATCCGCACCAGATATTTGCGCGTGCCATCCTCGGACACCTGACGGGTTACCACCTCGGGAATCTCGATAACAAAATTCTCGGCCAATTCTGCCCGGAACGCCTTGGACAGGTTGGTCATTTCGGCAAAATCACGCACGCCCCAGCCGTAAATCCATTGCCAGATTTGTCCGACCCGCATCTTGGCCTGCTTTTCCGGTGTACCGTGGGCAATCAACGCATCGCGCATCGCCTCACGCGTCAAACCGATCAGGTTCTGCGGCCCCTCCGGCAGCTTGCGCGGCATAGTATGAACATCTTGGGTAATCGGTGCTGTGGCAGACATGGGGGCGACTCAATTTATAAGGATGTGCCTGCTATATAGGAGTGCGCGGCATTTGCAAAAGACCAAGCCGACCCTGTGGCGCGCAGGCCTCGGCTTCATCTTGCCAATAAACTCAATCCCGCCGCCACATCAAACGCACCATCCGATATCAGCCGCCCGACAGATGGGCACAAGGCCCACCCCGCGCGCCATCACCCGCCGCAGCGTTTGGCCGCGTCTTCAACAGCTGCGGTAAAGCCCAACAGTGAAAATGTATCTTTGGTTTTGGTCCCGCGCCCGGATTGGCCAGACAATACCGCATTTGCTCCGCGCTTCATCGACGTGATGATCTTGCTGTCGTCATCCGTGGTCGCAGGCCACGCCCACTCGCCTTCGGTAAAAAGCTCAAATGTGTTGCCCGAGATTTCCATTTTGACCGTTGATCCAGATGCAAAAGGATATCCGCCAGTAAAGGCCACCTGCCCTTTGGCACCTGCGGAGGGACGATAGAACACCATCAAAAGAGTTTGTCCGCGATTCACCGCCACAACACGACCATCACGGGAGTTAACCGTTTCTTTCGGGGTCGAGACGCCCCAACACTCTGTCGGATTGTCTTCGACAAAGACGCTCCAGTCGGTTTTCGCAGCCACACGGTTTGTGCTTTGCTGTTGTGCGGATGCAGCCGTCGCCAACACAGCCGCCAATCCAACCGCGCACCCGATTCTCTTAATCATTCCCATTTGTCCAGCCTCCAAGCTGTCCTAAACCTCAATACCGACCAAGCCCTATTGGCGGTGCTTTGCGCATCGCTCTTTCTTCAAGTGCCTGTTATCTTTTCGACAAAGAGCATATTAATGCGAAACAGGCGACAGACGAAACCCTGATTGGCAGGATTTCGCTTAATTTGAAGGTGAAATATGACACAGGCGGCCCCCTTTACCGAAGTTTGGCGCGGACCTTTCCTTGAAAGCGTTCACTCTGGCCATGCCGTGATCTGTGATGCAAGCGGTGAAATTGTGCAGGCCTGGGGTGATCCAACTCGGGTGGTCCTGCCGCGGTCCTCCTCCAAAATGATACAGGCCCTACCGCTGATCACTTCAGGCGCGGCTGACGAATATGGGCTGACAACAGAGCAACTGGCCCTGTCTTGCGCCTCGCATCAAGGGGCTGCGATCCACACCGATCGCGTTGGGACATGGTTGAAAACACTGGGCCTGTCTGACGATGATTTCCGCTGCGGCCCGCAAGACCCATCTGACAAGGACGCGCGTGAAGAACTGATCCGCGCAGGCAAAACGCCCTGCCAGATACACAACAATTGCTCGGGAAAACATGCAGGTTTTCTGACACTGACCCAACATCTCAAGGCCGGCCCTGACTATGTCGCGCCGGATCACCCGCTGCAACGGGCCTGCCTTGAAGCGTTTGAAAACGTCACGCAGGAAACCTCGCCGGGGTACGGGATCGACGGCTGCTCCGCCCCGAATTTCGCCTGCACCTTGCACGGTATGGCCCGCGCCATGGCGCATTTCGCCGCCGCCCCCGAAGGATCAGCCGAAGCACGTTTGCATCAGGCGATGCGTCTGCACCCGGAACTGGTCGCCGGCGAGACCCGCGCCTGCACAGAGTTAATGCGCGCGATGGACGGTAAAGTTGCGTTGAAAACCGGCGCAGAGGGGTTCTTTATCGCGATCCTGCCAGAGCAAAAACTGGGCATTGCCTTAAAAGCGGCCTGCGGCACAACGCGCGCAGCCGAATGTGCAATTGCGGCACTCTTGGTCAGGCTGGGCGTTCTTGACGCCAATCACCCTGCAACGCTGAAACGCCTGAACGCACCCATCAAGAACTGGCGCGGCATCGAAACGGGCATTCTGAAACCGGCAGCAGGTCTTATCTGACGACGACCAACGGCGGCACCTTAGGGCCCTGACCCTAATTCCTCACAAGGCGGGGCGCATGATCCGCCCCTCCCTGGAAAGGCAACCGATCACGCGGCAAAGTCGACCCGTGCGTAACCCTGAACATAAAGCAGCGCGGTCAGGTCGCCAAAATTCACCCGCACATTGCACTGTGCCGCGACCGATGGCTTCGCATGCAGCGCAACACCCAATCCAGCACGCGTCAGCATCCCCAGATCATTTGCCCCGTCACCAACCGCAATGACGTCTTCTTCTGCTATCCCCAAACGCGCAGTGATCTCTTCCAAGGCGTCGACTTTGGCTTGTTTGCCAAGGATCGGCAGCCCCACCTCCCCCGTTAGAAGCCCCTCTTGGATCAACAATGTGTTGGCGCGGTTTTCGTCAAACCCCAGCTCTGCGGCAACTTTGGCCGTAAAGGCCGTGAACCCACCCGAAACCAGTGCGGCGTGGCCAACATTTGCCTTCATCGTGGCCAACAGGGCCTTGCCGCCGGGCATCAAGGTGATCCGCTCAGCCAACACCTTATCAATTACCGCGGCATCCAACCCTTTCAACAGCCCGACCCGTTCACGCAGAGCCCCGTCAAAGTCCAGCTCGCCATTCATCGCACGCGCCGTGATGTCCTTGACCCTTGCGCCGACACCAGCCTCGTCGGCCAGTTCGTCGATGCATTCCTGCTGGATCATCGTACTGTCCATATCGGCCAGCAGCATTTTTTTGCGCCGTGTGTCGGTTGGCACAACCACCAGGTCCACCTGCATTGCCTGACAGCTTTCCCAGACCTCCCAGAGATTAGCTGGCATTTGAGGGATCACAAATTCCGCTGCCTCGTCAGGGGCCAGCCAAAAGGCGCTCGCCCCGCCCCATGCATTGCGCAGGCTTTCAACCAGCGACGGCTCAAGCCCGCCTGTTTCCGGGGAGGTCAGCAAAACAACTGTAAACATGTCAAAGTTTCCGATCCGCGTCAGGAATGTCGTTAAAAAGCGATCAAGCGGCGGTCTAGCCCCGTTTTTGCGATTGTGCCAGCCCGCGACGCCCCTTAAACGCGTCAGTGGGACACCCTTCCCCAACGAAGGGCGCATATCTGAGAGGATAGCATCAATGGCTATTGAACTACCGGTCACGCGACCGACCAATCCGCGTTTTTCTTCTGGCCCTTGCGCCAAACCCCCCGTTTTTGATCTGACCGCTTTGTCTGACGCGCCTTTGGGCCGCAGCCACCGCGCAGCTGTTGGCAAATCCAAACTGCTGGAAGCGATCGAAACCACCCGTGAAATTCTGGGCGTGCCTGCCGATTACCGTATCGGTATTGTGCCGGCTTCTGACACCGGTGCCTTTGAAATGGCAATGTGGAGCATGTTGGGTGAACGCCCTGTGCAGATGGTTGCATGGGAATCATTTGGTGCCGGCTGGGTGACGGATGTGGTTAAACAGCTCAAGATCGAGGCGACCACCCACACAGCGGAGTATGGCGAGATCGTCGAAATGTCCGCGTTGAACTACGACAATGATGTATGTTTCACATGGAACGGTACAACATCCGGCGTGCGCATGGCGAATGGCGATGCAATTCCGGCAGACCGCGACGGGTTGACGCTTTGTGATGCAACATCCGCTGCTTTTGCTATGGATTTGCCATGGGACAAACTGGATGTGACGACGTTCTCCTGGCAGAAAGTGCTGGGCGGTGAGGCGGCGCATGGCATGTTGATCCTGTCCCCCCGTGCGGTTGAACGGTTGGAAAACTATACTCCCGCATGGCCCCTGCCCAAGATTTTCCGCATGACCAAAGGCGGCAAGCTGAACGAAGGCATCTTTAAGGGTGAGACGATCAACACCCCGTCGATGCTTTGTGTTGAGGATTATCTGAACGCATTGAAATGGGCGAAATCTGTTGGCGGTTTGCAAGGGCTGATCGCACGGGCCGACGCCAATGCGCAGGCCGTTGCCGATTTTGTTGCAGCCAATGACTGGGTCGATTTCCTTGCCGTTGATCCCGCGACGCGCTCAAACACTTCGGTTTGTCTCAAGTTCACCGATCCACGGATCACCGATGGTGCCGCATTTGCAAAAGCGGTGGCAAAACGTCTGGCGGATGAAAATGTCGCGCTTGATATCGGTGCCTACCGCGACGCCCCTCCGGGCCTGCGGATCTGGTGTGGCGGGACGGTTGAAACCGCCGATGTTGCGGCGATGCTGCCTTGGCTTGCCTGGGCCTTCGAGTCCGAAATCAACGCATAAACGACGGCGGGGTCCCTCCCGCCCGTCACCGATACCGTAGGGCGGGGTTTTCCCCGTCCACCCCCCAGTTTTATGAAGGACCAACAACATGGCCCCCAAAGTACTTATCTCTGACAAACTCAGCGAAGCAGCGGTTCAGATTTTCCGTGACCGTGGCATCGACGTCGATTTCCAGCCTGACCTGGGCAAGGACAAAGACAAGCTTGCCGAAGTTATCGGCAACTATGACGGTCTCGCGATCCGCTCTGCAACCAAGGTAACGGAAAAGATCCTCGCCAATGCGCCGAACCTCAAGGTTATCGGTCGGGCGGGGATCGGCACCGACAATATCGACAAAGACGCGGCGTCGAAAAAGGGGGTGATCGTCATGAACACGCCCTTCGGCAACATGATCACTACAGCTGAACACGCCATTGCGATGATGTTTGCAGTTGCACGCCAGATTCCCGAAGCTTCTGAATCAACCCACGCTGGCAAATGGGAAAAATCCAAGTTCATGGGTGTGGAGCTGACCGGCAAGACATTGGGCGTCATCGGGGCGGGCAACATTGGGGGCATCGTGTGCGACCGCGCCCCTGGCCTCAAGATGAAGGTTGTGGCCTATGATCCCTTCCTGGGCGAAGAAAAGGCCCAGAAAATGGGCGTTGAAAAGGTCGAACTGGAAGAGCTGCTGACGCGTGCTGATTTCATCACCCTGCACGTGCCCTTCACCGAACAGACGGCAAATATCCTCAGCCGTGAAAACCTTGCGAAAACCAAGAAAGGCGTGCGGATCATCAACTGTGCCCGTGGCGGTCTGGTGGACGAAGAGGCGCTGGCGGATATGTTGAAGTCCGGCCATGTTGCCGGTGCGGCGTTTGACGTTTTCAAAGAAGAGCCTGCAACCGAGAACCCTCTGTTCAACCTGCCCAACGTTGTCTGCACGCCCCACCTTGGTGCTGCAACAACTGAAGCGCAGGAAAACGTTGCCCTGCAAGTTGCCGAGCAAATGGCGGATTATCTGCTAACCGGTGCTGTCAGCAACGCATTGAACATGCCTTCCGTCACCGCAGAAGAGGCCATGGTCATGACCCCATGGATTAATCTGGCCGGACACCTTGGCGCTTTCATCGGGCAAATGACCGACGAGCCGATCAAGGCCATCAATATCCTGTATGACGGTACTGTCGCCGAGATGAACCTAGAGGCGCTGAACTGTGGCGTCGTGGCAGGCATCATGAAGCGCGCAAATCCAGACGTGAACATGGTCAGCGCCCCCGTGGTCGCCCGCGAAAAGGGCATCCAGATCAGCACCACAAACCAAGACAAATCAGGCGTTTTCGACGGCTATGTCAAAGTAACAGTTGTGACAGACAAACGTGAACGCTCTGTTGCTGGCACCGTGTTCTCGGATGGTAAGCCGCGCTTCATCCAGATCAAAGGCATCCAGATCGACGCCGAAATCGGTGCGCATATGCTTTACACCACAAACGAGGACGTGCCCGGCATCATCGGGACATTGGGCCAGACAATGGGCGAGAACGGTGTGAACATCGCGAACTTTACCCTTGGCCGCTCCGCCGCGAATGGCGAGGCGATTGCGCTCCTGTATGTCGATGAGGTTGTTCCGGCGCCGGTGATTGACAAGCTGGTTGCGACGGGTCTGTTCACGCAGGTCAAACCGCTGCAATTCGACGTGGCCTGACTCAGCAGGCGGTGTTAGACACACAACGCTCGCCCCGATCCGGGGCGGGCGTTTTTTATGGGGCACCCGATATGACGACACCAATTTATACTATGGGCGATATTCACGGGCAGTTGACCGATTTGCAGCGGGTGCTTGGTCTGATCGAAGCTGACGGCGGACCCGATGCTGAAATCGTTTTTCTCGGGGATTACACAGATCGCGGCCCAGACAGCAAAGCTGTGTTGGACCTGTTGGTTGAAGGGAAGGCGCAAGGGCGCAACTGGACCTTCCTGCAAGGAAACCATGACCGGATGTTTCACTGGTTCATGCGGGATTATCCCCAGCACGAAGCCTATCTGTCGATAGATTTGACATGGCTGCACCCACGTTTGGGCGGGGATACCACGCTGGCCTCTTATGGGATCGAATTCACGCAAAGGTCACGCATGTTGGAAGTGCATAAGATGGCCCGGGACATTATCCCAGAGGCCCATGTGAAATTCATGCAAGACGCGGTTCTGTCCCATGAAACCGACGCTTTGTTCTTTGCCCATGCGGGCATCCGTCCCGGTGTGCCGTTGGCCGATCAGGACGAGGAAGACCTGTTGTGGATCCGCAAGGAATTTCACGTCGATCAGCGGATGCACCCGAAGCTGGTCGTGCATGGGCACACACCCGTCGACAAGGCCCAGCACTACGGCAACCGCGTGAACCTCGACAGCGGTGCAGGCAGAGGCAACCCGATGACCGCCGCAGTGTTTGAGGGGACGACCTGTTTCACCCTGACGCCACAGGGCCGACAAGAGTTGCTGCCGCAGACCTAAAGTGTCCCGCCTTAAACATGAATCGCTTGTTCGCTGCCTCTCCCTTTGGTCGAACGCGAAAAGCGATGTTTAGTGGATCAGGTTAAAGGCGGGACGCTGTAAACTCTGCTGAATGGCTTTTGCGTTTCTTCATTCTGGATCGCTTCTTTCGTCATGCGATCCACCTTATCGACCGGCCTGAATTTCCGCGACCACCTCTTGCAATGGCCCGGTGTTCCTCAAGTATTTCCGCCGGAATGCAAAGTTATGCCCGAACCTACACGTGATCAGAAGTCGAGATTTTCGACGTTCAGCGCGTTTTGCTGGATGAATTCGCGGCGCGGCTCAACCACGTCCCCCATCAATTTCGTGAACAGGTCATCCGCTTCGGCCATGTCCTCGACCTTGACTTGCAGCAACGTGCGGGCGTCAGGATCAAGGGTTGTTTCCCACAACTGATCCGGGTTCATTTCGCCCAGACCTTTGTAGCGTTGCAGGGACAGGCCTTTTTCACCCTCGGCCAGAATGGCATCCAACAGGTCCATCGGGCCGTTAATCACCTGCGCCCGATCCTTGCGCAGCAAGGTCGCCGGCAGTTCATATACGTCCTGCAAATGTTCGGTGAAAGTACCGGATTTGCGCGCCTCGCCAGAGCGTAGCATCTTGCCGTCAAGCGTGCGCACCTCTTCGACGCCGCGCAGAATGCGGGCCAGTTTGATACCGTGATCCTGTGTGATGCGGCCCTGCCAGCCCTGTTCGTACTCCAATGCGATCAGGTTCAGACGTTTGGCAACCTTATCCGCAACGCCTTGCAAATCCACCTCTACTGCGCCGGGTACAAAGGCACCGGCGATGGCGGCCTGTTCCAGAATGTGGCGCGGGTAATGCGTTGGAAAGGCTTCCAGAACACGGCGCAGCTGGCGGGCATTGTCGACCACACGGGCCAGATCTGCACCGGTAATTTCCTCACCATTGCCCTGACGCAGCATTGCGCCTTCGGTGCCTTGGGTGATCAAGTAATCGTCCATCTCTGCCTGATCTTTCAGGTAAACCTCTGATTTGCCGCGCGACACTTTGTAGAGCGGCGGCTGGGCGATATAGAGGTACCCCTGTTCGATCAGCTGCGGCATCTGCCGGAAGAAGAAGGTGAGCAGCAGCGTTCGAATATGCGCCCCGTCGACGTCGGCGTCGGTCATGATAACGATTTTATGATAGCGCAGTTTCTCGATGTTGAATTCGTCGCGCCCGATCCCGGTACCCAGCGCCATAACGAGGTTACCGATTTCCTGCGAACCAAGCATGCGGTCAAACCGCGCGCGTTCGACATTAAGGATTTTACCTTTCAGTGGCAGGATTGCCTGAGTTTGACGGTCACGGCCTGTCTGTGCGGAACCACCAGCGGAATCCCCCTCCACCAGAAAGACTTCGGTCTTGGAGGGGTCTTTTTCCGAACAATCCTTGAGCTTGCCGGCAAGGAAATTCACATCCATCGCTGTTTTGCGGCGGGTCAGGTCACGCGCCTTGCGGGCCGCTTCCCGGGCATGGGCGGCCTCGATGATCTTGCTGACAACAACGCGGGCTTCGTTCGGGTTCTCCTCGAACCACTCGGCCAGCTTTTCATTGACCAACCCTTCTACCGCGGGACGGACCTCGGAGGAAACCAGCTTGTCCTTGGTCTGCGAGCTGAACTTGGGGTCGGGCACTTTGACGCTGAGAACGCAGGTCAGCCCCTCGCGGGCGTCATCACCGGTAAAGGTTACCTTTTCCTTTTTGGCGATGCCGGAGGATTGTGCATAGTTGTTAATTGTCCGCGTCAACGCCCCGCGAAAGCCCGCCATATGGGTGCCGCCATCGCGCTGGGGGATGTTGTTTGTAAACGGCAGGACGTTTTCGTGATAGCTGTCGTTCCACCACATTGCCACTTCGACACCGATGTCGTCGCGTTCGCCAGTGACAAAGATCGGTTCCGGCATGACCGAGGTCTTGTTGCGATCAAGGTATTTTACGAATTCCTTTACGCCACCCTCGTAGAACAGCTCTGTGCGCAGGGGCTCTTCGGGGCGTTCGTCGGTAAGAATGATCCGCACACCAGAGTTCAGAAACGCCAGTTCGCGCAGTCGCTTTTCCAGCGTTTCGAAAGAGTATTCGAGGTTCGAAAACGTCTCGGTCGATGCCATAAAGCGGACTTCGGTACCCTTGCGGTCTGTGGGGCCGACAACCTTGAGATGCTCGGTGGTGAACCCGCCCTCAAAGCGTGCGACGTGTTCTTTGCCGTCGCGCCAGATGCGCAGCTCCAGCCAGTCGGAAAGCGCGTTTACAACTGAGACGCCCACGCCGTGCAGACCGCCGGAAACCTTATAGGAGTTGCTGTCGAATTTGCCGCCTGCATGAAGCTGGGTCATGATAACTTCGGCAGCGGAAACGCCTTCTTCCTCGTGGATGCCAACCGGAATCCCGCGCCCGTTATCACTAACCGAAACGGAGTGATCTTCGTGGATTGTGACATTCACCGCATCCGCATGACCGGCCAGCGCCTCGTCGATGCCGTTGTCCACAACTTCATACACCATGTGGTGCAGGCCTGACCCGTCGTCAGTGTCCCCGATGTACATGCCGGGACGCTTACGAACGGCCTCTAAGCCTTTGAGAACCTTGATGGAATCTGCACCATATTCTTCTGGGGCTTGCGTTTGCTCGGACATGCGGAAAAACCTTTATCTTTTGCCGGATTTATAGTGGTTTCCCAAGGTATTGTCACGCCGATGACACAAGATTTTGTAGGTGACGGAACGCAGCGTTCAAAGTGGTTTCACAACCGACGAGCCAAGGTCTTCGGTGACCTCAAGAACCTGCGCACGATTGCCTAAAGCGGCGAACATTTCAGGGCCTGTACCAGTCATCCAGGCCTGTGCCCCTAACGCGCAGATCTCGTCATAAAGGGCCGCTTGCCGGGTTGCATCAAGGTGCGCGGCAACCTCATCGAGCAGCAAGAGCGGTGGCGCGCCAAAGTCGGCGGCTAGGGCGCGGGCATTGGCCAGAATGAGGGAGACCAACAGCGCCTTTTGCTCGCCTGTAGAGCAGTCCTTGGCCGGCACATCCTTGGCGGCATAGACGCCATAAAGGTCGGCGCGATGTGGTCCGATCAAGGTCCGTCCCGCGGTCAGATCTCGCGACCGGTTTGCCGCCAGCGCATCCCGGAAATCCTGCGCTGTGGCCGGCATCTCGCATTGCAGGGTCAGGGTGGCGGTTGGAAAGGCGGTTTCCGCCTGTGCCTGCGCCGCATCTATCGCCTCCAGCGCTTTTAGGCGGCCGGCATGGATCGCCGTTCCCGCCTCAGCCATGCGCAGCTCAAGCGCGCCATACCATGAGGGTTCGCGGATCATGTCTTTCAGCAGCCGGTTGCGTTCGCGCATGGCTTTTTCGTAGGTCAGGGCATGTTCGGCATGATCAGGCAGAAAGCTGAGAGTCATGCGGTCCAGAAACCGCCGCCGACCTTCGGCCCCTTCGATCCAGAGGCGATCCATCGCTGGAATGAGCCATAGCACCCGCCCGATCCGGCCCAGTGCGGTCTGGGGGGTGGCCTTGCCATCAATCCGGGTTTGCCGTGCGGCCCCCGCTTCGGACCAGATTTCAAGTTCGTGGACCTGTTGCAGGGATTGCAAATGCCCGGTGATCTTCCATCCCAGCGCCTCGGGCCGGCGGGTCATGTCAAGGGCACTGGAACGGCGCAAGCCACGGCCAGGAGACAGCAGGGAAACCGCTTCGAGGATGTTGGTTTTGCCGGCACCGTTCGGTCCGTGGATCACTACAGGACGCGCATCAACGTTGATCACTGCACGCTTATGCGAGCGGAAATGCGACAGCGTCAGCTGGGAGAGGTGCAGTTTACCCATCGGCGGCCCCGTTTTCTTTCAAAGAAAACGTCCGGAAACTTTGAAAGTTTCCGTGCCCCTCACACACGCATCGGCATGACGACGTAAACGGCTGTCATGTCGTTGCCTTCGCGCATCAAGGTCGGGTCACCGGAAGAGTTAAATAGGAACACCGCATTCTCGCGGTCCACCTGGCTGGCGATTTCCAGCAGGTATTTCGCGTTAAACCCGATCTCAAGCCGTTCATCGCCATAGGCCACGGCCAGCTCTTCTTCGGCGGCACCACTGTCTGGCGCATTGACTGACAAAACCAGACGATCCTCGTCCAGTTGCAGCTTTACCGCCCGCGAGCGTTCCGAGCTGACGGTTGCAACGCGGTCTACGGCCTTCGCAAAATCAGAAGCGTCGACTTCCATCTTCCGTGTGTTGCCCTGCGGGATAACCCGTGTGTAATCGGGGAAAGTACCGTCAATAACCTTGGACGTCAGGGTGATTTCGGGCGTGGCAAAACGCACCTTGGTTTCCGAAACGGAGACCGCAATTTGCATCTCGTCATCGTCCAGCAGCTTGCGCAGCTCGCCCACGGTTTTACGGGGCACAATAACACCGGGCATATCGGACGCACCGTCAGGCAGATCGGCATCAATCCGCGCCAGTCGGTGACCATCCGTCGCCACGCAGCGCAGCACCTTGCCGCCCTCTGCATCAGCGATATGCATGTAAACACCGTTCAGATAGTACCGCGTTTCCTCGGTCGAAATGGCGAACTTGGATTTGTCGAACAACCGCCGCAGCGCCGGAGCGGGCACGCTGAAGTTTGACGCATATTCAGAGGTTGCCATCACCGGAAAATCTTCGCGCGGCAAAGTCGCCAGCGAGAAGTTGGAGCGCCCGGCCTCGACCGTCATGCGGCCCGCGGCACTGTCTGCGGTCAGGTTGATCAGCGCGCCATCAGGCAATTTGCGCACAATTTCGTGCAGCAGCGTGGCAGAGACCGTCGTGGCACCCGCGCGTTCAACTTGCGCACCAACCTTGTCGACCACTTCGATGTCCAGATCGGTGGCGCGGAACGAGACATCGCTGCCTTCCGCTTCGATCAACACGTTGGCGAGGATCGGAATGGTATTGCGCCGTTCCACAACAGACTGGGCCTGACTGACGGCCTTAAGCAATGCCGCGCGTTCGATGCTGAATTTCATGTGCCGTCTCCCAATGACTGCCGGGAAAGGCAGACTACCCGGTTCCCCGTCTTTCGCAAGACTTTTGGGCTTTTGTGAATGCAAATGCAAGAGGGGCCAAAGGCCCCTCCGTTAAAACAGACAGGTCGTTGCAAACCTGTTTAGGACTTGAGCGCGCGGCCAAGCAATTCAAGGTCTTCCGCGATCTGGCTGTCAGACTGCTTTAGCTCTTCAATCCGGCGCACACCATGCATGACTGTTGTATGGTCACGGCCACCAAAACGCCGGCCAATTTCTGGCAAGGACCGGCTGGTCAGTTGTTTGGACAGGTACATTGCCACCTGACGTGGGCGGGCATAGCTGCGCAGGCGCTTGGGACCGATCATGTCGCTAAGGCGGATATTGTAATGTTCGCTGACCTTGCGCTGAATTTCCTCGACTGTGATCTTACGTTCACTTGAGCGCAGTACATCGGCCAGACAATCCTGTGTCAGTTCCAGATTGATCTCGCGGCCAACCAGCGAGGCAAAAGCGAACAGACGCGTCAGCGCCCCTTCCAGAACACGAACGTTTGATGTGATCCGGTGGGCCAGGAACTCCAGCACCCCATTTTCAACTTCCAGTCCGGGATAGGTTTTCTGCTGCACTTCAAGCTTGCTTTGCAAAATGCCAAGGCGCAGTTCGTAGTCCGTTGGATGCAGATCAACCACCAGCCCGCATTGCAGGCGCGATTGTACCCGCTCTTCAAGGTCCTTGATATCGGTCGGGGCGCGATCAGCCGAAATGATAATCTGTTTGTTCTGATCTACCAGTGCGTTGAAGGTGTGAAAGAACTCTTCCTGTGTGCTGTCCTTGCCGGCAATGAACTGTACGTCATCCACCATCAGAACATCGACAGAGCGGAACAGCTCTTTGAAATCCATCATCTTGCGATCCCGCAAAGCCTGTACAAAGCGGTACATGAATTGTTCTGCTGACAGGTATAGCACAGACATCTCGGGCTGGCGTTCCTGCAATTCGCGGGCAATTGCGTGCATCAGGTGGGTCTTACCAAGGCCAACCCCGCCATAAAGGAACAACGGGTTAAAGGTGACGGGCCCGCCTTCGGCAACGCGGCGCGCGGCGGCATGGGCCAGTTCATTTGGCTTGCCAACAACGAAATTGTCAAAGCTGAACCGTGGATCAAGCGGCGCGGTTGATGTCACGCTGGCCGGGACCGCGGGTGGTTTGGTGGCGGCAGTGGTGTGTTTGGCCTGCGCTGGCGTGGGTTCTGCTGGTGTCGCCGGTTTGGCAGACAGGGCAAAGTTCAGGCGCGAGACGTCCATGCCTTCGGCGTTGATCTCGTGCAGAATCAGGTCGGAGAAATTCTGGCTGACATAGTTGCCGAAAAAGTTGGTCGGCACTTTCAAGGTGATGATCCCGTCGGTGATCTCGTCAGGAATCATCGGGTCAATCCACGTCGTGAAGCTGTTTTGTCCGATGGTGTTCATCAGGCGCTGCCTGATATTGTTCCACTGTTCCTGCGTCATCTTGTACATTCTGTCCTGCATTCCAACACCGGAAAACTCCGGCACCCTACCAACTAACCAACTATCGGCACGCACCAATCGGCTCGGCCCCGTTCAAGAAACCGACTTGCGCCCGATAGACACATACAGGATGGCCCATCGACGATATGCACCCTGCTGGGTCATATGCATCAGACGGGATTCCCGACTATATTCTTTTGTGACAGGTCGGATACGCGCGAGCGCATCCGAGTTTCGGCTATTAAGACCATCCGGCCTCTGGCGTACCTGGGTTCACCCGATACGCGTTAACTTGCGCCGATGATCCAAAGCCTGTCCCCCTGCGACGTGAATCGCCTTATTGTGGTAACAATTGTTCAGGGGGCGCTTCAACACATCTTCAAACTTGACTCGTGAATTGCCGAAAAGAATCTATTCACAATTTTTGTAACCGTTTACGCAACAAAAAAGGCGTCGAAAGCCGACGCCTTTTTTATCAATCAATTAGCCGATTCTCGTCCGATGAGGACGAGAGCGTCAAGCAATCGCTTTAACGCGTGCCGCCAAACGGGACATTTTCCGCGAAGCGGTGTTCTTATGATACACACCCTTTGTCACGCCGCGCATCAGTTCCGGCTGCGCCGCTTTCAGTGCTGCAACTGCGTCTTCCTTAACGCCGGATTCGATGGCTTCTTCAACTTTGCGCAGGTACGTGCGGATGCGCGAACGACGTGCTTTGTTGATTTGGAAACGCTTTTCGTTCTGACGTGCGCGTTTTTTGGCTTGTGCTGTATTGGCCATGCGGATCACCCTTTAGGTATATTCAAAATTTCGACGCGTGACGCCAAACCCTGACCGGTTATCCCGGTTCCCCATCGGGGAAGGTGATTCTAGCCTGAGCGGGCTGCACGCGCATGTATCGGTCGGCTATAGCGAGGTTGGGGGGTAGTTGTAAAGGTGTGCTGTGGGACGCGCGTGCCAGACACAGTTATTACGTCATCAAGTGGAGCTAGGACGCAACGATTTTCTTCGCCACCACACAAACCCTGCAGCCAGACAGATCAGAATTTCAGCTGCAAAGGTCCAATGGAAAACAAAGTTAAGCACCCACCATCCGAAACCTGCCGGTACTTCAACCAGATTGAGATGCCAGTCAGAGAAGGGTCTCAGCCAATAGATTTCGGCGGCGAAACTATCTAAAAACATGTGAAGTAAGAGGCAGGTCAGCCCGACCAGAATGTACGGCCCCAATGCACGTCGGTTCGAAAGACGCGCTACAATCCATGCGATCAAGGCAATCGACAACCAGAACAGAGGCCAATGAAAAATGTATTCGTGATGAGCTGTCTGGCGGTCGTCGACGAGGTAAAACCACAGAAGGTCGAAATCAGGCAAAGCAGAACAGGTAAGCCCAACGGCGACCAGACTTTGCCTGTTTTGCTTTTCTCCTGCAAGGAAGTGTGTGGCCAAGTAACCAGCAGGAAGATGGGCAATGAACATTGCGGTATTACAGAATCAAGATGTAACAGTCATCATGTGACAAAGCATTTTCACTTATCCCGGAACTGCGCTTCACGCTTTTCGATAAACGCGCTCATGCCTTCTTTTTGGTCCTCGGTTGCAAACAGCGAGTGGAACACGCGGCGCTCGAACAACAGACCTTCGCGCAAGGGCACCTCATAGGCACGGTTCACCGCTTCTTTGACAACCATCACAGACATCATGGATTTTTCGGCGATCTTGCCCGCAGCGCCCAGCGCCTCTTCCATCAGTTTCTTCACCGGCACCACGCGTGAAACAAGGCCGGAACGCTCTGCCTCTGCGGCATCCATGAAGCGCCCTGTCAGGTTCATGTCCATCGCTTTGGACTTGCCCACCAAACGCGTCAGGCGCTGAGTACCACCGATGCCGGCGACAACGCCAAGGTTGATCTCGGGCTGGCCGAATTTTGCGGTCTCGGAACAGATGATAAAGTCGCACATCATCGCCAGTTCACAACCACCGCCCAACGCATAGCCGGAAACCGCAGCGATGATCGGTTTGCGCACCCGCATGATCTGTTCGGATTCGGGGGTGAACAAATCACCTGCAAACACATCTACGAAAGATTTGTCTTTCATCATCGCAATGTCGGCACCGGCAGCAAAGGCCTTTTCCGAACCGGTGATCACGATGCAGCGGACTTTGTCGTTGTCCTGGCAGCCTTTCAAGGCATCAGCCAGTTCACCCATCAACACGTCATTGAGCGCATTCAGGGCGTCAGGACGGTTAAGCGTGACCAAAGCCACATGATTGTCTACATCTAACGTGATCGTTTCATAAGCCATCAAGAATGCTCTTTTATTGTTACGCACTGGCGTTTGTGCATACCACGGGCAGGTCGCGTTTCAAGCTATCTTTGGCATTGACTACAGTAGAAAGACGAGCGGCCCGATTGCACAATACGTTTGATTGTCTGTGGGCATTCAGGCGATCGGCAGGGGGCACCTTCACGGCCATAGACGTCAAAACTGTGCTGAAAATAGCCCAACTCTCCATCCGCTTGCCGAAAGTCCTTTAGTGATGATCCACCCGCCTCGATTGCCTCGCCCAATACGTCGCGGATGATCGGTACCAACGCCCCGACGCGGGGCCGCGACAGTTTGCCGGCCTTGCGCGCCGGATGGATGCCGGCCCGGTAAAGTGCCTCGCAGACATAGATATTTCCCAGGCCCGCGATGATCCCTTGATCCAGCAGCGCGGATTTCACCGGCGTGTTGCGCCCTTTGAACGCAGCAATCAAATGCGCCTCATGAAAGTCGTTGCCCAAAGGCTCCGGCCCGAGTGATGCCAGCAATTTATGCTGTGGGGCTGTTGCCGTATCCAGCAGATCCATGGCCCCGAACCGCCGCGGATCGTTAAAGGTAATCCGCGCGCCGTTTGCCATGTGAAACACGACATGATCGTGTTTTTCAGCCATCGGGTGGTCCTGCACAAATTGTCCCAGCGGATCACCAGACACCAGCATCCGCCCCGACATCCCCAGATGAATCAGCAGTGATTCTCCAGAACTCAGATCAGCCAGAATGTACTTTGAACGGCGGCGCAATTGCAGCACGGTCTGCCCAGCAAGCCGTTGCGCCATGTCGACGGGAAACGGCCAGCGCAGATTAGGCCGGTTCACATCGGCCTGTGCGATCACGACACCTTGCATTGCGGGGGCCAACCCACGCATCACGGTCTCTACTTCGGGAAGCTCTGGCATGTAGTCTCCTGTTGTCCGCCCTGCGGCAAATGGCTGTTTGTATCTGACCTTTACGCGCTATATCTCCGGTTTGACACTATCGGGGCATGAGCATGACTGACAACACAACGCATTTCGGTTCCCAGACCATTCGCGAGGACGACAAGGCCGGAATGGTCCGCAGCCTGTTTTCCGATGTCGCCAATAAATACGACATTATGAATGACGTGATGAGCGTGGGCATTCACCGCATCTGGAAAGAGGCGATGATGGACTGGCTGGCCCCGCGTGCCAGGCAAAAGCTGTTGGACGTGGCCGGTGGTACGGGGGATGTATCGTTCAAGTTTCTGAAGCGGGCAGGGTCTGGTCACGCAACAGTTTGTGATCTCACCGAAGGTATGCTGGTCGAAGGGCGCAAACGCGCCGAAGCGGATGCAATGGCCGATAGTCTGGATTGGGTTGTCGGGGACGCAATGGCGCTGCCCTTTGAGGACAACACCTTTGACGTCTATACAATCAGTTTCGGCATCCGCAATGTGACCCGCCCGCAGGAAGCATTGAACGAAGCCTACCGTGTTCTGCGCCCCGGTGGCCGCCTGATGGTACTGGAGTTCAGCCAACTGCCCAATCCGATGATGCAAAAGGCCTACGACGCCTACAGTTTCAATGTCATTCCCCGCATGGGAGAGCTGATTGCGAATGATCGTGACAGTTATCAGTACCTTGTTGAATCCATTCGTAACTTCCCTGATCAGGAAACGTTTCTCGGCATGGTGCGCGAGGCCGGATTCGGCCAGGCAAAGTATCGCAACCTCACCATGGGCATCGCTGCCCTGCATTCCGGTTGGAAGCTTTGAGGGGCCCGCATAACATCTGGCGGCTGATCCGCACCGGTGCCACGCTAGAGCGTGCCGGCGCGATGAACGTTGTGCTGGACGCATTTGAGGCGACACCTGCCTTGCGCTTTGTTGCCCGTGCGCTGGGTTTGCCGTTCAAGTTTCTGGGGTATCGCGGTGATCCAAGTATGCCACCCGCCACCCGTGCCCTGACTGCCCTTGGGCCGGCCTACATCAAATTCGGGCAGGTACTGTCGACCCGCCCTGATGTGGTTGGTGATGATCTGGCGGTGCAATTGCGCGTGCTGCAAGACAAGTTGCCCCCGTTTTCAATCGAGCATGCCAAGGCCGAGATCGAGCACGAGCTGGGCCAGCCGCTGGAGCAAATTTTCTCTGATTTCAGCCCACCGGTTGCGGCCGCGTCCATCGCGCAGGTCCACCGCGCAACCTTGGTCGACACGGGCGAAGACGTCGCCGTTAAAGTCCTGCGCCCCGGCATCGAAAAGGCGTTTCGCAAAGACATCGACGCCTTTTATCTTGCTGCCCGGCTGGTCGAACTGTTTTCCCCCGGGTCGCGCCGCCTGCGCCCGATGGAGGTGATTGAACATTTCGACGGGGTTGTACGGGGGGAACTGGATCTACGGCTGGAAAGCGCCGCTGCCTCTGAATTTGCAGCGAATACGGTTAAGGACGAAGGATTTCAGCTGCCCGCGATCAAGTGGAATCATTCGTCACGCCGTGTGATGACGCTGGAATGGGCTGACGGCGTGTCGATGGGCGATAACGCTGCCATTGATGCGGCGGGCCATGATCGAGTCGCACTCAGCAACCGGGTGCTGCAACTGTTCCTCAGCCATGCGTTGCGCGACGGGTATTTCCATGCGGATATGCACCAAGGCAACCTCAAGGTTGCGCCCAACGGCAACATTATCGCCTATGATTTTGGAATCATGGGGCACATTGATGAGTACACCCGACGTGTCTATGCCGAGATTCTGTTTGGCTTTATCCGGCGCGATTACAAACGTGTGGCGCGTGTGCATTTCGAGGCGGGGTACGTCCCCGCGGATAAGGACGTTGACGAATTTGCCCGCGCTCTGCGCGCTGTGGGTGAACCAATATTCGGGATGAACGCCACACATATTTCCATGGCGCGGCTGCTTGCCTATCTGTTTGAAGTCACGGAACGTTTCGGCATGGAAACGCGCACCGAGCTTATCCTGCTGCAACGTACCATGGTGGTTGTCGAAGGTGTCGCCCGCTCGCTGAACCCGAATATGAACATCTGGGAAGTCGCCAGCCCGATTGTCACCGATTACATCAGCAAATCCATCGGTCCACGTGCGGTTGTCACCGATCTGGCGCATACAGCTATGGTGCTGGCCCGTTTTGGTCCGCGCCTGCCCGGACTGGTCGAGGACGCGCTTGTGCGTCAGACCAACCCGCCACAAGTGGACCGCCGCCCGCGTAAGCGCTGGTTCGTGGTTGCCGGTTTTGTCGGTGCGATGACCGGTGTCGGTGCCTTGTTGCTGTTTGACGCATTTTTCTGACAGACAGGCGAGCCAATAACCGGTTCGCCTGCTTTGTCCTTATGATTAAACAAGCCCTTGAGCGGAGAGTTGAGCGCATCCGGGGGCAATATGACAGCCAGCGCATTATCGGACGCTAGGTCAGGTATGCAACGCCCGATCACCGTGTGTTGCATGGTCATTGCCGCGCAGCAGGGGTGGGGCAATGTCGACGGGACCGTGAAGGGCGAGGCAACATCAGCGATTTGCCCAGTGCTTAAGGCCGGATCGATGTCTATTTTGCGATATGGACAAGTATTGGACCCACTGTACTGGTTTAAAGTGCCCGGCCTTTAACCTGAGGCATTTCGTATCCCCGATGCCCGAGAACGCACAGCGTGGCAGGGTATGGGGGATTCATGTTTAGGGTCGGGCGCTATAGTGGGTGGAATACCGTCGCTGTACCGACAGAAGCAAAGGCTGAGAGCATCGAACTTGGCGCTACTTTGTTACTATGAGCAGATTTGACATCTCCACTTGGTATGCGCGCAAGAATATGCGCTCTGGTGGTGCAAAGAGACACGCGCTTCTACAATCGCTCAAAAACACCGGACCTCGCATCCTCGCGCCGCCCCGTGCTTCATCTTGCCAATAAACTCAATACCCTAGAATCCGATGGGTAAATCCGTTGGCGTTCAATCACCTACTTTAATCCATTCCGCGCAATATAGCGGGCCAAATCAAGGATAAGCTGCCCGCGCGCGCGCGCAATCGCATTCGGCCCACCCTTGGGGTCAAACGCGACGTTCAAAGCAAACAAACCAGACCGCTCGCGCCGCCCGTCTGCGACTGCCACAAAATACTGGCCGGAGGTTTCAAACAGTCCGGTGCTGTTTGCCACAAGTTCTGAAAACCTGACCTCCAGCCGCGCATCGGGAAACTCCTCAAATGGCCAAGGCTCTGACGCGATGCGGCGTTTTGTCAGCCGCGCAAGGTTCTGGCTTAGCTCCAGTGCAATGGCACGGTCCGGCGCATCAGCCCAAAGCACATCTGACGAGCTGGTCAGCGTCCCATCCGGACTGCGAATGGAAATTTCGTCTGAGGCGGCATAGCTGGGCAAGGAGACGTCTTTCACCTCGACGGATGAGAACCCGATACGCAGGGTCTCCGTGATTGCCGGCGGGCTGACATCAAACCGTTCTGGTGATCCACAAGCGGCAAGCAACGTCAGCGAGAAAACACAAATCAAACGGGCGGCAAAAGTCATATCTATCTTCCAAGCAAAAGCGAATTGGGATTGCGTTCAATGGTACGCGCCAGAGACGCAAGGGCATCTGCGGCCTTTTGAATGTCGCGCATGGTGGTCTGCGCCTCGCGGCTCAACTGGTCACCTTTGTTGTAACCGTCGATGGTACGCCCCGCCTGATTAAACAGCGCTGTCAGACGTTCCACAATTCTGGGCAGATCCTTGGAGGACACCGCGATACTGTCTGCGGCGTTGCGCGCTGAGGCCAGCGTCTGGTTCACATTTTCGATCGCCCCGCCTTCGCGCAACTCCTGAAGCGTATAGTTCACTTCATCCAACGCCCGTTTCAACGACCCCGGCAGCGCCTTGGCATCTTCGGCACCAACCACGGCCTCGGCCGCTTTGGCCAACCCGGTCAGTTCGTCAATCAAAGCATTCACTTCAAGCGATTCAGCCTTGGCCGCGACGGCCTCGATCTGTTTGATCAGCGCGGGCACACCAGCCACAGATTCCTCCACAGTTTGCGCCGCCCCAAGGGCTGAATCCAGCACCTGCGAAATCTTGCTGGTGATCTGCTCCTGTTCCAGCTGCGCCACCAGCCCCTCGACCCGCACAAGGGTCGCATTCAGGGTGACGGGAATGTTCTGCACATCCTCAGAGGCGACCAGCCCCTGTACCTCACCCAGCAAGCTGCGCCCTTCGTTAAGGGTCAGGTTCAACGCCTCAAGCGACTGCGAAACGGCACCGGGCAGAGCCTGCACATCCTCGCTGGCCACCATTTTTTCCGCAGTGTGGATCAATGACGTCACCTCGTTGACCAACTCGTTCAACTCCAGCGTTTCAACCTTTGCGGCAACCGCTTCGATCTCTGACAACAAGGCCGGCACACCAGCAACCGAGCTTTCAACGGCGCTGGCAGCGCTGGCAGCAGAGGTCAGGACCTCTGCCAGTTTTGCCGCGACACGCTCTTTTTCCAATTCAGCCACAAGCGCTTCAACACGGGTCAAGGTTGCATTCAAACTGACAGGAATGTTGCGCACCTCTTCAGAGCCCACCAGTTCCTGCACTTCGCCAAGCAAAGCACGTAAATCACCCGGAGTAGCGCGGATGTCCTCACTAGAGACCAGACGTTCAGCGGAATCCATAAATGTGATGGCAGAATTCAACAATTCCTCGATCGGCAGGTTATTGATCCGGGTGAATACCCCCTCGACAGTGGCCGACGCGTCGGATGTTTCGTTCTGTGTTGTCGGCAATATCGGCAAATCCCCGACCTCACCCACCAGTCGCGCCGGCGGGCTGTCTTCCACCATCACCAGCTCAACTTTCAATCCGCCGGTCAACAGACTAGCTGAGGCCAACCGCGCCCGCAGGCCAGAGGCAACACGGTTTTGCAAAAACGCCAGCGCAGCTTCGCCAGTGACCTCATCGGGCAAACCCAAACGCGCCGGCTGGATCGAAAGCACCACATTCAGACGGACCCGACTGTCGCCGAATTGATTGTAATCAACGATCCCCGAAAGCGATTCAACCTCGCCGATCTTCAGGCCACTTAATTCAACAGGCGCGCCAACGGTCAAACCCGAGATATTTTCCTCAAAAATGACACTGACACCCAGCGGCTCAACTTCGGACGCATTAAAGACAGAGTTCCGCGCGGTCTCGCGATCAGGAAACACTTCAAACACTGTCCCATCGTATACCCGTCCGCCGCCCGAAACGAATGTATCGAACGTGATCCCCCCACCGATAAGCGTTGCCAGCGAGGAGAAATCAATTTCCGCACCCGAGGTGCCGATGCTTACGCTAAAGCCGGAGGCATCCCAGAAACGAGTAGACTGATTAATCAAGGAACGGTGTTCCTCAAAAATCAGCGCCTCAACAATCGCGAAATTACCCCGCTGCGAAATCCGTGCCCGCCCGATGCGCCCCACCTCGATCCCCTTGTAAAGGATCGGCGCATTATCCGTCAGCTGACTGTTGGCGACGGTACGAAATGCAATTTCCAAACCGCCTTTTCCAGGCCGGATTAAAGGGGCCTCTGATGCGCCGGTAAAGCTTTCGGGGAGCGGCCCTTGCACGTCATCCCATGACCCCTCGATATAAACGCCACTTAACACCGTACTCAGGCCGGTAATGCCGCGCGCCGATACTTCCGGCTGTACGATCCAGAACACCGCGCCGTTGTCGATAAACGGGGCGACGTCCTTGTTCACGCGGATATGCGCCTGAACCCGGGTCAAACCGCTGGTGAAACTGACTTTCTCGACAACCCCGACAGTAACATCCCGGTATCGCAATTCGGTTTCACCAGATTTGATCCCGGCCCCGGTTTCGAACTCGATGGTGATCACCGGCCCACGGTCGTTGTAGGACTGCCAGGCGACAAACAAGGCAACGCATAATGCGGCAATCGGGATGATCCATACAAAAGATGCCCCGCTCAGAAACGCCTTACGCGCGGGTGAAACCGATACTTCTGGCAAATCGTCATTCATCGTGTTTCGGATCCTCGTTTTCAGCCTGAACATCCCAGATCATGCGGGAGTCAAAAGCCTGAGCAGACAGCATCGTAAATATGACCGACAACGCAAAGAAAATCGACGCCGGGCCAGGATTAATTGACGCAAGTGTCTTGAGTTGCACCAGCGCCGACAGGATCGCAACCACAAAGATATCGATCATTGACCAGCGTCCAATGTATTCGACCACCTCGTAAAGCATCTGGCGGCGGTGATTGGAAACCCGGGTCGGGGATTTCACGCTTACCGCGAGATAGGCAATGGCCCAGAATTTGGACAAAGGGATCACAACAGAGGCAATCAGAATGATCGCAGCAATGCCGAAACTGCCATGGTGCGCCATTTCAACAGCGCCGGAAATGATCGTGCTTTCATCCACTTGAAACAGTGTCTGCGTGCGCAGCATCGGATAGGTATTCGCCGGAATATAACAGAGCGCACCAACGATCCATAAGGCCCAGACCCGCTGTAGGCTGAGCGGGTCACGGGACTGCAATTTATGTCCGCACCGTCCGCAGACCGGTGTGCCCATCGGCCACGCCTTGGTGCAACGGCGGCAGGCAACTATGCCAAGACTGCGCGCGCTTACGAATTTTTCGGATGTTCCAGACGATACCATACTGACCATTTGCACATAAAATTGTCTTGCGCGATCACAAGTACAACGAGAATTCCAAACATCCAGAACGCCGGGCCAAAACCCACCGTCGCCAGATCGGCCACCTTGACCAGCGCCACAGCACAGCCGATTGCGAAAATTTCGGCCATCGACCACGGGCGCAGCGCCTCTGATACGCGGAACGCCCGGATTGCATGGCGTGCCGCAGGTCGGTCCAAAACCACAGGGATCAACACATATAACGTCAACAGCACCCGTGCCAGCGGCACAAAAACAATCAGTGCAGCGGTGGCCAGCGACAAAACAATCATCGGCCCGCCGGAAAACGCAAGGGCCGCATCAAGGATCGACACTGCGTTCTTGTTACCCGCCGCATCAATTGTCAGAAACGGAAACACCGCCGCCCCGACAATCAGAAACAACACCGCAAAAGCCACAGCAATGATATGCAGCCCTGCATTCCGACGCGGCGCGATCAGCACCTTGTGACAGCGCTGGCATACTGCACGTTCACCGTTTTCGGGTTTTTTCATCCGAAAGGCCGCATCGCACTGCGGACAGACAATCAAGTCATCCAGCAAGTCCGTGGGATCAGAGGCGGCAAAATCCTTCATCGCACCACGATACAGGAGTTATCTTCCGTGTAACACCTCAATTCGCCGGCCCGCCAAGGGGCCGAAAGCGCGGCGCGGGGCCGGCTTGCAATACCCCGTCACGCCGCTCCAGATTGCCGCGCTGCGCCATATGCGGATGCTCTACCGCCTCTGTGAAACTTAACACCGGTGTCACACAGGCATCGGTTCCGGCAAAAATCCCAGCCCATTCATCGCGGCTGCGTGTAGCAAAAATTGCGGCGAACTGCGCGGCGCGCGCGGGCCAGTTCGATCTGTCGTTCTGATCATCTGCATAGGCCGGCGGCAGCCCCAGTTTTTCCAGAAGGATGACATAGAATTGCGATTCCAATGCGCCGACGGCGACAAACTTGCCATCTGCACAGGTATAGCACCGGTAAAATGGCGCGGCCCCGTCCAGCCAGTTTGATCCGCGTTCCTGAGTCCAGCTGCCCTGTGCCAGCATGGTATGGATCAGCCCCATCATCGCAGGCACACCATCCACCATCGCCGCATCCACAACCTGCCCCCTGCCGGTAACCCCGCGTTCGATCACCGCCGACAGGATGCCAAAGATCAGGAACATCGTACCGCCACCGTAATCCGCCACAAGATTTAGCGGCGGCACCGGCGGCGCATCCCCCGCGCCCATGGCATTCAATGCACCGGTCAGCCCCAGGTAATTGATGTCATGCCCTGCCACATGCGCCCATGGCCCGGTCTGGCCCCAACCGGTCATACGCGCATAAATCATCGTGTCCGGGCAGGTGTCCGGCCCCAGATCCAGCCTTTCCATCACGCCTGGCCTGAAGCCCTCGATCAGCACGTCACTTTCGGCAATCAATAGCCGCGCGGCTGCGATCCCTTCCGGTGCCTTGAGGTCCAGAACCACCGAGCGTTTGCCACGCCGGTTGATGTCGGTCGGATCCTGCGCAACCGGTTTGCGATCAACCGTGGTGACCTGTGCCCCCAGATCGGCCAGCAACTGCCCGGCCAGCGGTGCAGGACCAAGGCCGGAAAATTCGACCACTTTTAAAGACGCCAATGGACCTTTGTTCATATCAATTCCTTTTGGACATTATTCCGGGTCAACCTAACCGAACACCAAGAGCTTGCGAAAGCTGCCAATCCGGTCAAACTGTCCGAAACAGTGATGCGACAACACGTTAGGAATGATATGCCCGATTTGGGATCCGTGACCAGATTTACCACTTTCGCCCTCGTGGGCGTGTTAACCTTGGTCAGTTTTGTCCTGATCTTTCTGTGGAGCCTGTGGTTTGCCCTGCCGTTCGCCCTGTTTGCGGCTCTGACTGGCATGGGGATTTATGACGTCACCCAAACCCGGCATTCAATCCTGCGTAACTATCCAGTTCTGGGCCATATGCGGTTCTTTTTCGAAGGAATCCGGCCGGAAATCCGCCAGTATTTGATTGAATCCGATCAAGACGAAGAGCCCTTTAGCCGCGACAGCCGGTCCCTAGTCTACCAACGCGCCAAGGGCGAGGAAGACGCACGCCCTTTTGGCACACGTATGCGGGTCTATGACGCCGGCTATTCCTGGGTCACCCATTCGGTTGCGCCGGTCCATATCACCGATTCCGATTTCCGTACGACAATCGGCGGATCACAATGCCGCCAGCCCTATTCCGCATCCCTTTACAACATTTCCGCTATGAGTTTTGGCTCGCTATCCGCCAATGCCATTCAGGCGCTGAACACCGGTGCCAAATTGGGCGGGTTTGCCCATGACACCGGCGAAGGTTCGGTCAGCCGCTATCACAAAGCGGGGGGTGGCGATCTGATCTATCAACTGGCCTCTGGATATTTCGGCAGCCGTGCGTCGGACGGAACGTTCGACCCTGAAAAGTTTCGTGAAACTGCATCGCTTGAGCAGATCAAAATGATCGAGCTGAAGCTTAGTCAGGGGGCCAAGCCCGGCCATGGCGGTATGTTGCCTGCATCCAAAATCAGCCCCGAGATTGCCGAAGCGCGCGGTGTGCCGATGGGCAAGGATTGCGTGTCGCCCGCCGCACATTCCGCGTTTTCGACCCCCATCGAGATGATGGAGTTTATTGGCCAGCTGCGCGAATTGTCAGGTGGCAAGCCGGTGGGGTTCAAACTGTGTATCGGGCACCGGCGTGAGTTCATGTGTATGGTGAAGGCCATGTTAGAGACCGGGATCACCCCGGATTTCATCGTGGTCGATGGCACCGAAGGGGGCACAGGCGCGGCACCTGTCGAGTTTTCCAACCACATCGGGATGCCGATGATTGAAGGGCTGACCTTTGTTCACAACACCCTGCGCGGTGCGGGGCTGCGCAAAGAGATCAAGATCGGCGCGGCAGGCAAGGTTGTGTCGGCCTTTGACATCGCCCGCGCCTTGGCGCTAGGGGCGGATTGGTGCAATTCTGCACGCGGGTATATGTTCGCCATTGGCTGTATTCAGGCGCAGGCCTGTCACACCAACCACTGTCCGGTCGGCGTGGCCACGCAGGACAAGACACGCATGCGGGCGCTGGATGTCGGCCACAAAAGCCAGCGGGTCGCCCGTTTCCATCGCAATACCATGGAAGCACTGGGCGAGATGACCGGTGCTGCCGGTCTGCACCATCCCAGTGATTTTCTGCCCCATCACATGATGTTACGTCAGGGCGACAAAAGCATGGTCGAAGCCAAAGATGTCTACGGCTACCTGCCAGAGGGTTACCTGTTGGACGGTGATGCCGCGGACATCAATGGCAACAAAAACCGATGGTCGCGGGCGCGGGCAGATACATTTGCCTCTGTTGACGGGCTTTAGGCCGTTTCATCTGGTGACGGGTTGGCGGGGTGGTTCCTGACCCATAGCTCTATCTGCGCGTTCAGCGATGCCCCATAAAGGACCAGAAAACTGGTGATCCACAGCCAGATCAGCATCGCAACGACCGCGCCAATGGACCCGTAAACCTGATTGTAATTTCCGAAATTGGTCACGTAATAGGAAAACGCCAGCGACAGGATTACCCAAAGCGCGACAGCAACAATTGCGCCAGCTGACAACCAGCGAAACCGCGCCACTTTGTGGTTGGGGCCGAACCTGTACAGAACGCCAACACCGGCAAAAAGAACAATCACCGCAACAATCCAGCGCAATCCGTCAATCAACAAGGTTCCAAGCAGACCAAGCGGGAAAAAGGCCAACAGAACCGGGATCACAACCAAACTGATCAAAGCGACGATCCCAACACCAACCAAAGCAACCGTCAGAATGAGCGCCCGCAAATAATGTCGGGCCGTGTTCCGGTTAGGCTGGGCATAGACCGAATTCAAACCGATAATCATCGCGCCAACCCCTGCGCGCGCCGACCAAAGCGCCAGCAGCAGGGAAACCAGACCGGCCCACCCCAAGGTGTCACTGCTTGCCGATACAAGGCTGACCACTTGCTGATGGATAATGTCGAACACATCAGCAGGCATCAATCCGCGCAGATCTTCCAGTTGCACGATGACTTCAACCGGATCCGCGATCAGCCCCATTACCGCAATCACGGCTGCCAGCGCGGGGAACAAAGACAACATCGAAAAAAACGCCACGCCCGCAGAAACCAGTGCCAGATTGCTGTCACCAATCTGGGCAAAACTGGATTTCAGAACATCCCAATAGCCCCGAAAGCCAAGTCTGGAGATTTTCATATTCACCCTTAATGCCGCTGCAACTTACAGATGGAATGCGGGGCCCCCGCTGGCAAGGAAAACCTGCCGTTAGATTGTCAGTTAACCACTTTCTCCCCTTGCGGCGGTGACGGGTTGCGTGATGATTGCGGCAAACTTCTGAGGAATATCCATGACCATCGCCACCCCTGCCCTGACCCGCGCCATCAAAGACCGCTTTGCCCATGTGGACAGCTGCCCCTTTAGCGGTCCGCGTATCTTTTTCGAAAATGCGGGCGGCGCGCTGACGTTGAATTCCGTGGTCGAAACGTCGGCCAAATTTGCGGCCATTCCCGACAATCAGGGGCGCGACAACCCGGCCTCGCATGGGCTGGTTGCCGTGATCAAACGCGCCAAGGCGGATATGGCCCTGTTCTTTAATGCGCCTGACGGCCAGTTCTTTGTTGGCGAATCCGGCACCGAGTTGACCTTTCGTTTGATCCGCACTGCTATCATGGGCACACCGGCGGGCGGCAAGGTGATCGGTTCATCGGTGGAACATCCTGCCTCGCGTAGCGCGGCATTGCACTGGGCAGGCGTGGCAGGCAAGGAGTACATCAATGTCGCGCATGACAATGCCACCGGTCGGGTCACCGCGCAGGCCTATGCGGCGGCGATGACACCCGAGGTTCAGGTCGCCACGATTTTGCACACATCACCAGTGACCGGCATCGCCAATGATGTGCCCGCAATCGTATCCGCCATCCGCAAGGTTGCGCCAGAGGCCTTCATCATCGTGGATGGGATTCAACATGCCAGCCACGGGCGCATCGACATCGCCAGCTATGACATCGACGGCTATGTCGTGTCCCCCTACAAGGTATTCTCGCGCCATGGTTACGGTGTGGCATGGGCCTCCGACCGGCTGACCGCACTGCCGATCGAGACCCTGAAAAACGGCCCCGCCGGCAATTGGGAAATGGGCACCCGCGACACCGGCGCTTATGCGACCTTCACGGATGTGGTGAGCTATTTTGACTGGCTGGGTGGCGAAACATCCGACGCCACAGACCCGCGCGCACGGATCGAAGCAGCCGGCGTTGCGATCCACGCGCACGAAAAATCCCTGACCGATGCCATGCTGAAAGGTGCCGACAACCTGCCTGGGCTTGCCGATTTGCCCGGTGTCACAATTGTCGGCGGACTGGATAACCCCGACCGTGAGGGATTGGTCAGTTTTGCATTGGATCACGTTCCGGCGGCGGCAATTGTCGAACGCCTGAATGCACAGGGCATCCGCACCCATGTCCGGCGGGCGGACCACTATTCGGGAAACATCCTTGATCCGCTGGGGCTGGAGGCGGCTGTCCGCGTATCGCTGTGCCATTACAATACCCATGAAGAAGTACGCAGCCTGCTTGCCGCGATGAAAGATATCGCAGGGTGACCCCTTGCCAATGCCGGCGAACCGAACAACGATGCAGGCATGAACACATCTCTCTCTGATGCCATTGCCGGCAAACGCGACGATCTGATCGCCCTGACACAAGACCTGATCCGCATCCCGACGCTGAACCCGCCGGGGCGCGATTATCGGCTGATCTGCGAATATCTGGACAAACGTCTGTCTGCGCATGGGTTCGAAACCCAGATGATCCGCGCCCACGGCACACCGGGCGACAGCGAGAAATACCCGCGTTGGAACATCATCGCGCGGCGCGAAGGCAGATATGCCGGCGAATGTGTGCATTTCAACAGTCACACGGATGTGGTCGAGGTGGGGGCCGGTTGGACGTTTGATCCGTTTGGTGCCGAAATATCAGATGGCAAGATTTACGGACGCGGCACCTGCGACATGAAAGGCGGGCTTGCCGCGTCGATCATCGCCGCTGAGACCTTCATCGAACAGCACCCCGATTTCGCCGGTGCCATCGAAATTTCCGGCACTGCGGATGAAGAAACCGGTGGCTATGGCGGTGTGGCCTATCTGGCGGAACAGGGCCATTTCAGCCCCGACAAGGTGCAACACGTGATCATTCCTGAGCCCCTGAACAAAGACCGGATTTGTCTGGGCCATCGCGGCGGTTGGTGGGCCGAGATCGAAACCAAAGGCGAGATTGCCCATGGCGCGATGCCTTTCCTCGGCGATTGCGCGGTGCGCCATATGGGCGCGGTGTTGCAGGAATTTGAGGACAAGCTGTTTCCTGCTATGGCCGCCCGATACACCGAAATGCCCGTGGTCCCCGAAGGGGCACGTAATTCGACGATGAACATCAACTCCATTCATGGCGGTGAGAACGAGCCTGCCGAGGATTTTGACGGGTTGCAGGCGCATTGTGTTCCAGATTCATGCCGCATCGTGATTGACCGGCGCTTTCTGGTCGAGGAACCGCTGGATCAGGTGCGTGACGAGGTCACCGGCCTGCTTGACGGCTTGCGCGAGAGCCGCCCGAATTTTGAATATGAACTGACAGAGCGTAACTCTGTATTGCCATCAATGACCGACAAGGAATCGCCCGTTGTGCGCACTGTGGCCAAGGCGATTGAGGACGTGATGGGCCGCCCGCCTGAATATGTCGCCTCTCCAGGTAGTTACGATCAGAAACACATCGACCGGATTGGCAAGCTCAAGAATTGCATCGCTTACGGGCCTGGTATTCTGGATCTGGCCCATAAGCCGGACGAGTACATCGGCATCGACGATATGATCGACAGTGCCAAGGTGATGGGAGCCGCGTTAGAAACGCTGTTACTGCCCGTCACCTGAGGCCAAGGCCAACCCGTCGACAATCCCGGTCAATGCCGCGCCTCTGTGTACTTCGGCGCGCGGCAACCGTGTGGTCAGCGCATCCTGCACCACCTGCATCAGGCTTGATCCCCCCACAAAGATCAGCTTGTTCACCTCTTGCGCATCCACATCTGCAGCGGCCAGTGTCGCCTCGGCCGCGGCCCCGATCTGTTCCGACAGGCCTGCCAGTATCGTGGTCATCATATCGGTAGGCAACGGCAACACCGCCTTGCGCTTGAGCATCCCCACCTTGATCACCGGATTTTCGGCCCCGGGCGTATTCGCCATGATCTTGCCTGCCTCGACTGCAAAGGCCAGATCATGACCCAGCTCTTCTTCCAGAACCTTGACCAGACGCGCCAGCCGGCCCTCATGGACCGCGTATTTATGTAAATCTTTGGCCGCGCGCAGGGTATCAGGACCATACAGAAACGGAATCTTTGCCCAAGTCGCCAGATCGTTAAAGATGGCGTTGGGCGCAATATGGGTGTCGTTGCCAAAGGCATGACGGATCGAACTGCCCATGCCCAACTGCGGCATCACCCGTTTGATACTAAGGCGGCGGTCAAAATCTGTTCCGCCAATGCGCACACCATAACTGGCAAGTATGTCGATATCGGTGCTGCCGCTCTGCCGGAACAGGGTAAAGTCCGACGTACCGCCGCCGATGTCTACAACCAGCCCCAGATCACCTGCGTTCAACACATCGCGACTGGCCCGCGCCGCCGCTTCGGGTTCGTTCAGAAACCTGACATCTTCGAAACCTGCCCGTGCATAGCATTCCTTCAGGTCTTCCAAAGCTTGGATGTTGCGGGCATCATCCTCGGAATGAAACCGTACAGGGCGGCCCGATACGGCGCGCGTGAAGGTCTGGCCGGTAGCCGCCTCTGCGCGTGTTTTTACCTCTGTCAGGAACCGCGCAACGATGTCGATAAAATCCAACCGTTCGCCCAGCAACAGCCGGCTTTCGCGGATCAACCTTGTCCCCAGAAGGCTTTTGAGGCCGCGCATATATCGGCCGTCGTCCCCGCCAAGCAAGGCATCAGACGCGGCAGCCCCGACCAGCATCTGTTTCTCTTCAAAATCGAAGAATACAGCGGTTGGCATCGTTGCTTCGCCGCCTTCCAGCGCGATCAACTGCGGTTTTCCATCTCTGCAAATACCCGCCGCCGAATTTGATGTTCCGAAATCAATACCCAATGTTGCCGACATCAATCGCCCCTTTTCGCAAGGCCGCGTCTTTAATCGCAACCGAGGATAAAGGCAAACCCTGCCGACGGTTTCATAAGTGTAATGTCCTGCCTTGCGCTGAAAAACATTCCCTTGGGCAGTAAAATTGCGGGCATTTTGCAAAGACACACCCTTAATTCGCAATGTCACACGCTATCAGACGGGATTAATGGGAGCTGAGCCTAGCCAGCGCCGATTGCATTGGCTAGCCTCCCGGCAATAACCAACTAGGGAGACGACCCATGTTCCACCTGCCCCGCCTTCTGCTTGGCGTCAGCACCGCAGCCCTGATGGCCGGTGCCGCCATTGCCAAAGACGACATCACCATCGCGATCCAGCTTGAACCGCCACATATGGACCCGACATCGGCTGCGGCTGGTGCAATTGATTCGGTGCTTTACTCGAACGTATTCGAAGGGCTGACCCGCTTTATGGGCGATGGTTCGGTCGTACCGGGGCTGGCGAAGTCTTGGGATATCTCAGACGACGGGCTGACCTATACGTTTAAACTGCGCTCCGGCGTGACGTTTCATGACGGCACCTCTTTGGACGCTGAAGATGTGAAGTTCTCCCTCGACCGGATTGGCGCAGAAGGCAGTGCCAATGCGCAAAAGACCCTTTATGCCGCGATATCAGAGGTGAACGTTGTTGATCCAATGACCGTCGAGGTCAAATTGTCCGAACCCAACGGCAACATGATTTTTAACCTTGCATGGGGCGACGCCGTTATTGTCGCGCCTGAAAGCATCGACAATATCAAACAGACCCCTATCGGCACCGGGGCTTTCAAATTCGAAAGCTGGACGCAGGGCGACAAGGTTGAATTGACCCGCAACGATGCCTATTGGGGTGATGCCCCTGCGCTGGCTTCGGCGACGTTCAAATTCATCTCTGACCCGACTGCCGCTTTTGCATCAGTGATGGCCGAAGATGTCGATGTGTTTTCGGGCTTTCCCGCCCCTGAAAACCTGCCACAGTTCGAAGCCGATCCACGCTTTCAGGTTCTTGTCGGATCAACCGAAGGCGAGACGATCCTATCGACCAACAACAAGATGCCGCCCTTTGACAACGTAAAGGTACGCGAGGCGCTGGCCCATGCGATTGACCGTCAGGCCATCATTGACGGGGCCATGTTCGGTTTAGGAACGCCCATCGGTACGCATTTTGCACCACATAATCCGGCCTATGTCGATCTGACCGCGCAGTCCAACTATGACCCCGCCAAGGCCAAGGCCCTGCTGGCCGAAGCCGGCTTTGCAGATGGGTTTGAAACCACATTGCACCTGCCACCCCCGTCTTATGCGCGGCGCGGCGGTGAGATTATCGCTGCACAACTGGCAGAGGTGGGCATCACTGCTAAGATCACCAATGTTGAATGGGCGCAGTGGCTTGAAACGGTATTCAAAGGCAAGGATTTCGGCCTGACCATCGTCAGCCACACCGAGCCGATGGACATCGGGATCTATGCCAACCCCGAGTATTATTTCCAGTACGATAACAAGGGGTTTCAGGATCTGATCGCCAAATTCAATACCACAGCTGATCCCGATATGCGCACCAAGATGATGGCAGAAGCGCAGCAAATCATCGCGGATGATTACGTGAACGGCTACCTGTTCCAACTGGCGCTGCCGACCGTGGCACAGGCCGGCGTGCAAGGCCTTTGGGAGAATGCACCGACACAGGCGAACGACCTGACAGGCGTAAGCTGGTCTGAGTAACACAGCCACTTTGACGTCCATGGGCCCCTGCATTGCGGGGGCCTGTTTTATAGGAACTGCATCAATGCGAACCTCTCTCAGAGACAAGGCCGTTGCCGTATGTAACGCAAAGATCGCCAAGAAAGGCGACACCGTCGGCCTTTCATTCTATGCATTTTTCGCAAACCGGAATGATGACCCGGAATTGCTTATGGAAGCTGCCGAGTGGTGGATCAAAACCCACCAGCTCGATCATTTTGAGAAAGCAGTGAAAATCCGCGATATGATCATTTCAGGCGTCTGACGGGCGGTTTACCCGAATGCCCCCTGATAGAGACGTCGGTTGCAACGTCCATTAACCAACCTTGTTGCCTTGGCTCCAGACCCCGCGCAAAAGAGATGTTTCGCCTTTTCGGCGCACCCGTAAAACGTCGCCGCGCAATCCTTGCTTAAGCGCTCCACGGTCAGACAACCGCGCGGCCTTGGCCGGGTTGGCGGTCACTGTCGCAATAGCGCGGGGCAGATCATCCCAAACCTGGGCAAGATGAAAGGCTGACAAAAGCAGCGCAGAAGGCACATAATCAGACGATACGATGTCCAGCAGGTCCAGCCTTGCCAATTCCTCAGCGGCAACATTGCCCGAGTGCGAACCGCCCCTGATCAGGTTTGGCGCCCCCATCATCACCGCAACGCCGTGGGCGTGGCAGGCCTCGGCCGCCTCAACGGTCGTAGGAAATTCGGCAAAGCCAACGCCATTCCGGGCAGAGGTCACAACATGTGCCGACGTGGTGTCATCGTGACTTGCCAACACTGCGCCCAGACGTTTTGCCTCACGCACGGCACCTGTTTCGTGCTTGGCACCGTAACGTCTTTGCAGCTCCAGCAGACTTTCTACATGTTCAGCAAACTCCGCTTCGTTCATGCCGCGCTTCTTAGCAACATAGGTTTTCAAAGCACTAAGATCGCGGAACTGGCGCTGTCCCGGCGTGTGGTCCATGAGACTGACAATGCCAACGCGCTCTTCCGGTCTGAAGGCGGCCAGCTCTTCTAACAGGGTTTCGGAACAAATTTCCGCCCGCAGGTGCAGGAAGTGACTGATCTTGAACAAACCCTCGGCACGGGCCGCCAGAAGCTCATCCGCCAGTTTACGGGCATAATCGAGGTAACGGCCTTTGCCGCTGTGAATCGACCCGACGCGCATCGCATCAAACACGGTTGTGATGCCGGTCGATGCCAGTTCTGCATCATGGGCAAGCAGGGCCGGCAGATGGGGCCAATCCACCTCAGGGCGCGGCTCGATATGGCGTTCAACATTATCTGTGTGCAGTTCCACCAAACCCGGCAGGACAAGGTCACCGGCGCAATCCACCGCACCCTTGGGTACGTGGTCACCCTCTGCAATCTCTGTAATCAGGCCATTCTCGATTGTTACCGCGCCGGTCACGACACGATCCAATAGCACCAATTGGGCGTTTGCAAGGCATAGGTCGTTTGACATCTGGTTGTCACAGGGCTTTGTCAAAGAGGACGCAGGAAAAGGGGAGTTCATGTCATATTCTCGATTTGCGATTTACTATGTACCGCCCGAGGGATCCTTGGCCGATTTTGGTGCGGCCTGGCTGGGCTGGGATATTGCGCGAGGTGTTGAGGCATCTCAGCCCGATCTGCCCGATTTGCATGACATCACGATGACACCGCGCAAATACGGGTTTCACGGGACGTTGAAACCGCCCTTTCGGCTTGCTGACGGGCTGGGGCTTGGTGATTTGGACAAGGCGACATCGTTGCTGGCGGCCTCGATTGCGCCAGCCATCTGTGATGGCCTGGTGTTGGAAACACTGGGCCGGTTTCTGGCGCTGGTGCCGCAAGGAGATACCGGCGCAATCCGCCATCTGGCAGAGGCGTGCGTGCGTGACCTCGACAGGTTCCGCGCCCCGGCCAGCGACGCAGAGCTTGCGCGGAGGCGCAAGGCTGGCCTTTCCGCACAACAAGAAGCCCTGCTGATGGAATGGGGTTATCCCTATGTCATGGACGAGCTGCAATTTCACCTGACCTTGTCGGGCCGGCTGCCCAAAGATGGGCTGAAGGATTGGGCCGGCCATGTCCGCTACATGTTGCCGGATTTGCCCGCGCCTTTCGTGATCGACCAGATTGCGCTGTGTGGGGCGCGGGCGGACGGGCGGTTCCAGCTGATACATCGCTATGCCCTAACCGGTTGAAGCAAAGTTACCGCCTGCGTGATGGTCCGGTCCAGCGGACCATCGTTGGACAAGTGGATCACGTCGAGGCCCGCCGGCAGAGGTTTTGCCGCCTGCGCAAGCCGCTTTGCAATCTCGGTAGGGGTTTCGCGTCCCCGCTGAGCGAGGCGCTGTGCCAGCGTTTCAGGTTTTGCTGTGATATTCAGAACCCTGAAACCGGGGAAAAGCGCTGCCGCCTCAGCCAATGCCTGACGCGAGAAGTTCACAAGGCAATCCGTGCCTGCGGCCAGCTGGCCCTTCACCGAGGCGGGGATGCCGTAGGACAATCCATGCGCGTGCCAAAACACAGCAAAGTCACCGTTCGCGGCCATACTTGCGAACTCCGCATCAGAAACGGCATCGAAATCCTCCCCACCCAGCCCGGGGGCACGGGTGATGACACGGCGCACCAGATGGGTATGCGGCATCGCATTGCGAATGCCCGCCATCACACTGTCCTTGCCAACCCCTGAGGGGCCGACCACCGCGATCAAACGCCCCGCGTTCATGCGACCATTCCTGGGGTATAGCGGCCAACATCAATTTCACGATCACAGACACGGGCACGGGCCGCTTCATCATGGAAAATACCGATAATCGCAGCACCGCGCGCCTTGGCCTCTTCAATAAGCGACAGCACGACTTCGCGGTTTGCGGCATCCAGACTGGCCGTTGGTTCATCAAGCAGCACAGCAGGATAGGTATGGGCAAACCCACGTGCGATGTTCACGCGCTGTTGTTCGCCGCCGGAAAATGTTGTGGGCGAAAGCGACCACAACCGCTCGGGTATGTTCAGCTGTGCCAACAAGGCAGCAGCACGCTCCTGCGCATCCGCAGCGGAGACCCCCACCGCGCGCAGCGGTTCGGCAACCACATCCAGCGTCGGCACACGGGGCACGACACGCAGGAACTGGCTGACATACCCCAGTACCTCGCGGCGCAGGGCAATCACGTCGCGCGGTTCAGCCTGCACAATGTCCATGTCACCGATACGGATGGCACCCGATTGCGTCAGGTAATTGCCATAGATCATCCGCATCAGCGTTGATTTGCCGGCACCAGAGGCACCGGTGAGAGCCACACATTCTCCCTTGGAAACGGTGAAAGATACATCGCTGATGACTTCAATCACCGCGCTGCCCTGATTGTGCAGGGTGAAGGTTTTGGAAACGTCTTTCAATTCAATCATGGTTCATACCTGCAAAACGGAACTGACAAGGAGTTGGCTATAGGCGTGTTGTGGATCATCGAGGACCTGATCGGTCAAACCCGCCTCGACCACATGGCCCGATTTCATTACCATCAAGCGGTCGGCCAGCAGCCGCACAACGGCAAGGTCGTGGGTCACGATGATGGCCGACAATCCCATATCACGCACCAGCCCGCGCAAGAGATCCAGAAGACGCGCCTGCACCGAGACATCAAGGCCGCCGGTAGGTTCATCCATGAACACCAAACGCGGTCCGGTGACGAGGTTGCGGGCGATCTGGAGGCGTTGTTGCATCCCCCCCGAAAAGGTCACAGGCCGGTCATCAACACGGGCGGCATCGATCTCTACCCGTTCCAGCCAATCGGTGGCTTTGTCGCGGATGTTTCCATAGTGGCGTTCACCTACAGCCATCAGGCGTTCGCCCACATTACCGCCCGCGGACACCCCCATGCGCAGCCCATCGCGGGCGTGCTGGTGGACAAAGGCCCAGTCGGTGCGGGACAACATGCGGCGTTCCGGTTCGGACATCGTAACCGTGTCTTTTGGACCATTGGCACGCGTATCAAAAACAACCTTGCCTGCGTCCGGTTCCAAATGCCCCGCCATGCAATTCAGCAGTGTGGATTTTCCCGATCCGCTTTCGCCGACGATCCCCATGACCTCGCCGGGATAAAGATCAAAGGACACATCCGCGCAACCGATATGCGCCCCGTAGCGCTTGGTGATGCCTTGCACTGAAAGAAGGGGAGTCATGCTTCTGTCTCCAATAAAGGTTGAACGCTAAATGCGCGCTGGTGGTTCATTTCACCGACAAAGCCTGCGGCCTGCCGGCCCTCGCAATAGTCAGTGTCAGAGCAGACAAACATGCGCCCGCCAGCGTCATCGGTGATCACTTCGTCAAGATAGCTGTCCAGCGCCCCGCACATCCCGCAGGGATGATCCGCCTTGGTCGCCTCAAACGGGTGATCCTCGAAATCGAGGCTGACCACCTGTGTGTAAGGCGGCAGCGCGTGAATGCGTTGTTCGCGCCCTGCGCCAAACAACTGAATCGCGGCCATCTCTCCCAATTTGGGGTTGTCGAATTTCGGGATCGGTGATGGGTCCATGACATAGCGGCCTTCTACCTTGACCGGATAGGCATAAGAGGTCGCGATATGCCCGTGGCGGCTGATGTCTTCGTAAAGTTTCACGTGCATCAGCCCATATTCCTCGAGGGCATGCATTTTGCGCGTTTCGCTTTCGCGCGGTTCAAGGAACCTGAGTGGTTCAGGGATCGGCACCTGATAGACCAGAACCTGCCCTTCGGTCAGCGCCTCTTCGGGGATGCGGTGACGGGTCTGGATCACCGTTGCATCGGTGGTTTTGGTCGTGGTCTCGACCCCGGCGGTACGTTCAAAAAACGTGCGGATCGACACGGCATTTGTTGTATCGTCCGCGCCTTGGTCAATCACCTTGAACCGATCCTCGGGTGTGAGAACGGCGGCGGAAACCTGCACGCCACCTGTGCCCCAACCATAGGGCATCGGCATTTCACGGCTGGCAAACGGCACCTGATAACCGGGTATCGCAAGCCCCTTGAGGATGGCACGTCGGATCATGCGTTTGGTCTGCTCGTCCAGATAGGCAAAATTGTATTCGCTCATGAGGATGCTCCTCGGACTGTGGTGAAGGGGGATGGCGAACGCTTCTGCGCAGAGCTGACCCTGCTCAACCGAAAGCACTTTAGGGCGAATATTGCCGGGCTCATTCCGCCGCCTCCTGAACCTGATCCGCACCCGCCTCACGGCGCAGTTTGCGCACCAGTTCCAATTCGGACTGGAAATCGACGTAATGCGGCAGTTTGATATGTTCGAGGAAACCCGTCGCCTGAATATTGTCAGCGTGGTACAGAACAAATTCTGCATCCTGCGCTGGCGCACCGACGTTTTCTTCGCCCAGTTCTTCCCAACGCAATGCCCGGTCCACCAACGCCATTGAGATGGCCTTGCGTTCAGTCTGGCCAAAGACCAACCCATAGCCGCGGGTAAACTGCGGTGGTTCGGATTTCGACCCCATGAACTGATTGACCGTTTCGCATTCAGTCAGGGTTACCTCACCGATTTCAACCGCAAAGCCCAGTTCAGGGATATCCATCTCGACCGGCACGGTGCCAATGCGCAACTCGCCGACAAAAGCGTGGTTACGGGCATATCCGCGCTGCGTGGAGTAAGCGAGGCCCAGCGTAAACCCCTCGTCTGAGCGGGTCAGCGCCTGCAAACGCAGGGCCCGCTCCGCCGGCATCTCCAGCGGTTCGCGGGTCAGGTCGGGCGGCGGTGTGTCCTGTCGCGGGGCCTCTTCGATCAGGCCCTCTCGGTTCAGAAAATCGGTGACATGAGGCACTTCGCCCAGCTCTGCCTCGCGGGTTGGCGCAGCAGGCACATCTCCCTCTGCGGCCAGTTTGAAATCCAGCAAACGGTGCGTGTAATCAAAGGTCGGGCCCAGCACCTGCCCGCCGGGCAGATCCTTGAACGTCGCGGAAATGCGTCGGTCACATGACATTGCCCCGGTATCAACGGGCAGGGATGCCCCAAAGCGGGGCAAGGTGGTGCGGTAGGCGCGGATCAGAAAGATTGCCTCGATCAGATCACCGCGCGACTGTTTAATGGCCAGCGCGGCAAGGTCCGGATCATAAAGCGAGCCTTCTGCCATCACCCGATTGACGGCCAGCGTTAGCTGTTCGCGGATCTGGACGACGCTAAGGTCGGGTACATTCGTATCCCCCCGGCGCTCTTCGGCCAGCCACGCATGAGCATTCTCGATCGCGCGCTCGCCGCCTTTTACTGCAACATACATTATTGCACCTCTGTTGATCTGGGCAAAGCCGCAAGCCGGTCGCCGCTGGTCAAAATGAAATCCAAGCCCAGCGGAAACAGGGTGTGGTTGTCGTGAAACGCCTGCACATCAGGCAGCGACAAGGACGCGCTGGTCTTGATACCTGGCCCTTTGAGGGTAACACCCGACGCCGTCAGCGCGGGGTGCTCCACGATCAACGTGGCAGAGCGATCCGGGTATTCGGCGGTGCCAATAGCGTAGGGCGAAAGCGGCACCAATGCCGACCATGTCCCGACCGCAAACATACACTGCGATGGCCCGGTCACCGGTGCGCCTGTGTGAAAGGCCAGCCACGCGCGCACTGCTGCGCAATCCATTTCTCCCGCCAGATAGACGGGGGTTTCCGTGTCGCACAGCGTCAGCAGAACAGCGCCCGCAGCATTGGACAGGGGCGCGGGCGGGGCCGCACCGCTGATGTCGTGAATCGTACCGGGGCGCGCCATGGCTTCCATCACACTGCGAAAGGCATGGGCTGACTGGGTCGCCGGATCGGCAAACCCGCCGGATAGGGTTTCAGCCTGCATCAATCCTCTCCTCGGACCATTGTGAAAAAATCAACTTTTGTGGCAGCAGCCTTCGCTGCGCGGGCGGTCTTTGCGGCGGCCTGCTCCTCTTCAAGCGGGCTCAGCACGGAACTGCGCAACAGGTCCGCCGCCTCCGTCTGCATCATCGCATCAACCAGCGCTGCAGCTTCGGCATCGACCTTGCGCCGCCCCTGAACATAGGCATGTCCGACCTCGCCGGTGGCCAAGGTCAGCGCGCAGCGGGTCACTGTCATCTCACCCAGATTAAACGGTGCGCCGGTGCCGCCAGCACGACCGCGTATCATGGTGCTGCCAACCTCGGGCGCGCGTAACCAGGTGAACACAGGACGCTCGCCAACCGTATCCAGCAGGGCGGGAACCCGGCCTTCCGGCGCTTTTGCCAACACGCTCATCCACGCTTTTCGGGGATTATTTTCGTCCAAACTGTCTTTCATCTCGACAACTTTTCCAATTACTATACAACTATACTTATTCTAGCAGAACCTCGTCGCAATAACAGAAGAGATTTGTGAAACTTGTGTGACAGTCCCCCCAAAACCCCGATCTGGAAAGCAATCGCGGATGCCCTGCGCAGCGACCTTTCCGAGGGGCGCTATCGCCCCGGTGACAAACTGCCGACAGAGGCCGCATTGGCCGATCGCTTTGGTGTCAACCGGCATACGGTGCGCCACGGTATTTCCGCCTTGGTGGATGAGGGGCTGATCCGTACCAGACGCGGCGCTGGTGCATTTGTCGCGGCAACACCGACGGAATATCCCATAGGGAAACGTGTGCGGTTCCACGAAAACCTGATCGCTGCCGGACGTCGGCCTGAAAAACGCATGTTGGCGCTTGAGGAACGCGTTGCCACCCAGGGCGAGGCCCTTGCGCTGGCCATCAACAACGGCGATCCGGTTTGCGCCTATCATGGTCTGTCCTTCGCTGACGGTCTGCCCATTGCGCTGTTCGAAAGCCTGTTTCCGCTGGGGCGGCTTGAGGGGATCACCGCGGCATTCACCGACACATCCAGTGTCACCGAGGCGCTAGAGGCTGTGGGCACCGCCGATTACACCCGTGCATCCACGCGGCTAACGCCGGTGCGTGCCTCTGCCACACAGGCATTGCATCTCCAGATTGCCGAAGGGGATCCGTTGTTGAGGACCACAGGCGTCAATGTGGACCAAGCCGGCGTACCAGTGGAATATGGCCGCACTTGGTTTGCAGGGGATCGGGTCACGCTGACACTTGAAGCCTAGGCCTCGTGTTTTTCCAAAAACGCCTCTGCCTCAAGGTTGCGAAAATCCTCCAGTGCTGTGCGCAGCACGTCATGCGGCCAGTCCCACCAAGCCAGCGCAATCAGGCGATCTGCAATGTTGCGCGGTTGGCGCAATCGCAAAACCCGTGCCGGCGTACCGGCCACAATGGTGTAAGGGTCGACGTCCTTGGTCACAACAGCACCAGCGGCGACAACCGCCCCGTGGCCCAGCGTGACCTCGGGTTTGATCATCGCGCCTGCCCCGATCCACGTGTCGTTTCCAATATGGGCGATACGGGATTTACGCAGAGCAAAGAACGCATCGTCGCGTGTCGTGTCCGACCAATAGTCATCAGACCGGTAAAGAAAATGGTGGCAGGCGGCGGTGTGCAACGGATGGTCCGTGGCCCCGATACGGCTGAAGGCTGCGATATTGGAAAACTTGCCGATCTGCGCGTTGGCGACATCCGCATAGCGGTCACAATAACTGTAGTCTCCAAAGACCGAATGCGCCACGCGGCTGCCTTTGCCAATTTCGACATAAGCCCCAAAGGTGCTGTTGGAAATTTCACAGCCCGCATGGATGAAAGGCGTGTCCGCTGACAACCGGGCCATCAGTTTTTGCGCCCGATTAGCTTGCCGCGCAGCCAGCCCGAGAACCAATCCATGAACATCACCATGACGATAATCAGGATGATATAATAGGCGACCTCTTCCCAATCCTTTTGGGTCTGGATTGCCTGTGTCAGCATCAGGCCAATACCGCCACCGGTAATTGCGCCGATGATGGTGGCAGAGCGGGTGTTGGATTCAAGAAAATAGAGGATCTGCGCCAACAGCACGGGCACCACCTGCGGGATCACACCAAAGCGATAGCGTTGCAGCGGTTTGGCACCGGTCGATGCTACGCCCTCAATCTGCTTCTGATCGACATTTTCCAGCGCCTCGGAAAAAATCTTGCCGAAGGTGCCGGTGTCCGTGATCAGGATGGCCAGCGCCCCCGTAAGCGGGCCAGGCCCAAAAGCACGGGCAAGGACCACCGTCCAGATCAACGCATCCACCCCACGCACAAAATCGAACAAGCGGCGGGCCGTGGCCCGGACCACCATGAAGGGCGAAAAACGCTTGGCAGCGAAGAACGCCAACGGCAAGGCGATGATGGCCGCGCCCATCGTGCCAAGGAAAGCCATCAAGATCGTTTCGCCAATCGCCCATGCAACATCCTTGTGGCGCCACATGGCATTGTTCCACCAATCCGAAAGCGCGCCGTTTATGTTTGACCGCGCCGGGTCAAGCCGTTCGCCAAACATGATGCTGGCGACGCTATGCCCGTGATACGGGCTGTCGAGGGTGAACCAGAACAATTCCCATCCGGGGAAATAGTTGAACACTTCGGTACGGGCACCGGTCATTGTGATCCGCCCCTCGGGCGTGACAATGCCGATGCGCCGGTCGGAAACCGATATCCAGTCCGGCCGATCCTCAGGCAGGTTATGTGTCAGCTTGCGGCCCTTGGCCTGTACCTTGATCAAAGCCATGCCCGGTATGTCGATTTCCGTGCGGTTCTGGGGCAGATAGCGCACAATGTGATCACCGCCAATGTCGATGGATATGACGTCCTTACCGGTGACCCATTCAGGACGCTGGCCGTCTGGATATCGGCCTTTGCGCTCGCCCTCAACGGCATAGGTCGTTTCTCCCGACCGGTTGTCACGCGTTACATGAACCTTGTGAGACCAGCTGTCAGAGGCCAGCGTAACCGCGTTTTCCAGATTGGCCCGTTGCGCAAGTCCGGCAAAATCAAAGGCAAAGAAGATATAGAGGAAATACACTGCAATCACGGCAGGAATTCCAAACCCGATCAGACGTTTGCGCTGAAACAATCGGTCTGCGTGCTGTTTGGTGGTATTCAGATCAATTGCGGTCATTGTGCCTGCCCTTCGGTCAATCGGTTACGGTAACGGCTGGATACCTGATCGAAAAACACGATGGTGCCGAACAATAGAATGAAAATCGCGGCGGCATCGTCGAACCGGCCCTGCCCCCAGCCCATCGCATTGCGCAACTCGTAGCCAATGCCCCCGGTGCCCACGAATCCAAGAATGGCAGAGGCGCGGATATTGATTTCGAAACGCAGCAAGGCATAGCTGACGAAATTCGGCGCGACCTGTGGCAACACGCCCAAAAGCATGCGTTGCGACCATGTGGCCCCTGTTGAGGCAAGCCCTTCGACGGGTTTTAGGTCTGTATTTTCGGCCACTTCGGAAAACATCTTGCCCAGCGCGCCGGCCGTATGGATGGCGATGGCGATCATCGCAGGAACCGGCCCGCCGCCGAGAACAAAGATCAGCACCAGCGCGATCACGATTTCGGGCACCGCCCGCATGATGTCGGAGATACGGCGGAACAGCGGGATAAGCCGTGGCCATCTGGCCAGACCACGGGTGCCAAGCATCGAGAGGACCAACCCGCCGATGGCACCGATCAAAGTCGACACGGCGGCAATGTTCACGGTTTCAACCAAAGCCGGGAAGTATTTTGCAATCAGCACCGGCAAGTCAGCGCGTTTTTCCCAGGCCTCGGACAACACGTCAGCAGGGTAATCACCGATCTGATGCAGCCCGTTCCAGAAACCGCCTGCGTTGCGGTCGTCGGCAATGTTGAACCCCGACACCATCAGCACCACAAAAAGCAATAGCATCAGCCCGCCATAGAGCCGCCGACGCTGTACTTGCGCGCCATAACTTGACTGTATGCTGTCAACGCTTTGTGCCGCGCCACTTAGTGATATGTCTGCCATCCCGACCCCCGGACAAAAAAATACCGGCCGCCCCCGAAAGGGCCGCCGGAAACGTCATGAAAATGACTTAGCCGCCGATTTTGGCTTTGCGCGCTTCGACGATGGAAATGTAGGTGTCATGGGTCACTGGCTGGAAACCCAGCGTTTCACCAGCTGCGACACCGTAGGCACAGTCGGCATCACGCTCATGCAGCTCGTCGACCAGTTTGGTCATTTTTTCACGCACGTCAGCGGGCAGAGCTTTGCGCAGAACAACAGGGCCTTCTGGGATCACGTTGGATTTCCAGATTTGAACCATGTCGTTCATGTCAACAAGGCCCGCATCAACCGCTTTGCGCAGCGCGCCGGAGTTGTAGCCATCTTCCCAGTTGCCCTGTGCGTCAGCCCATGTCACGCCGGCGTCGATGTCGCCATTGTTGACTGCGACAATGGTCTGCTCATGACCACCGGTGAATTTGACTTCGCCAAAGTACACGCCGCTTTCCATAGTGATGCCGTCTTTGTACTGCGGGATCTCGATCGAGGGGATCAGGTAGCCAGAAGTCGAGTTCGGATCACCAAAGCCGAAAGCCTTGCCTTGCATATCATCCAGAGATGTTACGCCGCTGTCCTTGCGGGCAAAACCGATGGAGTGATAGCCGATGGAGCCATCCACGTTGACCTTGATCAGAACCGGTTCAACCGCGTCGGCATCTTGCAGGAAAGTTGCAGCATAAGAGGATGCACCCAACCATGCCATGTCGATGTTGCCACCCAGCAGGCCCTGGATCACACCGTTGTAGTCCGCTGGCGCGAACAGTTTGGTTTCAACACCCAGCGCTTCGGTCGTGTAATCGGCGAGGCACTGGTAAGAGTTCATCCGGTCCTGGGCGTTTTCGCCACCCAGAATGCCGATGCGGAATTCGGTGATTTCTTCGGCGAAAGCAGCAGAGCTGAGGGCCGTGGTGGCGGCAAGCGCCAGTGCGAGGGTCTTTTTCATTGTCTTCTCCTAGGTTTACTGCCCTATCGCCTTGCGGCTGCCAAAGGGCGGGTTCGGTAAAGTGTCCTGCGCCAGTTGCGCGGGATGAACTGGCTCAGGCGTAGACCTCCGCGTCGCGGACTTCCGGCCTGTCCAGTGTTTCGATTTCGGTTGATGTCGCCGCTTCGGAAAAATTCGCGCCGGCCCCATAAATGTCGCGGGCCACGCCGGTTGTCAGCTGTTCGGGTGTGCCGTCAAAAACAATCCGTCCATCCCGCATCCCGATCACCCGGTCGCAGTAGCGCCTTGCCGTATCCAGCGTGTGCAGATTGGCGATAACCATACGTCCGTCTTCTTCGTGAATGGTGCGCAGCGATTGCATGACAACCTGGGCATTCATCGGGTCGAGCGAGGCAATCGGTTCATCTGCCAGAATGATCTTGGGGTCCTGCATCAACGCGCGGGCAATGGCGACGCGTTGCTGCTGCCCCCCTGACAGAGCTTCGGCGCGTTTGGGTGCCTGTTCGGCAATGCCCAAGCGATCAAGAATTTCGATGGCTTTGTGAATGTCCGCCTGCGGATAAAGATTGAACAGGGTTGCAAGCGTGGATTGCCGGTTCAGCGTGCCGTGCAAAACATTGGAAACAACATCCAGGCGTGGGACAAGGTTGAACTGTTGGAAAATCATGGCGCATCGTGATTGCCAGTTGCGCTTTGCGGCACCGCGCAGCGCGGTGATGTCTTCGCCCTGATAGGTGATCGTGCCTGTCGTTGCATCGCTAAGACGGTTGAGCATACGGAGCAATGTGGATTTGCCGGCACCGGAACGCCCGATGATCCCGATCATAGTCGGTGTATCGACCGAGATGTTGGCCGCATCCACGGCTATCTTGTCTCCGAACCGTTTGGTCAACTTGTCGATGTGCAGCATATCGCCCCCTTGTTTGGGAGGCGAGTAGCCCGTGAACGCGACAGACAAATGACGTTTTAGATTCAGTTTCTTAAAACTTGTGCAACGGAACGATGACAATCCGTATTGGTCCCTTTTCCGGTTGGCGGCCCACTTAATCCAACGGGGTAGGCAAATTTTTCCACAGGCCGTCATTTAACTGTTACACTTAAGGCCCACGCAGCTGGGTTTCAGATATGATCTATCGTCTTGTTTTAACTCTTTATCTTTGTATCGCCCTGCCCGGGCTTGCGCAGGCGCAACTGGCCAATGTCAGCTGTGACGACAGCGCGCGTATGACAGAGACCCTAGAGCAGGTTCTGGGGGCCAAGCGTCAGGGCATGGGACTGCGCGACCCGGAAACCATGCTTGAGGTCTGGGTTACGGCGCGAAATGGCGATTGGGTGATCGTCCAGAGCTATGCGAATGGCACGTCCTGTATCGTTGCAATGGGTGCCCATTGGGAAGCTGTGCGCACAAATCCTACATAGGCGATCTGCCCTATACGATGAGGCGCGGATCTGAAACTGAGGATATGGCGATTGATCTCATCCGGATGGCATTCTATCCCAATGAGTAATTGAATTTTCGGGGCAAGTTCAGGTGAAACCTCGGTTGATCATTTCATATGCCCTAACGCTCATCGCTGCGGCTGGAGTCATGTTCTGGCGTCTTGCGGACCATGACTTGGACCGGTGGCAAAGCGCAGATTTCGATTTCAACAACGGGGAGGCTTCGGTTTCGGGGGCACTTTGGCTGCCAGACGGGCCGCCGCTGGCCGCTGTGGTCATCGTGCATGGTGATGGTGCCCAAGACCGGCTGTCAGGCGGAGGCTATGCGCCGTTCATCAATACCTTTCTCGACCGCGGAATCGCCGTCGCAAGCTGGGACAAGCCCGGCGTCGGTCGGTCTGGCGGGAACTGGCTGCATCAATCCATGGCAAATCGGGTGGACGAAACCCGCGCCGCCCTGCGTTTACTTAAACAGCGCTTTGACGCGATCCCCCTTGGGGCGCTCGGATTTTCACAGGCCGGATGGGTCTTGCCACAATTGTCGCAGGAAGACGCCGATTTTCTTGTGCTGATCGGTGCTGCCGTCTCTTGGCAGGATCAAGGCGATTATTACACTTCTGTCCGGCTGGCCGCACTTGGCATGGACCGCGCGGCAATAGATGAGACCATCACAGCGCAACGGCAGACTGATGACCGGATTTTTGGTCCCAATGCCCAAGCGGAACATGCGCCGGCGGGCATGTCGACGGACCGCTGGCACTTCATCCGCAGGAACCGGCAGGCCGATGCACGCCCGTATCTGGCCGATCTTGACCTGCCACTGTTTGCCATTTGGGGTGCAGATGACCTGAACGTCGATGCCGGGCGCGACTCGGCAATCTATACTCGGGCATTGGAAGCCCGAAATACAGGCAGCGAAATCACCCTTTGGCCCAAGGCGACACATGGGTTGTTGAAATCCAGCCCTTACAACTGGCAGCTGGTTGAAGATTGGTCATGGATCGCAAAGGCACGCTTCGTTTTGGAAGGACGTTTCGCCTTTGCACCAGGTGCTTTGAAAGAAATCACCAACTGGATCACCGAGCAAAAACAACAGGGCCGCACCGCGCAATGACCGGCGGCGCAAACGCGCCAACCCGATCATCATCACACCGCGGTGGAGGCTGGGCGTGATATCTCAAGTTGAACTCAAAAAGCTCTAGGACGCCTTGGCCAGTGGCATGAACGATCCATTCCAATAGACCAATGCGCCGGTGTTCTCGCACGCCTGAATGGACCGCACCCGCCCGATCACAATCGAATGGGTTGCCCGGTCGATCATTTCCTCGACTTCACAATCGAACGCCGCAGGGGCCCCTTTCAGAAGCAGGGCACCGGTTTGGGCAACCTCCCATTCGGCACCTTCATATCGTTTGGCCCCTTTCACGCCCCCGAACCCGGAAAAGTTTTCGGCGACTTTCTGATGTTCAGCACCCAGCGACGACCAGCCAAACCTGCGGTACTTTTCCAGCAACGGCCAGCTGGATGAGGCGCGGTTAACGCAGGCAAGCAGCAACGGCGGCTCCGCGCTGAGCGAAATCGCAGAGGTTACCACAAGGCCCGAAACATCATCGCCGTCCCCCACCGTAATCACCGAACAGTTGCCCACCAACGCCCGAAGCGCGTTGGTGAAGTCTTTTTGAAAGGACACGCCCATTACCGAATGCCAGCTTCTGCAAGCAAGGGCAGAACATTATCGCGGAAATAGGGGAACTCCTCGACGTAGTCGACAAACGACAGTGTCGTCCCAGAAAAGCCGGTTTCGTGCAGCTTGATGATACCGTCTGCGACCTGACGCGGCGTGCCCACAAGCGGAAAGCCACCGTGCCCCATCGCGAACAGATCCTTGATCTGGGCCAGCAGATCATGCGGGAAAGATTGCGCATGCGCGAATTGCAGATTGACGAGGTTATCAACCGCATCCCAGTCTGCCAGATCCCCCATCAGACGGTCCCGCAGGGCTGTGGCCTCTTCCTCGGTTTCGCGACAAATGACATGGCTGAAGGTCAGAACCCCAACATCACGGCCTTTGGTCTTGGCCAGCTCTTTCAGCTCTTTGATCTCTTCGACAGAGCGCGTCAGATCAATCGCGGGCGTGAACAGGTAGTCCGCATTGTCGGTTGCGAAGGCACGCCCAATTTCGGACCCCGCCGCGTTCAGGATTGGCGGGCGACCGTCCACCGGCTTGGGGTCACCGGCAACATGTTTGAGGTTGAAATAGGTGCCGTCCCAGTCAAAGTACTCCTCTGACGTCCACAGTTTCTGGATAATATCAAACCATTCCTGCGCATAACCATAACGCGTCTCGTGATCGTCAGCCAAGGTCAGCCCCAGCGCCTCGTATTCCGGTTTGTTCCACCCGGCGACGATGTTCAACCCGGCGCGACCGTTGCCAACCTGATCCATTGTGGCGACCTGTTTGGCCGCCACAACCGGATTATTGGCTGCGGTGTGCATTGTCGCAAAAACACTAATATTCTTGGTCGACGCCAGCAACGCCGTGGCCCAGGTGACCGTTTCAAGCACACCACCATGGAAATCCGTTTCACCGCCGTACCCCACCCAGCGGGCGATGGGCAGCATGAAATCAATGCCCGCCTCATCCAGCATCTTGCCCAGTTTCAGATTGTTTTCCCAGCTGTTTACCCAGCGGTCCGGCGACTTGGTAACAGTCATTCCCGAAGAGCAGTTTGACGAAAACGTCCCCAGTTTGAAGCCCGTTTTGTCCTTCATCATATTCTTAGCCATCTCATTTCCTCCCGTTTAGATAGACTTTTAATTTAATTTTTAAGCTTAAACTGTACGCCAAAATCTCTTTCCGTCAAACAAATTCGAAAGTAAGCTCTGCCTGAACTGCGAAAGAGCCCATCATGCCCACAGACCAAGACACCCAGGATCTCAACTATCGCTGGCACCTTTCAGGCAGCGAAACCGAGGTGGCCTGTACCGAATTGGAGTTTTCCCTGATGCGGTGTTTTGAGGCTTTCGGGCGTTGGCAAACCGAGTGTCTGGCCTCTGTCGGGGACCTGGCCGCCAGCGGTCCCGAGAACGCGTTGCTGCACATCGTGCGCATGAATGACCGGGCAAAAAGCATCAAGGAACTTGCGCGGCTAACAAACCGCGATGACATCCCCAACATCCAGTATTCGATGCGCAAACTGGTTAGCGAAGGGTTAATCGAAAAGCAGGGGTCAGGCAGAACAGGCGTCACCTATCAAGCGACCGACAAAGGCAAGCAAATTACTGACGATTACAGCGCCGTTCGGGCGCGGCTTTTGATTGAACAGATCAAGAGCTTGCCAGAGTTTGACAATCGTTTGAAAGAAGCGGGGCAGACCCTCAATATACTGGCTGGAATCTATGAGGAGATATCACGGATAGCGGCCACTCATCGCCGCTAATCCACGGTTTTCAATCAGGTTTTTATTCCTAAGATCACCCGGCGCATCAGGTCATTGAAGGTGCGCTGTTCAGCGCCACTCAGAACATTTAGAGCAGCGGCATTCTGGTCACGGGCAGCCTGATATGCCGCGTCTTTTAAGGATTTTGCGTAATCAGTCAGCCAAATCTGTTGCGCCCGGGCGTCTGCCGGATGCTTGGTTCGCTTCACCAGCCCGTCCCGTTCCATCCGGTTTAGGGTATTTGCCAACGTCGCCTGCTCGACATCGATCTTGGCCAATAACTCCCGTTGTGAAATTCCGTCTGACTGCCACAGCTCAAGCAAGATCGGAAACTGCCCAATCGTTAGCCCGAGGGGCGCGATTCGCTCCTGCAGGCCTTTGGCGAACAATCTGCCCACGTGGTTAATGAGATAGCCGGCTGAGTCTTCTTTCTTAAATTCCATGGCTCCAAATAACAGTTGCATAGCTTGCTATGCAATAATAGATAGCATGCTATCTAAACACTTTAGAAAGGACGACCATGTCAGGATTTCAAGAACTCGACTCGGCTGTAACCCTTGCCGATCAGATGCAGTCAGAAGAAGGGCCGATTGTATTGGTCAATCTCTTTACCGTCGCACCGGCAGACGAAGAAGCGCTGCTTAAGGCTTGGGCGCATGACGCCGATTTCATGAAGGCCCAGCCGGGTTATATCTCGACCCAATTGCACAAGGGACTTGCCGGCAGCTCCACATATGTGAACTACGCGGTTTGGCAGGATGTTGAGAGCTTTCGCAACGCGTTTTCCCATCCGGAATTCCAGCGGCGCATTGCCGAATATCCAGCCAGCGCAGTTGCCCGCCCGCATCTGTTCAAGAAGCTCGCGGTCGAAAACCACTGTACAGCATGAGGGAGACCAAAATGATCAAGAAGATACATCCATTCGCAGGGGGGATCGGTTTTCTGATGATCCTTACGTTCTGGTCCTCGACAGTGGCCAGTGAAATGTTCGGGACACATGAAACGGTCGCGTTTGTAAAAGGAATGATCCTTAAGGGAATGTTTGTTCTCGTCCCGTCAATGGCCATCGTCGGGGCCACAGGCATGTCCATGGGGCAGCGGCGAAAAGACCTGCCTGCCCGCGCCAAGAAAAAGCGGATGCCTTTCATCGCCGCCAACGGCTTGTTAGTGCTTTTGCCCTTGGCCGTCTATCTTGAGGCCAAGGCAAGTGCGGGGGAGTTTGACACAACCTTTTTTATCTTACAGGGTGTCGAGTTGATTGCCGGTGCTGTCAATCTAACGCTCATGGGAATGAGCATTCGTGACGGCCGCGCCATGGGCAACAAAAGACGACAGGCAACCATAGGCTAGGCTCTGAACAAATAGCGCATTAGGGCGTGACCCCCCCCAAAAGAAACCCGCGGATGTTCTTCAGTGTTGCGGCACCTTGGGCCGAGTTGGAAAGGCTTCGCAAGCCCTGCGCCTCCAATGCGTCGAGGATCAACCAGGCAACTGTCGTTTCGTCGCTAAGCGGCTTGAATACCCCGGCTTTTGCACCGCGGCCCAGACAGCCGGCCAAAGCATCTATCATCCGCCGGCGGTCTTTGCCAAATACCTCGGCGATGGTTTCATTGCGCAACGCTTCCGTCAGGATTTCGGCCCCCAACAATGCGTTCTCCGGTCGGGAAGCATAGGCGGCATAGTCGTCGATAAACCCCTCCAATGCGGCCCGAGGATCGGCAGTCTCTGCCAGGTTTTCAATAAACCCGTTCAGCTCTTTGCCATCAATCTCGGCGATGAAGGCCAATACCGCCTCCTTGCCCTTGAAGTGGTTATAGAGATTGCCAAGACTGATTCCCGCCTGTTTGGCGATGTCACGTACCCCGGTCTGGTGATAGCCGCGCTCCAGAAAACAGGTGACCGCAGCCCGACTGATTTCGAACTTGCGCGGGTGGATCGGCTTTTCATTCTTGGTCACTGGTTGACACTCGCAATATCGAAACTCATATTATGAACGATCGTTCGTTCATATCATCGAGCAGTTTGTATTAAAAGGACTTATCATGACGATTCAAAAACACTGGTACCTTGGCTTCCTCGGATTGATTGGGGTTTTCGCATTGCCCAAGCTCTTTGATGTGTTCCAAGCGGATGGCACATGGTGGGACCTCACAAGCGTGCTTTGGTTTCTTTGGTTTCTCTACTTTATCCCCGATACCAACGCAAAAGCATCGGGCGATAAAGCCTAATCCCGACACCAAGCCAACTGCCATTCAGGAGCGCTCACATGTCTATCGACCAACTCGTTTCACTGTTCGACGTCCATCAGGTCATGCTTGTCGTGGCCACCCTGTTTATCGTGAATATCTCGATCACCGTCTTCGAGGTTATTTTGGACCTGTTGACCAGTAAGGAACGGCGGTGGAAGGATACGCTGGCCAATTGCGCGATCTTCATCGCCCACAAGGGGATCGAAAGAACCGCAATTGCCTCTCTGGGGTTTGTCGCATTGCTTCCCTTCTATTATCTGACACCATTGTCCATCCCAATGACAGCATGGACATGGGTACTGGCCCTGCTGGCCGCCGATTTCACCTATTACTGGATGCACCGGCTGGAGCATGAACATCGGATTCTATGGGCAAGCCACAGCGTGCATCACAGCTCTGAGGATTATAACCTTACCGTCGGTTTCCGCCTTAGCATTGTCGAAGGCTTCTTTGAGTGGGCGTTCCTCATTCCGATGATCCTGATCGGGTTCAACCCCTTTCAGGCATTGGTCGCGCTGATCCTAGTTGCGCAGTACCAGCACTGGGTCCACACAGAACGGGTCCAGAAACTGGGCTGGCTGGACGAGGTATTCAACACGCCATCGGTCCACCGGGTTCATCATGGGTCAAACAACCAGTATCTGGACAAGAACTATGGCGGCATCCTGATGATATGGGACAAGCTGTTTGGCACCTTTGAGCGCGAAGAGGAAAAAGTTGTCTACGGTCTGACCCGCAACATCCACACCAACAACCCCGTCAGGATCACATTCACCGAATTCGCCAGCATCTGGCACGACGTCAAAAAATGCCGAACGATGAAGGACCGCCTGCGGATCATATTCGGCGGGCTGTCATGGCGACCGGATTACTTTCAGTCCGATGCGAATGCTGACACACAACAACCGCAAAACGGTTCAACACAAGAAAGGCCAGCGCTCAAATGAACGCTTCACAATCCTCTGGTGCAAGGCTCGAAGGGCTTGATCTGGCGCGCTACGTCGCTTTTGTCGGTATGGTAATTGTCAACTTCAAGATTGCGATGGGCGCGGAAGACCAGACCGGTCTGCTCAACAACCTGACAACCGCCCTTGAAGGTCGGGCCGCGGCCACTTTTGTGGTTCTTGCTGGCATCGGCTTGGGGCTGGCAGGGCGCAAGGGGCTGGATCAGACGATCTCTGTCACGGTCAAACGTGCCATTTTTCTGCTGCTACTTGGCCTGCTGAACATGACGATCTTTGATGCGGACATTCTGCATTACTATGCGTTTTATTTCCTGTTCGGGGTCTTATTGCTGCCTTTGGCCAATGGCGCGCTTTTCACGGTTCTGATCGGGTTGAACATTGTATTCACCCTGATGATTCTCGGTTTGGATTATGACGCCGGATGGAATTGGGACGACTATACCTATTCCGGTTTCTGGACTCCTGTTGGATTCGTCCGAAACCTGTTCTTCAATGGCTGGCATCCGGTCATCCCGTGGTTGGGCTTTCTTGTGTTCGGCATCATTCTCAGCCGGATTTCTCTTGCCCAGCGCGCCACACAGGCGACGCTTGTTCTGGGTGGTATTGTGACCTTTGCCGGTGCTGGTCTGATAAGCGGGGCACTTGGGGCGCAACTGGGACAGATTGACCCCGAACTTGCCGAACTGGTAACCACGGAACCCGTGCCGCCCATGCCGCTTTACATGCTCGCCGGTCTGGGCGCGGCCAGCATTGTGGTCGGTATCTGCCTGATGGTTTCCGACCACCTAAAGACCTTGGGCCTTTTGCAACTGATAGTGCCCGCAGGACGGCAGACCCTGACACTTTACATCGCCCATATCCTGATCGGCATGGGCACCCTTGAGGCTCTTGGTATGCTAGAGGGCCAGAGCGTTGCAAATGCCGTTGTCGCCTCCGTTTTGTTCTGTCTGGTGGCGACTCTCTATGCCTTGGTCTGGGCGCGCTGGTTCAAACGTGGTCCAATAGAAGCGGCGATGCGCAAGCTTGCCGGCTAAAGTGAATCAGTGGTGCGGTGGGCAGGGCACCGAACTGACCACCCTGCACCGCCAGACCAAAACGTCTATTTCCGCCCGCCCGTCTTGAGCAAAAGCACGCAGACAAACAGGGCACCCAGCGAGGTCGTCACGATCCCGACCGGCAACTCCTGCGGTGCCAGCAACAACCGTGCGATTATGTCCGACAGGGTCAGCAGAAATGCGCCAACCAGCGCAGCAGTCGGGATCAAAGCGCGATGCAGCGGGCCGGCAAGACCACGGGCAAGATGGGGCACCATCAGCCCTATAAATCCGATGACACCGGCAACCGACACAAAGGCCGAGGTTGCCAGCGCCGCCACAAAAAACAACTTGAACCGCAGCGCCTTGACCGAAATTCCAAGGCTCTGTGCGGTTTGATCCCCACTTAGCAATGCATCCAACGGGCGGGCTTTGAACATGCTGTACCCGAAGATCAGCCCAAGCCCACAGAACACCAGCGGAAAGGCTTCCCAGCGGGCAAGTCCCAGACCGCCCAGCATCCAGAAGATGACCGAATGCGCCGCGCGACTGTCGCCGGCAAAAATAAGATAGTTGGTCAGAGCAGAGAACAGAAACGACACGGCAAGCCCTGCGAGAATCAACTTTTCTGGCGTGTTGCTGCGCATGGTCTGAACCAGACCCAGCACAATTGTCGACGCCAGCAATCCGCCACAAAACGCAGCAAGAGGCAGTGTCCAGAATCCCAGCACGTCACCGGTGAGCGAAATGACTGCGACAGCCCCCGCCGCTGCGCCAGAGGACAGGCCAAACAGGAACGGATCCGCCAGATCATTGCGGGTTGTGGTCTGCAAAACAACGCCAACCACGCCAAGGCCGGCCCCGATCAATGGCGCAAACAGAGCCCGCGGCAATCGCAAATCAAAGATGATCCGGTCGGTGGTCGTCATCTCGCCTGTACTCAGGCCAAGACCGCGCAGGATTGCGCGAACAGCATCAGGGATGCTGATTTCGGTCGTGCCGAATAACACCGACACCATAATCAGGGCGACCAACGAAGCCGCCCCGATAACCAATGAAAAACCGGATCGCATCACCCTAGTTCATGTCGGGGTGCATCGCCCGCGCCATCTTGGCAATTGCTTCAATATTGGCAGGCCCAGGTGTCAGCTCTTCATAGCGCAGGCCGATCCAGTTGCCGTTCTTCACAGCGTCGGTCCCTGACATCACAGGATGTTCCTGAAGGAACTTAAAGGTGTCTTCGGCCCCGTTGCCGGTCTGATAATCAAGAAGAACCAGAAATTCGGGGTTGCTGGCCGCCACAACTTCCCATGACGTCCGCCCCCAGCTGGTATCCAGATCATGGGTCACGTTTTCGCCACCCGCCGCCGCGATCATCGCGTCGGGAATCGCAAACTTGCCAGCGGTAAAGGGCGCGTCCGCCGGACCATCCAGCAAGAATACCCGCGGCTTGGCCAAATCCGCAGTTCCGGCTTCGATCCCAGCCAGCTGTGCGCGCCATTCGGCAACCAGCGTCTCGGCCCGCTCTTCGACGTGCATGACTTTGCCAAGGCGCAAAACGTCGTTGAACAGCAAATCCATCGTGGCTTCGGGGCGCTCTTTGTCCAGATGCACACAGCTTTCCGTGAGGACCATCGTCTTGATGCCGAAGGGGCGCAGCGTGTCCGGCGTTACTTCGCCACCCGGGCGCATACCGTAATACCATCCGGCAAAGAACAGGTCCGGCTTGGCTGCGACAAGGTTCTCAAGTGTCGGATACTTTGGTGCAAGTTCCGGGATATCGCCGCGCTGCGTATCGAAATCGGGGCTGGTCTTATACCATCCGGTAATACCGGTCAGCCCGACAATATTTTCCTGAAGCCCAAGGGCAAAGGCCATGTCAGTCATGTTCATGTCATGCACAATCAACCGCTCGGGTTTGCTCTCGAAAACGAGGGGGTCGCCACAATTATCAACGCGGACTTCATGCGCCGTTGCCGCGCCGGCAAAAAGCAGCGCAACTGCAGTTGTCAAAAATCTGTTCACGGGTGTTCCTTTCTGGGGGGAGTGAATGAGGGAGGGGTTTTGCGGATATCCAACGCGGGGACCAAGCGCCCCTCATGCGGGAGTTGAAGATAGCGCACCCCAAATGTGTGCAGCACGCTTTCCGGGGTCAGCACGGATTCGACAGGGCCAAACCCAACAAGACGGGCGTCCTGCATCAGGGCCAGATGGGTGGTAAACTCCGGGATCAGTACAAGATCATGAAGAATGGTCACAATCGTGATCCCGAGATTGGCGATCAGCGACAACATCCGGCCTTTGGCATCCGGATCCAGGTGATTGGTCGGCTCGTCCAGAAACAGCAATTGCGGCCGCTGTGCCAGCGCACGCGCGATATAGGCACGCTGACGTTCGCCGCCTGACAGCTGCGCCATCGGCTTGCCGGCCAGCCCTGCCAACCCTGTCAGGTCCAGTACATCATCAAGTGCCCGGGCATGTTCGCGCGCCGCGTGAAGGTGCCAGATCGGGATTTGCCCAAGCGCCACGTAGTCACGCAATGTCAACCGGCCGTCCGGCTGCTCCTGCTGGCTGACGACGGCAATTTCACGGGCTTTTTCTTGCGCGCTCAACTGATTGACAGCCTTGCCTCTGAGCAGAACACTGCCGGAGTTCGGGCGCACCAGCCCTGCAAGAACCGTCAACAACGAGGTCTTGCCCGCCCCGTTCGGCCCGGCAATTGCCAGCGTCGCACCTTGCTCAAGGTCAAAGCTGACGTTGCAAAGTAACGGTTGGCCGTTCGGTGCCACCAGCCCCACGTCGCGCACATTTAGAAAGGGCTGTGTCACCACGGGGCACCCCCAGAACGACACGGCCCCACCACCTCAGTAATCGGCGGGCCAGCATACGCAGGTTCAGTGAAAATCGCCATCGCCCACTCCGCTTGGGATCAAGCGCGAGCAAGAACGGTCCGTTTTGTCAACACGCGGGAAACGCGCCATCAGAGCCTCCGTTCAGGACGCCCCGTCCCGGTTTGGTTCACAATAGGATGGCAGGTCTCCTGACTTGCGCGTCTCTGCTAGCCAACCTTCCCAGCCTTTTCTGACTAGTGGTATTTTTGGCGTCGCTCTGCGCTTACAGTTGCGGGGGCAGTCACGGCCTAAACAGGCAAACCCTGTCGCACCGTATTCCCATTTTAATCCCTTGAGTGAAACAAGGTAACCATCGCCGGCACGATTAAACGGTCACCGCCGGGTGTCAAGATATCAAAGATATTTTCACGTTGATTGCCCGACTGAACCAGCAGTTCAAAGGAAAATTCTGGCAATCGCAAAGAGCCCGTTTACATTGCGAAAGCACAACGGGGCCAGCATTAACCGCTAACCCCGTGACTGGCTGGCTTAGGGCCGAGATCAGAATGTCGTCGACAAAGATACCTTGAAATTGCGCCCCGCCGCAGGCCGGGTTGACAGACGTGGCGTATACTGACGATCCGTCACGTTCTCGACACCAAAACGCACCATGGACCCTTCCAAAACGCCGCTTTGCGGAATCCATGTGGCACGCAGATTATGCACGGTATAGCCGTCGTCGGTGACCGTGCCGGCCGTTTTATAGTCGGCTGCAAACTCGGTTTCCCAACTTACATCCCATTCCTGCCCCCATTTCTTACCAAGTGTCAGGCGCAAAGTATCCTGCGGGTTCTGACGCCAACCGGCCTCGACACCGCTTTCAGTCCGCGATGTGCCGTCAGAAACATGCGCGTTCAGATCGACATAATATCCGGTATCCATGGCATAGGCGGCTTCAAGCTCCCAACCATCCCGTTCGACCGCCACCAGCGAAGCACCGGGTGTAAAGCTTCCATAGGTCGTCAAGTCGCGCAGGTCCTGCTTGTAATACCCCAGACGGAAGGCCAGCGTGTCGCCACTTTGAAAGACGCTTTCACGATCGAAAGTTGTACCGATTTCGTAAATTGTCCCTTTTTCGGACTGGTTGATCAGAACCGGGTTCAGAATATCGTCCACAATCGGCAGGTTCTCGGTATAGGCCGCAGAGCCGTAAACCGCCCATCCGTTGCCAAAGGCATACCGCGCCGAAAGCCCGCCCATCAGCGCATCCGCATCAAAGCTATCGGTTCCGTTTACCGCAGCCTCTTTGATGGTCTGGGTTTCATATCGCAGGGCGGGTGTCAGCGTGAAATTCTCGCCAAACTGCATCTCGTCCACTGCGAAAACCGCAATCACGTCTTTTGTGCCACCCGGTGCGGACCCCGCTTTCGCATCCTTGCGTTCACGTTTGACGAACTCAAGCCCCGCACGCAGTTCATGCTCAATGCCACCCGTCGCAAACAAGGCGGTGTTCTTAAGGCGCAGCGTGGTCGTCTCGTACCGGTTATCAGCATCCAAAAGGCCCAAGGATCGCCGCCCTAGCGTGCGATCAACCGCCTCACTGTTGACCACTTCGTCGGAGTAGGTCAGCTCGACCGACAAATCGACCAAGTCATTGTCTTCCGGGGTGTAGCTATAACGCAAGGATGCAACCCGGTTTTCGATGAACCGATCCACATTACCAAATGAGGACTTTCCGAAGGTGTCATAAGGCACATCGCTGCTTTCCTGTTCGGTCTCGGACAGGCTGACGGTCAGGCTGTGATCACGGGCCTCCCCGAAATGGAATTTGCCCTTCAACAACCATGACGGATCATTGATTGCGCCAGCAGCCGGATTGATCTTGTTCCCGTCACCATCCTCACGCACATCCAGCATCCGGCGGGTGTAATTCAACAGGAACTCAGCATCCTCACCCATCTGATAGGCAAGAATGGTCGAGGTCACAAAACCCTCGCCATTGCTGTTATACTCAAACGTCTGACGTCCCGCGAAACCCGGATTGCCCGCTGTCAGGTCTGACGCATCAACGGTTTCCAAAAGTACAGTCCCGCCAAACACACCGGAACCATATTCGAATGATCCAATTGTGCCGCGCAGAACCTCGACCTCGCGGTAAAGGAACGGATCAGTATAAAGCTGGGTGCCGATACGGTAAAGTTCTTCACTGCCTTTGGTCGCCCCGTCAATCTGGATCAGCACCTTCTGATCGGTTCCGAATGTAGAGTTCGCCCCAAAGCCACGGATGTTGATCCCCGATCCCTGCGCCGTCGCCCCATTTACAAGGGCCACGCCGGGAACAGAATCAAACAGTTCGGCAACAGTGCCTGCCTGCCGGTCCAGAATTTCGGTCTGGTCGATTGTGGTCTTGGAAACCGCCGACTTGGTTTCAACATCCCGCTTGCTTTGCCCCAAGACAAGCGTGCCCAAATCCTGAGCAGCAGCGGTATCCTGCGCCGCGACTGGCAGGGCAAGTGGAAGAAGAAGAATAGCAGCAGTCGAGGCGCGCAGACAGGCGCGTAAGGATGGATAATGCAAGGCTTGTCCCTTTGTGCATGGGCCACTTGCTTGCAGGTCGCTGGCGTTCGGCAGAGTTAGAGCGAGCGGTCACCCGCTTCATCACTTGCACTGATTAATTAATCCGACTAAAAGTGTCAACAATACTGATCCTAACCAGACTGTAGCCAATGCTGCCTTGCGGTAGCCAAGCCATCAGGCCCTTTAACACACGAGGACCCTATGGCGCATATGACTCAACCAACTCCCGAAGAAATTCGTCAGGCCGTCGCAGAAAAATCAAAAATGCGGGAACGCGATATTGCCGAACAACTGGGCATCTCCGAAGCCCAGTTGCTGGCCGCGCATCAGGGGCAGGGTGTCACACCCGTCATCGCACACCCGGACAAGGTGATGCATGCCGCCCAGACCTTTGGCGAGGTGATGGCACTGACGCGTAACCCTTCCGTGGTGCATGAAAAAACCGGCACCTATGAAAACTACCACCCCGGTGCCCATGCCGCGATGGTTCTTACCGAAGACATTGACCTGCGGATTTTCCCGTCCCATTGGCAACATGGGTTCATGGTCGAGAAAGAGCTTGAGGAAGGCGGCACACGCCGTTCCCTTCAGGTGTTCGATGCGGCCGGAGATGCGGTCCACAAGATTTTCTTGCGCGACAGCTCAGACATCAAAGCTTGGCAAACCGCCAAGGGCATCATGAGTCTGGATGATGTGTCGCCCGCCCTTCAGGTCGCCCCGCGCAAACCCACAGAGGTTGCCAAATCAGATCTCTCAAAGGTCGAGACCCTGCGCAAGGAATGGGGGCGGATGACAGACACCCACCAGTTCATGCGCCTGACGTCAAAGCTCAAAATGAACCGTCTGGGGGCTTACCGCATTGCGGGCGCACCCTTTGTCAGACCCCTTGTCCCGACCGTAGTCGATACAATGTTGAAGAAGTTGCAGGAAACCGGCACCGAAGTGATGCTCTTTGTTGGCAACCGGGGCTGCATTCAAATTCATACCGGACCCTTGCAAAACCTCCGCCCGATGGGGCCATGGCAGAATGTGATGGATCCCCGTTTCAACATGCATCTGCGGCTGGATCACATTGCCGAGGTCTGGGCAGTAGACAAACCCACCCAACGCGGCGCAGCCATGTCAGTAGAAGCCTTTGATGCAGAAGGCGGGTTGATTTTTCAGGTGTTCGGCGTTCCGAAAGAAGGCCGCGACAGCCGTCCGGCATGGCGTGCCTTGGTCAGTGATCTGGAAACCCTCGAAATGGAGGCCGCGTCATGAAACGCCTGTCCTTCCGGCCAAACCCACTTGGCCTTGTACACGGGGCCGGCATCGCCTTCTTTGTCGCGGCATTCGGCTGGCAGGTTCATGCAGAACAGCAGGACAAGGTTGGCAATATCGTATCCATCGGCGGGTCCATCACCGAAATCGTCTATGCGCTGGATCAACAACACCGACTGATTGCGCGCGACACCACATCGGTCTATCCACCCGAAGCTCTGTCCATGCCTGATGTCGGCTATGTGCGGGCCCTGTCACCCGAAGGTGTCTTGTCGGTTGGCCCCGAACTTGTGATCGCCGAGGAAGGGGCCGGCCCGGCCACGGCGGTGGATGTGCTGCGAAAATCCTCGATCCCTTATGTGGATATCCCCGAAACCGATAGCCGCGCTGGCGTGCTGGAGAAAATCCACCTGGTCGGTGCGGCATTGGGCGTGCCGGAACGGGCAGAGACGCTGGCTCAGAAAGTCGACGCCGATTTCGAAAATGCCATTGCTGCGGTTAAGGCGCGTCCGGTGGATCAGCGGCGGGTTCTGTTTGTCCTCAGTCTTCAGGGCGGTCGCATTCTGGCAGCGGGCACCAACACCGGCGCGGATGCAATTATCGGATTGGCAGGCGGCACCAACGTCATCCAAAATTTTGCCGGATACAAACCGGTCACCGAAGAGGCCATCGCCGCAGCCCAGCCTGATGTCATCCTGATGATGGAACGGCGCACTAGCCACGCCGGCACCAACGACGATCTGTGGAAACTGCCCGCGCTGGCGCAAACACCTGCCGCGCGGAACGAAGCTGTGGTGCGCATCGACGGTCTTTTGTTGCTGGGCTTTGGCCCTCGGACGCCACAGGCGATTTCCGCATTGCACAGCGCCCTGAGCGGGGGCAGCTGATGGTCGCACTGGCGCAAACACCCGTCACACCCCGCGACCGACGTTTTTTGGCCCGTGCGGCGCATGTCGTGCTTGGTCTCTTGCTGATTCTGGTGGCCCTGACCAGCCTTGCCACCGGCCCCTCTGGTGCCTCCCTTTGGGATGCATTGTTCGAATTGGCCCAAGGGCATCCGCTTGATCGGATTGATGCCGTAGTGCTGTGGGACATCCGCGCCCCGCGCACCCTGATGGGTATTTTCGTTGGGGCGGCTCTCGCCGTTTCCGGTGCCATCATGCAGGGGCTGTTTCGCAACCCGCTGGCCGATCCGGGGATTCTGGGTGTGAGTTCGGGTGCCAGCCTTGGCGCGATTGCCGCAATTGTTCTGGGTGGCGCGTTGCCGTTAGGGCTTACCGCCTTCCTCGGCCCTGCCCTGCTGCCGATCTTTGCCTTTGTCGGTGCCTGGGCAAGTATGCTGATACTTTTCCGCGTGGCCACACGGTCAGGGCGCACCTCTGTTGCGACAATGTTGCTTGCCGGCATTGCGCTCGCTGCACTTGCCGGCGCGCTCTCCGGTTTGATGGTGTTTCACGCTGATGACATGCAACTGCGCGAACTCACCTTCTGGCAGCTTGGCTCGCTTTCGGGCGCAAGCTGGGACAAGACCCTGATCGCAGGGGTGGTGATTACCGGCGCGACCGCCGTTGGTCTGACCTTGGCGAACGGCCTGAATGCGCTGGCCTTGGGCGAGGCATCAGCCCATCACATGGGCATTCCGGTGCAAAAGCTGAAAATGGCCGTCATCCTGACCGTGTCAGCCGCAACCGGAGCGGCTGTCGCGGTTTCTGGCGGCATTGGGTTCATCGGGATCGTCGTGCCGCATCTTTTGCGACTGGCAACCGGGCCGGACCACCACGGGCTGCTGCTGAATTCTGCCTTACTGGGCGCGTCCCTTTTGCTCGCCGCTGATATTGTGGCGCGGTTGGTTGTGGCCCCGGCAGAGCTTCCCATAGGGATTGTAACCGCCGTGATCGGCGCACCGGTGTTCTTGTGGATCCTCCTGCGCAGCCGGAGCGTCGTAGACCTATGAACGATTTAGTGGTGCAAAACCTTGGCGTCCGCATCGGGCGCAAGACAATCCTGCGCGACATCGAGTTTACCGCGAAATGCGGCCAGCTGACCGCGATTGTCGGGCCGAACGGATCTGGCAAGTCCACCCTGCTGAAAGCGCTGACGGGCGAAGCCGCGTCCAGCGGTACTGCATTTCTGGGTGAGACAAATGTGCATACCGCCGCCCCGCAAACCCTCGCTGATATGCGCGCGGTCTTACCGCAATCAACCCCTATGTCCTTTCCGTTTCAGGTGCTTGAGGTGGTGCGGCTGGGATTGCGCTTACGCGGGGCGGGGTCGGACCTTGCCGCCCGAAATGCCCTCGCCCGGGTTGGCTTGGGCGGCTACGAGGAACGTCTCTATCAAGAGCTTTCAGGTGGGGAACAACAGCGTGCGCAACTGGCCCGCGTCCTATGTCAGGTCTGGTCACCACATCCGGTCCCGCATCCGCGATGGCTGTTTCTGGATGAACCCGTGTCCAGCCTCGACATCGCACATCAGTTACAGGTCATGCAAATCGCCCGCGACTTTGCCGACCAGGGCGGTGGTGTGCTAACAGTGATGCATGATCTCAACCTAAGCGCATTATTCGCTGATCAGGTGCTGGTGATGCATGACGGCCGCCTCGCCGCCGCCGGTGCCGTGTCAGAGACCCTGCGCGACGATGTGCTAAGCCGGGTGTATGGCTGTCGCATCGAAAGCTGCCGCACACCATCGCCGGAAAACTGGTTCATCCTGCCACATCTTTCGCAAGCCGCGCCAACCTAGGGTCTGCCCCTAAACTCAGCGCCCCTTGATCCGGATCGAAAAATTGCGGCGCGCGCCACCCGGTGGCTTGGGAAAGGGCGCGGCCTTTTTCACCACCCGCATGGCCGCCTGATCCAGTGCGGCAGAGCCGGAGCTGCGCGCCACTGAAACACCTGACAATCCCCCGCTGGCAGACACTCGAAACGCAATCACAGCAGTACCGCGCGCACGTACGTTAGGTTTGCGGACGCGGCTGATTTTGCGCATGACCTTTCCCGGATAATTGTCACGCGCCGCGTTGCCAGCCTGCGCCGCCACCCGTTTCCCCTGTCCCGACTTGCGTGCTTTGGCCTGATTGCTGGTGCCATTTCTTGCACCTTGAGTGTTGTTCTGCTTGGCATTGCCACGTCGGGTTTTCTGTTTCGGTCTCTGCTTGCGCGCCACTTTGATTTGTTTCGGCTTTGGCCGGGCCGCTGCGACTTGCGCGGCCTTCACTGGATCGCGCCGCTGCGGCCTGATCGATTGCGGGGGCGCCGTCGCCTCGGGCGTCTCAGCAACAATGGTCTGGGTGGGGGCAACCGTTTCGGCGCTGGGTGTTGCAACCTGTGGCGGCGTTACATCCGGCACAACCGCCGGCAAAATCGCATCAGCCGCAGGAGCAAGAGGCAAAGGCACCGGTTTGACTGTTGGTGCCTGGGCCGGACGTGCGGCAGGCACAACCGTCGAAATCGGAGGTTGAAGCGCGGCTTCCACCTGTGGCTTTGGCAACACCTCTGCCGCCAAAGGTTTGGCTGTTTCTACAGGCGGGGCCGGCGTAAGGGGCGCATCATCAACAGCGTCCGGTGTCATGACACCCTGCGCCATATCCTCAAAGGCCGATCCTGCACGCGCCTCAACCGGAAGGCCGCCGCCTGCGATCTCTATCTTCTGGTCAGGGAATGCATAGTGCGCCGTTGCAACCACAAGGGCCGAGGAAAGCGCGAATGAAACGACTTTGGCAAGGGGGGAGGTACGGATCATTTCAGCGCCCTTTCTGTCACAAGCATGACTTTCTGTGCCCCTGCGGCACGAAGCTCGCGGGTCAGCGCAACGAGGGTTTTTGCAGGCAATGCGCGGTCAGGAACCAGACGAACCACCTCGCGTTCCTGCGCGTCCAAAATCGCTAAAAACCCGGCTGCGTCCGGCTGATCGTCACCGCGATAGGACAGACGCCCATCGGCATGTACCACCAAAGCATCTGGCGGGGCCCGTCCATCCAGATCGGCCGTTTCAACCAACTTGAGCGCGGGGTCCAATGGCTGCGCCAAAGTGCCTGCCACCATGAAAAAAACCAGCATCAGAAAGACGATGTTGATCAAGGCAATCGTCGGTTCCCGCTGTGGTTTACCCTTAGACAGCTTGCGCATCCTTCAGCCTCCTAAGACCGTCACGCGCAGGGCGGGCAGACGACGCAATGCAACCAACAGATCGGTCAACCGCTGTGAATCAACTTCGGTGCCAAGGCTGACCAGCAGGGTGGTCCCTTGCTCCGCTTTCGCCAGCGGAGACAGCCCCAAGGCATCAAGGGCAACCGGATCGCCATTCAACCGCACATCATCTGCCCCAAGCTGCATAAACAGCGGCGGCGCATCCGGACTGGCAACAGCGCCCGCCCCCGCCGCTGACAACTCCACTTCGGCGAACTTTGAAAAGGTCGAGGTCAGCATGAAAAACAGCAGCAGCAGGAAGATCACGTCGATCAAGGACGTCATCGACAATTTGCGCCGCCGTGTCCGTAGCCTAGCCATGGTCCGGCCCCGCATCAGCCGTTACCGCGGGGTTATTGTCAGAAGGGTGCAGGATGGTCAGGATCGCCTTGTCTGCAATCACCCGCTCTGCCTCCATCCGGCCTTCCAGCCAGCTTAGGATCAAGGCCGTGGGCATTGCTACAACCAAACCGACAGCAGTGGTCAGCAGGGCCACCCAGATGCCACCGGCAAGGATCGACGGATCGACCTGAGAACCCGCGTCTTGCAGGGACTGGAACGCTTCGATCATTCCCAGAACTGTGCCAAACAGCCCCAGCAGCGGGGCCAATTGGGCCACGGAATCAAACAAGCGGAACCCGCGCTCAAGTTTGGCAAAGCGGGTTTCTGCTTCGGCCAGCAGCCTGTCATATTGTGCATCACCACAAAGAAACGCCATGTCCACAACCGGTGCGAGATAGCTGGTCGAACGCGCAAGCGCCGCCCGCGCGCCAATACGCTTGCCACTATCCCATGCGCTGACCGCTTCCTTCAACGCAAGGTGCCGACCAACGCCTGCCACCCAGAATTGCCATATCTTGTAAAGCGCAACAGCAAGTGTCAGCACCGCCACACCCATCAGGATCACCACAACCGGACCACCGACCTCTGCAATCTGGCGCAGGGGTTCAAACCAATTCTGGATCATCCGATCACCTCGATCTGAGTGCGTGTAGAAAGATCAAGACCGCGTGCGCAGTCTCCCTTGTCCAGGTCAGCACCGTCACAAGTATTGGCCCCATTGAACAACACACGCCCCAATTGGTCACAGGTCAGTTCCGGCACAGAGAACTGCCGCACACGGGGCCGTGCAACCGGCAGGGTGCCAAAGTCAAAAAGGGTGAGGCGGTTCACCTGGCCCTTGGTGTCGAAAAGGACCGTTTCATAAACAACCCGATCCACCTGCGCCTTTAACCCGTTTGTGATCATAAAGGTAAGCGTGCAGGCGGTATCGGTTGTCTGTGCCGCGTTCAACTCAACGGCAATCCGTCCACCAAGGTCGGTTTCCTGCGCAAGAGCCGCGCCAGACACCGTCAACCCCAACGCACAGGCGCATTTCACAAGGCAATTCATAGCCGGGTCCTTTTCAAAAAATTGATGCAGGCGGCCTGACGATCAGCGCTGTAGCTCAGGCTGTTTGGCTGGGTTCCTATTTTCTGATCTTTTCGCGTAAATCGCCTGCATATTCAAGGTAACAGGTCACCATTTCAGAGATGTTGGGCGATTTTCCATGACCTTTATTGGCGAGTAAATCTTGAATAATGACGGAAAATCAATATTTTAAATTGATGGCCAAGGCCCCGTAATTTTCTGACTTTTTTTGTAAACTTAATGCCAGTTAAATGACCAGCCGGCGATAGCAATAAATACTGACGCCCCTCCCTGCTACCAGACATTGGCCGGCGCGCGATGCCTTTTGTCGCCCGCGTTGTTTAGACCATAACGAGCGGTCGCCCGTCCTGCAAAACCACATGCGCGTCGGTATCGAAAATCTCTGCCAATGCCTGCGTTGATATCACAGACTGGGGCGGCCCTTCTGCCATGATCCGGCCTTTGCGCATGGCGACAATCCGATCCGCATAGGCCCCTGCATAGTTGATGTCATGCAAGACAATAAGGATCGTTTTGCCTTCGGCACGGGCCATGGTCTGCAACAGCTTCATCAGGTGGCGCGCAGCGGCAATATCGAGATTGTTCAAGGGTTCATCCAACAACAGATAATCGGTATCCTGTGCATAGGACATGGCGATCAGCGCGCGCTGTCTCTGTCCGCCGGAAAGCGTGTCGATCATCCGGTCTTGCAGTGCGCCAAGGTCAAACCGCATCATCGCTTCCTCAACCTTTTCCAGACAGGCCGGTGTCGGGCGGCCCTTACTGTGAGGATAACGGCCAAACCGGACCAGCTGTGCAACCGTCAATCTGGGGGCGATATCACTGGCCTGCGGCAGAATCGCAAGACTACGGGCAAGCGTATCGCTTGGCGTTTGACCGATAGCTTGCCCATCAACATGGATCGTGCCGGTTTGCAGCGGCATAAGCCGGGCGATAAGGGACAGCAGCGTTGATTTGCCGGCACCGTTCGGCCCGATCAACGCGGTAACGCCACCTTTAGGAATATTAACTGAGACGTCCGACAATATCTCCTGCCTTACGATTTGATATGTGACGCCCTCAACCTTGATCATGTGCGGGTTCCCTTCAAGACAAGGATCAAAAATACGCATCCCCCGATCAGATCGATCACCACAGACAGGGGGGTATTCAGACCCAGCACCCGCTCAAGCACGGCCTGTCCACCGACAAGCGTGATGACCGAAATCAAACCCGCTACGGGCAGCAAGACCGCATGATACGGGGTTGGCCGGATCGCATGGGCAAGGCTGACAACCAGCAACCCCAGAAACACCACCGGCCCGACAAAGGCTGTCGAAACCGAGACAAGCACCGCAGTCAGCGCAAGTGCCTGCATCTGTCCTTGTTTGGGCCGTTCCCCCAGCGAGGTTGCCGTGGCCGGCCCCAGCGAGATCACATCAAGGCGGCGGCGCATTCTCCAGGACAGCATCAACGCAACAAGGGTTATTGGCGCGGCAAGGATCAGGATGTCAGTTTCAATGGTGTTGAACCGGGCAAAGGCATTCACCTGAATGACGGCAAATTCATTGGGGTCGATCATCCGCTGTAGAAATGCGGTGATTGATCGAAACAGAACGCCGAAAATGATCCCCGTCAGGATCATCCGCAGCAGATCGGCACGGGCCTGCCCCAAGAGCGTGCCAAACAACGCCAGCGCAGCAAGAACAAGCACACCAGAAGTGATGGCAAAGACCGCGACAGGCGACAGGGCGGTAAATCCGATGCCCCCCAACCCATACACCGCCAGCGTCAACAACAGCAGGTAAAGCGCATCGAATCCCATGACCGCAGGTGTCAGAATACGATTAAAGCTGATCGTCTGGAACAAGACTGTCGAGGTGGAAACCGCCAGCGCGACGAGAATAAGCGCAACCAGCTTTTCGCCCCGGAACGGCAAGACGAAACCCCAAGGTGCCCGCACGCCCAGCGTCATAAAACCAAACATCGCAAGACAGGCGAGGCCACTGAGCAGCAGGAGCAGGTTACGATCGCTCATGCGCTGGCCGTTTATAGAGTAATACCAGAAAGACCGCCGTGCCGATCACACCAAAAACCGTGCCCACAGGGATCTCGAACGGATAGCGCGATACCCGCCCAAGGATGTCGCAGAGCAACACAGCCCCAGCGCCCCAAAGCGCGGTCAACGGAAGCGTTTGGCGCAGGTTGTCGCCATAAAGCCGCGACACAATATTGGGCACCACCAGACCGACAAAAGGGATCGCCCCAACCGTCACAACCGTCAATGCCGAAATCACCGCGATGGCGCATAACCCCAAGGCCATTACTTGCCGGTATTTCAGGCCAAGGTTGACCGAAATCGTGCGCCCCATGCCGACAATGGCAAATTGATCCGCGATAAAATAGGCGGCGACCGCGACCGCTGCCGCAATCCAAAGCAGTTCATAGCGCCCTTGCAAAACGCCGGAAAACTCTCCGTTCATCCAGATGTCAATGAACTGCAGCAGATCGGCCTGATAAGCGACAAACGTCACAACCGCCGCCAAAAGCCCGCCATAGATCAATCCAACGAGCGGCACCAGCAGAGGCTGGGTCGTTGGCAAGCGCTGCACCATAGCAAGAAAGCCAAGGCTGGTGACAAGCGCCGTTGCCGCCGCGATACCCATTTGAACCTGAACCGGCGCACCGGGAAAAAACAGGATCGCGCCCAGAATGCCAAGCGCCGCCCCCTGCCCCGTCCCCGCGGTCATCGGCTCCACGAACCGGTTGCGCACAAGCATCTGCATGATTGCCCCGGCAATTGCCAGCGCGGCCCCTGCGATCAGGGCGGCGGCGGTGCGCGGTATTCGGCTGACCATCAGCAGGCTCAGCGCATTATCATCACCGCGCAGATCAATGATGCCCGTGATCAGTGACATCACCACAAGCGCAGCCAGCACCCCAACAGACAAAGCCGCGCGCATCAGCGTCACCCCTGTGCAAAGAGAGCAAGGATCTGGTCGAGAAACAGGTTGAGCGACTGGATGCCACCGTTGGCGACATATGTCGCCGCACTGTCAAGATAGACGACGCGCCCGTTCTTCCACGCAGCGGTCTCATGTACCAGCGCGTTGTCCAGCGTCGCCTTGGCCGCCGCCCCGTCCTGTCCAATCGCGGCAAGCCGGTCAATCACAATAAGGATATCGGGGTTTGCATCGCGGATGAATTCAAAACTGACCGCCTCGCCATGGCTAGCCTGTTCGATGTCCGGCGCAGCTTCGCTCAGCCCCAATGCCCGATGCATCCAACCAAACCGCCCGCTTGTCCCATAGGCGGAGATTTTCGGCCCGTTTGTCATCAGGATCAATGCGCCACCCTGTCCTGCTACGCTTTCTCGGGCGCGTGTCAATTTGGTGTCAAAGTCTGCGGCAAGCTTGGCGGCTTCCGCTTCTTTCCCGAACACCTTGCCATAGGCCGCAAGCCGCGCCAGTCCTTCACCAACAGCGTCTTGCCAGATGGTCATGTCAATGGTTGGTGCCATGCGCGCAAGGTCCGGCACGGCCTCGTGTGTCCGCCCACCCGCGATGATCAGATCGGGGGTAATTTCGGCCAGAACCTCATAGTCCGGTTCAAACAGGGTCCCAACCACTCGGGCATCACCAGCACTTAGATACGGAACATAAAGCGAGCTGACCACGCCATCGACAGAAATGCCCAAAGCGTCCAGCGTATCCAACGCAGCAATGTCATAAACCACCACAGTTTCGGTGTTCTTCTCGACCGTTTGCGGGCCACGAATGGTTTCGATCTCGACCGTATCTGCAAACGCGGGAGCGGCGAGAACGACAAGTGAAATAAGGAAATTGCGCAACATGTTTCGTCCTTTTTGAGAAAGGCCGCTTGGCTGGGTCGAAACGTGGCGTGCGGGTTTCGAGTTGATTAATCGGCCAAAACGCGCGAGTCCAGACATAGTTAACAAATTTTGTCAGGAATACGATATGCCTCTTACAGGAACCTTTCAGACACCCAATGCCGCAAAGTACCTTGGTCAGCTGTGCAAACACTTCGGGCATAAAATCGAAGTGGAATATACCGAGACGGAAGGCACGGCGCATTTCATCTTTGGCCCGGCCCACTTTCGGGCGGATGACACCACGTTGACCGTCCAGTTCGACCTGCTGCACGACGCAGCTACGGATAGTGCAAAAGGCGTGATCGACAGTCACCTTGAACGTTTTGCCTTCCGCGAAGACTTCAAAAATATGAACTGGTCGGCCTAAAATCTCCGTCCGCCGGCCCGAGGGAGGCACCGGCGGACGGGTCTACTCCTTAGAACCGCAGGGTTCCTCGGATAGAGATTGAACGGCCAGGCTCATACAGCGGGGTCACGCCGTCATTTGCGAATTCCTGTCCATAGGTACCGCGCTCTGCGTAGGTTTGATCAAAGACATTGTTGATCTCACCGCGCAGTGTGAAATTCTTGTATTGCTTCGGATTCCATTCGGCAAAGGCGTTCACCACCTCATAGCTTTCAATGACATTGGTCGGAGCGCCGGCATAAGACCCCTGTAACGAGAAGGCGAATTGCGCATCCACACCCACAGTCAGGTCATGCTGCTCAAACTCATGCGCGACAGCCATGGTCAGCATCTCGCCGAAAGGTTGGGTCAGATAACGTCCGGTGAAGCCGTCCGCCGGGAAACCGTTCACTGTACTGTCGATATCCGAGTAACCGATGCTGAAGAAACCACGTTCCCATGCATAGGACGCGCCCAGTTCAAACCCTTTGGACGACGCGTCCGCCGTTACCCCCGGTCCCGCACGATAGCTGGCCGTACGGGCGTTTTCGAGATCGGTGCGGAACAGTTTCGCCTTCAGGTTCCACGCGCCAAGGTCTGCGTTCGCCGACAAGAAATAGTTTTTGGCCGTTACCGCCTCAAGATGGTCGGGATAGACCCAGGCCGTGTTAAAGATGAAATTCTCAGCCAAGGGGATACCGCCCCAAACGCTTGAAGCACCGGCGCTGAGGGTCAGGATATCATTGACCGCAAACTCCCCGGTAATATTGGCCGACAGACCGCTGTCGGAAAATGTGCTGCCCTCGATACCGGTCAACTTGTTCCAGTCATAGCGCAGCCCCGTAGACAGCTTTGTCCGGTCACCCAGATCAAAGCGCCCTTGGGCAAAGATGCCGACATTGCGGGATTTCTCTGTGCTGGCTTGGTTGAAAGCAGGGTTGGAAAAGCTACGATAGATGTTCTCGGCTTCGTCCCGATAGAAATCCATACCTGCCGTTACACTGCCATTCTGCAAGGTGAAGGTGTTTTGAAAGGACCCTGAAATGCTGTCAGTTGTGCCATCGGACTGCTGTGAATCCTCCAACAGACCAAGGTCCGTCACGCTGTAGCTCAGCGAGAACTTGGGGTCCCACATTTCGGTTGTCTGGGTTGTTGTGTAGTTAAAGGCAAGGTTACGCCGGTTCAGGACATAGCGACGCGTTGCCGGCACCGGACGCCCACCAGCCAACAGGCCGATATCAGCGCGATAAGGGCGCAATTCGTCATCCTCGACATCCTCATAAGACAGCTCGAAACGGCCACCGTTTTGCGCATTCAACGCAACCTTGAACAACCCGCTGTGCAGGCCGGCCGCAGAACCGAGAATGTCATTTCCATCGCCATTAGTTCGGATGTCGCCATTGGCAACCTTCACATATCCCAGCGCCTCGACAGGGCCGCTCCGCCCGAACAGCGTCAGGCTGGTTGAAAACCCATCCCCGTTAGAGGTGTATTCACTGCTGAGAATCCCGCCGAAACCCAACCCGGGCGCAAGCAGGTCGTCGACGTCTTTTGTTTCATATCCAATGGAACCCGCCAGCGCGCCGGGGCCTGCATCCGCTGGGGCAACGCCGGGGTCAATCCGCACCTGTTTCAGAATCTCGGGATCAATGTAGGTTGTCGCATTGTGGTGGAAAATCTTGTTGTTCTGGCGGGCGCCGTCGATCGTCGTGGCAAGGTTGGTTTCCTCGATCCCGTTCACGAATACTTTCTGCGAAAGCGGCACGGAACTGCTGACCGATACAGTCGGTTCGTTTTTGAACACGTCTTGCAGATCACCGGGGTCGTTACGCTCAAGATCATCGGCATCCACGCCAACATCATTTGCACTGGATGTCTCAAGGACAATTGTCCCCAACAGGAACTGGTCCGCCGTTTGCGCCCAGACGGCTTGCGCGCTGACGAGTGCTAAAACGGAAGTGAAAGAAAGAAGGCTGCGCATATTTGTCCCCAGAGGCTGTAGAAAATGTCTGGGTGGCTGGGAGCTAGCTGCCTGAGGGGCCGAGAACACAGAATTGGGGTCGGGTCAACCCTGCGGGCAACCCACTCATCGCGCCGGATGCCTTTGTGCGACACCTACACAGGCTTTTCAGCCTGTGATGTTGGAACGAGTTTAACGCTCAGACCTTCTGATTTCGTGCAGTTTTAGGAGATCTGCTTGGATCATCTAAAGATCAAAGCAGTTTGCCCCCCAGCGCAGGTGCTTAATCCGCTTTCTGTTCGGCAGCAAAAACTTCCAGCGCGGCGTTCAACCCGTTAATCGCCGCCGGAAAGCCGCCATAAAGCGCCATTTGCCAGATGGTTTCCGCGATTTCCTTTTGCGACAATCCCGCTTTGCGCCCGCCTGCAATATTCACCATCAGCTGGGGGCGCGTCTGACCACCCAAAGCCGTTAGGGCCGCAATAGTGGCCAGATACCTGTCGCGCAGTGGCAGACCGGGGCGGGCATATTGACGACCATAGGCAAAATCGACCACGCCTTCGGCCATACCCGGCAGCAAATGCCCATACCGTGCGTTCAACGCCTCCTCCATGCCGGGGTTGAGTTCTTCAGAGAGGGCCTTGCCAATTTCTGTCGTCGTTTTGGTCATCTTTTAAATCCTTCTATGTCGTAGCCTTCGGTCTAACTGTAAATGCCTGCCATCCCCAGCACCGGAACCTCCCGAAACTCACGTACAAGAAAATCCACAAAGGCGCGGGTTTTCGGGGCAAGGTTGCGACGGTCGGCAAACATCACAGCAATATCGGTGCTGGGCGGCGCATACCTCGGCAGGACATGGACCAGTTCGCCGCTAAGGAACTTTGCTGCGGTCATATAGCTAGGCAAACGCGCAATTCCGATCCCGTTCAACGCGGCCTGAAAAACCACATCGGTACTGTTCCCGGTAAATGTTCCCTGCGCTTCAAACCCTTGCTGATGGCCGTTTTGCGGTTTGCTCCACCAATTTCGTTCATTATTTTCACTGATCCGCAGGCAGTTATGGCTGGCAAGGCTGGCAAAATCCTGCGGTGTCCCGCAGCGCCCCAAATAGGCCGGAGAGGCGCATAGAACACGCCGGCTTTGCATAAAGCGACGCATCACAACGTCAGAGCTCTTACGCTGTTCTGCAAAACAAATCGCCCCGTCATACCCTTCGCTTTGCACGTCAACCTCGCGGTCTGTCAGGTCCAGCGAAACCTGTACTTCGGGGTTTTCATCAAGGAACCCGGGCAATTTCGGGATCAACTGGGATTTACCAAAGGCAACGCTTGAGGCAATCTTCAGGATGCCACGTGGCACGCTGTCAAAAGTCGAAATGACGGCCTTGGCCTCGTTGAACATCTCAGACATCGCTTTGCATTTCTCATATAGTTCCTGTCCCTCCTGTGTCGGAGAAACCCCGGTTCTTGAGCGGTGCAACAACCGATGATGAACCTGATCCTCTAGCAGCCCGATCTGTTTGCTAACCGCCGAGGGCGTTTGCCCCATTGCACGCGCAGCCGCCGAAATACTGCCCCGTTCGACAACAGTCGCAAAGATCAGCATTTGCGCGGATATGTCCACAAGGTCACCGTCCTGTTCCAGAATGGCATATGTGCTATGCCATTTAAACAATTGTGAGCGCCATCGAATGCACCTACCTCTGCAATGCAGCATAAATACTGCAATGCAGCAATAGATGAGATGCCAATATGGAAAAATCAACGGAAAGCCGCGGATCTGACGCGAATCCGGTCATAAACGGCGCAATTTATCACCATAGGCGCCCGCAAATGCAGATTTAAGACCGGAATATGCTGCTGGGTCAGATTGAGGTCTCAGCGGCAAACAGAACATGCTGGACGTCCCTCCTCCCGGATCATTCCAGCATGCGCGGCGGCGAAACACGAATAAATTGCGCCGAAGCAACGGGCCAGTATTTTCCTCCTCCCATAAATACTGGCCCACCTTCCCCAACGGCAAGGACGTTGAAGCCATGACCAACACCAAACATGATTCAAGACTTTTGATGCGCAGGCTCCACGCCAGCGACCAAAAGGAGATCTGTGAACACTTTATCCGGCTTGATGCCGGCACCCGCCGGTCCCGTTTTTGCGGTTCGATCAACGATGCGGAGATAGCGAAGTACGCCGCCAAGATCTTTGACAACGACAGTATCATTTGCGGTGCGTTTTTCGATGGCATCCTGCGCGGCATTGTCGAATTGCGCGGCAGTTTCCACAGCTGGCCTCGTGTCACAGAAGCGGCATTTTCGGTTGAAAAAGACTGGCAGAATATCGGTATCGGCGACGCGCTTTTTGATCAGATTTTTGCGCGGGCACAGAACCGGGGTATCCGTACCATCCAGATGCTGTGTCTGCGTGAAAACAGCCGTATGCGTCATTTGGCAGCCAAACATAACGCGACACTGCAGTTTGACGAGGACGGCGTACAGGCTGTGCTGCATCCGCATTGGCCCACACCAGTGTCCGTCGCAACAGAATTTCGCGGCGAAGCCATCGGCTTTTTGCATTTGATGTTCGGTTGGCGGAAGCTCGGAGCCCGCTGATCTCCTGTTGGTCAGGCAGGTGAAACACCTGCCTCGGGCCATCCGTCAGGCGTTGTGATGCGCCAGCGTTTCCAGTTGCTGACGGTCCAGCAAGCTCACACTGCCGCGCGCCTGTTCAATCCAACCGCGCCGCTGGAATTCCTGAAGCTGGCGAGAGATCACCTCGCGTGCGGTTCCCAATTCGACCGACAGTTTTTGATGGGTGGTTGCGATGACATCCTGCCCTTTGGAGAGACCCAGCAATTTGTCGGCCAATCGTACATCCATGCGTTGGAATGCAACCTCGTCGATCATCAGGAACAAATCCGTGATGCGTTTGGAAAACGCGGCAAAGACAAAATCGCGAAAGGACTTCGACTGCGCAACCAGATCGTCAAAGACATCGCGCGGCACGGCTGCGGCCTGTACCGCAGTTTCCGAAATACCCTCTGCTGAATAGTTATCATAAGCCAACAGGCAGGCCGTTGTCAGAACACAGCTTTGTCCCGCCTGAATGCGGTACAGCACAATTTCGTGTCCGGTTTCGGAAACCTGTTGCACTCTGACCGTCCCATCCAGAAGAAACAGCATGTTTTCTGGCGAATTACCGGGTCCAAAAACCATCGTCCCTTTCGGAACCTCAACAATGGCACTGCGGGACAACAACAATTGCTTAATCGACGGTTCCAGACGCGAAAGCCCCGGAAAACGCTCAACCCATTCGTCGGCATCGGTCATCGTACATTGGTCTCCGCGCGAGGCATTTCCAGTGGCGCAATCCGCTCCATCAACTGGCCACGATTTGACGCAATATTGGCAATGGTCAGATCGTCAAGAACCGCCATGAAGGCGGCTGTGGCTTCCTGCATTTTTTTTGACAAGACACAGATACCCACCAACGGACAGGTGTTCTTGTCCGGATTGAAACACTCGACCACATCCAGCGGCCCCTCTGTAATCCGCACCACATCACCGACAACGATGTCCTCGGCAGGGCGAGCCAGACGAAAACCACCGCCGCGCCCGCGTACCGTCTCAAGGTAACCGGACCGGCCCAGCTCATGCACGATTTTCATGATGTGGGGGCGGGACAAGTTATGAACCTTGGCCACATCATCAACCCGCACGAGGTCAGGCGATTTGAGCGCTGCAAGCTGCAAAGAGCGCAGGGCGTAATTGGTATAGCTGGTCAGCTTCATGGTGCATCCTGTTGTCGCACCCAAAGATACATTCAAAGTATTGCTTTTGTAAATGGCGCAACCTAGGTTTTGCCTGAAAACTACTATTTCAAATATAGGATATCTCAGATGACCCTCTGGATCGATGGCGTAGCCCCCAACTTTTTCGCAGATGAAACAATGTCGCACATTCGGAGTTGCAACACCTTCCGCCCCGGTCTGCGCAGATAAATCTATAGCCCCCATTTTCAGCAAACCCGGGGAACCAACCCGGGCACTGATCTTTCCCAAGAGGCCCAAATATGTTTGACGGTATGACAGCAGAGACACTCGCCCGGATACAATTTGCATTCACGGTGTCGTTCCACATCATCTTTCCAGCGTTCTCGATCGGGGTGGCCAGTTACCTGGCCGTTCTGAACGGATTGTGGTTGGGGACAAGGGATCAAACCTACCTGACCCTATTCAACTACTGGAAGAAAATCTTTGCGGTTGCCTTTGGGATGGGCGTCGTGTCGGGCATTGTGATGTCCTATCAATTCGGCACCAACTGGTCCGTGTTCTCGGACAAAACCGGGCCTGTGCTGGGGCCGTTAATGGCCTATGAAGTGCTGTCCGCCTTCTTCCTTGAGGCTGGTTTTCTCGGCATCATGCTGTTCGGGCGCGAACGGGTTGGTGACAAGCTGCACATGTTCGCCACCGCTATGGTCGCCTTTGGCACGCTGATGTCTGCCACATGGATTCTGTCGGTAAACTCGTGGATGCAAACCCCCGCCGGCTACAGCATGAACGAGCTGGGCCAGTTTGTACCGGAAGACTGGTGGCAAATCGTCTTTAATCCGTCCTTCCCGTACAGGTTGGTTCACATGGTCCTCGCCGCGTATCTGACCACGGCCCTTGTGGTGGGTGGGGTTGGTGGCCTGCACCTTTTGCGCGATGCCAAAGACGCGCCAGCACGGCGTATGTTCTCCATGGCAATGTGGATGTTGATCATCGTGGCGCCGCTGCAAATCCTTGCCGGCGACTTTCATGGTATCAACACATTGGAACACCAACCGGCCAAAGTCATGGCCATGGAAGGGCATTACGACAGCCATCCAGACGGTGCCCCGCTGATCCTGTTTGGCATCCCGAATGCAGAGGAAAAGCGGGTCGACTACGCCATCCAGATCCCCAAGCTTTCCAGTTTGATCCTCAAGCACCACTGGGACGCACCCATTGACGGGCTGGACACGATCCCCGACGCGGACGAACCACCTGTGGCCATCGTTTTCTGGAGTTTCCGGGTGATGGTTGGTCTCGGGTTTGCAATGCTGGGCCTTGGCGCATGGAGCGTGCTGCGGCGGCTTAAGGGGCGACTTTACGAAGACCGTTGGTTGCAACGCGCCGCAATTGCCATGGGGCCAACAGGATTTGTCGCAGTTCTCGCCGGTTGGGTCACCACCGAAGTGGGCCGCCAACCCTTTACCGTCTACGGGGTATTGCGCACTGGCGACAGTTTGGCGCCCGTGGCTGCACCGGCAGTGGCCGCATCCCTTCTGGCTTTCATCATTGTGTACTTCTTTGTCTTTGGCGCAGGCACTTTCTATCTGCTGCGCATGATGAACAAGCCCGCCGGAACCGTGCATCTTGGCCTCAAGGACGGCCCGATCCGCACTGCGGGCACCACACCGATCATGCAAACCGATCCTGATGCAATACCAGGCGAATAAGGAGCCTTTCGATGTTTGAACTTTCCTTTATCTGGGCCGGAATCATCGCATTCGCTGTCCTGACCTATGTGATCCTTGACGGGTTCGACCTTGGCGTTGGTATCCTGTTTCCCCTCGCCGGCAGCGAGCGTGAAAAGGCAACCATGATGAACTCGATTGCGCCGATCTGGGATGGCAACGAAACTTGGCTGGTGCTGGGTGGGGGCGGATTGTTTGCGGTTTTCCCACTGGCCTATGCGGTCATCATGCCGGCGTTATACATGCCGATTATCCTGATGCTGCTGGCGCTCATTTTTCGCGGTGTCGCCTTTGAATACCGCTGGCGCACTGAACGGTGGAAACCAGTCTGGGATGCGGCATTTTTTGGCGGATCGCTCATCGCCGCATTCATGCAGGGCATCGCACTCGGCGCTTTGGTGCAAGGCATCAAGGTTGTCGATCGGGCCTATGCCGGGGGATGGTGGGACTGGCTCAGCCTGTTCTCGATCCTGACCGGATTGGCCGTTGTTGTCGGCTATGCCTTGTTGGGGGCGACATGGGTCATCCTGAAAACCGAAGGTAGCCTGCAACGCCAGATGCAAAACCGCGCATGGTGGCTGGGCGCCGGCACGTTGGGCTTTATCGGGATCGTCAGTATCCTGACACCGTTTCAGGATCCGGACTATTTCAGCCGCTGGTTCAACCTGCCCGGCAGTATCTTTAGCGTGGTGATGCCGGGTGCGATGCTGGGTGCGGCATGGGCGCTGTTCTCCGGCCTGAAAACAGGAAAGGACGGTCAGCCGTTTCTGGCCGCCATCTGCATTTTTGTGCTGTGTTTCATCGGCATCGGGATCAGTTTCTATCCGAATATCGTGCCCCCCGGCCTGACCATCGCCGAAGCGGCGGCACCGGACAAAAGCCTGCGCTTTGCCTTGGTCGGAACGGTGGTGCTGGTGCCGATGATCCTTGCCTATACAGCCTATGCTTATTGGGTCTTTCGCGGCAAGATCGATCCGGCAGAGGGGTATCACTGATGGCCCTTGGAAACCTGAAAAAGCTCGGTTGGTTTGTCGCGCTCTGGATCACCAGCGTTCTGGCGCTGGGGGTGGTGGCCTATGCTATCCGCCTTGTGATCCACGGCTAACCCGCGCACCCGCCCTCGCGCATCACCACGCGCGGGGGTCCTCCCTGGTCTTTATCCCTAAAACGCAGGTTAGCCTTTAAGAATGCGTCGGTGTTTTCTCGAGGCCTCTTGCAAAGCGCCATATGTATGGATGCCGCGCGCCTCGCAAATGGCAATCATACTGACCAGAGCCTCGGCTGTCGCGACGGCATCCCCCATGGCCGTGTGCCGCAGCGCATGTGGAATGACAATTCCCAGACGGTCGCAAATCGCATCCAGCGTGTGAACAGCAGAACCGCCGAAAATAACGGCAGACATCAAAACCGTATCAAGCACCGGATGATCAAATTGCTGGCCGGTCTTCAGTGCCTGCCTGTGCAGAAACGCCATGTCAAAATCCGCGTTATGGGCCACGAAAACCGAACCTTCTGCGAAGGCCTGAAACTCTGTACAGACACTATCAAAGCCCGGCGCTTCAGCGACCATCGCATTGCTGATGCCGTGAACTTCTGTTGAGCGTTTCGGTATCGCAATACCCGGCTTGACCAATGTTTCAAACGCTTCGCCTGCGACGATCTTGCCGTTCACGACCCGCACCGCGCCCAGCTGCACAACCTCGTCCGTGACGGGGTCCAGTCCGGTGGTTTCGCTGTCAAACACGACATAGATCAGATCACGCAGCGGTGTGTTATGTAGGCTGTCAAACCGCGCCGCATTCATCAGGTCAAAATCATAGATCAGCGGACGCGCAGGCGATGCATCCAGCGGCTCAAGCATCAAGGTGTATCCGGCCTGCGGGCCAAATGACCGGATATGCCCTTGATAGGCCCTGCCACAGCGGGAAACCGCATTGATCTGAATGCGGCACTCCTCAGACTCCCGCATTTGTTGCAAGGCATTCAGGATCGCGTCTTCTTCGAGGTATTCAAACAGCGATGTTTTCAAACGCGGGGCCCCGACGCGCTCCATTAGCGCTGCGGCCTGGCCATCGTACAGAACGATCTGATGCTCTGGCGTCACCAGAAAAGTTGCCACAGGAATGTCTGACAGGATCGCCACAAGCCGGTCACGCTGGGCCGTTATCTCAGACAGTTCTTTTGCATTCATGTCGGATCGTGCCCGCACGACATCTTCAAGAACTTTTCCCATGGCTGATGCCGCCGGTGCCAGATCTCCAAGATATTTTGCCTTGCTCACGTCAATCGGCGTACTGACATCCACATGGGCACGGACCCGCAGGCTGGCGGCGGTCGCCTCGATCGGCTTGCTGACGTTTTCATCAAACATCAGCCAAATCCCGGCAACAAGCGCCACGATACCAAAGCCCGCGATAAGGCCGCTGGTGATAAATGCGGACAGGGCGGCGGGATCGGCCAGTTGCTGAAAGCCAACCCAAAGGGCAACAAACGTGATCGCCAGACTGCCGGTTGCCATCAGACAGAAGAACAGGAGGATTCTTTTGCGCAGGCTGAGGTGTTTCATATCAAACCTCGAAACAGGCAGCGCGTAACAGCGGCGCATCCGCCTCCATAGGGTGCCAATCCGCGTTCAGCACCTGTCCGTCATCACCAAATTCAACGCCATCAACCAGATCGGCACGGGAATGCATTGCACAATCAAACAAGGCGGGAATTTTCGCGGTCCGCGCCCAGCGACCATAAATCACCAGATCCACAATCCGCTGTTCGGGATGCGCGGGATGGCTCCGAATTGTGGCCTGATCAATCGCGATGAACCGGCTGACAAAAGGTCTGGCAAAGGTCCACGGGCGATAGAACTTCTTTTCCTCCACGGTTTCGGCAACGACAAACCCTTCTGGCATGTTGGATTGTGCCCGCGCGAACCAGCTGTATTCGCTTGATATGGTGGCCAACAGCATCGCGGCCCCCGCAGATACCGGTACCAACCACGACGGCAGCCGCCCCTTAAGGCTTCGGTTAAGTGCCCAAACCAGAAGCGCGGCTGCAACCCCCGCAACGATGGTGCCGATCAGTTCAAAGAACATGAGGTCTTCCTTTATCTTTATCCAAGCACGCCGCGTCCCTGCATCAACGCAGACTGCATCGTTTTGATCACCACAAATGCGTCTCGCAAATGACTGCGTTCAAAGCCCGACAAGGTTGCCGGCGGCAGAAAGTTATCCGCAGCCTTGCCCTGTTTTATCCGCTTGGCCTGATGTTCCAGCCGGGCTTGCGCGACAAGATCATAGGCGTCCAACAGATCATTGCCGCCACTATCGCTGATGATCCCCGCGTTCCGCGCCGCCTCAAGCCGCGCGCGTGTGTTCAACTCGGTCAATTGCCCTTGCAGCGCATACATCCGCCCCAGATCAACCACCGGCACAACGCCGTTCAGTTTCATGTCGATTGTGTTGCGGTGTTCGCCAGCACGGATCGTCGTCAGACCACGCAACAGACCCAAAGGTGTGGCATGGGTCAGCGCGTTCGACGCCATATGCGCGGTAAATATCGAATTGTTTGCAGCGGCCCTGAGAGTGCTGGCGTGGAGGTCAGCAAACAGGGTTTCGTCCCCGCCGATCGGGCGCAGGTCAAACATCACAGAGGCGAGCATTTGCGCCTCTTTACCAGGGCTTTTGATCCAGCCCTGAAAGTAGTCCTTCCAGACAGAAACCGGTTGGCACCAGCGCGGGGTTGTCGCCATCATTTCACCCGGACAATAGACATAGCCGCAGGCATCCAGACCATCGCTGACAAACTGGGCAAAGGGCCCAAAGTATTGCATCGCCTCATCCGAAATCCCGTCTTCGAGGATCAAACAGTTGTCCTGATCCGAAACGCCGGTCTGTTCCTGCCGCCCCTGCGAGCCACAGGCCAGCCACAGATACCGTGCCGGCGGCGGGCCGAACTTTTCTTCGGCCATGCGCAACAGGCGACGGGTAACCACATCGGCAATATCAGTAATCATTCGGGTGACAATGTCGTGCCGGTTGCCCGCCGCGACAAGCTGGACCAGCAGGTTCGGGATGCCGCCCGTGATCCGGGCAAGTTCCGGAACAGTGTCAGCAAATGCCGCCTGCCCGACAAAACCGGCAGCATGGGAGGCCTGAAACCGCGTCAGGTCCGTCTGGGTAATAATACCAACAAGCCGCCCTGCCGACACCACCGGCAGATGCCCCAGCCGGTATTCCATCATCAGATGTAACACATCCGAGCCAATGGCGGAGGGCGATAGCACCCGAGGCGAGGTCGTCATGATGGTGCTGACCGGTGTATCCGTTGCCAGATCGGTGGCAACAGCCTTGTTAACGATGTCGCGCAGCGTGACAATTCCAGCAATCCGGTCATCTTCCAGCACACAAAGACAGGAAATATGCTTGTCGCGCATGACGGCACCCGCCGCCCTGATTGTTGTATCAGGGGTACAGGACGCTGGATCGGTTGCCATTAACCTATCGACACGAATACGTGTCAAATCAGCCACGCCAGTATCCGAACTGGGGCGGCGGCGGTCAAAGAACCTCCGGAAAGCCTCATGTTGGTGAAGCAGGGCGTAAAACAATGTCGCAGGGATGCACAGCAAACGGCAATCTTCCTGCGCGGTTGCGGTTGTCACGGCATATCCCCGCCGCATCAAACCACGTTCGCCAAAAGAGTTTTCGCGGCCCAACAAGGACAGCGGCATGTCGTTTTCATCCGTAACAGAAACCTGCCCGCTGAGGATGATATAAAGGCCATTCACGCGATCCCCGCAGGCGTAAATCGTGCCGCCTTGGGCCACATCGAGGGGGGAGCTTTGGTCAAGAATTTCAGCGCGCGCATCTTCTGACAACACGTCATAGGGATGCAAATGGGACAGTAAGGTTGTTTGATCTGTGGTCACAGTCGTGGTCCCTGTTTGGTGGGGGTCTGGCGCGATAATGGCGCCAGACCCTATGGTTTTAGTGGTCTACCGCTTCGCCGGCACCTGCCGGAACACGCACGCTTTCGACCAGGTCTTTGATCTCTTGTGGTGTATCAGCCGTGTTCAGGGACACCGCATAAGCAACCGCAAAGTTGATCATCGCACCCACCGCACCAATCGCGGTAGACTGGATGCCGAACAGCGACCCGTCAACCGTGTCAGGAAAGGAGTTCGTGCCCGCGATGAACAGCCAGCCCTTGTGCAGGAAGATGTACACCAGTGTGAAGCCCAGACCGGACAACATCCCGGCAACGGCACCCACGTTGTTGATGCGGGTAGAGAAGATGCCCATCATCAGCGCCGGAAAGATCGACGCCGCCGCAAGGCCAAAGGCCAAGGCGACCGTTTGTGCGGCAAACCCCGGAGGATTAAGGCCAAGGATCGTCGCAACCAGAATGGCAACCGCCATGGCAATCCGCGCTGACATCAACTCGGCTTTTTCCGACATGTTTGGCGTCAACTGCCCCTTCAGCAAATCGTGGCTTACCGCAGATGAAATCGCCAGCAACAGACCCGCCGCAGTGGACAGGGCTGCCGCAAGGCCACCCGCCGCCACCAGACCGATCACCCAGCTTGGCAGGTTCGCAATCTCGGGGTTGGCAAGCACCAGAATGTCACGGTTGAATTTGGTAAATTCATTACCCTGCCACCCGTTTGCTTCAGCCTTCTCCGCCATCGCATCAGATTTATCGTTGTAATACTGGATTTTGCCGTCGCCGTTCTTGTCTTCCCAATCGAGAAGGCCGGTTTTCTGCCACGTCTGCATCCAGTTATAACGCTCGTCTGTGTCGATGGTTTCAACCGAAACAGCTTCGCCATTTGTTCCGTTTGGCCACATCAGCTCGGTGATGTTCAAACGCGCCATCGCACCAACAGCCGGAGCTGTGAGGTACAGCAAGGCGATGAAAACAAGCGCCCACCCAGCGGACCAACGGGCATCAGACACTTTTGGCACAGTAAAGAACCGCATGATGACGTGCGGCAAACCCGCCGTACCGATCATCAGTGACAGTGTGAACAGCACCATGTTCAGGTTGTCTTTATGTGCTTCTGTATAGCTGGCAAATCCAAGATCGGTTACGATCTGGTCAAGCTTTTGCAACAGATAAACACTGCCTTCACCACCTGTCGCGGAGTTCACTTCACTGAACAGGCCCAGACCCGGGATCGCATTACCGGTGAGTTGCAGCGAGATGAACACAGCCGGAATGGTATAGGCGAGGATCAGCACGACATATTGTGCAACCTGCGTATAGGTCACGCCTTTCATGCCACCGAAAACCGCATAGGCGAAAACCACACAGGCACCGATCAAAAGACCCGATGTGTTGGAAATCTCAAGAAAGCGACCAAAGGCCACGCCAACACCGGTCATCTGGCCAATCACATATGTGGTCGAGGCCACAATCAGACAGATCACCGCCACCAGACGCGCGGTCGGGGAATAGAAACGGTCGCCAATGAATTCGGACACGGTAAACTTGCCGAACTTACGCAGGTAAGGTGCCAGCAGCAGGGCAAGCAGCACGTAACCGCCGGTCCAGCCCATCAGAAACGACGAGTTGTCATAGCCGGTAAAGGCAATCAGACCCGCCATAGAGATAAACGACGCCGCCGACATCCAGTCCGCCGCAGTGGCCATACCGTTGGTGACAGGGTGAACCCCCCGGCCCGCGGCATAAAATTCAGATGTCGAACCGGCACGGGCCCAAATCGCGATGCCGATGTAGAGCGCAAAAGATGCACCCACAAACAGCAGGTTAATGGTAAACTGTTCCATGTGTTTATTCCTCTACGCCGTGTTCACGGTCCAGCTTGTTCATACGCCAGGCGTAGAAAAAGATGATCGCAAGAAAGACCAGGATCGAACCTTGCTGTGCCACCCAAAAGCCAAGGTCGGTTCCGCCGATTTCGATGCCCGACAGCAGGGGTCGCAGCAGAATGCCAAAACCGAAAGGCACGATGGCCCAGATGATCAGACTGATCTTGATAACGCGCAGATTGGCCTTCCAATATGCGCTGGGGTCCGGTTGTTCACTCATTATGTTTCCTCCATTTGAGCTGTTCTTGTTTGAACTTTGATGGCTTTGACACCGCGCACATCCACGACGATGGGCCGAACCATCTGGCGCAGGGTGTTGGTGATTGCGTCGATGTCGCCCATCGCGTCCAGCGACCGAAGCGCACCTGTTTCTTCGTAAAAGGCAATCAGCGGCGCGGTTTCGTTGTGATAGGCAACCAGACGCCGGCGCACAGTTTCAGGGTTGTCATCCGCACGGCGACGGAACTTCTGACTACCGCATTTGTCACAGGCACCTTCGACCGTCGGGCGCTTGAACGCTTCGTGATAGCCTTCGCCACAGCCGTCACAGGTGTAGCGCCCTGAAATGCGTTCAACCATGGCATCATCTTCGACCTCAAGGCTGATGGCCGCATGTACTTTTGTGCCCTGCGAGGCAAGCAGTTCTGACAGGGCTTCGGCCTGTGGAATGGTACGGGGAAAGCCGTCCAGAATGACGCCCGCCGCACAATCCGGATCACTCAGCCGGTCACGCAGAATGTTGATGACAATCTCGTCGCTGACCAGCCCACCGGATTCCATAACGGATTTTGCCGCCTTGCCCGCATCCGTGCCCGCAGACACCGCCTGACGCAGCAAGTCACCCGTGGAAAGCTGGACCAGACCAAAATGGTCTTCCAAGATCTTGGCCTGTGTTCCCTTGCCGGCACCCGGAGGTCCAAGCAAAATCAAAACCGGTACATTACTATAATCACGCATGTTTCACCCCTTGTTCATTCTGTTTTCGATTAATGTGTCCACAACCGCAGGTTCAGCCAAAGTTGAGGTGTCGCCCAATGCGCCAAAGTCGTCTTCGGCAATCTTGCGCAGGATACGGCGCATGATTTTACCCGACCTCGTTTTCGGCAGGCCTGGTGCCCATTGGATCAGGTCCGGTGCGGCGATGGGGCCAATTTCGGTGCGCACCCATGTACGCAGCTCTTTGCGCAACTCTTCGCTAGGCTCTTCGCCGTTCATCAGGGTGACATAGCAATAGATGCCCTGACCTTTGATCTCGTGGGGATAGCCAACCACAGCGGCTTCGGCCACTTTCGGGTGAGCAACAAGGGCGGATTCAACTTCTGCCGTGCCCATCCGGTGCCCGGAAACGTTGATCACATCGTCAACGCGCCCCGTGATCCAATAGTCGCCATCGGCGTCCCGCCGACAGCCATCACCGGTAAAATAGTAGCCTTTGTAATCCGAGAAATAGGTTTTCTCGAACCGTTCATGATCACCCCAGACGGTGCGCATCTGACCGGGCCAGCTGCCCTTGAGGCACAACACACCTTCACAGGCTGTCTCGTGAATTTCCGCACCGGACGCCGGTTCCAGAACCACCGGTTCGATGCCAAAGAACGGCTTCATCGCCGACCCCGGCTTGAGCGCATGGGCACCCGGCAGCGGCGTCAGCAGGTGCCCCCCGGTTTCAGTCTGCCACCATGTGTCGACGATGGGCAATTTGCCTTTGCCAACCACATCATTGTACCAGTTCCACGCTTCGGGGTTGATCGGCTCGCCAACAGTGCCCAGCACCCTGAGACTGCTCAGATCACATTTTTCGACAAACTCGGGGCCTTTGGCCATCAGCGCGCGGATCGCAGTCGGGGCGGTATAAAACTGCGCCACCTTGTGCTTTTCACAAACCTGCCAAAAACGGCTGGCATCCGGGTATGTCGGCACACCTTCGAACATCACCGTTGTGGCACCATTCGCCAGCGGGCCATAGACGATATAGCTGTGTCCGGTGACCCAACCGACATCCGCAGTACACCAGTAAACGTCGCCCTCGTGATAATCGAACACCAATTCCTGCGTCATCGCCGCATACACAAGATAGCCACCCGAGGAATGCACAACGCCCTTCGGCTGACCCGTAGAGCCTGAGGTATACAGGATGAACAGCGGGTCTTCCGCGCCAACTTCGACAGGATCGCAATCCGGTGAGGCGGCTGCCGCCAATTCACCATAATCCAGATCCCGTCCCTGGACCCAGGTTGTCTGGCCGCCGGTGCGTTTTACAACAAGACATTTCACACTGTCCTTGCAGTGCAGCAGGGCTTCATCTGCGTTGGATTTAAGCGGCGTCTGGCGCCCGCCACGCGGTGCATAATCAGCCGTGATCAACAGCTTGGCATCGGATCCATTGACCCGAGCCGACAGGGCATCCGGCGAGAAACCGGCAAAAACAATCGAATGAATTGCGCCAATGCGCGCACAGGCCAGCATCGCATAGGCGGCCTCGGGGATCATCGGCAAATAGATGACGACACGGTCGCCTTTGGTGACACCCTGGTCCTTCAACACATTCGCCATCCGGCTTACCGCTTCATGCAGCGCCTTATAGGTGATGTGTTGCGCATCCTCGTCCGGATTGTCAGGTTCAAAGATAATCGCAGTCTGATCGCCCCGCGTTGCAAGGTGGCGGTCGATGCAATTGGCAGAGACATTCAGCGTCGCATCCGCATACCAATTGATATGAACATTGCCCAAGGTAAAATCGACATCCTTGACGCTGCTATAGGGTTTGATCCAATCAATCCGTTTGCCCTGCTCGCCCCAGAACGCATCCGGATCGGCGAGCGATGCGGCATACATCTCATCATATTTCTCTTTACTAACATGCGCGTTAGAGACCATCTCGGCACTTGGTGCATAAGTTTTCAACGTTGTGTCCCCTGTCATCAGTTAACTCCTGTGTCGGTAAAAATTGGACGGCCCCGCACAGCGAAATGCACGCAGGTTCAGGGCCTCTATCGGGCCGTGGAATTTAGTGCGTGCCTGCGTCAGCAGCTTTCATTTCAACAACAAGCTGGTAGGCATCGGCGTAGGTATTTCGGATGTTGGGCAGGAACCCCTGACTTTCGGAACGCAACCGAATGTCGGTTTCCGCTTCCAGACCCGGCGCATACCGCACCGTCCCCAATGAGAAGTTCTGGTTAAGTTTCTTGCCGCGCGCAGCATATTCAACCCAAGCCGATGGTTGAATTTGCGTGCCCTCATAATTGATCAGGAAATACCATTTGTGCCCGGTGGACCTGACCTGCGATTCAATGAAATCGTAAACGTCAGTCACATCGCGGGAATGCTCAAAAGTGAAACCAGAGAAATCGACCTTCATGATCTGATCATCCGGTTTGAAATCAATCCGCCAGTTCCAGTCCTTGCGCTCGAATCCCGGCTGCATGGCAGCCTTTTTACGGCGGGGGCTGGGCAAACTGTGCAAATGCGCCAGCGCAGCCTGACGGTCATCAAACAAGTTGGGATGAAACGCGTAAGATGCGGCGTCCTGTTCAATTTGTGCGCGCGTGCTATCGACGCTGCCAAAACGGACGGTTCCCATTGAATGGGCTTTGTTCAACTCCAAACCGCGCCGTGAAAACGCCGGCCACGCCGCCGAAGCGATACAAGTTGCGCCGTAGTTGACCAGAAAGAACCACTGACCCTCGCCGGTTTGCGCGATACGCTCTTCTATGCGGTCATAAAACTGGTTCACTTGGAGAGAGCTGGACAGGCTCACCCCCGCAAAGCTGACTTCCATAACCTCGGCTTTGTCATCAAAACTGATGCGTGCATCTATGTCAGCCTCACAAAGCGCGGACAGGGCAGTGGCGGGATTCTCTACAGTTACGTCTTGTGTCATGTCGGAACTCCTTTGAACTTCGGGTCAGGCGGATTTGACGTATGATCCGGGGGCGGCTTCGATGGCTTTGTATTTGCCTTTCGTTGCCGGTTTGCGCGCCGGAACCTTTTTGGTCTCGCGGGCCTCCAGCCATGCAGCCCAATGGGGCCACCATGATCCTTCATGCGCGGTTGACTGGGCTTGGAAATCATCCGGAGAGGCCGGATAGGTGTCACTGGTGCGGTACCCGTATTTCACCCGTTTTGCCGGGGGATTGATCACGCCGGCGATGTGACCAGAACCACCCAAGACAAACTCAACCTCCCCCCCAAACAGGCCGGTTGCCGGATAGACCGAATGCCAGGGCGCGATGTGATCCAGCTCGGTCGCAAGAATGAAACAGGGTGTGGTAATTTTGGTGATGTCGATCTCGACACCGTTCAGCTCCAGCGCGCCGGGTTTACGCAACCCGTTCTGCAAATAGACCTCTTCGAGATACCAGAGCAGCATGGCAGAAGGCAGACGGGTGGAATCCGAATTCCACGACAGCAAATCAAACGCCGGCGGTTTTTCACCGCGCAGGTAATTCGCCTCGACGAAAGACCAGATAAGATCCCTTTCGCGCAGCATCGAAAACATGTCTTGCAGGTGGTGCGCGTCAAGATAACCTTTTTCGGCCATGTGGTGCCGCATACTTTGCAACCGCTCATCGTCGATGAACACACCAATCTCGCCGACGTCCTCGAAATCAACCATGCTGGCTAGGGTGGTGGCAGAGGCGATGCGATCGTCCCCAATCCCCGCCAGATAGGCCAGCATCGCCGTGACCAGAATGCCACCGATGCAGAACCCCAGAATGTTTGCCTTTTCCTCGCCGGTGATGTCACGGATCACGTCAAGCGCCGCCAGCGGGCCTTCGGTCATGTAATCAGCAAAATCTTTCTCGGCGTGATCCCGCGTCGGGTTGACCCAAGACACCACAAAAACCGAATGCCCTTGATCCAGCATGTACCGGATCAGACTGTTCTCCGGTTTCATATCCAGAATGTAAAACTTGTTGATCCAGGACGGCACAAACAGGATCGGTGTTGCGTGTTGTTGTTTGGTGGTGGGCGCATATTGGATCAACTGCATCAGATCGTTCTGAAACACGACTTGCCCTTTGGTCGTGGCCAGATCGACACCGACTTCGAACGCCGTGTCGTCGTTGGTGGCAATATCAAGTCGCCCGTCGCCGCGCTCCAGATCAGCCAGCAGGTTCTCTAATCCAGCCAATAGGCTCTCTCCCTGCGTTTCCATCAGCGCCTTGCGGGCGGCGGGATTAGTCATCAAATAGTTGCTGGGCGACAGGGCGCTAACCATCTGGCGGGAATAGAAACTGACCCGTTGGTGGTCCTTTGATCCGTCCGGCAAACGCGCAAGCAACCCGGTTGTGGCGCGATCAAATGCCAGAAAAACATCCCGATAGCTGCGAGCAACAGGATCATCAGACCAGCTTTGATCCTTAAACCGTTTGTCGCGGACCGGTGCATCATCAGACGGGTTCAACATCGTTTGCCATGCGGCCATCATTTCGGTGGCAACAGTCTTTTGAATGTCCATCAGCTTGGCAGGGTCGGACATCATATCAATCCAGAAGGTCCCATAGGCTTTGGCCAAAGCACCGGCATCCATAAGCTGGTACTCGGAACCTGACGCCTGCTTGGCCGCGTGGCCCTGCATCTGGGCCGCCGCCAGCATTGCACGATTGGTCAAACGCGCGAGCCGCTCGGTTTGTTCGGCGATGTCTGTTGTAGAGGCTGAATTCACATCATCACGCATGGTTCGACTTCCCGCTGAATTTCCGACCGGATTGGCCAAGGCAATCAGGCGCATCGCAGGCACCTGATCCGTTCGCATGAGACCGCGCGCGTTAGGCGAAGAACTGGGCCCCGTTCGCCGAAATGGTGGAACCGTTGATGAATTGCGCATCGTCGGACGCAAGGAACGCCACACAGCGCGCGATTTCCTCAGGCTCGCCCAAACGGCCCGCCGGGATTTGTGAGATAATGGATTCACGCACTTTTTCCGGCACGGCCATCACCATCTCGGTTGCGATATAGCCGGGGCACACCGCATTGGCCGTGATGCCAGCCCGCGCACCTTCCTGTGCCAGCGATTTCACGATCCCCAAATCACCGGCTTTGGTGGCGGCATAATTCACCTGCGCGAACTGGCCCTTTTGTCCGTTCACCGAACTGATCACAATCACGCGGCCAAATTTTCGTTCGCGCATTCCCGGCCAGATGGGGTGAACGGTGTTGAAAACCCCCGTAAGGTTGGTGTCGATCACTTCCTGCCACTGCTGGGGTGTCATCTTATGAAAAGGGGCATCCCGTGTGATGCCCGCGTTTGCAACCACGATATCGATTGGGCCGATCTCGGCTTCGACCTTGGCGATACCGGCGGCACTTTCTTCATAGTTGCCGACATTCCACTTGTAAGCTTTGATCCCGGTCTCTTTTGTAAAAGCCGCGGCAGCTTCGTCATTGCCGGCATAGGTGACGGCAACGGTATAGCCTTTTTGCCAAAGCTCTTTGGAAATTGCAGCGCCGATGCCGCGTGATCCACCGGTAACAAGTGCAGTCCGTTTCATAGGTTATTTCCTTTGTAAAAATCCGCACCGAAGGGCGCTAAAAAGACATCAAATCCGGGTTGGTTCGCGGGCCGATGATCGGGCCACCCGGTGAAAAAAAAGCGCCGTCTGGTGCGCTTGCGGCAATGGTGTTTGCAATCAAAAACACCAGACGGCGATAGTTGCCCGACTGCCAAACAGGGAAGAAAGGCAGTTAGGACAGGGAGGTTCATTTAAGGCTTTCAATGGCCAGAGCGATGCCCTGCCCGCCGCCGATACACATGGTGATCAGCCCATAGCGGCCACCGATGCGTTCCAGTTCGTAAAGCGCTTTTATCGTAATAATTGCGCCGGTTGCGCCCACCGGATGGCCAAGGGCAATGGCCCCGCCGTTCGGGTTAACCTTGGCAGTGTCGAGCCCAAGGCCGATATTGACCGCGCAGGCTTGGGCGGCAAACGCCTCATTGCTTTCGATGACGTCAAACTGATCTGCCGTCATGCCGATCTTTTGCAACAGCTGGGTAACCGCCGGCACCGGCCCGATGCCCATCACCTCGTGACGTACACCCGCATGGCCATATCCAAGGATCCGCGCGCGGGGTTTCAGACCGGCCTTTTCAGCGGCTTCGGCAGAAGCGAGAACCATCGCGGCCGCCCCGTCGTTCAGACCGGAGGCGTTGCCTGCGGTGACCGACCCATCCTTGCGAAAGGCCGGACGCAGCTTGCCAAGTGTTTCGATTGTGGTGCCTGCCTTTGGATGTTCATCCGTATCAAAGGATACCATGGCACGGCGCTGTTTTACCTCGATCGGCAGGATCTGGCTTTTGAAATGCCCCGCTTCGATGGCGGCAACAGCGCGACGTTGGCTCTCAACAGCAAACCCGTCCTGATCAGCGCGTGTAATGCCATGTTCATCAGCGACATTTTCGGCCGTCACGCCCATGTGCCCCACGCCAAAGGGATCAGTAAGGGCCCCGATCATCATATCGTTCATCGACATATCGCCCATTTTCTGACCCCACCGGACAGATTGGGTGGAATGGGGTGACCGCGACATGCTTTCAGCCCCGCCGGCCAGCGCAAAGTCGACATCGCCCAGCATGATATGCTGCGCCGCCGAGACAATCGCCTGCGCGCCTGAACCACAAAGCCGGTTCACAGTCAGCGCCGCTGCATCCTCGGAAATACCCGCCTCAACAGCGGCGACACGGGCCATATACATGTCGCGTGGTTCGGTATTAATCACATGTCCAAAAACAGCGTGCTGAATCTGGGCCGGATCGACCTCGCTACGGGACATTGCTTCTTTGGCGACAGCTGCGCCCAGCGCGGTAGGGGCCGTTCCCGCAAGGGAGCCACCAAAAGTACCAATTGCGGTGCGAACACCATCCAGAATGACGACGTCGTTAGCCATGTTGAGCTTCCTTTTGCAGATCGGGGTTTTCGGAAAGAGTTTCACCAATGCCGGCAATCCGCGCGGCGATGGCATCCAATGTCGCGGGATCGTCAATTGTCGCGGGCAGGTTCCACGGTTTGCTGTCCGCGATTGACACCATCGTGCCGCGCAACACCTTGCCCGAGCGGGTCTTGGGAAGCGCATCAATAACGATGCAGCGTTTGAACGCCGCCACGGGACCTATTTCCTTGCGGATGAGAGAAACGCATTCCTTTGCGATTTCTTCCTCAGAGCGATCAACACCATTGTTCAGGCAAACCAACCCAAGCGGCTGTTGGCCTTTCAACGCATCGCCAATCCCGATCACCGCGCATTCCGCCACATCTGGGTGGTTGGACAGGATTTCCTCCATGGCACCCGTCGACAACCGGTGTCCCGCGACATTGATCACGTCATCGGTCCGCGCCATGATATAAAGATAACCGTCTTCGTCTTTGATGCCTGCATCACCGGTTTCATAATATCCCGGGAAGGTTTGCAGATAGGCGGATTTAAACCGTTCCTCGGCATTCCACAGGGTTGGAAGGGCACCGGGGGGCAGCGGTAATTTGATCGCGATGGCCCCCAATTCACCCGCAACGACAGGGTTACCGCCCTCGTCCAGAATATCAACTTCATACCCCGGCATGGGCACCGCCGGTGAACCGGGCTTGACCGGCAGTTCCTCGATTCCCAGCGGGTTGGCCGCAATGGCCCAACCGGTTTCCGTCTGCCACCAGTGATCAATCACCGGAATGTTCAAATGTTCCTGCGCCCATTTGATGGTGTCGGGGTCGGCCCGTTCCCCGGCAAGGAACAGCGATTGCAAGCCGCTCAGATCATATTTACCGACCTGTTCCGCTTTGGGGTCTTCGCGCTTGATTGCCCGCAAGGCGGTAGGCGCCGTGAACAAAACCTTAACGTCGTGGTCCTGAATGACCCGCCAAAACGTGCCCGCATCCGGTGTGCCGACGGGCTTGCCTTCAAACACAACTGTCGTACATCCTGCCAGCAGCGGACCATAGCAGATATAGCTGTGACCCACGACCCAGCCCACATCCGACGCCGCCCAGAATACATCCCCGGCTTTGACGTTATAGATATTCTTCATGGTCCAGTTCAGGGCCACCATATGGCCGCCGTTGTGGCGCACGACGCCCTTGGGCTGGCCGGTCGTGCCAGAGGTATACAGCACATAAAGCGGATCAGCACCGCCAACAGGCGTGCAACCGACGGGGCTGGCGACAGCTTCTTCTGTCGCCCAATCCAGATCGAAACCCGGCTTCAGGTCGGCCTGAAGAACCGGCCGTTGCAAAATCAATGTGAAATCCGGCTTGTGGTCTGCGCGCTCAATCGCGCCGTCAAGCAGCGGTTTGTAGGCGATAACCTTTTTGCCCTCAATGCCCGCAGATGCTGCAAGAATGGCCTTGGGTGCTGCATCGTCAATGCGCACAGCAAGCTCATGGGCAGAGAACCCGCCAAAGACCACCGAATGCACCGCACCAATCCGCGCACATGCCAGCATCGCAATCAATGCTTCCGGGATCATCGGCATATAGATGATAACCCGGTCACCCTTTTTGATACCCTGCGCGGTCAGAACGCCGGCAACCCGCGCCACCCGATCCAACAATGTGTCATAGGTGATCTTGGTTTGTGATCCGGTAACCGGACTGTCGTGGATGATTGCGACCTGTGCGCCCTGCCCTGACACCACATGCCGGTCGACCGCGTTATAGCAGGTGTTGCAAACAGCATCAGGGAACCACGTCGTCAGCGGCGGGTTGTTTTCGTCCAACACGACATCAGGGGATTTGATCCAGTCGATCTCCCCGGCTGCCTGCGACCAGAACCCTGTCGGGTCCTTTTGCCAGTTCGCATAGGTTTCGGTGTATCCAGCCATCAAGTCGCCCTCCTGAGTTGAGAACAACAAGCCAAAGAAGGCGTAACACCTTGGCAGGATCGGGCAATACCCGAACGCCAGTTTCTCCCCATCAGAGAAGGACAAAAGTCACTTAACACGCTGCCCCCTCCCCGGTTTCCACGCATCTTCGAATCGTCATTCCGTTAGGTAAGCAACTACTGCAAATAACTGTTTCCCAAAGGGCTGAACGTGTTAACATGCAAACAATCACATAAATGTAAATGTAAATTGCGAAAAAGTGTAAGATGTCCAACAGCTCTAGAAAGATCTTTGCAGGCGCTCGAATCCGGCTCCTGAGACAGAGTCACAACCTGACACAGGCTGTGTTCGCACAACAAATTGCTATCTCTACAAGTTATTTGAATCAAATAGAAAATAATCAGAGGGCGCTGTCCGGATCGGTAATTCTAGCACTGGTAGATGTTTTCAATTTTGACCTGACAGAGCTTGCCCTTGATGGCGCTGGCAAGGTGTCTGTGGACCTGCAAGAAATTTTGAATGACCCGATTTTTGCGGACAATGAGGTGCTGACGCAGGAAATAAAAGTTGCCGCTACGAACGCCCCAAATGTGACCAAAGCCTTTCTCGACCTCTACAGAATGTTCCAGAAATCCCGCGAGCAGCTGGGAAAAGTCGACAATGCGCTTAAGGACAGCGAAGCATCCCTGGCACCGCTGCCCTACGAAGAGGTGCGCGACCACTTCCATTACAAGAACAATTATATCGACGAGCTGGACAAGGTGGCCGAAAACTTTTCCCTGTCGATCAAACACAATGGCAATGACCGGGGTGCCGACCTTGTCGAATATCTGAATCAGCGGCACGGGGTGAATGTTGTTCTGCGCAAGGACAAGCCCAGCTCGGGCACGATCCGCACCTTCGATCCGGCGACCAAGACGCTTTATCTTAACGCGGCTTCGACCAAGGCGACGAACCTGTTTCAACTGGCTTATCAGGTCGGATTGCTCGAACAGGGTACCTTGATCGAGAACCTGCTGGATGAGGCGGCATTCCATACAGACGCGGCCCGCGAAGTGTGCCGCATGACCTTCGCCAACTACTTTGCCGGGGCGGTTGTCCTGCCCTATTCTGATTTCGCAAGCGCCGCGCAAGAGCAACGCCACGACCTTGAGAAACTGGCGTTTCAGTTTGACGCCAGCACCGAGCAGGTGTGCCACCGGCTGAGCATGTTACAGCGTGGCGGAAACAAGGGCGTTCCCTTCTACTTCCTGCGGATTGATCAAGCCGGCAACATTACAAAACGCCATAGCGCCACGACACTGCAATTCACCCGTTTCGGCGGCAGCTGCCCGTTGTGGAATGTGCATCATGCGTTCCAGTCCCCCGGCGAGATTTTGCGCCAGCTCGCCGTCACGCCGGACGGCGTAAAATACCTTTCCCTTGCTTTCGACCAGACCAAACGTGTTGCCGGCTTTAAATCACCCGTACGCAAATACGTGATCGGCCTGGGATGTGAGATCAAGCACGCGGGGCAGGTCGTCTATGCCGATGATCTGGATCTGACCAACGAACAAAACTTCGAACCCATCGGCGCAAGCTGCCGGATTTGTGAAAGGGCGGACTGTTTCCACAGATCGGTGCCGCCGATTGGCAAGGAAATTCGCGTGGACCGTGACTCTCGCGGAAGTGTTCCGTTCAAGATTGACTGAACCATTGCGGCAAGGCGCAGCGCGCGGTCAACGCGCCTTGCCTGACCCCCTCAGAGGGCACAAACCTTGGCCAATCGTTTCGCCAGCTGCGCCGCGAAAACGGATTTACGATGGGAAATGCCGATCCGGCGGTGGCCGGTATCTGTATCCGCCAAAGGACGTAAGACAATGTCATCACGGGAATCGCCATGGGACAGAGGAACAAAGGCGATGCCAAGGCCCGCCGCCACCAAATCCAACAATTGCGCATCATTCATCGCTTCTGCGGCGGCGAAGCGCAGGGCATCCAGATCCATGCGGTCCGCATTCGGACAATATGGCCGGTGGATAACAGGTTGGTCGCGCAGATCGGCCAACCGAACTTCGGGAACCCGGGCAAGCGGGTGAAACCGCCCGAAGGCCACACGAAACGACTCCTCCGCCAAAAGGATAAAATCGTGATCAGCCGGTGTGCAGCTATCTGCGAGAAAAGCGATATCGCTGTTTTCCGGGTCATCGGTAAACCCGAACATCAATTCCGGCGACCCAATACGCAGCGCATTCAGGCCGGTCGCCACCCCTTTTAGCAACATGTCAGGGGCACAATGGATACGGACGGTTTGCTGCGGCTCTCTCCTTAAACGCATGTCGATGCTGGACAGGTGCGCAACACTGTCGACCGTGTCGTGGTACAATCGGGTCGCAAAGGGTGTTGGTGTTAGCCCCGCCTTTGATCGTTGAAACAGGGAGACACCCAAGCGGTCCTCCAGCTTTTGGATTGCAGCCGAGACCGTAGGTTGACTAACATCATTCACCCGCGCGGCCTGACTAAACGTCCGGGCCTCAAAGGCGCTGGTGAAATACCGCAATGTGGTAAGCTCTATCATAGTCATTAGCTATATCATAAATAGATACAATAGCAATTACCTTTGGATAACCGGCCTGCCATATCGGGAATATCTAAACCTCAACGGAGTATCCCAATGACCAGCACAGCAACAAACGCCGGAAATACAGCGATTGAACAGATCATCGCCAAATTCACTGCCGGCGACCCCACACTGTTTGAACATATGGCACCGGACATTGATTTCCGCATTGACCACTACCGCGACGATACCGACGTCAGTTGGCAAGCGGCGGACAACCTGCCGGACCTGATGGCCTTGTTTGGCCGCCTTGCAGAAGAGGTTTTTCCAAAGGGCACAAAAGCGCTGGAAGTAACAACAACCGCGCTTGGCAACGGGTGGCATCTGACCCGTTTTCAGCAACAGTTTTTCTATGGGGTGCGCCAATGTGACGTGACTTCTGCAACCTATATCACCTCCCATGAGGCAGACGGCCTGCTGGATTACTTCCGCGAAACCGTCACGACCGTCGACAACATATAATCAACGGCACAAAAAAGGGTGCCCTCACAGGCACCCTTTCCACCATCAAGTAAGTGAACGGTTAGCGCGTACCGGATTGACCAGCGGCCGCTTCGGTCACCATCGCGTCCCAATTCCGCGAACACGTGCGGTTCAGCACGGCCATTTCTTCGGCATAGCGGGACATATCGTCACCAGCGCCAGCGGTGCTTGTTGCAGTTGCGGTGCCATCGTTTGCAGCCGTTGTTGTGGCCCCCTCGCCTTCGGATGCGGCAGTCCCCACAGAGGATGCGGTGGCTGTCGCCGTGCCGTCTGTCGGGACGGCGTCGTTATTCATATCCGCAATTGCCATCATCGCAACTTTGTCACGGTCCGCACCGCCCAACTGGTTATATTCTTCGCATGTCATGCTGCCCACATCGAGATGCGCGGCGGCGAATGCAGGTACTGACAGGCTGCTAACCAAAGCGGCGGCGGCAAGTGTTTTGAATGTATGTGTCATTGTGATCTCCAATTCGTTGTTGTTGCAAAGACAACCAGCACTTTCCCGATTTCGTTCCACGTGAATCTTTAATCTTGCAGGTCGAACAACACCAAACTCTCCGCAACCCCCTGCATTCAATGCATTATATTTCCACGCTCCAGACCATTCACGACAAACACGGGTCGCAAATGCGGTCCGCCCTGCCGCATCTCCCATGCTTCACGCAACGTATGCGCCGGACCCCGCAATGGGTGCTGGACGGCGAAACCAGTCGGACATACGGTTACGACAATGCTGCGCTATACTTTCAAACGTCTGATCTCTCTGATCATCAGCCTCGCTATTGCGTCGGTGGTGATCTTTATGGTCATCGAAGTCGCCCCCGGCGATCCGGCTTCCTTTATGCTGGGGATGAATGCCCAACCCGAAACCCTTGCTGCATTGCGCAGCGAACTTGGCCTCGATGCCTCAAAGGTCGAGCGTTACATTTCGTGGGTATCCGGTATGGCTGTTGGGGATTTCGGCACCTCCTATACCTACCGCACACCCGTATCGCAGATGATCGGCGAACGGCTTTGGGTCTCCCTGCCGTTGTCGCTTTATGCTTTGACACTCAGCACTCTGGTGGCTTTTCCAGCCGGGATTTATGCCGCCAGCCGCCGCGGGCAAGCCGGTGACATCGGGGTGATGGGCGCAACCCAGCTGGGGGTTGCAGTGCCCAACTTCTGGTTCGCGATGATGTTGGTGTTGATTTTCGCCATCAATCTGCGCTGGTTCTCGGCCGGTGGATTTGTCGGATGGGACAAGGGGGTTTTCGCCGGCCTTCACGGGCTAACACTGCCTGCCATTGCGCTGGCCCTGCCTCAGGCCGCGATACTCGCGCGGGTCATGCGCTCGTCGTTGCTGGATGTGATGGGCGAAGATTTCATCCGCACCGCGCGGGCCAAGGGGCTGACAGCGCGTCAGGCTTTGTGGCGGCACGGTTTGCGCAATGCGCTGATACCTGTGTTGACCATCATCGGGCTGCAATTCTCGTTCCTGCTGGCGGGTTCGATCATCATCGAACAGGTGTTTTACTTGCCCGGTCTGGGGCGGCTGGTGTTTCAATCGATCTCGGCGCGCGACCTGATTGTCGTGGAATCTGTGGTGATGCTTTTGGTGTTCTCTGTGATCGTTGTGAACTTTATCGTCGATCTGGCCTATGCCGCCGTTGATCCCCGCTTGAGGTCCAGATCATGAACCGCAATCTGATTCTGGGCAGTCTTTTGACCGCCGTTTTCCTGATTGCCGCGCTGGTCAGCTTTGCCTGGACGCCGTTTGATCACGCGGCCCTCAACATTCCTGATAAGCTTCAGACCCCTTCCGCCTCCCATCTGCTGGGAACCGATCATTTCGGGCGTGACCTGCTCAGCATGATCATGGTCGGCGCACGCACCTCTATCGCTGTGGCGCTGGTCGCGGTGGGCATCGGCATGGGGTTGGGCGTGCCGCTGGGCCTTTGGGCGGCGGCGCGACAGGGCACACTTGTGGATGAACTGATCATGCGCGGCAATGATCTGGTATTCGCCTTCCCCAGTCTGGTGATTGCCATTCTGATCACCGCAATTTTCGGGGCAGGCGCAATTAACGCCATCATTGCCATTGGCATTTTCAACATTCCGGTTTTTGCCCGTATCACCCGCGGGGCCGCTCTGTCTCTTTGGCAAGGCGAATTTATCATGGCCGCGCGGGTCGCGGGCAAAAATGCGGCCCGTATTTCCGTCGAACATATTCTGCCCAATGTGACCAACCTGCTGATTGTTCAGGGCACGATCCAGTTCAGCCTCGGCATCCTCGCGGAAGCGGGGCTTAGCTATGTCGGGCTTGGGGCGCAGCCGCCGACGCCCTCATGGGGGCGAATGTTGGCCGATGCCCAAACACTGGTCAGCATTGCCCCCCATATGGCGCTTGTCCCGGGGTTTGCGATCATCCTTACTGTTCTGGGATTAAATCTGATGGGTGACGGGCTGCGCGATTACCTTGATCCTCGCTTGCGGGTGGCCCGCACATGAACCTTTTGCAGATCACCAACCTGAGCCTGTCAATCTATGGCCTCGACATCCTGCGCGATGTTACCCTGTCGATTGACGCAGGCGAAATTGTCGCCGTCACCGGCGAAAGCGGGTCTGGCAAATCCATGACCGCGCTTGCGCTGATGGGGCTGCTGCCCAAGGGGACGCGCACCAAGGGCCATATCCTGCTGGGCGATCAGGAGCTAACACAGCTGACCGAGCCCGAACTTTGCGCCATGCGCGGCAGAGACATGGGAATGGTGTTTCAAGAACCGATGACCGCGCTGAACCCGGTGCAAACCATCGGCACACAGGTGGCCGAAACCATCCGCATCCACGACCCCAGCGTCAGCCGGGCAAATGCCCTCGAACAGGCCGCTGCAACCCTGACACGTGTCGGCCTGCCCCAAGACCGTTTTCCCCTATCACGCTATCCGCATGAATTGTCCGGGGGGCAACGCCAGCGGGTTGTGATTGCCATGGCCATTGCCCTGCGGCCCCGTTTGTTGATTGCGGATGAACCTACCACTGCGCTGGATGTCACCACACAGGCGCAAATCCTTGATCTGCTGAAATCGCTGGCCCGCGAGGACGAAATGGGCCTGTTGATGATCACCCATGATCTGGCGGTGGTTGCCGATATGGCCGACCGGATCATCGTCATGCGGCACGGCCAGATTGTTGAACAAGGGGCCACGCAAACCCTGCTGCACGACATGCAACACCCCTATACCAAGATGCTGTTTGCCGCTTCAAACCATCAGGTCGCCCTGCCCGCTGCGCCCCCTTTGCGCCCCTTGCTTGAGGTCAAGAACATCATCCGCGACTACCGTTTGCCGCGCAAAACGCTGTTTGGTGCCCCGGGGTACATGCGCGCCATCGACGATCTGTCCTTTGATCTGCAACGCGGAGAGCGCCTTGGATTGGTGGGCGAAAGCGGGTGTGGAAAATCGACCCTAACGCGGGCACTTTTGGGTCTGGAACAGGTGCAAAGCGGGTCAATCACACTGGATGGCACCCCAGTATTTACCGGCAACACGCCCAACCTTGAGGTACGCCGCAAGATGCAGGTGGTGTTTCAAGACCCTTTCGGCAGCTTTAATCCGCGCCACCGTGTCGATCGCCTGATCACTGAACCCTTCCACCTTTTGCCCGATCCGCCCACCGGCAAGAACCGCAGCCGCGCCATTGACGAGGCCCTGACCGCCGTCGGTCTGACACCGTCTGACGCCACCAAATACATCCACGAGTTCTCTGGCGGCCAGCGTCAACGTATCGCAATAGCCCGGGCTCTGATCATCAAGCCAGAGCTGATCCTGTTCGACGAGGCCGTCAGCGCGCTTGACGTGTCGGTCCGGGCCCAGATCCTTGACCTGCTGGCCGACCTATGCGGCGCTTACAACCTGACCTACCTGTTCATTTCCCACGACCTATCCGTGGTGCGCACAGTCACCGACCATGTGCTGGTGATGCAATCCGGCAAGATCGTCGAACAGGGCCGCACCGAAGACGTATTCGAAAACCCGCAACACAACTATACACAGACCCTTATTGCGGCCGCCCCAGTACTGCCCGAAACAGGAACAGCATCCGCATGACTTGCACCAGATTTCCCGCATATGGCCCCCGCTGCCAACACAAGACAGGCAATCGCAAGACTCTCTTATTAGAGCCCATTTTCAAGCCCACTGCGGGCCACTACCCTATTTCAAAAGCGAGACCCTAACAATGATTGCCGGCCCGAAAAACCTGATCACCGATGTGCCCGGCCTGCGTGTCGGCAACGCGCAGGACGACACCTTGAAATCCGGCACTACTGTGGTGCTGGCCGATAAGCCCTTTACTGCCTCTGTACATGTCATGGGCGGCGCGCCGGGGGCGCGGGAAACCGATCTGTTGGCCCCTGACAAATCCGTGGCGGCAGTTGATGCTTTGGTGCTGTCAGGTGGTTCTGCCTACGGTCTTGATGCTTGCTCCGGTGTGGTGGATGGTCTGCGCGCGGCTGGGCGTGGATTTCAGGTTGGCGGGGCCACCATTCCCTTGGTCCCCGGTGCCATTCTCTTCGACCTGCTGAACGGGGGCGACAAGGATTGGACTGACAACCCCTACCGCGCCTTAGGCCGGCAGGCCTTTAACACAGCAACAGAGACCTTTTCCCTGGGCACCGCGGGCGCGGGTACTGGCGCTATGTCTTCAATGTTGAAAGGCGGCCTTGGTTCTGCCTCGTTGGTGCTTCCCGACGGCAGCACAGTTGGCGCATTGGTGGCGGCCAATCCGGTTGGCGCGGTTACCACACCGGGCGACAAATATTTCTATGCCGCCCCCTTCGAATTAAACGCGGAGTTCGGCGGCTTCGGCCCTGATCCGGCGTCCGGCCTTGGCCTGTCGTTGGAAAGTCGCAAAGTTGTTGCGATGTCACAACGGGCCAATACGACAATCGCGATCATCGCCACTGATGCGAACCTGACAAAGGCCGAATGTCAGCGTGTCGCAGTTGCTGCTCATGACGGGATCGGGCGGGCTACCGTGCCGGCGCATACCCCGATGGATGGCGATTTGGTGTTTGCCTTGACCACCGGTGACAAACCCGCCGGTGATCTGTCCTTGATCGGCCATGCGGCCTCGCTCTGTCTGGCGCGCGCCATCGCCCGCGCCATTTATGAGGCGACGCCCCACCCTGATGACTTGCTGCCTTGCTGGAGAACCCTCAATGCCTGATCTGCCCCTTGACGATGTGACCCTGCATTACGAAATCGACGGCAATGGGCCGCCGCTTTTGTTGTTGGCCGGCATGTTAAGTGACAGCGCCGCATGGGCCGGGCTGTTGCCGCTGTTGACCGACCATTTCACGGTAATCCGGCCCGATAACCGAACCACAGGACGCACCGTGCCATGGGATGCGCCGGCCGATTGCGGCCTGATGGCGCACGATGCGCTGGCGTTGATGAACCACCTTGGGATCGACCGGTTCCATGTCGCCGGTCATTCGCTTGGTGGTCTGCTGTCACTGGAAATCGCCCATATGGAACCGGATCACGTCGCCAGCTGCACGATTCTGGCCTCGGGCCGTATTCGGGTACCCCGCACCGCCGCAGTGTTCAGCGCCTTGATGGCGGTGCGCCGTGCGCCCCAGGGCGAGGAAATGTGGCTGCGCGCGCTTTATCCGTGGCTGTTCGGCCATGGGTTCTTTGAAGATCCAGCACAGGTTGAGACCGCGCTAGCAGCCAGCCTTGCCTATCCCCATGCCCAGACAGCAGATGCGATGGCGCATCAGATCGCCGCCTTTGGCGCATTTCGTCCACAGGCAAAACCGAATGACATCACCTGCCCGGCCCTGGTTCTTTATGCGGGGCAAGACCTGATGGTCCCGCCCGCCGCTGCACAGCCCAGCTTTGCCAGCATCCCCAATTTGACCGAAGCAACGATAGAGGCCGCAGGTCATTCTATCCACTGGGACGCCCCGCAAGAGGTCGCCGGCCATCTGACCGAATTTCTGGCCGCCAACCCGATCTAGGTCGCGTCCGGCTGGTTGGCCGGTGTGGCTTGTTCCAACGCCGGCACCTGCATACAATTGGCATGAATACGCCGGATCGTCGGATAGGGTGACATGTCGACTTCGAACCGTGCGTTGTTCAACACCTGCGCATAAAGGCACAGGTCGGCCAGTCCAACAGTATCGCCGTGACAGAACTCACCGGTTTCCGTTTCCTGCGCCAATCGCGTTTCAAGCGCCGCCATACCTGCGCTGGCCCATGTGCGGAACCACGCGGCCTTGCCCGCTGCATCGACGCCAAACTCCGCTTCCAGATGTTTGAGAATCCGCAGATTGTTCACCGGGTGAATGTCGGCTGCCACGATCTGCGCCAGACTGCGCACCCGTGCCCGCCCCCATGCATCAGCTGGCAGCAGCGGGGGTGCGGGATGCACCTCATCCAGCCACTCAAGGATCGCCATGGATTGCGGCAAAACCCCGTTCGGCGTGACCAAAGTTGGCACCAACCCCGAAGGATTAAGCGCAAGATGCGCCGCGCTGGCCTGTTCACCTTTCAACAGGGACAAGGGCACATAATCATACCCCAGCCCCTTAAGGTTTAGCGCTGCGCGCACGCGCACGGATGTCGAAGACCGGAAATAGTTGTGTAATGCCAGGTCGCTCATGCCCGCTCTCCTATTGTCACTTGCAGCTCGCCGATACCATCCACCCCGCCGGTGATCACATCCCCCGGCACTACTGCCCCGACTCCGGCAGGCGTACCCGTCATGATGATGTCACCGGGTGCGATGTCGACAGCTTGTGACAGGATCGCGATATGTTCGCGAACTGACCAGATCAGATCGGCGATATCGGCATCCTGACGGGTCTCGCCGTTCACGGCCAGCCAGATACGCCCGTTCTCGACGCTGGGCACCTGTGCAATCGGCTTGATCGGGCCAATCGGGGCAGAGCGGTCGAATGCCTTGCCCCAGTCCCATGGGCGGCCCATCTTCTTGGCCTCGGCCTGTAAATCGCGACGGGTCATGTCCAGACCAACCGCCGCCCCCCAAACGTGATCCATCACATCGGCCTCCGCGATATCAGAGCCTCCTTTATGGATTGCGATAACCAGCTCGATCTCGTGATGCAGGTCATTTGTGAGCTTGGGATAGGCAATGGTACAAGGCGTATCCAGCGCAGCATCTGCCGGTTTGGTGAAAAAGAACGGTGCCTCGCGGGTCGGGTCTTTACCCATTTCGCGGGCATGTGCCTCGTAGTTGCGGCCAACACAAAAGATCCGGCGTACCGGAAACCGGTCCGTGCTGCCCTGCACGGCAAGGCTGGCCTGTTGCGGCGCGGCAAATACAAACATACGCAAAATCCTTTTCTCAATTCGACAGCTCGCGTCACCCAACACGCCTGTGGCGGGGCCGTCAATACGGGCGATTAACCAGCCTTGGTACCATCGTCGAACTCCTGCGCCAAATCGGACAGGATCGGGCAATCGGGGCGGTTGTCCCCAGCACAAGACCGCACCATCGTGCTTAGAGTCTGACGCATCGCTGTCAGTTCGGCCAGTTTTTGATCAATCTCAGCAAGATGTTGCTCTGCAATGGCTTTGACATCGGCGCTGGCGCGCTCTTGATCTTCGTAAAGTGCCAACAAGCTGCGGCAGCTTTCCACAGGAAACCCCAAGGAACGCGACCGCGCCAGAAACGCCAGCTTATGCACATCACTGTTCGAAAACACCCGATACCCGTTGCCCTGTCTTGATGGTCGGACAAGGCCGACCTCCTCGTAATAACGGATCGTCTTGGCGGGCAGCCCGGTTGCTTCACTGACGGACTTAATGTTCATATCACACCCCGATCCGGCGCAGACGCAATGCATTACCCAGCACAAAAACCGATGAAAACGCCATCGCTCCGGCCGCAAGGCCCGGTGACAAAAGCACACCCATCGCCGGATAAAGCGCGCCAGCCGCCACCGGGATCAGGGCCACGTTATACCCGAAGGCCCAGAGAAGATTCTGTTTGATATTGCGCAGGGTCAGACGGGACAAATCAAACGCATGGACCACACCCTGCACGTCGCCCCCCATCAATACAACATCTGCGGTTTCAATCGCCACATCGGTGCCAGTGCCAATGGCAATGCCAACATCCGCCTGCGCCAACACAGGGGCGTCATTGATGCCGTCCCCCACAAAGGCGATGTTACCATGCGCCCTGCGCAGCTTTTTCAACGCCTCTGTCTTGCCCTCAGGCAGAACGTCGGCGATCACGGTTTCAATGCCAAGGTCCTGGGCAACGGCACGCGCGGTTTCGCCGCTATCGCCCGAGATGACCGCAACCTGCAAGCCGCGTGATTTCAGCGCTGCGATGGCCGTCTTGCTGGTCGGGCGCAGCGGGTCGGAGATTGCGGCAATGGCCGCCAGCTGGTTCTCAACCGCGACGAAGAACACAGTATGCCCGCGCAATTTATGAGCCTCCGCTTGCCCTTCCATTGCTTGTGTCACCACTCCTTGACCCTGCATCAATCGGGCATTCCCCACAGCGATACGCTGCCCCTCGACAACGCCACAGATGCCCTGCCCTGATACAACTTCGATCTGTGAAACTTCGGGCAGGCCTAGGCCTCTGGCGCTTGCAGCCTGCAACACAGCAACAGCCAGCGGATGTTCGGAGCGGGATTCAAGCGCCGCGACACGGGCCAGCATCCGATCCGATTCACTTTCGTCCATGCTGACAAATTCGGTCAGCATCGGCTTGCCGGCGGTCAAGGTTCCGGTCTTGTCAAAGGCCACCATTTTCACATCACACAACGATTGCAGGGCATCCCCCTGCCGGAACAAAACCCCAAGCTCGGCCGAACGGCCACTGCCCACCATAATGGATGTAGGTGTAGCCAAACCCATTGCGCAGGGGCAGGCGATGATCAAAACAGAAACCCCCGCCACCAGCGCATGGGACAAGGCCGGTTCCGGCCCGAACACCAGCCAGACAGCAACAGTCAAAAGCGCAATCCCCATCACCGCAGGCACAAACCAAAGCGTAACACGGTCGACCAACCCCTGAATAGGCAGTCGCGCGCTCTGGGCCTGTTGAACCATGCGGATGATCTGTGCCAACGCTGTATCATGCCCCACCCGCGAGACTTCGCAAATGAAACTGCCATGGCCGTTTACCGTGCCACCGGTTAGCACATCACCGGCTGTTTTGCTGACCTGCATCGGCTCGCCGGTCATCATGCTTTCATCCACCGTGCCGGCCCCTTCAAGCACGACGGCATCTGTCGGGACACGCGCCCCCGGCTTAAGCAGAAACCGCGCCGCGACCTGCAATTCGGCGACCGGCACCTCTACCCACTCTTGCCCCTGCGCAACCAAGGCGGTGCGGGGTTGCAGATCAATCAGATTGCGGATTGCCGCACCGGTGCGGCCTTTCGCACGGGCCTCGAACCAGCGCCCCAACAGGATCAGCGTGACAATCACCGCAGCCGCCTCAAAGTACACCGCCCGCGTTCCGGCGGGCAGTACAAAGGGGGCAAACAATGCAACGGTCGAGAATACCCATGCCGCCCCCGCGCCCAGCGCCACAAGACTGTTCATATTGGGGGCACCTCGCCACAGAGCGGGCAAGCCGTTAACAAAGAACTGCCGGCCCGGTCCGAACAAAATCAGGCTGGTCAGGACAAACTGAATCCTCCAGCTGTTTTCGATCCCGATGGTACCAGCAATCAGATGATGTAGGGCGGGAAACAAATGCCCCCCCATCTCCAGCACAAAAACCGGAACCGCCAGTACAGCCGCGTACCACATCATGCGGCGATTGTGATCTGCTTCGGCCTCTTTCACGGTGGACCGGTCCAACGGCAGTGCATCATTGATTAACGACGCTGGGTATCCTGCATCACTGGCAATATCGGCCAACTGCTGCGCCGTGATCAAATTCGGCAAGAACTCCAGCGTTGCCGTGTCGTCTGTCAGGTTTATCCGGGCCAGCACAACACCGGCTTGGGTTTCCAGCGCCCGCTGCACACGGCTGGCACAGGATGCGCAGGACATGCCGCTGATGGCCAAATGCGCCTCTTGGGTTTGTGCCGGATACCCGGCCACATCCAGACTCCGCAGAGCGCCCTTAACAGTTTCTGCATCCGGCGCGGAAAACTGCACCGCCTCATCCGCAAGGTTAACCGCAATATCGGTCAACCCGGACACGCCTTCCAAGGCCCGTGCCACACGCGCAGAACATCCGCCGCATGTCATATTGCGAACCGGCAAAACCACTGATTGTCCCAAAACCCAACTTTCTTTTCTAAAGCCTTGGGCGACAGATAGAGGTTCCAGTAACTGTAAGGTCAAGGGATGATCTTTGGAAAAAACACCAAGCCACTGAGGCTCTAACACCCATCTGCCCCCTCACAAACGGTCGCCTGCGACCTGAACCGAACAGGTATTTTCCGCAAAACTACAATTCTGGCGGGAAACTCCCTGTCCAAAAACCAATAAAATTGGTGACTTGGCGAAAAGCCACTCATACTCTTAGTGGGGTTGACTATTGTCCCTTGCAACTTAGGGGCACGCCACTTTAACAGAGGGCTTTAACGGCTGCGGCAACGAAAAGGACGAGAAATGACAACCAGTGATATCACTCCGGTGATCCTGTGTGGCGGATCAGGGACTCGTCTTTGGCCGGTCTCTCGCAAGAGCTTTCCAAAACAGTTCATTGATCTGATCGGCGAAGGCAGCCTGTTTCAGCAATCCAGCAAACGTTTGTCTGCCAGCGGATTTGCCGAACCGATTGTCGTAACAAACTCCGATTTCCGGTTTATCGCAACCCAGCAATTGCATGACGCGGGGATCACCCCGAATGCTGTTCTGATCGAACCCGAGGCCCGCAATACCGCACCTGCACTTCTGGCAGCGGCCCTGGTTGTGGCACAAAAGGATCCGGCACAATTGATGCTGGCCGCCCCGTCAGACCACTACATTACACAGGCCGACGTCTTTTGTGAAAATGTCCGCCGCGGCGTCGCCGCAGCACAGGCGGGCCAGATCGTGACCTTTGGCATCACCCCGAACAAGCCAGAAACCGGTTATGGCTATCTTGAGCTGGGCGAAGGCGAAGCCCATGGCGCACTGCCACTGAAGCGCTTTGTCGAGAAACCCCAGCTGGCCGAAGCACAGCGGATGCTGGATGCGGGCGGATACTTGTGGAACGCGGGCATCTTTATGTATGCGGCCCAGACGATGATCGACGCCTTTGCCACCCATGCGCCTGACATGTTGGCCCATGTGCGCGCTGCCGTTGAAGCCGCCGAACCCGATCTTGGCTTCCTGCGCCTTGACCCTGCCGCTTGGGCAAACTGCGAAGACATTTCTGTCGACTTTGCGATCATGGAAAAAGTAAGCAACCTCAGCGTTATTGCGCATACTGGCGATTGGTCGGATATGGGCGGCTGGAACGCGGTCCACCTACATGCAGAGAAAGACGCCGATGGCGTTGCCCTGCAAGGGCGCGCCCATGCTGTTGAGTGCAAAGAAACCCTATTGCGTTCGGAATCTGGCGCGGTCCAGCTGGTCGGGCTCGGGCTGGAGAACATCGTCGCGGTTGCCATGCCCGATGCAGTGCTGGTGGCCAACCGCAGTTGCACAGCAAATCTCGGGGATGTGGTGAAACAAATGCGCGCAGCCGATGTGCCGCAGGCCGATAATTTCCCCAAGGATCACCGCCCTTGGGGGTTCTTTGAAACGCTCATCCTGTCGGACGGCTTTCAGGTGAAACGCATCGTGGTCAATCCCGGTGCGGCGCTCAGCCTGCAAAGCCACGAACACCGGTCGGAACACTGGATCGTCGTGGTTGGTACTGCCAAGGTTACGGTCGGGCCTGACCGTGACAATCTGGACGTCAAAATGGTGCATCAGAATGAATCCGTGTACATCCCGCTGCACGCCATCCACCGAATGGAAAATCCCGGCGACACCCCGATGGAACTGATCGAAGTGCAAACCGGCAGCTATCTGGGAGAAGACGACATCGTGCGCTACGAAGATGTTTATTCCCGCGGCCAGGGGGCTAAGGGCTAGGGCGCTATTTCAAGAGGTCTTTGAGATAACGACCATAGTCGTTTTTCTCAAACATCTCAGCGCGCTTTAATAATTCTTCATCACTGATCCAGCCTTGGTCATGGGCGATTTCCTCAAGGCATCCGGTTTGCAGCCCCTGCCGCTGGGTCAGCGTGCGCACAAAGTTTCCCGCGTCCAACAGGCTGGCATGGGTGCCGGTATCAAGCCAGGCATAACCGCGCCCCATCCGATTCACCCGCAGTGACCCTTGCGCCAGATACATTTCCAACAGCGATGTAATCTCAAGTTCGCCCCGCGCCGAGGGCTTGACCTCGCGGGCCAGTTTCGGCGCATCCGCATCTAGGAAGTAAAGCCCGGTAACCGCGTAGTTTGACGCTGGTTTTTCGGGCTTTTCAACAATGGTCTGTGCCACACCAGCCTTGTCGAAACCGACCACACCATAACGCTCGGGGTCAGCCACGTGATAGCCAAATACCGTCCCACCGCTTTTCTGTTTATCTGCATCCGCCAGAATTTCCGGCAGACCATGGCCAAAGAAGATGTTATCCCCAAGCACCATCGCCGAAGGCGCGCCATCCAAAAAATCCTCCGCCAGAATATAGGCCTGCGCCAGACCATCCGGCGAGGGCTGCACGATATAGGTCAGCGAAATACCCCATTGGCTGCCATCACCAAGCGAGCGCTGGAATTGCGCCTGATCCTGCGGGGTGGTGATCATTGCAATCTCGCGAATACCGGCCAACATCAGCACCGAAATCGGGTAATAAATCATCGGCTTATCGTAAATCGGCAGCAGTTGCTTACTAATGCCCATGGTGATCGGATACAGCCGCGTGCCAGACCCGCCTGCCAGAATGATGCCCTTGCGATTGGTCATTTTATTGCTCCGAGGTCAGTAAGAATATCCTGTAAACTGGCGTGCCAGTCGGGGCGCGTGATGTCGAATACGGTTTTGGTGGTTGTGCAATCCATCCGCGAATTATGCGGACGCATGGCGGGTGTGGGATAGGCTTCTGACGGGATCTCTGTCACCGCACAGTTGACACCGGCGGAGTCAAAAATCGCGCGGGCAAAATCGGCCCAACTGCACGCAGGGGTGCCGGCAAAATGATAGGTGCCGGTCTTTTCAGGTGTTTCGATCAACTGTTGCGCCATGGTGTGGCAGGCCTGCGCAATATCCCTGGCCGCCGTCGGTCCGCCAATCTGGTCCGCGACAATGCTCAACACGTCCCGCTCCGCCCCAAGGCGCAGCATGGTTTTAACAAAATTATTGCCATGCGCCGACACCACCCAAGACGTACGCAAAATTGCATGAACACCATCCGCAGCACGCACCTTGTTTTCACCGTCCAGTTTTGATCGCCCATAAACCCCCAAAGGTGCCGTCGGATCATCAGGTTGCCATGGGCATGTCCCCCCGCCATCAAACACATAATCCGTCGAAATATGCACAAAGGGGATGCCCAGTACCGCGCAATCGCGCGCCATCACACCGGGTGCGTCCCCGTTGATTAATGTCGCCAATGCCTCCTCATCCTCGGCATTGTCGACCGCGGTATAGGCCGCCGCGTTGATCACGGCACTTGGCGTATAGGCGTGGATCGCATGTGAAACCTGCTCGGGCGCAGTCAGATCCGCCTCATCCCGCCCGATGCAAATCACATCAGGCAGTTTCGCCAATTCCCGCGCCACCTGGCCGGATTTTCCGATAACAAGAATGCTCATCCTTTGACCCCCAGACGTTCGCCCACGCCATCACGCGCCTGCAAAGTGCGCCACCAATCTTCATTGTCCAGATACCATTGCACCGTACGCTCCAGCCCCTGCTCCAGTGTGACCGAAGGCCGCCAGCCCAGTTCGTCGCGGATGCGCGCGGGATCAATCGCATAGCGCAGGTCATGGCCGGCGCGGTCCTGAACATAGGTGATCTGATCCGCATAACCGCCATCTTTGGGCCGCTTTACGTCCAGAATCGCACAAATGCTGCGCACCAGATCAATGTTGCGCGCCTCGTTCTCCCCGCCAATGTTGTAACTACGGCCCAGCGTGCCTTTTTCCAGTACCAACAACAAGGCGTCTGCATGATCCTCGACAAACAGCCAGTCGCGCACATTCAACCCTTCGCCGTAAACCGGGATGTCCTTGCCCGCGAGGGCATTCAGGATCACCACCGGCACCAGCTTTTCAGGGAAATGATAGGGGCCATAGTTATTGGAACAATTCGTCAAAACCACCGGCAAGCCGTAGGTCTCATGCCATGCCCGAACCAAATGATCGCTGGCTGCTTTGGATGCGGAATAGGGCGAGCGCGGATCATAAGGCGTGTCTTCGGTGAACATGCCCGTCGCGCCCAATGAGCCAAACACCTCATCCGTCGAAATGTGGTGAAAGCGAAAAGCCTCTGGCTTGCCAGCCCCCACCCAATAGCTGCGCGCGGCTTCCAGCATGTTATAGGTGCCGGTGATATTGGTTTCGACAAAGTCACCCGGCCCATCGATCGACCGGTCCACGTGGCTTTCTGCGGCAAGATGCATCACCGCATCGGGGGCATGACGCGCAAATACAGCATCCAGCGCCGCACGGTCGCGAATATCCACCTGTTCGAATGTATACAGCGGGCTGTCCGCCACGCTTGCCACATTCTCCAGACATCCGGCATAGGTCAGCGCATCAAGGTTAACGATCTCATGGCCGCGGCTGACGGCCAACCGCACCACGGCGGACCCGATAAACCCCGCACCACCCGTCACAAGGATCTTCATGCCGTGCCCTCAAATGTGAAAGGGCTGTCAAAATCGCACATCAAGGGTGCCTGTTCATCCTTGCCCGACAATACCGCCGGGCCGCTTAACCCCCAGTCAATGCCAAGCTCCGGGTCGTCAAACCGCACCGCGCCATCGCACTCCGGGGCATAAAAATCGCTGCACTTATAGATAATCTCTGTATCCGGCGCACGTGTTGCGAAACCGTGAAGAAACCCGGCGGGGATCAACAATTGCAAACCGTTTTCCGCGGTCAGCTCGCAGCCAACCCATTGCCCAAAGGTTGCAGAGCCCTTGCGGATATCCACAGCCACATCAAACAATGCCCCACGACCACAGCGCACCAGTTTGGCCTGCGCATGGGGGGGCGATTGAAAATGCAATCCGCGCACGGTGTTCGCAGCGGCAGACACCGAATGATTGTCCTGTACAAAATCAATATCGACACCATGATCCGACATTTTCTGCCGGTTCCAGCTTTCGCAGAAAAACCCGCGCGCGTCACCAAAACGCGGCGGGTTTACCAAAACCACACCGGGCAGTTTTGTGGGTGTTATGAAATCCAACTGATCGCTCCGTGCCTGATCAAATACCTTGCAGCATATCAATACATCGGACAGAGCGATTTGACGCCGCTTTTACGGCTTTTTCTTGGTTTTCTTTGCCGGTGTTGCCGCAACTTCGGCGGGCGCGCCCAATACCTGCGCCAGCACCTCTTCATCCGTCATGCCCTGCGGAATCTGCACCTGCCCCAATCCGGGCAACTCTGCGGTGCGATATTTTGCGGATTGGTCGTTGGAAACACTCATATCATTTCCCCATCGTGGATAATGTGAACAGACGGTTTGAACCAAGGCGGTTTTCAACGAACAACTTGGGCGCAGAGCCTGTGACATCAATCGAAACATTAATGCCGCCCGATGGCCCTGTTGTCCCGCTCAAGGGGCCTGTGTGATAGGTCAACGTGCCGGGCGGATTGGCAAACATCTCGCCAAAATTGTTCACGCCGGTCAGGGTGCCGGTGATCGAAAACAGGAAATACCGCCCTTCCATATTCACGCTTAACCACATCAGAATACGCGACGGGTTCGACCACGGGATGTCGATCGACCACGCAGTATCGTTCAGAATAAACACGTCCTGGAAAAACGACTGACCGCCGGGAAACTGAACAGCACCTGTTGACGCCTCTGCACGGATGGCAGTCTTGAAATTACTGCCGTTTGGGCTGACCTTTACCTCGAAATTGTCATCGCCAGCCGTCCCCATCTCGGCACGGCCCCCGAAACCGGTCTGAAACAACAGACTTGCGGTGTCCCCCGCTGTCGCCTTGTTCAGCTTAAGCTGGTGACCGCCGCCTGCATTGTTCAGCAATGTTGCATCGGCAGACACCGCCAGCTTGTTGGTAGCATCCGCTGTGGTATTGACACCCAACAGCGGCACGTTTTGCAGATCACCTGTCGCGCCGCCCCCTGCCGGCTGCCAAACCGTGCCGTCAAACCGCACCTGTTCGCCACTACTGGCAATATCCGCCCGCCAGCCGATATTCGGTGTAAAGAACTGCCAACTGCCATCAACCTGAACGGCAATATTTTGTTCCTGCCCCGCCCAGACACCCGTTGCGGCATCGGCCACGATATAGCGATCTCCGCTGACGGTCTGCCCCGGCGGGGTGGTCAGGGTTGTGCTGATCACGCTCAATTGCGTCACAGCATCCAGAATCCGCAAGGCCTCGTTATGGGTCACATGTTTTTGCGCCTGTGCCGGCTGAATATAAGGCAGCGACAAGGTGGGGGACGTCTGAGACATGGGCGGTCCTCTTGTAAGGTAAATCAATTCTCAACGTTCCGGACCCTCCTACAATTGCCTGAACATGCCCTGACCTTTGCGCCCGCTCGGATCCGGTTGGCGCAACACCAAACCCATAAAATCCGCTGCATTCGCCTCAGAACTGCCATCTTCTGAACCCGCAACTTGCGTGAAAACAACTCAACAAAGGCCATCACCGCGAAAAGGGGAAGGTCAATGGTAAGAGCAGTATTTTCAAATCACGGGGCGCTTTCATCGCTTGAGGAATTTGGGCTGGTCGGGTTGAACGACATTAAAATTGTCGATGGTTCTGGCGGTCCCATGCTATTTGCCGCAACCCGGGGAAACGGATGGCTGTCGGCCTATGATCTGAGCAATAACGCCGGTGATACCACGCTGAATCAGCAGTGGCGTATCGCCCCCCATTTGCTGCAACTTGAAACAACGGATCTGGTGCTACGCGATGCCGGCGGTGGCCAACAGCTCTATATGGCGGGCCTTAACAACAGCAATCTGACTGGTGTTCGGCTGGACAGTAACGGTGCCGGCAATGCCATCGACGGAAGCATTACCTATACGGCACCGGGGCGCCACCTTGGCGGCCTCACCGAGATGGAGCTGATCGGCGACGGCAACACCGGCCTTGGCGCTTTGCGCAATGGCGGGCTGGTCAATATGTCATTCGGATCAGGCAGCACGCTCAATCTGTCCAACATCAATCAGGGCAACGCCATGCAGGGCGAACGTGCCACCGATATCACCAGCACCACACATAACGGGCAAACCTATGCATTTGTCACCTATCAGGGCGCAGACACCGTCAGCATGTTTCGTCAGGGTACCGACGGAAAACTGACACATATTAACGATGTGGACGCCAATAGCGGATTTTGGGTTGATCGACCCGATGCGCTGGCGGTGACCTCTGCGGCGGATGGCAAGCTCTATGTCGTGGTGGCCGGTTCCGGCAGCGACTCACTTTCAACCTTCGCCGTTACCCCCCAAGGAATGGTACCGGTTGACCACCTGATCGACGGCCTTGGCACCCGGTTTGCCGATGCCAGTCACGTTACCAGCGTCACCGTTGACGGTCAGAATTTCATCCTCGCGGCGGGGTCGGACAGCGGTGTCAGCATGTTTACTGTCTTGCCGGGTGGCCGTCTGCAACACATTGACGCCATGCCCGCAGAGGCCGCAACCCCGCTGCGTGGCATCACCTCCATTGACGCCATGGCGATGCCTGACGGTCTGCGCTTCTGGGTGGCCACCGAGGCAGCCCCCTATCTGGCAGAGTTTTCCGTTGCCTTGCCCAATCTCGGCATCAACCTCGGGGCCTCGGCGAACGGCAGCACATTAAACGGTCGCGTCGGGGATGACATCCTTTCGGGCGGTGCAGGCGACGATCACCTGAACGGCAATTTCGGCAATGACATCCTGCTGGACGGGGCCGGCGCGGATACCCTGCGCGGGGACGGCGGGCGTGACACCTTTGTCCTGACCGAGGACGGCTCTCGTGACGTCATTCAGGACTTCGAGATGGGGTTTGACCGGATCGACATGACCGATTTCAGTCAGACCAACGCCTTTGGACAGATGACCATTGTCTCGCACAGCTGGGGTGCCGAATTCAGATTAGGTGCCGATGTTCTTGAAGTCCGCTCGTCTGACGGTTCCCGATTTTACGCTCAGGATTTTGATACCACCAACCTGATAACAGGCGGGCGTATACAGACAGATCCCGCAGTTTACCCCGGCGGCAGTGGCCCGCCGCGCCCGGATCCAAACCCGGGCTCCAGCGCAAATCCGACAGGGATTGACCCAGAAAACCTTGGTTCGCCTTGGCAGAACGCACCGCAATACGCCCTGAACCGCAGCGCAAATGACACCGGTGGTACACATGCCAACGATCAGATTACCACCGGTGCCGGCAACGATCGAATATTTGGCGGCAGGGGCAATGATACGCTGCAATCCGGTGCAGGTCGTGATGCGGTCAACGGTGAGGGTGGCAATGATCTGGTTCACGGCGGGAATGACAGTGATTTTCTGCTGGGCGGTGCCGGCTTTGACACCCTTGATGGTGGCACCGGACACGACACAATTTCGGGCGATACCTATGCCGATTCGATCAGCGGCGGCGCAGGCAATGATGTTCTGCTGGGCGGGGACGGGTTTGACAGAATCAGCGGCGGTTCCGGAAACGATCGGGTGTGGGCCGGTTCATCGCCGGATCGGGTCTGGGGCGGGGACGGCGATGATTGGCTGAGCGCCGGCAGCAACGTTGGCTATGGCGTGGATGCGGTTTTTGGCGAAGCTGGCAACGACACCTTGTTTGGCAATGCCGGTTTCGATCTGTTGAACGGCGGCGACGGCGATGATCTGCTTGATGGCGGACATCAGGCGGACAACCTCTATGGCGAAGACGGCAACGATATCCTGCTGGGGGGGCTTGGATTTGACCGCCTCTTTGGCGGACGCGGCAATGACCAGCTCTACGGTGGTCACAGCGGGGACGGGGTCTTCGGACAGGAAGGCAACGATTCCATGTGGGGGGGCGAAGGCGGCGATCGGTTCTTCGGCGGGCAGGGCAACGACATCATTGACGGCGGAACAGGCAATGACACGGTGTACGGCGGGGCCGGTTTTGACACGATCCTTGGTGGCGACGGCGATGACTCTCTTCACGGCAGCTTTAATGCGGATGAATTTCTGTTTGAAAACAACCATGGCAATGACACGGTTGGCGATTTTGACGCAACAAGCGCGAATGAGATCATAGATTTGTCCCGAGTGGACGGCATGACCCGCCTTTCCGATGTCCTGAACGCCTCCTTTCAGTCTGGTCAGGATGTCGTCATCCAGACCGGCGGGAACAGTTCCATCAGACTCAACCGCGTGAACCTTGATGATCTGGATGAAAACGATTTCGTCTTCTAGGTGTTTAGTCCCGGAGTGTGGTGGTCTACCTGTCTGTAACCATCAAAAGGAAACGCTATGGGACAAATTCTTCATGGGAGCGCCAAGACGACGCGCGCCGTCCGAGCTCTCATACAGCGATCCTCTGGCTGGCAGGGTTATGCGCAGCATGATCCGAAAAGCGTGCGCTTCGAACGCGGCGTTAAGCCGGGAACTTGGGATCAAAATCAAGACGGTCTCTAGGTTGCGCAAACGCGACCATCTTGAAGACGCGGTGATCGGTCCCAAGGACGCGCATTCAACGGTTCTCAGCATTGAACAGGAGGCTGTGATTGTTGCGTTTCGGCGATATACATTGCTGCCTTTGGACGATTGCCTCTATGCGCTGCAGCCCATCATCCCATCTCTGATGCGCTCTTCTTTGCATCGCTGCCTGCAGCGGCATGGGATCATGCAGATTGCCCGAGGTCGAAGGCGACAAGCCCAAGAAGAAGCTCAAGCGGTATCGGATTGTGTACTTCCACATCGATATTGCTGAAGTCCGCACAAGCGAAGGCAAAATCCGCCTCTTGGTGGCAATCGACCGCACATCGAAGTTTGCATATGTCGAACTGTACGAACGGGCGGGTAAGATGGTCGCGGCCCAGTTTCTGCGCAATCTCATCATGGTGGTTCCCGACAAGATCCACACGGTCCTAACGGATAACCATCGCCCGGCAGGCGATTGCGAAGCAATCTGCCGAGAGGGGGCATCCAGTTCACCAATCGCAAACAGGATAAATATGCGATGGAGCGGATGAACAGGACGATCAAGGAAGCAACGATCAAACGCTACCACTACGACACACACACTCAGCTGGAAACGCATGTCACCAACTTCATCGCGGCTTACAATTATGCGCGCCGATTAAAGACCCTCAAAGGCCTCACGCCATTCGAATAAATCTGCAAAATCTGAACAAATGAGCCAGAAAGATTCAACATTAACCCAACCCACCACACTCTGGGACTAAAAAACTAGGCTCAGGCGGCGCAATCCACATCATGCAGAACCTGATCAACCAAAGCAGAAAACGCACGGGCCTGATCCCGAAAATGCACCACCGGACACGGCGCACGGTGACGGCGGCCCGAATGTAAAACCTCGTTAATTTGCGCCCGCAACCGCTCAGGCGGCGCGGCAATCGGGATGAGCTTGTCTTGCCGGATAGCGCCATGCTCAACAGTGCCACCACTCTCCGTCTGGATCACTGTAATGCCCCGCGCCAAGGCCTCGCGAATGGCCAACCCAAAGGTCTCTTTCCATTGCGACATGAACAAAAGCACGTCAATCTCTGCATAGAAATCATCCATATTATGTTGTTCAAAACGAGGGTATATTTCCCATGCTCCGGGCAGCTTTCTAAGCTGTCTTTCACACCACCATGATTTGTCGCGGCTGCCTTCGGCAACAAGTCCGCGAAACTTGCCCGTTTTGATGCCGGCAAAGGCCTGTTCGATCTGCGGCCACCCCTTGATTTGGGCTGGGCCCCCAACATAGCCAAAGGTGACCCGCTGATCCGATGCCCGCCGGGCTGCCTGTTTCTCAAAAAACTCCGGTTCCGGCGGTCGTACGCCGTTTTCCCAAACCACCCCGATGCCCTTGGCAAAACCGGATGCTTCGCTCAACTCCTTCGCGAAGTTTGACGGATAGGTCACCAAAGCCACCTTTTTACTGATCCCCTGCAAGTGATTGAAACGTGTCTTTGCCGCCCAGAAATTATCGACACATCCCTTGCAATTTTCGATCTTAACAGGGTTTTGACCACAGTATTTCTCATCCAGCCGGATCATAAACTGGCGCTCGCACAGCCACCAAAAATCATGAACACTCAGGATAACCGGCACATGTGCCGCCTCCGCAGCGGTGATAACGCCGGTCCCCATGTTCTGAACACAATGTGCGTGGATCAGATCGGGCTCCAGCGCGCTGATCAATTCGGCCAGCCGCGCGGTGACTTCAGGGTTATCATAAATCTGCCCGTATGAGCGATGCTCAGGGATGTTGATCAGGTAATTCACGATACCGTTTTTCTGACTCTTGATCACGTCATAAGGCGCAAGATCATTGCGCGCGCAAAGTGACACCGCCGTCACGCGGTACCCGCCCTGTTTGATCAAGGACGCCGCGACCTGTTCGGCAACCACCGTTGCGCCCCCATAGCTGAACGGCGCAAAAAACACATTTGCCACCAATATATGCCGCAAATTCATGCCTCTACCCATTCGATCAACTCTGGCGCGATGATGTGCGGTTGATCCGAAGCACACCAGCGTTCCTCCAGATTCGCACGCGCGTTCCTGCCCATCTGCGCCGCAGCTTTGGGGCACGCGGCAATTTCACGCAATGCCTGCATCCAGCTTCCGCCCTGTTGCACCACAATTCCTGTTTCGCCCGAATTCACAACCGAGGCCAGATCACCGACACCTGCAACAATTGACGGAACACCAACCGATGCCGCATCCAAAACCCGCACAGCGCTTTTGCATCGGTTAAATGCATCGTCACAAAGCGGCATTACGGTACAATCCGCCCGGGCAACCGCACTGAGATAGCGGTCGTAATCGCGAAACGCGACCGTCTCTATCTGCGGCTTCAAACCTTCCGGCAAATGGGTCAGATCAAAGTGTCCGATCAACATCAAACGCCTGTTTCGGTCTGCCTGAATGAACGCGGACAGGGGGGGCAGTATCTCCGCCAGATCAATCTCATGCCCCTGCGAGCCACTGGCAAATGCCACACGGAACATCCCGTCATCAGCGCCATTGTCAGCCATAGCTGCAGCCCCCGCATGTAATGTCTGCACATCGGCAAAGTTGCGCCTGACAAAAATCGGGCGACCCGAATACAGCCCCGCATGTTGCGCCATTCCGGGAGTTGAAACAGAGAGAATATCAGCCCCGTTCATCATGCTGAGATACTTAGGGGCCTCGGCCACGAAGTGGGATTTTAACGCCGGGTCCAATGCTTCCATGTTGCGATAGGTCTCGTAGGCGGAAACCGAAAAAAGTGGGTCATCCAGATCATAGAGGATCGGCAGCCGTAGCCGCCGCGCCTCATAGCGAAACATGTCCGTCGCGGCCCCCGATTGCAGCCGGTATTCCATCAGATGGGTCGCGTGTTGCATGATCCGTGTGGCGCGCGGAATGTCCTGATAATGTGCATATTCAAATTCCACCCCTCTGCTACGCCAGAACCCGGCCAGTTGCTCAACCCGGTACTTCCGACATTGCGGCAGGTTCAGGTCCGCAATCATCGCAATCTGACGTCGGGCACGGTCAACACTGGGCGCTTGCAGGATGTGAAATGCGTCCTGCTGTGCCAGATTTTGCCAAACTCCATGCAGATACCGTTCCGAACCTCTTGGCCCCGTATCGGTGGCAAGCGGAACTGTGCCAATCCCCGCCCCGCGGGCCCGCCGACGCAGATAATTCACACTCCGTCGCACTGCCGCACCAGTACCCTCCCGCCGCAAGGCAGAGCCAAACCGCTTGATCAAAGTGAGCAATGGCAATCTCGACACAAGAACCCTCCTTCGTGATTTCAGGGAAGACGGTTAATTGACGACACTTAACAATTTGTGAACTTTTTTAGCTTGTCCTAAAGCGGAAATGACAAACACCGCATTCTCATATTCCCCGGCACCTCGGGTCACGATCCTGATGGGTATCCGCAACGGCGCGGATCACCTTGCCGCCCAGCTGCACAGTATCTCGCAGCAATCTCACGCGAACTGGCACCTGATGTGCAGTGATGACGGATCAACAGATGCCAGCGCACAAATACTAGATGAATTTGCCCAAAATCACCCCGGTCAGGTCACCATAAAATGCGGCCCTTGCAGTGGGTTTTCCGATAACTTCATGTCGCTTATCCGCGCCCTTCCCGTTGATGCGGGATATGTCAGTTTCGCAGATCAGGATGACATCTGGATGCCGGATAAACTCGCCCGCGCTCTGGCGCAGCTTGCACAGCAGGGGCCACGTGCCGCTCTTTACTGCGCCCGCCAATCCTATTGGTATCCACGCACCAACCGTCAGCGGTTTTCGCCCCGGATGTTGCGGCCATTTACCCTGCGCAACGCGCTGATTGAAAACGTGGCCACCGGGAATACCATCCTGCTTAACCCGGCGGCGGCCGCCCTTGCACAAATGGCCGCGCATCATACCGACAAGGTGTTTGCACATGACTGGTGGCTTTATCTGTTGATGACGGCAACCGGGGGCACGGTGCTGTTTGACAACAGCCTGCCCCAGATTCTCTACCGGCAGCATGGCCAAAACGTGATTGGCGCGGGGCATGGAATGTTGCCCCAGATGCAGCGCAAAGCGGGTGTTTTACGCGGCTTTTTCGCCCAGCGCATCGAGAAAAACCTGCAAGCTTTGCGCGCAATTGAGGGGTTTTTAACACCTCAGGCCCGCGAAACATGCCGTCGCTTTTCTGCGGCCCGTCACGCGCCGCCACTGGCGCGTCTCTTTGCCCTGCGCGCCATCGCCCCCTACCGGCAGCACCGCACCGCCACGCTTGGATTCTGGGGGGCGGCCAGCCTTGGCAGAATTTAACCGCAAACCCAGAATTCTGTTGGTGGGCGGCGATGGCCGTCCCTCTGGTGTGCCCCGGCATATCCTGCACCTTGCTGGCGCATTGCAGGATGTCGCCGCGCTGACCGTAATCAGTGACAAGGACGAGGGCGGGTTTACAGCACTTGGGTCGATGCCTGTGCGCCACAAGATCATCTCCGGCCTGACCAGACGGCTTTCGATCCGCCACAACTGGCGGGGCATTTCCACGCTTCTGGATATGTTGAAATCAGAGCCGGCCGATCTTGTCTGGATACACGCCCGCCTTCAGGTCTTGGTTTGCCGGTTGTTCCTCGCATTTCGCATCTGGAAACCCGCCTGTCCGGTGGTCTTCACCCATCACGGGCTGCCGTATGGGCCGGGCTACCACCCGGTCATACACCGTATTTGCAAGGCCTTGGAAAGAATGCTTGTGGCGATCTGTCCGCCACAAAATCTGGTGTTTCTCGATCACCGGATGGCTGGTGAAATGGCGCAAACTGCCCGGGCACGGCGGTTGGCACGACACCGGATTCATATCATGCCAAACTGCTCCGATCTGCGCCCCCTCCCTTCCGAAAAAACAAAGGGGATCAAGCGCTTGGTTATGACGGGCAGGACAGGCAGGCAAAAGGACTATGACCTCGCTGTACGTCTGCTCGCGGAGCTACCACCACATTTCTACCTCACCCTTTGCGGGCCGGGCACCGAGGATGCCGGATTTCAATCCGACATCGCCACCCTGATCCCGCAGAATGTTTTTGAACGGATCACCTTCACCGGGCCGTTGCTCGATGTCCGCCAGCCGCTCAGCACAGCTGATGCCTACCTGCTGACCTCCCGCTACGAGGGGACACCCATCGGTGCCCTGGAAGCATTCGAGGCGGGCCTGCCCATTATCTTGCGTGATTTCGACGGGGCATCGGATCTGGTTCGCGCACATCCCTGCGCCGTGCTGATGAACAGCGGCAACCTGCCTCGGGAAGCGGAACGCATTGTCAGGATGCTGGCCGTGTTCGAGCGCCATTCCAAAACCCTGCCTTCAGAAATCAAAATGGTCTGGCAGGCAAAATGGGCACCGGCGATTTTTTCACGCAACGCCCGTGCCTTGGTGCGGTCCGTTTTGCGGTCCGCTAGCGATCCGGTGGTAATGCCAGATTGTATTCGTGATGCGCCAAAGCGGCATCAAGATCGTCGTAAAAATGCAGCTGGCCACGTTCCAATACCGCCGCCATGTTACACAACCGGCGCACCATCGGCGGAGAATGGGTTACAACAATAGCTCCAGCGGTCTCATTTCGTTTATCAAAAACCTGAACGCTTTTATGCCGGAACGCCCCGTCCCCCACCGATGTCACCTCATCCACCAAATAGGTATCAAACGGAATACCCATGGAAACACCAAAAGACAGCCGCGATTTCATGCCCGCAGAATAAGTGCGCAAGGGCATCCGAAAATGGCCGCCAAGTTCTGCAAAGTCTTCTACAAAATTCACCAACCCGTCACTGTCCACACCATAGAGCCGCGCAACAAACCGGGTGTTCTGCACGCCCGTCAAATCGGGATGGAACGACCCCTGAAAACCCACGGGATAAGAGATGCTTCCGGTTGACAAAACCCTGCCGGATGTCGGGCGAATTGTCCCTGCAATCAGCTTCAAAAGGGTGCTTTTGCCAGCCCCGTTGCGCCCCAGTAACGCCACGCTTGCCCCGGTTGGAAAAACCGCCGTCAGGTTTTCAACGATCATCTGCCGCCCGTTGCGTGACGGAAAGAACTTGGTTAGATTTTCCAGATAGATCATCGGCCTAGCTTCTGTCGCGCAGGGAATAATATACTAGGCAAAGGATGGACCACGCGAAAAAACTAAATGCAGCGACCAGCGCAAGAAGCAATGCGCGCTTTGGAAACTGTGCTTTCTGCGCCAAGGTCGGCTTTACATGTGCGGCAAGGTAACGGCTTTGTTTGCGGACCTCCGCCAATGCTGAATCATGCGCCGCCAGTGCCGCGACATAGGCCGCCTCGGCAAATTCGCGATCCACAATCAACCCCTCGTACTCCCCCACCAGATTGGCAAAGGCATCGCCACTTTCGCCCTCCGCCCCCAAGCCAAGGTTCCCACGTTCCGACGTAATCCGCGCCTCGATGACCTCAATCCGGCGCTTCGCTTGGGTAATCCGTGGGTCATTTTCGCGCGTGGTGTCTTGCAACAGATCGTGGTCGATCAACGCCTCTGCCAATTGCTGTTGCAACGTTACCAAAAGGCCCATCTGGTTCTGCGTATCAATGCTGGGATCAACGATTTGCGTCCGGTTGCGAAACTGCGTTAACGCCCGCCGCGCAGTTTTTAGCCGTTCAACCGAACCGGTCAGTTCCTCGCGGGTAAAGCGAATGGAATCCTCCTGTGCGATGCGGGACAGCCCGTTTATCATCGCCGTACATTCCGCAAGAATCGCCTCCGCAACCCGCAGCGCATCCTGCGGTTCAAAGGCCAGAATCTCCAGATCAATCAACCCGGTGCTACTGTCATAGATGATCGAAATCTTGCGATCCCAATGCGCCAGCAAATCCTCAATCGTGCCGCCGGGATCAAAGGCAAATATCGGGTCCTGTTCGGTGCTGACACGGGACCAAATCCCACGCAGATCGACTTTCTGGTCCACCCGTGTCACCAGTTCCTGACTGGAAAGATAGGCGAAAAGGATGTCCGTATCCGAAGAACTGGAGCCGGAAAGCTCTGTGATGCCCCCCAATAACTCAATCGCTGAACTCTGTTCCTCTGTGCGAACGGAAAACCCGACGCGAGAGGCATATTGGTCTGCCGCCTGGGCCCATAGGTAATACGCCGCCAACACAATCGGGCTGACCACAAACAACATGAAGGTGAAGACCAGAAACCGGTGTCTTTTGCGCGGTCTTGCAGGTCTGGCTGGCGGTTTGATGTCAAATTTTGGTATCGCCGACCCGCTTGGCCGCGCTGGTGCCGGTTCCGCCAGATCATCACCCACAGCATCGCGCGCGGGCTTTCCACCGGGTGGGCCTTCAGTCGGCGCTGAATGCTTCAGATGCCTGATCTTGCTGATCAAAGGGTCATCATCATGAGAGCTTTCCGGCATGTACATTAACTTTTTAGTTGTATTTGTGAAAGAATATGCAGGGGAAGGTTAATTATTGGTAACTTTGAGCAGCCCCGAGGTCATTGATGTCCATCCCGTCAGAACCACCCGCCGCGCTAAGGCCTCAAACCGGTCCCCATGCGACTCCCCGTGCGGTTGGCGCTTTGATTTTGCGCGAAATCACAACTACTTACGGTCGATCGCCGGGGGGGTACATCTGGGCAATTCTGGAACCGGCGGCGGGGATCACCCTGTTAACTCTGGTGTTTTCTATCGGCTTTCGAACGCCCCCGCTCGGAACCAGCTTTGCCCTGTTTTACGCGGCCGGCGTCCTGCCGTTGATGATGTATACCGATATCTCAACCAAGCTGGCGCAGACGATCCAGTTCAGCCGCGCTTTGCTAACCTATCCCAGAATTACCTTTCTGGACGCGCTGATCGCCCGGTTTATCCTGAATTTCCTAACCCAGATGATGGTGCATTTCATCGTTTTAGGCTTCATCCTTGTTTTCCTCAAACCGATGACAACAATAGATTATTCCAAGATTTCCCAAGCCTATCTTCTGACGCTGGCACTGGCCATCGGCATTGGCACCCTGAACAGTTTTCTGACCCTGGCCTATCCGGTCTGGCAAACCGCATGGTCAATCCTGAACCGGCCCCTCTTTCTGCTGTCCTGCGTCTTTTTCATTTTCGAAAGCGTTCCGCAGCCCTATTCGGATTATCTGTGGTTCAACCCGATCGTTCATATTGCAGGGTTGATGCGCGACGGCTTTTATCCCTTTTACCAGCCCAGCTATGTCTCGGTGGTATATCCTTTGGCCGTGGCCGCGTTAACGACAATGGCCGGGCTGTTCCTGTTGAACCGCTATCATCGGGACATTCTGGATAAGTAGGGCTGAATAAGTAGGGATTGCTTAACCAAAGTTAACTCAAATTTAATACAAATTATGCGGTAGTTGATTTCGGCAAAATTGCCCTGCTGGTGAAATTACAAGAGGTTCACCCGATCATGTCGCTCGATTTCTCATCGGATCTACGCTGCCTCGTCATGCTGGACGGCAAGGTATTTGGAAATATCGACCAATCCGCGACGACACGCGCAATGGAAATCAGACTGGGCGACGCACTTGCCCCGTTCGAGACCTGCACACAAGGCCCCTCGCCCCTCCTCAAACACACATCAACCTTTCGACTGGACACACGTAACATCGTGCAAAATTCCAGCTCACTGCCAGCGGAAAATATCCCCGGCGAAGTATACGCATGTTGGGTCGACCACCTGACCGACTGGTCCCTCAATGGCAGCCAGACCGTTCAAGTAATGATCAACCGTTTTGAGGCACCCTGCCAGATATTCTTCGACAACAAGATATCCGTGCCCGAGGTCAAGGCGGGCATGGTCTTCAAGGCCAGACTTGCTGCCCACCGCGCCGCCGCAAGTCTGTGTTTGATACTACGCGATCCGGTCTCGTTGCAGGAAGAGCGCCATTTCCTGCCGTTCGACACAGCCCGTGCGGGGGGCACCTCGCCTGACGGCTATGCCGATATGCGTCACCCGATTCCGCAACACTTCCAATGCTGTGATGTGATGTTCGAAATCGAATACCGCAAACATTTGCCGGACGAAAAGGGCACCGAGCCGTTTCTGTTTCTCGCCGATATGCACGTTGCCAGTGCCGACACACAGGATTACGAGAAACTCTTGCTCGAACCGGAATGGATCTATGGCCCCAAGGAAGTGCCCGACGGCCAGTGGATCAGCGCGAATTTGCCCAATATGCTTGCCCCCGGTCAGGGGCTTTCAATCCAGATGGGACAGGATGTTTTTCCGATCACACCCATGTCCGAAACGGATTTTTCCGTGCGCGAAAACTATGGGCACACGCTGGTTTGCCACTCTGCCCAGCCGCTAGAGCTGGTGTTGTCGATCGACGGACAGTCGGTGCAGGCCATCAGCCTCACGCCGGGGGACAATGTAATCCGCCTGCCGGCAAAATACCTGAACGGCCACGTCCGTCACCTCGCGCTCAAAGATAAATCGGGGTCGGTTGTGCTGTTCGAAGACCAGCAATTACTGCCCTGCATTTTAACACCCGAAGACGTGATGCGCCGCGAATCCGCCGCACCTTTTCCCGATGCCCTGTTACCCCCGACGCCCTATCGATATGCCGCCCTTAAATCCCTGATGGCAAAGGCCGGCCCGACCACTGATTTTGCCCAGCTGATGCACGCCCTCGAAACCCTGGAAGGCGGACATGAAAACGTCATCCGCAAACCACTGCTCTTTCCAAAGGTGACTCATCCGGATGTGTCGGTCATTATTCCTGCGCACAACAACATTGATCTCACATACCTTGCGCTCTGTTCTTTGTTGGTGGGGCAGAACACCGCAACATTCGAGGTGATATTGGTCGACGACGCCTCAGAGGATGAAACTGCCCGGATTGAGGAATTCGTCACCGGCATTACCGTGGTGCGCCACCCCGTTGCCCAGCGGTTTATCCGCGCTTGCAACGCCGGGGCGGACCGCGCCCGCGGAAAATACATCGCTCTGTTGAATAACGATGTCGAAGTGACTGCCGGCTGGCTGGACGAATTGCTTGCCGCCTTTGACCGGTTTGAAAATGTCGGCCTTGTCGGATCCAAACTGCTCTATCCCAACGGTGATTTACAGGATGCGGGTGGCGTCATTTGGGGCAACGGCAATCCGTGGAATTACGGCAACCGGCAAAACGCCAATGATCCAAGGTTCAATTATGCCCGCCAGGTTGATTACCTCTCCGGGGCTGCAATGCTCGTCCCCGCCGCGGTGTGGAAAGAAATCAACGGTCTCTCGACCTATCTGGAACCCATGTATTTCGAAGACACCGATTTCGCCTTCAAGGTGCGCGCCGCCGGATACTCCACATGGTACGTGCCCTCCTCGGTTGTTTACCATTTTGAAGGTATGACATCTGGCACCGACGTCAGCACCGGCTTCAAAAAATATCAAGAGGTCAACCGTCCGAAGTTCAAACGCCGCTGGGCAAACAGCTTTGCCAATCACGGGGCCGAAGGGCAGTCACCCGACCTTGAAAAGGACCGTGGCATCGCAGGCCGGGTGTTGTTTATCGACTATGCCCCACCCCGCTTTGACAAGGACGCCGGGTCATACGCCGCCCTTCAGGAAATGCGCCTTGTGCAATCGCTTGGCTACAAAGTTACCTTTGTTTCGACAAATATGGCTCATCTCGGACGCTATACCGAAGACCTGCAAAAATCCGGTGTCGAGGTGATCTATGCGCCCTTCTACATGAACACCGCTGAATATCTTGACCAACATGCCACTGATTTTGATGCATTTTATATCACGCGCTACTATGTTGCACAGGCTGTTCTGGAACAGATCAGGCGGTTGGCACCCAGTGCGCGGATCTTATTCAATAATGCCGATCTGCATTTTCTGCGGGAACTCCGCGCCGCCAGAACCGAAGGTGATGCTGACAAACTGCAACGTGCCTTTCAGACCCGCACCGAAGAGATCGACGTGATCCGTAATGTTGATGTGGTTCTGTCGTACAACGAGATCGAGCATTCGGTGATCCAGGCCTATACCGACGGGCAGTCAACGGTCGTCAAATGCCCTTGGGTGGTAAATGTGCCTAACGCTGTGCCAGCGGCGCGTGCCCGCAAAGGTCTGTCGTTTTTGGGCAGTTTTCGACATCACCCCAATACTGAGGGTATCCATTGGTTTGTGCGCAACGTGATGCCAAGGTTGGTCACCCATGACCCCACAGTGCATTTCAACATCTATGGATCCGGCATGGGCGACGACATCAACGCCCTGCAAAGCGACAATGTCCTGCCGCATGGATTCATCAAAGACGCCGCTGATGCCTATGATACGCACCGGATATTTGTGGCCCCCCTGTTGTCCGGCGCGGGGATCAAGGGAAAGGTGCTTGGCGCACTGGCCCACGGCATTCCCTGTGTAATCAGCCCAATTGCGGCCGAAGGGATCGGCTTGCGGTCAGGATATGATTGCATCATCGCCGAGCGGCCTGACGCATGGGTTGATGCGATCCAACAGCTGGACAACGACGATATTCTCTGGGAAGCCCTGTCCCAAAATGCCCGCAGCTATATGCACAACAGCTATTCATTCGAACGCGGTCGCCAACATATGCGAACCGCATTTGAGGCTGCCGATCTGTTCGCCGCACGGGGCTGATTGCGGGTGCGTCATGTCATCCTGCATAACCACCTGTTCAAGAACGCAGGCACCTCGGTCGACCATATCCTGCGCCAGAATTTTCCTGACCGTTGGGTCACGCGCGAATTTCCCGATCCCCGCCCCGGCCATATGCCCGACATTGCCGGATGGATCAGGGATAACAGCGATGCCATCGCCTTCTCCTCCCATACGATCCAGACCGCCTTACCAGCCCTTCCGGGTGTCCGCATCATCCCGATCGTCTTGCTGCGTGATCCAGTTGACCGCATCGCCTCGGCCTACCGGTTTGAAAAAACGCAAAAATCCAATTCGCGGGGTGCCCGGTTGGCACGGGAAAACGGCTTTGCCGGGTATGTTCATGCCCGACTGAACACCCAAGGGGACAGGCAATGCCGCAACTTCCAGACCAGCCGCCTTGCGATGCTGGCCCCTGATGTCACCGGCGACGAATTGACCCGTGCGCAAGCCGCAGTCAGAGTGATCGCCCGAGACGGTGTTTTGGGGCTGGTCTCCAACTTTGACACTGCCATGCAACGACTGGCCGGTTTGCTAAAACCACATTTCCCGGCCTTCGATTGGCAGCCCGTAATCATAAATGCATCCGGTCAGAATACCGTTCAATCCGTTTCACCGGACATGCGCGACGTCCTCGAACAAGCCAACCATGACGATCTCAGCCTGCTGCGTCATGTGCGGGCTATTCTGCCTCACGCCCCAACAGGCACCGGCACAGCCCAGCGCGCCGGAATATCATAACCCTCGGCAGAAACCTCGTCACAGATACGCATCACGTCCTCCCGCACAACCTCGGGGAAAAAGTCCGGCATCTTGTGTTTCACGCTTTCGGTAAACCGCTGCTCCAATAGGGCCTGCGGATAGTCAAATGCCGGCAAGCCGAGGAACCGCTCGATCTCGCGCAGGGTGCCGCGCTGGTCCTGATGCAGATCTTCGTAAAAAATCACCTTATAAACCTCTGGTGACAATCCACCTTTCAGATTGCGCAATACCTTGCCGTATTCCGCATTAACCCAGATATGGTGCCGTCTGATAAACTCTGAAAACTCTGCCGGCCCCCATGTTTCCAACTTATCCAGATGACCGGTCAGTTGCAGGTGGAATTTTGTATGGCTCCACAGCCGGTTAACCGGATCACGCATGGTATAAAGCACACGAAGCCGGTCGCATTTCTCCTCTATCTGGGGCCATGCATCCATCGGAAGCTGTGCATTGAGATTTGAAAAGTCACAGGCGTACTTCTGGTGATCCCGCATCTGAAACAAGTTGCGATACCAATAATCGTCAACTGGCCGGCTGAGGTATTGCGCGACCCATTGAACATTTCCACGCACCGCATCGATATTTGCCTTTTCCGGATCAAATCGGAACAAATAACGGTTCTTGGCCTCCCGCAACCGGTAGCCCTCGCTTAACTGGTTCGGATTCACATAGCGGTGGTAAAAATAGTGGATCTCTTTTTCCATCGCAAAGTGAAGCGCCGGATGACGCGACAACACGGCATATAACCACGTCGTACCCGCCTTCATCGCGCCGATGCTTAGAAACAGATTAGCAAAAAGGCGATCAGACATCAGGCGCTCCTTGATCCGTTTGGCTAAGGCGCTGGATCACATCCTGATACATCCGGTGATACACCGGTCGCTTGAAGTGGTTCAGGTCGATCATATCCTCTGCAACGGTAATGAAATCGGCGGGGTCAAGCAGCATGACATTTCCCCTCTGGCCTGCCACCTGTCGCAGTACGGCATTCAATCTTTGGTGGTGCGGATGGGGCGACCGCTCTGGGTTGCGCAGCTGAACCGGTCCGGTTTCCGGGGCAAGGACAACCACAACCTGTGCATCCGTCGGTATCTGGTCCAGAATCCGGTCATACCTGCGCGCCATTTCGCTGCTTGTTAATAGTCCGGCATGGGTGAAATCGCGGGCCAGCACCGCAAGCCGCTGGCGTTGCGGGTCAGTCTTGGCAACCGCCTCGCGAAGTTCCGATTTGGCGATCAGATCATGGTTTTGCGCCCCCACCAACCAATAGGGCAACACAAGACCGCTTGCGCCGTGGCGGTACTCGGGAATGTCTGCATCCGCCCAGAAGCTCAGGAAACAAAGAACACGCCCCTGCGGCATATCCCCAAGCTGCGAGGTGAAATCATCCGGCCCGTAGCCAAGGGTCGCCGCCGCAGAAATCTGCGCTTCACTCAATCCCCCCTCAATCGCGGGCATTAGAAAGGATGAATGATCCCGTCGGAACATTTGGCCGTTCAATGGCTGGTTAAACTCCTCAACCAGATGATCGGTATGCAGCGCAAAGTAGTGCATCAGACTGGCCAAATCACACCCGCCACGGGCGACAATGTGATCAAATCGGATCACCGGCGACGGCTCATCGGCATCCATTTCAGCCAAGGTCGCCGGGGTGATCCAGTCAACCGGCATCAGGTCACCGATCACATCCGACAGGGTCTCAGCCTGCAGCGCCATAGGCGGTCGACCCAGATGCGCATAGGTCCAGTGTTCGATGTACATATTCAAGGTCCGGCAGGAAAAACAAAAGTGTTTGATCCTACGCATGTTGTGAAGCCGCTCTGTCAGGTAGAACCCCACAAACCCGTAGTCACCAAAATCATCGCGCACCCGTATCAATGCAGCATCTGTCGTATTCAACGCCAGCACAGCCGATAGCTCCGCACGGGCGGCATCCTGATCCTCCGGCAGGCGGATTTTGGTAAAATTCAGCTGGTTCGTTCGGTTAATCAACTCGATTGCGCGGTCCAGGTGGGCTTCGACATTATAATCGAGAAACACCCGCACGTTCGAATTGCGCAAAAAATCAATCGTATCCCCACCTGCCACCACAGATGCGACCGCTTTGCGTTCTTTCAACTTATATTGCGCCAGACGGCTCAATTGCGGGTCGGGCTTGCCGCGAAGTTGCGGCGCATCGGCAAGCTCTGAGATCAGTTGCGGCAGACCGACATTCAGACCGGGGTTCATATGGGCGGCCTGCGCAAGGTTCATCGGGTTGTCATCCAGAAATAGGACCGACGGCGCACGCAAGCCGATCTGTTCCAGCATCGCGGCAATCCGCGGGCCCTTGGGTGTCCAATCAATGCTGGGAAAGATAAAATAGTCCCACAACCCCCGATCCCGCAGCAGGGCTTCGATGGTGCTGGCCGCGTTCTTGGAACAAATGGCAGACATGATGCCGCGCCGGGCCAGTTCGATCACCAACCGGTGATGATCATCACGGTATCCAATCCCCCCTTCGGTCAGGGTGCCATCCCAAAACGTCTCGTCCAGATCCCAGATGACCAGCCTTATGTCTTCGGCAAAATCAGGGTGAACAAACTTTTGTTGCGCCTGCCCCATGTCAACGCCCCGACTGATGCATCTGCCGACCACCGCAACCCGTGATATCACCGGCAATTGTGTTCCGCTTCTCTGCTATTTTGCGCCAAAACTGGGTCATTCTCGTCCTCGTTTGCAGGGCATTCCACCCGGGGCTGACCCCCTGTACCAAACCCTCCCTTTTGTTCTGCCCTGAAACCAGTAAACAGCAGATTAATATTTCCAGCCTGATGTCGCATTTGGCCGATCCTTGTCGGTCCCAATCTGCCTAGTGTTGGGCAACACATCCAAAAAGGACCGCTTTTCATGCACTTTGGCCTCAGTGAAGAACAAGAGATGATCGTCTCGACCGTGCGCAGCTTCGTCGAAAAAGAAATTTACCCCCATGAGGCCGAAGTCGAACGCACCGGACATGTGCCGCATGAACTGGGTGAAGAGATCAAGAAGAAGTGCATTGATCTGGGGTTTTACGCCTGCAACTTCCCCGAAGAGGTGGGCGGCGCAGGCCTATCGCACGTTGATTTCACACTGGTCGAGCGCGAGTTGGGCCGTGGGTCCATGGCCCTCACGCATTTCTTTGGCCGTCCTCAGAACATTCTGATGGCCTGTAATGAGGAACAGCGCGAACGCTATCTGCTGCCGGCGGTGCGGGGCGAACGCATGGACGCGTTGGCAATGACGGAACCGGACGCCGGATCGGACGTGCGCGGGATGAAATGTCAGGCCCGGCGCGAGGGCGGCGATTGGGTGATCAACGGATCCAAACACTTTATCTCGGGCGCGGAACATGCGGATTTCTTCATCGTGTTTATCGCCACTGGCGTTGATGAAACACCAAAAGGGCCCAAGAAACGTATCACAACCTTCCTCGTCGATCGCGGCACGCCGGGGTTCGAAGTACGCGACGGCTATAACTCGGTCAGCCACAAGGGTTACAAAAACTGTATCCTGACGTTTGACGAATGCCGCCTGCCCGATGCGCAGGTTCTGGGCGAGGTCGATGGCGGTTTTGCAGTGATGAACGAATGGCTCTATGCGACCCGCATCACGGTTGCAGCCTTCAGCGTCGGACGCGCGCGGCGCTGTTTTGATTATGCGCTGAACTATGCCGCCGAACGCAAACAATTCGGCCAGCAAATCGGCAAGTTCCAAGGCGTCTCGTTCCAAATCGCCGATATGATCACAGAAATCGACGCCGCTGATTTGCTGACCCTCGCAGCGGCTTGGCGGTTGGATCAGGGGCTGCCGGCAAACCGCGAAATTGCCAGCGCCAAGCTCTATGCATCCGAGGCTCTGGCCCGCGTTACAGACACTACTTTGCAGATATTCGGCGGCATGGGTTTGATGGATGATTTTCCCATTGAACGGTTCTGGCGTGACGCCCGTGTCGAACGCATCTGGGACGGCACATCCGAGATCCAGCGCCACATCATTTCCCGCGACCTCCTGCGTCCTTTGGGGGCCTGAATGACGCGCGCGCTTGACCGTCTGCTGCGCCCCCGAACCATCGCTGTGGTCGGGGGGGGCGCATGGTGCAAACAGGTTGTACTGCAATGCCAACGAATGGGGTTTGCCGGTGATATTTGGCCGGTGCATCCCTCCGCTGACTCCATCGAAGGGTTGCCGGTCTATCGCGGTATTGATGCCCTGCCAGCCGCGCCCGACGCCTGTTTTATCGGTGTAAACCGCACGGCAACCATCGACGTTGTTGCGGCCCTTGCTGAACGGGGCGCTGGAGGGGCTGTCTGCTTTGCATCGGGTTTCCTTGAAGCACAGGCCGAAGACGCGTCCGGTGCCGATCTTCAGTCCGCGCTCCTGTCAAAAGCTGGCGACATGCCGATCCTCGGCCCCAATTGTTACGGCTTCATCAACTACCTCGACGGGGCCTTGCTCTGGCCCGATCAACACGGTGGCGCGCCGGTCGACAGCGGCGTCGCTATCATCACCCAAAGCTCAAATATCGCGATTAACCTAACCATGCAGGCCCGCGCCCTGCCCTTGGCCTATGTCGTGACCGCAGGCAATCAGGCGCAAACCGGCATTGCCGAAATCGGCATGGCCTTGCTGGATGATCCGCGTGTAACCGCTCTGGGTCTGCACATCGAAGGCATTGGCGATCTGCGCCAGTTCGAAGCCTTGGCAAAACGCGCCGCTGCATTGGGCAAACCCGTGGTCGCAATCAAGGTTGGCCGGTCCGATCAGGCACAGGCCGCCACCGTGTCCCATACCGCATCTCTCGCCGGACAGGATGCTGGCGCCGCTGCCCTGCTCAACCGTCTTGGGGTGGCACGGGTTGATGATTTACCCAGCTTTCTTGAAACGCTCAAACTGCTGCATGTTGCAGGCCCCCTGCCGCAGAACACTGTCGCCACCATCAGCTGCTCCGGCGGTGAGGCAAGCCTTGCGGCGGATACCGGCCTGTCCCTTGGAGTTACCTTTCCACCGCTGAATGACCGGCAGAAAACCGATCTGCGCGCGGCCCTTGGGCCCCGTGTCGCACTGGCCAACCCGCTGGATTATCACACCTATATCTGGCGGGATGTCCCCGCGATGACGCGCGCCTTTGCCGCCATTGCCGATCCTGATGTTGCCATCACCCTGTTGATTGTGGATTTCCCCCGCGCGGATATCTGCGATCCGAGTGATTGGGACTGCGTAATCGCAGCGACCATCGGTGCCGCACAACAAACCGGGCGGCGCTATGGCATGGTTGCCACCCTGCCCGAACTTATGCCCGAGGATGTTGCCCGCACCCTGTTGGCGGCCGGTGTTGTCCCTTTCTCCGGGTTGGGCGAAGCTCTGGCCGCCTGTCAGGCTGGCACATTTGCACCGCAAGACCCACAGCCCATAACCCTGCCAAACCAAGGCGGCACGGCACAGCTTTTCCCCGAAGCCGAGGCGAAATCCGCCCTCGCCGGCCATGGGTTGCGCATCCCCGGATCAATCCGTTGCATGTCGCCGGACGATGTAGCACACAGCGCGGCGCAGGTCGGCTTTCCCCAGGTTCTCAAAGGCGAAGGCATCGCACATAAAACCGAGGCAGGCGCCGTAAAGCTTAACCTCACGACCGCCGATGAAACCCACGCAGCGGCGCAATCGATGGGCGCGTCCAGCTTTCTGATCGAAGAAATGGTAACCGGCGTGACCGTCGAGCTACTGATTGGGGTGATCAATGATCCCGCCCACGGCTTCGTTCTGACCCTTGGCGCGGGGGGCACCCTGACAGAGATACTGCAAGACACGGTGTCGCTGCTGATCCCCGCGACGGACACAGAGGTCGAAACCGCTCTGAACAGCCTGCGCATCGCCCCCTTGTTGCACGGGTATCGTGCCGGGCCCGCCGCCGATATGCCATCAATCCTACGTGCGATCCGCGCGGTTCAGGATTTCACCGTTGCCCATCGCGGCGACTTGCAAGAAATTGAAATCAATCCGCTTCTTTGCACGCCCGACACCGCCATCGCGGCGGACGCGCTGCTTCGACGCACCCTTTGAACAGGAAAACCCATGTCAGACTCTCCTATCAAGACCCATCGCGACGGTGCCATTCTGCAGGTCACCCTTGACCGGCCCAAGGCAAACGCCATTGATCTGAAAACCTCCCGCCTGATGGGCGAGGTTTTTGCCGATTTCCGCGATGATCCAGAGCTGCGCGTGGCGATCATCACCGGCGGCGGTGCCAAGTTTTTCTGCCCTGGCTGGGACCTCAAGGCGGCATCCGAAGGTGATGCCGTAGATGGCGATTACGGCATTGGCGGGTTTGGCGGCCTGCAAGAGCTGCGCGGCATGAACAAACCGGTGATTGCCGCCGTGAACGGCATCGCATGTGGCGGCGGACTGGAATTCGCCCTCTCTGCAGACATGATTTTGGCCGCCGATCACGCCACTTTCGCCCTGCCGGAAATCCGCTCCGGCACAGTGGCCGATGCCGCCTCTGTCAAACTCCCCAAACGCATTCCCTACCATATCGCGATGGAGCTTTTGCTGACCGGTCGTTGGTTCGACGCGGAGGAAGCCAAGGGATGGGGCCTGGTCAATGAGATCCTGCCAGCCGATCAATTAATGGATCGTGCATGGGAACTGGCCCGCCTTTTGGCTTCCGGTCCGCCACTGGTCTATGCCGCGATCAAGGAAATCGTGCGCGATGCCGAAGACGCCAAATTTCAGGACGCCATGAACCGGATCACCAAACGGCAATTGCCGACGGTTGATCTGCTCTATGCTTCCGAGGATCAGATGGAAGGGGCCCGCGCCTTCGCAGAAAAGCGCGATCCCGTCTGGAAAGGCAAGTAACCCGACCCCGCCCTAGGGTTTGGCGGGGATGTCCTGCGCCGACCCGTCCTCGGGCGGGTCGGTAATCAACTCGGCGTCTTCAATCGCCGCACTCACCACCACCGCCCCGTCTGAACCGGTGTTGTCGTCACCCCCGCCCACAATCAGCGGCAGCATCGACACGCCACCGGGCATGGCAACTTCTGCCATCGGTGGGGTCTTCCATGTCAACGTGTCAAAACTCTGACAATTGCCACAGGTCGGTGCCCATTCGCTGTGAATATTCTGGCAGTTATCACAAATCCACTGCGGTCCGCGGGACACGGTCAACGCCCGCGCCAGCCACCCCTTGACCACTGTATCCGACGCACCTTCGCCCCGTTCAACCGCCGCCATCAGGGTAACTGAACGCGCCGTCGGATCGGTTTCCACCAGATTGCCCAGCGCCCGACGCGCGGCAGGGAAATCTTCGTCAGCAATGTGCAGCTCGGCCAGTAACATCTTTGTTTCCGCATGATCCGGCTGCAATTTGGTAAGGGCCTTGAACCGTTTGATACGCGCTGCCGGCTTTTCCTCTGGTTCAATTGCCGCAAAGGTGGCGGCCAAATCCGGATGCGGTTGCACGCTCCACGCTTTGGTCAGAACACGCGTCGCATAGCGCGGCTTGCCCTCGGCGATATACCCCTGCGCGGCCATCACCGCCGCCGGGATCAGGTCAGGCGACAAACGGTTGGCTTCAATAGCCACTTCGCGCGCTTCTATATCCTTGCCATCGTCGATAATGTCTTTCGCCTCGGACAGCGCCAGCACAGCATCGCGTCGTTTGTGAACATCACGGGGCAACTGGCCATTCTTCAATTTGGCGCTCAAGGTCTTGCGCGCCCCGGTCCAGTCTTCCTTGCCGGCCTGCAACTGCAACAACACATCACCGGTTTCAACGTGTTTGGGCTTCAGGGCAAATGCCTTTTCCGCCAGCTTCAGCGCGGTATCCGTATCGCCGTCCGCCAGCTTTTGTTTCATGATACCGCGCACACCGACAAACCGGGTTGTCTCGTCTTCGACCAGCTTGCGATAGGTTTCTTCCGCCTTGCGTTTGTCCCCGGCCATTTCTGCCGCCTGCGCCGTCAACAGGTTGGTCAACGCCGGCTTTTGCAGATACTTGTCCGCCTTGGCCGCTTTCGCCAGCGCCAGTTTACCCTCGCCACTGGCCAGCGCCATCAGCCCCTCAGACAATGCGTCAAACCCCTTGCGCTCGCGGTTACGGTCAAAATACCGCGACAAAGCGGTTTCATCCCCGTTCAGAAATTTCCACGTCGCCACCAGCAAGGTAAACAGCTTGAGCAGCACCCAAACCGCGACCATCAAAACGGCTATGCCAATAACGGATTGCAGCGGACCAAAGTTGTATTCGACCCCCATCAGCGTGACCTGAATGCCACCCCGACTTTCCAACAGGAACACCCCGCCCCATGCCAGCGCCGCCACAACAGCGACAAACAGAATAATCTTGATCAATGACCACAACATAAATTCGATTTCCTCAGTTTGCCGTCAGGCGTTGGGACAGGTCCTGCACAGCAGCCTCTGTCGCGGCACGCGCACGCGCAGATGCCAACCAATCCGCCATGGCATCTTGTACCGGAGCGGGAAGCGTTTCAATTTCCGTCAATGCATCCGCAACACGGCCCTCACGTACTGCCGCTTCGGCACGTGAAAGCACCGCATCCGGGTCATCCCCTTCGCGCGGGGCCACCGAACGCGCACTCAGCTGGCGCTTCAGAAAACCACCGATGCCGGTCTCCGCCTCATCGCCGCCCGCGGCACGCGCCACAGAAAGCGCTGCCCGAGCCGTATCAGGAAATCCGGTCTGCAACCCCAATAACGGCGCAACACCTTCGGAATTCTCTTGCAAGGCCGCAGGAATATCCGCAACGCCGCTGGCACTCAAATCCTGCAAGGCGGTCTCATATCCCGCACCGCTGGCCAAGGCCACAGTGATCGCCGTCAGCGCCCGTTGTGCCTGCGCTTTACGCGCTGCATTTGCCGTCGCTTCTTCAACGCTTTGTGCATTCTTCAAAAGCCGTGAAATCTCGCTTTGCTGCGCCTCTACCGAGGCCTGCAATGCAGCCAGGTCTTCTGCATATTCCGGCGAGGCCGCGTCCCCGCCTGTCGACGCGGGCCGGTTCTCTAACTCTTCCAGACGGGCTTCCAAGGCGGACACACCGTCAGACAGCGCCGTAATGGCGTCCTGCACGCCTTGCAAATCGGGTGCATCGGCGTTTTCCAGTTTCGCAATCCGCTGGGACTGGCTGTTCAACGTCTGGGCAACCTCGTCATCGCCGCCACGGCTGTCAAAAATATCCATTTCCGCAGCGACAAAGCCCAAACCACCCGCAATTACCCCGCCAAAAAGCAATGGCCAGAACACGCTGGTTTTCTGCTCTGCCGGTTTCGACTCTTCGGTGTTCTGCGACGGGGTTGCGGCGGGCTTGTCATCCTTCACAACCTGCGGCTTCTCAACAACTTTCTCTGGCGCGGTTGGTTTGCCCTGCGCCTTTGCGGATGCATCTGTCTGCGCTTCAACCGGTGTCGCCGGCTTCTTTGTCGCGTCCGGTTTTGCGGTCTTGGGAACCGAACTTGTTGTCGCTGCCGTGGCGGACTTCGCAGGTTTTGCAGCGGGTATCGTCGACGCAGTTGCCTTGCGCGTGGTGGCCTTGGTTGTCGCTCCCGTCTTGGTGGTCGGGGTCTTTTCAGGGTCGGTTGTCTTTGATGTCTCGGGCGAAGTCTCTGTATCCGGTTTACTCACTTTACCGCCCACGTCCTTTGCTGCACCCGATGTGCTTTTGCTGCTCGGGGTCGGTTTTTTCGCTTTCGCCACACTGCATACCCTTCTGATTCTGACCTACGCCAGATGAACTCTGACACCTTAGCCGCCAACACTGGCCCGCTTCAAGGTAACCCATCCTTCAAGGGAACCTATCGTTACGCAACAGCATTTCAACCAATCGCGCCATTTCGTCGCCGGTCGGTGCCTTCGCAATGTGCAACCCCTTCAAGGATTTGCCCCCCAGAACCGCGCCAACTGCCGGGCTGATGGCCGCCACGACGACAGCGCTGAATGCCTTGGTCTGGTTAACAAACTGCTCTGCTGTACGGGGCGAAAACAGGGGAACAATGACCGGCCCTTCCCCCGCCAGCATTTCTCGCGCTGCATCCGTCAGGGGGCGCAACCGCTGATCATACAGGGTGATCACATCCACCTGTGTTCCGGCCTCACGCAGCCGTGCGGCGATCTGGCCCCGCCGGTGCGCGCCCGCAAGGTGCAGCAACTTCCCCTCGATCCTCAAATCTCGCATCATCGCCACCAAGGCATCTGCGGTTTGTGCCTCCAGCCTGACATCCCAACCTGCCATTCTGGCCGCTGCTGCGGTCTGGGCCCCAACACAATAGGCATCCCCCCCCGATCCCGGCGGCGCAAGAGCCACAGCCCGGGCAGAGGTAAAAATCACACCCTTGGTTTGGCTCAAATCGGGTTTTTCCCCGGTTGGTTCAATCTCTAACAAAGGAGAAATACACAACTGAACACCCTTAAGGGGCGCTGTAGGCAACCGCGCCAAAAACCGCTCTGCGCTGTCGCGCGGGCGCGTTAAAAGCAGTGCGCGCCTATCCATTTGAGGTCCGAGCATTGTTTGCCATCGCCTCCGGTGATACCTCCGCCATAACCCCCTTGCAACGGAAAGCCGCCATGCAAACCGCACTCACAGTTCTGGGATTGGAAAGCAGCTGCGATGATACCGCAGCGGCTGTTGTGCATCTCCCCGCACAAGGCCCGGCAACCGTCCTGTCATCCGTCGTCGACGGACAGGTCGATCTTCATGCCGCTTTTGGCGGCGTGGTGCCGGAAATCGCTGCCCGCGCACATGCCGAAAAACTGGATCACTGTGTAGAACAGGCTCTAACACAGGCAAATGTGGCCCTATCAGGGATTGATATGATTGCTGTCACCGCCGGTCCGGGATTGATTGGCGGCGTGGTGTCGGGTGTCATGTGCGCCAAGGGGCTGGCGCTTGCGACCGGAAAACCGCTTTACGGGGTGAACCATCTTGCCGGCCATGCCCTGACGCCACGTTTGACCGACGGTGTGCCTTACCCCTATCTGATGTTGTTGGTGTCCGGCGGGCATTGCCAGTTCCTGATGGTCTACGGTCCGGATGAATTCAAACGTCTGGGCGGCACCATCGACGATGCTCCGGGCGAGGCGTTTGACAAAGTCGCCCGGCTGATCGGCTTGCCGCAGCCCGGTGGCCCCTCAATTGAAAACTGCGCCCGATCCGGTAACCCCAAACGCTTTTCCCTGCCCCGCCCTCTGCTGGATCGCCCGGGCTGCGATATGTCCTTTTCCGGCCTGAAAACCGCCGTTCTGCGTGCCCGTGATGCCGTGGTTGCGGACAAGGGCGGGTTGACCGCGCAGGATCAGGCCGACCTTGCCGCCGGTTTTCAGGCCGCGGTTGTCGATGTCCTTGCGGAAAAGACCCGCCGCGCCCTTGCCGATTATCCCGAAGGGGCCGCCCGCACGCTCTGTGTCGCCGGGGGTGTTGCCGCAAACCAATCCATTCGCGCCGCGTTAGAGACTGTTTCGCGCGATTTCACCATGGAATTTGTCGCACCGCCGCTGGCCCTCTGTACCGATAATGCCGCGATGATCGCCTATGCTGGCGCTGAACAATCACAGCATCGCGCGCCAGATACCCTTGGCCTGTCCGCCCGCCCCCGTTGGCCCTTGGACACTTCGCAACCCGGCATGTTGGGCAGCGGCAAGAAAGGAGCGAAAGCATGAGCATCGCGGTTCTGGGCGGTGGCGCCTTTGGCACTGCATTGGCCATTTCGCTGGCCCAAAACGGGCCTGTCACCCTTTGGGCGCGCGATGTCGCGGATATGGCCGAAAAACGCGAGAATACCGCCCGGCTCGCGGGCTGCCCCTTCCCCGCAACGCTGACGGTGTCCGGCACCTTGGCCGATGCGGCACAGGCGGAAACTGTATTGCTCGCTTTGCCGACACAGAAATTGCGCAGCTTCCTTGCTGACAACGCGGATGCGCTGGCTGGCAAGATCCTTGTCGCCTGCTGCAAAGGCATCGAAATTGCCACCGGGTCGGGCCCGGTTTCTATCATCTCCGACGTGGTTCCCTCCGTTGTGCCCGCCATTCTGACCGGCCCCAGTTTCGCGCGCGACATCGCGCAGGGGTTGCCCACGGCCCTTACCCTTGCCTGTATGAACGACGATATCGGGAAACAGCTGCAACAAAAGTTAAGCACACCAAATCTGCGCCTATACCGCACCACAGACACGATTGGAGCCGAGTTGGGCGGCGCATTGAAAAACGTCATCGCCATTGCCTGCGGCACTGCCATAGGGGCCGGTCTGGGTGAAAGTGCGCGCGCCGCTTTGATGACCCGCGGCTTTGCTGAAATGCAGCGTCTGGCCACACATTTGAACGCCGATCCGCAGACGCTGGCGGGCCTGTCGGGTTTCGGTGACCTGACCCTGACCTGCACATCTCGACAATCCCGCAACTATTGCCTTGGCCTGTCGCTGGGCGAAGGCACGCCGTTTGACCCCACCACCACGGTCGAGGGGGCGGCAACAGCCAAAGCTGTCCATCTTGTCGCGCAAAACAATGCGCTTGATCTGCCGATCACCGCAGCCGTTGCGGGTTTGCTTGAGAACAGGCTAGATGTGGCAACCGCAATGCGTGGCCTTCTGGCGCGCCCGTTAAAGGAAGAATAACATGCTTGTCTGTTTGATGGCCCACGACAAACCCGGTGCCTTGCCTGTGCGCAAGGAAAATCGCGAGGCGCATCTGGCCTATATCGAATCCACCGGTTGCGTGACACTGGCCGGCCCGATGAAAGATGCACAGGGCGACATGTGCGGCTCGATGATTGTGCTGGACCTGCCCGACATGGCTGCAGCAGAGAACTGGGCCGCAAATGATCCCTATGCCAAGGCCGGATTGTTCGACAGCGTCACCCTGCGCGAATGGATCAGGGTGGTTGGATGATGGCCTATTGGCTGTTCAAATCAGAGCCGAACACATGGGGTTGGGACAACCAGCAGGCCAAAGGTGACGCTGGCGAGGAATGGGATGGCGTGCGCAATTATCAAGCGCGCAATTTCATGCGCGAGATGAAGGTCGGTGATCTGGGGTTCTTTTATCATTCACTGAAAGAGAAATCCGTTGTCGGCATTGTCGAGGTCATCGCCGAGGCCCATCCAGACAGCAAAACCGACGATCCCCGCTGGGAATGTGTTGATATCAAAGCGGTGCGTCCCTTTGTCAAACCCGTTACACTGGACCAGATCAAAGGCGAGGAACGGCTTGCCGAAATGGTGCTTGTGCGCAACTCGCGCCTGTCGGTTCAGCCGGTGTCGGATGCCGAATGGCAGCTGGTTTGCACCATGGGGCAAACGAAACCATAGTAAATTGAGGTAATCCTGCGCATACTATCGCAAACAACACGCAGGGAGGTTCGCATGGGATTTGTTGCAGTTTTGGTTGCCGCGGTGGCCGGTTTTGCCTTTGGTGCCGTCTGGTACATGACCTTGGCCAAGCCATGGGTCGCGGCGGCTGGCATTGAAGTAGACGACACTGGCCAGCCAGTGGATAAGTCGCCCCTGCCCTTCGTCATGGCGGCAATTGCGATGGTGATCGTCGCCGGCATGATGCGCCATACGTTTGCCCTTTCGCAGATCGACACAGCAGGCAAAGGGTTGATATCCGGTCTGGGCATCGGCCTGTTTTTCATCAGCCCGTGGATTATGATCAACAACGGATATGGTGGCCGGCCTTTCCGCCTCACCCTTATTGACGGCGGCTATGCCACCTTCGGCTGCGCGATTATGGGGCTGGTCCTGACGTTGTTCTAGCGACTGTATTTCCTAAAATGCCATGACGTCGCTTGGTTCAGGTATTTGAAGAAATGCTTTAACCCCAATTCGCCTGCGTCCCTTTTCTAATTTGACCAAAGACGCAAATGGCACATACGTTTTTCAAAACGAAAAAAGGGTTCCGGCATACTCACCAGAACCCTTTCTCACCCCGTGTGCTCCACTACCCACACACGTATCGAAATATGCTCTGGCCATCCTAGCCGTTGGATCATCTCTAACAAAACATCCCGTTTTAGCCAAGCGTTTGATATTTAAATTACTTTTCAAATGCAAAACGCCCGCTGTCCAGACGGCGGGCGCTTATTCAATATTTTACTTTCGGCCTCAACCGTAAACGGATTCTTTTCCCAACTGTTTCGTCAGCATGTAATAAACCACGGCGCGATACTTGTTGCGTTCGGATTTGCCGTAGGTTTCGATTGCCTTATTAATCTCTTCCATCAAATTTGGACCATCAGGCAGGCCCAGCTTCTTGATCAGGAAGTTGTTTTTAACGGTCTCAAGCTCGCTATCCTGACCAGCAGCAACGGTCTGGGCATCCGCATTGTAAATCGCTGGGCCACAACCAATTGTCACCTTTGTCAAAAGGTCCATATCAGGCGTAATGCCGCATTTGTTCTTCAGATCGTCCGCATATTTTGCGATCCACTCATCCCGTTTGCCCATAAATCTTTCCCACCTTTAAATATCTGATCAGCCAGTCTGACCTCGAAACAGACAGTAATCGCTAATTTTGCAGGGACAAAGGGAAAACTTCTGCGTGTCTCCCCCTTAAAAATCCCGCCGCCATGGGGTTGCAAAACAGCCGCTGGCACAGCGCCCAAACCCAACGCGCCCAAAGCACAGCCCTTGATCCGCGTCGCATATAATTATTCCTGCGCATTTTCGATTTTCATTTAAAGTGTCCCGCCTTTAACCTGAGCCATCACATATCGCTTTTCGCGTTCGACCAATGGGAGAGGCAGCGAACAAGTGATTCATGTTTAAGGCGGGACTCCCTAACTCAATATCAACACCGAAACGAAAAACGCCAAAGCAAATGAATGCTCTGGCGTTTCCAATTCTATCTTTGCGGGGAATACCCGCAGGGCAGATCAATACCGGTAATGCTCGGGCTTGAACGGACCTTCCGGCGTGACACCGATATAGGCCGCCTGTTCCGCATTCAGCTTGGACAGTTTCACACCGATCCGGTCCAGATGCAGGCGCGCAACCTTCTCATCCAGATGCTTAGGCAGGATATAGACCTCGTTCTTATATTCATCACCCTTGGTCCACAGTTCGATCTGCGCCAGTACCTGGTTGGTGAAAGATGCAGACATTACAAACGACGGATGCCCCGTGGCATTGCCAAGGTTCAACAAACGCCCCTCGGACAGCAGGATCAACCGGTTGCCATTCGGCATCTCGATCATGTCCACCTGTTCCTTGATGTTGGTCCATTTGTGGTTCTTCAGGCTGGCCACCTGAATTTCATTGTCAAAGTGGCCAATGTTGCCAACAATCGCCATGTCCTTCATCTCGCGCATATGCTCGATGCGGATCACGTCTTTGTTGCCGGTGGTGGTGACAAAGATGTCAGCGGTGGCAACCACGTCTTCCAGTGTAGTCACCTGAAAACCGTCCATCGCCGCTTGCAACGCGCAGATCGGATCAACTTCGGTCACGATCACACGGGCACCCGCACCGACCAGTGACGCCGCACACCCCTTGCCAACGTCACCATACCCCATGACAACAGCAACCTTGCCCGCCATCATTGTATCTGTGGCACGACGGATGCCGTCGACCAGCGATTCCTTACAGCCATACTTATTGTCGAACTTCGACTTGGTGACGGAATCGTTCACGTTAATCGCAGGGAACGGCAACTGGCCATCGCGCACCAGCTCATAAAGACGGTGAACCCCTGTCGTGGTCTCTTCTGACACACCGACAATCTGGTCGCGCATCTTGGTAAACCAGCCGGGGCTTGCCGCCATCCGCTTTTTGATCTGTGCCTTGATCGCTTCCTCTTCTTCCGAAGTGGGCACCGCGATCACATCTTCGCCCGCTTCGGCACGTGCGCCCAACAGGATGTACAGCGTCGCGTCGCCACCATCGTCCAAGATCAAGTTCGGGCCGTCGGGGAACATGAACGACCGGTCAAGGTAATCCCAATGCTCCTCCAGCGACTGGCCTTTAATCGCAAAGACCGGCGTGCCACCTTCGGCAATTGCCGCCGCTGCGTGATCCTGTGTCGAGAAAATGTTGCAAGACGCCCAGCGCACATCCGCGCCCAGCTCAACAAGGGTTTCGATCAGAACCGCAGTCTGGATCGTCATATGCAACGACCCGACAATGCGCGCGCCCTTGAGCGGCTTGCTCTCGCCATATTCCTCGCGCAGGGACATCAGACCCGGCATTTCGGTTTCTGCGATATCCAGTTCCTTGCGCCCATAGGCTGCAAGGCTGATGTCTTTCACGATATAGTCGTCTGCCATTTGGGCACCTCGGTCAAAAATTATCTGACCGCGCCCTAACAGTTTTGGCGCGATCCCTCAACAGAACAGTGCCCGACGCCTTAACCGGTTAATCCCGCAGTTCCGCCAACAGCTGGTCCTGATCTACCCCGGTCATCCAATCCTTGCCCTGTGACAGCACACAGGCATGCCCATCTGAAAAACTCTTGATCAACGTCCATGTGCCGGTCTCCTGCGAAACCCACAGCTGTTCCTTGGTTTCAGAGGGCGGCGAGACCGGCTTTTCTCCGTACCAGTCTGTCAGCGCTGCTTTCATTTCTCCTGCCGCCATGCACACGTTACCCTGCGCCATCGCGCTGGTTGCACATGCGGTGCCAAGTACAAAAGTCAGGGTCGAAATAAACGGTTTCATCGGTCTCTCCTTCATGTGAAAAACACCCCAGGCGGTGAAAAGTTCCAAAATTTCAATTGACGCAAAGGCAGGCCCGCATGGCGCAACAACCCAGAGCATGGCAAAGAATGTTGTCCGGTCGCAGGCTGGATCTGTTGGATCCGACACCGGTGGATATCGAAATTGACGACATCGCCCACGGTCTGGCCTTCGTCGCACGGTGGAACGGTCAAACCCATGGGGACTATGCCTATTCCGTCGCCGAACATTCGCTTCTGGTCGAAACACTCTTTGGCCGCATTAACCCCAAAGCGCCGGCAAAATGGCGCCTTGCCGCCTTGCTGCATGACGCCCCCGAATATGTGATTGGCGATATGATTTCGCCGGTCAAAGCTGCTGTCGGCCCCAGGTACGGCGCATTGGACGACCGCCTGACCGCTGCCATTCACCTGCGTTTTGGTCTGCCGGCCAGTATCCCTGTTTCGGTCAAGAAACAGATCAAGAAAGCCGACAAAATCAGCGCATGGATGGAGGCCACCCAAATTGCCGGCTTTTCCGAAACGGAATCCTCCAAATTTTTTGGCACCCCGAACCCGGCCTTGATCGAAGGGCTCTCGATCATGCTGCGCCCGCCGGTCGAAACACGGCGCGCCTTTACCGCGCGCCACGCCACCCTTCTGGAGGAATGCACATGATCAAAGTACGACCCGCCATCAATTTCGATGCTGCGAATATGGCCACCCTGTTAAACGAGATTATCGCCAAAGGGGGCACCACCGCGCTTACACGGCCCGTCACGGGGGCTGATCTGATTGAATGGATGGCCTACGACCCGGAACGCAGCGCATGGCACGTGGCCACTGATGCACAGGAAAACGTCGTCGGCTTTCAATGGATCAATCCAAAAGAAGATCTGCCGCAGGGCGCGGTTGATATCGCCACCTTTGTGCAGATCGGCCAGACTGGTCTGGGCATCGGATCATCCTTGTTCGAAGCGACCAAACAAGCTGCCAAAGCGCTGGGGTATGTCTGGATCAATGCCAACATCCGCGCTGATAACGAAGGCGGGTTGATCTACTATCAAAGTCGCGGATTTCAGGATTATGGCGTCATCGAAGGGCACAAATTGGCCAATGGCGATGTCGTGGAAAAACGGCTCAAGCGTTACGAGCTTTGATCCCGATTATGCGCCAGCCGGTGTACCGGGGGTGCATCGGGGGTGTACGCATGGCACCCCCCCCTTTTTGACCATCTTCTAGCGGGGTGAGCGCTTGGCCAGAATCCGCTGCAAGGTACGCCGGTGCATGTTCAATCGGCGCGCGGTTTCAGAAACATTGCGGTCGCATAACTCATAAACGCGTTGGATATGTTCCCAGCGCACGCGGTCCGCGCTCATCGGGTTTTCCGGCGGCGGCGGCATGTCGTCACCGGTGGCCAGCAACGCATTGGTGATGTCATTGGCATCCGCCGGTTTGGACAGGTAATCCGTCGCACCGATCTTGACCGCAGCAACCGCTGTCGCAATCGCACCATAGCCCGTCAAGACCACCAGACGGGCATCTGCACGCCGCTCACGCAGCACCTCCACCACATCAAGCCCGTTGCCATCTCCAAGCCGTAAGTCAATCACCGCAAAGGCAGGCGGACGGGCAGTTGCGATGGCGCGACCTGCCGCAACACTATCGGCGGTTTCGACCTCGAAACCACGTTTTTCCATGGCTTTCGCAAGGCGGCGCAGAAACGGCTCGTCATCGTCCACCAACAGCAGCGATTTGTCCGGTCCGATGTCTATCTGATCCATGGTCACTTCCCTGCGCTCAAAACGGTGTCACTCGGGACACCATATGTGTCTTGGCGCAATTCAGTCAATTTAAGAAGCCCGCTCAATGGGATCTCTAGGACGCGTTATCAATGAAACACCCGATTTGTTCGGCCATCACCTCAGGCGTCGTTTCGCGCCGGAAGTATTGAACAAACCCATCCTCGGGAAACACCAGATAGCTGAAGGTCGAGTGATCAACAAGGTATTCACCATCAACGTCCGGATGGGCCTTGTAATAGGTTTTATAGGCCTGACTGGCCGCTTTGACCTGTTCCGCAGAGCCGGTCAGCCCCACCATACGCGGGTGCATCACTTCGGCAAATTCACCCACAACTTCAGGGGTATCGCGGGCCGGATCAATAGTGATGAACACCGGCGTCACCATGTCACCGCGGCTTTCCAGTATTTCAACAGCAGCAGCATTGCGATCAACATCCAGCGGGCAAACGTCAGGACAATATGTATACCCAAAATAGATCAGCGACGGGGCGGTCATGACATCCGCGTCAGTGACCGTTTTACCCTGCGCATTGACCAGTTCAAACGGCCCGCCCAGATCACCGGCAACAGCAGAATCGCGGCATTGCGCAAACTTGTCACCCTTGCCGCCCTGCGATGTCATCCAAACCGTTCCCAACAGGAATGCGGCAGCAATACCAACAGCGGAAATTGTAATGATGCGGTTCATCTGGTCCTCCTGCGCCAATTGGCGCTCTTGATCGTTCTCAGGTGCAGACCTACGCTACAAAATCCCAGACGCAACGGCGAATAAACAAAAGGTGCGCAGATGACGCAGGCAACAATCCGCCCCCTTACAGGCCGCACCCGCGCCAACTGGATCCGGTTACGGACGATGATTGTGCTGCGCTGGGTTGCCATTGCCGGCCAGTTGACCGCAATCAGCGTGGCCCAGTTGATCTATGGTATGCAGTTGGAGCTTGGGCTCTGCTATCTGGCGGTGGGTGCATCGGTAATCGCCAACCTTATCGCCAGTTTCATTTTCCCCGAAAATAAACGCTTGTCCGAATTCGAAAACCTTTGGATGATCAGCTTTGATTTGTTCCAGATCGCGTTTCTGTTGTTCCTGACCGGCGGGCTGAACAACCCTTTTGCCCTCTTGTTGCTAGGCCCGGTCACCATTTCCGCAACAGCCCTCAGCCTGCGCTCTACGCTTGTGCTTTGCTCCACCGCGATTGTTCTGGTCACGCTTCTGTCGGTCTATCATCTGCCGCTGATGACACTGGACGGGGAACTCCTGAAGATCCCGCGACTGTTCATCTTTGGCCAGTGGACCGCATTGGTCATCGCCATCGTCTTTACCAGCGCCTATTCACGCCGGGTCACCACCGAAGTGCATTCAATGGGTGACGCATTGTCGGCGACCCAGATGGCGCTGGCCCGCGAACAGAAACTGACCGATCTGGGCGGCGTCGTGGCCGCCGCCGCGCACGAGCTGGGCACGCCGCTGGCCACGATCAAACTTGCCTCAACGGAGTTATTGAACGACCTCAAGCACAATCCCGAACTGGCCGAAGACGCTGCATTGATCCGTGATCAGGCTGATCGTTGCCGTGACATCCTGCGCGATATGGGGCGGGCCGGCAAAGATGATCTGCACATGCATCATGCGCCTCTTGAAACCATGGTGCTTGAAGCGGCGGAACCCCATATGGACCGTGGCAAAAAGGTGGTTCTGGCCCAGCTTCCAGATGACATTCATCGCAAAAGCCAGCCGACAATCCTGCGCCAACCAGAGATCATCCATGGGCTGCGCAATTTGATCCAGAATGCTGTTGATTTCGCCGACAGCACAGTCTGGATCGAAACCAACTGGTCGAACACAAACATTTCCATACGGATCATGGATGACGGTTCGGGCTTTCCGGCGCATATATTGGGCCGTATCGGTGATCCATTTATGAAAGACAGATCAAGGGCCCGCGCGTCTGCTGCCCGCCCGGAATACGAGGGGATGGGATTGGGGTTGTTCATCGCCAAAACCCTGTTGGAACGTTCGGGTGCGGTGCTGCGGTTCGCCAATGGCCGCGACAGGGTCGCAGAGCCAGCCAGAAAAGGTGCCGTAATCGAGGTGGTTTGGCCGCGCGACAAACTTCAGGTCGGCACCCAGACCGAAGCCGAGCTGGTTGGGCCAAACCAGAAGATCACGGCGTAGACACGCGCATTCGAAACTGGAATTTTAACATTCTGGCAGGGCGAATTAATGAAACCTTAACCTTGAAGTCCGACACTTAGCAGCAGGCGCCCCGCCCGAACGAGGCACGCATATGCTGACTGTTTTCGAACTCCTTCTTATCACTGCCGTCGCCGCGACCACTGTACTTATCACACGGTTTTTCTTGTTCGCACCGCGCGCAGCGACCGCCCCTGTCCCATCGCCACAAGCCGAACCTTTGTCCCTATTATTTGACAATGGTGTGTTGCATCACGCCAGCACCGCCGCGCTAAAACGATTTTCTTTTGTACCGGGCAGGCATGTTTGGGAGGATCTGCGCGATGCCTTGCTCGGCCAGTTTCCCGATCTTCCGGGTTCGGATGCCGCTGGCAAGATCAAGCTGCGTTCAGCACATGCCGGAGACCCGTTGGAAATAGAGATAAGTTGGCGGGATGGGCTGTGTTGGGTTCATCTGTACGCGCCTGTTGTCGCTGATCACGAGGTTACCACCACGCCACCGCAGCCCAGCCCGGCAAGGGACTGTATTAATACCATGCCGCATCCCGCATGGACAACCGACGCAGAGGGGCGCGTGATCTGGACAAACGACGCCTATGTCAAACTGGCGCGCCAAATTGGGAACCACACCGACACAACAAAGGATGACGCCCTCTTTGTGCTGGATGGCGCAAGCGATCCGCAAAGATGTGTGGTGGTCGACGCAACAGGCGAGAACGCGTGGTTCGAAGTTGTGCGTCATCCAACCCCAGACGGCCATATCAACCACGCGACGCCAATCACCGGTTTGGTTCATGCAGAAGAGGCCCAGCGCACATTTGTCCAGACCCTTGCCAAGACATTCGCCCATCTGCCCGTTGGTTTGGCGATCTTCGACAGGGAGGGGCAACTTGGCATATTCAACCCTGCGCTGGTTGATCTGTCCGGGCTACAGGCCAGCTTTCTGGCAACACAGCCGACCATGTTGGGCTTCTTTGATGCCCTGCGTGAAAACCGCCGGATGCCAGAGCCGAAGAATTACCAAAGCTGGCGACAGGATATTGCCGATGTCATCGCCGCCGCATCAGGCGGGCAATATCACGAGACATGGTCACTGGAAGACGGCCGGACCTATGCTGTTCAGGGCCGCCCGCATCCCGACGGCAGCACCGCTTTTCTGATTGAGGACATCAGTGCCGATGTCACACTCTCGCGCAGTTATCGCGCCGAGATCGAACAATTCGAGGCGCTTCTGGACACTGTGGATGAGGCATTGGTGGTGTTTTCCGCCAGCGGCATCCTGACATTTTGCAACGATGCTTACCGTGTTATGTGGGGCCAGACACCAGAGGCGGCATTTGCAGATGTTACCATCCATGACGCGGTCAAACTTTGGAAGTCGAAGGTGGAAGATGGCACCAAGCTATCGGGGTTGATCGGTTTTTCCACCTCCATCGGCCCGCGCCCCGAACAACGTTTCGAATTGAGCCTAAGTCAGGGTGACAAGCTGCGCTGTACACTAAAAACGCTGGCCGCAGATGCCACGGCGATCCGGTTTTGTCGCATTCCGACAGCCGCCCCCGCACCTGTGCCATCCGCGCCGGCACCCGCATAACGCCACCACCAGAAACGGAACCGTACGGCGCTTTCGACTTGCGTAGAGCGGGGCCGATTGTCACCATATGGCATGAACGAAAAACACCTCTCGATCCCGTCATCCTCTGCCGATCAGACATCAGACCTTGCAGCACTGCTGGCACCGGTTTTGTCCGCTGGCGACGTGATTTTGCTGCACGGTGATGTCGGTGCGGGCAAAACACATTTTGCGCGCGCCCTGATCCAATCTGTTCTGGGCCTTGCCGAAGATGTGCCTTCGCCGACCTTCACGCTTGTCCAGACCTATCCAGCCGGCGATTTCGACGTCTGGCATACCGATCTGTACCGGCTGACCTCGGTTCAGGAGATCGAGGAGCTTGGCCTTGTAGAAGCCTTTGAAACTGACGTCTGCCTTGTTGAATGGCCTGACAGGCTGGGGTCGCTGACCCCGGAACACGCGTTGACCCTTACCCTTGAAACAGGCACCTGCGATGACACGCGGGTGATCAATGCCAGATGGGCAGACCCGAAATGGTGCGACAAGTTAAGCCGGTGGAAAACATGACGGAACGCGACACGGAAATTGCCGGTTTTCTTGATCGGGCAGGCTGGGCACGGGCGCAGCGCAAGACGGTTGCGGGTGATGCCTCTGCGCGCAAATACGACAGGCTTTGCCAGCCGGACGGCGGCACGGCAATCTTGATGGATGCCGCCCCCGAAACCGGCGAGGACGTGCGCCCTTTTGTTGCAATAGCACAGCATCTGCGGGCAGTCGGGTTAAGCGCACCGGAAGTTTTTCATCAGGATACCGATGCCGGGTTGCTGTTAATCGAAGACTTTGGTGATGCGCTTTTTGCGGATTTAATCGCCGCCGATGCCGCGCAGGAAAGACTGCTTTATCAGGCCGCGGCTGATGTCCTGATCCACCTGCAATCAACACCAAAACCGAAGGTGCCTGCCTGCGATGCCGATTGGCTCTCTGAGATGATTGCGCCGCTGTTTGAATGGTATGCACAGGATGTCAGCCAAGGTGATCAGGCCGCGTTCGGCGCGTGTTTCCAGACCTTTGCCAAGACTGCGACGCAAGGCGAACAAACGTTGATCCTGCGCGATTTTCATGCACAGAACCTGATCTTGCTGCCGGATCGTACAGGCGTGCAGCGGGTTGGGCTGCTTGATTTTCAGGACGCGCTGGTTGGGCCAGCCGCCTATGATCTTGTGTCTATCCTGCAAGACGCTCGCCGGGACGTCGGCGTCGGGACAGAAGTGGATATTGTCAACTATGTTCTGGCGAAGACCGGGAAGGACCCTGCCACGTTCCGAACTAGCTATGCCATTCTTGGGCTGCAACGCAATTTGCGTATTCTGGGTATCTTTGCCCGCCTCTGCCTGCGCGACGGCAAGGCGCATTACGTCGATATGATCCCGCGCGTCTGGGGCTATGTCAGGCGCAATCTGGCCCATCCGGAACTGGCCGAGCTTTCCGCCCTGTTGATGCCCATGCTGCCCGAACCCACCCCGATCTTTCTGGAGCGCTTGAAACGCCAATGTCCACAGTGAGCTTTCCCGTGATGTTGTTCGCCGCAGGTTTTGGCACGCGCATGAAGGCGCTGACCCAAGACCGGCCCAAGCCGATGATCGAGGTTGCAGGCAAACCGTTGATTGATCACGCGCTGGACATCGCCAAGATTGCCGGCGCGGCGCCCATCGTTGCAAATCTGCATTACAGGGCCGCGATATTGGACGCGCATCTGCGCCCGCAGGGTGTAGAGACAATTGTCGAGATGCCCGAGATTCTTGAGACCGGTGGCGGGTTGCGTAATGCGTTGCCGTTGTTGGGCACCGGCCCTGTAATCACCCAGAATACGGATGCAATCTGGGCAGGTCCGAACCCGGTTCAGATGCTGCAACAGGCGTGGGATCCTAGCAGAATGGATGCACTGTTGATCTGTGTACCGACCGGTTCTGCCATCGGACACGCCGGTGACGGCGATTTCACCCTGTCAGAAACCGGCAGGATCAAACGCGGCCCCGGCACGGTTTATGGCGGCATCCAGATTATGAAAACCGATCTGCTGCACGGCATAAAGGAAGAGAAGTTTTCGCTTAATCTGGTGTGGAACAAGATGCTGGAAAACAACCGCCTGTTTGGCCTGTCCTACCCCGGGAAGTGGTGTGATGTCGGGCACCCCGATGGCATAACCCTTGCCGAAGAAATGCTGGACGCGCAGGATGTTTAAGCCGGACGAACAGCCCCGCGTCTTTGGCGTCAGCCCCGGTGTGGATTTTCCACGCGCTTTGGTTGACGGGCTGCGGCAACGGTTGCGGGATCAACCGCCAGAGGCCATCGCGCGGGTCGACCTGATTGTGAACACCCGCCGCATGGCGCGCCGCCTGCGCGAGATTTTCGATGCTGGTCCTGCCGGTTTCCTGCCGAATATCCGTCTGCTCAGCGACCTTGATACGCTGGTTCCCGGCCTCAGCGTACCGCCCGCAACGCCCGCTTTGCGCCGGCGTCTTGAACTGATCCAATTGGTTTCGCAACTGATTACCGCCGACCCAACCATTGCACCGCGCGCGTCACTTTATGCGCTTTCCGACAGCCTTGCGTCGTTGATTGACGAAATGCAGGGCGAAGGGGTGAGCCCGGAGGCCATCGCGAAGCTGGATGTTACGGATCAATCCGGCCATTGGGAGCGCGCCAAGAAATTCCTGGAAATTGCGAACAATTATCTGGACGGGATGGACACTGCCCCCGATGTGCAGGCCAGACAACGTCAGCTGACACAGATGATCATCGCACACTGGCAGGCACACCCGCCCCAGAACCCGGTTATCGTCGCCGGATCAACAGGATCACGCGGCACAACTTCGCTATTGATGCATAAGGTCGCCCGTCTGCCGCAAGGCGCTTTGGTATTGCCGGGGTTCGATTTTGCGATGCCGCTTTCGCAATGGCCTGTGCTAAGTGGCGACACCCCGCCCGAGGACCACCCGCAATACCGTTTCTTCGATATGATGCAGCAGCTGGACATCACCCCCCCGATCGAAAGCTGGGCAAGCACCCCGCCCCCGTCGGAGGCGCGCAACGCCCTGGTTTCACTATCGTTGCGGCCCGCACCCGTGACCGACACATGGCTTAGCGAGGGGCCGGACCTAGCAGATATCGATCACGCAACGCAGGATATCACACTGGTCGAGGCCTCAACCCCGCGTGAAGAGGCGCTGAGTATTGCGCTTAGGCTGCGCAAAGCGGTTGAAGACGGTCAAAAGGCCGCGTTGATCACACCCGACCGGATGTTGACCCGTCAGGTTACCGCCGCACTTGATCGGTGGAATATCCTGCCCGACGACAGCGCCGGCACGCCGCTGCATCTTTCACCGCCCGGACGGTTTTTGCGCCATGTTGCAGCGCTGTTTATGCGCAAGCTGGACGCTGAGGCTCTGCTGGTTCTACTTAAACACCCGTTGACCCACAGCGGTGAGGGACGCAATCAACACCAGCTTAACACCCAACTTCTGGAGATGCGGATCCGGCGTGAGGGGCTGCCCTATCCTGATGTAGAAGGGTTGTTGCGGGTCGGAACCATGGCCGCAGACAAGATCGAAGACCGGGACAACAACGCGGCGTTTATGGCCTGGCTGTCTTGGGTTGCTGAGACCTTTTGCAACCACACGGTTGAAGCAGAAAAATCTCTGTCAGATTGGGTTACGGGCCACATTACCCTGGCCGAAACCATTGCCGCCGGGCAGCCGGGTGAGGATTCGCGCGAGCTTTGGCGGAGAAAAGCGGGCCGCAAAGCGCGTGAAACCATTGATGCATTATGCGAACACGCCGTGCATGGTGGCCAGATGTCCGCAGCAGATTACGGTGATCTGATCGGAGCCTTGCTGTCGGCAGAAGAGGTGCGCGACCGTGACGCGCCACATCCGGATGTGATGATCTGGGGCACGCTTGAGGCGCGCGTGCAGGGGGCCGATCTGGTGATCATGGGCGGATTGAATGACGGCACATGGCCCGAGGCACCGGCACCCGACCCGTGGCTGAACCGCAAAATGCGTCTGGATGCCGGTATGCTTTTGCCCGAACGGCGCATCGGGCTTTCGGCACATGATTACCAACAGGCCATCGCGGCACCCGAAGTCTGGCTGACCCGTGCAATCCGGTCCGACGAGGCCGAAACCGTGCCCTCGCGTTGGTTGAACCGGCTTGAAAACCTGCTCAACGGGTTGCCCGACGGCAGAGGGAAGGCCGCGCTAAAAGAGATGCGCGCAAGAGGCGGATACTGGACCGGTCAGGTGCAGGCGATCGAAGCATTCCAGCGCGTCGACCCCGCGCCGCGCCCATCGCCGCGCCCGCCAGTTATCGCGCGCCCACATGCCCTGTCGGTGACAGAGATCAAACGGCTGATCCGCGACCCGTATGCAATTTATGCAAAACACACCTTGCGCCTGCGCCCTATTGATCCGCTGGTGCAATCGCCGGACGCCCCTGTACGCGGCATCATCGTTCACAAGATCATGGAAGTGTTCATAAAGTCGGTTTGCCAAGACCCGGACCGTTTGAACCGTGACCATCTGATTAAAATCACCCGTGACGTTCTGGCAGACGAGGTGCCTTGGCCTGCTGCGCGCCTGATGTGGCAAGCACGTGTTGAACGCATTGCAGACTGGTTTGTCAGGAACGAGCAACAACGCCAAAGCGTTGCGACACCGATGCTCTTCGAAGAAGCCGCCAAGGGGGTGCATGAATTCAAAGATTTGGGATTCAGGCTTAAGGGGTTTGCCGACCGGATCGACCGTACCGAGTTTGGCGATGTGTTGATTTATGATTACAAAACCGGCAATCCACCCAGCGCAAAAGAGCAAAAGTTTTTTGATAAACAATTGCTTCTCGAAGCGGCAATGATCGAAGAAGGCGGGTTTGAAAACGTCGGTGTTGCCACTGTTGCCAATGCCGTTTTCATCGGTCTGGGCAGCACACCCAAAGAGGTTTCCGCGCCTTTGGATGATGAACCACCCGCCGCCGTCCTTGCCGGTCTGCACAGGCTGATCGAAACTTACCTGTCTGCGCAGCAAGGGTTCACCGCCCGCCGACTGGTCAAAACCGAAGATGCCGCTGGGGATTATGATCAGCTGGCACGTTTTGGCGAATGGGATGGCACAACAGTTACAACACCGGAAGATCTGACATGACTCTCGATGACGCCACCCGTGACCAGATCGAAGCCGCCCGACCTGATGCCTCGACGTGGTTGGGTGCCAATGCGGGGTCTGGCAAGACGCGCGTATTGACCGATCGTGTGGCCCGCCTGTTGCTGAACGGAGTCGAACCACAACATATCCTGTGTCTGACCTATACCAAAGCCGCCGCATCAGAGATGCAGAACCGCCTGTTCAAACGGCTGGGTGAATGGGCGATGTTGCGCGACACGGACCTGCGCGCGGCGATGTCTGAACTGGGTGTCGCGGGCGCATTGGACGCGGCGCAATTGCGCAAGGCCCGCACTCTCTTTGCTCTGGCGATTGAAACCCCCGGCGGGCTTAAGATTCAAACCATCCACTCGTTTTGTGCGTCTCTGTTGCGGCGGTTTCCGCTTGAAGCCGGCGTTAGCCCACAGTTCTCGGAGATCGAAGATCGCGCCGCAGATTTGTTACGTGCTGATATTGTAGACGCGATGTCGGAAGGGCCGCAGGCCGATCTGATCAGCAATATCGCACGGTTTTACACAGGCGAGGATTTTGGCAAGCTGACCCGGCGCATTGTCGGTATGCGGGACGGTTTTGAAAAGCAGGTGACCCGTAGCGATATCCTTGGTCATTTGGGACAGCCCGGCGAACTTGATGCAGATATGGTTGAGGCCGGCGTTTTTTTGGGCGGCGAGGCGGAATTGATCGCCGGAATCGTGCCGCATCTGTTGGCCAAGGGCGGGAACGATGCAAAAGCCGGTGCGAAACTGCAAGAGATCAACACGGTAAATCTGGCCATTTTACCTGTGTTAGAGAGTGTTTTCCTAACCAGTAGCAGCGCCAAATCGCCGTTCACTGCCAAAATCGGCAGCTTTCCGACCAAAGCAACTCAGGCCGTACTGGGGGCATCAATGCACCAGCTGGAAGCGCTGATGTTGCGGGTCGAAGATACCCGAAACGCGCGGCTGTCGCTATTGGCCGCCGAAAAGGCAGAGGCCCTGCACCAGTTCGCCCATGCTTTCCTTCAGCGATATGAAAATGCCAAACAGTTGCGCGGCTGGTTGGACTTTGATGACCTGATCTTGCGCGCACGGGCCTTGTTACAAGACGAAAGAGTAGCCGCTTGGGTGCTGTACCGGATCGACGGTGGCATCGACCATATTCTGGTGGATGAGGCGCAGGATACATCGCCTCGACAGTGGGACATCATCGAATTGCTTGCGGATGAATTTTACAGCGGGTCGGGCGCGCGCGCCGACACGGAACGGACGCTGTTTGTTGTCGGCGACAAAAAGCAGTCAATCTATTCGTTTCAGGGCGCGGATCCGCTTGAATTTGACCGCAAGAGCAACGCCTTTGAAGCCAAAATTCAAACCGCAGGCCAAATTTTCCAACGGCGCAGTCTGGACTACTCTTTTCGGTCATCCAGCGCCATCTTGCGCTTTGTAGACACTGTTTTTGATCCAAGGCGGCAAATGGGGCTGGACGCAAACAGCCAGCATATCGCCTTTAAGGAAACCCTGCCCGGACGGGTTGATCTATGGCCGGTTATCGCCAAGGCCGAACCGGATGAAGACCGCCCGTGGACCGACCCGCTGGACCGGCGTTCGCAGCAACATCACACGGTCATTCTGGCCGAACAGATCGCCGCAAAGATCAAAGAACTGACAAACCCCGACAATCCGTCATTCATCCCAGATGACGGTAAAACCCGCGGAAGCCTCATCAGGCGCCCCATTCGCGCGGGCGACTTTCTGATCCTTGTGCAACGGCGCTCGGCACTTTTTGCCGAAATCATCCGCGCCTGCAAAGCGGCCGGCCTGCCCATTGCTGGCGCTGACAGATTGAAAGTCGGGGCCGAACTGGCGGTGAAGGATCTGGCCGCGCTGTTGTCTTTTCTGGCAACACCCGACGACAACCTATCGCTTGCCACCGCACTAAAATCGCCGCTCTTCGGATGGGCCGAGCAAGACCTGTTCGACCTTGCACACAAGAGAACCGCCTCAAGCTTGACGCAGGCCCTGCGTAGCCGCAGTGAGGAGTTTTCCGAAACCCTAAGTGTGTTGAACGACTTGCGTGGTCAGGTGGATTTCTTGCGGCCTTACGACCTGATCGAGCGGGTTCTTACGCGCCATGGTGGGCGGGAAAAACTGCTGGCCCGGCTTGGGCCGGAAGCTGAGGACGGGATCAACGCCATGTTGACACAGGCGCTGGCATACGAACGCAACGATATTCCAAGCCTGACTGGATTTATCCAATGGATGCAGACTGACGACCTTGAGATCAAGCGCCAGATCGACAGTGCTTCGAACCAGATCAGGGTGATGACCGTGCATGGGTCAAAAGGGCTGGAGGCGCCGATCGTAATTCTGCCCGACACTGGACGGCGGGACGTGGTGATCAAGGACGAGATTGTCGAAATGAACGCGGTTCCGGTCTGGAAACCCTCGGCTGATGCACTGCCCGAGGCAATGCGCGTGACGATCGAAGAGATGAAAGAAGCGCAATATGCGGAACGGTTGCGGCTGCTTTATGTTGCCATGACGCGGGCCGAAAAATGGCTGATGATTGCGGCGGCGGGTGATTTGTCCAAGGACAAGACCGACTGGTATCAGATCGCCGGGGAGGCCATGGGCCATGTTAACGCGGTTGACCTTAACGGCAGCGGCATCCGACGGTTTGAAGAAGGCGATTGGGACGATTTGGAGGTCGAGATCAGGCCCGAGAGTATAACTGAAACACCGGCATTAGAGCCTATTTTTAGCAAGACTCTGCCCGTATTTTCTCATGAGAAAGAAATTTTCTCCCCGTCTGATCTGGGTGGGAAAAAAGCCCTTGCCGGGACGGATGGCGAGGAAAGCGAACAGGCAATGGCCTATGGAACACTGGTGCATAGCCTGCTTGAAACTCTGCCCGGGTTGGAAGAGCCGGCGTTTTCAAATGCAGCGCGCCATTTGACCCTAAACGCCGCGCCTGAAGATGCGGACAGGGCCGTGGCCGAGGTGCGGCGCATTCTCGACACGCCGGCACTTGCACCGGTTTTCGCCCCCGAAACCCTGACGGAAGTGCCGATAACTGCGCCGCTGGGCGGCGAACGGCTGCACGGTATCATCGACCGGCTGATCATCGAACAAGACCGCATCCTATTGGTGGATTACAAGACAAACCGTACTGTCCCCGACACCGCCGCGGCCTGTCCTGACGGCATCCTGCGGCAAATGGGCGCTTATGCCATGATGCTGGCCCAGCTTTTTCCAAACAAACGCATCGAGACCGCAATTCTTTGGACCGCACCAGCGCGATTGATGCCTTTGCCGCACGATCTTGTGACAAGCGCAGTTGCACAGTCACCCTACCTTGACGGCGCGCATGTGCATTCATAGGTTCGCCCTAACGCAATTCTCAGCAGGAGAGCCCGATGGCCACGCTCGCAGTAACAGACGACACATTTGACGCAGAAGTTAAGCAGTCCGACATCCCCGTGTTGGTGGATTTCTGGGCTGAATGGTGTGGCCCATGCAAACAGATCGGCCCATCCTTGGAAGAGCTGTCCGCCGAGATGGACGGTAAGGTCAAGATCGTCAAAGTGAACGTGGACGAAAACCCCAATTCCCCCGCCCAGATGGGTGTGCGCGGCATTCCGGCGCTGTTCATTTTCAAGAATGGTGAAGTTGTTTCGAACATGGCAGGGGCCAAGCCAAAGGCGGCATTGCAAAGTTGGATCGAAGAATCAATCTAAGCTTTCTGTTAAGGTTCAAGATCACAAGGGCGTCCCATGCAGGGGCGCCCTTGTGCGTTTGTGCGCCGAGCGCCATATAACAAATCAAGAAAAGGAGCCCCGCATGACACGAGACGAATTCCCCGGCTGGCATGGCACCACGATCATTGGTGTAAAGAAAGACGGCGAGGTGGTAATTGCCGGTGACGGGCAGGTCAGCCTTGGACAAACCGTGATCAAGGGAACCGCGCGCAAGGTACGCCGGCTGTCGCCCGGTGGGTTTGATGTGGTGGCAGGTTTCGCCGGCTCGACCGCTGATGCCTTTACGCTGTTGGAACGGTTGGAAGCCAAGCTGGAAGCGACGCCCGGGCAATTAGCGCGGGCAAGTGTCGAGCTGGCAAAAGACTGGCGCACTGACAAATACCTGCAAAAATTGGAAGCGATGTTGATCGTTACCGACGGCACCGAACTGCTTATCATCACTGGTGCCGGGGATGTACTTGAGCCGGAACATAACGTCGCGGCGATTGGGTCGGGCGGGAACTTTGCCCTGGCGGCTGCGCGTGGCTTGATCGACAGCGACCGCGACGCCGAAACGGTCGCGCGGGACGCAATGGCAATTGCCTCAGATATCTGCGTTTACACCAACGGCAATCTGACCGTGGAGAAAATTTCCAAATGACTGATCTGACACCCCGCGAAATCGTTTCAGAACTGGACCGGTTCATCATCGGCCAGAATGACGCCAAACGTGCCGTTGCCGTAGCGCTGCGCAACCGCTGGCGGCGCAAGCAACTGTCTGATGATCTGCGCGACGAGGTATATCCAAAGAATATCCTGATGATCGGGCCCACCGGTGTTGGCAAAACCGAAATCAGCCGGCGCCTGGCCAAGCTCGCGCGCGCGCCGTTCCTCAAGGTTGAGGCAACCAAGTTTACTGAAGTGGGCTATGTCGGACGGGATGTGGAACAAATCATCCGCGATCTGGTCGACAATGCCATTGCGATGACCCGCGAACACATGCGTGAGGACGTCAGGGTCAAGGCGCATAAGGCGGCAGAGGAACGGGTAATTGACGCGATTGCCGGGGCAGAGGCCCGTGAAGGCACCCGCGACATGTTCCGTAAAAAACTAAAGGATGGCTTGCTTGACGATACGATGATCGAGCTGGAAGTGGCCGATACCGCCAGCCCGTTTCCGACCATGGATATCCCGGGCCAGCCCGGTATGGGTGTCGGAATGATGAACCTTGGCGATCTGTTTGGCAAAGCCATGGGCGGACGGACCACGAAAAAGCGCCTGTCGGTTGCGGAAAGTTACGAAATCCTGATCGGGGAAGAAGCGGACAAGCTGCTTGATGATGAAACTGTGACCAAAGCGGCAATCGAAGCGGTCGAGCAGAACGGCATCGTGTTTCTTGACGAAATCGACAAGGTGTGCGCCCGCTCTGATGCCCGTGGCGGGGATGTCAGCCGCGAAGGGGTGCAGCGCGATTTGCTGCCATTGATTGAGGGCACAACTGTCAGCACCAAACACGGGCCGGTGAAAACTGATCATGTGTTGTTCATTGCCTCGGGTGCCTTTCACATCGCAAAACCGTCTGACCTGTTGCCTGAATTGCAGGGGCGTTTGCCCATTCGGGTAGAACTACGCGCCCTGACCGAAGAGGATTTTGTGCGCATTTTGACAGAAACCGACAATGCGCTGACCCTGCAATATACAGCGCTGATGGGCACCGAAGAGGTTACTGTCAGCTTTACCAATGATGGCATTGCCGCGCTGGCAAAAATTGCGGCAGACGTGAACCAATCGGTCGAGAACATTGGTGCGCGGCGTCTTTATACTGTGATGGAGCGCGTGTTCGAAGAGCTTTCCTTCAGTGCGCCGGACAGATCAGGCGACGTTATCGAGGTTAATCAAGCCTTTGTTGACGAGAACCTAGGCGAGCTGAGCAAGTCGGCAGACCTCAGCCGCTATGTGCTTTAGGGCTTTCCATTCCTAACCCATCCTGAGACCTATGCAGGATGGGTTACCTTTCATTCCTTCGCGCGAACTGGCTGTTTTTACTGGCCGGCTTTCTGCTGACCTTTACCTCGTCTTACGGGCAGACCTATTTCATTTCGCTGTTCGCGGGTGAGATCAAAACCGACTTTGGCCTAAGCGATGGTCAATGGGGCGGCATTTATACTGTTGGCACCACCCTGTCAGCGATTGCGATGATCTGGGCTGGGGTGTTGACGGACAGGTTCCGCGTAAGGGCGCTGGCGGTTGGTGTGATGTTGTGCCTGGCCGCCGCCTGTGTCGCGATGGCCCTGAACACATCATGGATACTGTTGATCGGTGTCATCTTTGCGCTGCGCCTGTCAGGGCAGGGGATGATGTCACAGCTTGGGTCTGTCGCCATGGTGCGCTGGTTCGAGGCCAGCCGCGGCAAAGCCCTATCCCTGTCTTCAACGGGGTTTGCAGCGGGGCAGGCCATCTTGCCGGTGGTTTTTGTTGCGCTGTTTGCGGTGATATCGTGGCGAGCGCTTTGGGTGCTGGCGGCTGTGATTGTTCTCCTGACCATTCCGGTGCTTGTAATGCTACTCAGGCGGGAACGCACCCCCCAATCCATGGCGAAAGAGACGCAACTGGCCGGTATGCAAGGGCGCCATTGGAGCCGGACAGAGATGTTACGATCGGGTCTGTTTTTCCTAATGGTGCCTTTGATCATTGGCCCTGCGGCATGGGGAACCGCATTGTTCTTTCAACAGGTACATCTGACGCAAGTGAAAGGCTGGGATCTGGTGGCTTACGTTGCATTGATGCCAGCCTATACCTTATCTGCCATTGTCACGACCTTTGCATCCGGTTGGGCAATTGACCGTTACGGCGTCAGCCGGATCGTGCCGTTCCAGATGCTGCCGTTTGCGCTTGGGTTTCTGGTGCTGGCCTTTGCCGATACGATTTTCATGGCCGGGGTTGGATTGGTCATTTTTGGTATGGGGCAAGGATTGCAGGGAACGGCCACCTCCACATTCTGGGCAGAGTATTTTGGCACCCGCCACATTGGGGCCATCAAATCGGTGGCGGCTGCAATTATGGTTTTTGGGTCGGCGATTGGCCCAGGCGTGAGCGGCATATTAATCGACTTCGGGATTGATTTTCCCAACCAAATGCTGCCGATTTCAGTCTATTATCTCGTTGCAGCTGCGCTCGCGGCCTATGGGATCAGACGGTATCAGCCAACGCTGATGCGCTAACGCTGGCGGCGCAAATAGACATAATAGGCCCCGCCACCGCCATGGCTGATATGGGCCTGACTGACTTGCAGAACCACAGATTTTAGCGGCGCCATACCGAGCCATTGCGGCACCTGATGGCGCAATACGCCGTGACGCACCGGAATAGGGCCGCCCTCGTCGCGCTGCTTGCCTTTGCCGGTGATCACCAGCACCAACCTTTTGCCAGACCTATGCGCCGACAGAATGAAGCCGCTAAGCGCGGGATGGGCGCGGTCCAGTGTCATACCGTGCAGATCGATGCGTCCCTCCGGCCTGAGCTTGCCGCGTTTGAGTTTTCCGAAGGCCTTCTGATCCATCTGAACCGGCACATGCCGCATTTGGTCGGGCAGCGATGGGGCCAGATTATGTGTTGATTTACGTGGTTTGCCAGTGGGTTTACCCAGCACCACGGATTTGGATTTGCGCAGGGCAGGTGGAGACGGTGCAGGCGCGTCAATCTCAGGGACGAATAGCGACTTCAGATCCAGCTTTTCCGTGCGCTCCGTGACCCTGCGCCACAGCGCAAGATCATCATCGTTCAGATGGCCATGTTTGCGATTTCGCATCAGATCGCGCTTTCGGGCAATAGCGCATAGGCGCGCTGGATCGGCATCAGGACAAACATGCGCCCCGGGTCGCGCAACTTGCCTGCTTCCTTGCCTGCACGGTCACCGGTACCAAAGAACACATCGGCACGCTGTGCGCCTTTAATTGCCGATCCGGTGTCCTGTGCCATCATCAAACGACGCAGCGGGTTTTTGCCGTCTTTTTCCACCCAGACCGGCGAGCCAAGCTTCACAAACGACGGATCAACAGCAATGCTGCGCATCGCGGTCACCGACCGGTTCATCGCCCCCAGTGGCCCCTTATCTGCGGGCACCTTACTGACCTTGCGGAAAAACACATATGAGGGATTGTGAAACAACAGATCACGCCCCTGCACAGGGTTACGTCGCACCCAGTTCTTGATCACATCGGCACTGACCTGATGGGCCTTGTAGACGCCGCGCCGCACCAGCTCGACACCGATAGAACGGTATCCATGACCGTTGGACCCGCGATAGCCGACGCGAATGTAGGACCCATCTGGCAACCTGATCCGGCCCGACCCCTGAATCTGGAGAAAGAACAACTCAACCGGATCATCAACCCAGGCGATCTCCAGCCCGCGTCCCGCCAACACCTCTCCTTGGAGAAGTTCACGGCGGGTCAGGGTGCGCAAGTGGTCAGGCGGGATGGAGTAAACCGGATAACGATAGCGCGATGATCGTGAGGTATTTCCATCTAACTCGGGTTCGAAATATCCGGTAAACATCGCGTCTTTGCCGTCACTTATCTTGACCGGACGAAAGAACAGTTCGAAGAACTGGCGCGGTTCTGGGTCGGCCTGCGCATAACGGCACAACGCACGCCAGTCGGGGTCTTTCATGTCACGACAGGTATTCAGAAACACCTTTAGGGCCGCGGCATGATCATCCTCGGCCCAGCCTTCAAGCTGATCAAAACTCAGTACATCATAGCTGACATCAGTGGCATGGGCCGGAGTCATCGCAACAACTCCGGCCCATAATGATGTCGCCAATGCACGGCTTATCCGTCTGTAGAAACCAGCTGCCAATTTGGATCATCCGACCCCATAATTCGGGCGAAAACCCAGACGTCCTTCTGGCGCTTCACCTCTGTCAAACTGCCTTCGACGATATCGCCTGCGGCATCCCGTACGGCGGATGTCAATTCACCGACAAAACGGATTGTCAATTCCGCCTCGTTGGTGACAGGATCAAGCGTCGCATCCATCAACTCGGTCTCGCGCACCCCGTTGAATTCTGCCTCTATGGTCAAGCCTTGGTCTTCGCGGGCTGCAACGCCGTCAACAAAGCTTTCGTAGATCTCTTCGGACAGGAACGGCTGGATTTCAGCCAGATTGCCCCGCTCGTAGCCCATCACAATCATTTCATAGGCCTGACGTGCGCCGCCCAGAAAATCATCAACGCCAAAGGAAGGTTCAAGACGTTTCATCTTGGCAAGCGCCTTGGCGGCATCACTGCCTTCTGGCACATGATCGGTGATATCCAGATCAGGACCACCGTCGATCACTTCAAACGCCGGGCCACCCTTGCGCGTATGCGGGGCCTGATCGGTCACTGGCGGCTTTTCGAAACCTTCCCGCGTGCCCAATACATTCTTGAGCCGCAGGATCAGGAATACTGCGATACCGGCAAGGACCAGAAGCTGTATCATAGGTGAATTCATCGAAACCTCACGGTGTGAAACATGGAAAAGCATGTGCTTTGCTCTTATGTAGGTGCTTGGGTTGGGTGAGTCCACTCTGCCCCCAGTAAAAGGACATTCACCGTATGTGGCTATTGATCGCATTTATCGCCGTTCCCCTGATTGAAATCGGGTTGTTTATTCAGGTCGGAGGGTTGATCGGGCTGTTTCCCACCCTTGCCATTGTTTTGGTCACGGCCGTGTTGGGAACGTGGCTTGTGCGGACGCAGGGTGCGATGGCCCTGGGTCAGTTGCGCACATCCTTTTCGGATTTGCGCGACCCGACAGAACCCTTGGTGCATGGTGCGATGATCCTGTTTGCCGGTGCATTATTGCTGACACCGGGGTTTTTCACCGATGCTGTCGGCTTTGCCTTTCTGGTGCCGTCAATCCGGCAGGCCGCGTATAAGGCGTTGCGCGCACGGGTGAACGTGCAGAGCTTTGGCACACCGGGTCAGGGTGCGCATCATGGTGCCGCCCGTCCAGCGTCGCAAGGCGATGTGATTGACGCAGATTACCATGAAATTGTCGATGAGGCGCCACGACGCAACGATGGCCCGTCTGGCTGGACAAAGCACTAGGCGTCGGACAGGCCATTGAGCGCCATCACGCCTTCTGCTAAGCCCGCCCTAAATTGATTTATCAAAGGAACAGCCTCATGGCCGAAGAAGAAGCAACACCCGCACCAGCGCAGATGCGCGTTTTGGGCCAGTACATCCGCGACATGTCATTTGAAAACATCATGGCGCAGCAGGGCGGCGGTGCCGATGTACAGCCAGACGTACAGGTCGAGGTCAAGCTGGACGCGAAAAAACGTGCTGTCGACAATCAGTACGAAAGCGCAATCAAGCTGAATGTGACGTCGAAAGATACCGCGGGAAACACAACATTATTCCTGCTTGAAATCGACTATGTCGGTATTTTCCAAATCGAGAATATCCCAGATGACCAGCTTCACCCATTCTTGCTGATTGAATGCCCGCGGATGATTTTCCCGTTCCTGCGCCGCATTGTCAGCGATGTGACCCGCGACGGTGGTTTCCCGCCGCTGAACCTGGAAAACATTGATTTCGTTTCCCTTTACCGGAACGAGATTGCACGTCGTCAGGCTTCCGAAACGGCCCCTTCGCCTGCTGACGCCTAAGTCTTAGACCACATTGCATCGCCGCCCAACTTGCTAACAAATTCAGCATGGGCGGCGATTTCTTTTTCGCTCAACCGTGACGGCAGGGGGTTGGGCCGTGGTTTTGGCGACCACTGTGTCACGGCTGCGCCAGCGGTTGTTTGCGGTTGCGATGACAAAGCAAAGTCGGGTTGGCGCCCACCAATCAATTCAAGATAGACCTCAGCCAGAATTTCACTATCCAGCAAGGCACCGTGCAAGGTGCGTGACGTATTGTCGATATTGAACCGGCGGCATAACGCGTCCAAGGATGCCGGCGATCCGGGAAATCTCTTGCGGGCGATTTCAAGCGTATCAAGCGCCTGCTCCCAAGGGATTTGGGGCAGGCCCATCCATCTCAGTTCGGCATTCAAGAATTTGATGTCGAACTTGGCATTGTGAATGATCAGTTTGGACGTGCCGATAAAATCCAGAAACGCCTGACCAATCTGGGCAAATTTAGGTTTGTCGCGCAGAAAATCATCACCCAAGCCATGCACTTCAAAGGCCTCTTGCGGCATGGCGCGTTCGGGATTGATATATTGGTGATAGGTCTCGCCGGTAGCCATGTGCCCGATCAACTCAACCGCGCCGATTTCAACGATACGATCGCCGGATTCCGGATCAAAGCCAGTGGTTTCAGTATCGAGTACGATTTCACGCATGGCGCTGTTTTTCCCTAATGTCCCTGACCACATTTTGCACCTGCTGGCGGGCGTGTTCAACGGTGTCTGTCGTAATCACATAGTCGGCGCGCGCAGCCTTTTCGTCGGCAGGCAGTTGTTTGGAACGGATCACCTCGAATTGTTCGCTGGTCATTGTCCCGCGTTCCATCACTCGATGTTTCTGGGTTTCCGCGTCAATGATCACACAGGCGACTGCATCCACTTTGTCCTGCCCGCCGGTTTCATAGATCAACGGAATATCAAGGACGACAATGTCCACGCGGGCCTGTGCGATAAAGGCTGCACGATCCTGTCCGACCAAAGGATGCACAATTGCTTCGATTTTCTTTAGTGCTGTGGCGTCGTTCAAAATGATCTCTTTCAGCTTATCGCGCGAGACGCTGTTCTTCACGATTGCCTCGGGAAAAACGTCTCTAATCGGCGCTACAGCCTCGCCATTCTCCCCATAAAGGCGATGAACCGCTGCATCGGCATCCCACAACGCGCACCCTTCTTCAACGAACAGTTTTGCGGTTGTCGACTTGCCCATGCCGATTGAACCGGTTAGCCCCAAAAGAAACATCAGCGCAACGCCGCCGCACGGGTTGCGCGGTCCACCTCTGGCCGTTTGCCAAACCAGCGCTCGAAAGCCGGCACTGCCTGATGCAACAACATACCCAGACCGTCCACGGTAACGCATCCGGCCTGTTCGGCGGTCGCCAGCAGGTTGGTCTTTAGAGGGGCATAAACCAGATCGGTCACCACCGTTGTGGAGTTTAATCCATCGAGGGGCACGCGCATTTCACCTTTGCCGATCATACCCAGTGACGTTGTATTCACCACTAAGGCGGCATGCTCCATCATATTGCCAGCCTGCACCCAATCATAAATCCGCAACCGGTTTCCGAAATCCGCCTGAAGCTTTTCTGCGCGGACCCGTGTTCTGTTGGACAACAGAATCTCGGGCACCCCTGCATCCAAAAGCGATGCAATAACCGCCCGTGCGGCGCCGCCCGCCCCCAAGACAACGGCGGGCCCGGATTGAGGTATCCAGTTCGGCGCGCCGATCTTGAGGTTCTCAAGAAATCCATAGCCGTCAGTGTTGTCTGCGTGGATTTTACCATCCTTGCGAAAAATGAGGGTATTTGCAGCCCCGATCAAGATTGCGCGGTCGGTGACCAGATCGGCAATCGACATTATTTTTTCTTTATGCGGAATGGTGACGTTCGCCCCGACAAACCCCATTTTTGGTAGGGTCCGAACCACATGTTCAAGGTCATCCGTGTTCACATCCATAGGGATGTAGTGCCCGGCGATGCCATAGGTTTTTAACCAATGGCGGTGCAGCTGTGGCGATTTTGAATGTGCAATTGGCGATCCGATGACCCCGGCCAAAGGAATATTGGGTAAGCTCATGAGGCGAGGTCTCCGCGTAGTGTCAGATGGTTCAACAACTCAAGAAGTGGCATACCAAGGACGGTAAAGTAATCCCCTTCAATGTTCGAGAACAGGCGCACGCCTTCTTCTTCGAGTTTATAGCAGCCCACGGAATGGCGGATGCTGTCCCAGTTTCGCGATAGGTAATCGGCAAGATAGTCATCCGAAGCATCACGCATCCGCAATCGTACCTGACCAACGTGACGCCAAACCGGTTGCCCGTCTTCACAGATAACCGCCGCAGAAAGCAGGGAATGCCGGTCACCGCGCAGCGCTTTCAACTGGGACAGGGCATCATCGGGGCTGGCCGGTTTGGAAAGCAATGTTCCATTGTGATCCAGAACCTGATCACAGCCCAATACCAATGCGCCTGGGTTCTTTTCGCTGATCTTGCGGGCCTTCATTTCCGCCAACGTGTCCGCAACATCACGAGGTGGCGCATTGTCAGCGATCAACGATTCCTTGATCAACTGTTCATCAATTCTAGGCACCTGAACCTCATGATCCACGCCGGCTTGCGTCAACAATTTGGTTCGGATTGCAGAGCCGGAAGCAAGGATGAGGGACTGCGGCATGTGGATAACCTTGTGGACGATGTTAAGAATTTCTTAAGGAGTTTTAGTGCAAAATTTCTGCGAACGGAACTCGCTCCCTGGTTAGGGGGTTTTATGCGACTGTCTGCGGTTTTCTTACACCTGAGGAAAAGAACAAACTCCCACGGGGAGGAATCGGTTTTTCACGATTTTATCCGCATTTTGCACACATGAATTTGAAAAAATTCATCTCTTAAGCATCAGTTTTAAATATTTTTTCTGGTATTTACAGGGTTTTCTCCACAGGGTTTGGATGAAATCCAGAAGATCCTTGGTGCCTTGGGACAACTCATTAATCCACAGAAAATCCGTTCCCTACTTACATCATCATCTTTCTTATCTTCTTTATTATTATAAGAAGGGACCGAGAACGGAGTGAGATATGACAGACTTCCTTGCGCTTGCTTACCCATGGGTGAAATCCCTGCATATCGTTTCGGTCATCTCTTGGATGGCTGCACTGTTCTATCTGCCTCGATTGTTTGTGCATCACACCGAACAAGGCGGGATCACGGGACCCATGCATGACATCTTTGCCATGATGGAGTTCAAGCTGGCACAAGTCATCATGCGGCCCGCCATGCACGCCACATGGACATTCGGCTTACTATTGGTCTTTACGCCGGGCATCGTTGACTGGTCTGCCATCTGGCCCTGGACCAAGGCTGCCAGCATAATCGGGATGACGGTTTTTCATACATGGCTGGTCATCCGTATGAAGGCATTCCAACGCGGTGAAAACACCGTGACAGGGCGGCAGTACCGAATGATGAACGAGGTACCGACTGTTTTAATGCTAATTATTGTCTTCTCGGTCGTGGTGAAATTCTGATTGATTGACTCGCAGGGGCATGCCGCCTATATCCTGCGCACCAACCCGTTCGGGGACCGGTCCTAGCTGCTTCATTTCCAATATCGACCAGCCAGCGGTTTACGCGTGGCTGAACAGGATTTCTTCATGACAACTGATACGCTGAACCTTGCTGATCTTAAGGCGCAAACTCCTAAGAACCTTTTGGCAATGGCCGAGGAACTGGAGATCGAGAACGCCTCGACCATGCGCAAAGGCGAGATGATGTTTCAGATTCTGCGTGAACGCGCGGATGAAGGTTGGGAAATCTCTGGCGACGGTGTTTTGGAGGTCTTGCAAGACGGTTTTGGATTCCTGCGGTCCCCCGAGGCGAACTATTTGCCGGGCCCTGACGATATCTATGTATCTCCTGACATGATCCGTCAGCATTCGCTGCGCACCGGGGACACCATTGAAGGGCTTATTAAGGCCCCTGACGACACTGAGCGTTACTTTGCCCTGACCGAAGTAACCAAGATCAACTTTGAGGAGCCAGAGAAGGCGCGCCACAAGGTTGCCTTTGAAAACCTGACACCGCTTTATCCTGACGAGCGGCTGACGATGGAAGTTGAAGACCCGACAATCAAAGACCGCTCTTCGCGGATCATTGATCTGGTGTCGCCCATCGGTAAGGGCCAGCGCTGTCTGATCGTCGCGCCACCGCGGACAGGTAAAACAGTTCTGTTGCAAAACATCGCGAATTCAATCGAAAAGAACCATCCGGAATGCTATTTGATCGTTCTGCTGATTGATGAACGCCCCGAAGAAGTTACCGACATGCAGCGCTCTGTGAAGGGCGAGGTGGTTTCGTCGACCTTTGATGAACCAGCGACGCGCCACGTTGCCGTGTCAGAAATGGTGATCGAAAAGGCGAAACGTCTGGTTGAACATAAACGCGACGTTGTGATCCTGTTGGATTCCATCACGCGCCTTGGTCGCGCGTTCAACACGGTTGTGCCGTCATCCGGTAAGGTTCTGACCGGTGGTGTGGATGCAAACGCCCTGCAACGTCCCAAGCGTTTCTTTGGTGCTGCGCGAAACATCGAAGAAGGCGGTTCGTTGACGATTATTGCAACAGCGTTGATCGACACGGGCTCGCGTATGGATGAAGTCATCTTTGAAGAATTCAAGGGCACGGGTAACTCTGAAATCGTTCTGGATCGCAAAATCGCTGACAAACGCGTCTTCCCTGCGATGGATATTCTCAAGTCGGGTACCCGCAAAGAGGATCTCTTGGTCGATAAGGTTGATCTGCAAAAGACATTTGTTCTGCGCCGTATCCTGAACCCGATGGGCACAACAGATGCGATTGAATTCCTGATCGGGAAGCTCAAACAGACAAAGACCAATTCGGATTTCTTTGACTCTATGAACACCTGATTGTTATTTAATAACAAATGGTTATGTAGAAATGGATACGATTTTCGCACAAGCGACGGCTGCCGGTCGGGCTGGTGTTTCGGTCGTGCGGATATCGGGGCCTGAGGCATTTGCCATTGCGGGTGAGATGGTTGGATCCTTGCCACCATCCCGTCAATCTGCGGTGCGGCTGGTAAAGGATGATGACGGTACGGTCATTGATCAGGCGCTGATCCTGAGTTTTGCCGGGCCCAAGAGTTTTACCGGTGAAGATGTCGTCGAATTGCACCTGCATGGTAGCATCGCTGTAGTTCAATCCGTTTTGCGATTGCTTTCAACCTTCTCGGCTGCGCGTCTTGCAGAACCGGGGGAATTTACACGGCGGGCATTGGAAAACGGCAAACTTGACCTGGCACAGGTTGAGGGTCTTTCTGATTTGATCGAGGCAGAGACTGAATCTCAGCGAAAACAAGCACTTCGCGTGTTTTCCGGTCATCTTGGATCTGTGGTTGAACGATGGCGTGCTGATCTTATCCGGGCGGCGGCCTTGCTGGAAGCGACGATTGATTTCGCAGATGAGGATGTACCGGTTGACGTTACACCAGAGGTTTCATCACTTTTGGATCGTGTTACGGGTGAAATTCAGGCCGAGGTTGAAGGATCGAAGGTCGCGGAGCGGATACGTTCAGGTTTTGAGGTTGCAATAGTCGGTCCGCCGAATGCGGGGAAATCCACATTGCTGAACGCACTTGCAGGCCGTGATGCCGCGATTACGTCCGATGTGGCCGGTACCACCCGCGATATCGTCGAGGTGCGGATGCAGTTGGACGGGCTTCCTGTTACGCTTTTGGACACGGCGGGCTTGCGGGAAAGCGATGACGCGGTTGAGGCCATAGGCATCGCGCGTGCAATGCGGCGGGCGGAAGCGGCGGATTTGCGGGTGTTCCTTATGCACCCCGATGATGATCTGCCAGTAGATGCTTTACCAGACGACATCATTGTCCATCCGAAGGCGGACCTATATCCTGAGGTTAAGAACGGGGTTTCTGGCAGTACGGGTGTAGGGCTGACTGAGTTGGTGAACCGTGTTACATCGGTATTGAAGCTGCGCAGTAGTACCGTTGGTGTTGCGACACATGAACGACATCGGGCGGCGATGTTGCATACGTTGAATGGGTTGGCTGCTGTGAAAAATGTTCTGGCGTTTGGAAGTGACCAGTACGACATCGCAGCGGAGGAATTACGATCCTCTGTCCGTGCGTTGGAAGCAGTTGTTGGCCGGATCGGTGTTGAAAACCTGCTGGATGAAATATTTCTGAGTTTCTGTATCGGAAAGTAGAATGGAGTGTTTCACGTGAAACATTATGAAGTCATCGTCATCGGCGGCGGTCATGCAGGCACAGAAGCGGCCCATGCTGCTGCTCGGATGGGTGTTGAAACGGCGTTGATCACAATGTCGCGTGACGGGATTGGCGTCATGTCATGCAATCCAGCGATTGGTGGCTTGGGAAAAGGGCACCTTGTTCGGGAAATTGACGCAATGGACGGTGTGATGGGCCGGATTGCGGATAAGGCGGGTATTCAATTCAGGTTGTTGAACCGACGTAAGGGGCCGGCGGTGCAGGGCCCAAGGGCTCAAGCAGATCGTAAGATCTATCAAACAGAAATGTTGGCTGAGACGGTTAAGCAGGGGAATCTGTCGATCCTTGAAGGGGAAGTAACAGATTTCTTGATTATCGACGGTACCGTTACCGGTGTTGAATTGGACGGCGGTGAAAAGATCGGTGCTGGTGCGGTCATTCTGACCACAGGCACATTCCTTCGCGGTGTCATCCACATCGGCGATGTTTCTCACTCTGGCGGACGAATGGGGGATAAAGCGGCCGTCAAATTGGCCGAACGGTTGGGGGGGTTCAATCTGCCGATGGGGCGGTTGAAAACAGGTACGCCACCGCGTTTGGACGGGCGCACAATCGATTGGAATATTTTGGAAAGTCAGCCAGGCGATGATGACCCTGTGCTGTTTTCGTTTATGTCGGATTCTGTGTCCGCGAAGCAGATATCCTGCGGGATCACCCACACCAATGAAGCCACCCACGAAATTATCCGGAATAATCTTGGTCGATCTGCGATGTATGGTGGCCAAATTGATGGCGTCGGTCCTCGCTATTGCCCATCTATCGAGGACAAGGTGGTTCGTTTTGCCGACAAGTCATCGCATCAGGTATTCCTGGAACCAGAAGGGGTTGATGACGATACGGTATACCCCAACGGGATTTCAACGTCGCTTCCGGAAGATGTTCAGCTGGACTATGTCCGTTCGATGGTTGGTTTGGAGGAGGCCGTAATCCTTCAACCCGGATACGCGATTGAATATGATTATGTTGACCCGCGGGCGTTGAATAGCTGCCTTGCCTTGAATGCTGTATCGGGGTTGTATCTCGCTGGCCAGATCAACGGGACAACAGGATACGAGGAAGCGGCGGCACAGGGGCTTGTTGCCGGGTTGAATGCTGCGCGGGCGGTTCGGTGTGAAGAACCGGTTATCTTCAGTCGGGCAGATAGCTACATTGGTGTGATGATTGACGACCTTACTTCGCGGGGTGTTTCGGAGCCCTACCGGATGTTTACCTCCCGTGCCGAATTCCGGCTTTCTCTTCGGGCGGACAATGCAGACCAGAGGCTCACGCCTCTGGCGATTGAAATTGGCTGTGTTTCTGATGTGCGGAAGCAAGAGTTTTTCGGTAAGGTTGAAAAACTGGAGGCAGCTAAGGCGTTGTTGACCAAACGAACCTTTACGCCATCAGAGGCCTCAAGAAGTGGGTTGGTGGTAAGCCAGGACGGTACACGTCGGGATGCATTTCAGCTCTTGTCGTTTCCTGGGGCGACGTTTGAGGGGATGATCAAGCTTGATGAGAATTTTGCAAACGTAGATGTTGAGATACGACGTCAAATTGAACGCGACGCCCTTTATTCAAATTATCTTGGGCGTCAGCAGGCCGAGATTGATGCCTTAAAGAAAGATGAGGCCTATAAGATCCCGTCGGATTTCGATTTTCTTGGGCTAGGGGGGCTGTCCAATGAGTTGAAAGCCAAGCTTACTGCCGCGCGTCCCGAGACTTTGGCCCAGGCAGCGCGCGTGGACGGGGTAACCCCAGCCGCGTTGACGTTGATCCTTGCTAGGCTAAAGAGACCTTCGGTTGGGAAGTCAGCGTAATGGGCGAATTTTCATTGGATGTTTCACGTGAAACATTGGATAAGCTTGAAGCATTCACCGCCCTTGTTCAAAAATGGACTGTGAAGATCAACCTCATATCCAAAGCCAGTGTAGCATCTGTTTGGGAGCGGCATATTATGGACTCGGCCCAGATATTTGATCTGGCTCCACCTGCAGGCCATTGGGTTGATCTGGGTAGTGGCGGTGGTTTTCCCGGCATCGTTGTTGCAATTCTTTCACAGGGCAAAGGCGGACATCATGATATTACGCTGGTTGAAAGCGATCAACGCAAGTCGGTCTTCCTAAGAACCGCTATTCGGGAACTTGATTTGAATGCTAAAGTAATTTCAGAGAGGATCGAGAGTATTCCTCGCTTGAACGCTGACATCCTATCTGCACGTGCCTTGGCGGATTTAACTGACCTTTTCGGGTATGCGTCGCGCCATCTTTCGCCTGCTGGGGTTGCGCTTTTTCCCAAGGGGGAACAGTGGGAAAAAGAAGTCAAATCTACACGGGAACTGTGGTCTTACGAGGTTGATCCGATTAAGAGTACATCAAATCCAAAGGCCGCAATTCTAAAGATCAAGGATATCGTTCGTGTCTGACCTGTCCCGTCCGAAAGGGCCAAAGATCATCGCAGTTGCCAACCAAAAAGGTGGTGTTGGTAAAACGACAACAACAATTAACCTTGCGGCGGCACTGGTTGAACACGGGAAAAAGGTCTTGGTTGTTGATCTTGATCCGCAAGGCAATGCATCGACCGGCCTGGGCATCGAAGTGGATGATCGGGAATTCACAACCTATGAGCTGTTGCTGGAAGACATTGACCTGAGTGATGTTATTCAACCGACAAGTTATGATGGTCTTTGTATTGTTCCGGCGACCGTAGATTTAAGCTCGGCTGATATTGAGTTGATGTCAGCAGAAAAGCGCAGCTTTCTGCTGCACGACGCATTGCGGCAAACCCAGATGGACGAGTTCGGCTTTGACTATATTCTCATTGATTGTCCGCCATCGCTTAATTTGCTGACGGTGAATGCGATGATTGCCGCGCATTCGATTCTGGTTCCATTGCAAAGCGAGTTTTTCGCGCTTGAAGGTCTTAGCCAGCTGATGATGACCGTTCGCGAAGTACGCCAGAGCGGAAACAGGGATTTGCGGATCGAAGGTGTTGTTCTTACGATGTACGACAGTCGGAATAACCTATCACAGCAGGTTGAAAGTGATGCGCGCAGCAACCTCGGTGAGTTGGTGTTTAAGACAATGATCCCCCGAAATGTGCGTGTTTCAGAAGCACCGAGTTTTGCAATGCCGGTGTTGAACTACGACAGCCAATCAAAGGGCGCGGTAGCATATCGCGCTTTGGCAAAAGAAATGATCCAGAACAATAGGGCCTAGGAGAGAATACCATGGCGGACAGACCAGATAGAAAACGTGGACTTGGACGTGGGCTCTCGGCGTTGATGGCGGATGTTGCTGAAACGGAGGCGGTTCCGGTTCAAGGACCGGGTGCGGCGGAGACGTTGATTCCGATTGAGCAGATTTCGCCCAATCCAAACCAGCCACGTAAGCGCTTTGAGGATGGCGACCTTTCCGATTTGGCGGCGTCAATCAAGGAAAAGGGCGTTATCCAGCCGCTAATCGTGCGAAAGTCCGGTGATCAAACGTATGAAATCGTTGCTGGCGAACGCCGTTGGCGCGCATCGCAGATGGCTCAGCTGCACGCGCTGCCGGTGATTGTACGGGATTTCAGTGATGTTGAGGTGTTAGAGGTTGCGATCATCGAGAATATTCAACGTGCCGACCTGAACGCTATCGAAGAGGCTGCCGGATATCGGCAGCTGATGGAGAAATTTGGCCATACGCAGGAAAAGCTGGCAGAAGCCCTGGGCAAAAGTCGAAGCCATATTGCCAATTTGATGCGCTTGCTGAACCTACCTGAGAGCGTTGTCGATATGGTGCGCAGCGGTGACTTGAGTGCTGGCCATGCCCGCGCTTTGATTCCTGCCAAAGATCCACTTGGTTTGGCAAAGCAGATCATCAAAGGTGGACTTTCGGTGCGTGCTGCCGAGGCGTTGGTAAAGCGGGAAGCGGCCATCAGCGACGATGCGGCAAAACCTAAATCAAGGTCAGTTGAAAAGGATGCGGATACTGTTGCGCTTGAGGGCGATCTGTCGGCGAACCTGCGGATGAAGGTTGTTCTGGATCACAAGGCTGGGCAGGAAAACGGACGTTTGACGGTCCAGTATAAGACCTTGGATGAGCTGGATGTGTTGTGCCGGATGCTAAGCGGGAGTTAATGGGGCATGAGTGCTTCAATTACGGCATTCAATACGATAACACCTTGATTGCTAACGGTTAATCTGTCTCCGTTAACATCAATCACGCCAATATCAGAGAGATGATCAAGCGTGTCCTGGGACAGGGGCACGCCGCTGATCTTTTTGTAACGATCCAGCGAGATACCTTCTTTTATCCGCAGCCCCATCAAGAGAAACTCGGTCGCCTGTTCCATTGCGGACAAGGCTTCCCGGGGTTTTTCGGTTTCACCCGTTGCAACCGCTCCCAGCCACCGCTTTGGATTGCTGTAGCACACTGTTGCGTATTTGGTGCCTTGTAATGTTAGGCGACCGTGGGCACCGGGACCGATGCCGATGTAATCACCATAACGCCAGTAGATGAGATTGTGCCGGGACTGCGCATTGTCGCGTGCATGGTTGGAAACCTCATACGCGTGCATTCCATGTTGGTCACAGACCTCCTGCGTTAGCTGGAACATGTCGGCGCCAAGGTCGTCGCTTGGCAGGCCCGCAAGTTTACCACGGGCATATCGATCGCCAAATGCGGTGCCGTTCTCGATGGTAAGTTGATAGAGGGAAACATGATCTATCGCTAGGTTTAGAGCCTGCTTTAACTCGTTCTTCCAATCGGCGCAGGTCTGGTCCTGACGGCCATAAATCAGATCAAAACTGACCCGATCAAAGGTGTTGCGCGCGATATCGAATGCAACGAGGGCCTCTTGTGTGTTGTGCAAGCGGCCAAGGCGTTTGAGGTCGGTGTCGTTCAACGCCTGTATGCCCATGGAAACGCGGTCGACGCCCGCCTGCCGAAAAGCGGCAAACCGTCCGGCTTCGACTGATCCGGGGTTCGCCTCTAGTGTAATTTCCAGATCGTTTGCAGAGGGCCATAACCTGCGGATTGCTGTGATGACGTCGGCAACCGTTTCGGGGTCCATTAAACTGGGCGTTCCACCGCCAAAGAACACAGCGTTCAAAACGCGACCTTGGGTCTGCGACGCCGCTTGCGCGAGTTCTGTCAGATAGGCATCTCGCCAAGCCTTTTGGTCAATGCCGCGCGAGACATGGCTGTTAAAATCACAATAGGGGCATTTGGCCTCACAAAACGGCCAGTGGATATAGAGACCAAAGCCCCCTTGCTGCCAATCTTCAGTCAAAGCAACCTTTCAACAGCTTCGCGAACACATCTGCGCGGTGGCTGATTTCGTTTTTTTCAGCGTGAGTCATTTCAGCGAAGGTTTGTGTATGGCCATCAGGCTGGAACATCGGATCATAGCCGTGACCCAGATCACCGCGCAGTGGCCAGACAAGTGTGCCGTTCACGCGGCCCTCGAAAACCTCGTCGTGCCCGTCTGGCCATGCAAGCACCATGGTTGCGCAAAACCGGGCCCGCCGGGGATGAGTGGCAGATTTCTCTTCCAGAAGGTTGTGGGTCTTGGTCATAGCCATTAGAAAATCGCGGCCATTCGGCGTTTCGGCCCAATCCGCAGTGTAGACACCCGGTGCATTATCCAATGCCTCGACCTGAATGCCAGAATCATCCGACAGGGCAGGCAGGCCGGTTGCCTTGGCGGCGGCATGGGCCTTGATACGGGCATTTCCGACAAAGGTGTCTTCGGTCTCTTCCGGCTCTGGCAGGTTCATCTCGGCGGCACCCACCACGGTGACACCATGCGGGGCGAACAACTCGCGCAGCTCTTCCAGTTTACCGGCATTATGGGTCGCGAAAAGCAGGCGGTCTTGGGTGAACTTGCGAGTCACGCGGTTACGTCCTTCTGAATCGCAACCAGTTCGCTCACACCTTTTTCAGCGAGGTCCATCAGCTGGTTCATTTGATCTCGTGAATAGGTTGAGCCTTCTGCGCTCATCTGCACCTCAATCAGTTTCTTGGTGCCCGTCATGATAAAGTTGCCGTCGACGCCGGCTTCGGAATCCTCGGGATAGTCCAGATCCAGAACCGGTTGTCCGGCATAGATGCCACAGCTGACCGCCGCGACCGGATCGACCAGAGGGTCAGTGATAACATCGCCAGCCTTCATCAATTTGTTTACCGCCAGACGCAGGGCAATCCAGCCGCCTGTGATTGACGCACAGCGGGTTCCGCCATCCGCTTGCAAAACGTCGCAATCGACAGTGATTTGACGTTCGCCCAAGGCAACGCGATCCACGCCGGCCCGCAGGGACCGCCCGATCAACCGCTGGATTTCGACGGTGCGTCCTCCTTGCTTGCCCGAAGCGGCCTCGCGGCGCATACGGGTGTTTGTAGCGCGCGGCAGCATTCCGTATTCCGCTGTCACCCAGCCAAGGCCAGACCCTTTGATAAATGGAGGAACGCGGTCTTCGATGGTGGCGGTACAAAGGACATGAGTGTCACCCACCTTGATCAGCGCCGATCCTTCGGCATGTTTGGTAAAGCCGACCTCAACAGAGACAGCACGCATTTCATCAAGTTTCCGGCCAGAGGGACGCATATCAATTCCTTTTTCGATGTTGATCTGGGATACCGTTCCATGACGACAGGATGCAAGCCTGATTGACGTTTGCCCTTTGCGCACCTTTATTGGCTGGACCATGATTGAACCAAAACCCGAAACATCAAATCTGCTGGACGAAATGAATGCGCGCTCGCGCGAGGTCTTTCGCCGTGTGGTCGAAGGCTATCTGGCGAATGGTGATCCTGTTGGCTCGCGCACCCTGACACGGGACTTCAGTGAAAAAGTCAGTGCCGCGACCATCCGCAATGTGATGCAGGATCTTGAATATATGGGAGTTCTGGGGTCGCCGCATACCAGCGCGGGGCGGATACCCACGCAAATGGGCTTGCGGATGTTTGTCGATGGTATGATCGAACTGGGCGACCCGACAGAGACGGACCGCGAACGGATTGACGCGACCTTGGGTAACCGCGCGTCTGATGTGGGTGGTTTGCTGGATCGTGTGGGGTCTGCGTTGTCGGGGGTTACGCAGGGCGCATCGCTGGTCCTGACCCCGAAACATGAGGCGCCGATCAAACATATCGAATTTGTTTCATTGTCGACAGATCGAGCGCTGGTTGTTCTGGTGTTTTCTGATGGCCATGTTGAGAACCGGTTGTTTTCCCCGCCGCCAGGGCAAACACCCAGTTCCATGCGGGAAGCGGCGAATTTCCTGAACGCCATTGTTGAGGGTAAAACGATCAGCGAGGTGCAGAATGCTGTCACACAGGAAATTGCACAACGTCGTCAGGAAATTGATGTGCTGGCCCAGCAAATGGTGGAAAGCGGCCTGGCGCTCTGGTCCGGCACGGATGAAAACTCTGAACGGCTGATTGTCCGTGGGCGGTCAAACCTGTTGGAGAATGAAGCCGAGGAAGCGGACCTGGAGCGGATCAAGAACCTGTTCGACGATCTGGAACGTAAACGTGATATCGCGGAATTTCTTGATCTGGCCGAAGAAGGTCAGGGTGTGCGCATTTTTATTGGCTCCGAGAACAAACTTTTCTCACTTTCGGGTTCCTCTCTGGTGGTTTCCCCTTATATGAACGCTGACCGTAAGGTGATTGGTGCGGTAGGGGTGATCGGCCCCACGCGTTTGAACTATGGGCGCATTGTCCCGATTGTGAATTATACAGCGCAACTGGTGGGCAAGTTAGTGTCCGACCGTAGCTAGAGGGTGAAGATGGCAGAGGCAGACGAAAACGAATTCCTCGACAATATCGAAGAGGCGATGGCAGAAGAATATGCTGCCGAAGAGGCTGAGATTGATGATGAAGCGCTCGCGCTTGATGAGCTGCGCGCGGAGCGTGATCAATATAAAGACCGCTTTACGCGCGCTTTGGCTGATGCTGAAAATGCACGCAAGCGGTCCGAAAAAGATCGTCGCGAGGCCGAAAATTATGGTGGTTCGAAACTGGCCCGTGACATGTTACCGGTTTACGACAACATGAAGCGCGCGCTTGAAGCGGCGACCGAAGAACAGCGTGCAGTTTCCGGCCCATTGCTGGAAGGGGTCGACCTGACCATGCGCGAACTGCTGAACGTGTTTAAGAAACACGGGATCGAGATAATCTCCCCCGCAGTTGGTGATCGGTTTGATCCGCAGCAACATCAGGCGATGTTCGAGGCCCCTGTGCCCGGCACCAAGGCGGGCGACATCATTCAGGTCGCCGCTGAAGGGTTTATGCTGCACGACCGTCTGTTGCGGCCTGCTCAGGTTGGGGTTTCTTCACAACCCGCGGGCTAAACACGGCTTGGGTAGAAAACACAAAATGCGAAAAGCGGTCAGTTTCTGACCGCTTTTTTTGTTTCAAGACCTGATTAACTCCTGTGTGTTTTCACAGCCGGTACCCCAAAACTAACTTATCCAAAGCCCGTCGAACCGCCGTGCCTGCGAGACGGAGCGGAGCCAACGTCTTAAAAACGCGGGCCGGATCGCCTTGCCAGTCAATTCGACAAACGGGGCTCAGCATCAAATTACTCAGACCAAAAATCGACTGAATGGAAATATTTCTTACTAAAACTATAAGGTACCTTGAAGTTCGATCCAAAATAGTATCTGACTGTTTTAGTAAGTATTCTGCGCGGTGGGCTTTAACCCCCGTGTATCTCTTTGTGGCCATTTCAGCCAATGGACCCGCGAACCAAATCAACCCGACTGGCGTAGGCCCGTCAAACCACAACGTGCAAGGCGCACAGCAGAGTCTTCCTAGCCACCCGAAAGGGAAAGCCCGGAACCCAAAATCACCGGAGGCAAAAGATGATGAATCTGAACCCTATGAACACCCAAGGCGTAGCCCGCACGATCAGCAAACCGCCGGCGCAGAGTTTCACCGCAGACCAGCCGGTCCTGTCTCGCAACGATGTTTTGCAGGACGCGTTGAGTGGCAATTTCGCACAGGCTGGCGCATTGGAACCGCTATTTGACTGGCTGGAGGCACGGGTATGATGACCGCAATGCAACGCCCCCCCAAGCCCGTCGCCGTCATTTCCGATACAGACATGCTGCCCACGTTTGATGCCCGTGACCTTGTCCAGGATGGCGCGCAGGCACGCATTGTTCTGGATGGCCAAACATATTTTCTGCGCATTACCCGCGCAGGCAAACTGATCCTGACAAAATGATAGAGAACCAGGATATGCGCGGTGCCGTTGCAGTTGGTCAGCTGACAGCAATCAATCCATGGGAAGCGCTTTTGGTGCGCCATTTGCGCCTGTGGTGTGATGGTGCTGACGGCCGTGCCAAAGTTATCGAGGATTGGGAAGGTGCGGGGCCAAAAGCGGCCGCCGAGAACACGCTTGCGGTTTTTGACACGCTGATCATGACACTAACAAACCATGCACGCCGGCCATTGGTGCGCCACTGCCTGACGTGCGACTGTCTTGGCGCGGACGAATGTGTATTTGTGCAAATCGTTTCTGCGGCAAGCGGCGGAGCGCTGGATGACGCGGCTCTAATGAGCGGACTGATTGCCTTGCCTGCGCACGCGGAACACATCGCAATACTTGCCGCGCAGGTTGGTGCGGCCTTCCGGGCGCGCGGACATGCGCAATCCCGTCAATTCCTCTCCTCTCCTCCAGCACATTTGCGTGTGCTGCACTAACTTTACCGACCAAAAGGAAAGCCACTATGAAAACCTCCCTCTCAGCCATCCTAGGAAGCGTTGCGCTGCTCGCGACGCCCGCCTTTGCGGACAAACTGGCAGTTCTGGACAACTATGCCGACATCGCAGAAGCAAAATATAGCGACAGCCTGACCACCGCACAGACCCTGTTGGAAGCAGTAAAGGAATTGACTGCAAACCCCTCCGCTGAAGCCTTGCAAACCGCCAAGACGGCTTGGCTTGCGTCGCGCGTACCCTATCAGCAAACCGAAGTTTATCGCTTTGGTAATGCCATCGTTGATGATTGGGAGGGTAAGGTTAACGCGTGGCCTCTGGACGAGGGGCTGATTGATTATGTTGATGCGGTCTATGGTGGTGCGACGGATGAAAACGCATATGCCGTGTTGAACGTGGTGGCAAACCCGTCCTTTACATTGTCGGGCAGCACCATTGATGCGGGCAAGATCACGCCGGCACTGCTGGAAGGTCAACTGCACGAAGCCGATGGCATCGAATCCAATGTTGCAACCGGGTATCACGCCATTGAGTTTTTGCTTTGGGGTCAGGATTTGAATGGTCATGGTGCCGGCGCTGGTGCGCGTCCCTGGACCGATTTCGCTGCTGGCACAGATTGTACCAACGGCAACTGTGACCGACGCGGCGACTATCTGACGGCGGCAACCGAACTGTTGGTTTCTGATCTCGCGTGGATGGCTGACCAGTGGAAAGAAGGTGGTGCCGCCCGTGCCGCTGTAATGGAAAATGAAGATGCAGGCATCTCAGCCATGCTGACCGGTATGGGATCGCTGTCTTATGGCGAACAGGCGGGCGAGCGGATGCGGCTGGGCGTGATGTTGAACGACCCCGAAGAAGAGCATGATTGCTTTTCCGACAACACGCATAACAGCCATTTCTATGACGCCCTTGGCATTCGCAACGTATATCTGGGCAGCTATACTTCTATTGATGGCACAATTGTCAATGGCGCGTCCTTGTCGTCGCTGGTGGCTGATGCGGACAGCGGTGTTGATACCGAACTGCGTGCCAAGCTGAACAACACCATGCTTGAGATGTCCGAGATGAAGACCGCAGCAGAGGCTGGCTTTGCCTACGATTCGATGCTTGAGCGTGGCAGTGAGGCAGGTGAGGCTCTGATCATGGGTGCTGTTGACGCATTGGTTGATCAGACCCGTTCTATCGAACGCGCGGTCGCAGCGCTGGGCGTTGAGCAGATTGCCTTTGAAGGCTCAGACAGCCTGGATGATCCAGAAGCTGTGTTCAAATAAACAAACCACAAAATGCGCAAGCCGCCGCCAGCGCTTACGAACTTTGAAAGATAACAAAAATGACTAACAAACTAGCGCTGGCACTCGTTGTTTCCGGTGTCGCAACTCAAGCTGTGGCGCAAGATGCCTTTGAATGGGAAGGTGAATTGGAGCTGGGCGTCGAGGCAGTTGTCTCTTCCGATACGGCAGGCAATGAAATCACCGATGGTTACGGTGTTCTGGAGCTGGGCGGCAGCCTGAGCTTTGGCGCAAACGGGTCTGGCTTCTTTACAATTGTTGGCGAAAGCATCGAGGATCCAACGGATGACAGGTTGCTTGAGGACATCGGTTTCTATTTCGAAGAAATCGGTGTTGCCTTTGACCTTGGCACGGCCACAAGCATCGCCATTGGTAAGGTAAACCCAAGCTTTGGGCGGACGTTCGACGATGCCGGGGGCCTGTTCGCCGATACAGTCGCTGGCGACTACGAGCTGACGGAACAGATCGGTGTATTTGTTGAAAGTGAACTGACCACCGACGGCACGCTTAGCTTTGGCGTTTTCTATGCTGACGACACTTTCCTAAGCCGCTCAATCGGGACCGACAGAGGGCGCAATTCTACGGATGCCGGTGGTGCCGGGAACACCGGTCGTCTGGACAATGTCGCCCTGACGTGGACGCAGGAATATAAAAACAACACGTTCCAGGTTGGTGCGCGCCATCTCAGCGCTGGCACAGGGGATGCGCATGACGAAACCGGTCTGGTCGCAAGTGTCAGCCACGATTTCTCTGACCAGTTTTATGTCTTTGCCGAAGCGGCGCATTTCTCAAACTTCGGTGGCGGCGCGGATGACGCGACATATCTGACGTTGAATGCCGGCTACACCATGGACAACTGGGCGTTCTCCGGAACCCTTGCACGCCGTGACCTTGATGGCGGCGGCGAAACCGATGTCATTTCCGTTTCTGCGGAATATGAATTTGATAACGGTAACGTGCTGGGAACCGGTCTGGCCTTCGTTGACGATGGCGGCAACAAAGAGACGCTTTTTGGTGTGAACCTGATTGTACCATTTGGCGGCTGATTGGCGCCGTAAACTGTAAAATTTTCGCTCTGGCCTCCTTGCGCACCTGCATCGCGGCCAGAGTTTTCCCAGTTCAGCAAGGTGGCCACCCCATGGCAAAAACACCCAGCCCGTGCATTGATGTATGCAAGTTCAAGCGCGAAGGACACTGTATCGGGTGTTCGATGACCAAGGCGCAGAAATCCCTGTTCAAATCGCTGAAGAAAGACAGTCATCGCACCGCGTTCGTGCAGATGCTTGTCACCCAGCAGGAGCGGATGGGTAAGTATTCCCATTGGGACCGTAGCTATCGCAAAAAGCTGGCCAAAAAGAAAATCGCGGCTGAGAAAGTTCTCTAGCCGCGATTAGGTTGTCGTCTGCGGGGCGGATTTAACCGGCCAGATGGGCCCGTAGGAACCATGCAAATTTTTCGTGGGTCTGGCCACGTGCAATGCACAGATCCTCGGTCAATGTGTCACCATGGTCAGCGGCCAACGCACCACACCCGGCAAGGGTTGCTGCCAGTGTTTCCTGTGCTTCCTTCATGATGCGGATCATCTCCTGATCAGAGGCGTGACCGTCATGTTCTGCCACTTTTGAACGCTTGAGCATCCCTGCCAGCATCCCCTCAGCGTGTTCGTCCAGCGCACGTACCCGTTCGGCCAGATCATCCTGCGCGATAAAATGATCTTCGTAAATTTTCTGGAAAAGGTCGTGTAGCGGTCCAAAGCCCATGCCTTTGACATTCCAGTGAAAATTCTGCGCAAGCATGGTCGCCACAGCAGTTTCTGCAACGGATTGGTTCAATGCATCAGCGATGGCGGTTTTGGCGTCGGTATCCAACGCAGCAGCGGTTTGAGTCATCTACTCACCTTCAGATTTTTTGAAATTCGGCTGGCTGGCAATATGCTGGCTTGCTGTAGAGCCAACATAAACAATCAAAATGATTTGCCAAGCCTTTTTAGAACAATTCTAATTCCGAGGAAATTGCTCGGAAATTCGGCCAAGCAAAAAGCCGATATAGCGTCGGTCCGCTGCCGGTACCCGCGACCTTAACAAAAAGCTAAGGCTGCCAGTGTCCCCGTGCCAGATAGAGGCCAGACAGCGGATCACCCATGCCTCATCGAAGGAGGTTTCGCCGACCCCTGGGCTGAACCACTTGATTTGTTTGTTTAACGAGATTGAAAGGCATTTCACAAAGGTGTCGACAAAGGTCCGCTTGGCGTCTTCACCCTCAAGGGTTAGCAAGGCACACGCCTCGAAAAGGTCGGTCCGCGCGGCCACTCTGCATTCCATTGCAGCCATACGCAGTGTATTCAGAACGGCTTTTTCCCGCGGGCTCATTTGCTGGACCGGGGTGGTTCCAAGTGAGGCGGGGTCTGGGAAGTTTGGCAGTTTTGATAGTGGCATCATGTCGCGGCGGGTCCGTTACTAATCTTCGGCGAGGGTATCGCTTCCTCTAATTCCTGAGTATAGTTATAGGGTATTATCAAAGGTACAAGAAGTGAAATGCAACGCACCCTGAAATATTGCGCGATTCTCGCGACTTCGTTGGCGTTCCCCGCCGTGTCAGAACCTCTGCAGGACAAGCATCTGCCGGTGATTCCGCGCACCAGCGAAGAAGCCGCGCGCATCGCCCGCATTGTCCAGCCAACGACCAATTTTGAACAAGCTGAGAAATTCGAAGGTAACCCCGCCGGTGCGGCCACCGTTCGTGCAAGAACCGATGCCAATGCCTTTTCGCAGGCCTCCGGCAATATCACTTTTGAACGCGAACTGGACTTCAAGGTAGGTAATGGCCTGTTTCGCAAGCTTTGGGTTTCATCGCCGTCTTCGACGCTGGCGTCTGATGGATTGGGGCCATTGTATAATGCGCGTTCCTGCCAACGCTGCCACCTAAAGGACGGTCGGGGCCATCCCCCCGAGGGGCCAGAGGATAACGCCACATCTATGCTGATCCGTTTGTCGATCCCCGGCGATACTGACCGGATCAACGAAATCGAGGGATATCTTTCCAGTCTGCCGGAACCGACCTATGGCGGACAAATGCAAGATTTTGGCGTTGCGGGCATTGCCGCTGAGGCATCGGTGAATATCACCTATGATGAAACAGAAATTCCCTTGTCGGGGGGCGCAATTGCGCGGCTGCGGGTGCCGCAATACAGTTTGGAAAACCTGGGCTATGGCCCGCTGCATCCAGACCTGATGATCAGTCCGCGTGTGGCACCCCAGATGATCGGCCTTGGCCTTTTGGACGCGATTCCTGCGGCGGATATTCTGGCCGGTGCCGATCCGGACGATGCTGACGGGGACGGGGTTTCAGGACGGGCGCAAATTGTTTGGTCGATGGTGCATGATCAGCCGATGCTGGGCCGCTTTGGCCTAAAGGCCGGCCAGCCAAGTGTGTTGGAGCAGTCCGCGTCTGCGTTTCATGGTGATATCGGAATTTCCACAACCTTGCTCCCCAAAGGGTGCGGTGATTGTACCGCTGCACAGACCGACTGCCGTGCGGCACCAGACGGGAATACCGATGTGCATGACGGTGCGGAAATCTCGGATGTGGGTCTGGATTTGGTGACCTTCTATTCCTCTAACCTTGGGGTGCCAGCGCGCCGTGATGTGGACGATCCAGAAGTATTGCGCGGCAAAGAGGTGTTTTACACCACTGGCTGCACGTCCTGCCACACACCCAAACATGTGACCCACCGCTTGGAAGGCAGCCCCGAGCAGAGTTTTCAATTGATCTGGCCATATACAGATATGCTATTGCATGACATGGGCCCTGGCCTTGCTGACAACAGGCCCGAGGCGCGCGCTGACGGGCAGGAATGGCGCACTCCGCCGTTGTGGGGGATCGGCATGACGGAACAGGTTTCTGGCCACACATATTTCCTGCATGATGGTCGCGCCCGCAGCCTGTTGGAGGCAGTTCTGTGGCATGGTGGCGAAGCAGAGCAGCACAAACAGACGGTGATTGATATGTCACCAGCCGACCGCAAAGCCCTTATTCGGTTTCTGGAGAGTTTATGATCCGATTTCTTGTTCCGCTTACCTATGGTGTATTGTCGGCGCTGCCCGTGGCCGCGGATACCCGGCAGGCCGTGTTCGACCACATTATGCCGCGCTATGCGACATTTGCGCAATCCGCGCAGTCCCTTGCCGAGGTTTCTGCGCAGGATTGCTTGGTTAAGGGCATGTTGCCGCAGTATCATGCCGCCTATGACGCGTGGGTTTCCGTCAGCCATATCCAGTTCGGTCCAGTTGAGCAGCGCAGCAGCGCGCCGGCGCTATCGTATTGGCCTGATCCAAAGGACCGCACCGGCAAGGCCATCGCGCGGTTGATTGCCGAAGGTGCTGCCCCCTTGGCGGATCCTGATGAATTCAAAGAAGTGTCTATTGCCGCACAAGGGTTTCCAGCCCTTGAACGTTTGTTAACCGAAGATCAGCCAGACCCCGACGCCGCATGCGTGTTGCGCCGGGCCATTGCGACGTTCATCGCCAAGACGGCGGATGATTTGAATAAGGACTGGCAATCGGGCTTTGGTGCGGATTTCGCAAAGTCGGAAACGCAGGCCTATCAAACACCGGAAGAAACCCGCCGCGCTTTGTATACGGCCTTGTCCACGTCTCTCGCGTTTTTGCATGATCAACGTCTTGGCCGTCCGTTGGGCAGTTTTGACAAACCACGCCCGACCCGCGCAGAGGCGCGTCGCTCAGAGCGCAGTCAACGTCACATCATACTAAGTCTATCTGCATTGGATGATCTGACCCGCACTGCGTTTGCAGATGTGACCACACCGCAATTGCAATCGGCCTTCAACGAGGCGATAGCCCGCGCTGAGGCATTGAATGATCCCGCCCTCGCAGGGGTTGCTGATCCCGCTAAGCGATTCAAGGTCGAGGTTTTGCAGCGTGCGGTGCGGGATGTGCAGGAAGCCGTGGCCAAACAGATTGCGGGGGCCCTCGGTATCACCGCCGGGTTCAACGCGCTGGACGGGGACTAACTATGCCGTCGCGGCGGAGGTTTTTGCAGACATCACTGGCGACGGCGGCCCTGCCAGCGCGGGCTTGGGCGGATGCCGGTGCCCCGACCCATCTAAGTGCGGCCCGCACTCCAGAAGGGAAACACAGTCTTGTGGGATTGCGCGCAGATGGCAGCCGGACCTTTGCCCTTCCGCTTCCCTCACGCGGACATGCGGCGGCTGTTCACCCGACCAGACCCGAGGCTGTGGCCTTTGCCCGCAGACCCGGCACCTATGCTTTGGTCATCGACTGTGCGCTGGGCCGGACCATGCAGCATTTGACGGCGCCCGAAGGTCATCATTTCTATGGTCACGGTACATTCTCGAAAGACGCAAAAACCCTTTTCACCACCGAAAACCACATCGAAAGCGGGCAGGGCCGGATCGGCGTCTGGGATGCCGCGGGGGGGTATGTCCGGCTGGGCGATTTTTCCTCTGGTGGGATCGGGCCGCATGAAATTTTGCGCCAACCCGGACGTGAGATGCTGGTGGTGGCAAATGGCGGCATCCGAACCCACCCAGATCAGGGGCGCGCCAAACTGAATCTCGCAACAATGCAGCCAAACCTGACGATGATGCGTCCGGATGGTACAGCATTGGATGTTGCCAGCTTGCCAGCGGAACAGCATCAGAATTCAATCCGTCACATCGCGGCCTTTGATGACGGCCGGGTCGCGATTGCATTTCAGTGGCAGGGTGATCCTTATGCGGCCCCCTCAATTGCTGGTGTCTATTCACCGCAAGAGGGGATCACCTTGTTAAGGATGTCAGATGCCGTCCTGCAAGGGCTCGACGGATATGCCGGAAGCGTTGCGGTACTGGACCATCGTCACATGGCGGTGACCTTCCCGCGGGGCGGGGTATTGCAAGTGTTTGATACCGAAACCGGCAGTACGCTGGACCTGCGCCAACCCGATATCTGCGGTGTTGCAATCGCCCAACACGGCGCCATGGCTACCGATGGATTGGGCAATGTGCATGTTTTGACGCCGCAGGGCGCGCGCCGGTTGGCCCAGCATGACCTGGCGTTCGACAATCATCTGATCCGCGTCGCCAATGCCTAGCTTAGCAGGGACATCGTCCTAGCTGAAAAGCCAGTATTTCCCTGTTTAGAGCCGTATTTTCCCTCGATACCCGCCGCATCTAGCCACGCATTCTGCTGCCGTCCGGATCATAGGGTGACGGCGCGATGACCTCGGCCGCGACCAGATCACCACAATGATCTAACTGCATGATGCTGCCAATCACAGCCAGTTCAGGTGCCACAAACGCATAGGCCAGATTCATTCCGACGCGGTGACCCCAATCACCGGAGGTGATCGTGCCGACAACGTTATCGCCCCGTATCAGAGAAGCGCCGCTATGGGCGGGGCCGGTTGTGTTATCGACCTTGAGGGTCACAAGTTTGCGCCGAGGTCCCTTTGCCATGCGTTGCTTCAACGCGGCCTGACCGACGAACGTTCCCTTTTGGGGCTTTACGAAACGGTCAAGACCCGTTTCGAAGGGATCGAATTCGGTGATCAACTCGGATTTCCAATGCAGAAACCCTTTTTCCATCCGCATTGATTCAACTGCGCGTGCCCCAAAGAGACGCAGCCCATGCACCGCGCCCGCATCGCGCAGGGCAAGATAGGCGGCGTAAAGTGAGGCGTTCGGCACATGGATTTCATAAGCCAGTTCTCCAGAGAAGCTGACGCCCATGACAGTGGCGGGGGCAATACCGACGTGGCATTCGCGCACTGACAGCCAGCGGAAGGCTTGGTTCGACCAGTCCCCGCGCGCGCAGGCAGACAAGACATCGCGTGCTTTGGGGCCTGCCAGAACAAGGATTGTCTGGTCGTTTGTCAGGCTACGGATTTGTACATCCTCGCCGTCTTGCAGATGGGCGGTCAGCCAATCCATGTCGTGATATTCACTGGCGGCGGCAGATCCATACCAGACCCGCGCAGGCCCATTTTCAGAGGCGGGGATATTGGCAATTGTCGCCTCGCCCTTGATCATGCCGGGGTGATTCAACAGGTAACCCAGCCCGATGCGACCGTCTTTTTTCGTGACAGTGCCGCAGAACATCCGGTCAAGAAACGCGTGCCGGTCGGTGCCGGTGATTTCGAACCGGTTAAACCCGTTGACCTCACAAAGGCCGACATTCTCCTGCACATTTCGGACCTCATCAGCGACTATCGCAAACGCTTCGTCGAAATTGAATGTGAGGCTGGGATGAAAATCGGGGTTTGGCTTGATGTAATCCACCCGCTCCCAGCCGTTCACAACCGTAAATTCAGCGCCTTGCGCCGCCATGATCGGGGTCAACGGCGTTGTTTTGGCATTGCGGCCCGCTGGTCGGTGTTCATGGGGAAAGTGGAAACGGAATTCGTTCTGGTAATCCTCAATGGCTTTGAGGGCGGTCAGTTCGACATTTGCATGGCCGGCAAAGCGGCGAGGATCGATGACCCAAGTGTCATACTGTGCTTCGCCATGCACGATCTGTTGCGCCAGCAGCCAGCCGTGGCCACCGCCCTCGCCAACACCTGCGCGCAGGCCGATGATGCAAAAGGCGTTGCGTTTGCCGGGGATTGGTCCGACCAGCGGCGCACCGTCGATGGTATAAGTAATCGGCCCGTTCACCACCCGTTTGATGCCGACGTCCATCAGGGCCGGCATACGTTCAAATGCACCTTCCAACACATCCATCACGCGATCCAGATCATCGGGGCAAAGATCATTGGCAAAGTTGGGGCTGATCCCGTCCATCCCCCACGTCTTGCAATGCTGTTCGTAAAACCCGACCAGCAGACCATTCTTTTCCTGCCGGGAATAGTAATCCGAGATCGGACAACGCAGCAGCGGCATCCGGTGGTCTGCCTCGGTGATGGCGGGAATGTCCTCGGTAACAAAATACTGGTGTTCCATCGAGGTGACCGGATGATGCACCCCCATCATCGCGCCCACTTCATTCACGCGGTACCCACAGGCGTTAACGACGATATCCGCGTCGATGTTGCCTTTGTCTGTTTCGACCGTCCATGTGTCATCTTTATGCTGGGTCAGGGCGGTGACATTGGTATGACGATAGACTTCTGCCCCGGCTTTGCGGGCGTGGAACGCCAGCGCCTGACATAGCTGTGCAGGGTCAATATCGCCGTCTTCACCATCCCAAAGACCACCCAAGAGGTTGTCCGTTGAAATCAATGGGTGACGCCGGGCGCATTCCTGTGCGTCGATCACTTCGAAATCGACACCCATGCCGCGCGCCATAGAAGCAAAGTGGCGGTAGCCTTGCATTTGCTCTGGCGTATTGGCCAGCCGGATGCCGCCGTCCCCGTGATGATACCCCACGGGATAATCAGGATCGTCGCGCAGCTTTTTGTAGAGGTTGATCGAGTGGGTTTTGAGGCCCACCATGGTCTGGTTCATGCCAAAGTTGGTGACCTGTGCGGCCGAATGCCAGGTCGTGCCAGAGGTCAATTCATCACGTTCGATCAGAACAACATCCGACCATCCTTCCTGCGTCAGATGATACAGCGTTGAGCATCCCGCGATGCCGCCACCGATGACAACTACTTTTGTGCGTGACTTCACGTCGATCCCTTCCCGATAGCATAGGCCAAGTTGGGCAGGCTTTTGCTGTTCGTGCAAGCCACAAGCATCCGGTCACGTGGGTTCGGTGTCGCTTTTGGGCCATTGTCGAAAACATGACCGTAAGAGGATTGGCAGGATGACTCGTCAGGCAGCCATCGTGATCAGCAATCCCCTTTCAGTTGATAAAGAAGGTCCAGGGCGTCGCGGGGCGTAAGTTCGTCCGGGTTGATGCCTTTCAAACGCTCTTCCACCGCTGAAGTATTGGCGGGTTGGGGGGCAGGTGCCGACACAGCCGAGAACAACGGCAGATCGTCAATCAGGGTTTTCTGTTTTGCGCCGCCTTCACGTTCGCCTTTTTCCAATGCTTCCAAGACAACCCGGGCGCGGGCAATTACGCTGTCAGGCAAACCGGCAAGCTGCGCCACCTGTACCCCGTAAGACCGATCTGCCGCACCCTTGCGTACCTCGTGCAGAAAGATGACTTCGCCCTCCCACTCCTTTACCGCGACGGTCGCATTGTCCACACCGTCAAGTTTGCCTGAAAGGTTGGTCATTTCGTGGTAATGAGTGGCAAATAGCGCGCGGGATTTGTTTACGTCGTGCAGGTGTTCCAGCGTGGCCCAGGCAATCGACAGACCGTCATAGGTTGCAGTACCGCGACCAATTTCATCAAGAATGACCAAGGCACGGTCATCGGCTTGATTGAGAATGGCAGCCGTTTCGACCATCTCGACCATAAAGGTCGACCGCCCCCGTGCCAGATCATCAGATGCGCCAACGCGGCTGAAAAGCTGGCTGACGATACCGATATGGGCGGCAGTGGCAGGGACAAAACTGCCCATTTGTGCCATCAGAGCAATCAGCGCATTCTGACGCAGGAATGTCGATTTACCCGCCATGTTGGGACCGGTCAGTAACCAGATATTGGCCCCGTCCTGCGCTGATAGATCACAGTTGTTGGCGATAAACGGATCGCCGCTTTGTTGGGAAAGCGCCTTTTCAACCACCGGGTGACGTCCGCCCTCGATATGGAAGGCGCGGCTGTCATCGACTTTTGGCCGGGTCCAGTTTTCAACCGCGGCAAGCTCGCCCAGAGCAAAGGCCAAATCAACCTCGGCAATACCGGTAGAGGTCTGAGCGACTTTGGCAGCACTAGACAAAATTTCCTGTTTTAGCCTTTCATAGAGCCGCTTTTCGATCTCAAGTGCATGGTTCCCGGCGTTCAGGATTTTGGTTTCCATCTCGGAAAGCTCAACGGTAGTGAACCGCACCTGATTGGCGGTTGTCTGGCGGTGAATGAACTTTTCCGACAGCGGCGGCGACAGCATTTTTTCGGCATGGGTCGCGGTTGTTTCAATGAAATAACCCAACACATTGTTATGCTTGATTTTGAGGGATGAAATTCCTGTGTCGGCGGCAAATTGCACTTGCATGGCGGCAATCACGCTGCGCCCTTCGTCGCGCAATGTGCGGGATTCATCCAGTTCACTGTCATATCCGGAGGCTATGAAACCGCCGTCACGCGCCAGCAACGGCGGCTCCGCAATCAGCGCATCATCAAGCAGGGCAATGAGGTCCTCATGACCAACAAGCCCCTTGGCTGCGTTTTGCAAAAGGTCGGGCAGATCGTCATCTCCCAGCTGTTGCGCCAGATGTTCGGCTTCGCCCAACCCGTTGCGGATGGCGGCAAGGTCGCGGGGCCCGCCGCGATCAAGAGCCAGCCGTGACAAGGCACGATCCAGATCTGGAGTTTTGCGCAGGGTGTCACGGATAGTTTGGCGTAGACGACTGTTGTTAAACGCAAAGCTGACAGCATCCAGTCGCTGCCCGATGGTTATTGAAACACGCGAAGGGCTGGAGATACGGCGTTCCAGCAACCGCGCCCCTGCGGCTGTGTTTGTCTGATCCATCAACGCCAGCAACGATCCGGAGCGACCACCGTTCAGACCATGCGTTAACTCAAGATTGCGCCGTGTCGCGGCGTCGATCTGCACGGTCCGTTCTTCGCTTTCTTTCTGTGGTGGGCGCAACAGAGGCAATTTGCCCTTCTGGGTGATCTCAAGATAGCTGATCAACGCGCCCATGGCCGAAACTTCCGCACGGGAAAAGCTGCCGAAAGCATCAAGTGTGGCGATGGAAAACAAATCGCAAATCCGTGTTTCCGCGCCGGTACTGTCAAACGAAGAGCGGGCCAGCCCGGTAAGTGCAATGCCAAATTCAGAGACTAAACCACGCAATTCCTCTTCTTTTGCCTCGGAGACCACCAGTTCAGACGGGGACAGCCGTGCCAGTTCAGGCCCAAGGCGCACGATCGGCAAGGGCATCACATGAAAGGCACCTGTGGAAATATCGACCCACGCCAGTGCCTGCGCCTCGCGGACCTCTGCAAAGGCGGCAAGGTAGTTGTGACGACGCGCTTCCAGCAATGAATCCTCGGTCAGCGTGCCAGGGGTGACCAAGCGCACGACCTCGCGGCGGACAACCGATTTGTGACCGCGCTTCTTGGCTTCTGCGGGGCTTTCCATCTGTTCACACACCGCAACCCGAAATCCCTTGCGGATCAGCGTCAGAAAATACCCCTCGGCGGCGTGATGTGGGACGCCGCACATCGGAATATCTTCACCGTCGTATTTGCCCCGTTTGGTCAGGGCAATGTCCAGCGCCTCCGCCGCGGCGACGGCATCGTCAAAAAACATCTCGTAAAAATCACCCATCCGGTAGAACAAGAGCGCACCCTGATGCTCTGCTTTGATCTCAAGATATTGTGCCATCATTGGCGTTGTTTTTGTGTTGCTCACCGGACTACCCCCCAAGGATTGCCTGTCTGTACAAAACCAAGCTGCGCGAGGAAAGAGGTGGTCGTAGCTCTTGACTGCTAGACGGGTGGCGCAATCATGTTAAAACGAGCAAAATCCGATCAAGAAAGCATGCATGAACCATGCGTAATAAAATTGACCTGACGCTCTTTCCTGATGTGTTGTTTTTGAACCCTTGGCAGGATCCGGGGGTTCAGTTTTTGCTTGAACCGGAGTATTTTTGGCGCCCGGTCGAAGGTGGCCAAATCGTGGGGTTTGCGGCAAGCGCCCATGCAGAAATCAACCGGAAAATCCGCCACTTCCTTAAAGGTGCAAAGCGGCATCGCACACTGGCGACGCCGGTTGAATTCAATTCCGTTCCGGTCGTTCTGGAACAGGCTGCATTCCGCCACTCCTTTGTTACCGTCCAGGACCGTCTGGTGCTAAGCGGTGCGGCTGCGAGGCGCGCCCTGACGCGATATCGCAAGGTGAATAAATCCGCTGAAAGAGATGCGGATGCAGAGCTGACCGCCTATATAAAAGACAGTCGTTTGCGCAACGAAGGGTGTGAAATTCCACTCCATTCCGGGCTGTTAGAGCCTGATACCCCCTTTGCTATCGAATGCCGGAATACGTTTAACTATTACCATTTCATCACCGAATCTCTGTCCCAACTGACGGTTCTGGACGGATTGGATTTTCAGGGCGATCTCTATTTCCATTTCCCCAATAGCGAAGACAAGCAACGCCCGTTTGCGGCCGCTTTTGCAGAGGCATTATTTCCTGAATTCAAGGGCCGGATGTTCTTTGAAAGGGCACCAAAAGAATATGAAAAGGTTGTAACCGCGCACGAACTGGATGGTGGATATCTGTTGGCGCCTTCCGTGGATTTTGAGGGGCTTCAGCAACATGCGCCCGACAATGACGTCTGGCACCATGGCGTTACCTCGCTTCAGGCGCGGGGCCCGCTTGCGATGAATGCGGTGAACACGAATGTGCTGGCCTTGCGCAAACGGGCATTGGCCGCCATTGAGGGGCTTGATTTTGATCATTTACCCAAACGGTTTTTTGTGGGCCGGGACACCCGCCTTAGCCGGTCACGGCATGTGGAAGGCGAGGAATTGCTGTTCGAGCATCTTGAGATGTTCGGCTTTGAATATGTCGTGTTCGAAAGCCTGAGCCCGCTGGAACAAATCGCCTTGATGGCGCGGGCCGAGGTGATGGTTTCGTATCATGGGGCCGGCTTTACCAATGTGCTTTTTGCATCGCCTGATACCTATGTGATCGAGATCGGCACACTTCAAACCGCACAGACTCGATGGGGAGATTTCTGGCCGCTTGCACACGCATCCGGGTGCAAATATGTCAACTTCTTTTGCGATTTTAGGTCCGAAAACCCACTGTTAGAGCCTTCTTTTTCTAAGGACGGGATCGTCGCCGCGTCATTGTCCGAGGGGGCCATTGGCCAGATCATGGCGTTTGTCGTGACCATTCTTGGTCACTACCCAGACCTTAAACAGCCACAGGATCTTGCGCGGCTTGCGCGCGAGGTGTTGCAGGTTGGCAGAGCAGAACGGGCAATCGGGTTGTTAGAGCGCCACGACGAAATGGTGCAGCAGAGCGGTGAGCTGTGCCTTGTGCGGGCGGATTGTCACAAGGCGCTGGGAGAGCCAAAATCGGAACTGCTTGCGTTGGATCAAGCGTATAAGGTTGATCCGGAACGGTGGCAGACATTGGTGCGTATGATCTGGTGTGCGAACCATTGTGAACGGCCTCAGGTGATCCGATGGGCGCTGTCCCGTCTCATGACGGATTTCCCCGAAAGGCACGATGCCTTTGTCTCGAAACATGACTGGGTCCGTTTCGTGACGTAGGTTCAAGATTGCAGACATTTGTGTTGATTGAACGTTTTGCCGATCGAAGATAAGACTTGGGAAACAACTGAAAGTTCCGCCCGTGACCAGAAACAGAATTACCGACGAAGAGGCACTTGCCTTTCACCTTGAACCATCCCCCGGCAAGTTCGAAATTTCGGCCACGGTGCCAATGACGACACAGCGAGACCTGTCGCTGGCCTATTCGCCCGGCGTGGCGGTCCCATGCGAGGCCATCGCGCAAAATCAGGAACTGGCCTATGATTACACAAACAAGGGCAACCTTGTTGCGGTGATCTCGAATGGTACGGCGGTTTTGGGTCTGGGCAATCTCGGCGCGCTGGCATCCAAGCCGGTGATGGAAGGCAAATCGGTTCTGTTCAAACGCTTTGCGGATGTGAACTCGATTGATATCGAGCTGGACACGGAAGACACCGAGGCCTTTATTAACGCGGTGAAGTTGATGGGCCCGACCTTTGGCGGGATCAACCTTGAAGATATCAAAGCGCCTGAGTGTTTCATCATTGAGCAGCGCCTGAAGGAAGAAATGGACATTCCGGTGTTCCATGACGACCAGCACGGCACAGCGGTGATCTGTGCCGCTGGCCTAATCAATGCATTGCACCTTTCGGGTAAAAAAATCGAGGACGTGCGCATCGTATTGAACGGTGCCGGCGCTGCAGGCATTGCCTGTCTTGAACTGCTCAAGGCGATGGGGGCCCAGCACAACAATTGCATCATGTGCGACACCAAAGGTGTGATCTATCAGGGCCGCACCGAAGGCATGAACCAGTGGAAATCGGCCCATGCTGCGACTACAGAGCTGCGCAGCCTCGAAGAGGCGATGAAGGGTGCCGATGTGTTCCTTGGCGTTTCCGTGAAAGGTGCCGTGACGCCGGACATGGTGGCCAGCATGGCGGACAATCCGGTGATCTTTGCCATGGCGAACCCTGATCCGGAAATTACCCCCGAAGAGGCCCATGCTGTGCGGATGGATGCCATCGTAGCCACCGGGCGCTCGGATTATCCGAACCAGGTGAACAACGTGCTGGGTTTCCCGTATCTGTTCCGTGGTGCGCTGGATATCAACGCCCGTGCCATTAACGACGAAATGAAGATCGCCTGTGCCCATGCCCTTGCCAATCTCGCGCGCGAAGATGTGCCGGACGAGGTTGCAGTGGCCTATGGCAAAACCCTGACCTTTGGTCGCGACTACATCATTCCCACGCCGTTTGATCCACGTCTGATCTGGCGTATTCCGCCTGCGGTGGCGCGTGCCGGCATGGACACAGGCGCGGCGCGGCGGCCAATCATTGATATGGATGCCTATGAGCTGAACCTGAAATCACGCATGGATCCGACGGCGAACATCCTGCGAGGCATCAACGCACGGGCGCGCACCGCACAGGCGCGGATGATTTTTGCCGAAGGAGATGATCCGCGGGTTCTGCGTGCTGCGGTGACCTATCAACGCTCTGGTCTGGGCAAGGCGCTGGTTGTCGGACGGCCTGACGACGTCAAATTCAAGCTGGAAGAGGCCGGCATGAGTGATGCCGTGCGCGAACTTGAGGTGGTGAACGCGGCAAACACCAACCATCTGGAAACCTACAAGAATTACCTCTACGGCAGGCTTCAGCGCAGTGGCCATGATAGTAAGGACATTCACCGTCTGGCTGCGCGGGATCGTCACGTATTTGGCGCCCTGATGCTGGCTCATGGTCATGGTGATGGTTTGGTTACAGGGGCGACCCGCAAGTCGGCGCATGTGCTTGAGCGGATCAACCATGTTTTTGATGCGAATGCACAACACGGTGCGGCGGGTATCACCGCGCTGATGCATAAAGGCCGGATTGTGTTTATTGCCGATACCTTGGTGCATGAATGGCCTGATGAAAACGATCTGGCGAACATTGCAGAGAGCGGTGCAGCAGTTGCGCGGCACATGGGGCTGGAGCCACGCGTGGCATTCGTCAGCTTTTCGACCTTCGGATATCCGGTTTCGGAACGTGCCGAGAAAATGCACTTGGCGCCCAAGGTGCTTGATAGCAGGGGTGTTGACTTCGAGTACGAGGGCGAAATGACCGTCGATGTGGCGCTTAACGTTACCGCACAAAAGCAATACCCGTTCTCGCGCCTGACCGGCCCCGCGAATATTCTGGTTGTTCCAGCGCGGCATTCGGCCAGCATTTCGGTCAAACTGATGCAGGAAATGGCAGGCGCCACCGTGATCGGCCCGATCCTGACAGGCGTGGACAAGAGTATTCAGCTTTGTTCGACGTCAGCGACGGCAAACGACATTTTGAACATGGCGATCCTCTCGGCGTGTAAGGTGGGCTGATGATCTGGAACCTCGGCTCGATTAACGCGGATAATTTCTATTATCTCAGCCACTTGCCGGGGCCAGGAGAGACATTGGCAGCGCGGGAGTTCCAGCAGGGACTGGGCGGTAAAGGGGCAAACATGTCCGTTGCTGCCGCCCGTGCCGGTGCCCGTGTCGTTCATATTGGTGCGGTCGGCAATGACGGTAAATGGACGGTTGACCGCCTGTTGGAATACGGTGTCGACACTCAGCATATTGCACGGGTTGAGGCGGCCACAGGCCATGCAAACATCAACGTAGATGCGGATGGCGAGAACAACATCGTGTTGTGTGCGGGCGCGAACCACACCATCACCGAGCAGATGATCGGTGCCGCACTGACCGAAGCGACCCCGGGTGATTTTCTGTTGATGCAGAATGAAACCAACGGGCAACAGCTTGCAGCACAAATCGCAAGGACATTGGGTTTACGGGTGGTTTATGCTGCGGCTCCGTTCTCGGCAGACGCGGTAAACGCAGTGATTGAACATGCTGATATGCTGGTTCTCAATGCGGTTGAAGCAGCACAATTGCAGGCGTCAACAGGTTGTGACCTGACGGCCCTGCCAGTGGATGACATCGTTATTACCCTTGGTGCTGAAGGCTGCAAATGGGTCTCTAACAAAGAGAATACGGTACAAACTTTCCCGACCTTTTCGGTTAATGTTGTGGATACAACAGGGGCGGGCGATACCTTTACCGGCTATCTTGTTGCAGGGCTGGATCGGGGGTTGGATATGGCTAATGCGCTTGATCTGGCACTGCGTGCTGGCGCGCTGATGGTTGCGCGTGCGGGAACGGCAGATGTGATCCCGGACCTCAAAGAGGTACAGGATCACGACTTTGGTTAGTGCGCAAAAGGTGCCTCTGCGCCCCAAAGCTGCTTAACCCGTGCATCCCGACCACAGCCCTTGCGATAGCGTTTGTAAGCGACGGATTTCTTTACCCCCACGCCCACCGATGTCAGCGCCAGCCGGTCGCTGCTTTTGTAGTAATCCTGATGATAGTCGTCTGCCGGGTAAAATCGGCTGTTCCCGAGAACGGGTGTTACAACTTTTTTGCCCAAGGCAGCCTGTGCATCTGATCTGGCTTTTTCTGCCGCCGCTTTCTGGGTTGCGTTGGCCGCGAAAACGGCACTGCGATAGCTTTTGCCACGGTCGCAGAACTGGCCACCTGCGTCTGTTGGATCGATTGAGCGAAAGAACATCGCCAGCAGCGTGTCGCGGCTGACAACGGAAGGGTCAAATTGAATCTGAACGGCCTCGTAATGACCGGTTCCGCCCCGGGTCACTTGTTTATAGGTCGGGTTGGCAGTCTTGCCGCCGGTAAACCCGGAAACCGCTTCCTTGACGCCGCGCACGGATTCGAAATCGGATTCAACACACCAGAAACACCCGCCTGCAACGGTCAGGGTTTCGGTTCCGGCTGCTCTTGCTGCACCGGATTGTGCAAACAACCCCACGGTGATGAGTGCCGCCAATGCCAGAGGTTTGATGGTCGAGAATTTGAACATGTCTGTCTCCTTTGCTGTATGCTGCGCTGGTCGTTGTCATTGGGCAAGGTGCAAGGCGCGCACCTCACGCGGTGGTGATGCTACTTTACCGCTTGGCAAAGGCTGGTAACATTCCTAGCGTTGAGGGAAAAAGGATGGGAATATGCGTATTGCTATGTGGTCCGGGCCGCGCAATTTGAGTACCGCGATGATGTACAGCTTTGGGTCCCGAGCGGATTTTGCGGTGAGGGATGAACCGTTTTATGCGCCTTATCTGGCCAGAACCGGCAAGGTTCATCCGATGCACGACGAGATCCTGAACGCCCATGAAACAGACCCTAACAAGGTCGGTTTGGCATGCAGTGGTCAGGGTGAACCACATCTATATATGAAACATATGCCCCATCATATGGTTGAGGGATTCCCGATGGATTGGGCGGCGGGCTGTGCGCATGTCCATTTGATCCGTCATCCGGCACGGGTGATTGCCAGCTACGCGGCCAAACGCGAGGCGCCGACGCTGGATGACATTGGATTTGTGCAACAAGCGCGTCTGTTCGATGCCTTGGGTGGTATTGTGATCGACAGCACCGATATACGCGCCGATCCTGAGGCGATGCTGAGAAAACTATGTTCCGCGATCGATTTGTCGTTCGATCCTGCGATGCTGCATTGGCAAACCGGGCCGCGGGTCGAGGATGGGATATGGGCGGAACACTGGTATCACGCCGTCCATCAAAGTAACGGCTTTGCCGGTGAAGAAGGGCCGGTGCCCACACTTGAACCCGCAATGCAGGAATTACTGGATCAAGCGATGCCCTACTATCAAAAGATGCAGAAACACTGTTTGAGATTAGGATAAAGGCGGGTTTGCGCCCTGGCCATTGTCAATTTTGCTCTGCCAAGGAAGACCATAGAAAAGGCCGGGCCTGTTTCGATCCGGCGCAAAATCCGATCTGCATTAACCGGACGGAAATATGTTTGGGAGCATGATGTCGCCAGATCAAGTTTCGCTGAAACTTTCTGATGTGTAACGAGTGTGAGGCCCGAACCAAACGGTTCGGGCCTGTTTTCTTACTTGAGACGTTTGTCGCGCGCGGCAAGCAACTTGAGCCGCAGGGCATTCAACTGGATGAACCCAGCTGCGTCTTTCTGATCGTAGGCGCCCGCGTCGTCTTCAAATGTTACATGTACTTCGGAATACAGGGAGTGATCCGACCAACGGCCAACGGTGCGCACATGGCCTTTGTACAGCTTCAGACGCACCGAACCGGTGACATGTGCTTGGCTGGCGTCGATTGCCGCTTGCAGCATGGTGCGCTCGGGGCTGTACCAGAAACCATTATAGATCAGCTCTGCGTATTTCGGCATCAGCTCGTCTTTGAGGTGCATCGCGCCACGATCAAGAGTGATTGATTCAATTGCGCGGTGGGCTTCAAGCAACAACGTACCGCCCGGAGTTTCATAAATGCCGCGCGATTTCATTCCGACAAAGCGACCTTCGACCAGATCAAGACGGCCACAACCGTGCTTGCCGCCCAGCTCGTTGAGCTTGGTCAGGATTGTCGCTGGTGACATCGCTTCGCCATTGATCGACACGGCATCGCCGCGCTCAAAACCGATCTCGACATATTCGGGCGTGTCAGGGGCGTCTTCCGGGTTCACCGTCCGCTGATAGACATAGTCGGGGGCGTCGATGGCGGGGTCTTCCAGAACTTTACCCTCGGAGGAGGTGTGCAGCAGGTTCGCGTCGACGCTGAACGGTGCCTCGCCACGTTTGTCCTTGGCTACGGGAATTTGGTTCAGTTCGGCAAATTCCAGCAATTTGGTACGGCTGGTCAAATCCCAGTCGCGCCACGGAGCGATGACCTTGATGTCCGGGTTCAGCGCATAGGCGGCCAGTTCGAACCGCACCTGATCGTTGCCCTTGCCGGTGGCACCATGGGCCACGGCATCTGCGCCGGTTTCGGCGGCAATCTCGACCAGTCGTTTAGAGATCAAGGGCCGTGCGATGGAGGTACCAAGCAGGTACAGCCCTTCATAGACGGCATTGGCGCGGAACATCGGGAAAACGAAATCGCGAACAAACTCTTCGCGCACATCCTCGACATAAATTTCTGACGCACCCATCATCTCGGCTTTGGCGCGGGCTGGCTCCAGCTCTTCGCCCTGACCCAGATCGGCGGTAAAGGTCACAACCTCACAGCCGTATTCTGTTTGCAGCCATTTGAGAATGATCGACGTGTCGAGACCACCGGAATAGGCGAGGACAACTTTTTTAGGGACAAACATGGTCGGCTCCTTTGGTAATTCATCGCGGGGTATCGGGTTTTGCGAATGCGGGCAAGATGCTGCGCTCTCGTTGACCTGTCCGACGCACGCGCCTAACGATAGGCGAACAGTGAAAGGTGGACCCGTGACAGAAAACTTTCAGGCAATGGCGACCTTGGCTGCGGCCAAGATGCGACCCGTGTTCCCCGAGACACCGTTGATGCGCAATGCGCTTTTGTCGGACCGGTTTGGCGCTGATGTCTATCTAAAACGCGAGGATTTAAGCCCGGTTCGGTCTTACAAGCTGCGCGGTGCTTTTAATGCGATGCGTAAGGTGATTCCGGAAAAATCGCTTTTTGTCTGTGCCTCTGCCGGCAATCACGCGCAGGGCGTTGCCTTTATGTGTCGGCATTTTGGGGTCAGGGGTGTGATCTTTATGCCGGTGACCACACCGGAACAAAAAATCCTCAAAACGCGGATGTTCGGGGGGGATCAGGTCGAGATTCGTCTTGTTGGGGATTATTTTGATGCGACCCTTCATGCCGCACAGGATTTTTGCCAGCACGAGGGGGCGCATTTCCTGTCGCCGTTTGATGATGAGGATGTGATCGAAGGGCAGGCATCGGTTGCTGTCGAGATCGAGCAGCAGTTGGGCCGCGTACCAGATCATATTATTCTGCCGGTTGGCGGCGGTGGGTTGTCCGCAGGTATCTTCAGTTATTTTGACCGCGAATGTGGTTATACTTTTGTCGAGCCGGAAGGGGCCAAGAGCCTTGCCGCGGCGCTGGTAGAAGGGCAACCGGTGGATGTGTCGCCGGTCAACACCTTTGTGGATGGTGCTTCTGTTGCCCAGATCGGCGCGCGTACCTTTGCACGGCTCAAGGCGGTTGCACAGGAGGACGTCATTGCTCTGGACGAAGACCGGATTTGCAGCACCATTGTCGAGATGTTGAACGTCGAAGGGATTGTTCTGGAACCAGCCGGAGCCATGGCGCTTGAAGCGCTGGGCGAGGTTGCTGACAAGGTAAAAGGCAAAACCGTGGTTTGCATCGCCTCGGGTGGGAATTTCGATTTTGAACGCCTGCCGGAAGTCAAAGAGCGGGCCCAGCGGTACGCGGGTTTGAAAAAGTACTTTATTCTGCGTTTGCCGCAACGTCCCGGCGCGCTGCGCGATTTTCTTGATACACTCGGACCGAACGACAATATCACAAGGTTTGAATACATGAAGAAATCTGCCCGTAACTTCGGGTCGGTCCTGATCGGCATCGAGACAGACGCACCGCAAAATTTTGGGACGATGTTCCAGCGGATTGAAGCAGCCGGTTTTGCCTACACAGACATCACCAACGACGAAACGCTTGCGCAGTTTGTGATCTAGGGAGAGAGCCATGAAGTTCGAAGGGAGTTCGGTTGTCATCACTGGTGCCGGCAGCGGGATCGGCGCGGCGATTGCTCGGCTTGCGGCAGCAAAGGGCGCGAAAGTTTGTGTTTCGGATATTGACGGGGACAAGGCTGCAGCCGTTGCAGACGGTATCGGTGGTATGGCGGTTGCCTGTGATGTGCGCGACGAGGCGCAGATCAAATCGCTGATAGACGAAGCGGCAAAAGCGCAGGGAGATATTGATATCTATATTTCCAATGCCGGATTGGGTGGTGCGGACCCCAGCCATGCAGCGTCCCAGACAGATGCGCATTGGGAACTGAACTGGCAGGTCCATGTGATGAGCCATGTCTACGCTGCGCGGGCCCTGCTTCCCGGTATGATCGAACGCAAGTCCGGTCACTTGGTCAATGTTGCATCCGCTGCTGGCTTGTTGAATCAGGTTGGTGACGCCGCGTATTCAGCAACCAAACACGCCGCTGTCAGCTTTGCCGAATCTTTGGCAATTACTCATGGCGCTGATGGGATCGGTGTTTCGGTGGTCTGTCCGCAGTATGTAGCGACGCCCCTTTTGGGGCTTTCTGATGCGGATGCTTCACAACAGGCAACCTTGCTGACGGCTGGTGATGTGGCCGCGGTGGTGATTGATGGGGTCGAGGCCGGAAAGTTCCTGATCTTGTCTCACCCTGAAGTTCAGACCTATGCGCTTCACCGGGCCAAGGATCATGACCGCTGGGTTCAGGGTATGCAGATGTTGCGCGCCAAAGCGGTAGATACATTTGGCGGCATCGAGGTCGAAAGTTTCTACAAGCTGATGTAGCTTGGGCTCGGGATCCATTGATCTTGCCCCGTCGGGCGGTCATTTGATTTCAGTGCCTCGGGTCGTTTACCAATGGAACCACTGCAATTTCGTGAAATTTGCGCTGACGGGGCAAGATTAACGAGGCCTGACCCTAGGCCGCCAGTTTCAGACGGTAGTTTTCCAGAAACTCCTGTTTTGACAAGGTATAACTTTCAATGATTGCGTCGATATCGACGCTGTCACTCTCCCCCTTTTCAGCAGCTTTTTCGCCTTCGTGACACAGCTGCGACATCTGAGAAAACCCAAGGCTTAGGGCGCTGCCCTTGAGAAAATGCATATCCTCGGCCAGATTTGACAGATCCGTCAGGGTTTCGATTCTGGAAATCGTGTCGGCCACTTCGTCAAAGAACAGCTCGACCACCTCATCGAAATCTTCTGCACCAACCTCCAGACAAAGTTGCCGTACATGCGACCAGTCAATCACGTTCAATTCCCCTTTTGTGGAGGTTTCACCGATTTTGATTAAGATTCCGCAAGGCCCTGACCGCATTTTGCATCAAATCCGAACTTTTACGCACTTTTAAGTCGGCTCTGCCAAAGAGCAGCGGTGAAGGTTTTGGATCAGGAATAAGATGGAACACCGGCAACCCAGCGGGCAGGCGGCGGGTGACGCCCCGCAACGTGCAGCGGCGAACCGGATTCTGATCGTTGACGACAGTCGGTTGCAGCGGCGCATCTTGTCGAAAATGCTGGGAAACTGGGGATTCGAGGTCAAAGAGGCGGAAAGCGGTGCGGAGGCTTTGCAGATCTGTCGCGATGAAATGCCGGACCTGATTGTCAGTGATTGGATCATGCCGGGGATGTCCGGTATCGAGTTTTGCAGTGCGCTGCGCGAAATGCCACATGACGGATATGCCTATTTCATCCTGCTGACCTCAAAGAGTGAAAAGATTGAAATAGCACAGGGACTGGATTCCGGTGCCGATGATTTCCTGACAAAACCGGTGGATTCTGATGAGTTGCGCGCCCGGATTACCGCTGGCGAACGGATATTACGGATGCAGCGCGAATTGTCGGACAAGAACCGTTTGGTCAGTGAAACCCTTGGCGAATTGCAGCGGGTTTATGATTTGCTGGATCAGGATCTGCTTGAGGCAAAGAAGCTTCAACAGTCCCTCTTGCGAGAACGCCAGCGCCACTTTGACGAGGGACATTTGTCGTTGATGCTGCGCTCGTCGGGGCATGTTGGTGGCGATTTGGTTGGGTTCTTTCCGACCGATGACGGACAGCTCGGCCTGTTTGCCATTGATGTTTCGGGGCACGGGATCAGTTCTGCGTTAATGACGGCGCGGCTTGCCGGCTATCTGTCTGCGGCAGCACCAGACCAGAATATCGCATTGGCCCTACAGCCGAATGGAAAATACCATGCCAACCGACCAGAGGAAGTTATCGAAAAGCTGAATGATCTGGTGCTGAATGAGATGGAAACGGAGCATTATTTTACTCTGTTGCTGGCTTTTGTGGACATGCAGACGGGGTGCATCACAATTGCGCAGGCGGGCCATCCGCACCCCTTGGTGCAACGCGCAGATGGGTCTGTTGAGCAATCCGGTTCGGGCGGGTTCCCTGTTGGCCTGCTTGAAGGGGTCACATTCTCTCAGTTCGAGGTGACGCTGGCACCTGGCGATCGGTTGCTCTTGCTGTCGGATGGCGTGACTGAATGCCCCGATCCCAGCGGGGAGATGCTGGGTGAAGAGGGATTGAATGAGGTAATCTTGCGTCTGGCGGATGTAAGACAGGCCGCGCTTCTGGAAGCGCTGATGTGGGAACTCTCCGATTTCGCGGGCACCGAAGAGTTTCCGGATGATGTTTCCGCAATTCTGTTTGAATACAGTGGGCCGCCTAGCGGCTGATAAACTGCTGCATGAACATACTGTCGCCGTCATTGCCCAAGGTCTCGACCGCGTCTTTGCCCGACAGGATCAGTGTGATGTGATCGGGTTCGGTTGGTTCGGCAATCTGGCGGACGGGGTGGGCCACATAGACATGGCACAGCTTTTCCGCCCAAAGATCGTATTCGGGCATAAAGACAAAACGGCGAAAGGCCCCCAATCTGCGCGGAGCGGCGATGCGCCAGCCGATTTCCTCCAAAACCTCGCGATGCAGTGCCTGCAAGGGCGATTCGCCTGCATCAATGCCGCCACCGGGCAATTGCACGTCGATGTCGCGTGCGACCTGTGCGGTCAGCAAAAAACGGCGCTTTATCGGCAGGATAGCGTAAACGCCGGGGCGCAAATGATAGCGTTGTCCAGCCAAGGGTGGCGTGCCTATCCGTCGGATCATTCTTGTTCCCCTTTATCCAAAGCTTGTCGCGCCTATATAGACGCGGTATGCCAAGCGGCTTAGAATAAGGAAACCCTCCATGACAGCGCCCAACCAGCCCGGAAACCAAATCGCGTGGGATGACAGTGTTTTGCCATTCCAGCTGGACAACAGCGATATCCGTGGCCGCGTCGGTCGGCTTGACGGTGTGCTTGAAGGTATCCTGAGCCAGCATAATTATCCGCCGCAAGTCGAAGCTTTGGTCGCGGAAATGGCCTTGTTGGCAGCCTTGATCGGCCAGACGATGAAGTTGCGCTGGAAATTGCAATTGCAGGTGCAGTCCAAGGGCGCGGTGCGGATGATCGCCACCGATTACTACGGCCCAGACAAAGAGGGCGGTTCCGCGCGGATCAGAGCCTATGCAAGTTATGATGCGGATCGTTTGACCGATGCGGCCCCGTTTGATCAGGTTGGCGAAGGTTATTTCGCCATCATGATTGATCAGGGCGAGGGGATGACGCCGTATCAGGGGATCACACCATTGGAAGGCGGTTCATTGTCTGCCTGTGCAGAGGCGTATTTTGCCCAGTCCGAACAATTGCCAACGCGCTTTTCGCTTAGCTTTGGCAAATCTTCTGGCCCGAACGAACCAGAACACTGGCGTGCAGGCGGTGTTATGTTGCAGCACATGCCCAAAGCGTCGCCGCTGGTGGCCAAGGGCGAAGGCAGCGGCGAGTTGCTTTCCGCAGCTGATCTTGTTGACGGGGAAGAGGCCGAGAACTGGCACCGTGTAAACGTCTTGCTGGATACTGTGGAAGATCTGGAGCTGATCGGCCCATCCGTGGCACCTGCTGATTTGTTGCTGCGCTTGTTTCACGAGGAACAGCCCCGTGTGTTTGACGCTCAGGCTGTGCGGTTCGGGTGTTCCTGTTCGCCAGACCGTGTGCGTCAAAGCCTGTCGATCTATTCGGCCAAGGATATTGCCCATATGACAACCGCAGAAGGTCGCGTAACCGCGGATTGCCAGTTCTGTGGTGCGCATTACGATCTGGATCCGAAAACCGTCGGTTTCGAAGCAGAAACACCCGCAGGTGATTGACCGGATTTCCCAAATTAGGGCCGCATTGGTGCCGTCCGGTGGGCAATCATCCGATTTCGACCTGAATTCGGATGTTGTCCTGCCGGTTGACCGCATCTTGCGGCCTGCTGGGGTGTTGGCGCCGATTATTGAACGGGATGGCGGGCTGCACCTGCTGCTGACCAAGCGTTCATCCGCGCTTAAACACCATCCCGGCCAGATCGCCTTTCCGGGGGGCAAGCAGGACAAAGCAGATACGGATGTGATCGCCGCCGCCCTGCGGGAAGCCCGCGAAGAGATTGGATTGCCAGAAGATATCGTCGAGGTTCTGGGCACTTTGCCGACACATGAAACAGTGACGGGCTTTAGTGTTACCCCCGTTATTGCCCAGGTCAGAGCCGATTTCGACATCAAACCTGAGCCGGGCGAGGTTGAGGAAGTGTTTACCGTTCCGCTGAATCATGTTCTGAATCCGCAGAACTTTATGGTCGAATCCAGACGCTGGCGCGGCGCGCGGCGGCATTATTTCACGGTTCCTTACGGCCCCTATTACATCTGGGGTGCAACCGCGCGTATGCTGCGGGCATGGGCCGACCGAATGACATCGTGATACCAGCCACGACCAGCTGGCTGAACAATCCCGCCGCGCAAAAACTCTGTACGGGAGTTTCGGCTGCAGGGTTCAATATCTATTTTGTCGGCGGTTGTGTACGCAACGCGCTCTTGGGGTTGGCGGACAGCGACATTGACATGTCCACTGACGCCCGCCCCGAGCAAGTGATGGAGATCGCACAGGCGCTGGGGCACAAGGCCATTCCCACAGGTATTGATCACGGCACGGTCACGGTTGTTGTCGATGGCACCCCTTTTGAGGTCACAACCTTTCGCCGCGATGTGGAAACGGACGGTCGTCGCGCGGTTGTCGCGTTCTCGGATAACATCAAGGATGATGCGCGGCGACGCGATTTCACGATGAACGCCCTTTATGCCACGCCTAAGGGTCATGTTGTTGATCCTTTAGGGGGGCTGAACGATCTGTTGGCGCGGCGTATCCGGTTCATCGAAGATCCTGATGCGCGGATCAGGGAAGACTATCTGCGGACTTTGCGGTTCTTCCGGTTTTCGGCGTGGTACGCTGATTCGGAAGAAGGGTTTGATCCGGATGCATTGGCCGCAATTTCGGCAAATATAACCGGGTTAGAGACACTTTCGGCAGAGCGCTTGGGTCAGGAAATGATCAAACTTTTGGGCGCTCCTGATCCTTCCCCCGCCATTGCGGTGATGCGCCAAACAGGTGTCCTGCCGGTGATCTTGCCGGGAAGTGATGATCGGATGCTTGCGATCCTTGTGCATATGGAATCCGCGCTGGGCGTGTTGCCGGATTGGAAGCGCCGGCTTGCCATATTGGGTGGGGAAGACGCGGCAGCGCGCTTGCGGCTCAGCAGGGCGGACACACAGGTGCTATCTTTGATCCGCGCGGTTGGTTTTTCTGGACCGCCGGTAGAGGAAGTCGCCTACCGCCATGGCTGGGAACTTGGACAGACAACGGTATTGATCCGCGCGGCTCTTGCAGAACATCTGCCAGACAGTGCAGTATTAGAGACTGTTTCGAATGCTGCTAAGGCTGTTTTTCCGGTCCAAGCACGTGACCTGATGCCCGGCTATCAAGGCCCTGCCTTGGGCAAAAAGCTTAAGGAACTTGAACAGCGTTGGATCAATTCGGGTTTTACACTTACCGCCGAGGAATTGCTGCGCAGCGGCTAGGCCTCGACAAAAGCTGACATCATGGCTAAGCAGGTGTCAGAACATGGAGGATTGTAAAATGATTTTTGGAATTTGGTACAGCTAAGGCTGACGTAACCAACGTTCCTGTCGGGTTGCGCAAAGGCGCTGACCGATCATTTTACCAATTCCATCCAAGGTACTTGTCCATGTTCCGTTTTTTCGAAAACCTTGTCGATCCTTATACACCCTATACGGAAAAAGACGCCCCACCGCGCGACCTCTGGCCGTTCTTGCGGGACTATTGCGGGCCGTTCAAAGGCGTTTTTGTCGTGACCGGGTTCATGTCCATCGTTGTTGCCGCGATCGAGATCGGGCTGATCTATTATATGGGTCGGATTGTTGATCTGTTGGGCACCGATCCGGCACAGATGTGGGGCACCTACGGCACAGAGCTACTTTTGCTGGCGCTCTTTGTGCTGATCATACGCCCGTTGATGCAGGGACTGGATGTGGCCCTGCTGAACAATGCGATTTTGCCGAATTTCGGCACATTGATCCGGTGGCGTGCGCATAAACATGTGCTGCGCCAGTCGGTGGGCTGGTTTGAGAACGATTTTGCCGGTCGCATTGCCAACCGCATTATGCAGACACCACCCGCTGCGGGTGAGGTGGTGTTCCAGACCTTCGATGCGATTTCCTATGCGCTGGCCTATATGGTGGGTGCTGCGATATTGCTGCTCACCTCCGACTGGCGGTTGATGCTGCCGCTTTTGGTCTGGATGGCGTTATACGGTGGGTTGATCCGCTGGACCGTGCGCAGTGTTGGCCCCGCGTCCAAGGCGGCGTCGGATGCGCGCTCGCATGTCACCGGACGGGTTGTGGATGCCTATACAAATATTCACTCGGTCAAGATGTTTGCCCATCATGATCTTGAGGTGGGGTTTGCCAAAGATGCCATCGAAAACGCTCGTGTGACATTTCAGAAAGAGATGCGGATTTTCACGGTGATGGATGTCACGCTGGTGCTGCTGAACGGCTTGCTGATTGTCGGTGTTGTTGGCTGGGCGCTGGCCCTGTGGACATGGGGCGAGGCAAGCGTGGGCGTGGTGGCCGCCGCTGCTGCACTGACCTTGCGGCTGAATTCGATGACCGGCTGGATCATGTGGGCGTTGTCGTCGTTCTTTCGCGAATTGGGGGTTGTGGCAGAGGGAATGGAGACCATTGCCCAGCCTATCGCGCTTGTCGACAAAGACGGGGCCAAGCCGCTTGATTTGTCGCAGGGCCAGATTGAGCTGCGCGGTCTGACCCATCACTACGGACGGGCGCAAGGCGGTTTGGAAGCGCTGGATCTGGTGGTGAAACCGGGCGAACGTATTGGCCTTGTGGGCCGCTCGGGTGCCGGTAAATCGACCCTCGTAAAGCTGCTTTTGCGGTTCTACGATGCTGAGGGCGGGCAGATATTGATCGACGGTCAGAACATCACCATGCTGACCCAAGACAGCCTGCGCAAGAACATCGGCATGGTGCAACAGGACAGTTCGCTGCTGCATCGTTCGGTGCGTGACAACATTCTCTATGGGCGCCCCGATGCCACCGAGGCAGAGATGGTCGCGGCGGCGAAACAGGCGCAGGCACATGACTTCATTCTAGACCTGTCCGACCCCGAGGGGCACAGCGGCTATAATGCGCGTGTGGGTGAACGCGGCGTGAAGCTGTCCGGCGGACAGCGGCAACGCATCACACTGGCGCGGGTCATTCTCAAGAACGCGCCGATCCTCCTGTTGGATGAGGCCACCAGCGCGCTGGACAGCGAGGTTGAGGCCGCCATTCAGGAAACACTCTACGGGATGATGGACGGCAAGACGGTGATCGCGATTGCACACCGGTTGTCAACGATTGCTGAAATGGACCGGATTGTCGTTCTGGATCAGGGGCGCATTGTCGAAGAAGGCCCGCATGACGCGCTTTTGGCGCAGGGCGGCCTATATGCAGATTTCTGGAGCCGTCAATCAGGCGGGTTCCTGAAGATGGATGATGGAACCGATGATTAAGCGTTTGAAAATATCTGAATGGATTGAACCCTTTGCACGCGCGGGCGGCCCCCCGCCGCAACGGTTGTTTGCATTTATTCGGTGGTGTCTTTCGGGGGCGTGGGCCGTTCTATTCCTTGCTATGCTGCTTTCTGCGTTGGCTGGCGCCCTTGAGGCGGGCACTGCATGGATACTCGGACGCATCATTGATTCCAGCATCAGCCTTGGTCCCGAGGCATTCTTTGATGGGCGCAATCTCGGGCTGATCCTTGGCGCGATCGCGTTTTTCCTAATTGCCCGTCCGGTCTTGTTCGGGCTGTCGTCTGCTGCAAACTCGGTCATGGTCGCGCCAAATGTAAGCGCACTGGTTTTGTCGCGATTGCACCGCTGGACCCTAGGGCAGAATGTCGGTTTCTTTGACGATGACTTTGCCGGCCGCATTGCGCAAAAGCAGATGCAGACATCGCGTGCGGTGACAGATGTGGTGGTCGAGGTGATTAACGTGATCACTTTTGCGCTGGCGTCTTTGGCCGGATCGGTTGCTTTGCTGGTCGCAATCGACTGGCGGATTGCAATTGGGTTTGCGGTTTGGCTGGTTGGATATTTTGCGCTGATCAAATGGTATTTGCCACGGGTGCGTATGCGATCTGCCGCGCGGGCAGGGGCCCGGGCGACGGTGTCAGGACAGGTTGTCGACACGATCACAAATATTAAAACGGTCAAATTATTCGCGCATGATGATCACGAAGACCGTGCCGCGCTGGGCGCGATGCAGGCGTTTCGCCAAAAGGCCTTGGATTTCGGGTATCTGGCGGCGGGTTTCCGTTTTGCCCTGATGAGCCTCGCAGGTGTCTTGCCGGTATTGTTGATTGGTGGCACGATCCTGTTGTGGCAGCGCGGCATGGCGACCGAAGGAGATATCGTGGCCTCTGGTGCTGTTGCGATCCGGATTGCGCAGATGACCGGCTGGGTCAGTTTTACGCTGATGGCGGTCTATGCCAACGTGGGCGAAATTGAGGACGGGATGAAAACCCTGACGCCGCCAAACAGGGTTGATAATTTGCCTGACGCGCCGTCGCTGGATGTTGCGCAAGGCGGTATCGAGCTGCGCAATCTTTGCTTTGCCTACGGGCGCCAGACTGGCGGTATCACGGACGTAAGCCTTGTGATCAAACCGGGCGAAAAGCTGGGTATTGTGGGGGCATCCGGTGCAGGTAAATCCACGCTCGTTGCCCTGTTGATGCGGCTCTATGAGGGGGAAAGTGGCGAAATCTTCATTGATGGCGTCAATATTCGGACGGTAACGCAGGAAAGCCTGCGCCGCTCTATCGGCATGGTGACGCAAGAGACCGCGATGTTTAACCGGTCCGCGCGCGACAATATCCTGTATGGAAACCCTGATGCTACTGAGGATGACGTCATTGCCGCTGCCCAACGGGCCGAGGCGCACGCGTTTATTCAAAGCTTGGAGGACCACAAAGGCCGACAAGGGTATGATGCGCATTTGGGCGAGCGGGGGGTGAAGCTGTCAGGGGGGCAACGGCAGCGGATCGCTCTGGCACGGGCGATCCTCAAGGATGCGCCGATCCTTGTTCTGGACGAAGCGACAAGCGCGCTGGACAGCGAAGTTGAAGCCGCGATTCAAACGGCTCTTACCCGTGTGATGGAGGGCAAGACGGTGCTGGCCATTGCACACCGCCTGTCGACGTTGACCGAAATGGACCGGATCATCGTGATGGATGCAGGACGGATCGTTGAAAGCGGCACACATGCGGCACTATTGGCGCAAGACGGCTTGTATGCGCGATACTGGCGGCGGCAGTCTGGCGGCTTTTTGAACATAAAGGCAGCGGAATAGGCTTGGGATGTGGAGCATTGCAGGCTAGAGCAGGCGGATGACGGAATATAATATTATCAGACTGGGGCAACATGGCGACGGGATCGCCGAGGGGCCAATCTTTGCACCGATCACCTTGCCCGGTGAGGTGGTAACAGGCACGCTTGAGGGTCAGAACCTGAAAGACGTACGCATTGCTACACCTTCATCCGATCGGGTGGCCGCGCCGTGCCGGCATTTCAAGTCCTGCGGCGGATGTTCCCTGCAACATGCCGCTGATGATTTTGTGGCGGACTGGAAGGTGTCGGTTGTGCGTGCCGCGCTGGACGCCCATGGCATCGAAACCGAATTCCGTCCGATCCTGACCTCGCCGGCGCAATCGCGTCGTCGTGCAACATTTGCGGCCAAGCGAACCAAAAAGGGTGCGATGGCCGGATTCTATAGCCGTGGTACGGATACGGTAATTGAAATTCCCGATTGCCAGCTGATGCATCCTGATCTGATGGCCGGATTGGATATCGCCCGTGAACTGGCCGTTGTCGGTACCAGCCGCAAGGCAGCGCTGGCGGTGACGGTAACCCTGACCGCAAATGGACTCGATGTTGCTGTGGCACAGGGCAAACCTTTGGATGGGCCCTTGCGACAAGTACTTGCCGAACTGTGTGACCGTCTCAAACTGGCGCGCCTGAGTTGGGAGGGTGAGGTGATCGGAACGCGATTGCCCCCAGTGCAGCGGTTTGGCAAAGCAGATGTGGTGCCGCCGCCCGGTGCGTTTCTTCAGGCCACCAAACACGGCGAGGCGTCCCTGCTGGCATCTGTCAAAGAGGCGGTAGGCGACGCGGCACATGTTGCTGATTTATTCGCGGGTTGTGGCACCTTCGCGCTGCCTTTGTCACAGAATGCTCGGGTTCTTGCGGTTGAGGGCGACGCGGCCATGACAAACGCTTTGGATCAGGGCTGGCGCAAGACGAAGGGGTTAAAACCCCTCACCGCCGAGGCCCGCGATTTGTACCGCCGTCCGGTGCTGCCCGACGAGATGCGCGCGCTGGATGCGGTTGTGCTTGACCCGCCACGCGCAGGGGCAGAGCGGCAAGTGGCCGAGATTTGCACATCACATGTGCCGCGGGTTGCCTATGTTTCGTGCAATCCGGTCAGCTTTGCCCGGGATGCGCAGATGTTGGTGCAAGCGGGTTATAGCCTTGATTGGGTGCAGGTTGTGGATCAATTCCGCTGGGCGGCGCATGTGGAACTTGCCGCCTGTTTCAGCATTTCGGGTGGACGTCCGCCGGAACTGAACCTCACGGCTTTTTGAGACCGCATTTTATTGCTATATGCTAGGGCCATAAGAAACGGGCCGGTAACATCCGGTACAAAGGGCAATCGGGTATGAAACGCAGAAATCTTATTCTTGGTGGGACAGCGTTGGTTGCGCTGGGTGCCTGCGGTGGGAACAGCAAATTCAAACGCTATTACGGTCCAAAAGTGACCTATGTTGTGGTGAACAAGGGCGCACGGAATATGTACCTTTTGCACCATGACAAGGTGCTGGAGAGCTATCCGATCAAGTTGGGTTTTGCCCCGACGGGCCATAAAGAGATCGAAGGCGACGGGAAAACACCTGAAGGCATCTATTGGATCGACCGGCGCAATCCGAACAGCCGCTTTCACCTTTCAATCGGGATTTCGTATCCGAATGCACGTGACCGCCAACGTGCCGAAGCGATGGGAAAGTCCCCAGGTGGTGAGATATTCATTCACGGGCAACGTGTGCCCTCACGCAAGGACACGGACGATTGGACGTGGGGCTGTATCTCGGTCAGCAACAAGGAAATTGAACAAATCTATGCGATGGTCGGGGACGGCACGCCGATCCAGATCAATCCTTAGGCCGGCGTGACGGGCTTAGTTGCCCATCACCAATGTCCACCAGATCTTGCCGCCTGCTTCCTGAAACCATGCAAAGCCCATGTTGCGGGCCTCTTCGGACATGATCACCCGGCGTGTGTCAGGCTGGTCCATCCAGGCGGCCAGTGTTTCGAGTTCTGACTCATAGGTTTCTGAAATTGTTTCGCCAACCAGCTTGCCAGCATATCCTACTCGGTTGATCCGGTCGATCGGAGAGGAACCATCGGAACCAAAGTGCCAAGGCCGGTTCTGAACAGACATATCGCGTGAATGGGTCGCGGCGGCGGCATTAAGCTGCGGGTTCAGTTGCACCGCAGCGCGGCCGCTGGCCTGACGCAGGGCGTTGACGGAATCAAGCATGCGGAACTGAATTTTCCCGGTATCAGAGCGGCTGATTCGATAGGCCTTTGGCAGGGGTTTGCCATCAGCGCCAAGGCGGGGCGCGGCAGGGGCGCAGGCCGAAAGAGTGACAGCAAGGGCCAAGAGGACAGACAAAATTCGCAACATAAGACCGCTCCAACGATATTCTTGTTGTCCTGCCTTACCCTGCAGGGCGTTGCAGTTCAAACGCACATCGGCGTTACCATGCAGGATGACGCTTGTTTGATTTGATACTGCGTCTTTCGAGCCATATATTAGCAAAAATTCCCTTTCAGCGATGGAGACATGTATGTCCGACAAGCGATTTAACCTGAAAAGCCGCCGCAGCTTTCTCGCCGGCAGTGTCGCTATGCTTGCGACGCCCGCTCTGGCGCAATCCACTGCATCCGTAAACTCTGCTGCGACAACCGAAGCAGAACGCGACATCACCGAAGTCGTGCGGCGCAATATTTCCAGTTTTAGAACGCTGGATTGGCAGCCTTACTTCGATAACACAAAGGGCGGGGCAATCTTGGTCGATATCGACAGCCGCGCCGTTCATTACTGGTCCGAAGACCTGAGCGTTTACAAACTTTACCCGTCCAGCGTGCCGTTGACCGACGATCTGACGCGTCGTGGCCGCACACGGGTGATCCTGAAAGATCCGGAACCATCCTGGCGTCCAACCCCGTCCATGCTCAAGCGGAATCCTGAATGGCCGCCGTTCATCGGGCCGGGCCCTGAAAACCCGCTTGGCACGCGGTCCTTGCACCTCAGTTGGACCTATTACCGCATTCACGGCACCCATGATACGCGCAAGATCGGGCGGAAATCGTCCAATGGCTGCATCGGCTTGTATAACGAGCATATCGAAGAGCTTTACGAGATGGCGAATGTGGGTACGCAAGTGTTGCTTATTTGACGACATCGTGTTGCTTGTAAGGCTTTGCAGCGGAATCCGGGTTTGCAATCTCGTCGTGATGCTGTTTAGAAAGTCTTACGAGGTAAGTCTTGGGCGCGTGCGCACAATTGTGCTGTACGCCTTTTATCGGAGGTTATAACTATGAAAAAACTCGTTCTCGCCGCTGCTCTGACAGCTGCTGCATCGACTGCATATGCCGGTTCTTTGGCAGATCCAATCATCGAAGCACCAGTAATCGTTGAAGAAGCATCCGGTTCTTCTGGCGGTATCGTACTGCCACTGATCCTGTTGGCTCTGGTTGCTGCGGCTGTTGCTTCCGACTAATCGGAAACGACAATCCAAACGAAAAAGGCGGTACTTCGGTGCCGCCTTTTTTGCATCTGCGGTGTGGCAACAGTGCGGTGCTGACATCGTGCAATCGGCTGGCGGTCCTGCGGAGCGTGGGCAAGGGCCGGTTTGGCCCATTGCTCTGGTTCTTGGGGTTTCACGAAAAACCTGAACCCGTTTTTCGCGGCCTCTCCCCTTGGCCAAGCGCGAAAAGGAGGGGCATGATGTCTCAAGTTAAACTCGAATAGCTTTAGCTGTCCTGGCCGACCTTTTGACGCTGGTGCCCCAGCCCCTGAATGGTCAGGTCCATCACATCGCCTTTCTTGAGGAAAACGGGTTCTGGTTTCATGCCAAGGCCGACACCGGGCGGGGTGCCGGTGGTGATCACATCACCCGGATGCAACGTCATCAGCTCTGACAAATGCGCGATGATCTCAGCGACTTTAAAGATCATCGTGGAGGTATTGCCGGTTTGCATCCGTTTGCCGTTCACATCCAGCGTCATATCAAGGTTCTGCGGGTCTGTGATTTCATCACGTGTCACCAGCCATGGGCCGGTCGGACCGAATGTGTCGCAGGATTTGCCCTTGGTCCATTGGCCGGTCAGGTTGGTTTGAAAATGGCGTTCGGACACATCATTCACGATGCAATATCCCGCAACATGGTCCAGCGCGTCCGCCTCTGAGACGTATTTTGCCTCTTTGCCGATCACCACACCCAGCTCGACCTCCCAGTCGGTTTTGGTTGATCCGCGCGGCATCACCACGTCATCATAGGCGCCGACAATGGCCGAGTTTGCCTTGAAGAACAGGATTGGATGGTCGGGAATGGCCGCCCCGGTTTCCGCCGCATGATCGGAATAGTTCAGGCCGATGCACAGAAATTTGCCAATATTGCCGACGCAGGGCGCAATGCGCTGTTCGCCTTCGACGATGGGCAGATCGGCAGGATCAAGGGCGCGAAGTTTTTCCAGTGTCGCGTCACCCAGCGTGTCGCCGGTGATGTCGGCGATATGGTCGCTTAGGTCGCGCAGCAGGCCGGCAGCGTCCAGTATACCGGGTTTTTCGTTGCCTTCTGGGCCATAACGGACAAGTTTCATGGGATCTCCTTCAATGTGTTAACGGGTGTTATCCGAAGCACAGCGACACGCGGTACCCGAGGTCGAACGCTTGCTTGTGGGCTTGCCGTCGGATGGCAGGTGATTTTTCCGGTCCCAGCGACAGTGCGCTCTGTCCCTTTTGTCGCTAACCTAGGACAGCTTTTTCGATTTGACCATAACCCGCTGACCCACCTGCATAAAAGGACACCGCCATGCGCGAACCACGTAGAATTACATTGATCGGAACCGGTTTGATGGGGGTTCCGATGGGGCGTAACCTGATGAATGCGGGTCATACACTGACCGTTTGGAACCGGACGGCGGAACGGGCGGTGCCCTTGGTTGAGCAGGGCGCGCGTGCGGTACCAACCGCGGCGCAGGCGATTGCAGGCGCAGAGGTGGTTATCACGATGCTAAGTGACGGATACGCCACAGAGGCCCTGCTGGCGGATGAAGAGGTCTGCGGCGTGCTTGCCGAGGGGATGTTGTGGATCGACATGTCGAGTGCCAAACCCGAGCAGGCCCGCAGCCAATCGGCGCATCTGTCACAGTGGGGTGTGCGTCATCTGGATGCGCCAGTTTCTGGCGGTACCAAAGGGGCCGAATCGGGGGGCCTTGCCATTATGGCAGGCGGAGAGGCGGCGACGTTTGATGCGGCACGTGAGGTGTTCGCAGCGCTGGGACATCCGGTTCATGTCGGGCCTTCGGGTGCAGGACAGTTGTGCAAACTGGCCAACCAGACGATTGTTGCTGTGACAATTGCCGCTGTCGCCGAGGCGACCTTATTGGCGGAGAAAGGTGGGGCCGATCCAGTGGCATTGCGGGCCGCGCTAAAAGGCGGCTTTGCCGACAGTGTGATCCTGCAACAGCACGGTCAACGTATGTCAGAGGGGGATTTTGCACCCGGTGGCACAGCCAGAATCCAGCGCAAAGACCTAGATAACACCCTGGCCGAGGCCGCCGGGCTGGACCTTGAGTTGCCGGCGACTCAGGCGGTGCGGGATCGTTTCGACTTCCTTGTAGAAGACATGGGGGGCGGTGATCTGGATCACGCAGGCCTGTATCTGGAGTTAAAGCAAAGGAACAATCTGGCCTGACGGGCGTCAGGCCGGATTTTAGTCTAGCCACCCTTTCAGATTCTCTTCAATCGTGGCGGACAGGGCTTTGATATGTAGCGCATCGTCGTTGAGGCAGGGAATATAGGTGAACTGCTCGCCGCCCGCTTCTTCGAAGCTTTCTTTGATCTCCTCGTTAATCTCTTCGAGAGTCTCGATACAGTCTGCGGAAAAGGCAGGCGCACAGACAGCGATCTTTTTGTTTCCGGCTTCGGCCTGACGCGCTACCTCTTCAACGGTATAGGGTTGCAGCCATTCTTCGGGCCCAAATTTGGACTGGAAAGTCGTCATGATATCGGTGTCTTCCCAACCCAGACGCTCCTTTAGCAGGCGCGTCGTCTTCTGACATTGGCAATGATAGGGGTCGCCCTCGGTCAGATAACGGATCGGCACACCGTGATAGGAACAGATCAGAATATCAGGCCGTTCTGCCGTGGCCGCATAGGCGGTTTCAATTGAGGTGGCGAGGGCCTCGATATAGTCAGGGCGGTCGAAATAGGGTTCCACCACACGGGCGATCGGTTGCCACTTTTCCTTGCCAAGCGCGGCAAAAAACGCATCACAGGCCGTCGCCGAGGTGGCCCCGGCATATTGCGGATAAAGCGGGAAAAACAGAATTTTGGTACAGCCCGCAGCGGTCATCGCTTCGACCTTGGATTGGGTCGAGGGGTTGCCGTAACGCATACAGTAATCAACCATCACATCATCGCCATATCGTGCTTTCATGGTTTCGGCGATTTTTGCAGTTTGCGATTTGGTGATCGTCAGCAAGGGGCTTTCGCCCAGCTCGTGGTTCCAGATCGACTTGTATGCGGCACCAGAGGTGAAGGGGCGCTTTGTCAGGATCACCAATTGCAACAGAGGTTGCCAGAGCCAGGGGCTATAATCAATCACCCGCTGATCGGAGAGGAATTCGTTCAGATAGCGGCGCATCGACCAATAGTCGTAATTGTCCGGCGTTCCGAGATTGGCAAGCAATACGCCCACGCGCTGCTTTGGAATAGCGGGGTGGTCGTTCTTGGCATGAGCAGGGCGGGCGGCTTGCATGGCGTGTCCTTAGGTGGCTTGCTGCGGTTGAAATAGGGCCATTCTGGCTGTCGTCAATTGGGTAACTTTGTCTCACCGGTTCCTAGCGCATCAGCAAGCCGTTGTTGGGCAGAGCCGGGGCGCAGTGGTTTGGGCTGGCTTTCGGCAGGGGCCCAACCGGTCAGGAATACCAAATCGAAGGTGGCGGTGATCCTGCCGTTCGCCGAAGCAAAGTTATCTTGGTACAATTGCGCCGCGGTGTTCAGCACAGTGCGACGGGTCGGGCGGCGCAGCCGAGCAGAAAGCGCATTGGTTTCGCCCATCGCCCGCAGGTCGCGCATCAGCGACCAAATATCGCTGTACTCCACGGTCAGTGTCTGGCTGTCCGCCACCGGCAGGGCAAATCCCGCGCGCTGAAGTAATCCACCCATGTCGCGCAGATCGGCCATCGGGGCGACGCGCGGCGACATGCCACCGGTTATGTCGGCCTCTGCCTGTCCCAGACAGGCGCGTAACTCGTGCAGGGTTTGCCCGCCAAACGCGACGCTCAGGAAAAGCCCGTCTGGCAGCAACGCGCGGCGACACTGGATCAGTTGGCCAACCGGATCATTGGCCCAGTGCAATGCCATGGCATGTACCACCAGATCATGGGCACCAACGGCAAGGGACAGTGTATCACTGTCCTCTGTGATGTTGGCTTGCGGAAAATATCTGGCCCAAACCGGGGCATGCCCTGTGACGATTGCGGCTGAATTAAACGACTTGTTAACCATCCGCATACGATCCTGCACCTCGTCAACGGCGGCGTAGTGCAGAAACATGGCATCTGCGGTGGTTCGATGGCGGTGCAGGGCGAGGGCCGCGGCATCGGTGATGAAATTTTGCTGGGTCATTGGAAACCAATATGTCGTTGTTAAGCGGACTTCAAACAGGGTTAGACGCGGTTTACCCTGCGCGGTGCCTGACCTGTGGGTCTGTGGTCGACGGAGATTTCGGCCTTTGCGGGGCCTGCTGGCGGGATACGGCGTTTATCGGGGGCACGATTTGCGATTCCTGTGGCGTGCCCCTTCCAGGTGCGGACGAGGGCGACAGATTACAATGCGACAGCTGTATGGAAAACCCCCCGCCATGGTCAAGAGGACGGGCGGCGATGTTGTACCGGGACAGGGGGCGTAAGCTGGTTCTGGCATTAAAGCATGGTGACCGTCAGGAGATTGCCCGTCCGGCGGGGCTTTGGCTGTCTCATGCTGTGGCCGATATCGTGACACAGAATACCTTGATAGCGCCGGTTCCGCTGCATTGGCTGCGGATGATCAAGCGCCGTTTTAACCAATCCGCCTTGCTGGCCAAGGCCCTGTCACAAAGGGTTGAACGGCCTTGGTCACCGGACCTGTTGCAACGCATCAGGCGAACGCGCACGCTGGATGGTCTGGACCGTGCAGGGCGGATCGAGGCGGTCGAAAAGGCCATTCGTGTCCACCCCTTACGCCGACATCGCCTGATCGGAAGGCCGGTGCTTCTGGTGGATGATGTGATGACCACCGGGGCGACTTTGGCCGCCTGTGCGCAGGCCTGTCTGGACGCCGGTTCGGGGCCAGTGAACGTGGTAACACTGGCGCGCGTGGCCAAAGATGCTTAAATCACCTTTTAACACTGTGTTTCGACTGTTCTTAGGGGCATGACATATCGTGCAGGGCTGCCATCAACAGGGGCAGGTTTGCGCAGCATGACCATACCGGACGAAACACCGCATTTTTGTTGAAAGGAACCGGTTATGAAACCTGTCGAACTTTATACCTCACCCCTTTGCGGTTTTTGCCATGCTGCCAAGCGGTTGCTGGCATCCAAAGGCGTTGATTTCGCCGAAGTTGATGTGTTGGCGAATCCGGAGCGCAAGGCAGAGATGGTGCAGCGGGCAAATGGCGGGCGTACCGTGCCGCAGATTTTTATCGGTGACATCCATGTTGGTGGCTCTGACGATCTACATGCGCTGGAGCGCGCCGGCAAACTTGACGCTCTGCTGGCAGCGTAATGCAAGCGGCCATTCTCCAGCTGAACGTTAGCGATGATCCGGTCGCAAATCTTGCGGTCACGCGGGAGATGTTCCGCGCGGCAGTGGCAGACGGGGCGCAGTTTGTTCTGACGCCCGAGGTGACGAATTGCGTCTCGACCAGTCGCAAACACCAGCAGGAGGTGCTGCAATTCGAGGAAGAAGACATCACCCTTGCCGCCTTGCGTGATGAGGCAAAAGCGGCAGGTGTCTGGCTTTTGATCGGGTCATTGGGGCTCAAGACGGGGGATGCAGACCGGCGGTTTGCCAACCGGTCGTTTGTGATTGGGCCGGATGGCGCGGTTGTTGCGAAATACGATAAGATCCACATGTTCGACGTGCAGATCAGCGAAACAGAAACCTGGCGCGAAAGCGAAGGGTATCGCCCAGGGGATCAGGCCGTTCTGGCGCAAACCGATTTTGCAAAGATCGGGATGAGCGTTTGCTATGATGTGCGGTTTTCCCAGCTCTATCGGGCGTTGGCCATCGCTGGTGCGGATATTTTGACGGTACCAGCGGCGTTTTCTCCGGTGACGGGGGCTGCGCATTGGCATGCCCTATTGCGCGCCCGCGCGATTGAGTCGGGGTGTTTTGTCATTGCGCCGGCCCAGACCGGAACCCATGCCAGCGAGACAAACAAGACTCGCGATACCTATGGCCATTCCCTGGTTGTTGATCCTTGGGGTGAGGTAATTCTGGATGCCGGAACCACCTCGGGCGTTTACAAATTCGACCTTGATATGAAAAAAGGAGAGGCGGCGCGGCGCAGGGTTCCAAGCCTTGCCAACGCCCGTGACTTTTCCGGCCCCTAGAAGGGCGATAGACAGGTCGACGTATGAGCGATGATAAAAATACCCTGGCGATCATGCTGTTCAGCGAGATTCTGGCGGCCGAGCATTCCATGCGCGGACGGCTGTCGCGGGTGTTGCCAAAAGGTATGGAGATTTCGCATTTTTCGGTTCTGAATCATTTGGCCCGTCGGGATGATGAGTCGACTCCGGCGCAATTGGCCGAGCGGTTTCGTGTCACACGGGGTGCCATGACCAATACGTTGAACAAGCTGGAATGGTCTGGTTACGTTCATATCCGTCCTGATTGGGACGATGCCCGGCGCAAGATGGTCGGCATCAGCCCAGCAGGGCGCAACGCACGCGATTCTGCGGTGGCCGCGATTACGCCGATGATCAATCAGGTGGTCGAGGATCTGGGCGAAGAGCAGGCCCGCGCGGCCCTGCCTATTCTGCGTGAAATAAGACTCAAGCTGGCTTGAGGCTGGCAGTAACGTAATTCACGCTTAGGTCCCTGTCCGACAAGCTCCAGCTCCAGGCAATCGGGTTGAACACGAAACCTTTACGGTCCACCGGCTCCAGCCCGGCATTGCCAATAAGGTCAAACAATTCGTCCGGTGTGATGAATTTTGACCATTCATGCGTCCCCTTGGGCAGCCAGCGCATGATGTGTTCGGCCCCGACAATCGCCATCATGAACGACTTGGGATTGCGGTTGATTGTTGAACAAATGTGCAGCCCGCCGGGTTTCAGCAGATCGTGACAGGCACGCAGGTAGTCAGCGGGCGAGGCCACGTGCTCAACCACCTCCATGTTCAGCACCACGTCGAACTTTTCACCATCTGCGGCCATCGCTTCGGCTGTGGTGTGGCGATAGTCAATCTCCAGACCGGATTGCGCGGCGTGAACGCGCGCGACAGGTATGTTGCCGGCGGCGGCATCGGCACCCACGACCTCGGCCCCAAGGCGTGCCATGGGTTCGGACAGCAATCCGCCGCCGCACCCGATGTCGAGGATTCGCAAACCGTCAAACGGGGATTCTGATGTCAGGTCGCGGTCAAATTCGCCGGCGATTTGCGATGTGATGTAATCCAACCGGCAGGGATTAAGCATATGCAGCGGCTTGAATTTGCCGTTTAAATCCCACCACTCCGCCGCCATAGCCTCGAATTTGGCGATTTCGCCGGCGTCTACCGTAGATTGAGCCGTTTGCATTTCCTGCTTCCTGTGTTCTTGTATATCTCTGACGTATATAGGGCTGGTATGGACAAGTTTCCCGATCAAAAACGTGCTGTTCAATATCTTTATTCGCCGATCGACCCGTTCGATCAGCGAATGTTGGCGGTTGGGCAGGGCCATACCATCTATGTAGAGCAATGTGGCAACCCCGACGGTATACCTGTTGTGGTACTACATGGTGGGCCTGGCGGGGGGTGCAGCCCCTCTATGCGGCGTTATTTCGACCCGGAAAAGTTTCGGGTGATTCTGTTTGACCAGCGCGGATGCGGACGATCCCGGCCGCACGCAAGCGTCACCGACAACACGACGTGGCATCTGGTCGCAGACATTGAAATGATTCGCCGCGAGCTGGGGATCGAGCAGTGGGTCGTCTTTGGTGGGTCATGGGGGGCGACGCTGTCGTTGATCTATGCCCAAACCCACCCCGAAGCGGTGCGCAATCTGGTGCTGCGTGGTGTGTTTCTGATGATGCAATCGGAACTGGATTGGTTTTACGGCGGTGGTGCGGGCAAATTCTGGCCCGAGGTTTGGGCACGTTTTACGTCGCTGATTCCTGAGGACGAACAGGATGATCTGATCAAAGCTTACCACCGGCGTCTGTTCTGTGGTGATCTGTCGGTCGAGCAACGTTATGGCCGCGCCTGGGCCGCTTGGGAAAACGCGCTTGCGTCAGTCCATTCCACGGGCGGATCACACGAGGGGCCGGCAGAGTATGCCCGGGCCTTTTCGCGGTTGGAAAATCATTATTTCATCAATGCGGGCTTTCTGGAATTTGATGGTCAGATACTGGCGCATATGCCCCGTATCTCGCATATCCCGGGCGTGATTGTGCAGGGCCGTTATGACATGATTTGTCCGCCTGGCAGTGCCTATGAGGTTGCGGAAAACTGGGCGCAAGGCGAATTGAAGATGGTGCGCAACGCCGGCCATGCCTTATCAGAGCCGGGTATCTCAGCCGAGTTGGTACGGGCGATGGACCGGATCGGAGCCGCAGGATGAGCCGGTCGTTGCTTGACCGGCGTGCGCTGTTTTCCAGTGCGGCGGCCGCTGCATTGTTGGCGGCCACGGGTGTCTCGGCGGCAGGCCCCAAACCGGGCGGGCGCTTGCGGATGGCGTTATCGGGGGCCGCACGGAATGATACCTGGCTGCGGGGTGACGGGCTGTTCATGCAAATCGCGCGGCAAGGGGTTGTTTTTGATACGCTTACCGAAATAGCCGCTGATGGGACGCTGCGCGGCGAATTGGCGAGCGGATGGACATCTTCCCCAGACGCACGTGTCTGGCTGTTTGAACTGTGTCGGGATGTCTCCTTTCATGATGGTGCCCCGTTTACGGCGAAAGATGTGGTCGCTAGTGCTGCCGGGTTCGCTGGTGGCGCGGTTCAGGCGGTTGGGGATCATCAGGTGTCTTTCACGCTTGTTCACCCAGATCCGGGCTTGCCGATGCGGCTTGCCCAACCGGCGTATTTTATCCGCGCGGCCCATGCCCCGGACAACGGCACAGGAACGGGTTTGTATAAGGTTTCCAGTTTCGTGCCGGGTCAACGGTTGCTGGCGACGCGGGTTGCGGATCACTACAAGGGCGAAGCCGCGGGTTGGTTTGATGAGGTCGAGTTAACCTCGATCCCTTCCGAACCGGTGCGTGGGCAAGCTCTGGGTGAATATCTGGTTGATGCGGTTGATTTGACGGCGGCGGGTGCCCTGGCTGATCTGCCTGACATCACCCTACAGCCGGACCGCCGCCATCCGACGCAAGCGGTCTCGGCTGACGTGATGCAGCCCGCAAACGTCAGCAGGTTGCGCCCGCTGGACAACCTGCGTGCGGCAGAGCGTTGGTGGTTCGGATGAACAGGCCTTGCAGACTCAGGCTTCTCTGCGTATATGCCTCTTTAACAGCGGCGCGTTCGGGTCCAAACCAAACGCTCCACCGATCTTGAACACGGGCCGCGCGCCCGTTTTTTTGTGCCTGATGGCCAGCGATAGGACACCATGACCAACGACCTTATTGCCAAAGCAGCTATTGACCGTCGCATGGCCGAGATCATCACACCGGTGATCGAGGATATGGGCTATGAACTGGTGCGCGTGCGTCTGATGTCGGGTAAGGTAACGACATTGCAGATCATGGCCGATAAACCCGAAGGCGGGATCGAAGTTGATGACCTTGCCAAGATCAATCAGGCGCTGGGCGCAGTGCTGGATGTCGAAGACCCGATTATCGAAGAATACACGCTTGAGGTATCTTCGCCCGGCATCGACCGTCCGCTGACGCGGTTGAAAGATTTCGACATGTTCGAAGGGTATGAAGCCAAGATCGAAACCGAAGAATTGGTCGGGGGTCGCCGCCGTTTTAAGGGCGAATTGGCTGGCATCGAAGGCGACGAGGTGTTGATCAACATTGAAGAGGGCACTGTGGGCCTGAAGTTTGATTGGCTGTCAGATGCCAAACTGGTGCTGACCGACGAGTTGATGACTGAAATGCTGCGCCAGCGCAAAGTGTCGGGCGCAATTGACGAAGATAAATTCGATTCTATTGAAGAAGAATCCTCCGAGGGAGAAGACTAATGGCCATTACATCCGCCAACCAGCTTGAGTTGTTGCAGACCGCCGAGGCTGTGGCCCGGGAAAAGATGATCGACCCTGCGCTGGTCATTGAGGCGATGGAAGAATCGCTGGCCCGTGCGGCAAAGTCGCGTTACGGCGCGGAAATGGATATTCACGTGTCAATCGACCGCAAGACCGGCCGCGCGACATTTACCCGCGTACGGACCGTGGTCGCCGATGAAGAGCTTGAGAACTATCAGGCGGAATTCACCGTCGAACAGGCCAAGCAATATATGGACAACCCGGAAATCGGCCAACAGTTGATCGAGGAAGTGCCACCGGTTGAAATGGGCCGTATCGCTGCGCAATCCGCGAAACAGGTGATCTTGCAAAAGATCCGCGAAGCCGAACGTGACCGCCAGTTCGAGGAGTTCAAGGACCGCGCCGGTACGATCATCAATGGTTTGGTTAAGCGCGAAGAATACGGCAACGTTATCGTGGATGTGGGCGCTGGCGAAGCGATCCTGCGCCGCAACGAAAAGATTGGCCGCGAGTCCTACCGTCCTAACGATCGTATCCGTGTCTACATCAAGGATGTGCGCCGCGAGCAGCGCGGACCACAGATTTTCCTGAGCCGTACTGCGCCCGAATTCATGGCCGAGCTGTTCAAAATGGAAGTGCCGGAAATTTACGACGGTATCATCGAGATCAAGGCGGTCGCCCGTGATCCCGGTTCACGCGCAAAGATTGCTGTGATCAGCTATGATGGATCAATTGATCCGGTGGGTGCCTGTGTGGGTATGCGCGGCAGCCGTGTGCAGGCCGTTGTGAACGAATTGCAGGGCGAGAAAATCGACATCATTCCATGGAATGACGATCAGCCGACCTTCCTTGTGAACGCCTTGCAGCCTGCGGAAGTTTCCAAGGTTGTTCTGGATGAAGAAGCCGGCAAGATCGAAGTTGTTGTTCCTGAAGAGCAGCTGAGCCTCGCGATTGGCCGCCGTGGCCAGAACGTGCGTTTGGCATCACAGCTGACCGGTCTGGACATCGACATCATGACAGAAGAGCAGGAAAGCCAGCGCCGTCAGGCCGAGTTTGAACTACGTACCAAGCTGTTCATGGATAACCTTGATCTGGACGAATTCTTTGCCCAGCTGCTGGTTTCCGAAGGGTTTACCAACCTTGAAGAAGTCGCCTATGTCGAAGTCAGCGAACTTCTGGTAATTGATGGTGTTGACGAGGACACCGCCAAGGAACTGCAAGCCCGCGCACAGGATGTGCTGGAAGCGCAGAACAAGGCAGCCTTGGAATCAGCCCGCGCTTTGGGTGTCGAAGACAGCCTTGTTGAATTTGACGGGCTGACACCCCAAATGATTGAAGCACTGGCAAAGGATGGCGTGAAAACGCTGGAAGATTTTGCAACCTGTGCGGATTGGGAACTGGCCGGCGGCTGGACAACTGTAGACGGCGAACGCGTAAAGGACGACGGATCGCTGGAAGCTTTCGACATCTCATTGGAAGATGCGCAGAGCATGATCATGACTGCCCGTGTGATGCTGGGTTGGGTTGATCCGGCGGAGCTGGAAGCAGAAGAAATCGAGGAAGACGATACAGAAGAACAGGAGGTCGAGGCCTGATCTCAGGCCTCGGTTGTCCCTGATGAGCCGCGGTGGCGTCTCCAAAGACCGTGAAAACGGTCCTGACCGCAAGTGCATTGCCACGGGCGAAATCCAGCCTAAGTATGGGTTGGTAAAGTTCGTGGTTGGCCCGGATAATCAGGTTTACCCTGATATTCTGGGGAAGTTACCCGGACGTGGCATGTATGTTGCCGCGGACCGCGCCGCGCTTGAGCAGGCGGTAAGCAAGAAATTGTTCACCCGCGCGGCCAAAAAACAGGTCACCGTTCAGGACGATCTGGTGGATGAAGTAGAAAAGCAGCTCGCACGGCGTGTGGTCGAGCTGATTTCATTGCAACGCAAGGGCGGACGGGCCGTTGCAGGGTACGAAAAAGTCAAAAGCTGGCTTCAGACTGAAGAGGCCCAGGTGCTTATTCAGGCCACTGACGGATCCGAACGTGGTAAAACGAAACTGAGCACGCCGCATTACGGTCAATATATTGGCTGGTTGACGGCGGATGAATTGGGTTTGGCATTCGGTCGTCAAACTGTGATACATGGGGCGCTCGCCTCTGGTGGACTCACTCTACGTGTTGTAGAGGAGGCCCAACGACTTAAAGGCGTGCGACAAAACGGGGCTGGCAGCGGCCAGCCGGAAGGATGACGAGCTAAATGAGCGATACAGACGGCAGAAAAACATTGGGTCTGGGCGGTTCGCGTCCCAGCAACGTAAAGCAAAGCTTTAGCCATGGGCGGACCAAGAACGTCGTGGTTGAGACCAAGCGCAAGCGCGTGATGGTGCCAAAGCCTGGTGGCCACAAGCCAACTGGCCCGGGTGCCGGTCCTGTTGGGGATCCGTCCAAACGCCCTGCGGGCATTTCGGATGCAGAGATGGAGCGTCGTCTGAAGGCTGTTCAGGCTGCCAAGGCGCGTGAGGCTGAGGAAGCCGCCGCACGTCTGGCCGAGGAAAAGGCCCGCGCAGAAGAGCGCGAACGCCGCCGCGCCGAGATTGATGCAAAAGAAAAAGCGGACCGCGAGCGCGAGGAGAGCCTGAAGGCGAAAGCCGAAGAAGAAGCCCGCGCCAAACGTGACGCAGAGGCTGCTGCACAGGCTGCTGCTGCTGCACCTGCTGCTCCGGCAGCGGCCCGCCCGACACCCAACAAAGCGGCACCGGGGCCGGCGGTACGCAAAACCGAACGTGACCGGGAAGAGACCAACAAGAAAAACCGTGCCGACGACAACCGTCGTTCCGGAAAGCTGACTGTTAATCAGGCGCTTACCGGTGGTGAAGGCGGGCGTCAGCGGTCAATGGCCGCAATGAAGCGCAAGCAGGAGCGTCAGCGTCAGAAGGCGATGGGCGGCAACGTCGAGCGCGAAAAGATCATTCGTAACGTGAACCTGCCACCGGCGATTGTGGTGTCTGAACTGGCTGCCCGTATGGCCGAAAAGACAGGTGCCGTTGTTAAGGCGCTGATGCAAAACGGCATGATGGTTACCCAGAACGAGACCATCGACGCGGATACCGCAGAGTTGATCATCGAGGAATTCGGCCACAAGGTTGTACGGGTTTCCGATGCGGACGTTGAAGATGTGATCAAAGAGATCGTTGATGATCCGAAAGACCTTATGGGTCGTCCTCCGGTCATCACCATCATGGGTCACGTTGACCACGGCAAAACCTCGCTTTTGGATGCGATTCGCAACGCCAAGGTTGTGGCAGGCGAAGCCGGTGGCATCACACAGCATATCGGTGCCTATCAGGTCACAACCGATGGCGGGCAGGTTCTGTCCTTCCTTGATACACCGGGCCACGCTGCCTTTACCTCGATGCGCTCACGTGGTGCGCAGGTAACGGACATTGTTGTGTTGGTTGTTGCGGCGGATGATGCCGTGATGCCGCAGACCATCGAAGCGATTGCCCATGCCAAAGCGGCCAAAGTGCCGATGATTGTTGCGATCAACAAGATTGACCGCCCGGCGGCTGATCCTGACAAAGTGCGCACCGATCTGTTGCAGCACGAAGTGATCGTTGAAAAAATGTCGGGCGAAGTGCAGGACGTCGAAGTTTCGGCGATCACCGGTCAGGGCCTAGACGAGCTGCTCGATGCCATCGCGCTTCAGGCGGAAATTCTCGAACTGAAAGCAAACCCGAACCGCGCCGCTGTTGGTGCAGTTATCGAAGCGCAGCTTGACGTGGGTCGTGGCCCTGTGGCGACAGTTCTGGTTCAGAACGGCACGCTGCGTCAGGGCGATATCTTTGTTGTGGGTGAGCAATACGGTAAAGTTCGCGCACTGATCGACGATCAGGGCAACCGCGTGAAAGAAGCGGGCCCATCTGTTCCAGTTGAGGTTCTGGGCCTGAACGGCACACCCGAAGCGGGCGATGTGTTGAACGTGACCGAAACCGAAGCGCAGGCGCGCGAGATTGCCGATTACCGGGCAAACGCCGCCAAAGACAAACGCGCAGCGGCTGGTGCGGCGACGACGCTGGAACAGCTGATGGCGAATGCCAAAGCCAACGAGGATGTCAGCGAACTGCCGATCCTGCTGAAAGCGGATGTTCAAGGTTCTGCCGAAGCCATCGTTCAGGCGATGGAAAAGATCGGCAACGACGAGGTGCGTGTGCGCGTCCTTCACTCGGGTGTTGGTGCCATCACCGAAACCGACGTTGGTCTGGCCGAAGCATCCGGCGCACCGATCATGGGCTTTAACGTGCGTGCCAATGCATCGGCCCGCAACACGGCCAACCAAAAGGGTGTCGAGATCCGTTATTACTCGGTCATCTATGATCTGGTCGATGACGTAAAAGCAGCGGCTTCCGGCCTGTTGAGCAACGAGATCAAAGAGAACTTCATCGGATATGCGAATATCAAGGAAGTGTTCAAGGTCACGGGCGTTGGCAAAGTTGCCGGTTGTCTGGTCACAGAAGGTGTGGCGCGTCGCTCTGCTGGTGTGCGCTTGCTGCGTGACAACGTGGTAATCCACGAGGGCACGCTGAAAACGCTCAAGCGCTTCAAGGACGAGGTGCCAGAGGTACAGTCCGGTCAGGAATGCGGCATGGCTTTCGAGAACTACGATGACATCCGCCCCAATGACGTGATCGAGATTTTCACCCGCGAAGAAGTAGAGCGGACGCTGAAATAATATTGGAGGTCAGGCAGAAATGTCTGGCCCACCGCCGAGACAAGAAAAAAGGGGCAGCGAAAGCGGCCCCTTTTTACGTTCCGGAAGACCGGAAAGATTAGTTCTTGCGGACAGGTGTGCCAGCAAAGACGGTATCGTCAACTTTTACAGCGACACGGCCATCGGCCAAGTCTTTTACAAAGATACCCTGAACGGATACACATGATCCAAGTGTGATGGTACGCAGCATTTCTCTCTCCCCAGACAGTAGGGAAAACATAATCAACAATTCGTGAAGCTTCCAGTGAATTGTTTCCCGATACACGAGAATTCAACCCGATTTTAATATTTCTAAAGCCAGTCACGCAGGATGGGAATCAACGGTACGTCAGCCGCAGGCATGGGATAATTGCGCAAATCTTTTGCATGAACCCATTTAAGCGCCTGATTTTCCTTTGAGAATGGTGTGCCTTCCCATTTGCGGCAGGCAAATAGTGGCATCACAAGGTGGAAATCATCGTAGCTGTGGCTTGCGAAGGTCAGCGGGGCCAGACAGGACGCCCAGGTATTGATCCCCAGCTCTTCTTCCAGCTCGCGGACCAAAGCCACTTCCGGGGTTTCTCCGGTTTCTACCTTGCCGCCGGGGAATTCCCACAGGCCAGCCATGGATTTTCCCTCGGGGCGCTGTGCAAGCAGGATACGGCCATCTACGTCGATCAATGCAACGGCCGAGACCAGAACAACCTTCACGACCGGTAGTCCGCGTTGATCTCGATATAGCCGTGGGTCAGATCACAGGTCCAGACAGTGGATTTTCCGTTTCCGATCCCCAAATCGACTGCAATCAGGATTTCGTCACCCTTCATATGTGCTGCTGCATCTGCTTCTGAATAATTGGGGCTGCGCCAGCCTTCTTTGGCCACTTCAATATCGCCGAACCTGATTGAAAGCCGGTCACGATCTGCGGCTGCACCGGATTTCCCGATGGCCATCACAACACGGCCCCAATTGGCATCCTCCCCGGCGATGGCGGTTTTTACCAAAGGTGAATTGGCAATCGCCATGGCGTGCAGTTTCGCGTCTGTATCGCTGGCAGCGCCAGTAATGGCGACCTCGACGAACTTGGTCGCCCCTTCGCCGTCACGGACAACCTGAAAGGCAAGGTCTTGCATCACGTCGTGCAGAGCCGTTTGGAATGCGGGTACGTTCGCGGCATCCACACCTGATGCTCCGGTCGCGGCAACGACTACAGTGTCCGACGTTGATGTATCGCTGTCGACGGTAATGCTGTTGAATGTTCGGTCGGATTCGGCGGAAACCATCTCCTGCAGCGCCGCCTGATCAACCAGGGCATCGGTAAATATGTAGACCAGCATGGTTGCCATATCGGGCGCAATCATGCCTGACCCCTTGGCGATGCCCGCAATGGAAACCGTTTTACCGTCAATCTCCAATGACGCCGATGCGCCCTTGGGGAAGGTATCGGTCGTCATAATGGCCTGTGCTGCATCCTGCATGTTGTCCGCCGACAGGGAGGTCTTTGCATCCGCAATAACTGCGGTCACCCGTTCAAACGGCAGGGGTTCACCGATCACACCTGTTGACGAGGTAAAGACGCGCGATTGTGGCACATCGCAAACTTGGGCGACTGACGCGGTAATCGCCTCTACCGCTTCAATCCCACGCCGCCCGGTAAAGGCGTTGGCATTGCCGGAATTTACCAGGATGGCAGCGCCTTTATCAGAGACTGCGCCGATCTTGCTCTGGCAATCCAGCACCGGTGCCGCACGGGTCTGAGAACGGGTGAAAACACCCGCAATTGCCGTGCCCGGTGCAAGTTGCGCCAACATAACGTCCGTGCGATCTTGATATTTCACGCCGGCGGCGGCGGTGGCGAATTGCACCCCCTCAATGCGCGGAAGATCGGGAAACCCTGCTGGTGCAAGGGGCGATACATTTGTGATTTTCCCCACCTGCGTTACTCCAGCCAGTCGAGGTTCTTTATCAGGGATGGATCAATATCCTGATCTGTCATCCGGTCGACATCAGCGGCGGCGGTGATTTCTTCAATGCGAGTCTGCACGAGGGTTTGACGGACCTGCAATTCCAGTTCCTCGCGCACGTCCTCCAGAGCGGGGACCTTGGTTTTGCGGGTTTCGTTTAGTTTGATGACATGCCAGCCGAATTGTGTTTCGACAGGGGAAGACACCGCACCGGGTTCCATTGCAACAACGGCGGCTTCAAAAGAAGGAACCATCATGCCGGGCCCAAACCAGCCCAGCGAACCGCCACCGGGCCCTGAAGGGCCTGTGGACTTTTCCCGCGCCATTTCAGCAAAATCAGCGCCGTCTTCAAGCTCTTGCTTGATGGCGTTGGCTTCCTCTTCGGTTTCGACAAGGATATGGGAGGCGTTGTATTCTTCGCCTGCATCCTTGTCCTTGTATTCCGCATCATAGGCGGCATGCAGCGCGGCCTCGTCCAAGGGGGCGGCCATCACACCTTCGACCACTTCGCCGGCAGTCAACGACCGTGTCTCGTTCTCAAGGGACAGTGTGACACGTTTGGGCAAATCGCCCTCATGGGTGTCTGCAAGCGCACTTTGCTGAACCAGTTGGTCCAGAATACCCTTGTACAAAACCTCGTCCGGCAGTTCTTGGTATTGTTGCGGCAGAGTAGCACGGGCGATGATCATATGGCCCAGGGTGATCTCTGTTCCGTTCACTGTTGCGACGATGGTATCGACGTTTGGTGTTTCTTCCGCTGCGACGGGCAGGGCCACTGAAACGGCCAGCGCCAGAGATGCCAGATAAGTGAGGGGTTTTTGCATGGATCGTCCTATCGTTAAGCCCCGTGAAGGGCTGCTACATTGACAGCCTATGGTGCGGCCCTTACATCGCCCTAAAGGGCGCACATGCAAGCCACGTTCCCCATCTATCTATGGGCTGACTGAGGCTTGGGCAAGCAGATCGCTGCGCAGAATTCAAACGTCGGCTGGAGAACACATGCTGGGTATCGGAACAATCGCCAAAAAGGTCTTTGGCACGCCAAATGACCGCAAAATCAAAGCGACCCGCCCGCTGGTGGCAAAAGTAAATGCGCTGGAGCCAGAATTTGAAAAGCTGAGCGATGAAGGCCTCAAAGCCAAGACCGAAGAACTGGCCACACGTGCCAGGGGTGGCGAAAGCCTTGATGATCTGCTGCCCGAAGCTTTTGCCAACTGTCGCGAAGCGGCGCGGCGCACTTTGGGTTTGCGGGCTTTTGATACACAGTTGCTGGCGGCGATCTTCCTGCATCAGGGGAATATCTCTGAGCAGAAGACCGGTGAAGGTAAAACACTGACCGCGGCTTTGGCGGCCTATCTGAACGCCCTGCCCGGCAAGGGTGTACATGTTGTGACCGTGAACGAATACCTTGTGCAGCGGGATGCCGACTGGATGGGTAAGGTGTTTGCCGCCTTAGGCCTGAAAACAGGTGCGGCAATTTCCGGCATGAGTAACGAAGCCAAGCGCGAGGCCTATGCCTGCGACATCACCTATGCGACCAACAACGAGCTGGGCTTTGACTATCTGCGCGACAATATGAAATCAAACCTCGACGAGATTCTGCAAAAGCACCACTTTTTTGCAATTGTCGACGAGGTGGACAGCATTCTGATCGACGAGGCGCGAACACCTCTGATCATCTCCGGCCCTGCGCAGGACCGTTCGGAAATGTATGTGACGATCAACACGCTGATCCCGTCACTCAAGCCCGAGCATTACGAGGTGGACGAGAAAACCCGTAACGTCACATTTACCGATGATGGCAATGAATTCCTTGAGGATCTGTTGCGGTCCGAGGGGCTGCTTGAAGAGGGGCAGTCGCTCTATGACCCTGAAAGCACAACGATCGTGCATCACGTAAATCAGGGCCTGCGCGCGCATACCTTGTTTATCAAGGACAAGGATTACATCGTCCGCGACGGTGAAATCATGCTGATTGACGAATTCACTGGACGTATGATGCAGGGTCGGCGCTTGTCGGACGGACTGCATCAGGCGATCGAGGCGAAAGAAGGCACGGCGATCATGTCTGAAAACGTCACGCTGGCCTCTGTGACGTTCCAGAACTATTTCCGCCTCTATGATAAGCTGGCCGGCATGACCGGCACCGCCCTGACCGAGGCCGAGGAATTCGGCGAGATTTACGGGCTGGGTGTTGTTGAAATCCCCACAAACGTGCCGATTGCCCGGATTGACGAAGACGACGCCGTTTATCGAACCGTGGGCGAAAAATACAAGGCGATGATCGACAAGGTGAAAGAAGCCAACGCCAAGGGGCAGCCTTGCCTCGTGGGTACCACGTCGATTGAAAAATCAGAACAACTGTCACGTATGTTGACCGAGGCTGGCATCACGCACAATGTGTTGAACGCGCGTCAGCACGAGCAGGAAGCCCAGATTATCGCGGATGCCGGTAAACTGGGTGCGGTCACGATTGCCACGAACATGGCCGGCCGTGGTACCGACATTCAATTGGGTGGTAACGTCGAATTGAAAGTGCTGGAAGCGCTGGATGCCGACCCCGAGGCCGATCCCGTCGAAGTTCGGACACGGATCGAAGCGGCGCATGCCGAGGAAAAGAAAAAGGTTCTAGAGGCCGGCGGTTTGTATGTTCTGGCCTCCGAGCGTCACGAAAGCCGTCGCATTGATAACCAATTGCGTGGCCGTTCGGGCCGTCAGGGTGACCCGGGCCGCACGTCGTTCTTCCTGTCGCTCGAAGATGACCTGATGCGGATTTTCGGCTCTGAGCGGTTGGAAAAAGTGCTGACGTCTCTGGGCTTGAAGGAAGGCGAGGCAATCATTCACCCTTGGGTCAACAAGTCGCTGGAACGCGCTCAGGCCAAGGTTGAAGGGCGCAACTTTGACATTCGTAAACAGCTGTTGAAGTTCGACGACGTGATGAACGAACAGCGCAAAGTTATCTTTGGCCAGCGTCGCGATATTATGGAATCGCAAGACCTGTCTGAGATCACAACCGACATGCGCCATCAGGTGATTGATGATCTGATCGACACCTATATGCCGCCAAAAACCTATGCTGACCAATGGGATACCCAAGGGTTTACCGCCGGCGTGATCGAGCATCTCAATATGGACCTGCCGGTGGTCGCATGGTGCGAGGAGGACGGCGTAGATGATGACGTGATCCGCGAGCGCTTGATTGAGGCGTCAGACAAGATGATGGCGCAGAAGGCCGAAGTCTTTGGCAGCGAAAACATGCGCAACATTGAAAAACAACTGTTGTTGCAGGCGATCGACACCAAGTGGCAAGAACACCTGATGACGCTGGAGCACCTGCGCTCTGTGGTGGGTTTCCGCGGCTATGCGCAGCGTGATCCGCTGAACGAATACAAGAACGAATCATTCCAGCTGTTTGAGGGGATGTTGGACAGCCTGCGGGTGGAGGTGACCCAAAAACTGTGCCAAATTCAGCCGATGACAGAAGAAGAACGCGCAGCAATGATGGAAGAGCTGCGCGCGCAGCAGGCCGCGTTGCAATCCGCAGCGGCGGCCGACGCACAGGACGGCGCGCCGGAAACATTCGCCAATGCGATACCGGGCTTTGATGAGAATGATCCGACCACCTGGGGTTCACCGGGCCGGAACGATGATTGCCCCTGCGGATCTGGCAAGAAGTTCAAGCACTGCCACGGGCGGCTGGCATAGATCCTGCCACTGTTTTGACAAGAATTTCTCGCATCAGGGTCATAACGAGGCCCTGATGGTGCGCGATCAATACTTCGAACGATTCCGTTTGAAGGGACAAGATCATGCTGCGAACAAAGGAAATTCTGACTGCCATTGGTGCCCTCGGGTGTGCGATTGGTATCGGCTTTATCATGCAGAACTCAGAATCCGCCCAGGCATTCTATGGCCCGACTGAGATCGAACGGCCCGAGGAGCTTCCCGAATTGAGAGGCGCAAGCGCGGCCAATGCGCTTTTGAACGTTCAGGAAATTAAACTGACATCGGCAGAATTTGATACAAGCCCGAATTTGCCACAGCCTGAATCAGAGGTGGTGACAGTATCGACGCCGTCCAGCGTATCGGACGCGCCTGAAACCTATGGATCAATTGAGGTAACTCCTGCCCCTCTATGCGAGATTGCTGCATCTGCCCGCCCCGTGGCAGCTGCGATGGTCGACCTGAACATGCAGGCCCCCTGCCTGCCCAACGAGCGGGTGACGGTCCACCATAACGGCATGATTTTCACGGTGACCACATCTGATCAGGGCGAATTGTCTCTTCGGGTGCCGGCATTGGCGCAGGAAGCCGTGTTCATCCTTGCCTTTACCAGTGGCGAAGGCGCGGTTGCACAGACTACCGTTGAAGAGCTGGCCGATTTTGACCGCTCTGTCTTGCAGTGGAAAGGCAACACAGGATTTCAAATTCACGCCCGCGAGTTCGGTGCCGACTACGGTTCTACAGGGCATTTATGGGACGGCGCGCCGGGCGAGATTGCGGATGCGGTTTCCGGTAATGGTGGTGTGCTGACCCGGCATGGTGACATGAATGCGGCAGATCCGCTGTTGGCCGAAGTCTATAGCTTCCCCAAGGCGCATAATGCCCGCAGCGGTAAAATCGCACTGAGCGTCGAAACTGAAGTGACCGATGCCAACTGTGGTCTGGAGATTGAGGCGCAATCGCTGGAAATCCAGCCCGATGGCGGCGTGAAAACGCAAAACTTGATCCTGCCGGTGCCAGATTGTGATGCCGAAGGCAGCTTTCTTGTGTTGAATAATTTGCTGCAAGACCTGAAAGTCGCCGGCAGATAACAAATGCCATCGAGGTCCTATGATCATCCTGAAACGTGCGGCGGCCTTCGCCGCACTTTTGCTGTTTTCTGCCATTTCTGTGATGGCGCAGGACGTCACGCTAAGTTCGCGTGATGGCAAGGTCGAGCTCAGCGGTATGCTTTTGGGCTTTGACGGCGAATTCTACCGCCTGTCCACGGACTATGGTGAGCTGACCATCGACGGTTCTGGTGTGTCCTGCTCAGGTCCGGGGTGCCCCAACCTGCATGATTTTGTGGCCGAGATTGAATTGTCAGGGTCGGCCACAATGGGTGCGGTTCTGATGCCGGCTCTGATGGACGCCTATGCACAACGCAACGGGTATTCTGTGACTCGCGAAGACGTGGATGCGACCCGTTTTGTACTGGCATTGTCCCATACCGATACGGGGAAACTGGCCGCGCGGTTCGGGTTCCGGGCCAGCAATACGGATGAAGGGTTTGCGGATCTGCTGGCGGATGAAGCAGATATCGTGATGGCACTGCGTGAAATCCGGCCAGAGGAGCGCATGCTGGCACGCGAGGCTGGCATGGGTGATTTGACAGGGCCGAACCGCAGCCGGGTTCTGGCGTTGGATGCGGTCGTGCCGGTCGTGTCTGTTGGCAATCCGTTGCGCAGTATCTCCCCCCTGAATCTGGCAAAGGTGTTTGCGGGCGAAATTACCAACTGGAAAGAAATTGGCGGGCCGGATGCGCCGATCGACCTCCATCTACCGGCGGAGGCCAGTGGGTTATCCCAAGCGATTGAAGATCAGGTTATGGGGGCCGCCAAATTTGACCTTGCACAAACCGCCGTGCGGCATCTTTTGCCCGCCAAGATCGCCGAGGCGGTCGCAAAAGATACCCTGGCGATTGGGCTGACCAGCTATGCCGAACGGCGTACAACGCGCGTCCTGACCTTGGGGGGAACCTGCGGGTTTTCGCTGAGTGCCAGCCGCCGCACCATTAAAACAGAAGATTATCCGCTGACCGCGCCAATGTTCCTGTATTTTCCCGCGAGACGCCTACCCTTGATTGCCCGCGAGTTTCTGGCCTTTTCACGCGGGGCTGCGGCACAGAATGTCATCCGGCGGACCGGTTTCGTTGATCAGGCACCCGAGGAAATTCTGATTGCAGTGCAGGGCGATCGGTTTGCCAATGCAATCACGGTGGCCGGGCCTGAAATTCCGTTGGAAGAAATCCAGCGCATGGTGGCAACGCTGTCTCCGATGTCGCGATTGACCACGTCTTTCAGGTTCGAGACAGGGTCCATTCGCCTCGATGCGCAATCGCGCTCCAATGTTCAGCAACTTGCACGCGCGCTGGAACAGGGGCGTTATGATGCCCGGAAAATCCTATTTGTCGGATTTAGTGACGGGCAAGGGGCGGCAAAGCCCAATCGTGATATCGCCCTGCGCCGTGCCGAGGCCGTCCTGCGCGGGGTCAGTGCCGCCGCAGTTACCGCCAATCTGGATCGTGTCACCCTGGGGGTAGACGCATTTGGTGAGGCGCTACCGATGGCCTGTGACGATACCAGTTGGGGACGACAGGCCAACCGGCGTGTCGAGGTCTGGGTGCGCTAAAGGTATCCTTCCGAGCGAAAGCTAAGCTCGGTCGATTTGCCGATGATCAGATGGTCATGCAACGTCAGTCCCAGCGCCTCGCAGGCGCGGGAAATCTTTTCCGTCATGTCGATGTCAGATGCCGACGGGGTCGGGTCACCGGAGGGATGGTTATGCACCAGAATAAGGGCAGAGGCGTTTAATTCCAGCGCCCGCTTGGCGACCTCGCGTGGATAGACCGGCACATGATCTACGGTGCCCTGCCCCTGTGCCTCGTCGGCGATAAGTACGTTCTTGTTGTCCAGAAAAAGCACCCGAAACTGCTCCGTCTCGCGGTGCGCCATCTTTGTGTGACAGTAGGTCAGCAGGTCGTCCCAGCTTGATACGATCTGACGCTGCATGACTTTGGCGCGGGCCATGCGTTGTGCCGCGGCTTCGATAACTTTCAGTTCAACAACAACGGCTTCCCCAACGCCGTCAAATTCGAGCAGGCGTTTTTCAGGGGCTGAAATAACACGGTTAAAGTCACCAAAATACTCGATCAGGGCCTCGGCCAGCGGTTTAACACTGCGCTGGGGAATGGCGCGAAACAGGATCAGTTCAAGCAGTTCATAATCGGGTATCGCATCCGGGCCACCGGCCATGAACCGGGCCCGTAACCGTTGACGATGGTCTTTTATGTAAGGGGGCTGCGTGACTGGGATTGGTCGGATGTTATCCAACGAGTCTAACAAGAATGGCAGCGCTTGTTCTGCGAAATGTGTCATGCACTCAGGTTGTGCAGACATGGTTAGGATTCGGTTAAAATAGAAGACAAGACGCCCCACCAAATCGGGGGCGCCTTGCAAGAGATTTAGCCTTTCATCGAGTCCCAGAATGACTTGACGCTTGAGAAAAAGCTGCTGCTTTCGGGATTGTTTTCCGAAGACAGGTCTTCAAACTCTTTTAACAGTTCTTTTTGGCGGCTGGTCAGGTTCACGGGCGTTTCCACCGCAAGTTCGATGATCATATCGCCCACGCCACCGCCGCGCAGTGGTGGCATACCTTTTCCGCGCAGACGCATTTGGCGACCGGACTGGCTGCCGCCGGGGATTTGAACGCGGCCACGTCCGCCGTCGATTGTGGGGACCTCGATATTGCCACCCAGTGCGGCGGTACTCATCGAGACAGGCACACGGCAAAACAGATTTGGCCCATCGCGTTCGAACAGGTCGTGTTCGGCCACTTCGATAAATATATAGAGATCGCCGGACGGCCCGCCCCGCATACCCGCTTCGCCTTCACCGGCCAAACGGATGCGAGTGCCCGTTTCCACACCCGCGGGAATGTTAACGCTCAGCGAACGTTCCTTTTCGATCCGGCCAGCGCCGCGGCAGGATTTACATGGGTTTTTAACGATTTGGCCCATGCCCGAGCAGGTTGGACAGGTGCGTTCAACCGTAAAGAAACCTTGCTGCGCGCGCACCTTACCCATGCCGGAACATGTTGGGCAGGTTGTCGGTTCTGCACCGCCTTCGGCACCGGATCCCGAGCAGCTGTCACATTGTACCGAGGTCGGCACATTGATGGACTTCTGCATACCTGCAAAGGCGTCTTCGAGGGTGATGCGTAGGTTATAGCGCAGGTCGGCACCGCGCGCTGCGCGACGTCCACCGCCGCCGCCGCCACGCTGGCCCATAAAGTCGCCAAACAAGTCGTCGAAAACATCCGAGAAGGCGGAGGAGAAATCCCCCTGACCGCCGCCGCCGGGACGTCCACCGCCGCCGCCCATGCCACCCTCGAACGCAGCATGGCCATAACGGTCATAGGCTGCTTTCTTATCGGGTGCCTTTAAGACGTCGTAGGCTTCGTTTGCCTCTTTAAACTGTGCTTCGGCGTTGGGATTGTCGGAATTGCGATCCGGATGCAGCTCCTTGGCTTTTTTGCGAAAGCCCTTTTTGATCTCATCCGCTGACGCGCCCTTGGCCACACCAAGCACTTCATAATAATCACGTTTTGCCATGGATCATGTCCTTTACAAGAAACGTGAAGGGCCGGCCCGTCAAATCGGACCGGCCCATACCACGTGTTCCGCGTACGATTAAGATTAAGAAGTCCGCTTGTCGTCGTCGAGGTCTTCGAATTCCGCGTCGACGATATCGTCATCCGCAGGTCCGCCTTGCTCGTCAGCGGCGGCCGCCATGTCGTCCTCGCTGGCTTCGGCAGATGCTTTATAGATCGCTTCGCCCAGTTTCATCGCCGCTTCGGTGACGTTCTGGATGCCGGATTTGATCTTGCTTGCATCTTCTGTTTCCAGCTCGTCCTTAAGAGCCGCAATTGCCAGTTCGATGGCCTCGACTGTGGTCGGGTCAACCTTGTCGGAATGCTCTTCCACAGACTTTTCTGTCGAGTGGATCAGGCTTTCCGCTTGGTTTTTCGCCTCGATCAGCTCGCGACGATCCTTGTCCGCCTCGGCGTTTTCTTCGGCGTCTTTAACCATTTGGTCGATGTCCGCATCCGACAAACCACCAGAAGCCTGGATCGTGATCTTCTGTTCTTTGCCAGTGCCTTTGTCCAACGCGCCCACGGCAACGATACCGTTTGCGTCGATGTCAAACGTCACTTCGATCTGCGGCATGCCGCGTGGGGCAGGCGGGATGTTCTCAAGGTTGAAAGCACCGAGGATCTTGTTGTCGGCCGCCATTTCACGTTCGCCTTGGAATACGCGGATCGTCACGGCGTTCTGGTTGTCTTCGGCTGTCGAGAAGACCTGCGATTTCTTGGTCGGGATTGTTGTGTTGCGGTCGATCAGACGGGTGAACACGCCGCCAAGGGTTTCAATACCCAAGGACAATGGGGTCACGTCCAGCAGAACGACGTCTTTCACGTCGCCTTGCAGAACACCGGCCTGAATCGCGGCACCAAGGGCAACAACCTCGTCTGGGTTCACACCCTTATGTGGCTCTTTGCCGAAGAATTTGGTCACTTCCTCAACAACGCGCGGCATACGGGTCATACCACCAACCAAGACAACTTCGTCGATGTCAGAGGCGGACAGGCCGGCGTCTTTCAGCGCTTCTTTACAAGGCTTCATGGAGGCTTTGATCAGGTCGCCGACAAGGCTTTCCAGCTTGGCGCGGGTCAGTTTCATCACCATGTGCAACGGTGAACCGTCAGAACCCATGGAGATAAACGGCTGGTTGATTTCTGTCTGGCTGGCGCTGGACAGTTCGATCTTTGCCTTTTCCGCCGCTTCCTTCAGACGCTGAAGCGCCATCTTGTCTTTGGTCAGGTCGACGCCGTTGGTCTTTTTGAATTCATCCGCAAGGTAGTTCACGATGCGCATGTCAAAGTCTTCACCACCAAGGAACGTGTCACCGTTGGTAGATTTTACTTCGAACAGGCCGTCATCGATCTCAAGGATGGTAACGTCGAATGTACCACCACCAAGGTCATAAACCGCGATGGTTTGTGTCTGCTCTTTGTCCAGACCATAGGCCAGCGCAGCAGCGGTTGGTTCGTTGATGATGCGCAGCACCTCAAGGCCGGCAATCTTACCGGCGTCTTTGGTGGCCTGACGCTGGGCGTCGTTGAAATACGCAGGAACGGTGATGACGGCCTGCGTTACGTCTTCGCCCAGATATGACTCGGCGGTTTCTTTCATCTTGCCCAAGATGAAGGCAGAGATTTGCGAGGGTGAATATTTCTCGCCGCGTGCCTCGACCCATGCGTCGCCATTACCGCCGTCGATCACATTGAAGGGGAGGTTCTTTTTGTCTTTCGCCAGATCCGCGTCGTCATTGCGACGGCCAACCAGACGTTTCACACCGAAAATGGTGTTGTCGGGGTTTGTAACAGCCTGACGTTTTGCAGGCTGGCCCACCAGACGCTCGTCGTCGGCAAAGGCGACGATGGATGGTGTGGTGCGGGCACCTTCAGCGTTTTCGATAACGCGAGGCTGGCTGCCGTCCATGATGGCGATACAGCTGTTTGTTGTTCCTAGGTCAATACCAATTACTTTGGCCATGTTTTCGATCCCTTTTGTTCGTTAAGGCGATGACACGAGGCGCAGGCCCGTTTTGGCACCTTTGCCCCGATCTGATGACACTGAAAGCAGTAGGCCCTCAGCGGTTCGATGGGTATATAAGGAGCGGTGTTCGGGCTCGCAAGCACCGCCACCCCCGAGAAGTGAAGAATCTGCACGGATTTTTCAGAAATTAGCGCGGAAACAGGATGAAATGACGGAATTAACGCTGCGTGGCTTTGTCATTCATAAGGGGCTACTGGATTTGACCGCCCAACAGAGGCTTGTCAATGCGGTGCGAGAGGTGGTGCGGGCCGCGCCCTTGTTTCGGCCGGATACGCCTTATGGCAAACAAATGTCGGTCCGGATGACGGCCGCGGGAAAATACGGTTGGTATTCTGACAAACACGGGTATCGCTATTCTCCAACCCATCCTGGAGGCCAGAAATGGCCCGCAATCCCGCCGCAGCTTCTGACGCTTTGGGATCAGGTGACTGGTCTGTCGCGCAAACCTGAATGCTGTCTGATCAACTATTATTCAGCGGATGCGAAAATGGGGATGCACCAGGACAAAGACGAAGCGGATTTTCAGTGGCCTGTGCTGTCGATTTCCCTTGGCGATGATGCGCTGTTCCGGATCGGGAACGTTACGCGCGGTGGCAAAACGCAATCGGTTTGGTTGCAGTCAGGGGATGTGGTTGTGATGGGTGGTGATGCACGGCTGACCTATCATGGTGTGGACAGGCTGCGCGCTGGCACATCACGCCTGCTGGACAGAGGCGGGCGGATCAATCTGACTTTGCGGGTTGTGGAATAGCGGCTGGTTCCCGTCTTATCGCCGCGCGTTCCAGCTGAGCGAGGCGTGTTTGCGGGTATAAAATTCACCCATCAGCCCGATCATGATCAAAACAATGGACAACCAGAATGCATATTCCCAATTCGAATAGCGCGGGTTGTAATTGATAAAGGCAAAGCCGCGTGCCTGATCAATGGTGTGGAACAAGGGGTTCCAATCAAACATTGCCAGCATGTATCCGGGCAGGGTGTTGGCGACAAACATCTTGCCAGATGCCAGCATGTTGGCGCGTTGGTATAGTTGTGAGGCAAGCGAAACAAAGGCCGGAAACCACGGCTTTATCGCCAGAAACACCAGACCAAGCGAACAACCGGTGAACCAGGACATCACCACCATCAGAAACGCATTTACTGGCTGGTCAATACTCACCGGGCTCCATGCGACGTGATAGGCAAACAGCACCAGAAACAGCGAAAGCACTTGAATATAAAGGGCCCCCAATGCGCCGGACAGGATCGCGATGATGGTGTTCATCGGCGCGTGTTGCATCATGGGGCTGGCCGGCCCCTCTGCCCCCATTACCGAACCGATGGCCTTGATATGAGTGAGGTAAAGGAAAATACCGGTCATGATATAGACCAGAAAGTCACCGCGGATCGCCGAACCACGCACCCCTAAGATGGTGAACATCAGATAAAACGCACCAACGAACATGGCAGTTTGCGCGACGTTGATGCCAATCGCGATAAAGGCATTGTTGTGCTGTTTGCGCACGCTGCGCACGATGGAATGGTAAACCAGTTCCGCCATCGACAGGAACGACGAAATGCCGCCCTTGGGTTTCCGTTTGGATTGAAACATCACTGCCGCCCTTTGACAAAGCCTACCGTCGCACGGAATTCTTGCTGTTCCGTTACGCTCACAGCATAAGGTGGAAGACAGATCCGATCAACAAAAGCCTAAAGGTATGCCGCGAATGGACTACGAAAGCCTAGTGACTGTGATGCGCAAGCTATCATTGCAAGCCGGTGACAAAATCATGGAAATTTATGGTCAGGATGATTTCGACGTGAAATCGAAATCTGATGACAGTCCAGTCACCGCCGCAGACGAGGCCGCAGATGCGATTATCAGTGCAGGTTTGCGGGCGGCATTTCCTGACGTGATGTTGGTAACAGAAGAGCAATCCGCGACCCATAGCGCGCAGGGCGATACATTTTTGATCGTCGATCCTTTGGACGGCACCAAGGAGTTCATTCACCGGCGCGGCGATTTTACCGTGAACATTGCATTGGTCGAAAACGGCAAGCCGACACGTGGCGTGGTCTATGCGCCTGCAAAGTCGCGGATGTTCTTTACTCAGGCCGATGGGCAGTCGGTTGAGGAAACCGGCGAGTTCGACAAAGACGTCATTGGAAATGTGACACCGATGTCTGTCTCTGATGCGGATAACGCTGCGCTTATGGTCGTAGCGTCGAAATCACATCGGGATCAGGCCACGGATGACTATATCGCGAAATATGCCGTGCGGGACATGACCAGCGCAGGGTCGTCGTTAAAGTTCTGTTTGATCGCGACGGGCGAGGCGGATGTGTATCCGCGTCTGGGCCGGACGATGGAATGGGACACCGCTGCAGGCCATGCGGTGCTGTTGGGTGCGGGCGGTGATGTGGTTCGGTTTGATGATCACACTCCGCTGGTTTATGGCAAAGCCGATTTTGCCAATCCGTTCTTTATCGCCCATGCGCCCTCTGTTGTGTTGAAGTCCGCCTGATGTCGGTCCTCATCGCCATCCCCGCCCGCTTTGCCTCAACCCGCTATCCGGGCAAACCGCTTGCTGAACTCAAAGGTGCAACCGGACAGTCACTTTCGTTGATTGAACGTTCTTGGCGTGCGGCTTGTGCTGTCCAGGGGGTGGATCGTGTGGTGGTCGCCACCGATGACGACCGGATCAAGGATGCCGCCGAAGCCTTTGGTGCAGAGGTGGTGATGACCTCGACGGAATGCGCGAACGGAACAGAACGCTGCGCCGAGGCGCACAGCGCGCTGGGCGGGGGATATGACATTGTCGTGAACCTGCAAGGTGATGCGCCGCTGACGCCCCATTGGTTTGTTGAAAGCCTTGTGCAGGGTCTGAAATCCGCCCCAGACGCCGAAATTGCAACACCTGTTCTGCGCTGTGATGGGGCGACATTGAATTCCTTGTTGGCCGACCGCCAAGCTGGGCGCGTCGGTGGGACAACTGCGGTTTTTGCGGCAGATCACAGCGCGATGTATTTCTCGAAAGAGGTCGTACCGTTCACATCAAAAACCTATGCCGAGGCCGAACCAACCCCGGTGTTTCATCACGTCGGGGTCTATGCTTATCGCCCTGATGCGCTGGCGGCTTATCCGGCATGGCCAACCGGCCCGCTGGAACAGTTGGAAGGGTTGGAACAACTGCGGTTTATGGAAAACGGTCGCTCGGTTCTATGTGTCGAAGTAGAGGCCAACGGGCGGGAATTCTGGGAGTTAAACAACCCCGAAGATGTGCCAAAAATAGAGTCTATGATGGCGAAAATGGGCCTTGAATGACACATCCACCGGTCAGCGTTGTCATTGTCAGTCGGGACCGTCCCGAGGCATTACGGCGCTGTCTGTTGGGGGTTGCACAGCTTCAATATCCCGCCTTTGAAATTGTGGTGGTTGGTGATCCCTTAGGGATCAAGGTGGCCCAGGGGATGCCCTTTGCTGCCGACCTGAAGCTGGTGCCATTTGACGTGCCCAATATCTCTGCGGCGCGCAACCTTGGTATTGTGCAGGCCGCAGGTGATATCGTGGCCTTTATCGACGATGACGCTGTACCAGAGCCACAATGGCTGCGGCATCTGGTGGCACCGGCCGCCCAGCGGGATGTCGCTGCGATGGGCGGTTTTGTACGAGGGCGCAACGGGATATCCTTTCAGTGGAAAGCCCGCAGTCTGGATCACCTTGGCGAGGCGCACCCGCTGGATCTGCACCAAGACTTGCCCACAGTCCTGCACCCGCCAAAGGGACACGCGATCAAGACCGAAGGCACAAACATGGCTTTTCGCCGCGATGTGCTGATTGAATTGGGTGGGTTTGATCCGGGTTTTCACTATTTCCTAGACGAGACCGATTTGAACATGCGGCTGGCGCGTGCTGGTCATGCAACGGCGCTGGTGCCTTTAGCAGAGGTTCACCATGGCTTTGCCGCCAACCGGATGCGCAGCGCCAATCGGGTGCCGCGGGATTTGTATGACATCGGGGCCAGCTGGGCAGTGTTTCAGCGCAAACATGTGCCTGCCCCCGAGCGTGACGGCCAATGGCGACGCCTGCGTGCATCCGAACGCCAGCGGTTACTGCGCCATCTGGTGAGCGGCGGGGTTGAGCCGCAAACGGTGCGCCGCTTGTTGTCGCGGCTGGACCTTGGCTTTGCCGACGGACTTAAGCGTGATCTGACGCAAGCGAAGCTGGCTGCCCATCCGGCGGAACCGTTCAAGGCCTTTCCGGCGCGGGCGCGCAAATCATCCGCGGTGTCGTCACGGCCATTGACCTTTCGCAAGGATGTTAAGACAGCGGCGCAAAGGGTGAAAAATGGTGAAATCATCACCCTGATTAGCCTGTCGTTTACGGCTATGTACCACCATCTGTCGTTGAATGACGCCGGCGTTTGGGTGCAGCGCGGCGGCATTTTTGGCAAATCGGACCGTAAAGAGCCGCTTTTTCGTATGACAACAAGGTCACGGCGGCTTGAAAAGGAACATAGGCGCGTTGCCAGACAGCGCGGTTTGGGCAAAGACTGAGCAGGAAATCACTGGTATTTTCCAGAACACAAAAGATGGCACAAGCCACATAAAAATAGATTGAGGTAAAAGATGCGTAAAAAGGTAACAAAAGCGATCTTTCCGGTCGCTGGTATGGGCACCCGGTTTTTGCCGGCGACCAAATCGGTGCCCAAGGAAATCATGACACTGGTTGACCGTCCTTTGGTTCAATATGCGATTGACGAGGCGCGCGCGGCGGGGATCAAGGAATTCATCTTTGTCACTTCGCGGGGCAAGGGGGCCTTGGAAGACTACTTTGATCTGGCTCCCCAACTGGAACAGGAACTGCGCAAAAAGGGCAAGACAGAGCTGCTTGAGATTCTCAAGTCCACAAATATGGACAGTGGTGCGATTGCCTATGTGCGGCAACACAAGGCGCTGGGCCTTGGACATGCGGTCTGGTGTGCGCGGCGGTTGATCGGGAATGAACCTTTTGCGGTGATGTTGCCAGACGATGTGATTGCAGCCGAGAAACCCTGCTTGCAGCAGATGGTCGAAGCCTATGCCGAGACCGGTGGCAATATGGTTGCGGCAATGGAAGTGGCCCCGGAACGCGCGTCGTCTTATGGTGTTCTAGATATTTCTGAAGACGATGGCGAGTTGGTCAAGGTCAAGGGTATGGTCGAAAAGCCACCCGCTGGCGAAGCGCCGTCAAACCTTGCTGTGATCGGGCGGTACATTCTTTCGCCAAGTGTCTTGCAGCATCTCAACAAGATGAAATCAGGGTCTGGCGGTGAAATCCAGCTAACCGATGCGATTGCCCAAGACATTGAAAACGAAAATAATGTTCATGGCTACCGGTTCCGGGGGCAACGTTTTGATTGCGGGTCCAAATCGGGGTTTTTGCAGGCAACAGTCTCTTTCGGGTTGGCGCGTGAAGAGTTGCGCGACGACCTGCGGACCTATCTGAAAAGCATCATGCTGGACGGCGACACCTAAAGCGAGGAGCCATCACTATGACCTATGTTTTGGTGACCGGTGGTGCGGGCTATATCGGTTCACATGCCTGCAAGGCGCTAAAGGCTGCGGGATACACGCCGGTCACTTTCGACAACCTTGCAACAGGGTGGCAGGACGCGGTCAAATTCGGCCCCTTTGAACAGGGTGATTTGCTGGACCGCGCCAGATTGGATGCCGTTTTCGCACAGTATGAACCGGTGGCGGTAATGCATTTCGCAGCACTTAGTCTGGTCGGGGAATGCATGCAGGACCCGGGGCTTTACTGGCGCAATAACGTCGCGGGGTCGTTAAACTTGATCGAGGCCGCGGTTGCGTCCGGATGCCTGAACTTTGTGTTCTCATCGACCTGTGCCACCTACGGGGATCAGGACAATGTTGTGTTAGATGAAGACAGCGCCCAGATGCCAATCAATGCCTATGGTGCCTCCAAACGTGCGATTGAGGATATGTTGCACAATTTTGAAACCGCCCACGGATTGCGCCATGTGATTTTCCGCTATTTCAATGTGGCCGGCGCGGACCCGGATGGTGAGGTGGGCGAGTTTCACCGGCCAGAGACACATTTGGTCCCGCTGATGTTGGATGCGATTGACGGCAAACGTGATGCGTTGACAATTTTTGGCACTGATTACGATACGCCCGATGGCACCTGTATTCGGGACTATGTGCATGTTTGTGATCTGGTGGACGCCCATGTTCTGGGGTTGAAATGGCTGGCGGATGACAAGGGAAGCCGGGTGTTCAACCTTGGTACGGGTACTGGATTTTCGGTGCGTGAGGTGCTGGAGCAAAGTCATGCTGTGACAAACCGTGCTGTACCATGTCACGAGGGGCCGCGCCGTGCGGGGGATTGCACCAAGCTGGTTTCCGGCTCGACGCGTGCCAAGGCCGAGCTTGGTTGGCAACCGCATAGATCCACCATGAAACAGATGATCACCGACGCTTGGAGATGGCATCAGTCCGGCCATTACAAAGGTTGATATGCCCGCCGCGCGGCTGCTTGACCTGACAAGGAGTTTGCGCCGTACCGGGCGTGTCTGCACAGGTGTGGACCGTGTGGAACGGGCCTATCTTGACCGATTTTTACAAGACCGGGATGTGCCGGCCTTTGGCGTGGTGCGGACGCCGTTCGGGTATCTCTTGCTGGATCGTGACGGGCTGGCAGCCTTTCGGAGTAGGTTGAACGGAAGCCTCGCGGTTGGGCGTGTCGGTGCCTTTGCACGGATGGCTCTACGGCAAAAACAGCCCCAGGTTCAGGCACGCACCGATGCCCGCCGCCATGCGCTGGCGCGTTGTTTGCCTGGCGGGCTGGCGCGGATGCTGCGGAAACACCTGCCGCCGGATTTCGATTATTACAACACTGGACATAGCAATCTGAGCGAACGGATGTTCACCAGTGTCACGTCAGCCTCCGGGTCCATTCATGTGTTGATTCATGACGTGATCCCAATCGACCACCCTGACTTTCAGCGCCCAGGCACCACATTGCCCTTTCGGGACAAGATGAAACGGGTGCAAGACCATGCGGACCGGATCATCTATAACTCAGCGGATACCCGCAAGCGGGCAGAGGCAGTGATGCAGGAATGGGGCAGGGTGCCAGAGGGCATCGTTTCGCATTTGGGAGCAATCCGCCCTGTGCCGGTTAAGTCTGAACTGCCTGACGGCCTGCCCCCTGCGCGACCCTATTTTGTGACAGTCGGAACAATCGAACCGCGCAAGAACCACGCGTTCCTGCTGGACATCTGGGCGCGGCTTGGCCCGAATGCGCCGCCGCTTTTGATCTGTGGCAACCGGGGCTGGAACAATGACGCGGTGTTTACGCGGCTGGACGATTTGCCGCCTGATGGCCCCGTGAAAGAGGTGCCAAACCTGAGTGACGGTGCGCTTGCTGCCCTTGTTGCTGGCAGTGCCGGTTCGCTTTTTCCAAGTCACGCAGAGGGGTTCGGCTTTCCGCCGTTAGAGGCCTTACAGTTGGGAACGCGTGTTTTATGCAACGATTTGACTGTATTACGCGAAATTATTGGCGCTCACGGGACATTTGCCCCTGTTTCAGACGTGGAATTGTGGCTAAAAACAATACAAAGTTGGGAAAATACTCCGCCAAACACAAGCAACGAAACCGTCTTTGCAGGTCCAAACTGGGAGGATCATTTCAAGACCGTGTTAAGTTTAAGATGATATCGCACAAACGAGCGGTGTATTTCCGAAGGCAAAGGGTGGTTATTGGGCATTTTTCGGTCATACGGGCTGAGGCTTCAACGCAAGCGTTGGCGCATCCGGGCGATTAGAAAACGCCGGGAACTCAAGCGGGTTGCCAACCGTACGGGACAAATCCGTTCGGACGACCTTTTGCTGTTTTGCACCCAGCGCAACGAGGGAGTGCGACTGCCCTATTTCCTTGAGTATTACCGCAAGATGGGCGTTGGCCATTTCTTCTTTGTGGACAATGACAGCGATGACGGTTCACTTGATTACCTCGCTGATCAGCCTGACGTTTCTGTCTGGAGTACCAAGGCAAGTTACAAGCGCGCCCGCTTTGGTGTCGACTGGCTGAACGGGCTTCAGATGAAATTCGCGCATGGGCATTGGGTGCTAACCGTTGATCCTGACGAATTTCTGGTGTTCCCCTTCTGTGATACGCGACCCTTGCGGGCGCTGACGGATTGGCTTGATGCGTCGTCGATTAAATCCTTCTCGGCAATGCTGCTGGATATGTATCCAAAGGGGCGGCTGGATGAACAGCCATACCGTGCGGGCCAGAACCCGATTGATATCGCCTGTTGGTTTGACAGCGGGAATTACACGATTTCGCGCAATCCTAGTTTTGGCAACCTATGGATACAGGGCGGCCCGCGCAGCCGTGTTTTCTTTCCTGAAGAACCGGCCAAGGCACCGGCGCTGAACAAGGTGCCTCTGGTCAAATGGGACAAGCGGTATGCCTACGTCAGCTCGACCCATATGCTGCTGCCGCGTGGTTTGAATCAGGTTTATGATGAATGGGGCGGAGAGAAAGCCTCGGGTGTGCTGCTGCACGCCAAGTTCCTGGATACCTTTGGCGATAAGGCCAAGGAGGAACTGGAGCGCAGCCAGCACTATGCCGGATCGGTCGAATACAAGGCCTATGCCGAACGGATCAAGGATGATCCGCAGCTTTGGTGCAAATGGTCGGAGCGCTATATCAACTGGCGACAGCTCGAAATTCTGGGCCTGATGTCCAAAGGAAACTGGGCATGAACGTCGGGATCGTCATGCTGGTGCATACCGCGCTTGGTAGGGCGGAACAGGTCGCGCGGCATTGGTCCGCAGCGGGATGTCCGGTTGTGATCCACGTGGACAAGGTGGTGGATCGGAAAACCTATGATAACTTTGTAAACGCCCTGTCCGATCTGGCGCATATTACCTTCAGCAAACGATACCGTTGCGAGTGGGGGACATGGGGCATTGTTCAGGCCACGCAGGCGGCATCGGAACAGATGTTGGCGCAAAATGCGCAGGTGCGGCATGTCTATCTGGCGTCCGGATCATGTCTGCCATTGCGCCCGGTGCAAGAGTTGCTTGACTACCTCGCAGAGCGCCCGCAGACGGATTTCATCGAAAGCGCGACCACATCCGAGGTACCGTGGACGGTTGGTGGTCTGGACGAAGAACGCTTTACCCTGCGATTTCCCGTCTCGTGGAAGCGCAACCGCTATCTCTTTGATCTGCTGGTGAACACCCAGCGATCTCTGGGGCTGCGTCGTAAGATGCCCAACGGCATTGTTGCGCATATGGGGTCGCAGTGGTGGTGCCTGTCGCGCCGTACCTTGTCGGCAATCCTTCAGGATCCTGAACGATCGACCTATGACCGGTTTTTCCGGCAGGTCTGGATTCCGGATGAGAGCTATTTCCAGACCCTCGCACGGCATTACTCTAGCAACATTGAAAGCCGATCCTTGACCCTGTCCAAATTCGACTTTCAGGGCAAACCGCATATTTTCTACGACGATCACCTGCAACTGCTGCGCCGTTCTGATTGTTTTGTGGCCCGCAAAATCTGGCCCTATGCTGATCGGCTTTACGAGGCATTCTTGACCGACGCCGCCGGTGCAATGAAAAAGACCGAACCGAACCCCGGTAAGATTGACCGTATCTTTTCCAAGGCGGTGGAACGCCGGACGCGCGGCCGATCCGGGCTCTATATGCAAAGCCGTTTCCCGAATGAAGATTGGGAAAACGGGGTGACCGCAGCGCCCTATTCAATGTTTCAGGGCTTTGCTGAGTTGTTCGAAAACTTTGAACCCTGGCTGACCGCGGCCACTGGTGCGCGGGTTCATGGCCATCTGTTTGCAACAGACAAAGTGTATTACGCGGACGGGCAAACCGCGATCAACGGGGCACTTTCAGACAGCGCGGTGTTGCGTGATTATAACGGCAGGGGGTTCCTGACCAACCTGATCTGGAATACACGGGGCGAGCGTCAGTGTTTCCAATTCGGCCCTGCGGACAATCAGGACATCTGCTGGCGGGTCGCAAAAGACCCGAATGCGCAGATTTCGGTGATTACCGGCGCTTGGGCTGTGCCACTGTTCCGGTCCAACCGGGATTTCGCTGACATCCGTGCGATTGCCGCAAATTTACAGAAGAAAGAAAGCGAGCATATGGATATCTTGCGCTCGCCCTACACTAAGGCGCGGGTGCGTATCTGGACCATGGCTGAATTCATCGAGGCACCGATGGAGCCGCTACAAGGCATTCTAGACGAGATTGGGCGCACCAAGCTGAGCCGCCTGTCGGAAGCGCCGAAAATGGTTGATCTGGCCGGCTTTGGCCAGTTCCTGCAAAACCTTAAAAATCAAGGAATGCACCCATACCTCATGGGGGATTTCCCGGTTGAACGGGGTGTTGCGGCGACACCCAAAGCGCAGCGCAAACCCTATCTGGTGCAATAATTATGCCGTCAAAATTCCAGAGCTTTGTTGTTTTTGCAGAAATGCGCACGGGGTCGAATTTTCTTGAAGCAAACTTGAATGCTTTTGACGGTATCTGCTGTCACGGCGAGGCGTTTAACCCCCATTTCATTGGCTATCCGAACAACGAACCAATTCTTGGCGTTGACCTTGAAACCCGCGATGCCGATCCAAAGGCCTTGTTTTCGGCCATCCGTAAAGACCCCGCGCGGCTCAGCGGGTTCCGGTACTTTCACGACCATGATCCGCGGGTGTTCGACACCATCATTAGGGACAACACCTGCGCCAAGGTTATCCTCACGCGGAATCCGGTGGAAAGCTATGTCAGCTGGAAGATCGCGCAGGAAACCGGCCAGTGGAAACTGACCGATATGAAGGCGCATAAGGTGGCGCAAGCGCAGTTCGATGCGGATGAGTTCGCCGCACATCTCGACGCGCTTCAGGCGTTTCAGGTCACCCTGTTGAACCGTTTGCAAACCACAGGACAGACGGCGTTCTACGTGGCCTATGAAGATTTGCAAAGCGTCGATGTGATGAACGGTCTGGCGCGGTTTTTGGGGATGGATGAAAAGCTGGAGGCGCTGGACAAGAGTCTGAAAAAACAAAACCCCAGCCCGATTTCCGCTAAAGTACGCAATTATGACGACATGGGTGCGGCTTTGGCACAGCTGGATCGGTTTGATTTGACCCGTACCCCCAATTTCGAACCCCGACGTGGGCCGGTTGTGCCGTCTTATGTTGCCGCTGCCGAAACGGCGCTGCTGTACCTGCCTTTGCGGTCAGGCCCACAGACCTCTGTGGTGCAATGGTTGGCTGATCTAGACGGGGTGGCACCGTCTGATCTGCACACCAAGATGACCCAAAAGGATCTGCGCCAGTGGAAACGCAAACATCCCGGGCATCGCAGTTTTACCGTCTTGCGCCATCCGGTGCAGCGCGCGCATGATGCGTTTTGCCGGCATATCCTGCCTGCCGACAAGGGCAGTTATGTGCAGCTGCGCAAAACCATGATGCGGCGGTATAAGATGCCCCTGCCAGATGGTGGTCCGGACGCTGGGTATGATTTGGCGGCCCACCGCACGGCATTTATTGCCTTTCTCAAATTTCTGAAGGGAAACCTGTCAGGGCAAACCGCAATTCGTGTGGACGCCGCATGGTGTACGCAAGCACAAGCGATTGCCGGATTTGCGGATTTCTGTCTGCCTGATCGCCTTGTCCGGGAGGCGGATCTTGCCGGCGAACTGGCGGATCTGGCCGCGGCTGTTGGTCATCCGGACGCCCCTGTCGCGCCACAGGTCGCGCCGGATCAACCCTTTGCGCTGGATTTGATCTATGACAGCGAAATTGAACAGCTGGCGGTGGATGCCTACCAGCGCGACTATATGATGTTCGGTTTTTCCGACTGGAAATAATGCCGACATCGACCTATCGCGCCCAAGCTTAACCATGCCCCCATTACCCTGCCACGCTGCGCGTTCTTGGGAATTTGGTGATACGAGATGATTAAGGTGAAAGGCCGGACGCTTTATGACGTTTCGAGCAAACTCGCACCCCTTGGTCAAACGCGAAAAGGGGTGCGAGATGTCTCGCGTTAAGCTCTAAAAGCTTTAGGCCGCTTGTGCGGATTTTTCTTCGGTCAGGATCGTATGAAGTGTGCCAGCATCGCGGTTCGCCCGCAACTTGTTGCAGATCGAGGTGTCCCGCAATGTCCGTGAAACCAGCGCCAGCGCCTTCAGGTGTTCAACACCTGCATCTTCCGGTGCAAACAGAGCAAATGCCAGGTCGACAGGCTGGCGGTCGACCGACGCGAAATCAATCGGTGAATCGAGCAGAACAAATGCGCCGACCACCTCTTGCAGTCCGGTAAGGCGCGCATGGGGCAGGGCCACACCGTGGCCCACACCCGTTGGTCCCAGCGCTTCGCGCGCATTCAGCGCCTCAACGACACGATCAGCCTCAAGCCCGTGCGCAACGAACATCAGATCACCGAGTTCCTGCATCAGTCGCTTTTTACTGGAGGCGGAGGTCAGAACCTTGACCGCCTCCGGCTTGAGAAGTTTTGAAAAATCCATTCAATCCACTCTGCTTTCGTCGTGAGGCTGTGCCCACTTGGTTATTTATGGGTCGATCCAGCCGATGTTCCCGTCCTCGCGGCGGTACACGACATTCACCCCTTCTTTGCCTTCATTTCGAAACACCAGAACAGGAGCCCCTGAAATTTCCATCTGCATCACCGCTTCACCGACAGACAAGGTTGCAATCTTGGTCTGCATTTCAGCAATGATCATGGGTTGGAGGGTTTCAGGTTCCTGTGCGTCTGAATCGCTATCTGAAGCAAGGATATAAGAGGATGCGCCGAGAAACTCAACAGGCTCTGCACGGTCCTTGTGATGATCTTTCAACCGACGCTTGTATCGGCGCAGTTGTTTCTCCATCTTTTCGTTACACGAATCAAACGCGCCATAGATGTCTGTACTGTGCGCCTTTGCCGACGCTGTCAGACCAGTCGAAAGGTGGACGGTCGCTTCGCAGACAAATTCGTGAGCCGATTTTGAAAAGACCACAACCGCATCGGTCGGGCGTTCAGCGTATTTCTTTACGCCTTCCCCCAGCTCTGCTTTGACGTGGGTTTGAAGCGCATCGCCGATGTCGATCTGTTTGCCGCTGATTTGGTAACGCATAAGTTCTCCTTGTTCGTGTCACCGGGCATCCGTCAGATACACTAATGGTATAGCGGTCAGACAGTGCAAGGTGCGGGAATATGGCGCTGCGTTCAGATTGAAGTCAGCCGAGCCTTGGCAATAAGGCCGATGCAGGAACAGACAGAAACGCAGTGTTGCCATAGCCCCATCAGGCGCTCAAACGCGGCCAAAGTCAATGGTTCCGAAATCACGCTATAGCAAAAAGAGCCGACTAAAGTTCTTCAATTTTAACTTGAGACATCACGCCCGCCTTTTCGCGTTCGACCAAGTAGAGAGAGAGCGAACAAATGATGCAAGTTGTACTTGAAACGCCATGTTTTCCCGAATTTTTAAGAAATGCGAAAGTTGTCACCAAGATAGACGCGGCGCACGTTTTCGTTCTGCACCACCTCTTCAGGGGTGCCAGACATCAACACCTTGCCCTCGTGTAAAATATAGGCCCGGTCAACAATTTCTAATGTTTCCCGCACGTTATGGTCGGTGATCAGCACGCCGATGCCGCGATTCTTGAGGTCGGCAACCAAATGCCTGATGTCCCCGACGGAAATCGGATCAACGCCGGCAAAGGGTTCGTCCAGCAACAGATAGTTCGGATTGGCGGCCAGACAGCGGGCAATCTCAACCCGGCGTCGTTCCCCTCCCGACAGGGCCAAAGCGGGGGCGCGGCGCAGGTGTTCGATAGAGAACTCTGACAAGAGTTCCTCCAGTCGCTCTCGGCGCTGGTGGCGGATGGGAACCGAAATATCAAGGATCGCCGAGATATTGTCCTGCACCGACAGCCCGCGAAAGATGCTCATCTCTTGCGGCAAATACCCGATGCCAAGCTGGGCACGGCGGTACATTGGCAATGTCGTGACATCCTTGCCGTCCACCAGAACGGTGCCACCTTCGGGGGTGACAAGGCCGGCGACAGCATAGAATGTCGTGGTCTTGCCCGATCCGTTCGGACCCAACAGGGCAACAACCTCGCCCCGGTTCAGGTGCATGGAGAAATCGCGGATAACAACTTTTTTCCGGTAGGATTTGCGCAGATGATCAATGCGCAATCCGGCGCTACCATCCGCAACCTGCAACTTGGGTGGCGTCATCAGTTGTTGCCACCGGGCTGGATGATGGTTTTTACACGGCCTGACATTTGAGCAGTGCCATCCGAAAGTTGCACTGTCATCTTGTCGGCGCTTAATGCGTTAGGCCCCTGATCCAGCAAGACACGCCCAGTCATCACGATCGTACCGTCGGAAATGCTGTAATCCGCCCGCTCTGATTCGGCGGCATCAGGGCCGGAGACCAAGGTCACACCGCCGGTGGCTTCTAACCGCTCTATCCCTTTTTGATCGGCCAGATAGATCACCAGAACACGGGGGGCGGACAGGCGCATTTCACCCTGACCAACCAGCACATCACCGGTGAAAATCGCCTCTCCGGTTTCTTGATTGACCGACAGGTTTTGCGCGGTCACCTCGACGGGCAGGTCTGTGTCCTGTGCAAGCGTACCAAATGCGACATTGGTGCCTTGGGCCAGAACCGGACCGGCCAAAAGGCCAAGCAGCAGGGGCAGAACCAGAATTCGCAAATTTTTCACAGGGTCACTCTCTGTCTTGTTGCGGTCTGTATATCAGCTTCACACCGTTTGTGAAAACCAAATGGGACGGTTTGCCGGCATTCAATGTCATGGCACCGGCGTCCAACGTGCCAACCGGACCGGTTGCCGCGACCGGTCCGGGTGAAATTACCCCAAGTGCGGACATTTGTGTGACCAGTAGGTCGCTGTTGATACGATAGCCATTAGAGGTGTTAATCACGACGTCGCCTTGCAAACTGGTGCTGTCCGCCGCGATGTCAAAATAGCCACGGCTTGCGTTTAATATGACCTCGGAGCCGGAATCGAGCTTCATGACGACTTCAACTTGTTCCGCCTCGTTGCCACCGGCATTACCCTCGGGCGTTGTCACCTTTTCAGCCGCGAATGAAATCTCATCGCCGTCTGCCGTGACTGAATAATAGATCGGCCCGGTGACCTGTTGATCGCGCAACCGGTCCTGAATTTCCTTGTCAGCAAATGGAATGACAGCCTTGGGGTCGATCACCCGCGAGAGCAGGAACAATGTCGACAGCAGGGCCAGGGCCATCAACGGCAACAGCACCTTTAGCCAGCCCACAACTTTGGAATATCGATCCGCCTTCATGGCACCTAGCCTAGTCCGACACGCAGGCAGTCGTGAATATGCAACAACCCTGCCGGATGGCCAGGTGCGGCGGGATCAATCACCAGCAGACAGGTAATCTTACGGGTGTTCATCAGGCCAACGGCTTTTTCTGCCAGCGCTTCGGGGTCGATTGTCACCGGATTGCGGGTCATAACATCGCTGGCTTTCAGGGCAAAAAGCCCCTCCATGTGGCGGCCCAGATCACCGGTAGTGATGATGCCAACCAACTTGCCAGCGGTGTCGGTCACTCCGGTCACGCCAAAGCCCTTGTTGCCAATCTCGGTCATCACCTGTGCCATACCGGCATTTTCTGGTACCAACGGAATGGCATCCTCCCTGTGCATCAGATCACGCACAAGGCTCAGCTGCGCGCCCAGTTTGCCACCGGGGTGGAAGGCGCGGAAATGTTCTGCCGTGAAATCGCGATGCTCCATCAAGGCCACGGCCAGGGCATCGCCCATGGCCAGCGTCATGGTTGTCGAGGTTGTCGGCACAACGCCGGTGTTGCAGGCTTCGGCCACTTGGGGCAGCAGCAGGATAACATCCGATTGGCGCGCGAGCGTACTGTCTTCGCGGCTGGTCAACCCGATCAGGGGGATTTCATAGCGACGTGAATAGGCGATAAGATTGCCCAGCTCTGGGGCCTCGCCGGAATTCGAAATCGCCAGCACCACATCATCGCGGGTGATCATACCCAGATCGCCATGGCTGGCTTCGGCGGGATGTACGAACTGTGCGGGGGTGCCGGTACTGGCAAGGGTCGCAGCGATTTTGTTGGCGATATGTCCGGATTTGCCAATACCGGTGATGATCACCCGGCCCTTGGTTTCACGCATCAGGTCAATCGCCGCGCGAAAACGGTCGTCCAACGTATCGGCAAGCTTGTTCAATGCGTCGGCCTCGGCGCGAATGACGCGGGCGGCGGTATCAATAAAAGGTGTTTTCATGCGTGGGCAAAGATATCTGTGTCGGGCCAGCCGAGGAGGTCAAGTTTTGCCCGCGTCGGCAGGAAATCATAGCAGGCTTGCGCGACATTCATACGGCCCTCGCGGATCAACATTTCGTTTAGTTTGTCGCGCAGTTTGTGCAGGTGCAAAACATCCGATGCGGCATAGTCGATTTGTGCCTTGCTCAGCTTTTCTGCACCCCAGTCGCTGGATTGCTGTTGCTTGGAGATGTCGACGCTTAGTAATTCCTGCAACAGTTTGGCCAATCCATGCCGGTCCGTATAGGTGCGCACCAGCCGGCTGGCGATTTTTGTACAATAGACCGGGGCGGTGGTGGCACCAAAAGCGTTCAGCATCGCGGCAATATCAAACCGGCCATAGTGAAACAACTTAAGAACATTGGGGTCTTCCAACAGCCGGCACAGGTTCGGGGCCTCTGTCTGGCCTTTGGCGACCTGTACCAGATGGGCATGTCCGTCGCCCCCGGACAGTTGCACAACACACAGGCGGTCGCGATGCGGGTGCAGGCCCATCGTTTCGCAATCAATGGCAACCGTGTCGCCCAGATCAAGGTCATCGGGCAGATCGCCCTGATACAAATAGTTTGTCATGGGGTATGCTATAGCCTGCCTGTCGCGCTTGGGAAAGCGGCTGTTAAGCGGCGCTGCGGCACTGTTTGATTTCGGAGAGTTCAGGCCGCGGGTAACCTGCCAGCAGATCGGCAACCAACAGATGACATTGATGGCCGGTGCCGTCCGGATCGACCAAAGGGGCCGGCAGTTTGGGGTGTTTCAGCACCAGTCGCCGCCAGTTGTGGACGATCAAACACCGCAGCACGGCGATGTCGATGGCGCGCAAATCCGCTGCGGCAGGCAAATCGGCCTTTACCACACGTAGCGCTCTGAGCAGGTTCCTGTACCCGGGCTGTTGCATCTGAGGGGCGATTTGTGCGCGCAGCCAGTCGGGGGTCTGATCTGTTGATACAACCAAAGCACCTTGCGGGGCTTTTGCATCCGAAGGGCCGCAAAAGATGCGCGGGGCCAGCTGGATAAATCCGTTTTGTGCCATTTGTGTGATCTGCGCTGCGTTGGTGCCTTCGGTCACGGCCAGTTGCCAATGCGAAGAGGCTAACGTCGGATCAGCATAGATGCGCGGGTTGGCAGCGGCGCATTCGGCGCGGCCTTCATCGGTCAGTGTGTGCCGGCTGATCCGCCCTGATTTCTCCGACCTGATCCAGCCGTCATTGCGCAGCCGGTGCAAAGCCACACGGGCCGCTTCGGGTTTGACACGTAATCCGCTCATGATCACAGAAAGCAGCGGCCCGTCTATATGCTGGTCTGGTGCCTGCGCCAGATCACCGAACAGGCTGATCATCAACGACCAGACCCGTTGCCCACCGAGCTGATACAGCTCGTCCGTCAGTGATTCGAAGGTTTCAATAGGCATTCATCGTCAGCAATTCGTATTCCGCCGCCACTTCGTCATTCTGGTTATACAAGGTCACGTGCCACCGGACTTCGCCGTATTCCTCGTTGCGTGGTGTCTTGTGTTTGACGCTTAACCGTACCCGAATGCTGTCACCGGCTGCAACAGGGGCCATGAACCGCAGGTTATCCAGACCAGTGTTCGCCAATACCGGCCCTGGATCAGGCTGCACAAACAATCCCGCCGCAAAGCTAAGCAACAGATAACCGTGCGCGACGCGACCGGGGAAAAATGGATTCGCCTTGGCTGCGTCCTCGTCCATATGGGCATAGAAGGTATCGCCGGTGAAATGGGCAAAGGTCTCGATGTCCTCAAGTGTGATCTCGCGCGAGGGCGAGTTAAAGGTCTCGCCCAGTTCGATCTGGTTGAAGGTCCGCGTGAAAGGATGCGCGCGGTCGCTGATTTCGGTTCCGCCGGGAACCCATTGTTTGCCAATCGCGGTCAAAATATCGGGGCTGCCCTGAATGGCGGTGCGTTGCATATAGTGCATCACACCCCGGATACCGCCCAATTCCTCGCCGCCGCCCGCACGGCCTGGGCCGCCATGCACCATATGGGGCAGGGGGGAGCCGTGGCCTGTGGCTTCGGACATCGACGTGCGGTTGTTGAAATAAAGACGTCCGTGAAACGCCGCAGACCCCATGGTAACGTCGCGGGCCACATCGCCGTCATTGGTGATGATCGAGGCAACCAGCGAACCTTTGCCCTTGTTCAGCAATTCAATCGCATGGGGCAGGTCGCGGTAGGGCATGATGGTGGAGACTGGTCCAAAGGCTTCGGTGTCATGCACGCGTTGCGCCGTGTCGGGGGTGGCGCAGTGAAACAACATTGGCGGCACAAATGCGCCTTTGTCCTTATCGGCACCTGCCACGTTGAAATCATCGGGGTTGCCAAACACACGTTCCGCCTCTGCCCCGATCAATGCCGCTTTCTCAAGGACGTCGCGTTTTTGCCCGGCAGAGACCAAAGCCCCCATGCGGGTTGCCTCGGCACGTGGGTCGCCAATGGTTGTCTTGGCCAGACGTTCGCCAAGGGCGTCAATCACCGCATCTATCTGTGCTTCGGGCACCATAATCCGGCGGATCGCGGTGCATTTCTGGCCCGCCTTCGTGGTCATTTCGCGTTGGACTTCTTTGACGAACAGATCGAATTCCGGCGTGCCGACCACCGCATCCGGCCCCAGCACAGAGGCGTTCAAACTGTCTTGCTCAGAGGCAAAGCGTACCGAATGTTCCATCAGCTTGGGATTGCTGCGCAGCATCAATGCGGTGTTTGCCGACCCGGTAAACGCCACAGCGTCCTGACACTCAAGGTGGTCCAGCATGTCGCCCAAACCGCCGCTGACCAGCTGCAAGGCCCCCTTGGGCAATAAGCCACTTTCCAGCATCATCCGCACGCAAGCCTCAGTAACATAGGAGGTTGCCGTTGCGGGTTTTACGATGGCTGGGACACCGGCCAACAGGGTAGGAGCCAGCTTTTCCAGCATCCCCCAGACGGGAAAGTTGAAGGCGTTGATGTGAACCGCGACACCTTGCAATGGGGTGCAGATGTGACGCCCCATAAAGTCACCCGCGCGGCCCAGCTGTTCGGGCGGACCGTCCAGATAGACATGGGCGTCCGGCATTTCGCGCCGACCCTTGGAGGCGAAAACCATCATGGTGCCGATGCCGCCATCGACGTCGATTTTATGATCGTTCAGCGTCGCGCCAGTGTCATAGCTCAGCTCGTACAGCGCCTGTTTGCGTTCCATCAGATAGAGCGCCACAGCCTTGAGCATCTTAGCGCGGTCATGAAAGGTCAGCTTGCGCAGCGCGGGGCCACCGACGTCACGTGCATAGCCCAGCATCGCCTGCACATCCAAGGCGTCGTTGCCCGCTTGCGCAATGACATTGCCGGTAATCGCGCTGGCGATATTGCGGGCACCCGCGCCAGAAGGAAGCCATTGACCGGCAGCGAAACTTTGGACATCCAACATGCGGTTTTCCTTAATGTGTGTCGTAATCAATGATCAATTTATCCGTCAGCGGATAGGACTGGCAGGACAGCACATAGCCGCGTTCCACTTCGTAATCCTCAAGCGCGTGGTTGCTGATCATTTCAACCTCGCCTTCGACCACCTTGCACATACAGGTTGAACAAACGCCCGCCTTACAGGCAAACGGCGCGTCCTGTCCGTTGGCAAGGGCGGCATCCAGAACGGATTGCCCTTTCGGCATTTCAAAGGTGCGCTGCGCCCCTTCGATGATCACGGTCAGTTCGGTGCCTTTCTGCCCCTCACTGCGCTTGGCCATTTCCTGTTTGGCAAGCTGGCCTTGTTGGCTTTCGCTGAATAGCTCGAACTTGATTTGATCAGCCTCTAATCCGTGGGCTTTCAGGCTTTCGGCAATTGCCAGCATCATCGGCTCTGGCCCGCAAATAAATGCGGTGTCGATTGATTTCACATCGATCCACTGTTTGAACAGCGCCTCGCATTTGCCCTGATCCACGCGGCCGGTGAACAGGTCGATGTCCTGTCCCGATTCCAGCATGTGGATGATTGTCAGGCGGCCCATGTATTGGTTCTTGAGGTCTTCCAGCTCTTCGCGAAACATAATCGTGTTCACGGCGCGGTTGGCATAGACCAGCGTAAAGGTGCTAAGCGGTTCGCGTTTCAACACTGTTTTCAGGATCGACAAGACTGGCGTCACGCCAGAGCCGCCGGCAAAGCCAAGGTAGTTTTTGGCGTGATCAGGCTCTAATGCAGTGAAAAATTTGCCCTGTGGCGGCATCACATGTAGGGTGTCACCGACTTTCAATTCGGTATTGGCGAAAGTCGAAAACGCCCCGCCGTCCACACGTTTGATGCCAACTTGCAGTTTGCCATCATCCAGACCGGCGCAGATCGAGTAGTTCCGCCGCAGCTCGGTGCCGTCGAAATCCTGTTTGAAGGTCAGGTACTGGCCTTGGGTAAACGCGAAGGCTTCTGCGTTTTCGGGCTCAAGCGTCAGGACAACCGCATCGCGGATGGTGTGATGGATATCAGTCACTGTTACGGGGTGAAACTGGCTCATGTCAGGGCCTCAAATACATTTGAAATAGTCGAAGGGTTCAAGGCAGTCTTGGCACCGCCATTGCGCCTTGCAGGGGGTCGAGCCGAACTGGCTGATCCGCTCTACTGCGGTGGATTTGCAGCGCGGGCAATGTTTTGGCCCGCCAGCCGGTTGCGGCGGAGCGATGCCGTATTCTTCCAGCTTGGCCTTACCGCTTTGCGTCAGCCAGTCGCTGGTCCATGCTGGCGATAACTGTCGTTTCAGGGTCAGATTTTCGATGCCATGCCCACGCAGAGCGGTTTCGATGTCCAGATTGATAATGCTGGTCGCCGGACAGCCGGAATAGGTTGGCGTTACGGTCACTTCCAAAGTGTCGCCTTGCCACTGGACATCCCGGATGATCCCCAAATCCGTCAGGGAGATCACCGGAATTTCCGGATCCGGCACGGCAGAAAGCCATTGCCAAACAGTCTCTAAGCCGGGCTTTTCGATTACCATGACGCATCCGGATAGGCGCGTTGCAACCATTGCATCTGCGTCAACATATGGCCCAGATGTTCTGTATGGCGGGCACCCGTCTTGCCCCCCTTATGGGCGAAGTCATCGGCAGGCTTGGTTAGGGTTGCCTCTGCCAGCGCCGCATCCAGCTGGTTGTCAAAACGGGTGCGCAGTGCGGCAGGATCAGGCGCGATGCCCTGTTCGACCATTGCGTCATCCACGTCATCCCCGATGAACAGTTCGCCCACGAAGGGCCACAACTTATCAAGCGCTCTTTGCATCCGCATGTGGCTTTCTTCGGTGCCGTCACCCAGCCCGATCACCGTATCGGCAGAGCGTTCCTGATGATAGGTCACCTCTTTCACCGACTTTTCCGCGATGGCGGCGATTTGATCGTTTGAAGAATCTGCCAGCGCCTTGAGCATGATCAAATGCCATGTATCAAATAGGAACTGGCGCATCATCGTTTGGCCGAAATCGCCGTTGGGCTGTTCGCACAGCAGGGCATTGCGGAAATCCCAGACATCGCGATGAAAGGCCAGCTTGTCCGCATCGCGGCCCTTGCCCTCAACTTCGCCGGCCATGCCCAGCCACAGCTGAGTTTGTCCGATCAGATCAAGCGCGGTATTGGCCAGCGCGATGTCTTCTTCCAGCACCGGGGCCACGCCACACCATTCGGACACACGGTGCCCCAGCACCAGCGTGTTGTCGCCCATGCGGCAGAGAAATTCGAACAATGGCGTATTCACATCGCCCCCACTTCGTCAGGGATGTCAAAGAATGTCGGGTGGCGGTACACTTTGTCGTTCGCAGGCTCATAAAGCGCGCCTTTTTCCTCGGGCGAAGAGGCGGCAATGTCAGAAGCTTCAACAGCCCAGATACTGACACCCTCATTGCGGCGGGTGTAGACATCACGTGCGTTCTTGATCGCCATTTCGGCATCTGGTGCATGAAGACTGCCCACGTGGCGGTGGCTTAGCCCGTGTTGTCCGCGAATGAAAATTTCCCAAAGGGGCCATTCGGTTGCGCGGGTTTCGCCGTGCGGGCTGGCTTCGCTGTCTTTGTAAGGGCTGGTTTCAGGGCTGCTCATGATACTTACTCCGCTGCCAGTTTCGCGCTGCGCTTTTTCGCAGCATGGGCCAAAAGACCTTCACGCACCCAACGCCCGTCGTCCCAGGCTTTGTTACGCGCTTCAAGGCGTTCCGTGTTGCAGGGCCCATTGCCGCGCAGCACGTCAAAAAATTCGTCCCAATCCGGTTGGGCGAAATCGTAATGGCCGGTTTCCGCGTTCAACTTGCAGGTCTTGTCCGGGATCGTCAGGCCAAGGTATTCCGCTTGCGGTGCGGTCTGATCCACGAATTTCTGGCGCAGCTCGTCGTTCGAGTTCATCTTGATCTTCCACGCCATGCTTTGCGCGGAATGCACCGAGTCTGCGTCTGACGGACCGAACATCATCAGGGCCGGACCCCAGAACCGGTTAAGCGCATCCTGCGCCATTTTTCGCTGTGCTTCGGTGCCGTTTGCCATCTTCATCATGATGTCGAAGCCTTGGCGTTGGTGGAACGATTCCTCTTTACAGATACGCACCATCGCGCGGGCGTAAGGGCCATAAGAGGTGCGTTGCAGCGGCACCTGGTTCATGATCGCCGCGCCATCGACCAGCCAGCCAACCGCACCCATGTCAGCCCATGTCAGCGTTGGATAGTTGAAGATTGACGAATACTTCATCTTGCCCGACAGCAGATCGCGGGTGAGGTCATCGCGGGTCACGCCCAGCGTCTCAGCCGCGCAATAGAGGTAAAGGCCGTGCCCTGCCTCGTCCTGCACCTTGGCCAGCAGGATCGCCTTGCGCTCCAACGTTGGCGCACGGGTGATCCAGTTGCCTTCGGGCAGTTGGCCGACAATCTCTGAGTGGGCATGTTGGCCGATTTGGCGGATCAGGTTTTTGCGATAACCCTCGGGCATCCAGTCTTTCGGCTCGATCTTGCCGCCCGCGTTGATGCGTTCCTGAAAGGCGCGTTCGTCCGGTTCCATTTCGTCAAGGGATTTGACCCCCTGACCGGTAGACTTGATCATCTGTGCATACATCGTTCAGGTCCTTTCAAGAAAACATTGGTTGGTTTCAGGTGCGTTCCAGAATCAGCGCGACACCCTGACCGACGCCCACACACATGGTACAAAGCGCATAGCGGCCGCCGGTGCGTTTGAGTTGTAATGCGGCGGTCATCACCAGCCGCGCGCCCGACATGCCGAGCGGATGACCGATGGCGATGGCACCACCGTTGGCATTCACATGGGGCGCATCATCGGCAACGCCCAGTGCCCGCAGGGTTGCGATACCTTGCGAGGCAAAAGCTTCGTTCAATTCGATCACATCCATCTGCTCAATGGTCAGGCCGGCGCGGGCCAGTACCTTTTGACAGGCAGGGATCGGGCCAATGCCCATCACGCGCGGTTCCACACCTGCGGCAGACATGGCAACCACACGCGCAATCGGCGTCAGTTTGTGGTCTTTCACACCCTGTTCGGATGCAATCAGCATCGCGGCAGCACCGTCATTCACACCAGAGGCGTTGCCGGCTGTGACGGTCAGGTCCGGGCCATTGATGCCGCGCAGCTTGCCCAGCTTTTCCAAGGCGGTGTCGGGACGGGGGTGTTCATCGCGGTCGACAACAATCGGATCGCCCTTGCGTTGGGGAATTGTAACGGGCGTGATTTCTTCGGCAAACACGCCAGCGGCATCTGCGGCGGCCCATCGTTGTTGGCTGCGGTAGGCAAACGCATCCTGATCGGCACGGTTTACGCTGTGATCTTCGGCCACGTTATCAGCCGTTTGCGGCATGGAATCGACGCCATACTGCGCCTTCATCTTCGGATTAACAAAGCGCCAGCCGATGGTGGTGTCATAAACAGCATTGGTGCGGGAAAAGGCGGTTTCGGCCTTTGGCATCACAAAAGGCGCGCGTGTCATGCTTTCTACGCCGCCGGCAATGGCCAAATCCATGTCACCCGCACGGATGGCGCGGGCGGCGGCACCGACTGCGTCCATACCCGAAGCGCACAAGCGGTTGATCGTGGCACCTGGGACATCGACGGGGAGGCCGGCCAAAAGCGATGCCATCCGGGCCACGTTGCGGTTGTCCTCGCCGGCCTGATTTGCGCAACCAAAGACAACGTCGTCCACCCGTGACCAATCCACATCAGGATTGCGCGCTATCAACGCTGCGATTGGGATCGCGGCAAGGTCATCGGCCCGTACAGAGGCGAGCGCCCCGCCAAATCGGCCAATTGGTGTGCGCTGCGCGTCGCAGATGAATGCTGACATAGTCCGTTCTCTCCCCTACTTCGGACGCAAGCCTAGGGGATCGATGGGCAACTGGCAAGAAATTCCGTTACGAAAAATTTGACATGAGTGAAATTCAGTAACGCTTTAGCAATTTACGTCGCTCTGTTCTGTGTCCCAGGCACCCGCAAATGCGCGGACAGTGTCCAGACCATCAGAGTGTTGCAGGGCCGTATGATCAGGCAGAGGTTTGTGCAATGGCTGGATCTGAAGCGCAGCATGCCTCGCCTCGGCGCGCCTGACGATTTCCTGAATGTCGGTGATGCTGCGTTGCACGGTGCGACATACTGAATGCAGCCGCATGATGCGCTCTTCGTCGATCGGAGTGACCTGCGTCTCAGTGGTGACAGAACTGAATGCCCTGCTGAGGTTTTCAAGCTGCAGATCCGCAATCGATGAGAAATAGCGCACATCCTCAAAGGCAAGTTTGTCCTGCAACAGGGGTTGTTCTTGGGGAACCTTGATTGTGGTGGCGATGACCCGGTCATATTCATCGGGACTGCGGGAATACTGAAGCGTCGTGTCCCAGCGCACTTCGCAGTCGTCCTGAATAAACACATATGTAAAGTGAATGACTTCCTTGTTTTCCACGCATCTCAGGAAGTTCTCTTGGGCGCTGTCGGGCATTCCGATCAGATCGATTTCTGAAATGGACCTGCCATGAATTGCCGACCGTGGTCTCCCCACCAGCCGTTCAAGCGCGGCATTCATCCCAACCAATCGAAAATCACTTGTTGGTTCCTGTCGCGAAATTACAAACATTGGAACGCTAAACAGATCAAGTACATGTTCGATCTGCGAAAGAGATAAGGTGTTAAACATCGGGTATCCTTCGTTAGTGCTGAAAAAACTAGGAACGAAAGGTAAACAAAGGTTTGCCAGTTTTGATAAACTTCGGCACGATTTGAAGAATCTTTTTAAACATTTGTTTTTGAGGGAATTTTTTAGGAATTGGTTTCAGTTTTTGGACCATGTTTGGGGGCGTCCGACCGGAACTGTTTTTGGTTTTCCGTCAGGGGGGCTGTCTGCGGTGGTCTGGCCTCAGGGCGATACGACATCTATTCCTGCGTTCGGCGGCGGCGGCAGCGTGGTGTCATGGCTGGCGAGCCGTTGATCTGGTTCTTAGCCAGAGATCGTGATGTCAGCGGGCAAAGAGGATGCCAGCACCAGCTCGGCGTTTGGCAGGTCATTGCGTTGCATACGGGCTATAGCGTCTTCTTCGCTGGCACCATATGTGCGCCAACGTTTCACCAGCCGCCCTTTCAACGTGGCGAGAGGGATATCAAGCCGGATCGACAAATCCCAAAGGTCCAACAGATCCCGCCAGACAGGCGCATCATAGAGCAGGTAGTTGCCTTCGATGATCACCGTGTCGCATCCGCTATCAAGCAGGCCTGCCCCCGCAATCGCGATATCGCGACCCCGGTCGAAAACGGGGTAATATACATCGTCGTCATTATGCAGCCGCGCAACCAGATGCCGGAACCCCGCCGCGTCAAACGTTTGCGGTGCGCCTTTGCGGTCTAGAAGGCCCCGTTCTGCCAGTATCGGATTGTCCAGGTGAAACCCGTCCATCGGAACGACCTGCGCGGGGCATCCTGTCTTTGTCAGCGTTTTTGCCAGTTGGTTTGCCAATGTCGATTTGCCACTGGCCGGGGCCCCTGCGAGGGCGATCAGGCGCCGGCGTCCTTGACGTGGCGTGTCCAGAATACGTGCAGTTAGGGAAGGTGCGTGTGTCACAAGGCCTCAAGCGTCTCCTGCGCCGTCCCGCAGCGCCTGTCTTTAATATGGCACGATTTGGATGCATGTGGAACGGCGCTGATGGCTGATGGGGCGCTCTGGGTGGCTATGATCGCGGTCTAACCCCGTAGAGTAGGCCGGAAGGCTGCGGGCCTACCGTTTCTGGCCTTGGTGCCATCAAGGCGCAGGGAAGTTCCCTCTAAACGTGATTTTGTTAACCTATTGCCTCAATATGCACACAATGAACGTGCATGACTGCCATTGTTGATTAGATGCAGTGCGGGATTTGTGTAATGGCTAAGATGAAAGTTGACATCGCTGAACGATGGAAAGCCTTTGCGGGGCCCCTCAAGCGTAAGAAGGATATTTTTGTCCGTGCCATGGCCTTGGTTGCGTTAACAATCTCTCTGACCGCAGTAGCCTACAAAATTGAGAACCTAACCTATGAAAGCTATGTGCAGGACATTAAGCTCAAAACCACAATCAGCATGGTTGAGGTGCGTGAACGGATCAAGAATGATCTGATTTCACGGGTTTTCGCGCTCAAGGAGCTGGCGACCATTATCGGCCAGCACCCCGATATGAATGTGACGGAATTCAATATTAAAGCGCTCGATTTCGTTCTGGATGACCCGGATGTCAAATTTGTCGAAGCGGCCCCTGATCTTGTTGCTTCCATGGTTTTCCCAAGAACCGGCAATCAGGAGATTCTGGGGGCAAGCTATCATGACCAGCCAGAGGCTCTCTCCAAAATCATGTCATCGTTAAGTACAGGCGAAGCAATAATGACCGGGCCGGCAGGGCTGGCTTCGGGCGACCGCAGTCTCGTTTTGCGGGTGCCGGTATTTGTCCCGGGCCACTCGGGCCGGCGTGATCCATGGGGTATCCTGTCGGTCGTTATTGATTACGATAAGTTCTTTGAAGCCATGGAAATATCCGAGTACGAAAAAGGCTTTGATATCCTTATTCACGAGGACCCTGAAGGACGCGCTGTTCATTCGGATAGTTTAGAACTGTGTGAAATCCTGCTAGGCGATGAGGCCGTTCTGACCGAAGATCCGATTACTCTGGAACTCAACCTGCCATTCGGCGCATGGCAACTCGCGGCGACCACCGATGGTGGCTGGCCACCTTACCTCCCCAATCAATTGACGCGCAACATCAGCTATGCCCTGGGTATCCTTGCCTGTGTTATCGCCTTTGCCATGGTGCTGCGGCTGTATGACAAACGCCGTGAATCCGACCGCCTGTTGTCTGTCGGTATCGAAGCGCTCGAACATGGGTTTGTGATGTTTGACTCGGATCGTCGTCTTGTCGCGTTTAACCGGCGATACAAGGAGATTGCCGGCGGTTCGGGTATGGTCCGTATCGGTGCGCGCTATGAGGATATCGTCAAGTCAAGCTTGCGCCGGGGGCTTATTCCCGATGCCGTCGGCAGAGAAGAAGAGTGGTATGAGCGTTGGTCCAAGCGGCTGGAAGCCACTGACTCCGATAACGAGCAGATCATGGCTGACGGCAGTTACATCCGGGCCTATGACCGAGCTATGGATTGCGGTGCCGTTGTTGGCCTGCGGATCGATGTGACCGACCTGAAGATCGCCCAACGCGAGGCCGAAGCCGCGAACCGGGCAAAAACCGAATTTATGGGCGTGCTAAGTCACGAATTGCGCACGCCGCTGACGATCATTTTGGGTCATGCCCGTCTGGCGCAGAATATCGTCAAGATGCCAGTGTTCGGCAAACTGGTTGCCGAGATCGAGAAAAATCCCGAGTTCAGTGCCGATGTTATGCCCTTGCTGGATGACCTTTCCACAAAGTTCGCGACGATGACACGGTCCATTGAAAACTCGGGGAACCAGCTCTTCACGCTGATCTCGGAAATTCTTGACCTTGCAAAGATCGAATCCGGGACGCTGGCGATGGAAATTGCCCAAACAACCGTGCCCAAGATCGTGGATACCGTTGTTGAACAGATGCGTCCGATGGTCGAGAATAAGGGTTTGGCATTTGAAGTTAGTGCGGTGAATTGCGACATTAATGTTGATGCGAAACGGATTCAGCAGGTGCTGATTAACCTGATCGGTAACGCGAGTAAATTTACCGAAGAAGGTTCAATTGCGGTGATCGCAACCTCTACGGACAGCACCGTCACAATTCAGGTCAAGGACAGCGGCATTGGTATTCCAGATGACGAAATCGAGAATGTGTTTGAGGCCTTCCATCAGGTCGATTCGACCTCAAGCCGCAAGCACAATGGTACGGGGTTGGGTCTAGCCATTTCGCGCGATATCGCGCTTGCCCACGGAGGTGAACTGACGGCGCAGAGTGTAATGGGGCAGGGCAGCACGTTTACCTTGACCCTCCCGCGATCCGCCGCGCTTGAGCATGCTGACAACACAGAAGAAGCCTGGGATGGCAATGATGACGGGCAAACACTGGCCGCCTGAGGTCAGTGCGCGTCTGTGCCGATCCAGCCGGCATTTTTGGAAATTTCTTTGACTGGCCAAGACGTTCGCAGATGTCCCGAGCGACAGTTGCATTGGTAATTGACGATACTTGTCTGGCTATGTGGCTGAACTGCCAAAAGCCCCGACGGTCATCAGTCGCTGTCGCGACTGAGCTTAAGAATTTTGTAAAGTGAGGCTCTTAAGTTTTGGTGCCCAGGAGAGGACTCGAACCTCCACACCGTTGCCAGTACTAGCACCTGAAGCTAGCGCGTCTACCATTCCGCCACCTGGGCAGGTCACGTGAGGGCTGACTAAGGCCAGCCAAGACGGGTGTCAATCGCAATTTAATCAAAAATTCGAGGTTCTTGAAGCTTCATTGCCGCGTGCCCCTCCAATTGTTGCTTGTCGCAAGCCCGACAGGGCGGTACATCACCTTAAAGTCAATGCGCAGACAGGAGCATCACCATGTCCAAGTTGGTTACAATTTATGGCGGGTCCGGTTTCGTCGGGCGTTATATCGCACAGCGGATGGCGCGTGCGGGGTGGCGGGTACGCGTGGCTGTTCGTAATCCGAACGAAGCTTTGTTTGTGAAGCCTTACGGTGTTGTCGGACAGGTCGAGCCGGTATTGTGCAATATTCGCGATGATGCTTCTGTGCGGGCTGCCCTGAGTGGTGCGGATGCCGTGGTGAACTGCGTTGGTATTCTGGCCGAAAGCGGTAAGAACAAATTTGATGCGGTGCAGGCCGAAGGTGCGGCGCGCGTGGCGCGGTTGGCTGCGGAGAATGGCGTGGGCCGTATGGTGCATATCTCAGCGATTGGTGCAGATGCGGATGCGGATGCGGACAGTGAATATGCCGTCAGCAAAGCCGCAGGTGAAGCCGGGGTACTGGAGCATATGCCGAATGCCGTTATCCTGCGGCCTTCTATTGTGTTCGGACCAGAGGACGGTTTTTTCAACCGCTTCGCTGGTATGACCCGTATCAGCCCTGTGTTGCCTATCGCGGGCGGGAATATCGAGTTTCAGCCGGTCTATGTCGGTGATGTTGCCGAAGCGGCAGAGATGGGCGTGACCGGTAAGGCCGCCAGTGGCGTTTACGAGCTGGGCGGTCCGCAAAAAGAAACCATGCGCGGGCTGATGCAGCGGATGCTGGATGTGATCCACCGCCGTCGCCTGATTGTGAACCTGCCAAACTGGATCGCGGGCATTATCGCCTGGGGCTTTGACATGGTGCAGGCGGTGACGGGTGGTCTGGTGTCCAACGGCGTGTTGACGCGTGACCAGTTGAAGAACCTGCGTAAAGACAATGTCGTGGCGCAGGATGCCAAGGGTTTGAAAGAACTTGGCATTACGCCTGTGGCAATGGATGCTGTTCTGGTCGACTACCTGTGGCGGTTCCGTCCGTCCGGTCAGTATGACGCAATCAAGGATTCGGCACAAAACCTGCGCAACAGCTGATGGATGGTTCCACGACGCTGGTTGCCGCTTTTCTGGGGTTGCTGGAGGGGCTGACAGAGTTCATTCCGGTGTCCTCGACTGGACATTTACTGCTTGCTGCCCATTTTTTAGGCTTTGAAAGCGCGGGTCGCACCTTTGAGGTTGTGATCCAGCTTGGTGCGGTCTTGGCGATTCTCACTGTTTATGCGTCACGGTTGTGGGCGGTGTTCTCGACCGCGCCGCATGACCCTGCGTCGCGGCGCTTTATTTTGTCGGTGCTGGTGGCCTTTATGCCAGCGGTGGTGATCGGGGTTCTGGCCCATGACTTTATCAAGACGGTGTTGTTTGAAACGCCTGTGTTGATTGCCGTGATGTTGATTATTGGCGGTGTTATCCTGTTGATGGTGGAGCGTATCGCGCCGGAAACAAAACATGATGATGCGATGGAATTCCCGCTGTCGATGGCGTTGAAAATCGGTTTTATTCAGTGTCTTGCGATGATCCCGGGCACCTCGCGGTCGGGATCGACCATCGTGGGGGCGTTGATGTTGGGCGCAAGCAAACGGGCGGCTGCGGAGTTCTCGTTTTTCCTGTCGATGCCGACGATGGCCGGTGCTTTTGCCTATGATCTCTACAAAAACCGCGATGTGCTGGACGCCAATGCGATGGGTGAAATTGCGGTGGGTTTCGTGTTTGCTTTCATTGCGGCGGTTCTCGTTGTGAAGTGGCTTTTGGGTTATGTCAGCAAGCACGGCTACGCCTTGTTCGGGTGGTGGCGGATCATTGTCGGCGGTGTGGCCCTGGCTGGATTGATGGCAGGATTTTAAATGGTAGGTCCGATACGGATCTAAAATTCGCGGTAATTGAATGCAAGCTTGGTAGCTAATTCGTAAAACTCATATATAGGTCAGCATTGCTGTCTTTTATTCCTTTTCGGCCTGTAGTAGCTGGTGTGCCTGGCGGGTGATACGTAAGGAAATGACCATGGCAAAGCAGCCGATGTTGAAATTTGTGAGTCTTGAGCGGGATATGCCGGAAAAGCGTCCGCCTGATTTACGGCGTGCGGACTTCAATGAAATTTACGCAGAGTACGCGGACACCAAAGCCAAGGAGCAAGCCAGCCGTTGTAGCCAGTGCGGTGTCCCCTACTGTCAAAGCCATTGCCCGCTGCATAACAACATCCCTGACTGGCTGCGCCTGACAGCAGAGGGGCGGTTGCAGGAGGCCTATGAAGTATCGCAGGCGACCAATACATTCCCGGAAATTTGTGGCCGCATTTGCCCGCAGGACCGCCTGTGCGAAGGCAATTGCGTCATTGAGTCATCTGGCCACGGGACCGTGACAATCGGGTCGGTCGAAAAATACATTACGGATACCGCATGGGAAAACGGCTGGGTTCAGCCGATCAAACCCAAGGCAGAGCGCACCGAAAGCGTTGGCATCATCGGTGCGGGCCCCGGTGGTCTGGCGGCGGCGGATGTGCTGCGCCGGCAGGGTGTGCAGGTCACGGTCTATGACACATATGACCGCGCTGGTGGATTGCTGACCTATGGCATTCCCGGTTTCAAACTTGAGAAAGATGTGGTGATGCGCCGCAATGAACAGCTTGAGGCGGGCGGCGTGACGTTCAAGCTGAATTGCACCGTCGGCAAGGACATCAGCTTTGCCGAGATCCGCGAGGCACATGATGCGGTGGTTATTGCCACAGGTGTTTACAAAACAAGGGAAATTCAGGCCCCTGGTATTGGCGTGCCGGGCCTTGAACGGGCGATTGATTTCCTAACGGCGAGCAACCGCAAAAGTTTTGGGGATGCGGTGGAGGAATTTGATTCCGGTCGTCTGGATGCCAAGGGCAAGCGGGTGGTTGTCATCGGTGGTGGTGACACCGCGATGGACTGTGTGCGTACGTCAATCCGTCAGGGCGCGGAAAGCGTGAAGTGTTTGTATCGTCGTGACCGCGCCAACATGCCGGGCAGCCAGCGCGAGGTTGCCAATGCCGAGGAAGAGGGCGTGCAGTTTGAATGGCTGACCGCGCCCAAAGGGTTTGTCGGTGATCCGGTCAGCGGTGTGATGGTGCAAAAGATGCGTCTGGGTGCGCCGGATGCAACAGGGCGTCAGGCACCGGAGGTGATCGAGGGTGCGGATTACGTCGAAGACGCGGATCTGGTGATCATGGCCCTGGGTTTCGAGCCTGAGGATTTGCCAACGCTTTGGAATGAGCCGGAATTGCCGGTGACCCGCTGGGGCACGATCAAGACCGAATATATCACCGGTGCCACCGAGATGGACGGTGTTTATGCGGTGGGTGATATCGTGCGCGGTGCGTCACTGGTGGTCTGGGCAATCAAGGACGGGCGCGATTGCGCCGAGGCGATCCTTGACCGGTTGAACAACATGGCATCGTTGGCGGCGGAATAGGGGGCACCCCCGGTACGCCTTCTGTACACCCCCGATGCACCGCCGCAGCGCAGCAATGCGGCCAGCCAAAAGTGAATAGGTCAGCGATATTGGCCTGAAAAAGCGAAAGAATGAACAATGTCTGAAGAAATACAGGGTCAATGCCTGTGCGGTGCGGTGCAAATCTCCGCCACAGTAGACAACCCGCGTTTGCGGGCCTGTCATTGTGACATGTGCCGTCAGCATACATCGGGGCCGTTTTTCTCGCTTGAGACGGTACCGGGGAGCATTTCGGTGACTGGCCCAGCGCAGCAGTTCAAATCATCTGACTGGGGCGGGCGCGGGTTTTGCGGAACTTGCGGATCGACGCTTTGGTATGGGTTTGACGAAGATGGGTCGCGCAACCTGTCGGCAGGGCTGTTCCCGAATGCGGGCGGCGGCACCCTCAAGGTTGAGTTCTTTTCCGACAAATGTCCGCAAGGCTATGCCTTGGCCGGGGATCATAAACGGATGAGTACGGCGGAGACCATTGCAATGTTTGCGCCGTCAGAAGAGCAAAACCCGTGAGTAAGGATTTAGGCCGGGAAAAGGGCATTGCGTCCCGCCGGCAAGACGGGAACCGCCGCCGCAAGATGCGGGCGGCATCCCCGAGCCAGAAATTATTTGTCAAAGGAGTTAACCCATGACCAAGTATAATGCCGAGTGGGTCGCACGTGAGGAAGCAAAGCGGGCGATGATGGCCGAAAAAGGTCTGTATTCCCCAGAAGAAGAGCATTCTTCCTGTGGCGTGGGCCTTGTTGTTAATATTGACGGAACACGCAGCCGCGGGGTTGTGGAAAACGGCATTAAGGCGCTGAAGGCGATCTGGCACCGTGGTGCGGTAGATGCGGATGGGAAAACCGGCGACGGCGCGGGCATTCATGTACAAATTCCGGTGCCGTTCTTTTACGATCAGGTGCGCCGCACCGGTCACAAACCGCGCGAAGACGAGTTGATCGCGGTGGGTCAGGTGTTTTTGCCCCGCTCCAACTTTGGCGCGCAGGAAACATGTCGGACGATTGTTGAATCCGAAGTTCTGCGGATGGGGTATTACATCTATGGCTGGCGGCATGTCCCGGTGAAGACCTCTTGTCTGGGGGAAAAGGCGAATGCGACCCGCCCCGAGATTGAACAGATCCTGATTTCCAACTCTAAGGGAGTGGATGAGGATGTTTTCGAACGCGAGCTTTATGTCATCCGCCGCCGGATCGAAAAGGCGGCCATCGCAGCGGGGATTGCGTCGTTCTACATTGCGTCGATGTCCTGCCGGTCGATCATTTATAAGGGCATGATGCTGGCCGAGCAGGTGGCGGAGTTCTATCCCGATCTGATGGATGAACGGTTCGAGAGCGCCTTTGCGATTTATCACCAGCGCTATTCGACAAACACCTTTCCGCAGTGGTGGCTGGCGCAGCCGTTCCGGATGTTGGCGCATAACGGCGAGATCAACACCCTAAAGGGCAACCTGAACTGGATGAAGAGCCACGAGATTCGCATGGCATCGGGTGCCTTTGGCGATATGGCCGAGGATATCAAACCGATTGTGGCGGCAGGTTCGTCGGATTCAGCGGCGCTGGATGCGGTGTTCGAGGCCTTGGTGCGTGCGGGACGTTCCGCACCGATGGCGAAAACCATGCTGGTGCCTGAAAGCTGGTCAAAGCAGGCGGTGGAGCTGCCGCAGGCGTGGCGCGACATGTATTCCTATTGCAACTCTGTGATGGAGCCATGGGATGGCCCTGCCGCATTGGCGATGACGGATGGCCGCTGGGTTTGTGCGGGCTTGGATCGCAACGGTTTGCGGCCGATGCGGTATGTGGTGACCGCCGACGGGATGCTGATTGCCGGTTCCGAAGCGGGCATGGTGCCGATGGATGAACCCAATGTCATCGAAAAGGGCGCGCTTGGCCCTGGTCAGATGATTGCGGTTGATATGAAGAAGGGCGAGCTGTTTCACGACGCCAAGATCAAGGACAAGCTGTCACAGGCGCTGCCCTTTGGTGATTGGGTTGGCAAGATTGTCGAGCTGGACGGGCCTCTGGCCAAGGTGACGGAGCAGCCGGTCTATACCGGTAATGACCTGCGCCAGCGTCAGGTTGCGGCGGGGTATTCGATCGAGGATCTGGAGCAGATTCTGGCCCCGATGGCCGAAGACGGCAAGGAGACGCTGGCCTCGATGGGCGATGACACGCCTTCGGCTGTTTTGTCGAAACAGTACCGTCCGCTAAGCCATTTCTTCCGTCAGAATTTCTCGCAGGTGACCAATCCGCCGATTGATTCCCTGCGTGAATTCCGGGTGATGAGCCTGAAGACACGGTTCGGTAACCTTAAGAACGTGTTGGACGAGGACAGCAGCCAGACCGAAATTCTGGTGTTGGATTCGCCTTTTGTGGGCAATGCGCAGTTTGACGAGCTGTTCAGCCATTTTAACGCTGATGTGGTGACAATCGATTGCACCTTTGAGGCGGGGGGCACCAATCTGAACGCCAGTCTGGCCCGTGTGCGCGCCGAAGCCGAAGATGCGGTTCGTTCCGGCGCGGGCCATCTGGTGCTGACCGATCATCTGAGCAGTGCGGACAAGGTCGCAATGCCGATGATCCTTGCGACCAGCGCGGTCCACAGCCACCTGACGCGCAAGGGTTTACGGACCTTCACATCGCTGAATGTGCGCTCTGCCGAATGTGTTGATCCGCATTATTTTGCGGTGCTGATCGGCTGCGGTGCGACCGTTGTTAACGCCTATCTGGCGGAGGATTCGCTGGCGGATCGGATTGAGCGCGGTTTGCTGGATCAAACGCTGACCGAGGCTGTGCAACGCTATCGTGAAGCGATTGATCAGGGTCTGCTCAAGATCATGGCGAAGATGGGCATCAGCGTTATTTCGTCCTATCGCGGCGGTCTGAACTTTGAGGCTGTGGGCCTGTCCCGTGCCATGTGTGCAGAGTTTTTCCCGGGGATGACCAGCCGAATTTCCGGCATCGGTGTCACCGGCATTCAGCGCAAAGCCGAAGCGGTTCATGCGCAGGGCTGGCAGGGGGACGGCACCGTCTTGCCCATTGGCGGGTTCTACAAGGCACGCAAGTCTGGCGAGACCCACGCGTGGGAAGCGTCGAGTATGCATCTGCTGCAAATGGCCTGTAACAGAGCCTCTTATCAGATGTGGCAACAGTATTCGAAAAAGATGCAAAGCAATCCGCCGATCCATCTGCGTGACCTTCTGGACATCAAACCGTTGGGCGAACCCGTGGCGCTGGAAGAGGTGGAAAGCATCACCTCTATCCGCAAGCGGTTTGTGACACCAGGCATGTCCCTGGGCGCGCTAAGCCCTGAGGCGCATAAGACGTTGAACGTGGCAATGAACCGGATTGGTGCCAAGTCGGACAGTGGCGAAGGCGGTGAAGATCCGGCGCATTTTGTACCCGAGCCGAACGGTGATAACCCGTCTGCCAAGATCAAGCAGGTCGCATCGGGGCGCTTTGGTGTGACTGCGGAGTATCTGAACCAGTGTGAAGAGCTGGAGATCAAGGTGGCGCAGGGTGCCAAACCCGGTGAGGGTGGGCAACTGCCCGGTATGAAGGTGACCGATCTGATCGCGCGTCTGCGGCATTCGACCAAAGGGGTGACGTTGATTTCACCACCGCCGCACCATGACATCTACTCCATCGAAGACCTTGCGCAGCTGATCTATGACCTGAAGCAGATCAACCCGCGCTGTAAGGTGACGGTGAAGTTGGTGGCTTCAAGCGGTGTTGGCACGATTGCCGCCGGTGTGGCCAAGGCCAAGGCGGATATCATCCTGATTTCGGGTCACAATGGCGGCACCGGTGCCAGCCCTGCGACCTCGATCAAATATGCGGGTTTGCCGTGGGAAATGGGTTTGACCGAGGCCCATCAGGTATTGTCGATGAACAACCTGCGGGATCGCGTAACCTTGCGCACCGATGGTGGTTTACGCACGGGCCGGGACATTGTCATGGCGGCGATGTTGGGGGCCGAGGAATACGGCATCGGCACGGCGGCATTGATCGCCATGGGCTGTATTATGGTGCGTCAGTGCCAGAGCAACACCTGCCCTGTGGGGGTTTGCACGCAGGACGAGGCGCTGCGCGACAAGTTCACCGGCAATGCGGATAAGGTTGTGAACCTGATCACCTTCTATGCCACTGAGGTACGCGAGATTTTGGCACGTATCGGTGCAAAATCGCTGGAGGATGTGATCGGGCGTGCGGACCTGCTGACACAGGTTTCACGTGGATCAGCACATCTGGATGATCTGGACCTGAACCCGCTGTTGATCACGGTCGATGGGGCGCATGAAAACGTCTATGACCGCGACAAGCCGCGCAATGTGGTGCCGGATACGCTGGATGCGCAGATCGTGCGGGATGCCGCGCGGTTCCTTGAAGATGGCGAGAAGATGCAGCTGTCTTATGCGGTGCAGAACACGCACCGGACCGTGGGCACGCGGGTATCAAGCCATATCGTGAAACAGTTCGGGATGCGCAACAGGTTGCAGCCGGATCACCTGACGGTGAAGCTAACCGGGTCTGCGGGGCAGTCGTTGGGCGCGTTCGCGGCCCCGGGACTGAAGCTGGAAGTGTCTGGTGATGCCAATGACTATGTTGGCAAAGGTTTGTCTGGCGGCACGATTGTTGTGCGTCCGCCGATGTCGAGCCGGATCACCGCGTCCGAGAACACCATCATCGGGAACACTGTTCTTTATGGTGCGACCGAGGGGCATCTGTTTGCTGCCGGACGTGCGGGCGAGCGGTTTGCGGTGCGCAACTCTGGCGCGAAGGTGGTTATTGAGGGCTGTGGCAGTAACGGGTGTGAATATATGACCGGCGGTGTTGCGGTGATCCTTGGGGCGATTGGTGCCAACTTTGGTGCCGGGATGACGGGCGGTATGGCCTATCTTTATGACCCGGACGGCGAAGCATCCCTGCTGATGAACCATGAAACGGTGGTGACATGCCCCGTGACTGTGGATCACTGGACGGCGCAGTTGAAAGGGTTGCTGGAGCGGCATCTGGAAGAGACCAACAGCGTCAAGGCGGCAGAAATCCTTCAGCATTGGGAGCAGGAAAAACAGAACTTCCTGCAAATTTGCCCGAAGGAGATGTTGACGCATTTGCCGGCACCGCTAAGCCTTGAACCCACGGCGGTTCCTGCGGAATAAATTTATGGCGGGCGTCGCAACCGCGGTGCCCGCTGATCCGCCTTGACCGGAAGGGCGCAGGGACGCTGGAAATGTCACTGCGGCATTCAATTACGTTCACAAAGCCGATCCCGCGCCCTATATCTGTGGGATGGCCCGCAAAGCGACATCAAAGAAGAAACCGGTCAAGAAGGCCGTTGGTCTGCCATGGCGCAAGCGGGTGCGGCGCTGGGTGTTGCGGGCCGTGGCGATTGTGTTTCTGGTAACGGTGGCGCTGGTGCTGCTGGGGGCGCTGATTAACCCGCCGACAACCGCCTATATGTTTACCGAAGGGCGCCGGTTGGGCGGTGTGAAACAGACATGGGTGTCGATTGATAAGGTCGCGCCGGTGATGGCGCGCGCTGCTGTGGCGGCGGAGGATGCGAATTTCTGTCAGCATTGGGGATTTGATCTGCCGGCGATCAAAATGGCGATTGAGCAGGGATCTGCCCGTGGGGCCTCGACGATCAGCCAGCAAACCGTCAAGAATGTTTATCTGTGGCATGGGCGGCTCTGGGCGCGCAAAGCAGCCGAAGCCCTGATTACCCCGTTGGTCGAGGCGATATGGTCAAAGCGGCGTATCATTGAGGTGTATCTGAACGTCGCCGAATTTGACGAAGGTGTTTTCGGGGTAGAGGCCGCCGCCCGACATTACTTTGGTGTTTCTGCCGCTGATTTGTCCGCAACGCAGGCCGCGCAGTTGGCGGCGATCCTGCCGTCGCCCAAGACGCGATCCGCCTCAAGACCCAGCGGATTCGTTTTGAAACGGGCGCGTCAGGTGCGTGACGGGGCGGCGACAATCGGCAAGGACGGGCGTGCGGCCTGTTTCGAGAGTTGAATTGCACGCCGTATACGGGCATTGAGTATTGAAATCAGTTCAGCATGAGACTTTGTAATGGCGCGCCTGTTCCACGTTCCCCTTTCCCCGTTTTGCCGCAAGGTGCGCCTGAGTCTTGCTGAAAAGAAGATCGAAGTGGAGCTGGTTGAAGAACGCTATTGGGAGCAGGACCCCGATTTTATGCGGCGCAACCCTGCTGGCAAGGTGCCGGTGCTGCGGCTTGACGGGATTATCATGTCGGAAAGTGCTGCGATCTGCGAATATCTGGAAGAGACCCGACCGGAGCCGTCCTTGTTGCCTTCTGATCCGTTAGAGCGGTTAGAGGTGCGCCGGCTGGTCAATTGGTTTGATGACAAGTTTCATGTCGAGGTGACATCCAAGCTGTTGTACGAGCGGGTGAACAAGAAGATGATGAAACAGGGGTATCCCGACAGTAAGAACGTCAAGGCCGGTGCCAAGGCGATCAAATACCATTTGGATTATATGACATGGTTGCTGGATCATCGCCGCTGGTTGGCGGGGGATAAAATGACATTGGCCGATTTCGCTGCGGCGGCGCATTTGTCGTCGCTGGATTATATTTCGGACGTGGATTGGAACCGGTCGGAAGTGGTGAAAGACTGGTATGCCAAGATAAAGTCACGTCCGGCGTTTCGTGCCCTGTTGGCGGATCAGGTATCGGGATTCCCGCCGCCGAAACATTATAACGATCTGGATTTTTAAGCGGTGGCCCACGCCAGTTCCTGTGCCTGCCGAGAGTGCGGACAGTATATAAGGCCAAAAAGAGAATGGACCTGAAGGCGCGGTTGGTTGAACAAGCTCTGAGCGAAGGGTTTGTTGCCTGCCGGATTTGTCGTCCTTGGGATGTGCCCGAGGTGCCAGCACGGCTGGAGGCCTTTGTGCAGGCCGGGTACCATGGGCAGATGGGATGGATGGCAGACCGGATGGCGTGGCGGGGTAACCCGGCGGCCCTGTGGCCAGAGGCAAAATCGGTGATCATGCTGGCCGAGAGCTATGCGCCGGAACATGATCCGTTGGCGGTATTGGCGCATCCCGAAAAGGCTGCCGTTTCGGTTTATGCGCAGGGGCGCGATTATCATGATATTGTCAAGAAGCGGCTGAAGCGGCTGGCGCGGTGGTTGATTGAGCAGCAGCCCTGCGAGGTGAAGGTTTTTGTCGATACAGCCCCCGTGCCGGAGAAAGCACTGGCACAGGCGAGCGGGTTGGGATGGCAGGGCAAACACACCAATGTAGTAAGTCGGGATTGGGGTAATTGGGCCTTTTTAGGGTCTGTATTTACCACATTGGATTTGGAGGTGGATGCCCCCGAGGTGGACCGTTGCGGTTCCTGCACGGCCTGTCAGGTGGCCTGTCCGACGGAGGCTTTTCCGGCCCCGTACCGGTTGGACGGGCGGCGCTGTATTTCCTATCTGACGATCGAACATAAGGGGCCGGTGGAGCATGAGCTGCGCGGCAAATTGGGCAACCGGATTTACGGATGTGACGATTGTCTGGCGGCCTGTCCCTGGAACAAATTTGCGGTTCAGGCGAGCGACATGCGGTATCACGGGGCCTTGCGCGAGGCGGCGGATCTGGAGGAACTGGTCGGACTGGATGATGCGGCGTTTCGGTTGCGGTTTTCAGGATCGCCTGTGAAGCGTATCGGGCGGGACCGTTTTGTGCGCAACGTGCTTTATGCCATTGGCAATTCCGGTTTGCCGGAGCTGGCGGAGGCGGCACGGGGATTGATGCATGATCCTGATCCAGCGGTTGCGGATGCGGCGGTTTGGGCGCTGGAGAAGTTGGCCGCGGGCTGACGCAAACAGGCTGGACCATTTTGTTCCATCCGATACACCTGATTCGAATGAAATGAGGGGAATGGCCATGGCGTTGCTTTTGGGCGTTGATACAGGCGGCACCTATACGGATGCGGTGTTGGTGCGGGATGAAGAGGCGGTGATTGCTTCGGCCAAGTCGTTGACCACGCGGCATGATCTTGCGCTGGGGGTGGGGGCCGCAGTGCAGGCGGTTCTGGCACAGGCCGATGTGGCCGCGTCTGACATTGCCTTGGCGTCGCTGTCGACGACGCTTGCGACCAATGCGCTGGTTGAAGGGCAGGGCGGGCGCGTTGCGCTGATCTATATCGGGTTTCGCGAGAAGGATTTGGCGGGGCACGGATTGGCCGAGGCGCTGAAGGGTGATCCCTATATCGTGCTGGACGGTGGTCATAATCATGCCGGTGGCGAGGCGATGGCGTTGGATGAAGCGGGGCTCATCGTCTTTTTAGAGACACATAAGGAAGAAGTCAGCGGGTTTGCTGTTGCCAGCCAGTTTGCCACGCGCAATCCGGCGCATGAGCTGCGGGCGGCAGAATTGGTTGCGCAAATTACCGGGCGGCCAGTTTCGGCGTCACATCAGTTATCGGCCAAGTTGAATGGCCCCAAGCGGGCGCTGACGGCGGTGTTGAACGCACGGCTGATTGGGATGATCGATCGGTTGATCGGGCGTGCCGAAGACACGCTGACAGCGATGGGGATCGAGGCCCCGCTGATGGTGGTTCGGGGAGATGGGGCGCTGATTTCCAGCGGACAGGCGCGCGAGCGGCCTATCGAGACAATCCTGAGTGGACCGGCGGCGTCGATTGTCGGGGCGCGATGGATGACGGGTGTGGATCATGCATTGGTCAGTGATATCGGCGGAACAACGACGGATGTCGCGTTGTTGCGCGATGGGCGTCCGGCGATTGATCCGGCGGGTGCCCGTGTTGGCCCCTATCGCACCATGGTCGAGGCGGTGGCGATGCGTACGACCGGCCTTGGTGGGGACAGTGAGGTTCATTTCATTGCGGAAGGGTTGCAGGGGGGCGTGACCCTGGGGCCAAAGCGGGTGCTTCCGGTATCGCTGGTGGCGGTTGATGCGCCAGAGGTGGTGCATACTGCGCTGGATGCGCAGCTGCGTGCGTCAACACCGGGAGAGCATGACGGGCGATTCGTGCGGGCGGTGCAGGGGCTGAGCCGGGAGGGTATCGGGCCGCGTGAAACACAGTTGCTTGAGCGAATTGGAGAGGGGCTTCATCCTTTGGGGGACATCTTGCGGGCGCGGGTTGAACAGGGCGCGTTGCAACGGTTGGTTGGGCGCGGATTGGTTCAGGTGTCCGGGGTGACGCCCTCGGATGCCAGCCATGTTCTGGGCCGGGTGATGGAGTGGGATGCCGGTGCTGCGCGCAAGGCGCTGCAATTGTTCGGGCGCAGGCGAACGGGATCAGGGACGGTTCTGTCGACCAGTGAGGATGACGTGGCGCAGATGATTGTGGATCGTCTGACCTACCAGACGAGTTTGGCTTTGTTAGAGACTGCTTTTGCCGAGGAGGATTTCCCATTTGATGCCGATCCGGCGGTTCTGGCCAGACATGTGTTGATGCAGCGCGGGATGGCGGGGCATCACGGTTTGGTCAAGTTAGAGACTGGTTTGAACGTCTCTGTTGTTGGGTTGGGGGCCTCTGCCCGCAGTTACTATCCGGCTGTTGGTGAAATGCTGGGCTGTGAGATGATCCTGCCGGAATATGCCGGCGTCGCCAATGCCATCGGTGCGGTGGTGGGGCGGGTCACGATGCGCCAAAGCGGGACGGTGACATCACCCAGCGAGGGGAAATATCGCGTGCATCTTTTGGACGGGCCTGTCGATTTTGCAGATCAAGACAGTGCATTGGCAGAGTTAGAGACTGTTTTGCGGCGTGACGCCACGGCTGAGGCGCAGATGGCCGGTGCCGAGGATATTCAGGTCTCGGTGCAGCGCGACATCCGGACAGCCGGTGTTGAATCGCGGGAGGTCTTTATTGAGGCGCATATCACTGTTGAGGCCGCGGGGCGCCCGCGCGTGGCAATGTAGGGCGGGGGTAACCCCGCCCAATCCGTTATTCAGCCGCGGCGCGTTTGGGCAAGACCCAGTCGGCGCGGGGGAAGTGGCAGGTATAGCCGTTGGGGGTCCGCTCAAGGTAATCTTGGTGTTCGGACTCTGCTTCCCAAAAATCACCAGCTGGTTCGACTTCGGTCACGACCTTGCCCGGCCACAGCCCCGAGGCGTCGACATCGGCGATTGTGTCCAAGGCCACGGCCTTTTGTTCATCGCTCACATAGTAGATGGCGGAACGATAGGAGAGGCCACGGTCGTTGCCCTGCCGGTTTTCGGTTGTAGGGTCGTGGATTTGAAAAAAGAACTCAAGCTGTTCACGAAATGAGGTGAGCGTGGGGTCAAAGACCACTTCGATGCCTTCGGCGTGGGTGCCATGGTTGCGGTAGGTGGCATTTGGCACGTCGCCACCGGTGTATCCCACACGGGTCGAAATCACGCCGGGGCGGCGACGGATCAGATCCTGCATCCCCCAGAAACAACCACCTGCCAGAACTGCGCGTTCGGTATTCATGCTACGTCCTCCACTTGAGTAATGTAATCGCCATAGCCTTCGTCAGCCATGTCATCGCGATGGACAAAGCGCAGCGAGGCAGAGTTGATGCAATAGCGCAGACCGCCACGATCTGGCGGGCCGTCGGGGAAAACATGCCCGAGGTGGCTGTCGCCGTGTTTGCTGCGCACTTCGGTGCGGACCATGCCCAGTGATGCATCGCGGTGTTCGGTCACGTTTTCGATGGGTTTGGTAAAGCTGGGCCAGCCGCAGCCGCTTTCGTATTTGTCGGAGGAGGCAAATAGGGGCTCTCCTGAAACGATATCCACATAGATGCCGGGTTCTTTATTACCAAGCAGCTTGCCGGTGCCCGGGCGTTCCGTCCCGCTTTCCTGTGTCACGTGATATTCTTCGGGTGACAGGTTGGCGACGACTTCGGCGCGTTTTTCATATTTTGACATGACGTCCTCCTTGGCGCTTTTGTTGTGCATTAGGGTCAGGACCCATTAATCCTGTATCGTCAGCGGCAATTTCACGAAATTTCAATGGTTTGGGCCGCGCCGTCAATAGTGGTTCTATTTGCAAGCGGTCCAAGACGCTGAAATGAAGTGAAATTCCCGCCGTGCGGGTTTGCCGCTTCCATCGTCACATCCATTTGAAATAGAACCACTATTTCTGCATAAGATGTTCCTTGTTAGCGAAAAAATCGGGCAAACTGACGGCACAGGATTAATGGGTCCTGACCTTAGATGGGGTGTGATCGTGAAATTCAAAGGGTTTCTGTCGATTGTGCAACTTCATGTGATCGGGCTGCGTGTCTGGCAGCAGAGATGGCGGAAAGGGGAGTTGAGAATGAAATGGGTTTTCGGATTGGTTCTTGCGATGCTGGGCACGGTGGTCTGCGCGGCACCCCGTGATGTGACCTTTGCCAGCATTGACGGAGGATCAATGAACCTGCGCGACTGGGCCGGCCAGCCGGTGCTGGTGGTGAATACAGCGTCACAATGTGGGTTTACAAAGCAATACGGTGGGTTGCAGGCCCTGTATGATACATTCAAAGGTCGAGGGCTGGTGGTGCTGGCCGTGCCATCGGATGATTTCAATCAGGAATTGGCCAGCGGCAGCGAAGTTAAGGAATTTTGCGAGGTTACTTTTGGGCTGGACTTGCCGATGGCGGATATCACCCATGTGAAAGGCCACCACGCGCATGGATTTTACAAAGCGGTGCGGGCGGAAACAGGGTTTGTGCCGCGGTGGAATTTCAACAAGGTGCTGATCGGGCCTGACGGGACGGTTGCGGGTACATGGGGTGCGATGGTCAAGCCGCAGTCACGGGCGATCCTTGACGCAATAGAGCCGTTTTTGAAGTAAGTCCGGTTCGTCGGGGGGCCGCGTTTTCGGGGGTTACCCCTTGGTGTTTCCTGACCACAGCACCTTGCCATCCGCCGCCTCGGTGCCCGGTGGATTGCCATAGGCGTTGCGGTAGCTTTTTGAGAAATGCGACAGGGATTTGAACCCGCAGGCGACACAGACGTCAGTCACACTCAGGTCGGTCTGGCGCAGAAGGTTGCGGGCTTTCTCCAGTCGCAGATGCAGGTAGTAGCGTTTGGGCGAGGTCGAAAGATAGCGTGCAAATAGGCGTTCCAGCTGTCGTGTGGACAGGTGGATCAGTTCGGCGATTTCATCGGGGCGCAGAGGATCTTCGAGGTTGTTTTCCATGATCTGGATAGTGAGGAGCAGCTTGGCGTTGCGCACCTCGGGGCGTGACAGCAAGGACATGCGTTGCCCCTGTGACTGCGCGCGCGGCGCGGTATAGACCATTTGATCAGCGACCCATGTGGCAAGGTCGGTGCCGTAATCGGCGCTGACACGGTACAGCATTAGATCCATAGAGGCCGCCCCGCCCGCCGATGTAAAGACGCGCCCGTCAACGGAATAAAGCGTGTCCTCCATGACAACATCAGGCAGCATTTCGGCCAGTGCGGTTTTGTATTCCCAATGGGTTGTAACGCGCTTGCCCCCGATCAAACCTGCGAGGGCCAGCGTATAGGTGCCAGAGGAAAGCGCCCCGTAATCCATGCCCTTGCGGGTTTCGCGGCGCAGCCAGTTCAGGACCGGTTTGGTACTGCCTTGGCCTGCGTTTTCACCAGCACAGACGATCAGGGTTTCATGCCGGTCCAACTCGGTCAGGGCGCAATCGACCTCGACGCGGACCCCGTTGTAGGCGGACACCGGATTGCCATCCGCCGACAGCATCCGCCAGTGGTAGAATTGACGCCCGGACGGGTGGTGGTTTGCAAGGGACAGGCAATCCAACGCACAGGAAAACCCCAGAGTTGAGAAACCCGGCAGCAGGAGGAAAGCATAGGACTTGGGTGAATCGTCTGGGTTCATCGCCCCAGCTTATACAGTGTGGCCTGTCGGCCAGACGCCGAACTGCGGCATGTTTTGTCGTGTTTAAGACCTGGGCTGGCGTGAGACCTGAACCGCGAGGATACCAGCGGTGATGATTGCCACGCCAAGGATGTCGCGTGCGCCCAGAGCTTCGGAGAGGAGAAGGGCGGCGATGGCGACACCAAAGAACGGGTTGAGAAAGTGGAAGGTTGCGGCGCGTGTGGCCCCAACCCGGTTGACCAGCCAGAACCAGATGATTGTCGCGGCAAGGCCAGGGAACAGGCAGGTGTAGGTAAAGGCCAATGCCAGCGGCACTGTCGGGTTTAGGCGTGGGGTTTCGAATGCAAGGGTGGCCAATGTCAAAGCGGCGCAGCCGACCAGCATTTGCAAGCCGACGATCATCAGGAAGTTCCCGCCAGAGGTGGCACCACGTACCAGCAGGGTTGCGGCGGTCAGCGCGATGACGCCCACCACACAAAGCCCGACGCCCGCCAGATCGACACCGCCATTAATGCGCGCGCCCATGATGATGCCGACGCCGATCAAACCGGCAAACAGGCCCGCGATGCCCATAGGGCGCAGCCGTTCGCCAAAGATCACCCAGACGGCGAACCCGACAAGCAGAGGCATGGTTGAAGCGATGATGGCGGCAAGGGAGGCTTCGACGGTTTGCATCGCGATAAAGTTCAGACCAAGGTAAACGGCGTTTTGCAGGATGCCAAAGATGATCGTGGCGCGCCATTGTGCCGGTGTCAGCCGCATGGACTGGCCAAGAGCCAGCGCAATGGTGACGCCCAATAGGCCCGAAATCAGATAGCGGCAGGACAGGGCGAACAGGGGCGACATGTCAGCAACGATGATGCGGGCAGAGGTAAAAGCCGATGACCACATGATCGCAAAGATCAGCCCCATCAGTATTGCGCGTATGTCCATGTGAAACCCCGTCCCTGAATGGCTGCAAACTCTGCCAAGACGAACGCAGGGGCAAGGGGGGTGTCTGTGCTTTGCGACGTGGGCTTGCCAGTCCCGTTCTATGTGGAACGTCAGACGAATTTGACCTTCACGTTAAAGATTGACCCAAAATCCTGAAAATCGGCATAGCTGACCTTCGCGCGGGTCGCGGCGAAGGTCTTGAAAGGGTCCAGAGTCACAGATGCCGAACAGTGCATGAACGTCCACTATTATGAATTTGCAAAAAAGAACAAAACATGAACAATGCTATTGGTGTATGACCTACGATTCTTTATATGGGCAAATTTTGCCGTTCCCTCAGCCTGTCACCTTTGGGCAACCTGCATTGACGGACGTTTTGTGTCAAAAATCCGCCGATGCGGGTGCAATTGGCGTTGTTTTGGCAGAATTAGGTCAAGTGGATATGCCTATTGTGTGGGTGCAGGATTATGCAGCACGCCGCGAAAACGGGCAGCTTTATGCACCGGGTCTGCGGTCCATGCAGATTACGCAGCCAATCTTGCGAGTCACTGTCAGTCATCCGCGCGATGTGCTGTGGTCAATGGAGGAAGCCGCAACATGTGCAGGTCTGACCGCTGTCATAGGCGAGGTGCATGGCGCACCCGCTGCACTAGACTTTACTGCCACCAAACGTCTGACGATGCGGGCAGAAGCGTCAGGCGTCCCACTGTATCTGATCCGCAGTGGCGATCCCGGTGTCTTAAGTGCGGCGCGCGCAAGATGGCGCGTGGTATCATTGCCGTCCCAGCCCAATCCGCACGATGCGCAGGCCCCAGGACAGGCGCAGTGGGATCTGGATTTATTTCGTGCGCGAGGCCGCAATCCGGGGCGCTGGGTCGCGCGTTATGACCCGCAAGCAAGCCGCGCCGCAGATCGTCTCAGTCTGGTTCCCCGATCTGACCTACGAACGCTGGAAACGGGTGATCAGCGCCTACCGGACAGTGCCAAGCCGTGATGTACCCGTGGTTTTATCGCGTGAAGGCACCCATGGCCCTGTCGTGTATAGCATTAATCAAGCCGCAAGAACGCGCGGCATCAACATCGGCGACCGTGTGGTCGATGCGCAGGCGATCCACACCGACTTACACGTTGAAAGTGCCGATCTAGATGGTGATCAGGCCCTGATGCAACGCCTTGTACACTGGGCACGGCGCTGGTGTCCGTGGACTGTGAAGGACGGGCCCGATGGGTTGTATTTGGATGTGACGGGGGCCACCCATTTGTTTGAGGGCGATGCGCGGATGTTGCGCGATATAGTACAACGTTTTGCCATACAGGGGCTGACAGCAAAGGTGGCGATGGCCCCGACACCGGGGGCCGCACAGGCTTTGGCGCGCTATGGTATCCCTTTTCAGATCAGCAGGTGTCGAGATGTGGCGTCGGCACTATCGCCGTTGCCCGTGAAGGCGTTGCGTCTGACGCCTGAGACGACACGCTTGCTTGATCGGCTTGGCCTTAAAACAATCGGCGCATTGGTCACTGTACCACGCGCCGCTTTAATGCAGCGATTCTCTACGATACCCGCAGACCAAAACCCATTGATGCTGATGGATCGCGCTTTTGGTGCCAGCCCTGATCCGTTGAACGCGCCCGCTGATCATGTGCAATTTATCGCCCGTGCGCGCCTGTCTGAACCTGTAATTGACCCTGTGCCGCACCTCAAAGGGCTTGTGGATGAGCTGTGCCAACACTTGGCCGATGCGGAACAAGGGGCGCGTCAGCTGCGCCTTATAATTTACCGCATTGATAGCGAATGCCGAACGGTGCAGTTGACTACGGCCAAGGCCAGCCGTGATAAGGCCCATCTGCTGCGTCTCTTTGATGGCAAACTCGACGGTATTGATCCCGGTTTCGGATTTGATCTGCTTACGCTTGAGGCTGTGCAGGTCGAACCTGTAATGCGCATCCAAGAAAACCTTGATGGCAAACGCGACGCACAGGCTGATATTTCAGGATTGATCGACAGGCTCACCGCGCGGTTGGGACGCGAGAACATCACGTGGTCCACATGGCGCGAAAGCCATATTCCAGAGCGGATTGAAGGCCGTGTGCCAGCCTTGCAAGGTGCGCCCACGCAAGCGCCTAAACTACCGCACGAGCGCCCCATCCGCGTCCTTGGTCCCCCTGAGGAGGTGCGCGTGATCTATGCGGTTCCCGAAGGCCCGCCATCGCAATTTCGCTGGCGCGGGGTGCTGTATAAATCGACACGCCACGCAGGACCGGAACGTATCGCGCCAGAATGGTGGCGCGACCGACCCGGCACGCGATTGCGTGATTATTACAAGGTCGAGGTTCAAGATGGTCGTCGCTTTTGGCTCTACCGTGAAGGCGTGTTGTATGACGGGCGCGGCGATGATCCACGTTGGTTTATGCATGGGTTCTTCACCTGATGCCGCTGCAAGAGGGAAATCCGCGCCGCACGTTGGAGGACGAAGGCTTCACGCCCAACCCGCCTAGCCCATATGTAGAGTTTGGCATGGCCAGTTGCTTTTCCTTTTTGCGGGCGGCATCTGACGCTGTGGATTTGACGGCGAAGGCTAACGTGCTGGGCTATGACAGTATCGGCATCGCAGATCGTAACACGCTGGCGGGAATTGTCCGAATACACACGGAAGCTGAAAAAGCATGCGTGCATCCGCTGATAGGGGCGCGTCTGGTGTTGCTGTGTGGAACGGAATTGCTGGCCTACCCACAGGATCGTGCCGCATATGCACGGCTATCTATGCTTTTATCACAGGGCAAAATGCAAACCGCAGACGGCGCGTGGCAGGACAAAGGCGAAACGCACCTGACGCTTGAGATGCTACGCGACCACGCCGAAGACCTGCACCTTATCGTCATGCCGCCCGAGAATTTAGATGTGTTCGCGGCGTGCCTGCCGCGTCTTATGAAGGCGTTGCCCGATATGGCTTATATCGGTGCGACGTATCTTTATCGTGGCGATGATCGCGTGCGGATCAACCGGCTTGATATGTTGGCTCGCGCGCATGGGTTGGCAATTCTAGCCACAAACGATGTGCTCTATCATGCACCTGACCGACGCCCCTTGCAGGACGTCATGGTCGCAATTCGTGAAGGCGTGACTGTACCCAAGGCCGGTTTCTTGCTGGGGGCAAACGCCGAACGCCACCTCAAATCCCCCACTGAGATGAGCCGTCTTTTCGCAGATTGGCCCCATGCGATCAAAGCCACGCGCACCTTGGCAGATACAATCACCTTCCAACTGACCGATCTACGCTACGAATACCCGCATGAGATCGTGCCGATAGGGAAAACCGCCCAAGACCAGTTGGAACAGCTCACATGGGAGGGGGCCAAAACCCGCTATCCAGATGGCACACCCGATCATGTGATCGCCCTGATCCACAAAGAATTTGCGCTGATCAAAAGCAAAGACATCGCGCGGTATTTTCTGACCATCAACGATATTGTCCGCTTTGCGCGGCATGAGGCACAGCCGCCAATTCTGTGTCAGGGACGCGGATCAGCGGCCAACTCTGCCGTCTGCTTTTGCCTTGGGGTTACCTCCGTCGATCCCAATGAAACAAACGTGCTATTTGAACGCTTCCTGAGCGAAGAACGGGATGAGCCGCCTGACATTGATGTTGATTTTGAACATGAGCGCCGCGAAGAGGTGATCCAATATATGTACGGTAAATACGGGCGTCATCGCGCGGGGCTATGCGCGACCGTGATCCACTACCGTCCCCGATCTGCAATCCGTGAGGTCGGCAAAGCGATGGGGTTGTCAGAGGATGTGACATCCAAACTCGCGGGCACCATTTGGGGCAGTTTCGAAGGGCAGATGGATGACGAGAGGGCCAAAGAAGCGGGGCTTGATTTGTCTGATCCCTATCTGCGGATTGTGCTAAAATTGGCCAAACAGATGATCGGTATGCCGCGCCATTTATCGCAACATGTCGGAGGTTTTATCCTGACTGAGCGCCCGCTGACGGAGATCGTTCCAATCGGGAATGGGGCTATGCCCGAGCGGAGTTTTATCGAATGGGATAAAGACGATATCGACGCTTTGGGCATCTTCAAAGTGGATATTCTGGCGCTTGGGATGCTGACTTGCATTGCCAAATGCTTTGATCTGATTGATGCGCATTACGATCAGCGGTTTGAACTCGCTACTGTTCCGCAAGACGACACGGCCACATATGATATGCTGTGCGAAGGTGACAGCCTCGGGGTGTTCCAAGTTGAAAGCCGTGCGCAAATGGCAATGCTGCCCAAACTGCGCCCGCGTGTGTTTTATGATCTCGTGATTGAGGTCGCCATCGTACGACCTGGTCCAATCCAAGGCGATATGGTGCATCCTTATTTGCGGCGGCGGCAAGGGATAGAGGAGGTCGATTATCCATGTCCAGGCCCAGACCATCCGCAGGACGAGCTTAAAAAAATATTAGAACGCACGATGGGCGTTCCAATATTCCAAGAACAAGCGATGCAAATTGCGATGGATGCGGCCAAGTTCACGCCCGCCCAGTCCAACGCCTTGCGCAAAGCGATGGCAACATTCAGGTCACGCGGCACGATTGAGCAGCTACAATCGCTGATGGTCGGGAATATGGTTGAACGCGGGTATGATCCCGTGTTTGCTCAACGCTGTTTTGACCAGATTAAAGGGTTTGGCGAATACGGCTTTCCCGAAAGCCATGCAGCGAGCTTTGCCAAACTGGTCTATGTCTCAAGCTGGATGAAGTGGCATTACCCAGCGGCTTTTGCTTGTGCGCTGCTGAACTCGCAACCCATGGGGTTTTATGCGCCAGCACAAATCGTGCGGGATGCCCGCGACCATGGCGTAGAAGTGCGCGACGTTGACGTGAACTATTCTGATTGGAATTGCACATTAGAACCTTGTGGCGACGGGTTTGCCTTACGACTGGGTATGCGCTTGGTTGATGGGCTATATGAAGACGCTGCAAACCGGATCGCCGCCATGCGTGACGCGCCCTACAGTGACATCGCCAACCTGAAAGAACGCGCAGGTTTGGATGTGAAAGCTATCGGTAAACTCTCTGCGGCGGACACATTGCGTTCTATGGGGATCGACCGCCGCCAAGCACTTTGGCAATCGCAGGCTCTGAAAGATGCCCCTGCCTTGCCGATTTTTGAACATGCAGCTGCCAGCACACGCGGGCCTGATCCAGATGTGGCGTTGCCCAAGATGCCCAAGGCCGAACACGTCGTTGCAGACTATCAAACCTTACGCCTATCACTCAAAGCGCACCCGATGTCGTTCTATCGTACCAGTCTGCACCAACAGGGGTTTGCCGCATCATCAGACCTGACACGCATGTATCATGGACAACGTGTCTCGCTCGCGGGATTGGTTCTGGTACGGCAAAAACCGGGGAGTGCCAAGGGCGTGTGCTTTATCACGCTTGAGGACGAAACCGGCGTCGCGAACCTCGTGATCTGGCCCAGGATGTTCAAAGTGTACCGCCCAACAATCATGGCTGCGCGGCTGCTGGTGGTCAAAGGGCGCCTGCAAACCGACGGGCGCGTGATCCACGTCGTTGCAGACGATCTACAAGACCGCAGTGAGCGCCTTGCAGGATTGTCGGACGTCGCCTTGCCTGAAATCACAACGCGCGGTGACCATCCAACGCATCCCATTCCGGGACAGGTAGGGATCAGAGGCCACCCGCGTAATGTACGTGTTATTCCAAAGTCCCGAGATTTTCACTAAGACCCGATCGTGGTCTTTTAAAAGCGGAGGTTGATGCAATCGCCGCGAAGGCACGCTTTGTCCCGCATCTGGATCCTGGAAGCTGGCGCGCGGAAGGGCTGGGCTGGGTCAGAAATGCTTGACGTTTGAGCCAGTATTGCGAGACGCGGGCATTGATCGGATTCGGGGTGTGATGGAGACGATTGACAGACCCGCCGCGACCCGCAAAAAAAGGGACCGCTTTTCAGCGCCCCCTTCATAGTATTTTCGCAAAAACCTCGCTTACCCAAGGCTGTCTGAAATTTCAGATTTCAACGCGATGGGTGGTGTGGTGTGCCTGAGGTGTTTCGAAAAACGTTTCAGTACCTGTGACGTGGTGAAGGCTTAGCCGTTCACGCTGTCCTTCAGTGCTTTCGCGATGGTCATTTTGACAACCTTGTCCGCGTCTTTCTTGAACTGTTCGCCTGTCGCAGGGTTGCGGACCATGCGCTCGGGGCGTTCGCGGCAATAGATTTTGCCAACGCCGGGAAGGGTCACGGCACCGCCGCCGGATACTTCGCGTGTGATCAGGTTGCAAACGGCATCAAGTGCTGCGCCTGCTGATTTTTTGTCAGAGCCCATTTCCTCGGCCAGTGCGGCGACGAGCTGTGTCTTTGTCATTGGTTTGGTTGCCATGTTCTTTTTCTCCTTAGACCGCCCGATGTTGGGCCTCATGGCCGGAAAGTAACGGTATGTTGTAGGAAAGCACAACGAATAATCAGGCGAGAATCAGTGAAAATAGCAGTTTTTCGCCTTTTTTCGGGGTGACAGCGGATCAGAGGAAGGCGGTTTCGTCGAACGACCGCAATTTTCGGCTGTGAATGCGTTCCAGTGGAGTTGAGCGCAGTATTTCCATTGCGCGGATTCCGATCATCAAGTGGCGTGACACTTGGGTCTTGTAAAAGTCGGAGGCCATACCCGGCAATTTGAGTTCGCCGTGAAGCGGTTTGTCCGAGACACATAGCAGCGTGCCGTAAGGAACACGGAAGCGGTATCCGTTGGCGGCGATGGTTGCGCTTTCCATGTCCAGCGCGATGGCGCGAGATTGACTAAGGCGCTGAACCGGGCCTGATTGGTCGCGCAGTTCCCAGTTGCGATTATCAATGGTGGCGACGGTGCCGGTGCGCATGATCCGCTTGAGTTCATAACCTTCCAGCTGGGTGACCTGCGCCACGGATTGTTCCAATGCGATCTGGATTTCGGCCAGTGCGGGGATTGGAATCCAGACGGGCAGGTCATCGTCCAGAACGTGGTCTTCGCGCAGATAGGCGTGGGCCAGTACGAAGTCGCCCAAGGCTTGCGTGTTACGCAGACCGGCACAGTGGCCCACCATAATCCAGGCGTGCGGGCGCAAAACCGCAATATGGTCGGTTGCGGTTTTGGCATTGGACGGGCCAACGCCGATGTTAACCAACGTGATGCCAGACCCATCAGCGCGTTTCAGATGATAGGTTGGCATCTGCGGTGTTTTCACCGTTTCAGGAATAGGGGTGTTGCCGTCGGTGATCTCGACATTGCCGGTCGAGACAAAGGAGGTGTAGCCGCTGTTCGGATCGTTCAGTTGCGCGCGGGCGTATTCCTCGAACTCGGTGACATAGAACTGGTAGTTGGTGAACATGACGTGACATTGGAAATGTTCCGGATCGGTGGCGGTGTAATGCGCCAGTCGGGCCAGCGAATAATCCACGCGCTGGGCGGTAAACGGGGCCAGCGGGCGCAGATCATCAACCGGTTGATAGGTGCCATTGACGATGTCGTCATTGGTGGTGGACAGGTCCGGTACATCGAAAATATCGCGCAGGGTGAAATCGGCAGCCCCGTCTTGGGGAATGTTCACGGCATTGTCGCCAGTGACGGCAAAATGCACCGGAATGGGCGTGTCTGACAGGCCAATTGTCACCGGCTGTTCGTGGTTTTCGATCAGCAGGCCGATTTGCTGGATCAGATAATTGCGGAACAGATCGGGGCGGGTGATTGTGGCCGCGAACCGTCCGGGCGATGAGACGTGCCCAAAGCTGAGGCGGCTGTCGACCTGCGCATAGCTGGAGGTGCTAAAGCGAACCTCGGGGTAAAACGCACGGATGCGGGTGTTGGTCACGGGGGTTTCCAGCACCTCGGCGAAATTGTCGCGTAGAAATGCGGTGGCCTGCATGTAAAGCGCAGTCAGGCAATCAACGGCCTGTGTCGCATCGGTAAATTCCTGCGGGTGTGGGGTATCAGGTGTCAGTATCTTCATTTTCGGTCTTTCTGTTCTTTTTGGGGCGGTCCTGCCCGTTTGGAGAATATGGCGTGTCGATGTTACGACACGATAACATCGGTAAATTCGAAGGTGCGCACATCGACCAGGCCAAGGTCGGAAATCCGCAATTCGGGGATCACGACGAGCGCCAGCAGTGAATGCTGCATATAGGCGTTGTTCAGGGTGCAACCACAGTCGCGCATGGCCTGCATCATGTCTTCGGTGGCGGCAGCGATGTCAGCGGCAGGTTGATCAGACATCAGCCCCGCGATGGGCAGTTTAACCAATGCCAGTTCAACACCGTCTTTGAAAATGGTGATGCCGCCGCCAACCTTACGCAAGCGGTTGGCGGCCAGTGCCATCTGTTCGCGATCGGTGCCGACAACAATCATGTGGTGACTATCATGCGCCACGGTCGATGCCATCGCCATGGCACCAGTATACCCAAACCCCGAGACAAAGGCGTTGACGACATTGCCGGTGGCGCGGTGGCGTTCGACCAATGCGATCTGCGCAACCTCGCGGGTGGCCTGAACCCGCCCATCCGTGACCGGCAGTTCGAATTGCAGCGCGCGTGTCGGGGCCTGATTTTCGACCACCCCGATGACATTGGCCGTGACACCATTGGCCCCATGCGGGGCGTGAATGGTAAAGTCATCTCTGCCTAGCGTCTTGCCCATGTTCACCGTCATGCGGGCAGTGTTGGGCCAGTCGTAATGCGGGCACTCAACAAGGCAAACGCCGTCTTGGGCGACAATCCGTCCCCGGGCAATAACAGTCTCTATCGGGAGGGTTTTGAGGTCTGATGTCAGGATCACATCGGCGCGCCGGCCTGGTGTGAGCGACCCGATGTCGCGTTCCAGCCCGAAGTGTGTCGCGGTGTTGATCGTGGCCATTTGCAGGGCGATCAAGGGATCACACCCGCAGTCAATCGCGTGACGGACGACCCGGTTCATATGGCCGTCGTTGACCAGCGTGCCCGAATGGCAATCATCGGTGCAAAGGATCATGTTGCGCGGATCAAGGCCGCGTTCAGTGATGGCGGTGATCTGTGTTTCAACGTCATACCATGCAGAGCCGAGCCGGATCATCGAGCGCATCCCCTGACGCATCCGCATGATAGCGTCCGCCTCGCAGGTGCCCTCGTGATCATCGGCGGGGCCGCCGGCCACATAGGCGGCGAAGGCAGGCCCCAGATCAGGCGAAGCATAATGCCCGCCCACGGTTTTGCCGGCGCGTTGCGTTGCGGCGATTTCGGCCAGCATCTTGGGGTCTGCGTTTGAGACGCCGGGGAAGTTCATCATCTCGCCCAGACCGATAATGCCGGGCCACTGCATCGCTTCGGCCACATCTTCGGCGCTGATTTCAAAGCCGGTGGTTTCCATCCCCGGCGCAGAGGGCGCACAGGAGGGCATTTGGGTGAAGATGTTGATTGGCTGCATCAGGGCTTCGTCATGCATCATCCGCACGCCCTCAAGGCCCAGCACATTGGCGATTTCATGGGGATCGGTGAACATGGAGGTTGTGCCATGGGGAATGACGGCGCGGGCAAACTCGGCTGGCGTCAGCATGCCGCTTTCGATGTGCATGTGGCCGTCACATAGGCCCGGGATCATGTAGCGGCCACTGGCCTTGATGATTTGGGTGCCCGGACCACGACAATGGCTGGCATCCGGTCCGACAAAAGCAATGCGTCCTGCGGTGATGGCGATGTCGTAATCTGGCAGGGCTTCGCGGGTGTGGACATTCACCCAGATGCCGCCGGTGATGATCATATCCGCAGGGGCACGTCCCGCAGCGGTATTGACGAGTTGCGGGGCGACATCGGGCCATGAAGGGAAAGGTTCTTGCGTCATGTCCAAAGGTGGCACAGTGTTTTGTCAGGTTCAAGCGGGAGTGCGTTGAATGGAATACGAAACGGTTGGGGCAGAGGAGTTTGGGGCGTCTTTGCGTGGCATTGGCCTGAACCTGCTGGTGCGCGACGTTAGGGTCGAAATTGCCTTTTTAGAGACTGTTTTCGATATGAAATCGTTCCAACCCACTGCGGATTTTGCGATCATGACCTATGGGGAACAGGTGTTTCAGATTCATGCCGATGGCACTTATCACGCCAATCCGTTGCTGGGGTTGTTGCCAGAGAATCCCCCACGAGGCGGCGGGATTGAAATCAGGCTGTATGACACCGACCCCGAAGTCGCCTGCGCCAAGGCCGAGGCAGCGGGCGGAACGGTACTTCAGGAACCAACAGACAAACCACACGGGCTGCGCGAGGCGTATATCCTGTGTGAAAACGGCTATGCCTGGGTGCCGAGCCGGATCAAGGATGGAACAGGGGAGAAAAATAAATGAGCGTGACACAGATGAAACCGAATATGGATCACTGGCAGGAACGTGTTGATCTGGCGGCGGCGTTCCGGTGGACGGCGCGGCTGGATATGCATGAAAGCGTGGCGAACCATTTTTCACTGGCGGTGAATGACAGCGGATCACAGTTTCTGATGAACCCGAACCAGATGCATTTCTCGCGGATCAAAGCCTCTGATATGTTGCTGATTGATGCAGATGATCCGCAAACCTATCAGGGTCCGAATGCGCCTGATCCGACGGCATGGGGGCTGCATGGCGGGGTACATGCGGCCTGTCCACATGCGCGTTGTGTGATGCATGTGCATTCGATCTATGCAACCGTGCTGGCCTGTCTGCAAGACAGCCGCCTGCCGCCGATTGATCAAAACGCCTGTACGTTTTTCAACCGGGTGGTGATTGATGAAGACTATGGCGGGCTGGCGTTTGAAGATGAGGGCGCGCGCTGTGCAAAGCTGCTGACTGATCCCAAGCAAAAGGTCATGGTCATGGGCTCGCATGGGGTGATGGTGATCGGAGATACGGTCGCGGATACCTTTAACAGGCTCTATTATTTCGAACGCGCCGCTGAGACCTATATCAAGGCGTTACAGACCGGATTGCCGCTGCGCCGTATCTCGGACGAGATTGCAGAAAAGACCGCGCGCGAACTGGAGGAATACCCGGAACAAGATGCGCGCCATCTGGCAGAGCTGAAGGCTATTCTGGACGGTGAAGGATCTGATTATGCGGTTTAGAGACTGTTTCAAAGGAAGTTTCTGATGGCCGAGTGGAATCACAGACCAGAGGTGCCAATCGCGGTCTCGCCGCTTTGGCAATGGCCACCCCAGCCGCTGCGCGTATTGAAATGGTATGCGGACGGCTGGTTCTTTCTGACCATCAATATGGCGATACTGGCGCTGGCTTTGATCAGTTACGCGTGGTTCAGTCCAACGCTTGAACAGGCTCTAACATGGGGGTTTGACTGGATTGCGCTGGTGTTCCTGCGGAACTTTGTCCTGATTTCAGTGATCGCGGGCGGGTTGCACCTGTGGTTTCATACCTATCGCGGGCAGGACGACAGGATGAAATACGACCCGCGCCCGTTTCCGCGCAAAGGGCGGATGTTCAGTTTCAACTCACAGGTGTTGGACAATATGTTCTGGACGCTGGCCAGCGGTGTCACGATCTGGTCGGCGTTCGAGGTGTTGTTCTGGGGATTGCTGGCCAAGGGGTATGCGCCAACCACCAGTTTTACCCAGACGCCGATCTGGTTCGTCGCCTTCTTTTTCGTGATCCCGGTTTGGGAGAGTTTCTATTTCTACTGGATACACCGCCTGTTGCACACCAATCTGTTCTACCGGTTTCACGCATTGCATCATCGCAATACGGATGTGGGGCCGTGGTCGGGATTGTCGATGCATCCGGTGGAACATGGGTTTTATTTCGGCACGGTGATTATTCACCTGATCCTGCCGACACACCCTGTACATCTGATTTTCCATTTGATGTTCTATGCTATTTTGGCCGTCACCACCCACACGGGTTTCGAGGGGCTGTGGTTTCGCAATGCTAAACGTGTGAATCTGGGTATGTTCCACCACCAAATCCACCATCGGTATTTTGAGGTGAATTATGGCAATCTGGATGTGCCTTGGGACAAGTTGTTCGGATCTTTTCATGATGGCACTGACGAGGGAAAGGCGCGGATGAAAGCGCGGCTGGCCGCACGCAACAGGCGGTGACGCGTTGCGCCTGCTGTGCGGTTTCGATTTACTGCGCGGTAAGGGAAATGCGTTAGGTCCGCCGATATGAACATACTTTTTGTGCATCAGAACATGCCGGGGCAATACCGCGAGCTGGTGCAATGGCTTGCGGCGCAGGGTGGGCACCGGATTTTCTTTCTCACGCAGAAGAAAGACGCGCCAAATCTGCCGGGAGTCGAGACGCGGATTTACAAGGCGCATCGCAAGCCGCTCGAGGATGCCTATGGGTTGTCCAAGATTTGGGAAGAGGCGACAGGCGCGGGCTTTGGCGCCGCCATGGCCGCGCGTCAGATCGAAGCCGAAGATGGGTTTGTCCCGGATATCGTCATCGGGCATGTCGGTTGGGGCGAATTGACCTTTTTCAAGCAAGTCTGGCCGGACGTGCCGATCATCGGGTTTTTTGAATATTACTATAACATGACCGGTGGTCTGGTCGGTTTTGATCCTGAAGAGAAAGTATCGGATCACGCGCCGTTTCTGATGGCGGCGCGCAACGCTGTTCCGCTTGCCAATATCGAGGTGGTTGATCAGGGGCATGTGCCAACGCGCTGGCAACGGGATCGTTTCCCGCGCAGTTTCCATGACCGGATGTATGTCTGTCACGACGGGATCAGAACGGACCGGTTACGCCCCGACCCTGCTGTCGAATTACATCTTGGCCGGTTGGACCAGCCGATCAAGAAAGGCGACGAGGTGCTCACCTATGTTGCGCGCAATCTGGAACGGGCGCGGGGGTTTCATGCGTTTATGCGTGCCCTGCCGCGAATCATGCGCGAACGGCCCAATGCGCGGGTTTTGATCGTTGGCGGTAATGACGTGTCCTATGGCGGCAAAAGCAGTGATCCGCAGGGGTTGCGCGGCGAGATGGAACGCGAGGTCGGTGAGGAGCTGGATTGGGAGCGGCTGCATTTTCTGGGGCGCATCCCCTATCCGGATTTTCAGAAACTTGTGCAGGTCAGCCGGTGCCATGTGTATTTGACCATGCCGTTTGTGTTGTCGTGGTCCCTGCTGGAAGCGATGTCGATGGGGGCAACCATTGTGGCGGCTGATGTGGCACCGGTGCGCGAGGCGGTCACCCATGGCGAAACCGGTATGTTGGTCGATTTCCATGATCCGCAAGCACTGGCCGCGCAGGTGGTGGATGTTCTGGGGCAGCCGGAGAAATACGCCCACCTTGGCGTTGCCGCGCGGGCACATGCGGTCAGGGAGTATGATTTCCTGACAAAATGTCTGCCGGAACATATCGCGCAGATTAACGCTTTGGTGCCGCAGGAAAAACGTATCGAAATCGGGTGATTGCCCCTTGTGGCGGGCGGCGGTGCGGGCCATTTTCGCCACATGGAAAAAACCCTGTTTTCATTCGGTCACGGTTTCAGTGCCCGCGCTTTGGCAGCCCGTTTGGTGCCGCAGGGCTGGCGGATCATCGGAACCACGCGTTCGGCGGATAAGATGGCCGAAATTTCTGCTACGGGGGTTACCCCGGTGGCGTGGCCCGGCACGGATATCATGCCCTTACTGCGCGAGGCGCGTTATGTGCTGATCTCGGCGGGGCCGGGACCAGAAGGCGATCCTGTACTGAACCTGTTGCGCGATGAGATTGCAGAGATTGCACCGGATCTGCGCTGGGCCGGGTATCTGTCGACCACCGGGGTATATGGCGATCATCAGGGCGGTTGGGTTGATGAGGATACGCCGCTGGTACCGGCGACCAAGCGCGGCCAATTGCGTGTTGAGGCAGAGGCGGCGTGGCAGGCCGTTCCCGATCTGCCGTTGCATATCTTCCGGTTGGCGGGAATTTACGGACCGGGACGCGGACCGTTTGCCAAGGTGCGCAAGGGCACGGCGCGGCGGATTATCAAGGCGGGGCAGGTGTTTTCACGGATTCACGTTGAGGACATCGCGCAGGCACTGGAATTGTCGATGGCCCGACCTGATGCTGGCGCGATTTACAATCTGTGCGACGATGATCCCGCGCCGCCGCAGGATGTGATTGGCCACGCGGCCGAATTGTTGGGGCTACCTCTGCCTGAGGCGGTCGCATTCGAGACGGCGGATTTGACCCCGATGGCGCGCAGCTTTTATGCCGAAAGCAAGAAGGTGCGTAACGACCGGATCAAAGATGCGTTGGGCTGGTGTCCGAAATATCCTGATTACCGGACAGGTCTGGCCGCCATGCTGGCGGAAAACACGTGACATCCGAGGGCAGTTTGCCCCGTGAATCTGATCGAACCCTGACGGCTTTGTTGGATGGGGTCGCGCATGTCGCACGGGGTGAGGTGGTGACCGTGGCGGATATGCTGGAGGAATTTGGCACGCGCGCAATCACTCCGCTTATTTTGTTGGTATCGCTGCTGTTGGTGTCGCCGTTGTCGGGCATTCCCGGGTTTCCGACGGTATGCGCCGTGATCATCATATTGTTGGCATCGCAGGCGTTGATTGGTCGTCGCAGACTTTGGTTGCCCGGGTGGTTGAAACACAAGAGCCTGTCGGCGGTGCGTGTGCGGCAGGCGGTGTCAATGATGCGCAGGCCCTGTGCGTTTCTCGACCGCCATTCACGCGCCCGTCTGCGGTTCCTGACCCGTGGGTTGATGCGCTGGGTTACCCTGCTAATTTGCGTGATCTTCCCGCTCAGCTGGCCGCCGTTGGAGGTGCTGCCGTTTTTCTCTTCATTTGCGGCAACCGTGATTGCGCTGCTGTCTTTTGGGCTTTTTACACATGACGGGATTTATGTTCTGGCGGGCTATGTGATCGTCGGGTTCAGCATCGGGGCCACAGTTGTGGCGTTGATCTGAGGTGATGCTTGTTCTGCCCGTCTGCTGGCTTCATAAAGAGCGCGACCTTCTCTAACTTCCTCTAACTTTGGATCATTCCTCGTGCGTCAGAAAATTCAAACGCTTCTGGAAAGTGCGCCTTTTGGTAGCTTTATCATGGGTGTTATCATCTTTAACGCCGCTCTTTTGGGGCTTGAGACATCAGACCGTGCGGTCAGCGCGTTCGGGCCGTTGATGTTGTTTCTGGACACTCTTTGTCTGACGATTTTTGTGGTCGAGTTGCTGTTGAAGATGTTTGTGTACCGGCTGCGGTTTTTCCGGGACGGGTGGAACATTTTTGATTTCATTATCGTGGGGATTTCATTGGCACCCGCCGCGGATGGTTTGTCGGCGCTGCGTGCGTTGCGAATTTTGCGGGTGTTGCGTCTGGTCAGTACGGCACCGCGTTTGCGCCGTGTGGTCGAGGGGTTCATTACCGCACTGCCGGGGATGGCATCTGTCTTCACATTGATGGCGCTGATCTTTTACATCGGGGCGGTGATCGCGACAAAATTGTTCGGCAGCGCCTTTGCGGAATGGTTCGGCACCTTGGGGCGCTCGGGATACTCGTTGTTCCAGATCATGACCTTGGAAAGCTGGTCAATGGGGATCGTGCGGCCCGTGATGGAGACCTATCCGCTGGCGTGGCTGTTCTTTATCCCGTTCATTATGGTCACCACCTTTGCAGTGGTGAACCTGTTGGTGGGTCTGATCGTCAACTCGATGCAGGACGCCCATGCCGAGGAAAGCAACGCCGAGACCGGGGCCTATCGTGATGATGTGGCGGCGCGGCTGGCGGCGATTGAACAGCGGCTTGATACCCTGATCGCGCGCCAGAAAGACTAAAGCCTCCCGCCTTACACATGATCGCTTTTCGCGGCCTCCCCCTTCGGGCGAACGCGAAAAGCGATATATCGTGGCTCAGGTTAAAGGCGGGAGGCTTTCGGGGCGGGCTTCAAGTTTTATTCGAAACGCTACAAATCCAGTCGCCGCGTCAATCAGGCCGTTTGTTTGCCGATCTGTGCGATGCCCAATGTGTTCAGTACCTTGGCCTCGATCTGTTCAGCGTTCATCCCGGCGACGGCGTACATGTCCGCGGGCGAGGCTTGATCAATAAATGTGTCGGGCAAGACCATGGAGCGGAATTTCAGGCCGGTATCGAACACGGTTTCCTCCGCCAGCAACTGGGCCACATGGGAACCGAAACCGCCAACGGCACCCTCTTCGATGGTGATCAGGGCCTCGTGATCGGCGGCCAGCGCGAGAATCATGTCGCGGTCCAACGGTTTGGCAAATCGGGCGTCGGCAACAGTTGGGGTGATCCCTTTGGCTGAGAGCGCCTCGGCGGCCTTTTCAACCTCCGCCAGACGGGTGCCGAAGGACAGCAGTGCGACGCGACTGCCTTTGGTGATCATGCGCCCCTTGCCGATTTCCAGCGGTATGCCGCGTTCGGGCAGGTCCACACCGTTGCCTTCGCCGCGCGGGAAGCGGAAGGCGATGGGGCCGTCGTCATGGGCAGCCGCAGTGGCGACCATATGTTTCAGCTCAGCCTCGTCAGCGGCGGCCATCACGACAAACCCGGGTAGGTTGGCAAGGAAAGCCACATCGAAGGCACCGGCATGGGTGGCCCCGTCAGCCCCGACAAGGCCGGCACGGTCAATGGCAAAGCGCACCGGCAAACGCTGGATTGCAACGTCATGCACAACCTGATCATAGCCGCGTTGCAGGAAGGTTGAATACATCGCGCAAAAGGGTTTCATCCCGCCGGCAGCCAAGGCGGCGCAAAAGGTCACGCCATGTTGTTCGGCAATGCCCACGTCAAAACAGCGCGAGGGGTAGCGTTCGGCAAAGAGGTTCAACCCTGTGCCATCCGGCATCGCGGCAGTGACGGCGCAAATCTTGTTGTCTGCGGCGGCTTCCTGCAACAGGCTGTCGGCAAAAACCGACGTATAGCTGGGCGCGTTCGAGGGCGCTTTTTTCTGCTCACCGGTGACGACGTTGAACTTGGATACACCGTGACCCTTGTCGCGGGCGTTTTCCGCCGGGCCATAACCTTTGCCTTTTTTGGTCAGCACATGGATCAGGATCGGCCCCGTTGCACGGGCCTTGACGGTGCGCAGGACCGGCAGAAGCTGGTCCATGTCATGCCCGTCTATCGGACCCAGATAAGAGAAGCCCAGTTGTTCAAACAAGGTGCCGCCGACCGCGATCCCCTTGAGCATATCCTTGGCGCGTTTCGCCCCCTCGCGGAAAGGTTCGGGCAGCAGGCTGACCGCGCCTTTGGCTGCGGCTTTGAAGTCCTGAAACGGCTCCTCGGCATAAAGCCGGCTGAGATAAGAGGACATCGCACCAACTGGCGGAGCGATCGACATTTCATTGTCGTTCAGGATCACAATCAGGCGCTTTTTGAGATGACCCGCGTTGTTCAGCGCCTCATAGGCCATGCCGGCAGACATTGAACCGTCGCCGATGACCGCGATGGCATCGCCGCTGCCCTCGGGCGGGGTGCCGCCCAGATCATGTGCCACGGCAAAGCCGAGCGCGGCAGAGATCGAGGTGGAAGAATGCGCCGCGCCAAACGGATCATAGGCGGATTCACTGCGTTTGGTGAACCCGCTAAGCCCGTCCTTTTGCCGCAGGGTGCGGATCCGGTCGCGCCGTTCGGTCAGGATTTTATGCGGATAGCACTGGTGCCCCACATCCCAGATGATTTTGTCGCGTGGGGTATCGAAGACCGCATGTAGTGCCACGGATAATTCCACCACGCCCAGGCCCGCGCCCAGATGTCCGCCAGTCACAGATACCGCTGAAACGGTTTCCGCCCGCACCTCATGGGCCAGTTGATGCAGCTCGGCATCGCTGAGCTGTTTCATGTCGGCAGGGCGCGTAACGCGGTCCAGTATCGGGGTTTCGGGTCGGTCGGTCATCAATTCCCTCAGTTCTTGCGGGCAACGACAAAGCGGGCGGCGTCGCGCAATGTATCGGCGTCCTTGCCATAAACAGTTAACGCATCACAGGCGTTTTGTATCAGATCATTGGCGCGGCTTTTGGCCCCATCCAGGCCCAGATGCGAGACAAACGTGGCCTTGCCGGCGGTTGCGTCTTTGCCTGTTGCCTTGCCCACGGTGGCGGCATCGCCCGTCACATCCAGAATGTCGTCGGCGATTTGGAACGCAAGGCCAAGCGCCTTGGCATAAGCCGCCAATGGTGCGGTATCTGCCCTGGCCATACGTGGCCCGGCCAGGGCGGACCAGGCGATCAATGCGCCGGTCTTGCCCTGTTGCAGGGCGGTGATCTGCGCCAACGACAGTGGCATGGGCGCGGTTTCTGCGGCAATATCCAGTGCTTGCCCCAATACCATGCCCTGCGCACCGGAGGCCACGGCAAGGGTGCGGGCCAGTCTGGCACGGATGTCGCCGCTGCCGATCTCCGGCGCAGTGACCAGTTCAAACGCCAGCGATTGCAGGGCATCCCCAGCCAGCACTGCCGTTGCCTCATCCCATTTGCAATGCACGGTTGGTTCGCCGCGCCGCAGATCATCGTCATCCATACAAGGCAGATCGTCATGCACCAGAGAATAGGCATGGAGCGTTTCGATTGCGGTGGCTGGCCAGATGGCAGCCGCAGGCCCAATGCCATGTAACCGCGCGGTTTCAAGCACCAGAAACCCGCGCAGGCGTTTGCCGCCCCGTGTGGCATGGGCCATCGCTTGCACAACCGGCACATCATCGATCTGCGCCAATACATGATCGAAATGCGCGGCAACACGCTGTGCCGCAGTGTTCAACGCATCCGCAAACACGAAACCTTACAGTCCCTCGACGGGTTTCAGGCCGGTCGGGGTGCCATCGCCGTCCAGCGTGATGGCGGCAACTTTTTCCTCGGCTTCTTTCAGCTTGGTCTCGCAGCGCGCTTTCAACGCCGCGCCACGTTCATAGAGCGCGATACTCTCATCCAGTGCCACGTCGCCCCGCTCCAGTTGGCCCAGAACCTTTTCCAGCTCGGCCATTGCTGCCTCGAAACTCATTTCTTCAATCGCTGTCTCAGACATCAACGCGCCTCTTACTTCTTCATTTAATGCATCCAGCCTTTACCCAGAAGCATTTCATATCCCCAATGTCCTGAGAACGCGCAGCGTGGCAGGGTATTGGTGATTCATGTTTAAGGTCGGCCGCTACAGAACTACAATAAACGGGAACAGCGCCCTTCGCCAGACACGGTTTTGCCTCTCTTTTTGGCTCTAAATACTGTCCGCACTCTCGGCCCGCGCCGGCAGGTGTTAATCTGGTGCCAACATATATCCCGCACCGCGCACGGTTTGCAGATAGCGCGGTTGTTTCGGATTGTCCTCTATCTTGCGCCGCAAGCGGGTGATTTGTACGTCCACCGCGCGTTCCTGCGCCTGACCACGATCACGGCCCAATTCCTCGACCAGTTTGGCACGGCTGAGCGGTTCGCCGGGTTTGGCGGCGAAAATCTTCATCAGCTGCACTTCGGTCGCGGTCAGTCGGACCAAAACGTCGCCTTCCCACATTTCACCGCGTTCCAGATCATAACGTATCGCGCCCAGTAACATTACCTTTGGGGCGATATCCTCGGCGCTGGTGTCGGGCATCCGGCGCAGGATCGCATTGATCCTGAGAAGCAGCTCCTTGGGTTCGAAAGGTTTTGCCAGATAATCATCCGCCCCGGCCTCCAACCCCTCGATCCGGTTTTCTGTTTCGCCCTTGGCGGTCAGCAGCAAAATCGGCGTCTGCAGGGTCTCGCGCAAGGAGGCGGTCAAGGCCAGACCATCCTCTCCGGGCATCATCACGTCCATCACGATCAGATCGAAATCCAGACCGGCCAGAATGCGCCGGGCATGTGCGGCGTCGCGCGCGGCGGTCACCAGAAAGCCGTGACGGATCAGGAATTTCTGTAACAACGTTCGGATGCGTTCATCATCATCCACAATCAGAAGGTGGGCGTCCATGTCGCTCAAGGGCTGGTCTCCCGCAATCTGGTGTAACTTTGGTGCATTTCGGGATCCATCATTGCCTCTAGCACAGTGCGGAACCCTGCGACAGCTTCGGGGCCGGCATCGCGGAAAGCAGCCCGCAACCGCGCCCGTTGTGCGTTCGATAATTGTTGTTCCAATGCGCGACCCTGCTCTGTCAATTCAAGATGTCGTTCGCGTTTGTCATTTCGCCCGACCTTGCTTTCGACCAGACCATCGGCAACCAGTGTGCGCAACACACGATTCAGCGATTGCTTTGTCACCCCCAGAATATTCAGCAGGTTATTGACCGTGGTGCCGGGGGCCCGCCCGATAAAGTGCAAGGCGCGGTGATGGGCGCGGCCATAGGCCATATCGGCCAGAATGCGATCAGGATCAGCGGTAAATCCGCGATAGGCGAAAAACATGGCCTCGCTGCCCTGACGCAACTGTTCGTCAGTCAGAAACAGCAGGTTTTCGCCGCGGGCGGGAATAGAGTGGCGTGTGTCGGCCATGGGATGCCTCGTTATCGGGTTTGTCTATATCTATGTGCCAAGTTTACGTCAGCCTTGTTGACACTCCAAGAGTGAAAGGCTAGGCAAACCCAGCTTTTGCGACAGGAAGTGTCCCGTTTTGACGTACCTGCGCAACTTTCACAAAAAGATCAGGGATCAGGAGAAATACCATGGCGGGTGCATATGACGATCGGGACGGCCAGATCTGGCTGGATGGCAAGTTGGTGGAGTGGCGCGATGCGAATATTCACATCCTGACCCACGCCATGCATTACGCCTCTTCGGTGTTCGAGGGCGAGCGCGCCTATGGTGGCAAGATTTTCAAAAGCCGCGCACATTCCGAACGGTTGATCCGCTCTGCCGAGATGGTTGATTTTACAATTCCGTGGACCGTGGATGAAATCGAGGCGGCCAAGGTTGAAACCCTTGCGGCGTCGGGCTTGCAAGACGCTTATGTGCGGGCAATTGCATGGCGTGGCGCGGGCGAAGACATGGGTGTGGCCTCTGCCAAGAACCCAGTGCGTCTGGCCATCGCAGTGTGGGAATGGGGTGCCTATTACGGGGATGCCAAGACCAAAGGTGCCAAGCTGGATATTTCCAAATGGAAGCGCCCGTCGCCGGAAACGATCCCGTGCCATGCAAAGGCGGCGGGTCTTTATATGATTTGCACGATGTCCAAACATGCCGCCGAGGCAAAAGGATGTTCAGATGCGATGATGTTCGATTATCGCGGGTATGTGGCCGAAGCGACAGGGGCGAATATTTTCTTCGTCAAGGACGGTGAGGTGCATACGCCTGATCCGGATTGTTTCCTGAATGGGATCACCCGCCAGACGGTTGTGGGGATGCTGAAGGAAAAAGGCATCAAGGTACACGAACGCCACATCATGCCGGAAGAGCTGGAAGGGTTCGAGCAATGCTGGCTGACTGGTACGGCGGCCGAGGTCACGCCGGTAGGGCAGATCGGCGCTTACACATTCGAGGTGGGCGCAATGACGCGGGACATCGCGGAAAGCTATGAGAAGCTGGTGCGGGTTTAATCCAAGCGACACGAAATGACAGAAGCGGGGCAGCAAAGGCTGCCCCGTTTTGTTTCAGTAAAGCGCGACCGGATTGATCATTGCCTGGACGCTGCCTTGAATGCGGGCCTGACCCAGCACGAACATAAATTCACTCACGCCTTCGCGCACCAGTGGTCCGACATTCATCGTTTCAAGGATGTAGATGCCGTTGTCTTTCAACAGCGTAACATGGCCGTAGAATACCTTGTCCCCTTTGGCAGGCGGTATAGCGTCAAGGCCCCATGTGTCCGCGCCCACGGCCATCGGGTTGAGGGAGGCCAGATATACGGCACCGGCGTTGGTCAGACCCGGTTCTGCCGCGCCCCATGCCGCAGGGTCGGACTTGAACATGCCGTCCGTCCAGCCGGTGTAAAACAGGATGATGTCGCCTTCGCCCAAGGTCACGCCTTGTGCCTTTGCTGCGGCTTTGATCTCGGGTTCGCCAAAGCTTTGGCCGGCTTGCATAACCTCGACCCCGGCCTGCGCGGCCATGTCCAGCACAACGCCACGCCCGACCAGAGGGGGAACGTCGTGGGTGCCCAGTTTGGTCAGACCGGTAATCTGGCTGATTTCTTTCTCGTCCAGACAGTTATAGTACATACCATCTTCGCCCAGATGGCCCAGACCGTCCAGTTGTGACCCGATGCCGATCCATGTTTGCAATATGTCGTCGTTGTAATTGCCTTCATAGCCAAAGCCCGACAGTTTCAGGCCGCCTTGCTGGTTTGGCTGTACAACTTGCAGGTTCAGTGAGCGGGGCGGAAATGCGGGGGTGTCGGTGCCGATGGTGATCCCAAGCGGCAGCGACTTGCCCTGCTTTACCAGTTTGGTGGCAGCCATTGTGCGTTCGGGGCTGACCAGATTGGCAGAGCCGATGGTGTCATCCGCGCCCCATTTGGAATGCGCGCAACCATCTGCCATCGCCCCTGATGCCGCCAGAGCAAATGCCAGAGCGGCACCGAAAATGTGAGTCTTGTTCATGATTTCCCTCCCTTAAAAGGTCAGGCTAACATGGATATTCCACCCTTAAGTGTAACGTCGCGTCATAGCGCCCGCCATGCGGCGCTTAGAAATCAACCCCGCGCTGGGCTTTGATGCCGGCTTTGAACGGGTGTTTCACCTCTGTCATTTCGGTCACCAGATCGGCGTATTCGCAAAGCTCGGGTTTGGCGTCGCGCCCGGTCAGGATTACGCCGGTGCGTTTATCGCGGGCATCCAGCCCTGCGATGACATCCGCCACAGACAGGTAATCATAGCGCATGGCGATGTTGATTTCATCCATGACGATCAGGTCGTATTCTCCGCTTTCCATCATCTCGCGGCCCTTGGCAAAGGCGGCCTGTGCTGCGGCGATGTCACGGTCCTTGTCTTGGGTGTCCCAGGTAAAGCCCTCGCCCATGGTGTGCCATGTGACCTCGCCCAGGCGGTCAAAGAACTGGCGTTCGCCGGTTTTCCATTTGCCCTTGATGAACTGGATTACGCCAACCTTTTGCTTCCACCCCAAGGCGCGCACGACCACGCCGAAGGCGGAGGATGATTTGCCCTTGCCTGCGCCTGTATGGATCAGAACCAGGCCTTTTTTGGGATCAACCAGCTCTGACACTTTCTTGCGCTGCTGGGTTTGGCGTTCCTGCATCTTTTGCTTGTGATCATCGTCAGACATGGGGAGTTCCTTAGTTGGGTGAGCCCGCGGGGGCGATGCTGGGTTTTGATTTACTGCGGTCCAGTCCCAGCTGGCGTTCGCGCCATATGATCAACACGCCGCCAGCAATGACAAGGGCGGCACCGATCAAAATTGTTGGTGTCGGGATTTCACCAAAGATCAGCCAGCCGATGGCGGTCGCAAAGATCATCGAGGAGTAGTCGAACGGGGCCAGCATGGAAGCGGTGCCAAAGCGATAAGACGAGGTGACCATGATTTGTGCCACGCCGCCAATAAGCCCGGCGCATATGATCAGCCCAAGGATGTCGAACCCGGGAAACGTCCAGGCCAGTGACGGAATTGGAAAGGCCAGCCCCAAGGGGAAGCTGAGCAATGATGCAACTGTGGCGGTAAGCGAGAAATAGAATACGATGGCCGAGGTGCTGTCGGTTTGTACCAGACGGCGCACATGGATTTGCACCAGCGCCCGCAGGATCGAGGCGGCAAGGACCATCAAGGCACCAAGGGTTGCGGTATCAGAATAGCTTTGGTTCAGGGACAGGCGCGGGGCGAGAACAATCATCACCCCGACAAGACCAAGCAAGACTGCAGACAGCCGGAACAGGCGCACTTTTTCCCCCAGAAGCACAGCGGCAAGGATCACGGTGAACATGGGTGTGGCATAGCCGATGGCGGTGACTTCGGGCAGGGGCAGCAGGGCCAGGCCGGCAAAGGTCAGCGCCATTGCGGTGGTGCCGAACAGCCCACGCCAGACATGGCCGAGGATGTTGTTGGCTTTGAAACCGTCGTGCAAGTGTCCCTGTTGCCAGAGCCAGATCACAATGATCGGCATCGCAAACAGAGATCGGAAAAACACGGCCTGACCGGGGGGAACGCCATCAGAGGCGGCTTTGATCAGCGCCGCCATCACCATAAACAGAAATACCGCGCCAGTTTTGAGTGCGATGGCACGGCCGGGTTGGTTATGGGTAAGGGATGCGGCCATGCGCCATTTAATGCGCCCTTGATCAGAGAAGTGCAAGGCGGGTTTGGTTGCGGGGCGGGGTTTCTCGCCGCGCCGCCTGTTAGCCGATCTTTCCGCGGTTTTCACCCACCTGTCCGCGGTGCAGCAACATGTGATCAAGCAACACGCAGGCCATCATCGCCTCGCCCACGGGCACCGCGCGGATACCGACACAGGGGTCATGGCGACCCTTGGTGATGATCTCGGTTTCCTCACCGGATTTGGTTATGGTTTTGCGGGTGGTCAGGATGGAGGAGGTTGGTTTTACGGCAAAGCGCAGAACGATGTCCTGACCGGTGCTGATCCCGCCAAGGATACCGCCCGCATGGTTTGACGAATAGCGCGGTTGGCCGTCGTTCCCCATATAGATTTCATCAGCGTTCAGCTCGCCGGTCAGCATCGCGGCAGACATGCCTTCACCGATTTCCACGCCTTTGACGGCGTTAATTGACATCATCGCGGCGGCCAAATCAGTATCCAGCTTGCCATAGACCGGCGCGCCCAGACCGGCGGGGACATTGCGCGCGGTCACTTCGATGATCGCGCCAACGCTGCTGCCGGATTTGCGCAGGCCGTCCAGGTATTCCGCCCAGTCGTTTGCTGCCTTGGCATCGGGAACCCAGAACGGATTTTGTTCGATCTGGCCCCAGTCAAAGCTGTTGCGGTCAATCTGGTGCGGTCCCATCTGCACCATGTAACCGGTGATTTGCAGGTTTGGGGCCAGCGCTTTGATCGCCTCGCGGGCCAGACCGCCGGCTGCAACACGCGATGCGGTTTCGCGGGCGGAAGAGCGCCCACCACCGCGATAGTCGCGGATGCCGTATTTCTGGTAATAGGTGATGTCGGCGTGACCGGGGCGGAACTTGTCCATGATGTCGCCGTAGTCTTTGGAGCGCTGATCGGTGTTTTCGATCATCAGCTGGATGGGCGTGCCCGTGGTGACGCCCTCGAACACTCCTGACAGGATACGCACCTCGTCGGCCTCGCGCCGCTGGGTGGTGTATTTGTTCTGGCCGGGTTTGCGCTTGTCCAGCCAATGCTGGATCATCGCCGCATCGACAGGCACACCCGGAGGGCAGCCGTCAACAGTGGCCCCCAAAGCCGGCCCATGGCTTTCGCCCCAAGTGGTCACGCGGAAAAGATGGCCAAAGCTGTTGATCGACATATGCGGTGCTCCTGTTGGGGAGAGCATTAACGGGACGGGAGGCGTGGCTCAAGGGGGGAGAGTGTTGCGGGGGTTCGCTGGAAGTCCGCTGTGCGGACGAAGTGACGGAGTTTATTTTGGCTTTGGATCACTATGGTAGCCATAGCCCAGCATTATTCTGTCAAGTTCGGTGACTGTCAGCGAAGCCACAGGAACAGCATCTTTTGTGTGGATAAATGGTACCCATCCTTTCACGGTTCCCATCCATGCAAATTCGCTTGGAATACACTCCGCGGGAATAAGGTAATCTGTGCCGTAAATTTCGCTAAGTATCTCATAAAATTCGCTAAAATCGTCTCCCCAAATCTCAAGATCAGTAACGATCTGAGAGTTTGGGTTGAGGCTTTCTAGCAGTCGTTCGTTTACTGCAAATCGCTTCAATGCTTGAAGTATTTTTTCAGGAACTTCTTGGCTCTGCATCGGGTTGCTCGTTCTATAATAACGCCTCATCATCCTATTGTTTTTTGATAAAGCGCTTCAAGTGAACCCAGTAACTAAGGGCTCGAAGCCGACCTTTGTCGCCCGGGAAACACTATCTGTGATGGTGAATAGCTACATCGCGTGACCTTGCAGCCTTAAATGATTGCTTCCCCAGCCCGGAATCAAGCCGCAGGCGGCGGGCCATCGCCTGCCCGCCCCTTGGCTAGGCGATTTGGTAAGGCCAGGTGAAAAATGACGGGTCACGCCAAGGCTGAGACATTTAGTGGTATGAGCAATTGTTCGGATCGCGGACCCCGGAAAGGCGCGGGCCGTCAGTTGATAGAAGGCGGGTCACGCATCCCTCACCACTTGCGCCCCCTTGCCAACCACCCTTCATCCTCCTATCCCTCTGGGCACCTCGGGGGACTCGCAAGAGTTGAGATAGCGCAAGCTGACCCGTCGAACCTGAACCGGTTAACACCGGCGGAGGGAAGGTTTTGGCAACTTCCAATACTTCTCATCGCCGCATTTTGGAGGATGCCATGAAGGCTCTTACACTTGCTGCTACCACCCTGATTGCCGCGACAGCAGCCGCTGCGGATACGCCTGAGCTTGTTGTTTATACCTACGACAGTTTTGTTTCCGACTGGGGCCCGGGGCCGCAGATCGAAAAGGCGTTTGAAGAAACCTGTGGCTGTGATCTGAAGTTTGTCGGCAATGGTGATGGCGCGGCCTTGCTGGCGCGGCTCAAGCTGGAGGGTGCGCGCACGGATGCTGATCTGGTGCTGGGCCTCGACACTGGCCTGATTGCGGCGGCCAAGGAAACCGGGCTGTTTGCCACGACCGAGGTCACGGCAGATTATGCGCTGCCGATGGAATGGGCAGACACAACATTTGCGCCATACGACTGGGGTTATTTCGCCTTTGTGCATAACAAGGATTTGGACGCACCGGCGAACTTTAAGGCGCTGGGCAGCAGTGATCTGAAGATCGTGATTCAGGACCCGCGTTCGTCTACCCCCGGTTTGGGTCTGCTGATGTGGGTTAAAGATGTATACGGTGATGAAGCGCCGGCCATTTGGGAAGGTTTGGCAGACAATGTTGTGACCGTGACCAAGGGCTGGTCAGAGGCCTATGGTCTGTTCCTTGAGGGCGAGGCGGATATGGTTCTGTCTTACACAACTTCACCCGCCTATCACATCATTGCCGAGGAAGACGAAACCAAAGCGGCGGCAATTTTTGATGAAGGGCATTATATGCAGATCGAGGTTGTCGGGCGTTTGGCCGGATCGGACCAGCCGGAATTGGCGGCAGAGTTCATGCAGTTCATGGTGTCGGATGCGGCGCAAACCATCTTGCCGACCACCAACTGGATGTACCCGGCGGTGATGCCGTCCGGCGGTTTGGCCAAAGGGTTCGAGGAACTGGTCACACCAGAGAAGGCGCGCCTGATTGATGCGGACAAAGTGCCCGCCCTGCGCGAAGAGGCCTTGGCCGAGTGGCTCTCCGCGCTTTCCCAATAAGCACAAAATCGGGGATCAGCGCGGCGGCCTTGGTCGTTGTGCTGATCCTTGGTGCCCTGCTGGCCGTGATGTCGCGGGCAGAGACGGGGGCGGGGTTTGTTTCCTCAGACTGGAATGCGCTGCGGTTTACGGTTTGGCAGGCATTTTTGTCGGCGCTGTTTTCGACTGTTTTGGCGGTACCATTGGCACGCGCCCTTGCCCGCCGGCGGTTTGTCGGGCGCGGTATTCTGGTCACGCTTTTGGGGGCACCGTTTATCCTGCCGGTGATTGTTGCGGTCCTTGGGCTGCTGACCATTTTCGGCAGAAGCGGCTGGTTGAACGCGGTGCTGGCGCAGGCCGGTTTGCCACCTGTGTCGATTTACGGGTTGCACGGTGTGGTGCTGGCGCATGTGTTCTTTAACCTGCCTTTGGCGACGCGGTTGTTATTGCAGGGGTGGCAGGCTGTGCCGGCTGAACGGTTTCGGTTGGCGGCGCAACTGCGATTGACGCCTTGGGCTGTGTTCCGGGTGATCGAGGCCCCGGTGTTGCGCCAGATCGTGCCGGGGGTGGCCGCGCTGATTTTTGTGATTTGCCTAACCAGTTTCGCGGTGGCGCTGACGCTGGGCGGTGGGCCGCGGGCCACGACGCTGGAACTGGCGATTTATCAGGCATTCCGGTTTGATTTCGATCTGGGGCGGGCGGCCTTGTTGTCTTTGGTACAGCTTGTTGTGGCGGGCGGCGCGGCAGTGATCGCGCTTTGGGTGTTGCCGGTGATTTCATTGGGCGGTGGTCAGGACCTGCCGCAGCGCCGATGGGACGCGCACGGTGGTGTGCAAAGGGGGCTGGATGGCGCGGTGATTGTGCTCGGCGCGGCATTTCTGGTCTTGCCGCTGATGGCTGTGGTGCTGCGCGGTGCCGCGGGTTTGACACAGATGCCGCCCGCGGTTTGGGCCGCCGCTGGTTCATCGCTCTTTGTGGCTTTGATCAGTGTTCTTCTGCTGGCGGTGCTGGCCCTGCCGATGGCGGGGTGGATCGCGTCAAAGCGGGCCGGCGGGGTTGAGGCGATTGGCCTTTTGGGATTGTCCGCTTCGCCGCTGATGATTGGCACGGGGTGGTTTATCCTGATCAATCCGGTGATGAACCCCGCCGATCTGGCCTTGCCGGTGACGGCGCTGGTCAACGCGCTGATGGCGCTGCCGTTCTGCTTGCGTATCATGGTGCCAAGGTTGCGGGACACGGTGCAGGATTTCGGACGGCTGAGCGCCAGTCTGGGGATGCAGGGCTGGCCGCTATGGCGCTGGGTGATCCTGCCGCGTCTGGCCCCGCAGATCGGGTTTGCGGCAGGTTTGACAGGGGCGTTGTCGATGGGAGATCTGGGTGTGATCGCCCTGTTCGCAGATGCAGAGCGGGTGACGTTGCCGTTGCAAATGTATCGTTTGATGGGGGCCTATCAGATGGAGGCGGCAGCAGGTGCGGCACTGGTATTGCTGGTGCTGGCCTTGGGGATTTTCTGGGCCTGTGATGCCATGGGGAGACGTTATGCTGCGGCTTGAGGGGGTTGAGGTTGTACAGGGCGCGTTTTGCATGGCGGCGGATATGGCGCTGGTGCAGGGGCGCAAATATGCGGTGATTGGACCGTCTGGTGCGGGGAAATCCACCTTGCTGGGGGCGCTGTGCGGTTTTGTGCCTTTGGCGCAGGGGCGTTTGTTCTGGCAGGAGCGAGAGATTACCAATGTGGATCCGGGTGCGCGACCGATGACGATGCTGTTTCAGGACAACAACCTGTTTCCGCACCTGAGTGTGACACAGAACGTCGGGTTGGGGATCAGACCCGATATGCGGCTGGGGAAACCAGATCAGGCGCGGGTGGCACAAGCACTGGATCGGGTTGGGCTGGCGGATCAGGCGGATAAGAAACCCGGTGCGCTGTCTGGCGGGCAGCAAAGCCGCGCGGCATTGGCGCGGGTTTTGGTGCAGGCTCGCCCTTGGGTATTGCTGGATGAACCTTTCGCGGCGCTCGGTCCGGCTCTGCGCAATGAAATGCTGGATCTCGTGCAGGATCTTGTGGCAGAAAACAATGCCGGTTTGGTCATGGTGACCCATGCCCCCGAAGATGTGCGGCGCATTGCCGATGAGGTGGTTTTTGTTGGTGCGGGGCGGGCCGAAGCACCGAAACCGGCGGTGGCGCTGATGGAGAATCCGCCGCCGGAGTTAAGAGCCTACCTTGGGTAGGGCGCGGGGTTTTGCAAACTCCGGCCCGCGTTCTTTTTAAGAAAGCGTCTCATGCGCTTTGAGGATGGCACGGGCGGCTGACGCAGCCTCGCGGCCCTTGGTGACAAAGTGATCACGGTAGATCGCATTGTGGTGGTCGGTTTCCTGATATTGGTGCGGCGTCAGAGAGACTGACAACACAGGCACGCCGGTATCAAGCCCGACGCGCATCAGCCCATCGACCACGGCGCTGGCCACAAAATCGTGCCGGTAGATGCCACCATCAACGACAAAGGCGGCGCAGATTACTGCGGCATACTTGCCAGTTTGCGCCAGCTTTTGCGCCATCAGAGGCATTTCGAATGCGCCGGGTACGTCAAAGGTTTCAATCTGGTCGAGAGGAATCGTTTCGCTGAAACCGTCCAGGCTGCGGTCGACGATGTCGGCGTGCCACTGGGCTTTGATAAATGCGAAACGGGCGGGGGCTTGCGCGCCATGTGTCATGGTATGATCTCCTTTAGGTTCAGACACGTCCACCCAAGGCGATCACGCGGCGAGGCACGGCAAAACCGGGCATCGACACGCACTCTCTTTCATCCGGACTATGACCGTCGGCTCTGGAGTTTGACCAGATCTGCTGACACCTTCGAAAAGGCCGCTCGCGGGCTTGCGAATTAACCCCGCCTACCGCCGGTGGGGAATTACACCCCGCCCTGAGAATTCTTGCACATTGCCGCCTGAATGTGATCTTTGCAAGGCCGGACGTACCGTCAGAGAGGTGACTTCATGCATCCCAACCCGATTTTTCACGATGCGGATTTTTCGCGCAACCTTGGCTTTGCCCGCGAGCGGGGGTTTGGCGTCTTGGCCGTGAATGGGGCCGATGGTCCGTTGATCAGCCATGTGCCGTTTCTGGTTAACGCAGAGGGGACAAGGGCAGAGCTTCATTTGGTACGCTCCAACCCGATTGCCCGGGCTTTGAAAGAGCCGGTGGCCGCACGGATCGCGGTTGTCGGGGGCGATAGTTATATTTCGCCGGATTGGTACGGGGTGCCGGATCAGGTGCCAACGTGGAATTACGTGGCGGTGCATCTGACCGGGATGCTTGAGCTGCGCCCGCAAGAAGAGTTGCAGGATTTGCTGGACCGGCAATCGGCGGCTTATGAAGAACGGTTGCTGCCGAAAGAGCCGTGGAAAACGGCAAAGATGTCAGATGGGGTGATGGACAAGATGATGCGGATGATTGTGCCCTGCCGGATGCAGGTGACCGGGATAGACGGCACGTGGAAGCTGGGCCAGAACAAGCCGGATGAGGTGCGCCTTGCCGCGGCGGATCATGTCAGCGCGCATGGGTTTGGAGCAGAAACGACGATATTGTCGGCGCTGATGCAGGGCGCAGGTAAGGATGAGCGCGGCCATAGCAAGTGAAATCCGGCGATTGCACCTTTTGCGTGTTCCAGTGATACTTGGATTAACGCAATCAGGAGCCAGCCCATGAAACTCGCTTATTCCCCGACCTCGCCCTATGTGCGCAAAGTGATGGTGGTGCTGCATGAAACCGACCAATTGGCGGATGTTGCACTTGAAACACGTGTGACCACGCCGCTTGCGCCGGACCAGTCCCTATTGTCCAGCAACCCATTGGGCAAGGTGCCTGCGCTGGAACGTGCGGAAGGGCCTGCACTGTATGACAGTCGGGTAATTTGTGCCTATCTGAATGATCGTGCCGGCGGGACGCTTTATGGCAGTGGCGCGCGGCATTGGGACATCCTGACGCTTGAAGCAACTGCGGATGGTATCTTGGATGCGGCGCTGCTGATGACCTATGAATGGCGGATGCGGCCCGAAGACATGCGCATGGACGAATGGGTCGATCGCCAGTGGGACAAGGTTGCGCGTGGATGTGCCGCGTTGAATACCCGCTGGATGAGCCATTTGGCAGGGCCTTTGGATATGGGGCAGATCGCTGTGGCCTGTGCGCTGGGGTATGTCGATTTTCGCCATGACGCGCGCGGTTGGCGGACTGGAAACGACGCTTTGGCCGCATGGTATGCGCAGTTTGATTCGCGCCCTTCGATGCAGGCAACGCGTCCGCCAGCGGCTTAACGGGTGCAAATAGGCTCAGTTTTCATGATCTTGCCCCCCTCCTGCGACCCTTTGCGCGTGATTGGCATCTAGACGCACGGGGGTCTGCGGGCTAGATACCGAAACAAATCAGGTGACGTCCGTGGCGTTGCCTTCATTGCTGGTGGTCCATTTGGACCCGAAAGATTGGAGAAAAGACGTGTCCAACGCAGAAGATCACGAAGGTACACGCAGGGACTTCCTGTATTATGCAACCGCCGGTACAGGCGCTGTCGCCGTGGGTGCCGCGGTTTGGCCACTGGCCAACCAGATGAACCCCTCGGCCGACGTTTTGGCCCTGTCATCGATTCGCGTCGATGTGGCTGATCTGGAAGTCGGTTCGCAGCTGACGGTCAAATGGTTGGGCAAGCCGGTATTTATCCGCCGCCGCACACCGGAAGAAATCGAAGCAGCCCGCGCTGTTGAGCTTTCCGATCTGCCAGACACCGGCGCGGAGAACGAAAACCTGCCAGCCGGCTCATCTGCTGAAGACGTCAACCGTACGCTGGATGAAGCGGGCGAATGGCTGGTGATGATGGGCGTTTGTACCCACCTTGGTTGTGTTCCTTTGGGGGATGCAGGTGATTTCGGCGGCTGGTTCTGCCCGTGCCACGGGTCACACTACGATACAGCTGGCCGGATCCGTAAAGGGCCTGCGCCGACGAACCTGCCGGTGCCTGTGGCTGCGTTCGTGGACGATACCACGATTAAACTGGGTTAAGGGAGCAAGAAATGTCCGGAATTCCTCACGACCATTACGAGCCAAAAACCAAAGGCGAAAAGTGGCTGAACAGCCGCCTGCCGGTTATTGGCCTCGTATACGACACATTGATGATCCCTACGCCCAAGAACCTGAACTGGATGTGGATCTGGGGCATCGTACTGGCCTTCTGTCTGGTACTGCAAATTGTCACCGGTATCGTACTGGCGATGCACTATACCCCGCATGTCGATCTGGCGTTTGCATCTGTTGAACACATCATGCGTAACGTGAATGGCGGGCATATGCTGCGCTATATGCACGCAAACGGCGCATCACTGTTCTTTATTGCGGTTTACGCCCACATCTTCCGCGGCCTTTACTATGGTTCCTACAAGGCACCACGCGAAGTGACGTGGATTGTCGGCATGTTGATTTATCTGCTGATGATGGCGACCGGTTTCCTTGGTTATGTTTTGCCTTGGGGCCAGATGTCATTCTGGGGTGCAACGGTTATTACCGGCCTGTTTGGTGCGATCCCATTCATCGGTGAAGGTTTGCAGACCTTCCTGCTGGGCGGACCTGCGGTGGACAATGCCACGCTGAACCGTTTCTTCAGCCTGCATTACCTGCTGCCGTTTGTGATTGCTGGTCTGGTGATCGTGCATATCTGGGCGTTCCATTCTACCGGCAACAACAACCCGTCAGGTGTTGAAGTGCGTCGCGGTTCGAAAGAAGAAGCCGAGAAAGACACGCTGCCGTTCTGGCCCTACTTTGTGATCAAAGACCTGTTTGCGCTGGCCGTGATCCTTGTGGTGTTCTTTGCGGTTGTCGGCTTTATGCCAAACTACCTTGGCCACCCTGACAACTACATCGAGGCGAACGCGCTGGCGACGCCGGCCCACATCGTTCCCGAATGGTACTTCTTGCCGTTCTACGCAATTTTGCGTGCCTTCACTTCTGAAGTCTGGGTTGTACAAATCGCGTCCTTTGTGACCGGTGGTATTATCGACGCCAAGTTCTTTGGTGTTCTGGCGATGTTCGGTGCGATTGCCGTGATGGCGTTGGTGCCTTGGTTGGATACATCGAATGTCCGTTCCGGCCGGTACCGTCCGATGTTCAAATGGTGGTTTGCCCTGTTGGTCATCGACTTCTTCGCCCTGATGTGGCTGGGTGCGATGCCTGCGGAAGAGCCCTATGCCAGCTTCTCGTTGATTGCGTCGGCTTATTGGTTTGGCTACTTCCTGGTGATCCTGCCGCTGCTGGGTGTGATCGAGAAACCATTGGCGCAGCCTGCGACCATCGAAGAGGCCGTTAAGGCAAATTACGCGAAACAGAATGGTGGCACGAATACCACCGCAACGCCGGCGGAGTGATTGAGATGAGCATGATCAAGAAACTAACCGTCTCTGCTATTGTTGCCCTTGGCCTTGGCACCTCTGCCATGGCCGCGGGTGGTGGCGACCAGCACATCGAAGATTTCGATTTCTCTTTCGAGGGGCCATTCGGTTCTTATGATGTGAACCAGCTTCAGCGCGGTCTGCAAATCTACACCGAGGTTTGCGCCGCCTGTCACGGGTTGAAGTTTGTACCGATCCGCACCTTGGGTGATGAAAACGGTCCAACGCTGCCCGAAGAGCAGGTGATTGAATACGCCAAGCAGTTCGAAGTCTATGACGGCGATCTGGAAGATTTCCGTCCGGCTTTGCCAACGGATCACTTCCCGGAATCGAATTTGGAAAACGCACCTGACTTGTCACTGATGGCGAAGAAGCGGGCAGGTTTCCATGGCCCTTACGGTCTGGGGATCAACCAGTTCTTCAAAGGGATCGGCGGACCGGAATATATCGCGTCGCTGATGACCGGCTATACTGGTGAAGAGAAAGAACAGGCCGGTGTGACCTTCTATGAAAACACCGCCTTTCCGGGTGGCTGGATCGCGATGGCACCCCCGCTGGGCGATGACTCTGTCGAGTTCGTAGACGGTCACGACGCAGATTTGCACCACCTTTCTGCTGATGTGTCGGCCTTCCTGATGTGGACTGCCGAACCTAAGATGATGGCTCGTAAGCAGGCTGGTTTTGCCGGTGTGATCTTTCTGACGTTGCTGTCGGTTCTGCTGTATCTGACCAACAAGCGTCTTTGGGCACCGGTCAAGCGGAAGTATAAAACAGACGTTTAATCGCGCCTGTTTCTGAATAGAAAAACCCCCGTAGCTGTGCTGCGGGGGTTTTTGTTTGTAGTGTAGTTTTTGCTGGATGCGTTTTCTTTGTAAGAAAACGGTCAGGACCCATGATCAGGCCATCAGATGGGTTTCAGACATACCGCGAATGGTGGCTGTAACGATCTGCCCTTCGATTTGGGGGCTATCGAAATGCACCTCGGTAAACTGCTCGGTTCGTCCCATGGTTGGATTTTCCATCAGAATATTGTGGCTGCGCCCCACTTGGGCTGCCAGATGACGCTGTACCTGCGTTACACCCGCCGCCCGTAATCGCGCAGCGCGTTCTTTGATGGCCTTGCCATTCACCGCGGGCATCCGCGCGGCGGGCGTGCCGGGGCGGGCGGAATAGGGGAACACATGCAGCCAGGTCAGGTCGCAGTCCTTGACCAGCGCAAGGGCGTTTTCAAACATCGCCTCGGTTTCTGTCGGGAAGCCGGCGATGATGTCTGCGCCAAAGGTCATATCGGGCCGCAGCGCGCGGGCTTCAGTGCAAAAGGCGATTGCATCATCGCGCAAATGCCGGCGTTTCATCCGTTTCAGGATCATGTCGTCGCCATGTTGCAAGGACAGGTGCAGGTGCGGCATCAAGCGTGGTTCTGTGGCGATGGCCGCCATCAGGTTTTCGTCTACCTCGATGCTGTCGATCGAGCTGATCCGGAGGCGGGGCAGATCGGGCACCAGCCGCAGAATGCGCATGACCAGATCCCCCAACCGCGGGGCGGCAGGCAGATCGGCCCCCCATGAGGTCAGATCAACGCCGGTCAGCACCACCTCGTTAAAGCCCTTGTCGACCAGACGTTTGATCTGATCCACTACGACGCCTGCGGGCACAGACCGGGAATTGCCCCGGCCAAAGGGGATGATGCAAAAAGTGCACCGGTGATCACATCCGTTCTGGACCTGTACATAGGCCCTGCTGCGGGTGCCGAATCCGTCAATCAGATGGCCGGCGGTTTCGGTCACTGACATGATGTCATCGACCTGCACGGTTTCGGTTTCCCCGATGAAATCAGCGGCCAGCCCGTTCCAGGTGGCCCCTTGCATCTTTTCGGTGTTCCCGATGACGGCATCAACCTCGCCCATGTTGGCGAATGTATCGGGTTCTGTCTGGGCGGCGCAGCCGGTGACGATCAGCCGGGCGTCGGGATGGGCCTTGCGCAGTTTGCGAATGTCCTGACGGGCCTTGCGCACGGCCTCGGCGGTGACGGCGCAAGTGTTTACGATTACCGCGTTTTCCAGGCCAGCCTGTTCGGCAAGATCTTTCATCGCCTCGACTTCATAGGCGTTCAGCCGGCAGCCATGGTTGGAGAAGACAGGGGCGCTCATTGGGGGGCCTCAAGGAATGCGGGCGTGAGTGTTCCGGTAAAGACATGGGCGGTCGGCCCGGTCATCCAGACGCCGTCGTCGCGCCAGTCGATGGTAAGTGTGCCGCCATCCAGGTCAATACGCACAGCACGCCCTGTAAGGCCCCTGCGGGCGGCTGCGACTGCTGTGGCGCATGAAGACGAACCGGACGCCAATGTGACGCCCACACCCCGCTCCCAGACCCGCATACGGATATGATCGGGCCCGACGATCTGGGCGAGTTGAACATTGGTGCGCTGGGGAAACAGCGGATGGTTTTCAATCCCCGGACCAAAGCTGGCCAGATCAACCGCCTCTACGTCATCGACAAAAAAGGTGCAGTGGGGATTGCCCATGCCGGTTGCCGTCGGGATGCCATCAATCGGCAGCTCCAGCGTGTCCATGGCGCGCGCCAGCGGGACGTCCTGCCAATCAAGCAGGGGGTGCCCCATGTTTACCGACGTAATGCCCTGGCCCATGTCACGCGCAGCAAGTTCGCCACGTTCTGTTGTCAGGCGCAGCGCGGTCTTGCCGCTTTCGTCCATCAGAAACCGTGCGATGCATCGCGTTGCGTTGCCACAGGCGGCGGCCTGCGATCCATCGGCATTGTAAAAGGTCAGGTGGGCATCACCGGCCCCGTTTGAGACGATTGCGAGCTGATCGAATCCGACCCCGAACTGCCGGTGTCCGATTCGCCGCGCCAAATCTGCGGTCATCAGCGACTCGCGCCCGCGCAAGTCCACGACAACAAAGTCGTTTCCAAGCCCGTGCATCTTCATAAAGGGCAAACCGCTGCTGAAATCACTGTTCATAGGGCGCATATAACGCCGCATGTGAAACTAATCCAGCAGGTGCCCGAAATTTAGAGATTTATGGGTTGACCGCCGCCGCGCACCTTTCTAGTACAGCGCCTAGTGGGCCTGTAGCTCAGTTGGTAGAGCAACTGACTTTTAATCAGTAGGTCTCCGGTTCGAACCCGGACGGGCTCACCACTTTTATTGTTTGTGTGACGACTCGTGATGTTTGATCATTTGGGTCATGTTTTTGATCATTTTGATCGCTAACTTTGACCATTCATCAATTTTCGAGCTTTTTGAAACACCTGACTTATTTGACGCTATGCAGTTATCGATCACTGCCCAAAAAGCGCGGAAATCGAGAGCTCGCCGCATCTGTTAGTCTACATTTCTTATGGGGAAGTAGACATTTAGAAACATCGCGGTCCTATCCGGAACGCAGTTTAAGCCGGATGGTTCCGACACGTGCACTATAAGGGCACCCCGCGATACGGACCGTTCGGGGTGCCCTCAAAGGTGGAAGCACTCACGAGCCCGACGGCCAGTTTACTCTATGTCGGAGGGTGTCAATTTCCCGCGGGTTGGATGCGATTGTCTTGTCGAAGGCGCAAACCGACCGAGAGGCAAAATCGCAATCACTTTTCATTCCGATTGCGTCCGATACCGGCCCCATGCATTATAGCCAAAATGGCTATAGTGGATCGAAACAGCATGAAAACCCTTTCAGCGCGAGAGGCCAAAAACCGCTTCGGTTATCTGATCGATACTGCGAGACAAGAGCCGGTTTCCATCGAAAAGCATGGTAGACCTGTGGTGGTTGTCGTTAGCATTGAGGACTATGAACGCCTACAGACCGGGTTTTGAAGACGTGTGCCGGGTCCATTTGTCTCCCGATTCCATAAACTGGTATGGGCACATTGCGGAAGCATCAGAAGAGCTGCGACAACAGATCAAGAGAATGCGACGGGACAGGATGAGCCCCAAGCAGTTTGGCCTCTATGTTAAGGCTCACCCTGACCGGCTTCTCATTACCGCCGCCAACAAGATGAGAGCCGGTGAAAGAATTGTTGTAAATCAGAACTTCAGCGGGCGAATTGTTGAGAGCTATCTCCTGCCGTTTGACAAAAGGATCAATGAAGAGAATGAGGCTCTGATTGCTGAGTACTGGCAGAAGAAATTCGGCTGTGCCGCATTGGAAGAGACCGGAAAGGGCTGGCTTGCAACAGATGCAAAGATTTCGGAGATAGAAGAGTTCCTCACGAAGTTTCGCAGTCATGCTGATTTTGCTGACCGCAAGGCTGCTGCGCTGAATTACCTCCGTGCTCTTTCAGACAAATACGATGCCGGGGATGTCCTGCTGATCTCGGTTTCAAAAAAGGGTGAGGACGCGGGCAACCACCTGCTTGGAACTCAGGAACGTACCAGTGCCCGTCGTGATGGAGACGCCTGGAGAACGAGCAAAGACCGCGTCGCCAGCCGCGGCGACGAAAAACTTGGACTGTCCGATTCACAAAAGCATGAGGCAGCTGCACTTGCGCGCGAGGATGGCGACGACAAGAAGCCATCAGACTTCCATTTCCGCTCAGCACGCAAGAAGCCATTGTTGATGGTCCATGTTCTCGGTCCAGTCGGGGGAGATCCTGATGCTCGCGTGCCGTCGTTCGGTCTCAGTTTCCCGCCGGGTCACTATCAAACCGAAGTTGAAGTCGTTGCAAACCAAGTGTGGATCGAGCGCATGCAAGGCGGATCGTTCGACACGCCCGACGAAGAGGAAGATTATGACGAGTAGCAAAGCACCATGGGATGAAATGAAGACCCCGGACAGGGATTATACTGTCCGATATGTTACCGCCCTTGGTGACGTTAACCATGCGGCATATTACATATATTGGCGAATGGCACACGCACCCCGCAGGTTCGTCAAGCCATCCGAGTGGTCTTGACAGAACGCTTCTTGGTTGGGTTGCAGATCTGCGGCAACTCTTCTTGATGCCGGGGTTGCTATTAATACTGGGGGATGACGGTTTGCGAGCTGTTTTGCAGAAGGAAGGATATTCGGGTGAAGGCCTTTTATAGAAATGACTGGCACATCATGGTTTAGAAGTAGACAGAGCTTAAAACCTATACTGAGCTTAGCTACCATCCTTATTTCGGTGAAGTTCAAAGTGATGCCAATATTGGTGAACTTTGTCGACTTTGATAGGTCGAAATGGCCAGAGATCACGCAAAACATCTGCATGCGGATGTCCATAGCTGCGATGCCCGGGATCTGAGCTAAAGATGCTGAGCCCAGGTTCGATCATGGACGCAAGACCGGTGAACCAATTGTTTTTGGAGCCATGATGGGGCACTTGAAACACTGTCGGCTGGAAGGACCGTTTGTGTCCTAAATATCCCGCCAATGACTGCCATTGATCGTCCGTGCTCAGATTCCCATCACCCGTATAGATCATAGAGCCGTCAAATTGACCCTCAAACCAGGGCCAATCGGTCTGCCAATGGCCGATGGGACCTCCATATAGGAATAGACTAAGATCGTTGAGCTGAGACTTCGGGAACGTCCGTACGTAATGATTCTTCAGATCGCGCAGCGCGTCTGCACGATCATTGTCGGAGCTGCTTAGAAGGGCATCGCGCAAATTATTCACACGCTCGACAAACCTTGCTTCGTTCTTTGGTCGGCTCGCTGGATCATTATAGGGCACGAATTCCCAGAGTCCCGGGACAAACGCTGTACCACGCGGATACATCATCAGCATTTGGCAACGATGCCGTGCGCCTGACAGATAAGACATCCATTCGGCCATCGCATCTTGATCGTCTTTTTCATAGTGGATCTCTGCTTCGGCTTCTATCTTCAAAGGCAGATCGCCATCAGGGGAAAAGTCAGGCTCACCGCCGCCGTCAGGATCAGCTGGTCCGTCACCATCAGAGAATGGTACAAAGACAATTTGTTCGAACCCGTCACCGGCTTGATCGACTAAGTATTGCGCCGGGTCGGTGTAGAAGGCAAATTCAGGATCATCAGGATCATCAGGATCATCAGGATCATCAGGATCGAGCCCCTGCGCGTATCCGATGACGATCCGATGCCAAAGCGGAGCCCAAGGCAGCATGAGGGTACTCCGCTCCCGTATCGCGGAAACCGTCCAATCAATGTACGATCTCGCGGATCATGTCGGATCCTCGCCGTTTTGTTGATCTGGACACAGGCCTGCCAAGGCGCTACGGGCTGGATAGCCAACTTGAATATCATCACCTCGCATTGACACTCGTTAACCCGGCGGTCGTGCAGGTCCGCGAACAGGTTGGCCCGCTACCTTTCATTGACGACAGTGGAAAGACCGCCAAGCATTTTATTGACCTAGTAATCCAAAATCAGGATGGCCGCCGCATCGCTGTCGCCGTTAAACCAACGGAGCGGTTGGCATCGGGTCGTTTCATCAGGGAGCTTGAGTGCCTCAAAGAAAGCATCGTTCCCAAGATTGCAGATGAGCTTCGTCTCGTTACAGAGCACTGTATTTCACGCGTCCATGCCTTCAACGCGATCATGTACCAGCGTTTCGCCCTCTGCCCTGATCAGGATGTCGATGCACGCGTGGCCGAGGTCTTGAAAAGCGTCCATGGTGACATCTCGATTTGTGATCTGACACGCTTGTGCCGCGCAGGGGGGGCGCGGGTTGACGCCTTCAAGACTCGCGTCTTACCCGGATGAAGTTGGGGTTCTATACGGACGATTTTTGAAAAGATGATAATTATCAATAAGTTGGAAATGGAGAAGACTCGGTTTCAGACCGGACTCAACACCGGTGCCGTCCAGCTTGAATCGCAACTTGTCCGGTGAGATCCACTGCTGACCTGCGATTTTTTCGCTGGTGCGGGATGGTTGTCCAGCGTTTGCAGCTTGAGGTTGCATCTGTCGGATTGAGGCTTGTTTACGCCGTGCCGATGATGCAAATCAGTCACATAGGGCGGGCGTCGACCATCGTCTCTGGGCGGCTATATTATCCGCTTTTCAGTTCTTTTCTCTTGCAGAGCGGTTTGCAGGCTATTTGTATAATAGCTTCGGATAGCCCAGTAGAAGCAAGAGATATCCTCTTATGATATTGATTTATAGTGATATTTTATGGTCAAGCTATGCTCGACCCTGGCTTTCAGTGAAGAGGGCAGTATGCAGGGTTACGCAGTAGGTGATTAAAGGGTGCCCAGACAAAAACCACCTCGCTCGTTTTCTCGAAATATCCAACTCTAACGTGAATATTGTTGCTGGAGGGGGCTAACTTTCTTCACATTCTCGTGTTAGGATTATGGGTAACCCAGGGTGATCTATTTGCGTTTGCTCAAGGGCCCTTTGCCAGAAGGCGAACAAGACTTCCTTGGTGGTGGTGCCATCAGGGGTAGCAGGCGGATCGGCCTCCGCGGCTGATGGCATCTATGCATGTTGGACGGATTTTAATCCCTTTCTTCAGCGCGCGGATAGCGCGGCAGGACACTTGCGGCTTTAGGTTGGCCATCTCCTTGTGCTTTGTTCAGCCCTGCGCTTCTCAAACGATCACGGGATGAGGGACATGCACTCTTTCATTTCTGTTTTGGATTCCACGCTCCAGCTGCGAAAGTTCTTTCTGTTTCGGGTTCTGCTGGTTTCCGTCACGCTGGCCTGTCTGGGGCCTGCCACTGCGCAGGATGTTGAGCCTGATGATTTGGAAATTACTGTGGGTGTGCTGGCGTCCGAAGGAGCAAGCAGGGCGCTTGAGGCTTGGGAACCGACCGTTTCGCTTTTGAACGAAGCGGCACAGGAACAAGACCGGCCTTTCAGTTTTCGCCTTGAGCCGCACAATCAGGCATCTTTGCAGGATGGGCTGAGCAGGGGGGCAATTGATGTGTTTTTCAGCGACCCTGCGGCCTTTGTCACCGCAGAGGTCGAAGAGGGCGCCCGTGCAATCCTTTCGGTTGCGCAAATGTGGGAAAACAACACCTACAATAAAACTGGTGCGTTGGTTTTTACCCGGAGTGACCGCCCGGTTGAGGGGTATCAGGGGCTGGCTGGCCGTCGCGTTATGGCGATGGCCCCCAACGAGCTGACGGGGTGGCGGCTTGCGTTGCAAGAGGCCCGCAAATACCGGGTCGATCCCGAAGGCATCAGTGCCGATCTCCTGTTCTCGGGGGGCAACCAACGCGAGGTGGTCTATGCCGTGAAAAACGGACTTGTTGATGTTGGTGTGATCCGAGCTGGTGTTCTGGAGAAACTGGCCGCAGAGGGTGCGGTCGAGATGAGGGATTTCCTGCCCGTGGCTCCCAGCGGGCACCCGGGCTATCCGTTTTGGGTCAGTACGCCGTTGTTCCCTGATTGGGTTATGGGGTCGATGCCTGATGTGCCGGACGATGCTCTAAGTCTTTTGATCGGAACGATGCTTTCTATTGGGGCAGACAGCCACGAATCACAGGCGGCGGGCGGTATCGTCTGGCAGGCACCACAGAGTTACCTGTCGGTACATGATTTGCTGATTTCCCTGCATGCGCGACCCTACGAGAATTATATCAAGCAGGCCGGCGCGCGGATTTATCGTTCTTACAAGTGGCCGACATTGGCGCTTGGTGCGGTGATCCTGTTGTCGATCCTGTTTCTGATTTATGAAATTCGCCGCTCTGCCCGTCTGGCCGGGGCGCATAAGAATGTGCTGGATTCCGAAGTACGTTCGAAACAGTTTTACCGCAATGCCATCGAAGACCACACGGTGTTTTGCATGTTGACCAAACGCGGTAAGATTTCTCATGTGAACGATCATTTTGTGTCCGCTTTGGATCGCCCCCGCAGCAGTCTGGTAAGCAGCTCCCTTGAAGATATCGTGGATGAAACAAACCAGGAGTTGATTGAGTCGCAGATCATGCCTGCAATGAAGGCTGGTGCCACCTGGCAGGGGGCGCTGCAATTGCGCAAGAAAGATGGCAAGGTTGCCTGGGTGCAATGTACATTTATTCCGGTTACAAGTACGTCAAACGATCTGAGCGAAATTGCCATTGTCGCCTCTGATGTGACGCAGACCCGGGCCGGTGTCTCGGAAGAGCGGTTTAACAATACGCTTGAGCTGATCCAGGATCAGGTGGTTGTTTTGCGTCCCGGAAATCTGGACATCCTTTATGTGAATACTGCCGCGGGCCGGCGCTTGATTGGCGACCGGATGGGCGGGGACTGGGCTGGTAAAAAGGCCGGCGACTTTATCACAAAAGAAGATTTGAAGCTGCTTAAACTGCGCGGTGAAGCATTGGCGGCTGGGCCAGAGCGTCGGGCAACCTGGGAAGTTTCTGCCAAGGGTGGAATTACCTATGAAATCAGCCTTGAATACGCGCAGCCGGACAATGAAGAGCCGCGCCTGATCGCGATTTACCGAGATATCTCAGAGCGTAAAGAGATTGAAAGAGCCAAGACAGAGTTCGTTTCGACCGTTAGTCACGAGCTTCGAACGCCACTGACATCCATCAAGGGTGCGCTTGGGCTGGCGCTTTCTGGTGCGGCGGGTGAAATGCCGACCAAGATGAGTTCACTGGTCAATATGGCGGCCAAGAACTGTGAAAATCTGGTTACTCTGATCAACGATATTCTTGACCTTGAGAATTTCGAGGCGGGCAAGATGACATATAAGCAAGAGGTCTTTGATCTGGCGCAAATGTTGTCCGAGGCGTTGAACGAAAATGCCTTTGGTGCGGACAAGTTCGGCGTTTCTGTAAAGCTTCTACCAAGTGAGCGGGAAGGGCCGGCGCTGACCTTTGGTGACGCGAAGCGACTGACACAGGCCATCAATAACCTGATGTCGAATGCGGCCAAATTCTCTGATGCGGGTTCTGAAATTCAGGTCTCTTTGAAAGAGGTTGCTGGACGCTGGCGGATCGCCATTCGTGATTTTGGCGAGGGCATTCCCGAACATGCGCAACCAACAATGTATGATAAATTTACCCAAGCTGACAGTTCTGATACGCGGTCGAAGGGCGGCACCGGTCTGGGGTTGTCGATTGTCAAAATGATTGTTGAACAGCACCAAGGGCGGATTGCGTTTGTGAGCAAAGAGGGCGTTGGCACAGAGTTTTTTGTGGATCTGCCGATTGTGGTTGGTGAAACCGTAATGCCCATTCCAACGGCGGCGCGCAGAGTGGAGCAACCTGACCGGTTTTCGGACGACCCGGAAGCGGGCCTGATTGATGGTCTGGATGATGTGGGTGAGGCGGTGACCGCGCGCTTGCTTGAGCAAGGGCGGGCCGCTGGTTTGGATGTTGAACTGACCGCCGGCGAATTTACGGCTCGACAGCTGGCCAAAGGCCAAAGCGATGACGGAATGCCGCTTGCGACAAACTGGTTCGGTGATGATGATCGTGGCATTCTGACCGATCTGATGTTGGAGGGGCAGGTAACGGACCGTGCGCTGTGCATGATCGAATGTCGCCATCGCCAAGATCCAAACAGCACAACCACCACACGTGGTATGGCGTTGATCGAGATGGTGCAAAAATGGCTGGATGATTGTCAGGATATGACGCCGGATGGTGCCGCGCCTGATCTGGTGGCCATGCTTAAGAACGGACCACTGAAGGTCTGGATCGAAGGCTGTGACATTCCTGCTGTATCCGTTGTTTCCGAGCTTGCCGGCGTGGGCGCGTCGCAGCGGCCTGATCTGGTGGCCCTGTATTCTGAGAATGATCAGGCGGCGACACTCTCACTTTATCCGATGGTCACGGGGAAACTGCCTGCGGATTGGCCAGCTGTTTTGATCGTGTCGCGTCTGGCTGGAATGGCCAGCGGCAAGGGTGTCGTATCGAAATTCCCAAGCAGTGGCGGCGGGAAAGCGCGCCGCAGAGCCTGACGGGCGCTATGCAATGGGGTAGGTCCTGGTGTGGTGCAGGTCTGTTGACACCGCTCCGCGTCAGTTAGTTTGATAGACAAGGGGGGCGGGTTTACCCAGGAATCTGTCCTGTCCGGGTCAGCATATACAAGGCACGGTCGGCATCATCCATCTGGGAGGCGGCCTTGCGGGCCGTTTCCTCGGTGATGTCGTTGTTGACCCGTTTCAGGATTTGTTCGGTTGTCTTGGTTTCCCGAAAGGCCGCAAACAGTTGTTCTTCACTTTGGGCCGCCTGCGCTGCTGTCGCCGCGCGGTCTTCTGCAAGGCCCTGCTGGATAACTTCTACGGAATTTAGGTATGCGGGCAGGAAGGCTCGGGTGTCTTCTGTGCTGTTGGCAGCTTCACGCAGGGCATCCGCGTGAAGTTCTGCGCTTTGATCTTCCAGTGCTTTTTCCTCCGCCCGCAGCTTTGCCAATTCGGCACCGATTGTCTCCATTTCGTGCTGCTTGATCCTGTCGATCAATTGCAAAGCTGCAAGGCGGTTTTTAAGTGCCATCTGCCTAGGCTGCTGCCGGCATGTTCTGGCGGGCTTCTTCCATTTCGTAGAAAGTGGGCTGAAGCGATGTCGGGATGTTGCCGCGACCAATTTCCGTACAGATCGCTGGCGAATGGTTGTGTAGGATCGCAATAAAGATGTCGCGGATCACGCCGTAATAAATGCCGTCCTGATCTTCGACGGCCTGCAACCGGTTGGCGACGGGTGACACAAAACAATAAGCAAGGAAAACCCCGAGGAAGGTTCCGACAAGAGCGCCCCCGATCATGGCACCAAGAACAGCCGGAGGTTTATCAATGGACGACATGGTTTTGATAACACCCAAAACGGCCGCAACAATCCCGATCGCGGGCAGGGCGTCTGATACAGTTGTCAGGCCATGCGGCGCGACAAGAGCCTCGTGGTGGTGCTTCTTGAGCTTACGGTTGATTACATCCTCGGCCTGATAGGGATCGTCGAACTGCAAGGCGAGCATACGGAAACTGTCGGTGATCAGATCAATTGCAAAGTGGTCTTTCTGGATCTTGGGATATTGTGAGAATATCGAGCTTTCTTCGGGGCTTTCGATATGCTCGTCCAAGGATAAAATGCCGTTTTGCTGGTACATGCGGGCCAGCGTGTACATCAGGTTTAGCAGGTCGATGTAGTCTGCCGGCTTCCATTTTGGCCCTTTCATCGCTTTTACAAGGCCTTTGCCCGCACCTTTTAGGTCGGAAAAGGAGTTTGCAGCGATGAAGGAGCCCAAAGCGGCGCCGCCGATCATCATGCCCTCAAAAGGCAGCGCGTGCATGATGATGCCCATTTCGCCGCCGGAAAGCATGTAGCCACCAAAGACCATGCCTAGAATAATGATAAAACCCAGAAGAATTGTCATGTTATGCCTGTTCGTTCATTTTCATGAACCATAGCCCTATTTTTTCGGGAAATTCAAGGATAGTTGGTCTTCACCGAAGTATAATTTGTTTTCAACAAATATAGTTGACACTTCTGGGGTGTGGGATACATGGTTAGTTACATCGACTTCAACACCGGAGGATCCGCGCCATGACCGACACATCAAGCATATTCGTGGTTCTCATCGACGCAGATGATATTAAACATGTCTTTTCGACCTGGCCTGATCACATCTGCCTCGCGGCTTGTCTGACCCGGGACGGGGATTGCAGCATGGTTGTGTTTCGTCGCGACGAGCGCCCTGTGGTGCCCCAACGCTTGCTTGAGATGTTGGATGTTGAGGCCCAGGACGTGTGCATCGTTCCGAAGGTGCGCGGGTTTGAAACGCGCCACTTCCTTTATTCCGACGAACGGCGTCTGATGGCTTTGGTCGCTTCTGATCCCGATCTGTTGGACGAGGCAATCGATTACTCGATGAACTATACCTATGCGCTGGAAGAGGGTCTTGAACCCTCTGTTGTTCTTGGGTTGAGCAAACCTGCCCCAGCCCGTGAGCCGCGCCAGCCCGCGACACCGGTTTCTGCGATGCGGCCACAGCCGACACCGCAGTCCGAACCGGCGCCACAATCGCAGATGCCTCAGGCTGCGCTAAGCCCTTTGTTGCCCGAGTTCCTGCGCAAGTCCGCTGAAGGATCGCACCGACCGAAGTTTGCAAGTGTGCGGCGATCCACCGAGGGGATGCTTGCCGCTGTGCATTAGCGCAGGGCATTTCGCAAATCCTGAAAGACCTTGTCGCCGATCGGAGCAGCCGCAGGTTGCGATAGCTTGGCGTGTTTCACCTCTTTCGGGGCGTCATGTTGCATCGGTGCCGGATCAGTTGCTTGCTTTGCTTCTTGCGTCGCAGGGGCAGACGCTTTGGTCGGGTCCTGATAGCGCACCATGATTGAAATACGACGGTTGGAGGGGTCCGTCGGGGCTTCCGGTTTGAGCAGCTGAGTATCAGCCATGCCGGACACGCGGATAATGCGGTCCCGCGATACGCCTGACGCTTCGAACACACGGCGTGTGGCATTGGCGCGGTCGGATGACAGATCCCAGTTGTCGTATTTGGAGCTGTCGGAGAACTGCACGGCATCGGTATGACCGGCCAGGACGATGGGGTTGGGCAGTGCCGCAAGTGAGGTGCCCAGATTGCTCAGCAATACATCGGTTGCACCAGCCATTTCGGCACGGCCGCTTTGGAACATCGGTTTGCCTTCCTGATCAATGATCTGGATGTGCAGCCCCTCTTCGGTCTCTTCGAAGATCACGTTTTGCTGCAACGGATCGAGATCCGGGTTGTCCTGCATTGCTTGCAAGATTTCGTTTTGCAGCTGCTCGAATTTCATTTGGTCGGCAGCATGTTCAGCATCGTTGGTGCCTTCGCCGGCTCCGGCAAGCTTGTTTTCGTTGTTTGCGTCGGCGGCACCTGGATTGCCTTGGGAAGCGCCAGCGCGTTGGTCCGCTTTGCTGAGGTCGGAGGCGGCAGGCATATCTTGGATACCCTCATGGGTCCCTTTCACCCGATCATCAGGATCCGAGGCGGAAGTAGTATCGCGCACTTCCCATTTGGCGGGAGATGGATCATCCATCTTGCCCAATTCCGAACCGCGGGCCACAACACTGCCGTTGGACGCGGTCAAGGTGCCGGGAGGGCCAAGTGTTGAGCCGTCCAGCAGGCCAATGCCGCCTGGCATGGTGGCGTCGGTGAAATATTCGGCAATGCCGCGAAGTTTCTGCTCATCCGAGCTGGCCAGAATCCACATCAATAGGAAAAATGCCATCATAGCGGTCATGAAGTCAGCATAAGCCACCTTCCAGCCACCACCGTGGTGGCCGCCGCCTTCGACAATTTCGTATTTCTTGAAAATTTTGGGCTGCGTATCAGCTGCCATTTGCTCTGCCTCATAACGCCGAAAGGATCGGTCGCTTTGCGGCGGTGCTTCTGCTACCCCGCGTTGAAGCTAGATATCGGCAGGGAAGATGCGGTTAACGCGGCTGAATTTAGGCGATTGTTGGGCATTTGCGTCGGTCAAAGCGGCGAGGTTGCATCCTGACCGGTAGGTTCATCGCGGGTATATTTTCCGAGGCCGATGCGTTTGGCATACTCTGCCTTGCGGATGGAGTAGTTGGGCGCAACCAGTAAATGGTCATCGTCCAGACCAAACATGGCGCGATATTGATTTTCCGACAGCCCATGTTCCGCCTTGAGGTGGCGTTTAAGCATGGTGAAGGATTTGCCGCAGCACAGACAAGTCACGGCGTCATCGGACACGGATTTCTCAATCGCGACTGCTGGTTTCACGGTGTTTGTGGCGGGCGCTGCAACCTGGGAGATGGCGGGCTTCGACTGTTCGCGGTTGTCAAGGATTGCGGGCAATTTGCCTGCCAAGGTTAGCACATCTTCGACGGTCGCGTTTTCGCGGGATGCAAAGCTGGAAAGTACTTGTAGAACGGCGTTGGATATCAACACGGCGTTTTCGTCTTCCATTTGCTGTCTCCTGCTCGATTTGCCCTACGGGGCCGGGTCGTATGAAAAGATCTGGACGAATGCCCTTCACGGTTCCGAAGTGTGGTTTCGACATAAAATTTCAACATGTCAAGAACCAGTGAAATATAGAGGCGAAAACCGGCCAGATTTCTATGCATAGATGATCCAGCTCTCCGTCCGCCCTGGGCAAACGGGGCCGGAAACCCTAGAAATACGCCGTTCTGGTCAACTGACCTGGATTAACATCACAACGTAAATCTGGCGGTTGGCGACCGGTTTGCCTGGCTAATGAATGGTCAGGCTGTTGGTTGTTCGGTGACGCGGGGAGGCATCTTCTTTCAAGATTCCCGATTGCATCACCACCAGATGGGCGCTGCGCATGGCCTGTAGCAGGTACAAGTCGTGTTTGTCTTGGGAAATGCTCGCTTTAAGGCGGTGTGCTGCGGCAAGCGCAATCTCGCGGGGGCTGTCTGTAACGTTTGTCATAAATCTACCTAGTTCCAGGTCCGATCAGGCGCTTCTGCGACCGTGACGCTTACTATGTAGCGCCAAAGGTTAACGGGTGGTTTCTTTTTGTGAACCCCCAAGAATAAATGCGGCCAATGTTTGCCTGATTTAAAATTTTCTTTGTCTGTCTTGAGGGCTGATTTCTGACCAGTCCGCAAGGCCGAGCGCTTATGTATTTGTTATCCTTAATTTTGTTCTTGAGCGCTGCATAACGTAACTCTGGCGTGTGCGATAGGGTTCCCGAACAGAGATAACGCAGATTTCAGTCAAAAAGAATTGAGTTTGGCGCTGGTTTGTAGCTCTATATAGCGACGTTCTGATTCTCGAGTTGTATTGTTTCCATACCTCCTGCCAATAGATAACGGGTGTTCAATTGAGCCAAGGCAAACCGACAACCCTTGTGGTTACCAGCCAAGGTAGGTTGCGGAATCCTTTGAGTTATTTGACTTCAGTTGTGCTGAAACATGATTTGGAAGTTGCTGAGGACGGGCCGGCAGCAAAGGAAGCTTTGGCACGGAACCCTTCGATCCAAGCGGTCATTGTTCATTTGCCTGGGCAGAAAGACGAAGTGCTGGACCTTATTCAAGGGATCAAATCGGAAGAGCCTTCGCCCGTTGTCATGGTGTTGTGTTCAAAAGAGGAAGAACTGTGTGTTCAGGCATTTCTGGCGGGCGCAAGCGATGTCATCGTCTGGCCATGCAGTTTACGAGAGCTGACGGTTCGCTTGTTTGTCCGTCTAGAGTTCCCATTGAACAACGAGCTGTTGCAGCCAGACGATGGAAGTTGGGATGAACGCGCCTATATCGCAGACAAGGCTGGCCTGACGATTTCCGAAGCGCAGGTGATGCATGTGCTGTATGCCCGTGATGGGGAAACGGTCAGTCGGGACGAGTTGAGTCTGGCTGTAGATGCGCGACCATGGCGATATGGTGACCGAAAATTCGATGTTCACGTTGCAAAATTACGCAAGAAACTCTTGGATAGTTTCGGGGACAAGATGTCTGTTTCGACCATAAGATCCACCGGTTACAGGCTGGTTACGAACGGCGCGAATATCTTCGATACCACCTGAAAATCTCCATTTTGGATTCGTCCCAAGGGGCAAATGGCTGTCAGTTTTTCGACTGCCTATTTATTGCTGGCTGCTTCGGTGGTTCCGCAACTGTAAAATTGTAAAGAATGTTAACGCCAACTTGGTGCTGCGCTTAGAATGCCGCACCATAGCTAGGCCAACCCAAAAAAAATGCCACTATATTTAGATAACTGTTAGTTAATGGAAATTTGCAACAAATCTCCTTAAGGTTGAAACTTGGCAGTCTAGACGCCTTGGTTTGCCGTTCAAAAACAGGATCGGCGCGAACCGCAATTATTAACAAATTTAGCGTTCAATCTCTCTTTAAACGGGAATATTCTGGGTAAACAGTAAGTGATTAGGGAGCGGTTATATGAACATCGTAGAGCATATCTGGAGTAACACGTTGGAGCTTCGCGAGCCGGCCAACCTCCCGCCGCTCAGCAGTATTCTTGCGTCTCTTCTAGCCGCGCCAATGGTCTGTTTCGCTTCCAAGGGGGCGGGGCTGGGTAAGCGGCCAATTGTCAGCTATGCAGGTGATGAAGTTTTGCCCGGTGCCAGTTTGGCGGACGTGCTGTTTGAAGAGTTTGGCATTGAAATCTGCGACCGTACGATTGTTTTGATCGAGCCCGTAGAAATGGGCGATACGGAAGGTCTTTCCAGTCAAAGCCTTGGTCAAGCCCTTGGTCAGGTGTTGGTTGACCTGTCGCAGCTCAATCAGGCCGAGCGCGCAGCGGTCGATACAGGAGAAAGTGTCGGGTTTGTTCACCGGGCAAGCCAGTCACGCCTGCGTCCCGAACTGGCGAATCTGGTCCAGTAAACCGATCATCACTATTTTGACAAACGCCCATCCTGACTTTCGTCCGGGTGGGCGTTGTGGTTGCAAGCATCGGATTCCAAATGTTTTTCCTGATATCGTGACAAATTTGGCACGATAATCCAGCGTCAGGACGTAAATCCAACGTCCAGCCAAAATTCTCAGAACGTTAAATTGGCCTTAACCGCGAAAGGTTAAGATTTGGTTCGAGGCAGAATAATAAATATAGGTGACGAGGATGAGTGTAACCGCGTACAAGCGGACCATCTCGCACACGGAAGCGCCGCGCCAGATTGAGCGTCGCATCCTTGCGCAGGTGACATCAGAACTGGAAACGCAGTATCTTGCATTTGACCGTGCTGAAAGAAGGTTAGAGCGCCTTCAGCTTTTGGCGGACGGGCTGCGGCATACTTTGCAGAAAAACCAGATGGTTTGGTCGGCCTTCAAGATGGATCTTGTTGATGGTGCAAACGGGCTGTCGCCCGAGCTGAAAGCCAGCCTTATCTCCCTATCGCTTTGGGTCGAGAGCCACACGCAGGGAGTTCTGGCCGGCGGCAAGCAGGTGAAACCTCTGGTCGACATTAATCGTAGTATTGTTGACGGCCTGAGTGGTCGCCAGCTTGAAACAGCGGCGGAGTAATCATCATGGCACTTCGACTGACTCTCAAGCCTAACGAACGTATTTTGATCAACGGGTGCGTAGTGCGCAATACCGACCGGCGACAGCTGTTGGTGATCGAAAATCACGCGGATATTGTACGTGAAGCGGACCTGTTGGATGAAAAAAGCGCGCGGACGCCGGTGAAAGAAGTGTACTTCTTTATTCAGGCGGCGCTGCTCGATGTGAATACGCGCAAAAAGCTGGTTCCGATTATCCAAACAAAGCTGGCACAGCTGGTTCCAGTATTTCACGACGAAGTTGGCGAACATATCTTTGAAGCGGCAAATCATGTTTCTATGGCCGACTTTTACAAAGCGATGCGCGCGCTGCGTCCTTTGATGGACTACGAAGATCGTCTGTTTGAAATGATTCATGAGAGGGCAGCCGCAACAGCGGCAGAATAGGATTGCGATGATTGGCATTTCTGGAATTGGAAGTCAGGCGGCGCTGCGTTTGATCGATGCGACGCGGGACCAGCAGTTGGAATCCATGCGCAACGAGGCGGCCAACAAGCGAAGCGAGGCTGCATTTCGCGAACGTATTGGCTCTATCACAACTCCGAAGGAGCTGGTCGCGGACTTTGAGGTATACAGTTTCGTAATGAAAGCCTTTGATCTGGAAGATCAGATTTTCGGCAAAGGCATGATCCGCAAAGTTCTGGAAAGCGACCCGGTTGAGCCATCCTCCCTGTTGAACCGGCTGACTGATACGCGGTTCCGAGAATTGCATCTGGCTTTGGGTTTTACCACGGAAAGCGGGCCGCAGGTGCCTGACTTCACCAATCCCGCCTTTCTCGACGAGATTTCAGACCGGTTCTATAATCGACAGTTCATCAATACGAATGATGAGCAGAATTCGACCGTTGGAACCGTTCTTGAGTTCCGCGAAACTGGTGGGGATATCTCAAGCTGGTTCGAGGTTTTGGGCAATAAAAAGCTGACAAACTTCTTTCAGGTCGCATTAGGGTTGCCGACGCAGATGTCCGGGCTGGATGTGGACCGGCAAGCCGAAATGTTTAAGGAAAAATTCGATCTGGCCGATCTGGTCGATCCTGCTGAACGTGAACGGCTTATCACACGATATGTGGCCATTTCCGATGTTCTTAACCCGCAGGGCTTTTCATCGGAGAGTGCTGCGGTGAATATTCTGCAAAATTCGCGAAACAACGGCCAGTTCGTCGCGTTTACGTTAGATATCGATATGGTTAACTTTAGCGCGTCGCGCCTTTACCGCTGATTTCGAACAGTGCCGCGGTTTACTCGGCCATTTCTTCCATCATTTCTTCGGTGGTATCCGCCAATTTGATCGTTCCGTCGTCCATCAGGCGCAGCGCGCCCTCGACGAGTTGCCCCTGAGCTTCTTTTACATCACGCAGTTTGATCGGCCCCATAGAAGACATTTCATCCTGCAACATGCCGCGCGAACGCGCCGGTAATGCAGAGAGGAAATGTTCGCGGATTTCCTTTTTGGCACCGCGCAATGCAAGTGGCAGGGTGGTGGCTGACACTTCGCGCATGATCTTGCCAAGGTCCATTTCATTGAATTCGACCAGATCGTCAAAGACAAACATTTTTTGTTTGATGCTGCCGAACTGTTCCGGTCTACTCTGTTCAAGTTCAGCAGAAATCTGTTCGAACAGATCGCCGTCCAGTTTGTTTAGAATCGACACCAGATGCCCTTCGATCTTGGCTTCTGGGCTGTTGTTTGCCTTAGCCAGAACATCTTCGCGCAGGGTATTTTCAATGTTCTGGATCGTATCATTGGGCAGGTTTTCCATCGCCATGATCCGTTCAACCAGATCGGGCGCGCGTTCGGTTCCGAGCAATGGCAGAACTTTGGCGGCGGCGTCAGGACGCAGACGTGTCAGGATCACCGCAACTGTTTGATTGTGTTCCTTGCGCAGGAACTCCACCAATTGTTTTTCATCCAGATCGGACAGGTCTTTCCAGACATTGCCGGATGTGTTGCCGTTGATTTCCTGAAGAATTTCCGCGACCCGATCTTCTGGAAGGAACTCGCTTAACAGGTTTCTTGCTGCGTCAATCGAACCAACAACGCCGCCCTCGTGGTTTAATTTCTCGTCAAATTCCTCAAGGATGCTTTCAACGATACCGGCATCAATTTCCCCCATGGTCGAGATTGCCGTTGTGATCTGGCGGATTTCATTCACATCCAGCTGCTGCATCAGTGCCCCGCCGCGCCCTTCACCCAAGCACAAGAACAGCACCGCAGATTTCTGCGCGCCTGACATCCGGCGGTGTTTACGAAGGGGAACGAACTGGTTCATGGAATGGGTATCCGGCTGGTATTGGCAGTGCTTACAAGAATAGAACAAATTATCCTTGGATTAAATCTAATTGTTTATAAAAACTGTCTATCCGGAAAGATATGATTGGATAAGCGATCCAGCCAGCATGTACCAACCGTCAATCAGGACAAAGAAGATCACTTTGAACGGGAGGGAAACAAGCACAGGGGGCAGCATCATCATACCCGCGCTCATCAAAACGGAGGCGACGATCAGATCGATCGCGACAAAGGGCAGGTAGATCAAAAACCCGATGGTAAAGGCGCGGCGCAGTTCGGAGATCATGAAAGATGGCACCAGAACGCGCCAGCTGGGGCCGGCATCCACGGCTTGGGCCACATCCCCTTCGTCGTCATCGTTCGTGTCGTTGGCAATGTCGGTGAACAGCTGGATGTCCTTGGGGCGGGTGTTCACGACCATAAAGTTGTAAAAGGGCTCGGTAATGTTCTGAATGGCCTGTTCTTCGGTAATCGTATTGGCCATCAGGGGCCTTAGGCCGCCTTCCCAGGCATCTTCGAACACCGGTTGCATGACAAAAAATGTCATAAAAAGCGCCATGGCGTTCAGCACGATATTCGGGGGTGTCTGGTTCAGACCCAAGGCCAGCCGCAGCATCGAAAAAACGATGACGAAGCGGGTAAAGCTGGTGGTCACAACCAGCAGGCCAGGCGCAACACTTAGCGCGGTGGTCAGAACAAACAGCTGGATCAGCCGCCCTGACAGGCTGGCACCGGCATCACTGCCCGGTTGCACGCCGCCCAGTTGCGACGACAATTCGCGGATCAATCCGCCGACCTCTGCATCCTGTGCCAAGGCAGGTGTGCCAAACGCAAGAATACCCAGCGCCAGCGTGCAAGCCGCTGTCACAATGGACTGTGCAGAAGGGGCCGGGGCGAAGCGCATTTTAGCTTTCTGAAACAAAATCTTTTACGATTTCACGCAGTGCAACACCCAGCATATCACCTTTGACCCGCACCAGATCGCCACGGGCGACCAGACGGTCATTGATCATCAGATCGACGGGTTCGCCGACACGCCGGTCCAGCTCGATCACAGAGCCTTTGGTCAGGTCAAGCAGTTCCGAAATCGGTATCCGGCTGCGCCCCAAAACGGCGCGCACATCCAATTTAACGCCGAAAATTGCATCAAGGTTCTTGCTTGATCCCGAGTTGCCGGCTTCTGCTTCTGCACCGGTTGCCTGATCCTTGCCGGCCTCGGGTTTTGTTGCCGCGTCGGTCGGATCTTTTACGTCATCGTTTTCCAACATGTTTTCAGCTTTCTACGTCGCTTCGTTATATTCTTCTGCTGCCTGCGCGAGCGCTTGCAGAATTTTGGTACAGGCCGCTTCGATGTCATACTCCAACCGGCCACCTTTCCAGCGCACTTTGGCCGAACCTTTGGGCATGTCGGGGTCTGCGCAGATGTCGATCTCCAGCCTGTTTGATGCCTCGGTCAGCCAGCTTGGTGTCTCTTCATCAAGCACGGCAACAACCTCGGGGCTGGCGCTGATTGTGAGTTCAGGATCGGTGCGCGTCTGTTGAACGGCTTGTCTGATCCGGTCCGCGGCCAAGGCAGGGCCGTATTGGGTGATCAGCTGCGGGGCCAGCCGGTCAGCAACGCCGAGAAACAGCTCGATAATATCGCGCTCTGTTCCTCTGTGCAGGCGGGTGTCCTGTTCAGCCAGCTGGGCCAATTGGGTCTGGATACTCTGGCGTTCTTGTTCAAACCGCGCGGCGGCTTCTGCGTCCAGTTCGGCCTTGGCATCCTGATGTCCGATGGTGCGCCCCGCCTCGAACCCCTCCTTACGAGCAGCCTCGAGTTGTTCTTTCAAATCGACGATCGCGCCAAGCGCGCTTGAGGCATCACGATGCACGGACCGTTCTGCCTCGACGTCAAAATTATGGTCGAAGAGGGAAATCATGCCTCAGCCTCAGTGGTCAGCCAGGACCGCATTACGCGCAAGACTTCTTCTGGTTTTTCATCTGCAAGGCGTTGAATTTTATCAATATTGCCTTTTTGAATGCTGCCCCGGATACCCTGTGTGCTGACGTATTGCTGATCATCTTGCGCCGCTCCGATCTGCTCAACGGCGGTTGCCGGAAGTTTTTGCTGCTCCGCGAGCGGTTGGCCCGGCATCCCGGAGGCCAAAAGCTTCGGGTCCCCGGTGGCGGCGCTCTGTGGCGCTTCAAGGCTTTCTTGGTCGTTTGCTGGGGCTTCCAAGGCGGGCTCTTCCACCACGTTCAGTGTATCAAGCTGGTTCAGCCGGCGCAGCAGCGGGCGCACACCGAGGATCATCACCAAGGCAACGATCAGCAGAGCAAGGATACCGCGGATGATCGGTACCACGCTTTCGGTCAAACGTTCCGTTATGCTTTGGTCAATCGGATCACCCAGATCCATCGAATAATCCATAAAGCGCATGCTATCCACGGAAACGCTGTCGCCACGGCCTTCTTCAAAACCGACAGCGGATTTAACCAATTCGGTCAGGCGGTTCAGTTCCTCGGGCGTACGTTCGACATAGGCCACATCAGAGCCTTCGACATTGTAGATGCCATTTACCAGCACTGCGACCGTCAGGCGGCGCACATCGCCGGCTTCGCGCACGATTTCGCGGCGGGTATTGCCGATCTCGTATTGCACCTGCTCGCCGGCTTCGTTGCGGTTGGATGTGGCACCGCCGCCTTCACCTTCGACAAGGGCGGTTGGAATGTTGTTTTCAACCCCAACGTTGCCGCCGCCTTCGGTGCCGGATTGGCTTTGGGTTTTGCTCTCGGTCGAGCGGACAACCTGCTGTTCGGGGTCAAAGCTCTGTTCGACGATCACTTCGCGCTGGGTGGTCAGGTCGACATTTACCCGCACGCGGGCGTTGCCAGCACCAACGCGGGCGGTCAGGATGTTTTGAATTTCTTGTGACAGGCGGTCCTCGATAGAGGTCTTGGCGGTCTGCATCCCGGTCTGGCCTTCACCGCCTGCTCCTTCTGCCAAAATGGTCTCGCCGCTGGCCGACAACACGGTAACCCGCGAGATTTCCAGTTCGGAAACCGAAGAGGCAACAAGGGTGCGCACGGCGATTGCTTGTTTGCGAGTGATGGCGCGACCAGCACTTGAGCGCAGAACAACGGAACCGCGCGGCGCGGCGGCTTCGCGTGAAAACGGCTCTCGGTCCGGCAATACAAGGTGGACGCGGGCAGAGGAGATGCCATCAAGCGTTTGGATCGAGCGAGCCAGCTCGCCTTCCATTGCGCGGACGCGGTTGATCTTTTGCAGGAAGGAGTTCATCGCAAGGCCGCTCTTCTCGTCGAACAGCTCCCATCCGGGATCGCCATCAACGGGCACCCCAGTTTCTGCCAACGCCATCCGTGCGCGTGCGCCGTCCGAGCGGGGAACAGATACGCTTGAACCATCCTCGGAAACCATCACGCGGAAACCGGCGTTGGTCAGGGTCGCCTCGATGGCGCTGGCCGAAGTCACTGACAGATTGGAATAGATCGGAGCGTAGTCCGGGCGCGCAATCGTATTCAGGCCAAACAACAGCGCCACAACCACAGCAACGGCTGTCCCTGCCAAGATCATCAATCTTTGGCGGCCCAAAGATAGCAAATTGTCAATTAATCCCTGCACGAAGGCCCTCACTGGTTGCTGTCGTGACTATACATCATTAATGGAAGATTAAGGCAAGTTTAAGTTAAAAGTAAACTTGTGTTCGAAGTAAAAAAAGGCGATTATCCTTGCGCAAGGAAAGACTGTAGAAAATGGCCGCTAAGACCGATACCAAAAAGAAATCGCCGGAAGAAGAAACGGACGATGCTGCGGCGGAAAAGCCGCGCGGTTCGCGCAAGATGTTGCTGGCCGCTGCTTTGATGTGCTTGGTCTCTTTGGGGGGCGGGTTCTTTCTGGCGCGCACCGCGTTCTTGCAGGACGCCGAAGAGTACGAGCCTGAGTATAAAGACACTGCTGATGCCGAGGAACATGCCGAAGAGGATGATGGTCACGGCGGAAAGAGCAAAGCGAAGCTTCGCAAGGATGTTGTCGATCCTCTGGCCAAGGGCGGGCATGATGCCGAGCAGGCCATGGCGCTGCAAGAGCAGGATGAAAAAGAGCATGGAAAGGCACCTGCGGATGGTGGGCTGCTGGACCTTGGTGACATGTTGACGAATATCCAAAGCATCAGTGCTGATGGTACGCCGGGCACCGCTTTTCTGAAGATCAACTTGGTTGTAGCCTATCGTCCCGATGCCGAAGCCGGTGCCGTGATGGCCGAACGTCAGCCGTTTATCCGTGACTTGTTCAACAGTTACCTGCGTGGGCTGTCCGAATCCGATGTGCGCGGTATGGCGGGCATCATGTATATCAAGGCCGAACTGCTTAAACGGGCGCGGGCCGCGGTGGGCAGTGACCTGCCGCAAGAAATCCTCATCAAAGATCTGATTGTTCAGTGAGAACCTGCAAGTGACTGAAACGCTGTCCCAAAACAACGCTGAAGGCGAAAACGCCAACCTGATTGACGAGATCATTCGCCAGTCGGACTTTACCTTTGACCGGCTGCCCATGCTGGATATCATCGGTGCGCGTCTGGTTGAAAACCTGTCTGATGCATTTTCGGATCTGACGCGGATCGGCTGTGAGGCTTCGCTTTTCTCGCTGGATTATATCACGATGGATCAGGTGCTTGCGGATATGCCAAGCCCGGTGTTGATGGCGGTTGGCGTGGGCAAGCCGTTTGATGGCGAAATTCTAATTTCAATCGACAAAGTATGCCTGTTGGCCACCAGCGAGCTGATGTTGGGCGGCAGCGCAAAGAGCCTTGAGCTTGAGAGCGTCGAGAGTTTTACCGCAATTGAACTTGGTTTTGGGGAGCGCGTGCTTGCCTCTGTTCTTGCAGAGCTTCAGCGCGCCCTGACGATGGTAAGCGCCGCCTCGCTTGAGCTGGACCGCGTTGAAAGTGACCCGGAAGATGCTGCGGTTGCCAAACCCAACAGCCTGTGCGCGCGGATCAAAGTGTCCATCTCGGTCGCCGGACACGTTGGCAGTATCGACATCATAATTCCATATGACGCACTGGAACCGATCCGGCCGGATCTGGGCAAAGTGTACTATGGCGACCGTGGCGAAGGGCAAAGCACTTGGCATGACATGATCGGCAGCCAGATCGAGCGCGCGCATATGCAGCTGGAAGTTCAGCTGGCGCAAGAGGCGATCCCGATACAGCGGATTATGTCGTGGAAGCCCGGCGATACCATCGAATTTGGCATCGAAGAAGGGCAGGACGCGACCATGACCTGTGCGGACACTCCAATGTTTAAGGTGTCCATTGGCAAGAAGAACAACGGTTTTGTCGCCGTTCAGATCACCGAAGAACTTAAACCGAAAAAGGAACTGGAAACAGATGGCGATGATAATTGACAGCGTAATCATTCTGCTTCTCATAGGCAGCGTCTCATACAGCTACATGGTGTCGCGCAAGCTGCGGTTGCTCATGGGGGTCCTGAAAGATTTGGAGCCTCTGGTTGAAGAGTTCTCTTCGGCAGTGGACAAATCTCAGGATTCAGTCAGTCAGATGCGGGACAACATTGAAATCGCAGAGCAGGCCCAACAGGCCGAACCGGAGCCAGAAGCGGCACCGCAAACTGCATTCGCCAGCCGCCGCGGTGCATCAGCGGAGACACCTGGTATGCGTGTTGTCCGCGACAAAAAAGAACTGGTGCGCGCGTTCTTCGACACTCAAAGCACTGCAAAGGTATAAATCATGCGCAATCTGTTAAGCGGAAAAATGATCCTTGGCGGATTGGGCGTGATGGTGTTTGCAAAGGCGGCGATGTCATTTCCCGAGTTGCCGTCCCTGACGGATGTAGCATCGGGCAAAGATATCGGCGTGGTTGCCGCCGCAGGAAAAGTAGAGGCGACTGTGGATTCTGCCACAGATTCACCGCCGCTGGTCGAGAACCTGCCAGAACCGATGGCAAAAGCGATAGATACGCCAGAGGAAATTCTTCTGTCATTGAAGCGCGAGCGAGAACTGGTGGCCCAGCAGAAGGCCGATATGGAAAAGCGGTTGGCTGAAATCGCGCTTTCCGAGGAACGGTTGCGGATCGAACGGGCCTCTCTGACAGAGTTGAAGACGTCCATCGAAGAGCTGCTGGCCCGTGTAGAAGCGTCACAGACTGATGATTTGGCGCGGTTGATTTCCTTTTACAAGAATATGAAGCCCGCGGATGCGGCACGGATCATTGATGATTTGGACATCGAAACAACAATCATGATCCTTGGCACCATGAACCCGCGCAGTGCGGCTCCGATTATGGCCAAGGTTTCGCCGGTGCGCGCACGGGCTGTTTCCAAGATCATTCTTGAGCGCTCACAGCTGCCCGGTGATCAGGATCTTGTCGGTATCAAGCTGAATTGACCTAAAGCTTTTCGAGTTTAACTTTAGATATCGGGCATCCCTTCTCGCGTTCGACCAAGTGGAGAGGTCGCGAACAAGTGATTCATGTAGTACTCGAAAAGCCCTAGTTCGGGCTGTCGCGCAGAACAGAACCTTTCGGTGCAACATGCGGTCTGTTCTCGTTCAGGGCAAAGACAAAGCTGATGATCTCGGCGACAATTTCCCAGTGTTCGACCGGCACCACCTGATCAATTTCGACAGTATCATATAACATGCGGGCCAGCGGCTTGTTCTCAACGATGGGGATATCGTTTTCAAAGGCAACCTCCCGAATACGCAGGGCAACCAGATCGGCACCCTTGGCGATGCAGATTGGTGCCATATCAATATCGGGGTCATATTTTAGCGCCACGGAATAGTGGGTGGGGTTGGTCAAGATAACACTTGCCGTCGGCACCACAGAGATGGTGCGTTGGCGCGACAGTTCTAGCCGGCGCCGCGCACGTTGACCGCGCACTTCAGGCGACCCTTCGCTTTCCTTCATCTCGTCGCGCAGGTCTTTCTGGCTCATCCGTTGCTTTTTGCGCCAGTCGAACCTGCGCCACAGGATGTCTGCAACTGCAATCGGCACCAGAAGCAGCGCTGCGGCCAAGAGCAGTTTACGGGACGCCGCGATGAGGTATCCGGGCAGGTATTCGGGCAGGAACCCTGCCATCATCCACACCTTCTGTACGGCCTCTAGGGTGAACCAGATTGCGAAGCCGCCAACGGCAAAGACTTTAACGATACTTTTGAGAAACTCGACGATCGAGTTGGCCGAGAACAGGCGCTTCAGCCCTTGTGCTGGTGAAATCTTGGACAGTTTCGGCTGGATGCGTTCAAACGAAATGACGGTTTCGCCCTGAATAACCGCGCCGATAAAGGCACCTGCCAACAACACGGCAAACATCGGCGCAATCGCAATGGTCAAGCTGAGGGTGAAATCGCGCATAATCTCGCCCAGACGCGCCACGCCGGTGGGGCCTGTGTCGACCGTCAGGGTGGGAGATTGTTCGATCAGGGCAAACAGGGCCGCCATTACCTTGGGGGTCTGCACCGGCAGGACGAATGAAATGATCCCAAGAAGGGCAAGAACCACCACCATATTTCCGGTTTCTTTGGAGGAAGGCACATCGCCCTTTTTACGGGCGTCCTGTAGCTTCTTCTCGGTCGGTTCTAGGGTCTTTTCTGTACTGTCGTTGTCCTCTGCCATGATCAGAACTTAAACCCGCCAAGCCATGTGCGAAACTCAGAAATATAGTAATCAAGGATCGTTGGCATGGCCATAGACAGGATCAACAGGCCGGAGGCAATCAACAGCGGAGCGGCGACAAAGAACACAGGCAGCTGTGGCATCATCCGGTTGGCCAGCCCCATGCCAAGGTTTAACACCACACCCATAATGAAAAACGGTGCGGCGATGGCTGTTCCGATGTAGAGGCTATGACCGGCCGCCTTCAGCAGTTGGTCGGTCATATCGGCCATGATGATCTGTCCGGGAGGAAATACCTCATAGCTGGACAGCAGGGCGCGCAGGATGATGTGATGTGTGTCAGTGATAAAGATCATGGCGACTGCGGTGATCAACATCAGGGTTGCCACCATGGTTGCGCCCTCGAACGATCCGAAAGACGGACCAAAGGCATTTGCCAGCCCGGAAACCTGACCGGCCTGAAAACCGGCGAACTGCAGGGCCGACAGTAGAATGCGTGCAGTCAGCCCGATCCAAAGACCGATTGTGATTTCGACCGCCAACAGCAAGGCGACAGCAATCGGGGCGGAGGGCATTGCGGCCTGTACCGGTGTCATGGGCAAGAGGGCGGCACAAAGGACCACTGCAAAAGACAGCCGTGCGCGGACCGGGATCTGCACCTCGCCGAAGGCGGGCATGAAGAGCAAAGCAGAGCCTAATCGGGCAAAAACAACGATATACGAAAAGACCAGAGAGGTGACAAAACTATCAAGTGACATCAGTCACTGCCCGACTGTTCCGACGGTGCGCAGGGACGCCTTGCGGTGGATTTCATTGTGGGAAATGACTTGGGTCATTGGGCTGACCCGTTCCAGTAAGGAGCGCACATAGGGTCGCGCACGCGGTGTGACCAGAATGGCGGGCCATTCATCGGCAGAGGAAAATTTCTGTATCTCCCGGCGCATCTCAAGCACGAATTCCTGTACACGCGACGGCGACATCAGGAATGTCTCTTCGCCATTGGTGGTGGAAATGCCATTGATCAGTTCTGTTTCCCAAGAGCCCGCCAAATTGATCACCGGTACATAACCCTGCGCATCGACAAGGGAATGGCAAATCTGTTTCGCCAGTTTGCCGCGGGCATGTTCGATTACGGTGCGGATGTTCTTGGTATTGGCGCTGGCTTCGGCCACGGCTTCGATGATCTTGGGAAGGTTGCGAATAGAAACGCGCTCGGCCAACAGCGCCTGCAACACATGTTGTAATGTGACCGACGGGTTGGTGTTTGAGCTATCGGCCAGAAGCTTCTGATAGTCCTTTTCCTGTCCCTCGATCAGCTCTTGTGTGGCTGCATAGGTCAGGATTTCCGGCATGTGTTCCTTGATCACTTCGGTCAGGTGCGTGGTGATCACACTTTCGGGGTCCACAACGGTCAGCCCTTGCAACTCCGCTTCGGAGGCGCGGGCCTCGTCGACCCAGATCGCTTCCAGGCCAAAGGTCGGTTCGCGGGTGCGCTTGCCGGGCAGGTCGATGTCCTCGCCGGTTGGGTTGATTACCATCATCATAATCGGATCGACTTCACCGCGTGCGGCCTCGACCCCTTGCAGGGAGATTGAATAAGTCATCGGCGGCAGGTCGGTGTTATCCTTGATACGCACCATCGGCAGGACAAAGCCGAAATCCTTGATGAACAGGGAACGCAGGCTTTTCACCTTGCCAGGCAGGGCGGCATTATTCGAGGTGATCATTGGCACCAGCGCCGTCCCCAGATCAAGCCGCACGTCATCGACGCGCAGCATGTCTGCCATGGTGTCTTCCTGCGCCGGCTGGGCGATTTCGCCGTCTTTTTCGGCCTGTTTTGCCCTGGCTTTTGTCTCGGCTGCCTGTTTTTGCATGGTATAGCCGAATGCGGCGAGACCAAGGGACATCGGCACAAAGACCGCGGCGGGGAACCCGGGCAGCCAACCAATGCAGAAGGTCAGGGCGGCCGCCATATAAAGCGCTTTGGGGAAATTGCTGAGCTGGCCCAGAACAGCGACGTTTGCCGCGCCGTGGGTGCCGCTTTTGGTGACCAGCAGGCCAGCGGCAAGTGAAACGATCAGTGCCGGAATTTGGGTAACAAGACCGTCGCCGATTGTCAGGACAGTATAGTTGCTCATGGCCTGCCCGACACTCAGGTTGTGGCTCATCATGCCAATCAGAATGCCACCGAACACGTTGATCAGAGTGATAATCAGGCCCGCAACAGCGTCCCCGCGGACAAATTTGGACGCACCGTCCATGGCCCCGAAAAAGGAGCTTTCCTCTTCAACCGTCTTGCGGCGCAGTTTGGCGTCTTCTTCTGTGATGGCACCTGCGGACAGATCGGCATCAATCGCCATTTGTTTTCCCGGCATCGCATCAAGCGAGAACCGTGCGGCCACTTCGGCGATGCGGGTCGAACCCTTGGTGATAACGATAAAGTTGATGATCACCAGAATGGTAAAGACAATAATCCCGATGACAAAATCGCCGCCAACGATAAAGCTGGCAAAGCCTTCGATCACGTTGCCGGCGGCCCCCGGCCCGTTATGGCCTTCGCTGAGGATCAGCCGCGTCGACGAGACATTCAGCGCCAGTCGCAACATGGTCACGACCAACAGCAGCGTCGGAAAAGAGTTGAATTCAAGCGGCGTCCCGATCCACAGGGCCACCATCAGGATCAACACCGAAAGCGACAGAGATATGGCCAGCCCAAGGTCCAGCAGGAAGGGGGGCAGCGGCACGAAGAGCATTCCGAGAATAAGCACAACACCGATGGCAAACGCGATGTCGCGGTTGTTGTGCCCGAACTTCAGAAGCCCGCCCAGTTGGAACGCGCTGGTGTTGGTGCTGTTCGCTGCCATCTTATTCTGCCTGTGCATAGGCAGGCAAAGCAGCCTGCAATGGGGACGTCGAATAGATCGACATGACGTTTTGTGTGTTTTGCGCGTTTCCGGTCATATCCGAGGTCCAGTTGACTGTAGGGGCGTACCATGGCGCTTGGTCATCTGCGGAGGCCTGCCTGACATAGCCGGCAGCCTGCTTGGTGAATGTCGAAAGATAGAGGTTCGCCAGTTGTTGGTTCTGGCTGAGCTTGTCCAGATAGATGGCCTTATAGCTTTCGGTTGAAGAGTGATAGCGGCCCGCGGCCTGCCACCAATCGCGGGTTTCGCCATATAGACCGAGCAGAAAGCGCGCGGCATAATCGACGTTTGCCCTTGGGTCTGTGGCTTCCTCAAGCGAGGTAAATTGATGGCCGTGCCATTTCTGGTTTACTTGCATACACCCGACATCTACCGACTGGGTGTCGTAATGCTGGGTTTGTTGCACCCATGCTTCTAGATCTTCTTTGGTGTTGAAAAAGACGCCTTTGCCCCGCGCATTTGCGGTCCATGGCCAAATTGTGATCTCGCCGTCCATCCGGCGCCCTGCTTCCTGAAGGCCAATCGCCAGCAACAGGTTGTCGGGAATGTTATAGCGTGCCTGCGCTTCCAGAATTTCTTTCATGCAAACCCCTGCGCCCGCTGGTGCGGAAACAGCCGGAGCCGCGGTCACCGTTGGGCGGTAAAACCCAAGCCAGCCGGAGGAGCCGTCGGCGAGGGCTGCGCCAGCCGATAAGATTACTGCAAAAAATAAGCCGGTTGCGCGCGCCTTCAGCATGTCAAACGCCGCCATTCACGATAAGGTCGAACACCCGGTTGGTCAGCTGGGTCAGTGTGGCAAAAATGAACGGCAAGGATAGGGCGATGGTCACAAAGATAGCCGCAATTTTCGGCACAAAGGTCAGTGTCATTTCCTGAATCTGCGTCAATGCCTGAAAAAACGCGATCATCAAGCCAACGATCAAGGCCACCGCCAGAACGGGGGCCGATGAGAGCAACGTGGCTTTCAGGGTTTGGCTGATGATTTCATAGGCTGCGACGGGTTCCACTATGCGGCCCTTGTGTTGAATAGACGGAAAGCGTGTCAGATCGGCATACGCATGATGTCTTGGTAGGCCTCGACCAGCTTGTCGCGCAGGGCGACAGAAACCTGAATCGTGCTTTCCATTGCCATGGTTGCCTCGACCACCTGTTGCAATCCGGCCTGACCGTTCAGGCCTGCAATCGCCATCCGGTCGCCAGTGCGCACCGTTTCAACCGCCTGAGCAGCGGCATTTGACACCATCGTCGAGAAGTCGGCAGCCGCTGGGTGGGTGCCGCTTGTCTTAAGCTTGGTGTCTGCCGACTTGGTATAGGCAGCTTGGACATAGGAGGAGCGAACAGAAGCAAAATCAGACATTTTCTAAATCCTATTTCAACATATCGACGAGTTGGCTGCGCATGTCGCGGGCGTTTTCCATCATCGACAGGTTTGCCTCGTAACTGCGCGATGCTTCTCGCATATTACTCATTTCAATCAGTGGGTTAACGTTCGGCAATTTGATGTAACCGTTCTTGTCAGCCGCTGGATGTGACGGATCAAAACGCAATTCGAACGGGCTTTCGTCGCGGCCGATCTCGCCGGCCTGAACAATTGCGGCACCTGTGCGGCTGTCCGTGGATGCCTCGAAGGACATTGTCTTGCGCTGGTAGGGATCGCCGCCGGGCTGCTGCGCCGTCGAGCTGGCGTTTGCCACGTTTTCGGACACTACGCGCAAACGGGCGGCTTGAGCGCGCATACCGCTTGCTGCTGTTTTTCCAATGCTGCTGAGAGGATCCATGCGACTTACTCCTTAGGCTTAGCGGCGGCCGGCGACCGTATACAGCATCTCGTGCGCCTTGCGGTACAGGTTCGCTGCAATCTTGAACTGCGAAGCGGTCGAGTTTGCTTCGATAATCTGCTCTTCCAGAGCGATGTTGTTGCCGGACATGTCCTCACCCCAGTTCACTTCTGTCTCGCTGACCACGGCCTCCGGCAGCGGCGCGCCAGCGCGAATGCCGTTTAGGTAGCTTTCGAAGGATTCAACGTCTTTGGCGCGGGCACCGCTGATGTCTGCATTCGCAATATTCTCTGAAACCACCTTTTGACGGTTTGCGAGCCATTGCAGGCGTTGTGGGGCCAATTCAAAGATAGATGTTGTTTCGGTATTCATTGTGGACTCGCTATTTATCCTTGCCTTATAACAAGGATAAATAGAATAGGAAAGTTTTAATCACATGCAAACTTTTGCGAAAATGCAAGATGTGATCTATTCATCTGCCAGTTCGAGGATCGTTGGAACAACCAAGGCGATCGTCGGGTTGACCTTGACTGTCGGTGGTTTGGAGGCGGTCGCCGGGATCGGCAGCCGGTGTCGCGTTTTGGGGCGCAAGGGTGTGGTCGACGGACAGGTCGTTGGCGCGCAGGGGGCTGATCTTTGTGTTTTGCCGTTCGGCGCATGGGACGGTGTTGCGGTTGGTGATCCTGTCGAGCTGATCGAGTTGGACGATATGGTCTATCCCGACGAAAGCTGGATTGGCACGGTTGTGGATGCCTTGGGGCAACCCCTGTCGCAATATGACCGCGCGCCACGCCCCCGCAAGAAATCGACACGGGCGGCGCAGCCCCCCAAGGCGTTCGAGCGCAAGCAGGTTGGCGAGAAGTTAGAAACACAAATCAAATGCATGGATGTTTTCACGCCGCTGTGCCGGGGGCAGCGCATGGGGGTCTTTGCAGGTTCGGGTGTCGGCAAATCAACGCTGATGGCGATGCTGGCGCGCAATACCGATGCGGATGTGATTGTGATCGGATTGATCGGTGAGCGCGGGCGCGAAGTTCAGCAGTTTATTCGCGAGGATTTAGGGCCCGAAGGGATGGCCCGTGCGGTTGTTGTTGTCTCCACCGGTGATGAAGCTCCGCTGTTGCGCAAGCAGGCCGCGCTGACCACCACGGCGGTTGCCGAGTATTTCAAATCTCAGGGCAAACAGGTGTTGCTGTTGCTGGACAGTGTCACGCGTTTTGCGATGGCACAGCGTGAAATTGGCCTCGCACGGGGTGAGCCGCCAACCCTGCGCGGGTACCCCCCTTCGGTGTTCAGCGAATTGCCGCATCTGCTAGAGCGCACAGGCCCGGGACGGGAAGGCGAAGGGGATATCACCGCGATTTACACGGTCTTGGTGGATGGTGATGACATGAACGAACCGATTGCCGATGCGGTGCGCGGCATTGTTGATGGCCATCTGGTGCTGGACAGGCGGATTGCGGAACAGGGGCGGTTTCCTGCCATTGATTTGCTGCGCTCGCTGTCGCGGATGTTGCCCGGGTGTCATTCACCAGAGGAGTTCGAAATCTGCAAAACTGCACGCCGGGCGTTGGGGCGTTATGCGGATATGGAAGATTTGATCCGCTTGGGCGCGTATAAGCCCGGATCGGACCCAGACACCGATCAAGCGGTTGCATTATTCCAGACAGTCAGCCCGTATTTATCGCAAAAACGCGGTGAATGCACCGGGTCGCGCCAGAGTTTCGCCGAGATTTACCGGATGATTTTGGAAGCGGGCATCGAGGATCCCCTGATCGGATTTTTTGCGCAGGATGGGGCGCAACCGGATGCAGGGCAGCCTGCTGCGGGCTAGAACACGGATCTGCGCGACAGGAAGCTGAAAACCAGAACACCGACCTGCCAAAAGGAAGGTCGGTGTTCATCGGCATAAAATGCGCCGCGCCCGGTCACGGATGGCTTACGCCAAACTGGGAGGAACCGGGCGGGGCTTTAGGCATTAACCCTGGTCAGTCCGAATTAACGGAACAGGCTCAGGATGTTCTGTGGTGCCTGGTTTGCAATCGAGAGAGACTGCGTCGCCAGCTGCTGCTGTACCTGATACGCTTGCAGGCGAGCGGCTTCTTCTTCCATGTTGGCATCAACCATTGAGCCAACACCGGAATCGAAGTTGTCGGTCAATTTGTCGAGGAACATCATCTGACCTTCCAGCGTGTTCTCTGTAATGCCCAAAGAAGTTGCTGCGCTGATAGAAGCGGCCAGCTGTCCTTCGGCTGTTGCCAGATCGGCTGCCAGGTCGGTGGATGTTGACAGGTTGATGGCGTCCATGGCTGTGTGGATTGCCTGAAGGTCAACGGAGTTGAAGTCGATGGTTGTTGTGGCAAATGAACCGCTTGAGCGGGATACACCTGTTACAACAGTCACAGCGGCTGCGCCGGTAACCAGGTCGTCGCCGTTAAAGGTAGACTGGTCGATAGCGGACTGCATGTTTGTAACCATCGCATCGATTTCCAGCTGAACTTCAGCTACGTCGATGCCACCGCTTTGGGCGAATGCAACGCGTTCAACGATCTGCTGTGACAGGTCCTTGACAGTTTCGGCACCAAGACGGGCTGTCGCGACGGAGTTTTTCGTCGCGGTCATGCCGTCATTCAGAGCTTTGAATGTTGCGCTGTCGCCTTTCATTGTCTCGGAAACCGAGAAATAAGCGGCGTTTTCCTTACCGGAGCGGATGGACAGACCGGTAGAGATACGTGTTTGTGTTTCGTTGAGGTTACGGTTCACGTCTGTAAGCGACGCGAGTGCGACCATGGCGGAATTATTGGTGAGAATGGACGACATTTAATGTTCTCCTTGGTTCTCGGATTTTTCAGTCTTCTGACTGAGGCAAGCTTGAAGCCAGCAAAAACCATTTAGGCGGCGAGGTTAACGGGTGGTTAACGAACGCAGTTTTTCACGCCTTCAGCGGCTAAAACTCCCGATCAATTCCCGTATCACCGCTGGAATTCGCGCTCATTTTCTTGCCCGACTTCCCATAGATATTTCCCAAGTCATTGCGGTTGCTGACTTTTTCAACTTCCCGCAGAATGGTTCGGGCAGCCACGGCCATGCGTGACAACATTATTCCATCTTCTTCAATATAATCTTTTAACTCGCCAAGGTGTTCTTTCACCTTCAGCTGCCTTGCGGCGTCGTGGTTCAGAAAGGGTTCGACCAAAGGGGTGCGCAGTTCAAGCCACTTGAGAATCTTTGACTTCTCTTCAAAGATGTTGCTGATGACCTCCAGTTCGCCTTTGTTGATTGCCTCAATTTCCTTGCGCAGGATGGCGACCGTCTCGCGGATTTTCTCGACATAGGCATCTAGATTGGCTTCGTCATCTGCCGTCAGGGCAATGGGGGCCTCGGTTTGTGTGTCCGGGGCGGGCCGTTCGCCAAAGTGAAACTTCTTCTTTAGTGTCATTTTTCAGACCTTCCACCACTTGCCAGAGAATTTCCCGCGCCGGTGTAGGCATCCATCATTTGCCGGACGCTTCCAGCGAGGCCCAAACCACCCTGATCGACCAGATGTTTGGCAACTGCCTCCGACATAAAGGACCGCCACATCTCGGCCTGCTCTTTCCCGCCAAAGGCTGTGTCGCCTGTGGTCTTCATCATTTCGTCGACAAACTGCGTCAGGAATACAGCTTCAAATTCCTTTGCGGTTTCGGCCGCCTTTGCCTGCTCCGTAACGGCTTTGCTCAATGCCGGCTGACCAGTCTGCGGCTGAAGTGGGGAAAGATTGCTCATCAGATAATCTCCAGATCAGCGTGCAGGGCACCTGCGGCCTTGATTGCCTGTAGAATGGCGATGGTCTGGCGGGCCCCGACGCCGATGGCGTTCAGTCCATTCACCAGTTCCTGAAGGCTGACATCGCCGCGCAGGATGGTAAAGCTGCCGTCTTTCTCTTCAATATCGATCTCGGTTTCGGGCACAACCACGGTTGATCCGCCGATCTGGATCGGGGCACCTGTGATCACTGCGGTTCCGCCACCAAAGCTAACCGGGCCAGGCTGGCTGACCTGATAGTTTTCCTGCACACGCACGGTCAGGCCGCCCTGACTGATCGCAACCTGCGCGATGCGGACATCCGCGCCCATGACGATGGTCCCTGATTTTTCATCCACCACCACGCGGGCAACCGAGTCCGGGGTCAGTGTCAGGTTTTCCACGGCCATGATGGTGTCTGCAACATTGGTCTTGCCGTTAACCCAAACCTCAACTGTCCCAGAATCGAGAACCTCTGCGGTTTTCGGGCCAAGGCGGTCATTGATTGCCTCGCGCATACGGTCTGCTGTTGTAAAATCCGGATCGCGCAGGGCGATGCGGATGCTGTCCAGCTGGAACAGATTGAAGTCGATCTCTTTTTCGACAATCGCCCCGTTTTCGATTTTGGCAATGGTGGGCACACCGTCAACGACGCTGGCTGCGTTTCCGTCAACACGATAGCCCGAGGTGGCGACAGCACCTTGGGCTACGGCATATACTGCGCCATCCGCCCCGGTAAGCGGCGTCACCAGCAAGGTCCCGCCGCGCAGGCTGGTGGCGTCGCCCAGTGATGACACGGTGATGTCAATCGGCGAGCCACGCCGCGCAAACGGGGGCAATTTTGCGGTGACCATAACCGCAGCGGTGTTCTTGGTCTTCAGTTCAGGGCCCTTAAGGTTGGCGACACCCAGCCGCTCAAGCATCCCGCGGATGGATTCACGCGTGAAGGGGCTGGAGTTCAGCTTGTCGCCGGACCCCAAAAGCCCCACGACCAAGCCGTAACCGATCAGATGGTTTTCACGCACACCTTCGAAATTGGCGATGTCCTTGATCCGCACTTCCGCACTGACCGGCAGCGGGCCGAAAGCAATCGCGCCAATCAGGGCGGCCCGCAAGAAAGTGTTCATAAAGGCACGCATCTACTTAACCTCATACCTGCAAGGACAGGCGTTCATTATCGTTCAGTTTTCTCTCACTTAGTGATTAACTCAAAATTAATCCACTATTTAATCATTGTAAAGAAAATCTATACTTGATAATTATCAAGGATAGTTTGAACGGGGGTTGGCAAACATATGAAAGCGTATGTTTACGAACAGCAGGAAGATCGCCGGCCAGGATTGGCGGCAGAGCTGCGCAAAGCGGGGATAGACCCGCAGTTTGTAGCGAGCGATTTCTTCGTCTCCGGTCTGGGTATCTTGACGCAGCAAGATCAGAAAAATCGTGCGATATTGCTGAGTGAATGCGACGAATTGCGTGATCATATCCGCGCGTTGCGGATGGCAAAATGTGTCAGCCCGATCATCGTGTTCCGAAACTTCCGCAATTCGCAGGATACATCCAGCCTGCTTGATTTAGGTGCGGATGACGTGATGGTCAGCCCGATCCGCGGCACCGAGGTTGTGTCACGGATGAATTCCGTGATCCGCAGGCTTTATGGTCATGCCGCTGACAGCATCGTCATTGGCGAGTTGACCGCGTATTTCGACGGGCGCGATCCGATCATTTCCGGCACGCGTATCAAGCTGTCCAAGCGCGAGCATTCGGTGTTCCAGCACCTTGCGTTGAACTCGAACAAGGTAATCTCGAAGGATGCGATCTATGACGCTGTCTATGGGTCAAGTATAGATCAACCCTTTGACAAGATTATCGACGTCTATATTTGCAAGCTTCGTAAAAAGATTGCAGCCGCTTCGAAAAGCGGCTGGCAATATATCGAGACTGTTCAGGGGCGCGGTTACCGGCTCATGTTGCCAGAGGCGATTTCCAAGGCCGGCTGATGCTGCGGGCCGCTATCGGAGGAAGTTCAGGATCGACAGACCTGACATGCGTGACGTGACCTCGTAGCTGGCCTGAAGCTGAAGCTCCAAACTTTTTACCCGTGTCGCCGCTTCGTAAGGGTCGACGTTTTCGTAATTGCCGATTTGTGTGCGTTGGATCAGGGACAGATCGGTCAGCTGGTTCTGGGCGGATTCAACGATCTGCTGATTAAAGCCGATCCCGGAAACCACCTCAAGCATGCCTTCTTGTGCGTTGCTAAGGGCCCCAATCACGTTCTCCATATAGGTCGCATAGGCGTCTTCGTTCATGGTGCTGACATCGGTAACAGCCAACATGGCCAGCCCCTTATAAGCCTCTGTAAAGGCAGGGTCGTTCGCCCGCACGCCATAGGTCACCTGCTGGCCTGCATTGACCCAGCCCTTAACGTGTTCTGATGGCTGTCCGCCGCCGTCGAGCGCGGGTGTGCCTTGATACATCGTCGCCTCGAAATTGCGGTTGGGGCTGCCAACATCGTTCGATGCAAACGCCAGGTCCATTTGGGCAGCGATGGCAGTCGCACCTGCTGCATCAACCGGGCCGGTGCCGTAGATCGAAGCAACGGCATCCTCGGGGGACAGGCCGGTCGTGGCGTTGGTATCTGACCAGCGCACCAAGGGGACGGAGTCTGAATCCAGACCGGAAAACAGGTGGTCGCCGTTGTGGCTGGTGTTCATCACCGCCACCAGTGTGTCCAGTGCAACGCGGGCATCACGCTGCAACGCTTCGGCATCGATATGTGGCCGGGAGGCGTTGGTCACCGCGCGTTCCAGGACGGATTGTACACTTTCGCGCGCTGTATTGACGGAAAGTTGCATCGCCTCAAGTTTGTTGCCCAGAACCTCGTTGGATTTCATGTAGGTTTGCGTATCCGCTTCACGGGCGCGTAATTTGATCGTTGAGACTGCATTTGATCCCAGATCGGCAAAGATGTCTGCCTTGCGACCGGTCGACAGTTCTTGACCGGCGCGTTGCAGCGCCTGAGAGGTGTTCTGGATGTTCCGCCGGTTGAACAGGCCGAATTGCAGGGTTGAAATACTGTTGATGCCTAAAGCCATCTTAAATCCTCACACTGCTGCGATTAATGTATCAATCATATTTGATACGGTGGTCAGCACTCTCGAGTTCGCAGCATAGCTCTGCTCGATCAACATCAGGCGCTGCATTTCGTCATCGATATTGACGCCCTCGGCATTTGATCGTGTGCCATTCACCATCTCTGCTGCCGTTTTGGCGGCGGAAAAGTTGTTTTGTGCCCGAACCCGTTCGGTGGACTGGCTGGTCGTCATTTCAGCCGCAAAGTCCTGCAAGGTGACCGAGGTTGCGATGCCCGTATTTGCAGAGGCCCCCATGGCGGCGTTGAACCCGCTGACAAAAGCCGCAATTTGGGTGGAGTCAGAAGCGGGCCCTTCGGCCGTAGCGCTAAGCCCGTCACGCATACGCCAGACCTCGGCATCGCCATTCAGGGATACCTTTTCATTCACCTGAAGCCGGCTTGCGAGGCCCGTCAGGTTGAGCGGGTCAAAGGCCGCGCCATTGTCGGTGAACAGACCGGCATCGCCGGGGGCAAGTGAGGTGTCCGAGCTTTCAAAGCTCTGGATCAGGCCGCGTGCGTATTCATCAAGCTGTGCGTTGAACTTTGGAATGACCGAGCGTTTCAGTTCCGATAGGCCGGCAAGGCTGCCGTGCTGCAATCCGCGCACGCCGTCCTTGAATGGGGTGATGTCCTGTTGGCCGGCCATCAAGGTGCCGTCGCCGGGATTAAATGTGACGTCCTGTACCGTTTGCCCTTCGATCAGGGCTGCGCCGCCGATGGTGTAAACGCTGACTGAACCGGTCGAAGAGAAAGAAACTCTTGTGTCGACAATCCCGGAAATCTGATCCAGCAGCCCGTCGATCTTTTCACCCATATCAGCCGCGCCTGCGGTGCCGGGTTCAAAGGCCTGCCTTTTGGCATTGAGATCCTTCAGCTGGTAAAGCGCCTGATTAAGGTCGGCGACCTCATAACGCATTTCCATATCAACTTCGCTGAGGGTGGTGCCCAGGCTGGTCGCCGCGCCGCGCACTGATTGCGCCAGCTCTTCGGCGGAAAGGACAGCACCAGCCTGCGCGCCATGCGAAGACGGCAGGTTCACCAATGTTGTCAGGCTGTTTTGGAAGGCGCTGAACTTGTCCGCCGGCGATGTGCCGTCGCCGGGTTGTCCCAGAAACGCAGTATATCGGCTCAGACCCTCATCAAGGACCTGATACCGAACCATTTTTCCGGTTTCCAGACGGGACATCCGTTGCAGTGACGCGTCTACGTCGCGGCGGATGTCTGCGATTGTGACGCCATGCTGGCCGGTGACGGTCGACACGACGGAAACGCTCCGTCGTGTGTATCCCGGCGTCAATGCATTGGCGACGTTGTCGGCCGCAACACTTGAGAGTGTCTGCGTTGTACGCAGTCCGGATGATGCGGTATTTAGTGCCCCTGTCAGACTCATGTCTTACTCCGGCATTAAGGGTTTAGCGTTTCAATCGGGTTGTTTCGTCCATCAACTCGTCAACCGTTGTGATCACCTTGGCGTTTGTCGAAAACGCCCGCTGAGCTTTGATCAGATCGGTCATTTCCTGAGCGATATCGACGTTGGACCCTTCAAGCGCACCGGCGTTTATCGCGCCAACGGTCGAGCTGTTGGCCCGCAACGCATTGAAAGAACCGGTTTCACCAGAGAGGTTATAGGCATTGCCCTTGGCCGCGATCAAACCGTTCGGATTGTCGACAATGGCGACCGGAATTTCATAAAGTGGGCGGCGCATGCCGTTGTCAAAGATGCCAAACAGCACCCCGTCCGGTGAAATCTCGCTGCGGACAAGTTCGCCCGCGCTTGACCCATCGCGGTCAAACGAGAGGCTGAAGTCGCCGGCGAATTGGGTGATCCCTTCGAATGAGCCCGGTGCGCCAAGCTCCAGTTCGAGAACCTGTGGTGTTGCCCCGTTGTCCAGCGTCAGCGTTGCAATGCCAGTTGCCGGATCAAAGGCAAAGGCGGCAGGCGCGGTCGCAGTCGAGGTGATTGCAGAATAAGTCAACGGAGAGCCGGCTTCGGGGCCGGAATCGTTAAACTCAACCGTCACCGTCCCAAGTGAGTTGCCATCCTGATCCGTCAGTTCGAGGTCCCAGGTGTTGGCTGTTGTGGTTGGCGTCCATGACTGACCGATCCGCTGGCTTTCACCCAACGGCGTGAACACTTCAGAAGAGGTAAGGAACGGGGCGCCGGGTACCGCAACGCCAGTATCTTGCGATGGCAGGTTGCCTGATGCGGCAACCTTGGTTGTTACCCCTGCAGAGATATTGATGTTGCCGGTATTCACGGTTTCCATCTGGTCAAAAGAACTGCGGTCAACCGAACCGATGGTTCCGTCCAACCCATAGGGGTAACCGGCAAGATAGTACCCAGCCGCGTTGCGCAAATCGCCGTTTTCGTCCGGCAGGAATGACCCAGCACGGGTAAGCAGGTAATTCGTCGCAACTGGGTCGTTCGGGTTGATCGACACCGGGAAAAAGCCGTTGCCGCCGATCGCCAGGTCGGTGGAGGACTGAGTGGAGATCAGGCCGCCGGCGGAGGAGATATCAACCTCATCCACGCCTGCAACGGACAAAACGCCTTCTTTGTTGCCGCCGGAGGCTGTCGTCGTGACCATATGAACAAAGCCACGGCGATAGCCTACTGTATTAGCATTTGCGATGTTTTCGGAAATGCTGCCTACTGCTTTTGAATTGGCCTGAAGGCCACTCACACCCGTTTGGAGTGCGCTTGAAATACTCATAGTCCCGCCTCTTTTGGTTTTTTTATTCTTGTCTCCTGTAACACACTTAATGAAGTGAAGTTTAAGGAGGGTTAAAGAATTGCTAATTGATGAACATTTTGAACTTGTTGAAGTTCGAGGTTAATCCCATGTTCATGGTGATCGGCTTGTATCCTTGATGGTCTGAAAGGCATCATCAAGGCTTTGAAGTCTTTCGGCCGCTTTATCTGCGCTGAGCGGCAGCAATGTCGCGGGGTCCGAATTCAGGCTTTCGGCCAGTGAGATCAGGGCCGCCGAGCTGGTCAGCTCTGGAAAGGCCCGTGCCACCTTGTCGATGGTGGCCGCATCATTTGACCGGTTGGCTGCAATCAAAAGCCGGGTCGCGTCCTCGAATGCAAATTCATAGGGATGGCCCCGCCATAGCCGAAGCAGGTGCGCCGTTGCTTGTGACCATTGCCCGTCATCAGATAGCGCCATGGCAAGATCACGTAAGTGGTCAGGCGTTGGGGTCTCGATCGCGGTTTCCAAAAGGGCAGGGCCGTCACCCATCTCGGACAGGACCTTTGCCGCCAGCATATTGCGCGATTTTCGCTGCGGGTCCTCTGCGCCCAGTTCCATGGCATCGAGTGTCGCCCGCGCCTGCGTCAACAGTCCGGCTTGTCGCTGGGCTTCGGCCAGTTTCAGCGTCAGGCGCATAACTTCTGGCTTGGTATCCGGTGTTTCCCGGTCTGACAGTCCATTGATAGCCCGGTGGTATTCCTTGGCTGCAAGGTCAGTAGCGCCCAACCCAAGCAGATAATCGGCAAATGTTTCGGTGTGGGCCGGAAACTCGGCAAAGCCGCCGTAAAGGGGGATGAGTTTCAAGTGTGCAGACATCCAGTCGGACAGTGGGTAACGGCCTTCGTGCCCCTTGAGATACAGCTCGCGCAAAAGCGCCTCTGCCTGTTTCTTGCCGCTCTTGGCTTCGCTTGATGTCGGAAAGCGCCGCAACATTTTGCCAAGCGCCAAAAGCTCTTCGACGTCATTGTCGGTCTCGGCATAGAGGCGGGCCGTCCGTTTGAGGATTTCCAGTTCGTATCGGTCGCCGCGCCACGCTTCGGCGCCGCTGTGCAGTACGCTTTGGGCTGCCAGCAAGGCCCCGGAACCTCCATCCTTCAAGGACATATCGGCAACCGCAAGGCGGGCGCGGGCGGCATATTCAGTCCAGCCTTCAGCCGCCAGAAAATAGGCCTTGAGCGCGGAGGAGTTGTTGCCCCGCCGCTCTTCGACCCGTCCGCGCAGGAAATGGCCGGTTGGAGAATTCGCCAGATCAGGCAGTTCCGCCAACAGCTTGAGGCCGGCGGCAGCATGAGCATGTTCTCCAAGTTCGGTTGCGGCCTCGATGAATACCGGCAACAGCTGCCTGAGCGCGGCCCGCGATTGAAGGCCCAGCCCACCAAAACTGTCACGGATATTGGCGCTTAGCAGGCCGGCGTCCGCGCTTGCGATGGCCTGAAGTGCGGACCAGAATGCCTGGTCGGGGCGGTCCGATGTAACCAATCGGGATGTTTCGAATGCCTCGACCGCCTTGCCGGACAGAAGGGATGTCGCGTCTTGCAGTGCCTCAAAGCGGCGGCTTTGTTCTGGTGTTTCGGGGGTGATGCCCTCTAGCGTGGAAGCCGCCTCATAAAGCAACATATGCGTCAGGTAGATTTCCGCGATGTCCAGCATAACCGCGCTTTTCGAGGCTCCGTGTGCAGCACTCAGCGCGGCGATAGAGGATGAAAGATCGGCGTGAAAGGTTGCGGTCTGCCAGTGCTGTAAATCAAGGTCGCTGTGCCAATCCGGTGCCCGCGTCACGGCCTTGGTTACGACAGCATGGGTATGGGGCGCTGTTTCTGCGACGCCATGCCCGGCGAGACAAGCAAGGATTAAGGCAGGCATTGCCCTGCGTAGATTAGACAGACACATTTATTCTTGCTCAACAGATTAAACCTTGCCTTAATCTTGTAGTTGTGAAATTTTGTTTTTGCAACAGACTGCCATCTGAATGATTATTTTCGGTGTCTGCCCCACCGAAGGAGACCACAATGAGTAATATTGGTTACGTTTCGCTGTCTCAGGCGACGGCGCTTGAACGCAGTATGAACATGACTGCGCATAATTTGGCGAATGCGACGACTTCAGGGTACAAGGCGATTAACCCGCTGTTGGAGTCTGTGGAAAGCAACTCCATTGATGAGGGTATCAGCTATGTCGTGGACAAAGGCACCTACTTGGACTTGTCCAACGGTCCGCTGACGCCAACAGGTAACCCGCTTGATGTTGCTGTGTCCGGTCCGGGCTGGTTGTCATTTCAGCTTGAAGGTGGCGGTACAGGCTATAGCCGCCATGGGCAGCTGGTGGTTGATGCGGATGGTCAGCTTAAGACATCCACAGGTTTGGCGCTGCTGGACGGTGGCGGCGGGCCGGTCACCCTGCCGGAAGATATCGGACAGAATGTTGTCATCACCACTGATGGCGCAATTACCGATCCCGATGGCGTGGTCCTCGGAACGATCGGTGTTTTTAATATCGAGCAAGAGGCGCGCATGACGCCTCTGGGCGGCGGCATGTATCAACTCCCGGGTGATGCCGCCGCCCCACAAGAAAGCGAAGACCCTAAGATCAAACAGGGCTTTGTCGAAGGCAGTAACGTGCAGGCGGTTATGGAAATGACGCGTCTGATCGACATTCAGCGGGCGTATGAAAATTCGGTCCGGCTGATGACAGCTGACGACACACTCACAAAAACATCCATCCAACGATTAGGCCGCGTCTGATCGCGAAGACTTAGGAACGACACATGAAAGCACTTGGAATTGCCGCGACCGGTATGCTGGCACAGCAAACCAACGTCGATGTCATTGCGAACAACATCGCCAACGCCAACACAACCGGCTTTAAAAGCGGGCGTGCCGCGTTTCAGGATCTGATCTACCAAGGTGTGAATAACGCCGGCGCGTTGACGTCCGAAGAGGGCACAGCGCGCCCTGTAGGCACCGATATCGGTCTGGGTGTGCAGGCCGCAGGTGTGATTCGCCACAACACTCAAGGCGGGTTGGTGCAGACTGAAAACCAGCTTGATATGGCGATTGACGGCAACGGATATTTCATCGTGAACCGCCCGGATGGCACGCAGGCCTATACCCGCGACGGAAACTTTCAGCTAAGTGGTGAAGGCCAGCTGGTGACGTTGAACGGTTACGAGGTGGAGCCGGCGATTGTCGTGCCAGAGCTGACTCGTCAGGTTGAGATCAACCAGAACGGTGTTGTCATGGCCTATGTAGAAAACCAAGCCGAGCCTGTTGAGCTGGGGCAGGTCACGCTGGCCACCTTCCTCAATCAGGCGGGGCTGAAACCGATGGGTGACAACCTTTTGGCCGCGACACCTGCGTCCGGTGAGCCGGTAGAAGCCACCCCGGGTCAGCCCGGTGTTGGTGTGACACGGCAGGGCTATCTTGAGAATTCCAACGTCAACATCATCCAGCAGATCACCGATCTTATCTCTGCCCAGCGGGCCTATGAGATGAACTCGAAAGCGATCGAGACTGCGGACCAGATTATGACCACAACGAACCAGATCAAATAGAAAGTAACCTGATGGCCCGTCGTTTCATGATGCGCGTGATCGTCCCGATGATGGTTTTATCCTGCTTGCTTCTGTCGGGTTTGCCCGCGGCGGCAAGTGCGATGAAGGTTGTCGATCTGATCGAAGAGCGCGCGCTGAGTGAATTGGACGCGCAGTTACCTGCCAATGGGCAGATCGAAATCCGGATGGCAGAGGGGGCTGTTTCCGAGGGCGAATTCATCAAGGAATTCTGGATCGACCCGGACAGCGGACAGTTCATCGCAAATATCTTTACCGAATATGGCGAAACCCATCGCGTTTGGGGCGTTGCCGTGATGACAATTCAGGTGCCTGTTCCGGCACGCCGCATCATGCCCGAAGAGATCGTCACCGCGGCGGATATTACCATGGTTGAAATGCCCATGCAGCGGGTTGGCAACTTTGCAATCAGCTCAGCCGAGGCTTTGGTCGGACAGCAGGTGCGGCGCATGTTGGTGCCGGGCCGCCCCGTACCTCGGCAATCGGTCATTCCCCCGATCATCGTTAGCCGGGGTGATAAAGTTAAGATCCTGCTCAGCTATGGTGGTCTGCAACTGACCGCAGTGGGGCGGGCCATGGCGGATGCCCACGCGGGCCAAGAAATACGGGTGGTAAACCTGTCGAGCAACAAAGCAATCTCCGCAATTGCGACCAAGCATGGTACTGTCGAGGTAACACAATGAACAAAAAAAGTACTTTCCGGCGTGCCCGTCTGGCGCTTGCGCTGCCTCTGTTTGTTTTGGGTGCTTGTGCCCAACTAGAGGAAAACCGCAATCCGCAAGTCAGCAATCTGGTGCTGGACCCGGCCAATATGAACGAGGTCAACCGGATCAGCGTGCCCATGGCACCGCGCCCGGTCAAGCTGCCGCCGAAACGTGCGGAGGCCGCCAGCCTCTGGTCCAATTCGACACCCAGCTATTTCACGGACCGTCGTGCCACCGCCGTTGGCGATCTTGTAACCGTGTTGATCGAGATCGACGACCGTGCGCAGTTGCAAAACAAGTCTGGACGCAGCCGCGGCGCAAAACAAGAGGTCGGCGACCCAGACATTCTGAACTTCGATTTGTCGACCGGCAGTGGCAAGATTCTGGGCCTTGAAAGCAGCTCTGAGTCCAGCGGTGAAGGCTCTATCCGGCGTAACGAGGCAATCAGCCTACGGGTTGCCGCCCTGATTATCGAAAAGCTGCCGAATGAGAACTTCGTGATTGCGGGCCGGCAGGAGGTCAAAGTGAACTCTGAGCTGCGCGAATTGCGCATCGCCGGGATCATTCGCGGGGCCGATATCAATGTGAACAACACGGTTGATTATGATAAGGTTGCCGAGGCCCGCATTTCCTATGGTGGCAGAGGTCAGATTTCAGCGGTGCAAAGCCCGCGGATCGGGGAAGATGTCCTTGAAGTTATCCTGCCCTATTAATCCCTTAGGCCGATGTTAAAGATTCTGATCATGGTTGTGATGGTCGCGGGTGCGGGGGCCTTGGGGTATTTCGGCGAGCGATTTTTCCGGGCCACCGAAGCCCCCGCCGGCGAGCATTCAGCGGCAGAAAAGGGCAATGGCCTGCTCTATAAAATGCCTTTGGGCGGGTTCACCATACAATTGCCGCAAGGTAAACGGATCCTGAATCTGATCTTTGACCTTGATGTCTATGTGATGGGGGCAACCGCGTTTCAGGAAATCAACGGGGCTGTTGGTCGTGCCCGTTTACGCGATGCCACGGTTGTGGCGATTGCCGATCTTGCTGAATCCGACGTGACTTTTCACGAGGCGATCACCGCCGAGGACGGCAAGGTTGCCCTTGCCGAAAAGATCGTGCGCAAGCTTTATGTGAATTTTCCGGCAGTCCGAACCGCCCGCATTAACAAGCTGCTTTCCGATCTGGGGCCTGATGAGTGACCGCTTAGGCCGCCCTCTTAGCTCGCTGCCTGTACCGTCACAGAGGAGACCACCTCGCCACCGCTCAAACCAAACAGAATCTGGCCGGATGTGAAGCGAACATCCTCCACGACCGCGCTGCGCGACACAACGCTTTCCACAGACGCGCCAGAGGCATCCTTTGCAACGATTTCAATGGAATAGTTCCCGTCAAGCATCGGTGTTCCGTTATCGTCCAGCCCATCCCAATCCACGGCAATTTTCTGGCCGGCGATGGTTGGTAGCCCGTTAAGGGTGCGGACAAGATTCCCGGTCGGGCCGGTGATGCGTGCCGAAACTTCGACCGCACCAGTGCCCAGCACATAGTCCGACTTAACCCCGCCGTTCTCAAGGTCCATGATGTTTGATTTCACGGAAACCTCACGCCCCAAAAGGTCTGTGCCGCCTAAATTCATCAGCGCGGACATTTGGGTATTCAGCACCTCAAGCTGGACGTTGGTCTGCACCGCCTGCTCAACCTGTGAAAGTTGCGCCAGCTGCGCGACGAACTGTGTGCTGTCGACGGGGGCCAGCGGGTCCTGATTGGAAATTTGCGCGGTCAGCAGGGTCAGGAACTTGTTATAGTCATCACCAAGCTGCGACAGCGAGGACGCACCAGAGCTTTGGCTGGTGGCACCAATTGTGTCCATAAGGGTAGGGTTGGTCAGCATCGGTTTGTCCTTCTTACGTCATGATATCAAGGTGGCCGTCCTGGACCACGTCACGGTGCGCCAGCTCCGGCTGTACCGCTGGCGCATCGGAAAAACCCGCGCCCCCTTGACCGGTGTTTTGCTGTTTCGCGTCGGATTGTTCGCCCGCACTGTGTTCTTGGAAATCAAGCAGACCGCTGTCGGATACACCGAGGGTCTGTGCCAGAACCTGCCGATCGTCACGTAGGGCCTGCAACACAACGGGGTTTTCAACCCGTACCACGATCTTGGCAGTTGCGTCGTTTTCGGACAGAACCTCAATCTCGATATTGCCCAAACCGCGCGGGATCAGATTCACAGTTGTGCGCCCCTGCGCGGCCTCGACCGATTTGATCTGCGCCATCACGGCCTCGGAAAAGGGTTTCACCGGTGGCTTCATATTGGCCTCTGACGGGGCCGCGGCTTCCTTGGCTCCTGACAGGGTGGTGCCCGCAGTGGACTGTATGTTGGCTTGCTCGATTTGCTCGGGATCGGCAAAACCCAGCGCTGCCAAGCCGGCATTCGCGGGCTTCTCCAGACCTGCCAGAACATTGTTCTTTGTCACGATCTCGGACATCGCGAGGGGCCGTTCCACACTCCGGTTTTCCGCCGTTGCAGCCTCTGCCTTGTCCTTCAGCCCAATCGCCGGTTTTGCTGGTGCTGTCTGTGGCGGGACGGGCAGGGGGGTGGTCTGACCGGCGGTCGCAATCTGTTCCGGTGTCTTTACCAAGGGTTGGCCCTGCGCAAGAGGCGCAGCCGAAGTTGCTTTCGCGGGGTCCTGTGCAGAGTTGGCAGCTGTATCAGGCATTGCCGGCGGGGAGAGCAGGTTTGTGGTTGGTCGGGTTCCTTCAGACCCCATCCGTGTCTGCTTGCTCGATGTGGAACTTGGCGCTGCGGGAACTGCTGGAACAGCTTGTGTGGTGATGTTCTGCGACACCTGTTGTCCGGTGGTTCCGGTTTCCGCGCTGGCCAGCTGTGGCGTGGTTGGCACCGGCAGCACCGCTGCGCGGTTTGAGCCTGTTGTGGCCGTCTGCGTCTGAACGGTTTGAGCGCTTTCGGGGGGCACACCTGCGCTTGCGGTTGCCTTGGGTGTGGTAGGCCCAGAGGCATCCGGGCGTGCGCTTTGGATTTGAGATTGGGTATTCTGCATCTGCATCTGCGGCTGGGTCTGTGCGGCCCGCGGAGATTGGGATGCCTCAGCGCCCTCTTGGCTTGGGGGTGTTTGGGCTGCGCTGGTCGCTGCGGGTGTGGCTGATGTCTGCGGACCCGTTGCTGTAACAGTGCCGGTTGCAAGCTGTGCGGCCAAGGTGGTTTTGTCGGATTGCGCCATCCCCGTGCTGTCTGTCCTTGCGCCACCTTGCTGTGGGGTGACAGCGTCTTGCGCGGTTGCCGCTCCGGAAGGGGCCTGCACAACATTGGGAACCAATTCCAGTTTGAGTTTGATTTCTGCCGCGTGCTGGGGTGCTCCGGCGGCAGGGCCAGCCTCTGTGTTTGCTTCTGCCATGTCGGTTGGGCTGGTTGCATCCAGCCCGTCAAGGAGAACCATCTCTCCCTCCCCCGCGACCATCTCGGCGCTATCGGTATGGGCCATGGTTGCGGCAGCACTTTCGCCGCCCGCTCCATTGGTTTCGGACGTGGGGGGGCCTTGCATAAGGGCCGCGAACCCTTCCGCAGCCGCGCCGGGTGCTTTGGCTGCGTCGGGTGATTTGGTTGAGGCCGTGGGGAATATTGTCTGGATCACGTTATACAGCTCTGCTTGTGGTGACACCCCGAGCCAACAGCTCGTTTTTCAGGCGCGACATTGCCCGGCGTTCGATCTGCCTCAATTTCGTGCTGTTCATCTTCAGCCGTGCGGCCAGATCGTCAAAAGTCTCTGACGGCTGTTTCAAGGCCCGGCTTGTCACAACGTCGCGGTCGACTTCGCCCAGCTCTTTGAGCGCCTCGGCGAGACGGGCCCGCATAAGATCACGAGATGAATTCGCAATCATACGCTCCTCGGGTGTCGGGTCATCACAGACCAACATTTCAAACACATCGGTGCTTTGCTTGACCTGCTGCCCGGCCTCGACCCGCACACCGGCAGGCATCTCGACAATCGACCTAAGCCGCTCAAAAGCGGACAGAACACTATTCTTGACCCACCAGCGGGCATAGGTAGAAAACCGGACCTCTTTAGCAAGATCAAACATGTCTGCTGCCTTGATCAACCCAAGGATACCCTCGGATACCATTTCTTCTTGTTCGGCTTTGTCTGCGCTTAGTTTCCGGACCCATGCGAAAACGATCCGCACATGGGACAAAAGCAATTTTTCAAGTGCAAATCTGTCTTTTTGGTTTTGCCAGCCTTCGATCAGCCGACGTTCATCCGCCCATTCAAGTATGGGCGCGCTCCTTGCGGTCGCGTAAGAAATTGTCATGTCACTGCCCAATAGTCGTTTTTTAGTCGTATTTTTTTAGAACAGAAACACGTTTCCCCAAGTTTGCAAAGATTATTCTGATTAACGGATGGTTAATCGCATGGTTTGCAAGCTTATTTTTCCTCACTCAAAGATTGAGTGGACCGACCTCACAATAATACCCGAGCGGGAAAATCGGCAGGCAGTCCTCTATGATTTGCGCCAGTCCAGCACCACCTTACCGGACTGTCCTGACTTCATCGCGGCAAACCCGTCCTCGAAATCGGCAAGGGCAAAGCGATGGGTGATTACGCCGGACACGTCCAACCCGTTTTGCAACATGGCGATCATCTTGTACCAGGTTTCGAAAATTTCGCGCCCGTAGATGCCCTTGACGGTGATGGCCTTGAACACAATCCGGCTCCAATCAACCGGGCTCTTGCCCGGGGGGATGCCCAGCAAACCAATGCGTCCGCCCATCACCATGGCCTCGACCATCTGATCCATCGCCGCCTGATTGCCGGACATTTCCAGGCCAACGTCAAACCCTTGTTTGATTTTCAACCGTGCCTGTACATCCGCCAGATCGTCCTTGGCCACGTTCACCGGTGTCACATCCGCGACTTTGGCCGCCAGATCCAGCCGGTTCTGGTTGATGTCAGTGATGACCACATTGCGTGCCCCAGCGTGGCGCGCGACCGCTGCCGCCATGATCCCGATCGGACCCGCGCCGGTAATCAATACGTCTTCGCCCAACAGATCGAATGACAGCGCGGTGTGGACGGCATTGCCCAGCGGATCAAGAATGGCACCGATGTCATCGCTGATGTCGTCGGGCAGGGGCACCACATTGAACGCGGGCAGGCGCAAATATTCAGCAAACGCGCCCTGTTCGTTCACCCCAATGCCGCGGGTTTCGGGATCAAGGTGGAATTTGCCACCACGGCTTTGGCGGGATTGTTTGCCGATCAAATGGCCCTCGCCGCTGCATCGTTGTCCAAGGTGCAGGCCTTGGACATTGCGCCCGATCTCGACAATTTCACCTGCGAATTCATGTCCGGTGATCAGGGGCACAGGCACGGTTTTCTGCGCCCATGCGTCCCAGTTCCAGATGTGGATGTCCGTGCCGCAGATGCCGGTCTTGTTGATGCGGATCAGCACATCATCCTGTCCGATGTCCGGCACAGGCGCGGTTTGCAACCAAAGGCCTTCGCGGGGGTGGGCCTTGACCAATGCGTTCATTTCATTGGTCATTTCAGGACACCCACGGCTTTGCCCGCGACTGCAAAAGCATCCAACGCGCGGTCCAGATCGTCAAAGCTTAGTGCGGCATTCATCTGGGTGCGGATGCGGGCCTGACCACGGGGCACCACCGGAAAGAAAAAGCCGCTGACATAGACGCCTTCCTCAAACAGGCGTGCCGCCATTTCCTGTGCCAGATGCGCCTCGCCCAGCATCACAGGGATGATCGGGTGTTCACCGGGCAGGAGGTCAAACCCGAGGGCACCTAGCCCGTTCCGCCAGTAGGCCGCGTTATTAAACAGCTGGTCGCGCAGGGCGTCGCCCTGTTCAACCAACCGGATGGCTTCGATCCCGGCGGCCACGATGGCGGGGGGCAGGGAATTGGAGAACAGATAGGGGCGCGCGCGCTGGCGCAGCAGGTCAATTACCGGCTGCGGGCCGGCGATATACCCCCCAACAGCGCCGCCCAGAGCCTTGCCCAGGGTGCCGGTCAGGATGTCGACATCAACGCCAAAATGCGCCGGTGTGCCCGCGCCTTTTGGCCCCATAAAGCCCGTTGAATGACAGTCGTCAACCATCACCAAAGCGTCATAGGTTTCGGCAAGTTTGGTAATCTCTGGCAGATTGGCAAGGTAGCCATCCATGCTGAACACGCCATCCGTTGCGATCATGATGAACCTTGCACCATCCGCCTTTGCGGTCTTCAGCTGGGTTTCAAGGTCGTCCATGTCGGAATTGGCATAGCGATAGCGTTTGGCTTTGCACAAACGGATGCCGTCAATGATCGACGCATGGTTCAGCGCATCAGAGATAATCGCGTCTTGCGGCCCCAAAAGCGGCTCGAACAGCCCGCCGTTGGCGTCAAAGCAGGCGGCGAATAGGATCGAGTCATCTTTGCCAAGAAAATCCGCAATTCGGGTTTCCAGCGCGCGGTGCAGATCTTGTGTGCCGCAGATGAACCGCACAGAGGCCATGCCAAACCCCTTGTCGTCCATTGCCCCTTTGGCCGCGCTGATCAGGTCGGGATGGTCGGCAAGGCCAAGATAGTTGTTAGCACAAAGGTTTATCACCGGTTTGCCGTTGGCGGTGACATGCCCCGCCTGTGCCGAGGTGATCAACCGCTCGGTCTTGGTCATTTTCTCGGCGTCGATCTGCGCCAGCGTCTCGTTCATATGGGTCAGAAATGCAGCGGTCATGGAATCCTCCGTTTTGAAGGATTTTACATGTTGGAAAAGTTTCCGCAATAGCGGATATGCGCAAAACTGGACGCACATCCGTGATGGTGGATTTTTGCTAAGCTCCGTTTACGACTAGGAATCCGCGTGCCGGACCGTTTGCCGTGATCCGGTGGGCCACGTCGGCGGGGTATCGCGCGGTGTCGCCCTGCGCCAACTGCTCAACGGCGTCGCCGCTTGTGACGGTCAGGCTGCCTTCGATCACGGTGAGATGCTCGCGCGCGCCTTGGGCGTGGGGCAGGCTGTCCAGCACCCCGTTTTCCGAGAACCGAAGGTCGTAGACTTCATGCCGCCCTGCTTCTTCGGGGGGCGAAAGGATGCGAATTGAACAGCCAGCACCGTGGTTTTCGATTGTCGGCACGCCGTCCCCGCGCAGCACCTCGATCCTGCTTTCCTGCCCGTCCTCCAAAAGCCCTGCAAAATCAACCTGAAGGGCTTTGGTCAGGTTCCACAGAGTAGAGATCGTCGGAGAGGATTCACCGCGTTCGATCTGGCTGACCATGCTGCGTGACACGCCCGACAGTTTCGCAACCGCATCAAGGGAAAGCCCCTTGGCGCGGCGGGCGTCTTTCAAACGGGTGGGGAGAAGTGATAGTATTGCGTCGGTGTTTTCCATAATAACGGAGGATACCGAAAAGCCTTTAGGTGCTGCAAGGTGGAAACGCAGGCGGCTGTCGGCCTCTGGCCGTGGAACGTCGCCTTACGGGGCTAATGCTGTTGCAACGGCGTCCAGCAGGGTCGATTTCTGAAAGGGCTTTTGCAGGAAGACCACCGCGCCACTTATTTCAGAAATCGCTGCGGTGGCCTCAAGGTCCATGCGGTGATGACCACCTGAAATGACAATGACTGGCGTGTCCTGATTATTCGATCGGATCATGTCGAGGATGGAAATGGAGTTCTCCCGACCCAGCCAAAAGTCAAGCACCGCCAGATCGAATGGCCCTTCCTGCGACAGACGCTTCAGCGCGGCAGGAACAGAGCCGGCAAGGACAATATCGTAGGGACCGGAAGATAGAAACGCCGAGATCATCTCGCGCATGTCGGGATCGTCCTCGACCAATAGGATTTTCTTATTCTGTGTCATCGCGCGACGTCTCTGAGCTGAGGGCAATGGAGCGGATGGATTTGATGAACTGGGCCTGTTCGTCTGGGGGCAGGGCGGAAATATGTCTTGCAGCGGCGCGTATCGGATCATCAGAAAGGGCAGCGCGGCCCCGCGGGGTCAGCGCGATTGATTTGGTTCTGCCGTCCTGCCCATTGGGATTCTGTGTGACAAAACCGCGGCGCTCAAGGGTTGCCGTCGCGCGGGTTACCGGAGCGCGGGTCAGGCCCAGGAACTGCGCGATCCAGCGTGCTTCGCAGCGGTCCACCGGCATGCGGTCAAGATAGCGCAGAATGGACCATTGCAGCGGCTGGATTTCGGAGGAGTGTTTTGCCTGATAGATGTCGCGGACAAACCGTTCCAACAACACAACAGAGGCGATCAGTTTTTTCTCGTCAATGTCATGTGTCATGCGCGCACGCAGTCCCCTATGTGCTTCAGTATTCCACATATTGCAGCAATGAGGCGGAGTTCTACTGAAAAGTTCAAGGGTTTTCAACTGTATGCCCCCGCTGTTCGGTGGCGCAATTTCAGCGCGCCTGACACGGCCCTAAGCAAATCGGTCCGGCTGACCGGTTTCGCCAGATGAATGTCCGGCATTTTGATTTGCGATGCAGGCGTCTCCGGCGCGCGCGTTGTCACACGGGGGCTGGTCTGTCCAGCGGCATAACCTGACAGAATAATGCAGGGTAAATCCGGCTGGACGGTTCGGAGTGCTTTGATCAGGGATCGGCCTTGTAAGGTGCCAGGCATCACCGCGTCAGACAACAGAAGATCGACAGTTTCGGCGGAATGGAACGCCTCAAGGGCATCCTCTCCATTTGCAGCGCTGAGGACCGAATATCCGGCGCTTTCCAGAAATTTTGTGATGACCGCCCGGACATCCGGTTCATCTTCAGCGACCAGAATGGTTGTGCCTGTCCCCGTGGCCGCGTGGGAGGCGATGGGTGGTATCACGGGATGCGGTGCTTTTGCTTTTGCTGCTTTGAAGTACAGTCTGAATGTGGTGCCTTTGCCCGGTGTAGAGCTGAGCCGGATCGTGCCGCCAGATTGCTCCATAAATCCCTGCACCATCGACAGGCCCAACCCGGATCCTTTGCCGCGCGGTTTGTCTGTGAAAAAGGGTTCGAACACATGCTTGATCTTGTCCGGCTCAATCCCGTGACCAGTATCGGCGATGGTCAGAACAACATACCGGCCCGGCGGGACATCGGGGTCGGCATAGGGGGCTTGGTCGGCACGGATTTCCTCATTCGTGGTTTCAACCCTGACGGTTCCCCCGTCCGGCATCGCATCACGGGCATTCAGAACAAGATTGATGATTGCGTTTTCGGCAGAGACTGCATCGACTTCTATGCCCCAAAGATCGCCAAACAGCGCCACTTCCACCGAGATGTTTGCCGGCAGAACGCCGGTCGTCCAGTCCAGCGTGCTTTCGCAGAGGCGGTTCAGGTTCAGGCGTATGGGATGAAGCGGTGCGCGGCGGGAGAAGCTGAGCAGGCTCTTTGTCAGGTCGGCACCCCGTATCGCGGCACTATAGGCCGTCGAAACCAGTTTTCTGCCTTCCTCATCCTTGCCCGTTTCGAGCCACAGCTCAAGATTGCCAAGGATGATGGCAAGCAGGTTGTTGAAATCATGGGCGATGCCGCCGGTTAGTGTGCCTATCGCCTCAATCCTTTGGGATTGGCGCAGGCGCATCTCGGCTTTGCGCAGATCGGTCAGGTCCAGACTGGTTCCGGTGTGGGCGACAATCCTACCGGTTTCGTCGCGGGTCGGTTCCTCGATCTGGCGAATATAACGAAGATCGCCGTTCTTGTGAAATGCACGATATTCAAAGGTTTGCGATTGTCCCTGATTGATCCGTTTGATTGCGTCAAGAATGGTTTGGCGATCGTCCTCATGTACGTGGTCCAGGCTGGGTTCTCGTCGATTGGCCCATTCTTTGAACTCCTCTGGCGTCAAACCCAATTGTCTGGCGTGTTGATCGGAGCAAAAACTGCATTCTCCGGTGTCCGTACTGAAAGTATAGAACCCGATACCGGCGATACGCACTGCCGTGTCCAGTCGCGTTTCCGCAACCACTTTGGTGCGTTCCGCTTCAACAGCGTCGGTGATGTCCTCATAGATGCCAACGATCTTTTCGGTTGGCCTGCCATCTTTGGGTTTGGTCGTCCAATAGGCGCGAATATGCCTGACCTTACCGTCGTTTCTGACGATCCGGAACACCGTCGGTTCATTCGGTGAGCCGCCATGCAAGGCGCGCTCCAGGGCCCTGATCTTGGTCTGTACGTCTTCTTTGAGAACGAATGATACCCATCGCTCAAGTGTCATCTTGCGCTGGTTCTCGGGAAGCCCAAGGATTTGGCAAACCCTTGTGTCGAATGTTACGCTATCCTCTTTCACGTTGCGTTCGAAGGTGCCCAGATTTTTCGCTTTAGCCACCAGTCTAAGTCTCTGCGATGGTTCCGTGTCGTTAGGTGCTAGGCGACTGATGGCAAATGTCAGATGAATTGCTGAACCCATAAAAAGGGTCGAAGCTGCGCCCGCCGCCATCAGCGGCAAGGCCGTCGCGGCGAAAGGGAGGTTCCCCTGTGTTGCATCTGCCCAGCTCGCAAGCTGTGTGGGGGCCAGAGACAAGACAGCGGCACCTGTGATCAGCCAGAGTTTCCCTGCCAGCGGAGTCTTTGGCCAAGCTGGCGTTGGCGTTACCTTGGCGATGGCGGCCCCGAATAAGGCGAGCAAACTGAGAGATACCATACCGGACCAAAGCTCGCTCCCGTTGATGCCATTGCCCGCCATCGCGCCGCAAGCGGTAGCGATCAGCGCTCCGATAGGACCACCAAGATAGCCAGAATAGACAAGAACGCCGGCCCTCGCGTCCAACGGAATTTGATGCCATTCAAGGTTATTTGGGGTTGCTGAAATCAAAAATATCGTCAGCCCCATAACCAGCCCAATAGCGACCTGACACCGCAGTTTATTGCAATCCGGCGTTACATTTGAGAAAACCGCATAAGCAGCAATTGCCGCAAAAGCGAGAAGAGCTGCGTTTTGCAGGATGGGGATAACCATTCAATCGTTTCCTAAACCACAACATACCAATTGCAGACAAACATAGTGCCAAGGTTGTGTTGGGAAAGAAAAAGATTGCAAAGGTTGAATTTTGGGCATCCTTCGCGGCCTGAAAAAACGGTAATTTTTATGCCGGTTTCCTGCAGGTGTTTTGTACTGTCAGTGCTAATCCATTGAAAGAATTGTATTGATTTGATGAAAATTCGTTGCTAGTGGCAATCATATCGGTTCGAAATATTGTCGGGGAAAAAATGAATAAACCTGGTCTAGATGCACTCGCTGAAACGCATGATGTACTGAACGGACTGCGACATTTTTTGTCTGCCGTAGAGAAATCAGCGAATTCAGATACAAACGCCGAATTGGGCAATATCGAGAAAAGTCTAGCTGCAGTGGCCCGGGAAATTGACGTCCTTACAAAAATGGATCGAAATAACGGTTCCGGGAAGGTCCCGTTATTCGACCGCCTTTGAAAGCTCTGCCCGGCCCGTGTTCGCCAGGCTGTGGATTAGTCTTCCATTTCTGTGATCATGTCTACGCGCAGGGCATGGCGGTCACCCTCGAATTGTGCATTCAGAAACGCATCAACGATATCAAGCGCCACTCCTTCGCCGACGACGCGCACACCGATGGACAGCATGTTGGCGTCGTTATGTTGGCGGATCATGCGGGCAGAGAACGTGTCAGTGCAAACACCGCAGCGGATGCCTTTCACCTTGTTTGCAGCCATCATAATGCCTTGACCTGTGCCGCACAGGATAATGCCAAGCTGGCAATCGCCGGATGCCACGCGCTGGGCGGCGGCGGCCCCGTGTTTGGGGTAATGCGTGCTTTCGGGGGTGGTCGGGCCGATATCCACGGCCTCCCAACCCAGCGCAGCAATGTGGTTGGCGATGGTCTGGCGCAGTTCGATGGCGGCATGGTCGCTGGACAGGACAATGCGTTTGTTTGCGGTCATGGGGATCGTTCCATTTCTTAAGCAGATGGCCGTAAATGGCAGAGGGGCAGCGTCGGCCCGTTTGCTGCGCCTCCGATACCATGAGGTGCGGGGCGATGCGAGTGCCTAACACCGACTGCGCGCGCAAATCTTGCCGTAGAAGGGCTGCTGGTCGAGCTGTTCAGTGGCTCAGTTTGTGCCTGTGATCTCGATCCGTTGTGCCAAAGCATAGACCTCTTTCACCCGTTCAGCATTTGAGGCCGCGATTGAGCCGTCTGCATTCCAGAACGAGTTTTCAAAGCCGACCCGCATTCGGCCCCCATGCGCCAGCGCTGCTGCCATGCAATCGGTCTCGCGTTTGCCAAAGGCACAGACCGCCCATTGGGCGGAGGGACAGTTTTGCTTCATCCATGCGACAAAGGGGACTAGATCGGCGGGGGTGCTTTGTTGCCCCTCTGTGTAACGCCCAAGGACAAAGATCAGCTGAAGGGCCTCGCGGTCGAGGCTGCCCGTATCGAGCAAATCCGACATCGCAAGCAGGTCTTTGGGCCCATAAAGGATATGTTGCACGGCAATATCCGCGTCACGGCAGCGGTGATAGAAAGCAATGGCTTCGTTTCGGTTCCCGTCCGCCAGCATTTCCGCCAACGATACCGAGGCTGCTTCGGGTTGGGCCTGTTCAATCACCTTGCGTTGCGCATCTGGTCCGTAAATTCCAACGGCTTCCGATGTGATCTGAAGCAGCATGTCCGGTACAACCGCGCGCAACCCATCAAGGGCCTCCCGGTACATTCCTGCATCCAGCACATGACCGCCGTTCCGGTCGCGCAGATGCAAGTGCAAACCATCCGCCCCCGCCGCGTGGCAGGCAATTGCCGTTGCAACCATCTCGTCCAGCGTAAGCGGCAGTGCGGGGTGGTCTGCCTTGGTTTTGCGTGCGCCGTTGGGGGCAACCATCAGTTTTGGCAATCTTCTCATAGCACTTTCGCAATCGCGATGCCCAGTTTGGTAACCACTTCGTCGATATGGTGATCCTCCATGATGAAGGGCGGGGCCAGCAGGATGTGATCGCCGTTTATCCCGTCGACCGTGCCACCCATCGGATAGCAGGCCAGACCGGCGGCAAAGGTCTCTTTCTTGAGCGCTTTGTGAATGGCGCGCGCTGGATCAAAGGGGCGTTTGTGTGCGCGGTCCTCGACAATCTCGATGCCGCGAAACAGACCACGGCCGCGTATGTCGCCAATGTTGGGGTGCTGTCCAAAGGCCTGTTGCAAGGCATCCTGTAGCTTCCCGCCCATCTCGGCACAGCGCCGGACCAGCCCGCCATCTGTTAACTTGGTCAGAACCGCAAGCGATGCGGCGCAGGCGGTAGGGTGGCCGACATAGGTGTGGCCATGCTGGAAAAACCCGCTGCCGTCTTCGATGGCACTGTATATCTCTGCGGAACACAGCATTGCACCGATGGGCTGGTATCCGGCACCCAGCCCTTTGGCGACAGCGACAATATCAGGGCTGATCCCTTCCTGTTCGCTGGCAAACAGGGTGCCGGTACGCCCCATGCCGCACATCACCTCGTCAAGGATCAGCAGCACGCCATATTGATCGCAAATCTCGCGGACCCGCTTGAAATACCCTTGCACCGCGGGCACCGCACCGGCGGTTGCCCCAACAACAGGTTCCGCGACGAAGGCAATAACCGTATCGGCACCAAGGCGCTGGATTTCCGTTTCAAGTTCGTTGGCGACGCGCTGGCCATATTCAAGCGTTGTTTCCTCGGCGGTTTTCCCGCGGTACTCAAAGCAAGGCGAGATATGCGTGGTCTCGACCATCAAAGGGGCAAAAGGGGCGCGGCGCCATTCATTGCCACCGGTCGCCAGAGCGCCCAGAGTATTTCCGTGATAGCTTTGTTTGCGGGCAATCACATGCCGCCGCTGGGTCTGGCCGGTTTCGACAAAATACTGACGCGCCAGTTTAAGCGCGGCTTCCATGGCTTCCGATCCGCCAGAGACGAAATAGACGCGGTCGATGCCGTCCGGTGCATGGCTGATAAGTTTGTCTGCCAGCTGTTCGGCGGGGTCGGATGTAAAGAAGCTGGTGTGTGCGTAGGCGATGTTATCAACCTGCGCTTTTATGGCGGCGATGACGTCCTGATCACCATGCCCAAGGCAGGACACCGCAGCCCCGCCAGAGCCGTCAAAATACTGTTTGCCTTCGCGGTCAAACAGGTACACACCCGCGCCGCGAACGGCGGTGGGCAGAATCGATTTCGTGTGTCTTGGAAAGACATGGGACATGCGGCTTTTCCTTTGATGTCCAGATTGCGGCCAATGAAACAGATGATTCTGATGTTGACAAGATATGAAACAGATGAAACATTCGGTGGATGGAAGATTTCCCGGGGGGGTGTCCAGAATTGCAATCGTCATTCGAGCAGCAGCTTTCCGGCAAGTATGCGTCGCTGAGTACCAAGCTGAAAGAAGCTGCGGATTTTGTAGTGGCCAATCCGATTGATGTCGCAACGCGCAGCCTGCGTGCCCTGTCCAAAGATGCAAACCTTTCACCTGCCACGTTTTCCCGCATGTCGACGGCATTGGGGTATGACAGCTATGAAGACCTGCGCGATGTTTTGCGTTTAGGCATCGAGCATCGGGGAAATTCGTTCTCGCATCGCGTTGAGGCACTTCAGCAACGCCATGGCAGTGGCGATCAGGAATTCCTGACCGAACACCTGCTGGAATGTGCCTCGAATTTGCAAAAGCTCGATACTGGTATCGACCGCGTTATGCTGGAAACCTGTGTGGAAAGGCTTCATGCCGCCCGCAATGTTCTGGTTGTGGGGGCGCTGGGGTCGACGGGCATCGCGGAATACATGACCTATATGGCCAGCTTCATTACCGACAACTGGTCAATGGCCAGCCGGATGGGGGCGTCTTTGGCCAGTGGTCTGGTTGGCATGTCGGATCAGGACGTGATGATTGTCATGACCAAGCCGCCGTTTGCCAGCAATGCGATCAACGCCGCCCGCGAGGCCCATGACGCTGGGGCCTTTGTGATTGTGATCACCGACACCCATACCTGTCCCGCGTTGGTTCATGCTTCGGCACATTTTATTGTTCCGACAGACAGCCAACATTTCTTCTCTTCTTATGCCGCAACTGTCGTTTTGTGCGAGGTACTTGTTGGTATGCTTGCGGGCAGGGCCGGTGCGCGTGCAATGGACCGCATCGCCGAAGTCGAACTTAGAAATCGTCGTCTCAGTGAAATCTGGGCCGGTTGAAAACACCACATCAAACATGGAGAAACTGATGTCAAAGAACCTTAAACGATCACTCGCAGCAATGGCTGTCGGTGTTATGATGGCGCCAGCGGCTTATGCCGAAGAGTTCATCACCATTGGCACCGGTGGCGTAACCGGTGTTTACTATCCAACAGGTGGCGCGATCTGCCGTCTGGTAAACAAAGGCCGCAAAGACCACGGCATCCGCTGTTCTGTAGAATCCACAGGCGGATCGGTCTATAACATCAACACCATCCGCGAAGGCGAGCTGGAATTTGGTGTGGCCCAGTCCGACTGGCAGTATCACGCGTTCAACGGTACGTCGAAGTTCGAAGAAGCCGGCGCTTTCGAAGGGCTGCGGGCAGTGTTCTCTGTTCACCCTGAACCCTTCACCGTTGTGGCCCGTGCCGATGCCGGCATCGCCAGCTTTGACGATCTCAAAGGCAAGCGTGTGAACATCGGCAACCCGGGCTCCGGTCAGCGCGGCACGATGGAAGTTCTGTTGGAAGCCAAAGGTTGGACCACGGATGATTTCGCACTGGCAACAGAGCTGAAAGCCGCTGAGCAATCTGCAGCCCTGTGTGACAACCAGATCGACGCGATGGTTTACACTGTTGGTCACCCGTCCGGTTCCATTCAGGAAGCAACAACAGCCTGTGACTCTGTTCTGGTTACCGTAAGCGGTGAAGAAGTTGACAAGCTGATTGCCGACAACCCGTTCTACCGTTCGGCCAAAATCCCCGGCGGCATGTACCGTGGCAACGACAACGAGACCGCCACATTCGGTGTGGGCGCAACTTTTGTCACCTCTGCTGATGTGTCTGAAGAGGCGGTTTATACTGTTGTGAAATCCGTGATGGAAAACATGGACGACTTCAAAAAACTGCACCCGGCATTCGCCAACCTTGATCCCAAAGAGATGGCAACAGCTGGTCTTTCTGCACCTCTTCATGCAGGCGCGATGAAGTACTACAAAGAAGCTGGTCTGATTGACTAAGCCAAGCTTTACTGACCGGAGGGGCGGCGTATTTCCGCCCCTCCATTACGACCCGAAAACATAAAAATGCAGTCTCAACTGCAAATCCAGGGGGAAATTAGGACATGGTGAATAAGACATCCGAAAACCGTGCGCTGACCGAAGAAGAACTACAGGACCTTGTTGCTTCTTCTGATTCAGGTGCCCGTGATCCGGCCGGTTCGGTCGGTACGTTACTGGCCATTGTTGCGGTTGTGTGGTCGCTGTTTCAGGTGGTGCTTGCCTCGCCTTTGGCCAACTATGTGCTGCCGGGGGATGTGATTAACAATTCGCGACAGATTCACCTGGCTTTTGCCGTCTTTCTAGCCTTCATGGCCTACCCCGCGTTCAAGTCGAGCCCTCGCACCTATATTCCGATTGCGGACTGGCTCCTTGGTTTGGTCGGTGCTTTCATCGCCATGTACGGGTTCTTTTTCTACCAAAAGATCGTTGACGCCGGCGGGCTGGCTGATGACATGGATAAGTGGTTCGCATTGGCCGGGCTGCTGATCCTGTTCGAGGGCGCGCGCCGCGCTCTTGGGCCAGCCATGGCAATCATTGCCACGATTTTTCTGGCCTATGTGTTCTTCGGATCTTCCGAAATCGTACCCGATGTCATCCGCTGGAAAGGTGCGTCGCTGAAGAAAGCGATGAGCCATATGTGGATCACCTCCGAAGGGGTGTTCGGCATTGCGCTGGGCGTTTCCACGAAATTCGTATTCCTCTTTGTGTTGTTCGGTGCGCTTCTCGATAAGGCGGGCGCGGGCAATTACTTTATCAAAATGGCCTTTGGCGCCTTGGGGCACCTCAAAGGGGGGCCAGCCAAGGCTGCGGTTGTCGGCTCTGCGGCGACTGGCCTGATCTCTGGCTCTTCCATTGCGAACGTTGTCACCACGGGTACATTCACCATTCCGCTGATGAAGCGGGTTGGCTTCTCCTCGGAAAAAGCGGGCGCGGTAGAGGTTGCTTCCTCTGTTAACGGGCAGATCATGCCGCCGGTCATGGGGGCTGCGGCGTTCCTGATGGTGGAATATGTCGGTATTTCTTATGTCGAGGTGATCACCCACGCCTTCCTGCCGGCGACAATTTCCTACATCGCGCTGGTCTATATTGTTCACCTTGAAGCGGTGAAGAACAACATGCCAACTCTGGGCAACCGCGTTGTGTCGATGGGCAAGACCATTGGCGGCATGGCGGCATTCTTTGTCGGTTTCGCGGCTCTGTGTTACGGGGTGCAATACCCGGTTGGCTGGGTTGTGGCCGCGATGCCGGGTGCCTCTGCACTGGTCATGTCATTGCTGATCTTCGCCACCTATGTCGGGTTGCTCTTTTTGGCCTCCAGCGTGCCGGATCTGGAACCGGATGATCCCAATGCCGAGGAAGTCGAGCTGCCGGTTGTTGGTGAAATCTACAAATCCGGTCTCTACTTCCTGCTGCCGATTGTGGTGCTGGTCTACTTCCTGATGATCGAACAGAAATCACCCGGTTTGTCTGCCTTCTGGGCCACGATGTTGCTGTTTGTGATCCTGCTGACCCAGCGTCCGCTCAAGTCGATTTTCCGCGGCGAGAGTGATATGGCAAATGCCTTTGTCGTGGGCGTTGCCGATTTGATCCAAGGGCTGATTGACGGCGCGCGCAACATGATCGGGATCGGTTTGGCCACGGCGACGGCCGGTGTCATTGTCGGCACGGTTACCCTGACCGGTGTCGGACAGGTCATGGCCGATCTGGTTGAATTCCTGTCAGGCGGCAATTTGATCCTGATGCTGGTGATGGTGGGGCTGTTGTCCCTGATCCTTGGCATGGGGCTGCCGACCACTGCCAACTATATTGTTGTGTCGTCTTTGATGGCGGGCGTTGTGGTGGAACTGGGCGCGCAATCGGGCCTGATTGTGCCCCTGATCGCGGTGCATCTGTTCGTGTTCTACTTTGGGATCATGGCCGATGTAACGCCCCCTGTAGGGTTGGCCAGCTTTGCGGCGGCGGCGGTCTCTGGCGGCGACGCAATCAAGACCGGTTTTGTGGCATTCTTCTATTCGCTGCGCACCGTCGCCCTGCCGTTTGTGTTCATCTTCAACACCGATCTGTTGTTGATAGATGTCGGGTGGCTGCAGGGGATCCTTGTTTTCGTCACCGCGTCGATTGCGATCCTTGTGTTCACTGCGGGCACGATGGGCTGGTTCCTGACCAAGAGCCGCATCTACGAAAGCGTGGCACTGGTGCTAATCGCCTTTATGCTGTTCCGTCCTGACTTTGTGATGGACCGGATACAGCCGCCCTTTGAACAGGTTGCGCCAGCCGCGTTCACCACCGCCTTGGGGAATGCGACGGAAGGGGATGAAATTCGACTGATCGTTTCCGGCCCGGACTTTGACACATCAGAGATCAAGGAAACCACTCTGGTGCTGCCTGTGGGTGCCGGATCGGCTGAGGACCGTCTGGCCGCCTCGGGCTTGTTGTTGCTGGAAGAAGACGGCGCGGTGAAAATGGACGAACCCTCGTTTGGTTCGCCTTTTGCCGATAGCCTGTCCAGTTTCGACTTTTATGGTGACGATCCGGTGCAGATTGCATCGGTTAAGGCACCTTCAAACCAGATGCCGAAAGAGCTGATGTTCATTCCGGCGCTGGTCTTCCTGCTGCTGATTGCCTTTTTGCAGCGGGCACGCATGTCACGCACAGGAGAACCATCATGAATACTTCGGTTTTATGCGCTGTCGACGTCAGCCATGGGGAAGAGGACCTGCCGGTGATCCGCCGGGCCGCACAGCTGGCGGCACTCGATGGTGCCCAGCTTGATGTGATCGCTGTGGTGCCGGATTTCGGGATGAGTTCGGTAGGTACCTTCTTTAGCAAGGACCATCACGAACAGTTGGAGGAAGAGGCCAAAAAGCAATTGCATGCGCTGATCACCAAGGCGTTGGACGCGGATCAGAATGCCAAGGTTCGACATGTGATTGCCACCGGTCGGGCCTATGAAGAAGTCCTGAAGCTTGCTAAAAAGATTGATGCCGCCTTGATTGTTGTGGGCGCGCAGAAAGCAGAATTGTCGGACTATTTGTTGGGGCCGAATGCGGCGCGGGTGGTGCGCCATGCCAGTTGCTCGGTCTATGTGGTGCGCCCGTCCTGACAGACGGGGTGCATTAAGCTTGACCAATTTACGCCAGCTGCCTAACTTCGGGCACAACGGTCACATATGAACAACGGAGGGCACAAGCTGAACATGCGTATCATCCGCCGACTTCAGCACGGTCCCCGTCCTGCCCTGCAAATCCGTTTGCAGGGCTGACCACTTTCCGGTCTGCCCTTCCTGCCGCTGCCTGCGGCCAATCTCGAATGTGCAGAGACCAGAATGAACATCATCAATATCCAATCCCTCGGGGTCACCCTGGGCAAACCGCTGTTTGCCGGGCTTTCATTTACCATTTCCAAAGGCGACCGCATCGGCCTTGTTGCTGCAAACGGGCGCGGTAAATCCACCCTGCTGGCCTGTTTGGCCGGCTGTTTTGAGCAGACCACAGGAGAGATCACCCGCGCCCGTGGTTTGCGGATTGGCCATGTCGAACAGAATGTGCCGACCAAAGCCCTGACGCAAACGCTTTATGATTTCGTCCTGTCAGGGTTGCCACAGGAACAGGCAGATTACGAAAGCTGGCGGGTGGATGTGGTGCTGGACGATCTGAGCGTGCCTGTTGATCTGCACCAGAAACCTTTGAAAGATCTTAGCGGTGGGTGGCAGCGCACGGCGCTGCTGGCGGCGGCATGGGTCACGGAACCGGATATCCTGCTGCTTGATGAGCCGACCAACCACCTTGATCTGCACCGCATTGCCCTGTTGCAGAACTGGCTGGAGGCGCTGCCGCGTGACGTTCCAGTGGTGACCATCAGCCATGACCGAGCGTTTCTCGACGCGACCACCAACCGAACGCTGTTTCTGCGCGCAGGGGGCAGCCGCGCCTTTCCCTTGCCCTTCAGCAAAGCGCGGCAAGCGCTGGACGAGGCGGACGCAGATGATGAACGCCGGTTCGCCAATGACCTGAACAAGGCCAGCCAACTGCGCAGGCAGGCAGCCAAGCTCAAGAACATCGGGATCAATTCTGGCTCTGACCTGCTGATCACCAAGACCAAGCAGTTAAGCGAACGCGCTGCAAAAATCGAAGCCGCCGCGCGGCCTGCGCATCAGGAAAAGGGGGCGGGTGACATCAAGCTTTCCAACAGTGGGACACATGCCAAGGCGCTGGTGACGCTGGCGGATGTGCCCGTAGCCACGCCTGACGGGCGGGCCCTGTACACGACCGGCACCAAGTGGATCACCCAAGGCGATCGGATCGTCCTGCTGGGCACCAATGGGACCGGCAAGACGCAGCTGATCAAAATGATCCATCGCGCTTTGATGGGGCAGGAAACCCCGATCAAATGCGCGCCCAGCGTGGCCCTTGGATATTCCGATCAGCACCTCAGCCAGCTTGAGGATGCCGATACCCCGATGACGGCGGTGGCGGGACAATTCGACATCGGTGATCAACGTGCGCGTGGTTTATTGGCCGGGGCCGGGGTTGATATTCAAATGCAAGATACAAGGATCGGGGCTTTGTCGGGCGGGCAAAAGTCACGGTTGGCGATGTTGGTGCTGCGGTTGCAACATCCCAACTTCTACCTGCTGGACGAACCCACCAACCACCTGGATATCGAAGGGCAAGAGGCGCTTGAGGAAGAGCTGACCAGTCACGGTGCCTCGTGTTTACTGGTCAGCCACGACCGCAGTTTTCTGCGCAATGTGGGCAACCGGTTTTGGCAGATCGAGCGCAAGCGGTTGATCGAGGTGGACGATCCCGAGGCCTTTCTGGCTGGCGAAATGGCGGGCTGACATTTGGCCGGGTTGGTCTTCAGACAGGCCCGGCCAAAGTGAACCCTGACTGATAGGCGGTGTCCAGCAGACGATCCCGTCGCGCGGCGGAACCTTTGGAGCCGTTCAGCACTTTAAGGTCTCGTCGGACGAATCCGAAATACCCAAAGGTGCCCGCCATCCACGCGGTTTCAAGTGCCGCGAGATACCCTTTGTCTTCCATTTCATCAGAGCGGGCACCGGCCGGAACCAGAAGTAAGCCGGTGCGCGGGCGTTGCAGCGATACCTCGGGATCATCCAGTTGGTCATAGGCCCAGCCCCATGACCAGACACGATCAACCCACCCTTTGGTCATCGCCGGCATGCCCCACCAAAACAACGGAAAGACAAAGCAAACGGCATCCGCACGTGCAATCCGTGTCTGTTCGCGCAGGACATCCGGCGGAACCGCGCCGCTGTCGTCGCCTTCGATATCTGCCATGCGCCAGCGTGGATCAAAGCCTTCGGCATTCAGATCGGCCAGTTCAGTGCTATGCCCTGCCGCTTCTGCGCCAGCGATAAACCGTTGGGCTATTGCGGCGCTGAACGAGGCCGGGTTGGGGTGATCAAGGATTGTCAGGACATGCATTAGCGCTTCGCACGCAATAAGATGAACGGGTGTGTTCTGTGGCCGGTTCGGCGGCACAAAGGGCGTGAAGGTGCAGCATTGGTCATGTCCGCTACACTGCCCCAGTGGTTTGCCTTCGGCAAGCAGCGCGCCTTTCTCCTTGGCCTTTTCAGTTGGAGTAAGGTGTTTGGACGTTCTGAAAACCCTGTTTCGACCCCAGTTCTGCCCCGTTTGGAACAAGAAGATCGGATTTAACCTGCCGTAACTGATGATTTCCGTCCGGCTCCGTTTGCGTGGGTTAGGGCCGGGAAGGTTGTGGATTTTTGGCTTTCGGCGTGTCGAAAGAGGGTTTGTGTTATGGCTATTCTTGATAATGCGGTTTGGATCAACAGCGGCTCCGGATATGCAGAAAACGGATCGACCGTTATCTCCGAAGGGGCAAACAGCACCACGGTCAACGCCAGTTTCACCGCGAACGGATGGGACACCACAGCAAACAACACCGGCGTTTCCTCGTTTGGTGCGGCTTTCATCACCGAACCGATCAATGCCAATTACGCTTTCACCAATCCGGTCGAGGATCTGTCCTTTACGCTTGAGCACGTCAGCTCTTCCGGGACGACCTATGATGATCAATTCACCCTCGCCATCTATGACGAGAATGGCGTTCTTATTCCTGCTGCTGATATCATTGCAGGGCTGACCGGTGTGACCGACGTGACGGTGTCTACGGATGCGAACGGGTTTGTCGTCATCGAGGCGGATAATTCCACACCTGAAAACATTGGCATTAACATAACCGGACACAAGGTTTCCGTGCTGGACGTGACGTTTGAAGTCGGCCCTGATGGCACCCAGACCGGCGGTGCCGGCCTGAGCGACTTTTCATTCACGGTGCCGGTTGCGCCGGATTACATTGTCGAAGGGACCGGCGGTGACGATCTGATTGACGGGGCATATGTGGACGACCCCGAGGGTGACAGGGTTGATGACAACGACAACGCTGCGGGAAACAACAATGACAGTATCGAAGCTGGGGCCGGTGACGATACAATCAACGCCGGGGCGGGGGATGATACCATCCTTGCAGGTGACGGTGACGACAGGATCATTGACAGCGCGGGTGATGACCTTGCCCAAGGCGGCGAGGGCCGCGACAGTTTTGAATACACGACCATCACCGGCGATGACACGGTTGTCGGCGGCGAGCTGAACGATACCACCGCCACCAACAGCGGTGACAAGCTGGACGCGCGCCAGTCGGTTGATGATCTGACCGTGGTCTTCACCGGCAACGAAGCCGGCACGATGACAGACGGAACCGGCACCGTGACGTTTTCCGAGATTGAGAACATAAGGGGCGGTCAAGGCGACGATGTGATCAATGCCGATGCCTCGAATATCCAGCAGATTCTGGATGGCGGTGAAGGCGCGGATACGATCACTGGCGGCGGTGGCAACGATATCATTTCCATGGGGCGGACGCAGGATCAATCCGCCACAGACGGCGAAAATGACACGCTGGTTCTGAACAACTCTTTCGGCAACGATCTGATCGAAAACTTTGAGGTGCCCACCGACCTTGGTGGTGGCACCTATGCTGGCAACGACCGGGTGGATGTCACCGCCCTGACAGACGGCAGCGGCGTGCCCGTGACCACTGATGTGGTGGTGGTCAGTGACACCAATGGCGACGGCACAGGAGATGCCATCCTGACCTTTCCCAATGGTGAAAGCATCACGCTGCGCGGTGTAAATGTTTCCGAAATCTCAAGCGAAGCACAGCTGGCCGCCATTGGTATTCCGCAGCCTGCGGTGCTTGATTACATCGTTGAAGGCACCGAAGCGGGAGAGTTGATCAACGCCGGATATGGCGGGGATCCCGATGGTGATCAGGTCGATAACAACGACCACTCTGACGGGTCAAACGATGACAGCATTCACGCCGGCGGCGGGGATGACACCGTCAGCGCGGGTGTTGGTGATGATACGGTCGATGCGGGCACTGGTGATGATATCGTCTATGCCGAAACCGGTGATGACAATGTGTCGGGCGGCGCAGGCGATGACTCTCTGTTTGGCGAAAGCGGTGCGGATACCCTGTTGGGTGGTGAAGGTGCCGACAGTCTGGATGGTGGCACAGGCAACGATCAGCTGACTGGTGGCGTGGGTAATGATACGCTGTGGGGGCAGGACGGCAATGATACGCTGGATGGCGGTGACGGCGACGACTTCCTGAACGGCGGCTACGAAGACGATCTGATACGCGGGGGGGACGGCAATGACTGGCTGGAAGGCTGGTACGGCAATGACACCATCGAAGGTGGCGCGGGCAATGATTTCATTGATGCCGATAACGACAGCGATCTGGTCTATGCGGGCGACGGCGACGATACCGTCGTGGGTGGTTATTCAATCAGCTCTGACACGATTTATGGTGGCGCGGGCAACGACAGCCTTGACGGGCAGGGCGGCGATGACCTGATCTATGGCGGTACCGGCAACGACCAACTGTTCGGCTCCGGTGATGACGACACGTTTTTCCTTGAGGACAACTTTGGCGCAGACACCATCGACGGCAGCAATCTAGACGAAGATGTTGGGGACACGCTGGACCTCAGCCTTGTCACTACGGCGACAACCGTTGATCTGCGCGATGCCAATGCCGAAAGCGGTACGGTCAGTGATGGCACGGATACCGCCAATTTCATGGAAATCGAAAACATCGTTCTGGGCGGCGGACGCGATACTATTGTGCTGGCGGACGGTTCAGGCGCGGATCGGGTGCAAGCCTTTGATCTGACGGACAGTGGTGACGGCAGCACAAACGATCAACTGGATGTGTCCAGCATGACAAGTGACGGCGGCACAACGCCGGTTACCACGGATGATGTCGTGGTTAGCGACACAAATGGTGACGGCACAGGAGATGCGATCCTGACTTTCCCAGGTGGGGAATCCATCACGCTTGTGGGGGTCCTTGCATCGCAGGTCGACAGCACCGCCGAGCTGGAGAGCATTGGCATTCCGGCACCGGTTGTAGGGCCTGATTACATCGTCGAGGGCACCTCGGGCGATGACATGATCGGCACTGGCTATGTTGGTGACCCCGAAGGCGATCGGGTTGATGCAAATGACAACGCAACCGGCACAAACGCCGACCGTATCGAAGCCGGCGACGGAGACGATACGGTGCAAGCCGGACTGGACAATGACACGGTTTATGCCGGCGATGGCAGCGATGTGATCTATGGCGGCGACGGTGATGATGTGGTCTTTGGCGGGGCTGACAGGGATTTGATCTATGGCGGGGCCGGGGCGGATACGCTGGACGGTGGCGCTGGCAACGACTTCATCAGCGGTGCAGATGGGGATGACTCTCTGATCGGTGGCGCAGGAAATGACGATTTTAATGCCGGAGACGGCAATGACACCGTCCTCGGGGGCGCGGATAACGACAACATAAGCGGCGATGCTGGCGACGACAGCCTTGGTGGTGGCACGGGCGACGATAGCATTTGGGGCGGCGACGGGTCTGACACGATTTCGGGCGGTGATGGGGTTGATGCCATTTATGGTGGCAGCGGCGATGACAATATCGACGGCGGCAGTGGGGGTGATTACATCCAGCTGACGGGGGGCGATGACACTGTTCTCGCGGGAGAAGATGCCGACCTGATAGACATCATCGCGCCGGACTATGCGGATGGTGCCGTGGTGACTGTCGATGGTGATACCACCGGTGTGGACAGTGACACGCTGCGCCTGAACGGTTGGAGCGGTTTTCGAAATCTTGTCCAGACTACTGACGCCGATGGCGACAGCACATCCGGCAGTGTCGAACTGGTGAACGATGATGGCAATTGGGTCACGGTCAACTTTTCCGAGATCGAGAGCCTTGTCCTGCCTGCGACGGATCTGACGCCGGACCACATTGTTGAAGGCACCGCCGGCAACGATACGATTGACACGGACTATGTGGGTGATCCGGAAGGCGACCGGATCGACAATCTGGACCACTCTGATGGATCGAACGACGATTCAATTCAGGGCTTTGGTGGCGACGATCTGATCGAGGCCGGTGCCGGCGATGACACGATTGACGGTGGTACCGGTAATGACACGATTATCGGGTTCGAAGGAAATGACAGTGTCTTCGGTGGTGAAGGCGATGATGACATTAATACCCGCACGAGTGTCGGCACGGGCCGACCCGATGAAGGCTATTTCGATGCATCCAATCCGGTGTTGAACTATGACGCGGATACGGACCCCAATAACGACCGTGATACTGTGGACGGCGGCGACGGCAATGACCGGATACGGACCGGAGATGATGATGATGTCATTATCGCAGGGACAGGCGCTGATACAGTGGACGGCGGCTTTGATGATGATTCCATCTCTGGTGGCGCCGGGGTGGATTCACTTGAGGGGAACGAAGGGAACGACACGATTTCCGGCGGTGCGGACGGTGATCTTATCTATGGTGATGTGTCGCCTGACAGCCCCGACTACCCGTATTACACACCTTATGACCTGGCAAATGACGGGTCAGATCAGGCCCCAGCGAACAACGCCGACCTGTTGAGTGGGGATGGCGGCGATGATACGATTTACGGTCAGGATGACGACGACACGATTTCCGGCGGTGCGGGGGATGACCTGCTAGACGGCGGAGGTGATGACGATGTGATTACGGGTGGTGCCGGGTCCGACACGATTATCGGTGGCTCTGGCAATGATACGATCGACGGCGGGGATGGTGACGACAGTTTGACCGGTGGCGAAGGCAATGATGTCTTTACCTATGGCGGCGGCAACGACACCATTTCCGACCTGAACTTTGGGGCCACCGGGACACTGGATGACGGTGATGACTCCAATAATGATTTTGTTGATCTGTCGGGGTATTATGACCATATTTCTGAGCTTTATGCGGATCAGGCAGACGACGGAATTCTGAACCAGTCGAACACGGCGGATTACTCGGATAACACCCAATTCGGAAGCGGGTCTCTTGTTCTGCAAGGGGTCACTGCCGACAGTTCCGGTCTGACGAGGGAAAACACCGGTGTGGTCTGTTTCACCGCAGGGACCAATATCCTGACGCAAGCGGGGTATCGCCCTATCGAAACGCTTGAGATCGGAGATATGGTACTGACCGAGGATAACGGATTCCAGCCAATCAAATGGATTGGCCAGCGGCGGGTGTCGGGCAATGGCAGGCTTGCGCCGATCTACTTGGAAAAAGGTGTCTTGAATGGTGCCAAGCGGCCGCTACTTGTTTCGCCGCAGCACAGGGTACTGCTGGCCGGATATGAGGCTGAGCTATTCTTTGGCGAACCCGAAGTCCTGATCCCTGCCAAGTTCCTTGTCAACGGAACAACGGTACGGCAGCAATACTGTGATGCGGTCACATATATCCATATCATGTTCGAACAGCATGAAATCGTCTACGCGGATGGGCAGGCGTCCGAGAGCTTTTATGCGAATGACACGGGGCTGGACGTGTTGTCAGAAGAAAGCCGTGAAGAGTTGTTCGCGATCTTCCCCGAGCTGCGTTGGAACAGCGGTGCCCATGGTGACACTGTGCGAAACTGTCTGAAGGCGCGCGAGGCGGCGATTTTCAAAGCCACTGCAAGAGGGGTCAGCAGCGGTTGAGCCCCACCACCCATGTGCCGGGCAACCCAACCCGGCACGGTTAGACCGCCATTGTTGCTTGAACCGCGCGTTTCCAGACGTCGTACCGCTGGGTACGCACCGCATCGCTCATGTCAGGGCGAAAGGTTCTTTCCACCGCCCAGTTTTCAGCAAAACCCTGCATGTCAGGGTAAAGTCCGGCCCGTTGACCCGCCAGCCATGCCGCACCCATTGCGGTTGTCTCCAACACCTGCGGGCGGTCCACGGGGGCGTCGATGATGTCTGCGAGGAATTGCATTGCGGGGTTGCTGGCCGACATGCCGCCGTCAACGCGCAAGGTGGCATCGGCACCGTGTCCCTGCCAATCAGCGCGCATCGCCTCCAGCAAATCGCGGGTTTGGAACCCAACGCTTTCAAGGGCTGCGCGGGCGAATTCCGCAGGGCCGCTATTGCGTGACAGCCCGTAAACCGCACCGCGACATTCGGCATTCCAATAGGGCGCACCAAGGCCGGTAAAGGCCGGCACGATGATGACGTTTTGCTGCGGGTCGGCACTGGCGGCAAGGTCTTGGGTCTCGGCTGCGGTGTTGATGATCTGCAACCCGTCACGCAGCCATTGCACCACGGCACCGGCGACAAAGATAGATCCTTCCAACGCATAGGTCGGCTTGCCATCCAGTTGATAGGCAATAGTGGTCAACAGTCGATTGGAGGAAGTCACAGGCGTGTCGCCGGTGTTCAACAGGGCAAAACAGCCGGTGCCATAGGTTGATTTCAACATGCCGGGTTTGAAACAGGCCTGCCCGATGGCGGCGGCCTGCTGATCCCCCGCAACACCGAGAATAGGCAGGGCGGCCCCGATGTGTTCCGGTGCGGTGGTGCCGAAATCGGCTTCGCAGTCTTTTACCTCGGGCAGCATCTGCATCGGGATGTTGAACAAATCACAGATGGTCTGGCTCCACCGGCCCTTGTGGATGTCATAAAGCAGTGTGCGCGCGGCATTGGTGGCATCGGTGACATGGGCGGCACCATTGGTCAGCTTCCAGATCAGAAAGCTGTCGACAGTGCCAAACAGAAGTTCGCCCTTTTGGGCGCGCTCGCGGGCCCCTTCGACGTTGTCCAAAACCCACTTAAGCTTGGTCCCGGAGAAATAGGGATCGGCCAGCAATCCGGTCTTGGCAGTGATCATTGTGTCATGCCCTGCGTCGCGCAGAGACCGGCAGTAATCGGCGGTGCGGCGGTCCTGCCACACGATGGCATTATAGACCGGATCACCGGTTTTTGCGTCCCAGACGACGGTTGTTTCACGCTGGTTGGTGATGCCGATGGCAGTGATATCAGCGGCGTTCAGGCCGGCCTTGGCAATTGCATCGCGACAGGTCTGCACCGTGGTGTTCCATAGGTCGCGCGGATCATGTTCAACCCAGCCGCTCTGTGGAAAATGCTGGGGGAATTCCTGCTGGGCGGTGGCGGCAACCTTGATGTTTGCATCAAAAACCAGCGCACGCGAGGATGTTGTGCCTTGGTCAATAGCAAGGATATGGGTCATAAGGTGCCTCCGGTTGCGAAGCGCGATCCTGCGGAAAACCGGGGGGGGATGTCAAGCCAAGATGTTAACGCAAACAGCCCGCAGATCAAAGAAGACCGGCGGGCTGTCATGTGGTTGTTTACGCGTGGTTCTTACAGGCTGGCGTCAAGCGCGCCAAGGATCAGGTCGCCCATTTCTGTGGTGCTGATTGGTGTGCCGCCTTCGGGGCCCATCAGATCAGCGGTGCGCGCACCATCAGCAAGAACTTTCTCTACTGCCTTCTCCAGACGTGTGGCTTCTTCCCCTTCATCAAAAGAATAGCGCAGCGCCATGGCAAAGCTGAGGATACAGGCAATCGGGTTGGCCTTGCCCTGACCGGTGATGTCGGGGGCGGAGCCGTGTACCGGTTCGTACATTGCTTTGGGGCGACCAGCGTCATTGGGCGCACCCAATGAAGCAGAGGGCAGCATACCCAGCGAACCGGTCAGCATCGCAGCACAATCGGACAGGATGTCGCCAAACAGGTTGTCGGTAACGATCACGTCGAACTGTTTGGGCGCGCGCACAAGCTGCATCGCGCCATTGTCGGCATACATGTGCGACAGTTCGACATCTGGGTAATCTTCGTCGTGGACCTTTTGCACGACTTCACGCCACAGGATGCCGGATTCCATTACGTTGGCTTTTTCCATCGAACAGACTTTGTTGCCGCGGCGGCGGGCCAGTTCAAAGGCTGAACGCGCAACGCGGTCGATCTCGGATTCGGTGTAGCGCTGGGTGTTGATGCCAACACGTTCGTTGCCTTCTTCGATGATGCCGCGGGGCTCGCCAAAGTAAACGCCGGATGTCAGTTCGCGCACAATCATGATGTCCAGACCGGCAACCAGTTCGGGCTTGAGCGAGGAGAAATCGGCCAGCGCGTCAAAGCACTGGGCCGGACGCAAGTTTGAAAACAGGTCCATTTCCTTGCGCAGGCGCAGCAGGCCGCGCTCTGGCTTTACGCTGAAATCAAGGTCATCGTATTTCGGGCCACCGACGGCACCAAGCAGAACAGCGTCTACTTCCAACGCGCGCGCCATTGTGTCGTCATGCAGGGGCGTGCCGTGTTTGTCATAGGCGGCACCGCCGACAAGGTCGTGTTCCACGTCAAAGGGCAAATCGCGCTTGGCACCGAACCAGTCGATGATGCGGGTTACCTGGCCCATGACCTCGGGGCCGATGCCGTCGCCGGCAAGGATAAGAAGGGATGGGTTGGCCATGGGACGCTCCTTGAAATAAACTGTTTAGCGGGGCGTAGCGCGATGGGGGCGAGGGGTCAAGAACGGCTAGCGTGTGAGGTCAACCCAGACAAGGGAATGGCGGCTGGCCGTGGGGGTTGGCGGGGTGACCTGCGCGGCCGTCACCCGCCAGTCGGCAGAGGGCAAAACATAGTCGACGCGCAACGGTCCGGTTTGCGCGAAAGTGACGGTGGGTTGGTCCGGCAAGGGGTCTTGCAGGCGCGGATCAGCCAGCAGGTTTGTCATCGCCCGGCCAAGGCCGTCGCCAGCGTTTGGGTCAAGATTGGCATCACCCAAGAGAATAAACGAATTGGCGGGCGCTGGTGGGTCAAATGCCCCGTTGAGATACTGCGTCCAGAACGCCGTTTCATCATGGTTGCGCTTGCCATTGCGGTCCTCGGGGCCGTCAAAGACTGGCGGAGTTGCGTGATATGTCAGGATGGTTATGCGGCCAAAAGTGGGGTGTTGGATGGGCACCACCCAATGGCCATGTGATGACAGCCGCTGAACCGCCTGCGCCGCGGCGCTGGGAAAGGGCGTGCCGTTGGTTTGCGGCAGCAGTGCATTGGGCAGGTCGCGCCACAGCAGGGGAGTGAAATCCTGAACCGCCTCTCTAAGTATCGGATATTTCGACAGTATCGCCATGCTGCCTTGACCGTAGAACCTGCCATAGCCTTGTGCGTCGGCCGCGTCGCCCAACTGTCCGTTGCCATCCAGATCAAGCGCGCTCATCAGGCCGGCATTTGGCGGGGCGGCGAAATAAAAGGGGTAATCCAGCGTATCGGCAAGGGCTGCCAGCGCCTGGTTTTGCAGGTCATAGTCGATGCCTTGCAGGGCAATTATGTCGGGTTTGGCGGCAGTAATCTGAGCGAAGACGGCAAGCAGTTGCGGGTCTTTTCCGGCAGCCACATCGCGTAGCAGGAGGCCGGGGCCTTTGCGCGACAGTTCGGTGTTATAGGTTGCGACACGTAGGGTTTCAGCGGAACAGAGGCTGGCAAACAGGCCAAACCAAAGGGCGATCAGGCCGCTTGAAAACCGTCTTCGGCTTCGGCGCTGGCATAGGTGCGGCGGCGCTTTTCCCCGATCATTTCGGCGACACGGTGCATCGCGATGCCGCGCATGATCATACTTGCGGGTAGAAAGGCCCATGCGCTGAAGGTCCAGATGATGGTTTGCGGGTTCTCTAGTGATACTGTGCCTATCAGATCGGCCATTGCCTTGACCACTGCGGGAATGACAAACGGCAGCAGGAAACCCAGAACGATGTTGATGCGCGCGTCCCGTTGCAGGCGTTCGACAACATCGCCGCCGGTTGTCGGATCAAACAGGGGCAGGTTCACCCAAACGTTAAATGCGCCATGGCGGGCCGGCCAGCCCAGCATGCGGACCGTGGCGAAAAAGACCAGCATTGAAATCACTGAAACGACATAGGCAATGCCGGCTGCGGTGCGCACGAATGACACCAGCGCCGGATCGGAATCGGTGGGCAGCATCAATACTATAAGGCGGACAGGGGAGTAGGGGAAGTCGACGGCATTGCCGAGGATTACACCGGCAGAGGTCAGGCCCGAAGTCAGCAAGGACGGTTCAGTCTGGCCTCTGAGGATCAGGCTGATCAGCAGGACAGAGACGGCCAGAGCAGTAAATCGGAGCCGGTTAAACGGCGGTGCGTCGCGAAATTCAACGATGCTGGGATAGTTGGAATTATATTCGACAAAGGTCAGGAACGCGGCGAGAAACGCAACCAAAACAGTGATTTGCGTGGAATCGCTTGCCACATCGGGCAGCAAAAGAGCCGGTGTTGCGATCAACACGGCCACCATCAGGCAGCGCGTTGCCGCGCCTGTCATTCGTCCAATCACTACTTTACCCTTCCAAACTGGCCAGACGCGATACGTGCCGCGGTCTTGTCCCAACTTGTCGCCCTCAGGGAGATGAGAGCTTGCCTCAATTCTGCCCAATTTGTGCCTTCTTTCGCCTTGATCCTCAAGTCACAGGTTAACGATCTGTAAAAGGTAAGGCGATTTGAAGGCGGGGGTGGTGCGTTCTTGCATCTATTTCAGGGCAGAAAATAGGCAGACCCCAAGATGTTGTGGGTGCCACAGAGGCACCCACAAATTTTGTTTTTCACATGACATAATTTAGCGCTGATTGCTTAACGCTTTGTCACACCCAGGGGCGGCTCTGCGATGCCGTGGCTTCGAAAGCGTCGATGGAGGCGGCTTTCTCCATGGTCAGACCGATGTCGTCGAGGCCGTTCATCAGGCAGTGCTTTTTGAAAGTGTCGATCTCGAAGGAAAAGACCTCGCCGTCTGATGTCGTGATGGTCTGTGCCTCAAGGTCGATATCCATCCGGGCGTTGGCCCCTTTTTCCGCATCCTTCATCAGAACGTCGACCTGTTCCTGTGGGAGGACGATCGGCAAGATGCCGTTTTTAAAGCAGTTATTGTAAAAAATATCTGCAAAGCTGGTCGAGATGATGCAGGTGATGCCAAAGTCGGCGATGGCCCAAGGGGCGTGTTCGCGCGATGATCCACAGCCGAAGTTATCGCCGGCGACAATGATCTGTGCATCCCGGTACTGCGCATTGTTCAGCACGAAATCGGGAATTTCGTTGCGGTCGTCGTCATAACGCATCTCGTCAAACAGGTTCACCCCAAGGCCTGAGCGCTTGATGGTTTTAAGGAATTGTTTGGGGATGATCATATCGGTGTCGATATTGATCAGCGGCATGGGAGCCGCGATGCCGGTCAGTTTGTCGAACTTGTTCATGTGGATGAACTCCTAATTTTGAACCACAAGATGTGGTGGTGTGAGGTGATGTTTCCGGGGGGTGCCTTGCGTACACCCTGCGTACACCCCCCATGCACCGCCGCAGCGCGGCATGTGACATGGGGGGAACATGCCTTACATCAAATCCCGCACGTCGGTCAGTTTGCCGGTGATTGCAGCGGCGGCGGCCATTCCGGGTGACATCAAGTGTGTGCGTCCGCCCCGGCCCTGACGGCCTTCGAAGTTGCGGTTCGATGTCGCCGCGCAGCGTTCGCCCGCTGACAGTTGGTCAGGGTTCATCGCCAGACACATGGAGCAGCCTGCAAGGCGCCATTCAAAACCGGCCTCTTTGAAGATGTCGGCAAGGCCTTCTTCTTCGGCTTGGGCACGGACCAGACCAGAGCCGGGCACAACCATGGCGCGGATGCCGTCTTTTTTCTTTTTGCCCTTGAGGATTTCCGCCGCGGCGCGCAGATCTTCGATCCGGCCATTGGTGCAGGAACCGATGAACACTGTGTCGATTTCAACGTCGGACAGCGGGGTGCCAGCGGTCAGGCCCATGTAATCAAGCGCACGCTGTGCCGCCTCGACCTTGCCGCCGTCAAAGGTGTCGGGGGCAGGTACATTTGCGGTGATCGGCAGCACGTCTTCGGGTGACGTGCCCCATGTCACAACCGGTGCGATGTCTTCGCCCTTGAGGGTGATGACCTCGTCCCATGCGGCATCGTCGTCGGAATAGAGGGTTTTCCACCAGTCCATCGCGGCCTCCCACTGGGCCCCTTTTGGTGCGTGCGGACGGCCCATGCAGTATTCGAATGTTTTTTCATCCGGTGCGATAAGGCCCGCGCGTGCGCCGCCTTCGATCGCCATGTTACAGACGGTCATCCGCCCTTCCATGGACAGATCGCGGATCGCTTCGCCACAATATTCGATGACATAGCCGGTGCCGCCAGCGGTACCGGTCACGCCGATCACGGACATGGTGATGTCCTTGGCGGTGACGCCGGGGCGCAGTTTGCCGGTGATTTCGACTTTCATGTTCTTGGATTTCTTCTGAATCAGCGTTTGTGTCGCCAGAACATGTTCTACTTCCGAGGTGCCGATGCCGTGGGCCAGCGCACCAAAGGCACCGTGGGTCGCCGTGTGGCTGTCGCCGCAAACCACGGTCATGCCGGGCAGTGTCCAGCCCTGTTCGGGGCCAACGATATGCACAATGCCCTGACGGACGTCGGAAACAGGGTAATAGTGGATGCCGAATTCCTTGGCGTTTTTGTCGAGGGCTTCGACCTGAATGCGGCTGTCTTCGGTCATGGTCGCGGCATTGGCGCGGTCCAGCGTGGTGGGCACGTTGTGATCCGGCACGGCGATGGTTTTATCCGGTGCGCGTACGGTCCGGCCTGTCATGCGCAGGCCTTCGAAGGCTTGCGGGCTGGTCACCTCGTGTACAAGGTGGCGGTCGATGTACAGCAGGCAGGTGCCATCATCGGCTTCATGGGCCAGATGGGCATCCCAGATTTTATCGTAAAGCGTCTTGGGGGACATGGGTCCACTCCCGTATTTGGTTTGAAAAACTGTCAGTGTGCGACGGCGGGTGTCGCAATGCCGGACTTATAGTCGGGAAAGCACCGTGGTGGTTGCCCCGAAGAAGCGTTCGCGCAGGCGGGCGCGGTCGCCGATGTTGATCATCCGTTTCATAAACTGTGGAATACACCTCTGCCAGCTGCGCTGCAAGCGCTGGTCGCTTTGCGGTGGAATGCCAGGGCCCTGCCCCTAGATCCAAGCAGGGTTGCACGGATTGTCCGGTTCTGCGACTCTTTGAACAGCGAGGTATGTGCATGAATGAACTGACCGACCCATTTGCCGATTTTCTTGCGACGCTCGAAGGGGCATGGATGTCGGTTCACGCGTTTCTGATCGGGGTGCTGACACCCGGGTGGCGACAGAATCAGGTGTTGATTGTTGTTGGTCTGGCCTTGCTGGCGTGGTTGATGAACGGGCGCTGTGTGCTTTTGCTTGAGCGTTATGTGCGGTCGCGCGAGGGCTGGGCCAAATGGCAGCTGCGTTTCATTGTGCAGCTCAAGCAGCGGCTGGGGTTGATCCTGTTTGCGGTGCTGGCCAGCGGTGTCTATTTTGTTATGCAGAATATCACCTGGCCGTCGCGGTCCTATCTGATTGGGTTGGCGGCGACGTTGACGGCGGTTTGGGTTGGCACCGCCTTTGCGGCGCAGTTGGTGCATGACCGGTTTATCAGGCGGATCGTCAGGTGGTCCTTGTGGATCTACGCGACGCTGTATCTGCTGAATGTCTCGGATGATGTTGCGGTGTTTTTGGATAATATCGCGCTGGAAGTGGGTGAATTCCGGCTGTCGGTCCTGACGTTGATTACGGCCCTGGTGGTGATCAGTGCGCTGTTGATGATGGCGCGGTTTGCCAGCAAAGCGACAGCCAGCACCATCCGCAAGAACGAGGATATCAGCCCGTCGATGCAGGTGCTGGCCGTAAAGGGCGTGCAATTGGCGCTCTATGGCATTGCGTTTTACATGGGGGTTAAGGCGGTTGGTATTGATCTGACCGGGCTGGCGGTGCTGTCTGGAGCGATTGGTGTCGGCCTTGGTTTCGGTCTGCAAAAGGTGGTGTCGAACCTTGTGTCGGGGGTGATTATCCTGCTGGATAAGTCGATCAAGCCGGGGGATGTGATTTCGCTGGGCGAGACCTTTGGTTGGATCCAGACACTGGGCGCACGCTATGCTTCGGTGGTCACGCGGGACGGTAAGGAATATCTGATCCCGAACGAGGATTTGATCACGGGGCAGGTGGTCAACTGGTCACATTCCGATGATTTTGTACGGCTCGATATCCACTTTGGCACGGCCTATGGCGATGATCCACATCAGGTGCGCAAACTGGCGATTGACGCGGCAGCCGGAGTCGACCGGGTGCTGAAGTTCAAGCCACCAGTGTGTCATATTGTCGGGTTTGGCGACAGCAGTGTGGATTACATTCTGCGTTTCTGGATCAAGGATCCGACCGGCGGGCTGACCAACATCCGGGGCAATGTGTTTCTGGCCCTGTGGGATACGTTTCAGGAACACGGCATTTCGATCCCGTTCCCGCAGCGCGAGGTTTTGATGCTGGAAGAGAGCAAACTGTCGATTGGTCGAAATGGCAACGCCCAGTAGCTTGCCTTGCAGCGCTGCTGGCCTATCTGCCAGACGGTAGCGGCAATAGGGGCGAAACGTGATGCAGGCCGGTGGCGTTGTTCTGATCATGGGAAGTGCGCCGAATGCGGTGGCGGCGCAGGACTGGCCGAAAGACTGGTTCGACCGGATTGTCGCGATTAATAACGCGTGGCGGTTGCGTCCTGATTGGGACCTGCTGGTGTTCCCCGAGGATTTCCCCGTGCAAAACCGGCCCCCCGAGGTGCGGTCCGGTCAGGCGCTTGTGCAGGCTGATGCTTTTGTGCCGACGCAGAACCAGTTTGGCGGGTTTATCCATGGCGGCGCGACCATGGGGTTTACCGCAGCTTATTGGGCGCTGGCGGCGCTGCGCCCGCGGGTCATGGCCTTTGTCGGGTGTGACATGGTTTACCCGGCCACGGGCCCGACCCATTTTTACGGGACCGGCACGGCGGACCCGTTGCGCGATGATGTCACGCTGCGTGATCTGGGGGCGAAATCGGCCCGCTTGGCGGTGATGGCTGCCAAAGAGGGATGCATCTGTCTTAACCTGTCACAAGCCGAATCGTCGCTGCTGTTTCCTGTGGCGCAACCGGACGCCCTGCGTGGCGAAATTCCGCCGGCCCGCATTGATGCAAAGCGCTACAGCGCCCTGCGGGCGCAAGAAGACGCATTGGGGTATCACACACCAGACGGGCGATATGTGAATGCTCCGCAAGCCTATGACATGGCGGCGCTTGCGCGCATAGATGCGCAATGGCGGGCACTTTTGGATCAATCAGATGCGCGATCGGGGTAGGGCACGCAGGGTTTATGCCCCCGGTGTCGACCCCTGATTGGCGAAAGGCTGGCGGGAATGCCACACCTTTCGCCTTGTCATTGAATTGTCAGGTTTGTGTTGCTAAATTGGGGAAAACCCCAGCGCCGGGGGCAAGGCGGCGCGCCTTAAGGAGGACAATGTCCTGTCACTACACACTGACGCATCCGTGCATGCGAAACCGGAGGCAGCGCTGATGGCGCGTACCTCTGATATGACGACAAGCAACGCCGTACTGGCCGCTATTCTGAATTCTCTGGAAGAAGACAAAGCCGAAGACATCGTGCAGATTGATCTGCGCGGGAAAACCGAAATCGGGGATCACATGATCATCTGTTCCGGTCGTTCCAGCCGTCAGGTTTCGGCCATCTCGGAAAAGCTGGCCCAGAAGGTCAAAGACGATTTTGGCCGTTCGCCCAAGATCGAAGGCAAGGATATTGGCGATTGGGTGCTGATCGACACAGGTGACGTTATCGTACATGTGTTCCGCCCCGAAGTGCGCGAATTCTACCAGCTTGAGAAGATGTGGATGGATGGCGGCGAAGTCGCATCCCCGCAAAACTGATCTTTAGGGCCGCGCAATGCGAGTACATATTTGCGCGGTGGGCCGCCTGCGGGCTGGTCCTGAAAAAGACCTTATCGACGATTATCTGACACGATTCGACAGAACGGGGCGGGCCTTGGGCCTTGGCCCCGCGCGTGTCGTGGAAGTTGAGGACAAGAAGGGCGGCGGCATGGCGGCCGAGGCGGGGTTATTGGACCGCGCCGTGCCCGCCGGTTCGTTGATTTGTGCGCTGGATGAGCGCGGCAAGGTTGAAACCTCGCCGGAGTTTGCCAACCGTCTGGGCGGATGGCGGGACATGGGGCGCAGCGATGTGGCGTTTGTGATTGGCGGTGCTGATGGCATCGACCCCAGCCTGCGCGCCCGAGCGGATCACAAGCTGTCGTTTGGCAAGATGGTCTGGCCGCATATGCTGGTGCGGGTGATGTTGGCCGAACAGCTGTATCGGGCGGCATCCATTCTTTCGGGCGGGCCCTATCACCGGGTGTGATTGCCCGCGCGGCGCGCTGATGGAGGCCGCAAGGGGCCGTATCTTTGACATTGCAATTGCGCGAATCCTGTCTTAGCACGAAGGCAGGAATACATTGTTTCGCGCATTCGACATGGCGAAACAGGAACGAAATTATCCGTCGGGGGGCCCTTTGGGGCTGAGAGGTGCTTGCACTGACCCGTCGAACCTGATCCGGGTTATGCCGGCGTAGGGAACGGGTAGATTGTGCGGACAATATCGCACGAGGCTCATTCTCGCGTTGTCACGGCCCATCTTATGGAGACGTGCCCGTGACGAAGACAACCACGATAGCCCTGACCATTGCGGGATCCGATAGTGGCGGTGGTGCCGGCGTACAGGCCGACATCAAGGCAATTTCCGCAAACGGGGCCTATGCGGCTAGTGTGATCACCGCAATTACCGCGCAGAATACCCTTGCTGTTACGGATGTTCACGAGGTTCCCGCCGGCATCGTCGGGGCGCAGATTGATGCGGTTTTGTCGGACCTCGATGTTGATGTGATCAAGCTGGGAATGCTGTTTTCGCAGCCGATTATCAAAGCCGTTGCGCAGCGGTTGGCCGGGTTTGACGGACCTGTTGTTGTGGACCCTGTGATGATCGCAAAGTCGGGTGATGCGCTTTTGCAGGATGCCGCGGTGGCGGCGATGGTCACGCATATCCTGCCCCATGCAACCTTGCTGACCCCGAATTTACCCGAAGCGGCACGGCTGTTGAACACCACCGAGGCCAACACACCCGAAGAGATGGCTGCGCAGGGGCAGCGGTTGATTGCGATGGGGCCGAAAGCGGTATTGATGAAGGGCGGTCATGCGATTGGCGGGACATGTACGGATGTGCTTGTCGATGCGCAGGGTGTTGTCACGACCTGCACGGCAGCGCGGATCGAAACCGGCAACACCCATGGCACGGGATGTACCTATTCGGCGGCCATTGCGGCACAGCTTGCCCAAGCGGTGGGTTTGAAAGAGGCAGTGAAGGCGGCACATAGCTATCTTCAGGCGGCCATCAAAGCGGCAGACAGTCTGACTATCGGTCAGGGCCACGGGCCGGTGCATCATTTTTACGGTCAATGGAAATGACCGCCGTTACCGTCATAGGGGCAGGTGTTGCCGGTCTTTGTGTGGCGCGGGCGCTGTTGGATCATGGGGCGGATGTCCTGTTGGTTGATCGTCATGCGGATACAGGTCCGCATGGGTGTTCATGGTGGGCCGGAGGGATGCTTGCCCCGTTTTGCGAGGGCGAAAGCGCGGAGGAACCCGTTGTCCGATTGGGCGCGCAGGCGGCCGATTGGTGGGCGGCCAAAACCGGTGGTGTGCATCGGTGTGGATCGCTGGTGGTTTCGCCGGCACGCGACAAATCCGATCTGGCGCGGTTCGCCCGGCGCACGACCGGTTACCGGAAGGTTGCCGGACCGGAGATTTCACAGCTTGAGCCGGATTTGGGGGACCGTTTCGCAAGCGGGCTGTTTTTCGAGACCGAAGCCCATCTTGCCCCGCGCCGGGCCCTTGATCAATTGCGGGCAGGTGTTCTGGCGGACGGGGCGCAGTTTATGCAGGAAGAGGCAGATCCGGAGGACCATGCGCGGCGCGGTTTGACGGTTGATTGTCGGGGGTTTCAGGCCAGAGACCAACTGCCGGATTTGCGCGGCGTGAAGGGTGAAATGTTGGTGCTGTCGTGTCCCGACATCACCCTGAACCGCCCGATCCGGATGCTGCATCCGCGTGTGCCGCTTTACATCGTGCCGCGGGGCGATGGTGTTTTTATGCTGGGGGCGACGATGGTCGAAGGCAAAGCGGGCCAGCATGTGCGTGCGCGCGCATTGCTGGAGCTGTTGAGCGCGGCATATGCATTGAACCCCGCCTTTGGCGAGGCCGAAGTTCTGGAGATCGGCGTGGACAGTAGGCCGGCCTTTCCCGACAACCTGCCGCGTATCCGGCGTGACGGAAATTTGATCATGGCGAATGGCTTGTTTCGGCATGGTTTTCTATTGGCCCCGGCTTTGGCGCAGATGGTGGCCGAGCATATTTTTCACAACAAAACTCCGGAGGTGATGGATGAGACTGCAGCTTAACGGTGCATCAATTGACACGCAGGCCGCGACCTTGAGCGCGTTATTGCAGGCCGAGGGGTTTGGCGACGCAAAGGTGGCAACAGCGGTGAACGGCACCTTTGTGCCGGCGCTGGAACGGGCGGATCATGCCCTTAATCCGGGGGATGCCATTGAGGTTCTTGCCCCCATGCAGGGGGGGTAGGGGATGCGTGATTTTTACGGTACGCGGCTGGCCAACGGTCTGATGCTTGGTACGGCGCAGTATCCGTCGCCGGCTATTTTGGCGGAGGCGTTCAGACGCAGCGGTGCCAGTGTGGCGACGGTTTCATTGCGGCGCGAAAGCGGGCAGGACCGCGCGGGACAGGATTTCTGGCAACTGATCCGTGACCTTGGCGTTCATGTTCTGCCCAACACCGCAGGCTGTCACAGCGTCAAGGAAGCCGTAACCACGGCCCATATGGCGCGCGAGATTTTTGATACCAAATGGATCAAGCTGGAAGTCATCGGCGAGGAAGACACGCTGCAACCGGATGTCTTTGGCTTGGTTGAGGCGGCGCGCATTCTGTCTGAGGACGGTTTTCAGGTTTTCCCCTATACCACCGAGGATTTGGTGGTTGCCGACAAGTTGCTGCACGCGGGGTGTGAGGTTTTGATGCCTTGGGGTGCGCCGATCGGTTCGGGACTTGGGTTGAACAACCTGTTTGGATTGCGGGCCATGCGGTCGCATTTTCCAGACGTGTCGCTGGTCATTGATGCAGGGCTGGGTTTGCCGTCGCAGGCGGCCGCCGCGATGGAACTGGGGTATGATGCGGTTCTGTTGAACACTGCGGTGGCAAAGGCCGGTGATCCTGCGGCGATGGCAGAGGCCTTTGCGACGGCGGTCAGGGCCGGTCAGCTGGGCTGTATTGCTGATCCGATGGAGCCGCGCGACATGGCTGCGCCCTCGACCCCGGTAATCGGAAAGGCGTTTCTAGAATGAAGCTGGATCGATTTTACCCGATTTTCGACAGTGCGGACTGGATTGAACGGCTTGTTCCCCTGGGGATCAAGCTGGTGCAATTGCGCATGAAAGATGTGCCGTCGGATGTGGTGGCCGCGCATATCGCACGGTCAAAGCGGGTCTGCGCGCAGTATGGTTGCACGTTGATTATCAACGATTACTGGCGGGCCGCGATTGATGGGGGCTGTGACTATATCCACCTTGGACAAGAAGACCTTGAGGATGCGGATATTGCGGCCATCCGTGCGGCTGGTCTTCGGTTGGGGATCAGCACCCATGACAAGGCCGAGTTGACAAGGGCGCTGGCGCTGGCCCCGGATTACATTGCGCTGGGCCCGATCTATCCGACGATCCTGAAAAAAATGAAATGGCACGAGCAGGGCATAGCGAAGTTGACCATCTGGCGTGAGTTGATTGGTAAGACTCCGTTAGTCGCAATTGGCGGCATGTCGGTTGAGCGTGCCGGTGGGGCGTTTGAGGCGGGTGCGGATGTTGTTGCGGCGGTGACAGATATTACCTTGCACGCAAACCCCGAAGACCGCGTGCGCACATGGCTGGCGGCGACACGATGAGCCGATACGCGCGTCAAACCTGCCTTGTCGGGGTTGGGCAATCCGGACAGGAGGCCATACGGTCCGCAGGTGTTCTGGTGGTTGGTGCCGGCGGGCTGGCGGCACCGGTTTTGCAATACCTGGTTGCGGCGGGTGTCGGGCGTATTTGCATTGTGGATGGCGATGTTGTGGCGCTGTCCAACCTTCACCGGCAGACCCTGTTTCGCGAGGCGGACATTGGCAAAGCCAAGGTTGATGTCGCCGTGCAGAGCTTGCGGGCGTTGAACAGCACTTGTGCCATCGAGGGCATTGATGCCCCGCTTGACCCTTTGAATGCCGCACCCCTTGTCGGGCAAAGCACCTTGGTGCTGGATTGTGCTGACAGTTTCGCCGTCAGCTATATTCTGTCGGATACGTGCAAATCCCTTGGTGTCCCGCTGATCAGCGCCTCGGTGTTGGAACATGCCGGATATGTTGGTGGGTTTTGTCAGGGCGCCCCGTCATTGCGTGCGGTGTTTCCCGATTTGCCGGATCGTGCCGCAACCTGTGCGACGGCGGGGGTCATGGGCCCCGTTGTGGGGATGATCGGTGCGGCACAGGCGCAGATGGCGCTGGCGTATTTGATTGGTCAACAGCCGTCCCCGCTTGGGCAGTTGATCCGTTTTGACATGCAGAATTTCCGGTCCAGCAGTTTCCGTTTTGATGCGGCTGCGGACCCTGTGGCGGACCTGAGATTCATTGCGGCCTGTGAAATTGGTGACACCGATTTCATCATCGAACTGCGTGACAGGGATGAAGCCGCAACACCTGTCGCCGCAACGGCCCAACGGCTGAGCGTGGCGCAGTTCGCGGATCAACGGCCAATGCCGGCCCTTGGGCAACGTGCCGTTTTTGCCTGCCGTTCCGGCCTGCGCGCATGGCAGGCGGCAACACATCTTCGTTCCTATTGGGACGGCGACATCACCTTAATTGCAACGGGCGATACGCCCTCAACTGAAAGACTTCCGATATGAAACTGACCTCCCTGACTGCCGCGTTTTCTTTCGCGGCGGCGCCTTTGATGGCTGCGGATGAAATGACCCTTTTGTTGGATTGGTTCGTTAACCCGGATCATGGACCGGTTATTGTGGCGCAGGAAAAAGGGTATTTTGCCGAACAGGATCTTGAGGTCGAAATTATCGCCCCTGCCGATCCGTCTGATCCGCCGAAACTGGTTGCAGCCGGCAAGGCGGACCTAGCGATTTCATATCAACCGCAGTTGCACCTGCAAATTCATGAGGGCCTGCCGTTGCAGCGTGTTGGTACCTTGGTCGCCACGCCGTTGAATTGCCTGTTGGCGCTTGCTGACGGGCCGATCAAATCGCCCGCTGATCTGGCGGGGCGCAAGGTTGGTTTTTCTGTCGGCGGTGTGGAAGAGGCGGTTTTGGGGTCGATCCTGCGCCACCATGGTTTGTCGCTGGATGATGTCGAACTGGTCAATGTGAATTGGTCGTTGTCGCCGTCTTTGATGTCAGGGCAGGTGGATGCGGTTATCGGTGCCTATCGCAATTTTGAACTGAACCAGATGGAAATTGAAAACGTCGAGGGCAAGTGCTTTTTCGTCGAGGAAGAGGGGCTGCCGCCCTATGACGAGCTGATCTATGTGGCCAATACCGACACCATGGACCGCGATATGATCGCCCGCTTTCTGGCGGCGACCGAAAAGGCGACGCAATACATCGTGAACCATCCCGAGGACAGCTGGCAGGTGTTTTCAGGGACGTCAGCGGAGTTACAAGACGCGCTGAATGCCAAAGCCTGGGTCGATACCTTGCCCCGATTTGCCCTGCGCCCGACGGCCATGGACACGGGTCGCTATGCGACATTTGAGGCGTTCTTGCATGAGGCGGGCCTGATCCCGGCGCAGAACCCAGTTTCCAAAATCGCCATTGATGTGACGGCAAACTGATGGCACCGGACTATGGAAAAACCTTCGCGCTTTGGCGCGAGGGGGCCAGGGGGCCGTGGCAGGAGTATACCCGTCACGCCTTTGTCGAAGGGTTGGGGGATGGCAGTTTGCCGCGTGCGGCGTTCCTGCACTACCTCATTCAGGACTATGTGTTTCTGGTTCATTTCTCTCGGGCGTGGTCACTGGCGGTGGTCAAATCCGAAACGCTTGAGGAGATGAAGATTTGCGCCGGCACGGTGGACGCATTGGTCAATCACGAGATGTCGTTGCATGTGAAGACCTGCGCTGCCGAGGGCATTGACGAACAGGCATTGTTTGACGCGTGTGAAGAGGTCGAGAACCTTGCCTATACCCGTTATGTGATCGACGCGGGTCTGCAAGGCGATTTTCTGGATTTGATGGCGGCACTGGCACCCTGCGTCATGGGGTACGGTGAGATCGGTTTGCGTCTGGCTGGGTGTCAGGCAGAGGGCACGCCCTATGCCGAGTGGATCGCAACCTATGCCGATCCAGAGTATCAGGCGGTTTGCAAAAATGTCGGCGAGATGATCGACAACGCGGTGGCGCGCCGGATCGGGGATCTAACGGCGACGTCGCGAGGGGCGGTTTTGCAAGACCGGTTCAGCACCGCAACAAAGCTGGAAGTCGGGTTTTGGCAAATGGGTTTGAAGGGCGCATGAGCGGATCGCCGGGCATCACGGTGAAAGGGCAACATCGCCTTGGTGCCCGGGTGTTGTTCAATACGGACCTGCACATCCCCGGGGGCCAGTGGACGTGTTTGCTGGGACGCTCGGGGGTGGGCAAATCAACGATCCTGCGGTTGATCCTTGGGCTTGATACCGGTGGGGTGTTCCACGGATCGTTTGATGCCACTGACGGGGACCCGCTGACGGGTCGCATCAGTTATATGGCACAATCGGATTTATTGCTGCCGTGGCTTTCGGTGGTCGACAACATCTGTATCGGGGGACGTTTGCGCGGTGAGGTCCCGTGGATCGCGCGCGCGCGTGACCTTTTGGACCGGGTTGGGCTGTCGGGCCATGCGGATCAGAAACCTGCGACCCTGTCAGGGGGGATGCGCCAACGGGTTGCCCTTGCCCGAACCCTGTTTGAAGACCGTCCGATCGTGTTTCTGGATGAGCCGTTTTCGGCGCTGGATGCAGGCACGCGCGCCGATATGCAGGAATTGGCCGCAGAGGTTCTACAAGGCCGCACGGTGTTGCTGGTCACCCATGATCCGGCAGAGGCTGTTCGACTGGCCCATCAGATTACCGTTTTGTCCGGGCAGGAAACGCAAAACTGGCCGGTCCCGGACACCACAGCTTTGCGGGACATCAACGCCAAAGAAACGCTTGCCAGCCAAGCGCGATTGCTGGCGCATTTACGCGGGATTGCAGCATGAAAATTCGCGATACTGTGCTGGCTTTGTTGATCGGCATCGGCCTGTGGCAGGTTTTGGTTGGGATCACTGGCGCCCCCCATTTTATCCTGCCCTCGCCGTGGCGGGTTGCGCAGGCCGCTTTCAAAAGCCGTGTGATCATCGCGGAAAATGCATGGGTTACAACGGTTGAGGTCCTGCTTGGCTTGCTGATAGGTACCCTGCTTGGCGTTGTGACGGCGGTTCAATTGGCACTGTCAAGGACGGCCGAGCGGCTGATGTTGCCGATCCTTGTCTTTACCCAAGCCGTGCCGGTTTTCGCGCTGGCACCTTTGTTAACGCTTTGGTTCGGCTATGGCATGGGGTCGAAAATTGTGATGGCTGTCCTGATCATCTATTTTCCCGTCACGTCGGCCTTTCATGACGGGTTGATGCGGATCGACGGCGGATATCGCGATTTGTCGATTTCGATGGGGGCAGGGAAGTGGAACTTCATGCGCCACATCCAAATTCCCCAAGCGCTTCCCAGTCTGGGCACGGGGTTGCGGCTGGCGGCGGTCTATGCACCGATTGGCGCGGTGATTGGTGAATGGGTTGGGGCCTCAAGGGGGCTTGGCTATCTCATGTTGCTGGCCAATGGTCGGGCAAAAATCGACCTGATGTTCGCCAGCTTGATCGTGTTGGCTTGTCTGACCGTGGTTTTGCACATCTCTGTCGGTTTTCTGGCGGCCCGTTTGACCCGCTATGCACAGGGCACGGGGGCATTATAAAGGTCTGAGATGTTGGAAAACGGCGGCTGACCGGGCCTTCTGGCAAAAAGAGAGGTGAGCAATCCCTGTGCCCCTCCAGTCAGGTTTCATACAAACCTCTTGGGCCACGGACGCTTACGGTTGTTCTCTACATGTTCGCACATGGATAATGAAAAATCCTGCACGATCTTGCAGAGTGGATCACACTTATTTCTGTAAGGTGTTGCATTTGTTTTGGCGACCCCGGCAGGAGGGGGTGGTTGGGAATACATACATCGCGTAATGCTTTGATATTATTTATTTTTTTATAGAGCTCGGTGGTGTGCCTAATTGGTGGTGTAACGGACACCACAGTTGCTGCTCGGTGGAATTCTAGGTATGCATGAGATAACCCGCGAGATGTTAACAGACGACGGCACGGTCTTTCTCCAGCGAAATCTGTATATAGTTCTAGGTTATTGTATAGACATTGGGTGACCTGAATACTTCTGCTTCGCCCCTGCCTATTGCTGTGACTAGTCGATACAAATGGCCATAGCCGACGTTTATCCTACGGTCGCAACGCTGCAGTCGCCACCCGCATTGCAGACATTCGTACATGCCGCAGCAATTTAGCTATTTCTATGACCTCTGAACGTGACTTCGTTGCCGTCAATGCGGACGGCAGCCTGAGCTGATAGGCGGTTTGAATAATTCAGGGGATAGCATATGTTCATACCATTTTCGTTATTTAAGCCCACAACCGCCACAGCGAAACAGTTTGTTTTTACCCTGCGGGATTCTATACAGACAATCGGACAGACTTTCGTTTTAGCAACTTGCGACTAGATGGTTGCCAAGCTACTCATTTCATTTTGTATGCCTTTAAAAGTGAGAATGGTATTGGCTAATGGATGACACCCCTCTCAGAAGGTTCCTTGGTGCATTTCAAGCTCGAAGTGCTCAGGCACGCGGCGTTGATCACGATGAGTACTTGGAAGAGAGCCGCCGAGAATATCGCGCACAACTTCAAAAGAACTGGAACCTTTCAGGGCAGGATTCTGAACGACGTGCTTCACTGCGCCGTGCAATTGATGAGCGGGTGCGAGCGAAGTTTCCGTCAGAGACACGCGGCCTTGAAATCCCCAAAGAACTGCAGCTTCTCTTGCTAAGGAAGAGGCGGGACTCAGTTGTTCTCGATAATCTTTTCCCACGCCGCCAAACGGAAAACGGGTGGTTGGACTTGCCAAAACGTGACCAAGACAGCTCAGAAACCATTGACCTTGAGAACTTTTCCTTCTTAGCCGACCCGATTGCGACAATGCAGGGTCTTCAGAAAATCTCCAAAGCGGAAGCAAGCGCTGCAGCAGTAACGCTCAATTTTCGGGACAAGTTCTGCCAAGATATTACGCCGTTCATGATATTACGTCTTATGTGGGACGATATGCTGCGCGTTTTTGACGGTGGGTTCATGGATTTGCCAATGCAGAAGGTACTTCATGCCGTTGGAATAACAGACGGTATGGACATTGATTTGGTTGGCCTTCGCGACCTAAGCGATGTTTGGGCATTTCCGCTAGAGCGTCGCCGAGATGCAGGGTCTTCGCAAAGTGAACGCCGGTTTGCGCAATTACAGAAGGCGGAGAAAGTCGCAGACCGGTTGTGCGATGCAATTGATAGTTGGCTTGGCAAATTAGACCCGCCTGAGGAACTCACTGATACTGGTTGGGTTGGGATACAGAGTATCCTTGCAGAAATGCTAAATAATGCCGAACGACACAGCGACGGGGAACGAGGGGATGGACGGTGGAATGTCAGTGGTTTTTTGGCGCGTCGAACGGATGACGATTCGGGAGAGACGCGGCTTCATGCGTATCTTGGAATCGTAAATCTTGGTGATACGTTCGCCGAAAGTCTCGGACGAGCCTCACCTGACCTTGCAGAAAAACTAGACAACTATGTTAAAAACGCCATCTCGGCGGGGGCTAAACAATCACGAGAGACACTTTTAACTCTAGCAGCACTGCAGGACGGCATAACGTGTGACCCAGAAAAATGGGAGAAAGAACAAGGTGGTGTTGGCCTACCTTCAATGCTAGATGTGGTGAGTGGTTTGGGTACGACGCTCTCCCAAGGTCATGCGCCGAAGATAACAATTCTATCAGGTCGGTCCTGTATTTCCCTACGTACACCCTATGTTAAAGGTCTGAGGGATAGCCCTGAAGCGCCGAGGACCTTGTGGTTCAACCCTAACAACGATAGAGGACACCCGCCGGACACCGATTTCGTTTATGATGTCCCTGTAGGGTTCCCCGGTACAATTATAAGCATGGGTTTTGTTCTAGACCCACTCAACTACGGAAGTGTTCATGATGGAGGCGATGATGACTGAAATACTGTTTTCTGAACTGACTAATGATGGCAAGGTCCGCAACCTTGTGGGCCATGAGCGTGGCGAGGATGCGCGCGAAAAGTGGATGCTTGACCATTTGGATGGTGATGATGAAACTGTCGATGTGGTCATTCCGGGCGAGCTACTGACATTGTCGAGTTCCTTCTTTCAAGGAATGTTCGCCCAATCCGTCAAAAAGTTGGGTAAGGAAGGCTTTTTGGCCCACTATCGCTTTCAGGCGTCCTCTATCGTTATGCAGCAGGTCGCGGAGGGCATCAGGGACTCTCTTATGAAGCGCAGCGCGTTAGGCTAGGTGTATGCCGCCTGAACATGTCACCAGCACGTTTGACCCACGTACTTTGACGGCCGTGATTGCGTTGCTTTCGCTGGCGCTTAACTTGTTCAATCTATGGCTGACGCGCAATGTAAGAATTGAATCTGAGCGTCGAGACAAAGAGATACGCGAAGCTAACTTGATGCGGGAACAATTCTGCGATAATTTCCAACGTCCTATCTACTTGATTCTTGATGAATTGGAAATGATAGGAGAGCGGCTGAACAGTATATCTGCCGCAGGCCAAATTTCTGAAAATGCCGATATTGGCGGATTGAACAGAGAATTTTGTGAGCTACATCTCAAGCTGCAGATTAATCTTCGAAAGGTGAGCGACAGCCAGTTTGCCAACGGGACGCAATGGGAGGCAATTACCCCGCACCATTTTGATGTGGCGGCAGACAAGTTCAATGCGGCTTACAACCCGAACTTGGGGGACGACGTAAAGTGTGCGGCACTCGAGACTTCCGCTCAACACATTGGCACCTTGTGTGCAAAGGTAAGGAAACAGTTGGAAGACGAGATTTTAAGCCGCCTGAAGTAGCGACAAGTCTACCGGCACAATTGTCGTAAATCGGGGAAGCGGATAGGCCAGATGTGTTGCGATGTTTGACGAAAGAGCGGACATTCATGTTGACTGAGATGAAAGTCCGCTTCCCGCCCACCGTGTGACACATATTGTACTCGTTCAGGTGGGCTTAAAACCAGTTTCAATCAAATGTCATCTATCCCTACCTGTGCAAAATGCACACCTAAGTGGTGCATGGCTGTTGCTGCTTCAGTGAACCTCTGGCCGATACTCAAGGTCGTTGTTCAGGTCTTGATCTGACACATCCTCCGAGAACTCATCGAACTCTCCAAGGCTAAGCCCAAGGTATTCCACCACGTCTGCCATATCGCGCTGACCCAGTGCTCGTTGGATGGCCTCCGCCTTGATCTCAACATCACGGATCCGGTTTTCCCTGATCGCCTCCGTGATCGAATTCGCGAGGGTCGCAATCAGGCGCTCCCTTTCGGCATCTTCTGGGGGCGTGAAGGTGCTCTCTTCGGGCCACTTGCGGTCCTGCCACCAGTCGCCTGAGGGTGTCTCCTTCGCCTCAACGAACTCTTTGAGCTTACTTCGCATGTTCGCAATAGAACGCTCTGATACACCAGAGGACTTCGCTAGTTGCGACTTGGATATTTTGTTTCTGTATCTGCGCACCAAGGCCCATGCGGCATCCGTCCGTTCCAATGGTGTCAACGGCAGCGCGTCCTTGGTATTGGCGCGCAAGGCAGCAAGTTCTGCTTCGATACGTGTACCTTTCGCAAGATGCGTTGGGATGCCCTTCCCCTCAATATGTCCTTCGGCAATCTCTGCCCGATAGGCGATCACCCGAAAGTGCCCATCAAGGAGCACTAAGCGGCCTGTTTCTTTCCCTTCGCCATCCTGTTCGCGCCATACAAGAATGGCATCAAGTGAGCCGCTGTTTCTCAATGCCTTACGAAGTGTCGCCAAAGGGTATCCGGTGTCCTGTCCATGAATGCGCAAAGATAGTTGACCGCTGGGTCCTGGTTCACTGTGATCATTCTTGTTGGTTTGGTCTGCATGTACGTCCTGGTGACGCTCTATCTGGTCATCCTGGCATCCAGCGTGATCACCGAGCTTGGAGATCATGTCATGTCGCGCGCAGGGATGCTGACTGAAAGAGCGAACACGATGAATCTCGAATCCAACGTGGTTGGCACGGTCGCAGCCGCCGGCGTTGTCACGAACCAAGCAGCCGCCGTGGGACGTGTGACAAAGGCCGGAGTTGGCCGTGGTGCGCAACGCCTTCTCAAAGGCCCGAAATCGAAAGGAAACTGATGATGAAAAAGATGATTATTGCAATGTTGGCATTGTCGGTTCTGTTCGGATGCAAAGACCGCAGTCCAACGGCTGACAATATTGAGCAAGGTTACCTGAACGGAATCGAGGCCGACAGAGCGGTCGCTTTGGCTCAGTATGGATCAATCGAAGACATGCCTGTTGGCTTGCAGTTCTCGCTGAGGATGCGCGCCAAGAACGTGGAGCTCACCTCGTGTGATGAGCACCCCACCGATGTCGGTTATCTAAACGACAGTGAAACCGTTCTTGCAGGTCCGTGCGCCGGTCTCGACCAGGATGCCTTCCTTCAGGAACGCGCGCACGGTTCGCTTGACGGTGGTCTCTCCAAGCTCGGTGTGTCGCTGGATCGTGCCCTTTGAACACCAGATACCTGAACCGTCGTCGCTGGCCTTGTCAGCCAGAAACATAATGATCTGCTTGCGCGTAGCGCTACCGAACTTCCGTTCCGCACATGTGTTGGCGACCCGCCAGCTCATTGGAAGGCCTCCAAAGGCGCAAAGACGTGCGAATTTTGTACAGGTTTTGTACGAGATTTCCGCCGTTTCAGCAGAATTCGGCGCGAAAGCTCACGGGACTTTCTGCAAGTGCCTGCACAAAGCCCTGTAAATAAGTCATATTCTTCAGGTGTTTTTGGTGACCCCGGCAGGATTCGAACCTGCAACCTGCCCCTTAGGAGGGGGCTGCTCTATCCAGTTGAGCCACGGGGCCATTCACGGCATTGTCTAACCGAGCTTGAAAGGCTTGTCATCGTTACAATGCGGCTTTGCACTGCGCTTGATCGCAGCGCATAGTTCACGCTAACTGGTGGCTGAACAAACAAGGTGTCCAAATTGACCACTCCTGCCAAACGTCCGCTTACACTTCGTGATGTCTCAGATGCCTGCGGGGTGTCGGAAATGACCGTGAGCCGTGTGTTGCGCAACCGGGGGGATGTTTCGGACGCCACCCGCAGCAAGGTTTTAGCGGCGGCCAAGGAACTGGGCTATGTGCCCAACCAAATCGCCGGTTCGCTGGCGTCACAGCGGGTGAACCTGGTGGCGGTGATCATTCCGTCCCTGTCCAACATGGTGTTTCCCGAAGTGTTGAACGGGGTGAATCAGATCCTTGAGGACACGCCGTTGCAGCCGGTTGTCGGGGTGACCGATTATATGCCCGAAAAGGAAGAGCGGGTGCTGTACGAGATGCTGTCCTGGCGTCCGTCCGGCGTGATCATCGCGGGGCTGGAGCATTCCGAGGCGACCCGCGCGATGCTGTCCAATGCGGGGATACCTGTGGTCGAGATTATGGATACGGATGGCAAGCCGGTGGATGCGATGGTGGGGATTTCGCACCGCCGTGCCGGCCGCGAGATGGCCAATGCGATCCTGAAGGAAGGCTATGAACACATCGGGTTTCTGGGCACCAAGATGCCGTTGGATCACCGCGCACGTAAGCGGTTCGAAGGGTTTACCGAGGCGCTGGCCAAGGCCGGTGTCGAAATCGAGGACCGGGCATTTTATTCGGGCGGATCGGCCCTGGCCAAGGGACGCGAGATGACGCAGGAAATGCTGGCACGGTCTCCGGACTTAGATTTTCTGTATTATTCCAACGACATGATCGGGGCAGGTGGATTGTTGCACCTGCTTGATAAGGGCATAGATGTGCCCGGTCGGATTGGCCTTGCTGGGTTCAACAACGTCGAGCTGTTGCAAGGGTTGCCACGGCAGTTGGCAACGATGGATGCCTGCCGGATCGAAATCGGACAGGCGGCCGCGCGCATTGTTTTGAACCAGACGCTGGACGAACCTGATGCGGAGGTGCCGCAGAATGTGACCCTGACACCGACCCTGTCTTTCGGTGATACGCTGCGCCGTCGCCGCCGTTAGGGGCAGAACGAATGGGACCTGACACCAGAATGCTGCGGCTGGAGAATGCGCAGGCAAGGCGGGTGTTTCTGGACCGTCACAGGCTGGCCGAGGCCCCGCAAGGGGGGGCGTCCGGTGATGATCTGTTGGCGATGATCGAAAGCCTTGGGTTTGTGCAGCTGGACAGTATCAACACGGTGGCGCGGGCGCATGATTTGATCCTGTTTGCGCGCCGGCCCCGTTATCGGCCTGCGGGGCTAAAAACGCTTTACGAAAAACAGCGGGCCTTGTTCGAACATTGGACACATGACGCGGCGATGATTCCGCTGGCGTTCTACCCGCAGTGGCACCTGCGCCGTCAGCGGGATGCAGAGCGGTTGCGGGGGCGCTGGAAGAAAGACCGGCGCGCCGGCTTCGAAGCACAGTTTCAAGTTATTCTGGACCAGATCAGAACCGAAGGGCCGGTGACCTCCGGTGATGTCGGTAAGGGCGAGGCACGCGGATCGGGGGGCTGGTGGGATTGGCATCCGTCCAAGACCGCCCTTGAATATCTTTGGCGCTCTGGAGCGGTCTGCGTGGTGGGGCGTGACGGATTCAAGAAACGGTATGACCTGACCGAACGGGTGTTGGAGAAACACCTGTGTGACGATGTACATGCGCCGGATGTGGGCGAGACGATCGACTGGTGCTGTGCGCAGGCCTTGGCGCGGTTGGGCTTTGCCAGCCATGGCGAGCTGGCGGCGTTCTGGGCCCATATCACCCCGGCAGAGGCGCGCCAGTGGTGCCAGAACGAACTGGCCGCCGGGCGGTTGGAGCAGGTGGAGATCACCGGGGCGGATGGCAGTGTGAAGCCGGCCTTCGCGCGGCCCGGATTGGATGAAGATGGCGCGCTGGAGGTGGAGCCGACAAACAGGCTGCGTATCCTAAGCCCGTTTGACCCCGCATTGCGGGACCGCAAGCGGGCGGAACGGTTATTCGGTTTCAACTATCGGATCGAGGTTTTTGTGCCGGAGCCGCAGCGCACCTTCGGCTATTATGTGTTTCCTATATTGCAGGGCGATCGGATTGTCGGACGCATTGATATGAAGGCGTTTCGGGACCAGAACGTGCTGCGCGTCAAGGCGTTGTGGTCTGAGGGGACTATCCGCTGGGGCAAGGCGCGTCAGGCGGCACTTGAGGCGGAGCTGGAACGGATCAGGCGGCTGGCCGGTGTTGATCGGGTGGAATTTGAGGACGGTTGGATGCGCGGATCAGCGCTGCATCATCTCTGACAGGTCGTCCGCGGCGGCGCGCAGGCGTTCCAAATGGGTTTCAAGGTCGGCGACGCTGACCCGTTGATCCGGTGCATGCAGCGAAATGGTGGACATCAGCCGGCCCAGGTCATCGCGGATCGGTACGGCAACGGCAACCATCCCGTCCATGAATTCCTCGTTGTCGGTGGAATAGCCGCGTTCCCGGATTGCGGTGATTTCTTCTGAAAGGCCTTCTGGTGTTGTCAGTGTCTTCCCGGTGTGGGCCTCCAGCGAGGCAGAGGCCAGAAACTTGGTCAGATGGCGCGGCGACAGGGAGGACAGGTACATCTTGCCGCTGGCCGTGCAATGGAACGGTACTGTGGTGCCAATGGGCAGCTGGATGCGCAACGGCCATTTGGTTTCGACACGGTCGATGTACAACATGCCTTCGCGGTCGGCGGTCGCAATGTTGCAGGTTTCACCGACGTCATCCGTCAAGGCATTCAGCACCGCAAGGCGAGCCACACGTATCCGCGACGAGGACAGCACATTGGCCGAGAGTTTGCGCAGCCGTTGGCCAGCGGAATAGGATCGCCCGTCGATGTCACGTTGCAGAAAGCCTTCCTCCTCAAGTCGGTGGAACAGGCGATGTACGGTTGGTTTGGGCAACCCCAGCACTTCGTTCGTGGCGGTGGGGGTCACGGGAATACCGACGCGCGCGACTTCTTCCAGCAGCAAGAGCAACCGCAGATTGGTTGGTATCGCTTTGTCTGAATCGTGCGCGTCGGGCATTGTCAGTGTCTCACCTTCTCATGGGCCTGCCATCGGGCAGCGGCCACTATCCGCCTCCACCTGACAGAATTTCAAAGATTCCGCCACCCGGAAGCAACGTCTTTGACAAGGAGGGCATCAGGGCGACACAGAACCAAACCGAAATCAGCGCGACCAGATAGAGCGTGGCATAGCGCAGAAGACGGAAATAGGGCACGCCCGTCACCCCCGAGGCCACATAGAGGTTCAGCCCATAAGGTGGCGTAATAAACCCGATCGACGCGCCCACCAGAAAGATCACCGCAAAGTGGATCGGATCAATGCCGACAGAGACGGCAATCGGGGCGAGGATCGGTGCCAGAATGATTGTGACAGGCAGGGATTCAAGGATCATGCCAGTGACAAAGACAATCGCCATCGAAGTGAACAGCACCGCGTAATAGCCGCCCATGCCGGTGACGAAAGCGCCGATGGTTTCCTTGGCCCCCAGCGACGACAGAACCTGTTGCATTGCCACGGACACTGCAATCAGCGGTACCAGAATGCCGGTGATCTGGGCCGAGCGGGACACAACTGCCGGTAGGCTGGGCAGGGTGAAGCCTTCGACGACAATCATCGACAACAGGCTTTTTTCGTTCACCGGTTGGTCAGGATCGCTGCCCATCAGTTTGTTCAGCGGAAAGCAGATCAATCCGACGATGATACAAAAGCCAACAGTAACACCCGCCGCTTCGGTGGGGGAGAACTTGCCGGTGTAGATGCCCCAAAGCACCAGACCGATGGCAAAGAAACCCAACCATGCCCCGACAGCGGTTTTGAACACCCGCCATGGTGACAGGGTAATCAGGAAGCCCCAGCTGTTGAGTGTGCAGATGATGAAGGCCGCTGTCATCATGCCCAGCACCATCAGCGCCCCGGGCACGATGCCCGCGATGAACAGTTCCGAGATCGGCAGGTTCATCAGAAAGCCGTAGACGATGAAGATGATTGAGGGCGGAATGATGATGCCCACGGTGCCGCCTGCCGCTGCCGTTGCGGCGGAAAAGCGTTCGTCATAGCCACCTTTGACCATTTCGGGGTGCAGCATCGAACCGATGGTAGCTGTGGTGGCAGAGTTCGACCCCGAGATCGCCGCAAAGAGCCCACAGGCCGCAATCGCCGCCATTGCCAGTCCACCACGCAGCCAACCGAGACAGGAATAGGCGAAATCAGACAGCCTTCGTGCAATGCCCGATTGGTTGATCAGATCCCCCGTCAGGATGAACAGCGGCATCGCCAGCAGGGCAAAGCCCTTGTTAAAGACGTTGAGCAATTCATTGCCGGTGTTGTCGAGCGGCAGGCCGATGACAAAACTGCACCCGATCACCCAATAAAAGATGACTAGCAAGACCGGTGTGCCAAGCATGAAAAAGACTGTCACACCCAGTGAAATAAGTGTGACCCATGTACCATCTGACATTAGACATCCCCCCCGATAACGGCTGTTTGCAGCATGTCTTTGCCAGCCCTGTAGTTTCTAAAATCGTCCAGCCAGTTGCCGACCACCCGACCCGACATCAGGACAAAGGCCACCGGCACTGTGATGTAAAACCACCATTTCATTGTGTTATCGACGCCATCGACCAGCTGAAAGTTATCCGCTGAATAGACGGTGAAACGGAGCGATGTTGTAATTGCGATCCAGCAAAAGCCGAACCACAAGGCCCCGTCGAGCGACAGCGCGGCCATCTGACCAGCGGGCCGCATCTTGGTGCGAAATTCGCTAAAGCTGAGGTGGGTGCGTAGGCGCACGTTATAGGAACACCCAAACCACGCCATGATCATAAACAGAAAGGGCGGAACAGTGGTGGAGCCGGACCATTGGTTCGAGAAAATGAACCGGTCGATAACGCCCCAGAAAATGATGGCGGCGATCATCAGATAGGTTGTGACGGCGATGCCGCGTTCCAGATGCTTGTCCATGAACGGCAGTCTTTTGAAAAACTGGTTGGCCAGAATGCCCCCGAACAATGTGATGAAAAAGCAGACGATCCACATCCCGTCGGTGTAGAATGCGTCGCGCATTTTCCAGGCGCTTCCGGCAAAAATTGCGGGAATGACGGCACCCGCTTCGGCCCAAATCGACATCCCAGTTCCTCCCTTAAAATACTGTCTTGCGCCACGCTTGCGATGGCAAAGTCAAAAGGGGCCGGCCCCCGCAAGAAGACCGGCCCCTGAATTCAGCCTACTAAGACTGCTTTACGATTTCCACCAACGGCGGGGTTCGACGTTCTCGGGGAGTGTATCTGCGGGCAGGACGCGCACCGAGTCATAGATTTCCTGATAGGTATCGTGACCGCCGGACCAGCCGTTAAGCCGCTCGCGCCATTCTTCCCACAGCTGTGGCTGATACTCGGGCGAACACATTTCTTCGGCCTTTTTGATCTCGGCGTCGGACAGGAAGGCGTTACGCACGTTGTTCTGCGCAAAGATGGTGCCGGGCAACTGCGGATCGGATTGACCCACGGTTTTAACCAGCGCCGCCTCGTTCGCCGCCTGAACGTGAACCTGTGCAAGGTAGGATGATTCCATCACCGCATCCTGCAATTCACCGCCAAGGCTGTCGAAGGCTTTGGCCGACATTGCAGTATGTTCTGTGCCGCAGAAGAAGTTCAGGTGAACCGACTGGGACACCACAGGGGACATATTGGCGTAGGCCACAGCGGAGGCCCATGTTTCCGCCCCGTCGATCAGGCCTTGCTTGAGACCATCAAGGGTTTCTTCCCATGCAACCGGAACCGGGTTCAGGTTCATTGCCTTCATGGCAATCCGGCCCAGTTGTGTGCCGGTGACGCGGTTCTTGGTCCCGGCCAGTTGTTCAACAGAGGTGACCGTGTCCTTGTCTTCCCAGGCTAGACCCAGCTGGATGCCGCGCAGTTCGGCGTGGGAGAACAGGAACTTCAGGCCGTGACGCTTTTCATAGGGTTCGCGCAACAGCTTGGCTGATTCCGGTGAATAGAGGAAGTGATACTGGTCTGCGCGGTTACGGAACATATAGGCGTAATCCAGCACGTTCAGGTAAGGCGCGCCACCGGCAGAGTTTTGTGTCGAGGCCGCATAGATGTCCACGATGCCTTGCTGGGTCTTTTCAACGCATGAGGTTTGTCCGCAAATCTGGTTGTCGCCAATGAATTCAACGCGGATCTCACCGTCTGTGCGGCTTTCCAGATCACGGGCGAATTCAAGGCAACCTGCGCGTTCAATCAACAGGTTGCGCTCGTTAAAGCCAGCTGCGCCAAACTTGAATGTGAACTTGGCTTCTTTCTTGAAGCGCTTGTCGTAAGACGACTCTGCCGCGCTTGCCAGATTGGCGAGGCTCATTGCGCCGCCAAAGCTGCCCGCGGCGAGCAATGTCGATGACATGCCGTATTGCCCTGCAACCCTGAACAGGTCGCGCCGCGAAATGCCCCTTAGTTTATCTGATACCTTCATGGTCTTCCTCCCGGTTTAAGTAGCTTGTCAATTAATGAGACTTTTAGTTTCAAAAAACACTAGCGATAAAACCAGCTTCTGTATAGAATTTTCTTTACCTAGGGGGAGGGATTTATAATGAAGGCCGATTTTATCGTTGTTGGGGCGGGGTCTGCGGGCTGTGTTCTGGCGAACCGGCTAAGTGCGAACCCTGCGAATAAGGTGATTCTGCTAGAGGCTGGCGGCCGCGACCTGAACCCGTGGATTCATATCCCGGTTGGGTATTTCAAGACGATTCATAATCCGAAAGTGGATTGGTGTTACAAAACCGAACCTGATCCCGGGTTGAACGGGCGGTCGATTGAATGGCCCCGTGGCAAGGTTCTGGGCGGGTCGTCCTCCCTGAATGGGTTGTTGTACGTGCGCGGTCAGGCACAGGATTACGACCGCTGGCGGCAGATGGGGAATGTCGGCTGGGGGTGGGACGATGTTCTGCCGCTGTTCAAGCGGGCCGAGAACAACGAGCGCGGCGCGGATGTGTTTCACGGGGATCAAGGGCCGCTTTCGGTAAGCAATATGCGCATTCAGCGCCCGATCACCGATGCCTGGGTCGCGGCAGCGCAGGCCGCCGGATACAAGTTTAATCCCGATTACAACGGGGCGGATCAGGAGGGGGTCGGTTTTTTCCAGCTGACTTCGCGCAAGGGCTGGCGCTGTTCGGCGGCGGTGGCCTATCTGAACCCCGTCAAGAAACGCCCGAACCTGCACATTATTACCAACGCCCAGGTTGATAAGGTTGTGATCAAAGGGAAGCGCGCCACGGGGGTGGTTTATACAGACCGCAGTGGCACGCAGCAGACTGTGACCGCCAACCGCGAGGTTATCCTGTCTGGCGGGGCAATCAATTCACCGCAGTTGTTGATGTTGTCGGGTATCGGATCAGCGCAGCAGCTGGGCGCACATGGCATCGCGGTTGCGCAAGAGCTGGAGGGTGTCGGCAAGAACATGCAGGATCATTTGCAGGCCCGGCTGGTGTACAAGACCCATGAGCCGACGTTGAATGACGAGGTTTCATCGCTGTGGGGGCAGGCAAAGATCGGGTTAAAGTTCGCGATGTTCCGGGCTGGTCCGATGACTATGGCTGCCAGCCTTGCCACCGGTTTCCTGAAAACCCGTGATGATCTGGAAACGCCCGACATCCAGTTCCATGTGCAACCCTTGTCAGCGGAAAACCCCGGCAAGGGGGCAGACCGGTTCTCGGCATTTACCATGTCGGTGTGCCAGCTGCGTCCAGAGAGCAAGGGCGAGATTAGATTGGCCAGTGGGAACCCGCGCAGCTATCCCAAAATCATTCCGAACTATCTGTCGACCAAGACCGATTGCGACACGATTGTGGAAGGGGTGAACATTGCCCGCCGGATTGCCCGCAACGCGCCGTTAACATCGAAGATTTCCGAGGAGTTTCGGCCCCACGCCGATCTGGATATCACCGATTATGATGCGACACTGGATTGGGCGCGCAACAACACCGCGTCAATCTATCACCCCACGGGCACCTGCAAAATGGGGAGTGATGCGGGGGCCGTCGTTGATGCGCGGTTGCGGGTGCATGGCATTGCCGGGCTGCGGGTGGCGGATTGTTCGATCATGCCCGAAATCGTGTCGGGCAATACCAATGCCCCTGCGATTATGATCGGGGAAAAGGCCAGTGACCTGATTTTGGAAGATATGGGTTAAAAGTTGCGCGGGGTCAGTCCCGCGTGAAACCATCGCAGATAGGTATAGATCGAGAACACCGGTCGTCCCGTCGCCTGTGCAATGTCGCCGGCGTAGGGCACCATATTGGTGCATTCCAGAACCAGCGCGCCGATGGCAGGATGTTGCGCCACAAGGGTTTGCGCCGCGGCTATCATCTCGTGCCGCGCTGCTGTCACGTCCAGCGTCGTCTTGTTGCCAAGGATGGTGTCGGCGAAGGTGCTGCCGTCCATGCCCTGCACCGGCGTTGCGATTGGCACACCCGCTGCACGCATGTGGGCGGGGGTTAATGTCGCCGCCGAGATTGTCAAAACGCCCAGTTGCTGATCCGGTGCCAGCATAGGGATGATCTGGCTGGCCTGTTCCAGCGCCGAGGCGGCCACCGGCACGCCCAAAGCTGCGGCTAGACGGGGGCGGATCAGCGCCAGAAAACCGCAAGTGGTTGCGATGCCGCGACAGCCCTGGGCGACCAGATCGTGCCCGACTTCAATGAAGGATTGCACAAAGGGTTCGATATCATCGCAGACAATCGCCTGTGGTGTTGCGCCTTTCACCACGCCGAAATGTACCGGGAACGGCCAGGTTTGCGCATTTCCGACATCCCCCAAAATGCGGGGGAAACCAGTGTCGAGCATCAAAATACCCAAATCGGCCTGTGTGTTTTCCTGCATGATCAATCCTTTGTCCGTTGCAAAACCTTTGCGCGGCTCGGCGGGGGGGAACAAGGAAAAATACAAACGATGACAATTTATAAACATTTTGTTGATGTTTGGATTTTCCGTGACATGATGCTGTCGGGGAGAATCAATTTGCAGAGACATCACAAATCCGAGGTGTGCGGATGACGCGCCATGTGGTTGTTATTGGGGCGGGGATCGTTGGCCTTTCTTCGGCGATCTGGCTGCGGCGTGCCGGTATCGAGGTCACAGTTATTGACCGTGGCACACCGGGCAGTGGCACATCGCATGGCAATGCCGGCGTATTGGCGGCCTGTGCGATGGTGCCTGTCACTGGGCCGGGTTTGTTGGCCAAGGCACCGGGCATGGTGTTGGACCGCAATTTCCCACTGTTCCTGCGTTGGGGCTATCTGCCGCGCATGTTGCCGTGGTTGCGCAAATATCTTTCCCACGCCAATGATGCCGATACCCGGCGGATTGCGTTGGGGCTGACATCAATTGTTGGCGATGCAGTCGAGCAGCACAAAAGCCTGTGTGATGATCTGGGGCTGGGCGAGTGGGTGAATGAAAGCGATTATTGTTTCGCCTATGCCAACCGTGCCGCCTTTGAGGCCGAAAGCTATACTTGGGCGTTGCGCAAACAGGCCGGTTGCGTCCCGACCCTGATCGAAGGTCAGGATGTGCGCGATTATGAACCTGCGCTGGGCCCTGACCTGCGCTTTATGGCGATCATGAAACATCATGGCTTTATCCGCAGTCCGAGCGGTTATGTGCAGGCGCTCGCGACAGCATTCGAAGGGATGGGTGGCACGATTTTGCAGGCAGAGGTCAAGGATTTCGACCTGAGTGGTGGCACCGTTTCAGCAGTGCATACCACGCAAGGCACCGTTGCCTGCACCGAGGTGGTGCTGGCCACTGGTGTCTGGTCGAAACCGATGATGGCCAAGCTGGGGCTGAACGTGCCGCTGGAAGCGGAACGCGGATATCATATCGTTTTTGAGGATGCGACAGGTGGCCCCGCGCGCCCGACGATGATTGCCAGCGGCAAATTTGTGGCGACGCCGATGGATCAGGGGGTGCGCTGTGCCGGCATTGTCGAATTTGGCGGGCTGGAGGCAGGCGCCTCAAAAGCGCCGCTCGCATTTTTGCGGCGACATGCGGCCAAGGCTTTCCCAAATCTCAAGGCCACATCAGAAATCGAATGGCTGGGCCATCGCCCGGCGACAACCGACAGCCTGCCTTTGATTGGACAGGTTGGCGAGACCAAGGTGTTTGCCGCATTTGGTCACCAGCACATTGGCCTGACTGCGGGCCCCAAGACCGGGCGTCTGGTTGCGGGGCTGATTGCTGGTGCGCAGGTGAACACCGATCTTGCGCCCTACCATCCGCAACGCTTTTCCAAGACGACCTAGATAATTGACGACCAAAAACCAAAAGGGAGACGACAATGAAACTGACAACAAAACTGATGACAGGTGTGGCCACTGCTGCTGTGGCACTGGCCGGCGCTTTGCCGGCAATGGCGGGCGAAAAATGGGACATGCCGATGGCCTATTCCGCATCTAATTTCCATTCCGAGAATGGTGTTGAATTTGCCAATTGTGTTGCGGCTGGCACCAATGGCGACATCGAAATCACCGTGCATCCGGGTGGGGCGTTGTTTGCCGGCGCGGACATCAAACGGGCGATCCAGACCGGGCAGGTGCAAATCGGCGAGCGTTTGCTGTCCGGTCACCAGAACGAAAACGCAGTTTTCGGATTTGACTCCGTGCCCTTCCTTGCGCCGTCATTTGATGACAGTGCAAAGCTGTTCAAAGCGGCCAAGCCTAAGCTGGACGAAGTGCTGGCCGAGCAGAACCTGACGATGCTTTATGCTGTGCCCTGGCCACCACAGGGCCTGTATTTCAACAAGGAAGTGAACAGCGTCGAAGACATGGCTGGCACCAAATTCCGGTCCTACAACTCGGCGACGGCCCGCCTGGCCGAGCTGACGGGAATGTTGCCGGTGACCATTGAAGCCGCAGAGCTGTCGCAGGCCTTTGCCACTGGTGTGGCGGAATCAATGGTGTCCTCCGGTGCGACGGGATACGATCGTAAGGTCTGGGAAAGCCTGTCACACTTCTATGAGGTCGATGCTTGGTTGCCGTACAACTATGTCATGGTGAACAACGATGTCTGGAGCGGTGTATCTGATGCCAACAAGGCGGCGATCACCACCTGCGCCAGCGAAGCCTCGGCACGCGGTTTGCAGGCCTCCAAGGACTATACCAAGTTCACCATGGACGGTCTGGCGGAAGGTGGCATGACAGTTGCGCCAGCAGGCGACGCATTGATGTCCGGTCTGCGCGATATCGGTGCGACGATGACGTCCGAATGGCTGCAAGCCGCAGGTGAAGACGGTGCTGCGATCGTCGATGGCTTTAAGGCGATGAAGTAAGTCAAATTGGGCGGTCCCGGTTCGGGGCCGCCCTTTGCATTTCAGGGGGCCAGCATGGGCGTGATCCGAAAAATTCTTGATTTCCTTTACCGTGCTGCAGGTGTCCTTGCCGCGCTTTGTTTGATTGCGATCCTGTCTTTGATCGTGGCCCAGATGATTGCCCGTTGGACCGGTGAAATCTTTCGCGGTGCGCCGGATTATGCAGGGTACGCCATGGCGGCCGCCAGCTTTTTTGCCTTTGCCAGCGCGTTGAACCGGGGGGCGCATATCCGCGTTTCGATTCTGCTGAACGCAGTGTCGCCGCGTTGGAAATACCCGCTGGAAATCTGGTGCTTTGCATTGGGGGCCGCCATCGCGTGGTATTTTACCTATTACGCTTATTGGTTTGTTTACTGGTCATGGAAATTCAACGAGGTCAGTCAAGGGCAGGACGCCAGCCTGTTGTGGATCCCGCAATCAGTCATGGTGCTTGGCGGGGGACTTTTGGCCATCGCATTGACCGACAACCTGTTTCACGTGCTGCGCAAGGGCACACACCGCATCGTTCGCGACACTGTTGAAAGCCACGGGGAATAACCATGACCGAACTCTATGCAATTGCCCTGTTTCTTTTTGTCTTGTTTTTGCTGCTTGGCACCGGTGTCTGGGTTGGCCTGGCCCTGATGGGGGTTGCTTGGGTCGGGATGGAGTTGTTCACGACGCGCCCTGTGGGTGACGTGATGATTACCACCATCTGGGCCTCGTCGTCGTCCTGGACATTGACGGCCTTGCCGCTGTTCATCTGGATGGGGGAGATCCTGTATCGAACACGGCTGTCAGAGGATATGTTCAAAGGGTTGTCACCATGGCTGGCGCGCTTGCCGGGGGGCTTGGTGCATACCAACATTGTGTCTTGCACTGTCTTCGCGGCGGTGTCGGGGTCTTCCGCTGCGACCCTGACAACCGTAGGAAAGATGGCGATCCCCGAGCTGCGTGCGCGCAAATACCCTGAGAAGATGGTGATCGGTACCCTTGCCGGTGCGGCCACCCTTGGTCTGATGATTCCGCCGTCACTGGCGCTGATTGTTTACGGGGTGACGGTAAATGAAAGCATCACCAAGCTGTTCTTTGCCGGTGTCTTTCCCGGTCTGGTGCTGGCGGGCATGTTCATGGGCTATGTCGCCTTGGTCAGCTTCACTTCCAAGGATTGGAACCCCACTGTCGAGAAGGGCATGAGCTTTTCTGAAAAAGTAGCGAATTCGCGTTTCCTCTTGCCGGTCTTTGCGCTGATCACCGTTGTTATCGGATCGATGTACGCGGGCCTTGCCACCGCGACCGAAGCGGCGGCCATTGGTGTGATCGGCGCGCTGGTTCTTGCACTTTTGCAAAAGTCCCTGACATGGGACAGCTTTCGCGAAAGCCTGATGGGGGCGACGCGGACCTCGGCGATGATTGCGCTGATCCTCGCGGGGGCGGCATTCCTGAAGCTGTCGATGGGGTTCACCGGATTGCCGCGTTCGCTGGCTGACGGCATTGCTGCGATGGAGTTGACACGGTTTCAGCTGCTGATGGCTCTTCTGGTGTTCTACATCATCCTTGGCATGTTCCTTGACGGTATTTCCGCCATCGTGCTGACCATGGCTGTGGTTGAACCCATGGTGCGCAGCGCGGGCATTGATCTGATCTGGTTTGGCATTTTTGTGGTGGTCGTGATCGAAATGGCGCAGATCACACCGCCGATCGGGTTCAACCTGTTTGTCCTGCAAGGTATGACCGATCATGAAATGGGCTATATCACCCGCGCGGCCCTGCCGATGTTCGGGATTATGGTGCTGATGGTTTTTGTGCTGATCTGGTTCCCCGAGATTGCGACATGGCTGCCTGAAAACATGCGGGCGGGGCCGGGATAAGGAGAGGGAGTATGCCGGATGCAACGCTTTCTTTGGCTTGCCTCGACCCATGCGCGCGCCTGTCTGATCCTTGGGCTGCTGGCGGGGCTGGCCATGCCCGGCTTTGCGGCGATGTTGGTGCCATGGCTGCCGCAAATGGTGGCGATCCTGCTGGCGGTTACCGCCCTGCGTATCGGGCACCGCGCCGCCGTTGGAGCGGTTGGCGATCTGTGGTGGGGGCTGAGCGCGGTTGCGTTGTTGCAGACGGGAGTGCCGTTGGCCCTGCTGGGGGCGCTGACGCTGGCAGGTTTGCAAGACACCCCCGCGACATTGGCGATTGTGCTGGCCTGTGCGGCCCCGGCGATTACCGGCAGCGTCAATCTGGCGTTGATGCTGCGGCTGGACGCGGGGCGGATGATGCAAATTCTGGTGCTTGGCACGGCGGCCTTTCCGCTGACGGTTCTGCCTGTGTTGGCGTTTCTGCCGCAAGCGGGATCGCCCGCTGTGATCATTTTGGCCGCGCTGAAACTGCTGGTCGTGATTGTGCTGGCGACAGGGATTGGCTTTGCCCTGCGCAGCCGGTTTTTTCCTCACCCCAGCGAAGGGCAGGTCAAGGCGCTGGATGGGCTGTCGGTGCTGGCGTTTTCCTTTATCGTTGTTGGGCTGATGGCCGCACTCAACCCGGCGCTGCGCAGCGATCCCACAGCGGTGGTGAAATGGGCGGTGCTTGCCTTTGCGATCAGTTACCTGTTGCAGCTGTTCACCCTGCTTGCCCTGCGGCGCAGCCCGTTGCGGGGTGTCGCGGGGCCGCTGGCAATTGGGGCGGGCAACCGCAATATCGCGATTTTTCTGGTGGCACTGCCTGCCGAGGTTCTGGCCCCGTTAATGATCTTCATCGGGTGTTGGCAACTGCCAATGTACCTGACGCCGATGTTATTGCCACGACTTTACAAATGGGCGCTGCGCGATGAGTGACTGGCCGAAAATCCGTACTGTTGGCCTGTCCGGGGTCTTGGTCACCTTTGCCGGTGAGATGTCCGAAGCTGCCAACCGCGCGGCCCTGGCCTTTCGCGCGGCAGTTGATCAAGCCCAGTGGCCGGAGGTCTCGGAAACCAGTACCTCGCTGGTCTCTACTTTCCTTGAGGTCGATCTTGCCACCACCTTTGCGCAAGACATGACAGAGCGCCTTGAAGAGGTGTTGAACAGCCGTGACTGGTTTGCCGCCGCGCTGCCGGCAGGGCGGACGCTGTGGCAGGTGCCGACACTTTACGGCACCGATCTGGCTCCCCAGCTTGAGGAGGCCGCCGAGGTCGCAGGTGTTGACCCTGATGAGGCGGTTGCGGAAATCTCGACCTCCCGCGTGCGGGTTTTGACCATCGGTTTCGCCCCCGGGCAGCCCTATATGGGGGCCTTGCCGGCAAGGTGGAATATCCCGCGCCAGCAGGGACTTACCAAATCGGTGCCCTCTGGCGCGCTGGTTGTCGCAGTGCAGCAGTTGATTGTTTTCACCAACGCGGCCCCCACCGGCTGGCGCCATATCGGGCAGACCGCCTTTCGCACCTTTCGACCTGATGCGGAGATGCCTTTCACGCTTGCCCCGGGGGATGAACTGACCTTTCCCGCGATCAGCCGCGCCGAATATGATGCGATCCTTGCCAAGGAGACTTCTGGCCTTGGCGGTGCAACGCGCGAGGTGCTGACATGACGCCACATCTGACGATAACCCAAGCGGGGCCGGCGTTAAGTGTGCAGGATCAGGGGCGTGCGGGGTTCCGTGCGCAGGGTCTGACGGTGGGCGGTGCCGCAGATCGGACAGCCCTGTTTGAAGGGGCGGCCCTGTTGGGCCAGTCACCAACCCATGCGGCGATCGAGATGGCCGGCAGTGGCGGCAGTTTCACCAGTGATGCGGATATCCGGATTGCGCTGTGTGGTGCGGAAATGGCTGCGAAGATTGATGGCGAACCCTTGGTTTGGGGGGCAAGCCATCTGTTGACGGCGGGTGCGACATTGACCATCGGCGGCGCGCGCAACGGCAGCTATGGCTATCTGCATGTGGGCGGTGGGTTTGCAACGCCCAAGGTGATGGGGGCACAGGGCAGCCATCTGGCAGGTGGGATTGGGGCGTTGTTGACAACTGGTGACACGCTGCCAATTGGGCCAGATGTCGCGCAAGAGGTGGCGATGACCCTGCCCAAGCCCGACCGGTTTGGCGGCGGCAAGATACGGATCGTGCAATCAATGCAAACCGCGACGTTCGATGCACAGACCATTGACCGGTTTACGGCGACGAAATTCCGCCGTGATGCCCGTGCCAACCGTATGGGTGTGCGTATGGAGCATGACGGGGCGGGCTTTGCCACGGCGGCACAGCTGAGCATCCTGTCTGAAGTTGTGGTGCCCGGCGACATCCAGATTGCCGGTGATGGTGCGCCCTATGTGTTGATGTATGAATGTCAGACCACGGGGGGATATCCGCGTATCGGATCAGTGCTGCCCTGTGATTTGCCCCGTGTGGCGCAGGCGCAGACAGGGGCTTTCCTGACGTTTGAGTTTGTCGGGATGGACGAGGCGGTTGCCCTGCAAGCGCGGTATCTGGCGGGGTTGAAGGCGCTGGCGTCACACGTGACACCTTTGGTGCGTGATCCGGCAACGATGCGTGACTTGTTGCGCTACCAAATGATCAGCGGCGCGGTTTCCGCTGTTGCGAACCCTTTTGAACAGGAGAGTTGAGCCATGCCAACCGTGGATCTGAATGCCGATATGGGCGAAAGTTTTGGCCCGTGGAAAATGGGGGATGACGCGGCTCTGTTGAAGATTGTGACCTCGGCCAATGTCGCCTGTGGTGGCCATGCGGGGGACGCGGATGTGATGGCGGCGACGATGGCATTGGCTCATCAGAACGGGGTCGGGATCGGGGCGCACCCGGGATTCATGGACCTTGCCGGTTTTGGCCGTAACCGGATGTCGGTGCCCTGTGCCACGCTGCAAAATCAGGTGCGGTTTCAGGTTGGCGCGGCCCTTGGGATGGCGAAATCTGTAGGGGCGCAGGTGCGACATCTGAAGCTGCATGGTGCCATGGCGAATATGGCATCCGAGGACGAAGTGATGGCGCGTGACCTCTATGAAGCGGCGCTGAGCGTGGACCCCGATCTGATTATCATGGTTCTGGCAGCCACGGCGCAGCAAAGCGCGGTTGAGGCATTGGGCTGTGCTTGGGCTGGCGAGATTTTTGCTGATCGCGCTTATAATGACGATGCCACACTTGTTGACCGGTCCTTGGAGGGGGCGGTGATCCATGACGCGGAATTGGCCGGTGCGCGGATGGTTGAGATGGTGAATGCCGGCGCGATTATCACGCAAAGCGGCAAGCATATCCCGACACGGATCGACACGATCTGCCTGCATGGGGATACGGCTGAAGCGGTGCAGATTGCCGGATCGGTGCGCCAACAACTGGAGGCGGCTGGGATCACGCTGGCGCAGTTCAGCGGGCAGGTTTAGGGTCAGGGCCCATTAATCCTGTGCCGTCAGTTTGCCAGATTTTTTCGCTAACAAGGAACATCTGTGCGGAAACCCCCTCTCGGGATGATCCTTTGGATGACCCTGCCGGGCATTAGGAAGCGGCAAAATCCGGCAAACCCGTAGGGCGGCGATTTCACTTCATTTCAACGTCTCGGACCGCTTGCAAATAGAACCACCATTGACGGCGCGGCCCAAACCATTGAAATTTCGTGGAATTGCCGCTGACGATACAGGATTAATGAGTCCTGACCCTAGTTAAGAGACGTATCCGGCGACGACCTGTAACAGTTTATAGGCCGTGCGGGCGTCGCTGCCGACCACATCCAGAAACTCCTCAGCGCCGATCCGCAGGCAGGTCAGCTCGCTTGCCGCTCGCATGTCCAGCGCGCGTGGTTCGTTGCGGATTAGGCCCAGTTCGCCAACCAGTTTGCCGGCACCGGAGGTGGCAATCAACAAATCGTCCTTGCCGTCGACAGGCAGTAACAGATCGGCTTGGCCTTCGGTGATCAGATAGGCCCCGCTGGAGGGGTCATCATCTTTGTGGAAAACATATTCGCCGGGCTTGGCATGATACCAGCGCGCGCTAAACGCCAGCAGGCGCAGCTGTTTACGTTCCAGACCGGCAAACAGATCGGTCTGTTCCAAGGCACGCAGCTTGCGGGCAAGATCGGCCCCAACGGTGTCGTCTTCTTCTACCGGTGTGGCGCTGGCAAGTGTGGAAATGCGCCCCTGTTGCAGCACGAACTGGGCGTCGAACCCGCTGATGTCGTCAAAGCTGGGTTGCAGGCAGATAATCGTTGTTTCGGGTAAAAGGCCGCGCAGGCGGTCGTGCAGCCCTGCACGGGTGGCGGCATCGAAGCTCGACAGCACATCATCGAGGATCAGAATCTGGGGCCGCTTGATCGTGGCGCGGCTGATGGCGAGGGTCTCGGTCAGCATGGCCGACAGGTTCGTGCCGCCCAGGGTCAGCGGCAGATCAAAGATCAGATCCAGCACCAACCCCTCAAGCCTGGCGGCATAGAGGGCATCCACTGCCACCGCGCGCAAGGCGTCCCCTTCGGGGCCGGCGGTTTCGGCCACCTTGCCAAACAGGGTGTTTTCCAGAACCGTCATGCCGGCAACGGGCGCGTCTGGGGTGATCGGGCTCATCAGGTCGGACAGGCTGTGTTGCAAATCGGCGGAATGGTTTTTGCGGATTTCCAACACCCGGTTGATGATTTTATCGGGAAAGGCGGCACCCAGCTTTTCCGCTGAAATGGCAAAGGTTACCGCCAGCAGTGAGGCCTTGTCGGCAAGGGCCAGTGTCGCCCCATCGCGTTGTTTGGCGCGCAAGTCGACGGCCGCTTCGAAGGTGGTGGGATCAAGCCCGAGTTTGCGAAACAGTGGGTGGTCGGTGCCGTCAACGCCAAAGGCTTGACGCAAAACATCCACTGTATCCGCGGCCAGTTGCAATAAATCCGGCTCAAGCCCCAATTTGGCAAGCAATTCGATGAAGCCGGTCTGCTCTTGCAGGAGTGCAGGGGTAATGGCCTGTTTGGGGGTGGCAAAGATCAGGTTTTCTGCCACGGGAAGTGCCGGATTGAACTGTTCCTTATCAAAGACATGGACATGTTTTGCGAGTTCCGAACTGTGCAGCCTTGCGGCAACTTCCGGACGCAGGTTGACCAGAGCGGCGGCCAGTTCGGGATGTGCATCGGCGATGAAACGCTGGTCTAACCCGCGCAGAAACAGGGTGCGGTCGATCCCCATTCCCTTGATCAGTGACAGCCACCATGCCCGCAATCCGGCTTGGCCGTCGATCTGCATTTCTTCCAGATCGAACCAGTCGGCATCCGAAGCATCGGTGCTGTTGCCCGCGCGCGCACTTTCTATGGCCAGCGGGGACCGGGCCATTTCACCGGCGGGGCGCAACCGCAGAGGCAGAACGACGTTGTCACCAAAGCTGCCCAGGAACATCACAGGCCGCGAGGTGGCGTGACCTACACGCTTGGCAATGGTTACTTGATGCAGCTCTGACAGGGGCAGTCCGGCAAGGCTTACCTTGCCCGATGTGGGGATAATCTCGCGCATCAATACCTCGGCAAAGGCGCGGCGGTCTTCATCACTGGACGCAGTGATGGCAGCGGTGCTGCCCTTGGCAAAACGCGCACTGATGTCTTCGAGAACCGGATTGCCGTCAGCGTCCTGAACGCTGATTGCGTCAAAGGTAACGTCGCCGGCAAGGGATGGGATGTCGCCCGGGTCGCTGCTGAACAGTTCCGATTTCACCATGCCGTGGGGGGCAAATCGTTCGGTGATCACCTCCCAGCGCAGAGCCATGTCCTGAGATTGATTGTAATAGGCCAGCAGCTCTTTCCACGGGCTGGAAAGGTCTTTGTAGGCGGCAAGGGCTGCAACCAAGGCACCAACGGTGACTTCGCCGGTGATGGTCAGATAGCCGCCAATGGAGTAAAAGAAAAACGGTGTCAGCTGGCCGATGAAGTTGTTGAGGAACTTCATGAAGAACTTCTTTTGGAAGATTTCAAACCGGATTGCATAAAGCCGGCCCAGACGTTCGGAAATAAGCGCCAGCCGGTAGCGCCAACCGCCATTGGTGCGCAGGGTGCTGGCCCCGGCAGCCCCTTCACCGATCTCCGAGGCAAGGGAGCGGATCTGGATCACCCGTTTCTTGTTCAGCAGGTTGATCTGTTTTTGCAGCTTGGGGATCAGCCAGGCCTGCAACGGGATTAGCGCACAGGCCGCAAGGCCAAAGGCAATGCTTTGCATGAACAGGAACACAAGAATGGTCAGCATCTGGCCGGCTTGCAGCACCGGTTGCGCCACGGCATCGCCCATCAGCCCACCCATTGGTTCAGACTCGGATGTGACCATGGACACCAATTCACCTTGGCTGGTGCGCTCGAAATAGGGGGTGGGAAAGCGCAAAATGCGGGCGATCAGGGTGTATCGCAGACGGCGCAGCAGGCGTTCGGCCAATACCCCTTTCATTGTGTTGATGCGCATTTTCATAATGCCATGCCCCAGCACGGACAGCAGGAACGCCCCGCATAAAAGCATCAGGAATGTGATCTGATCGACAGTAATACCAAAGAAGTTGATGTTGTCTGACGATGCCCCAATTGCATCGTTGATGATGCGCTTGGGCAATTCGAGGGTCAGGAACAGTAGCGGGAACAGGGTGAGCGTAACGGCCAGCAGGATAAGCTGGTCACGTTTGGAGTATTTCCAGATAAATGAAAATAATGAGCGTTCGATGAAAATGGTCCGGAAGTTATCAGGTCACAAGGAATATTGTAACAGACTTACCAAGAGCGGGGCTTTGAAATCAAATGAATTGCGCGCTGGTCTGAATTCACTACCATGAGCCGGGAGGGGAGAACATCGTGGATACGGCGCTGAACACGGCACTCTTGGTCCTGATACTTTTGCAGGGCAAGCACATGTTTGCGGATTTCTTTCTGCAAACCCCCCGTATGCTGTCGGGGCGCAGCATCTATGTGCATCTGGGCCGGGCGGAACATGCGGCGTTGCATGCTATACTGTCGTTTCTCGTGCTTAAGCTTTGCGGCGGCTCTTTGGTGTTTTGTGTTGTTCTCTGCGTGGTTGAGTGGGCTGCGCATTATCACATTGATTGGATCAAAGGGCGCTATTCGGAGCGCAAGAAACACGACCCGACAGATGCGGCCTATTGGCGGGCATTCGGCCTTGATCAATTGATGCACCAGCTGACCTATGTGGCAATGATCTGGGCGTTGGTGCGTTACGGAATCTAGGGTTTTCGACCGTAGACTGCCCTGAAAGTGGCCTCTCCGCCGATTTTATTGTTGCTGGCTGGCGAACAGTTTTGACTTGGTCTTGAAATTGTAAAGCCAGAAGTACGGCAATTTTGTCGAAAAGGCCATATTTCATCTATTATCAATGATTTGCTTGGAAGTTGGTCGTCAATTCTGGCATTTTCCAGACGGTGGGTGCCATAATTGTCGGGAATGGGAGTTCCCTTGGTTATGTGGTGAGGTGAGGTAATCCGCTGATGTCGGTATTGGTACTTTCGAGTCTTCAAAAATCAGGTCTGTTTGTGTCTTCGGATATGTTCGGGGCGAATGCGGTTTTTGGTTTGACTGACGATGGTGTCCCGACATCGGAATACGCCGATGCCGCGGCCGCGTTGGGTGTGCAGAACATTCGGTTCGGCGGTGGGCAGGCCGATCTTGATCCGCTTAAACCGAACGGGGCGGGTGAACTGCCGGTGCAGGGCGAAAACGCCATCAATATTGTCGAGATGCAAGACGGTGCATTGCGGTCCGAACTTGTCGATTTTCTGGACTGGTGTGAGCAGACCACGGCCAATGGTACGCCAACCAAGGCGACATTGATCATTCCCACCAAACACCTTGCGGCGGCGGACTATACCGCGTTTGCGCAAGAGATCGAGGATTTTACCACTCTGGTGATGCAGCGCTATGGGGACGTTATCGCGGCGTTTCAAATGGGGAATGAATATTGGGAGATGGGCGAGACCTCTTACGGGGTTAAGGCGTCGCTTGGTGCGGAAGCACTGGCGCGTGGAATGGTGGCGGCTGGGATTGCCGAGGCCGATCAGCCCGACATTCTGGTACAGATGGGGACGGCGGGCAATCTGGGGTCTGAGTTTCCTGCGGTGCCGGGTGTAAATGATTTTATGGCGCGCAATCAGGCGGCCAACAACCAGATCATCGACCAGCTTAGCGAAGAGGCCCGCGCGGCGATTGATGGGGTCACCGAGCATTATTATTACAACAAACTGGACTATGCGTTTGGTGATCTGGACAGCAGCGTAAAGAATATCAACAAGGATTTTGACATCTGGGCTGGTCGTCTGGGCGGTGACCTGGACCTGCATATTACCGAATGGAACGTTAAAACCACGGCGGAAACCCAACATGGTATGGTGGCGGGTTCCAGTATGGTGAAACAGTTTGAAAACATGATCGCAATCGGTGCTGACGGTGCGCATGTCTGGGCGTTGGATTACCATTCGCGCACTGCTTTGACGTTGGACACTGACGATGGTGTTCGGCTGGACGAACTGGGGCGGTTGACCAATTCGTCACAGGGGGCGGTTTTTGATCTGATGTCAGAAGCGCTGGTTGGCAAGGAACTGGTGACGGCGGGTTTCACGAACGGTCTGCCGGATATTTCTGTCACGGCCTATGCGGACCAGCAGGAAATGGTGTTTTACATCACATCACGCAGCCTTGAGATGGCTGAATTCACGCTGGACCTTGCAGCAAAACTGCCGGTCGCAGGGCCGGTTGAGGCGGTGCTGGTGTCCATGGACAGGGACAGTGCGAATGGCCTACAATGGAAGGCAGGCACAAAGGCCGACAGCGTGTTTGTGGATGGGCAACCTTATTATTACAACGAACATGATGTCGATGTGGTTCTGACGGATTTGGTGTTCACTGATGCCAGCCAGATTGATTTGGCGCTGAAACCCTTTGAAGTGATCGAGCTGACGGTGACGCTTGACACCGCGCCGGTGCCTGAACCGCCACGCATTCCGCCGGCACGGGTGGTTTCGGACAAGCACTATTTTCTAGGCGACGAAGCCGATAATATGATCCAGCTCACGGACAACATTGTCTTTATCGACAGCGGCGCCGGGATCGACACACTTTTTGTGGATGCTTTAAGATCGGAGGCGAGCGTCGGGTTTGACGGGTTCGGCCGGCCTGTGTTGAGTGCGGCGGGGTTTGCTCCTGAGGTCGTTTTGACACACGTCGAACGGATCGGGTTCAATGATGGCGTGCTTGCGCTTGATCTGGATGGCAATAGTGGACAAGCTTATCGCTTGTATCAGGCCAGCTTTGACAGGACCCCCGATCTGGAAGGTTTGGAGTTCTGGGTGCAGCAGTTGGACAGTGGCGCGCTGTCCCTTGAGGAGGTGGCCGAGCAGTTTCTTACCTCTGCCGAGTTCACGGGCACCTACGGCCAGAATGATGCTCTTGGAGATTCAGAGTTTATTGGCCTGCTTTATGAGAACGTGTTGGAGCGTTCGCCGGATGCCGCAGGGTATGATTTCTGGCTTGGGCAGGCGGAGCAGGATGTTGGCCGCGATCAGATTCTGGTGTCATTCTCGGAGAGTGGCGAGAACAAGCAATTGGTTGCGCCGTCTATTGATGACGGTATTTGGTTCGGCTGATTGCATCAGCGCCCGCAGGGTGGCGCAGCCTAGAGCGTCCCGCGATAAACATGGTTCGCTTGTTCGCGGCCTCTCTCTTTGGTCGAACGCGAAAAGCGGTAAATGATGGCTCAGGTTAAAGGCGGGCCGCTTTAGCGCAGTTTAATTCTCTTGATAGCGCTGCCCCAGCCTGTGGTGTTGTCACGCGCTTGAATACCGACTTCTTTGATGTCAGCGGGAATTTCCACGCCGGACAGAGAGCGAGTGAAGGGTTGTTCGTTGACGTGAGGATGCGCAAGGTTGCGCAGGCCCAGTTCGTTGCCGTCCTTGTCAACCACACGCCATGCATCGGCATAGTGTTCCCAACCGGTATCCGCATGTTTCAGGGTGACGTCAAAGGTCCAATAGCTGCCGGCCTTTCTGGCAGAGGCAGCTTCGATCTTTGGCGGGTCCGCAACAACGGCAGTGGCGGAGAAAGTCAGGGCAAGAAAAATTCGGGTAAACATGGCACCACCGATTCAATTCATGGGGTATGTAAACCGCTGTACTCTTTTTCCAAGAGGATGCCACGTGACTGTGACGCGAATTCCCGCCGCCAGATGACAATAAGTGTCATTATTGCACCAGTCAGCAGCAGGAACGGGCCGCCCAGCCAGCATACCGAGGCCAGAGCAAAGTATACGGCGCGCAGGCCACGGTTAAAGCTGCGCGCAGCGGTGACGTTCAATTCGCCGGCTTTGTGGGCCATTGCGGGCGCACGCGGGTCATTAGGATCGTTCGGCACGGCCCCCATCAGTACAGAGCAATAACCGAACAGGCGGTTCGACCAGACGAATTTCAAAAACGCATTGGTCAGGAAAAATACCACCAACAGCAGTTTGATTTCCCAGACGATTGGCGGATGCGCCATGAGCGTCAGGTCCTGTGCGACTGAGGCGAGGTTATTGGCGTTGCCGATCACTGCCAGCACGCCGCCGATTGCGATCATTGAGGTTGAGGCAAAGAATGAAGTGCCCTGACGTAGGGTTGCAATGGTCTGCGCGTCAAAAATTCGCGGGTCGCGGTCCAGCATCTGGCGCATCCATTCGCGGCGATAGTTGGCCATGATAGTCGAAACAGAGGGATGTTTGGCGCTGGGGTGTTCGATCCGCCAGCCCACGACCAGCCAGACGCAGAACAGGGTTGCAAGGGCGGCAAAATCCGCTGGCGAAAACAGGGTGAGGCGTTCGGTCCAGGTCATGCTAGGCTCATACTGCGGTAAATTGCATCTTGCCAGCTTTGAAAATTGGTAATATTAATTTACCAAAATTTGGAGGCTGCCATGGAAATGCCGAAACCAAACCCGGACGTGATTGCACGCAAGGCGCGGGTTGTGGCGCGATTGCTGTCTGTCCTGCCTGTGGACGCAGTAATCCATGACGAACGCGAGACGCGGGCCTATGAATGTGACGCGCTGACGGCCTATCGCTGTCCGCCGATGGTGGCGGTATTGCCATCAACCACCGGCGAAGTGTCAGATGTTCTGCGGATCTGCCACAGCGAGGGGGTGCCAGTGGTGCCGCGCGGATCGGGCACGTCGCTGGCGGGCGGTGCCCTTCCAACGGCCGATTGTGTGATCCTTGGCGTGGCGCGCATGAATGACGTGATCGAAACCGACTATGATAACCGGCTTATTCGGGTCCAGACAGGGCGCACCAATCTGTCTGTGACAGGTGCGGTTGAGGCGGACGGATTTTTCTATGCGCCGGACCCGTCGTCGCAGTTGGCTTGTGCTATCGCGGGCAATATCGCGATGAACTCCGGCGGCGCGCATTGTCTGAAGTACGGGGTGACCACCAACAACTTGCTGGGTGTCACCATGGTGATGATGGACGGCGAGGTGGTTGAGATCGGCGGCGGCCATATGGATGCGGGCGGTCTGGATCTGTTGGGGCTGGTCTGTGGGTCGGAGGGGCAGCTGGGTGTCGTGACCGAAGCAACCTTGCGGATTTTGCCCAAGCCTGAAGGCGCGCGGCCCGTGCTGATGGGGTTTGATGACAATGAGGTGGCCGGTGCCTGTGTCAGCGATATCATCAAAGCGGGTGTCTTGCCGGTGGCGATTGAATTTATGGACCGCCCTTGTATCGAGGCGACCGAAGCCTTTGCCAAAGCCGGCTATCCAATGTGCGAAGCCTTGTTGATTGTGGAGGTTGAGGGATCGGACGCCGAGATTGATCATCAGTTGAGCCTTATCATGGAGATCGCGCGACGTCATAACCCTGTCGAGCTGCGCGAGAGTAAATCAGCAGATGAATCCGCGAAAATCTGGCTGGGTCGTAAATCCGCCTTTGGTGCGATGGGACAGATCAACGACTACATGTGTCTGGACGGAACCATTCCGGTATCTTCCTTGCCGATGGTGTTGCGCCGGATTGGCGAGATGTCACAAGAATTTGGCTTGAAAGTTGGCAATGTGTTTCATGCCGGGGACGGCAACATGCATCCGCTGATCCTGTTTGATGCGAACAAACCGGGTGACCTTGAGCGTTGCGAGGCATTTGGGGCCGAGATTTTGAAGCTTTGTGTCGAGGTCGGCGGCTGTTTGACCGGTGAGCATGGGGTGGGGATCGAAAAACGCGATTTGATGTATGAGCAGTACAGCGCGGATGATCTGGAGGTGCAGATGGCGGTGAAAGATGTGTTTGATCCGGCGTGGTTGCTGAATCCGGCCAAGGTGTTTCCGCTGGACGCTTCTGAACGACGGCGTGCAACCGGATTGGCGGCAGAATGAGCGGGCCAAATCGGGGGCTAAGGGGGATGAGAGTGCGGACAGTATATAAGGCCAAAAAGAGATGATGGTCGCAGATGAACAAGAACTGGCGGCCTGTGTTGCTGATGCGGCTGAGCCCCTGTCGGTACGGGGGGGCGACACACGTGGTATGGCCGGGACTGGTGCGCCATTGTCGGTGGCAGGGCTGTCGGGGATCACGCTTTATGAACCCGGGGCTTTGACTATGGTGGTGCAGGCGGGAACGCCTGTGACAGAGGTGGAAGCGGCGCTGGCCAGCGAAAACCAGCGGCTGGCCTTTGAACCGGTGGATCATCGCGGGTTGCTAGGAGGAACGGGAACCCCCACCGTTGGTGGGATTTTTGCGGCGAATATCAGCGGGCCGCGGCGGATCGCGGTTGGCGCGGCGCGGGATTTCCTGTTGGGGGCACGGTTTGTTGACGGGCGCGGTGGCGTTGTGAAGAACGGTGGCAGGGTGATGAAGAATGTCACCGGCTATGATCTGGTCAAGTTGATGGCGGGATCGTTCGGGACGCTGGGTGTGATGAGTGAGCTGTCGTTCAAGGTGCTGCCGCAGGTCGAGACGCAAGCGTCCTTGGCGCTGCACGGGCTGGAGGTTGATCAGGCGGTTGTGGCAATGAGCCGGGCGATGGGCAGCCCGTTTGAGGTATCCGGGGCGGCACATGATCCGGCGGCGGGGCAGACGATTCTGCGGGTTGAGGGGTTCGAGGCCAGTGTGGCCTATCGGGTTGCGCAGTTGAAAGCGACGTTAAAGGCCTTGGCGGGGGAAATGACCGTTCTTACGGCAGCGGACTCTGGCGCGTTTTGGTCAACGCAACGCGATGTTGCCGCGTTTCGGGGCACCGACGGGGATGTCTGGCGGGTGTCTTGCAAGCCGTCGGATGCGCCTGCGTTGGTGCGCAGGGCCGGCAGTGCTGCCTATGTTATGGACTGGGCTGGCGGTTTGATCTGGTTGCGGATGGCGCAGGGCAGCGATTTGCGCGCACGATTGGGGATGTTTGACGGTCATGCCACGATTGTGCGGGCTGACAGTGAGACCAAAGCGCGCTTTGGGGTGTTCCATCCGCAAACCCCGGGTGTGGCAAGGCTGTCTGCCGGTTTGCGGGCGCGATTTGATCCCAAGGGGCTGTTTAACCCCGGATTGATGGCACCGTGCGGGTGACCCGCCGTGGCCGTCATTCTTTTCCAAGGGCAGCGCAGGCGTGCCCGATACAGTTACCGGAGCTACCATGCAGACGACATTCACCGACCAACAGCTGAGCGACCCGGCGATCCAGCGCAGTAACGAAATTCTGCGGGCCTGCGTTCACTGCGGCTTTTGTACGGCGACCTGCCCGACCTATCAGGTGCTGGGCGATGAATTGGACAGCCCCCGTGGGCGGATTTATCTGATCAAGGACATGCTGGAGAACAACCGCGACCCGGATGCCAAAACCGTCAAACACATTGACCGTTGCCTTTCCTGTCTGGCCTGTATGACGACCTGCCCTTCGGGGGTGCATTACATGCATCTGGTTGATCATGCGCGCGAATACATCGACCAGCGTTACAAGCGGCCGTTCACGGACCGTGCATTGCGTTGGGTGTTGGCCCGTATCCTGCCCCATCCGATGCGGTTTCGGGTGGCGTTGCTGGGGGCCAAGATCGGGCGGCCCTTTGCGCGGCTGATGCCGGATGCGCGGCTGCGGGCGATGCTTGAGATGGCCCCGAAAGTGATCCCGCCGGTCAGTCGCAATGACGATCCGCAGACTTTTGTGGCTGAGGGGCCAAAGCGCAAGCGGGTGGCCCTGATGACAGGCTGTGCGCAGCGGGCGCTAAACACCGATATTAATGATGCGACGATCCGTTTGTTGACGCGTTTGGGGGCCGAGGTTGTGGTGGCCGAAGGGGCCGGGTGTTGCGGGGCGCTGACCCATCACATGGGCAAAACTGGTGAAAGCCATGCGAGTGCGGCCAGAAACATTAAAGCATGGTGTGCCGAGATGGACGGCGACGGGTTGGATGCGATTGTGATTAACACCAGCGGCTGCGGCACAACGGTGAAGGATTACGGGCATATGTTTCGCAATGATCCATTGGCCGTGGATGCGGCCCGGGTGTCGGCGATTGCCCGTGATGTGTCCGAAGTATTGATCGACCTGACGCAAGAACGCCCGACGCAGGCCGGGACAACTGCGTTGCCGGAGAATATGACCGTTGCCTATCATGCAGCCTGCTCCTTGCAGCATGGCCAGCAAATCAAGACCTATCCCAAGGATTTGCTGAAACAGGCAGGCTTCACGGTGGTGGAACCTGCTGATCCACACCTGTGTTGCGGATCGGCCGGCACATATAATTTGATGCAGCCCGAGATTTCGGGGCAGTTGAAGGCCCGCAAAGTGCGCAGTTTGGAAGCCAAGAATCCGGACGTCATCGCGGCGGGCAATATCGGCTGTATGATGCAAATCGGGTCGGGCACGGGAACACCTGTGGTGCATACTGTTGAATTACTCGATTGGGCCTCCGGCGGACCGAAGCCGGCGGCACTTAGTGGCGGAAATAAGCCCGATCCGGCGATTCCACGCTTGCGGTAACAAATTTGCCCTAATTTTGCCGCAAGTCGTCTGTAGCTCGGGTGATATAGCAACAGCGGGGATGTTCAGTGCGGCGATGGGTGGCTCTTACCTTGATGATAACCGTCATCGCGACGGCGGCTTTTGCACAGGATGCACGGCTTAAACGGTTAAGTTCGGGCGTTGATGCAACAGCCTGGGAAGCGGTTGGTCGGTTAAACATTGGCGGCGCCGGTTTTTGTACCGGTGCCTTGATTGCGCCGCGTTTGGTGCTGACGGCGGCGCATTGCCTGTTTGATCGCGATACAAAAACGCGGATTGATCACAGCACCGTGCAATTCCTCGCCGGCTGGCGCAACGGACGGGCGGGGGCTTATCGTGATATCCGCCGCGCCGTGGTACATCCCGATTTTGTTTATGACGGGGATGTTTCCTCCGGGCGGGTGCGCAACGATCTGGCCTTGTTGGAACTTCAGCGGCCCATTCGTAACACCACAATCAAACCCTTCGGGACGGCGGCGCGTCCGCGTCCGGGCGATTCTGTGGGCGTTGTCAGCTATGCCAGAGACCGATCCGAGGCCCCGTCATTGCAGGAGGTATGCAAGGTCTTGGCCCAACAGGACGGTGTTCTAGTGACAAGCTGTTCGGTTGATTTTGGATCCAGCGGGGCTCCGATCTTTACCTTTCATGAAGGTGAGGCCCATATCGTTTCCGTTGTTTCTGCCAAGGCAGAGGTGGACGGAGAAAACGTGTCATTGGGCACGTCACTGGGCGCGCCGCTGGCAATTTTGCAGGCTGAACTGGTTGCAGGTAAGGGCGTGTTCCAAGGCGATGCACCCCGGCGGAAACGGGTGTTGGTTGGTCAGAATAATGCCGGCACTGGCGCAAAGTTTGTAAGACCATGAAGGGTATTGCACAGATAGCAGCGCTTGCGCTTTGTGCCATGGTTGCAGGCGGAGCAGTTGTGGCGGAAACGACCAAGCTGCGCAAATTGGGTACGAAAAACGACGCATTGGCCTGGCAATCGGTGGGCCGTCTGGACCTCGGGCGCAGCGGCTATTGTTCGGGCACGTTGATCGCGCCGGACATGGTGCTGACCGCGGCGCATTGTGTCTATCAGAACGGACAACTGATCTCTGCAGAAGAGGTGACGTTTCGTGCGGGGCTGACCAATGGCGATGCGGCTGCGAAGCGGCGGGTGTCGCAGATTGAGGCCCACGCCGGCTATGACCCGACAACGGGATTTGACGGCAACAACATCCGTCACGATCTGGCGCTGGTTCGTTTGGCAAAGCCGATCCCATCCCATCAGCTTGCGCCGTTTCGGGTGTTTTCAGGGGTGATGCCCAAAGGACCGGTAAGTGTCGTGTCTTACGGGCGCGGGCGCTCAGATGCTTTGTCGCGGCAAAACCAGTGTCAGGTGCTGGGCGCACGCGACCGTTTGCTGGTGCTGGATTGCGATGTCACCTTCGGGTCCAGTGGTGCCCCTGTGTTTACCCATTTGAACGGGCGGGGACAGATTGTCTCGGTCATATCGGGCATTGGCACAAGAGGTGGCAAGAAGGTGGCCTTTGGCATGGAGCTGCCACAGCTGATTTCCGACCTCAAACGCCAGATGCGTGCCAACAAGGCGCTGCCGGGTGCCAATATCCGACGGGTGACAGTGGGCAGTCGGAAAACATCCACGGGTGCAAAATTTGTCAGGGCGAACGGGTCTTGAAACCGTAATCCATCCTTCCCACATGAGTGACATCGAGATGCCTGATGAGGGTCTTGATGACTGAAAACAGGGCCTGTCCAATGGTGGAAGGTCCGGGCTTCAATCGCTCTAGAATGAGGATGAACACAATGAGAACTTACGATTTTGCACCGCTTTACCGTTCAAGTGTCGGCTTTGACCAGATTGCAAACATGATGGATCGTGCCCTGCGCGCCGACAGCACAACGCAAAGCTATCCCCCTTACAACATCGAAAAACTGGAAGATGATGCGTATCGCATTTCCATCGCGGTTGCCGGTTTTTCGGACAACGACCTGTCAGTCGAAGTGCGCGACAAGGCGTTGATCGTGTCGGCCCGCAAGGCGGATGAGGATGAAGGCAAGACTTTCTTGCACCGCGGCATCGCCACGCGCGCCTTTGAACGTCGTTTCCATCTGGCGGACCACGTTCAGGTGACAGGCGCAGAGCATGTCGATGGCATGTTGCATATTGAGCTGGAGTTGCAGGTGCCCGAAGCACTGAAACCCCGCCAAATTCAGATCGCTTCTGATGTGAAGCGGGTGGAGAAAGATGTCGTTGACGCGAAATCCGTCAACTAAGGCGTTAAGGGATTATCCCGAACGCTTGAGACGGTAACAGAGTTCTGATCCTCCTCCCCCGAGACAGACTCTGCAAGGTCCGGTGCTTCGCGCGCCGGACCTTTTTTGATATCTATGGGACGGTTACTGTGCAGACAGACTTTCTGCCAGGCGCATCAACTGCACCGCCTCGGCGCGGTAACCGAAGGGATCGTCGCCTTTGGTGTCATTCGCCAGTTTGATCGCGTCGGCATAGGTCCAATCGCCGGTATAGGTGCCGTCGCGCAGCAGATGGCCAAAGCCTGCGATGGCGGCGGCAAAACCTGCCTCTCCAGTGATGGTTGCCTGTATCGGTGTTTCAATCAAGGCGCTGGTCTCACTGCCCGGCGCTTTATAACGCAGGCGCAGAAAGGCGAGTTCGTCGCTGGCATTCTGGGTGATGACCGGTGTGTCATAGCGCAGTGGAGCGTTGCGTTCTGCCGGTGAGCCTTTTGGCGTGACCTCGTAAATCGCGGTAACCTGATGGCCGGCCCCGATGTCGCCTGCATCCACCTTGTCGTTGTTGAAATCCTCGCGTTTCAGGGCGCGGGTTTCATAGCCGATCAAACGGTATTCCGAGACTGTGGCCGGGTTGAATTCGACCTGAATTTTCACGTCATCGGCAATCGGGAACAGGGCACCGCCCAATTGATCCACCAGCACTTTCTGCGCTTCTGACAGGGTGTCGATATAGGCCGCCTGTCCATTGCCGTTCTGGGCCAGCGCCTGCATCGTCGCATCGTCAAGGTTGCCACGGCCAAAGCCCAGAACACTAAGGTAGGTGCCGCTGTCACGCTTGTCGGCGATGTAATCTTTTAATGCGTCAGGATCGTTCAGCCCGACATTGAAATCACCGTCCGTGGCCAAAATGATCCGGTTAACATCACCCTCTTCCGACATGGCGGCGGCGGTGGCGTAAGCTTGTTGCAGGCCAGCTTGGCCAGCGGTTGATCCACCCGCGCCAAGGTTGTCCAGCGCATTCAGGATTGTGGTGCGTTCCGATGCGGCAGTGGGGGCCAGAACCTCGCCTGCTGACCCGGCATAGGTCACGATGGCAACCTGATCCTCAGGGCGCAACTGGCCCAGCATCAAGCGAAAGCTCTGCTTGAGCAGGGGCAGTTTGTTGGGCTGCTCCATCGAGCCGGAGGTGTCGATCAGGAACACAAGGTTCAGCGGCGGGCGTTCCGCCAGATCGGGCAACGCGCCTTGGATGGCGATCTGCATCAGTTGCGTGTCGGCGTTCCACGGTGTCGGGGTTAGCGTGACGGTAGGTTGAAAGGCGTTCGTGCCGGTGGGCGCGGCATAGTCATAGGGGAAATAATTGATCATTTCCTCCACACGTACCGCATCTTTGGGCGGCAGTTGGCCATTACTTAGTGAGTTGCGGATGACAGAATAGGACGCCGTGTCCACATCGATGGAAAAAGTCGAAACCGGGTTTTGCGCTGTAACCTGAATGGGGTTCGTGTCGGCATTGGCAAAGGTCTCTGTGATGTTTTCCGGGAGGATCACCGGTGCATCCAGCATCATGCGGCCATTTGCGCGGGTGGACATAAGCGCAGGGCTGGCCGGGGGCAGGGCGGCGGCCGTACCATCGCTGGCCATCTCAGTCGCAACCATTGGTGCGACTTCAAGCTGTGGTGCCGGTTCGACCGGCGCGGTCTTGCGCTGGGCAATTGACGGTTCGACAGGCTGCGGCGCGGTCTGGAACGCGGTGTCGGTGGGGGGCGGCAACAGGTCATTGCCAAGGGGCGACAGCATCACAAGACCCACGGCAACAATGGCGGTGGATGCGGTAAGGCCGGCGCGGGAGGTAAGGGTGGACAACATGTTTCGTACTCCTGAGATAATGCCCGTTTTCGGGCGATCAGAAGTAAGACGCACGCCATCTCGCGATCCTTGGAGGTCGGCAAAGTTTTTTTGCGCCAAGGCAAGGTTTTCCGATTTCCGTGCGGCATCGGGGTGCGGGGTTGCCGCGTTCATCAGGGATTTCAGATCATCGAGGTCGTCGCTCATGGCGTGCCCTCCTTGCGCAGGGTTGCGAGGTGTTTCTTAGCTTGTGAGATGCGCCAGCTGACGGTGCCTTCTGAGATGCCCAGAATTTCGCCGGCCTGCGTATGGGTCATGTCATCAAGAACCAAGGCCAGCGTATCGCGCAGATCGTCCGGCAGGGCGCGCATGGCCTGTGTCAGCCAGTCCAGCGCCGCTTCGGCCTCAGCATCGGCTGCGCGGCGGTTGACCTCCCAATCGCCCCAGCCGCTGGCGGCTTTGGCGTGGGTGGCTGCGCGGCGGCGGCGATCGTGGGCGGCATTGACGCATAGACGGTAGGCCCAGGTGGTGAATGTGGCCTCGCCTTTGAAGCTGCGTAATTTCGCAGGTAGGGCGGCACAGATGTCCTGCGTCAGGTCCTCGGCCTCGGCCTGTGAACCGGTCAGCCGGAAACACAGACGGAACAGCCGATCATATTGCCGTTCCATCAGCGTGCCAAAAGCGCCGGCATCGCCGCCGGCTGCCGCAAGGGCAAGAGAGGTATCATCGGTTTGCATCAACATCACCTATGTATGACGCGCCTCCTGCGTCAATCCTTGGCTGTGTGGGAAATTTTATTTCTGAACGGCTTGGCAACCTTTCTGCGTCATAGAAGGGGGGGCACAATGTTGAGGTATTTATGCAATCCGCTTGGCGCATTCTGACCGTTGTTTTCACGGTGGTGATGGGTGGCACCGCCCATGCAGAGGCGGTTTCAATTCTTGGCGGCAGTGCGTTGAATGCTGGCCGGGGGAGCTTGTTTGCTGCGGCGCGAGTCACGCCGGCACGTCAGACTGCGGCGCTGTTTATTGGCCGTGATCACAGGGGCATGTTTTCGGACCGGCCCGCGCATAAGCCGGCCTATGCAACTGCGGTCCCGGCGATTTTACGCGGCTCTGACGTTCAGGTGATCCGCGCCCTAATCCAAGAGGCGGAATCGCGCCGTGACGGGTATGATGCGGTACAGTACGGTGCGCGGATCAAACCCACCAAACCACCAACACAGATGACATTGGCAGAGATATTTGCATGGATCAAAGCCACCCCCGGACAGCCACATGCCATCGGACGTTACCAGTTTATTCCAGTGACCCTGTGGCGGGTGGTGCAAAAAGCAGGGATCAAGCAAACACAACGGTTTAGTCCGGCAGTGCAGGACAGGTTGGCGGATGTGTTGCTGGCAGAGGCGGGCCTGCATCAGTTCCGGTCAGGAATTTTGGGCCGCACGGGGTTCATGAATAATTTGGCAAAAATCTGGGCGGGATTACCAAACTCTACAGGAAAGTCCCACTACGACGGGCTTGCTGGGAACAAGGCTTCCCTGTCGTGGATGCGGTTTGACAGGGTGATGGCACAGATTGATCCCCGGCGGGGGTAAGGCGGAGAAACCTCCGCCTTTTGCCTTATACACTCATGCAGATGTATTTCATCTCTAGATAATCTTCGATGCCGTGGTGGCTGCCTTCGCGGCCAAGGCCGGATTGTTTGACGCCACCAAACGGTGCCACCTCTGTAGAAATGATGCCGGTGTTCACGCCAACGATGCCGTATTCCAGCGCTTCGGCAACCTTGTACACGCGGCTGAGGTCTTTGGCATAGAAATAGGACGCCAGACCAAAGATCGTGTCGTTCGCCATGGCGATCACTTCGTCTTCATCGGTGAATTTAAACAAAGGCGCGAAGGGGCCGAACGTCTCGTCCTGTGCAACCTGCATGTCCTGTGTCACACCGGTGACGATTGTGGGCGGCAGGAAATTACCGTCCATCGCGCCATTGCCGCCTAGGATCACGGTGGCACCCTTGTTCACTGCATCGTCAATGTGTTCCTTGACCTTTGCACCGGCTTCGGCGTTGATCAGTGGTCCAAGGTCCGTACCTGTTTCAAGGCCGTCACCGATCTTCATCTGCTCAACGCGGGCCTTCAGTTTTTCGGCAAAGACGTCATAGACGCCAGCTTGGACATAAATCCGGTTGGCGCAGACACAGGTCTGACCGTTGTTGCGGAATTTGCACATGATTGCGCCTTCAACAGCGGCATCCAGATCCGCATCATCAAACACGATGAACGGTGCGTTGCCACCCAGTTCCATGGAACATTTCATCACCTGATCTGCGGCCTGTCTGAGCAGAATACGACCAACTTCGGTTGATCCTGTGAAGGTGATTTTGCGCACAGCGGGGTTTTCGCAGAATTCTTTGCCGATAGCAGAAGACGACGAAGAGGGCACAACATTGAAGACACCGGCGGGGATGCCGGCACGTTCGGCCAAGACACCCATCACGATGGCGCTCAGCGGTGTTTCCGCAGCAGGGCGGGCAACGAAAGAACAACCGGCGGCCAACGCAGGGGCGGCTTTACGGGTGATCATCGCATTGGGAAAGTTCCACGGCGTGATTGACGCGGCAACGCCAATGGGCTGTTTGAGAACGGTGATCCGCTTGTCGCGCTGATGGCCGGGAACGGTTTCGCCATAGATACGCTTGGCTTCTTCACCAAAGAACTCAATGAACGACGCGCCATAGGCAACTTCGCCTTTGGCTTCAGCAAGGGGCTTGCCTTGCTCGGCGGTCAGGATAGTGCCCAGATCGTCTTGGTTCTCGATCATTAGGTCGAACCACTTGCGCATTACGCCTGCGCGCTCTTTGCCGGTCCACTGGGCCCATTCTTTCTGCGCCGTTTCCGCTTGGGCAATGGCACCAGCAACCTGTGCGCGGCTCAGGTCGGCCACCTGGGCCAGGACATCGCCACGGGCCGGGTTTGTGACGTCAAATGTGCCATCTTCGCCGTCTACCCATTGGCCACCGACATAGGCGCGGGTTTCCAGCAAACTGGGGTCTTTCAACAGGGATTTGAGGTTGGTTACATTGCTCATAGCTAATCTCCACTTGGGTCGCGGGACATCTTTCAATTTTGCTCGGGGTTGTCCAGTTCTACTTGGTCGCAATTCCGGCGCGGTCTGGCAGGCGCAAGGGCTGCTTGTGCTTCAGGATTTTGTGGTGCTGCTACAGGAAGGGCTGGACGTGGGAAGGGATGCCCGTGAAGGTAGCGCAAACAGTCGTGAACAGGCCTTATTCAAATGGGTCGTAATCAACGGGACAACCTGAAAGAGGCTCTGGCCGCGCAGGTTTGTAAAGCGAAACGGGGACAATTTTGGCACCGACGGAAGACGCTACAACGCAGGGCCATGCGGCGACAGGTGATGAACACGGTGCCTTGAAGCGCAACCTGACGCTTTATCCGTGGTTCAAGTTTGCCCAGAACCTGACCTTCTGGCAGGCGATCTGGTTCTTGTTGTTTCAGAATACGCTTTCGGCCGCGCAGGCCATCCTGCTCTATGCAATTTACGATGTGGCAACCACGGTGATGGAAGTGCCGTCAGGCTATATGTCGGACCGTCTGGGCCGTCGGCGCACATTGATTGCTGCGGCGTTTTTCGGGGCGCTGGGGGCGGCGTTGGTTGCAGTCGGATCGGGGTTTGCGGTTTTTGCATTGGCGCAGGTCTGTCTGGGTGTAAGTGCGGCGTTCAGTTCTGGCACAGACAGCGCGTTGTTGTATGAATCCCTGAAAGTGCAGGGCCGCGCCGCAGAGGTTGAAGCGCAGGAAACCAGAGGCTGGCAGGCTGCGTTGATCGGATTGGCCTTGTCGGCGATCACCGGTGGTGTTCTGGCCAGCTATCATCTGGGATGGGCATTTGTCGCTGGTGCCGTGGCGCAGGTGCTGGCCTTGATCATTGCGTGGCGTTTTGTCGAACCACTGCATGAGAGGGGCAGTGTGGGCAGTGCCGGCCTGTCTGGCCAATGGCGGCATTTTCGTCAGGCAATGGGTCGGCCGGTGTTGGTCTGGCTATTTATACTGTCGGTGTTGATGTACGGGTTCAGCCATGTGCCATTTATCTTTGGTCAGCCCTTTATTGCGCAGGCCCTTGAGGGGTTAACATGGTCGCCGCCTATTGTCAGCGGCACGGTCAGTGCGATGATGATGTTGGTGTCGGTTCTGGCGTCCTTGGTGGCGTTGAAGTTGCGCCGACGGATCGGGTTAAGTGCAATCCTGCTTTTGGCCTTCGGCATTCAGATTGGGCTGATCGGGGTGCTTTCCCTAACCGACTCTGCTTTGGCGATTGCGGTGTTGCTATTGCGCATGGTGCCGAATTCCTTTGCGCGGCCTTTTATTGTCGCGCGGATGCAACCTTTGTTGGATGATGCCGGGCGGGCGACGTATCTGTCACTACAAAGTTTTGTCGGGCGGTTGTTGCTCGCGGGTAGTTTGTTGTTTGCCTCGGCGCGGGTGCAGCAGGATACAGTGATGGTATATGCCGATATTCAGGTAACCCTGGGTGGATATGCGATTGCGGGGCTGGTGTTTCTTCTGGCGCTGTCCGCTCTGGCCCGCTGGGCGAAGCTGGAGGGCGGCTCTAAGGGTTAGCCCTTTTCAACTCTTTGGGGTTTTGCCACAGTTCAAGAAACTACATGGTAAGGTGATGTAAATCGCTGTTACATTGCATATATAAAGTTTAACAGTTTTAGAAAGGGAGTGTCGTATGTCGAATTTGGACGCACAGGTCAGGGAATCGCAGACACAGGTGGCCGCGGCCCAGAGCAAGATTGCCGAGCTGACCAGCCGGATCGAAACCGCCCGCGCCAAGATGAAAGCCGGCGATGATGTGATGATCGACATCGAGAATGCCACGCTTGAGGATGTTCATGCCCATACCGATGTGATGAACGCCAATATTGCTGAGCTGATCATGGGGCTGGACGATGTGACTGCCGGGTTCAGCCGCGATTTCGACGAGATGCGCAATAAGACCGGCTGGGAGAGCTTTGTCGGGATTTTCGCGAGCGCTAAATCGGATGCAATGCGGCAGGAACGGGTGCGGTCAGCGTCGATTGACGACAAGTTGCAAGATTTGATTTCCAAGTCGGATACAATTGTCCAATTGCTTGAAGGGCAGTTGGCGATGCTGGAAGAGCAAAAGATCAAGGTTGAGGACAACCTGACCGGCACGCTGGACGAGCGAGAATTTACGGTCGGTGAGTTGGAAACCATCCGCGCGGATTTGCAAGGTATGGACCCGACAATCATCAAGCTGGAAAATGCCATTGCTTCGGAAACGGACGCAGCCAAACGCACCAAGCTGGAGACCGAGCTTGCCGAGGCCAATACGAAGTATAACGCTTTGGTTCAGGAGGAGCAGGTCAAGCTGGCGAAGTCGCAAACGCTGGAGCGGTATATCGAGAAGGGCAAGACCTGGATCGACTCGCTGCAAAATCAGGCGGCCACGCAGATGGTGTTGATCAACAAGTTGCAGACAGACACGAAACAACGTGTTGTCCTGTATGATGCTTTGACCAAATCACTGAAGACGGCGCAGCAGCAGGACGTGGCGCATCGGATCAACGAGATTGGCGTGAAGACGGATCAAGAGGCCCAGTCGGCGATGGCGGGGATTGGTGCGGCAACAAATGCCCGCATGGCCGAGATGATGGAGAAGCACGAGGACCACATGGTATTTGCCCGTGAGGTGCTGGAGGCCAAGGCCAAGGCAGACGAGCGGTTTGCGCGGCGGTTTCAGGCGATTGTCGAGAAACATGACAGTAATCAGTATGGGGCGTGAAAGCGTGCGGCAATCCGGTGAGCTGCGCCCGACTGTTGTGACGCGCCGGCTGGCGGAGTTCGTCACCGGATTGCGCAGCAGTTGCGGCTGGATTGTCTGATGTCCGACCTTACCCATGACCACGTTGGCCTGTCCGACACATATGCCTCGCGGCGGTATTTCCGTAAGTTTGAGGGTATTATGCAGCATATGCTGGACGTGTCCGGCGTCATGCGGGCGGAGGGCAAGCTGAACGAGGACGAGGTGGCAATTCTAACGCGGTACGCCGTCAAGCTGACCCACAGCTTCAACGCGCTGGGTTTGAAATATCTTTTGGCAGGGCGCGAGACGGGGCGGTTCTTTGGTTCGTTGACGATGGACAATCGGGACAGCGGTTTTCCGGTGGCCGAAGAGTTGATGACCATGGCCAATGATGCACAGCAGGCGGTCACCCATCTGGAGGAGATGGCATCGGTTGAGGCGTTGAAGGACCAGATGGTCCAGACCATCCTGAGTGCGCGCAAGGTGCCGACCAAGTTACAATTCTCGCTGTCACAACGGCTCTACTATGAGGAGTTGGCCAAGGGTGATTTGTTCTGGGTGCAGAATGATGTGCAACCACAGTGGTTGGGAAACCTTGCTGAAGGGCGGCGGCAGTTTCGTCTGCATTGGGCGACATATGACAGTCAGGTGAACCTGCCGGTGATCTATATCATGGAGCTTGAGGATTCCGGCAAGGTCGGGTTGCCCAAGGACCAGCGGCGTTGGCCCGAGGTGCAGGCGCATCTGAGCGCGCAGGCGCTGGGCGGGTTGAAGTTGTTGACCATTGCCAAGGGATTTGACGAGGATTTCGACGACCTGCATCCCAAGCGGCTACGGCGGTTCCATCTGGGCCCGATGTATTCGCACAGCTACACCCGTCAGGCGGGCCCTTTGCGTGAGGTTCTGGCAGAGGCCAAGGCCCCGGCGGGGCAGGACTGGGCCTTGGTCTGGACCGAGGAAGAGTTGGTTTCGGATCGGGTGGTTGCGCAGAAATCGGGGTGGTTTTCGACCGTGGAGCGTGAAGTTTTCGCGCTGGATCCTTTTGCCGGACAGGGGCCGGACCTGGGGGCGACACGGCAGGAACGCAGCATCATTCTGCCGCAAAGGGTGTTTCAGGCGTTGGATGAAAAACAACCGGCCGGTTTCGCTTCGGTGCGCAAATTTGTGGTCAGCGGCGTGGGGCGTGTGTTGCAGTATTGAACGCCGGCGAGGGGCGCAGGGTTCGTGAGTGCGGACAGTATTTAAGGCCAAAAAGAGAATAGGATTGGAGCAGCGATGAGCCAGACATCAGACACCATGGAGTTGCGAGAAGAGGATATCGCGGCGCATGTCGTTGTCGCGCAGGCGTTGCTTGAAGGGTTTGATCATACGCCGCGCATTGGGGTGGCCGTGGGGGCGGCACCGGTCGAGCGGTCCTCTGGGATCGGCACGCGGCGGCGGTTCCGGTCTACCACACCGGGGTTGGTGACGCAGAGGCGGGTGGCATCCGGTGCGGTGTCCTTGATTGCGCGGGTTGAAGGGGCGGATGGCGATGATGCGTTGATGTCGCCGTTGCAGTCGACAGTCTTGCATGGGTTGCGCCGCGCGATTGCGATTGCATTGGCGGTGGCCGGGAATGTGGCGGAGCAATCGGGGCTGGGTGATCTTAAGCGGGCGAATTTGGAGGGGGCTTTGCCTGCCGCGCGCAAGGCGGAGTTTGGCGAGTTGCTGGCGGCGGAGGCCTTGGTCACGCTTTATGTGTTCGGCAATGCAACAGCCTATTTGATGTCGGCGCATTTGCCTGAGGTTTCCGTGGATGTGGGAGAGGTTGAGGAGGTGTTGCTGGACAATGGGCAGACCGCCTTGCATGGCGTGCTGTGGGAACTTGATCAGGATATCGCCGTAAGTGGCAAGGATGATGCGCATGTGGTGGCGACCGTGGCGGGTTTTGCCGAGAGCCTGATGGAGAAAGTGGCATTGCGTGCGCAGAATATGCCGCAGTTGGAAGGGTTCCGATCGACAAGCTGGCGGGTGGCGGCGGATGATTTTACTGTTTCCGGCTTTACCCCCGCCCATAAGGCCAAATCGACCACGCTGACCATGACGTTCAAGAAACCCAATGAGGTCGTGGGCAACCATATTGCCAAATATCAGGCAATGAAGCTGGCTAAGATGTTGATGGCTTATGACTTTGACCGTCGCATGAACCCCTTTGCGGAAATGGGCGGTTTCATATTTACGTTCATGGGCGACGGCGCGCCGGGGACGGGGAAAACCACGCTGATCCAAATGATGGCGGGGTTGATTTCAGAGTATTGTTCGAATGCCGGCTATCCGTTCCGCTATCAGAACCTCAGCACGGATAATATCGACAGTTATCAGGGCAAATCGGGGCAGAACGCGAAGGCGTTTATCAATAATATCATTGATCCGTCGGTGATCGGCTTTGGCACAATAGATGATATTGACCAGTTGGCGGGCAAGCGCGGCGACAGGCAGTCATCCGCCGGGCAGCTGGAGATTACCGCTGTGCTGATGGAATCGTTTGCCGGGGCGAATACCGTTGTGCGCGGCAATTGCACCTTCGGGATGTTCTCGAATTACCCGGAGAATGTCGACGATGCCTTGCGCCAGCGGGCGGGGGCGCGGTTCCTTGTGGATGGGCCGCAGACGCGGGAGGATTATGTGGATATCCTGTTCCTGCTGATGGGCAAAAACCACGATATTCCGCTGGGCGATCATCAGGTGTTCGAGGCGCAGATGATCAAAAAGGCGGTGGCGGCGTCGTTCGAGGGGCATTCAAAACCGCATGAGGCGGGGTTGTTGACGGTCTATGAGGCCGTGCGGGGCGAGATTGGGGAGTTGGACACGATCAACAAGCTGGGCACCTATCTGAAGGCCATTCAGGAGGCCGATCCGCGTTTCACGGGGCGGGCGATCAAGAACATCACGGACGCGGTCAAGGTGCGGGCGATGGACTTTGAATTGCCGGATGAATGGATGGAGGAGCCGGAGTTGTTCCTGTTCAAAGGGTACGATGAGAAGAAGGCGATGATTGAGGAGATGCGCCAAGAGATCACGGTGGAGATGGTGGTGCAGGAGATCAACCGCTATGCGGACAGCGAGTTCCGCTATGCGGATAAGTCGGATGAGGTGGCGATTGATAATGCGGTGCGGGATATGCAGCGGATGGAGGCTGCGAAGAAGCGGTATTTGTCGGGGGGTGAGGGGTGAGGCCATTAGATTGCTGAAATCGATTGCCCAAAGGTTATTTAGCTGGTTCGAGTATCAAATCAGGCTCGTAAATGCAGGAATGGCGCGCGGTAATCCCCTGTTTATAGGTATCGGGTCAACAAAGCTATTCTTGGCTTTTTTGACTCTTCTCGCGCTATTGCCGCAGAGAGAAGGTAGTGAGTGGTCATGGAGGCTTTGGTCATTTTTTTTGGCACCTTCAAATGAAATAGGCGACACTCTCGCCGGTATTGCAGGTGCGCTAGCATTCCTTTGGATTATTGTGACTGTTATGCTGCAAAGTAAGGAATTGGCTGCACAGCGCGAGGAGCTTCAACTTACCCGTAAAGAGTTTCGTAGAATGGCTGAAGCTCAAGACCAGCAAGTTGCGCTCTTAGTTGAACAAGGTAAGATTTTTTCGAAAGAGCAAAAGCAGAGAGAACAGGAAGTCTATCATGATGTACTTGACCAAAAGTTGGTTGGTATTTGGTATCAGATGACGTCGGTGCCACTTTCTTGGGTATCATGGGTTATTCCGGAGAGTTGCTACGAAGACATGGACTATGATGACCAAGCTAAACTTTTCAACCTGCCGGAAACAGATGACATTCATCGGGTTGAAAAATTGGAAACACCAGAGGAGCGGGATTCACGGCTAAGATTGCAAGCTCACTTTCTCGGGGAACTTGTCGGTACACTTGATCAATGTGCGGTCGAGATACCAAAGGACCGTCTGCCTGAGAAACCTACAGCCTTGGATTTTCTTATCCGCGATATTAAAAAATTGATCGATTTAGAGGAATTCCTAAGTGAAGCTCAAAAAGAGAGGCTAAGGAACCTGCTTATTATTGAGACCTATTTTCATCTCCAAACGATTTCCGAAACAAAAGAATGGTGGAGTTCCGAAGTGGAGGTCACGCACGCATGAACCGCCTCATCCGCCACGGCCTCATGTTTGGCAACCTGTTCCATGTCTCCTCGCCCGCGCTGGTCGAACGCTACAACCGCGCGCTCGAGCACCTGACCGGCAAACGCACCGACCTCACCGATTTCCACATCGACATTTCGGGCTATTCCCCCGAGGTAGGCGATGACCTGAACGACCACGCATATCTCAACCACCAAGGGGTGAACCGGCAGTTTATTCTGCTCAGCATGGAGCAACGCACAGCGCCTTTGCTCAACATGAAATTCTCGACCTCACGCGCGATCCTGCAAGACTTCATCGCCGAAAACGAGGCGCAGCTGTTTGCCCTGACGGCAAGGGATGCGGTGGCGGGGGAGTTGGTGAACTCGGTCTATGACGTGGCCACGCCGGCGCGGCTGTTTGACATCCGGCGGGTGGAGATTGAGGCGGATACGACGGCGGGCACGGTGAAGGACGCGGAAAAGCTGGGCGCGATGGTGGACCGGTTCAAGACAGAGTCTGACGGCTGGTTTGATGATGTGCTGATTGCCGAAATGATCACGCTGGCGGGGAAAACCGGGGATGTGGTGCGCAATCCGGTGCGGTTGAAACAGATGGGGTTTGACCAGCGCAACTTTTGGACGGCGCATTTCGGCGGGCTGTATGTGTTTCAGGATCTGGCCCATCCGGCGGTGATTGCGCCATCGGGCAAGGGGCATTTGGGTGATCTGCCGATCAAATATACCTTTGATGCGAAGGACCGGAACCAGATTGCAAAGTTTTTTGATTACAACAGGTTGACCGAAACCATTGTCGAGGGGCGGCGCGATCATGCTGCTGCGATCCTGCGCCAGAAGATGGATTTTATTCTGGTCGATGCGGTGGCCGATCAGGGCGGCGATCTGAGTGGGGCGACACGGGCGGACATGCGGCGGTTGGCGCGACGCTATCATGATGCGTTGCCGGAGGAGTTTCATGCCTTGGGGGCGCTGGTGCGCTGGGCAGAGAACGGCGGCAAATGGCCCCGTATCTCATCGGATCATCCGGCGTATTTCTACACGCTGCGGGCCAGCGATACCAAAGACGCGGCACTGGTGAATATGTTGCTGGCAGAGCTTGCGCCGAAAGATGCGCGCCAGATGTTCATCTGTCACAAGGCGTTGTTTTACGCGACCTATGCGCGCTGGCCCGAGACCAAAAAGGCATACGTTGTGGATTTCCTTGTGGCCGAGTATCAGGTGGACAAGGCGGGCGCGCGCGATACGCTTTTCGGCCATGACGCCCCGATGGCAGAGCCGGAGCCCAGACGCGCCACCCCGGCCAGACGTGGTGGGCCGGATCGTGATCTGATTGCACGGGTTGGCCCTTGGGGTGCGGTAAGGAGGAACAGATGATCGGGTTTATCCGGCTTTTTGGGATGCTGTTTATCGCGTTGACGGTGATCTATGTGTCGCTGTCGTTTTATTCCCGTGCGGTGCGCAAATCGAAGCTGAAGAAGAAGTGGCACGCGGGCAAGCAGCTGGTGGATCGAGATACCTTTGTGCAGCGGGGGCTGGAACGCTATGATGGTTCGATCCGGCGCAAGCTGATCTTGCTGGTCTATGTGGTGCCCGTGATGGTGATTGCAGTGATCATCTATCTGACGAATTTTACCTAAGAGAGTGTGGCGATGTTGACGATGATCAAATGGGTTTTCTGGGGCACGATCTGGGTGCTGGTGATTGCGGTGTTTCATTATACCCTGCCGCAGGTGGATATCGTGCGGGTGACGGACACCTATGAGAAACGGATTGATCCGGGCGAGAATTCACTGTTCTGGGCACAGGCGGATATCGGGTCTGATGGCACGGTGGCGAACCGCGATGTGTTCTTTATCCAGACGCGGCGTGCCAAAGGGGATGTGATGGTCTACCGCAACGAGGATACCGGTTGGGGCTGGCCGCCCTATTTCAAATTCGACACGTCGAACCTGCAGGCCGAGGCGGCAGATGCCAAAACCACCGCCGGTGCCGCACAGTATTATGCGTTGAAGCATTACGGCTGGCGCAACGAGTTCTTTACGATCTTCCCGAATGCGGTTTCGATCCGCCCGGTATCTGGCCCGGATGCATCCAAGGGTATCCCATTCCTCAATATCTTTATCATTACGCTGTTTGCGGCGATTGCATGGGCGATCTGGGTGCGCTGGCGGCGGTTCCGCATGGCGCGGATTGATCCGACCCTTGAGGCGATCGAGGATGATATGGCAGAAAAGTCGGGTGCCATGCGGCGCTGGCTGGGCACGTGGAAGAAAAAGGCCTGAGGCGGCTTCAATCCGCGAACAGGTAGTCCGTCTTGGCGATTTCCTGCGCAGTCTCAACCGGGAGCGCAAGAAACGCGCCTAACGCCTCGGTGTTCTTTTCGATGTCTGCCCCCTCGCGCATGCGGGACAGGTTTTCGAAATTGGCGTCGCGAATGCGGTCGCTCTCGAACATCATGTCGTTGCGTATGGTTGGCAAGAGCCGCTCAAGCGTATCTGCTGAGGTCTGGTCCCCTGCCAACCCGACACGCATGGCGTGGCCGGTCAGGTAATCGTCGCTGAACTGACATTCGATTTCCATAATGCGGGTCACCGACCGGTCGGCGGCAAAATCGTTCAACAGATCAAGATTGGCCGGGTCCATACAGATGATCATCTTGTCTGTTTCGAAATAGTCAAACAGCATCCGCATCAAGGCGCGCCTGTGACGATGCCGTTTTTCCAGCGTGTTCTGGATGCCGCCAAGATCAGGCAGCGGCGTGTCCTCTTCGTTGAACAGATATTCAATGGCGGGCACATTGGTAACTTGCCGAATGCGGTCCAGCACCCGTTTGGCCACGTGCCATTTTTTGCAGACCACGATCAACAGCTCGCGCTCCCGGCCTAGCGTGCTTTCGGTTTCCCAGAAACGGGTTGCAAACCGCCGGCCATTGCGGCCTCTGCCGGACAGAAATTGGAACAGGCTGCGTCCTTCGTTGCTGATCTGGAATTGCACACCCTGCGCCACATAGAGCAAGCCGAGCCGGCGCTTGAGGTCCTGTGCTTCGGGGCTGATTTTGCGGGCGAACAGGTAATCCTGAGACAGCAAAAGATCATAGTGGTCGTTATAGAAAGTGACCGGCATACCGTAGTCAGTGAACATCAGGAAGGTGAGCGTGCGCGACCTGATTTCATGGCCCGGTACCAGATGGCGTACAAGTGTCTGGAAAAAGGTCTCATCGGGAATCCAGGTGGTGCGAAAGAAGCGTGCGACATCACGGCGCTCTTTGACGAATTCCAGTACCGCCTCGATGGTGCGCCGGCGCAGACACCACCATTGTGACCCGATCATGATCTGCAAATCTTCGGGAATTTTGCGGTGCAGGCCGAGACGTTTCTGCGTTTCGAAAAGGAAGTAGAACAGCCGTTTGTGTTCGCGTTCGTTGACAAAGTGGCGATAGATCAGGCGTTCTTCCTTCCAGCCGGTCTTGATCCAGTCGCTTTCGAAATAGTCGAAGCTTTCGATAAAATCGGCATCGTTGTCATCAAGGAACCCGTGGGTGTATTCGGCGGATTTGATTGCCATGCAATCCCCCGAAAGCATATAAAAATGCGAGGCGCGCGGGAAGTCATCAACCGCGGACTGAACTGCATTCAGCGTCGCTTGCACCAGTGACCATTCGCCCCAGCCGCATTTGATCCGTTTTTTCGCAAAGGTGACGTTGGGGTTGTCGGCCAGCGCCTGCTTGATCTGTTTGAAGTGGGCCGGATTGGCCGAGGCATCAAAGTGGATCGACATATAGTCCCCGACCGCAGTCAAGCGTTCGGCTTGCCGAATGACGGCCTCCGGGTCTTTGTGACACAATAATATATAGGCGATTTTTGCCATACCGGAGACGATGTGCCCTTTTGACTTTGATTGTTTCGTTGATAAGGGTGAAGAGAGATTGAATAAACACCATTAATTTGCTTTTTTAAGCCAAGACGGATCTGTTGTAAAAACAGTCACATGAGCAGAGGACGCGCATATGGGATTTCCCGGCACCTGGATGACAGAGAGCGAGAGCGTGGTGTACCGCGTTGTGCCAAAGTGCGCCTGTTCGACCATCGGCCAGATCATGTTCTATTCGGATCATGGCGCGTTCTTTGATGGTGACATCCATGACGCGCAATCAGGGATGCACAAATGGGCGCTTGAGCCGTCACAACTGCCGATCACCGCGAATGTCACCAATCATGCCTCTTATTCCTTTACCTGTGTGCGCAACCCCTACACGCGCATCCTGTCGTCGTTCTTTGACAAAATTTGTGGCATTCAGCGCAACGGCAAACGGTATCGCGGCAATCTTGTTCCTTTGCTGATCCAGAAATACGGTATCGAGGTGGGCGGTGAAGACGGCAAGCAGGAGTTCGACCAGATCAAGAGCTTCCGCCGGTTCTTGCTGTTTGCCCGTGACACCATCCGCTGGCGTCGGCCAATGGATCCAGACATCCATTGGTCTGCAATGTCGGGCCATGTCAGCACCTTCATCGTGAACGGGGGGCGCTATGACAAAATTCTGTGGACCGAAAAGTTCAACGATGGGATGCAAGACGTCCTGAACTCGATCAAGACACCCAATGCTGTGAACATCGAAGATATCCCGCGCTTTAACGAAAGCGAAGGGCATGGGCCCAAACGCGCGCATCCGGTTGAGGATTATTTTGACGACCTGTCGATCCATTTGGTGCGGGAAATTTACAAACGCGACTTTGATCTGTTCAAGTATGATTTCGACAATCCGGGCAACAAGATGCCTATCGGCGAGATTGATCTGGACGAGGTACATGCCAAACTGGGCGACTGATGCGGCTTGATCTGCGCTGACTGCGCCGCTTTCCCGCATGTTTTTAACCGAGTTTCAGCCTGCACCACCTCTGTGACTTGCACGCGGGGCGGTGGCGTCCTACATCCGGTGTCATGGCCCAGGTAAAATCATCATCCAAGTCAGACCCGAACTATAAGGTCATCGCCGAAAATCGCCGCGCGCGGTATGATTACGCGATCGAGGATGATATTGAATGCGGTATCATTCTTGAGGGGTCCGAAGTGAAGTCCCTGCGCATGGGCGGATCAAACATCGCTGAAAGCTATGCGGCGGTGGAAGATGGTGAGCTGTGGTTGGTCAACTCCTATATCGCGCCTTACAAGCAGGCCAAGACCTTTGGTCACGAGGAGCGCCGCCGGCGCAAGATGTTGGTCAGTCGCAAGCAATTGGCCGATCTGTGGAGCGCGACACAGCGCAAGGGCATGACGTTGGTGCCGCTGGTGATGTACTTCAATCATCGGGGCATGGCGAAGGTCAAGATCGGCATCGCCAAGGGTAAACAGAACCACGACAAACGTGAATCCTCGGCCAAACGTGACTGGGCGCGGCAAAAGTCGCGTCTGTTGAAGGACAACAGCTAGGGCGGAGCGTTTCGCACCGCATCTACCTTGCGAGTCACAGCTGGCGGCGGTAGTCAGGATTAACTTCCAGACGCAAAGGCCAGAGTATGACTGATGATCCCAAAACACTTGTTTCAACTGGATGGCTGGCCAAACACCTGAAAGACCCCGATCTGCGGGTTCTGGATGCATCTTGGTATTTGCCTGATGCAGGGCGCGACCCAAAGGCGGAATATGACGCGGCGCATATCCCCGGCGCGCGGTTCTTTGATATTGACGATATTTCGGATGGCCGGTCTGACCTGCCCCATATGGCACCACCAGTTGAAAAATTCATGTCCCGTATGCGCGCGATGGGTGTCGGTGACGGACATCAGGTTGTGGTTTATGATGGTGCCGGTCTGATTTCCGCCGCCCGGGTTTGGTGGCTGTTCAAGTTGATGGGACAGGACAACATCGCCGTGTTGGACGGTGGCCTGCCCAAATGGGTCGCCGAAGGCAACGCAACCGAGGATATGCCGCCGGTGCCGCGGGACCGTCATATGACGGTGCGGGTGCAAAACCACCTGGTGCGCGATGTTACACAGGTGGCCCATGCGTCAAAGCTTGGTGATCCGCAGATTGTCGATGCCCGTTCAGCAGAGCGGTTTCGCGGCGATGCACCCGAACCCCGCGAGGGGCTGCGCGCCGGCCACATTCCGAAATCACGTAATGTGCATTTCGAGACCCTGCTGAATGCAGATAAGACAATGAAAACCCCCGACGAAACCCGCGCGATCTTCGAGGCGGCAGGCGTGGATCTGTCAAAGCCGGTGATTACCAGCTGCGGATCGGGCGTGACGGCGGCAATTCTTGCGCTGGCACTGGAACGGATGGGCCATACTGATTGGTCCCTTTATGACGGATCATGGTCGGAATGGGGCATGTTCCCCACCGTGCCTGTGGCAACTGGAGAAGCCTGATGTTTGAAACACTGCAATCGCAACCCGCCGACAAAATTCTTGCCTTGATGCAGATGTACAAGGAAGACACGCGCACAACCAAAGTGGATTTGGGCGTAGGTGTCTATAAGGACGCAACTGGTTTGACGCCAGTAATGCGCGCGGTCAAAGCTGCCGAACAGCAAATCTGGCAGTCGCAGGACACCAAAGTTTATACCGGTCTTGCGGGTGATCCGGCCTTTGCCGATGCGATGGTTTCGCTGGTGTTGGGGGATGCGGTGCCGCGGGCAACTGTGGCGGCGGCGGCAACCCCCGGCGGGACGGGTGCAGTGCGTCAGGCATTTGAGCTGGTGCGCATGGCCAAGCCTGATGCGCGGGTGTTTGTGTCTGATCCGACATGGCCGAACCACCTGTCGATCCTGAAATATCTGGACATTGAAATCGTCCCTTACCGTTACTTCGATGATGAAACGCGCGGCGTGGATTTCGACGGGATGATGGCCGACCTGAAGACCGCCCATGCGGGGGATGTGATCCTGTTGCACGGCTGCTGTCACAACCCGACGGGTGCGAACCTGAACGCGGCCCAGTGGGACGAGGTGATCAAGCTTTTGCAGGACACCGGTGCAACGCCAATGATCGACATTGCCTATCAGGGGTTTGGCGACGGTTTGGATGCGGACGCCGAAGCGACCCGCAAGCTGGTTGCCGCCGTGCCCGAATGTCTGATTGCGGCAAGCTGTTCCAAGAACTTTGGCATTTACCGCGAACGCACCGGGTTGCTGATGGCGATCGCGGCCGACCCGGCGGCACATGCGCTTAATCAGGCGACGCTGGCGTTTTTGAACCGCCAGAACTTTAGCTTTCCACCGGATCACGGGGCGCGCATTGTCACCACCATTCTGAATGATGATGCGCTGCGGGCTGACTGGATGGCAGAGCTGGAAGAGGTGCGCGGTGCCATGCTGGGTCTGCGCACGCAGTTGGCCGGCGAGTTGCAGCGTCTGTCCGGTTCTGATCGGTTTGGTTTTCTTGCGCAGCACCGCGGCATGTTCTCGCGGCTGGGCACCACGCCGGAGAAGGTTGAAGAGCTGCGGGTCAAACACGGGATTTACATGGTTGGCGACAGCCGGATGAATATCGCCGGGTTGAACACTCAAAGCGTGCCGGTTCTGGCGGCTGCAATTATCGACGTGGGTATCTGAACCTGACAAGCGCGGCAGGCTGGCGCATTTCGGCGACTTCCCCGCTATATGAGTGAAAAGCCCGGGCGATCACCCGGGCTTTTTACGTTTCTGAAGGGGGGTCAGCTCTTGGAAAACTCAGGATAGGCTTCCATGCCCAGTTCAGTCATATCCAACCCGTTGATTTCGGCCTCTTCGCTAACCCTGATGCCCGTGACCGCCTTGAGGGCCAGCCAGACGGCACCAGAGGCCACGAAGACAAAGACACCAACGATCAGGATCGAATAAAGCTGTGTGCCAAGCGAGGCCTCGGGGTTGGTCAGAACCACCGCAATTGTGCCCCAGATGCCGCCAAAGAGATGCACAGGGATCGCACCGACAACATCGTCGATCTTGAGCTTATCAAGGAACGGCACGGTAAAGACCACGATCACACCGCCGATACCACCGATCAGCGTCGCCATTCCAAGGCTTGGTGTCAATGGCTCGGCTGTGATGGACACAAGGCCCGCCAGCGCACCGTTCAGAACCATCGTAAGGTCGGGCTTTTTGTAAAGCAGCTGCGTCAGAACCAGCGCCACAAAAGCACCACCGGCAGCGCCGGCATTGGTATTGGCGAAGATGCGCGACACGTCAGCGATGTCGCCGACTGACCCCATGGCCAACTGCGAACCACCGTTAAAGCCGAACCAGCCAAGCCACAGGATGAACATACCCAAGGTGGCCAGCGCAAGGTTTGAGCCGGGCATCGGGTTCACGCGACCGTCTTTGTATTTACCGATACGTGGCCCAAGGATCAGCGCGCCTGCCAAGGCAGCCCAGCCGCCAACGGAATGCACAACAGTTGAGCCGGCAAAATCGAGGAAGCCCATTTCATCCAGAAAGCCGCCGCCCCATTTCCACGAAGCCTGCAAAGGATAGATGATGCCGGTCAGGATCACGACGAAGATCAGGAAGGGCCACAGTTTGATCCGTTCAGCCAAGGCACCCGATACGATCGAAGCAGTGGCGGCACAAAACATCAGCTGAAAGAAAAAGTCGGATCCCGTCGAGGCATATTCGCCATCGTCCGCACCGGCCAAATCAATGCCCACCGCTTCCAGAACGCCGACGCCGAACACGCCCGACAGCACCCCTTCAATGGACCAGGTGCCCAAAGGGTACATCAGGTTATAGCCAAAAGCCCAATAGGCGATGGTTGCCAGTGAAAACAGGCCGACGTTCTTGGTCATTTGCATGGTGACGTTTTTGGAACGCACCAATCCGCCTTCTAACATGCAAAAGCCGGCGGCCATAAAGAACACCAGAAAGCCGCCGATCAAGAACAGCAATGTGTTCATGATCCAGACCATTTCTGCCGTTACCGCAGCGGTCTCTGCGTCTTGTGCCAAGCCCATCTGCGGCAGGGTGATTGCCGCCCCGGTGAGAAGTAGTTTTTTCGACAATGTCATTTCTTAATATCCTTCTTGAGCTTAAAGCGCGTCGTCGCCGGTTTCACCGGTACGCACGCGCATTGCCTGTTCCACGTCGATGACAAAGAGTTTGCCGTCCCCGATTTTGCCGGTCTGTGCGGTGCTTGAAATCACCTCCACGATCTGGTCCGCGATGGCATCGGCGACGACCAGTTCCAGTTTGACCTTGGGCACAAAGTTCACGACGTATTCCGCGCCGCGGTAAATTTCGGTGTGGCCGGACTGTGCGCCGAATCCCTTAACTTCTGTCACCATCAGCCCGCGTACGCCCGCGTCAGTCAGTGCCTCGCGCACCTCCTCCAGCTTGAATGGTTTGATTGTTGCAATGATGAGTTTCACTGATGATCTCTCTTTCGATAGGCAGGGTAGTCCTGCATTGTGCAACTGCAGAAACTTTCATTTTGGAGAAGGAAGGAAGGTTTTCCGTGGGATTTTAGGGGGTAAGATCGGAAAATTTGCGTATTATTTAGTCGTTCGATTAAAGTTGCTCAAAAAATGGTCGTCATATTGATCGTTTCGATGGCGCTAGTGCTAAACATTCCCGGCAAAGCGGGATAAGGTTTCAAAAAAAGAGCAGTCCGGCAGGCAGAGTTATGAGTGACACACCCAAGCGCAAGCGTCCTTTGGTGGCGGATAAACGGTATCCGTCAAAGGCCAAGCCCGCGGCCAAAAAATCTGCGAAGAAGCCCACGAAAAAGCCCGCCCCTGCACGGCGCAAGGCGGCCCCCAAGCGGGCAAAGCGTGGCGGCATTTCGGGCTTTCTTATGGCCGTTGTGTCATGGGTGTTGCGCCTGATCTGGAAGATCACTTGGCGGCTGACAGCGGTGGTCTGTCTCGTGTTGGCGCTGGCCGTGGGCTATTTCTACACGACGCTGCCCCCGCTTGAGGCCTTGTTGGACGGGCGGGCAAGCGGGTCGGTGACGATGCTTGACCGCAATGGCGTGGTATTTGCCCGGCGTGGCGACCAGTTTGGCGGGGTGGTCACGGCAAACTCTGTTTCGCCACATCTGAAACATGCGGTCATCGCGACCGAAGATAAACGGTTCTACCGCCATTTCGGTGTCAGCCCGCGCGGCATTGCCTCTGCTGTGCGCATTAACCTGTCCGAAGGGCGCGGGCCCCTGTCCGGGCACGGCGGGTCGACCATCACCCAACAGGTGGCCAAATTGATTTGTCTGGGCGAACCCTATGATCCGTCCAAGGGGATCTCTGAAAAGCAATACGAGGCCGACTGTCGCAGGGGATCAATCCGTCGCAAGGCGAAAGAGGCGCTGTTTTCGATGGCGATGGAGGCGAAGTATTCCAAGGACGATATCCTGTCGATCTACCTCAACCGTGCCTATATGGGCGGTGGTGCCTATGGTGCCGAAGCGGCGGCACAGCGGTTCTTTAGCAAATCTGCCGCCCGCTTGGGGCCGGCAGAAAGTGCGATGCTGGCCGGGTTGCTGACGGCACCGACGACGTTGTCACCCACCAACAACCTTGACCGCTCACAGAACCGGGCCGCCACGGTGATCCGTTTGATGCAAGAGCAGGGATATCTGACGAAAGCCGAAGCGGCGGATGCACAGGCAAATCCCGCCCAGCTTTCTGCCGAGGCGGAAAAGCAGGTGGGCGGGTATTTTGCCGATTGGATGATCTCAGAGATTCCCGACTTTATCCGTTCGACAACCTCGGACATGCAGATCACCACAACATTGGATCAGCGCATTCAACTGGCCGCCGAAGAGGGGCTGAAATGGGTGTTCGACAACAAGGTTCGCCAGGGCTCCAAGGCGCAGGCGGCGATTGTGATCATGTCTGCTGACGGCGCGGTGCGGGCGATGGTGGGAGGGCGCAAAACAAAAGTGTCCGGGGTGTTCAACCGCGCCACCCAAGCTTTGCGTCAGACAGGATCGGCCTTCAAACCCTTTGTCTATGCTGCGGCTCTTGATTTGGGGTATTCGCCCAATGATCTGATTGAAGATGCGCCCTATTGTCAGAATATCCCCGGATCTGGCGAATGGTGCCCGCGCAACTATACAAACACATTCAAGGGGATCGTGACGCTTACTGAATCGCTAAAGGACTCGTTGAACATTCCTGCGGTCAAGATTTCCGAAAGCGTTGGTCGCGAGTTGGTCAGTCGGGTTGCCTCGCAGTTTGGCATCCAAAGCGATCTGGCTGCTGGTCCGGCGCTGGCGCTTGGGGCTTCTGAAAGTACGCTGATTGAGATGACAGGCGCCTATGCCGGTATCCTGAATGGGGGATCATCTGTCACGCCTTACGGGTTGGTCGAGCTTTCCTTGAAAGGCGATCCAGAGCCGCTGATGGGGCGCGGGGGCGGTATCGGTGAACGGGTCATTCAGGAAGGTGCCGCGCGCCAGTTGGTCTATATGATGGAGAAGGTGATTTCGGAGGGGACTGGCAAACGGGCGCAGTTTGACGGGCGTGAACTGGCGGGCAAGACCGGCACAACCTCGGCGGCAAAAGATGCGTGGTTTATCGGGTTCTCTGCCGATTACGTCGCGGGCGTCTGGATGGGCTATGATGACAATACCCCGCTCAAGGGTGTCACGGGTGGGGGCCTGCCGACGGATATCTGGCGCGAGGCGATGATCCGGATTCACGCGGGTCTGCCGCAGAACCCTCTGCCGATGTCAGCACCTGTCCCGCTGAGCGGGATGGGGGAAACCGGGCCTGAACCGGCCCCGCAACCGCGACGTGACGAGGGTACCATTATTGATCAGGTCCTGCGCGACATCTTTGGTGGTGGTTCTGGTGGCGGTGGTGCTGGCGAACAGACCGGCGGCAACCGCTGAATATTGTGTTAACCTTGTTATGCGGCGCTTTGCTTATCGAAAGCCGATGTTAAGTTAAGCCTGATCTATATCCGCCTCGCATCGGTTTGCCTGTCCCGGCGTATCGGTAACAGGAGCAGTGGATATTATGATCGGGCAAAAGGCCCTTCGCGGACATGAAGAGCTGCGGACCATCCGGCAACGCAGTCGCGGGTTATTTTGGGCTGTCGGTGTGTTCAGTCTGTTTGCCAACCTGCTGATGCTGACCGGCCCCATGTACATGTTGCAGGTTTATGACCGTGTCTTAGGATCGGGGTCGGTTGAAACGCTGGTGGCCCTGTCGCTGCTGGTGGCATTTTTGTTTGCGGCGATGGCCGTATTTGATGCGGTGCGGGCGCGGATCATGACCCGGATCGGATTGCGGTTTCAACGTGATCTGGACGATCGGGTGTTTGATGCTGTCGCGCGAAAATGTGCAGTCAGTCCAGACACCGAGGCGCGCGCCGGGTTTGCCCATCTTGATGCTGTGCAGCGCCTGCTGGCTGCACCCGTGGTCATTGCGGGATTTGATTTGCCATGGACAGTGATCTTTTTCGGGGCAATTTTTGTGTTCCACCCTTATCTGGGGGTGCTGGCAGTGGCGGGGGCGGCCTTGTTGGTCACAATCACCATCGCCAACCAGCTGCTTTCAAAACGGGCGCAGGCCGCTGCGGGGCGTTTTGCACAGCAGGCCGATAGCATTGCGGAGCAGGTGATGTCAGAGGCGGAAACCGTTGAGGCCATGGGTATGCGTGGCGGTGCCCTTGCGCATTGGAAACAGCGGCGCAACGTGGCGCAATCCGAACAAATGCAGGCCATTGACGTTGGTGGTGGCTTTTCCGCGATAACCCGCACCCTGCGATTGTTCTTGCAATCCGCGATGCTGGGCACGGGGGCTTGGCTGGTGTTGAACAACCAGATGACGCCAGGCGGGATGATGGCGGGGTCGATTTTGTTGGGGCGCGCTCTGTCACCGATTGAAACCCTTGTCCATCAATGGCCGGTGGTGCAGCAGGGGGTTCAGGGCTGGCATCATCTGGCGGGTTTGCTGGCGGCTGTCCCGGTTGAGGAGGCGCGCCTGTCCTTACCAGAGCCGGCGGCGCGGCTGACGGTGAACGCCTTGACTGTGGTGCCGCCCGGTGATCGCAAGGCGGTCCTCAAGGCGGTCGGTTTTCAGGTTGCGCCGGGGCAAGCCGTGGGTGTGATTGGCCCGTCAGGGACTGGCAAGTCCAGTTTGGCACGGGCATTGACGGGTGTCTGGCGGCCCGCGGGCGGTGACATCCGGTTGGACGGGGCGACCTTGGATCAATACGGCGCGGTGCGGCTGGGATGTCACATCGGGTATCTGCCGCAACGCATCCAGCTGTTTGACGGCACGGTGGCGCAAAATATCGCGCGTCTTGCGCCAGCCCCTGACGAGGCCAAGGTGGTGGCCGCCGCCAGACGTGCGGCTGCGCATGATATGATCCTTGACCTGCCACAAGGCTATGACACGGTGGTCAGGGGCGGGGTGTTGCGCCTGTCCGGGGGACAGATGCAGCGGATAGCACTGGCCCGCGCGCTCTATGATGATCCGGTTGTCTTGGTATTGGATGAACCAAATGCCAACTTGGACAACGCTGGATCGCAGGCCCTGAACGAGGCAATCAAGGGCGTGAAAGCGCGGGGTGGCGCGGTGTTGATCATGGCGCACCGGCCCTCGGCCATTCAGGAATGCGAAATGCTGCTGGTTCTGGACAAAGGTGTGCGAGTGGCCTTTGGCCCGAAAGATGAAGTGCTGTCCAGCATGGTAAAGAACGTGGAGGCAATCCAGCGCCCCCGGAAAGCGGCGGGCATCACGTGAGCAAGGATGAATTGCCAGGCTTGTCGGCGCGCCGGCCCGTTTTGACCGGCATGGTCACAATCGGGGTGTTGCTTGCGGGTCTGTTTTATTGGGCAATGAGTGCAACAATTACCGGAGCGGTGATTGCCCGGGGTACCATTGAGGTCGAAAGACACCGCCAGATCGTGCAGCATCCGAGCGGCGGTGTGGCGGCTGCCGTGCATGTGCAAGACGGTCAGCTGGTCACCCAGGGCGACATCATGGTGGTACTGGACACCCGTCGACAACAGCGGGAACTTGCTTTTGCACAGGCCCAGTTGTTTGAACATGTGGCGCGTCAGAACCGCTTGAGGTCAGAGCAGGCGGGACACCAGACGATCGTTTTCGATCCCTGGTTGCTTGCGCAGGGTCTGGATGATCCGGCCCTCATGGCCCTGTTGGAAGGACAGCGCGCCTTGTTTCAGGCAAGCCTGCGTACCATTGCCATCGAAAGAACCAAGCTGGAGAACCGCAAGCAACAGATCGCTGCTCAGCTCACTGGCATCGCGGCGCAAAAGCAGGCCGTGCTGCGCCAGCTTGATCTGATTGCGCAAGAACTGACGACACAGCGCGCCTTGCGCACCCGCAAACTGACCTCCGCCGGTTCTGTCATCGCGCTTGAGCGGCAGGAGGCCAATTTAAACGGTACATTGGGCGAGGTAACTGCCAATCAGGCCGCAGCCCGGCAGCGGCTTGTTGAAACCGACCTTGAATTAGGGCGACTGGTGTTGCGTCATCTGGAAAAAGGGGCGGCAACGGCGCGTGATCTGGATGCCCCGGTCCGGCAATACCGGCGTGATATCCGCGCATTGGCTGATGAAATTGCGCAGGCGCGTATCCGGGCACCGGTCTCCGGCGTTGTTTACGGGCTGACCCTGCACAGCGCGCAGGCCGTTCTGCGCCCGGCTGAACCGCTGCTTTATCTCATTCCGCAGGATAGGCCGCTGATTGTCGCCATGCAGGTGGCGCCACAGCAGATTGATCAGGTGCGCCTTGGGCAACATGTCAAGCTTAGGCTGTCGGCGCTGGACCAACGCCTGACACCCGAAGTGCAGGGGCGGATTTCGCGACTTTCGGCTGATGCGATTATCGACGAGGGCGGCGGACCGACCTTTTACCGCGCCGAGGTGGTCCTGCCCGCCGCCGCGCTGGAACAACTGCCCAAAGGTGTGCGGTTGCTGCCCGGTATGCCGGTCGAGGCGTTTATCCGCACGGGCGAGCGTTCGCCGATGGCCTATATGATCAAGCCGGTGGCAGATTATTTTGCCCGCGCGTTGCGTGAAAGCTAGGTGCGAGCCTGGGTTGCACCCACAGACAGGGCGATATCCGACGTAAAGATGGTAAAGAACAATCCGGTTCTGGGGTTTTGGTTTTTGTCCATCGGGGGTAGCGTCCGGCGCAACATATTTGCAAAGGACAAAACCATGAGCATCACCGACCGCCTGACCGAAATGGGTGTGACCCTGCCAGACGCACCAGCCCCTGCCGCGAACTATGTGCCCTTCGTTCAAGTTGGCAATCTGGTCTATGTTTCAGGGCAGATTTCCAGCGGGCCGGACGGGTTGATTCTGGGCAAGTTGGGTGATGGCCTGACGGTAGAGGACGGTGCCACTGCAGCGAAATACTGCGCGATCAGTTTGCTGGCTCAGGTCAAAGCGGCCTGTGGCGGTGACATTGAACGCCTTGTGCGGGTGGTCAAGCTGACCGGTTTTGTGAATTCGACACCGGATTTCACCGATCAACCCAAAGTCGTCAATGGCTGTTCGGATTTTCTGGGAGAGGTCTTGGGGGAGAGGGGGCAGCACGCGCGTGCCGCGGTTTCTGCGCCGTCGCTGCCCTTGGGGGTGGCGGTAGAAATTGACGGTATCTTTGAAATCGCATGACCCTTTCACGTTCGTTTTTCGACGTTCCTCTTGCGCATCGGGCCTTGCATGATGTGAACGAGGGGCGCCCCGAGAACAGCCGCGCGGCGATCCGTACGGCGATTGCTGCAGGCTATGGCATCGAAATCGATGTCCAGCTAAGCGCCGATGGTGCGGCAATGGTGTTTCATGATTATGCGCTGGATCGGTTGACGGGACAGACCGGACCGGTGCGTCTGCAACAGGCAAAAGCACTGGCGGAAATCCCGCTGAAAGGCGGGGATGAGGGGATTCCGGATCTGCCCGAAGTGCTTGGGATTGTTGCGGGGCAGGTGCCGCTGTTGATCGAGCTGAAGGATCAGGATGGCGGGATGGGCCCGGATATCGGTGTTCTGGAACAGGCAACAGCAGATGCGCTGGCGGGGTATCAAGGGCCGTTGGCGGTGATGTCGTTCAATCCCCACTCGGTCGCACGTATGGCAGAGCTGTTGCCTGAGGTGGCGCGCGGGATCGTGACCAGCGCCTATCGGTACAACGATTGGCCGCTGCCGCGGGATACCTGCGACCGCCTGCGGGAAATCCCGGATTACGCCCGCACGCAGTCCTGTTTCATCAGCCATGAAGTCGACGACCTTTCAGCGCCTCGTGTTGCCGAACTTAAGCAGCAGGGGGCAATGATCTGTTGCTGGACGGTGCGCAGTGCCGCGCAAGAGGCCGTGGCGCGCAAAGTGGCGGATAATATCACGTTCGAGGGGTATGTTGCGGCGTTTGGCGCTTGAATCATCCGTCTTGCGCCACAAGTAGAGGAGCAGACAAAGAGGGCCGCAAATGAGTGCGCAAAGCATCGAAATCAGGTTGATCGGCGACATCGCCGAAATTGGCCAAGCCGATTGGGATGCCTGCGCCTGCCCGGAAGTGGCGGATGGCGGTCCACCACATGATCCCTTTACGACCTTCAGGTTCCTGTCCGCGCTTGAGGAAAGTGGTAGTGTCGGACCGGGCACAGGCTGGCAACAACAGCACCTTGCGGCTTTCATTGACGGGCATCTGATTGCCGTCGCACCGCTTTATGCCAAGATGCATTCGCAGGGTGAATATGTCTTTGATCACAATTGGGCTCATGCATTCGAACGGGCAGGCGGCACTTATTACCCCAAGCTGCAAGTCGCAGTACCGCACACGCCTGCCACAGGCCGACGGTTCCTGACCCGTCCGGGTTTTGAGGGTGTTGGCCGCCAAGCCTTGATGCAGGGCGCGGTGCAGGTGACGCAAAATAACAACCTGTCTTCAGCGCATGTGACCTTTTGCACGCAGGAAGAGGCACGGATTGGCGGAGAAATGGGGCTGATGGTCCGCAAGGGGCAGCAGTTTCACTGGCGCAATAACGGCTATGCGGATTTTGGCGGCTTTCTGGCCAGTCTCAACGCGCGCAAACGCAAGAACATTCGCAAGGAGCGTGCGCAAGCGCAGGGGTTTGGCGGGCATATCCACCAGTTTAGCGGTGAAGATATCCAGCCCGAACATTGGGATGCGTTCTGGCAGTTTTATCAGGACACCGGTTCCCGCAAATGGGGCACCCCTTATCTGACACGTGCGTTCTTTGATATCGCACAGGAATCCCTGCGCGAGGACATGGTGTTGGTACTGGCCGAAAAGAACGGGCGGTGGATCGCCGGTGCGTTGAACTTCATTGGCCGGGATACGCTCTTTGGCCGGTATTGGGGCTGTGTCGAACACCATCCATTCTTGCATTTCGAACTGTGTTACTATCAAGCCATCGACATCGCGATTGCCAGAGGGCTGGGCACCGTCGAAGCAGGGGCACAGGGCGAACACAAACTGGCGCGGGGATATTTGCCGACGGCGACATGGTCGTTGCATTGGATGCGCGACGCGGGTTTCGCGCGGGCGGTTGGGGATTACCTGCAAGCCGAGCGCGACGCAGTTGATCAGGAAATCGAGATTTTGACAGAATACGGGCCATTCAAACGCGCCCGGGTTGAGGAACAGGAATGACAGAGAAATTAAGCGAAGAGACACGGCATACGGTTCTGAAACCGTTGTTCGATACTGGTTGGTCGATGGTGGAAGGGCGCGATGCGATCCATAAAACCTTTGTATTCGGCAGTTTCGTCGAGGCCTTTGGCTGGATGACCCAAGTCGCCATATGGGCGGAGAAATGGGACCACCATCCGGAGTGGTGCAATGTTTACAAGACCGTGGATGTGACACTGACCACCCATGATGTGGACGGGTTAAGCGCGTTGGATGCCAAACTGGCGCGCAAAATGGATGGGTTGATCCATGGGGGTGGTTCCTGATGGATGAGGTGCAAAATACGATGGATTCCGTACTGACAACAGAGTTATGGCAAGGCAAATCCCTTTCTGACCTGCTGACGCTTGAGTTTTTGGCCAGCGCCGCCGGCTCTCTTTTGGGGGCGATTGCGATCCTTTTGCTGGGCTGGCTTGTCTCGGCATGGCTGCAACGGCGGGTGTCGAATTTGGGCCGCAAGAACAAGCATCTGGATGAAATGCTGTTCGATTTTCTGGCGTCGATCGTGCGCTATGTCGTCCTGGGCTTTACGCTGCTGTTTGTCCTCAACACTTTCGGGGTACAGACGACCTCGGTTGTGGCCGTTATCGGTGCTGCTGGTCTGGCGATTGGTCTGGCCTTGCAGGGTACCTTGTCAAACGTGGCCGCTGGGGTGATGTTGATCCTGTTCCGTCCGATCAAGATCGGTGATTTCGTCGAGGTCGCTGACGAGATGGGCACCGTTAAACAGATCAATCTGAATTTTACCGAACTGGCGGACCTCAGCAATGTGCAGGTGATTGTGCCCAACTCTGAAGTTTGGGGAAACGTGATCACTAACTACTCCACCAACGACAGGCGGCGTGCCGAATGGACCTTTGGTGTCGGTTACGGGGCCAACCTTAAGGATGCAGAAACCATCATCCGTGACACGATCATGGCTGACAATCGGGCTCATGCCGAACCGGCACCGTTCATTCAGGTGACCAATCTGGGCGACAGTTCGGTTGATTTTCTGGTGCGGGTCTGGTGCGATGCCAGTGAGTATTTCGCCTTTCGCGCGGACATGACCCGTCAGGTCAAAGAGGCGCTGGATGCCGGTGGGGTGGATATTCCGTTCCCGACACGGACCATGATTCAGGCAACCGGATAGGTTGGCAAACGCGGGGCGCGTATAAGCTGCGCCCCGCATTTTATTTACATGCTGGCAAGCAAGCCTTCGCCACCGGAAACGTCGCAAACACCGGGGTTCTCCTCCTCTTGCAGCAGGGTGATCTTGCCGTCATCCACCAGCATCGCATAGCGTTTGGAGCGTGCGATAAGACCGGCAGGCGCTGCGTCGAAATCCATACCGATGGCGCGTGTAAATTCGGATGAAGCATCAGCCAGCATGGTGATGCCGGCATCCGTCGCGCCCGTCGCTTCACCCCAAGCTTTCATCACAAAGGGATCGTTGCACGAAACGCAGATGATCTCGTCTACGCCTTTGGCATCAAAGTCGCCTTTGGTCCGCACAAAGCTGGGTACATGGGCGGAATGGCAGGTGGGGGTAAAGGCACCGGGCACCGCAAAGACAACAACTTTGCGGCCCTTGACCTTGTCGGCCATTTTCACGGGGGCTGGTCCGTCAGCGCCCATTTCAACCAGTGTCGCGTCGGGCAGGGTGTCGCCTTGGGAAATTGTCATAGCATATGCCTTTCATGTGATTGCCTATCTTGCGGCGCAGCATATAGGTTCCGCCGGTAAGGGCGACCAATAATTCGGAGAGAACACATGGCTCATGTAATTGTTATCGGCGCAGGTCAGGCGGGGTCGTCTTGTGTGGCCAAACTGCGTAACGGCGGGTTTGACGGCGAGGTGACCCTGATCGGTGCTGAACCAGTGCCGCCCTATCAGCGCCCCCCGTTGAGCAAATCCTATCTGATGGGGGATATGGCGTTGGAGCGTTTGTTCCTGCGGCCTGAAATTTTCTATGAAGAACTGGACATCACCCTGCGTCTGAACACCCGTGTCGACGCGATTGATACGCAGGCGCGTCAGGTTTCCGTCGACGGTGATATGCTGGTCTATGATGATCTGGTGCTGACCACAGGATCAGAGCCCAACCGCCTGCCTGCTGCCATCGGCGGTCAGCTGGACGGGGTGCATGTGGTGCGGGATCTGGCAGATGTGGATGGCATGGCTCCACGTTTTGTCAAAGGCGCGAAGGTACTGATTGTCGGCGGTGGCTACATCGGCCTAGAAGCCGCAGCGGTGGCGGCCAAGCAAGGGTTGCAGGTCACGCTGGTCGAGATGTCGGAGCGGATTTTGCAACGGGTCGCAGCGCCTGAAACCAGTGATTTCTTTCGCAGCCTACATCAGGGCCACGGCGTAGATATCCGCGAAGGTGTAGGACTGGAGACCCTGCTGGGCGAGGGGGCCGTCAGCGGTGCGCGCCTATCGGATGGCTCTGAGCTAGCGGTTGATTTTGTGATTGTCGGGGTGGGCATCCGCCCCGCGACGGGTTTGGCGCAGGCGGCCGGTGTCGCGCTTGACAACGGTATCAGCGTGGATGCACAGGGGCGCACCTCTGTCAGCGGCATTTGGGCCGCGGGGGATTGTTGTTCCTTTCCCTATCGGGGCGGGCGTATCCGGCTTGAGTCTGTGCCCAACGCGATTGAACAGGCAGAGCTGGTCGCGGAAAACATCATGGCGGCGGGCAAGGATTATGTCGCCAAGCCGTGGTTCTGGTCGGATCAATACGATGTCAAACTGCAGATTGCAGGGCTGAACACGGGATATGATCGGGTTGTGACCCGGCGCACGGATGCGGACAGCGTGGCCTTTTGGTACTACCGCGGCGAAGAACTTCTGGCGGTGGATGCGATGAATGATCCGCGCGGGTTCATGGTGGGCAAACGCTTGATCGAGGCCGGAAAATCGCCGGCACCGGATTTGGTCGCGGACACAGGCACGGATCTTAAGGCCCTGTTGAAGGCATGAGAATTATTGCTGGGAAATCCCGTGGCACGATATTGGCCGATGTGGGCAAGGGGGATGCCGCCGCCCATCTGCGCCCGACATCAGATCGCGTGCGCGAAAGCCTGTTTTCCATGCTGACGCATCACAATGTGATTAATGGCGCGCGGGTGCTGGATCTGTTTGCGGGCACAGGTGCCTTGGGGCTAGAGGCGTTGTCGCGGGGCGCGGCATCGGTGCATTTTGTGGAAAACGGCCGCGCCGGGCAACGCCTGATCGGCGAGAACGTCGCGAAACTGCGGGTTGCCGAACAGACCAAGCTGTTGCGCGATGACGCGACGCAGCTGGGGCCGTGGCAGCAGGCCCCGTTCGATTTAATCTTTCTTGATCCGCCTTACGGCAAAGGCATGGGGCAACTGGCGCTTGCCGCCCTACAGGCGGGCGGATGGCTGGCGGCGGGTGCGATGATCGTTTGGGAGGAGAACACCCCCCAATTCGCGCCCAAGGGGTTCACGCGTCTGGACAGTCGCAAATACGGCGACACCCATGTTACCCTGCTGGAGGTTACGCCAGATCCCTGATCGCCGCGCCCAAGCGCTGCATACCTTCGTTGATCTGGGCTTCATCCGCCAATGAATAGGCAAGGCGCAGGGTATTCGCGCCCGAGCGGTCGGCAAAAAAGGCTTGCCCCGGCACAAAGGCCAGTTTTTGTGTCTCAAGCGCATGGCGCAACAGCTCGCCGCCGTCGATGTTTTTTGGCAAAGTCACCCAGACGAACATCCCGCCTTCGGGTTTTGTCCATGTCACCCCTTCTGGCATATGCTCTTGCAGGGCGGCCAGCATGGTATCGCGCCGCACGCGGTAGACCCGGCGCAGGTTTGCGGTGTGATCGGCGAACAGCGCCCGCGCGACGGTGTTGATTGCCATCTGATTCAGCGTTGCGGAATGCAGGTCAGCGGCCTGTTTCATCAACACCATCTGGCTGATGACCTCTGACGCACCACAGACCCACCCAACCCGCAAACCGGGGGCAAGGGTTTTGGAAAAGCTGCCGCAATACAGGGTGCGGCAGGTGTCGATGCTGCCCTTGCGTTCGACCTCAAGCGCCAGCATTGGCGGCACCGGATCGCCATCATAACGCAGGGCCTGATAGGCGGAATCCTCGATCACCGCGATGTCGAGTGTTTCGGCCAGATCAAGGATGCTTTCGCGGGCGGTGCGGTCCAGTGTTTCGCCGGTGGGATTTGCGAAATCAACCGAGGCATAGGCGAATTTCACCTGCCCGCCTTTGTCTTTTGCCGTCTGTGCATAATCGGCGGCAGACCGGTTGCCGCGTGGGATCAACTGGTCGTAATTCGGTTCATAGGCGTTGAAGGCACCCAAAGCGCCCAGATAGGTCGGCCAGCCGATCAGCGCGGTATCATTTGGCGACAGCAACAGCTTGCCCAGATAATCCAGTGCCTGTTGCGAGCCCGAGGTGATCAGGATGTTGTCGCGGGTGCAGGGCACACCCAATGCCGTCATTTCGTCAACGATCCAGTCACGCAGCGGGCCATAACCTTCGGAGACGGAATATTGCAGCGCAGCGCTGCTGTTGGCTGGCGACAGCGCATCGGTCATCGCACCCTGAAATGCCTGCACCGGGAACAGGGCCGGATCAGGAATGCCACCGGCAAAGGAAATGATATCCGGCTGATCAAGCAACTTGAGCAGCTCCCGGATCTCACTTGCCTTCATTCGGCCCATGCGGGTGGCGAAAATGTCTTGCCAATTCATGTCAGAATCCCTTCCCTATTCAGGGCAAGACATCACAGCTCTGGAATTATGGCAACAATTATTACCTAAAACCGCAAGAAAAGACAGCAGCAAGGCGCGCTATTCATAGGTTGGATGGAACTTGCCGGCGGGCGAAAGGGTGAAAATCTCGACCCCGTCTTCTGTCACACCGACGGAATGTTCAAACTGTGCCGACAGAGATTTGTCGCGGGTTACCGCAGTCCAGTCGTCTGACAGGGTTTTGGTTTCAGCGCGGCCAAGGTTCACCATGGGTTCGATGGTAAAGAACATCCCCGGCTCCAGCACTGCACCCGTTCCGGGCTTGCCGTAATGCAGGACGTTGGGCGGCGAGTGAAACACCCGCCCCAGCCCGTGACCGCAAAAGTCAGTAACCACGGACATCCGTTGCGCCTCGACAAAAGTCTGGATCGCGTGGCCGATGTCACCAAAGGTATTGCCGGGTTTCACAACCTCGATGCCGCGCATCAGGGATTTATGTGTGATATCAATCAGCCGCTCTGCCTTGCGGGACAACTTGCCAGCGACATACATGCGGCTGGTGTCACCAAACCAACCGTCCACAATTACCGTGACGTCGATGTTCAGGATGTCGCCGTCTTTCAGCTTTTTGTCGCCCGGAATGCCGTGGCAAACCACATGGTTCACCGAAATACAGCTGGCGTGCTGATAGCCCTTATAGCCGATGGTCGCAGATTTCGCGCCGGCGGCATTCACCTTGTCTTCGATAATGCGGTCGATCTCGGCGGTGGTTTGGCCGACAAAAACATGCTCTGCGATTTCATCCAGAATGGTCGCGGCAAGGGCACCCGCCGCATACATGCCAGCAGAATCGGATGGGTCGTAAATGCGAATGCCGTCTTTCGTCTGGCGGCCACGGTGTTGTTCAGTCACCGGTTTCTCCAATCGGTTATTTTATGGGGCTTCCTAGCGCGTCGGGCGGTCAAGGGCCAGAGGGCCGGCAATTGTTACCGCCTGAGGTGTGATATGGGTGCCGATGCACAGGGTTTCCACCCCCGCGGCAGTCGCGGTTGCATGAGCGGCGGCATAGGTTGGATCAATATCGGCTGCCATCGCGACATGGGTGCAATCTGTACGTTGCACCAGATAAAGCAACACGGCACGCTGGCCTGCACGGGCCACTTCGGTCAACTCGCCCATATGTTTCGCCCCGCGCGCGGTAACGCTGTCGGGAAATTCTGCCAGTCCTTTTTGTCGCGAGAGGGTGACGGATTTTACCTCGACATAGGCGTCAGGCAGGCCGGGTTCGCTCAGCAGAAAATCGATGCGCGAGTTGGTGCCATACTTCACTTCGGGACGCACGGTCTTGTAATTTTCAAGCCCTGCGATGCCGCCTGTCTCAAGGGCGGCGCGTACCGCCTTGTTCGGCAAAGATGTATCAACACCGGTGAAATTCCCGTCCTCGTGATCGACAAGACGCCAGCCGTAATTCAGCTTTTTCTTTGGGTCGTCATTGGGTTCCAGCCAGATTTTGATGCCTTCATCGGCCAGACCCATCATGGAGCCGGGATTGGCGCAATGGGCCACGACCTCGGTTCCGTCTTCAAGCCGGCAATCGGCCAAGAATCGTTTGTAACGGCGGATCAGGCGGGCGGGAACAAGTTCGGTTTGAAAGCGCATGTAGCGCGGCCTATACCCTTAACAAAGCACGCTCAAGGAGAAGCCCATGTCTAACCCCACCGCCGCCATGATCGTGATCGGAGATGAAATCCTGTCAGGGCGCACCCGCGACAGCAATATGCATCATCTGGCGGGGCAACTGACCGAGGTTGGCATTGATCTGGAAGAGGTGCGGATGATCGGTGACAAACGCGGCACGATTATCGCAGCGGTACAGGCGATGTCGGGGGCCTATGACTATGTGTTCACCAGTGGCGGGATCGGGCCGACTCATGACGACATTACGGCGGATTGTATTGCCGCGGCATTTGGCGCGTCGATTGATGTGCGCGATGATGCGCGGGCGATACTGGCTGAACATTACGCAAAATCCGGAACCGAGCTGAACGCGGCGCGTCTGCGCATGGCGCGCATTCCGGAAGGGGCGACGCTTATTGACAATCCGGTCTCTGCCGCGCCGGGGTTCAGGTTGGAAAACGTGCATGTGATGGCTGGGGTGCCATCGGTATTCACGGCCATGGTTGCCTCTGTGCTGCCTACCCTTACAGGCGGCGCGCCCTTGATCAGCAAAACCATGCGCATCGAGCGGGGCGAGGGGGACATCGCGGGGCCTTTGGGCGATCTTGCCGAGGCCTTTCCACTGTTGTCGATGGGGTCTTATCCCTATCAGAAAGACGGCAGTTACGGGGCCCATATTGTGATCCGCGGCAATGATGCAGACCAGATAGACTCAGCGCTGGCGCGGCTTGAGGCGGCGTTTTCGTGACCCCGTCGTTGGCTGATTATTTCGCCGCCTCCGAGGCCACATGGCCTACGGCTCGCATCTGGGAGCAGGATGGTTTCAAACTGCGCGACGGGCAGGGGGGCGGACAACGGGTTTCTGCGGCGACGGCCTTAGGCACGGTGACAGATGCGCAAATCACAGCAGCCGAAAATGCGATGCAGGCCATCGGCCAGCGTCCATTGTTTTGCGAACGGGGTGACACGCCACAGCTGGATCAGGCCCTTGCCGCGCGCGGATATGTGGTGAAGGACCCAATAACTCTATACGCGCTGCCGATCGAAGATCTGACAAATGTTATAATTCCCCCGGTGACGGCTTTCTGCATCTGGGAGCCGCTGGCCATTATGAAAGAGATTTGGGCAACCGATGGCATTGGACAGGCGCGGCGCGATGTGATGGCGCGGGCTGCCTGCAAAACCGGGGTGTTGGCGCGGTGGAATGAAAAACCGGGCGGGGCCGCTTTTGCGGCGGTACATGCGGGCATTTGCATGGTTCATGGACTGGTCGTTTTGCCTCACCAGCGACGGCAAGGTGTTGCGGAATGGATGATGCGGCGTGCAGCCTATTGGGGGCAGGCGCAGGGGGCCACCCATATGTCTGTCATCTGTCTGGAGGATAATGTGGCGGGTAATACGCTGTATCGCGCTCTGGGCTTTGAGGCCGTGGGGCGATACCATTATCGCATATTACCCGATTGAAGGACCACACAATGCAAGACGATATGCCGACCGCCCTTGACCTGCCTATGGTGGACCCGCTGCCGGAAGCGACGCAAAAGTACTTTGATATCTGTCAGGACAAGCTGGGCATGGTCCCCAATGTGCTGCGCGCCCATGCCTTTGATGTGGACAAGTTGAACACGTTTACCGCGCTCTATAACAACCTGATGCTGGGCGACAGCGCGCTGAGCAAACTTGAACGCGAGATGATCGCGGTTGCGGTTTCATCGGTGAACAAATGTTTCTATTGCCTTGTTGCGCATGGGGCTGCCGTGCGGGAACTGTCCGGTGATCCGGCCTTGGGGGAGGCATTGGTGATGAACTATCGCGTTGCCAAGATTTCGGCGAAACAACGTGCGATGTTGGATTTTGCGGTGCAATTGACCCAGCACAGCGCATCCGTCGAAGAACAGGACCGGCAAAAGCTGCGCGACGTCGGATTTACCGACCGCGATATCTGGGACATTGCCAATGTGGCGGCGTTTTTCAACATGACCAACCGCGTGGCCAGTGGCACGGACATGCGCCCCAATCCTGAATATCACGCACAGGCGCGATGATCCGGGCAACCCTTGTCTTTTTGCTGATGTCGGCGGCGCCTTTGGGGGCCGTCGAATTAGACCTGCCCGCAACAGCGCGGCAGACCGTTGAACGCAACACCGGACCGGATGTTTACGAGGCACCTGTTGCGGTGTTTTCGGCGGGCGAGGTGGCGACGGTCACCCTTGAGGGGGATGTCCAGCGCGCCGCCTGGCGGCTTGATTCTCCGGGGCTGACGCCCTTTCAGGTGATGCGCCCGCTGCGGGAACAATTGCGCGCCGCCGGTTTCGAAATTGCGCTTGATTGTCAGGCCGTGACCTGCGGTGGTTTCGACTTTCGTTTTGCCACGGAAACCCTGCCGGGGCCGAATATGTACGTGAATATTCGCGCCTTTCAGTTCGTAACTGGGTTGCGTCTTGTCGAGGGCGACTTGCGCGAGGCGGTGACGATTTTGGCCAGCACCTCGGCGACGTCTGCCTATGTGCAAATCATCCGGGCGGGCACAGCGGCCAAGGACACACTGTCGGTCACGAGCAAAGCGGCGCTGCCAGTGGGCACGGCGGATGGTGGGGCAGATGACCTTGCGACAGTACTGTTGGCACGCGGGCACAAGGTGCTGAACGATCTGGATTTTGCCAGTGGCAACAGTGCCTTGGGCGAAGGGCCGTTTGAAAGTCTGACAAGCCTTGCTGACTTTCTGCGCGGCAATCCAGAATTGCGGGTGGCCTTGGTGGGCCATACCGATACCGTTGGGGGGCTTGAGGCAAATATTGCGGTGTCACGCGCCCGCGCCCGCGCTGTGCGCCAGCGGCTGATCGATGCTTACGGTGTTGATGCTGCGCGTCTGGATGCCGAGGGGGTGGGATATCTTACGCCTATCGCCAGCAACCTTGAGGACGCCGGTCGAGAGGTAAACCGGCGTGTCGAGGTGGTCTTGCTGGGGCGTCCCTAGGCTTGCGCCTTGTTGCTAGAGCAGAGTGATGTTGGATCGGGAGGATAGGGCGTCACGGGCCAGTTTCTCGGTGGCACCAATGTGCCAGTCCAGTCCGGTATGACCCGCCTGCGCGGCTGCCCGCAGATTTGCTGCGGCTTTTTGTGATTGCTGCGCAGTAGTCATCAGCGCTTCGGCCAGTTTGGCCCGGTCTCTACGGATGGCCTCGGCCTTTTTGTCATGGTTTTCCTTGCTGACCTGTCCCGCTGCAAAAGACAGAGACAGCCGGCTTAGCTCTGCGTCCTGCGCTGCCAGAAGATCGGGCAGAGAGGATTGGATCGAAGCCAGATTACCATTTGCCTTGCGCAGATTGCGCACCAGCGCATTGGGCGAGGCCAGCTTGACACGGCGCTGCACTTCGCGCTTGCCGGCTGCATTGCCGATCACCGCACCGCCGGCGGCACCCACGGCCGCAGCAGGGATACAGCTGCTTGCATTGCTGGCGGTAAGCACACCCAGACCACAGCCAACCGCAGCTCCGATCATCGCCCCCTTCAGGGTAGAGGCCCGCACAATCGCATTGGCGTGGGCGTTTAGCTCGCGGGCCTGTTCGGTCATGCCGTCAGACGACAACACGCTGGCGTGAAACCCCAGCGGACTGGTTTCTAGCCGTGTTGGTGCCTGCGGCCCGGTCTGGGTACAGGCAGTTACGGATAGAGCCATGATGCCAAGTAAAAATGCGCGGTGTTTGTTCATGGGCTTCTGTCCTGTTGTCTGCTTTACCGCGATCTACACAGGATATGTGGCCGCAATGAGGCGAAGCGCGGGCCGCAAGAGGGGGTAATCGTGGCTCTTTCGTAACAGGCTTTCCGGGATCAAATACACAATGCGAACGAAAAAACCCCCGATGCGCATGTGGCACCGGAGGAGAGTTTCACCGAGGGAGGCGGTGTAGTGTTCGGGATCTGGTTACCAGTCGCTGGGACCTTTTTCAGCGAATTCGTGAACCAGAAAATCAATAAAGGCGCGTACCTTTGGTTGTGTGAAACGGCCCGGCGGATAGACGGCATAAATGCCCTGTGTTTCCATCGGCAGGTCAGGAATGGCGTCTTCGACCAACCCTTTCTCCATCGCTTCCGCATAAAGAAAGCTGGGCAGATAGGCGATGCCAAGGCCGGAAATGGCGGCATTCAACAGGGACTGCCCATCGTTCACTGACAGCCAGCCGGCGGTACGAACCTGGCGTTTTTCGCCAGATGGGGCGGTCAGTTTCCAGACATTGCCACTGGATTGGTTCGAGTAGTGCAGCAGCTTGTGATCGTTAAGATCGTCGATCTTTTCAGGGCGTCCGTATTGTTCGAAATACTTGGGCGAGGCGATCATACGTTTGGTGGTGTCGGTCAGTTTACGCGCCCGCAACGTGCTGTCTTCCAGCTCACCGATACGCACCGCCATGTCAAAACCTTCGCTGATCAGTTCAACGTAGCGGTTGTTGAGAACCATGTTGACGGTGATGTCCGGAAAATCGCTGAGGAATTCCGACAGGGCCGGGGACAGGTGGTTCACACCGAAATCCGTTGCAACCGAAATTCGCAGCAGGCCGGACGGGGCAGATTGCATTGATGTGACCAATGCGTCCGCTTCGCCTGCATCATTCAGAACGCGGCGGGCGCGGTCGTAATAAGCAAGGCCAATTTCCGTAGGAGATACACGGCGTGTTGTGCGGTTTAGTAACCGTGCCCCCAATCTGGCCTCAAGCGAGGAAACATGTTTGGAAACGGCGGATTTTGAAATCCCCATCTTTTTCGCTGCATCGGTAAAGCCGCCTTGATCCACAACGGTGGCAAAGGCTTCCATTTCTGTCAGGCGGTCCATACCCGCTCCTTCACATCACTTCATTTGCAATCGTTATGAGGGCCAATTCAGGCAGGAAGGGGGCAGGGGTGGGACAGTAGCAAGGTATTTGCAGGGATCGTTCAGGGCATGGAAACAAGCATAAGGGCGATTTGCATCCAGCGGTTGGTTTCCGGCCCTGTCCTTGATGCTGGGCCGTCAGTGGCGACATCGCGGAAAGGGGGGCTATTGCCGGTCCGGTTCTTACTTTGTGGTTAACCTTAACAATGCCTTATTGCCGCCTCACTGGTTTCACGGGCCGCATCCAGATTGCATTTAAAGATCGTGCATCAACGGGAGGGTTAAGGTGGCGTTTCTCTATATTTATAGTCCAAGCGACTTTATCAACGCACCACCAGCCGAAGAGGGGGCGATGGCGGCTGGGACGCCGACATTCACCCTGCAATTGGCACCAGGTGCCACGCCGACTTTGGTCGAGATCACAGACAATGATACGGTCTTTGATGAAGTTGATAGCACGCAATCCCTCACCAATGCGATTAACCTGGACGGAACATCTTACGCTGCGGGAACGACGATCAACACAGCCTATGATCTGATCAATACAACAACGGGTCACAAGGTAACGTCATTTCATTTCGGCGGAGACGGTTATCAACAAGGGGCCGTTCAGGGCATCGTTTCGACCGTCCCGTTTAACGAAGGGCAGTCATATACCTTCAATACCGAACGCACATCGCATCAGCAGGACAATCAATATTCCGACTATTATGCCTGTTTCGCAGAAACGACGCTGATTGATACCCCAAAGGGTGGCATCCCGGCTGGGCAATTGCAGGCGGGCGATTTGGTAAAGACAATGGACCGCGGGTTTCAGCCGCTTTTGGGAGTGCTAAGCCAGAGGATTGGGGCCGTTGGCCCGATGGCTCCGGTTGTTTTTCCGCCCAATGTATTGGGAAACTCCGAGAAAGTTGTTGTTTCCCCGCAGCATCGCATGTTGTTGCAGGATTTCCGCGCAGAGATGTTGTTTGGCGAGGCCGAAGTGCTGGTTCCTGCGATCTATCTTGCCGAAATGGGAATCGGTTATCGCCAGATCGGCGGCACGATCCGGTATTGCCATCTGGTGATGGCGCAGCATGAAATTGTGTTTTCCAATGGCTGCCCCAGTGAGACCTTTCTAAGCGCAGACAGTCTGCATTTGCCTGATACGGTGCGTCAGGAACACAACGCCCTGTTTGGCCCTTCGGATAATCTCGCCCGAGAAATGCACGCCGCCCGTCCCTGCCTGCGCCGCTTTGAGGCGCAGGCGATGTTTGCATAGGTCGGTCTGGTCCGCGATTACAGTGCTGCGGCCAGTCGGGTGCCCTGATCAATCGCGCGTTTTGCGTCCAATTCTGCCGCGACATCGGCACCGCCAATGACGTGGCAGCTCTTGCCCTTGGCCTCAAGTGCGTCCGCCAGTGAACGGTCCGACAATTGCCCCGCGCACAGTACGATGGTGTCCGCCTCGACCAAGGTCGGGTTCTCGCGTGCTTCGCCGAAAGATACATGCAGCCCTTCGCTGTCGATCTTTTCATAGTTCACGCCGGCAATCATTTTGACCTCTTTCATGGTCAGGGATGCACGGTGAATCCAGCCGGTTGTCTTGCCCAAGCCTTTACCCACCTTGGTTGTCTTGCGCTGCAACATGGTGACCTCGCGTGCGGCCTTATGGGGCTGCGGGCCTTCGGGTGCCAGACCGGAGCGATGTTCGGCGGGGTCGCTGACACCCCATTCGCGCATCCATTCGGGCAGGTTCAAGGTGGTGCTTTCTCCCTCGTGGACCAGATGTTCTGATACGTCAAAGCCGATGCCGCCGGCCCCGATCACCGCAACCTTTTGACCTACCTTGGCGGTCCCGTTCAGCACGTCGATATAGCTGACCACATTGCCGGCGTTTTGGTCGGGGATTTGCGGGTCGCGCGGCACAACGCCAGTGGCAATGATGACCTCGTCGAAACCGTCCAGATCGTTGGCGCTGACTTCGGTGTTCAGGTTTACCGCCACGCCCATTTTGTCGACCATGGTGCGATACCAGTCGACAAAGCCCCAGAACTCTTCTTTGCCGGCCACTTGTTTGGCAAGGTTCAGCTGTCCACCGATTTCCGAGGCGCGGTCGAACACCGTGACCTTGTGGCCGCGTTCCGCAGCGGCGAGGGCCGCAGACAGGCCGGCCGGTCCGGCACCGACAACCGCGATGGTTTTTGGCGTTTCCACAGCGTCCAGCGTCAGTTCGGTTTCATAGCAGGCGCGCGGATTGACCAGACAGCTTGAGATTTTGCCGCTGAACGTGTGATCCAGACAGGCCTGGTTGCAGGCGATACAGGGTGCAATCTGTTTGGCTTCGTTGTCCATCGCTTTGCGCACAAAATCTGGGTCTGCCAGCATGGGGCGCGCCAGCGACACCATGTCAGCACAGCCGTCAGCCAGCACATCTTCGGCGACCTCTGGGGTGTTGATGCGGTTTGATGTGATCAGCGGGATCGACACTTTGCCCATCAGGTTTTTCGTCACCCATGCAAAAGCGGCGCGCGGCACCGAGGTTGCGATGGTCGGAATGCGGGCCTCGTGCCAGCCAATACCGGTGTTGATGATTGTGGCACCGGCTTTTTCAATCTCGACCGCCAGTTGCGCCACCTCGTCATAGGTGGAGCCGTTGGGCACCAGATCAATCATCGACAGGCGGTAGATGATGATGAAATCCTCGCCCACGGTTTCACGCACACGTTTCACCACCTCGATTGGCAGGCGCATACGGTTCTCATAAGAACCGCCCCAGCGGTCTTCGCGTTTGTTTGTGTGGGTGACCAGAAACTGGTTCAGGAAATACCCTTCCGACCCCATTACCTCGACACCGTCATAACCGGCGTCCTTTGCACGTCCGGCACAGGCGGCGATATCTGCGATCTGCTTTTCGATACCTGCCTCGTCCAGTTCTTTGGGGGCAAACATCGAGATCGGGGATTTGATGGCAGAAGGGGCAACACAATCGGGGCTGAAGGCATAGCGGCCTGCATGTAGGATCTGCATCGCGATTTTACCGCCTGCCTCGTGGACACGTTTGGTGACGATGCTGTGGTTCTTGACGTCCTCGTCCGACACCATCATCGCCGCCCCGAATGCGACTGATCCTTCTGGGTTCGGCCCAATGCCGCCGGTAACCATCAAGCCAACCTCGCCGCGGGCACGGGTTGCATAGAACTCTGCCACGCGGTTCCAGTCCTTGGTTTCTTCGAGGCCGGTGTGCATTGACCCCATCAGAACACGGTTCTTCAATGTGGTGAATCCGAGGTCGAGAGGGGCAAGCATATGTGGATAGCTGGACATGAGGCCGGGCCTTTCTGGCTGTAATCGTTTGGCGGTGACATCATCGCAATCACGCGGCCAAGTCACGCACAACGCCGCGTCATAGAGGGGCTATTGGATAACAGACGCGAACCTGAGACAAGGGGAGCAAGTGAAATGTACCATTCCGATTGAAGGACACACGCCCATGACCCCCGAAGAAATTGCCAAGCTGCCCTACCGCCCCTGTGCCGGTGTGATGTTGTTGAACGCCGACGGGCTGGTCTTTGTCGGGCAACGCAAAGACAACCATTCAGAGGCCTGGCAGATGCCACAAGGCGGGGTGGAAAAAGGCGAAGACGCTGGTGAGGCCGCCTTGCGCGAACTGGAAGAAGAAACCGGTGTCTCGCGGGATCTGGTCACTGTGGTTGCCCAAACCGCTGATTGGCTGCCCTATGATTTGCCGCATGATCTGGTGCCAAAGCTGTGGAAGGGCAAGTATCGTGGGCAGGAACAGAAATGGTTCCTGATGCGATTTCAGGGCACGGATTCGCAGGTCAATATTGTGACCGAGCATCAGGAGTTCTCTGCATGGAAATGGCTGCCTGTTGATCAGTTGCTGGACAGTATCGTGCCGTTCAAGCGTGGCGTTTACGAGGTGCTTTTGAACGAATTCCGGGCGCATTTGTGATGCGTGCGCTTGCTCTGGCAATCGCGCTTTGCGCACCGGTGCCGGCGCTGGCGCTGTCCTGTCTGGCCCCAAGTGTTGATCGCAGCTATGCGCAATTTGCCGCCGCAGAAGAAGCCTATGTTGTCATTCATGGCCGCCTCAAGCTGGATATGTCCGAGATGCCCGATGGCATGACCCGCCCGCCCCGGATGACGCGCGTACCTGCCAGATTGCGGGGCCATTCTCTGAATGCGTTGGGGTTTGAGGTGCCGTTCAACCGACAGATCACGCTTGAGGTGACCTGTTTGAGCCAGTGGTGCGGTCATGTGCAAACTGGTGACGATATCCTTGCTTTTGTGCGCAAGGACGCGTCCGGTTATGCGCTGCGTGTGACGCCCTGTGGCGGATCGGTGTTTGGCTCTCCCGAACCTGAGGCGCGGGAACAGGTGGCCCGCTGTATGGCGGGCCGGGGATGTCCCTAACGGATCAGCGGCACATGTGGTGCGCTATCGGTGGCGGACACCCCTGACAGCCGCGGATCGTCGTCGACTTCTACCTGACGGCGATAGGGAACAAAGCCGCTGCGCATATAGAATCCCAATGCCTGCGCGCTATCAAGTGTGCAGGTCTGTAAATGAAAGCGATTGATCGGGGCGGCCCAGGCCAGGCTGATTGCCTTGTTCATCAGGCACCGGCCAGCGCCACTGCCGATCAGTTTCGGGGTCAGCCCGAAATACCCCAGTTCACATTCCCCGTCTTTGCGGAAATCAAGTTCCAGCAAGGCCTCGTCCTGCCCATCACGTGACAGCGTAAAGAGGGCAACCTTGGGGTCATTCAGGATCGCCATCAGTTTGGCATCTTCATAGGTCCGTCTGCGGTACCATAACCACGGAGAACCGACGCGGTCAAAGATGTCGCGATACCATGGTAGATCCGGCGTGACCTGACGAAAGGTAATCCCCTCGGGCAAGGGAAGTTCGCGCAGCGGCGGGGGTGTTGTCATCTCAAGGTAGGTGACAACCATCGCAACCTTGCCGTTGGGTACTTCATGCAAGCCGTTGTTCAACATAACTTAAACCAATCCGTCAGATTTGAAGGCCGCAAGCATGTCCTTTTGGGGGCGCGGCCCGATGTGGCTAATGACCTCGCCGGCACAGAGGTTGCCCATACGGCCACAGGTTTCCAGATCATGGCCTTTGGCCAGCCCATATAGGAAACCGGCGGCAAATTGATCACCGGCACCGGTGGCATCAATGGGCGTCACTGGGGTGACACCGACGTCAACGCGGGTGCCGTCCTTGATCAGGGTGACGCCGTCCGCAGAGCGGGTGCAGACCACATTGGCACAGATGTCTGCGGTCTTGGACAGGGCGGTTTCGATGCTGTCGGTCTCGAATAGGGATTTCAGCTCGGCTTCGTTTCCGATGACAAAACCCAGATCGTTTGTGATCAATGACAAAAAGTCAGCGCGGTGGCGTTCGACGCAGAAGGGATCGGAGATTGCGATGCCGGCAATGCCGCCGCCGGCATTGGTTGCGCGCGCCGCTTCGCGAAAGGCGGTTTTGCCAGCGTCTTCGTCAAACAGATACCCTTCAAGAAACATCATCTTGGCGTTACCGGCCACATCCGCTGGCACATCCTGCGAGGACAGACCGGTCGACACCCCCAGATACGTGTTCATAGAGCGTTCACCGTCCGGTGTGACGAAAATCATACTGCGCGAGGTTGGGCGATCCGCGCCGGCAACCGGCGGGTTCACGAAATCAATGCCGTGATCCGCCATCGCACTGGCGTAAAACTGACCCAGAGAATCGTCGCGTACCCGTCCAATGAATGCGGTCTGCAATCCCAATGCACCGGCTCCGGCGATGGTATTGGCAACCGATCCACCTGGGGTCTGCACCCGATCCGTCATCGCCCCATAAAGCAGTTCGGCGCGGTCCTGTTCTATCAGCTGCATGATGCCTTTTTCGATGCCCATATGCGCCAGAAAGCTGTCGTCGGTCTGCGAGATCACGTCCACAACGGCGTTGCCGATGCCAACAAGGTCATAGGTTTTCATGTGGTCTTCCTTTGGGGATTAATGGACGGTCTTGTCCTCGAATGGACAGAGATCCTTAATAATACATGTCGGGCACATAGGTTTGCGCGCCTTACAGTGATACCTGCCATGCAGAATCAGCCAATGATGCGCGTGCAGCTGGAAATCAGCGGGGATATTGTCTTCGACGGCGCGCTCTACGGCATCCACGGTTTTGCCCGGTGCGATGCCGGTGCGGTTGCCGACGCGAAAGATATGGGTGTCGACGGCTTGGGCCGGCTGTTGCCACCACATGTTCAACACCACATTGGCGGTCTTGCGTCCGACGCCGGGCAGAGATTGCAACGCGGCGCGAGAATTTGGCACTTCGCCACCATATTCATCGACCAGAATCTGGCTTAATTTCATCACGTTCTTCGCCTTTTGGCGGAACAATCCGATGGTCTTGATGTGATCGGTCAGCGCCTCCAACCCCAGATCCAGCATTTTCTGCGGAGTATCAGCGACTTTGAACAGCTCGTTTGTCGCTTTGTTCACGCCGGCATCTGTGGCCTGTGCGGAAAGCGCGACGGCAACGACCAATGTATAGACGTTCACGTGGTCCAACTCGCCCTTGGGTTCGGGGTCGGCCTCTTGAAAGCGGGTGAAAATCGCGCGGATGGTATGATAATCGAGCTGTTTTGCCATGACAGCCGGTATGGGCGAAACCCGCGAGCGGGGCAAGCCGTTGCGCATGTTTCGGGTCGCATGGGGCGTTAGAGGTGCCTAGATTGGGGGTATGAACCAAACAACACAAATTCCCGCTTTCGATGATGGCTATCATTACAACGTCATGCGCCGCGCTATTGACCTGCTGGACGGGGCCGATGAGACCCTGACGCTTGAACAGATAGCCGAGGCGATGGGCATGTCGGCGGCGCATTTCCAACGGTTGTTTTCGCGCTGGGTTGGGGTGTCGCCAAAACGCTATCAGCAATATCTGATGTTGGGGCAGGCCAAGGAAATGCTGCGCGCGCGGGCGACCACCTTGCAAGCCGCCCATGAGGTGGGGCTGTCCGGTACTGGTCGGTTGCACGATATGTTCCTGCGCTGGGAAGCGATGAGCCCGGGTGAATTTGCCCGCGCAGGTGCTGGTCTGACAATTCGTTGGGGGTGGTTCGACAGCCCCTTCGGTTTGGCTTTGGTGATGGGAACGGACAAGGGGATTTGCGGTCTCGCACTGGCTGCGGAAATGGGCAAAGACGCGGCGATGCAGGATCTGGTCGGGCGCTGGCCTGAGGCGACATTTATCGAAGACCCGGAAATGTTGCGGCCTTGGGTCATGACCGCTTTCGGAACCGGGCAAGGCGGGGCGGAGAAAGCGCCGGTTTACCTGATCGGCGCACCCTTCCAGATCAAGGTTTGGGAGGCGCTGTTGCGGGTGCCGTCGGGCCAGGTCACCACCTATTCCGACATTGCAAGCGCCATCGGCAATCCCAAAGCGGTACGCGCGGTGGGCACCGCCGTGGGGCGCAATCCGGTTTCATGGTTGATCCCCTGTCACCGTGCGCTGCGCAAATCGGGGGCATTGGGCGGCTATCATTGGGGGCTGCCGGTGAAACGGGCGATGCTGGCATTCGAGGCGGCCCGCACGGAAATCTAGGCTTGCGACAGGAGATGCGGACCGTGGGTGTCGGCAAGATACTGCCGATCTATATTTCCCCGTGATTTTATCCGCCTGTCGCCCCATATATACCTCATTGAACAATGTGCCCTGCCCGAACGGGGCCTGAACATAAAGGCAGTAGCTATGATTTCTTCCAGACTTTCCTTGGCCGCAGCGGTCGCAGGTTCTCTTGCGCTTGGGGCCTGTACACAACCCGCCGGTATTCTGGCGCAACCGGGCGATCCGAATCAGAAAACCAAAAACGGCGCACTGATCGGGGCCGCCTCCGGGGCGCTGATCGGGGCGTTGGCCAAAGACGACAACCGCGGTGACGGCGCACTGGTCGGGGCTGTTCTCGGCGGCGCGCTGGGGGCGGGCATCGGGTATAACCTCGATAAGCAAGAGGCCGAGTTACGCCAGCAAATGGGGTCAAACGTGGCGATCAACAACACCGGTGACCGGTTGATTGTGACGTTGCCCAACAATCTGTTGTTCGCGACGGACAGCACGGTTCTGACACCAACCTTGCAGGGCGACCTGCGGGCGTTGGCGCAAAACGTGCAGACTTATGGCAACTCTACCTTGCAGATCATCGGCCACACCGACAGCGACGGGGATGCAGGTTATAACCAGACATTGTCCGAAGGCCGCGCCCGTTCAGTGGCGAATGTTCTGATCAACAGCGGTGTACCTGCGCAGCGGCTGAGTGTTTTCGGACGTGGCGAAAGCCAGCCGGTTGCCAGCAACCTGTCCCCCGCAGGCAAGGCGCAGAACCGACGCGTTGAAATCGTGATCCTGCCCAACCCGGTCTGATCCCAAACCTTTGCAAAAACGCACAAAGCCCCTGCATCTTGCGGGGGCTTCTTGTATTTAGTCATTCGGGGCGCAGGTATAGAGCATCTGAATTTCCACAAGGAGCTTTCCTATGACTACCCCCAAACTTCTCGGTATTTCCGGATCATTGCGCCGCGATGCAACCAACACCAAACTGGTGCGCGAAGCCGCCCGGTTGTTTGGCGATAGTGCGTTCGATCTGCTCGACATCCGCTTTCCGCTTTATGATGGCGATGATGAGGCGGCTGAAGGTGTGCCACAGTTGGTACAGGATGCGGCCGCGCGGATTGCTGCTGCGGATGCGGTGATTATCTCGACCCCGGAATATAACAAAGGCCCCTCCGGTGTTCTCAAGAACGCGCTGGACTGGATCAGCCGCACCGGTGGTACCCCGTGGAACGACAAACCCGTTGCGGTGATGTCTGCTGCTGCCGGGCGTGCGGGCGGTGAGCGTGCGCAGATGGTACTGCGCGGGTTCATGGTGCCGTTTCGCCCCCGTATTCTGCAAGGACCGGAGATGCATCTGGCCTCCAGCTCGGAGGCATTTGATGCCGAGGGCCGGCTGGTTGATGAAAGATACATCCGCGATTTAAGCCAGTTGATGACCTCGCTGCGGGGGATGATCTAGGACGCAATAGGACCCGTCCGTCCCGTGGTTGGCGGGGTGTCGCGCCGGACCGCGATTTCGATCAGGTTTTGATCGGGATCGCGGATGTAGATCGAGGTCAGCAGCGACACCGCGCCGGTGCGGGGGACGGGGCCTGCCTCGACCGGTATGCCAAGGGCGCTGAGGTGTTGCGCCCAATCGGCCAAAGCGGTCTCTGTCAGGAAACATAAATCCGCGCTGCCGGCTGTGGGACAGGCGGCCTTGGGATCGAATTCACGGCCTTGCTGGTGCAGGTTGATCTTTGAGGTGCCAAAACAAAGCGCCCAGCGGCTGCTTCCGTCCGCGACTTGGAATTCCTGCGCCGTCATGCCCATCACAGTTTCGTAAAACGCGCGGGTTGCAGGGATATGCGCAACGGTCAGAACAAGGTGATCCAGCGCGGAAACGTTTGGCCCGGCTTGCGACATCGTGGGGATTTCCTTTATCCAGTTGGGATGGATACTGATCACATGCACAGCATAAGTCAAAGTGACTCAATGGATGCGGCGCGGGCCAATGCATTGTGCATCGCTTTGGGGTTACCCGCTGAGATTACAATCGATAGTGCGCTGGCACCGTTTTTTCATCAGCTCTATTTCTGGGAGCCACAGCCGGCGGCAGTGTTGGGCCGGGATGGGCATCCGAAAGTTGGCGGCTTGATTCCTGACATGGGGTTGCCGCGCCGGATGTGGGCGGCGGGCCGGCTGGCGTTTCACGCGCCCCTCAGGGCGGGACATTCCGCAACCTGTGTCAGCCATTGCGAGCGTGTCGCGCACAAACAGGGCCGCAGCGGGCCGCTGGGTTTTGTGACTTTGCGCCATGAGGTGCATCAGGACGGGGTGCATTGCCTCAGCGAGTGGCAGGATCTGGTGTATCGCGAAGACGCAAAGCCTGACGCAGCCAAACCCACGGTGATTGCCGCGCGCACCGATGAAGAGCAGCGCCGCGAGGTTTCGTTTTCGTCAACCCTGTTGTTTCGCTATTCCGCGCTTACGTTTAATGGGCACCGCATTCATTACGATCTTGATTATGCCCGTGATATTGAGGGGTATGGCGGGCTGGTCGTGCATGGCCCTCTTTTGGCGCAACTGCTGATGCTGATGGCACAAGAGCAGCTTGGCCCGCTTGAAACCTTCCGCTTCCGCGCCACATCCCCGTTGATGCATTTCGAAACGGCAACACTGTGTAGCAAAGGGCGGGATTTTTGGGTGCGCGGGCCTGACGGGCGGCAATGCATGTCCGCGCAGGCCCATAGCGCCTGACCTTAAATTTGAATTCCCAATACTCTGACACGCGACGCGTTCGCGGGACATTGGGGATAGGAAACGCGTCAGGTTAGGGGCCGGACGCTTTAGAAATTCGCGGCAACACGAAAACCTTCTGGAATTTCGTCGCGCCCTTCCAGCATCAGATCGGCCATCACATCTGCGATTTTCGGGGCCATACCGAAACCGATTTTGAACCCGCCATTTGCGATAAAGTGGTTTTCGCGGTCCGGCCATGGCCCCAGCATCGGCGCACGGCTGCGCGCACGGGGGCGGATGCCGGCCCAGCGTTCCAGCACTGGCGCATCGGCAAGGACGGGCAGGGCGGCGCGGGCCTTGGCAATTACATCCTCCAGCTGGCTGTCGGTTTCCTTAATCGAGGTATAGTCGCGTTCTGATGTGGACCCGATGGCAACTGTGCCGTTGTTGTGCGGAATGACGTGAATGCCGTCGGCGTATAGTTGTGGCAATCCGCGGGCGTCGAAATCCAACAGCGCGGCCTGGCCTTTGACACCGCCGCCCATGCTGCGACTGTGTTGCGCGCTCAGCGCCTCAAGGCCCGCAATGCCCGTCGCCCAGAGGACCTTACCGGCGTCAGGGCCATTGTGCTGGAGGGCGACCCCTTGCGCCGCCAGTCCGGCCACCAGCGCCTGACAGGCCCGACGGGGGTGGACCAGCGCACTCAGGGTGTCGCGGATCACAAAGCCGGCGGGGCTGTGCGGTTCCCAGTCTGTGGATGTGGCAGGCAGAACCTCCCAATGTGCATGTTCTTGCCACAACTCCCGTGCTGTCTGGCCGCGTTTGCGGGCCAGTATCAGCGCATGATCATCGGCAATCGGTTGCAGCCGCCCGTTACGGGCATATCCGGCTGACAGGCCACTTGCGGCCTCGACCTCTGCCCAGAACCCTTTGGCCATTAACAAGCTGTCCAGCTGAAATGCCTTTTTCGGGTTCCAGTGTTCCGGTGCATGTGGGGCAAGGGCACCGACAAGGCCGCCGCTGCTGCCGGCCGCGGGGCCGAACGGATCAATGATCTGTACCCGGGCACCACGGGTGACTGCGGCCCAAGCGACCGATAGGCCAAAGATGCCCGCACCGCGAATTGTCAGATCGTATATTGCCAATGCCCATTCCTTCACGCATGCCTGCGGTGTGACCTCTTTACGCGGGAAGCCCATGCAAAACCAGACTGATCAGATCACGTGGCGGGACGGCGATGTGCCGGTTTCGACCCGTTTTGATGACCCATTTTTCAGCCTTGAGAATGGCGTGGCCGAGACGCAGCATGTTTTTCTGGACGGCAACGATCTGCCCGCCCGGTTTGCCCCCGGTTTTCATATTGCCGAACTGGGATTTGGCACCGGTTTGAACCTGCTGGTTGCCTGGGATGCATGGCAGAGGACCGGCCTTCAAGGGCCGCTGCATTTCACCAGTTTCGAGGCCTATCCGATGCCGCCCGCCGATATGGCCCGCGCGCATCAGGCATTTCCGTCGTTTGATGGCAAACGCGATGCGCTGACGGCAGCGTGGCAGGGCAGGGGCGCGGTGATCGAATTGCCTGGTCTGCACGCCGAAGTGATCGAGGGCGATGCACGACAGAGCTTGCCCGTATGGCAGGGCCGCGCCGATGCGTGGTTTCTCGACGGGTTTTCGCCAGCCAAAAACCCCGAGCTGTGGTCGCCCGAACTTATGCTTGAGGTTGGCGCGCATACGGCCCCCGGTGGCACCGCGGCGACCTATACCGCCGCGGGGTTTGTGCGGCGGGGCCTGAGCGCCGCAGGGTTCACGGTTGAGCGCAGCACAGGATACGGACGTAAACGCCATATGACCCGAGCAAGGATGCCGTCATGAGCCAAAGCAACAATATCCCCCTTGGTATCATCCTGATGATCGCCACCACCTTTGTGTTTGCGGTTCAGGACGGGCTGTCGCGCCATCTGGCGGGTGAATACAATGTTCTGATGGTGGTGATGATCCGTTACTGGTTTTTTGCCGCTTTTGTGATCGCCCTTGGACGGCGCAACGCCGGCAGTATTCGGGCGGCGGCCAAGACCGCCCAGCCGGTCTTGCAGATTTCTCGCGGGCTTTTGCTGGCCGCCGAGATTTGTGTGATGGTTGTGTCCTTCACCATTCTGGGGTTGGTTGAAAGCCATGCCGTCTTTACCTGTTACCCCCTGCTGGTGGCGGCCTTGTCGGGGCCGGTTCTGGGGGAAACCGTGGGCTGGCGGCGGTGGGCCGCGATTGGCGTCGGGTTCATCGGGGTGATTGTGATCCTGCAACCGGGCGGCGGCGTGTTTGAACCGGCTGCTGTTATTCCGCTGCTGGCGGCGGCGATGTTTGCGGTCTACGGGTTGCTGACCCGCTTTGCAGGCCGTCAGGACACCACCGCGACCAGTTTTTTCTGGACCGGTGTGTCGGGGGCGGTGGCGATGACGCTTGTCGGGATCTGGTTTTGGGAACCGATGACCAGCACCGACTGGATTTACATGTTGTTTCTGTGTGTCACAGGGGTGACCGGCCACTGGCTGTTGATCCGCTGTTATGAGGTGGCCGAGGCCAGTGCGGTGCAGCCCTTTGCCTATTTCCAGCTGGCTTTTGGCGCGATTATCGGGATCAGCATGTTTGGCGAAACGGTGCGCACCAATGTGGCCATCGGTGCGGCAATCATCATTGCGGCGGGGCTATTCACCTTCTGGCGCGAGCGCCTTAAGAGTCGCGCCGGTTAGCTCTTGTGAGAACGGAATGGGCAGCGGCTCTTTGCCCAGTCGTGCGCGGTAGATCGGCAGGCTTTCGGTCACCCGCATGATGTAGTTTTGGGTTTCGCGAAACGGCACCATTTCGACCCAGTCAACAATGTCAATGTCACCTTTGCGCGGATCGCCATAGTCCGCCATCCAGCGCGGCGGACGCGACGGGCCCGCGTTATAGGCAGCAGAAACCATCACGACATTGCCGTCAAACCGCTGGGCCATCTGCGACAGGTACTCCGCCCCCAGCCGCGCGTTATACACCGGATCGGCGGTCAAACGATCGGCGGTGTGCAAATCGCTGACACCCAGATCACGGGCCACATCACGTGCTGTCGCCGGCATGATCTGCATCAGCCCACGCGCGCCGACACCGCTTTGCACCACGGGGTCGAATTCACTTTCACGCCGGGCAATTGCAAGGGTCATTTCTGGCACCATCGGCAGGTCCATCTGCGTCAGAGGGTGCAGCGCGTAATAGGGGGCGGCAATCGTCAGGCCACGGCGCGCGGCACGTTTGCCAATCATCACCGCCAGATGCGGCTGGTCGGTATCAATCGCCGCCTGCCCCAGCATGGCGATATCTTCGGGTACCAGTTGTTCGGCAAGGTGGGTCCAGAAGCGTTCGGCAAGGGTCAATTCTCCTGAGGCCTGCAACAACATGCCTGCCTCAAACAGCGGCGCATTGGCCAGCGGGGAGTTGCGCCAGTATTGCGCAGGGGCCGCCCCTGTAAGGCCGGCATCAAACGGCACATTGGCGCGTTCTGCCGCCAGCAATCCGTAAAACGATGTCTGGTATTCCGCGCCCATCTCATAGGCCAGCTGTGCCTCCTCGGATTTGCCCATGGCCTCTAATGCGCGGCCCTGCCAGTATCCGGCGCGGCCCTGTGAAATGGGCGACTGCACAACGCTGTCGTGGTTCAGGAAATGCTGCAAGGCGGCTTCGGGGTCATTCAGAAACCGCAGGGCGATATAGCCGGACAACCACTCAAGATCGGCATAATGCGACCCGTCCTCAAGAAAATGTTGCGAGGCCATAGCATAGGCGCGTTTAGGATCACCCGAGCGCATTTCGCCCCGTGCCAGCGCACGCCGCCGGTTGGCCCATGCCTCGGGGCGGCCCAATGCATCGACGCTGGTTGACTGGGCCAGCAGCAACGCCTTGGCGCTGTCCACAAGGCCCTTGCGGATGCGCCATTCGAAACGGTCCGCTTGTAGCCCTGCATCGGCGGCTTGCGTGTCGGGCAGAGCGTCAATCAGATCATTCACATTACCGGCCCGCTTTTGCAGGGCGATACGGGCCTCTGCCAGTGCAATGGCGTCTTTGCTGACCAGATCAAACATCTGCCGCGCTTCTGCGTGTTCTCTTTGCCAGAGCAAGGCATCAAGCCGGGCCTCGTGATGAGGCTGTAACAGGGCGTCATGGGCCGCTAGAAACAGGGCCTGCGACGTCGGGTTCATGGGCATGGTGCGCCATGCCAGAACGACGTTTGCCTCGGCCGCACCGGCCTGGCCCGCGCGGGTTAACGCTGCCGCATGGGCCAGAACACCACGCGGGGTCTGCGCGGGCATCGCCGCGAAAAAGGCCAGAATCGCGGCCTCGTCCTGTTGGATCACCACCGCCTCTGACTGTTTGCGCAAATAGGCCTCTCCGGGCCAGTCCGGGCGACGGTCGAGAAAGGCGCGCACCTGCGGATAAGTGCCCCGTCCGGCGCGCAGGCGCTGCCATTCGATCACATCGGCGGCAACCTGTCCGTCACGCGCCGCCAATTGTGCTGCAACCTGCCAATTGCCGTTGCGCATGGCCTCCATCGCCCAGCCCAAGGGGCGGGGGCGTTCGGCTGACGCGCTAAAGGTTGTGAGGAAAACAAGCAGCACTGCGGTTAGAATCCGTGTCATCACTTGCATTTCCTGTCGGCAAAGGGCTAGAGCCTTGCATCATATCGAATAGGCTGGCGCAATCAAATCACAACGCCGGTATTGTCCCCGTCAGGCGAATGCCTGTCGTCACCGTCCAAGTTTGGCACAACAAAAGGAGCGTGCACATGTTCAAAGGCTCACTGCCTGCCCTCGTCACGCCGTTTCGCAACGGCGCGCTGGATTTGGAGACACTGAAGAAACTTGTGGAGTGGCATATCGGCGAAGGGTCGAACGGGTTGGTTCCTGTTGGCACCACCGGCGAATCGCCCACACTGACCCATGGTGAACATGAAACCGTCGTTGAAGAGGTGGTTAAGGCCGCCGCTGGCCGCATTCCGGTAATTGCCGGCGCGGGCTCAAACAACACGGTTGAATCCATCCGTCTGGCGCAACACGCTGAAAAAGTGGGTGCGGACGCGATTCTGGTTGTTACCCCCTATTACAACAAGCCGACACAGCGTGGTTTGATCGCACATTTCACCGCGATCCATGATGCCTGTGGCCTGCCGATCATCATTTACAACATCCCGCCGCGCTCGGTCATTGATATGACGCCCGAGACGATGGGCGAACTGGCCAAACTGCCGCGCATTGTCGGGGTCAAGGACGCAACCGGCGATCTGGCCCGTGTCAGCCTGCAACGGATCACCTGTGGTACCGATTTCTGCCAGCTGTCAGGGGAAGACCCAACCGCGCACGGGTTTAACGCTCAGGGTGGTGTCGGCTGTATTTCGGTAACGGCCAATGTCGCGCCACGTTTGTCCAGTCTGCTTCAGGCGGCCTGTGCCAAGGGTGACTATGCCGCCGCGCTGGAAATTCAGGACCGGCTGATGCCGTTGCATAAGGCGATCTTTACAGAGCCGGGTCTGGTCGGCGTGAAATACGCTATGTCACAGCTGGGTCTTTGCGCGGATGAAGTGCGCCTGCCGCTGACCAGCCTGCTGGACGAGACCAAGGTGCTGGTCGATGCCGCCCTGCGTCACGCCGGTTTGCTGGACTGATCTCAAAAACGCGTAAGGCGGGGATACCCCCGCCCTACATCACGATGTACCGCTGGGCGGGGTGTATCCTCGCCGCCGTGCCCTAGCGTTTGCCGTAGTACAGGCCGACAACATGTTCCGCCTGCGCAAAGAACAGCCAGCGCGCGGTCAGCACCCCGGCGACATGTGCCAGTACGGCAATCACGGCAATGATGTGGTTGAAGGGCAAAAGCAGCAGCACAATCGGCAGGATGCCCATCAGGATCAAGGCGATGATCCGCAGCTTTGAGGCGTGTTTGCGCCCGATCACATGTACAAATTCGCGCAGCAGATAGTTGGTGCCAGTATGGGGCGGCTCAAAAGCGCGTACCGTGCCGACATCCCCCAACTGTGTGGCCGAGGCCATGGTGGTGCCACTTTGCGCCAGCCGTTTGTCGCCGATCAACCATGTCGCGATTTGAAGGCAGGCGGCGATCAGGATCAACACCACAGCGCTTTGGACCTGTCCGGCCAACAGGGCCCCGCCAGCCAGTGAAAGCGACAGAAAGTTCAGTGGCGTCAAGGGCATATGCCAGCGCGGTACAGTCTTGAGCTGGGCATAGATCATCGAAGTGGTAAAGACGGTGCCGAGCGAAAACAGCGCCCCCAGAAGGCCCACAAGCGTCCAGCGGCTATCAAAGAAGACCAGACCAAGCCCGTAGATGCCCATCAGAACAAGGGCGGCAACCGCGCACCATGCTTCGCGGCTCAGCCAGCTTGAGCGCCACTGCGTAAACGCCTTGAGCGCACGTTCCGGATGGCCAAGGTGGAAGGTGGAAGAGATCAGCCCGCCTACTGCCAGAAGATAGGCGATGGTGAAAAACGCAAAGGCGGAAAAGCCGGTGACCGCCGGAATACCAAGGCCAAGCCAAGCCAGCAGGCCAAAGCCAAGCCCCGAGAAAACAGAGAAGAAAATTACGGAAGGTGCCGGATGCATCAGATTTTCTCCAGAGCTTTGTCGAGCCAACCAAGGAAGCCTTTGGGCTCGGCGATCACGGGTTCAAGGAAAGGGGCCAGAACATCAAATTCCGGTAATGCATCCTTGGGCCGGGGCGGCAGGTATTTGTTCACTGGCTTGGTGCCTTGTTCGGGCATCAGGTCGACGCCACCGCGTTCCAGCACCAGCTGGCTGACATCGCTGTCGGGATCTCCCAAGTCGCCAAAATGGCGGGCACCGGCAGGGCAGGTGCGCACGCAGCTGGGCACACGATCGACCTTGGGCAGGTTTTCGTTATAGATGCGATCAACGCAGAGCGTGCATTTCTTCATCACTTTCTCTTCCTGATCCATTTCGCGCGCGCCGTAAGGGCAGGCCCAGGCACAAAGCCCACAACCGATACAGTCGCTTTCGTTCACCAGAACGATGCCGTCTTCGACCCGTTTATAGCTGGCACCCGTGGGGCAAACGGTGACGCAGGGCGCGTCCTCGCAATGCAGGCAGGATTTGGGGAAGTGGATGAGTTGCGCGGCACCCTGTTCCGGCTGCACCTCATAGGAATGCACGCGGTTCAGAAAGGTGCCGGAGGGGTCCGCGCCGTAAGGGTCTTGGTCCGACAGGGGGGCACCGTAGTTTTCGGTGTTCCAGCCTTTGCAGGAAATCACACAGGCATGGCATCCGACACAGGTGTCCAGATCAATGACAAGACCGAGCTTTTTGTCGGTGGATTGGGGCAGGGTCGTCATGGGTGGCGCTCCTTGCTGAAGTGGGACTGGGGGCCAGCCCCCAGACCCCCGGAGGTTAATTTGCAAGATGAAGAGATGTTCATTTGCCGACCTTCCATGCCAATGTGTCGGGGCCCTGGCCGACAGGGGATTTGATTGGTGGATATTCGGGGCGGGATTCCTTCGGTGCAACGGCCTTTTTGATTTTGACCTTGAGGTCGAACCACGCCGCCTGCCCGGTAATCGGGTCAGAGTTGGCCCATCGCATACCGTCTGCCTTGGGGGGCAGAAGTTCGTGGATCAGGTGGTTGAGCAGGAAGCCCTTGGTCGCCTCTGGCGCGTCTCTATCCAGTGCCCATGCGCCCTTGCGTTTGCCGATGGCGTTCCATGTCCATACTGTATTTTCGTTCAGCGCAGCCATTTCCATAACTGGCACGGTGATTTCCCCATGTGGCGAGGAAACCTGTGCCCAATCGCCATCTGTCAGGTCGTTTTGGCGCATCAGTTTGGTCGGCAGGTACAGCGGGTTGCGCCCGTGCAGCTGGCGCAGCCATGCGTTTTGTGACCCCCATGAGTGGTACATCGCCATCGGGCGCTGGGTCAGCGCGTTGATGGTATAGCCTTCATTGCCTTCCTGATCCGTGTCGTACCAGATCGGCAGCGGTGACATGGTATCCTTGATCCGCTGGCGCAGATGTTCGGGCGGCTGGCGGTCGCCATGCCCTTCGGCGGCCAGCTGGAATTTGCGCATAGGTTCCACGTAAAGTGAGAACAGGTAAGGCTGGGGGCTGTCGAACAGTCCCATGTCGACGGCCCATTTTTGATAGCCCATATTCCACGGTTTATAGTAATTCGCCCCGTCGGGGATGTGTTCGACAAAGAAGCCGCCATTTTCGATATAGTTGTCGATCTGGCTGGCGTTCACCCCGCCGCGTCCTGATTGCAGGCCCTTTTCGCCCATGCGCCAACCAGCGAGCGGGCCAATGCCCGGACGGCGTTCGTGGTTGGTGATGTAATCTGCATAATCGGCGTATTTCTGACTGCCGTCGTCGTTCACAAAGCCTGGCAGACCCAGTTTCGCGCCCAGATCACAGAGTGCGGATTGGAACCCTTTGACGTTGCGGTCGGGTTCAACCACAGGCCAGCGGATGGCATCCGCCGCCGCATCCGCCTCGCAAATCGGGCGATCCAAAAGCGAGATGCAATCGTGGCGTTCAAGATAGGTGGTGTCAGGCAGGATAAGGTCGGAATAGGCGACCATTTCCGACGAATAGGCATCGGAATAGATGATATGCGGGATGACGTAATCGCCGTTCTCATCCTTGTCCGTCAGCATTTCCATCACGCCGCCGGTGTTCATCGAGGAGTTCCACGACATGTTCGCCATATACATGAACAGCGTATCGATCTTGTAGGGATCGCCGGCATGGGCGTTGGAAATCACCATATGCATCAAGCCGTGGCTGGACATCGGGTTTTCCCATGTGAAGGCTTTGTCGATGCGCGCAGGCGTGCCGTCGTCCTTGAGCGCCAGATCGTCCGGCCCATGAACAAATCCCAGATGCGGGCCGTTCAGGGGCGCACCCGGTGTCATCCCGACATGCGGCTTTGGGTGGGCCGTTGCGGGCTTGGGGTAGGGCGGTTTGAACCGGAAACCACCCGGCACTTCGACGGTGCCAAGGATGATTTGTAGGGTGTGCAGCGCGCGGCAGGTCTGGAAGCCATTGGCGTGGGCGGAAATCCCGCGCATGGAATGGAAAGACACCGGGCGGCCGGTCATCTTGGTGTGCTTTTCACCGCGGAAATCGGTCCATGCGTGGTCCAGCTCAAAGGCCTCATCGAAAGCGACACGCGCCAGTTCGGCGGCAATCGCGCGGATGCGTTTGGCCGGGATGCCACAGCGTTCTGCGACGGCCTCTGGAGCGTATTCATCGCTGAGGTACATTTCGGCCATCTTGTGAAAGACCGGCTTGTGCGTGACGCCCTTGGCGCGGTGGGTCGCGGAGAGGTCCGGTTTGACACCGGGGGTGTCATAGGCCGTCAGTTTGCCGGTCACGCGGTCCACCACCAGCTGTTTGCCGTTCTCGTCGCGCAGGTACAGGCCGAATTCGGGTGACTTTTCATCACCGTTCACCAGCACTGGCGCGTCCGTGTACTGTGCCAGATAATGCAGGTCGATCTTGCCCGCCTTCATCAGGCAATGGATCATTGACAGGATGAACAGCCCATCGGTGCCGGGGGTGATGCCAACCCAGTCGTCCGCCACCGCGTTATAGCCGGTGCGGATCGGGTTGACGCCGATCACACGCGCGCCGCGGCCTTTGATCTTGCCGATGCCCATTTTGATTGGGTTGCTGTCGTGATCCTCGGCGACGCCAAACAACATGAACAGTTTGGTGTGGTCCCAATCGGGCTGGCCAAATTCCCAGAAGGCACCGCCCATGGTATAGATGCCGGCAGCGGCCATGTTCACCGAACAGAAACCACCATGGGCCGCATAGTTTGGCGTGCCAAAGGCCTGCGCCCAAAGGGACGTGAAAGACTGCGACTGGTCACGCCCGGTGAAAAACGCCAGCTTTTCAGGGTTGTCCTTACGGATCGGTTCAAGCCAGTCTGCGGCGATCTGATATGCCTCGTCCCATGAGATTTCCTCGAATTCGCCCGATCCTCGTGGGCCAACACGTTTCAACGGGGACTTGAGACGCGAAGGCGCGTTGTGCTGCATGATGCCGGCAGACCCTTTGGCACAAAGCACACCCTTGTTCACCGGATGGTCGCGGTTGCCTTCGATATAGGCGACCTTGCCCTCTTTCATATGCACGTTAATCCCGCAGCGACAGGCGCACATGTAGCAGGTGGTCTTGCGCACTTCGTCTGATACCTTGGGGCTCAGGTCGATGACAGGCTGGTTCATATGCGTTCCTTCAAATGGCGCTGCGCACAAGGGATACGACGCCAAGGCCGATCAACAACGTGAGGCAGACACTGCGATAGTAGGGCTGTAATTTCGGTGTGAAAAGCTTTTGCCCCAGAAAGACACCGATCAGGCAGGGGACGAGAAAGAACAGCCCGCGTGTGGCGGCGGTCGCGTTCATTGTGCCGTAATAAAGATGGGTCAGCAGCGAGGTCACGGTGCCGAACAGCAAAAACGCGACCAATGTGGCCCGCATCACCCGCGGTTCGGCATCCCGCGCCAGTACATATAGGGCAACCACCATGCCGCCGACCCCGGCCAACCCGGTGACGATGCCGGCAATGAGGCCGGTTGTGGCGGTGCCTGTGGTGCTGTCGAGGGCGCGGATACGGATCTTCCCCAACTGTAGCGCGGCCAGCGCAATCAGGATGACCAAGGCAATTTGTTTGGAGACGGCAGGGTCCAGCGCGACGGTCAGGCCGACGCCGGCAAAGACACCAAGGGCGCTACCGGCGGTCAGGATGGCCGCGGCACGCAGGTCAGCACCGTCCCATCCGGCGCGGATCATCATCAGCGAGGCACCAATCTCAAGCCACCACATGATCGGGATCAACTCAATCGGGGGCAGGATCAATACGGCAAGGGCCAGACCAAAGGCCGACAGGGCAAAGCCGGTGAACCCGCGCACCAGCCCCGCCGCGACAAAGATTGCAGCCAAGGCGCAGGCCTGGGCTGGTGTCAGGGACAAAGCGTTCCAGAGGCTGTCCATCATGTGGGCTGCGACTGGCGGGCCTGAAGCACCGTAACAGCGATCATATTGGTGACATCCTCGGCATTACAGCCGCGTGACAGGTCGTTGGCGGGTTTGGCCAGTCCCTGTAAGACCGGGCCGATGGCACTGCACCCCCCGATACGCTGTGCAATTTTATAGCCGATGTTGCCGGCATCTAGGTTCGGGAAAATCATCACATTGGCCTGGCCAGCAACCGTTGATCCGGGGGCCTTGGAGGTGCCGACCGCGGGGGTAAAGGCCGCATCAAATTGCAGCTCGCCGTCCGCATCAAGGTCGGGATGTTGTTGTTTCAGGCGCGCGGTGGCCTCGGTCACCTTGGTGACATTGGGATGGGTTGCGCTGCCCATTGTGGAAAAGCTGAGCAGTGCGACCTTTGGCTTTTCGCCCAGCAACTGCTGGTGTGATGCTGCGGACGCCGCCGCGATGGCGGCCAGTTCTTCGGCGTCAGGATCAATCACCAGACCACAATCGCCAAAGGTCATTGCAGCGCGGCCAGAAGGGTGGCCCTGCGGCAATGCCATCAGGAAAAAGCTGGATACCAATGGTGCATCTTTGGCTTTGCCAATCACCTGCAAGGCGGCGCGAACGGTATCGGATGTGGTGGCGACTGCCCCGCCGACGGTGCCGTCCGCCTGGCCGTTGCGCACCATCATTGCCGCAAAGACGAGCGGGTCGCGAGCCTGTTCGGCGGCATAATCCTCGCGAATGTTCTTGTGTTTGCGCAGGTTGTAATAGCTTTGGGCGACCTCGGCGGTCAGATCAGATGTTGCCGGGTCTTCGATAGCGATTTCATCGCTGTCGGTGGCACCTGCATCAGTCAAAAGGGCCAACACCTTCGCGCGGGGGGCAACCAGTGTGACATGGGCAATCCCCGCTCGGGTTGCTGCAAGCGCACCGGCCACGATCCGGGGATCGTGACCTTCGCTTAGGACGATACGGGCAGGCCGTGACGCTGCGCGGTTGCGAAGCTCTTGCAGCATTGTCATGGCCTGTCCTTCTGTCGTTTTTGCCGGTTGTGGCAGTTCTCAGGTATGCACCTGCGGGCGCATGTCGTCTTTGCTGATGCCTGCCACTGACACCGGCTTTTTCATCGCATCGCGGCGGAAAGGTTCACCCAGTTCCTGGTTCAGGACCACTTCGATAAACGTGGTGACGCCATCGTTCATCTGTTCTTTCACAGCGGTGTTCAGCGCGGTTGTCAGCTCTTCCATGCCGGTGACCTGCACGCCCTTCAGGCCACAGCCATCAGCGATTTTTGCATAGTTCACGTCAAGGTTCAGTTCGGTGCCGACAAAGTTGTCATCGAACCACAGGGTGGTGTTACGCTTTTCCGCGCCCCACTGGTAGTTACGGAAGATCACCATGGTGATTGCTGGCCAGTCACCGCGGCCACAGGCGGTCATTTCGTTCATTGAAATACCGAATGCACCGTCACCGGCAAAGCCGATCACTGGCACATCGGGGCAACCGATTTTTGCGCCAAGGATCGCAGGCAGGCCATAGCCGCAGGGGCCGAACAGGCCGGGTGCCAGATACTTGCGGCCCTTGTCAAAGGACGGGTAGGCGTTGCCGATGGCACAGTTGTTGCCAATGTCAGAGGAAATGATTGCATCCTTTGGCATTGCCGACATGATCGCACGCCATGCCTGACGCGGGGCCATACGGTCTGGCTGGCGGTTGCGGGCGCGCTCGTTCCAGTCGATGCCTTCGTCGGTATCGTCTTCGTGATCCATCGAGGACAGTTCTTGTGCCCAGCGGGATTTTGTCAGTGCCACCAGATCTTTACGCTCTTGGCGGCCTTTGTCGCCGGCCCCGGCTCCGAGGTTCTCCAGCAGCTGTTCGGCAACCCGTTTTGCATCGCCCTGAATTGCCACATCGACCTTTTTGGTCAGGCCGATCCGGTCAGAGTTGATATCGACCTGGATGACTTTCGCTTCTGTGGGCCAGTAGTTCATGCCGTAGCCGGGCAAGGTGGAGAACGGGTTCAAGCGGTTGCCAAGGGCCAGAACAACATCGGCTTTCTGGATGATTTCCATCGCCGCCTTGGACCCGTTATAACCCAACGGGCCAACCGCCAGCGGATGGCTGCCGGGAAAGGCGTCGTTGTGCTGGTAGTTGCAGGCAACCGGCGCGTCCAGTGCTTCGGCCAGTCTGGCGCTTGCATCGATACCGCCGGACAGGACCACACCTGCGCCGTTCAGGATCACCGGGAATTCCGCTTCGGAGAGCAGTTTTGCCGCGTCCTGCACCGCTTGCTCGCCGCCCTGCGGGCGTTCAAGGCGGATGATCTGGGGCAATTCGATGTCGATCACCTGTGTCCAGAAATCACGTGGCACGTTGATCTGGGCGGGGGCAGAGCCGCGCCATGCTTTCTCGATCACGCGGTTCAGAACTTCGGCCATACGCGACGGGTCGCGGACCTCTTCCTGATAGCAGACCATGTCTTCGAACAGTTTCATCTGTTCGATTTCCTGAAAGCCGCCCTGACCGATTGTTTTGTTTGCAGCCTGTGGCGTGACCAGCAGCATCGGTGTGTGGTTCCAATACGCGGTCTTGATCGGGGTGACAAAGTTGGTGATGCCTGGACCGTTCTGTGCGATGGCCATCGACATCTTGCCGGACGCGCGTGTGTAGCCGTCCGCGATCATGCCACCAGAGGTTTCATGCGCGCAGTCCCAAAATTTGATCCCCGCCGCCGGAAATAAGTCAGAGATCGGCATCATGGCGGAGCCAATGATCCCGAATGCATTGTCGATGCCGTGCATCTGGAGGACTTTGACGAAGGCCTCTTCGGTGGTCATTTTCATAGCAGCTAATCCTTAAGATTTTGTAGGGGTGCGATTCTGGGGCAGGGTAGGCCCATGGTCGCGCGGGAGTTAGGACCAAATGACATCAGGTCGTAGGTCCAAATCATCAAGTGGCCGCAATTTCATGTGCAATCAGGTCTACGCCCTCACGAATGCGGGCGGTGGGGATTGAGGAATAGGCAAGCCGGTAATAGTTGGCGGGCTGGTGACTGCCGGCGAAGAACGGGCGGCCCGGTTCGATCAGCACGCCCTTTGCGTGCAACCGGCGGGCGAGGTCATCTGTGTTGACCTGATCGGGGGCGCGCATCCAGAAAGACGAACCGCCAAAATATCCCCGCCCCGAGATCCGTAGATCATGCGCGGCAAGTGCCTCTTCCATGATACGCCGGCGTTCGTGAAGGGCGGTGCCCATGCGCCGGATCAATGCATCGTAATGACCCAGCGACAGGAAATAGGAAGCGGTGCGCTGAATGTGGCCGGGGGCGTGACGCAAGACGGAGGCGCGCAGGGCGCGGGCCTCGCGGATGAAAGGTTCGGAACCAACCAGATATCCAAGGCGCAGCCCCGGAAACAGTGATTTTGAAAAGCTGCCGACATAGATCACCCGGCCATCCGTATCGAGTGATTTTAATGCCGGTGAGGGCGATTTGAGAAACGACATTTCGAACTCATAATCGTCTTCGACAATCAGCGCCTCCATCTCGCGGGCGCGGTCCAGCAAGGCGCGCCGGCGCTCCATCGGCATGGTCGCATTGGTCGGGCATTGGTGGCTCGGCGTGGTGAAAACCACATGGGTTTCGGGCGGAATTGCATCCGGCGGAAGCCCGTCCTGATCAACGCGAACAGGGGTAACATTGCATCGGGACTGAGAAAGTATGTCGCGCAGGGCGGGATAACACGGGTCTTCGAGGACCGCGTTTCGGCGCTGGGTCAAAAGCACCTGCGTGGTCAGCCAGAGCGCGTTCTGCGCCCCTAGTGTGATCAGGATTTGTTCCGGGCGGGCGGTGATACCCCGGCGCGGCAAGGTGTGGCGCGCGATGAATTCGATCAGCTGGGGATCGTCCTGATCATAGTAATCAGTGGTCAGCGCGGCAAAGTCTTTTTGCCCCAAAGCCTGAAGCGCGCAGAGCCGCCAGTTGGCGTGATCAAACAGTGATTGATCCGCCTGCCCGTAGATAAAGGGAAAGCGGAATTTGGCCCAATCCTGTGGCTTGGCCAGCCCTGCGCCGCCACTGAATTTCTGACCGATTGCGCGGGCCCAATCGACGGCATCAAGACTTTCTGGTGGGGCGGTAAAGGAGGGGGGAGTTGGTGCATTTTCGGAAACGAAATATCCCGATCGCCCCTTGGAGACGAGATAGTCATTGGCCAGTAATTCGGTGTAGGCGATGGTGACGGTGATGCGGCTGACGCCCAGATGAGATGCGAGTTTGCGTGTTGATGGCAGCTTTTCACCCTGCTGGAAACGGCCGGACAGAATGCCCTGCGCGATCATCTGCTGTATCTGTTGTTGCAGGGTGCCCTGTGCGTCAGGGTGAAGGAAAAAAGTCTCGACAGGAAGGGCCATGGTTTCACCCTATGCTGGACTGAACTGGCTTTCAATCTGGCATTACTGTATGCCGATAACACTTGCGCTATTTTATTAGAATACTCTGATCTTACCAAGTAGTAAATAATAAAAATGAGACATTTGGTATCAAAAACAGAGAATTTTGTGAGATTTTGCCCGGGCACCCTGCGTACACCCTCTGTGCGCCCCCCGTAAACCGTGCGGTGCATCCATCAGAAAGAAAGCTCAGGCGGGTTATAGATATTTGATGGAGTCATAAGGAGACAGGTGTGAACAAGAAAGATGCTTATGCGCAGATGATGTACGAGTTGGAGGACTTGCAGCTGGGTATGCGGGATGCGTGGTTGCAGGACAGTTTGCCGCTGGAGTGGGATGGTATGGAATACGGGTCGCCAAGTCCGCGGGCCAAAACGCGGGTCACGATCCGTATCGACAGCGACATGTTGCGGTGGTTTCGCAGGATGGGTCCGGGGTACGGTCCGCGCATGAACCAGATTTTGCGAATTTATTGGACCGCGCTGCTGGGCGGTGGGATCAAGGGGTTTCCCGATGACAATAACATACCGCGTCTGTTGAACCGTGGACATGTCCAGATGCGGGAAAGGTACAAAGGTTCCTCATAAGCGTCTGGGATTTCCAAAGGGGATTTGGTTCGGTTGAGGGGGGGGGAGCGCACGCCGAAGCGCCAGACCTTTATAACGCCAGGCCTTAAACATGTATCCCCGATACCCTGCCACGCTGCGCGTTCTCTGGATATCGGGGATACGAAATGCTTCAGGTTAGAAGGCGGGACGCTTTAGGGGCAAGCGGCGGTGTAACGCGAACCATCGGGGCGCTGGTAGATACAGGAGCCGGATTCGGTGCGCCCGACATAGCTGCCAGCGGCGGCACCCGCTGCGCCGCCCACAAGCGCGCCAAGAATTTTGTCATCTTCGCCGGAGACGGCGGCACCGGCAGAGGCACCGATTGCGGCACCTGCAAGGGTGCTGGTTTGCTGATCTGCACAGGCGGCCAGCGCGGCCATAAGGGGCACGGAAAGAAGGATCTTTTTCATGACGTTCTCCAAAAGTTGGTGTGTAGGGAGAACAGATGAAGAGGCGCATGGTTCCACAGGTCAGATGGGGCAGGCGGAATTTCGCACAACGGGGTAAATGCAAAAGCCCCGCACATCTGGCGGGGCTTTTATCTGTCGTTAAGGGGGGGCGGTTTAGCCGAAGACACGCCCCAAGGCACCATCCACAGAGGTGATGATCTGGTCGATGTCATCTTTGGTGGCGATCAGCGCAGGCGAGAAACACAATGTGTTGTTTTTGCCCGGTACGGAGCGGTTGGTCATGCCGATGATCACGCCCTGGTTCATGCAGTCGCCCACAACCGCAGCGACCATAGCCTCCTGTGCTGCATCGCGGGTGTCGCGGTCTGCGACCAGTTCGGCGCCAAGGAACAATCCTTTGCCGCGCACGTCACCGATGACGGCGTGTTTTTCGGAGAGGGCACGCAGCTGGTCGAGCATGTAGTCGCCCATCTGGAGGGTGTTATCGAGCAGGTTTTCTTCTTCGATGATCTTGAGGTTTTCAAGGCCTGCTGTCGGGCCTGCGGTGCAGCCGCCGAATGTTGAGATGTCGCGGAAATAGCCCATCGGGTCAGAGGCATCGTCCTTGAACATGTCAAAGACTTCTTCTGTGGTCACAAGGCAGGAGATGGCGGCGTAACCCGAGGCCACCCCTTTGGCCATTGTCACCATGTCGGGTTTGATGCCGTAGTTCTGGTAGCCGAACCATGTGCCGGTGCGGCCAACGCCACAGACCACCTCGTCTATGTGCAGCAGGATGTCGTATTTTTTGCAGATTTCCTGCACCCGTTCCCAATAGCCTTGTGGCGGGGTGATGACGCCGCCGCCTGCGGTGACCGGTTCAAGGCAGAGGCTGCCCACGGTATCGGGGCCCTCGGCGAGGATTACCTTTTCGATTTGGTCGGCGGCCCAGACGCCATAGTTTTCCTGCGGTGCGCCATCCTGTTCGAAGGCGCGGTATTCCATGCAGTGGGGCACGCGGACAAAGCCCGGGGTGAAGGGGCCGTATTGCGCATTGCGTTCATCCTGTCCGCCGGCGGATAGGGCCGCGATGGTGGTGCCGTGATAGTCGCGCTCGCGGTAGAGGACCTTGTGTTTCTTGCCGCCGTATTTTTTATGGGCGATCTGGCGGACCATCTTAAAGCCCTTTTCGTTCGCCTCGCTGCCGGAGTTGGCGTAATAGACGCGGCTCATGCCGGGCATTTTCTCGATCAGTTTTTCGGCGAAGTTGGAGCCGGGAATGGAGCCGGCGGACCCTGCGAAATAATTGAGTTTGATCAGCTGGTCGCGCACGGCATTGGCGATGCGTTCGCGGCCATAACCGACGTTGACGGTCCAGACCCCGCCGGAGACGGCATCAAGATGTTCTTTGCCTTTCTGGTCCCAGACGCGCATGCCTTTGCCTTCAACGATGATGCGCGGGTCGACCTGTTTTGCGGTGTCGTCGTTCATGTATTGCTTGTGCTGGCTGAGGTGGTGCCAGATGTGAGCGCGATCCGCCTCGACAACGCGAGAGATGTCATTTTCGTTGAAGTTGCCGTCCATGGGTCAGACCTTTCGATGTAAAGAATGCGCGAAATGGGGGTGTCTTGCCCCTTCTATCTTCAATCACTGCTGGTTTACGGCAGAATCAAGTAGGGCCAAAACTGAGGTAACCGTAGGGCCAGTATTTTGCCCTGTCCAGCCTGGCGCAAGAATGCCTGTGTGCCGGCGTCGGGGCCTGGGGCGGCGGATTGGGCGATTTGCGGGGTGAAAGAGGTGCCGATTTTCCCTGAGGATAGCTGTTGACAGCGGTTGTGTTGCCGCTTCCTATTCCCTTGCTGCTTTTATTGCCGCTGTCACCGCCTTGCACAAGGAATGCGCCATGATCCCGACCAATTCACCGTTGCTTGCAGGCTTGTCCCCGTATGAGCAATCGGATGTCTTCACGACAACAAATGTCACCTACAGTTTTCTGGGGGCTGGCGTAGAAATTGATCCGGGCAATGACAGTGGCGCATTGACCACGTCGCTGGATTGGAACGCGCAGCAGCGGGCGTTGGTGCAGGATCATTTCGCCTATATCTCGACATTGGTCGACCTGACGTTCCAGCAGGTGCCGGCAGGTGGCACTGTGAATATCGAATTTATTCATATCAGCCAGTTTGAAGATCCCTTTGTAACCGGCGTTTCCATTCCGCAGGCCCCGGGTGTTTCACAGATTGTTATTCCGACCGATTTTATCGGGCTGGATGATGTGACCGTGATACATGAGATCGGCCATTCCATTGGCCTGAGCCACCCATTTGACGGGCCGGCGAAATTGCCGGGCGTGGATACAGATGCTGATCTGGGAACGTTCAGCCACAACACCGAACTGGCGACGCGGATGTCCTATAATCCGGGGGCATCAAACCTGCACCCTGGTCTGGACATCACCGGCGAGCCGCTGGCCTTTGGCGCGTTGGATATTGCGGCGCTGCAACTGCTTTACGGGGCGAACACAACCACGGCTGCCGGGAATTCGGTTTACGGGATTGATCCGGCGCTGAATACGATCTGGGACACGGGCGGGCAGGACCGCATTGATTTTTCCAGCGCCAGCGATAACGCAGTGATTGATTTGCGGGCGGCCACGCTTGGGCTGGATGAGGGAGGGGGCGGTTACCTGTCCTTTGTCGGGTCCAATGGCGGTACGGTTGCCAATGGCGGATACACGATTGCCTTTGGTGTCGAGATTGAAGAGGCGCGCGGCGGGTCGGGCGCGGATGTTATTACCGGCAACGCATTGGCGAACATGCTAACCGGGAACGGCGGGGATGACGTGTTGAAGGGCGGTGCGGGGCTGGATACCGCAGTCTATTCAGGATCGCAGGGTTTTTATACGCTGACATTGGGTGCCGGTGGCACAACAATCGAAGATCGTCGTGGCAATGGTGACGGCACTGACACGCTGGAAGAGATTGAAGCCCTGACATTTGGCGATGCGGCCGTGGCACCGTTTGATCTGACAAAATTTGCCGGCACACAGGGTTTGAGCGAAACACAGATGGAAAGCGTGATCGAGCTGTATGTTGCCTATTTCAACCGTGCGCCTGATGCGGTTGGCCTGAATTTCTGGGGCACGGCCTTTGCCAATGGCACCACGCTGGAACAGATGGCGACGCTGTTTATTGATCAGGACGAGACACGGGCAACCTATGGTCCCGATCTGAGTAATGCGGATTTTGTCACAGCGGTTTATTCCAACGTTCTGGGCCGTGCGGGTGATCAGGCGGGGGTAGATTTCTGGCTGGGGCATCTGGAAGCCGGAACGGTTGGGCGTGACCAATTTATTCTGGGCGTCTTACAAGGGGCGAAGGCCCCGATTGATGGCGGCACCAGCGAACAGATTGCCCAACAAGGGGCCGATCAACAGTACCTCAGCACCAAAACTGACATCGGCGCATATTATTCTGTTACAAAAGGCATGTCTGATACGGATAATGCGTCAGCTGCGATGGCGCTTTTTGACGGGACGCAGGGCAGCGTCACAGAGACGCAAACGGCGATAGATGGCTATTTCGAAGCGGCAAGTGAAGCGGATAGCGGCATGTTTCTGATGCCATTGGTCGGTGTCGTGGATGATCCGTTTGCCGTGATGGCGTAAAGTAGTGTGAGTGGTTCAGTCCAGATCACTTGATTTGGTCTGAACTGGACTCATGTTACTGTCGCATGTGGCCGTTTTGGTTTGCCGGTTTCGGCAGCACTGTCATGACACGATGCGATGTTACGTGGATTTCTGAGGCGACGTGAGAAATTGGAAGAAAAGCCAGTCGGAATTGATTGCCCTAACAGGAAAGACGCGACATGGTGTTGCCGGATGGATGTGCTGATGGTGGGGAATTGAGATTCCAGGTTTCATTTCCCGCAGCATGTACTGTCTGCCAAACCAAGACCGGCAATGATGTCGGCGGAGTAATCGAGCCCCTGCAATCTTGCGGTGGGTATGTTCACTAGGGAGAACAAAATGATCAAGAAAACAACAACAGGCTTTGTCGCCGCTGCAGTTATGGCGATGACGGGTCAGGCTGCGTTTGCAGACGGCCACGGCGAAATTACCGTTGGCTATTTCCTTGAATGGCCGATGCCGTTTCTTGCCGCCAAAGCATCAGGTGCCTATGACGAAGCGCTGGGCATGAAGGTGAATTGGGTTTCTTTTGAAACCGGTACTGCGATGTCTGCGGCGATGGCATCAGGCGACGTACAGCTGTCTGTTTCACAGGGGGTTCCCCCGTTTGTTGTCGCAACATCCGGCGGGCAAGACATTCAGGTCGTAGATGTGGCCGTGTCCTATTCCGATAATGACAACTGTGTTGTGCGTTCAGAGCTGGAAATCGACAAGGATTCTGCTGGCGAATTGGCGGGCAAGAAAGTTGCCGTGCCACTGGGGACCGCAGCGCATTATGGTTTCTTGCGCCAGATGGATCACTTTGGCGTTGATGTTTCGACCTTGCAGGTTGTTGATATGGCCCCGCCGGAAGGTGCTGCGGCGCTGTCACAGGGCGCGGTTGATTTTGCCTGTGGTTGGGGCGGTGGCCTGAGCCGGATGAAAGAATACGGCAACATTCTGCTGACTGGTGCGGAAAAGACCGAACTGGGCATTCTGGTGTTTGATGTGACCTCTGCACCTGCGTCCTATATCGCCGAAAACGGTGATGTTGTGGCCAAGTTTGTCAAAGTGACAGCGGATGCTAATGCCGATTGGAACGCGAACCAAAGCGACGAGATGCTGGCGGTGATTGCCGAGCAGTCCGGTATGGATGTTGATGCCGCAAAGTCGTCGATTTCCGGGTTTGTTTTCCCGTCGATCGAAGAGCAGCTGTCTTCGGCCTGGTTGGGTGGCAACGCGGCCCCCTTCATGAAGGGCGTGGCGGATGTATTTGTTGAAGCGGGTTCCATCGATTCAGCGCTCGACAGCTATGCCGGTACAGTGAACACTGGTCCGCTGGAAGCCGCCAAAGGCATGTAAGCGACCTTGGTGCGGCCCTGCATCGGGGCCGCACCGCACTTGCGATTTTCGTATAAATGAAGCTGAGGTGGGGAAAACCCTGCCCTTAAACCCTGACAGGGGTGGGATCGTGGATATGACCGGACTTTCCATAGATAAACTTTCGATGCGTTTTGATCTGCCGGATGGCGGGCATGTGCAGGCTTTGCAGGATGTGTCGATAGACCTGAAGGCGGGCGAGTTGCTGAGCGTTTTGGGGCCGTCGGGCTGTGGTAAGACCACGCTCTTGAACATTGTTGCGGGGTTTCTGGCCCCGACCAGCGGTGTGATGACATTGAACGGGCATCAGATCACAGGGCCGGATGCGGAGCGCGGTATGGTGTTCCAGCAAGGGGCGCTGTTTGAGTGGATGTCGGTGCGCGAGAATGTCGGTTTCGGGCCGTCGATGAAGGGTATGCCGAAGAACGACAAGAACGAGATTGTGGATCACCTGCTGGATGTGGTGGGGTTGCAGGATTTCAAGGAAAAGGCGGTTTATGAGCTGTCTGGCGGGATGCAGCAGCGTGTGGCTTTGGCCCGCTGTCTGGCGAATGATCCCGATGTCATCCTGATGGATGAACCGCTGGGCGCATTGGATGCTTTGACCCGTGAAAAGATGCAGTCTCTGGTGTTGAAGCTGTGGAAAGAGACCGGCAAGACGATCATCCTGATCACCCATTCGGTGGAAGAGGCGCTGCTCTTGGGCGAACGTCTGATCGTGATGGCACCGCGTCCCGGGCGTATTCACAAGGAATACCGTCTGCCCTTTGCCGAGTTGGGTGTTGGCGCGGATCTGCGAGAAGTTAAGAAACATCCCGACTTTGGGCCCAAGCGTGAAGAAATTCTGAATATGATCTGGGACATGGAAGAAGAGATTATGGGCACCAAGGAGGACGCGGCATGATTCCTCTGATCATTTATGTGCTGATTTTTGCAGCGGCGTTTTTCATTGTCACCAAGGTGGTGCAAGGGCGCGGGGTCAAAGATTATACTTCGCTCAAGACCGTAACCTTCGGAGATGAAAGCGCAGTGCGGCCTAACCGTGCGGCGGGGATCATCTCGGTTCTGACGATATTCCTGATGTGGGGCATGTTCACAGGTTCAAGCCTGCTGCCGGGTTTCCTACATGCGCCGGCCCCGTTTCTGGGGACCACAAGTTTCACCTATACGGCTCAGGCCGAGGGGCAGGCCCCTGATGACGCGACGGTCACGGTTGTGGTTTATCCGCGCGGCGAAGCGGTAGACGCGCCCGCGGTTGAACCGGGGGACGGTTTCGCCAAGAACGATTCCGTTGCGATTGCACAGTGGCGCACCGGATTGGTTGCCGTGGACAAGAATGACGACCTGACCAAAAGAGACGGCGCGCGGGTGATTGCGATTGACGGCCAGAAGATTGCACCGGGCCAGACGGTAAAAACCGAAAACGGCAGTGTAACCCTGTCGGACAAGGGCACGCCCAATTTCGAACCCTCCAAAGGCTGGCAGATGCAGCCGCTGTATTTGCCATCACCGGAAGAAGTCTGGACACGGTCCTTGCAGATCGCATCGGAAGGGTTTCGCAATTTCACCTTGCTAGAGCATCTGGGGTTCTCGTTATTCCGGGTTGTTGTCGGGTTCCTGTTCGGTGCGGTTGTCGGCATTCCGCTGGGCTATGCCATGGGGCTGAGCAACTGGTTCCGCGGCTGGTTTGATCCGATTGTGGAATTCATGCGTCCCGTACCGCCGCTGGCGTTGATTCCGCTGGTGATCATCTGGTTTGGTATCGGCGAAGGCGGCAAGATCATCCTGCTGTTCCTTGCGGCGCTGTGGATTATGGCGATTGCGGCACGCTCGGGTGTGTCTGGCGTCAAGATTTCCAAGGTTCATGCGGCCTATTCGCTGGGGGCCAGCAAATGGCAGATCATGCGCCATGTGATTATCCCCAATTCCCTGCCGGAGATTTTCACCGGTGCGCGGGTTGCTATGGGAGTTTGTTGGGGCACGGTTGTGGCCGCAGAACTGGTCGCGGCGGAACAGGGGGCCGGTATGATGATCATGACGGCGTCCAAGTTCCAGAACACAGATATTGTGATCATGGGCATCATCCTGATTGGTGTGATCGGTTTTGGCATTGATATGATGATGCGCGCCGCCGAGAAGTTCCTGGTGCCATGGAAGGGCAAAGGCTGATCCGGTTTCGCGCTGGATCGTCAATGCCACGCAAAAAGAAAACGCCGAAGGTTTCCTTCGGCGTTTTTTTGTTTGTGCTATTTGGGACCGCTTTCTTTCAAAGAAAACGTACGGAAACTTTGAAAGTTTCCGTCCCTGTTGCTGCGGTTACTTGCCCCGGCGCGGGGTGGTGGCCCCACCTTTGCCCTTGGGTTTTCCGCCCTGCTTGCCGATCTTGTTGGGCGGGGTGAACCGCTTGGAGGGATCAGAGGCGCGCTTATAGCTTTTTGCGCCGGCGGGCGCTTCTTCGCGGGCTTTGAACGGTTTGCCACCCTTGGGTTTGGCACCACGTGGGGCATCCGCCTTGGGCCCGTCTTTTTTCCAGACCGCTTTGGCCTTGGGTTTTGCCGGTGCGTCGCCGTTTGATTTTGGCCTTGGGGTGGCACCGGGTTTCATCGGGCTGCGCTCGGTCTTGTGAGACTTGGGCGGGCGTTCGCCTTTGGGCTTGTCTGCGTGCTTGTGCTTTGGCTTGTCAAATCTTGGCTTGTCCGCACGTGCCTCGTCTGCATGGCCATGTGCGGCGGCGGGGCGTGGTTTGCGCGGAGCCGGTGCGGCGTCCGGGTCATAGCTGCTGGACTTGCGGTGCGGCGGTTTTGGCCCTCTGTCGGGACGGGGGCCGCGATCAGGACGGGGGCCGCGATCGGACCGGCCCCGTGGCAGATCGGGGGCCTTGTCGAGCTTGGTCACGATGGCCCCTTCTTCGACCACGCGGTCGGGGCCAAGGGCATTGATGAATTTATCCGCTGAAGAGGCAAGGATTTCGACAAAGCTGTGATCCTGTTGCACGCGGATTGCGCCGACATCATCCTTGGTCAGGTCGCCCTTGTTGCACAGCATCGGCAACAGGGTGCGCGGTTCGGCACCGTCGTTGCGGCCGGTCGAGACCGAGAACCAGACCGATGGCCCGAAGCTGGGGCGCGGGCGGTCGTCCTTGGTGCCCGGATCGGTCAGATCCTCGGGGGCCGAAGCGCGCGAGCGGTAGAGGTTGACGAAGGCAGTGGCCAGCTGTTCGGGGCTGAATTTCTCGGTCAGGGATGTCACGAAACCGGCAGCGTCTTCGGGGGCGGGGTTGGACCATGCGGGATCGGACAGCAGGCGCTCTTCATCGGCGGCGTTTACTTCTTCGGCAGAGGGGGCAGGGCCCCAATTTGCCGTTAGCTTGGCCCAGCCCAGCAGGCGGCTGGCCTTGGTTTTCATTTTGGCCGGCACGATCAGGGCAGAGACGCCCTTGCGCCCGGCGCGACCGGTACGTCCCGAGCGGTGCAGCAATGTGTCGGCGTTGCTGGGCAAGTCGGCGTGAATCACCAGTTCTAGGTTGGGCAGGTCGATGCCGCGCGCCGCCACATCCGTGGCCACACAGACGCGGGCGCGGCCATCGCGCAGGGCTTGCAGGGCGTTGGTGCGTTCGGATTGTGACAATTCACCGGACAGGGCCACAACCGAGAACCCGCGGTTGGTGAATTTGGTGGTCAGACGTGCCACGGCAGCGCGGGTGTTGCAAAACACGATGGCGTTCTTGGCCTCGTAAAAGCGCAGCACGTTGATGATGGCGTTTTCCGTGTCCCGCGGATGCACCTGCATTGCACGGTATTCGATATCGGCATGTTGTTTGGTTTCACCCACAGTTGCGATGCGCTGTGCATCCTTTTGGTAGGATTTGGCCAGCTTTGCGATGGGGGCCGGCACGGTGGCCGAGAACAACAGGGTGCGGCGGTCTTCGGGGGCTTCATCGAGGATGAATTCAAGTTCCTCGCGAAAGCCCATGTCGAGCATTTCGTCAGCTTCATCCAGGATCACGGCGCGCAATTCGCTGAGGTCGATGTTGCTGCGTTTGATGTGATCGCACAGGCGGCCCGGGGTGGCGACAACGATATGTGCCCCGCGGTCAAGGGCGCGGCGTTCGGTGCGTTGGTCCATGCCGCCGACACAGGTGGTCACGATGGCACCGGCCTTGGCGTAGAGCCAGCTGAGTTCGCGTGCCACCTGCATGGCCAGCTCGCGGGTTGGTGCGATGACCAGTGCAAGCGGAGAGGCGGCCGGGCCGAAGCGCGGTTCTTCGCCCAGAAGTGTGGGGGCGATGGCAAGGCCAAAGGCGACCGTTTTGCCGGAACCGGTTTGCGCCGAGACCAACAGGTCCTTGTCGGCCAGGGCCGCGTCGGTGACGGCCTGTTGTACGGCTGTTAATGTTTCATAGCCTTGCGCTTCAAGCGCATCTGCGATTGTCTGGATCACGTGTGTCGTCCTGTTCTGAGGGGGGCCGTGCAAGGGGCGCGGCAGCCTCAGGCGTCTGGCCGAGGCATGTGTTTCGCCCGCCTGTAAGGGGTCTGCGCATGAATGTACATGATTTTGTTGGCGCGACAGGGGCAGCGCACGGTTTACCTGCGGCTTAACAGAGATGTGCTTTGGCCTATGGGGTGAATGTGTTACTGTTGCCGTGTGGGGTTTTACCTGCGAAGATTGATGTTTAAAAAGCAGAGCTGTTGTTTTGGGCCTGCGATGCACGTTTATATTTGGGTAGCTGTTCTGGGCGACGTAAGGTCTGGTGCCGCTGATTAGTGACATTTGCGAGTATAGTTTATATCCGGCATTGCGGGAGAATGTTATGGCTGACGGATTTCAAGTTCCTTTTGATGCGTGCGAGGACGTGCGCAAATATACGGATGAACAGACTGTTGAGGACGTTTTTACATTTCGTTTGCATCGTCTGACCGCGATTTCCGAACGTGCGGCGCAGATTTGCGGCCAGAGTAGTTTTGACCTGAGTTTGAACGAGTGGCGTTTGTTGGCCTTGGTGAAGAGCCGTGCGCCGACCCGCGCTGGTGGCTTGGCGGATATCTTGCTGATGGACAAAAGTCAGACCAGCCGCGTGACAAAATCCTTGTTAAACAAAAGGTTGATCCGCAGTTTTCCGGATCCAGACGACGGGCGGGCAATTGCGCTGGAACCCACCGATGAAGGGCTTTTGTTGTATCACCGGATATTCGAGGATGTCATTCGCAGCAATGAAATGCTCCTGGATGTGCTGAGTGCGGAAGAGGTGCAGCTTCTTGATTCCATCCTTGGGAAGCTGACAGAACGGGGCAGCGACTTGCTTGAGGCGCTGTTGGCGCGTCCTTTGCTGCGCTAGGGTTTTCGCGGCTGTTTAACGACGGGCAGGTGCGGCTGCGTAAGGGGTCACCCTTGGGTGATTCTTCTGCGTGTGGCGATTCTTTTTCGTTCGGGTGTGCCGTCCTCACCTTTTGAATCATCGACAACAGGGCAAAGCAGGCCCTTGGATAGCACGAAAATCGCGGTCTTTTGTTGCTATTTTTACATGTCAGAGAAACAGGCCGCATCGGGTCAAGCGGATGTAATGCAGTAAACCTGTGGGTAGGGCCTCCACTTCCCGAAAACAGTGGGTAGAGGCAATGCAAGACGGGTCACAGAAGCGGTCAATGGCGAAACAATTCCCGCAATTTAAGCTGCGCACCTTTTTATGATCAGGTGATCGAGGTGGCGATTGTGCGACCGGGGGCGATTCCGACAGACATGGTGCATCCGTTTTCGTGCCGCTGGACAGTTTGGCGGGCATAAACATCCGCGTGATGTGGGCGTGATCCCCCAGTCGCGGGATTTTCATTAGCCCTGTGTTTGAGGTAGCTGTAACGCAAAGGTGCGGGCAAGCCCGCATTCGATTTGATAGATTGGAGGCTCTGCCTCCAAACCTCCGCAGGATATAAGGCCAAAAAGAGAATGAAACTGTGTTGAGCCCTGTGCCCTATACGCGTGATCTGGTGTTGGTCGGGGGCGGCCATGCCCATGCGCTGGTGTTGCGCAGTTGGGGGATGGATCGGCTGGCGGGGGCGCGGGTGACGGTGATTAATCCGGGGCCGACCGCGCCTTATACGGGGATGTTGCCAGGGCATATTGCGGGGCACTACGGGCGCGATGAACTGGAGATTGATCTGGTGCGCTTGTGCCGTCATGCGGGGGCGCGGCTGATTTTAGACAAGGCGGTGGGGATAGATCGGGACCGGCGCGAGGTGATCTTGGAGGGGCGCGGGCCGGTGGCCTATGATGTGGCGTCGGTTGATGTGGGGATTACGGCAGAGATGGATTTGCCGGGGTTTGCGGAACACGGGATCGGGGCCAAACCGCTGGATCGGTACGCCGCGTGCTGGCGTGAGTTTCTGGCGCGTGTGGCGGCGGGCGAGGTTGCGCCGGACGTGGCGGTGATTGGTGGCGGTGTGGCGGGGTGCGAGCTGGCGATGGCGATGGCATTTGCCCTGCGTGGGGCCGGTGTTGCAGCACGGGTGACGGTGATTGAAGCCGGGCGGCAGATATCGGGCATGGGCGCGGCGGCGCGGCGTAGGATGTTGTCGGTGATGGCGGGGCTGGGTGTTGAGGTGCGGGTGGCGGCGCAGGTGCTTGAGGTAGCGGCGGATCGCGTGGTTCTTGCGGATCAGCCGGCGGTGCCCGCTGCGTTTTGTGTGGGGGCGGCGGGCGCATTTCCGCATCGCTGGATTGCAAAGACGGATTTGCCGCAGCGTGATGGGTTCATCGAGGTGGGGGCGGATTTGGCGGTGCGTGGGGATGCGGCCCTGTTTGCAGTGGGCGATTGCGCGGTGATGCCCCATGCGCCGAGGCCCAAGGCGGGGGTGTTTGCCGTGCGCGCAGCACCGGTGTTACATCACAATTTGCGCGCCGCCCTGAGCGGGGGCAGGCGCAAGACGTGGAAGCCGCAAAAGCATTATCTCAAGCTGATTTCCTTGGGGGATAAATCGGCCATGGCCGAGAATTTCGGGCTGAGTTTGGCGGGGCCGCTGTTGTGGCGCTGGAAAGACCGGATTGATCGCAAATTTATGGACCGTTTGGCGGATTTGCCGACAATGGCCGTGCCGGCGGTGACGGGTGAGCTGGCGGCGGGTGTTTCCGAGATATTGGCAGCCAAGCCGCTGTGTGGTGGTTGTGGTGCAAAGGTCGGGCGCGGTGTTTTATCGGGCGGCTTGCAAGGCATTGCGGCGGTGCGGGGCGATGTCGTGACCGGGGCGGGGGATGATGCGGCGGTGCTGCGCCAGCCGGGCGGTGGGTTTCAGGTACTCAGCACCGATCATCTGCGGGCCTTGATTGAAGATCCCGCCCAGATGGCGCGGATCGCGGCGGTACATGCGCTGGGCGACATCTGGGCGATGGGGGCGCAGCCGCAGGTGGCGCTGGCGCAGATCGTGGTGCCGCAGATGGCGGCGGCCTTGCAGGAACGTAGTTTGCGCGAGGTGACGCAGCAGGCCGAGGCAGTGTTTCAGGCTGCGGGAGCGCAGCTGGTTGGCGGCCACACGACGATGGGGGCGGAGCTGACCATCGGGTTTACGGTGACGGGGACGCGGGCAGAGATGCCGCTGACGGTTGCGGGGGCGCAGAACGGGGATGTGTTGATCCTGACGCGGCCCATCGGGTCGGGGGTGATATTGGCGGCTGATATGGCGGGGCAGGCGGACGGGCGGGACGTGGCGGCCGCATTAGAGGTGATGGGCCAGTCGCAGCATCGCGCGGCGGCAGTGCTGGCTGGTGTGGCCCATGCGATGACGGATGTGACCGGCTTTGGTCTGGCGGGGCATGTGCAGGCGATTTGTGCAGCCTCGGGGATGGATGCGGTTTTATGGCGTGACAAGATACCGGTTTATGCAGGTGCGCGGGCACTGTCGGATGCGGGGGTTTCTTCAACATTGATGCCGTCAAACCGTGTGGATGCGCCGGTGAGCGGGCAGGATGATCCGCTGTTGTTTGATCCGCAGACCGCGGGCGGGTTGTTGGCGGCAGTGCCAGAGGCGCAGGCTGATGAGGTATTGGCGGATTTGGGTGCGCAGGGCTGTGTCGGGTATAAAATCGGGGCGCTGTCACAGGGCAGCGGGCGGATCACCCTTATCGCGTCCGGCCATTAACCTGAAACATTTCGTATCCCCGATGTCCCGAGAACGCGCAGCGTGGCTGGGTATTGGGGATTCATGTTTAAGGTCGGGCACTATAGCTAAATTGTCGCACCAGATCTTGGGCGGCTTGGGCCAAAGTGTTGTCTGCAAGGTCTGCCATGTCGATCTGTGCGATGGGGGGGGCTTTGATGGCAGCGGATTTGGCATAGCGCGGATCATAGTGTTCCCGGATCAGGCCTGCAGCAAGGGTTTGCCACTCGGCCGTATTGGCCTGTGTTTGCCATTGGGCGATCCGGCTGGCGGGGTGATAAGGGCGCAGGAGGTCGATCAACTTGCCAAGCTGCTGTGCGTTCTGGGTCAGGTCAGCATAGGCACGGCACAGAAAGTCGCTGCGGGCCGCGAGCGGGGCATCGATCCGCAGGCGGGGCGCATCGCCCATGCGCGCCCAGAGGGACGGGGGAATGATACGTTGGCCGACCTTGCTGCTTTCGGCTTCGACAAAGGTGATTTTCGCGGGATCGAGGGTGCTGAGTGCGCGCGCGACACGGGTTTCGAACATGCGTTGTGCGGGTTGCGGGCTGCTTAGCCCGCCAAACAGGGAGCCACGGTGTTCAGCCATGGCTTCGAGGTCGAGGATCTGTGCGCCGGCTTGCGAAAGATGGTGCAGCAGGGCGGTCTTGGCGGTGCCTGTGCCGCCATCGACCAGCATCAGGCGGTGGGGCAGGGGCGTGTCATAGAGCGTTTGCACCACGGCGCGCCGATAGCTGCGATACCCGCCCTGCAGCAACTGCACCCGCCAGCCGACTTGATCAAGGATCGTCGCAAAAGCACCGGAGCGTTGCCCGCCGCGCCAGCAATAGACCAAAGGTTGCCAGCCGCCGTCCTTGTCCGCCAATGCGTTTTGCAGATGGTGGGCGGTGTTTTGGGCCACCAATGCACCGCCGATTTTGCGGGCGTTGAACGGGGACACCTGTGTATAGACTGTACCGACGGTTGCGCGTTCTGCATCATTCAGGACCGGCAGGTTAATTGCACCGGGCATGTGATCCTGTGCAAATTCCGAGGGGGCACGTACGTCGATGATGGTGTCGGCTTTCAACCGATGTAAATCTGCCAAGGACGTCAGGGTGAAGGGGGTCATGATGTGCCTTTGTGCAACTATTGCCTCTTATGCCCTTGCACCGATGTTAGGGTCAGGATCCATGAATCCTGTATCGTCAGCGGCAATTCCACGAAAGTTCAATGGTTTGGGCTGCGCCGTCAATAGTGGTTCTATTTGCAAGCGGTTCGAGACGCTGAAATGACGTGGAACTGACGGCACAGGATTCATGGGTCCTGACCCTACAACCGATCAGCCGGCGATAAGCAACAGGGCAGCGCAGACAATCCAGACGGTCCAATGGGGCAGGCGCAGCAGGGAAGCCGCCGGGCGGTTGAGCCAGCGCAGCTGGATCACCCATGCCGCCGCCCAAGCGAGGTACAGGAGGCCGAAACCGGTGATAAAATTGGCTTCTTGCGGGCCCATGTCCCAGAGCGCGATGGCGAACAGGGCAAGGGCCACCGCCAGCAGGTCGACCGACAGCATCTGAAAGGCGCACATTGCCTGCACCCAATGGGGGGTTCGTTCCGTGTCTTGGGCTGCGGGGGCAAGGCTTGCGGTTTCACGGGTGCCGCCAATCAGGTGGGCGACGAAAGCCAGCAATGTGATGCAAGCGACGATAAGGACGGGGATGTTCATTGAGGTTCCTTTGAGGCCGAAGGTTTCTGGCAAAATCAGGGTATCAGCGGACAGAGCCGGCAGACACCGAGAACTATGTGCTGCGTCAGTCCGCCGCGAGGCGGGCAGGTGGTGGGGGAGCCGACCCTGCTCACGGGCTGCATTTTGCAAAGGCGATTCCTGTGATAGAGAAGACGCATGGAGCATCAGGTCATTCTGCGCGGTTATCGGTATAGTGTGTACAATCGCATTGCGCGTGTTGCCCTGCACGAAAAGCGCGTTGCCTATGAGATAGAAGAAATCGACCCCTTTGCGGCGCATGTGCCCGAGGATTATGTGAGGCGGCATCCGTTCGGGCGGGTGCCTGTTCTCAGCAACCGGGCGTTTGATCTATTCGAAACCTCCGCCATCACCCGTTATGTTAACGCCGCGTTTGAGGGGCCTGCGCTATTGCCCACAGATGCGCAATCACTGGCGCGGGTTGCGCAGGTGGTTTCGGTTGTCGACAGCTATGGTTATCTGCCGATGGTCCGTCAGGTTTTTGCCCATCGCGTGTTTCGGCCCGCTGTTGGGGAAGTGGCGGACGAAGCTGAGGTTACCGCCGGTCTTGATGCGTCGCATACTGTTTTGGCCGCGCTGGAGGGCATCGCGAAAGAGGGCCATGTGCTGGTTGGTCAGAACTTCACTCTGGCGGAGTGTCATTTGGCACCGATGATCGACTATTTTGTGCAAGCACCAGAAGGCGCTGAGGCGTTAAAGGCCTACCCGCAGCTTGCAGGCTGGTGGGCAGGGGCGTCACAGCGCAAAAGCCTGCGGATGACGGCACCCGGTCTGCCCGGGGAGTAATTCACCTTGCCAGCCGCTATTCTGCCGGATCTGAAACATGCCCCGCAATACCCTGACAGGATTCGTGTTTTCGGGGCATTGGAGGGCGGAGAACCCTCAGTTGAATGTCTTACATATCAGTGGTTTTCGGACAAAGCGGTGTCCGTTCGGTTGCAAGGCGCTTGTGAAACAACCGGCCTAGATTCATCGCCTGCCGCTTGATGAGGCAGATTTTTCGTGACAGTTCAGTGGGGCGGTACCCTATGAGGACATCACGATGATTCAACCAACGGCTTCGTTTAAAGACAACCTTCTGCTTTTGCCTTCAATTGACGGGCTGGCCGGCATTGAAATCGTCGGTGCCGACGGGGCAGTTATTGAGGTTATAGAGAACGCGGCGGGAAAAAAGGGATCGTTGGCGGTTTATCAATATCTTGCAGTGCAATTCGAGGCGGTGAATGCCGAAGCGGCGGCCCATGGTCTGGCACTCTTTGCAGAACATACAGAAGACGCGAAAAACCGGCCCGGAGCCCATCCCAACATCGACCGGTTGTTTCGGGTCGTTGAGGGCGGCGCAGCGTTTGGCATTCGGGTAAAGCGCCCTTAAACGCTCTCCGCGAATGCCCGAAACCCAGATCATCACCCGCTGGTTGGTATGCGTAACTTCAAGCGGCGTGTGGTATTTTCCGTTTTCAAGCAGTGCTGGAGCAGTGGACATTTTTCGTCAGGGCATGGGATGAATCTTCACAGGTTCTACTGTGCCGACTCTTTCAGGGCGAAAATCCTCTTTTGCGTTAACCTATGTGGCGGTTGCTGACGTGTCACTGTCGGCATTCCGCGACGTCACCGGAAAATTTCCTCTCGCGGATGCCCCTAACAATCCTTTTTCTTTCTTCCTCTGAAAAGCTTCTGGTTGGCGAAATTTCCCCGCTCGGCTCAACTCCGGGTTACGGCGGGTTTGGGCGGAGTTAACTAATAAATAAAGGCGTTTTTAGGTGCCGCTTCTCAACGGTATCTGACGGAAATAGCCAAACTTTCTCGGCCATTGTTAACGCGCGCTGATCCGGGGCAAGTGCCTGTTTGCAGTATGAAATACCAAGTTCCAATTCTTGCCCCAGTTTGGTCACACGGCTGCCCGTCTGGTTCAACTAGAACGATAAAACGGGTCTGAGGTGAGCAGTCAATTTCGGTCCCTGAACTGGGAAAAATGGGACGAGTACAATGAAGAGATTAGTGTTAGCAACCGGTTTACTGATGCTGAGCAACGCTCAAGGCTGGGCATTTGACGCAAATGGTCGCGATGACACATATGTTCAAAGTAGTTTGGGCAGTTGCAATGCAAATGGATACATCGCTGGAGCCCGCAAAACGGCCATCGTATGGATTGAGGGGCCGGAGTCGGGAAAGTACAGAACTCACTTTGCGGGTGGATCGTACTTCACTGGAGACCATGGAGCCGTAAGCGGGCGACCATTAGATCGAGACGCTATTGCCGCATGTTTGGGGGTGTCGCCGACCGATGTAACTAGCCTCAAGCAAGATGGCGCAGATGGCACCTTTGTATCCGACACCTATATGGGTTTTTCGTTCACCACGACAGCTGCTTCGAAGATTGATCCAGCACGCTACCCTGCCGGCAGCTATAAATTTGGCAGGTCCGGTTCTGGTACGCCCCAGAATACTGCCCCGACGGCCGATGCGGGCAAGTCGCGCAAAGTCTCCTCTGCCGCGAAAGTGGGGCTGGATGGAACGGCGTCTGACGCAAATGACGAGGGTCAGAAGTTGACCTATAAGTGGACCCAGACCGGCGGCGATCTGGTCAGGCTTTCAGGTGCCGACACAGCCCAGCCGAGCTTTGCCGCGCCAAAGCTGAATATGGGCGACGCCGATGCCGTGCTGACGTTCTCACTGGTGGTTCATGACGGTGCGGATACTTCCAAGCCTGATACCATGAATGTCACTGTGACGGCACCAACCAATACAGCACCAACTGCCGACGCGGGTAAGTCTCAAGAAGTGGCCTCTGCCGCGAAAGTTGGTCTGGATGGAACGGCGTCTGACGCGAATGACGAGGGTCAGAAGTTGACTTATAAATGGACCCAGACCGGTGGCGATCCGGTCAGGCTTTCAGGTGCCGACACAGCCCAACCGAGCTTTGCCGCGCCAAAGCTGAATATTGGCGATGCCGATGCCGTGCTGACGTTCTCGCTGGTTGTTCATGACGGTGCGGATACTTCCAAGCCTGATACCATGAATGTCACTGTGACAGCACCAACCAATACGGCGCCAACTGCGGATGCGGGCAAGTCGCGCACAGTCTCCTCTGCCGCGAAAGTGGGCCTGGATGGAACGGCGTCTGACGCGAATGACGAGGGTCAGAAGCTGACCTATAAATGGACCCAGACCGGTGGCGATCCGGTCAGGCTTTCAGGTGCCGACACAGCCCAACCGAGCTTTGCCGCGCCAAAGCTGAATATTGGCGATGCTGATGCCGTGCTGACGTTCTCGCTGGTGGTTCATGATGGCGTGGATACTTCCAAGCCTGATACCATGAATGTCACTGTGACGGCGCCCGGAAATACGTCCCCGACTGCGGATGCCGGTGAGGCGCAGAACGTCGCCTCTGCCTCCAATGTAACGCTGGACGGGACCGCGTCTGACGCAAATGACAAGGGTCAGAAGCTGACGTTTAAATGGACGCAAACCGGTGGCGATGCCGTCAAACTTTCAGGTGCCGATATCGCCCAGCCCAGCTTTACCGCTCCGACACTGAAAGCAGGAGAGGCCGATGCCGTGTTGACCTTCTCGCTTGTGGTTCATGATGGGGCAGAGGCCTCAACCGTAGAGACCGTGAAGATTACCGTTGCCGCGCCGGTGAAAAAGCTGCCAGTCAACAACGCTCCGACGGCAGATGCAGGTGAAGCCCAGAAGGTTGCCTCAAGTGCGAGCGTGACACTGGACGGCACCGCTTCTGCTGCCAATGACAAGGGGCAGAGCCTGACGTATAAATGGGCGCAGACCGGTGGTGATGCCGTCAAACTTTCCGACGCAGACAAAGCACAGGCAATTTTTGCCGCGCCGACGTTGAACGCAGGAGATGCAAATACTGTCCTGACCTTTTCGCTGGTGGTGCATGACGGGGTAGAGGCGTCTGTTGTTGATCGCGTCGAGATCACTGTTATTGCGCCGGTGAAGCAGGCACCGGTTAACGTGGCCCCGACCGCCGATGCCGGCACAGCGCAGAAAGTGAACCCGGCCACAACTGTCACATTGAACGGGGCCGCGTCTGACGCCAATGACAAGGGGCAGAGCCTGACTTACAAATGGGCCCAGACCGATGGCAATGCGGTCACGCTTTCTGGTGCCGATACTGCCCGCCCCAGCTTTACAGCTCCGGCGCTCAAGGCTGGTGATGCGGATGCCATTCTGATCTTTTCGCTTGTGGTCAACGACGGGGTACAGACCTCCGGGGCTGATGCTGTCAAAATCACCGTTACCGCGCCGGTGAAAAAGAAAGCGCCGAAGGTCCACGCCGGCAAACCGCAACGTGTGAAGCCTGCCCGGGTTGTGACATTGAACGGCACCGTTTCGGACGCCGGAGAAGCAAAACAGAAATTGACCTATAGATGGCGCCAGACCGGCGGGCCGGACGTTGTCCTTGAGAGGGCGGATACGGTGCAGCCAAGCTTTGTCGCGCCGGTGTTGAAAGAAGGTGATAAAGACGAAGTTCTGTCTTTCATGCTTATGGTCCGCGATGGCGAGGAAATCGTCACCTCAAGCAGTGCGACGGTCACCGTCACGGCCCCCGTTGACAGCACACCACCTGCTGTATCAATCGGCGCGCTCTCTGGTCCCGTCGAAGGTCAATACACAGCACAGATCACCCTGTCGGAAGCCGCGACGACTTTTGGCTCCGATGATCTGACGCTGGTAAATGCCAGCGCTGTTCTGAACGGCGGCGGCACCAGCTATACCGCGTTGGTGACACCGGCGGCTGACGGCGAAGTCACGCTTTCTGTGGCCGCGCGGTCCTTCACGGATGCGGCGGGCAATGACAACACAGCCTCCAACCGGGTGCGGGCAATCTATGACGGCACTGCGCCAAGTGTTGCGATTTCCGGTGCGCCGAAAGATGTGCCGGCGGGCGGTGGCTTTTCCGTCACGGTGACCTTCTCAGAGGCGGTGACAGGTTTTGACGTCAGCGATATCGCGGCGGCCAACGCCAAGGTGACCGGCGTGACCGGCAGCGGTTCCGGTTTCAAGGTTAGCCTGATTGCGGCGGGTACCGGTGACATCATGATCTCGATCCCAGCCAATGCCGCGATTGACCGGGCAGGGAACGGCAACCGGGCGTCCAACGTCATCAACATCGCTGATGTAACCGTTGAGCGCACCCAAGAGCTGGCGGCAGGCTTTATGCAGACCCGGGCAAACCAGTTGGTGCGCAACCAGCCCGGTTTGATTTCGATGATGGCTGGCAAGGATCGGGCCGCGTTCAATCTGTTGGTGACCCGTAGCGTTGGTAATTTCGATCTGTCCAATGGCCTGAAACACCCGATCTGGGTACGCGCAAAAGGTTCATGGACCAGTGATGGTGACAGCGAAAGCCGTTATGTCTTTGGTGCCATCGGCAGCCACAAAAAGATCACCGAGAACCTGATGATTGGTGCGATGCTGCAAGTCGATCACCTTGTTGAAGACACTGGTCAGGCTTCGGTCAAGGGTACCGGTTGGATGGCAGGCCCCTATGTGGTGGCGAAAACCCCGAACCAGCCGCTCTTCTTTGAAGGTCGCTTGCTCTACGGGCAGACCAGCAATGATGTATCTCCCTTTGGCATCTATGAAGATAGCTTTGACAGCGAACGTCTGCTTGCCCAAGTCAAGGTTGCCGGCGCGTTGAACTTTGGCACCACGACAGTGATGCCGTTTCTGGATGCATCCTATGCCAAGGACGATCAGGACGGGTATGTCGACAGCCTGGGCAATGCGATTGCAGAGCAGGGCATCACCCTTGGCCAGATCGAGCTGGGAATGGATTTCAGCAAGATGATTAACGTCGCCAGCGGTGATCTTGAACTGTGGGGTGGTGCATCTGCGATTTGGTCGCACACAAGCGGCAGCGGGTATGCCGCAACTGTCAGCCCATCTTACGAAGGTGGCCGGGGCCGTGTGGAGCTGGGGGTTAACTATGAAATTTCCGCCACGCAGCAGGTAACGGCGGCCACCCATTTTGACGGCATCGGTGCCAAGAACTACGAAAGCTACGGGATGAGCCTTGGCTATGGGCTGCAATTCTAATCTCTTGCAGGTGGCCCCCTGAACCGTTCTTATGAACGCTGTAACTGAAAAGAGCGTCGGTATCCGGCGCTCTTTTTGTCTGTGCCGTAGGGGCCTGACCCTAGGTGGCAGGACCAGTCGATAACAGCCTTTTTGCATCGACTTCCAGTTCCGCCACCCTGTCCGTGATGGTTTGGCGCAGCCATGCCAGCCCGGCATCACTGTCGTTCTTGCGGTGCCAGCTTAGGGTAATGTCCTGATTTAAAACATCAAAAGGCATCTGGAAATACCCCAGCCCGTAAATTGGGGCGATCTGTGTTACATAGAGCTTGGGCAGCATTGAAATGCAGTCACTGTCCGTCAAAAGCGCGGGCACAGAACGTATGCTGTGAACAAGGCACATGTAATCGCGCGAAACAGCTTGCGATACCTGCGCCTTGTCGAGGTTTTTGACCGCCCCTTTCTTGAGGTTGGGCGAAATTGTCCGGTATTTTGGCAAAGCGGCCAAAGGATTGGCTTCTTGCTGGATCGGGTGGCCCTTACGGAAGGCCAAGATCGGTGCAACCGGAAACAGTGGCTCGGCAGAAATTTCATGCATCATGGCCGCCTGCAGATGGACAACCATGTCGACATTGCCGGCCAAAATCGCATCTTCAATGGTGATCGACTGGGGCGAGACAAGTTCGAATGTGACATTCGGGTTTTCAAAGGTGAGCTTTAAGAGACGCGGCATCACGAGTGGCTCGACGAAGTCCGCAAGCAAGAGCCGAAAGTGCCGGGTGGAGTGCTTTGGGTCAAAGTCTTCCTTCGGGGTAAGGCTCATTTCCAGAAAGGTAATCGCATTGCGGATGGGTTCGGCAATGGACTCGGCATAGACCGTCGGCTCGACCCCGTTCCCCTTGCGGATAAACAGGTTGTCATCCAACTGATTACGCAATCGTTTCAGGGCGTGAGACATGCCCGGTTGGCTTAGGTCCAGCTGAACTGCGGCTGCGCTGATGGATCGGGCTTCGTAGATCGCATGGAACACGGTCAACAAATTCAAATCAATGTCTTTAATATTCATAAATTGTATAACTTCAGTCGTGAAACGAAACAGGCCGCGCTGATGGCGCAGAGGCTGACTGTCTTCTTAGCGGGAAATCGCCAAACAAGCAATAAAACCGAAGGATTTAAAAAGAAACCCGACATTTCAAATGTGTTTTAAAACAGATGGTTAGAATGGAGTATTCGGCGATATTCCTAATATGAATATCGAACATTCTGGCGGTCAGCTATCCAGCGCCCGCTTTGCTTTCTAAGCACAGGACAAGGTCGGGGGCTGTTCGCTTGGGGCGTCCCTTTATTCATTGATGTCCAGAGGATTCCATGTTCGCCAAATTTCGATGCGTTTTCCAGCGTAGCTTTGCTTTTCAACTGCTTGCTCTTTGTCTTTTGTGGGGGATGGCCAGCGCGCAGGCTGCTTTTGCGCAGACCAGTTGCCCAAACGCGAGCGTTCACGGCGGCACAAGCCCGGGTTGGGCATATGCCTATCAGACCGCAAATCGAGCGAACGGAACATGTTCGAATGCGGTAGCAATACCGGCCAATGGTTCACGCATGTTTGCCTCTCGTGCGGATTGTCGGGCTGGCCGGTTCGTTTTTGTTGGGGAGAACGGTGGAGGTATCCTTCCCTCGCCATTTACCTGTACAAATTGTACAGCAAAAGCATCCCGTGACGCGGTGATCGCCCCTAATTCTTCCGCCCAGATCTCGGCCTACTACACATATTCAGACGGGGTGCGGGTGCGCTATACCTCGACAATTTCGCGCGGACCAGCGGATGTAAACGGGTATACGCAATGCTCGATCTCCGGCGCGACAATGACAGGCGGAAGTTATGGCGGGGATGCGACCGCCCCAACGGCAAGCTTGGGGGCTGTATCCGGCCCGGTTGCTGGGCCTTTTGATGTGCCTGTGACGCTTAGCGAGGCAAGCACAGACCTGACCTTGGCGGATTTTCAACTGACCAATGCCAATGCGGTGTTGTCCGGGTCAGGGACAAGTTACACCTTATCGGTCTCTCCCGTTGCCAGCGGCAATTGGTCGGCGCAAATCAAGAACAAAAGTTTCACAGATGCGGCGGGGAACTTGAATATCGCGGCTTCGAACGTGGCGACGGGCAGCTTTACGGCAACCGCGCTGGGTGTGGTGATCGGTGCCTTTTCCGGGCCGCATTCTGGGGCCTATACAGCGGCGATTACCCTGTCTGCCGCTTCAACCGATTTTGTGCAGGGTGATCTGACAGTTGGCAATGGCACGGCAACGCTTGCAGGTTCCGGTGTCAATTATACTGCGACGGTCACACCTGCGGGCTATGGGGTGGTTTCCCTGTCGGTTGGTGCAGGCCGCTTTACGGACGCGGGTGGTGCAGCAAACACAGCCTCCAATGTAGCAAGTATCACCTTGGCCAAACCGGTTGTCCCGCCAACCCCTCCGAAAGTGCTGATTGGTGATTTGACCGGACCGGTTGACGGGGTTTTCACAGCACCAATCACCCTGTCGGAGCCTTCGTCGGATTTCGAATTGGCAGACCTTACAATAAGCAACGCCTCGGCAAACCTAGCCGGCTCTGGCAAGCAGTATACTGTGACGCTGACGCCATCGGGGGACGGGGTGGTTACCCTGTTTGTCGCGGCAGAGGCCTTCACGGATGTGGACGGGGATGCAAATGCGGCCTCTAACAAGGTGCAGGTGCGGTATGATGCGACGCCGCCCAGCGTCACGATCAGCGCCTTGTCCGGGCCGGATGCCGGTGTCTTTACGGCGACAATCACTCTGTCAGAACCCTCTGATGATTTTGACGCAGACGACCTGACGTTGCGCAACGCGACTGCGGTTCTGACGGGATCGGGCCGCGAATACCTTGCGACGCTCACCCCGAACGGGGACGGAGAGGTCAGCCTTTCGGTGGCCGCCGGGCGATTTACGGATGCCGCGGGCAATGGCAACACGGCCTCTAATTCTGCGACAACGACCTATGATGCAACGCCGCCGGAAATTACCATCGCGGCACTGACCGGCCCAACGGCTGGCACCTATACGGCGGTGATTACCCTGTCCGAGCCATCAAGCAACTTTGCTCTGGCCGACCTGACGCTGGTCAACGCCACCGCCACGCTGACAGGCACGGGCACCAGCTTCGTCGCGACGCTGACGCCAATCGCCGATGGCGAGGTCAGCCTGTCGGTTGCTGCTGCCCGTTTCACCGATGCGGCAGGAAATCAGAACATCGCGTCAAATTCGGTCGCTGCAACCTATGACGGGACAGCGCCAACCGTCGCCATAACCGGGGCACCGGGCACATCAGTGCCATTCAGCCCTTTCACGGTGACAGTGACCTTTTCGGAACCTGTTATCGGGTTTGCAGCTGAAGACATGATTGCCACAAACGCGACGGTCACCGCATTGACTGGTGGCGGGGCGGTGTATCAAGCCACGGTTAAGGGAAAGGGATCAGGTGACATCGCGCTTTCAGTTCCGGCCAATGCGGCATCAGACGCGGCAGGCAATGCCAATCTGGCGTCTGACGTCACGATGATTGTGGATATGACCGTGGTGCGGACACAGGAACTGATCGCGGGCTATATGCAAACGCGGGCCAATCAATTGCTTCAAAGCCAACCGGATTTGATCGGCTTCCTGTCTGGTGAGGGGCAGGGCGGTTTCAACCTGAATGTCACGCGGGGGCAGGGCAGCTTTGATTTTGCCACGGCCCCGGAAAAACCGGTTTGGCTGCGCGCCCACGGTACCTGGAGCAAGGCGGGTGAGCGCAAAAGCGAATATGCCTTTGGCGCGGTCGGCACCCATAGGGCAATCGGCGAGAACTTTCTTGTTGGGGCGATGGTGCAGCTTGATCACCTGAATGAAGAAACAGGCGCGGCATTTGTGCGTGGCACGGGTTGGATGGCTGGCCCGTATTTTGTTGCCAGAGCGGAAGGCCAACCGGTGTTTTTCGAAGGTCGTCTGCTCTATGGTGAAACCAGCAACGAGATCAGCCCGTTTGGCACATATACAGACAAGTTTGAGACCACCCGAATGCTGGCGCAGGTCAAGGTTGCCGGGGCGTTGGCCTATGGCAGTACCACGCTTATGCCGTTTCTGGATGCCTCCTATACGACGGATGATCAGCTCAGCTATGTTGATGGTGCAGGCAATACCATTGCGGCACAGGGTGTCGAACTTGGGCAGGTCGAGCTGGGGTTGGATTTTCGGAAACTGGTTTCCGGCGTTCCCGGCGAGCTTGAGCTGTTCGGCGGCGTGTCTGGTATCTGGTCACATACGGCCGGCAGTGGCTTTGCGTCGACCATCACCCCGGAATACGAAGGGGGCAGAGGCCGTGTGGAACTGGGCGTCAATCGCGTGTTCAAAGCGGGGCAGCGGGTCAGGCTCAGCGCTAATTACGACGGGATCGGCGCAAAGGGCTTTGAAAGTTACGGGGTGAACTTCGGTTACGAAATGCAGTTCTAAGGCCCTGACCCTAGGCCGGATCGATTGGGGCGGCGGGGCGGATCAACCGTTTTAAACGTTGCCCCCCCTTCAAGCGCTACGGCGTTATCTGCTTTCGGATCGTACTCAGACCGACTAGGCATTCCCCACGTGGCAAACGGGGAAAAGACCATGGCGCAAAAGGCCACTATTTACAAAGTCGAACTCTCTGTGAGTGACATGGACCGGCACTATTACGAGACCCATAAGCTGACTGTTGCCAAGCACCCGTCGGAAACCGACGAACGTATGATGCTGCGGTTGGTGGCATTTGCGTTGAACGCGGATGAACAGCTGGAAATGACCAAGGGGCTGTCAACCGATGACGAACCCGACATCTGGCAGAAAAGCCTGAGCGGCGAACTTGAGACCTGGATCACACTGGGATTGCCCAGTGACAAGATTGTCCGCCAGTCCTGCGGCAAAGCGGATCGGGTGATCATTTATGCCTATGGCGGCAATCCGGCAGAGACGTGGTGGGATAAGATCAAAAACAGCACCACCCGATTTGACAACCTGTCGGTGTTCAACCTGACGCAGATCGAGACAGCTGCCCTTGCAGGGTTGGCCGACCGTACCATGCGTTTGCAGGTGAACATTCAGGAGGGCGAGGTGATGGTCAGTGTCGGGGAAGGCATGGTTTATCTCACGCCTGTCGCATGGAAAGCCGCGGACCGCCGGGGCTAACATTGGCAAAATGATTGGGGCCTGTTGGGGGTAGACGCCATCATGGCAGGGCGCGGCAGCCTGATGGCGAGGCGACCTATACAGGCCGCCTCCGTACAGAAATCAGATCGTTGTCTTCGGCTCAAGCTCAACCGACCACAGCTCGATGTCGGCGCTGTCCATCAAGCGGACAGTCATGACGCCGGTGTCAGCAGCGATGTCGACCTTGCCAAAGAACTGCAACCCGTCGCTGGGTGGCAGGTTTGCCTTGCCTTCTTCGGGGTGTTTTGCGAACCGCACTTCTGGACCAAAGGTATTGTCATAATCGGAAGGTCCGAATGTGCCCGCATGAAGGGGCCCCGACACGAACTCCCAGAATGGCTCGAAGTCCTGAAACACCGCACGCTCGGGAGAATAATGATGGGCCGCAGTGTAATGCACATCTGCCGTCAGCCAAACGGTATTGGTGATGTCGGCGGATTTGATAAAGGACAGCACCGTCGCGATGTCGTTTTCACGGCCCAGCACAGGCCCGTCCCCATTTGCCGCGTTCTCCATATTGGTGTCCCCATCGCGCACCATCATGCCAATCGGCATATCCGAGGCGATGACTTTCCAGGTCGCGGTGGAATTGACCATCTCACGCTTGAGCCATGCAAGTTGCTCTGCCCCGAGAAACGGTGTGCCTTCTGCTTCGGTATTGGCGGTGTTGTCGCCACGATAGGTGCGCATGTCGATGACAAAGATGTCCAGCAGCGGGCCATAAGAAACCTTGCGATAGACCCGCATCGGCTCGGCCAAGACTTGGCGCGTGGGCATCATCTCGTGAAATGCGCGGGCCGCGCGTGATGACAACAGTTGCATGGACTTCACAGAATAGCGGTCGTCCTGCGCCAGCACTTCGTTGGGGTACCAATTGTTGGTGACCTCATGGTCATCCCACTGCGAGATCATTGGAACCGCAGCGTTAAAGGCCTGCACGTTCTTGTCCATGTAGTTGTAGAGATGCTGGCCACGGAATTCATCGAGGGTTTCGGCGACCTTGGTTTTGGCTGGCGTGACAATGTTCTTCCAGACCGTGCCGTCTTCCAAAGCGACTTCTTCTTTCAGCGGTCCATCTGCATAGACGGTATCACCTGAGTGCAGGAAGAAGTCCGGCATATGTTTTTGCATTGTGGCATAGGTGGTCATGCCGCCGCGGTCTTCGTCAATGCCCCAGCCCTGTCCGGCGGTATCGCCTGACCAGACAAAACTGACGTCGCGGTTGCCCATCGGTGCGGTGCGGAATTTGCCCGTCATCGGCTCCGAGGCGGTATTGTCGGCCAGATCAGTCATGGTGACGCGATAATAGATGTCCTGATCGCTTGGCAGGCCGGTCAAGGCAAGCTTGCCAGTGTAATCGGTGGGGGTGCCTACAGCCAGCGCCGGCACAGCGCGGGCATCAGACATGCTTTCGGTGGTGGCCCACTCGACAAACATTTTGGCTTCACGGTCGGCGCGGCTCCAGATGACTGCGCCGTCATGGGCAACATCACCGGACATCACACCATGTGTGATCAAAGGGCGCGATTGAGCGCGTGAAAGCGACGGGGCGGCCAGTGACGCCGCAAAGGCGGCGGTGCCCAATAGGGTTTGGCGGCGGGTGAATGAAATGCGTGGCATAGGTGGTGACTCCTGTGTGCGTGTAACAGCCACCGTATATGCCGCTCATGGTATCAGGTTTCTGACAGTGGAATGACAGTTAGGTAAATGTGGAAGGCCAGTCCGCATCGCAGATCTGCGAGGGCAAGGCAGCGGCGCAAATTACGCTAAATCGAATGGGCGCTGTTGATCCGGGGTGTTCTCAAACCACCTGTTCTAAGTGACTGTTACTCACCAATCAAAATTCCCGATAAAAAGACTTGGGTATTTCGTTTCATGCGGTTACAAGCCGACTCGCACTGATAAACCACATTGGAGACGCTCATGTCCTATGCGACATTTTTCGGCGGCTTCCTTGGTGCGGTAACAGCCAGCGTATTAACGATTGCGCAAGCCAGTGAAGCTCAAGCGGAAGCCCTCACTGTAACAGACATTGCCGGACGGCAGGTTACCTTCGACGAATTGCCCGAGAAAATCGTGCTTGGCGAAGGTCGCATGATGTACTCGATTGCGCCGCTGACAGAGGGTAACCCCTTTCGCAAGATCGTCGGCTGGAAGGACGATTTGATCCTTTATGATCCCGATGCGTTTCGCAAATATCAGGCCGCATTCCCCGAAGAAACAAAGCGTCTGATCAACTTCGGGAACCCCTACGCCGGCGATTTCAGTATCGAAGCGGTGTTGGAAGCGGAAACCGATTTGCTGTTGCTGGACGTGGGTAACCTGTTCAAAGCTGAAGAAACCGGCTTGATTGAAAAGATGGAAACCGCGGGCGTTAACGTGGCCTTTGTCGATTTCCGCCGCAATGCGACAGAGAACACCGTGCCGTCTTTGCTGATCATGGGGCGTATTCTTGGGGAAGAAAAACGCGCGGCAGAGTTTATCGACTTTTACATCGGGCAGATGCGCCGGGTGACAAATGTGGTTGACCAGATTCCGGCTGACGAACGCCCGCTTGTTGCGGTTGAAAACGCTGCCGGTTGGCAACCTGATTTTTGTTGCTGGTCCTTCGGGCCCTATAACTATGGCCGGTTTGTCGAACTTGCGGGTGGGGTGAACTATGGGTCTACTTTGGCCAATGCCTATAAGGTCGACATCAGCCTCGAAGGGCTGCTGGAGGCGGACCCGGACCATATCATCGGCACTGGCGCGAACTGGAAAGAGGCACGCCCCGAAGTCACCTCTACCTTGCTGGGCTATGATGGCGACCCGGCTGTGAACGCTGAGCGGCTTCAGGCGCTGGCGGACCGAACCGGTTTTGCCGACATGCGGGCGGTGAAAGAAGGCAAGCTGCATTCGATCTACCACCAGTTCTATAATTCTCCGTATCACTTCATTGCTGTGCAACAGATCGCAAAATGGCTGCACCCCGAAGCATTTGAAGACCTCGATGTGCAAGCGAACTTTGAGGAACTGCACGACAAGTTCCTGCCATTTGCTGCATCCGGTCAGTTCTGGACAAGCCTGAACTGATCTACCCAGGCCCACATGTCCTTACCCGCATGTGGGCCTGAAGAACCGGAGTATCCTATGACTGATCAAACCACTTTTTCCGGCCCCGATACTGCTCTGCTTGTCGATGCCTACAAACGTCGCAATCTGCGACGTGTCGGGTTGGTTGCTGGCGCTGCATTGATGCTGTGCGGCCTTATCGTGATTGACGTAATGACCGGCCCCGCCAATATGGGTTTTGGGCGCACCCTTGCGGTTATCCTTGATCCATCTATCGCCACGGTGAAAGAGCAGGTTGTGATCTGGCAGTTGCGCCTGCCGGTGGCACTGATGGCGGTCGCGGTTGGTGCCATGCTGGGGGTGGCAGGGGCAGAGATGCAGACGATTCTGAACAATCCGCTGGCGGATCCGTTTACATTGGGTCTGTCCTCGGCGGCGAGTTTTGGTGCCGCGCTGGCGATTGTTCTGGGCTGGTCTGTTGTGCCCGGCGTGGGCGGATTATTCGTGACAGCAAACGCTTTTGCGCTTGCGATGGTCACCTCCTGCTTCCTCTTTCTGTTCACGCGGTTGCGCGGCGTCACCCCCGAGGCGATGATCCTTGTTGGCATCGCCATGCTGTTCACCTTCAACGCGCTGTTGGCGTTCCTGCAATACGGGGCGTCGGAATTGCAGTTGGCGCAGTTGATCTTCTGGCAACTTGGCTCCCTTGCGCGGGCCTCATGGGCCAAGGTTGGCGTTTGCCTTGCGGTGCTGTTGATTGTGTTGCCCTATTTCATGAGCCGCTCTTGGGCGCTGACGGCGCTGCGCATGGGCGAGGACAAGGCGGCGGCCCTTGGTGTGAACGTGTCATTGCTGCGTCTGTCCGTGCTGGCCGGGGTGTCTTTGTTGTCGGCTGTGGCTGTGTCTTTTGTCGGTGCTGTCGCCTTTGTCGGTCTGGTAGGGCCGCATATCGCGCGGATGATTGTTGGTGAAGACCAGCGCGGATTCCTGCCGCTCTCCGCGCTTTGTGGGGCACTGATTCTCTCGGGCACCTCGATCGCGTCCAAGGCGATTACGCCGGGTATTATCTATCCGATTGGCATGATCACATCGCTGATCGGCATCCCGTTTTTCATCCTGCTTATTCTGGGGCAGCGCAAGAGGCACTGGCAATGACTGGCTTATATGTAAACGATCTGACTTTCGCCTACGGCACGCGCAAAGTCCTGACAGATCTTTCCTTTGCCCCTTTGGAACCGGGCAAGCTAACCGCGCTGATCGGCCCAAACGCGGCGGGAAAATCCACCCTGTTCCGGCTTATTGCGGGGCTGTCAAAGCCCGAGGCAGGCCGAGTGGTGCTGAACGGGCTGAACCTTGCAACGCTATCGACCCGTGAAAGGCTAAAGCGCATTTGTTTTATGCCACAGCATTTCTCGGCCAATGCAGCCCTGACAGTTTTTGATGTGGTGATGATGGCCCACAAGCAACTGCGCGGCTGGCGTGTCAGCGGGGATGACATGCAAACGGTGGCCGCGGTTCTGGCGCAAGCCGGGATTGGTCATCTGTCTGCGGCCTATGTCAGTGAACTCTCGGGGGGGCAGTCGCAGATGGTTTCGGTCGCGCAGGCGTTGATCCGCCGTTCCGATGTCTATCTGTTTGATGAACCCACTTCGGCGCTGGACCTGCGGCACCAGTTGGATGTGTTGACCCGCATGAAATCGGTCATGGCCGAGCGCCAGGCGATTGGCATCGTTGCCCTGCACGATCTGAACCTTGCCGCGCGCTATGCGGATCATCTGATCCTATTGGGGCAGGGTCGGATACTGGCACAGGGGCCGGCAGACAAGGTGCTGCGTTCTGACGCCATTTCACAAACCTATAAGGTCGAGGTCGAAACCAGCAGTGGCCCAAGAAAGGATCTGACTGTCCATGCATACGCGACGTAATTTTGTCCTCTCCCTTTCTGCGTTGGCGGCGGCCAGCACGGCTTGGGCCTGTCCGGTGCCAACAGCCGGCACAGGCGGAGCCCACGATGTTCTGATGTTGAATGCCGACTGCGGTGACAAGAACAAGCTGAACGTCTTTACCCCCGCTATCCTGCGCGTCGGGCAAGGGGACAGCGTGACCTTTGTGCCAACCGACAAGGGTCATAATTCTGCTTCCAAACGGGGCATGATCCCGGAAGGGGCCACCCCGTGGAATGGGGCCGTCGATGAAGTGTTGACGGTCCGGTTCACAGTACCGGGCGTCTATGGCTACCTTTGCCTGCCGCATTACGAGATGGGTATGGTTGGGTTGATTGTCGTCGGGGACGATGTGTCGAACCTTGCGCAGGTCAAAAAGGTTCGCCATGCGGGCAGCGCGCGCAAAGCGTTCCGCACTTTGCTGCAAGAACTGGACGCCTGAACAGCGGGGGCAGGCACTCTGCCGTTTGTACGGGCGTTTGTGTTCCTTGTTTGCCGCGTTGCGGGAAATCCTTGTGTGGAGGCGGCTCAACACCTTACCCGCGCTTGACAAAGAAAGGGCCAGTTGCTTTTGCTTTCGCAAGGTAGCCAAATTTACCCGCTTGGGCATTTTTGAACTCTCGAAAGGGCAACGGATGAACGACATTTCCGCCGGACCTCTTGTTTCTGCGCTGCCTTTTCCAACCCTTGTGATAGGGTCGGACCAGAAGGTCATCCATGCCAATGCCGCCGCTGCAGAGTTGTTGGGCGGGCAGGTTGTGAACCAGAACTTTGTCTTTTTGCTACGCCAGCCCGGCCTGATTGCCGCAATTGAAGATGCTGCTGCGACACTTGAAAAACGGGTCGGGAAATTTGCAACCACCGCCGGGCGCAGCGAAGTCCGGTTTGATGTGCATATCGCACCGGCAGACGGGAATTTGGTACTCACTTTCGAAGACACCTCGGAAGCCAAGGACCTTGCCTCGTTTCGACGCGATTTTGTCGCCAATGTCAGTCATGAACTGCGCACCCCGCTGGCGTCGGTTGTTGGGTTCATCGAAACCCTGCGCGGTGCTGCGCGCGACGACGCAGCTGCGCGCGACCGATTTCTTGACATCATGGAGCGCGAGGCAAGCCGGATGGCCGTTTTGGTGGATGACCTCTTGTCGCTCAGCCGGGTTGAGGAAAGCGAACGCAAACGCCCAACCACCGAAGTCGATATCGCTATGCTTGCCAATAGCGCGCTCAAACAACTTGATCCGTTGATCACGGCGGCCAAGGCAACCGTGACCTTTGAGGATCAGGGGCAGGGCGTCAAAGTCCTCGCTGATGAGGGGCAGATGCGGCAGGTCATTGGCAATCTGGTGGAAAACGCGATGCGATATGGTGCGCCCGCCGGAAACATCACGGTTGGCATCTACGGGCCAGCCTACGAGAGGCGATTGCGTCAGGAAGCGATCCGGCTGTCAGTGCGCGATGAGGGTGAGGGGATTGCGGCCCACCACTTGCCGCGCCTTGCAGAACGATTCTATCGGGTTGATTCTCATCGCTCGCGCGAGGTTGGCGGCACCGGTTTGGGCCTCGCCATCGTAAAACACATCGTTCACCGCCATCGCGGGCACCTTTTAATCGAGAGTATCGAAGGAAAAGGCAGCACTTTTACAGTTATTTTGCCAGTTTCTGACGTAAAGCCCGCGCTGTCATAAAACTCTTACAAAACTGTCACAAAAGCTTGTTCGAACACCGGCAAAAGCCGCAGCAGAGGCCGCGTGATGCGCACGGGTCTATGACTGGCAGACAGGAGCTTTTTAGATGTCCCTCATGAAAACGACCGCCACCACATTGGCGCTGACTTTGGTTTCGACAGCGGCTTTTGCACGTGACAACGTGCAAGTGGCGGGGTCTTCAACCGTTCTTCCTTACGCGGCGATTGTTGCCGAAGCTTTTGGCGAGAACTTCGAATTTCCAACGCCGGTTGTTGAATCCGGTGGCTCTTCTGCGGGCCTCAAGCGCTTCTGTGAAGGTGTTGGCGAGAACACAATTGATATCGCGAACGCGTCGCGCAAAATCAAAAGCAAAGAAGTGAAAGCCTGTGCGGAAGCCGGTGTTACAAACATCATCGAAGTGCGCATTGGGTATGACGGCATCGTTTTTGCTTCCGACATCAACGGCAACAGCTTTGAGTTCACACCAGCCGACTGGTATCTTGCCCTTGCTGCTGAAACACCAAAAGACGGCGCGATGGTTGCGAACACAACTGCAAGCTGGTCTGCGGTAAACCCAGCATTCCCCGATCAGCCCATTCAGGCCTTCATTCCGGGCACCAAGCACGGGACACGCGAAGTGTTCGAGGAAAAAGTGATCCTTGCGGGCTGTGAAGAATCTGGTGCAATGGCGCAGATTATGGAAATCAACGGCGGCGACGAAGACGCGGCCGAGGGGACCTGCATGGCGATCCGCACCGATGGCCGCTCGGTTGATATCGACGGCGATTACACCGAAACACTGGCCCGCATTCAGGCGGACGCCAACGGCATCGGCGTATTTGGTCTGGCCTTCTACGAAAACAACACCGACAAATTGCAGGTTGCAACCATGTCCGGTGTCCAGCCAACAACCGACAGCATTGCTGCGGGTGACTATCCTGTGTCACGTCCGCTGTATTTCTACATCAAAGCAGACCACATCGGTGTCGTGCCGGGCGTCAAAGAATTCGCAGAATTCTTCGTTTCCGACGACATGGCCGGCCCTGACGGCCCCCTGGCAGAGTACGGCCTTGTGTCTGACCCGGCTTTGGCCGAAGTGCAGGAAACTGTCACAAATGAAGTTGTGATGAACAAGTAATCTGCTTGTCATGAAATCCAGACGAGGGGCCCGCCGCGGCCCCTCGTTTTCAAACCAGATAAAGGCCAAATAGCGATGTCGCTTTCACTGTCCGTGCTGCTTGCAATCGCGCTAAGTGCCACTGCATTTCTCATGGCTCCGCGCCGTGCGTTGAACCTGGTCTCTGGCGACCGCCGCCAGCTTGCCTCGCTTCCCAAACAATTCGGCTTAAGTGCCGGATTGACGGTTTTCCTTCCGGCCATGCTGATTGCCTTGGTTGGTGGTTTGGGTGGTTTCTCGACAACCATTCTGCCCTACATCGTGATCGCCGTTGCTGTTGTTGCTCTGGTCGTGTCAGTCTGGCAGAGCCGTCCTGATTTCATCGCCCGAAACCGCGCGGAAAGCCTGATCACACTTGTGCTGATCGCCGCCTCCGGTGTCGCAATCCTGACCACTGTCGGCATCGTTATGTCGATGCTGTTCGAAACTACCAATTTCTTTCAGGACTATAACTGGAAAGACTTTTTCTTTTCAACGGAATGGTCCCCAAACTTTCGCGGTGACAGCGCGCTGGGCATCTTGCCACTGCTCTGGGGTACGCTCTACATCAGTTTTATTGCGCTGCTTTTCGCTGTGCCAATCGGTTTGTTTGCCGCGATTTACCTTTCTGAATACGCCGGCCCGCGCCTGCGCTCTTTTGCCAAACCGGCGATTGAAATCCTGGCCGGTATTCCCACCATTGTGTATGGTTTGTTTGCGCTGGTTACTGTTGGTCCGTTCTTGCGCGATTATTTCGCGACCCCGATGGGGTTCGGCCAAAGCGCGTCATCTGTGCTGACGGCGGGGCTGGTTATGGGGGTGATGTTGATCCCTTTTGTCAGTTCGCTGTCCGATGACATCTTTAACGCCGTCCCTCAGACCCTGCGCGACGGCTCGTTGGGGCTGGGGGCCACGAACTCGGAAACCATCCGGCAGGTTGTTGTGCCCGCCGCCCTTCCGGGCATCGTCGGCGCAGTCCTGCTGGCCGCGTCGCGTGCGATTGGTGAAACCATGATTGTGGTTCTGGGAGCAGGGGCCGCCGCGCGCCTATCACTCAACCCGTTCGAAGCGATGACAACGGTGACCGTTAAAATCGTAAGCCAGCTTACCGGCGATACTGACTTTGCGTCGCCTGAAACCCTTGTCGCCTTTGCCCTTGGTCTAACTCTGTTTGTCATCACCTTGGGGCTGAATGTCTTTGCGCTTTATATCGTGCGCAAATATCGGGAGCAGTACGAATGAGCTATCCAAGCAACTCCCTGTTGAGGGTTGATGACCGCATTCGCAAACGCAACGCCGCCGAGACCCGTTTCAAGGCTTACGGTATCACGGCCATTGTCATCGCTGTTCTGGCGCTGGCGGTGCTGTTGACCTCGGTACTGGGCAGCGGGTTGAGCGCCTTTCGCCAGACCTATCTGACGGTCAACGTGCAACTGCCCGAAGCCAAACTGGATAAATCCGGCGTTCGCGATCCGGCTGTGATGCGCAAGGTGACCACCATTGGCTATGCATCGCTGCTGCGCGACGGGCTGCTGGACACCATGCAAGACGCTGGTATCACCACCCAGATGTCCAAAAAGGACGTAGCCAAGCTGATTTCAAAAGAAGCGCCGGCGACTGTGCGCAATCATGTTCTGGCGAACCCGGAAGTGATCGGTACCACCATGACCTTTGATCTGCTGGCCCAAGGTCGGATCGACGGGTTTTTCAAGGGGCGCGTAACCCTGGAAAGTGCTGCCCTTGACGGCAATACCTCGCCTGAGGCGCTGATGCTGGCGCAGGAGCTGAAAGAGGCCGGGCTGCTGGAGACCCGACTGAATTGGGATTTTCTGATTGCACCGGATGCTTCGGACCAACGTCCCGAGGCGGCAGGGCTGGGTGTTGCCATCCTAGGCTCGCTCTACATGATGCTGGTGGTTCTGGTTCTGGCACTGCCCATCGGGGTTGCCTCTTCTATCTATCTTGAGGAATTTGCACCGAAGAACCGCTGGACCGATCTGATCGAGGTCAACATCTCGAACCTCGCGGCGGTACCGTCGATTGTTTACGGTATTCTTGGGCTGGCGATTTTCATCAACTTCATGGAGCTTAACCAATCCTCACCACTGGTTGGCGGGCTGGTTCTGACCCTGATGACCCTGCCCACAATCATCATCTCAACGCGGGCCTCGCTTAAATCCGTACCCCCTTCGATCCGCGATGCGGCACTTGGCGTCGGGGCGTCAAAGATGCAGGCGGTCTTCCACCACGTTCTGCCGCTCGCTGCCCCAGGCATTCTGACCGGGACCATCATTGGTCTTGCTCAGGCACTGGGCGAAACCGCGCCACTCTTGTTGATTGGTATGGTTGCCTTTGTGCGCGAATATCCCGCGGCCTTTTCACCGGATGCCGGATTGTTTGGCGAAGCCTCAACCGCACTGCCGGTTCAGATTTACAACTGGACCCAGCGCGCCGACCCCGGGTTTGTTGAGCGCGCCTCGGGGGCGATTATCACTCTGCTGGTGTTCCTGTTTATCATGAACATCATCGCAATCATGTTGCGCCGTAAATTCGAACGCCGTTGGTAGGATAAAGAACATGTTAGATCACAATCGTATGGACCTTGAAATGCACACCCAAACCAAAGTGAAGATCAGCGCCAAAGATGTGCAGGTTCACTACGGCGACACCCATGCCATCAAAGATGTAAATGTCGAGATTGAAGACAACGCCGTTACGGCCTTCATCGGCCCGTCGGGCTGCGGGAAATCGACGTTTCTGCGGTGTATCAACCGGATGAACGACACAATCGACATTTGTCGGGTTCAAGGTGACATCCGTATCGACAACGAAGACATCTATGACCGGCGCGTCGATCCTGTGCAGTTGCGCGCGAAGGTCGGCATGGTGTTCCAGAAACCGAACCCATTTCCGAAATCAATCTATGACAACGTCGCGTATGGGCCGCGAATTCACGGGCTTGCCAACAACAAATCCGAGATGGATCAGATTGTCGAACGCGCCCTGCGCCGTGGTGCCATCTGGGACGAGGTCAAAGACCGGCTGCATGCGCCGGGCACGGGCCTGTCCGGCGGGCAGCAACAGCGCTTGTGTATTGCCCGTGCCGTGGCCACCGAACCACAGGTGCTGTTGATGGATGAACCCTGTTCTGCGCTGGACCCGATCGCAACGGCGCAGGTCGAGGAGTTGATCTCGGACCTGAGCAAAAATTACTGTGTGGTTATCGTGACCCACTCGATGCAACAGGCCGCACGGGTCAGCCAGAAAACCGCCTTTTTCCACCTTGGGCATCTGGTTGAGTACGGCGATACCGACAAGATTTTCACCAACCCCGAAGACCCACGCACGGAAAGCTATATTTCCGGGCGGATCGGCTAAGGAGCGCACGTCATGAAAGAACATATCTCATCAGCCTATGACCGTGACCTTGAAGGTCTCATTATGCTGATCATGAAAATGGGCGGGCTGGTTGAAGAGGCCATTCTGGATGCCGCCAAGTCATTGGAACGTCAGGATATTGAGTTGGCCGAAACAGTGCGCCTCAAGGACAAGGCGATTGATGCGCTGGAACTTGAGGTCAATGACGTCGCAGCGACAGTGATTGCATTGCGGGCACCGGTGTCCAAGGATTTGCGCGTCATCCTGACCGTGCTGCGCCTCGCAGCCAGCCTTGAGCGGATTGGCGATTACGCCAAAAACATCGCAAAGCGCACATCGGCACTGAACGACATGCCGAATTCGGCCAGCTCGAATTCTTCGTTGCGCCGGATGTCGCGCGAGGTGCAGGTGATGCTGAAAGATGTGCTGGACGCATTTGTCCGCAAGGATGCGGAAATCGCCGAGGATGTGCGCCAGCGCGATCAGGAAGTAGATCAGATGTACAACGCCCTGTTCCGCGAGTTCCTGACCTTTATGATGGAAGACCCGCGCCAGATCACCTCCTGCATGCATCTGCACTTCATGGCCAAGAACATCGAACGCATGGGAGACCTGACCACCAATATGGCCGAACAGGTGATCTATCTTGTGACTGGCGAAATGCCTGAAGAGGACCGGCCCAAGTCGGATAGCACCGCCTATCTCAGCACATTGGACTAAGGGAACGCATCGTGCAGCCACATGTTTTGATCGTTGAGGATGAACCCGCGCAGCGCGAGGTCTTGCGTTACAACATCGAGGCCGAAGGGTGTCGTGTGACTCAGGCCTGCGATGGCGAAGAGGGGTTGATCTGCGTCAAGGAAGACCTGCCTGATGTGATTGTTCTGGATTGGATGATGCCGCGCCTGTCGGGTATTGAAGTGTGTCGCCGCCTGAAGGCAAGCCCGGCGACACGCGCCATTCCGGTGATCATGTTGTCGGCCAAATCCGAGGATATCGACAAGGTGCGTGGCCTTGAAACGGGAGCGGATGATTACGTGATCAAACCCTATTCGGTGGCAGAGCTGATGGCCCGCATCCGGGGCCAGCTGCGCCGTGTGCGTCCGACCACCGTCGGGGAAACCCTGTCGTTTGAGGATATCGTGCTGGATGCAGAGACCCATCGGGTGACCCGCGCGGGGGATGACATCAAGCTTGGCCCGACAGAGTTTCGTTTGCTCAGCACATTGATTGAAAAACCCGGGCGTGTGTGGACTCGCGAACAATTGCTAGATCGTGTCTGGGGGTTGGACAACTATGTGGACACACGCACGGTTGACGTTCATGTGGGGCGTTTGCGCAAGGCCTTGAGTGGCCGCAAGGGCGGCGACCCGATCCGCACTGTGCGCGGCACTGGCTACGCACTGGGATAGCTGCAATAGCGCCAGCCAGCCAGCCGCCGGTTTTCACTGGTGGCTGGTCTAAGGCTTTTCGAATTTCCCGCGCGATACGTGCGTAGAATCGGTCTTTACGAACCCAATACGCTGTCAACTGCGCGCACTGTTGCGGCAACGATGGTGTCCACCTCTTCGCGGCTCAGGCAGAAGGGCGGGGCAAAGCCCAGAATGTCGCCCTGTGGCATGGCGCGGGCAATCACCTTGTCCTGTGCCAGCAGGGCGGCGGACAACTGCGGGCCGATCTTGTCTGCCGGATCAAAGAAACCTCGGCTGTCCTTGTCTTTCACAAATTCAACCGCACAGAGCAGTCCCGTCCCGCGTACATCTCCGACATTGGGGTGATCTGCCAATGCCTCTTTCATGCTGGCATTCAGATAGGCCCCAACCTCGCCCGCATTGGTCATCAGGCCCAGATCATCAATCAATTTCAGGTTCGCCACCCCAGCGGCCGCACCAATCGGGTGGGCGGAGTAGGTCCAGCCGTGACCGATCGGGCCGTTCTCATCAGTGCCTTGTTCCAACACCTTCCACATCCGATCCCCGATGATAGAGCCGGACAGGGGGGCATAGGCTGATGTCAGCCCCTTGGCGATGGTGATGATGTCGGCTTCCAGCCCGTATTTGTCAGAACCGAACATGGTGCCTAATCGGCCAAAGCCGGTGACCACTTCGTCCACGATCAACAGGATGTCGTGCTTCTTCAGCACGGCCTGTATCGCCGGCCAGTACCCTTTGGGCGGCGGCACGATACCACCCGTGCCCAGCACCGGCTCCCCGATGAAAGCGGCAATGGTGTCGGCCCCCTCCCGGGCAATAAGGTCTTCCAGATCGGCCACGCAAGCTGCGGTAAACTGTTCTTCGGTCTGGCTCAGGTCATCGCGGCGGAAAAAGTCGGGTGCCAGTGTATGTTTGACCTGATCAATCGGCAGATCGAATTTCTTGTGAAACAGCTCCAGCCCGGTCAGCGAACCCGTCACAATGCCGGACCCATGATAGCCACGCCACCGCGAGATGATCTTTTTCTTTTCGGGGCGGCCAAGGATGTTGTTGTAATACCAGACCAATTTAACGTTTGTTTCATTCGCGTCCGATCCGCCAAGACCGAAATAGACTTTGGACATATTGGCGGGCGCGCGGTCCAAAATCATCTTCGATAGGGTGATCGACGCCTCGGTGCCGTGGCCCACATAGGAATGGTAATAGGCCAGCTCATGCGCTTGCGCGGCAATCGCCTCGGCAATTTCGCGGCGTCCGTATCCGACGTTAACACAATACAGCCCGGCAAAGGCATCCAGCAGCCTGTTACCGTCGCGATCTTCGATATGTACACCGCTTGCGGTCTTGATCACCCGCGACGGGCTTTCGCCGCGCGCATGTTGTGCCAGATGTGTCGAGGGGTGAAAAAAGTTGTCGCGGTCCCATTGATCCAGCTGGTCGTTCTTTAGCATGTCTACTCCTTTGGCCCTGGGGGGCGATTTAATCTGCGTCGATGCGATGGCCAACAACAGCCATACAATCCCCGGATTTGATTAATCCCGGGAAGTGGCGGCTGATCAGCAGGCCGGTTGTTTTGGCTTTGTATTCAAGGGCCGGCACACCCGTGCGGTCCACCGGCCAGATGCGGGCAATTACGTCACCCTGGGTCACGTCCTCGCCCAGATCGACCATCGGTTCGAACAAGCCATCGTGTTGCGCCAAGACAAAGCAATCCCCGTCAGGCATGTCAATGTTGACGGTTGGTTCCAATTGTATCTCGCCCTGTAAAATCCCCGCGTGGATCAACAGGTTGCGCAAACCTCTCTTGGCGATAGCTATGGATTTTGCACTTGCCGAACCGCCCCCACCCAATTCGGTTGAAACAAAGGTTTTGCCCATGGCCTCGGCGGCGGTATCGTACATGCCGACGTTGTCGATCTCCAACATCATCACCGAAAAGGGTGCGTTGAAGGCCTGCATCGCGTCATAACAGGCGGCCTGTTGCGCGGTATCCTCTAATACATGGGCCGCAGCGAAAGGCAGGAAATCAAGCGTCTTGCCGCCGGAATGAAAATCCAGAACGATATCGCTTTGCGGCAGGAGAACTCGCCGAAAGTAATCGGCAATTTTCTGGGTGACCGTGCCGTCAGCGGTGCCGGGAAATGATCGGTTTAGATTGCCTTGGTCGATGGGCGAGGTCCGCGTGCCGGCGCAATAGGCCGGATAATTGAAGGCAGGTACGATGATCACCCGTCCGGTGATGTCACTTGGCTGTAAAGTCACGGTCAGTTCTTGCAGCGCCACCGGTCCCTCGTATTCATCCCCGTGGTTGGCGCCGGTCAACAGGGCCGTTGGCCCCTCGCCATTCTTCACAACCGTGATCGGGATCATGATTGCCCCCCATGCGCTATCGTCGCGGCTATAGGGCAGGCGCAGAAAGCCGTGGTGGACGCCATCCACATCCAGCGGGATTGTCGGTTCAATCGGGGAGGGCTTCATCGCTTAGTCCTTTACCACCATCCTGCGCGGGACATCGGCCAGACATTCCGGCCCGTCCATACCAATGCGTATGCTTTCCGTGATCTCAAAGCCCCAGTCTTCCATCCACAGGCCAGTCATGAAGTGGAAGGTCATGTTTTCTTGTAGAACCGTTGTGTCGCCAGGGCGCAGCGACATCGTGCGCTCGCCCCAGTCAGGGGGATAGCTGACTCCGATGGGATAGCCGGTGCGGTTGTCCTTGGTGATGCCATGTTTCTTCAGTACCTTGAAAAAGGCCAGAGCAATATCCTCGCAGGTATTGCCGACACGTGCTTTTTCCATGCCCGCTTCCATGCCCTCCAACACCGCCTTTTCCGCGTCTATAAACGTCTGTGTCGGCTTGCCCAGAAACACTGTGCGCGACAAAGGGCAGTGATAACGTTTCACCACGCCTGCAATTTCAAAGAACGTCCCTTCACCGGCTCTCATCGGCTGGTCGTCCCATGTCAGATGCGGGGCAGAGGCATCGGCACCTGATGGCAAAAGCGGCACCAGCGCGGGGTAATCCCCGCCTGCGCCGATTTCGGGATCATAGCGCAAGGCCGCGTCATAAATCTCGGCCACCAGATCACATTTGCGCATTCCCACTTCGACCTTGTCAACAATGCGCTCATGCATCCGGCCAACGATCTTGCCGGCCTGACGCATCAGGGCCAGTTCGGCCTCGGATTTCACCGCGCGTTGCCAGTTGACCAGCCCCGTGGCATCCTGAAAGGAGACATTTGGCAAACTCGATTGCAGGGCGGCAAAAGCCGCCGCCGAGAACCAGTAATTGTCCATCTCGACACCGATAACCCCCTTGCCCAAACCACGATCGGTCAGTTGTGCGGACAGGTATTGCATTGGGTGCCGTTCGGTGGATTGTACATAGTGATCGGGATAGCCAAGGATATTGTCCGGCTGCATGAAGCAGGTGCGCAATGCCCCGTTTGCATCCTGTCCGCGCCCGAACCAGATCGGCTCCCCGTGCAGCGGCAGAACCACACATTGATGAACGTAAAACGACCACCCGTCATAGCCGGTTAGCCAGTTCATGTTTGACGGATCAGACACGAGTAAAAGGTCGATCCCGCGGTTTTGCATCTGGGTGCGTGTGGCCGCGATGCGGGTGTTAAACTCTGCGTGCGAAAAGTGGAGTAGGGGTGTCGGCATAGGCTTCTCCGGTGGCGAATTTATGCATGGTCGTGAACGCAGGCTCTGTCGCCTTGGACCGCATATCAGTGCAGGCTAGGGGGCTGCTGGGAAGCATCTTTTCTATCCGCGACATCTTTATGTCGCGGGATGGCGCTAACGGAAGGTCAAATGGGAACCGTTTGCCTGGGGGCATGGCTCTTCGGTCACGCTTGACTCTGGCGGGGTGCCCAACGAAGAGGGCAAAGCAGCGAAAGGCACCAAATGCGCGCGATCTTCATGTTTCAACTCTAGATTATTCAGATGCGATTAAAAGCTATTGACGCGATAGAGCAGCGCATTGCCACGGCGGTGAGCGAGAAAGGCCTGCCTATGGAGCAGGCGCTTGCCGAGGTTTGTTGGCAGGATGGTGACCTATGTGTGGATGTCGTGATGCTGGCGGCGGTGTCTGTGATCATCCGGTTGGATGATTTCGCCGGATTTAACGCTGAGAACACCATTGCTGCATCCTTGGCACGACATCGGGTGTTTGCCGCATTTGCGGCGGATGTGGCGTTGATTTCTGGCAAGCCGCGCAATTGCCGGTCCTTGCAAGAGGTGTGGCGGGAAACCGGCGACCGAATGTTTGCGCCCTCGCAGGGGTGATGCCGGCAGCTGCAAAAAAACCGGCTGAGTGAACAGCCGGTTTTCACGGTGGAAACTGATTGTTACAGGCAGGCCAACAAGAGTTTGGTGGTATTCTCGCGGGTCATTTCAACCGGATTGCCGCCGGTGCTGGGATCCTTGAGTGCCCCGGCCACAATCCTTTCGACGTCGGCGTTTTCGACCCCCAGACCGGCAAGGGTTTTGGGAATACCAAGCGACGCGTTCAAATTGTCGACATAGTCACAAAACCCGTCAAAGCCCCCGGAAATGCCGAGATAGTTGGCGGCATCTCCCATACGTTCTGTGATGGCGGGCCTATTGAATTGCAAGACCGCTGGCATACAGACCGCGTTGGTTGAACCGTGGTGCGTGTGATGGATCGCACCAATTGGATGGGACAGGGCGTGAATTGCGCCCAACCCCTTTTGGAATGCCGTCGCCCCCATGGCCGCGGCGGACATCATATGCGCGCGCGCTTCGATGTCGGTGCCGTTGGCATAGGCGCGGGGCAGGTAGTCTTTGACCAACCGCATACCCTCCAGCGCCATGCCCTGCGACATGGGATGGTAATGCGGCGAACAGAAGGCCTCGACACAATGGGCAAAGGCATCCAGTCCGGTGCCCGCTGTGATGAAAGGTGGCATACCGACGGTCAACTCTGGATCACAGATCACAACTGTGGGCAGGAATTTCGGGTGAAAGATGATCTTTTTCTCTTCGGTGACCGAATTGGTGATGACGCTGGCGCGGCCCACTTCCGATCCTGTGCCCGCCGTTGTCGGCACGGCGACAATCGGTGCGATGGCATCCGCGTCCGCACGGGTCCACCAATCGCCGATGTCTTCGAAGTCCCACAGCGGACGGGTCTGACCGGCAAGGAAAGCGACCAGCTTGCCCAGATCAAGACCGGAGCCACCGCCAAAAGCGATCACACCGTCATGGCCGCCCTCGTTAAAGGCTTTCACGCCAGCCTCGGCGTTTTTCTCGTTTGGGTTCGGGTCAACATCCGCGAATATGGCGCGGCCAAGGCCAGCGGCCTCCAGCAGATCGAGCGTGCGAGTGGTGATCTCCATCGAGGCAAGGCCGCGGTCGGTGACCAGCAGGGGTTTTTTGATGCCCGCAGCGGCGCAGGCATCTGCGATTTCAGAGATACGGCCAGCACCGAAACGGATGGCGGTGGGGTAGGACCAGTTTGCAGTGATGCTCATGGGATCAGGCTTTCTTGAGGTGGTAAGATTTCGGGCGTGTCAGGTTGTGATAGCCGATGACAGACAGGCCGCCACCGCGTCCGGTGTCCTTGCAACCGGTCCAGCACAACGCAGGATCTAGGTAATCAGCACGGTTCTGGAATACGGTACCGGTGTCGATCTGGTCTGCGATGGTTTCGGCGCGGGCCGTGTCGCGGGTCCAGACGGAGGCGGTGAGGCCAAAATCGCTGTCATTCATCAGTTTGATCGCCTCGGCATCGTCTTTTACCGGCATGATGCCAACAACAGGGCCAAAGCTCTCTTCGCGCATAACCCGCATGTCATGGGTCACACCTGTCAGGATTTGGGGCATCAGGTAGGCGCCGCCGTCCTGTGGAAAGTTGGCCGGATCAATATGCGCCGTGGCCCCTGCCGCAATTGCCTCGGCGGTTTGCGCCCGCACCTCATCGGCAAACCGTGCCTGCGCCATCGGACCAAGGGTGGTTTCCGGGTTCAATGGATTGCCCAGCTTGTAGCCATTCACAATCGCCACGGCCTTGGCGACAAATGCGTCAAAGTGCTGTTCCGCCACATAAATCCGTTCAATCCCGCAACAGCATTGCCCCGCATTAAACATCGCACCATCAATCAGCGTATCCACCGCCGCGTCGATGTCGGCATCATCGCAGACATAGCCGGGGTCTTTGCCACCCAGCTCAAGCCCGATACCGGTGAAGGTGCCCGCCGCGGCCTGTTCGATGGCCTTGCCACCACCGACAGAGCCGGTGAAGTTCACAAAGCCAAAGGATTTCGCGGCGATCAGATCGGATGTGGTCTGGTGATCCAGAAAGACGTTCTGAAACACCTCCTTAGGAACGCCCGCCGCGTGAAAGGCCTGTGCCAGACGTTCGCCAACCAGCGGCGTTTGCGAGGCATGTTTCAACATCACGGCATTGCCTGCAATCAGGGCGGGGGCGACGGTGTTGATGGCCGTCATATAGGGATAATTCCACGGCGCGATGACCAGCACAACACCATGCGGCACCCGTTTGATCAGGCGGCGGAAATTGACGCTGTCCTCAATTTCGATATCGGCCAAGGTATCCGTGGCGATCCCGGCCATGTAACTGGCGCGTTCGTTAAAGCCGCCAAATTCGCCGCCATAACGCACAGGACGGCCCATCTGATGGGCGATTTCCGGCACGATTTCATCGTTCATTTCACCGATTTTTGCGACGCCGTCCATGACACGCGCAATGCGGTCTTTCAGTGGCACGGCAGCCCAAGCGCTTTGGGCATTTTGGGCCGAGGCCACGGCGGCGCACGCCGCCTCGGCGCTCAAGGTTTCGCGGGTCGCATAGACAGAGCCGTCGATGGGGGAGGTACAGGTGATCATGGATTAAGCCCTTTCAAAGCCGCGTGCGATTTCCCAATCGGTCACGGTGCGGTCAAATTCTTCTTGTTCCCACTCCGCATTGCGCACGTAGTGAGCCACGACGTCATCGCCAAAGGCGTCACGCAGGAATGCGGAATTGCGCAGGGTCTCGGTGGCGGCGCGCAGGGTTTGTGGAATATCGGCAGCCTTGGCATCGGCATAAACGTCGCCGGTGGTGGGGGCGGCCAGTTCCATTTTTTCCTCAATACCCTTGATGCCGGCGGCGAGCATGGCGGCCTGGGCCAAATAGGGGTTCAAATCCGATCCCCCGATGCGGCATTCAACACGCACGCCCTTGCTGTCAGCACCACACAGGCGGAAACCGGCGGTGCGGTTGTCCACTGACCAGACGGTCTTGGTTGGTGCGAATGTGCCTTTGGCAAAGCGTTTGTAGCTGTTCACGTAGGGGGCCAGAAAGAACGTGTAATCGGGCGCATGGGCAATCAGCCCGGCCATATAGTGATCCATCAGTTTGGATTTACCCAGATCGGCCTTCTTGTCGAAGAACATCGGCTGGCCGTCTTTCCACAGCGATTGATGCACGTGGCTTGAACTGCCCACACGGTCCTTGTGCCACTTGGGCAGAAAGGATGCGGCATGGCCCTGCTGCCATGCAATTTCCTTGATGGCGTGTTTCGCGATTGAGTGGTTGTCAGCGCAATCAAGGGCGGCGGCGTAGCGGATGTTCAGCTCTTCCTGACCGGCTTCCGCCTCCCCCTTGGTGTTTTCGATGGGCAGACCTGCGGCAAACAGGTGATTGCGGATTGGCCGCATCACATGTTCCTCTTTGGTGGTCTGCAAAATATGGTAATCTTCGTTGTAGCCCGAAATTGGCGTCAGGTCCTGAAAGTTGCCTTTGCGGATTTCTTCAAAGCTTTTCTCGAACAGGAAGAACTCCAGCTCTGTGGCCATCATGGCGTCAAAGCCCAGCTTTTTCAGGCGCGCGATTTGTTTTTTCAGCATGGCGCGCGGATCATGGGGCACCGGCGCGTGGGTGTGGTGATCCAAGACATCGCACAACACCATTGCGGTGCCTTCCAGCCACGGGGTCAGGCGGATTGTCGACAGATCCGGTGCCATGACATAATCGCCATAACCGCTTTCCCAAGAGGTCGAGGCATAGCCGTCAGGCGTCGCCATTTCCAGATCGGTGGCCAGCAGGTAGTTACAGCAATGGGTCTCCTTAAACGAGGTTTCGACAAAGTTGACCGCATGAAACCGCTTGCCGGTCAGGCGGCCCTGCATATCCACGAAACAGGCCAAAACGGTGTCGATTGACCCGTCGGCGACGCGTGATTTCAGATCGTCAAAAGACAGTTTGCCAGTCATGGAAAATACTCACATTTGGGGATGGCGGGTAGAGTGGCGAGGGCGATCTGTGCCGCCCCCGCATTGGGGTTTAGCCGTAGCGGTAAGGACGGCCCGCTTTGACCATGTCTGCGTTGTATTTTTTGAAGATATCAACCACCCGACGTTTGACGTCAGACTCAGCGGCAATCTCTTCCCAGAAGTCCTGAGCGGCGGCCTCGACGGTGGCCCATTCTTCATCCGGGATCGTCGTCAGCTTCAGCTTGTCACCATTAACGCGCAAGTTGGCTTCGCCACCCCAGTACCACCACTGGCGGTAGTAGTGCGACTGGTCACAGCAGACGCGGAACAGGGTTTGCAAATCCTCCGGCAGCTCGTTCCAGCGTTCCATATTGGCATAGAACGATCCGGCCCAAGCACCGGAAATGTTGTTGGTCAGGAAGTAGTTGGTCACATCGGCCCAACCCACGGTATAATCTTCGGTGATACCGGACCATGCGATACCGTCCAACTCGCCGGTCTGCATGGCGACTTCGATGTCTTCCCAGGGCAGGTTCACCGGCACCACACCGAATTGAGTGAGGAAGCGGCCCGCAGTTGGGAAGGTAAAGATGCGTTTGCCCTTGAGGTCAGCCAATGAGTTGATCGGATCTTTCGTGGCAAAGTGGCAAGGATCCCATGCGCCGGCAGAGATGTGTTTGACGCCAACCTTGGAGTATTCTTCGTCCCAGATTTCATTCAGACCATATTGGTTGAACAGCACTGGCACGTCGAGCGAGTAACGCGAGCCGAAGGGAAAGTAGCCGCCAAAAACCGTGACTTCGGTGGGCGAGGCCATGGAGTCATCATCGGACTGCACCGCGTCGATGGTGCCGCGCTGCATCGCTTGGAACAACTCGCCTGTCGGGACCAGTTGATCGGCGTAAAACAGTTCGATCTGCATCCGGTCGCCGGCGATCTTGTTGAACATCTTGATGGCGGGCTCGATGACTTCCGCGGCGAGGGATGCACCGGCATAGGTCTGCATCCGCCATTTGATGGTGTTTTGGGCTACGGCTGGTGCAGCCAGCGCAGCGGCGGGGGCGGCAACGGCAGCCCCTTGGATAAACTTACGTCTGGTGGTCATGTCGTGTCTCCTTGTTGTTGAATTGCGCCGGTTGGCCCGGCTTTTTTTAGGGTTTAGTTTCCGTAAACATACTCAGGCAGCCACAGGGCCAGACCCGGAAAGAACATGACAAGGGTCAGCGCCAGCACCATCACCAGCACAAAGGGTGTCACCGAGCCATAGATGTCGCGCAGGGAGATTTCCGGCGGCGCCATTGCGCGCATCAGGAACAGGTTATAGCCGAAAGGCGGTGTCATATAGGCGATCTGTGTGGTGATCGTGTAAAGGATACCATACCAGATCAGATCGAACCCCAGCGCCCCGACCAGCGGCACATAAAGCGGAGCAACAATGACCAGCATAGCTGTGTCATCAAGGAAGGTGCCCATGATGATAAAGCTGAGCTGCATCAGGATCAGGATCATCCATGGCGACAGGTTGAGTTGTTCGGTGAACAGGCTTTCAATCGCTTTCACCGCGCCCAGCCCGTCAAATACCGCGCCAAAGGCGAGGGCAGCAAGGATGATCCACATGAACATGCAGGTGATGCCCAGCGTGTTGCGCACCGAGTTCTCGAACACTTCGCGGGTCATACGGCCCTTAAGGACAGCGGCCCCAAAGGCGGCAATGGCACCGATGGCAGAGCTTTCGACCAGCGAAGTCCAGCCGTTCACAAAGGGCACCATCATCACGGCAAAGATACCCAGCGGCAGCAGACCGGCCCGCAATAGGCGCAGTTTCTCCGCGCGCGGGATGTCACGCTCTTCAAGCGGCAAGGCAGGGCCGAGTTCCGGATTAATGCGGCAGCGGATTACGATGTAGATGATGAACATTGCCGCCATCATCAGTCCCGGAATGATCCCCGCAAGCCAGAGTTGCCCCACAGGTTGGCGTGCAATCATCGCATAAAGAACCAGCACAACCGAAGGCGGCACCAGAATGCCCAGACTGGAACCCGCCTGAATAACGCCAGTGACCATGCGTTTGTCGTAACCACGTTTGAGCAGCTCGGGCAGGGCAATCGTCGCACCAATTGCCATACCGGCAACAGACAATCCGTTCATCGCGGAAATTAATACCATCAGGCCGATTGTCCCAATCGCCAACCCGCCGCGCAGGCCGCCCATCCAGACATGAAACATCTTATAAAGATCATCGGCGATTTTGGATTCCGACAGGACGTATCCCATGAAGATGAACATCGGCAGGGTCAGCAGCGGATACCATTTCATCAGTTTCATCGCGGCGGAAAAACCAATGTCGAACCCGCCCTTGTCCCCCCAGAGCAACAAGGCGGCTACAACAGCGATAAATCCGATGGCCCCGAAAACCCGCTGGCCGGTCAACAGCATCAGCATCATCGAGGAAAACATCAGGGTGGCGATCATCTCGTGGGGCATTAGATTTCTTCGCCTTTTAGCCGCAGTACGTCTTTGCACAATTCCGATACGCATTGCAGCAACATCAACAGGAAGCCGACAATCATCACAGCCTTGATCGGCCACATGTAGGGACGCCATGCCGAGGAAGACCGCTCAAGCCGCCCGATTTCCTCGCTGCCGGTGACAATGCCGAACAGATAGGAGAACGGTTCAGTCTTCCAATATCCCAGCGCATAGGCGGTCGAACTAACCGCGCCATAAAGCAGGACGCAGAGATAGAAGATCAGAAAGCAGACTGTCAGCAGATCAAACCAGGCTTTGCGCCGGATCGACCAGTCACCATAGAGCAGGTCCATGCGCACATTTGATCCCAACTGGATCGAATAGGGGCCGCCAAGGATGTAATAGCCCACCATGACAAATTGCGCCATTTCAAGGGTCCAGAGGCTGGGCAGGAAAAAGGTCTTGCTGATTGAGGACCAGATCAAAATGCCCATCAAGACAAAAATACCATACATTGCGATGCGTCCGATGCGGTGGTTCATCCCATCCACACACCGGATGTAACTGCGCAGCACGCCGTTCATGTCGGATCTTTCGCGAGGGTCGCACAGGCATCTGACACCCAAGCGCTCAGCTGTTTGGCCATCAAGCTCTGTTCTGCGGGGGTCGCGATCAGATCGTTGCGTATTTCGAGCATCACGTTCGGATGTCCCCCAGAGACGCCATGTTCCAACAGGGTATGTGTGACCCCGTCCTGCGGGCCATACGGTTCGTTGCGTCGGGTGATATGCGGGCTGTGTGCCGCGCCGGTTTTTAACATGGCATCCGCCAGCCGCGTGTCGCTGTCATGCAGCACACCAATTTCAACGCTGCGGGGGGCACCGTGATAGATGGGTGTAAAGCTGTGAATTGTCACCAGAACCGGCTTTTCTTTCGCAGCCACAACGCTAGCCAGAGCGTCGCGAAAGGGCGTGTAATACTGCGCTGCGCGAGAGGCTCGTTCGACCGGTGACAGTTTGGCGTTCCCCGGAATGTCAAAGATTTCGCTTTTTGCAGGCATCGCACCGGCTGCGTCAGGTGGACGGTTGCAATCATATACCAGTCTGGACACGCAGGATGTTACAAGCACGGCGTCCAGCTCCCGCGCCATGTCTTGCGCCACGGCCATGGCACCGGGATCCCATGCGGCATGGCTTGTCAGTGGCGCGCCGCTCAAACCTAGATTGTCAAACTGTGCGGGGATGGCATGGCTGGCATGTTCGCAGACCAATACAATTGGTGATGCCCCAGCAGGATTAACCACTTTGAAAACGGTTTCCGAGTTGCCTTTTAACGTCTGATTCATGCTGCCTCCCGCGGATAAAACTCTTGCCAACCGAGCATTCTGTCAACACAATTGTGAAAAAATTATCACATATCGTTTCGGAATGATAAATTTATATGCAAAAAGAGGTGCCCATGTCAGAGGACATGCTGATGATTTCGGACCGGATTCAGAACAAACTGGATGACCTGACGCGCGCGGAACGCCAGCTTGCCCTGTCCATACTTGAAAACTATCCCGCCTCCGGTTTGGGAACATTGTCAGCCTTGGCCAAGGATGCTGATGTTTCGGTGCCAACCGTCGCAAGGATGGTGCAAAAACTGGGCTACAAGGGCTATCCGGAGTTTCAGGCCGAATTACGCGAAGAATTGCGCGCCAAGGCCAAGAGTCCGATTGCCAAACATGACACATGGGCCGAGGCCGCCCCGTCAGGCCATATGCTGAACCGGTTTACCGAGGCGGTGATCGACAACATCCGCCACACATTGGGCCAGATTGATCCGGTGTCCTTTGATGCGGCCTGTGCCTTGGTCGCGGATCCGTCACGCCATCTGTATATTGTTGGGGGGCGGATCACCCATACGCTGGCCGAATACCTGTTCCTGCACATGCAGGTGATCCGCCCCAATCTGACCCATGTGCAATCCACCTCGAATTCCTGGCCGCATTACCTGTTGAATGCGTCGGAAGGGGATGTGTTCATCATTTTCGACGTGCGCCGCTATGAAAACAACACGTTAAAGCTGGCCGAGATGGCCCATGCGCGCGGTGCGAAGATTATCCTGTTCACCGACCAATGGCGCAGCCCGGTGCATCAGCTGGCCGAACACAGCTTTTCAAACCGGATCGTTGTGCCCTCGGCGTGGGATTCGGCGGCGACAACCATGTTGCTGGTGGAAACTATGATTGCCTCGGTGCAGGATCAGCATTGGGAAGGCACAAAGGAACGTATGGAAGAACTGGAAGATATGTTCGACCGCACGCGGCTGTTTCGGAAATTTACGTGAGGGGGCCAGTGTGTTTCAGTGGCTGGGGTGTGCCCATAGCGTCTGGATCACAACCGTGTCGTGAAAGTTTCAGAGTTGTGAATATCTGTTCTTTGTTGTGCGCAGAAAGGACGGTCTTTCAGTTATGAAATGGATTGCGCTTTTAGGAGTACCGATTGCAGGTTTCGCATTCTACCCTCGAAGCTATCAAGCGAAGCGATCCCTCAAGAAGGCTTGATTATCACATATTCCGTGAGGCCGATGTTTGGGTTTCACAGTGATTTGAGGCGAGCTGTTAGCGTGAAGCATGGTGCAACAGAAATCCAACAAGACCTTTCTGAAGATACGGCTTGGTGGCGTGGGTCGCACCTTTATCTCCATAAGTCAGGTGGATACGGCCAGAAGAACATGGACCACTCAGTGCCCGCTAAGCATGTACATCAGCGAACGCTGAGAATTTAGGAAGCACCTGCTCAAGATTTCGGAGGACCGGTAGTTCTCCGGCTGAGCGGAGGGTCATGTCCGACGGATCAAATAGTATTCCAAGATCAGCGCGTCTCAGCATAGCGAGGTCATTAAATCCATCCCCGATAGCAAGCACCGGGGATTGTCTATCATGCAGGAACTCATAAACCCGTTCCTTGCCACACCCGATATGCCAGTAAAAGCAGTCAGCAGCAAAACCGTGACAATCAACCGTCAGATGGTTCGTGAAGACGCGGCTCACGGACAGTGCCTCAAGCGCGCTGTCGTTCATCGGGGCAAACGAATCTGTAACGATCACGACCTCGGCGAATGATTTGAGCGCTTCGATGAAATCGATTGATCCGGGCAAAAATGACAACCTAGATACGATCTCTTGAACATCGGCAAGTTGCACACCATTGCTGCGAAGTAGCTTAAGCCTTTGTGTCATTAATGTCGGATAGTCAGCGACTTCCCGTGTTGTGACTTCGAGCTTTCTATCGCCAATAGCGGATGCAATTGAGGGCCACATTTCCGGGAAGATAACACCTTCCAAATCAACGAGTGCGACGGGTTTAGGCATCTTATACTCCCAGGTCGTTCTTAAGTAGCAGAAAACAACCCAGCAGAAGCAACACCAAGCCAATCCCAACGTTAAACGCACGCTGGTTGCTGAGTATGCGCATGCGAATGGCAGGCGCGGACATGAACATGGAGACCGCGCTGAACCACAAGAGGTGAGAGGCCGCGATAAAAGCACCCCACAGCAGCTTGGCTTCCAACGATGTGTCTGGCCCGATGACCTGGCTGTAGAGACTGATGACAAACAAGGATGTTTTCGGGTTGAGGCTGTTGGTGAGCAAGCCCATCCCAAAGTAACGCCAGTTGGTGAGTTGATTGTCGCTTCCATCGCGCGCGTTCACCTGAATCGGTTTGGAGCGAACCATCGTTAGACCCAGATAGAGTAGATAACCGGCGCCGACGATCCGCACATATTCAAAGAACTCAGGGACGTATTGCGATATGAGTGCAAGGCCCAGAATCGCGTAAGCGACGTGTACAAAACAGCCAGAGGCAATTCCAACCGAAGAGGCAAGGCCAGCCCCTTGGCCGAAAAGTGACGAATTTCTTGAGACGACGGCAAAATCAGCCCCGGGACTGATGACGGCGAGCCAGGTTATGGTTGCGATGACCCATGCTTGTGTGATGTCCAAATTGGTATTCCTTTTGTTGACCAGCCACTGGACGGATTGTTGACCAGCCACCGGACGGATTGTTGACCAGCCACCGGACAGATCTGGTGACTGGTCGTTCTGCTGCTATTTGCGTTTGAACGTCGCAACGAGCATGTCGCGATGACCTTTGAGTTCGGCCGATGCGGGAAGAATGGCCGAGACACCATGTGCCACGCGCAAATCGTTGACCATGACGGCCTCAAACGGTTTGACAAGGGTAAACTGCGCGACTTCGTTGTTATCCGCGTCGAGGACGCGGGTGGTTCCATTGACGACATTGTGCCGGTCCACGAGAACCATGAGCACGTAATCAACACCGTCGCGATGGACGCCCTCCGGAGTGGGTTTCCCTCCGGTGGGTTGGGCATCAATGCGAAATTGATGAGTTTCGACATGCCAGTCATACATCGGCGACAGCATCCCAAAACTGCGCGACGCAAACGCAAGGATGTTTCTGAGAACTCTTCCATGTGCAACATGATCTTCCAGCGGCGCAAAGTGTCGCTGAACGCCGCCGTTTAGGCCGTTAAAGGTTGTGGTCTGGTAGTGAGACTGGTGAGTTTCATGTGCGATACCGCCTCCCGCACGTGTGGCTGAAAACGTGCCGTGCCGACGCCGACGGTAGGTGCCGCCATCCGCCATATACTGGTCAACTTCAAGACTATTCCAACTGTCCCGAAAGCTCTCCAATTCGTGCTGAGGCAGATCGTCTATCTCACGCAGAAACGTTTCGGGAGACAGATGAACAAAGTCATATTTGGCCAATTTTTCGCAATATATAGGCTGTGTTGTGATAGGGGTGGATGGTTGTGCCAACGTGGTAGGGGATTGCATTTCCATTTCCTCCAAGGAGCAATTAATACGCTAGGTGTTGCAACCGGAAATTGAAGCGTGACCGACCAAAGCACAAACGAAGAAAGATCATGCAGGACCGAGAGTTTTTCTCATGAAGGATCAAAAACGCCACAGGTATAAATGGAGCCTGAAAGCAATGCGCACATTCGAAGTGTGTGCAAGGCGCGGAAGTTTTTCCGCAGCGGCTGACGAACTCAGAATCACGCAGGGTGCCGTCAGCAAGCAAATTAAGGGGCTTGAAGAAAACTTGGGCTTGGCGCTCTTCCATCGCCAGGGCAACCGTATTGACTTGTCAGTTGAAGGCACCGAACTCGCGGAACATCTGTTCGAGATGTTCGAAGATTTGGATCATCTTGTGCACAGACTTGGGCCAGATCACGCGACCACTCCTCTCATTGTATCCTGCGAACCGACGATTTGTCTTAAACTGTTGATTCCGCTCGCGCCTACGATTGAGGAAGAAACGGGCATACAGCTCAAAATTCTATCAGGAGGCGGCGCTGTTGATTTCCACGGGCACGGCATAGACATTGCTATCCGCAGAAACGACTTTGATCTTGAGCCAAACCTTCACATCGAAACCATTGCAAAGGAATATGTTGGACCAGTTATGAACATGGACCTCTCATTTGGAAAAGGTTCGGAGCCGCAAAATCACACGCGCATCAGATCAGCGAGCCGCCCTGATGCTTGGCTGAGCTGGAATGATCAGACCCGGAAAGACACGCTGACGCGCGAGATCGAACACCAACATCACTTCCTTGCTTTGGAAGCGGCAGAGAATGGGCACGGCATTGCAATGATGTCGCTATATATGGTGGCCCGAAACATGGAAAATACCAGACTGACAGCCCCTTTCGGTTTTATTCCGGATGGGTCCAAATACATCTGTATATCAACGCGGCCTATTGATAACGACCCACGCAAGCGCGCGGTCGTTGATTGGCTGACAAAGAAGTTTCGCGACTACAAGAGCTACTTTGCCACTGAGGCTGCTGGGTAACAGGAGCAACGTTCATCTAGTCTCAGGACCCATTAACTGATTAAGCTTGTGGCGCTGTCATGCTTCACGGCCCCCAGTTTTAGGGGGATATGATGAGCAATCTTTATTGGCTGACGGAGGCGCAAATGCATCGGCTTCGGCCGTACTTTCCAAAGAGCCGAGGTCGCGCACGGGTGGATGATCGTCGTGTTTTGAGTGGCATTATTTTCATCGATCGCAATGGTTTACGCTGGTGCGATGCGCCCGCCGCGTATGGTCCGCCCAAGACGTTGTACAGCCGCTGGAAGCGCCCCCTCTCACACATGCAAGCATGTGTTGCCGGTCAACGGGAGTGACATGGGCGTATTCGCGCGGATCATGATGGGGCTGGCCGAGCAGGCCCCCGACAACAAAACCATCTCAATCGACGCCACCTACCTCAAGGCACATCGTACGGCCTCCAGCCTGCGGTTAAAAAAGGGGGGCGAGGACGCCTGATCGGGCTGACCAAGGGCGGTATGAATACCAAGCTGCACGCAATCACAGACACCAGCGGACGACCAATCCGCCTCTTCATCACAGCAGGACAAGTTAGTGATTATACTGGTGCAGCCGCCTTGATGAATGGTTAGCCTGAGGCTGAATGGCTCCTCGCTGACAGAGGGTACGATGCTGATTGGTTCCGTGAAGCCCTTGTGGACAAGGGCACAAGGCCCTGTATTCTTGGCCGCAAGTCGCGCAAGAAAACCGTCAAGTACCCCTCTCGTGACATTGCTGTGCAATGCACTGCCGGGCAAGGGACAAGCGCCGCTACAAACGACGTAATCGCATCGAGAGAATGTTCGGCAAGCTCAAGGACTGGCGGCGCATCGCAACCCGCTACGACAAATCAACAACCAGCCGTATTCCTCTCCGCAATCGCCCTCGCAGCAACCGTCATATTCTGGTTATGAGGCCTGAACCTAGTGTCCTTAGGCTGTTTCACATTGCATCCTTTCCATTATGTCGTTCGGCTTCCGATAATGCTTAAGGTGCCCGTGACTGCGACGGCATGCAAGTTGCCAACTTAGTCTGCTCAGCTGAATAGATTTGGTGAAATTGCCGGTTTCCCTGTAAAAAGGAAAAGCTACGCTGCCGCAAAGGAACTATTATGGGGTGCTTAACAGTAAAACCTTGGTGGAGCATAGCGGGATCGAACCGCTGACCTCCTGCATGCCATGCAGGCGCTCTCCCAGCTGAGCTAATGCCCCATTTGACCAATGGCCTAGGGTGGTGGCGCGTGATTAGAGCCAAGCGCGGACGGGATCAAGAGGAAAATCCGTTTTGATCCCGCCTTTTGTGAATTTAGTCGTCGTCGGGTGTTGCGACGTCAGCAATATCGTCCAGTGGGACAGTATCATCATCATCGTCGTCATCGTCCAGAATATCGTCGTCGAGATCCACATCAACGTCGTCGTCATCGTCGAGCACTACATCCTCGTCGACGTCGTCCTCCATTTTCTTTGCCTTGGCTGTAACGGCATCCTCGGCATCGGCCGCGATCATCCGTGATTTGGCCGCGTCGACCTCCAGCACTTCGCCGGTATACGGGCTGACGATTGGATCTTTGTTAAGGTCGTAGAACCGCTTGCCCGAGGTTGGGCAAAGACGTTTGGTTCCCCATTCTTCCTTGGGCATGATATACCCCTTTTTGGTAAATTGCGTTTGCGTGGTGATGTTGGTCTAGCTGATTCAGGCCAAGTGCCATATGAGGGGGCGATAGTCAAAGGCTTTAGCCCCCTGTTGCAATGAGAGACGCCCCGTTGAGCGATATCTATCTGCCCGGCACGCCCCCGATTCCGCTGATTTTGCGTCGGTCTGCGCGTGCGCGGCGGATCACTTTGCGCATTTCACAGCTGGACGGGCGGGTGACATTGACCATTCCCAAACGGCTTGCCGAACGCGAGGCAATGGCTTTCGCCCGCTCCAAGGAGGGCTGGATCAGAGAACACCTTGAGGCGCGGGGCGAAGACATTGTTGTCGGATTGGGATCGGCGTTGCCGGTGGGCGGGCGCATGGTGCAGGTGATTGCGGGCACCGGGCGGTCGGTGCGCATCGGTGCAGATGAAATCGCCGTTCCGGGGCCGGCGGACCGCGTGGGCGCGCGGTTGGGGGCTTATCTGAAACAGGTGGCGCGGGACAGGCTGGCGGGGGCATGTGATGATTATGCCGCGCGACTGGGCCGCCGGTATTCTCGCATCACCCTGCGCGATACGCGGTCGCGCTGGGGGTCCTGCACCAGTGACGGTGGGCTGATGTTCTCGTGGCGCTTGATCATGGCCCCGCCCGAGGTGTTGGATTACGTCGCCGCCCACGAGGTGGCCCATCTGGCAGAGATGAACCATTCGCCCGCGTTTTGGGCCGGGGTGGAAGAGATATATGGCCCCTACAAGGCCCCGCGCGGCTGGCTGCGCAAAGAGGGGAATCAACTGCACCGGTACAAGTTTTAGGCCAGTTTGAGGGCGGCGATTCCGGCGATGATCAAGCCAATGCCGACAAGGCGCTGTGGCGTGGCCGGATCGGAAAACATCACCATGCCCGCCGCGGCTGCTCCGACCACGCCGATCCCGACCCACACCGCATAGGCGGTGCCCAGCGGCAGGTCTTTCATTGCGGCAGCCAGCAGCCAGAAACTGGCAAAGGCGGCGATTCCGGTCAGGACGCTGGGCCCAATTCGGGTAAATCCGTCAGAGGCTTTCATTGAGGTGGCCCAGACGACTTCGAGCAGCCCCGCGAGAGCGAGTAAGGCCCAGGGTGATGTCATGTGATGTCCTTTTCGGGTGTTGCGGTTTCAGGGGCCAGTTCGAACAAGTCATGCAGGCTGACGTCCAGATGCCGGGCCAGTTTGAGGGCCAGTAAGGTGGAGGGAATGAAAACGCGGTTCTCTACGGTGTTGATGGTTTTGCGCGACACACCAATTGCCTCGGCAAGCTGTGCCTGCGTCAGGCCGGCCGCACGGCGATGTGCCGCCAGATGGTTGATCAGGCTCACTTCCAGCCCCGCAAATCCAAGGTGACCTGGCAGAAGAAGAACATGGCCGAAGCGCTGGTAAGTGTGATCGCCAGTTGCATCTGGCCACCAATGTCCAGCAGCCAAAGCGCGGTTCCGGTGCCAAGCGCGGTCCAGAACCCAAAGCCAGCCGCGGTCTTTTGGTCGCTTTGATAGCTTTCATCCAGCGCTGCGTTGGTATTACGTTTGCCGGCACTTAGGGCCGCGATGAAGAACACCACAAAGATGAAAATAGCAGTCGCGAGTGGCAACCAATGAGGCAGCTGGTGCGGGTTGACGCCGGCAAGGGCCGCAAGCGCATAGGTGGCGCAAATAATCCCGCCAAGCGCGAAGGCGAGGATTCTGACAATTGTGAGTGTTTGGGCAGAGATCATCCTGACATACTCCTGTTTAGGGAGTTTGTAACCTATGGGTGACTTTATTCAAGGAAAAAGTAACGCAAGGGTGACATGCGTGAAGATGTATTGACCGACGGGTGTTTTGTGATCACAAGATGATATGGCCCTAACTGCCCGCCCCTCTGATGCGACGACTGTCGCCCATGACCGTGTTTTTCGCCACCTGCGGAACCGGATCATGCATGGTGATCTGTTGCCGGCACAGGCACTGACTCTGCGCGGGATCGGCAAGGAATACGATGTGTCGATGACACCGGCCCGTGAAGCGGCGCGGCGTTTGGTGGCCGAAGGGGCGCTGACCATGTCGAATTCGGGGCGCATTGCCACGCCGGAATTGAGCAATGACCGGATCGAGGAATTGGCCGCCTTGCGTGCTTTGCTTGAGGTTGAGCTGGCCAGCCGCGCCTTGCCGCGCGCCCATATGGCGCTGATCGAACGGATGCAGACGATTAATGCGGTGATCGCAGACGCGGTGCAGCGCGGCGATGCGGTGGCCTATATCCGCACCAACCTTGAATTTCACCGCACGCTATACCTGCGCGCCCAAGCGCCGGCGATGCTGGCGATGGCCGAAACGGTCTGGTTGCAGATGGGCCCCACCATGCGTTTACTCTATGGGCGTTTGCGCCGGACCGAACCGCCGCAATTCCACCGGTTGATCATTGCCGCGCTCAAAGCGGGGGATGAACCTGGGCTGCGGCTGGCGGTGCGTTCGGATGTGACGCAAGGGCTGCGGATGCTGGCGGGGTAAGGTGCGGCCTGACGGCTGGGGCATTGACCTGTGGCTGTGGGCCTGTATGGATACGGGCATGTGTATGATGACAGATACCGGTTATTACCGCCGCTTCCCCTGAACGCGGCCCTTTTCCCTATTGCAGAAAGACCAGCCGCCACTTGCGCGGTATTTTCGTTTGTGGCGTCCAGTTTGGAGACCTCAAGTGACAGAATTAGCAATCAGAAATGTACAGGCTGCGGACTTGCCGCGGGTGCAGGAGATGGTGCGGAAACTGGCCGCGCATCATGGCGATGTGGCGCAGGTCAGCCTGACGGATCTGGAACGCGATTGCCTTGGGGCGGAGCCTTGGCTGCGGGTTTTGGTGGCGGTTCGAGGCGTGGAAATTTCGGGGTACGCCGCGCTTTGCTCGTTGGTGCAGATGCAGTTCGGTGTGCGGGGGATGGACATGCATCATCTGTTTGTCAGCGAAGAGGCGCGGGGCATCGGGGTCGGGCGTGCGCTGATTGACGCCTCGGTTGCGCTGACAAAATCGCTGGGTTGCCGGTATATGACGGTCGGTACGCACCCCGAAAACAAGGCGGCGGCCATGATTTATCAGGTGGCAGGGTTTGAGCCCTTGCCATCGCCCGGCCCGCGTTTTCGGATCAGGTTTTAGTGTTTGGAGCCTGAACCTAGGCCGCCAAACCCTTGCCGCCAATGTCGAGATATTTGCGACGCCGGTCGGTGATCAGCGCTTTGGCGTCCTTGCCGTCGAGGTCTTTCAACATGTCGCCAATCGCCAGACGGACCGATTCAATTGCGGCCTCGGGATCGCGATGTGCCCCGCCTTTGGGTTCGGGAATGATCTGGTCGGTGACACCAAGCTTGTGCAGATCGTTGGCGGTCAGGCGCATGGCTTCGGCGGCTTCGCGCATTTTCTCGCTGTCTTTCCACAGGATCGAGGCACAGCCTTCCGGCGTGATCACGGAATAGACCGAATGCTCCATCATCGCGACACGGTTGGCGGTGGCAAAGGCAACCGCACCGCCAGAGCCGCCTTCACCGATGATCACACTGATCAGAGGTACGCCGATTTGCAGACATTTTTCGGTCGACCGGGCAATCGCTTCGGATTGGCCACGTTCCTCGGCACCTTTGCCGGGATAGGCACCGGGGGTGTCAACAAGGGTGATCACCGGCAGGTTGAACTTGCCGGCAAGCTCCATCAGGCGCACGGCCTTGCGGTACCCCTCGGGTCGGGCCATGCCGAAATTGCGTTCGATGCGGGATTTGGTGTCATTGCCCTTTTCATGGCCGATTACGACAACCGGCTGGTCATTGAAGCGCGCCAGACCGCCCATCACAGCCAGATCGTCGGCAAAATTCCGATCACCGGCCAGGGGGGTATATTCGGTAAACAGCGCTTCGATGTAATCTTTGCAATGGGGGCGGTTCGGGTGGCGGGCCACCTGACATTTGCGCCATGGGGTCAGCGACCCGTAAAGATCATCGAGAATTTTCGCGGCCTTGGCGTCCAGCGCCTTTGCCTCGTCGGTGATGTCCATATCTTCGTTTGCACGGGCCAGGGCACGCAGTTCCTCTGCTTTGCCTTCGATTTCGGCCAGTGGTTTTTCAAAATCGAGATACTGGGTCATTGCTTACTCCGCCTTTGCGCTGCCCTTATATGGCGGCTGTGTTTTCGGTTTGCAATCGGTCAGCCCATTTGCAGCAGCGGATAAAGCGATGCAATTAACAGCACGGCCATGGTCCCGTTGAACAGGCGCAGGCGCGCCGGATTTGTCAGTAGGCGGGCCATCTGTTGGCCCATGACAGTCCAGAAGGATACCGAGGGCAGGTTCACGGTGACAAAACACAAGGCACCAATCAGCAGCATCCATACCCCGTTGTCGGCGACGTAAACAGTGATGGCGGTAAGGGCCATCGCCCATGCCTTGGGATTGACCCATTGAAAGGCGGCGGCTTGCAGGAATGTCATGGGTCTGCTGCCTGCGTCGCGTTCTTTGATCGGGGCGGCATTGGCGATTTTCCAAGCCAGATACAGCATATAGGCGACGCTGGCGATTTTCAGCAGGGTATAGCTGATGGGGAATCGCTCGAACACCTGCACAAGACCCAATCCGGCCAGCACCATCATCACGCCAAACCCGACGGAGATGCCCAGCATATGCGGCACAGTGCGCCGAAAGCCATAGTTGGCCCCCGAGGCCATGAGCATCAGGTTGTTTGGCCCCGGTGTTGCGGAACTGACAAAGGCAAAGAGCGCAAGCGCGGGGAGGATTTCCAGATTCATCCACAATGTTTGACATGGATTTGTGGGTGAGTGATTGTGAATATGCAGGAAATTCAGGGTAATTCACAACAAATGATGGTTTTGGATCAGATTTCGGAAAATATATTGCGCGAGCTTGGTCGCGACGGCCGGATCAGCAACATCGAGCTGGCGGATCGTGTCGGGCTGTCGCCCTCGGCCTGTTTGCGCCGTGTACAGGAGTTGGAACGGCGCGGCGTGATCACCGGCTATCGCGCAGTCTTGGATCGCACGGCGATGGGTTCGGGGTTTGTCGCTTATATCGGAGTCGGATTGAACGACCATTCCAAGGCCAGTCAGGAGGCGTTTGAAAAAGCGATTTCGACGGCCCCCGAGGTGCGGGAGTGTCACAATATCACGGGAACAATCGAATATCTGCTGCGTGTCGAATGTGCCGATCTTAAAGCCTACAAGAGATTTCACACAGATATGTTGGGGGCCTTGCCGCAGGTGAATGGAATCACCTCTTACGTGGTTATGGGGTCTCCCAAGGACGAGCGGGCCTAAGCCCGCCCGCAAATAGGCTTAGCCAGCCAGCATTTCGGACTGGTGTACGATGACTTCGGCTTGTTTGATGCTGGCGATGTCCACCAGACGGCCCTTATAGACAGTCGCGCCTTCTCCGTTGGCCTTGGCGGCTTCCATGGCAGCAAGGATTTCGCGGGCTTCTGCCACGGCTTCCTCGGAAGGGGTGAAGATTTCGTTTGCCAGTGCAATCTGCTTGGGGTGGATCGCCCATTTGCCAACCATGCCCAAAGTGGCAGAGCGACGGGATTGTGCGCGGTAACCTTCATCATCGGAGAAGTCGCCGAACGGACCATCCACCGGCAGGACGCCGTGGGTGCGGCAGGCGGCAACGATGGCGGCTTGTGCCCAGTGCCATGGGTCGGACCAATGCTGTGTACCATCGCGCAGCATGTAATAGTTCTCCTGCGTGCCACCGATACCAGTGGTCTGCATACCCATCGAGGCGGCAAAGTCGGCGGCACCCAAGCTCATCGCTTCGAGGCGGGGAGAGGAGGCGGCGATTTCTTCGACATGGGCGATGCCAGCGGCGGATTCGATGATCACTTCAAAGGCAATTTTCTTGCTGCGGCCTTTGGCGGCTTCGATGGCAGTTACCAAGGCGTCGACTGCATAGACGTCTGCGGCGCAGCCCACCTTGGGGATCATAATCTGGTCAAGGCGGTCGCTGGCGTTTTCGAGCAGATCAACAACGTCGCGGTACCAGTAAGGTGTGTCCAGCCCGTTAATGCGTACGGACAGGGTTTTATTGCCCCAATCGACGGTATTGATTGCCTCGATGACGTTTGAGCGGGCAACGTCCTTGTCTGTGGGGGCGACGGAATCTTCGAGATCAAGGTTGATCACGTCTGCCGCTGAAGCAGCCATTTTGGCAAACAATTTGGTGTTGGAACCGGGGCCGAACAGTTGGCAGCGGTTGGGGCGGGCCGGGGCGGCGGGTTGGAGGCGGAATGACATTTTCTGATCCTTGGCGAAAGATTGTTGCGGGATATAACTGTCATGGGGGTATTAAATTGCGCCTCTTGCCGCAAGAGTCATTTCGCAGGTGCAGCATTCGACATTTGAGATGGATGCAAAAATTTTGCGTATATATCGAAAAATATGCAATGAACTTGCAGTAAAATACTGAGTGCCCGCAATGATGCAATCGTCTTGCGCTGCGAATTGCTCAATATGGGGCGAAACCTTTTGTCGGAGTATTCGCAATGATCCAAACACCCTATTTGCTTTTTCTGGGCGATGCCCCTGACCAACTTTCTGCCAAGGTCGCGCAGGGCATCAAGGACTGGCGTCCTGAAAATGCTGTTGGCCAGTTTCGTATGGAAGGCTGTAAGGCTGATGTCGGGCTGACCGATTTGACGTTGCAAGAGGCGAAAGATGCCGGGGCCAAGACGTTGGTGATCGGCGTGGCCAACCGGGGCGGGGTGATCTCGCAGGCATGGAAAGAGGTGCTGATTGAGGCGCTGGGCATGGGGTTCGATTTGGCGTCCGGGCTGCATAATCTATTGGCGGAAGAGGGCGATCTGGTAGCGGCGTCGCAAGTGAGCGGCCAGACCCTGCATGATGTGCGGGTCCCGAATGTGCAGTATCCGATTGCAGATGGTACCAAGCGGACCGGTAAGCGGGTATTGGCCGTGGGCACGGATTGTTCGGTCGGCAAGATGTACACCGCATTGGCGCTGGATGAGGCCATGCGCAAGAAGGGTATGAAAAGCACCTTTCGTGCCACGGGGCAAACTGGCATCCTGATCACCGGTTCCGGTGTGCCGCTGGATGCGGTGATTGCGGATTTCATGGCGGGTGCAGTTGAATATCTGACGCCTGACAATGATGATGATCATTGGGATATCATTGAAGGGCAGGGCAGCCTGTTTCACGTTAGCTATTCCGGTGTCACGATGGCGCTGATCCACGGCGGCCAGCCGGATGCCCTGATTATCTGTCACGAACCGACCCGTGAACACATGCGCGGTCTGCCGGGCTATAAGTTGCCCAGTATGCAGGCGGTGAGCGATATGGCCTTGACGCTGGCGCAGGTGGCGAATGAAGGGTGTCAGGTTGTCGGCATTTCGGTGAATACACAGCATATGTCCGAAGATGAGGCGACCGAGTATTTGGCGAAGGTTGAGGCCGAAATGGGCTTGCCTGCGGTTGACCCATTCCGTCAGGGTGCGGCGCGTTTGGCAGATGCTATTGCGGCCCTCTGACACCTGTGCCGGTTGAGAGTGCGGACAGTATATAAGGCCAAAAAGAGGGGCAAGAGATGCGTATTGAAGTGACGTCAGATGTGTTCAAGCTGGCGGAGGTATTCACCATCAGTCGTGGATCGCGGACCGAGGCCAAGGTGCTGACCGTGCGGATAAGCGAGGGTGGCGTGACGGGCTGGGGCGAATGTGTGCCCTATGCCCGTTATGACGAAACGCTGGAATCGGTAACGGCGCAGATTGAAGGGCTGAGCGGGGCCGTGACCCGTGAGGGGCTTTATGATCTGTTGCCGGCGGGTGCTGCGCGCAATGCGGTGGATTGCGCCTTGTGGGATTTGCGGGCCAAACAGACGGGCAAGCGGGTTTGGCAATTGGCCGGGTTGGCCGCGCCGGGGCCGGAGATCACCGCTTTTACCCTGTCGCTGGCAGAGCCGGCGCAGATGCAGGCGCAGGCGGCAAAACATGCGCATCGGCCTTTGTTGAAGATCAAACTGGGTACGCCCGATGACATGCCTCGGCTTGAAGCGGTGCGGGCGGGGGCCCCGAAATCGACAATTATTATTGACGCAAACGAGGGTTGGTCAGCAGAGGTCTATGCCGATCTGGCTCCGCATCTGGTGCGCCTTGGCGTGGCCTTGGTTGAGCAGCCTTTGCCCGCCGGTGAGGATGGTGCATTGATCGGGATGGCGCGGCCCGTGCCGGTTTGTGCGGATGAATCTGCGCATGATTGCAGCACCTTAGAGAAGCTTAAAGGTAAGTATGACGTGGTCAATATCAAGCTCGACAAGACCGGCGGGTTGACCGAGGCGCTGAAGCTGCGCGCGGCGGCGCTGGCGCAGGGGTATGACGTTATGGTTGGCTGCATGGTGGGATCGTCACTGGCGATGGCACCGGCAACCCTGGTCGCACAGGGGGCAAAGGTGGTTGATCTGGACGGTCCGCTTTTGCTAGGCGAGGACCGCGAAGATGCATTGAAATTTGACGCGGAGGGGGTGCACCCGCCTGCCGCTGCGCTTTGGGGATAAAAGATGAGAACAGTTTATGTGAACGGTGCCTACCTGCCGGAAAATGAAGCGCAGATTTCGATCTTTGACCGTGGGTTTTTGATGGCGGACGGGGTTTATGAAGTGACTTCCGTATTGGATGGCAAGCTGATTGATTTCGACGGCCATGCGGTGCGGCTGGCGCGGTCCCTGTCTGAGTTGGACATGCGAAACCCGATCAGCAAGGAGGACCTGCTGGAGGTGCATCGCGAGCTGGTGCGGGTGAACGAGATTGACGAGGGGTTGATCTATCTTCAGATCACACGTGGCTCTGACGGGGATCGCGATTTTGCCTTTCCTGATCCTGAGACGACGGAACCGACAGTTGTGCTGTTCACCCAGAACAAACCCGGACTGGCAGATAACCCTGCCGCCAAGAAAGGGGCCAAAATCATCAGCATCGAAGATATTCGGTGGGGGCGGCGTGACATCAAAACGGTGCAATTGCTGTATCCTTCGATGGGCAAGATGATGGCAAAAAAGGCTGGATGTGACGATGCATGGATGGTCGAGGACGGTTTTGTGACCGAGGGCACCTCGAACAATGCCTATATCGTCAAAGGCAACAAGATCATCACGCGAGCGCTTTCCAATGAGATTTTGCATGGGATCACGCGGGCTGCTGTATTGCGGTTTGCACGCGAGGCGCAGATGGAAGTGGAAGAGCGCAATTTTACCATCGATGAGGCGAAAGAAGCGGATGAAGCGTTTACCACTTCGGCCAGCGCCTTTGTGATGCCTGTGGTCGAGATTGACGGCGTTGCCTTGGGGGATGGTGTCCCTGGGCGGGTCGCCCCGCGTCTGCGCGAGATCTATCTGGACGAAATGCGTAAGGCTGCTGTCTGACGCTGTTGTCCGGTTCGTGGCGATCCCGGACCTGCGGCCCTAGGCGGTCAGCAGGTCCGGTAAAGTTGCGACATAGGTCCGGATAAACGGGATGTCGGTTGGGGTCAGGCCGGATAGGGTGGCGACCTCTTGTTCTTCGACAAAGGCGCGCATCAGTTTGGTTTCGGCGTCAAATTCAAAGTTGACGGTTGGGTCGTCCGGTGTCTCGTCCAGAAACACCAGGCTGAACAGGTCATCGCGGAAATCGAAATCGGTGATCACAGCCGGCGCGCCGGGGGCATCCGAGGCCGTTGCCACGACAAAATTGTCGTGGCCTTCGCCGCCGGTCATGATGTCGCCGTCGTCCCCCACTAGCGTGTCATTGCCATAGCCAGCGTGGAGCGTGTCACTGCTGCCGGCCTCGTCGGTCGCGTCGATGCTGCCGTCGGGGTTCAGGCCGTCAACGGCGATGACCGTGTCGTTGCCTAGATCCCCGTGGATGTGATTGGTACCGTGCCCGTCAACCAGCATGTCATCGCCATCACCGCCGCGGATGAAATCATTGCCAGCATCTTGGGCGATGCCGGAAGGGGCCAAAGTTGTGTCATTGCCATCGCCAAGGAACACCTTGTCGTCGCCCGCGCCACCCAGCCCGACATCGTCGCCGGCACCGGTGAACAGGCGGTCGTCGCCGGCATCGCCGTAAAGGGTGTCATTCCCGTCAAGCCCGCCCAGAAGATCGTTGTCCTCACCACCAAAGATCAGATTGTCCAGTAGGTTGCCCTGCACATGTTCCTTGGCGGCAGTACCTTCAAAATCGGCGGTATCCTCGTCCAGAGTGATTTTGACCGGCGCGTCATCCTCATCGGAAGAGCCATCATTGCCGGACAGCATATCAATCGCAAGGCCGAGGCCCAGCAGGGAGGGGATGAGGAAAAGCTCTAACACGGACACACACCTTAAGAAATCGTTAACGCTTCTATATGGGGTGCTGATTGTGGCGAGAGCTTTGACAGAATGGGGCGATTGTGGGGTTGTTGGCGTGGGCGTCAGCCTTTTTCGACGTTTTGGGCGAAGGAAACCTTGAAGGCTTCTTGCTGCTCTGGTTTGGCCTCGGTCTGATACTTGGTTTTCCATTCGTCCATGGTCATCCCATAGAACAATTCGCGGGCTTCCTCTTTGCCGATCTCAATGCCGCGTTCGGCGGCGGCTTCCTGATACCAGCGTGACAGGCAGTTACGGCAAAACCCGGCAAGGTTCATCATGTCGATGTTTTGCACATCGGTCCGGTCTTGCATCAGGTGCTGCTGGAGCCGGCGAAAGGCGGCGGCCTGAAGTTCAATTTCCTGCGGGGTCGGGTTCTGGATGTCAGACATGGCGATCTCCTTTTGGGGCATTGCTGGGCTGCGGGCAGTGCCGTGTCAAGTTTCTGTACTGTAATCGGCGGTGGTAGAATTGTCATATTTGTGAAATCTTTGACAGACATGCTGATGATGTGTACTCGAAAGCGGGGCGCTTGTTAACGCTAACGGTGCGCCCGCAAGAATAACGCCAGACCAAAAGGACACTGTACATGAGACGCTTGCGCAACGTGAAGATAGTCGCAACGCTGGGACCGGCATCGGACAGCTATGAGATGATCGAGGCGCTGCACAAAGCCGGCGCAGATGTGTTCCGGTTGAACATGAGCCATGGCAGCCATGCGGAAATTCGCGAAAAGCACCGGATCATCCGCGAGGTCGAAGCAAACTTGAACAGCACCATCGGCATTCTGGCGGATTTGCAGGGGCCGAAGCTGCGGGTTGGTGTGTTTTCTGGCGACAGTGAGCAATTGGTTGTCGGCGCGCGGTTCCGTCTGGATTTGGACCCTGCGGAGGGGGATGCATCGCGCGTTTGTCTGCCTCACCCCGAGATTTTCGCGGCATTGAAACCGGGGGCCACCCTGTTGGTGAACGACGGTAAAATCCGGTTGAAAGTGGTCGACTGCGGCGCAGAGTTTGCCGATTGCGAGGTGGTAATTGGCGGGGTGATTTCGAACCGCAAAGGGGTGAATGTTCCTGATGTTGTGCTGCCTTTGGCGGCCTTGTCAGACAAGGACCGCGCCGATCTGGAGTTTGTTTGCGAGCTGGATGTCGACTGGTTGGCGTTGTCGTTTGTGCAGCGGCCCGAAGATGTGACAGAAGCGCGGGAGCTGGCCAGGGGGCGGGCGGCTATCTTGTCGAAGATCGAAAAGCCGTCAGCGGTTGAGCGGTTTGACGATATCCTTGAGGTCAGCGACGGCATTATGGTGGCGCGCGGCGATCTGGGTGTTGAATTGCCGGTGCAGAATGTGCCGCCGATCCAGAAGCGTCTGGTGCGCAAATGCCGGGCAGCGGCCAAGCCGGTGATTGTCGCAACGCAGATGCTGGAATCAATGATCGAAAGCCCGATGCCGACGCGTGCGGAAGTGTCGGATGTAGCTACGGCAATCTATGAAGGTGCCGATGCGGTAATGCTGAGTGCGGAATCCGCCGCCGGCGATTTCCCGATCGAGGCTGTTACCACGATGGACAATGTGGCCCGCGAGGTCGAGGTTGATCCGACTTATCGGGATATCATCGAAACCTCACGCAAAGCGGATCGGATGACCGTGGCGGATGGCATTGTTGCGGCTGCCCGCGAAATTGCGGAAACCACAGATATTACGGCGATTTGCTGTTTTACGCAAAGCGGCACAACCGCCTTGTTGACCGCGCGGGAACGACCGCGGGTGCCGGTCATTGCATTGACGCCACTGGTGGGGACGGCGCGGCGGCTGGCGCTAAGCTGGGGCACCAATTGTGTGATTACCGGTGACGTCGATCGGTTTAAAAAGGCGGTTGTCAGTGCGGTGCGCGCGGCCCGTGACGAAGGGTTTGCCGCAGAAGAGGACCACGTTGTTGTTACCGCCGGCGTCCCGTTCAATGTGCCGGGCAGCACGAATATTTTGCGGGTCGCCCCCTGTGACGAGCGTTTGATCTTTCCTGCCGATCCGGAGTAGTATCGTACAGGTTGTATCTGGAGAGCATAATGGACCCTGATTTGGCATTGTCCCTTGGCATGGTGATTGCCGCATTTTCGATTCCGTCCATATTGTCGGCATTCTCGGACAAACGCGCACCACGGGCCTCGGCGCTAACTATCCTGATCGGCGGGGCATTGATTCTCTATGCGGTGCAGACCAAGCCCGGCGGATATACCTTTGCGCAGTTGCCAGATGTATTGGTAGCTGTGCTGGCGCGTTATTTGCCATAGGCAATGGTTTTGCCGCTCAGGGCGCGGCACGCGGGGTGTCCTGGCTGAAGATGTTGATCCAGCCGCCGGCATCCTTTTGCCAGATTGAACTGATGTACATGGTTTCTGGCGGGGCTTCAGCGTGTCGCTGGAAATCGGCGCGATAACTTAGCAGGGCGTGATCCGGTCCAAGAGGGATCAGCCGTGTTTCTTGCATATCATAGCTGTGGATTGTCGCGCCGCCCTCCAATTGCCCGCAATGGTCTTGTTTGCCGGCAAACCCGTCGGGATAGACACCAAGGAAATGATCACTGAGCAAGGCGGCGTCCGCGGCGCGATCCCCGGAAACCAGCGCATTCCAAACCTTGCGTTCCTGCGCGGTGAGAATCTCAATGAGGAGTGGCTGTTCTGTCATGGTGCCCTTGGTGTGAGGTTGCTGGATTTGCCTGTCAGGCATGGTCAGACTGGGGTAGGGCCGGTAACAAGGCAAGGCGCGTGTGTCTTTTCAGACTGGGGTCTTGCCAAGGCGGGGTATCCCGCCTATACGCCCAACTTCCACCCGTACGTCCGGCCAGTGTGGCATGCCGAGTCGTACGTAAACCGAACCTAAAAATACGGAGACGGAAATGCCTAAGATGAAGACGAAATCGAGCGCCAAAAAGCGCTTTAAGATCTCGGCGACCGGCAAGGTCATCGCGGGTCAGGCTGGTAAACAGCATGGCATGATCAAACGGACCAAAAAGTTCATCCGTAACGCACGCGGCACGACAGCACTGTCTGCGCCTGATGCAAAGATCGTCAAGGGCTACATGCCCTACGACCGCTAAGATAGGAGACCTAGCATGGCACGAGTAAAAGGTGGGACAGTTACCCACGCCCGTCACAAGAAGATCGTCAAAGCCGCAAAGGGTTACTACGGTCGTCGCAAGAACGTCTTTAAGGTCGCCACGCAGGCGGTCGACAAGGCCAACCAATACGCAACCCGTGACCGCAAGAATCGCAAGCGCAATTTCCGCGCGCTGTGGATTCAGCGGATCAACGCTGCTGTTCGCTCACATGACGAAGCGCTGACATACAGCCGTTTCATCAATGGTCTGAACCTTGCCGGCATTGAAGTTGACCGTAAGGTTCTGGCCGATCTGGCCGTGAACGAGCCCGATGCCTTTGGTGCGATCGTGAAAACAGCGCAGGATGCGCTGGCAGCCTAAGCGCTGACATATAGAATTTTGTAGAAAGCCCTGCGCAAGTTGCGCGGGGCTTTTTGCGTTTCGAGGTGAAGTAATCGGGCGCTGTGGTACGGTTGCTCATCATCCCTGAGTCTCCGAATGCTGTCCTGATTTCAGTTTTGGGCCAGTGAGTCTTTGGCTCAAAACCGGCTTTTGGTTTGAGCCAAAACTAATTTGATGTCAGGGCTGTTTTTCCGCTTGTGGTCCCAATCCCATACTCTTATACGGAGCGAACTTGGCGCGGGATGGAGCAGCCCGGTAGCTCGTCAGGCTCATAACCTGAAGGTCGTAGGTTCAAATCCTACTCCCGCAACCAAAGTAATGACAAAGCCCGTGCAACATGCGCGGGCTTTGTCATTTCTGCGTTCCTAAAAAACCGGATGCGGTCCAAGTCTCGGCCAAGGTCGTGATGAGATCGGGGTTCAGCAGGCTGTTGCGCAGGGCGGTGGGCACTCGGTTCTCGATCAATCATGACGCGGTTGGTGCAGGTTGTGAGCATATCAACGGGTTCTGTAATGCCAGGCCCTGACATCAGTACAGCAGAGCCTGACTTGGCGGTCACGTGTCGGTAACGTCTGATATCCAGGTTCCAGCAGCGACCGCACGTGGCAAACCGAGCGGACCTATTGCCAATAGCGCAACCTGTTCGAGATCCCCTTTCGCAATCCCCTCGGCAAGCCCGCGCCGGGCATGTGAATGGACCGCGCCTTCAGAGCTTGCACCAATGGCAAGTGCAAGCTTGACCAAGCGGCGTTCGCGTTCGCTCAAATTACCAGCATTGGCGGTCGCTGCGCCGAGTTCGGCATAGGCTGTCCAGATTGATGGGTGGCTTTTGGCCAGATCACCGGCGGCACCGGGTAATTCATTGCTCATAACAGTTCCTTTCAGTTTAGCTTGCAGGCCCTTCTGCAAGTATTTCTTCAAATGTTGATTTGGCCCTTTTTGGCATCTTGGCTTCAAGGAAGCTGTCAGGTGTTTCGACCTCGCCCACCTTGATGACCATCACCATTCCCATGCCGAGGTGTGGTTTGCATTTCACTCCAATCAACCCATCGGCCGTAAGCTCAACGGAGACTTCCTTATTCATCTTTCCTTTGAATGCCTTTTGCCCTTCGGGGACCATGCCCTTGATGGTTTCGGCATTATGGCCCTTGTCTGTTGGCACGAAGACCACGGTATCGCCGATTGCGGCGGATACCATCCGGGGCTGGAATATCATTGCACCGGCGTCGCCTTTGTTGAGCATCTGGACTTCGATCGTGTCGGCAAAGGCCGAAATCGGGGCCAGGGCAAAAGCGGAGGCCGCGACGAGTGATGTTAGTTTCATTGTTTTTCCTTTCAGGGGGTTAATCGTGTTTCAGTAGATGTCCTGTGCGATACGTGGGGACCGGTGCGCACAAATGATCGAGGTGGATCGGCGAGGTTCTAGGCGGCATCGCGGGCCTCTTGAACCGTAGCGAACCAATGTAAAACAGCGGCTTGGTTCATTGGCAGATTACAGGCGATACCTTCTCCGAATTCTGACCAGCTTTGGGCATATGTCGGACGAACAGCGGTCAACACCGGCACGTCCAAGGCGATGGCTTTGCTGATAAGGTCGCGAAACCCGCGCCCTTCGCTTTCTCCACGGCCAAAGCGGTTGAGGATCAGCAGATCAGCGCCCAGTACCAGTTCACGCTCGATGAATTCGGAGCACTCTGCCAGCGCCCCGGGATGCAATCGGCAGCCGTGTGATCCGTTGCCCAAAGGTTGCGAGATACGGAAAGTCCGCAGGGAGCCAAACGTCGTGAGATCCATGTCAGCACAGTGACATTCACCGCCTGCCACACCACGGGTTTGCACCGCGCCGCGTACATTCAGCCCGCGCTTGGTCAGGGTTTTTGCAATTCCTTCGAGAAACGTATCGATATCGCCATGCTCAAGGCGGATGGCCGCAAGAGGAGAAAGGCTCATGATACAACTCCGGTATCATAGAAGGGACGCCAGAAAAGGGAGTCTCCTACCTGAATTTGGCTGGTTTCAGCCGAAACAATTGCAAGCCCATCCGCTCCGCTCAGCGGTAATAGAGTGGCTGATACTCTGCTGCCAAGGCTCTGTAATACAGGTAGGCCTGCGTCATTACATGTGCTCAGGCGCACAGGAAAAACCTCAGCGCGGCCCGGCTTGCGGGTCCACTCAAACCCAGCGACTGCCGGAACCGTGGCAAAAGGGGTTGGATCAGAGCCGAGCAGGCGCATGAGTTGCGGCAATACAAACATGTGGAAGCCCACATGCACCGCAAAAGGATTGCCCGGAAGACCGGTAAAACACGCCGTGTCCAGCGTGCCGAACATTACCGGTTTGCCGGGTTTCAATGCCACGCGCCAGCCGTGAACTGTGCCACCGGCGGCGACAAGAGCGTCGCGAATGTGATCCTTGCCACCCATTGATACCGCGCCGGAGGACAAAACCAGATCATATTGCGCGCCGATGCCATCAAGCGCTGCGGCGGTTGCATCGACCTCATCGGGCAGGATGCCCAGATCGGTCACTTCTGCGCCCGCTTCATGTGCCAGCGCAACAAGCATTGGACGGTTTGCATCAGGGATTTGATCAGGGGCGCGGGGGCCATGGCACAGCTCGTCACCGGTGGAAAACACCGCGACCCGAGGGCGTCGGATAGCATCAATTCTGGTGATGCCATTGCCTGCCAACAGGCCGATATGATGCGCCGCAATGCGGGTGCCCGCAGCAACCAAGATCTGACCTGCCGCTTGATCACTGCCTGCGCGGCGGATGTTTTCGCCCAAACCAGGGGGCTGCTCGATATGGACCTTGTGGGTTTTGTCAACGCAGGCCTCAATCATCACGATTGCATCGGCACCAGCGGGCAACGGCGCTCCTGTAAAAATGCGCAAGGCAGCGCCGTCCGGCAAGGCGCGCGCTGCATCGCCAGCGGCGACGGTGCCTGCAATAGGCAAACAACAACGCTCATTCAGATCAGCGCAGCGCAGGGCAAAGCCGTCCATGGCAGCATTGTCAAAAAAGGGCATCGCTTCGAGGGCTTTGACGGGGTGGGCAGCAGTTCGTCCAAGCGCATCAAAAAGGGAAACGGATTGCGTGTCTTTGATCGGGGCGACGAGCGCTAGGGCATTATCCAGCGCGTCGGTGACGCTCATCATATCGGTGGGAGACGAGAGGCTATCGCAGCCGCAGCCGCTCGCAATGTGAGCAATATGCATCTACATTGTCCTTAGAATTTTGTGGGAAACAGGGGTAGGAGGCCGGATAACCCGGCCCCCTTGGTTAGTGATTTGCACCAGTTACTTTGGTGCGTCAGCGGCGTTTTTCATCAGGTAGTCCATGACAAGTGCGGCTTCTTCTTCATCAAGGCCTGCACGTGGGAACATTGATGGTGTGATGCCTTTCCACTGTTGCTGAGTGAAGTGTGTGACTTCGCGTGGCGCGTGACACACGGTGCAGCGCTCAAAGAAGATCTTTTCGCCCGGAGCCATATCCGCATAGAGGCTCGCAGTCAGTGCTTCCAGGCGCTCAATGCCGAGTTTATCTTCGTCAATCTCGGTGATTTCCATGTCTTCAATGATTGGAGGCTTTTCATAGGCCATATTCGGGCCTTCGGGATCTTCACATTTGCGCATGCTACACAGTGTTGTGTTGGCAGTTGTCGCTTGGGACAGGCCTGAGGATCGCTGTGTCGACGTTAGGAAATTGACCAAACCGGAGTTACATCGACCTTTGCTATCAAGCGATGGCCAGCCTCCTTCGTAGATCGACACAACGCCCGGCATGATGTCATCGGACACCACGGCACCGGCAATCACTGTGCCACGTTCATTGTAGAGTTCGACCAGATCACCATCTTCGATGCCACGCGATGCGGCGTCTTCACTGTTGATCCGAACAGGTTCGCGACCCTGCACCTTGTAGAGTTTGCGCAGATTTTCTGACTGGTCCATCTGGCTGTGCAGGCGGAACCAAGGGTGGGGTGACACGACGTGCAACTGGCCGTCTTTGGCATTGCCGAGGTATTCGTGTTTTTCGATCCATTGCGGCATGCCTGGCATGTCGTTGATCTCAAGCTTGGCGAAGTCCTCGCAGAACATTTCAATTTTGCCAGACGTGGTGTGCAAGGGGCTGCCTTCTGGGTCGTTGTAGAACTCGCTGTGACGTGTCCATTGACGAGCTTCGTCGGGCACATCCATACGGGCGTAGCCTTTTTCCCAGAACTCTTCGAAAGGGGTGTGTTCTGCTGCTGAGGATCTCTCATAGGCTTGCTGGATGTGATACATCTTGTCTTCGCTATCCGTGAACTGGGCCCAGAGACCCAGCTTGTCGGCCAGACCTTCAAAAATTTCATAATCGGGCAGGCTGTCGCCGACAGGTTCGATCACTTTCTTCATCGCGTAGACACGGTCGTTGGAATAGGTACCGCCCGAGGTAATGTCATCCTGCTCCAGCGTAGAGGCCGCAGGCAGCACAATGTCGGCCCAACGGGTTGCGGCTGTCCACCAGACGTCGACACTGACGATGGTTTCCACCTTCTCAAGCGCACGGATCAGCCGGTTGGTATCCTGCTGGTGCGACATGAAGTTGTTGCCAGCGTTAAAGATCATCTTCACGTCAGGATAGGTGTGTGTGTTGCCATTATAGAAAACATCCATGCCAGGGTTTTCCAGCATTTCGGTGATCCGGCTGGCAGGGCAAACACCTTTAACGAAGTTCCGGCCCTGAGACAGGCCCGATGGGGTGGATTTGCTGGAAGCGGGCATGCCGCCATTACCATAGTGCCAGCTAAAGCCAACGCCTTGTCCGGGCTTGCCAATTTTGCCTGTCAGGGCGGCAAAGTTGATAATGGCCCAGTGTGTCATTTCACCGTGTTGCGCCCGTTGCAACGCCCATGCACCAGCAAATTCGGTGTTGGATGTAGCGAAAAGCTCTGCCAGTTCCTTGATCTTGGCCTCGTCCATGCCGGTGATGCCAGCCGCCCATGCGGGTGTTTTGGGGGTGTCGTCGGTTTCACCTTTTAGATAGGCGATCCATTTGTCGGCACCCACGGTGTATTTCGCCATATAGGCACGATCTTCAAGGCCGTTTTCCAGCACATGGTAAGCCATTGCGCAGAACAGGGCGACATCGGTGTTAGGCACGATTCTAACCCAATCGGCATTTAGATATTCATCAGAGGCGGTACGTTGCGGGTTAATTGAGATGAATTTCACACCTGCATCACGGATTTCTTCCCAATGGGCATACATCCCGTGGTCCGCTACGCGGTATTCGATGCGGTTGTTCTTGATTGGGTCACAGCCGACGAGAACAAACACTTCCGTGTTGTCGCGGATGGTTTCCCATGCGGACTGAGCTGAATAAACTTCCATGTCGCCGATGATATGCGGCAAGGACACCTGAGACGCACCGGCAGACCAATCGCCAGATGTGTTGGTGCAACCGCCCAACAGATTGAGCAGGCGACCCTGAAGCACGTTCGGACGGAAGGTGCCCGCATTGGACCAGCCGCCATAGGACGACGAGAAAATCGCTTCGTTGCCGTGGGTCGTGGCGGTGTCGAGCAGTGCCTTGGCGGTCAAGCTCCAGGCGGTGTCCCAATCAACCTTTACATATTCTTCTTTGCCCCGCAGCTCAGGTTTGATGTCGGCACTTTCCCAGCCCTCAAGGTAGGATTTGCGCACCATCGGATAGTTGATACGGGATTTGTCATAGGTTCGGTCTTTGACGCCGTAGCTAAGCATCTCGGTTGGACGGGCGTCCAGTTCCATGATGTTGTTAATGCCGACAAGTTTACCATCGCGCACCACTGCCTCAAACGGGCCGAAATGGGTTGCGTGAAATGTGCGTCCCGAGAATGAGTTCGGGTCTAGTGCGGCAAGCGCAGTTGATCCCATCAAGCTTGTTGCGCCGAACATGGCGGCACCACCTTGCAAAAACGCACGACGGTTCGGTTGATTAAATGACATGCTGACCTCCTGTAGCCAATTCAATTTAGAGTGACCTTAGGCTTTGTTGTTTGGGCAGGCCTTGATTTGATGCAAAGTGGGTTGTCCGAAAATGTAAAGAAATGTAACAATGGCCGACATGAGCCAACACATCTTGATTGTCGAAGATGATCGCACCACGCGCATGCGTCTTGCCGCCTATTTGCGCGAGCAGGGATATCGCGTCAGCGAAGCCGAGAACGCCGAACGCATGGAGAATACCATCAGCGTTGATCCGCCGGAACTTTTAGTGGTCGATATCAATCTTGATGGCAAAGACGGGCTGACCATCACCCGCGAGCAACGAGCGGTATCGCGGGTTGGAATTATCCTGTTGACGGCGCGAGATGATCAGGTCGACAAGATCGTTGGGCTGGAAATGGGGGCAGACGACTATATAACCAAGCCATTCGATAAACGGGAGCTGGCCGCTCGGGTAAAGAACCTTCTGATGCGGATTGCAGATATCGGACAGGCCCCACGAGGGCCGCCTCCGGTAGAAAATTTTGGCCCTTGGTGTTTTGATCGCATCCGGCGCAGGCTTGTTTCCGCAGCGCGATCCGAGGCGCTTACGAAACAGGAATTTGACGTGATGGCTGCACTGGCTGATCACCCCGGCCAAACGCTAAGCCGCGCACGGCTTGCCGAGATGATGGGCCGCAAGGCGATGCGCTCAAACGACAGAATGATTGATGTCGTCGTTGGGCGTTTGCGCAAGAAGCTGGAGAAAGATCCTGCCAAACCGGAGTGGATATTGACAGAGCACGGGTTGGGCTATCACTTTGTCGACCCAACGGCAGCCTGAGACATCGCACTCAAGACCGCTTTTTCCAGAATGATCGTGGCGTCTTGTGCTAACTCCAGCAATTGGTCTAGCAAGCCCTCATCCACGCCATCCTCAGCGGCCTCGATACGCGCCAATACGGCGCAAAGCCGTTCCAGCCGGAAGTTCGCCGCCGCGCCTTTCAATTTGTGTGCCGCCTTACGCTGAGCCTCCGCAGAGGCCAGCTGGATACTTTCGACTGCATGGGGCAGATCATCAAGAAATTCGCGAACGATTAATTCGGTGGTCTGCGGACCAAGGTCACTAATGTCTTCGCGGAGGCTTTTCAGGACAACATTGTGATCTGGGTCCCTCTCTACAGATGTGCTCGCGTCCAGAACTTCCGCAAGTGCCCGTGGCGAGATCGGTTTTGACAGAATACGCGCAACCTCAAGTTTGGCGCGGTTTTCAGGGGTGTCTTCGATCGAATGTGCTGTCAAGGCGACCAGCAGAGGGGCATCCTTGTTTTTAGCCATCTGTTTGGCAACTTCCTCACCGCGCATGTCGGGCAGATCAAGGTCGATGAGAACCAGGTCAAATCGACGTTCTGCATTGACCTTTAATCCGGAGGCTCCTGTGGCGGCTTCGCTGACCAGGCAGCCGAGCCGCTCCAGATAACCACGCGCCACCATGAGGTTTACCGCGTGATCGTCGATAACAAGTACTTCACTGCCCCGGTTCGCATTGGGCGCGCGCGCCTCGCTTTCTGCGGCCAGTTTCGGATCACCCCGTTTCAACGGCACTGTCAGCGTGAAACGGCTGCCAACGCCAGCTTTGCTTTCAACGCTGAGAGCGCCATTCAGCGCGTCGGTCAGGGTGCGGGATATGGCAAGGCCCAGCCCAATTCCCTCGATCCCGGCACGTTTGGCAGAATCGGCCCGCATATACGCATCAAACGCATGAGGGATCGCTTCACTGGTCATCCCGATACCGGTGTCAGCAACAGTAAAACTGACCACGTGGTGTCCGGTCTGTCCATCAATGGCGTGGTCGACGGTCAAAGTTACGGTGCCACGTTCGGTATATTTTACCGCGTTAGAAATCAGGTTTCCGACAATCTGACGGATTTTCACCACATCACCCAACAGGGCCAACGGCGCGGGCTCGGACAGGTCAATGATGGCCTCTAGCCCCTTGGGGGTCGCCAGAGACTGCAAATGAAAACCCATTTGCCCGACAAGTTCGCGCAACCGGAAATGCACGGGATTACTACGGTTCGACCTGTTCTCAGCGCTCGCGAAATTGAGGATATCGTTTGTGATGTCAAGCAACTCATGGGCAGAATTCAAGGCTGTAAGGGTTCGCCGCTTGCGGTCCGGGTCCGGCTCGTCGACCTCCAGCAGGTCAAGCATACCGATGATGCCGTTCAGTGGGGTGCGGATTTCATGGCTCATGCGCGCAAGAAACTCGGTCTTGCTGCGATTGGCAGATTCTGCTTCAGCGCGAGCCGTGTCTGAAGTGTGCATTTCACGCACTACATCACCTGTCCGCGCGATCACGGCGTCTTCCAGACTGTCGCGCAGCCGGGTGGCGTCGCGGGCACGGCGTCGCAAAATGTTAAGCGCCTTTTCCATGCGTCCGATTTCGTCATGGCCACTGATTAAGATAGGGGTGCCGTATTCTCCGCGAGCGACAGCAACGATACGCCGCGAGATGTTTCCCAGCCGCGCGACCAATTGCCTGCGGGCATAGAGCCATAGAACGGCACCAATGACCACCGCGCTTGCGACCACCACCAATAGCGCAAAGAGCAGGAAGGTTGATTTCTGCTTGGCGGCTGCAATTTGCGCCAGCCCTTCGGCTCGGACCACATCACGCGCGTGCCTTGCTCGTTCTGACAGGGCTGCGATAACACCTTGCAGCAGCACACGATCTTGCGTGATAGACGCCTGCAGCGCAATCCTATCACGTTGCAGATTGATCAAACCTCCCGCGTCCAAGGCCCTTTGTTGATGGTTTAAAAGCGAAGTGGCTTCCTTTGCAGCCAGAGGTGACGGCAGAAAAGCAACGCGACGCAGCGCCAAAGACAAGCGCTTTGATAACTCGGAACGCGCTATTTCAACCTCTTGCAGCGATGCAATTGTAGGCACCTGTTGAAACTGCAACCGTACAGCGTCGATCAAACGCGCTAATTCTGTCAGACGTTCGAATGCAAAAAAATGCCGATCAGCTAAGGCATCCAGCGCAGAGCGTGGATCCGCGTCAGGACTTAGATACAGATCGGCGATGCCAGCCGTGATCCTGAGACGGGCCAGATCGGTCTCCGCTTCAATCAGAGCATCCAACCGTGCGCCATCCCGCGTGAGGTTGTGAACCTCGGCGCGAATACTTTCCTCAAGAGTCAGGTTTTCAAGTGCGTTTGTGGTCATTCGGCCAACAATTTCCCGCGCTTGCAGGTATGGGGCGGCACCAGTGGCAGGCGGACCCATTTCCTCAAGCGTCCGCGTCCCGTCCTCAATACTCATGACTGTCCGTCCAAGCACTGCTGCGACTTGTTCAAGATCTTCGCGTGTATCGGCCTGCGCAAAGGCTGAAGCCAACGAACTCATCACCTCGGCTGACGCGCCAATCTTGCTGGCCAGCGTGATTGCAGGCATGTTGGTTTGAATAAGCGCGTCCTGTGTGCGAACCAGATATTGGTTGACGCCAATAGCAGCGATACCCACCATAATAGCCAAAGCCGCCATGGTGCTTAGGATCTGGATCAACCGCGTGTCAAAGTTTGTTCGTCTCATAATCCGACACTACGGGGTGGTCTTTGTGGGTACAATCATCGGATTCGGAGTAGCTCTTTCGCTCTTGCTTACGGCTGCTTCTGCCGGAACAAGGCCGCTTTTTTGCGTGCTGGTCCCGCACTTCAAAGATGAATATTGGCTCAGCGTCAGCTTTGGTTTGGAACAAGAAGCCGCGCGTCAGAGCGTAGAACTTTTGTTCTTCGAAGCGGGGGGCTACAGCGCCAGAGTTACGCAGATTGACCAGATCAATACTTGTGTAGAACGGGGTGCCGACGCGATCCTCATAGGGGCAGTCACGTCCGATCATCCAAGCCTATTGACTGCTATTGCACAGGTGGAGCAGACTGTACCTGTTTTCGGGTTGGTCAATGAATTATACGCTCCGACCTTAAGCGGCCGCATCGGCGTCAGTTGGAGAGGCATGGGATATCTCCTGGGCCAGCACCTGAGTCTTTTGCATCCGGCAGAGACACCGCCAAAAACCGTCGTTTTTCTGACCGGCCCCGCCGAAGCAGGCTGGACCGGGCCGCTCGAAACGGGGTTGCGCGACGGCCTCAGGGCAAGTTCAGTCAAGATTTTAGAGGTTTTCCGAGCCGATACCGGCCTTCGGGCGCAGTTGGACCTTGTCGAAACGGCCCTCGCGCGTCACCCGAACGTTGACTACCTAATTGGTGATGCTCCTGCGATCGAGGCCGCATTCGGTCTGTTCAATACGCAAACCTACCTGACCCAGCCGCTGCTGCTGTCGACCTATGTGAATCACTCTGTCCTGCGTGGCTTACAAAATGGCCAGGTTGTCGCGGCATCTTTCGACGATCCTGTGCAACAAGGTGTGTTGGCAATCCAACAGGCTGTTTCTGTCAATCCATCTATCTTCGAGGGTCGGATTTTTGGGCCAGATATCGCGTTGCTGACCCATACCGATAGGAGTTTCGACCACATCCGTATTTCGCCTGCCGATTATTTTCCGGCAATTCAATAACGCATGTCGGAAACCGATTTATCAACAGACTCTACATGCGCTACTTTGCCGAAAGGTGGCAAATGGGCTCTTTACCGCCTTCCTGCGTCGCGGTCGCCATCCTTTGAGATGAGATCTGGATGGAGTATCTCGTCTGACTGATATCGGCACGGTGTCACATCGGGGCTATAGCAAGGCATTAAATGTGACACCGTACGTGCAAGGGCTTTCTGCGGGGGCTCTAGGCGGTTGTGTCCCGCACGCAGCAGATCATCGCATAGTGCGCGGCGAACGGACATCGTTTTGGCGGAGACGCAACTGCCAGACACCGCAGCGATGGTAGGTTCTGACGGTTGGTCCTCCCGCTGCCACAGAGATGTTTAAGCGTCCGGCTTGTAAGCTGAAGCATTTCGTACCCCCGATGCCCTGAGAGCGCGCAGCGTGACAGGGTATTGGGGATTCTATTTTAAGGTCGGGAGAAATAGATTAACCATCTGTTTTCAGGTGTTATTGAGATAACCATAGAGAGTTTCACGCGCGATTTCGCGGGCAATATCCTCGGGTTTTTGCGGGCCGTTTGGGTTGTACCAGATGCCCACCCAGTTCACGGCACCCAGTATCACCAGACTTGACAGTTTGGGGTCAAGGTCGGCCCGCAAGGAACCGTCCTTCACGCCGTTGGCAAGCAAGTCCCGCATGATGGTATCAAGCCGGTCGCGGACAGCCCGAATGATACGCTGTTTCCCTGCCATGATCATCGGGCGGGTATAGATCCATAGGAACTGCATGTCGGGCTGCGTCATGGTAACGATATAGGCCTGAAGCCCGGCATCCAGCTTTTGGGCGGCAGTACCTTCAGGGGCTGTTGCGGCCTCGACGGCAGCAACCAAGCGGTCCATTCCGACTTCATAACACTGCATGAGCAGGTCGTTCTTGCTTGCGACGTAATTGTAGAGTGCGGCTTTGGTCACGCCAATGTCGCTTGCGATTGCATCAAGCGGGACGTTTTCGAAACCTTGGCTGCCAAATCGGGCCGCGGCACAGCGGATGATTTCGCGGCGTTTGAGGTCGCGCAGCTGTGATTTGGTCGGGAAACCAGAGACATCTTCCATCCTCTGACTATCGGACGCGTGTAAATTTCAGTCAATAGTGTCAAAAATGTGGCGTTGACGAATGGAATGCGAGAACGGTAGCGTCAGGATAATTTGGTAACCGTCGGTTACCAGACCGTCGTTTGGTCACCACTTTAGGCATCAAACGGGAAACGGGATGCTTGGGAGGGCTACCGATGATCGGGAAACTGTTGATCGCCAACCGTGGCGAGATTGCGATACGTATCGCGCGCAGTGCTGCGGGGATGGGGATCAAGACTGTTGCGGTCCACACCGTCGATGACGCAACTTCCTTGCATATAAAACACGCCGACGAGGTGCGCATGCTGCCTCTGGGCGGGGTTGCGGGATACTTGGATGCCACCGCGCTGATTGCGATAGCGTTGGAAAGCGGCTGCAACGCGGTGCATCCTGGATACGGTTTCCTGAGCGAGAGGGCAGATTTTGCGCAGGCCTGCGCTGACGCGGGGCTGGTATTCGTTGGGCCTGAGGCCGGGACGCTGCGGATGCAGGGCGACAAGGTTTCTGCGCGGGCGCTGGCGGAACGAGCGGGTGTTCCGGTGCTGCGCGGTTCCGATCCATTTGCGTCGGTATCAGATGCTGTGGCGTATTTTGACGCCCAAAAAGGCACCCCGTTGATGATCAAGGCGGTTAACGGCGGTGGCGGGCGGGGCATGCGTGTTGTCCGCCAGCGGGCCGAGATTGAGGCGGCATTCTCTCAAGCCACAACCGAAGCGGAAACCGCCTTTGGTGACGGGGCCCTCTATGCCGAGCAGCTTCTTGAGGGCGCGCGCCATATCGAGGTGCAGATTGTCGGGGATGGCAGTGATGTGACCCACCTGTGGGAACGTGATTGCTCGATGCAGCGCCGCCATCAAAAGGTGATCGAACTGGCGCCGGCACCGTTTTTGCCTGATGTGTCTCGTGCCGGTCTGCTGGATGCGGCAATCGCCATCGGGCGCGCCTGCCAGTATCGTGGCCTTGGTACAGTAGAGTTCCTGCTTGAGGCCAGTGGTGCGTTCCATTTCATCGAGGCCAATCCGCGCATTCAGGTCGAACATACCATTACCGAAGAAATCACCGGTCTTGATCTGGTGGAAATCCAGCTGGCGATTGCTTCGGGTGCGCGGCTTGCTGATGTTGGATTACAGGGTCCGCCGCCGGTCCCTGTCGGGTATGGTTTGCAGACCCGTATCAACACCGAGCGGCTGGAGAGCGATACCAGCTTTACCCCTACGGGAGGGCGGTTGACGGGCTATGCACCGCCCAGTGGTCCGGGGGTGCGGATCGACGGTTATGCCTATCCCGGCTACAGCACAAACCCGAATTTTGATCCGATGCTGGCCAAGCTGGTGGTGCATGAAAAATCCGGCGATCTGGGCCGGTTGTTTGCCAAAGCGGAGCGGGCGCTGTCGGAATTCCAGATTGCCGGTGTCGAAACCAACATCAACTTTTTACGTGGGCTTTTGTGCTTGCCGGTTGTCGCAGATTGGCGGGTTGATGTGCGTACGCTGGACACACAGATCACCGACCTGCTGAAAGCCAAAACCGGGCGGGAACGGTTCTTCAATGTGCAGGCCGAGGATGCTGGCAGTGCAATGGATTTGCCCGCTGGCACCGAAGCACTGCGCGCACCGATGCAGGCCATGATCCGAGAAATGCATGTCGAGGTTGGGGCTTGCATCGCGAAAGGACAGGCCATTGCCGTGGTCGAGGCCATGAAGATGCAGCATACAATGTTTGCCGAAGCTGGCGGAGTAGTGACAGATATTTTTGTTGGTGCTGGGGATACCGTTGCTTTGGGCGCGCCGGTTTTGACCTTTACGCCGGATGATAGGCTGGCCGAGATCTCGACTGAGGAGGCGTTGCCTGATCCGGATCATATCCGCGATGACCTTATGGCGCTGCGCGCGCGGGTGGCGCGGACGCTGGATGAAAACCGGCCCAAGGCCGTGGCGCGCCGTCGCGACAGGGATCAACGCACAACCCGCGAGATCATCGACGCCCTGTGTGTGGGCGGGGATTTCCACGAATACGGTCAGCTTGTGCTGGCCGGACAGCGCCGCAAACTGGGGCTGGAGGCGCTGATTGATGCCTCACCCGCTGACGGGATCGTTACCGGTGTCGGTTCGGTGAATGCTGGCCATTTCCCCGAGACACGTTCGCAGGTCGCCCTTTTGGCATATGATTCGACGGTGATGGCGGGAACGCAGGGGTTCTTTGGCCATCTCAAGACCGACAGGATGTTGGAAGTCGCCCGCGCGCAGGGGTTGGCATCTATTTTCTTTACGGAAGGTGGTGGCGGGCGCCCAAACGATGACGATTTCGCGCAGACCGTGCAGTCGGGGCTTAAGGTGACGACATTTGCGGAATTTGCGCGGTTGCGCGGTTGGGGCCCCAAAATTACCGTGAATTCGGGGTTTTGTTTTGCTGGGAACGCGGCGATTTTCGGCGCGGGTGATATCCGCATTGCGACGCGTAACAGCTGGATCGGTCTGGCCGGTCCCGCGATGATCGAAGCGGGTGGCATCGGCAGCTATCATCCCAAGGACATCGGACCGGCCTTGATGCATGCCAAGAACGGGCTGGTCGATGTTCTGGCACAGGATGACGATGAGGCCATCAGCGCAACGCGAAAGGTCTTGTCATATTTCCAAGGTGATAGTGCGGCCTGGGAAGCATCCGACCAGCGGCTTTTGCGCCATGTGGTTCCGGAGAACCGCAAGAAGGCATATTGCATTCGACCGGTGATCGAAGCCTTAGGGGATGTCGACAGCTTTATGGAACTGGGTGGACATCATGCGTTGGGCATGATCACCGGGTTTTTGCGCATAGAGGGGTGCCCCATGGGGGTGATGTCAAACAACCCCCAGCATCTTGGCGGTGCTTTGGATGCGGCGGCCTCGGCCAAGGGCGCGCGTTTTCTGACCCTTTGTGCAAAGTTCGATCTGCCGGTTTTGTCGCTCTGTGACACACCGGGGTTCATGGTGGGGCCCGAAAGCGAGGAACAGGGCGCGGTTGCTGCCGCTTGTGATCTGATTTCGGCAGGGGCAAACCTGACGGCCCCGATGTTCTTTGTCTGTCTGCGCAAGGCCTATGGCATCGGGGCGCAAGCGATGGCGGCGGGCAGTCTGGGCGAACCGGCGTTTGCGATTGCATGGCCGACAGGAGAATTCGGACCGATGGGACTGGAGGGGGCTGTGCAGCTTGGATATCGCAAGGAGCTGGAAGCGGAAACCGATCCGGTGGTCCGCGAAACCTTGTACAATCGTTTGGTTTCAGGGCTTTATGAACGTGGCGGGGCAATGAGTGTTGCGTCGACCCATGAAATAGACGCGGTGATTGATCCGGCTGAAACACGCGGCTGGATCGCCAAGGGACTGCGGATGTGCGTGCGCGGCTGAATTGTGTGCGGGTTGTGTATGGTTTGGCTGGTCTCTGTCAGACCTGAATGATCCGGCAGGCATTTTTGGCGCAGTTTCGCATAACATCCGCCGCGAGTTCGGCACTGGTTACGACAATATCGTACTGCCACAGGTGCACATGCTGGCAGGCCAGATCAAGGTTCGCCTTGCCGCTGTCGACAACCAAAATTGTTGTCTTGGCGCAATTCGAAATGGCCTTGCGGGCGGTAACCTCATCTGAATTATAGTCCATCACCGCGCCAGATGGCGACAGGCCGCCGCAGCTAAAGACCGCATAGTCCACGCGGTATTTCATAAAGAATTCAAGAGCGGCGGCGCCGATTAGGTCGAGGTCGCGCATACGCACAGCGCCGCCGGCCATTTCGACTGTGACCCCCGCAGCGTTTTGCAGGGCGCAGACTGCGTGAAGGCTGTTTGAGGCGACGAACAGGTTTTCGTGAGAAGCCAGAAGGCGCGCGCAATTCTCGACCGTGGTGCCGGTGCCAAGGGCGACCCGCGCGCCCGTCGGAATCAGGTTTTTAACAGCGAGGGCGATCCGTTGTTTTTCCTGACGCGCGATGCTTTCGCGGGGCAGGTAACCGATGTTTTCGCTTTGCTGGCGCAGGCGGACCTTGCCATTTCGCCGCAGCACCAATGCGGCATCATCCAATTCGCGAAGATCGGCCCGGATAGTTTGGACAGAGACCGAAAGACGGCCCGACAACTCAGCAGCGGACAGGGCGTCGTTCTGGGACAATAGCGTGATGATGCTGTCGCGTCGTTGGGTTAGGTCCGTCCGCCTCATGATTTTCCTTCGAAAACAACCTTGGGTTAAGTCGAGGTTAGGGTGTGGTCCGAAATACCGCAATATATTATTATTGTTACTTTTTTGTCATGAATCTGTTGCGAAAGGGGAGAATAAGGCAGCCGTGAACAGCTTTCGTACGAAAGCAAATTTCAGGAGAGCCCCATGAAAAACTTCCTTACCACAACAGCCTTTGCGCTTTTGGCCAGCACCGCAATGGCGGATACGATTACGCTATATACCTCGCAACCCAATGCGGATGCGCAAAAGACCGTTGATGCATTTATCTCCGCCAATCCGGGCACCGAAGTCGAGTGGGTTCGTGACGGCACAACCAAGCTGATGGCACGGCTGCGCGCCGAAATCGAAGCTGGCAACCCACAGCCGGATGTTCTGTTGATTGCCGATACCGTGACCTTGGAAGGGATGGCCCAAGACGGCCTTTTGACCGCCTACAAATCCCCCGAGGCCGCGCGGTATGACAGCGCGCTTTACTCTGCCGAAGGGTATTACCATTCGACCAAGCTGATCACGACCGGCATCGTTTACAACACTGGTATCGAAAACGCTCCTGCGTCATGGGGTGATCTGACCGACGCGGCGGTCAAAGGGCAAATCGCCATGCCATCCCCGTTGTACTCTGGTGCGGCGTTGATCCATCTGGCAACGCTGACAGGCGCAGATAGCCTTGGCTGGGGGTACTACGAGAAGCTGGCGGAAAATGATGCGCGGGCGCAGGGTGGCAACGGTGGCACCTTCAAGGCAGTCGCGTCAGGCGAAAAGCCCTATGGTATGGTTGTCGACTTCCTTGCCATTCGCAACAAGGCGCAAGGTTCCCCGATCGAATTCGTGTTCCCGAAAGAAGGCGTGTCTTATGTGACAGAGCCGGTGGCGATTATGTCCTCTGCCAAGAATGTGGAAGGGGCGCAGAAATTCGTCGACTTCTTGCTGAGCGAGGCAGGTCAGGATCTGGTGCTTGATATGGGATATATCCCGGCACGTGACGGCATGGGGGTGCCCGAAGGTTTCCCCGCGCGCGCAGATATCAAGCTGATGGATTTCGATCCTGCTGTCGCGCTTGAGAATGCGGATGCAAACAAAGCGAAATTTTCAGAGCTGTTTGGCGCTGAGTAATGAGTTTCGCGATGCAAAAAGGGGGCAGCCGGTCAGAGGGTCGGCTGCTTGGTGCTATTCTGGTGGTTGCGATCTGTTTGACGTTGGCACCGGTGCTGCGCCTGTTTGTCGAGGGGTTTGCGGATCAGGGGGCAATCGGCCTGACGCTTGCCTCCGAAGTGTTGTCCCAACCCGCGACCTTGACGGCGCTCAAGCATTCATTGGTTACGGCAGGGCTTGGGACGGTGGTGTCTCTGGTGCTGGGGGCGGCGTTTGCCTTTCTGGTGGCGCTGACAGATTTGCGGGCCAAAGGGGCCTTGGTGTTCTGTTTGATGATCCCGATGATGATCCCGCCCCAGATCACCGCGCTTTCGTGGACCCAGATCATGGGGCCGTCGTCGGTGCTTTTGAAAACATTGGGGATTGCGCCGCCGCTTGGGACGCCGCAACCTCTATATTCGGCAGAGGGGATCATCCTTTTGCTGGGTATTCAGCACATGTCGATCATTTTTCTGACCCTGCGTGCCGGATTGCGTTCAATCCCGCAGGATGTGGTCGAGGCCGCGCGGATCAGTGGCGCACGGGGATTGCGGACATGGTGGCAGGTGGTGATGCCGCTGACCCTGCCGAGCCTTGCCGCCGGCATCGCGATCACGTTTGTTACGGCGCTTGGTAATTTTGGCATCCCTGCGATGCTTGGTATTCCGGCAGGGTATGTGACGTTGCCGACGCTGGTTTATCAAAAGCTTGCAGGATTGGGCACCAGCGTGCTTGCCGAAGTCTCGGTTCTGGCCATGTTGATCGGTGTTGTGGCGGTTGTCGGCATTCTGGTGCAGCGGTTTTTCCAGACCCGGCAAAAAGTGTTTCTGGTTGGCGCGACGTCGCGTCCGTTGGCAATCCCTTTGGGGGCTGTACGGTTGCCGGTGGAAATCCTGCTTTGGGCGGTTGTCTGTGTGATCCTTGTATTGCCGATGTTCGGTTTGCTGGCGACGTCGCTGGTGCCGGCCTACGGCGTGCCGCTGCGTGTGGACACGGTGACGTTGACCTCGTGGTGGGAGGTTCTGTTTCGCCAACCGGTGACAACACGGGCCTTCGCAAATTCCTTTGGCCTCGCGTTTGGGGCGGCCTTTGTACTGGTGGTCCTTTGTCTGCCGCTGGCATGGCTGATGGAGCGAAATCCAACGCGACTTTCTCGGGTGTTCGATAGCCTGCTGGACCTGCCCTATGCTCTGCCCGGTGTTGTTTTGTCGATTGCGATGATCCTGTTGTTGATCAACCTGCCGTTCACCGAAGCGACGCTGTACGGTACGATCTGGATCATTTTCCTGGCCTATCTGGCGCGGTTTTTTGCGGTGATGTTCCGGCCCGTTCAGGCCAGCCTGAAACAGCTTGACCCGGCAATGGGCGAGGCCGCCCAATCGGTTGGGGCCAGCCTATTCCAGCGGTTGCGTGACGTGATCGTACCCTTGTCTGCCCCTGCCGCAGCGGCGGGCGGAATTCTTGTTTTTCTGACGGCGTTCAACGAGTTAACGGTATCGGCCCTGCTGTGGTCATCGGGGACAGAGACTCTGGGTGTCGTCATTTTCAATCTGGATGACAGCGGTGAAACCGCAATGGCCAGCGCATTGGCGATGACCATCGTTCTGGTGGTCATGGTGTTGATGATCGCTGTTCAGCTGTTGTCGCGTCGATTCCCGAAAGGAGTAGTTCCATGGCAAACATAGCCTTATCATCCGTCGGCAAAACGTTTTCGGGTGCGCCCGCGTTGCAAGACATCACCACATGTTTCGAGGATGGCGAGTTCATCGCGCTGCTGGGGCCGTCGGGGTGTGGAAAAACCACGCTGTTGCGGCTGTTGGCAGGGTTCGAGATGCCAAGCGCCGGTGAAATCCGCATCGGTGATCGGCAGCTTGCAAACGGGGATACCGGCATGATGGTGCCGTCGGAAGACCGCAATATGGGGTTTGTGTTTCAGTCCTACGCGCTTTGGCCGCATATGACTGTCCGGCGCAACGTGTCCTACCCGCTGGAAATTCGCCGATTTTCCAAGGCAGAGATTGCTGCTCAGACCGACGTGGCGCTAGAGGCGACGGGGCTTTCGGCCTATGCCGACCGGATGCCGTCAGAGTTGTCCGGTGGTCAGAGGCAACGGGTCGCGCTGGCACGTTGTCTGGTCTCTGATCCGGATGCGGTGTTGTTGGACGAACCGCTGGCCAACCTTGACGTTGCGTTGCGGGCGACGTTGCAAACGGTGTTTACCGATTTTCACAAACGCACCCGTGCAACGATGGTCTATGTCACCCATGATCAGGCTGAAGCCATGGCAATGGCGGATCGGATTGCGGTGATGGACCGTGGACAGATTCAGCAATTCGACACACCGCAAAACCTGTACGAGCGCCCAAAGAACCGTTTCGTCGCCGAGTTTGTAGGCCGCGGTACGGTTGTGCCGGTGCGCAGTGTTGAGACCTCGGATGTGGCCGCACACGGTCATGTGTTGGGGGCACGGGTGGAGGTTCAGAGCAATCATGAAAGGCCTAGTCACGTTTGTCTACGCCCCGAAAACCTGACCATCACCGAGACCGGCGATCTGCGCGCGCGCGTTGCACGGGTCACCTATCTGGGTGGGAAATACCTGCTGGAAACGGTGGCGGAGTGCGGCACCCGATTGATGGCAGAGACGCGGGCAAAATTCGATGTCGGGATGCAGCTTGGCCTGACGATAACCACCCCATGGGCGTTCTACGAGGAATAAATGCAAAGTGTAAGAGTACTCTCCGGTATCGGAGACAAGGGGCCTGCGTGCATGCAATTGAACACAGGCAATCGGCGTTGGTTACTGGACTGCGGCTTTGGTCCAGAGGCTCATGCCCAGTTCAATCCTGCATGGCTGGAGGGTGTCGACGCGGTCTTTATCACCCATGATCACATTGATCACATTGGTGGTGCGTCCCATGTGGTCGAAGCCGGATCGCCGATCTATGCAACGGCACGTACTGCTAAGGCATTGCCGCCGGCGGCTGTGGTCCGGCTGTTGCCCGAGCAGGGCGAAACGGTGATTGACGGGGTGCGCTTAAACACGGGACGCAACGGCCACGCCATGGGTGGTGTCTGGATGCATTTCGCCATTGGTGATGGATTGTTCTATTCCGGTGACTGGTCCGAGGAATCAGACTGGTTCCCTTTCGACGTCCCTCCGCCAGCGGCGACGGCTATTCTGGATTGCTCCTATCACCTTGACGATGTGCCCCAGACCGCCCGCTTTGCCGCGCTGGACAAGTTGATAGACGGGCTTGACGGGCAGGTGTTGCTGCCGGTGCCTCCTTCCGGGCGCGCGGGGGAGATGGCTCTGCATTTGATCCGTCGTTTCGGATCGGCCAGTGTCATGCTTGACCCGGAATGCCAGACCACTTTGCGGGCGGCATTGGCCAGTCCGGGGCTTGGCGTGCAGGTTCAGGAAATTGCACCGCTGCTGGAGCGCAGCCCGATGGAACATGCGCGTTTTCTGATCTGTGACACACCAAATGCGGATGGTGGTGCCGCTTGGGGGTATGTGCGGGCATGGCATGAAAGCGGACGGTTGGGCCATGATGCGCATGTCGTCTTTACCGGTCATATGACGGCCCACGCCCGTGGCATTTGCAGCGTGCCGGGGGGGTATTTTCAGCGCTGGAATGTCCACCCGCCGCTGCGGGACCAGATCAAGATGTTAAAGCGCCTTGGCGCGAAACGATTTGCCCCTGCCTTTTGCACTCAGCCGGAGGATTACCTTATCGAGGATCTGGGCGTAGAGGTTTTTATGCATGATCCGGTGCGCCTGTGACGGAGTGTTTTTTTCCAGCCAGAGATTTCTGCCTGATCCGCCATGGTGAAACCACCGCCAATGCGAACCAGATTATTGCAGGGGTGACGGATGTGCCGCTAAGCCCGCTGGGGCGCAGGCAGGCGCAGGCATTGGCGGATCAGGCGTGGCCTGACAGGATTGCGGTGTTTGCCAGCCCGATGGCCCGGGCTCAGGATACCTGCAAGTTGGCGTTTCCGGGGCGTGGCTTTGTCCTGAACGACGGGCTGAGGGAACGCAATTGGGGCGTGTTCGAGGGGTGCCCGATCGGGGTTCAACCACCGCGCAAGGACACGCCGGAAGGTGGCGAAAGCTGGCCTGCGATGTTGGCGCGTGTGCAGCAAGCCATATGCGAAATCTGTTCCGCAAGTGAGGATGCCCTGCCGGTTCTTGTCTGTCATTCCGGCATCATCCGCGTGGCGCGTGTGCTTTGGGGGAAGGGCTGTGTCGGGGACAGGCCACCGAATGCCACACCGATCCTATTCGAGAAACACGGCCATCACTTCGAGGAAAAGCAACTATGACTGTAACTGATCTGACACCCTGTGTCGTTTTTGATGTGGATGGCACATTGGCGGAATTTGACGCGCAACGGCTTGGACATCTTGTGCATGGGGTGGAAAAGCACTGGGATGAGTTTCACGCGGCAATGGCCACGGCCCCCCTGATCGAACCGGTTGCAAAGCTGTTGCGGCGGTTGAAAGAAAGCGGTGAGACGATTGTGATCTGTTCGGGTCGGCCAAGAGGGTGGGCTGCGCATACAATTGCGTGGTTGCGCATGCATGACCTGCCGTTCGACGGGGTGTACCTGCGTGCTGCTGACCAAGACGAAGCCAGCGATCCGGAAGTCAAACGCCGCGCCTTGGCTGAGATGCAGGCGGATGGGTTGGCACCGTGGTTGGTTGTGGATGATCGTAATTCGGTTGTCGAAGCATGGCGCGCAGAGGGGCTGGTGTGTCTGCAATGCGCACCGGGGGATTTTTGAACCCGGTGCCCAGGGGGCGCTATGGTTGCGGGTGTCTTTCCAGCCGCGTCTTGGTGAACGGGTAGATCGCAAAGGCCAACGCAGTATACCCGAAGGCCAGGATGATCTGGTGCTCCACGGCACCGATGATGTCTTGCGGTGCGGCGCCCATCTGGTTGACCGCGACAAAAGCGGAAATGGCGGTCGAGGAAGGCACCAGCATTGCGATATTCCGCAGTTGATCGGGAATTGCCTCGGCGGGCCATGCGATGCCAGATAGGAAGAACAGCGGTAGCCCCATCACCACCAAAAAGAACACCACGCCTTCGCGTGAGGGTATCAGCAAGGCGATGGCAAAACCCATGGCCGCGCAGGCACATAGGAACGGCAGGGCAATCAGCATCAGCGTGCCAAAATCCCCTGTGCGCGGGATGCCGTAGAACACCGGCAACATCAGCTGGGTAAAGACAACCCATCCCAGATAGAGCGTGATGTAGGCAATTGGTGTGGCCCACATGCGCATTCCAGTGGGCAGCCGGCGCCCTGCATGTAGCAGCCCGATGCCCATCATCAGGGTCTGTTGCAGGATCAGAACAAAGGAGGCGGGCACGATATAGCTGGCATAGCCGCCCTGTGGGTTGAACACGGGAATATTGGTCACTTTGACCGGGGACAGGGCCGCGCGGGCCTGTCCGGCGTCCATACCGGTTGCGGTTAGACGGTCAAAGTTGACTTCGGTGCCCATGGCACGGGCGACGCTGGTGACCGCGCCCATGATATTGGAGTAGACCAACAGGTAGCTGCCATCGCCGTAGGCCGCGATGGGGGACGGCACGCCGGCAGACAGATCGCGCTCAAAACCGGCAGGGATAATCACGATGCCATAGACATCACGGCGGAAGAACGCATCGCGGGCGGCGGCCATATTGGGCACTGTTGTGGCAATGGTGACTTGATCGGTGGCGTCGATCCGGCGCAAGAACTTGCGGCTTTCGGTCGAGTTGTCCTGATCAATCACGGCGACAGGCACATCGCGCACAACCTCACCGACGAAGGGCTGCGGATAAAGCGCGCTATAGATTAGGATGCCGGCAATCATCGTCATGCGCGCGCTGGAATCTCCCAACAGGTGACGGTAGGCGAGGGCAAGCGCGCTTGTGAACCGGTGCAGGGCAATCATAGGTCCACCTCTGATGTTGTGGCAGCAAGGCGTGCGGCCTTGCGCAGGGTGATCCATAAGAGGGTGGCGAAGACAACCAAGAGCGCAAAAAGAATGGCCATCGTTGGCAGGGAATATTCCAGCGGGGCACCGCGCAGGGTCTGATCCGTACGCAGCTCTAGATAAGGTGTCAGCGGAATAACCGCGCCCCATGCCTGCGAAAATTCGGTCATGCCGAAGCGTGGAAAGCTGACTCCGGCAAAGCCGAAAGCGGGGGCGACAATCACTGCCATCATGCCCAACGCACCGGTCGTATCCTGCGCAATCATTGCAATAAGGGCACCCAGTGCCTGACAGGCCAGAATAAACAGCAACCCGTTCAGGAAAAACACCGGCACATTGCCGCGAAAATCTGCGCCGAAGACGGTGAACAGCAGCACGTCACCGAACAAAAGAACCAGCGTACCCAGAACGGTATAGGGCAACAGCTTGCCGATGATTGCGTTGGTTGGTGTCTTTGCAAGGCGCATCAGGCGGGACATGCCGCCAGTCGAATGACGTTCACGCGAGAAGGACAAAACCGCAGCGGCGCAGATAAAAATCTGCATCACTGTCGGAACGATCGCCGACAAAAGGAACTGGATGTAGTCCAGCGAGGGGTTGAACAACGGGCTTTGCTGCACCGGGATCGGGGTGATCAGGTCCATCGCACGATCTGTGCCGATGCCCCGCGTTTCAAGCAGCCGCAGCGATGCCCCGGCCGCGAATGTAGACACAGAGGTGGCCATGCTGCGGGCGGCGGTTCCGCCAGATTGCAGGAACTGGCTGTTGGAAAAAATCACAACCTCGGGGCTTTGGCCAAGTTGCAGATTGCGTTCCAAATCCTGCGGGATCACCAGAATTGCATAGGCTTCGCGCGCGACAAGGGCCTGTCGCGCTTCGCTGAGATTTGGCACCTGTTGGGCCACGGCCACGTCAGAGGCGGCATCGACCATGCGCACCACCTGCCGCGACAGGGTTGTGCCATCAAGATCCACCACCGCCACCGGCAGTTCGCGCGGCAGACCCGGAGCAAAGACCGCCGCAAGCGCCAGAAAGATGATCATCGGCATTGGTGCCAGCATAAAGGCCAACGCAGGGCGCGTCGCAATCTGGCGCAATTCGCGGCCCAATATGCGGCGCAGGCCGGGGGGAGGCTGGCGGTCACGCACTGGATTAATCGGCGTTGCGGTTGGTGGTGGACCAGTCAACCAGCGCACTCATGCCCGGGCGCAACCCGACGATAGGCTCGACAGGTTGCGCACGGACGGAAAACGTACGCAGATCAAAATCGCCGGTCGCCTTGGTCGCGCGCCAGTTGGCATAGCTGCCTTCCACGTTGATGGCAGTAATCCGCGCGGGGATTGCGGCGTGGTCCTGTCCGAGTGCGGGAACACGGATTTCCAGCGGCTGGCCGATTTCCAGCCCCTGCAAAAGGTCTTCGCGCAGATTGAACGTGAACCATGCGTGATCCACGTCAACGATGGAAATCAACGGCGCGCCGGCGCTGAACAATTTGCCGACTTCGGCAGTGCGGGTGGTGACCTGACCGTCAATCGGGGAGGTGACTGTCAATTCATCGACATTGGCCTGAAGCTGGGCCAGATTTGCCTCTGCTTGTGTGACCTGTGCTGTGGCGACGGCCTTTTGCTCTGCGCTGGTGCCATTGCGTGCCTGATCCAGATTTGCCTGCGCTGCGGCCTGTGCCTGAACCGCGGCGTCCAGCGTGTTGGTGGCCCGGTCAAAGTTGGCTTGTGACACAACCGAATCCGCACGCAGTTTATTGATACGGTCAAAGTTACTTTGCGCCAGTTCGACATCGGCAACGGCCTTGGCCAGCTGGGCCTCGGCGGCGGCGATTGTTTCGGGGCGGGTGGAAAACGCCAGATCGCGGTTGGCTTGGGCCACACCGACACCGGCCTGCGCAGCAGAGAGCTGTGCCAGAAGTTGCGGGCTGTGCAGCTGAACAACGACATCGCCGGCGCGAATGCGGTCACCAAAGCTGACAGGGGTTTGTGCCACCCGCGCCGTGACCTGAGCTGAAAGGTCGATACGTGTCGCCTCTACCTCGCCCTGTACCAGGTAGGTTGTGGGTTGGCGTAGGGTCCAGATCAGCAGAGCGGCAACCGCCAAGACGGCCAGCACGGCCAGAATTGCGTTTCTAGTTGTCTTCATGGCGGGCGACCTCGGGCATGGCTGGTGGAACGGGAATGAAATCACGGTTCTTTGGATAAACGTGAGATACCGTGGTATTGAATAACTGATGCGGGATGCGCAAGGTGATGTGATGTCGCGTCACGCCCGAAATTTCCGGACGTGACCAGACAACCCGGGACCGGACGGCAGGTATTTCGTCCGTTTCAGCCCTAAGGTTGCTATTTCTCATGGGCTTAGGATTTTGCCAGTTGGCCGACGCGGATCACACGTTTGCCAAAGTTTTCACCCTTCAGCAAACCAATGAAGGCTTGAGGGGCATTCTCAAGGCCGTCGATGATCTCTTCGCGGTATTTGATTTTGCCGCTTTCGATCCATGCGCCCATTTCCTTTGCAAACTCTGGATAGAGATGTCCGAAATCGTCAAAGATAATGAAGCCTTGGACCTTTACTTTTTTGCGCAGGATCTGCCCCATCAGCCAGTTCATCCGGTCCGGCCCATCTGGCAGGCTTGTCGCGTTGTACTGTGATATCAAACCACAAACCGGCATCCGTGCGTTCGGGTTCAGCAGGGGGATCACCGCGTCTAGCACCTTGCCGCCGACATTCTCGAAGTAGACGTCGATGCCGTCAGGGCTGGCCTTGGCCAACTGGTCCGCGAAATCGGCGCTCTTGTGATCAATACAGGCGTCAAAGCCCAGCTCGTTCACCGCATAGGCGCATTTTTCCGCCCCCCCGGCCACACCGACAACGCGACATCCCAACAGTTTGCCGATTTGCCCAACAGTGGCACCAACCGGACCGGTTGCCGCAGCGACGACAATTGTTTCGCCTTTTTTCGGGGCACCGATCTGCATCAGACCAGCCCAAGCGGTAAAGCCCGGCATCCCCATGATGCCAAGCGCCCAAGACAGATGATCAGGTGATTGCGACAGCTTGGTCACGCCGGTGCCATCGGACAGGGCGTAGTCCTGCCAGCCGCTAAAGCTGAGGACCCAGTCACCGGCTGTAAACCCGTCGATGTTCGACGTGACAACCTGCGCCACTGTGCCGCCTTCCATCACCCCGTTGATTTCAACCGGTGCGGCATAGGAGGGGGCGTCGCTCATCCGGCCGCGCATGTAAGGATCAAGCGAAAGATACTCGACCCGCAGCAGCATCTGTCCGTCTCCGGCGGCGGGAACGTCACTTTTCAGCAGTTTCAGGGTGTCTTTGGTTGGTTCGCCTTTGGGGCGCTCGGCCAGCACCAGCTGCCGATTAATGTCGTTGGTCTGTGTCATTTGCGTCTTCTTTTGTGATGCCGTTTCAAGACCGGATGCGTACCATCGAGGCGGCATCGCGGTCTTGGCGTTATTGCAAGGGCCGGGCGCTGGGCCCTAGCTTGCGTCGGTTTTGATGTGCAGACGCACGTCGATGTTGCCGCGCGTGGCGTTAGAATAGGGGCAAACCTGATGGGTTGCTTCGACCAGCCGCTGTGCGTCGTCAGTATCCATGCCCGGCAGGTAAGCAGTAATGTCGAGGTCAAGCCCATAGCCGCCTTCGGCGCGCTGACCGATGCCAACTTCGACTGAGGTTTTGGCACCAGTGGCGTCAATCTTCAGCTGCTTTGCCGTCAGATCCATCGCGCTGTCAAAACAAGCGGCATAGCCAAGTGCGAACAGTTGTTCGGGGTTTACACCCGCATCTTTGCTGTCGGGGCGAACCATCTGAACAGAGTGGCTGCCATCATTCAGGGCAGAGGTGCCTGAGCGTCCACCAGTTGCCGTTGCTGCGGTTTTGTAAAAAATTTTCATCGGTTTTTCCTTTATTAGACCAGTCGTCTTGTGAGTTTGTTAACGTGTTTATGTTATGGGGCGGGGACAAGCGCCTCTGTTGATTTCATCGCAGCCTCAAGTGCGGCGTCACTGCGCGAGAGGCTGGCAACAAGGCTGGCCCCCAGCCACATGTGATAGATCGTTGCCGCGGTGGCGGCGGGCTTTTCAAGAGCCCCGATAGAGCTGTCCGCAATTCCCTGTTCAAGAGTTTCCGCCAGACGCGCGACAATGTCGGTCACACCGTTGCGTAAAATCCTGCTCATGTCTTCTGACAGGTCCGCGACCTCGGCAGAGAGTTTGACCACCAGACAGCGGTCCTCGGGGTTGTTGCTGAGTTGCTTGCAGCTCCAGTCCCGGAAATAGGTCAGGAACTTGTCGCGGCCATTCAGCTGCGGATTGTACAGGGAAGTTCGCAGGCGTTCTTTGTATTCGCGAATGAAGTCTTCTAGAACGGCGCAACCATAGGCCTCTTTCGATGGGAAATAGTGATAGAATGATCCCTTCGGCACGCCTGCTTGCTTCAACAGTTCGCTCAGGCCAACGCCGGTATAGCCCTGCTGCGCTGTGAGGCGGCGACCAACCGTCAGAATATGGCCGCGTGTATCTTGTCCTTGCTTGTTCATACCCGTGATATAGGTCGCACTAGACCAGTCGTCTAGTGGGCGCGCTGATTTTTCTGCGATGCGGCGATATGTTGATCTGTCGCTTAGAACGTATGCGATGGGAAATGCCGCAAAACGCAAAAGCGGCGGGGCACCGGAGTGTCAGCGGGCAATTCCCTGCCCGCTGTTGTTGGTCTTGATCCGGCTTGAAGCCCGGTTAGACCGCGAAGGGATCGTCGGCCACGCCCACCAGCTGCATCACCATTTCGCCACTGTCATCTGCCAAAGCCGCAGCATAGTCCGCGTCGATACGTTCGATCGCCGACTGGACAGAGGTGTCGGACCCGCGCACGAACAATTGCATCGCAGCAGAGGCATCGTTCACATCGGACAGGCCTTTGATCACACCGAAATAGGTGCCAAGGTCGGTTTTCGTGGACAGATAAGACCGGTCGGACAGTTGCAGATCAATGTCAGTCTGTGAGGCACCTGCGTCCAGATCAACCTTGGCCCCTTTCAGCACCTCAAGGATAAAGGCACCACGGCCAATATTGCCGCTGTCCAGTTGCCCTTGCCAAAAGGCCAGCCCGTCCACATCGGGACTGCGGCCCAAGACGTTCTGATAAACCTGAGAGGCGAATTCGAGGTTGCTGATATCCGGCGCATAGGTGGCACGGGTTTCATCCTGATCGAGAAACAGGTTCGCGATCTCTTCCAGCGAGGTGCCATTGGCAAACGCCGAGCCCCAGAAGTTCAGGCCAGCCGCATCAGGCGCGCGGTTGAAATAGGCGACGTAGAGTTCAACAAAAGTATTGATCTGATCGGCATCCAGCCCTGCGATGGCTTGAAACTGGCTTAGGTTGATGACGCCGTCGGCAAAGACCGACGCGCCACTGCCAAAGGACAGGGTTTCGATGCCGGTCAATAGATCGGTGCCTTCGCCGTCGGCGGAACGGTCTTGCACGGTGACGCTGCCGTCACTGGAAAACTGCAAGGTGAACTGTCCCAAACCGTTCAGGAAGTTTGCAACATCGCTGTCACCCTCGCCGCCGTTAATCTGGTCATTACCGCTGCCGCCGCGCAGCATATCATTGCCTGCGCCGCCAAAGAGGTTGTCAGCGTCGCCGCCGCCCAGCAGGCTGTCGTCACCTTCGAACCCGAAAAGCACATCGGCCCCGCTGCCGCCGTCAAAGCTGTCTGCCAGTTTTGACAGATAGAACCAATCGCCTTCGTCTGACCCTGAAACATCGCCTTGCGGGCTGACGATGAAAGTGGGGTCGGAATTGCGTGATCCGAAAATCAAGGTATCCAGTGCGTTGCCTAGGCCCGGGAGGGCCGAGACAAGCGCGTTGATTAATCCCTGAATCTGCGCAGTGGCCTGTGATTCTATATCTGTGGGATTGCTGGTGCCCTGTGTCGTTACCCGTGTCCCGATCTCTTGCAGTGCCTGTAGTGCTTGCGCGCTGGCGGCTTCTGCGGCATCGGTGGCAGCTGCAATCGCTGCGGGGTCGATGCCGTCGTTGGCCAGCTGGTTTAACAGACCGTCGCGGTTGCCAAGGAAGGACATGATGGCATTGCCAGCCGCTTCGCCCAGCAAGCTGAAGAATTCGGCCAAGGTGGTGCCGCTAAAGCCGGCGCTGCCTGATGACCAGACTCCGGTGTCCGGATCGACCGTAAAGGTAGGCGAGGCGAAAAGACCGTTGTCTTCGTTCCACAGCAATTCTGAAATCCGCGTCTCGGCATCGGCAAAGGCGTTTTCGATCCCTTCGATGCCGCCGCCGTCGGGGTCGAGGGCATCGCGCAGCAGCGTTTCCGCAGAATAGGGGGCCATCAGGGCCCGCACCTCGTTAAGCGGTTGTGTGATCTGTGAAAAATCGCCTGCCGACCATGCTTCGAGTAGCGCGCGCCCCTCAGCGTCCAGCTCGGCGGATAAGGTGGGGTCGTTCAGGATCATCGAGAACACTGAACGGTCAATTGACGTCAGCGCGGTTTCGGCGGCATCAACCAGCGCAAGGTAATCACCGACTGTCCAGTTCAATACGTCATCAGCCGAGGTTGGTACGGTCAGATTGCCGTAAGAGCCGATTGTGCCAAAGGTGGCGAAAGCCCGCGCTAGCGCGTCGGAAAAGTCCTGTTCCATGAGTAACGTCCAATTGGTTTTGTTTGAATACGCGAAAGGTATACGACAACATTCATTGATGTGAAGTGTCTTGTGACATAGCGGCGCGGATCATGCGCCGGATCAGCGCGTGCAGGGTGCGTTGTGCTGCCCTTGACTTTTGCGCTGTCAAAAGGTGTATCTGCGCCAACAAATCCAGCCCTCGAAAGGGACCGTCATGCACGCCTACCGCAGCCATACTTGCGCCGATCTTAACATCTCAAACAAAGGTGACGCTGTGCGCCTGTCCGGCTGGGTGCATCGCGTGCGCGATCACGGTGGTATCCTGTTTATCGACCTGCGTGACCACTACGGGATGACGCAGGTTCTGTGTGACCCTGATAGCCCAGCATTCAAGGACATGGAAAAGATCCGGTCCGAATGGTGTATCCGCATTGACGGTGAAGTGAAGGCGCGCGCCGCTGATCTGATCAACACAAAAATCCCGACCGGCGAGATCGAGGTTTTTGTCCGTGAGGTCGAAGTCTTGGGTTCTGCCGCGGAATTGCCGCTGATGGTGTTCGGCGAACAGGAATACCCAGAGGAAACCCGTCTGCGCTATCGTTACCTTGATCTGCGCCGCGAGAAGATGCAGCAAAACATGGTGCTGCGTTCCGATGTGGTTTCCTCGATCCGTAAACGTATGTGGGACAAGGAGTTCAAAGAATTTCAGACCCCGATCATCACGGCGTCCTCGCCGGAAGGGGCCCGCGACTTTTTGGTGCCGTCGCGCCAGCATCCGGGCAAGTTCTATGCTTTGCCGCAGGCCCCTCAGCAATTCAAACAGCTGTTGATGGTTTCGGGTTTCGACAAATATTTCCAGATCGCGCCTTGTTTCCGTGATGAAGACCCGCGTGCGGACCGGTCCCCGACAGATTTTTACCAGCTTGACCTTGAGATGTCCTTTGTCACCCAGCAGGACGTGTTCGACACGATCCAGCCAGTGATCGGTGGCATCTTTGAAGAGTTCGGCGGCGGTCGCAAAGTAGATGAAACATGGGAACAGATTTCCTATAAAGATGCGGCCCTTTGGTACGGTACCGATAAACCAGACCTGCGTAACCCGATCAAAATGCAGGTTGTCAGCGAACATTTCGCGGGTTCCGGCTTTGCAATCTTTGCCAAGCTGTTGGAGCAGGAAGGCACCGAAGTGCGCGCCATTCCGGCACCCACGGGGGGCGGGCGCAAGTTCTGTGACCGGATGAACGTATTTGCCCAAAAAGAAGGCCTGCCCGGCATGGGCTATATCTTCTGGCGTGAAAAAACAGCGGATGCCGTGGCGCAGGAACTGGGCATCACAGTGAAAGAAGCGCAGGCCAAGCTGAAATCAGGCGAGGTTGAAGGCGGCATGGAAGCGGCAGGACCGTTGGCCAAAAACATCGGACCAGAGCGTACCGAGGCAATCCGCCAGCAGTTGGGCCTGGGCATCGGTGATGCGGCGTTTTTCCTTGGCGGCAAGCCGAAAGCCTTTGAAGCGGTTGCAGGCCGCGCCCGGACTGTCATCGGTGACGAACTGGGTCTGACCGATCAAAACCGCTTTGCCTTTGCGTGGATCGTCGACTTCCCGATCTACGAAAAAGACGAGGAAACCGGCAAGATCGACTTTGAACACAACCCCTTCTCCATGCCGCAGGGCGGGATGGAAGCGCTTCAGGGCGATCCGCTTAAGGTATTGGGCTATCAGTATGATTTGGCCTGTAACGGTTACGAGCTGGTGTCGGGTGCGATCCGGAACCACAAGCCCGAGATCATGTTCAAAGCCTTTGAAATTGCCGGTTACGGTAAGGACGAAGTTGAGAAGCGGTTTGGCGGTATGGTTAACGCCTTTCAATATGGTGCCCCGCCGCACGGTGGCTGTGCCGCAGGTATTGACCGGATTGTGATGCTGTTGGCGGATGAACAGAACATCCGCGAGGTGATCCTGTTCCCGATGAACCAGCGTGCCGAAGACCTGATGATGAACGCGCCAAACGATCCTTCTTCGGATCAGTTGATGGAGCTGGGTCTGCGGGTCATTCCGCAGGAATAACGACACAAAATCAGGGGCTGGGGCCGTGGTGTGCGGCCCCTTTTCCTATTCGGTCCGGGCATTGCGTAAAATTGTCGTAAATCGCCGGATGAAATTTCGCGCAATTGTCGCTAGGCTCCCCGCAATGAAACCTGCATTGCACACGTCTTTCCGGTGAATTTCGACCCTGTCCTTGCCGAACACCGCTTTGGCTATGGTCGATCCGCGCGCATTGCAGCGCCTGAAAACGTCGCTGATATATTGGCAGAGCTGCGTGGCACGGATCAGGCCAGAAACGCGTTTCCGATCCCGCCATTTCATGTGTTGCAAGATGCTTTGGCGCTTAGAAACCGGTTCAACAGCTATGCCCGAAAGAACCCTGACACGGCAGCGGGGGTGGATGCCCGAAAAAAGGCCCGCCGGATTTTACGCGACATGCGCCGGGATCACAGCCAATGGTTTGTTCAGACGCAATTGCGCCGCATCAGTGCCCGTCACGGATTTCGGGAACGGTTAACAGCGTTCTGGGCCGATCATTTCACCGCGTTGGGTGGTGGTGGGCTGTTGCGGTTTGCCAGCCCGCTTTATGTCGAGGAAGCTGTGCGCCCCAATATCACGGGGGATTTTGGCAGCTTGCTGACTGCTTGTGTCTCTCATCCGTTGATGTTGCACTATCTTGATCAAAACACATCCGTTGGCCCCAACAGCCGCGCAGCACGGCGGCGTGGGCGGCAAGGTGGGGTGAACGAAAACCTGGCCCGCGAAGTGTTGGAGCTGCACACATTGGGGGTCGATGGGCCGTATACCCAAACAGATGTACGCGAGTTGGCCAAGCTGTTTACCGGTCTGGGGGCCACGCGCCACTACGGGTTTAAATTCCGCCCGGCCATGGTCGAACCGGGGCCGGAAACGGTTTTGGGCCAGACCTATGGCGACGCGGGGGGGCTGGCCACGATCCATGCGGCCTTACGGGATTTGCACGCCACCCCGCGACTGCCGCCCATATCGCGCGAAAACTGGCGGTGCATTTTGTCAGCGATGTCCCCCCTGACGATCTGGTGGGGCACATCACTGCCGCCTATCTGCGCAATGAGGGCGATTTGATGGCCTGTTATGCTGCGCTGTTGGAACACCCGCAAGCGTGGCAGCCGACCTGCACAAACATGCGCCCGCCGGACGAATTTGTCAGCGCCGCTTTGCGCGGCCTTGGGGTTACCGCCGAAAAACTTCAGCAGATGGAGTGGCGACAAATTCGCGAGGTTTTCTTTCAGCCTTTGCAACTGATGGGGCAGGGGTGGTTTGCTCCCTCCGGCCCTGATGGATTTCCTGAGGGGGATGATGATTGGGCCACACCGCAAGGCATTTCGGCGCGGTTGGATTGGGCGGTGAGCGCGCCGGCGCAACTGATGGATGATTTGCCGGACCCGCGTGAACTTGTGCATACCGTCTTGGACGGGCGGGTGACGGATGCAGTAGATTTTGCGGCCAATGCGGCAGAAACCCGCGCGGTTGCTGTCGGGCTGATCTTTGCCGCGCCAGCATTTCAACGGCGATAGGAGGAAGGATGCACGCCAAGCTGTCCAGACGGCAATTGTTGACCCGCGCCAGCGTTGTGGGCTGTTCCTTGGCGGCCAGCCCCTTGTTAACACCTGTGACCTTTGCAAGCGCCCCTTGGGACACGCGGCTGGTTGTGATTATTCTGCGCGGCGGGATGGATGGGTTGGATGTTGTGCGCCCCGTGGGGGATCCGGCCTTTGCCGTCTTGCGTCCGGGTTTGAATGCCTCGGGCAGCGGTCTGGATCTGGACGGTTTTTTTGCCTTGCATCCTGCGCTGGCCCCTTTGATGCCGCTTTGGCGGGCGCAGGAGCTGGGTTTTTTCCACGCCGTATCAACGCCCTATCGTGACCGGCGCAGTCATTTTGATGGTCAGGACATGCTGGAGGCGGGCACTGACCGCGTGCAAGGCGGGGTGCGGGACGGATGGTTGAACCGGATGTTGCAACAGGTGCCAGGGCTTCAGGCTGATACGGCTTATGCGATTGGAAACAACGACGTGAGGGTGCTGGATGGATCTGCGCCGGTGGCGAATTGGGCCCCCGACGCTCATCTGGGGCTTAGCCCGCAGGCGATGCGTCTGGCCGAACTGGTGATGGCGGATGATCCGGCCTTACATGCGGCGCTGGCCGAGGCGCAGATGCTGTCGACAGGGACAAATCCGGTTGCATCCAAGGGGCGGCCACACGCCAAAATCGCGGCTTTCGCGGCCTCCCGTTTGCAGCATGACGCGCGGGTTGCGGCCTTTTCACTGGGGGGGTGGGATACGCACCGCCGGCAGGACCGCAATATGGCGCGCAGTCTGCGCCAGCTGTCCGAGACGCTGTTGACCCTGCGGTCCGGCTTGGGGGCGGATGTCTGGGGAAAGACCGCGATTGTCGCCATGACCGAATTTGGTCGTACTGCCCGTGAGAATGGCAGTGGTGGCACCGATCACGGGACGGCAGGGGCGATGATCCTTGCCGGTGGCGCGGTGCGCGGCGGGCAGGTGTATAGAGAGTGGCCCGGTCTGGACACCGCGGCACTGTATCAAGAACGCGACTTGATGCCGACCGCAGATGTGCGTGCACCGGTGGCCTGGATTATGCGCGGACTTTTGGGGCTTGATCGTGCGGTGCTTGAGGGGGCGGTGTTTCCCGGTCTTGACCTTGGGGCTGATCCGAAAGTGCTGCGTTAGAGCGTCCCGCCTTAAACATGAATCGTTTGTTCGCGGCCTCTTCCCTTGGTCGAACGCGAAAAGCGATAGATCATGGCTCAGGTTAAAGGCGGGAGGCTTTAGTGGCCAAAGCGTGGTGGCCGGCGCGATTGGGGACTTGGCCTGCGGCGATGTTCCGCCTAACGTGCAGTTATGAATACTGAAACGTCACACTCCCGCCCCTTTGGCGCGCCGGTTTCCGACTGGACAGCGCCCGATGCACCCGTGGGTGACGTGCTTGCCGGTCGATATGTTGAACTTGCCCCGCTGTCCGCCGAGGCCCATGCTGCGCTATTGTATCGCGAGTTTGCGGGGCATGATGATGTCTGGGACTATATGCCAAATGGTCCGTTCTCCTCTGCCGCGCAGTATCACCGTTGGGTTCGCGATCACGAAGGATCGTCCGATCCGTTGTTTTATGCCATTCGCAATCTTGAAAGCGGTCAGTGGGAAGGGGTTGCCAGCTATCTGCGCATCGCTCCGCAAGCGGGGTCGATCGAGGTGGGCTATATCAGCTATGCGCCGGCGTTGCAGCGCAGCCGCGCGGCGACCGAGGCGATGTTTCTAATGATGAAATGGGCCTTTGACGCTGGGTACCGCCGGTATGAGTGGAAATGCAACGCGCTGAATGCGCCGTCGCGCAGGGCAGCACAGCGGCTGGGCTTCAGCTTTGAAGGGGTGTTTCGTCAGGCTGATGTGGTCAAGGGGCGTAACCGTGATACCGCATGGTTTGCCGTCATAGACAGGGAATGGCCAGCGTTGAAGGAAGCCTTTGAAGCATGGCTGGCACCCGCGAATTTTGACGAGAACGGCCAACAGCAGGAGCGGCTGGGTGACTTGACGCGTTTGGTACGGGTTGCCGGCGATCCGACACTTTAGTGATGGCGTTCAGATGGCCAGCTTTTCGGCCAGACGGGTTTGAATAATGCCGGCAATCTGTGCGGTTTCGGAGGCTGCGGTTTTGCCCATAGCGCGCTTGCGGGCCAAGGCCCTTGCCGCATTCTCCAAAACCGGATCATCGGCAGATCGTGCCAGACCACTTAAAAACTGGGCAATGTAGTCCAGCGTGTGATCGTCCAGACCTTCATCCAGAACATCCGCGATATGGGCCATGTCGTCCTGATAGGCCAGCCGGTCCGGCGCAACATCGGTATTGTCCACCTGTCGCGGCCCTTTCGGGCGTCGTTCAGGCGGCAACAGCCCCAAAATCTTTTCCTGAAACCCGCCGATGGACAAGATGGGTTTTTCCATAAATCCGTCGGCCCCTGCAGCAAGGGCGGCCTCCGCAAGCTGGGGATCACCGGAAATCGCCAGAATGCCATCCACCCGCGGCACGGCCTCGTGTAGTTCGGCAATCAGGTCGCTGCCATTGCCATCCGGCAGGCCTAGATCGATCAATACAACCGATGGCCGATAGACCCGAAAGTGGCGGCGCGCAGAGCGCAGGCAATCGGCGCGTCTGATCCGTGCGCCCGATTGCAGGCACAAAAGGCGCAACGCCTCGCAGGCAAAACGGCTGTCCTCGACGACCAACACCGTTAATCCCAAAAGGGGGCGGGCCGAGGTTGGCACCGGTATATTTGCGGCAAACGGGTTTATTGTGTCCATGATAGCCTCCAGCTGAACTTGTTTCATGGTTACCCATTGGTCACTAACAGCGGGTTAACATGACGCATTGCTCTTCAGTGTTCATGCGGCCATAAACGCCGCTACTGTGCTAAACTGAAGGAAGAGAAGATGATCGGACGTCTGAACCATGTGGCCATCGCTGTGCCTGATCTCGAAGCCGCAGCGGACCAATACCGCAACGCCTTGGGGGCCAATGTCGGGCCTGCGCAAGATGAGCCGGATCATGGCGTTACAGTCATTTTCATCGAACTGCCCAACACGAAAATCGAACTGTTGTATCCACTTGGCGACGACAGCCCGATTAACGGGTTCCTTGAAAAGAACCCTTCAGGCGGCATTCACCACATCTGTTACGAAGTTGATGACATCATCGCGGCGCGTGACCATCTGAAATCTACCGGGGCGCGTGTTCTGGGCACTGGCGAACCCAAAATCGGGGCGCATGGCAAGCCTGTGTTGTTCCTGCACCCGAAGGACTTCAACGGTGCGCTTGTCGAACTGGAGCAGGTGTAAACCATGGGTATTGTATCGGGATTGGTTCTGTTTGCAGTGATTTGGTCGATGGTGTTTCTGATTGCGCTGCCCATCCGTGTGCAAACGCAGGGTGATCTGAGCAATATCGTGCCGGGCACTCATGCGGGATCTCCCGAGCACCACCATCTGGGCAAAAAGGCGTTCTGGACCACACTTGTGGCGCTGGTGCTTTGGGGGATCGTGGCGACGATCATCCTGTCCGGCTGGATCACTGTGGATGATGTAGAGAGCCTGTTTCGGGTCGGGGATTGGTCAGGCCGTGAAATAGATGGGTAAATGTCGCTGCACCCAGAATTGGAATAATCAAGTTCAACAGCGGCACTGAAAGCGGCATCGCCATAAATACGCCCGCTAACCAAATGGTGCCTGCGAAACGGCGGCGCAGCTTCTTTGCTGCGACGCGGCCAACCCGGCGGATTGCCACCATGGTGAAATACTCGCGGCCCAGCAGGAACCCGTTGACGCCCCAGAATATGAATAGGGCCGCCGGGGCAAAAAGAACATACAGGACAATGGCCAATATGTTCACCCCGACCAGTAGACCCAGAAAGTTGATCGTATCGCGCAGGGCGTCGCCGAATGGCACTTTTGTCGGGGCGGGCAGTCCAGGGTAGTGCTCGTCCTCGACGGCTTCTGCGACATCATCCAGAAACATCGACGTGATGGCCGAGGCGACGGGGATCATCAGGAAAACCGACAGGAACATCAGCAAAAATGCCGACCCCCAGGAGACCAGATCACTGATCCAGCGTACCTCTCCCAAGATCGGCAACCAGACCTCTTCTGGGGTCACCCAGTTAATCAGCCCTGTAAACGCGGCGGTGAACCCGATCAGCAGGGCAAGGGCCAGCGCGATACCAATGAAAAACACGCGGCGAAAGCGCGGGTCTGACAACTGCCCCATGGCCAACAGGAATGAACGAAAGATCATGCAGGCATCCATGTGGTGATCTGCGCGATATCCGGGCGCGGGCGGTCCGGTGGCGCAGAGGTTTCGGTGCCGATGTGAATCAGACCGGCAATACGTTCGTGATCCCCAAGATCAAAGGCTTCGGTCAGAAAACCACGATCATGCGACGGCCAGCCGCTCAGCCAGTTCGCGCCCCAGCCCGCAGCAAGGGCGGCATTAAGCAGCGCAAGGCAAACGGCCCCGGCGGAATATGTCTGTTCGATTGCGGGAATTTTGGCAGATGGTTTTTGCACTTCGACAACGACAACAGCCAGATTGCCCTGATCGAATTGGTTGCGGCCTTTGGTGATTTGTTCAGGGTCCAGACCAAGGGCGGTGCCGCGTTCTTCTGCAGTCTCGGCCAGCCGCGCCATCGCGGGCTTTTCGACAACGATAAACCGCCACGGCTCCAGCTTGCCGTGATCGGGGGTGCGGGCCGCAGCGATCAACAGCGGGGCAAGCGCGTCACGGTCAGGGACTGGCGTGGTAAGGGTCTTGGCTGGACGCGAACGCCGCGTCTGTAGAAAGTTCAGGGCTTCGGAGTTTTGCTCAGGCATATGTCAAAGGTCCAGTTTTTGCGCCATGTCATCAATCGACTGACGAAGGAAACGATCAAAAGCTGGCGAAGGCTGGCGGTTGTTCAATGCGACGGCCAAGGGGTCAGGGGCATCAATGCTACTGCCTGACAGGTTGGCAATGGTCGCGTGGCCGCAGAAGGGCACGTAGACCTCGGAATAGCCACCCTCGTGGACAAGCACCAGCTTGCCTTCACACAGGCGTTCGGCGGTTTCCTTGATTTTGTGGGTCATTGCACCAAAGGTTTCGGCCGTGGCCTGCATCCGTGCCAGCGGGTCGATGATCGCGGCATCGTAGCCACAGGCGACAATAATGAGGTCGGGCTTGTAGGCTTCAAGTGCGGGAATAACGACGCGGTCCAGGGCGTGCAGGTATGCGGTATGGCCAGACCCTGCGTGCATCGGCAGGTTGATGTTAAACCCTGTACCATCTGCGGTGCCACGGTCGGCCAGATCGCCGCTGGTCAGGGGATAGTTACCTTCCTGATGCAAGGAAATGGTTAGAACGTCGTCACGGTCATAATAAATGGTTTCGGTGCCGTTGCCGTGATGCACATCCCAGTCAAGGACGGCAACACGCCGCGCCAGCCCTTTGGCCTTGGCCGCCTCGATGGCGATGGCGATATTGGCCAGCAGACAGAACCCCATTGGCGTTTCCGGTTCACAATGATGACCCGGCGGGCGGCTGAGGGCATAGGCGTTTTCAAGCGTGCCACTGGCCACCGCATCCACCGCCGCCACGGCAAGCCCTGCCGACAGGGTTGCCAGTTCAAAACCGCCACGCGCGAAGGGCACATTCGGGCCCATTTCGCCGCCACCAGCGTCAGACGCAGCTTTGAACGCATCAAGGTAGGAGGCCGGATGCACCCGTTCCAGCATTTCGCGGGTCGCGTTCGGGGCGCTTTGCGCGGCAAGTTCCGCCGTCAGGCCGGTCACGTCCATCAGGTTTTTCAGGCGGCGTTTGGTTTCGGGGTTTTCAGGAATACCACCGGCGGCCAAGGGTTGCACCAAGCCACCAAAGGGGATGGTAAAGGCATAGTTCCCGCCGCCGTGCCAGAAACAGCGTTCATCCCAGAAAAATCCGGTGGCCATTGTGGTGTTCCTTTTTGTTGATCAGAATCTGTGGGGTCGCGCGACCTGTTTCAACCTCTCCGGTGAAAATGAGCTGTGCCAAAAGATGAGCAACCCCCGCTTGAGGGGCCACTTATTTTACGGGCTTAGCCAACCATGCCGACAATTTCATAGGTTTTTTTCAAAATGGGTGCCGTGATTTCCCGTGCCTGTTCCGACCCTTTCTTTAGAATGCGGTCAATCTCGTCAGGTTCTGCCATCAATCGCGCCATCTCGGTCGAGATCGGTGCCAGTTTGGAAACCGCAAGCTCGGCCAGAGCAGGCTTGAACGTGCCGAACTGCTGCCCGCCGACTTCGCTCAGAACCTGCTCGACGGATTGTTCGCTTAGGGCGGCATAGATGTTCACCAGATTACGGGCATCCGGGCGTCCTTCCAGCCCTTCCACCTCGGAGGGCAGGGCATCGGGATCGGTCTTGGCCTTGCGGATTTTCTTGGCAATCGCATCCGCGTCATCGGTCATGTTAATACGGCTGGCATCGGATGGGTCAGACTTGGACATCTTTTTAGATCCATCGCGCAGCGACATCACACGGGTGGCTGCGCCTTCGATCACCGGTTCGGTAATGGGAAAGAAATCAACGCCGTAGTCATGGTTGAACTTGGCCGCGATGTCGCGTGTCAGCTCAAGGTGTTGTTTCTGATCGTCGCCAACCGGCACATGGGTTGCGTGGTAGATCAGGATGTCAGCAGCCATCAGCGCCGGATAGGCGAACAATCCCAGGGAGGCCGCTTCGGCATTCTTGCCGGCCTTATCCTTCCACTGGGTCATGCGCCCCATCCATCCCATTCGCGCCACGCAGTTGAAAATCCACGCCAGTTGCGCGTGTTCCGGGACCTGTGACTGGTTGATCAGGATTGACTTGGCCGGATCAATACCCGCCGCGATAAATCCTGCCGCTAATTCGCGGGTATTATGGGCCAGCGTCTTGGGATCAAGGAATTTGGCGGTGATCGCATGTAGATCGACCATGCAATAAACTGTTTCGTAATCTTCGTCCTGCATCGACACGAACCGTTTGATCGCACCCAGATAGTTGCCCAGCGTCAGACCGCCAGACGGTTGGATGCCAGAGAAAACGCGGGGGGTGAACGTGGTATTTGTGGGGGTGTCGGGCATATGCGGACCTCGAAGGCGTGTATGAACGGATGCCGGCGGCGTAACTTTGGGGGCGGGCGCCCCTATTTCGTGCCGTTAGCGCTTATTTCACGATATATCAGCGGTTTGCGCCCTAACGTCCATAGAGATTCTGTGGCGGTGGGCGGCAAGCGGTGTCGCAACATAGGGCGCGCAGGTCTTGTCGTCGCCGGGTTTTGGAGTTGGTTTGCGTCACATCTGCTTGAAATAGAAACACTATTCCGGCACTGATGCTGCTTGTCAGCGGTAAAGTCTGACATATCGGTGAGATATATTATTGGGGTTCGATGCCGGACCTTCATCGCGTCAAGGAGCGGCCATGCAAGATCCTGAATTCCAGCCACCGGTAAATCCCCTGCCGCCTATCGTCACCCTGACGTTTCTGGCGCTTGCCGGCATCGAGGCGGGCCTGTCGCTGGGGGAGGCGGGCATCATTGGTGGACCGGGGGCGGTGGGCTGGCGGCTGGGCCTGATCCGCGATTACGGATTTTCGGGCCAGATTTTTGATTGGATGGTGGCAAATGGGCAGTGGCCACTGCCTGAGGCCATCCGCGCCTTTACCTATCCGTTTATCCATCTGGGATTTACACATAGTTTATTTGCCATGGTCCTGCTTTTGGCATTGGGCAAGATGGTGGCCGAAGCCATGGGGCCGCTGACCTTTGCGGTGATTTTTGTGCTGGCCGGTGCCGGCGGTGCCGCGTTTTATGCGCTGTTGCTGGATGATCCTACTTGGTTGGTCGGGGCCTACCCCAGCGTTTACGGGCTGATTGGTGGCTATTCTTTTGTGATGTGGCGGCAGTTGGCTGGCACCGGTGCGCAGCAATACCGCGCTTTCACACTGATTGCCTTTCTGATGGGCATTCAGCTGTTTTGGGGGGTGTTTTTTGAAGTCGGAACCCAGTGGGTGGCAGAGCTGATCGGGTTCTTTCTGGGCTTTGGTTTGTGCTTTGTCATGGCTCCGGGGGAATGGGCGCGGATCGTGAACCGGATGCGGCGGCGTTAACCGCGCCGCATCGCCGCTTTGAACTCGGCCAACCGGAAGGCCCCGAACAACTGGCCCACACCAAAGTAACTGACCGCACCGATGCCAATCAGCAAGGCCAGCCCCAGACCGCGCCACCACGGGGTGTTTAACAGGGCTTCCAACAGGGAATTGCCCAGAATCAAGGCCACCCCCATCACCAGCGAGGCAGCGACGATCCGCCAGATGCGTTTGCGGAACCGGTCGTCAAATCGCGCCGCTTCGCCGTATTTGCGCGCACCGATGAAGAGGCAAACCACCATGGCCCAGCCCGCGAAAGTGGTGGCTATGGCCGGGGCGATCCAGCCGATAAACGGGGCAAGCCCCACCGCGAGCGCAATATTCACCACCATGGAGACAAGCGCAAAATGGAAGGGGCGACGGGTATCACCGCGGGCGAAATAGATAGGTTGCAGCACTTTTTGTAAGACAAAGGCGGGCAAGCCCAGCCCGTAGACCGCCACGGCTGTGGCAATGGCCGCTGTATCATCGACATCGGAAGCGCCGCGTTCAAACAGCACCGATACCAACGTCTGGGGCACCACCATCAGGGCGATGGCCGAGGGGATCGTGAGCGCCAGCGCGATTTCCCCCGCGCGGCTGAGGGCGATGCGGGCACCTGCGTCATCGCCGGCACGCAAACGGCGTGACAGATCGGGCAGCAGGACAATGCCAACCGCAATGCCAACCACACCCAACGGCAATTGATAGAGCCGGTCGGCAGCAAACAACCATGACACGGCCTTGTCATACTGGCTGGCAACAACTTGCCCCACGACCAGATTGATCTGCATGACACCAGACGCAAGGGCTGCGGGCAGGGCGATGACCACCATCGCTTTCATATCCGGTGACCAGCGCGGGCGTGACGGGCGCAGGGCAAATCCGGCTGCGGCTGCCGCGCGCCATGTCAGCGCCAATTGTGCCACCCCTGCAATGGGAACCGCCCAGATCAGCCATGTGATAACCGGCCCGCCGGTCAGCGCCCCGAGTGTCATTGCCCCAACCAACAGGATATTCAGCAACACAGGTGCGGCGGCGGCAACGGCAAACCGGCCTGTGGCGTTCAGGATGCCGGAAAACAGGGCCGCCAGTGACATGCATAGGATATAGGGAAACACCACACGGCCAAAGCCGACGGTCATGTCAAAACGTTCGTCGCCGGCGAATCCCTCGGCGGTGAGCCAGACAAAGGCGGGCATGAATACCATGGCCAACCCGACAAGGATCAGAACTGCAAACCCCAACCCGTTGAAAGCTTCTTGGGCAAAGCTCTGCGCGTCCTCATCGCCCTCCAGTTTCTTGGAAAACATCGGGACAAAGGCGGCGTTGAACGCACCCTCTGCAAAGAACCGGCGGAACATGTTCGGCAAGCGGAAGGCGGCGACAAAAGCGTCCATCACTGGACCGGGGCCAATCAATGCAATCAGCAGGGCCTCGCGCAGGAAACCCAGCACACGGCTGAGCAAGGTCCAGACGCCAACGGTGAAAAAGCCAGACATGAGACGGATGGGTTTCATCGGGTGCTTTCCATGCGGGAGGTCAGGCTGATTTAGCTTGCACGGCGGGTTTGCGCAATTGGCATCCTTGTGCGGCGCGATCCGTGCCTATCGCTTTGGTTATTTGTCGGCCCGTTCCACCCCTTCGGCAATGGCTTGTCGCAGACGTTTCTCCAGCGTCCGCTGTTTGCCCTCGGTGTAGTATTTCAGCCCGAACATATCCTTGACATAGAAAGTATCCACCACCTGTTCGCCATAGGTGGCGATGACCGCATTGGCGATATAGACATTGCTGGCGGCCAGACTGCGCGCCAGATCATAAAGCAGGCCGGGGCGGTCACGGGTGTCGACCTCGATGATGGTGTAGATTTCCGATCCGTCGTTATCAAAGGTGATATGCGTCGGCACCTTAAACGCCTTTTCGCGTTTCTTGATTTTGTCGCGGGACTTCAGGGCATCGCGGGCGACAACCTCGCCGCGCAGGGTCTTTTCGATCATCTTGCGCAGACGGGGCAGGCGCGAGGATTCATAGGCGTTGCCCTCTGCGTCTTGTATCCAAAAGGCGTCAGTAACAAATCCATCTTTGGTTGTATAACTGCGGGCGTCCACGACATTGGCCCCCACCAGAGCAAGGGCACCGGCAAGGCGGGAAAAGATACCGGGGTGGTCGGGCATCACAAAACAGGCCCGGGTGGCGTCGCGGTCTTCATCCGGGTGCAGGTCGATCCGCACGTCCTCGTTTCCGATTCCGCGCAGCAGGTTGGCAAAGGCCACATGTGCCGTGACATGCAGGCCCTGCCAGTAAGGATCGTAATGGCGCGATGTTTCTTTTTGCAATTCTTTGCGCGGCCAGTCCGAAAGCGATAGCCGCAACGCTTTTTTCGCTTCGGCACCGCGATTCTCGCGGTTCAGGTCTTCAAGGCCGGTTTCAAGGGCGCGCTCGGTCTGGCGATAAAGACCACGGATCAGCACAGCTTTCCAGTTGTTCCACGTGTCCGGCCCAACCCCGCGAATGTCACAGACTGTCAGCACACATAACAGGTCAAGCCGCTTGACCGTCTGTACGGCCTTGGCGAAATCACGCACCGTGCGCGGATCGGCAATATCGCGTTTCTGCGCCATGTCCGACATCAGCAGATGATAGCGGATCAACCATTCGACAGTGTCCACCTCGTCCTGTTTCAGCCCCAGGCGCGGGGCGACCTGACGGGCAATCTTGGCCCCTAGAATGGAATGGTCCTCTGGCCGTCCCTTGCCGATGTCATGCAGCAACAATGCGGTATAAAGTACCTTGCGGTTGACCCCGCGCGACAGGATGGAGGAGGCCACGGGCAGCTCTTCTTCCAGCTCGTGTTTCTCGATGCGGGCAAGGTTCGCAATGGTCTGGATCGTATGTTCGTCAACCGTATAGCTGTGATACATGTTGAACTGCATCATCGCGACGATGGGTTCGAATTCGGGGATAAACGCGCATAGCACGCCCAACTCGTTCATCCGCCGCAAGGCGCGTTCCGGATTGCCGTGTTTTAGCAGCAGGTCAAAGAAAATCCGCCGCGCTTCGGGAGTGGTGCGCAGGTCATCGTCGATCAGATGCAGGTTCGCTTTGACCAGTCGCATGGCGTCGGGATGGATCAACATGCCGGTGCGCAAGGCCTCTTCGAACAGGCGCAACAGGTTCAGCTTGTCAGAAAGGAATGCGGTCTCGTCGGGAATGGCGATGCGGTTATGCACCACGATGTATCCCTTTTTGATCTTGGGCCGGCGACGGAACAACCGTTCCAGCAAGGGTTCGGCCTTGACGTGGATTGCCTCCAGACTGGTCAGGAAAATTCGGGTCAGGTCGCCCACCGCAGTCGCATGACGAAAGAATGCCTGCATAAACACTTCGACACCGCGTCGGCCGCCGGTGTCCGTGTACCCCATGGCTTCGGCCACCTGTACCTGCATATCGAAGGTCAGCTTTTCTGTGGCGCGGTTGGTCAGCAAGTGGAGATGGCCGCGCACCGCCCAAAGGAAATCCTCAGCGGCCCTGAAGGTGGCATATTCTTCGGGGCGGAAAATGCCTTTCGCGACCAGCTCCGAAGAGTGGTTGACCTTGTAAATGAACTTGGCAATCCAGAACAGGGAATGCAGGTCGCGCAACCCGCCTTTGCCCTCTTTGACGTTCGGTTCGACCACATATCGTTGGCCCTGCTTCTCGTGGCGCTGGTCACGTTCTTCCAGCTTAGCCTCCAGAAAGTCGCGCCCGTCGCCTGAAAACAGTTGCATCTCAAGCGCCTGCTCCAGTCCGGCCTCAAGCGCGGTATCACCGGTGATAAACCGGTGTTCCAGCAAAGCCGTCTTGATGGTGTAATCCTCGCCGCCCAGCCGGACACAGTCCTGCACTGTGCGGGTCGCATGTCCGACCTTCAGTTTCAGATCCCACAGCATATAGAGCATGCTTTCGATCACGCTTTCAGACCATGCGGTGGCCTTGTAGGGTATAAGAAACAGCAGATCGACATCCGAAAACGGGGCCATCTCGCCGCGGCCATAGCCACCGACACCCATCACACAAAGTCGTTCGCCTTCAGTCGGGTTCGGCTTGGGGTGCAGGACCTGTGTCGAGAACTCTAGCGCGCAGCGCACAAGCTGGTCTGTCAGATAGGTATAAGCTCGGGTCATCGGACGCGCGTCAAACGGGGCGGCTGCAAAACTTTCAGCGATTTTGGCGCGCCCGGCCTTTTGTGCCGCGCTCAGAGTATTTACCGCGGCGGCGCGTTGGTCCGGCTGAGACTGGTCACTGGCGGCTTCATTCAGCGCCTCTTTGACCGCAGCGGTATCGAAAATCAGTTCGGGCGCGCAGATCAGGCGCGGCGGTGAAATCGCCGCGCCTGATTGTTGGTGTAAGATCGAAGGCAAGGCCAAGTCTAGAAACCAGCCCCGCCAAAGGCGCGCGGTGCAGCTTCCAGGATCACAACCGATTTATCGCGGATTGTTGCCACGGCCAGGCCACGCTCGTTGGTGCCGTCACGGCGTAGGCGGAAAATACCGGTCGCCCCGCGAAAACCCGCGCCCTGTGTCAGGGACGAAGCGGTCAGCGCGGAGGATTTGCCGGATTTTGCCAAGGCCCCGACTGCTGCAATGCCGTCAAAAGCAAGGCCGGCCAGCGGATGTGGTGCGCTACCGTAGGCGGCACTGTACTTCTGACTGAAGGCGGCGGTCGCGGCAGGGTCAGGCTTGGCAAACCAACCACCCTGAACCCCGGGCATATCCAACGTCTGTTTGGGGATGTCCCACCGCGTCAGGCCGACATACTGCGTCGATGCCGAGCTGATGCCAGCTTCGGGCAAAAGCTGGGCAAACAAGGGCAGAGCAGAGGCAGATGAGGTTGTTAGAAACAGAGCGTTTGCGTTACCGGACTGAACTGTTGCTTTGACGCGGGGAATGGCGGCAACAACCGATTCCTGACTAAGCGCATAGTCCACGGTTCCTGCCAGCGTTGCGCCGTTTGTCGAAATGGCTTGCTGAATTGCGTTGCGTCCCAACTGACCGGCGACATCGCTCGCATGCAGAACGACAATACGGTCCTTGCCGTTGCGTTTGGCATATCCAACCAGACGGTTCGCTGTGTTGGAAAAGGTCTGACCCAAGACAAACACATTGCCGCCCGCGATGGTCGGGTTGTTGGAGAAGGACAAGACATTCACACCCTGTTTTGCGACGGCAACACCCGCAGCATTGGCGGATTCGCCATAGACCGGCCCAAGGATGATCTTGGCACCGTCGTTGACCGCCTGAGCGGCCATGTTTGCGGCTGTGCCGGCATTGCCAGCGGTGCCATAGACGCGCAGATCAATCTTGACGCCATCCAGATCACGTATTGCCATACGTGCTGCATTCTCAAGGTTCTTGGCCAACAGGTTGTCGTTCTGCGTGCCGCCGCGTGGAATCAGCAAAGCCACAGGAACAGGCGCGTTGGCGTCAATTTTGACACCGCCTCCGGTGGACAGCGACCCGACCGTGGCCGGGTCACAGGCGGCTAAAAAAAGCGCGGCAAAAGGCAACATCAATAGCCGCAACTTCTTGCGGCTGGCGTTCAAAAAGGCAATCATCGGCACTCACTCCCCAAAGTTTGATGGATGCAGCCGCACCGCATCACTCGGACGTGATCATAGACGGTGCGAAAGGCGGGTCCAGCGTGAATTACCAAATGGTGCCATTGTCGGCTGGATTGTATTTTGTCGGTGTTCCCATCGGCACGGCGCGTGACATTACATTGCGCGCGCTTGACGTCTTGGCGTCGGCGGATGTGCTGGCGGCCGAGGATACAAGATCGTTGCGTAAATTGATGGATATCCATGGCGTGCCGCTGGGGAGCAGGCGCATTGTCGCCCTACATGATCACAGCGGCGCGGATGTTGCCATGCGGTTGGTCGAGGCGGTGAAAGAAGGCAAATCGGTAGCCTATGCATCAGAGGCTGGTATGCCGTTGATTGCGGACCCAGGGTTTGAATTGTCCCGGCTGGCAGTTGCCGAAGGGATCAACCCGACCTGTGCGCCCGGCCCGTCGGCGGTGCTGACCGCGCTGGCGCTGGGAGGGTTGCCGACCGACGCGTTTTTCTTCGCCGGTTTCTTGCCGAACACCACCTCGGCACGCGCAACGGCATTGGAAAAGCTTAAGGATGTTGCCGGAACACTGGTTTTCTACGAATCACCCAAACGCTTGGGCGCAATGTTGCGCGACGCCGCTTCTGTGTTGGGCGATGACAGGTCGGCGGCGGTGTGTCGCGAGCTGACCAAGAAATTCGAGGAAGTCCGTCGCGGATCCCTCAAAGAACTGTCCCAGATTTATGAAAAGCTGTCGCCGAAAGGCGAAATCGTTGTGCTTGTAGATCGGGGACATTCAGAAACCGTTAAGAATGTTGATATAGAAACAAGCCTGCGTGCGGCATTAAAGGAAATGTCGGTGCGGGATGCGGCGGATATGGTGTCACAAGCACATGATCTGCCGCGCCGCAAAGTGTATCAAATTGCCTTATCGCTGGACAACGAAGGGTAGGGGCACCAACAATCACGATTGTTCAGCGATGACGTGAAAGGCAGAGACCGGGCAAAAGGATTGTGACGTTGGCAACGGCAAGACATCATCGCGGACGCATGGCGTACCATGCAGGAATTGCAGCAGAACAACGGATTGCACAGGATTACGAACGGCGTGGTTTCGCAATTGCGCGGCGCAGATGGCGTAGCGCAGGCGGCGAAATTGATCTGATCGTGCGGGACGGCAACGGATTGATTTTTGTTGAAGTCAAGAAAAGCCGCAGCCTTGCCCGCGCGGCTGAAAGTCTTTCGTCGCGCCAGATGCAACGGATCTATGCCTGCGCAGAGGCGTTTTTGGGGACTGAGCCAATGGGCAGCCTGACAGAGGTGCGTTTTGATGTGGCTCTGGTGGATGGTTCCGGTGACTTGCAGATCATCGAAAACGCCTTTGGGCACGGCTGACCATTGCACCTGTGCCGCTGCTGCGCCATCTAAAGGGGACGCAGCAAGGATAGACTGATGAAAATTGCCTTTCAGATGGACCCCATTGGGGACGTCAATATTAACGCCGACAGCAGTTTCCGCCTCGCCGAAGAGGCGCAGGCCCGCGGGCATAGTTTGTTTTTCTATTCGCCTGACAAACTGGCCTATCAAGAGGGTCGCGTTACCGCGCGGGGGCATGACTTCACTGTACAGCGGGTGCAGGGGGATCACGCGCATCTGGGGCCGGAAGTCGAAGTTGATCTGGCGGATTTCGACGTGGTCTGGTTGCGACAAGACCCGCCTTTCGACATGCATTACATCACCTCGACGCATTTGCTGGATCGTTTGAAGGGGCAAGCGCTTGTGGTGAATGATCCGTTCTGGGTCAGAAACTACCCAGAGAAACTGATGGTTCTGGATTTCCCCGAGTTGACACCACCCACAACAATCGCGCGTGATCTTGATACGATCAAGGCCTTCAAGGAAAAGCACGGCGATGTCATTCTGAAGCCACTTTATGGCAATGGCGGCGCGGGGGTGTTCCGTCTGGATGCGCGCGACCGGAATTTGACCTCCCTGCACGAGCTGTTCACTGGCTTTTCCCGCGAGCCCTTGATTGTACAGAAATTCCTGCCTGCTGTGGCCAAGGGGGACAAACGCGTCATTCTGGTGGATGGGGAAGCGGTTGGTGCCATAAATCGCGTGCCAGCCGAAGGCGAAACACGTTCAAACATGCATGTTGGCGGGCGCCCTGAAAAGATCGGGTTGAGCGCGCGTGATCTGGAGATTTGTGCCGCCATCGGGCCTCTATTGAAAGAAAAGGGTCAGGTTTTTGTCGGCATTGATGTCATCGGGGACTACCTGACAGAGATCAACGTGACCTCGCCGACCGGTATTCAGGAACTGGAACGATTTGACGGTGGCAATATCGCGGGCAGAATCTGGGAGGCGATTGAAGGGCGGCTGGCGTGAGCTGGCGGGCCAGGCTTCTTAACATCTGGCTAAGGAACGTAGAGAAACCTGCGATGGCGCGGGCACAGGACCCCGCGCAGCTGCGCCGCCGCATCGAGATGCACGCGCGGTGGTTTTTTCGTATCCCGCGTGGCACCCGGACGCAGTGGCAGGCTCTGGGCGATGGGCAGCACCGCGTTGATACGCTTGATGTGGTGCCGCGCAATCTGAGCTCTGACAAGGTGGTGCTTTATCTGCACGGTGGCGGGTTTGTTTTTGGCAGTCCTAAGGTCTATGCCGCCTTGGCAGGTCAGCTGGCGCAGCGGTTGGGCGCGCGGGTGGTCCTTCCGCGTTACAGGCTGGCTCCGGAGCATATTTTCCCTGCCGCATCCGATGATGTACGTGCCGCATGGGACGGTTTGCTGCGCAGCGGAATTGCGCCGGATCGTATTGTAATTGGCGGGGACAGTGCCGGGGGTGCCTTGACGTTGTCGCTGCTGCATCGGTTGGGGCAGGAACAGGGCCTGATGCCCGCCGCAGCGTTTTGTTTTTCCCCTTTGACGGATTTGACGTTCAGCGGTGAGAGTTTTCGCAAAAATGCAAAAGTCGAAGCCGTCTTGCCCGCTGAACGGGCGCATTCCATGGCCGAGATGTACCTGCAAAACGGCAACCCGAAAGACCCGCAGGTCAGCCCCATTTTTGGGCATTTCAATGGGGCCGCACCGGTTTGGATCACAGTGGGGGATACTGAAATCCTATATGATGATGCCCGCCGAATGGTGCAGGTGCTGATCGAGAGCGGTGTTGATGTGACTTTTGTCGAGCAACAGGACTTGCCCCATGTCTGGCCGCTTTTCCACGACATCCTGCCCGAAGCGCGTCAGACGTTGAACAACCTTGCGGACTGGATCAGGCAAATACCGGCGCGGCAAGGCGAAAGCTGACCGCTTCAGCGATATGTGGGCGGCGGACATTGGCAGATCCGTCAAGATCGGCGATTGTACGGCCAACGCGCAAGATCCTGTGATACCCCCGGGCCGAAAGGTGAAACCGCTCTGCCACTTTGGTCAACAGCGCCCTTGCCTCGGCATCGGGAGTCGCGATTTCCTCCAGAATATCCCCCTGTGCATCGGCGTTGACGTGCATGTTCGCCTGCTCCTGAAACCGATTGGTTTGAACGTCACGCGCTTTGGCGACACGGGCCGCGACGATGGCAGAGGTTTCGCCGTTTGCGGGCAAATCAAGGTCGGTATATGCCACGGGCGGGACATCAACACGCAGATCGAACCGGTCCATCAAGGGCCCAGAAATGCGACCCAGATAGTCGTCGCCACAATCCGGCACACGGGCGCAGGCGCGGGCAGGGTCGGACAGATAGCCGCATTTGCAGGGGTTTGCCGCCGCAACCAGCATGAATTTGCAGGGGTATTTCACGTGTGCATTGGCCCGCGCGATCATTACCTCGCCGGTTTCGATCGGCTGGCGCAGGGTTTCCAGAACGGTGCGGGTGAATTCCGGGAATTCGTCCATGAACAACACACCGTTATGGGCAAGGCTGACCTCGCCCGGTCTGGCCATCCGGCCACCACCAATGATCGCAGCCATTGAGGCGGTGTGATGTGGTTCACGAAACGGGCGCATCCGCGAAATGCCGCCTTCGTCCAGCAGTCCGGCCAGAGAATGGATCATTGAGGTTTCCAGTGCTTCGCCGGCGCTAAGCGGCGGCAGGATGGTGGGCAATCGCGCGGCCAACATGCTTTTGCCCGATCCGGGGGGGCCGACCAGCATCAGGTGGTGTCGCCCTGCGGCAGCAATCTCAAGGGCGCGTTTGGCGCGTTCCTGCCCTTTCACCTCGCGCAGATCGCGGTCCGAGGCATCCAGTGTGACTTCGCCCGGTGTGGCGGGGGCCAGTGGGGTTTGGCCGGTGTAGTGGCGCACCACGTCACCCAACGACCGGGCGGCAATCACTTCGGCGTCGCCCACCCATGCGGCTTCGGCTCCGGAACCATATGGGCACAACAGGCCGCGTCCCTGCGCGGCGGCGGTCATGGCGGCGGGCAAGGCCCCGACAACCGGGATTAACGTGCCGTCCAGCGATAATTCACCCAAGGCTACGACCGATTGGGTCACATCGTCGGGCAAAATGCCCAGCGCGGCCAATAGGGCGACGGCAATCGGTAGATCGAAATGGCTGCCCTCCTTGGGCAGGTTGGCCGGGCTTAGGTTGACGGTGATGCGTTTGGATGGAAGGGCAATCGCCATCGCGTTAAGCGCGGTGCGCACCCGATCGCGGGCTTCGGAAACGGCCTTGTCTGGCAATCCGACGATGGAAAAGGCGGGCAGACCAGGGGTGACGGCGCATTGCACCTCGACCATCCGCGCCTCGACCCCCTGAAACGCGACTGTATAGGCGCGTGATACCATGAAATTGCTCCTGCCAGCCGCTGAAGGTGAAAAACCACATGCAAGGGTTAACCATCTTCAGGGGTAGGCAGGGATTGTTTAGGAATAGTTAATATTGGCAGCACCCCTCAGGTCACTGGCCATTCCCGTGTTGGCCCGCCGATGTCATAGGGAAAGGGATCATAGGTCACTTTCAGCCCTTCAGCGCGCCATGCCTTAAAAGCAGGATCGTTCAAGGTTGTCACGCAGTATGCTTTGGCATCCTCCGAGACTGGCAGCTCGTAACCAATGATACGGGCGACCACGGGGGCAAAAAACGCGTCTGCCAGTGAATAATCGCCAAACAGCCACGGGCCGTCTTTTGTACGTTGGGCGCGGGCATGATCCCACAAGACTTCTATCCTTGCCAGATCGGCCTGAACCTCTGGCGTGACGACAAAGCCCTGTATGACATGTTGTAGTTGCATCGCACAGCTCCCGCGCAGGGCCGAGAAATCGGCGCACATTTCAGCGCAGAGCCACCGCGCCGCAGCACGGGCCGCAGGATCGGCGGGCCACATGCCGGCGTCAGGGTGCCGTTCAGCAAGGGTTTCAGCCATGGCAAGGCTCTCGCCAACCACCATGCCCTCGGGGGTGCGCATGGCGGGGACCAATCTGGCCGGGGCAAGTGCGGCAAGTTCTGCCGCCATCGTACCACTGTAAAGCCCGACCAGATGTGCGCGGTAAGGCAGGTTGAATTTCTCCATCATCAGCCAGCCCCGCAAGGACCAGCTGGAGAAGGTACGATCGCCGATATATAGGTCATATGTCATGGGGTTCAGGGGTAAAGCGCACTGTCCCCTGCCGCAAATTCATATTTGTGCGCGGTACAATCACACAAGATGATTGATCTTCTCTACCTGCCAATCGCCGGTCTGATGGATCAGGGTGGTTACCGACAGATTGTCGATTTTATGGGCCATGGCCGCATAGGGGGTGACACCAAGCGCGCGCTGCACCTGTGTCAGGATCACGCCGAAATGCGCAACGGCGATAATATGTGTGTCAGGGTGGGCGGCATTCATCGCATCAACCACGCCATTCACCCGCGCGGCCGTCTGGTTCCAGCTTTCGCCGCCCGGGGCCTGCACGTCGCCGGGGGTTTCCCAATAGGCGCGCGACAGGTCGGGATCACGGGCGGCAACGTCTTTAAAATGCATCCCGTCCCAGACCCCGAAATGCATCTCGCGCAGGTCACGGTGGTGGGAAAGCCGGGTACGTGATTGCTGAAGTACATCAGCCGTCGCAGTGCAGCGGAGCAGATCCGAAGAAATCACCAGCGCCGTCTCTGGCAGGTGGTCCTGCAACCGCACTATCTGGGCCGCGTCGGACAGATCAGCCGGCACATCGCGCCAGCCGACAAAGGTCTTTTCATGGGTCGGCCCATGGCGCACCCAGTGCCAGACGGTCATGGTAAGGTTCCTTTTAAGACTTGCGGCAGGCCGGCAATCACCTGCACCGCCAATTCGGCCTCGGCGGCCAGTGCAATGTTCAAGCGGCCCTGCGCGTCACGAAATTGCCGTGCCAGCGCGTTTTCGGGCACAACCCCGTGGCCCACTTCGTTGGATACAATGACCCAAGGGGCGGGGCAGTTTCGCAAGGCGGCGATCAGCGCGGATTGCGCTTGTTCCAGATCATTCTGCGCCAACAGATGATTGCTGAGCCACATGGTGGCGCAATCAATCAGCACAACCTGATCGCGGGGCATGGCCGCCAGCGGTTTGGCCAGATCAAAGGGTTCTTCCACCGTGTGCCAACTGTTGTCACGACGATTTTTATGCACCGCAACCTTGGCCGCAACCTCGTCGTCAAATACCTGCCCCGTCGCGAGGTAGGTCATTGGTAAATCATATGATTTAACAAACTCTTCGGCCCAAAGAGACTTTCCCGAAGCGGCCCCTCCCAAGACAAACGTAGACATTGGTTGCATTTTTTTTACTCATCTGTGGAACCGAAACCGGGTTCGTTTGTTAACTGTACAAAGGTTTGCGAAATACACGCAATGTGGTCGGGGACAATTTAACATGGCTAAAGAAGAAGCGCGCGATTTTTCAATCACTCGTACTGCAATGAAAGCGGAAATGCTGGATGCGGAAACGGAGCTTTCTTTGGCAGTCGCTTGGCGCGATCACCGTGACGAGGCGGCGTTGCACCGATTGATTAACGCTTACATGCGGCTGGCGATTTCGATGGCTGGCAAATTTCGCCGCTACGGTGCCCCGATGAACGATCTTATTCAAGAGGCCGGTTTGGGTTTGATGAAGGCCGCGGAAAAATTTGACCCCGACCGCGGAGTCCGGTTCTCGACCTATGCGATGTGGTGGATCAAGGCCGGTATTCAGGATCACGTAATGCGCAACTGGTCTATGGTGCGCACCGGCACTACGTCCTCGCAAAAATCGTTGTTTTTCAACATGCGCCGCATTCAGGCCCGGATGGAGCGTGAGGCAAGCACAGCGGGACAGGAGCTGGACCGCCATCAGTTGCGCCAGATGATCTCGACCGAGATTGGCGTGCCATTGCATGATGTCGAAATGATGGAAGGGCGGCTGTCCGGGTCAGACTATTCGTTGAACGCGACACAATCGGCGGAAGACGAAGGGCGCGAGTGGATTGATGCGTTGGAAGATGATTCCGCTCAGGCCGCAGAGCAGGTCGAAAATAACCACGACACGGCACAGTTGCGCAGTTGGCTCTTGTCGTCGATGCAGGAACTGCGCGAACGCGAGCAGTTTATTCTGCGTGAGCGCAAGCTGCGTGATACGCCGCGCACGCTGGAAAGCCTTGGTGAAGAATTGAACCTATCCAAGGAACGTGTGCGCCAGCTTGAGGCGGCGGCGCTGTTGAAGATGCGCAAGTCCCTTGAGGGGCGTTCTCCCGAGGTTATGAACCTGCTTCAGTGATGCGATGTGCCCTTGTCCCACTGGCACAGGACGGTGAGGGCTGGCACTGGCCAAGCTTGGCGCTTATGGTTCCCTGAACCAAATCGTGAAGAGGGCGCATCATGCTGGCAGACAAGCACATTTTGCTGATCATCGGGGGGGGCATTGCCGCTTTCAAGTCACTTGACCTGATCCGCCGGCTGCGCGAACGCGGGGCGCAGGTCACACCGGTGCTGACACGCGCCGGAGAAGAATTTGTCACTCCGCTGTCTGTGTCTGCCTTGGCCGGGAAAAAGGTTTTTCGCGATCTCTTTGATCTGGGGGACGAGGCCGAGATGGGGCATATCCAGTTGAGCCGAGTGGCCGATCTCGTGGTTGTGGCCCCTGCGACCGCTGATCTGATGGCCAAGATGGCGCAGGGTTTGGCCAATGACCTGGCCTCGACGCTATTGCTGGCGACGGATACGCCCGTGATGATTGCCCCGGCCATGAACGTGCGCATGTGGGATCATCCGGCCACGCAACGCAATCTGAAAACCCTGCAAGGTGACGGGATCACAGTGGTTGGCCCGAACAAGGGCGATATGGCCTGTGGCGAACACGGGCCCGGGCGGATGGCTGAACCGATGGAGATTGTCGCGGCGATAGAGGCGCAGTTTGCCGCCGGGCCGCTGCGTGGCAAGCGCATCCTTGTCACCTCTGGTCCGACCCACGAGCCCATTGATCCTGTTCGATATATCGCCAACCGGTCGTCCGGGGCGCAGGGCGCAGCGATTGGTCAGGCCTTGGCCGCATTAGGGGCCGAGGTGATTTTTGTGACCGGTCCGGCCGACGTGCCCCCCCCCGCCGGGGTTGCTGTGGTTGCGGTGCAAACCGCACAACATATGCTAGAGGCGGTGCAGAGCGCTTTGCCTGTGGATGCCGGTATTTTTGCTGCTGCTGTGGCCGATTGGCGGGTTGAAGGGGCCAGTGACAGGAAGCTGAAGAAGTCCAAGGACGGGTTGCCGGTACTTGAGTTCGCGGAAAACCCCGACATCCTGAAAACGGTCAGCCGCATGGAAACGGGCCGCCCGCCGCTGGTCGTCGGGTTTGCGGCGGAAACCAACGACGTATTGGATCATGCAACGGCGAAACGTGAGCGCAAGGGCTGTGACTGGATTCTGGCCAATGATGTGTCCCCCGAAACCGGCATCATGGGAGGCAGTGAAAACGCCGTCATCCTGATTACGGATGAAGGTGCGGAAGACTGGCCGCGCATGTCAAAAGAGGCAGTGGCAGAGGCCTTGGCGTCACGGGTTGCACAGGCGCTGGAAACGAAATGACCACGATCAAATGCACATGGGCGGCGGGCGCGGATCAGGCGCTGGGCTTGCCGGAATATGCCACCACGGGCGCAGCGGGCGCGGATCTGCGCGCCAACCTGCCGGAGGGGCCGGTGCGGATTGCACCGATGGCGCGTGCGCTTGTGTCGACTGGATTACATATGGAAATTCCCCAAGGGTTTGAGGTGCAGGTCAGGCCGCGCTCCGGGCTTGCATTGAAACACGGGATTATGCTGCCCAACAGTCCTGGTACAATCGACAGCGATTATCGCGGGGTGGTTGGCGTGATCATGTTGAACGCGGGCACCGAAGCGTTCGAGGTGACCCATGGTATGCGCATTGCGCAGATGGTTGTGGCACCGGCCCCGCAGGTGGTGTTCGAAATTGCCGATATGCTTGGCCATACCGCGCGCGCTTCTGGCGGGTTCGGCTCGACCGGAGAAACCTGATGCTGCTGGTTCTGGTGATCGCGGCGGCGCTTTGGTTCGGGGGGCGTATGGTGGGCGTGCCCCGTGCGGCGCGCCTGTCGATGTTGGGGTTGCTGTTTGTTGCGGTCTTGGGGATGCAACTGGCCTTGCCCGAGGGGAATGGGTTGCGTCAGGCCACGGGGGGCAGTGCCGCGTTGTGGTTGATCCTTGGCGGATTTGCCGCGGTGATCTGGGCTTATCGGCGGGTGATTGTGCATTTGCGGGGCCGTGTGAGCGCAAAAATACCTGATGTGCCAACAAAACAAGGCAGTTTTTCCGAGACCGAGCTGGACCGCTATGCCCGTCATATCGTGCTGCGTGAGGTTGGCGGCGCAGGGCAGAAAGCGCTGAAGAATGCCAAGGTACTGGTCATTGGTGCCGGCGGGTTGGGGGCACCGGCGCTGCAATATCTGGCGGCGGCAGGGGTGGGCACCATCGGTGTTGTGGATGATGATGTGGTTGAAAACGCCAACCTGCAACGGCAGGTTATCCATCCCGATGGCAATATTGGTATGCCCAAGGTGTTTTCCGCCCAGGCGCAGATGGAAGCGCAGAACCCCTTTATCACCGTGCGTCCCTATCATCGCCGTTTGACAAATGACATCGCGGCGGAACTGGTGGGGGAATATGATCTGGTACTGGATGGCACGGACAATTTCGAAACCCGCTATCTGGTGAATGCGGCCTGTGTGGCGGCGGGGGTGCCGCTGGTGTCCGGGGCGCTGAGCCAGTGGGAGGGGCAATTGTCGGTCTTTGATCCCGCCAAGGGTGCGCCCTGCTACCGCTGCATTTTCCCGCAGGCCCCTGCCTCCCATCTTGCGCCAAGTTGCGCACAGGCGGGGGTGATCGGGCCCTTGCCGGGTGTGATCGGATCAATGATGGCGGTCGAGGCGGTCAAGGTGATCACCGGTGCCGGCACGCCGGCGCGCAGCCAGATGTTGATCTATGACGCACTTTACGGCGAGAACCGCACGATCCAGATCGCCCGCCGTGCGGATTGTGCGACCTGTGGCGGCAGCTGAGGCCGCTTGGTTTTCAGCGACGGATTGTAACCTGCCGCCCGCGCCCCTAGCTTGAGCGCAAAGGAGAATTTCCCATGACAAACCCCCTGTTGGCCGATTGGGCCACACCCTTTGAAATTGCGCCGTTTGATCGGATTTCAGACGATGATTTTGCGCCCGCGCTGGACGAGGCCCTTGCCGCGCATAACGCCGAGATTGAAGCGATTGCCAATAACCCAGAGGCCCCGAGTTTTGCCAATACCATCGAGGTACTGGAAGGTGTGGGGGAAGCGCTGAACAAAGTGCTAAGCGTGTTCTTCACCGTGGCAGGGGCGGACAGCAACCCGGCCCGCGAGGCATTGCAGCGGGAATTTTCCCCAAAGTTGGCCGCGCATTTTGCCGAAATTTCGGGCAATAAGGCGCTGTTTGAACGCATCGCTGCCGTTTGGGAGGCCCGCAATACCCTTGATCTGAGCGACGAACAGGCGCGGATTTTGATGATTGCGCACCGGGATGCTGTGCGTTCTGGTGCCGCCCTGATCGGGGATCAGGAAAAGCGGATGAAAGAGATCAAGGGGCGTCTGGCGGTGCTGGGCACGCAGTTCACCCAGAACCTGCTGGCGGACGAACGTGAATGGTTCATGCCGCTGGATGAGGCTGACCTTGAAGGGTTGCCGGAGTTTGTTGTCAGCGCGGCCCGTGCCGCGGGCAAGGAAAAGGACGCGGGCGGCCCGGTTGTCACCCTGTCGCGCTCTCTGATTGTGCCGTTTTTGCAATTCTCGCCGCGTCGTGATCTGCGTGAAAAGGCGTTTCGCGCCTGGGAGGCCCGCGGGGCCAATGGCGGCGAAACCGACAACCGCGCGATTGCTGCCGAAACGCTGGCTCTGCGTGAGGAACGTGCGCAGCTGTTGGGCTATGACAATTTTGCCAAGTTTAAGCTGGAAACCGAGATGGCCAAAACGCCGGACGCGGTGCGCAAGCTGTTGATGGATGTCTGGGAACCGGCCAAGGCACAGGCAAATGCCGATGCCGGGGTGCTGACCGGCATGATGCATGCCGATGGTGTGAACGGTGATCTGGCCCCGTGGGACTGGCGCTATTATGCAGAGAAACGCCGCGCCGCCGAGCATGATCTGGATGAGGCAGCGTTGAAGCCCTATTTCCAGCTGGACCGGATGATCGAGGCCTCTTTTGCCTGCGCTACCCGCTTGTTCGGGCTGGAATTCACGCCGCTGGATGTGCCGCTCTATCACGCGGATTGCCGCGCTTGGGAGGTGACGCGCGGGGGGGAACATGTGGCGGTGTTCATCGGCGATTACTTTGCCCGTGGTTCGAAACGCTCGGGGGCGTGGTGTTCGGCGATGCGTGCGCAGGCCAAGTATCCCAAGGTGCAAGCGCCCGTTGTGATCAACGTCTGTAATTTTGCCAAATCCGACCCGGCGCTGCTGTCTTATGATGATGCGCGCACCCTGTTTCACGAATTCGGCCATGCGCTGCACCAGATGCTGTCGGATGTGACCTACGAAAGCGTTAGCGGCACCTCGGTGGCACGTGATTTTGTGGAACTGCCCAGCCAGCTTTATGAACACTGGCTGGAAGTCCCTGAGGTGCTGGGTGAATTTGCCACCCATGCGACTACAGGCGCGGCGATGCCAAAAGAGATGTTGGACAAGGTTCTGGGTGCAGCCACTTTTGATATGGGGTTCCAGACGGTTGAATATGTCGCCTCCGCGCTGGTCGATCTGGAATTTCACGATGGCAAGCCGCCTGCTGATCCGATGGCGAAACAGGCCGAAGTGCTGGGCGCATTGGGGATGCCGGACGCCATCCGTATGCGCCATGCGACACCGCAGTTTGCCCATGTCTTTGCCGGCGACGGGTATTCCAGCGCCTATTACAGCTACATGTGGTCCGAGGTGATGGATGCCGACGCCTTTCAATCCTTTGAGGACGCCGGCGGGGCCTTTGATGCAGAGCGTGCCAAAGCGTTGGAAACGCATATTCTGTCCACTGGTGGATCGCAGGACGCGGCAGAGCTGTATGTGGCATTCCGTGGCCGTTTGCCCGGAGTTGAGGCCCTGCTGAAGGGCCGGGGGCTGGCTGCCTGATTTTCCCTGCTAAAGGCGGGACGCTCTAGTAGCCTAGGGCGCGGTCAACGAGGTTGATAAAGGGCTCATCCGCCTCACCACGGCGGATGTTTTCGACAATCACTTCGCTGGCCGTGCTGGCGCGGGTTTCGGCGGCGATATGCGGCGTGACTGTGACCTTGGGATGTGTCCAATAGGGATCGTCAGCGGGCAGGGGCTCAACCCGAAAGACATCCAATGTGGCATGGGCAATCTGGCCGCTGTCCAGCGCGGCAAGCAAAGCGTTGTCGTCGATCAACGGGCCACGACCGGGGTTGATGATAAAGGCACCTTTGGGCATCTGCGCCAGTGTTTCAGCATTCAGTGTGTTGTGGGTGGCCGGTGTGTCCGGCAGCAACAGCACCGCAATTTCGGCCCGCGATAGGGATTCTTTCAACCCAGCCGCGCCATGCAGGCAATCAATGCCGTCGACCTTCTTGGCGCTGCGGGACCAACCGGTGACCTGAAAGCCGAGACCGGCAAGCGTTTGGGCCACCGTAGCACCCAAGGCACCAAGGCCCAGTACAACCACCTGCCGTTCCTGTGCCAAGGGCGGCGTGCGCGGCATCCATTCGGGGGCGCTCCGCAAGATATCGGTGTCGATCCCCAGATGGTAACGCATGACATGGCCCGTGACCCATTCCACCATGCCCTTGGTCAGGCCAGGATCAACCATACGGGCCAACGGCATCGTCAGGGTATCATTTCCGACAATCGCCTCAACACCGGCCCACAGGTTCAGCACTGCCTTGGTACGTGTGTAGGGCGTGAAGTCCTGCAAGGGGCTGTTGGGGGCATAGACGATGTAATCAACATCTCGCGGGTTGATCTCTTGGGCGAGGTTGGCGTCACCAAAGCCTGCCTTGTCCAATGCGTCCCGCAGGGGGCGTTCATAGGTTTCCCAGCGTTCGGGGCGTGCGGCGAATAGGATGTTCAGGGGCATTTGGTTACCTCGGTCTGTGGACATGGGCAGATTGGACAAGGCCAAAGGCCAAAAGCAGCACCAGCATTGCAGAGCCGCCATAGCTGACCAGCGGCAAAGGCACGCCGACCACGGGCGCCATGCCCATCACCATCGACATGTTAACGGCAAAGAACAGGAAAAAGTTCAGCGCGATGCCCAGTGTCAGTAGGGAGGAGAAACGGTCTTTGTTGCGGATCGCAGTGACCACGCAGAAGATGATGATCAGCGCATAAAGCCCCAACAGGGATATTGCTCCGATAAAACCGAATTCCTCGGCCAAAGTGGTAAAGATGAAATCTGTGTGTTTTTCGGGCAGGAAGTTTAGCCGCGATTGGGTGCCTTGCATAAACCCCCGCCCGGTCCAGCCGCCAGAGCCCAGTGCAATCTTGGATTGGGTGATGTGGTATCCCGCGCCCAGAGGATCGGCGGCGGGGTTCAGAAACGTATCAATCCGGCGGTACTGGTAGTTGTTCAACAACTGCCATGTGGTGTCACGGGATTGAAATACCGCTGTGATCAGCCCGATGCCAGAGGCGATGACAACTGCGAAATACGCCCAATGCACACCGGCCAGAAACATCAGACCCGCACCAGCGGCCATTAACAGGATCGACGTGCCAAGGTCTGGTTGCTCCAGCACCAGCGCGGTGGGGGCAAGGATGATCAGCACCGGCAGCAGAACCCAAAACGGTTTGGACACTTTTTTCGCGGGCAACCAGTCGTAATAGGCGGCCAGAAACATCACCAACGTAATTTTCATCAGTTCGGAGGGTTGCAGATCAATGAACCCAAGGTCCAGCCAACGCTGCGACCCCTTGCGTTCATCCCCGATCAACGCGACCAGCACCAGCAGGATCAAGGACCCGCCATAGGCCACACCGGATAGGTTGCGCCACAGCCAGACCGGCACCATGGCCACCCCCATCATCAAGGCAAGGCCCAGGCCAAAGCGTTTGATCTGTGGTTCCGCCCAAGGGGTGAATGACCCGCCAGCGACGGAGTACAACATCAGGAAACCGACGCCGCAAACCGTGCCCAACAACAAGGCCAGCGGCCAGTTCAGGTGCAGAATTTTGCGAAACCCTGTCGGGACGGATTTGACCGTATATTCAAGATAGCTCATGCTTGATCTTTGCCCTTGATCGACACCTCGGGCTGCACATTGCGCAGGCGGTTCTGCTGGGTCTTGATGCGGGCGCGGGCACCGGTGGGATAGGCGTTCAACGGTGGTTCCCCACCGGCAAGCGCCTGCAACATGACATCCCGCGCGATGGGGGCCGCCGCGGTTGATCCGCCGCCGCCGTGTTCGACCAGCACCGACACTGCATAGCGTGGTTTGTCGTAAGGGGCGAAGCCGACAAACAGCGCATGGTCACGGCGTTCCCATGGCAAATCCGCGTTGCGCGTGACACCGCGCGCGCGTTCTGCGGCGGTAATGTTGCGCACCTGCGAGGTGCCCGTCTTGCCCGCCATGCGCCATTCGTCGGCAATGATCCGGCTGCGATAGGCAGTGCCGCGCCGGTCGTTCACAACCTCATACATGGCGCGCCGCATTTTGCGCAGGTTGTTGTCATTCATATCAAGCGCTGTGCCGTCGCCCAGCGGCTGTTCCACGCCGTCTCGTGATTTGATCAACCGCGGAGCCACAGCCCGCCCGGTGGCAATGCGCGCGGTCATCACCGCCAGTTGCAACGGCGAGGCCAGCATAAACCCCTGTCCGATCGAGGCGTTTACCGTATCGCCAATGACCCAATCCGCGCCGCGGGCCGTACGCTTCCAATCCTTGGTCGGGGTCAGGCCGGAATTGACCGACGACAGCGCGAGATCATGGCGGATGCCAAGGCCAAAGCGGTTTGCCATGGCGGTGATCTTTTCGATGCCGACCTTGAGCGCCAGATCATAATAATAGACATCGCAGGATTGTTTCAGCGAATTGGTCAGGTCAACCCATCCGTGGCCGGCGCGTTTCCAACAGTGGAACTTGCGTTCGGCAACTTCCAGATAACCGGGGCAGTACACCGTATCATCGGGGCTGATCAATCCGTCCTCAAGAGCGGCCATGGCCGTGATCATCTTGAAGGTCGAGCCGGGGGGATAGGCCCCCTGAACGGTTTTATTGACCAAGGGGCGGAATTTCGAATTCAGCAACGGGTTGTAATCTGCGGATGAAATACCGCCAATAAACAGGTTCGGGTCATAGCTGGGTGCAGAGGCGATAGCGGCCAGATCGCCGCTTTCGCAATCAATGATCACAACCGCCGCGCTTTCACTGCCAAGGCGTGCCTGCACATATCCCTGAAGTTTGGAATCGATGGTCAACTGCAAATCGGCACCGGACTGCCCCTCGCGCCGATCTAGTTCGCGCATCACGCGGCCGGTGGCGTTCACTTCGACCTGTTTGGTGCCCGCGACACCACGCAGGGCATCTTCGGCACGGGCCTCAACGTTGAGTTTGCCAATCTGGAAGCGCGGAATGCGCAGCACCTGATCGGGGTTTTCCAGCGCATCAAGGTCTTTCTGGCTGACCCGCCCGACACGCCCAACCACATGGGCGAAATCCGATCCGCGCGGATAGACCCGCGTCAGTCCGACTTCCGGCGTGACGCCGGGCAGGGCGGGGGCATTTACGCTGACCTTGCTGACCTCGTCCCAGCTGACGCCCTCTACGATGGTTACCGGCAGGAAGGGGGCCGAACGTTTCAGTTCTTCCAGCGCCCGTTCATAGGTTTCCAGATCAATCTCGATGATGCGACTAAGACGCGCCATCACGGCGTCAACATCGCCGGCATCCTCGCGCACCATGACAATCCGGTAGGACGGAACATTCTCGGCCAGACGCACACCGTTTCTGTCAAAAATCTCGCCGCGCGCAGGGGGGATAAGCCGGATGTTGATCCGGTTCTCCTCGGCCAGTAGTCGGAATTGATCGGCTTGATCAACCTGCAAATACCGCATTCTTGCGGCCAGACCGCCCATGAACAACAACTGCGCACCACCCAGCAAGGCTGCCCGCCGGGTCAGCTTGGCGTGGCTTGCATCGTTTTCCGCGCGGTTACGTCTCATGCGGCTGCTTCCCCCTAAATCCGATGCCCAAAACCGTCCAGATCACCCGGGCTGGCTTTGCGCACGCCCATGCCGACATGGGTGATCGCGACAACAATCGGATAGACCAGCAGGGTCAGAAACAGCTCTGACAGGCTAAGTGACAGGCTGGGCTGTTCGATCAACACAACGGCGTGGATGACCCGATACGCAACGGCGATCCCGACGATGATAATACTGACGCTGATCCATTCGGCGGCGAAATTGGCATCCCGCAATGACCGCGACCGCCCTTTCAGGTTTTCGCAACCGATCAACGCCAGAACCGCGCCCAGCCCCGGCGGACGTTGCAACAACAGATCGGCCAGCAGAAAGGCGCAGGCAAGGGCCAGCGCGGGCACATATTCGGGGCGGCGCATGCTCCAAGCCAGTGCAAAACACAACACCAGATCAGGCGCAGCCCAGCGGCGTGGCGTGGTTTCAAGCGGCAACAGATGGAAGAACAGGATAACGAGGGTCAACAGCAGAAAAGCCGCGCGCATCAACCAGAGGCGGGTGACAGACAGATCGTTCATTCGGTCGCGACCTCCTGAGCTTCTTCAAGCGGGCCGTTTTCGGTGATCACACGGGCCGTGTCCGTCACGCTTTCTGTGCCATAGTGGCGCAACACCCGCAGAAATTCGAGACGTTCGTAATCTGCGGCCAGACGCACCCGCAAGCGGCCACCGGGGTCGGCGGCAACTTGGCCGATCAGCAAGCCTGCAGGGAACACACCGCCATCACCAGAGCTGATTACGCGGTCGCCGGGCCGAACCAGATCGGGGTTTTCAAGGAAATCTATGGGCGGCGCGATGGTGTTGTCGCCGGCCACAATTGCGCGCTGGCCGGAGGGCTGGATCGTTGCGGGAATGCGGCTGGTGGCATCGGTCAACAGGATCACGCGGGCGGTGTTTTCGGCGACGCCAGAAATCCGCCCGACCAGCCCGATGCCATCCATCGTCGCCCAGCCATCGACCAACCCGTCGCGCGCGCCAACATTGAGCAGCACGGACTGGCGGAACGGAGAGCCGGAATCGGCAAGCACAACACCGGTGATAAAGGTCAGCCGTGGGTCCAGCCGCACCTTGTTAAGATCAAGCAGGCGGGCGTTTTCCTGTTCCAATTGCAGGGCGGCTTCTTTCCACGCCTGCATCTGGCGCAATTCGCTGCGCAGTTCCTGATTTTGCTCTGACAGCCGCTGATAAGACCGGAAGTCACGCAGCAAATTGATGGTGCCGGTGACAGGGGCCATGGCCCATTCGAGATTGGGCACCAGTCGATCCGTGATCTGGGCGCGGAATCGTTCAACACGGGGGCTGTCGATCCGCCAAAGCAGAAAAGTCGCGCTGAGCAGCAGGATCAGGACAGCAAGCAGCAGCCGCCGAAGGGGGGCGGAATAGTCAACGCTGTTTGAACGGTCGCTTGCCATATCCCTTGCGCTCCTGCCCAGGGTGCCATGCTTCCATCGAGACTAGCAATAATCAGCTGTCATAGTCGATGGCGTGGCGCAGTTGTTTTTCGTATTCCAGCGCTTTGCCGGTGCCAAGCGCCACGCAGTTCAACGATTCATCCGCGATGGAAACGGCCAGCCCGGTTTGCTCGCGCAGGGCCAGATCCAGATCGCCCAACAGCGCACCACCACCGGTCAGCATTACACCGCGGTCGACAATATCAGCCGCTAAATCCGGCGGGGTTGTTTCAAGGGCGGTCATCACCGCTTCGCAGATCTGCTGAACCGGTTCGGCCAGCGCGTCCGCGATTTGCGCCTGGGTGACTTCGATTTCCTTGGGCACACCGTTCAGCAGGTCACGGCCGCGAATTTGCATCGAGGTGCCGCGCCCGTCGTCGGGCATACGTGCGGTGCCAATAGAGGTCTTGATACGCTCGGCGGTGGTTTCACCCACCAACAGGTTTTGCTGGCGGCGCAGATAGCTGATGATCGCCTCGTCCATGCGGTCACCACCGACGCGGACGGAACGGGCATAAACGATGTCGCCCAAGCTAAGAACCGCAACCTCGGTCGTACCGCCACCGATGTCGACAACCATGTTGCCGGTCGGATCAGTGATCGGCATCCCGGCCCCGATGGCCGCGGCAATCGGTTCGGCAATCAGGCCGGCGCGGCGCGCTCCGGCGGACAGAACCGACTGGCGGATTGCGCGTTTTTCAACCGGTGTGGCACCATGGGGCACACAGACGATGATCTTGGGTTTGGAAAAGGTCGACCGTTTATGCACCTTGCGGATGAAGTGTTTGATCATCTCTTCAGCGGTGTCGAAATCGGCAATCACCCCTTCGCGCATCGGACGAATCGCTTCGATGGAGCCGGGGGTGCGGCCCAGCATCAGCTTGGCGTCTTCGCCGACGGCCAGTACTTTCTTGACACCATCCTTAATATGGTAGGCAACAACAGAAGGCTCTGACAGGACAATACCGCGGCCTTTGACGTAAACCAATGTATTGGCTGTGCCGAGGTCGATTGCCATATCGGATGAAAAAAGTCCACGGAGATTTCCAAAGAGGTTCATTTGCCTGCGTACCCTGTCAAAATATATTGGCCCGCGACTCTGACGAGGCGGGCTGGTGGTGCTTATAGGCTTGGCATAGCTTGGGTGAAAGGGGGTGTTTTTGCCTGTTGGGCATGTTGCCGCCTGCGCCCTATGTTTATTTTGACAGGTAACACAACAGGAGCGGCGAAATGAAGAAAATCCAAAGCCTTGGCCTTCACCACATTACGTTGATGGGGGCGGATCGGCAAAGTAGCATTGATTTCTGGGAAGGGGTTTTGGGCATGCCCTTTCTGTTCGATCAGCCGAATCTGGATGATCCGCAAGAGGGACATCTGTATTTCGATCCCGGAGACGGTAGGCTGATCACCATTTTCACCAATGAAAACCGCAAGCGGATGCACACCCGCACGCCTACGGACGCAGGATGTGTGCATCATATCGCGTTCGAAGTGGACCGCGCCATGTTTGATCAGGTGCTCGACCGGCTGGGGGCGCGCGGAATCGGTAATTCCGGGGTCAAGGACCGCGGTTTCATGCATTCGATCTATTTCAAGGATCCGCTGGGCCTGTTGATTGAGTTGGCTTGCTATACCTTCATCCCGCCGCGCGGGTCGAGCCACGCCGAAGTCATGTTGCAAGCCCATAAACTTCGGGTACAGCGTGGGGCAGTTGCGATTGAACGGGAACATCTGGCGGATGCGGCTGTGATGATTGTGGAGCGCGCGCAGGGTTCTTTAAGTGCTGATCGCGCGGCGAAGAATCCATTTGATACGTGACGGGGCAACGCAGCTGTTTCATGCGTGGCACGGTTGGAAATGAGTTTAAGGGCAAGATGAAGAGAGGCCCATGCCTTCATCTTGCCAATTAAACTCAATCCTGTCGCCCGCCGCACGCGCCACCTTAATGTTAGGGCGCAGGCAAGGTGGGCAGATTACCCACCCTTATTTTCAGTTTACGTCTTTATAGTTAATCTCGCGTTTGTCCGAGCCACCCTTTTCGCGACGCACCAACAGGCGATTCAGCGCGTGGATATAGGCGCGGGTGGAAGAAACAACCGTATCGGTATCGGCTGATTGGCCGGTCACGATGCGTCCGTCCTCTTCGATGCGAACAGAGACTGTGGCCTGCGCATCGGTGCCTTCGGTTACCGCATGTACCTGATAAAGCTGCAATCGCGCCTCATGCGGAACCAGAGCCTTGACGCAGTTGAAGGCGGCATCAACCGGGCCGTCGCCAGTCTGCTCTGTGGTGCCTTCGGTGCCGTCTATGTTCAGGGTCATGCGCGCCTGATTCGGCCCCTCGGTGCCGCAGATCACATGCATCGAAACCAGTTTAATGCGGTCCTCTTCGGGATCGGTTGAGGTGCGCATCAAGGCGATAAGGTCATCTTCATAGATTTCCTTTTTGCGATCAGCCAGTTCCTTGAAGCGTACGAACACATCCTTGAGCTGGTTGTCGCCCAATTCGAACCCGAGGTCCTCCAGCTTGGAGCGCAGCGCGGCGCGCCCCGAGTGTTTGCCCATTACGATATTGGTTTCGGTCAGGCCGACATCTTCGGGGCGCATGATCTCGAAGGTTTCGGCGTTTTTCAACATGCCGTCCTGGTGGATGCCGCTTTCGTGGGCAAAGGCGTTTTTGCCAACAATGGCCTTGTTTGGTTGCACCGGAAAACCCGATACAGTCGAGACGCGGCGCGAGATGTTCATGATCTTGGTGGCGTCGATGCCGGTTTGATAGGGCATGATGTCATTGCGCACGCGCAGGGCCATCACCACTTCTTCCAATGCCGTATTGCCGGCCCGTTCGCCCAAGCCGTTAATGGTGCATTCGATCTGGCGCGCCCCGGCTTCAACGGCGGCAAGGCTGTTGGCCGTCGCCATACCCAGATCATTGTGGCAGTGAGTGGCGAAAATGATCTCGTCCGCACCGGGTACGTTTTCAAGCAGTTTGCGGATCAGATCGGCGCTCTCGCGTGGGGCAGTATAGCCCACGGTATCAGGAATGTTGATTGTGGTTGCGCCCGCCTTGATGGCGATTTCCACCACGCGGTAGAGGTAATCCAGCTCTGTCCGTGTTGCATCCATGGGCGACCATTGCACATTGTCACACAGGTTGCGGGCATGGGTGACCGTTTCGTGGATCCGGTCGGCCATTTCATCCATGGTAAGGTTGGGAATGGCGCGGTGCAGCGGCGAGGTGCCGATAAAGGTGTGGATGCGCGGCTTGGGGGCGTGTTTCACCGCCTCCCAGCAGCGATCGATGTCACCGAATTGGGCGCGGGCCAAGCCGCAGATAACTGAATTTGTGGAGTTCTTCGCGATTTCGGAAACAGCGGCAAAATCCCCTTCGGAAGCGATGGGAAAGCCGGCTTCGATAATATCGACGCCCATTTCGTCCAGCAAACCTGCGATTTCCAGCTTTTCCGCATGGGTCATCGTGGCACCGGGGGATTGTTCGCCGTCACGCAAGGTTGTGTCAAAGATCATGACGCGATCTTGGGTCTGTGTATCTGTCATTATGATGTCTTTCGTTCTGCTTGTTCTAATCCATGGCGCGATGGCAAACCCTCTGAGCGGACGCGCCGGGATGGCACGCTCAGAGGCGGATTAGCAGCAGGAGGTTGGCACGCATAAGCACCGCGTCGATGCGCGATGGGGTCACAGTATGTGAAGCGTGTTTCATGGCGGTATTTATAGGCCCGGGATTTGAAATGGGAAGGGGGGAGTTTGATTTTGCTTTTTTTCACCGCCAACGTTGACCTGTGGCGTGCCCCGGCTAGGTCAGGAATATGGGAAAAACATTGATAATAGGCGCTTCTGGCGGCATCGGGGCCGCATTGGTGACGGCCTGCGCGGCAAGGGGTGAGGTGGTCACTGGTCTGTCGCGCAATGGGGATGGGTTTGACATAACCGACCCGGCCTCGGTTGCCCGGCATTTGGATGCGCTGGACAGGCCGTATGACAGGGTGGTGGTGGCGACGGGTGCCTTGGTCATTGAGGGGGCAGAGCCGGAGAAGACGATCAAGGCCATCGACAGCAAGGCGATGCTGGATCAGTTCAGGTTAAATGCGGTGGGGCCGGCGTTGGTGCTGGCGCGGGCGCATGGTATGTTGCCGCGCAGGGGGCGGGGCGTGCTGGCGGTATTGTCGGCGCGGGTTGGGTCGATCGGGGACAACCGGATGGGCGGCTGGATCAGCTACCGCGCGGCGAAGGCGGCGGTGAACCAGATCGTGCATACTGCGGCGATTGAGCTGGCGCGGTCGCATCGGGAGAGCATCTGTGTGGCGCTGCATCCGGGCACTGTGGAGACACCTTTCACCACCGATTATCTGGCGCGCCATCCGGCGGTTCCGCCAGCGGAGGCAGCGGAGAATTTGGTGCGCGTAATGGATGGTCTGACCCCGGCCCAGACCGGTGGATTTTATGATTGGGCAGGCAAGGAGGTGGCGTGGTGACGCGGCTGGTTCTGGTACTGGGCGATCAGCTTTCGCAGGGGCTTTCGGCGTTGCGAGAGGCGGACCGTTCGACAGACATTGTGGTCATGGCAGAGGTCGCTGAGGAGGCGGAATATGTCAAACACCACCCCAAGAAAATCGCCCTGATCTTTGCTGCGATGCGAAAATTTTCACAAGTATTACAGTCGGATGGCTGGGACGTGCGGTATGCCACGCTGGATGATGAAGAGAACGCAGGCAGCATTGTCGGAGAGCTGTTGCGCCGTGCGGAGGAAACCGGCGCGCAGGAGGTGATCTGTACCGAACCGGGGGAGTGGCGGCTGATTGAGAAGCTGAAATTTGCGCCGGTCAAAATGCGTATGCTGCCGGACGACAGGTTCATCGCCAGTCACGCGGAATTCGAGCGCTGGGCCGAGGGGCGCAAGGCGTTGCGGATGGAGTATTTCTACCGCGAGATGCGGCGCAAGACCGGCCTGATGATGGAAGGAGACACACCCGCCGGAGACAAGTGGAATTTCGACCATGACAACCGCAAACCGGCGCCTGATGATGTATCCGTAGAAGGGCCTTTGTGGTTCGAGCCGGACGCGGTTGTTGAAGAGGTTCTGGCGCTGGTCGAGGCGCGGTTTGGCGATCATTTTGGAGACCTGCGCCCCTTTGGTTTTGCCACCACCCGCGCGCAGGCTTTGCAGGCCTTGGAGCATTTTGTGAAACGCGCCCTGCCGCGGTTCGGAGATTATCAGGATGCGATGCTGAAAAGCCATGCTTTCCTCTATCACGCAGTGCTGTCGCCCTATATCAATATTGGCCTTCTGGACCCGTTGGAGGTGTGCCAGGCTGTTGAAAAGGCGTGGAAAAAAGGCGATGTGCCAATCAATGCCGCCGAAGGGTTCATTCGCCAGATCATCGGCTGGCGGGAATATGTACGAGGCATCTATTTCCTTGAGGGACCGGAGTACCCAAAGCGCAATATTTTGAAGCATGACAGGGATTTACCCGGGTTTTACTGGGGGGCAGAGACCAAGATGAACTGTGTGTCACATGCGGTGGCACAGACGCGGGAACATGCCTATGCGCACCATATCCAGCGGCTGATGGTGACGGGCAATTTTGCCCTGCTTGCAGGGGTTGATCCACACCATGTGCATGAGTGGTATCTGGAGGTTTATGCAGATGCGTTCGAATGGGTGGAAAGCCCCAACACAGTGGGCATGTCACAGTTCGCTGATGGTGGGGTGGTTGCGTCGAAACCTTACGTTTCTTCAGGGGCTTACATCAACCGGATGTCGGATTACTGTAAGGGATGTACCTATAAGGTGAGTGTCAAAACCGGTGCCGATGCCTGCCCGTTCAACCTGCTGTACTGGCACTTTCTGGATCGGCATCGTGACCGTTTCCAGAACAATGCGCGGATGGGTAATATGTACCGCACATGGGACCGGATGGATGGCGACCGGCGCGAGACTGTGTTGCTGGATGCGGAGCGCTGGCTGGCGCGGCTGGATGCGGGCGAGGTGGTCTGACGGGGCCGCGCGCGCAACGGTGATGGGCTGCGCAACAGGGGCAGTCCGTTTCGGGGGGCACCACTTGTACACCCCCCGTACACCTTTGGTACACCGCCCGGCGCATGTTTTGCGGGTTTTTAGCGTCGGCTTTAAATGCCTCGCAATACCCTGCCACGCTGCGCGTTCTTGGGGCATTGGTGAGACGAAACGCTTCGGGTTATCAGGTTAAAGGCCGGACGCTTTAATGCCGCGTTCGCGTACAAGGATTTCCTGGTGTGGAACGTTGCGCATCATTGACTCAAGGCGGCGGATTTTCTGAATCTTATCAGTGGGCCGCGTCGAGAAATATTGATCCAAACGTCAAGCATTTCTGACCTGAAACGGCCCTTCATCGTCGGATATGCCAAGGGGCAAATCGCGGACGAAGCCGCCTTTTGCAGATACGGCTATTGCTGACGCAGTATTGCGTTGCGTTGCAGCAGGGTTCCTGCCGCAACGCAACGCAAATCACTGAAGCGGTCATTAAACGTGGAGGGACTGGTGATCCAAAACCTTACCTTCGCGACAGCTGGATTAGACAACCAGGGAGCGGGCTTTGCAGTCATTTCGACACGCTCGCTAATGCCTGCTTGCGCATAATTGCATCGGGTAAAATTGGTTATGAGATTTCTTCCGTTCAATGCACCCACAAGGTTGGAAAAATACCGTAGAAATCTAAATTGATCCTTTCCAAATTGACCACCCTCTTGTAGCAATCGGTTGCTTCGGTCCGGGCGGTTCGCCGTCCGGTTAAAAGGGAACGTGGTTCGGCCAACTGGCCAAATCCACGGCTGCCCCCGCAACTGTAGGCGGAGAGCGAAGCCGGTATATGCCACTGTCACGCCTTGCGTGGTGGGAAGGTCCGGCCAAGCATCGACCCGCGAGTCAGGAGACCTGCCGAGGTGTTCACCCTGTCCGGGCGCGAGGGGCGTCAGGGCTGCGGAGCTTCCGCATGTGGTGTTTTCACCGTCTGCGGGGGGCTTTTCCCTCAAATGACACGTCAACGTCTATCGTCCCGATTGGGTCGAATCCGAGGGTTAATCTATGCTCCGTTCATATCTTCTGGCTTCTGTGGCCATCTCTCCATTCTTTTTTTCACCCGCGTCAGCCCAAGAAGTATTCGACTTGGGCGAAATTATCGTCAGCGGGGGGCTATCCCCGATTGAGGCTGATGCCCTGGGCCGTGCGGCCAGTGTGGTCACCGCACAGCAGATCGAGGAAGGTGGCATCGCGACGGTGCAGGATGCTTTGCGCGCTCTGCCGGGTGTGTCGGTCAACGGGTCCAGCAATACGTTTACCCAAGTTCGCGTCCGGGGCGGTGAGGCTAACCACACGCTGATCCTAATTGACGGGATCGAGGCAGCGGGGGGCGACGGCGAGTATATTCTAAGCGGGCTGGAAACAGCGAACATCGAGCGCATTGAAGTGCTGCGCGGTCCGCAGTCGGTTTACTATGGATCGAACGCATCGGCGGGGGTTGTCAACATCATCACCCGCAAGGGCGGGATCGGTGAGACCTATTCGGCCTCCTTGGAAGTTGGTGCCGCGACGACAGCGACCGCTTTTATCTCTCGCCGCAATGAACGCGGCGGGCTGTCCTTCTCGCTCTCGCACACGGACGATCGCGGCTATGACCAGTCGGGCGATGGTGGCGAAAAGGATGGGCTGGAACGCACCACAGCGGTTCTGTCGGGCGACTATCTGGTGACGGATGATCTGAAACTCGGGTTCACCATTCGCCGCGCTGATGAGGAATACGATACCGACCCATCCCCGTTCGGTGCGGTAGATGCTGCCAGCTACGTCGTTGACGACCCGACCTCCGGTGCCACCCGCGATGAATGGACCGCAGGTGTCTATGCTGAATACGCGATGATGGACGGGCAGCTGACGCATCGGTTATCGTTCGAAAAAACAGAATACGAATCCACATATAACGGTGGTGCACCAATCACGACAGACAGCGAGGCGCTTAAGTATCGGTTGAGTTTCGGTCTCGACGGGCGCGCAGTGTCCGATGCCGATCACCTACTGAATGTTCTCGTGGAAAACGAGAAGGATAGCAGCAGTTCCAACCCGCTTTATGGCCGGGAATCGACGTCCATCGCCTTGGAGTACCGGGGCAGCTTTTCGAATGGCCTTGACGTGCAGGCTGGCGCGCGCTTCGACGACAATGATGTGTTCGAGGATGCAACGACCTGGAACGTTGGGTTTTCCTATCAAGTACCGGAAACCGGAGTGCGGTTGCACGCGTCAGCGGGCACAGGCGTGGTGAACCCGTCCTATTTTGAGCTTTACGCCGACGCTTGGGGTTATACCGGTAATCCGAACCTGAACCCCGAGCGTAACAAGAGCTTTGACATCGGGACAGAGTTCGCTGTGTTTGACGGACGCGGCCTCATTGACGTCACCTATTTCAACGAGACGCTGACGAATGAGATTACGTCGGTCAGCACCGGGCCGGGGACTTTCACCTATGAAAACCAAGCTGGCGACAGCGACCGTCAGGGTCTTGAAGTGTCGGGAACCATGCAGGCGACAGACACTTTGGCCCTGCGGATGGCCTACACCTATATCGACGCGAAGAACCCTGACGGCAGCGTGGAAGTGCGCCGCCCCCATCACGAGTTTACTCTTGGGGCAACGTTCGATACCTTTGGCGGACGCGGCACGGTCTCTGCGGACTTGCGGCATGTGTCGGGCAACTTTGATACACAGTTCTTCGGATCCTTCGGCACGGCTGAATTGCCTGCATACACGACCGTCGATATTGCTGCACGGTATGAGCTGACAGACACGCTGACGCTGAACGGGCGCGTTACAAACCTGTTTGATGATGATGCTGTCGACGTCTGGGGGTTCGCATCACGGGGCCGGTCAGCTTATGTTGGCATCAGTGCGCGTTTCTGAAGCGATCCGGTCGGTTTGCCTTGCGGGCGCGCTGATCGGCACGCCCGTGGTCTCAATGTCTGACACACCGATCAGAGCCGTGTCGATGAACCTTTGCACCGATCAACTGGCCATGTTGGTGGCAGGTGAAGGGCAGCTGCTTTCTGTGTCCCATCTTGCCTCCGATCCCCGCAGCTCGGCGATGGTTGAACAGGCCGCGCATTTTCACAGCAATCGGGGCTTGGCCGAAGAAATATATTTGCTGCAACCTGATCTGGTCATCGCGGGTAGTTTCAGCACGCGGGCGACGGTTGATATGCTCAAACGGCTGGGCATTCCGGTGGTTGTGTTCGACCCGGCCTATTCGCTGGAGGATGTACGGGCTAGGCTGACACAGATGGGGGTGGTTCTGGACCAGCAAGACCGCGCAGCGCGGCTGATTAAAGATTATGATGCGTCATTGACGGCCTACAGGGCCGAAGTCACATCCCGCCCCCGCGCAGCGCTCTATTATGCCAATGGCTACACGTCTGGCGACAAGACGCTGGCAGGCCAAATCCTGAACATTGCCGGTTTGGACAACATTGCGGCAGAGCAAGGGTTCAGCGCGGGCGGGATCATCCCGTTGGAGGTTCTGGCGATGGCGCAACCCGATACCGTGATTACCAGCCGTCCGTATCGGGGTGCCTCGCGGTCCGAAGAGGTCAAGGGGCATCCGGTGATAGAGGCGCTGCGGCGCTCGCGTCCGGAGGCATCCATGACCGACGGTGATTGGGTCTGTGGCACACCGTTCGTCTTGCGGGCCATCGACGACATGGTGGCGCTGCGTCGAGAGATGCAGGATGTGCAGCAATGACGCGACTTGCGCTGAGCTTGACCGCTTTGGTTGTGGTGCTTTTCGTGGCCGCACTGGTGGTTGGTCCGGCCGATATCGAAGTTTTCCAAAGTCTGAAAGCGCTGTTTACAGGTGATGAAGGCCCGATGACGCTGGTTATGCGTGAAATCCGCCTGCCGCGCGCCCTGCTTGCGGTGGTGATCGGGGGCTCGCTTGGCCTGGCGGGGGCCGCGATGCAAGGCTACCTGCGCAACCCGCTGGCTGATCCCGGCCTGATCGGCGTGTCGGGGTCTGCCGCCTTGGGGGCGGTGCTGGCGATCCAGACAGGGATGGCCGCAAGCTTTACCTTTGGTCTCCCATTGGCCGCACTTGCCGGCGCATTGATCGGTGTATTTCTGGTGCTGATATTGGCTGGGCCGCGCGGCTCATCTCTGACGCTGATCCTTGCGGGTATCGCGATATCCGCGCTGGCGGGTGCGTTTACATCGCTGGTGCTCAACCTGTCGCCCAACCCCTTTGCCGCAAACGAAATAGTATTCTGGATGATGGGATCACTGGCCGACCGCTCCATGACGCATGTCTGGATCGCTTTGCCGCTGATCGTGCTCGGGGCGCTGTTGCTGGCGACACTCGCGCGCGGGCTGGACGCTTTGACGCTTGGCGAGGATGCGGCAGAGGCGATGGGGATCGGTCTGCGCCGGATGCGCCTAACGCTGATCTTTGGCACGGCCGCCGTAGTTGGGGCCTCGACCGCGGTGGCCGGGGCTATCGGGTTTGTCGGGCTGGTCGTGCCGCACCTGTTGCGCCCCTTGGTGGGCGCGCAACCGGGCAGGCTGTTGTGGGCCTCCGCCTTCGGAGGGGCCGCGATGCTGCTGGCGGCGGACATCGCTGTTCGGGTGATCCTACCCGCACGCGACCTGAAACTGGGTGTCGTGACCGCCTTGGTCGGTGCGCCCTTGTTCTTGCACCTGATCTACCGCACGCGGAGGGTAGGTCTATGAGCCTGCTGACCCTGACCGATTTCGGAGTTACCCGCCGTAAACGGGACATTCTGAGCAGGGTGAGCCTGAGCGTCGGAACCGGAGAGCTGGTCGGCATTATCGGCCCAAACGGTGCCGGAAAAACGACCCTTATGCGGGCCGCGTTGGGTCTGGTTGACAGCACGGGCCATAGTTCTTTGGGGGCTTTGCCCCCGCGTGCGCGGGGCCGTGCCGTTGCTTGGATGCCGCAATCGCGCGAAATTGCCTGGCCTGTGGATGTGGAAACGCTGGTGATGCTGGGCCGGACGCCGCATCTGGGTGCGAGGCAACGGCCCAATGATCAAGATCTAGCCGCCGTGGCGCGTGCGATGCAACGCATGGACCTGACCGAGTTCAAAGGCCGGACGGCAACGCGATTGTCCGGCGGGGAACAGGCGCGTGTTCTGATCGCACGGGCCTTGGCGCAGGAAACGCCCCTTCTGATGGCAGATGAACCCATTGCGGGCCTCGATCCCGCGCACCAGATTGCAACCATGCAGTCCTTCGCCAATCTCGCAGGGGAAGGCCACTCTGTGATCGTGTCCCTGCATGATCTGGGCCTTGCCGCCCGCCATTGCACCCGCCTGATCGTCATCGACAACGGTGGCATTGCCGCCGATGGCCCGCCCCGTGATGTGCTGACCCCCGCCCTTGTGCGCGACACCTTCGGCATCAGCGCCTATCTTGAAATCACGCCGGATGGCCTCGTGTTTCAACCGCTGAAGGTGGTGGCATGAGCGATGTCACCCTTGAGCGTCCGTGGCTGACGTTTGATCTGGGCCGCGACATGCGCATCCTCAGCTGGGCCATCAACCGCCCCGGTTTTGTTATCTCCCGGCGTATTGTCTGGCGCGAGGTCCGCAATGCCGACCTGCCGAAGGACATGGATGTGCGGGAATGGTTCGATGGGGCGTTGCAGTTGCAGGGATATGAGGATGCTGTGGCCTTTCTGACATCGCGTGATGTCTCGTTCTTTACCCAAAACTCCGCAAAGGTCGGGTGCACGGCGGCGCATTGTGTGGCGACCGTCGGATTGTCAAACGCCGAACGTGTCGGATCACGGGTGGACCGACAGGCGCAGGACTGGGGCACGATCAATGTGGCGGTGCGCTTGAACCGCGGGCTGTCGCAGACCGGTCTGATCGAAACCCTCAGCATCGCCACGCAGGCGCGCACGGCGGCAATCATCGACGCAGGTGTGCCCTTCGCCAGAGGGTTGGCGACTGGCACTGGCACGGATTGCATCGCGGTGGCGGCACCGAAAGGGCCGCAAGACTACGCAGGGCTCCATACGGATATCGGCGAGGCCGTGGGCTTGGCCGTCTACCGCGCAACGACGCTTGGTGCTCGGCAATGGAAATCGGATGTTGGATCAATTCAGAAAAGAGAGACGGGACATGCTTGATCTTGAGAACGTATTGGAAGGCGGTCTGCAACAGGCTGAGGCCGGATGGAACATGGGATCATTCGGTGCGATTGCGGAATTTCACCATGTTGGGGATGAAACCCCACCAGCGCGCACCGCGCCGCTGATGCAGGTGACAAAACGCGGCGGTGTGCGCATCGAACGGCTGGAGGGTGTGCGCCCCGTAGCCTACGAAACACTCAGCCCCCGCGCGCATCGCTGGTCGCAGGCAGTGTCGCTGTGTTTGCCTGAGGCAGAGGCGATGATGCACCAACGCGATGTCCTGACCGAAATTGGCCTCGACGATGCAGCCTTGCGGGATGAAGATCATGGCGCGGTCCTGTTTGACATGGGGTTGGCGCAGCCACAGGTCGACTTTTGCATCCGCACCGCTGACGAGGACTTGTTGGCGGTCCTGCGCGAAAACGCAGGCCGCTCTTTGATGGATCACGGCAACCCCGCGATGCCCGTGATCCTCAAGGCGCATCCGCATCGTGTTGCCTTGACCAAAGTGGGCCGTGTCGAGGTCTATCAGATGATCGGCGGGCCGGATACGGGCGGCACATCGCCAGAAGGACCGCACACGCACGTCCTGCCAAAGTTGCTGCGTGCGGGCCGAACCCATTCTGCGAATACGCCAATTCCCGAAGGCTGGGTGCCCTGTGCCGGGTTTAACCCCGAAAACCCGGTGTTCGGGCGGATGGGACAGGACAAGGATTTCAACCGTGCTGCCTTCGATGCGTTTCAAACCTTGCTGCAAGCATGGGGCCCGCAGGAATATCTGACAGCAAAAGCAACCTGTTGGGCGGCGCTGGAGCAGGGTCAGGAGCCGGAAAGTATATCCGAACCTGACACCCGCACAGGCCGCGCCGGACTGCGCAACGGATTGCGGCAATGGCGACGGTTGTATGGGGACAGCGCCCTGCTGGATCGGTGGAGCGCCGCCTTCGATGCCAGCACGATGCCGGAAGAGGCTGACGACGAAAATCCGGGGCATTGATCGTGGGGTTCGATATCTCTGGGGCACGACAATTTCTTGAAACCGGTGGTCCGGCCCTTGCCGCGATTGCGGTTCTGTCCGTTCTGACGCTGGCGATCATCCTGTGGAAGCTCTGGCCGCTTGCCTTGTCCGGGGCATGGTCGTCGCGCAAATCGCAGCGGATCATGGCAACCGGGAACGTCGAAACGCCTGTTCATCGCGGGCGCGCTCAATGCGCGCGAACTCCCCGACCAGCTGGCCCGCGAAGAGGTGACGCGCCTTGCGGCACATGAGCTTGCGGTTCTGCGTGGTGGATTGCGCCCGCTTGAACTGATCGCAACTATCGCACCACTGATTGGATTGCTTGGCACGGTTCTTGGCATGATCGAGGCCTTTCAGGCGCTGGAAACAAGTGGGGGGCAGGCCGATCCTTCCGCGCTTGCCGGCGGCATCTGGGAGGCGCTTTTGACCACCGCCGCAGGCATGGCCATCCCCGCCGCTGTCGCGCTCAGTTGGTTCGAGGGGGGGCGCCGAGCGTGTACAGATGGACATGGAAGATCTCGCAACACGGCTTTTCACACACGCGCCGGAGCAACAAAGGCAGTTGGCCTGATGTTCAGTTTCGCCAGCACCCGGCCCCGACGCAGGCCAAGCCTCACCCGATGATCGAGGTTGTGTTCCTTTTGCTGGTGTTTTTCATGTTGGCGTCGCAGTTCGGGCACGACAAGGCTTTGACCCTGTCGGCAGGGAGTGGCGGCACGGCCTATACCGGCCCCCCGAGGCTGATCGGCATCGGGCCGGACACCTTGCGCCTGAACGGCGTTGCCGTGTCGCTGGAGGACCTGGCCACGCGCCTTGGCCCCCTGATGCAGAGCCCTGACGACATCATCATCCTGCGTGGCGATGCCGACGCAACGCTGCAACGCCTTATAGATGTCGCGCAATCCTTGAAGACTGCGGGTTTCACGCATCTGTCGGTGGTCGAATAGCGATGCGGTTCACGCGCCCTCTTTAGACGTGACACTACCGCTTTCGGAAAGTGCCGCGACATTGGAGGAGGATATGACGCTCTACATTTCCCCCCAAGGCACAGTGGGCTTTCAAGGAGCAGTGGGAGCAAACGCCTGGGCCACCCTGCAACGCGTCGATACAGACCAGCGTCTGAGTATTCACGCTGACGCTGATTTGCCCACACCGAAACTCGCAAACGTGTTGGCTGGGCTTGCAGAAATCGGCATTCAATCTGTTGACCTCGCCGTGGGGAAACCATGAGGCAAGGCGTCGAATTTATCCTCTTTACGGCTGTCGCGGCAGCGGCGCATTTGGTGGTGTTTCAGCATGCACCAAATGGCGCGGCCCCGACCTTCAGCACGGACAGCCTTCCGGTCGTCGATACGACTGTGCCACCCCCGTCCACGTCGGCTGTTGTGGCATCGTTGCGCCCAGAAGAGCGACCTTCTCGGCCTACAAAACCGCGTTCTACACCTTCCGCCCCAGCTCAAACTGCGCCTCGACAGACCGCAGCCGGATCAGGTCAGAATCAAACATCCGGCAATGAAGGTGCCGCTGCGGTGCCAACCTAACAGACGTCACCGAACCCCGCCCTCATGGCACAATGGGGAAACAGCATCCGTTCCGCTGTGGAGCGCCGCAAAAGGTATCCCGCGGGCACACGCAACCGTGGGACCGTGATATTGTCGATTGCAGTTTCCTCTACTGGCGCATTGTCATCTGTCGCCGTGCAGGGATCTTCGGGGGACGCGCTGCTGGATCAAGCGGCTCTTTCCGCCGTGACGCGCGCCCGCTTCACAGCCGCACCTCATGGGCTGCCTTCTGGAGTGCATCGGTTTTCGCTACCGATCACTTTTAATCCTTAAACAAGCTGCTCTCAAATCGCTGATGTTCAGCTAACGTAGGATTTCGCACTTTCCCGCATACGACGCCTTTACTGTGGTTTGTTGGAATGACCACTTTTTTGTCAGGTGGCTGCAACCATATTTTCGCCCATGCAGCAATATCCACGCTGCGAGCGCGCGCAGCGAAAATTGGACACTTCTCCTCTGGGCTCTATTTTCTCGATCGCCGCATAATGCACGAAGGTTCGTTTTCCGTCTGACAGGCAACTTCGGTCAATGTCATGACGGAAAGGTCAAAGTCATCTGGCGTTTCACACCTGGGGGCATCAAGGCAGGGGCGCAGGGGCGTGATGCCCGCCCCGGCTCACTCTGTGACCAGCCAGCTGTCCAGAGTTTCGCGCACCTTGTCGGGCCATGGCATTGAGCTGTGCTTGTCCAGATCGGAGGCGGCAAGCACCTGTGTGCTGGTCCAGCGTTTTTCCCCTTCGCAGCTGATTTCGTGGCGCAGTGTCAGCGACGAGCGTCCAACCTTGATCACCTGTAGCTTGAAGGTGAGGGTCTGGCCGAACAGCGAGGGCACAGAAAAATCGCAGGTCAGATGCACGGTGGGCGTGCCCCAGCGTTCTTTCCAGATCATTTCGTGCCAAGGATAGCCGATATGGGTCCAGAATTCCTCGTTCACGCCATTCAGCAGGTCCAGATAGGACGGGAAGTAGGCGGTGCCCGAGATGTCGCAATCGCCAAAGCGCAATTCGCGGGTGGTGGTGAATGTTTTGGTCATGGGGCCGTCTTTTGTTCAGGGGTGTGGCCGTCTGTTTACGGGATATGAAGGATGAACAAAAGCCATCAGATAGCGGCGTTACGGGGGCGGGTGACCCGCCTCCGTGTTAACCATGGGATGCGCGGCTGTCCTTCGGGGCCTCGTCCCGGTCAAACATACCGTAGTCGCGGATCACATGGGCGATGCGCAGATGGTAGTCGGTAAAGATGCCCTTGCGCCCCTTGGCCTGTGCCTTGCGGTGGGCGGTGAGGCTGCGCCAGCGGGCGACGGCGGCTTCGTCCTCGAAAAACGACAGGGACAGGAGTTTGTCGGGGTTGGTCAGGCTTTGGAAGCGTTCGACGGAAATGAACCCCTCGACCTCATCCACCAAGGGCCGCATTTCGGCGGCGATGTCGAGATAGTCGGTTTTGTGGTCAGGGTCGGGCATGACTTCGAAAATTACGGCGATCATGTGCTGTCTCCATGGGGGGTGGAGGCCAGTGTCAGGAAGGTGCGATCCTCGCGCAACAGGAATTTCTCCGATTGGGCGAATGCGTAGTTTTCACGGCCCAAGGGATCGGCGGCGAGGCGTTCGCGATACTGTTCGTAAGCCGCAAGGGAGGGGATATTGTAAATACCATAGGCGAGGGTGGAGGAGCCTTCGTGCGGGGCGTAGTAACCGATGAGGTCAGCTCCGCAGCGCGGAATGGCGGTGCCCCAATTGCGGGCGTATTGGTTGAATTGTGCCTTTTTGGTCGGGTTGATGTGATAGCGTATGATGCAGGTGAGCATGGGGTGTCCTTTGCTGTTGATGCCTGTTCATAACGGGTTGATCGGCGCAGATGCTTCGGCTACGGTCGAAGTATGAAAGAAGGTCCGGATATATCCCGCATTGCAGCGCTGATCGGCGATCCGGCGCGTGCCAATATCCTGACGGCGCTGATGTCGGGCAAGGCGCTGACGGCGACGGAACTGGCGTCTGAGGCGGGGGTGACCGTGCAGACCACCAGCGCCCATCTGGCCAAGCTGGAAGCGGCAGAGATGATTGCCTGTCGCAAATCCGGGCGGCACAAGTATTTCACGCTGGGTGGGGATGACGTGGGCCATGCGCTTGAGGCGCTGATGGGGTTGGCGGCGGGTGCGGGGCATCTGCGCACACGCACCGGCCCCAAGGACGAGGCGTTGCGCGAGGCGCGGGTCTGTTACAACCATCTGGCAGGGGCCAAGGGCATTGCCCTTTATCAGGGTTTGCTGGGTAAAGGTTTGGTCGAGGAACGGGGTACGGATGTGGTTCTGACGGCAGAGGGTGCCTCGTTTCTGACGGCGTTTGGTGTGGATGTGGCGGATTTGCGCAAGTCCAAGGCGCCGCTGTGCCGGTCCTGTCTGGATTGGTCGGCGCGCCAGACCCATCTGGCGGGCAGTGTCGGGCGGGCCTTGCTGGCAAGGATGCAGGAAATCGGCTGGGCCGAGCGGGTGGAAGGCACGCGGGTGGTGCGGTTTTCGCGCGCGGGGGAAAAGGGATTTGCCGAGATGTTTGGCGGCTAGAGCTGGCCTGCCTCCATCAGGGCGGCAATGCCGTGGCCAAGGTATTCGGTGCGGAAGGAATGGCCGCCCTCGAACAGGCAATATTCGAGAACCTCGCCGGTGGGATTGCTGCGGTTGCGGCAGGTCAGCGGGCCGGTTTCGATTTGGCTTGCCGGGCCAAAATCTCCGAATTTTTCATACATTGTAAGGGCTTCTTCGATCTCGCCCTGTTTGGTTTCGCCGATGGGGCGGCCCTTGAGTGGCACGGTTTTGTCCCGGGTGCCGTGGATATGGACGATGCTGGACACCGGCGTTTTGCAGGTTTCGGGGGGCTGCAGCCAATAGGTGCCGGAGACGGGAATGAAACCCGCGAATTTTTCGGGGTGCGAACAGGCGAGGTTCCAGACCATCATGGCACCAGCGGAAAATCCGGCAGCGATAATACGGTTGGGAGCGATGGGATGGCGGGCGGTGGCATCCGCGATGATGGCGTCAAAATAGGCGAATTCGGATGATCCGTCGCTGTCCATGGTGCCGGGCCCATTCGGCAGATCCCATGTGCCATTGATGCCCTGTGCGGCGATCAGGGCAAAGCCGGCATCCGACAACATCCGGCGCAGAGAGCCGTTGCGCATGACCCCCGCCGCCGAGCCGCGATACCCATGTGCCCAGATCAGGGCGGGCACATGGGTGGTGCCGTCGTGGTTTGCGGGCATCGTGATACGGTAATGGCGGTCACCGACGGGGCAGTCGGTGTCGGGACCACAGGCAAGGGCGGGGCTGGTGAGCAGCAGGAGGCAGGTCAGGAGAATGCGCATGGGGTGATGATGGCGCGGTGGGCGGAGAGGCTCAAGTCACATGATTGTGCGGTCCGTGGCGTTGCGGATGGCGCGTGCGCGGTGCCCGGGTAGGATTGAGTTTAGGGGCAAGATGAAGCCCGGGCGCTGTGTCCGGAACAGCGGGCCGGGGTTGGTTGACGAGGGCGGGGCGGGGCAATCAGCTGGGATCGCGCCAGCGGTTGACGATGGGATAGCGCCGGTCGAGCCAGAAGGCGCCTTTGGTCAGGCGCGGGCCAGGGGCGGATTGGAAGCGTTTGTATTCTGAAATATAGATCAGGTGTTCGACCTTTTTGGCGGTGGCGCGGTCAAAGCCGGCGGCGACGCAATCCTCGATCGAGCCGTCCTGATCGACGAGGATATCCAGCATCGCATCAAGATCGGGGTAATCCGGCAGGCTGTCGCTGTCTTTTTGATCATCGCGCAACTCGGCTGTGGGCGGTTTGGTGATGATGGTTTCGGGGATCATGGTGCCGGCAGGCCCCATCATCCAGTCGCGGTGGTTTTCATTACGCCAGCGGCAGGTTTCAAACACCCGCGTTTTATACATATCTTTGATCGGGTTATAGCCGCCTGACATATCGCCGTAGATGGTGGCATAGCCGACGGCGACTTCGGATTTATTGCCGGTGGTCAGCAGCATTTCACCGAATTTATTCGACAGGGCCATCAGCAATAGGCCGCGCAGGCGGGATTGGATGTTTTCCTCGGTCAGCCCTTCGTCGGTGCCGGCGAATAGCGGGGTGAGTGTGTTGGTGATGGCCGCGCGGCCCTCGGAGATCGGCACGTAATCATAACGGCAGCCAAGCGCATTTGCGACCGCTTCGGCGTCATCCAGCGAGGCCTGAGAGGTATATTCGGAGGGCAGCATCACACAGCGCACATTTTCAGGGCCGATGGCATCGGCGGCGATGGTGGCGACGATGGCAGAATCGATGCCCCCCGACAGGCCGAGCAGTACTTTCTTAAAGCCGGTTTTGCGCATGTAGTCGCGCAGGCCCAGCATGCAGACGCGGTAATCGGCCTCATAGCTGTCCGGGTATTTGGCGAAAGCCTGTTCTACGACACGCCATCCGTCGGGGGTGCGTTCCAGATCGACATTTGTGGTGATTGCATCAAAGGCGGGCAGTTGCATGGCCAGCTTGCCGCCTGGGTTCAGGGCGAAAGAGGCACCGTCGAAAATCTGATCATCCTGACCGCCCACCATATTGAGGTAAATCAGCGGCAGGCCGGTTTCCACGACACGGGCGACCATGACGTTCATCCGGGTGTCCATCTTGTCCCGATAGTAGGGCGAACCATTGGGCACCAACAGGAATTCTGCACCGGTTTCAGCCAGCGTTTCGGAAACATCTGGATGCCATGCGTCTTCACAAATCGGAGAGCCAATGCGGGTATTGCCGACGGCGTAAGGACCGCCAAGAGGGCCGGAATCAAAGATGCGCACCTCGTCAAAGACGGTTTCATTGGGCAGGTTATGTTTCAACATGCGTGAGGCGATTTTGCCATTCTTGAGGATCAGATAGGCGTTGAACAGTTCCGTTCCTTCGGCCCATGGGGCACCGATGGCGAGGGGCGGACCGTCGGCGCAATCCGCAGCCAGTTTTTCAATATGGGCCATCACATCCAGCTGGAAAGCGCGTTTCATCACGAGGTCTTGGGCGTTGTAGCCGGTGATGAACATTTCCGGCAGGGCGACAAGATTGGCACCTGCATCCTTGCCCGCCTGCCATGCGTCAAGTGCCAGTGCGGCATTGCCGGCAAGATCGCCGACGGTCGGGTTTAACTGGCCCAGTGTGATGCGGAAACGGTCTGCCATAAGAGCGCCCTTTGTTTGTGTGTCTGCATGTGATGTAGCAGATCAGGGGCAGGGGGAAAGGGGATTTGGCCTTGGCCGGGTATTGGCGGCAGGCGAGGGCGCGCTGTGCGGGGCGCGCGGTTTTGAAAAGACATTGCCCCGTTGGCGGCCAGACTTTAGGCTGATGGTTAATTGCTCCTTAACGTCTGTGAATAGGTTTGCCATGTCCCTTCGCGCTTTTGCCCTGTGTATGATCCTGTTGCCCTTGCCCGCTTTGGCGCAGGACGTATCGGTGCAGACCAAACAGTATGATGACGGCGGCCTTTATGAAGGCAGTTTCAAGGACGGGCTTCAGGATGGTCAGGGCACGTATAAGTTGCCCAACGGCTATGAGTATTCCGGAACATGGGTCGCGGGCGAGATCAAGGGCGAGGGGGTTGCACGTTTTCCCAACGGATCGGTGTATGAGGGCAATTTTGAGCGCGGCAAGCCGGATGGTTTTGGCAAGATCACCTTTGCTGATGGTGGTACCTATGAGGGCGAGTGGCAGGCCGGTGCGATCATGGGGCAGGGCATTGCGATCTATGCCAACGGGGTGCGGTATGAAGGCGGGATGCGCAATGCCAAACACCACGGCAAAGGGGTGATGCAAAGCGTCGGGGGGTATGAATATAAGGGCGATTGGCTGGACGGAGTCAAACAGGGGGTTGGCACGATCACCTATCCTGATGGTGCGGTTTATGAAGGTGATATTGTTGCGGGCAAGCGCAGCGGCACGGGCACGCTGAAAATGCCGGACGGGTTGATCTATGTCGGCACGTGGCAGGACGGTCAGATCAACGGCTCGGGCACCCTGACCCAGCCCAATGGCGACGTATACGAAGGCCAGCTGGTGGCGGGTAAGCGACATGGCAAGGGCAAGGTCACCTATGCAAACGGTGATGTATATGAGGGTGATTTCAGCGATGACCGGCGCGACGGGCAGGGCACGTTCACCGGAACCGACGGATATGTTTATGCCGGATCGTGGGCTGGGGGACAGATCGAAGGCGTGGGCCGCGTGACCTATCCTGACGGATCGGTTTACGAGGGGCAGTTCCGCAATGATCTGGTCGATGGCACGGGCAAGATTACCTATCCGGATGGGTCAACCTATGAAGGGGAGTGGCGGGCCGGGGTGATCGAGGGCAAGGGGCGCGCGACCTATCCCAATGGCGTGGTTTATGAGGGGGCGTTCAAGAACGCCCGCATAGATGGCGAGGGGGTGATGACCTATGCGGATGGCTATCGCTATGAGGGGGGCTGGAAAGACGGGCAGCGCCACGGCATGGGCACGACGACCTACCCTGACGGGACCACCTATGCGGGATCATTCGTCGAGGGCCAGCGCCATGGCGAGGGCACGATCACCATGGCGACGGGGTTTAAATACGCAGGGGCCTGGGCCAATGGCGAGATCGAGGGCATGGGCACGGCGACCTATGCCAATGGCGATGTCTATGAAGGCATGTTCAAGGCGGGCAAACGTCAGGGGGCGGGCACCATGCGCTATGCCACGGGGGAGGAAACCAGCGGCGACTGGGTGGCCGGAGCGCTTAAGGAAGGTGGTTGACCTGAGCGTTTTTTTGCCGGCGCAGGGGGCGTTTGGAGGGGGAGATGCCGCAGGTAGAGCGTTTTCTGAGCGATGTGGCACCGGCACGCCGGCATATGGAGGCCGCGCGCCTAGATGCGTTTTTCCGCACAGTGACAGGGTGGCAGCCGGTTTTGTGGTCGGGAACGATGCTGGGCTATGGCAGCTATGACTATACCTATGCTTCGGGGCGCAGGGGCCGTTATTTCGCCACCGGATTTGCGCCGCGCAAGGCCAAGCTGAGTATATACATCATGCCGGGGTATACGGATTTTTCGGAGATCCTTGGTCGGTTGGGTAAACACAGTATTGGCAAATCCTGCCTGTACCTCAACAAGTTGGAAGATGCGGACATGGAGGTTTTGGCCGAGCTGGTGCGGGCGGGGTTGAGAAATCTGACTGGCATCTGGCCCGTAAATCCAAGCTGACTGGCAAGCGAACTGGACAATATCAAGCTGTTGTGAGAAGCCTGCGGCTCGCAAGGAGATCATGCATGGCCAGCCCGACAACCACCCGTTTCGCCCCGTCCCCCACCGGTTACATCCACGTGGGCAACTTGCGCACGGCGCTGATGAATTATCTGATTGCCCGCAAGGCAGGCGGCACGTTTATCCTGCGGATTGATGACACGGACCCGGAGCGTTCGAAGGAAGAATATGTTGACGGGATCAAGCGAGACCTTGACTGGTTGGGCCTGCATTGGGACCGGGTTGAACGTCAGTCCGAGCGGTTGGACCAGTATCACGCAGCGGCGGATGATCTGCGCGCCAAAGGCCGGTTTTATGAGGCATTCGAGACCCCGACCGAGTTGGACCTCAAGCGTAAAAAGCAGCTGAACATGAGCCAGCCGCCGGTCTATGACCGGTCTGCGCTGAACCTGTCGGATGCCGAGAAAGAGGCGTTGCGGGCCGAGCGTGGCGACGGGGTTTGGCGGTTCAAGCTGGACCGTGAGCGGATCGAATGGAAAGACGGCATTCTGGGCGATATCTCTATTGATGCGGCGTCGGTCTCCGATCCGGTGTTGATCCGTGGTGATGGCCAGATCCTGTATACGCTGGCCAGTGTTGTGGATGACACCGAGATGGGCGTGACCCATGTTGTGCGCGGATCGGACCATGTGACCAACACCGCGACGCAAATCCAGATCATGAAGGCGCTGGGCCATGATCATCCGGCCTTTGCACACCACTCGCTGTTGACCGGCCCGCAGGGCGAAGCCCTGTCGAAACGTCTGGGTGTTCTGGCCTTGCGTGATCTGCGTGAACAGGGTGTGCAGCCCTTTGCCTTGCTGTCGCTGATGGCGCGTTTGGGATCGTCCGATCCTGTCGAGCTGCGCACCGATATGGCCGAGCTGATCGACGGGTTTGACATCAACCACTTTGGTGCGGCACCAACGAAATTTGATGAACGGGATCTGTTCCCGCTGACCGGGCGGTATTTGCAGACGCTGGATGTGGCTGATGTGGCCGAGACACTGGACAAGCTGGGGGTGCCAGCGGCGCTGGCAGAGCCGTTCTGGGCGGTGACCCGCGAGAATATTGAAACATTGGGCGAGCTGGATGCATGGTGGGCGATGTTCCGCGATGGCGCTGAGCCGGTGATCGAAGAGGATGACAAGGCGTTTATCGCCGAGGCTATGGCGATGCTGCCCGAGATGCCGTTTGACGCCAGCACATGGGGCACATGGACAGCCGCGGTCAAGGAACAGACGGGGCGCAAGGGGCGTGGATTGTTCCGCCCGCTGCGCCTGGCGCTGACGGGGCAGGAACACGGGCCTGAAATGGCGGCGGTGATGCCGTTGCTACAGGTGATCAAGGCGCGCGGATGAGACCGGCGCGTCCTATTTGACCATAACATGAAGAAAGGGGCGGCGCATTTGCGTCGCCCTTTTGCGTTTGGGGAGGAACGGAAAAATGGCTGAGGCAAAGTTTCTGAAAGGCAACCTTTTTGGTCATGTGACGGTGATGTCGCTGACGGCGTCTTTGGGATTGATGGCCGTTTTCATCGTCGATTTTGTCGACATGATCTTTATCTCGATGTTGGGTAAAACCGAACTGGCGGCGGCTATCGGGTATGCCGGTGCGATTCTGTTTTTCACCACCTCCTTTGGCATCGGCCTTGGCATTGCGGCGGGGGCTTTGGTGGCGCGGGCATTGGGCGCGGGTGATGCAGTGCTGGCCCGAGAACGCACCACCCATGCGCTAAGCTATGGATTTGTTTTTGCATCTATATTTTCGATTGTGGTTTGGTTGTCGCTGGGCGGTCTGGTCGCGCTGCTGGGGGCCAGCGGTGAAACCGCCACACTGGCCGTGCATTTCCTTCAGATCATTGTGCCGTCGATGCCTTTCCTGATCCTTGGCATGATGGGCAGTGCGGTTTTACGCGCCCATGGAGATGCCCGCCGTGCGATGATGGCGACAATTGCCGGGGGTGTTGTGAATGCTGCGCTGGACCCGGTTTTGATCTTTGGTCTGAACCTTGAACTTACCGGGGCCGCGATTGCATCGGTGGCGGCACGTTTGACCATTTGCGCAACGGCGCTTTGGCCTTTGGTCAAGATTTATGGTGGCATCACTTGGCCCAAGCCGAAAGGCATGTTGCGTGACCTTGGCCCTATTTTGGCCATCGCGTTTCCCACCATTCTGGCGCAGATCGCGACACCTGTGGGGCAGGCGTTTGTGACCCGATCCATGGCGAGCTACGGCGAGGAAGCAATTGCCGGCATGGCAATTGTGGGGCGTCTGACGCCGGTGGCGTTTGGAGTGGTTTTTGCGCTTTCGGGGGCTGTTGGCCCGATCATCGGACAAAACTATGGCGCGGGAAACATGGCGCGGGTACGGGCCGGGTTCAACGCGGCGGTGATCTTTGTGGCGGTGGTGATTTTGCTGGTCTCGGCGATACTTTTTCTCGCGCGTGGTGCCATCGCTGACCTGTTTGGCGCAACCGGGCTGACGCGTGATTTGATCTATTTGTTCTGTGGCCCGCTGTCGCTGGCGTTCTTTTTCCCCGGCGTTTTGTTCGTGTCTAATGCAGCCTATAACAATCTGGGTCAGCCGTTTCTGTCGACCTTCACCAACTGGGGGCGCAATGCGGTTGCGTTGATCCCCTTGGTGTTCATCGGGTCCTGGGCTTTTGGCGCGCAGGGGGTGTTGATCGGACAGGCCCTTGCCGGGGTGATTTTTGGCGCTGTGGCATGGGTGCTGGCGTTGCGGGTGATTGATCGCGGTGGGGCACCGGTGCGGGACAAACAGGAGTTGTTTGGCCGCGAGGGACGTTTGATGACCCTATTCCACGCGCGCAGATAGCCGTGCAAGATGGTGATCGACCAGCGCGGTTTCCGTGGCGCTCAGGACCTTGTGGCGCGGGTATTGCGGCGCGGTACGGTCGTTCAGGATGGGGGTGTCCCAGCCGTCGGTGGTGTCGAAAAATGCCTGTACGCCAGCTTCGCCAAACTCGCGCAGGAAGCCTTGTACCACCACGTCGAGATAGCTGAGGATGATGGTATCGCGGGTGGTGTGCCCCTGCTGTGAAGCGGGCACAGCGTAATGCGCGATATCGGGTACCGGTGTCAGCGGATGGTTGACTGCATCGCCCGACGACAGCCGTGCATACCCTGTTTCACGGGAATCCAACGCGGCCCAATCGGCACCCGGCACAGCGGCGATGAGGCCGGAAATTGTTGTTTCAGTGTCTGGGGTTACGCTGAGGAATACCCGATCGAAGGCGGCAGAGCGAACCCAGGCGCGCCGCCAGCCGACCAATTCGGCGGGATGGGCATCGGGATAGCTGTGGGTGTCACGGTTCACAAGGCTGCCATAGCCGAAGAAATAGGGTGTCATCAGGATACTCGCGTTGATTTGTGCCACAAAAGCACGGGGCGGCGGCGGCGACAAGCGCTTGACGCATCGGGTTTGACCGGCGTACATCAGGGCCAGATCATGGGAGAATCAGCCACGCTGATGCCGAAGGAGCAACCGCCCCGGAAACTCTCAGGCCCACGGACCGTGATCTTGCGACGACACTCTGGAGAGTGGTGCAGGAGGCACCCGCCGAAGGGATAACGATCTCAGGCGAAAGGACAGAGGGGGCATCGGACGTCACATGGTGTGGCGTTGTGATGCCGGTGTTGCCAGAACATCCGGTCAGGGGAGCAACGGATGGACGATTTACACGCAACAGCGCTTTATGATTTGCACGTTAGCCTTGGGGCCAAGATGGTGCCCTTTGCAGGCTATTCCATGCCGGTGCAATATCCGCTTGGTGTGATGAAAGAGCATCTGCATTGCCGTGCCGCCGCGGGTTTGTTTGACGTCAGCCACATGGGGCAGGTGATTCTGTCGGGGGCCTCGTGGGAGGCGGTGGCGCTGGCGTTTGAAACGCTGGTGCCGATGGATGTGCTGGGGCTGGAGGATGGCCGCCAGCGGTACGGGTTTTTCACAAATGACGCTGGCGGGATCGAGGACGATCTGATGTTTGCGCGCCGGGGGGATGATCTTTTTGTCGTGGTGAATGCCGCCTGTAAAGAGGCCGATATCGCGCGGATGCGCGCGGGGCTGGCGCCGGATGTGACGGTGACAGAGTTGGCAGACCGCGCCTTGATCGCCTTGCAGGGCCCGAAGGCGGCTGATGTTGTGGCCGAAATGGACCCGCGCGCGGCAGAGATGGCATTTATGGATATTGCCGATCTGGATTTGGGGGGCATCGCCGTCTGGGCATCGCGTTCGGGGTACACTGGCGAAGACGGGTTCGAGATTTCGGTGCCCGCGTCACAGGCCGAGGCACTGGCGCAGGCTTTGCTGGCAAAGGACGAGGTCGCACCCATTGGTTTGGGCGCACGTGATTCCCTGCGCCTTGAGGCGGGGCTGTGTCTTTATGGAAACGATATTGATGCCGGCACCACTCCGGTAGAAGGGGCGTTGAACTGGGCCATCCAGAAGGTGCGCCGGTCAGGCGGGGCCCGTGCTGGCGGTTTCCCGGGGGCGTCGATCATTCTGGACCAGCTGGCCAGCGGTGTTGGACGTAAACGTGTTGGCTTGTTGCCCCAAGGGCGTGCGCCAATGCGCGAAGGTGTGGTGTTGTTTGACGCCGCCGAAGCCGGTCGGGAGGTTGGTGTTGTGACCTCAGGAAGTTTCGGGCCAACAGTCGCAGGGCCGGTTGCGATGGGCTATGTTTCCAAAGACGCAAGCAGTGTCGGTACATCGCTTTGGGGAGAGGTACGGGGTAAGAGATTGCCGTTGACCGTTGCCAAGCTGCCCTTTGTTGCGGCAAATTTTAAGAGATAACCAGAACAGGAAAACCACAGATGAAGTTTACAGAAGAGCATGAATGGCTGCGCGAGGAAGATGGCGAGATGGTTGTGGGGATCACGATCCATGCCGCCGAGCAACTGGGCGATGTGGTGTTTGTGGAGCTGCCTGACGAGGGCACCACAGTCAGCAAGGATGACGAGGTTGTGGTGATCGAGAGTGTGAAGGCCGCATCTGACATTCTGGCACCTGTCGATGGTGAAATCACCGAGGTGAACAGCACGCTGACCGACAATCCCGGCATGGTGAATGATGATCCGCAGGGCGAGGCGTGGATGTTCAAGATGAAGATCAGCGATGCGTCGCAGATGGACGATTTCATGGATGAAGCGGCCTATCAGAAATTCATCGGCTAGGGCCTGAGGGGCCTGCGGGATTGAGTTTAAAGGCAAGATGAAAGCGGGGGCTGCGCGTTTAGGGCGCGGTGCCGGCTTGCTTAAATGAGGATGACACGATGACTTTCAAGCCGACAGAATATTTGCCATATGATTTTGCCAACCGGCGTCATATTGGCCCCTCACCCGCAGAAATGTCGGATATGTTGGACGTCGTGGGGGCGGGATCGCTTGCCGCGCTGATCGACGATACCGTGCCCGAGGCCATTCGCATGGAGGGGCAGCTGGATTTTGGCAAGGCGATGTCGGAGCGCGAGGTGCTGGAGCATATGCGGGTCACGGCATCCAAGAACAAGGTGCTGACGTCCTTGATCGGGCAGGGCTATCACGGGACGGTCACACCGCCGGCAATCCAGCGCAATATTCTTGAGAACCCGGCGTGGTATACGGCCTATACGCCGTATCAGCCCGAGATTGCACAGGGCCGGTTGGAAGCCTTGTTGAACTTTCAGACAATGATTTCGGATTTGACCGGATTGGAAGTTGCCAATGCGTCCTTGCTGGATGAGGCGACTGCCTGTGCCGAGGCGATGACCATGGCGCAGCGCGTGTCGAAATCGAAGATGACCGCGTTTTTTGTTGATCAGGATTGCCATCCGCAGAATATTGCAGTGATGAAAACCCGTGCTGCACCTTTGGGTATTGAGGTGATTGTCGGTGATCCGGTGGATATGGATCCGGCAGCCGTGTTTGGCGCAATTTTCCAGTATCCGGGGACCTATGGCAATGTGCGCGATTTTACCGATCCGATTGCGGCGCTGCATGCACATAAGGGTATTGGCATTATTTCAGCGGATCCTCTGGCGCTGACGCTGCTGAAGGAACCCGGCGAGATGGGGGCAGACATCGCTGTCGGATCGACCCAGCGCTTTGGCGTTCCCGAGGGGTATGGCGGGCCACATGCTGCTTATATGTCGTGTAAGGATGCCTATAAGCGGACAATGCCGGGACGGATTGTCGGTGTGTCAATTGATGCCCATGGCAACCGGGCCTACCGTTTGTCCCTGCAAACCCGCGAACAGCATATCCGGCGTGAAAAGGCGACATCGAACGTCTGTACCGCGCAGGCCCTCTTGGCGGTGATGGCGTCGATGTACGCGGTATTCCACGGGCCGGAGGGGTTGAAGGCGATTGCCCAGCGTATCCATCGCAAGACCGTGCGTCTGGCCGAAGGATTGCAGATGGCGGGTTTTGAAATCCGTCCCAAAACCTATTTTGACACGATTACCGTTGAAGTTGGCCCGTTGCAGCAGGCGGTGATGAAATCCGCAGTAGACGAGGGCATCAACCTGCGGGCTGTGGGGGATACAAAGGTCGGGATCACGCTGGACGAGCGCAGCAAACCCGCGACAATCGAAGCGGTTTGGCGGGCCTTTGGCATTACCAAAGAAGACAAGGATTATACGCCGCATTATCACATGCCGGAAAAGATGGTGCGTACCACAACCTATCTGACCCATCCGATTTTCCACATGAACCGCGCCGAGACCGAGATGATGCGGTATATGCGCCGCCTTGCGGATCGTGATCTGGCGCTGGACCGGGCGATGATCCCGCTGGGCTCTTGCACGATGAAGCTGAATTCGGCGGCAGAGATGATGCCGGTAAGCTGGCGTGAGTTTTCGCAGATGCACCCGTTTGTGCCGGTTGATCAGGCGGCTGGTTATAAGGAAATGATTGACGATCTGTCATCAAAACTGTGCGACATCACCGGCTATGATGCGATTTCCATGCAGCCGAATTCGGGTGCGCAGGGGGAATATGCCGGGCTGTTGTCGATTGCGGGATATCACCGTGCCAATGGCGATGACCAGCGCAACATTTGTCTGATCCCAATGTCGGCGCATGGCACCAACCCTGCAAGTGCGCAGATGGTGGGGTGGAAGGTGGTGGTGATTAAGTCCGCTGCCAACGGCGATATTGATCTGGATGATTTCCGTGCCAAGGCTGAAGCGGCGGGTGACGAGCTTGCTGCTTGTATGATCACCTATCCGTCGACCCATGGGGTTTTCGAGGAAACCGTGACCGAGGTGACCAAGATCACCCATGACCACGGAGGGCAGGTTTATATCGACGGGGCCAATATGAACGCCATGGTCGGGTTGTCGCGGCCCGGTGATCTGGGCGGAGATGTCAGCCACCTGAACCTGCACAAGACATTTTGCATTCCGCATGGTGGCGGTGGGCCCGGCATGGGGCCGATTGGCGTCAAGGCGCATCTGGTGCCGCATTTGCCCGGCGATCCGAATGCGGGTGGCAATGCGGTATCGGCGGCCCCCTTTGGATCACCGTCGTTGTTGCCGATTTCATGGTCTTATTGCCTGATGATGGGCGGTGAGGGACTTACCCAGGCGACGCGGGTGGCGATTTTGAACGCAAACTACATCGCCAAGCGGTTGGAGGGGGCGTTTGATGTTCTCTACAAAGGGCCAACGGGGCGGGTTGCGCATGAGTGTATTCTGGATGTGCGTCCCTTTGAGGAAAGCGCAGGCGTGACGGTGGATGATATCGCCAAACGTCTGATTGATTGCGGTTTCCACGCACCGACAATGTCATGGCCGGTGGCGGGCACGTTGATGGTTGAGCCGACAGAGAGCGAGACCAAAGCCGAGCTGGATCGGTTCTGTGACGCGATGCTGGCGATCCGCGCCGAGATTGACGCGATCGAAAAGGGCGAGATGGATGCGCAGAACAACCCGCTGAAGAACGCGCCGCATACGGTTGAGGATCTGGTGCTGGAATGGGGCGAGCGGCCCTATTCGCGCGAGCAGGGTTGTTTCCCTCCGGGGGCGTTCCGGGTTGATAAGTACTGGCCGCCGGTCAACCGGGTGGACAATGTGCATGGGGATCGTAACCTGATTTGCACCTGCCCACCGCTGAGCGATTATGCGGAGGCGGCAGAGTAATCCTGCGCCAGTAGAAAAGGCAGTGGTGGCGGGGTGAACCCCCGCCCTACGGCTACTCCAGCAGGAAGGCGAAAACCTTTTTCAGACGGTTCCATGTTGTGCGATCCGGGGCGACCAGCAGGTGACCGCTGTGACGCTCTGCCGAATAAGGACCGCCATCCAGCATTTCGACATGTGCCCCTGCGCGTTCACAGATCAGCGCCCCTGCGGCATGGTCCCAGGGATGCAGAGATTCGGTTATCAGGAAATCGGCGTGCCCCTGTGCGATCATTCGGTACTCTTGGGCTGAACTGCCCAGTGAGTGGCTCCGGGCAAAGCCGGTCATGGCGGCGGCAATTTTCGCCTGTTTATCTTGCGCGAACAGATGCAGCGGGACATAGCCGATCAGCGCATCCAGCGATTTGCCCATGCTGGCCTTGATCTGGCGTGCGGTGTGGGTCGCGCTTTCCATGTTTGCCGGCCCTTCTTCATCGGCAATGACCCAGTCATCGGCAACCGGATCATAGATCAGCCCAAAGGCCGGCCTGCCAAAGCGTGTCACGGCAATGATCACACCAAAGACCGCGATGCCGTGGGCATAGTTCCACGTGCCGTCAATCGGATCGATGATAAAGGCCAGTTGTGCATTTGCGATCTTTTGCAACAGATCAGGTGCGGCGGCGACGGCTTCCTCGCCGATGACCAGCGCGTCGGGGAAGGCGATTTGCAAGGCCCGCGTGATCATCTGTTCGGTGGCGGTATCCGCAGCGGTGACCAGATCGTGGGCATTGGATTTGGTGTCGATGTCACCGGCAGCGAGATGGCGGAAACGCGGCAGTATCTCGGCCCGCGCGGCGCGGCGGACCAGGTTCACAATATGCTGCTGTTGCGCAAGGCTGACCGCCTTAGGCAGGGGCGCGGGAAGTGGGTGGGACATCGGTGTTCCTTCGTTGGTCGCTTTGGTTACTCGCGCGACCGCAGCACTTGGGCCGGGCGGGAGTTCAGGGATCTAAGGGCAAATCCGAGGCCGGCTAGAACGCAGGCCAGCACACCGCCGGCGATGATTGCCAGTGCAGAGGGCCAGATCAGGGTGAAATCGGTTTCCATGATGTAGGTGCTGACAGCCCAGCCCCCCAAGGCCCCCGCAAAAAGCGCAACTGTGCCGGCGAAGAGCCCCAAAAGGGCGGCCCGCAGGATGAAGCTAAGGGCGATCTGGGCGCGTGATGCCCCTAGGGTTTTCAGCACGGCGGCCTCGTAGGTGCGGGCATCGGCACCGGCCGCCGCTGCCCCGATCAGCACGATAAAGCCGGTCAGCAGGGTGGCAAGCGCGCCGTAGGATGTGGCCGCTGCAAGACCGGCCAGAACAGAGGCGACACGGTCAATGGCGTCACGCACACGGATGGCGGTGATATTGGGATAGGCGCTGGCAAGGTCGCGCAGAATGGCCGTTTCGGCCTGCTCTTCGGCATAAACGGTTGAGATAAAGGTATGGGGCGCACCGGCAAGGGCGGCGGGGTTCATCGTCAGGATGAACCCAATGCCAGCGGTCGAGAAATCAACTTCGCGGAAAGAGGTGATGGTGCCGGTGATGTCGCGGCCAAGGATGTTGATTGTCAGGCTATCACCAAGCTTTAGGCCCATTTCCTCGGCCTCCTCGGCGGCGAAACTGATCAGCGGCGGTCCGGTGTAATCTTCAGGCCACCATTCGCCTGCGGTGATCTTGGTCTCTGCGTCGGGGGTTGTGGCATAGGTCACGCCACGGTCGCCCCGCACAACCCAGTGGTCGCCTGCGACATCGGCGGCTGGTTGGCCGTTGATCTGGGTAAGCACGCCGCGCAGCATCGGCACACTTTGAATGCGCGAGACGGCAGGATCGTTTTCCAGACGGGCGGTGTAGCCGGGCATTTGGTCCTTCTGGATGTCGACAAAGAAATATGAGGGCGCGACATCGGGCAGATTGCCGGTGATGGCGCTGCGCAGATTACCGTCGATCTGACCCACAGCGGCCAGAACCGACAGGCCGAGACCCAGTGACAGCACCACTGCACCCGCCCCTTCCCCGGTGCCGGAAATTGCGGCAAGCGCCCATCGCAGGCGCGGATAGCCGCGTGTGGCCCGTGCGCCGCGGCGGGCAAGAAAGCGGATCAGCAGGGCGGCAAGGGACAGGATCAACAGGGCACCAGCGATGCCGCCAAGCGTCCAGAGCGTCAGGAACCATGAACCGTTGAACCAGCCGGCCAGCGCAATCAGGGTGGCGGCAATCAGCGTGATGACAAAGAGATAGCGGGCGGCGGGCAGGCGCGGGGTGCCGGACCATGCATCGCGAAAAAGAGTAGCGGCGCGCACGTCCTCGCTGCGGGCAAGCGGCCATAGGGTGAAGGCCAGTGCGGTCAACAGCCCGTAAAGACCGGCCTCGATCAAGGGGCGCGGATACAAGGCAAAGGCGGCGGGCAGGGGCAGGCGGGCCTCGATCAACGGTGACAGCAGCAGCGGGACAGCAGCGCCAAGCGTCAGGCCAATCGCGACGCCGAGCAGGGACAGGGCACCGATCTGGATGAAATAGGTCTGGAAAATCGTTGCGCGGTCAGCCCCCAGCGCCCGCAGGGTGGCGATGGTGCCGGTTTTGCCGTTCAGATAGGCGCGCACTGCCGCTGAAACGCCAACCCCGCCCACGGCAAGGCCGGAAAGCCCGACCAGCACCAGAAAGGCGCTGAGGCGGTTGACGAATTGCGCCACACCGGGGGCACCGTTGCGGGCATCGGTCCAGCGCATGCCGCTGTTGGTGAACTGCGCCTTTGCTGCGGTTTCCAGCGCTTCGAGATTTGTGTCGGGGGGCAGATCAAGGCGGTATTTGCTGTTGAACAGGGTGCCCGAGGCCAGCAGCCCGGCCCCGTCAAGCGCATCACGATAGAGCAGGGTGCGCGGGCCAAGGGCAAAGCCGCTGGCGGCGGAATCCGGTTCGCGGGTCAACAGGGCCGAAAACCGATACGTTTTGCTGCCCAGTTGGAAGGTGTCACCCGGCGAAAGGCCCAGCCGGTCGGACAGGGCGCGTTCCATCACCGCGCCGGCGATGCCGTCAGTTGTTGCAAGCGCCTGCGTCAGGGGCATGTCAGGCGACAGGGCAACCGTGCCGACCAACGGGTAGGCGTCATCAATCGCCTTGATCTGGGTCAGGGCGCGTTCATCGCCAACCACAGCCATGGAGCGGAATTCGGCGATTTCAGAGACCCGCGTGGCGCGGTCGCGCATCCATTGCTGTTCTTCGGGGGTGGCGAAACGGAAGGTGAAGTCCAGTTCGGCAGCGCCGCCTAGTATTGCGGCCCCTTCGCGTTGCAGCCCCGCCTCAATTGCGGAGCGCACGGAGCCGACGGCGGCGATGGCCGCGACCCCAAGGGCAAGACAGGCAAGGAACAGACGAAATCCACGCAAGCCGCCGCGCATCTCACGGCGTGCGAAACGGGCAGCAAGACGCAGGCTCATGCGATTTTCCCGTCGGCCAGATTAACCGCGCGGTCACAGCGTTGGGCAAGCGTTGGGTCGTGGGTGACCAGCACCAGCGTGGCCCCGTGTTGGTCGCGCAGATCGAACAACAGGTCCATGATGGCGGCACCATTGGTGCTGTCCAGATTGCCGGTAGGTTCATCCGCCAAGAGGATTGCAGGGCGGGGCGCACAGGCGCGGGCAAGGGCGACGCGTTGTTGTTCGCCCCCAGACATTTGCGCGGGATAATGATCAAACCGATGGCCAAGCCCGACGGTGTCCAACGCTTCGCGGGCACGTTCAAAGGCGTCTGGTGCCCCTTGCAGCTCTAGGGGGGTCGCGACGTTTTCAAGGGCGGTCATTGTCGGAATCAGGTGGAAAGACTGGAACACAATGCCCATGCGCCCTTGGCGAAAACGCGCCAACCCGTCTTCGGACATGGTGGTGAGGTTCTGGCCCAAAGCGGTGACGGTGCCGCCAGTCGCCTGTTCCAACCCGCCCATCACCATCAACAATGAAGATTTGCCGGAACCGGAGGGGCCGGTCAGGGCAAGGGTTTCGCCGGCTTGCACATCCAGTGAAATGCCGCGCAGAATGTCGACGGGTCCGGCATTGCCTTTCAGCGAAAGAACCACATCTGAAAGGTGAAATACGGGGTCGGACATGGGCAGCCTTTGTTTTGGGGTCCCTTTGGATATGGAGTATTAAGGCAGATGCGCAAGGCGTTGGCAGGGATTGTTTTTATTTTGGCGGGGCTGGCACAGGCAGGTGTTGCCCGTGCAGAGCAGGTTGTGATTGCAGCCCTTGGTGACAGCCTGACCCAAGGGTATGGGCTGCCTGCGGCGCAGGGGTTTGTGCCACAATTGCAGGCATGGCTGGATGCACAAGGGGCCGATGTGCGGCTGATCAACGCGGGGGTGTCGGGGGATACAACCGCCGGCGGGTTGTCGCGGGTGGCATGGACATTGACGCCGGAGGTGGACGGCATGATCGTGGCGCTGGGGGGCAACGATTTGTTGCGCGGGCTGGCCCCAGAGCAGGCGCGCAGCAACATTGACGGGATTTTGCAGGCCGCCGATACGGCCAAAGTAGAGGTTTTGCTGATCGGGATGGCGGCACCGGGAAACTTCGGGCCTGCGTATAAATCTCAGTTCGACGCCATCTATCCGGAGTTGGCAGCGCACTATGGCAGCGGGTATCTGGAGAGCTTTTTTGCCGGTCTGAGTGCTGTGGGCGATATTTCCAACCCTTTGACTTTGAAAGATTACTTTCAGGCCGATGGGGTGCATCCCAATGCGGAGGGGGTGGCATTGATCGTGACACAGGTGGGGCCGAAAGTGCTGGCGTTGATTGATGAAATAACAGGCTGACCGGGCCTTTGTCGCGGGCGGAAACTGACTTTTCTGCGTCAAAATAATTTTACCAGTTGATAAAAAAATCATTCCGTGTGAGCTTTTCCCTATCCAGCAAGCAATAGGGTGAGCCAGATGGGACCAGACGTTTTTCAAGAGGGCATTGTCGCGGGGCGTTTGGAGCCTGACAATTATGAGGCGCATTTTTCGGATTTGCATCCGCGTCTGGACCCGCATGAGGCGTTGGTGGCGGCGGATCGCTGTTACTTTTGCCATGATGCGCCTTGCATCACGGCCTGTCCCACAGACATCGATATTCCCTTGTTCATCCGTCAGATTGCCACGGGCACGCCGGATGCGGCGGCCAAAACGATCCTGACACAAAACATCATGGGCGGCATGTGCGCGCGGGTCTGCCCGACCGAGACCTTGTGCGAAGAGGCCTGTGTACGTGAAGCGGCAGAGGGCAAGCCGGTGCTGATCGGACAATTGCAGCGCTATGCAACCGATCATTTGCAGGAACAGGGGGTGCATCCGTTCACGCGGGCGGCAGCGACGGGCAAGACTGTGGCCGTGGTGGGTGCGGGGCCTGCGGGATTATCCTGTGCGCACCGCTTGGCGATGCTGGGGCATGATGTGGTGGTGATGGACGCCGCCGCCAAGCCCGGGGGGCTGAATGAATATGGTATCGCGACCTACAAAACCACGGGCGGATTTGCGCAGGATGAAGTCGTGTGGCTGCTGAAAATAGGGGGGATTACCATGCAATACGGTGTGGCGCTGGGTGACGGTGTGACGCTGGAGAAATTGCGAGCGGAATACGATGCGGTGTTTCTGGGCATGGGGCTGGGCGGTGTGAACGCACTGGGCGCAGATGGCGAGGATAAGGCCGGTGTGCTGGATGCGGTGGATTTCATTGCAGAGCTGCGGCAGGCGGGTGATGTGGCAAGCGTGCCCATCGGGCGCGACGTTGTGGTGATTGGCGGCGGGATGACGGCGGTGGATGCGGCGGTGCAAGCCAAGTTACTGGGCGCGTTGAACGTGACATTGGTGTACCGGCGCGGACGTGACCGGATGAATGCAAGCGTGTTTGAGCAAGACCTGGCCGCCAGCAAGGGTGTGCGGATCGTGACCCATGCGGTGCCGGTGGCGGTGCATGGCAATGGGACGGTGCGCGAGATTGAATTTGAATATGTCGATGATGCGATGAAGGGCACGGGGCAGATACTGCGCCTGCCGGCGGATCAGGTGTTCAAGGCGATTGGCCAGACCCTGAAAGGTGAGGGCCTGCCAGCGCTGGAGGGCCGCAAGATCAAGGTTTCTGAAACCGGGCAAACATCGGTGAAAGGCATCTGGGCTGGCGGGGATTGTGCCAGTGGTGGCGATGATCTGACCGTGACGGCGGTGGCCGAAGGCCGTGATGCGGCGATGGATATTCACGCGGCATTGAGTGTGTAGGGGAGAGAGAAATGGCTGATCTGAGAAGCGAATTTATCGGGATCAAATCCCCCAACCCGTTTTGGCTGGCCTCGGCACCGCCAACGGACAAGGAATACAACGTGCGCCGCGCCTTTGATGCCGGATGGGGCGGTGTGGTTTGGAAAACACTGGGCTTGGACCCGCATGTGGTGAATGTGAACGGGCCACGCTATGGCGCGATTTACGGGGCGGACCGGCGGTTGCTGGGATTGAACAACATCGAGTTGATTACAGACCGCCCGTTGCAGACCAATCTGGACGAGATCAAACTGGTGAAGCGCGATTACCCTGACCGCGCGATGATCGTTTCCTTGATGGTGCCCTGCGAGGAAGAGCCGTGGAAGTTCATCCTGCCGCAGGTGGAAGAAACCGGCGCGGATGGTGTCGAGCTGAACTTTGGTTGTCCGCACGGGATGTCAGAGCGCGGCATGGGCGCGGCCGTTGGGCAGGTGCCGGAGTATATTGAGATGGTGACGCGCTGGGTGAAGTCGCACACGCGGATGCCGGTGATTGTCAAACTGACGCCAAACATCACCGATGTGCGCAAACCGGCAGCGGCGGCGATGGCGGGAGGCGCGGATGCGGTTTCCCTGATCAACACGATCAACTCGATCACCAGTGTGGACCTTGATTTGTTTGCGCCAGAGCCGACCATTGACGGCAAGGGCGCGCATGGTGGCTATTGCGGGCCTGCGGTGAAACCGATTGCGCTGAACATGGTGGCGGAAATCGCGCGGGATGCAGAATTGCAGGGCCTGCCGATCAGCGGGATTGGCGGGGTGACCAACTGGCGTGACGCGGCAGAGTTCATGGCGTTGGGCGCGGGCAATGTGCAGGTTTGTACGGCGGTAATGACCTATGGCTTTAAAATCGTTGAGGAAATGATCAGCGGCCTGTCGGAATACATGGACGGCAAGGGAATGACATCGGTGGACGAAATCGTTGGCCGTGCGGTGCCCAACGTCACCGACTGGAACCAGCTGAATCTGAATTACGTGGCCAAGGCGGTGATCAATCAGGACCTGTGTATTTCCTGCGGGCGCTGCTTTGCCGCCTGTGAGGACACGAGCCACCAGGCGATTGCCATGTCTGAGGACCGCACGTTCAGTGTGGTGGACGACGAATGTGTTGCCTGTAACCTCTGTGTGAATGTCTGCCCCGTCGAGGACTGTATCACGATGGAGGCGATGGCCCCCGGGTTGACCGATCCGCGCACTGGAAAGGTGGTTCAGCCGGATTATGCCAATTGGACAACACACCCCAACAACCCGTCAGCGTCAGCCGCCGAGTAACCCTGTCACCGGCCCTATGCGACATCATTGTTCGGTTTCAGGAACGGGGAGGTTGGCAGCGGGTCGGGCATTTCGACGGCAGGCAGGTCAGGGCCAAGCGGCAGTTCGATCCCGTTGTCCCGATCGGTGTTGGCGCGGGCCTGTGCATTGATGACAGAACCGCCTGTGGCCTTGGCCGGTGGTGTCCATTTGGCCTTGTCGGCTGATTGAAACAGCGCCACATTCTCCGCTTGCCGGCTGGACCCTGCACCAGAACCGGTGAATGAGGCCGCGCTGTCGGAAGAACCTGTCGTACCGCCAGCAAGGACCGGCGTAATGGCTGCTGTTGCGGGGGGCTCTGCGGTCATGGCCGATGGTGCCGGCTGTGCAGGGAAAGGATTGCTTAGTAATATAGAACTCATTGGTAGCTCCAATCTTGATGTCTGGAGCCCGCCACCCGTGAGAAGTTTCGGGGATTTCTGTAAACGATTGCTTAACGTGTCCGTTAATCCGCGCTGTTGGTGAATGACCTGTAAAGAGGCTGGTACTGCCCCTAGGTCTGCAACAGCTTGCGAAACATGGCGTCCAGATGGCGGGCGGCACCGGCATAGGCGTCATCCGCATCCCCCAGCAGCAGCCCGACTTGAGATTCAAAGTCAGCGTAATGCTGGGTGCTGGCCCAGATTGAGAAAATCAGATGGCGCGGATCAAGCGGCGGCAGGCGTTTTTCGTCGACCCAACCTTGGATCAGGGTGCATTTCTCATAAAAAGAGGCTTTAGATTGCTTTCCAGTTCGGGGCGTATGCGGGGCGCCCCTTGCAAAATCTCGCCGGCGAAGAGGCGGCTTTCGCGGGGGAATTCCTGTGCCATGGCAAGCTTGCGCCGCACATAGCCGAGGATTTCCTCGACGGGGTCGCCATCTGCATTCAGTTCGACCAGCGGATCAAGCCAGTTTTTCATCAGTTGGCTGAGCAGGGTCACGTGAATTTCTTCTTTACCTGCAAAGTAATAGAGGATGTTCGGTTTGCTGAGGCCGGCCTGTGTCGCGATCTGGTCCAATGTGGCCCCGCGATAGCCGTGACGCGAGAAGACATCGAGCGCGGCATCCAGAATGACGCGGCGGTTTCGCTGTTGAATCCGGCTTGGTTTTTTTCCGGCATCCTTTGGCATCGGTGGTCTCCTGCAGTTGCCTGAAATTCGAGCATTTGCCAAACTGTGGCGCCTGCGTCCCTAAAGCAGTTCTTGACAGAGGCAAGCCTAACCGTAATCGTGGCTTTACCAAATGGTAAAATTTATTGCGCCACTGCCAGCCTAAGGAGCCAGCCATGCCCGCACCTGGAGAAAACCTCAAGATTAACCCGGATCGTTTGTGGGACAGCTTGATGGAGATGGCCAAGATCGGCCCCGGTGTCGCGGGGGGCAACAACCGTCAGACCCTGACAGATGAGGACGGCGCAGGGCGCGCCTTGTTTCAGAAGTGGTGTGAAGCTGCGGGATGTTCAATGGGGTTGGACCAGATGGGTAATATGTTTGCCCGTCGCGAGGGCACGGACCCGGATGCCTTGCCGGTTTATGTCGGTTCACATTTGGATACCCAGCCGACGGGCGGCAAATATGACGGTGTGCTGGGGGTGCTGGCCGGGTTGGAGATTATCCGCACCCTGAATGATCTGGGGGTGAAAACCAAACACCCGATTGTGGCGACCAATTTCACCAATGAAGAGGGCACGCGATATGCGCCGGCGATGCTGTCGTCGGGGGTATTTGCAGGCATTCATACACAGGATTGGGCCTATGATCGGGTGGATGCCGAGGACAAGAAATTCGGTGACGAGCTGAAGCGGATCGGTTGGCGCGGCGAGGAAGAGGTGGGCGCGCGCAAGATGCACGCCTTTTTTGAGCTGCATATTGAACAGGGGCCGATCTTGGAGGCCGAGGACAAAGATATTGGCGTGGTCACCCACGGTCAGGGGCTAAGCTGGACGCAGGTGACGGTGACGGGCAAGGACAGTCACACCGGATCGACACCGATGCCGATGCGCAAGAACGCGGGATTGGGCATGGCGCGGATTTTGGAAAAGGTTGAGGAGATTGCCTGGAGCCATGCGCCCCATGCGGTGGGGGCGGCAGGGCATATCGATGTCTATCCGAACTCGCGCAATGTGATCCCCGGCAAGGTGGTATTTACGGTTGATTTCCGTTCGCCCGAGTTGAGCGTGATTGAAGATATGGAGGCGCGGCTGCGTGTTGAAGGCCAGAAGGTCGCCGATGATATGGGGATGGAGATTGCGTTTGAAAAGGTCGGCGGATTTGATCCTGTGGCCTTTGATGCGGGGTGTGTGACAGCGGTACGCGATGCGGCGGAACGCTTGGGGTATTCCCACATGAACCTGATTTCCGGTGCCGGGCATGATGCCTGCTGGATCAACCGCGTGACCCCAACGGCGATGGTGATGTGCCCTTGTGTGGACGGGCTAAGCCATAATGAGGCAGAAGAGATTTCCAAGGAGTGGGCGCAGGCGGGCACGGATGTGCTGATGCATGCGGTTGTGGAGATGGCGGAGGTTGTTGGGTGAGGTTTCAGGTCAGAGACGTCGCAGGGATTTTGTAAAGGTCTTGCGGCTCCGGGGAGGGCAGCTTTGGTTGGGGAGGTTGACTGGGGCGCTGCCCCAGACCCCGGAGGTTAAAGGCAAGATGAAGAGGGGAGAAAGACGATGAGCAAGGTGATCAAAGGCGGGCAGGTGTGTACCGCGGACCGGACGTGGAAGGCCGATGTGCTGATCGAGGGGGAGACGATTGTTCAGATCGGGGAGGATCTGAAGGGGGATGACTATATTGACGCCGAGGGGGCCTATGTGATTCCTGGCGGGATTGATCCGCATACGCATCTTGAGATGCCGTTCATGGGAACCACCGCCGCAGAGACATTCGAGACCGGCACATGGGCGGCGGCCTGTGGCGGGACCACGATGGTGGTGGATTTCTGTCTGCCTGGCGCTGATGGATCAATCAAGAACGCGATCAATGAATGGCACCGCAAGTCAGCGCCGCAGATTTGTTCCGACGTTGGCTATCATATGGCGATTACTGGTTGGGACGAGAATGTCTTTAACGAGATGAAAGACGCCGTCGATATGGGCGTGAATTCGTTCAAGCATTTCATGGCCTATAAGGGCGCTTTGATGATCGAGGATGACGAGATGTTCGCGTCATTCAAGCGCTGTGCTGAACTGGGTGCGCTGCCGATGGTGCATGCGGAGAACGGTGATCTGGTGGCCGAGTTGCAGCAGAAGTATTTTGATCAGGGGATCACGGGGCCGGAGGGGCATGCCTATTCCCGGCCACCCGAGCTGGAAGGCGAGGCGGCGAACCGGGCGATTACGATTGCCGATACCGCCGGTGTGCCGCTTTATATTGTGCATGTGTCTTGTGAGCAGACCCATGAGGCAATCCGGCGGGCGCGCCAGAAGGGGATGCGGGTTTACGGCGAGCCGTTGATCCAGTTCCTGACCCTGGATGAAAGCGAGTACTTCAACAAGGATTGGGATCATGCAGCGCGCCGCGTGATGTCGCCGCCGTTCCGCAGTAAAGACCATCAGGATTCGCTGTGGGCGGGTTTGCAGGCGGGATCCTTGCAGGTTGTGGCGACGGATCATGCGGCGTTCAACACCGAGCAAAAGCGCGCGGGGCGCGATGATTTCAGGATCATCCCCAACGGGTCGAACGGGTTGGAAGAACGTCTGAGTGTGCTGTGGACCGAAGGGGTCGAGACCGGGCGGCTGACGCCGAACGAGTTTGTCGCGGCGACCTCGACCAATGTGGCGAAGATTTTGAATATCTACCCGCGTAAGGGGGCGATTGTTGAGGGGGCCGATGCCGATATTGTGGTGTGGGATCCGAAAATCACCAAGACGATTTCGCCCGCGAACCATCATTCGATTTTGGATTACAATGTGTTCGAGGGGTTCGAGGTGACGGCGAATGCGCGTTATACGCTGAGCCGGGGGGATGTGATCTGGGCCTGGGGGCAAAACAGCCAGCCGCAACCGGGACGTGGCAAATTCATTCCGCGTCCGGCCTTCCCGAGTGCAAACATTGCGCTGAGTAAGTGGAAGGCGCTGACCAGTCCGAAGATGATCAAGCGCGATCCGTTGAATATTCCGGCGGGGATCTAGTTAGTTTGGTACCGCAGCTTCCAGTTCCGGCGTCAGGACAACGCTTTCTTGTTCATGCGGATCGGTGCGCGAGATTACAGCGCTGGCCGGGGCGTCGGTCAGGTTCATTGGCAGATGGGGTGTGTCGGCGGGAATATAGATCATATCGCCAGCTTCTGCGGTCATGTGGTTTTCGAGGGTCTGGCCCCAGTACATTTCTACGCGCCCTTCCAGCATGTAAATTGCGGTTTCATGTGTCGCGTGTTTATGTGCCTTGGCCTTCGCGCCGGGTGGAATGGTCAGAAGGTGCATGCAAATCGCCTGTGACTGGGTTGTTTCGAGGGCGATCCCTTCGAAATAATCAAACCCCTGTTTGCCTGAATAGGTATTTGACGGGCGTAGCTTGCGGCATTGTGGGGTCTTGGGCTGAGACAAAGTAGAAGCTCCTGAAGAGTAAAAGTTAAGTTGGAATGAGATGCTAACCTTAGATAGAAATTCTGCGGACAACACCCCCAAAGCGTCAGCCGGGGCGGTTATTTCAGCCGAGGGTCTGGACCTCACTTTCCAGACCAATGATGGTCCGATCCATGCGCTTAAGGATGTGAATCTTGATATTCATGCGGGGGATTTTGTCAGCTTTATCGGGCCGTCGGGCTGTGGCAAAACAACATTCCTGCGGGTGATGGCGGATTTGGAACAACCCACCGGTGGCAGCGTTACCGTGAATGGTGTGAGCCCGGAGGATGCGCGCAAAAGCCGTGCCTATGGCTATGTGTTTCAGGCGGCGGGGCTTTATCCCTGGCGCACGATTGGCGGCAACATCCGGCTGCCGTTGGAGATTATGGGCGTGCCCAAGGCGGAACAGGCCGATCGGGTGAAGCGGGTGCTGGAGCTGGTTGATCTGGCGGGGTTTGAACGCAAGTTTCCCTGGCAACTTTCAGGCGGGATGCAGCAGCGGGCGAGCATCGCGCGGGCGTTGAGTTTTGATGCGGATATTCTGCTGATGGACGAGCCATTCGGGGCGCTGGATGAGATTGTGCGCGATCATCTGAACGAGCAGTTGCTGAAGCTTTGGGCGCGGACGGAAAAGACCATTGCCTTTGTAACCCATTCGATTCCGGAAGCGGTGTATCTGAGTACCAAGATTGTGGTGATGTCGCCAAGACCGGGGCGGATCACCGATGTGATCGAAAGTACCCTGCCACGGGAGCGCCCGTTGGAGATACGCGATACGCCCGAGTTTCTGGAGATTGCGCATCGCGTCAGGGAAGGTTTGCGGGCGGGGCATCTGGATGAATGATCGTTGCCTTTGCCGGACCTGCGGGATTGAGTTTATTGGCAAGATGAAGCCGGGGGGTGTTCTGTGAAATCTGTACTTCCGGTTATGACTGTGGTGGGGGCGGTTTTGCTGTTCTGGTTGGTGGCGGTTGTGCCGATGAACATGCATCTGGTTGCGGATCAGGCGCAGCGGGATGGGGTGTCTGTGGTGCCAGAGACGCCGGTGGAGCGGCAGGCGTACAGCGGTATCGGGCTGAGCCTGCGCAATCTGCATCTGGTGCCGCGCACCTATGATTTTGTGCGTCCGCGTTTGCCCGCACCGCAGCAGGTGGCCCGCGAGATGTATGCCACGATTTTTGAAAAGAAGATTACCTCGAAGCGGTCTTTAGTCTATCATGGCTGGGTGACGCTGGCACCGACCTTGTTGGGTTTTTTCATCGGTACCGGGCTTGGCATCCTGTTGGCGGTGGGGATTGTGTATTCGCGGGTGATGGACCGGTCGGTGATGCCCTGGGCGATTGTCAGCCAGACCATTCCGATCCTGGCGCTGGCCCCGATGGTGATTGTGGTGCTGGGTGCGATGGGCATACAGGGGTTGTTCCCCAAGTCGTTGATTGCGGCCTATCTGTCGTTCTTTCCGGTGGTTGTTGGGATGGTGAAGGGGCTGCGCTCGCCTGATGCGATACAGCTGGATTTGCTGCGGACCTATCATGCGTCGAACCGGCAGGGGTTCTGGGCATTGAGGTTGCCGGCATCAACGCCTTATCTGTTTGCTTCGCTCAAGATCGGGATTTCAGCTTCGTTGATCGGTACCATCGTAGCCGAGTTGCCGACAGGTGCAAAAGCCGGATTTGGGGCGCGGATGCTGGTCGGGGATCAATATGGCCAGCCGCTGGTGTCTTGGGCGGCGCTTTTTGCGGCGGCGTTGACGGCGGCGGCGCTGGTGGGGCTTTTTAGTGTGATGGAGCGGGTAACACTGCGTCGAATGGGGATGCGGACGGCATGATCTGGGCAAGTGCAGCGTTGATGGTATGGGCATTCGGCTGGTGGGTGAATGTCAGGCTGGCGAATGGCCCGATGTCGGAGAATGCCGGTGTAAAGGTATTGATCCCGGCGATTTTCGGTTTGACCCTTGTTATAGTCTGGGAATTTCTGGTGGTCGGGTTCGAGGTGAATCCGGTAATTCTGCCGGCACCCTCTGCGATTGTGACGCGTTTGCTGGCCGAGGGGCCGCGGCTTTGGGCGGATTTCCATCAGACCATCATCAAGGGGGCGATGACCGGATATGTGGTGGGGGGGCTGGCGGCCCTTGGTATTGCGATACTGGCGGATCGATCCGCGTTCCTGACGCGGGGCATTTTGCCAGTGGGCAGTTTCATGGCGGCCTTGCCGATTGTCGGAATTGCGCCGATTTTTGTGAAATGGTTCGGCAGCGACTGGGAGAGCAAGGCGGCGGTTGTTGCGGTGATGGTGTTCTTTCCGATCCTTGTAAACACGGTTGCGGGGCTGCGCGATACCACGGTGATGCAGCGCGATTTGATGCGCACCTATGGGGCGGGATATTGGCCGACCCTGTTCAAGCTGCGTCTGCCGGCGGCGATGCCGTTTATGTTTAACGGGTTGAAGATTGCGACCACATTGGCGTTGATTGGGGCGATTGTTGCTGAATTTTTCGGCTCGCCAACGGTTGGCATGGGGTTTCGGATCTCGACCAGCTTTGGCCAGCTTGCCTTGGATATGGTTTGGGCCGAGATTGTGATTGCGGCGCTGGCGGGCAGTGCATTTTATGGGCTGATGACATTGATCGAGACGCGGGTGACATTTTGGCATCCTTCGCAGCGCTAGACATTTGGAATGACCAAGACCTCGAAACGGGGCAATATGTTAACCAATAGGGGAGACGATAAATGATGAAGAAATTGATGATGGCCGCGGCTGTTGCCACTGGTTTGGGTGGGGCACCTGTCTTTGCTGACGGGCACGCAAACAGCGTTACATTGCAGTTGCAGTGGGTCACGCAGGCGCAGTTCGCCGGGTATTACGTGGCGCTGGACAAGGGGTTTTACGAGGAAGAGGGGCTGGAGGTAACAGTTTTGGCTGGTGGCCCTGATATTGCGCCGCCGCAGGTTTTGGCCGGCGGCGGTGCCGATGCCATGCTGAACTGGATGCCTTCGGCGCTGGCGGCGCGTGAAAAGGGGCTGCCGGTAGTGAATATTGCCCAGCCGTTTAAGACCTCCGGTTTGATGCTGACCTGTTGGAAGGATACCGGCATCACCGGCCCGCAGGATTTCAAAGGCAAGACGATTGGTGTCTGGTTCTTTGGCAATGAGTACCCGTTCCTGTCGTGGATGAGCCAAGAAGGCATTTCCACCGATGGGGGAGACGACGGGGTGACCGTCTTGAAACAGGGTTTCAACGTCGATCCATTGTTGCAGCGCGAGGCGGATTGTATTTCGACCATGACCTACAACGAATACGGTCAGGTGCTGGATGCGGGGGTGAACCCGGACGAGCTGGTCACGTTCAAATATGAAGAGCAGGGTGTGGCGACACTGGAAGATGGCATTTACGTGCTTGAGGAAAACTTGAACGACCCGGTGTTTGAGGACAAGATGGTACGTTTTGTGCGGGCGTCGATGAAGGGGTGGAAATACGCCGAAGAAAACCCGGAAGAAGCCGCCGGCATCGTGCTGGATAACGACGAGACGGGTGCGCAGACCGAAGCCGCGCAGGTGCGGATGATGGGCGAGATTGCCAAGCTGACCGCTGGTTCCAATGGTGCCTTGGTTGAGGCGGATTTCCAGCGGACGGTGGACACGCTGTTGGCGGGGGGCTCCGATCCGGTGATCTCCAAGCAGCCCGAGGGGGCATGGACGTCGGCAATCACGGATAAGGCGCTGAATTAATACGGTTTATGTTTTGGAAACGAGAAAGGCCGGTGCAACGGGCACCGGCCTTTTTCATGTCTGACGTCTGGGTTTAAAGAACCGTCACAACCGTGCCGACAGGCACGCGGTTGTAGAGATCAATCACGTGGTCGTTGATCATACGGATGCAACCATTGGAAACGGACCGGCCGATTGTGCTGGGCGCGGTGGTGCCGTGGATGCGGAAATAGGTGTCGCGGCCACCTTCAAAGAGATAAAGCGCACGGGCACCAAGCGGGTTACCGGGGCCGCCTTCTTGGGCTTCGGTATTGCCGATAAAGCGCTTGTAGGCCTGTGGGTCGCGTTCGATCATCTCGTCTGTTGGGCGCCATGTGGGCCATTCTTTTTTGACAGCGATGGTTGCGGTGCCGGTGAATTCGAGGCCAGCCTTGCCCACCCCGATGCCATAGCGCATTGCCTTGCCGGGGGCCGTCACGAAATAGAGATAGTGGCTGCGTGGCAAGACCAGCAATTGACCGGGCTGGTAGGTCGGCTTGATCGACACTTCCTGCGGTGTTGGGTCATAGGCGGCTGTTGTTGCGGACAGGACCTGTGGCAGGGCAGCAGCGGCCAATGTTGAGGCCAGAAAGGTGCGGCGGTGCATGGGGACGCTCCATAAATTACGTTGTGCAGATGGTTTAACTTCGCGAAAATGCGGATTTTTTCAACCCTACAGAAAGAAAAACCGACCCACTGTTGCCAGAGGGTCGGTCAAATTCTTGTGACAGGGACGCCGCAGCGCCCCGTCTAAGGCTTATGCCAGTGCGATGTTCGTTGCCGACTCGCGGCCATCACGGCCAGCTTCGATGTCGAACGTCACTTTCTGGTTGTCGGCCAGACCGGTCAGGCCTGCGCGCTCAACAGCAGAAATGTGAACGAAAACGTCCTTGCTGCCGCCATCGGGTGCGATAAAGCCGAAGCCTTTTGTTGTGTTAAACCATTTTACGGTGCCAGTAGCCATTCCGTAGTCTCCTAAAGCAGTGTTCCATCCGCGTTGTGCGATGGCGTGGCGTGGTCGGTCTGAGTTCGATCTGCGCCGTGTTAGGGAGACAGTGGGTCGAAATAGATAAACGTTAGCAATGCAGAATATAGGGCGAGACGGCGATTCGGACAAGGGCTGTGGGTAGGTGGGCGGAATTTGGCCGGAGATCGTGTAGGGATATGTTATCCCTGACTGGTGCAGACTGGGGGGATACCTCATTACATTCGACCCTGCGTTACCGGCGCAGTGCGTTGCTCACGGATCGAATTGCCTGTTGGGTGATGCGGTTAGGGCGACCAAGGCGGGACGGCCCTTCAAAATTGTGGCGATGGTTGTTTTGCCGGACCACCTGCATTGTATCTGGCGTTTACCGCGTGGTGACGGGGTTTTGGACGCCGCTGGGGCGCGAATATGGGGCGGTTTTCTATGGCTGTCCGGAGGGCGGGGCCGGTCCCGCCGGACTCGCCCCATTTGCGCAATGGCGGGGTGAACCCCACCCTACGGAAAGGGCGAGTAGGATTTGGCAGAAACGGTTTTGGGAGCATCATATCCGCGGGGAGGAAGAGTTGGCGCAGCATATACTCTATTGCCACCTCAATCCTGTGAAACACCGGTTGGTGGCGCGACCGAAAGACTGGCCTTGGTCCTCGGTGCATCGCGCGCGGCTGCTGGGTCAGGATGGCAACGTGGCATTTGCGTAAGGCGGGGGTGACCCCGCCTTGGCGTATTTTTGTAGGGGATAGGTGGCAGGGGGAACCTCGCCCTACCGAACGAACTTCTTATGCTTCAGTCGCTTCGGCTCTAGCGCATCGGCACCCAACCGGCGCTTCTTGTCCTCTTCGTAGTCTTCGAAGTTGCCCTCGAACCATTCCACATGGGCGTCGCCCTCGAAGGCCAGAATATGCGTACAAATCCGGTCGAGGAAGAAGCGATCGTGCGAGATAACAACCGCGCAGCCGGCGAAATCGACAAGGGCGTCTTCCAGCGCGCGCAGGGTTTCGACGTCCAGATCGTTGGTCGGTTCATCGAGCAGCAGCACGTTGCCGCCTTCTTTCAATAGGCGGGCCATGTGGACGCGGTTGCGTTCACCACCCGAGAGCAGACCGACCTTCTTTTGCTGGTCGCCGCCTTTGAAGTTGAAGGAGGAGCAATAGGCGCGCGAGTTGACCTCGGCGTCGCCCAGTTTGATCAGCTCGGCACCGCCAGTGATGGCCTGCCAGACGGTATCGTCATCGGCCAGATCATCGCGGGACTGGTCGACATAGGAGAGGTCAACGGTTTCGCCGTATTCAACCGTGCCGGCGTCGGGTTTTTCCTGACCGGTCAGCATCTTGAACAGAGTGGATTTACCCGCGCCGTTGGGGCCGATCACGCCGACGATGCCGCCGGGCGGCAGTTCAAAGCTGAGGTCTTCGACCAGCAGTTTGTCGCCCATGGCCTTGTTCAGGTTCGCCACCTCGATCACCTTGTTGCCAAGGCGCGGGCCATTGGGGATGACAATCTGGGCGCGGCTGAGCTTTTCGCGCTCTGATTGGTCGGCCATTTCGTTATAGGCGTTGATCCGCGCTTTGGATTTGGCCTGACGGGCCTTGGCCCCCTGACGCATCCATTCAAGTTCCCGCTCAAGCGTTTTCTGTTTGGATTTGTCCTCGCGGGCTTCCTGCGCCAGACGTTTGGCTTTCTGTTCCAGCCAGTCGGAATAGTTGCCCTCGTAAGGCACGCCCTTGCCGCGGTCGAGTTCGAGAATCCAGCTGGTGATGTCGTCCAGGAAGTAGCGGTCGTGGGTAACAATCAGAATGGTGCCTTTGTAATCCATCAGGTGCTGTTGCAGCCAGGCGATGGTTTCGGCGTCAAGGTGGTTGGTCGGTTCGTCAAGCAGCAGCATGTCGGGCGCTTCGAGCAGCAGTTTGCACAGCGCGACGCGGCGGGCTTCACCGCCCGAGAGGTCTTTGATGTTGGCGTCGTCCGGTGGGCAACGCAGGGCCTCCATCGACACGTCGATCTGGCTGTCCAGATCCCAGAGGTTCTGTGCGTCGATGTCATCTTGCAGCTTGGCCATTTCATCGGCGGTTTCGTCCGAATAGTTCATGGCAAGTTCGTTGTAACGATCAAGGATCGCCTTTTTCTCGGCCACACCCAGCATGACGTTTTCACGCACGGTCAGGGTTTCGTCCAGCTTGGGCTCCTGTGGCAGATAACCGACTTTGGCCCCTTCAGCGGCCCATGCTTCGCCCTGAAAATCCTTGTCGAGACCTGCCATGATCTTCAACAGCGTGGATTTACCAGCGCCGTTGACGCCGACCACACCGATCTTCACGCCGGGAAGAAAGTTCAGGTGAATGTTTTCAAAGGTTTTCTTGCCGCCGGGATAGGTCTTGGAGACGCCGGACATGTGGTAAACGAATTGATAGGCCGCCATGGGGGTTCCTGTCTGGTCAAATGAGGTTTGCACCGCAATATCGCGCCGGCGTCCCAAGATCAACGCAGACGTGACAAGCCTGTAAATGATGTGCTAGGGGGGGATTATGACGCAACGTTACGATGTCTAAGTGGTGTCGTGCTGGCGAAGAGTAATTCCTGTTGTTTACCTTGACGACAGCCGATTTGGCTGGAAAGTCGGTTAAAATCAGGCAAAAATTCTGCTATTCTTGGTATTTTTGGCCGTTACACTCGCGACGAACCTGTTATGCTTAATTCAACCTGTAGGGGGCGGCAATCTGTCACCTATACAGGGAAAATTGACTGCATCCGACCGGTCCGGAGCGACTGTGGGGGTGTGGTGGGACAACAGGGAACACTAAACAATGACAAAAGCCACTATTGTTGTGGGTCTGGATGGATCAAAGGCGGGTGCCCGAGCGCTTGCCTTTGCCAAACGGCAGGCCAAAGGGATCGGAGACTGCACCATCGCAATCTGCTATGTGATCGAATGGTCGCCGTTCAGCTTTCAAACCCCAGAAGAAAACGAACAACGTCACAAGCGGCGTGAAGAAGAGCTGAAGATGGCGCACGAGCGGGTGCTTAATCCGGCCGTGGATCAGGCAAAGGCCGAAGGTTTCGATATCGTTGGCGTTGTAAAGCATGGTGACGCCGCGGATATTCTGGACGCAACGGCCAAAGCGCATGGGGCAATGCAGATTGTTGTCGGGCGTGTCGGCGCACGTGGTTTGAAAGAGCGTGTGTTCGGTGGTGTGACAGGTCGACTGGCGGCTTCTGCCAGCGTGCCGGTTACCATCATTCCGTGAATTTGGGGGATTTAAAATGAAGCGATTTTTAGGAACGGGTTTGGCCGCAACTGCGCTGAGCCTGCCGACTTTGGCGGCGGCGCAAGAGGCCGTCAGCTTTGATCAGAAAGTGAATGATATCTTCTCCAGCTCGACGGGCTGGTTCGTGAATCTGATCTTTATGAGCCTGCCGGGCACAAACTTTCCGTGGATTGTTTTGTGGTTGGTTGTGGCTGCGTCGATTTTTACGATCTATTTCGGGTTCATCCAATTCAAGGCATTCGGCCATGCGATTTCGCTGGTCAAGGGTGACTATTCCGATCCGAATGACGCGGGCGAGGTCAGCCACTTTCAGGCTTTGACAACGGCGCTTTCGGGCACCGTTGGTTTGGGTAACATCGCCGGTGTTGCGGTGGCCGTGGGCATTGGTGGCCCGGGGGCGACATTCTGGATGGTGCTGGCCGGTCTTCTGGGCATGGCGTCCAAATTCACCGAATGTACGCTGGGTGTGAAATACCGGAACGAATACCCTGACGGGACGGTTTCGGGTGGTCCGATGTATTACATGACCAAAGGGTTCAAGGAGCGTGGCCTGCCTGGCGGTAAGGTTCTGGCCGTGATCTTTGCGATCTTCACCATCGGTGGTGCATTGGGCGGCGGAAACATGTTCCAAGCCAATCAGGCGCATGCGCAGATTACCAATATTGTCGGTGACTTTTCCGGTGTGATTACCGGCGTGATTTTTGCCGCGGTTGTCTTTGCGGTGATTGTTGGCGGGATCAAATCCATCGCCAGCGTGACCGAGAAAGTCGTGCCGTTCATGGGCATCATGTATGTTCTGGCTGCGCTGGTTATCCTGATCATGAATGCGGGCCAGATCGGTTGGGCCTTTGGCCAGATCTTTGAAGGTGCCTTTACCGGTCTGGGTGTTGCTGGCGGTTTCGTTGGTGCCTTGATCCAAGGGTTCAAACGGGCGGCGTTTTCGAACGAAGCCGGTGTTGGTTCCGCGGCGATTGCCCACTCTGCTGTGAAGACCAAAGAGCCGGTGACGGAAGGTGTTGTTTCCCTGTTGGAGCCGTTTATCGACACGGTTGTGATCTGTACGATGACGGCCTTGGTTATCACAATCTCTGGCGTGTTGGTAATGGACCCTGCGACAGGCACATTTGTTCTGAATGAAGCGGGCACAGCGATCAAAACGGTTGACGGATCAAGTGGCGTTGGCCTGACATCTTCGGCCTTTGCCGCCGGGTTTAGCTGGTTCCCCTATGTGCTGGCGCTGGCAGTGATCCTGTTCGCCTTTTCCACGATGATTTCATGGTCTTACTATGGTCTGAAGGCATGGACCTATCTGTTTGGTGAGGGCAAGACGACGGAGTTGGTGTTCAAGCTGATCTTCTGCTTCTTCATTATCGTCGGAGCGGCGGCACAGTTGGGCGCGGTCATCGACTTCTCTGATGCGATGATCTTTGCCATGGCGGTTGTGAACATCACGGCATTGTACTTCCTGATGCCGATCGTGAAGCGCGAGATGAACAGCTACTTTGAGCGCATCAAGTCGGGTGCGATCGTCAAGCACAACAACTGATCTGATTGACAAACCGGGCAGAAGCCCTTCCTTTCGGCCCCTGAAGTCATTCGGGGGCCGTTTTCTTTTGCGTTATCAGTTTCCATATGCGTCCAGCGGACAGGTGATCGGTCTGTTGGGGGGATCCTTTGATCCCGCGCATGAGGGCCATGCCCATATCACCCGCGAGGCGCTCAAGCGGTTCGGGCTGGACCGTGTGTGGTGGCTGGTCAGTCCCGGAAATCCATTGAAGAGCCGGGGGCCTGCACCGCTCGACGACCGGATGACGCGAGCCCGTCAGGTGATGCGGCATCCACGGGTCGAGATCACGGATATCGAGGCCCATCTGGGCACACGGTACACGGCGCAGACCTTGGCGCGGTTGCAGAAGATGTATCCGCAGGTGCGGTTTGTCTGGCTGATGGGGGCGGATAATATGGCGCAATTCCATCTCTGGCAGGATTGGCGCGGGATCATGCAAAGCGTGCCTGTCGGGGTTTTGGCGCGCCCAGGACAGCGTATTTCAGCGCGGATGAGTCGGGCTGCCGGACTTTATGCGTCCTACCGGATTGCGGGCCGCTATGGGCATTTGCTGGGGAGGGCTGATGCCCCGGCATGGTGTTTTGTGAATGTGCCGATGAATGCGGCGTCATCCACTGCGATCAGGGCGCAGGGGAAGTGGTCAGCGCAGGCGGGTTGATGCGATGCCGCTGGCCAGAATGACGGCAAGGCCGGCCCAAGTATAGGCATCTGGCAGGTCGTTGAAGATGCTCCACCCGAAACCGACGGCCGCGATCAGTTGGAAATACACGAGCGGCGCAAGGCGTGTGGCGTTGGCAATGCGGTAGGCATAGAGCAGCAGCAGATTGCCCAGCATCGAACAAAACGCTGAGGTCAGTGTAAGGGCCGCGATGGGCAGGGTTGTTTCAGGCAGGTTCAACAGACCAAGGGGCAGCAGCAATAAGGCGCTGATCAGCAGCTGCGTAAAGGTCAGGGCAATGGGGGTGCCAATGCCCGACAGCCAGCGCGACATGGTCAGGAATGTTCCGTAACACAGCCCTGCGCCTGCAGCCCAAAGTACGCCGGCCTCGCCCCCCATGCCGGGGCGCACGACCAGCAGGACACCGGCAAACCCGATGATAATCAGTGCCGAGCGTAACAGGGTGACTGGTTCGCGCAGAAATATGACGGCCAGCACATAAGAGAACATTGGCCCGACGAAGAAGGCGGCAAAGACTGTCGCGATATCAGCGGTTTGCAGGGCCATCTGGATAGAGCTGATGCCGCAGGCAAGCACCAGTGCGCGCACCCAGATGCGCCAGTCGCGTAGCAGACCAAAGGCAGAGGGCGAGATGAAGGGCAGGACCATCAATGCGCCAAGGGCAAATCGGGACCATGCGACAAATACCGGTGCGACCCCCAGTGTAGAGGTCAGCAATTTGCCAGCACTGTCACCCGCGGGGATCAGCGACATGGCGACAAACATGATTAGGGCGGCGCGTTGCATGCTGTCGCATACCACGCGTTGCAGGGGTTGCAAATGTATAACCGCGTGCTTGAAGCGGTGCGGTGATCAGGGTTATGTCAGGCTATGGAAAATAGGTTAAGCAGACGTGGGTTTTTGGGTTCTGTTGCGGCTTTCGCAGCGTTGGGGCAGGGCGCATTTGCCGCACCGCCAGCTGAATCGCTGCGTCCTGTGTTGCGGGATGCTGATTTCTACAAAAAGGCGATTCCCGAGGTTTCCCAGATCATCAATGGGCACAAACTGTCTGGACGTGTGGCCTTTGCGCTGGCGGATGTGCAGTCCGGTGCATGGCTGGAATGCGCGCATGAACATGTTGGCACGCCCCCAGCCAGTGTGACCAAGGCGATTACGGCGCTTTATGCCCTTGAGGTACTGGGCGCGGAGCATCGGTTCGAGACCAAGCTGGTGGCCACCGGCGGGATTGCGGATGGCGAGGTGCAGGGCGATCTGATCTTGGTGGGCGGGGGCGACCCGACGCTGGACACAGATGTATTGGCGCAGATGGCGGCGGATTTGAAAGTTGCGGGCGTGGTGGCCGTGAAGGGCGGGCTAAAGGTTTATCAGGGGGCGCTGCCCTTTGTGGCGCGGATTGATCCAGAACAGCCCGATCATGTGGGGTACAACCCGGCGGTGACCGGCATTGCATTGAATTTCAACCGTGTGCATTTCGAATGGCGGCGCAACAGCGGTAAATACACCGTCACAATGGATGGACGCTCAAAGAAATACCGGCCTGACGTGACCTTTGCGGCGATGCAGATCGAAGATCGGGCGACGCCGGTTTATACCTACCGCGACCAGGCGGGACGCGACCAGTGGAGCGTCGCGCGGGGGGCATTGGGCGGTTCCGGGGCGCGGTGGCTGCCGGTGCGCAAGCCCGCGCTTTATGCCGGTGAGGTCTTTGCCACCTTGGCAGGTGCCCATGGTATCCGGCTGGGTAAACCCGAGGTGATTGCCGCGTTGCCGGCGCATGAGGTTGTCGTGCGCCACGAAAGCCAAGGCTTGCGGATGATCCTGCGAGACATGCTGCGCTATTCAACAAACCTTACTGCCGAAATGGTAGGATTGGCAGCAACGCAAAAGCGCGTTGGCCGCGTTAACGGGTTGCAGGCATCAGCCGCGGAAATGAACCGTTGGGCGGTTGCGGCGCTGGGGATGCAGGCACCGAAGCTGGTTGATCATTCCGGGCTTGGCGATGCATCGACGCTGACGGCGCTTGATATGACGCGTGCCTTGCTGGCGGTGAAGGACGCCGATTTCCGGGCGATCCTCAAGCAGTTCGGGTTTCGGGATGGCAAGGGGCGGCCTGTTAAGGAGCAGGCGGTTGCGGTGGATGCAAAAACCGGCACGCTGAACTTTGTGTCATCATTGGCGGGATATATGACCGGGCAGGACGGTCGCGAGATGGCGTTTGCAATTTTTGCCTCTGATATGGGGGCGCGATCCCGGATCAGCCGCGCGGACCGCGAAAGCCCGGCAGGCGCGCGCACCTATAACAAGCGGGCGAAACGGGTGCAGCAGGCCTTGATCGAGCGCTGGGATGCGCTCTATGGGCGCAAGGGCGTCTAAGCCGCGCCGGATTGCCGGTTTAGCTTAGGTGGCGTGCCCGGGCACCGCGTTCGATTGCAGCGGCATGAAGCCGGTCGATTTCCAACTCATAGCGGATTTCTTCCAGCAGGCGCAGTTCGGCCTCGTCCAGCGTGCCATCGGCCGCAGCGACATCGCAGGCCAAGGCATAGGCTGTTTCATAAAGCCGCTCTGGCAAGGCTTCGCGGATGAGGCCGAACAGGGCGTCCAGCCCGTCTTCCTGTTCAAAGAGATCGAAGACGGTTTTACTCATCACAGTCAGGCGGTCGTTATCGTATTCTGCAAAGATTGGCAGCATGTTGACGGCGGACTGGATCTTGATCAGCTCGGCAGTGCGGATGTTCTCGTCCGAGGCGGAAACCGCAATCATCAGCGCGACAAGGCTGTCTTGTGCGCTGAGCGACAGGTAAGGGGCATTGGTCATTGGGCGTCCTTTGGGAGGAGAGTTGTTGCGGTGCAGAATATTGACGCACCTCAGGGGACGCAATAGGTACACGCGAGCCGGCGTGCATGGGGCACGGAATCGGCGGAAAATGGATGATACAAATGTCTGAGATGCGGGAAGCGGCGATGAGCAGCAAAGCGTGGCCTTTTGAAGAGGCCCGTGCGGTTTTGAAACGCTATGCGAAAGCCCCGCCGGAAAAGGGCTATGTGTTGTTCGAAACCGGCTATGGTCCGTCTGGCCTGCCGCATATCGGCACCTTCGGCGAGGTGCTGCGCACCACGATGATCCAGCGGGCGTTCGAGGAAATCAGCGATATTCCAACCAAGCTGGTGTGTTTCTCAGACGATCTGGACGGGATGCGCAAGGTGCCGGGCAATGTGCCACAGCAGGAAATGCTGACCGAGCATATGCACAAGCCGTTGACATCTGTGCCAGACCCGTTCGAGACACATGAGAGTTTCGGGCATCATAACAACGCGATGCTGCGCCGTTTTCTGGATACCTTCGGGTTCCAGTACGAGTTCTATTCCGCCCGCGAGTTTTACCGCGCTGGGCATTTCGACGAAATTCTAAAGCTGGCTTGTGAACGCTATGATCAGGTTATGGCGGTGATGTTGAAGTCGCTGCGCGAAGAGCGTGCGGCGACCTATTCGATCTTTCTGCCAATTCACCCCGAGACCGGTCGGGTGCTGTATGTGCCGATGAAGAATGTCGATGCGGTGAACCACACGGTTACGTTTGACGATGAAGATGGCAAGGAATGGACCTTGCCCGTGACCGGCGGCAACGTGAAATTGCAGTGGAAGCCGGACTTTGGTGCGCGCTGGGCGGCATTGGACGTTGATTTCGAGATGTACGGCAAGGAACACGCGACGAATACCGCGATCTATGACCGGATTTGCGAAATTCTGGGCGGCAAGAAGCCGAACCATTTCAGCTATGAGCTTTTCCTTGATGAAAACGGGCAAAAGATTTCGAAGTCCTCGGGTAACGGGATTTCTATCGACCAGTGGCTGACCTATGCCAGCACGGAAAGCCTGTCGTACTTCATGTATCAAAAGCCCAAGACCGCCAAGCGGATGCATTTTGATGTGATCCCCAAAGCGGTGGACGAGTATCATCAGCAGTTGCGGGCCTATGAGGGGCAGGACGCGAAGGCGCGGTTGAACAATCCGGTATGGCATATTCACGGTGGCGACGTGCCAGCGTCGGACATGGTTGTACCGTTCTCGATGTTGCTGAACCTTGCGTCGGTGTCATCGGCAGAGGATAAATCGCAGCTTTGGGGTTTTATCCAGCGGTATGCGCCTGAGGCTAGCGCGGAAACCCATCCGGGCATGGACGCAGCGGCGGGCCATGCAGTGCGCTATTTCAACGATTTTGTGAAGCCGCATAAGGTGTTTCGCGCCCCGAGCGATCTGGAGCGCGAGGCCTTGGAAGAGCTGCGCGACAATCTCAAGGTTTGGGAGGGTGGTCTGGATGCTGAAGGATTGCAGAGCATGGTCTTTGCGGTGGGCAAAGAGCGGTTTGACCCGCTGCGTGACTGGTTTACCGCGTTGTACGAAGTGTTGCTTGGTGCGTCGCAAGGGCCGCGTTTTGGCGGTTTCATCGCGCTTTACGGCGTTGAGGAAACGGTTCAGCTGATTGACGACGCGCTGGCGGGGAAACTTCTGGCGGACTGAAACTCTTGCCCTGCTGGCCGCGTGACTTAACGTATTGGTCAGCAGGGGGTGAGATATGTGGAAATGCGCAAACCGGATGTTGGGCGGGGTGATCCTTGCCTGCGTCCTTGCCTTTGGCACAGCAGCCCAACAGGATGCGATCACAGGCACAATCGACGCCCAGATCGAAGCCTTTCAGGCGGATGATTTCGAGCGGGCGTTTTCTTTTGCGACGCCCCGCTTGCAGCGCCTGTTCCAATCCCCACAGAATTTCCGGCGGATGGTAACGACGCAATACCCCATGGTCTGGCGCCCTGCGGATGTGCGCTATCTTGAACAGCGGGAGTATGATGGATCGGTATTTCAAAAGGTACAGATCACCGATGTTAAGGGTGTAACACACCTGTTGCTGTACCAAATGATAGAGACTGACAGCGGCTGGCGCATTGCCAGTGTACAGTTTCTGAACGCCCCGGGGGCCTCTGTCTGAGGGCGCGCGGCGAGAACGTAGGAAAGCGCGCAGAGCCCTAGTGTTGCGTCGGTCAGCGCTCGGTCGGCTTAGTCCCGTTTAACACATCATTGATATTTCCCTGTCCCGAACCGGCACCCGCCGGTGTGATGGCAACAACCGGAGTGCGACTGGCACCTCTGTGGAAAGGGAATTTTGATGAACAAGGCAATTACCGATGGTTTGGTGCTGACGCCGACACCTTTTGCGGCAGGTCTGGATGTCTGGTCAAGCGGCGATGGCACGGCGGGGTCTGACACCTATGAGAACGCGGCAAATGCCCTGTTTGTGGCGGCGGATCAGAATTTTGCCGGATCGTTGGAGTTGTTGAAGACCCAGAACACACAAAAATTGCGGTACATGGGGCAGACACCGATTTTGCCGGGGTGCTATTTGCAGATTTCAGTGCGGGTTAAGGCGGTGAGTGGTAACCTGCCGTCGGTGCGCATTGCCGGATATCCGGCCCATGGCAACGGGGCGCGGGTGAACGGGTTGCCTGAGTTCTCGACGTTTACGACTTTGCAGAATTACGGTGAAGTGGTTGAGGTAAAGGCCATTATTGGAACAGGTTCGCGCGGCGGGGTGGATCTGGTTTGGGGGACAGAGCCGGTCTATGGCCATTTCGGCATTGATCTGGTGGGGCCGAACGGCGGCATTATCCGCGTGGATGACATTCAGATCGAGGATGTGACATCGGTTTTTGTGCGCGATATGATTTCGATTGTGGATGTTGTGGATTACGGGGCCATTGGCAACGGGAACACCGATAACACCGCCGCTTTTGAGGCGGCAAATTCTGCGGCGAACGGGCGGACGGTGTTTGTGCCAGAAGGTAATTTCCGGCTGGCGCAGAATGTGACAGTCGACACGCCGGTGAAGTTTGAGGGGCGGGTCAGTATGCCCGACACGGCGGTTCTTTTGCTGCGGCGCAACTTTGATTTGCCGACCTATATCGAGGCCTTTGAGGATGAGGAGCTGGCGTTCAAGAAAGCGTTTCAGGCGCTGTTGAACAACTCGGATCACGAAACGCTGGATATGGGCGGGCGCAAGGTCAATGTGACGGCACCGCTGGACATGGCCGGTGCTGTGCCGGGCACGAATTCCTATGCGACGCGGCGGGTGATCCGCAATGGTCAGTTGGAAGCGGCGGCGGGGGCGGCGTGGAATACAGAGGTATTCACGTCCGGCGCGACCTATTCGGCAGGCAATTCCCGAACGTTGACCGATGTGACCAATGTGGCGAGCATTGCGGTGGGGTCACTGGTTGAAGGCACGGGGGTGGGGCGCGAGGTTTATGTGCGCAGCAAGGACCTGGCCCGTCAGGAAATCACATTGAACAAGCCGCTGTTTGATGCCGAGGGGCGGCAGAATTTAACCTTTCGCAAGTTCAAGTACCTGATTGATTTTTCGGGGTTCAATGCGCTGAGCAAGTTCGTGATGGCAGATGTGGAGCTGCAATGTAACGACCGCTGTTCGGCAATCATGCTGTCGCCGGGGGGGATTACATTTCATATCCGGGATTGTTTCATCAGCCGACCGATGGACCGGGGTATCACGTCGATCGGGACGGGGTGTCAGGGATTGATTGTGGATCGATGCCAGTTCCTGTCAGCCGAAGATGCGCTGGCGGTGCCTGCACGCAAGACCATTGGCTTTAATGTGAACCAGAATGATGCGAAAATCCGCAACAACCGGGCCACGCGGTTTCGCCATTTTGGTTTGCTGGGTGGGTCGAATAACATTTTCATCGGCAACCATTTCTTTCAGGGTGATGGGGTGGCGAATGGTGTGCGGTCTGCGGGGATTATTCTGGCCAGCACCAGCGTGGGCACCGTGATTTCAAACAATTACATTGATAACTGTTTCATCGAATGGACCAATGAACATGATCCCAGCCCGGCCTTCACGGGCGGTTTCTCGTTCAGCGCGCTTAGTGTGGCAGACAATATGTTCCTGTCGGGAGAGGTTGCGCCCTGGTTCAGTTACATCGTGGTCAAGCCGCACGGGGCGGGGCATTTCCTCAATGGTGTGTCGATTTCAGGCAATCGGTTTCGCAGCCTGAACGGGTTCATTGATCGTGCCGAGCGGGTGGATACCAGCTTTGCTGATCTGGACATGTCGCGGTGCAAGAATTTCACCATGGCGGCCAATTCCTTTCTTGGGGTGACGGCGCAACCTGTGAACCCTGCCTATGTTGATTTCACACAGGGCACGGTGGATGATAATTGGACCATTGATGTGGCTGAGTATCTGGCCTTCGGGGGAGAGGCCCTGTCGGTGGATGCGGTGACGGCCATCGGGCCGCTGCGCAATGGCAATAACGTCAAGCAATTCGAGACGCCATATGTGGATACGGTGCAGGGGGCGAACCGTGATCAGATCAGGTTGGTCTGGCCCAGCGAAGTGCGGGGTAAAGTTCAGGCGACGGTGAGAATGGACTTTCGCTAAAGCGCATTTGGAAGTTCCCGCGCCTCGGAGCGGGACCTTTGCTTGGGCGTTTGGCGTTAAAAGCTGTGCCAAACCCCGAGTTTCAGTGCCGCTTTGTCCCCTTCGTCAAAGGGGATTTGCGCCCCAAGCTTGATGCTGAATTTACCGTCCTTGGGCCGGATCAGGACCGAGGGTTCAACCGCGCCAAAGGTATCATCATTCTGCGAGGAATGGGTGACCTCTAACAGACCGGTGGTGATGCCGCCAAAGTGCAGGCCCAAAGTTGCGTCAAATTTGGTGATATGGCTGCCTAGGGTTGGTTCGTAGACATAGGCGGCGTCCATATTGATCCAACCATCGCGCGCGCGCAGTTGAAATCCGCGCCCCCAAGAGAGTGTGGTTTTCACCGAGGGCAATTGCCGTTCATTGCCCCAGAGCCCGCCAATCCCCAGCTCATAGGCCCATTTGCTGGGCCGGTCTGTGGGGCCGATGGCTCGGCGGATAAACAGGTTTCCAAAACCGTTACGTACATTCTGTGCATTGGTGAAGCTGCTGATATCAAGGCCAATGGTGGTTTTATTGCTAAGTCCGTATTCGACATAGAGCGCGTTTGTGGTTTCCGAGAATTCAGTGGCCCCGAAGCTGAGCGAAGCGAAACCCGTGCCTTTCTCGCGCAACCAAGCGCCGGCTTGCGCGTTGCTGGCAAGAAATTGCCATACCATTAACGACACTGCGAATAGAACTCTCATTGCGCCTCCTGACAACAGGGTTGCGGGCTGTTTGTTAACAAAAGGTTAACGTAAGCTCTTGAGATGAGCCGCGTGGCGGTTTTACCGCAAGCAAAAGCCCGACGCGATTGCGCCGGGCTTTGGTTCCTTGGGGTGTCACGCCGGTCAGGCGTTAGACGCGGACCGAACCGTTGCCGCGCGGGCCGGCGATCAACCAGATGATCAGGCCAATGACGGGCAGCAGCAGGATTGCGACGGTCCAGATGATTTTCGCCAGACCAGACGCGCCAGACGTAAGAACCTGATAAATCGCGTAAATGTTAGCGATCAGAATGATCAATCCGAAAATACCATATTCCATTTTTGTCTCCTTTGGGTGTCTCTGTTGTAGGGTCAACGCCAAACAGACGAATTGGTTCCGAACCTTTTTTGCGGCGCGGGCTGGGGTGATCGGCTACCGGCCCTTTCGGCGTTTCACCCCGCCACGCATGCCACCCCGGCCCATGGAGGAGCGACCGGAAGCTTTTTTGGCGTCATCCACGGCCTTGTCCACCGCGTATTGGCGGGCCATGGGATCATCCGCAATCGCCAGATCCACGGCTTCCAGCCGCTTTACCTCGTCGCGCAGGCGGGCCGCCTCTTCGAACTCAAGGTTTTCTGCGGCCTTGCGCATATCGGTACGCAGCCCTTCCAAAACGGTCTGCATGTTAGAGCCGGCCAGCTTGTTGTCGATCTTGGTGGTCACGCGGTTCATGTCGACGTCGCCCTTGTAGAGGCCGGCCAGAATGTCATCGACGTTCTTTTTCACGGTTGTCGGCGTGATGCCGTGTTCAAGGTTGTAGGCCTCTTGTTTGGCACGGCGGCGTTCGGTCTCGCCAATTGCACGTTCCATCGATCCGGTGATGCGGTCGGCGTACATGATTACCCGACCTTCGGCGTTACGCGCGGCGCGGCCAATGGTCTGGATCAGGGAGGTTTCCGAACGCAAGAAGCCCTCTTTATCGGCATCCAGAATGGCGACAAGCCCACATTCAGGGATGTCCAGCCCCTCGCGCAGCAGGTTGATCCCGATCAGTACGTCAAAGGCCCCAAGGCGCAGGTCGCGCAGGATTTCGATCCGTTCGATGGTGTCGATGTCACTGTGCATATACCGGACGCGAATGCCCTGTTCATGCATATATTCTGTGAGGTCTTCGGCCATGCGTTTGGTCAAAGTGGTACAGAGGGTGCGATAGCCGTCAGCGGCAACTTTGCGCACCTCATCCAGCAGATCATCAACCTGCATTTCGACCGGACGGATTTCGATCTTTGGATCAATCAGGCCGGTGGGGCGAATGATCTGTTCGGTAAAGACACCGCCGGATTGTTCGATCTCCCACGCAGCGGGGGTGGCGGAAACGAACACCGACTGCGGGCGCATGGCGTCCCATTCCTCGAACTTGAGCGGGCGGTTGTCCATACAGGAGGGCAGGCGGAACCCGTGTTCGGCTAATGTGAACTTGCGCCGATAGTCGCCTTTGTACATGCCGCCGATTTGCGGCACCGAGACATGGGATTCATCAGCAAAGACAATGGCGTTGTCGGGAATGAATTCAAACAGGGTGGGGGGTGGCTCGCCGGGGGCGCGGCCCGTCAGGTAGCGGGAATAGTTTTCGATGCCGTTACACACACCGGTGGCTTCGAGCATTTCGAGATCAAAGTTCGTGCGTTGTTCAAGCCGCTGGGCTTCCAGCAATTTACCGTCACCAACCAGCTGATCCAACCGCATACGCAGCTCTTTCTTGATGCCAACAAGGGCCTGTGACATGGCGGGCTTCGGCGTCACATAGTGGCTATTGGCATAGACTCTGATCTGTTCGAATGTATCGGTTTTTTCCCCGGTCAGCGGGTCGAATTCCGTGATGCTCTCCAGTTCTTCGCCAAAGAACGACAATCGCCAAGCGCGGTCATCAAGGTGGGCCGGAAAAATCTCAAGGCTGTCGCCGCGCACCCGGAAGGAGCCACGCACAAAGGCGGCATCGTTGCGCTTGTACTGCTGGGCCACCAGGTCGGCAATCACCTGCCGCTGGTCATAGGTCCCGCCGGCCTTAAGGTCTTGGGTCATCGCGCCATAGGTTTCAACCGAGCCGATACCGTAGATACAGGAGACCGAGGCGACGATGATCACATCGTCCCGTTCCAGCAGGGCGCGGGTGGCGGAGTGGCGCATTCGGTCGATCTGTTCGTTGATCTGCGACTCCTTCTCGATGAAGGTATCGGACCGAGCAACATAGGCTTCGGGTTGGTAGTAGTCGTAGAAGCTGACGAAATACTCGACGGCATTGTCTGGAAAGAAACCTTTGAACTCCCCATAAAGCTGTGCGGCAAGTGTTTTGTTTGGCGCGAGGATGATGGCGGGACGTTGGGTTTCCTCGATCACCTTGGCGATGGTGAAGGTTTTGCCGGTGCCCGTTGCCCCCAGCAGCACCTGATCGCGGTCGCCGTCGCGCACACCCTGGCTCAGTTCCTTGATCGCGGTGGGTTGGTCGCCGGCGGGTTCGAACTCTGTATGCAGGACAAAGGCCTTGCCGCCCTCTAGTTTGTCACGATTGCGCACATCCGGTGCCGCCGCAGCCATCATTGGCATCGTTTCGGAACTGTCGTTATGGGCATAAGGCATAGGGTGAGGTCCTGAAGATGTGTTGCCCACCAAGGTGACCTTTTTCGCCGGTGGTTCAAGTCCGCAAGCCCGCTTTGCTGTCAGAAACTGGCAGGAGGGTCTATTTCATCAGGCGTTTGCGGTTTGATGTGACGCGGCGGCTGACGGGGGCAATGGCGGCGGTCATGATCTGGTCGGGACGGCGGCCTTCCAGCATTGCTTTGTTTGCAGCGGCAAACGCCTTGGCCATTGCGGGCCCTTTTTCGTCAACCATCCGTTGGTTTTCGCCGCGTTTTGCCGGGATCGCGCCGCTCATTCCCATCAGGCGCAGGGCCATGACAGTTTGGGTCTCGGCCATGAGGGTGGTCAGCTTGAGCTGGAGGGAAAACAAATCACTGGGAAACATCGGGGAACTCCATGTTGGTATACCAAAGTTATTGCTGCGACGCAGCAATAACAAGCTTTCCTTTCGCCACGTTGCGCGGCTGCCCTTGCTTTGAGGGGGCAGATGCCCGATAAGACGTCGAGCAAAAGCAATGAGGCCCCCATGCGCGCACGTATTTTCCAACCTGCCCGGACGGCGATGTCTTCGGGAACAGCCAAGACCAACCATTGGGTTTTGGAGTTCGCCCCCAGTGAGGCTCGTGCCGTTGACCCGTTGATGGGGTGGACATCTTCTTCGGATACCCAGTCACAGGTGACATTGCAGTTTGATACCAAGGAAGCCGCAGTCGAATACGCCCGTGAACATGGCATCGACGCGCAGGTGCAAGAGCCCAACAAGCGCAAACCTAACATCCGCCCCGGCGGCTATGGCGAGAACTTTGCCACCGGACGGCGCGGGGCCTGGACGCACTAACAGCATTAAGGGGGCACGCCCCCTTGACCCCATGAACGTCAGCCCCTAAACGACCCTATCGGCATGGCCCCAGATTCGTCTGGGGCTTGTCTTTTGTCGCATTGCGGGACTGGTTCCACCTTGTGGCAGATCGGTAGAGCGGGGATTTCCCGTTGCACCACATCCATCGGGGACCTTCGGGGCCCTATAACCATCGGCAGGTATTGTTCCGGTAACGGGCAGATCTGCCGCGCAGCTAAACGGAAGACAGAGAACATGGCACTCAAGTCGTACAAACCGACGACGCCAGGCCAGCGTGGACTGGTACTGATCGACCGTTCGGAGCTTTGGAAAGGCCGCCCGGTCAAGGCCCTCACTGAGGGTTTGACCAAGAATGGCGGACGGAACAACACCGGACGGATCACAATGCGTCGCAAAGGTGGTGGTGCAAAGCGCCTCTACCGTATCGTAGATTTCAAGCGCAACAAGCTGGACATGTCCGCTGTCGTCGCTCGGATCGAATATGACCCGAACCGGACAGCATTTATTGCCCTGATCCAGTACGAAGATGGCGAGCAGGCTTATATCCTTGCCCCTCAGCGTCTGGCAGTTGGCGACAAGGTGATTGCATCGGCCAAGGCTGACATCAAGCCCGGTAACGCAATGCCCTTCAGTGGTATGCCTATCGGTACAATCATCCACAACATCGAGATGAAGCCAGGCAAAGGCGGTCAGATCGCCCGTGCCGCCGGTACCTACGCCCAGTTTGTTGGTCGTGACGGTGGTTACGCCCAGATCCGTTTGTCTTCCGGCGAACTGCGTCTGGTACGTCAGGAATGCATGGCCACCGTTGGTGCCGTGTCAAACCCCGACAACTCCAACCAGAACTACGGTAAAGCGGGCCGCATGCGTCACAAGGGCATCCGTCCTTCTGTACGTGGTGTTGTCATGAACCCGATCGATCACCCACACGGTGGTGGTGAAGGCCGGACCTCTGGTGGTCGTCATCCGGTTACGCCTTGGGGCAAGCCGACTAAGGGTGCAAAAACCCGGAACAAGAAAAAAGCGTCAAGCAATCTGATCATCAGATCGCGCCACGCCAAGAAGAAGGGACGCTAATTTATGTCTCGTTCAGTATGGAAAGGCCCTTTTGTTGACGCTTATGTCCTCAAGAAGGCCGAAGCGACACGCGAGAGCGGTCGGAATGAAGTGATCAAAATCTGGTCGCGCCGTTCCACGATCCTGCCTCAGTTTGTTGGCCTGACATTCGGTGTCTATAACGGTCGCAAACACATCCCAGTAAACGTCTCTGAAGACATGATCGGTCAGAAGTTCGGTGAATACTCCCCGACTCGCACCTATTACGGTCACGCAGCAGACAAAAAAGCGAAGCGGAAATAAGCCATGAGCAAGGATAAAAATCCCCGCCGCGTGGCAGACAATGAAGCACGTGCAAAACTGCGCATGTTGAAAACGTCGCCGCAGAAACTGAACCTCGTTGCTGGCCTGATCCGCGGCAAGAAAGTAGAGCGGGCTTTGACCGATCTGACTTTCTCGAAAAAGCGTATCGCGCAGGACGTGAAGAAATGTCTTCAGTCCGCAATTGCCAACGCAGAGAACAACCACAACCTGGATGTGGACGAGCTGATCGTGGCAGAGGCCTATGTCGGTAAGAACATGACCTTGAAGCGTGGCCGCCCTCGGGCGCGTGGCCGTTTCGGCAAGATCATGAAGCCGTTTGCCGAAGTCACCATCGTCGTACGTCAAGTTGAGGAGCAAGCATAATGGGTAACAAAGTAAACCCGATCGGCATGCGTTTGCAGGTCAACCGTACGTGGGACAGCCGCTGGTACGCTGACACGAAGGACTATGGTGATCTTCTGCTGGAAGATCTGGCCATCCGTGCCTTCATCAAGAAAGAGTGTCATCAGGCCGGTGTTGCCCGTGTGATCATCGAGCGTCCGCACAAAAAGTGCCGCGTCACGATCCACACAGCGCGCCCCGGTGTCATCATCGGCAAGAAAGGTGCGGACATCGAAGGTCTGCGCAAGAAGCTGGCGAACCTGACAGCCTCTGAAGTACACCTCAACATCGTTGAAGTGCGCAAGCCAGAGCTGGACGCGGCCCTTGTTGGTGAAAGCATTGCACAGCAGCTGGAGCGCCGGGTTTCTTTCCGTCGCGCCATGAAGCGTGCGGTTCAGAACGCCATGCGTATGGGTGCCCTGGGCATCCGTTGTAACCTTGCCGGCCGTCTTGGTGGTGCAGAAATCGCGCGTACCGAATGGTATCGCGAGGGTCGTGTACCTTTGCACACACTGCGCGCCGACATCGATTATGCCCACGTTGAAGCGATGACTGCCTATGGTATCATCGGCATCAAAACGTGGATCTTCAAAGGCGAGATCATGGAACATGATCCCTCCGCGCATGATCGTAAGTTACAGGAACTTCAAGACGGCCCAGCACCTCGCGGTGCAGGCGGCCGGCGTTAAGGAGTAGATAGATGCTACAGCCAAAACGGACGAAATTCCGCAAGCAGTTCAAAGGCTCGATCAAAGGTCTGGCGAAGGGCGGGTCTGACCTGAACTTCGGCACCTATGGTCTGAAAGCCTTGGAGCCCGAGCGGGTAACCGCACGTCAGATCGAAGCTGCACGTCGTGCCATGACGCGTCACATGAAACGTCAGGGCCGTGTCTGGATCCGTATCTTTCCAGATGTGCCTGTTACCTCCAAGCCTGTCGAAGTACGGATGGGTAAAGGTAAAGGTTCCGTGGACTTTTGGGCATGCAAGGTCAAACCTGGCCGCGTGATGTTCGAAATCGACGGCGTGAACGACGATATCGCACGCGAAGCCCTGCGTCTGGCAGCGATGAAGCTGCCGATCAAGACACGGGTCGTGGTACGCGAAGACTGGTAATCCCGTCGACCCCGCCCAGGCGGGGTCTGGCGCGCCGGAGGCAGGGTATCTTCTTGGGGATGCCCGTTCCGACACCGGTGAGTTTGAGAGCCCCTGCTGAGTGATCAGCGGGGGTTTTCTATTTGGTCCATTCGCCACTCCATGAGTTGTAAGCGACGAGGGGCGGGAACCAGACAGGGGTTCTTTCTGGTTCCCAAGGGTCTTGCTTGGCGAAAAATCTTGAGTAAACAACAACACAGTCATTAGGAGGCTTTTTCCGATTGGTGTTCAGGTCAGGCTGAACCAAAGCAATTAAAGCGCCTTCGGCCGCATCAAGGTCTGGTGCAATTTGTCGTTTCCTCTTTCCGGGAATTCCAGCAGTGGAAATCTCACCAATATAGTAGGCGCTGAGTGACGGGTCTCTTAATTTCGTGTGATTTTGAAGCCGTGTTGATGGATTCGTAGAAAGACCGATGTACCGGACATTTGCCATATTTGTTCCATCATCTCTCTTCTCCAATCCCATATACAGAACCTTGGAGCCTTTCTCCCAATCGCGAGCACCCACACGCAATTCAGCGTAGGTCTTGTAAGGGCCATACCAATCAACAACTACTGCAATAGGCATGTTCAAACCCCACCCATCAATACATCCACCGCCCGCGTAATTTCATCACCTTGACCCTCTGCACTCCCAACCTGCCGCAATCCAGATCGCCGAACAGCTGCAATCAGCCGCGTCGCCAGCACATATTCACCACCTTCATGCCGGATCACTGGATTGAGAAACGGAACGGCAGGGTAGCCAACCAACAAGGGGATCACCACAACCGCCGGATCAGGCGGCAGAAGGTCGCTTTCCACCACCACCATCAACACATCGCCATAGGCCACGATGTCGAAACGTTTCAGGCCTTCCAAGTCTCACCTGCCGGACCCATCATAATATCTGCAAGTGGGTGCCCGTTCGCCTCGTGCCATTCCGCTTGTGCCGCGAAGGCATCGGCGTTTTCGTCTAGCCATCTCTGTTGGCGGGCAGCGGCAACAGCCTGTTCAAGCGCCTTGTCCGCCACTGCGGAGACATTCACCCCAAACTCACGCGCGGCGTCCAATGTACTGGCGTTCAAGGTAAGGGACGTTTTGCGTTTTGTAACGGTCGTCATTAAGGTTTGCCTTATGAGATATACCGCATAAACATACCGCCACTATAGTGTGGATCAAGTCCACCCATAGTTAAAACTCACCGAAACCCGATCCTCCTCGACCATATTCATCGGGACCTCGTGGCGCAGCCAGCTTTCCCAGAGCAGCACATCCCCCACCTCGGGCGCGACATAAATGAACTGCCGCAACTCCTCTGGTGCATCCTTCACGCGCCCCGGTGAGGCCATCATCATCGCCAGACGCGGGTCTTCGAATTTGATCGCGCTCGCGCCTTCGGGCATGGTCACATAGGTGGTGCCCGAGATCACGGAATGCGGGTGGATGTGTGCAGTGTGAATGCCGCCCTCGGGCAGGATGTTGATCCACAGGCTGTCGAGTTTCAGTTTCCGCTCGCCAAGGTCAAAGGCCAGATCTTTGGCGAAGGCTTTGACATGTTTATCCAGCACCTTTTTCAAATCCTTGAAGATCGGAAAGCGGTAAGGCAGGTCGTCGAGAGACGCATAGGAGGTATAGCCAGCATAGCCGTTTTCCTCGCACCAGTCCTGTCCGGCCTCATCGTCGTTGGCGATGGCGATGCAGGAGGCTTCGAGTTCGTCGGGATTGATCGGTTTGCCGCGCTCGGCCAACTGGGCGTGATAGAGGCGGGTGGCAAAGAGGGATTTGATGTTGCTCATGGGTTAACTCCGTAATGCGGGAAGGCCGACGCCGGTGCTGTCAAACCCGCCATCTGCTGCGATGACCTGTCCGGTTACATAGCTGGCTTTGTCGGAACAAAGAAAAGTGATGACTTCGGCGATCTCGCGTTCTGATCCGTAACGGTTCAGCGGGATGGCGTCGTGATAGGCGTCGATGATGTCTTGGGTATGTACGGCCATCGCCAGCTTGGTGCGCACCGGGCCGGGGCAGACGCAATTGGCGCGGATGCCGTATTCGCCCAGCTCGGCGGCCTGTTGTTTGGTCAGCTGGATCACGGCGGCCTTGGAGGTGCCATAGGCAACCCGCAGCGTCGAGGCGCGCAGACCCGAGATAGAGGCGATGTTGACCATGGCCCCCTTGGTTTCTTTCAGGGCAGGGATCGCCGCCTGAGACACAAGGAAGACGCCATCAAGGTTGGTTTCCATCACCCGGCGCCAACGGGCGAAATCGGTTTCCTCGATTGGGCCGAAGTCCGCAACGCCGGCATTATTGACCACTGCGTCGATGCGGCCAAAGCTGGAATGTACCGCCTTGACCATCGCATCCACATCTTCGGGTTGGGACACATCATGTACAAAAGGGCTGGCCCCGTTGATCCCCTTGGCTGCAAGGGGCAGTTCGTCGCCGTCGCGATCCACCATGGCAACGCGCCAGCCATCCTCGATAAACAGTTTGGTGGTGGCCAGACCGATGCCGCGCGCGGCACCCGTGACAAGGGCAACTTTTTCGGACATGGATGAACCTCCGGTGGTTGGCTTTGATCCCCGTTTAGCGCAGTGTCCGCCCCGTGACGAGGCAGAGTTTGCACCAAACCGCTGCCTTGTGGGCACCTGTCACAAAACTCCTGTGGCAAAGGGGTTGCGCCCTATCCCTATCCCTCCTATACGGCGCACTTCGGAACAGACTCCACCAGAATCGGGGTGACGCATGTGCGGCCTGCTGGTGATGTTGAAAAGGAGATGGCACATGATTGCCAAAGAACTGCATGACAAGACGCCGGACCAGCTCCGCGACGAGCTTGTGAACCTGAAAAAAGAAGCTTTCAACCTGCGTTTCCAGCAAGCCACTGGCCAGCTGGAAAACCCTGCGCGTCTGCGCACGGTCAAGCGTGACGTGGCCCGTGTCCACACAGTGTTGAACCAAAAAGCTGCCGCAGCAGCAACCGAAGGAGCCTAACGAATGCCCAAGCGTATCCTGACAGGCACCGTAACATCGGATGCCAACGCCCAGACAGTCACCGTATCCGTAGAGCGTCGCTTTACCCATCCGGTTCTGAAGAAGACCATCCGTAAGTCCAAAAAATACCGGGCCCACGATGAGAACAACACATTCAAAGTTGGGGATTCTGTCCGCATCATCGAATGTCCGCCAAAATCGAAAACGAAACGTTGGGAAGTAATCACTGCGTAATCGCAGTGTTGCTGACCGTTAATCGAAACCCTGGGGGAGAAGGCCACGCATCGGCCCCCCATAGGTCGGGAGAAACCAAATGATCCAGATGCAGACCAACCTGGATGTTGCTGACAACTCCGGCGCTCGCCGAGTTCAGTGCATCAAGGTACTGGGTGGTTCCAAGCGTAAATACGCATCCGTCGGCGACATTATTGTCGTGTCGGTAAAGGAAGCCATCCCTCGCGGTCGTGTGAAAAAAGGCGACGTCCGCAAGGCCGTTGTTGTTCGCACAGCCAAAGAAGTCCGTCGTGACGATGGCACAGCCATCCGTTTTGACCGCAACGCCGCCGTCATCCTGAACAACAACAACGAGCCCGTAGGTACACGTATCTTTGGACCGGTTGTTCGCGAACTGCGCGGCAAGAACTTCATGAAAATCATCTCGCTCGCGCCGGAGGTGCTGTAATGGCTGCTAAACTTCGCAAAGGTGACAAGGTCATCGTGCTGGCTGGCAAGGACAAGGGTAAGACAGGCGATATCACGTCTGTTGATCCGAAGTCCGGCAAGGCCGTTGTGGAAGGGATCAATATCTCTATCCGCGCGACGCGCCAGTCACAGGAAAGCCAGGGCGGTCGCATCCCCAAAGCGATGCCGATCGATCTGTCCAACCTCGCAATTGTTGACGCCAACGGCAAAGCAACACGCGTAGGTTTCAAAATTGAAGGGGACAAGAAAGTCCGTTTCGCAAAATCCACGGGGGACGTGATTGATGCTTGATACTGCAGCCTATACACCCCGCCTTCTGAACGTCTATCGCGATGAGATCCGCGCCAAGATGAAAGAAGAGTTCGGCTATAAAAACGACATGATGATTCCGCGCCTCGACAAGATCGTGCTGAACATCGGTTGTGGTGCAGCCGCCGTGCGTGACAGCAAGAAAGCCAAATCCGCGCAGGAAGACCTGACGCTGATCGCCGGCCAGAAAGCTATGACGACAACCGCCAAGAAGTCCATCGCGGGTTTCCGCGTACGTGAAGAAATGCCAATGGGTGCGAAAGTTACCCTGCGCGGCGCACGTATGTATGAATTCATGGACCGTCTGATCACGATTGCAATGCCTCGTATCCGCGACTTCCGCGGCATCTCTGGCAAATCCTTTGATGGCCGCGGCAACTATGCCATGGGTCTCAAAGAGCACCTCGTGTTCCCAGAAATCGATTTCGATAAAATCGATGAAAACTGGGGTATGGACATCGTCATCGCCACAACGGCGAAAACCGACGCAGAAGCAAAAGCACTGTTGACAGCGTTCAACATGCCGTTCGCTCAGTAAGCGCGGGAAGGATTAGATATGGCTAAGAAATCCATGATCGCACGCGAGAAAAAGCGTGAAGCATTGGTCAAGAAGTACGCCGCAAAGCGTGCCGAATTGAAAGCAATCGTAAGCGACCAAGAAAAGCCGATGGAAGAGCGTTTCCGCGCCTCCCTGAAGCTGGCGAAACTGCCGCGCAACTCTTCTGCTGTGCGTTTGCACAATCGTTGCCAGCTGACCGGCCGTCCTCACGCTTACTACCGTAAATTGAAAATCTCGCGTATCGCGCTGCGTGATCTCGGCTCTTCCGGCCAGATCCCCGGCATGGTCAAGTCGAGCTGGTAAGGAGCGCATCAGATGAACGATCCTATCGCAGATATGCTGACACGCATCCGTAACTCTTCCATGCGCGGCAAATCCACAGTTATGACACCGGCTTCCAAGCTGCGTGCATGGGTGCTGGATGTGCTGGCTGACGAAGGCTACATCCGTGGTTATGAAGCAATGACAGGCGCCGACGGCCACCCTGCCATTGAAATCAGCCTCAAGTACTACGAAGGCGAACCTGTTATTCGCGAGCTGAAGCGGGTCTCCAAGCCCGGTCGCCGCGTTTACATGGGCTCGAATGACATCCCACAGGTCCGTCAGGGTCTGGGTGTGTCGATTGTCTCCACCTCTCAGGGTGTGATGTCGGATGCAAAAGCACGTTCTGCCAATATTGGCGGCGAAGTGCTCTGCACCGTATTCTAAGGAGTGCAAGATGTCTCGTATTGGTAAAAAAGCGGTTGACCTGCCCGATGGCGTAACAGCCACCGTTTCCGGTCAGTCCATCGAAGTAAAAGGCCCCAAGGGTGTCCGCACTTTCAAAGCAACAGATGATGTTGATCTGAAAGTTGAGGATGGCGCGGTTTCCGTGGTCCCACGTGGCAAGTCCAAGCGCGCGCGCCAGCAGTGGGGCATGAGCCGCACAATGGTCGCGAACCTGGTCACCGGTGTTACCGCCGGCTTCAAAAAAGAGCTTGAGATTCAGGGTGTTGGTTACCGTGCCCAGATGCAGGGCAATACATTGAAACTGAACCTCGGCCTGTCTCACGACGTCGACTATACCGCCCCTGAGGGTGTGACAGTTACGGCGCCAAAGCAGACCGAAATCGTTGTGGAAGGCATTGACGAACAGCTTGTTGGTCAAGTCGCTGCGAACATCCGCGCATGGCGCAAGCCCGAGCCCTATAAGGGCAAAGGCATCCGCTATAAGGGTGAATTCGTCTTCCGCAAAGAAGGCAAGAAGAAGTAAGGAACGCACAGATGGCAAACAGCAAAAGACAACTGTTCATCAAACGCCGCATGCGCGTTCGGAACAAGCTTCGCCGCACGAACCGGGGCCGTATGCGCCTCTCCGTGCATCGTTCAAACAAGAACATCATGGTTCAGTTGATCGACGACGTGAACGGCGTAACAGTCGCCGCCGCATCGACGCTCGAAAAAGACCTTGGTTTTGTTGGCAAGAACAACCTCGAAGCGGCTACCAAAGTGGGCACGGTTATTGCCGAGCGCGCCAAGAAAGCCGGTGTTGAGGAAGCATATTTTGACCGTGGCGGTTTCCTGTTCCACGGCAAGGTAAAAGCACTGGCCGAAGCGGCCCGCGAAGGCGGTCTGAAAATCTAAGTGGGTCGTACCTGTTCTACGTAGGGTGGGTACAATTCACGCTTTAACAGCGAAGAGGGCCGCGCCGGCCCTCTCGATAATCCGGGGGTCGCAGACCCACTTGGATTGAAACAACCGGGCACACGCCCGCATATCAAGGAGGCCACAATGGCCAGAGATGACAACCGCGGCGGCAACCGTCGTAACAACCGCGACGAGACCCCAGAATTTCAGGATCGCCTTGTCGCGATCAACCGTGTGTCCAAGACTGTTAAAGGCGGTAAGCGCTTTGGTTTTGCGGCACTCGTTGTTGTAGGTGACCAAAAAGGTCGTGTGGGTTTTGGCAAAGGTAAAGCCAAAGAAGTGCCCGAAGCGATCCGCAAGGCCACCGAGCAGGCCAAGCGTCAGATGATCCGCGTACAGCTGCGCGAAGGTCGCACGCTGCACCACGATATGGAAGGCCGTCACGGCGCCGGTAAAGTGGTTATGCGCACAGCACCAGAAGGTACCGGTATCATCGCCGGTGGTCCAATGCGTGCCGTTTTCGAAATGTTGGGTGTTAAGGATGTTGTGTCCAAGTCCATCGGTTCGCAAAACCCATACAACATGATCCGTGCCACCATGGACGGTCTGCGCAAGGAATCTTCCCCGCGCTCCGTTGCACAGCGTCGCGGCAAAAAGGTTGCTGACATTCTGCCCAAGACTGACGCACCAGCGCCAGCAACCGAGGAGGCCTAAACCATGGCTAAGACTATTGTCATCAAACAGATCGGCTCTCCGATCCGTCGCCCCGCAAAGCAAAAGGCTACACTTGTTGGTCTGGGTCTGAACAAGATGCACCGCACACGTGAGCTGGAAGACACACCTTCCGTGCGCGGCATGATCAACAAGATCAGCCACATGGTAGAGATCGTAGAAGAAAAAGGCTAAGCCCTTATTCTACTGCTGAAATTGAAAATCCCGGTCATCGCGACCGGGATTTTTTTGTTTTGCGACGTTTGGAGTAAAACTTGGCCCCCTTGTTCGTGGCTTCTTCCCTTGGTCGAACGCAAAAAGGGGTGGCATGATGTCTCTAGCGAGGGTCCGGACCCATGCACTCTGCATCAGTTTGGAAAGGCGGAAAGATTCGGCGGTGCGGCAGCGGTCTTGCGATCCGCATATTCCAATCCAAAACTCAGGCTTCTGCCGATGCGATGCGCCAGTGTAGACCAGTAAGCGGCCTTTGGTTCTGGCAAGGTGCTGTTCAGCACCGCATCAAACAGAGACAGCCAGACCGGAAAATGCGCTGGCAGGACATTGCCCGCGCCAAGATGTTTTTGCATCGGATTACCGGAGTAACCCGGTTTCCTCAGGATGGCACCACACCAGAAATCAACGATCTTTTCCTCGTGGCTGTCCCAATCGGTGACATGTGCAGCAAACACCGGCCCGAGTTCGGGATGGGCGCGGGTGCGGGCATAGAAGGCCCGTACGACCTGACGGATCTCGGGTTCGTCAGGCGGTGACTGGTTCACATGGCGCATTAGACGACCACTTTCCAAAGGATAGTCAAACATATCACAAGATAGATAAGCGAGTTCAGCATCCACCGCAGCAGACCCGCGTCGCCGTCAGGATCAATGCCAAGTTTTCGACAAATCGCGTTGCCCGGCCAGAACAGGATATCAGCAAGCAGTTGCATTGGGGTCTCCTTAATGCGTAAACTGAATGCGGAATATATACGTGGATTAATCCGTAAATGAAATACCAATTAAAAAATGCAGCTTGATAAATTCTCTGACTATGCCTTGCGGGTGATGATGGTACTGGCGGTGCGGGCACCGGAGCGGGTGTCGGCACGGGAAATTGCCGATACATTTGCCATCTCGGAGAACCACGTGGCGAAGATTGCCACGGTTCTGGTGCGTGAGGGGTATGTTTTGTCCCAACGCGGGCGGGCAGGGGGGCTCTGCCTTGCTCATCCGGCTGCGGAAATCTCTGTCGGTGCGGTTCTGCGTCAAATCAAAGCGCCCCCACCCGTGGCGGAGTGTTTTGCAGCGGGCACGTCTTGCCGGATTCTGCCGGCCTGCGGACTGCGTAGCCCATTAAAGGACGCACAGGAGGCATTTTTTACGGTGCTGGACGGATACAGCCTTGCGGATATCACGGTGCAGCAGGGGGCACTTGCGGGTCTGTTGGCTGCGGCCTCTTGATCCGCGCGCCAACCCCCTCTATACGCCCCCAGTGGCTGCGATTCCGGCCACCCTATTTGAAACGCCGCGTCTGTCCACTTCCCGTCGCTGGGGGACATTTCCGGCAAAAGGAGAAGCGACAATGTTTAAGTTGAATGAACTTTCTGACAACCCAGGTGCAACCAAGAAGCGCAAGCGCGTTGGCCGTGGTCCTGGTTCCGGCACCGGTAAAATGGGTGGCCGTGGTATCAAAGGTCAGAAATCCCGTTCAGGTGTGGCAATCAACGGCTACGAAGGTGGCCAGATGCCCCTGTACCAACGCTTGCCAAAGCGTGGCTTTAACAAGCCGAACCGCAAGTCTTATGCGGTTGTGAACCTGGGCCTGATCCAGAAATTCGTTGACGCCAAGAAACTGGACGCGAAAAAGCCAATTGATGCGGCTGCACTGATTGCTTCCGGTCTGGTTCGTCGCGAGCTGGATGGCATTCGTTTGCTGGCCAAAGGCGAGATCACAGCCAAGCTGGACCTGCAGGTTGCGGGCGCTTCCAAATCTGCGATTGAAGCAGTGGAAAAAGCCGGCGGCACAGTGACCCTGCCTGCGAAAGCAGAAGCAGCGGCAGAGTAACGTAGCCTTAAGGCTTGTGAGCGGGCTGCGTCCCGCTTACATACTCACATAAGTTTTCCCAAACGCCGCCCGCTGGAAAACAGCCGGGCGGCGTTTGCATAACCACGAAAAGAGATCGCAAAATGGTATCAGCCGTCGAGAACATGGCCGCCAACACCAGCTGGGCTGCGTTGGGCAAGGCCACGGACCTTCGAAACCGCATCCTGTTTACGCTAGGCTTGTTGATTGTCTATCGCTTGGGCACGTTCATTCCTGTTCCGGGCATCGACGGTGGCGCATTGCGTGACTTTATGGATCAGGCCGGTCAGGGGATCGGCGGCATGGTCAGCATGTTCACCGGTGGTGCGCTGGGGCGGATGGGTATCTTTGCGTTGGGGATCATGCCGTATATCTCGGCTTCGATCATCGTACAGCTTTTGGGATCCATGTATGGCCCTTGGGAGCAGTTGAAGAAAGAAGGCGAGCAAGGCCGCAAGAAGCTGAACCAATATACCCGCTATGGTACGGTCACCTTGGCGATTTTGCAGTCTTACGGTCTGGCTGTTTCCCTTGAAGCCGGGGATATCGCTGCCGATCCGGGGCTTTATTTCCGCATCGCTTGCATGATCACGCTGGTGGGCGGCACCATGTTCCTGATGTGGCTGGGTGAACAGATCACCGCACGCGGCATCGGTAACGGCATTTCCTTGATCATCTTTGTTGGCATCATCGCCGAGGTTCCCGCCGCGATTGCACAGTTCTTTGCGTCTGGCCGGTCCGGTGCAATCAGCCCTGCGGTGATTGTGGGTGTGTTGGCCATGGTGGTCCTGACGATCATGTTCGTGGTCTTTATGGAGCGCGCCCTGCGCAAAATTCACATTCAGTATCCGCGCCGCCAGGTTGGCATGAAGATGTATGATGGCGGGTCAAGCCACCTGCCGGTCAAGGTAAACCCGGCGGGCGTTATTCCGGCCATCTTTGCCTCGTCCCTGCTGTTGCTGCCGGTTACGATCAGCACCTTCTCGGGGAACTCTACAGGGCCGATCATGTCCGTCCTCTTGGCGAATTTCGGCCCCGGTCAGCCGCTTTACCTGTTGTTCTTCGTCGCCATGATTGTGTTCTTTACCTATTTCTACACGTTCAACGTCAGCTTTAAGCCAGACGAGGTTGCGGATAACCTGAAGAACCAGAACGGCTTTGTGCCGGGCATCCGTCCGGGCAAGAAAACTGCGGAATATCTTGAGTATGTGGTGAACCGTTTGCTGGTGCTGGGCTCTGGTTATCTGGCGCTGGTCTGTGTCTTTCCGGAAATCCTGCGTGGGCAGTTTGCCATCCCGTTCTACTTTGGCGGTACGTCTGTTTTGATCGTCGTGTCGGTAACTATGGATACAATTCAACAGGTTCAGAGCCATCTATTGGCCCATCAATACGAAGGTCTGCTTGAAAAATCCAACCTGCGCGGTAAAGGTAAAGGTCAACGCAAAAAACGGAGCCCGATACGTCGATGAATATTATTCTTCTTGGACCCCCAGGCGCGGGCAAAGGTACACAAGCGGGCCATCTGGTCGAGACGCGCGATATGGTGCAGCTGAGTACCGGTGACATGTTGCGTGAGGCCAAGACCTCGGGGACAGAGATGGGCAATATGGTTGCCGATGTGATGGCGCGCGGCGATCTCGTAACAGACGAAATCGTCATCGGGCTTATCCGCGAAAAGCTGTCAGGTGAGAATAAGGGCGGGTTTATCTTTGACGGTTTCCCGCGCACGCTGGAACAGGCGGACGCATTGGATCGGCTGATGTCTGAGACCGGGCAGAGCATTGATCATGTGATCGAGCTGCGGGTGAACGACGAGGTTCTGGTCGACCGCATCGTTGGCCGCGCCGAAGATGCCCGCAAAGCCGGGCAGCCGGTTCGGGCGGATGACAATGAAGAAAGCCTGAAGATCCGGCTGATGGCCTATTACAAGCAAACCTCGCCGTTGATCGGGTATTATTATGCCAAAGGTATGCTCAAGCAGGTTGACGGTCTGGCCGAAATCAATGCGGTTCAAACGTCAATCGCGGCCGTTCTCGACGCCTGAATAGGGTGCCGGGCTTTTGCAAAGGTCCGGCCCGATTTAGCGACATAAACCGCGCCATGCTCGTGCTGATGTGCCGCCGGGTTGACGGCCTTTCGAAAACCAAATAGTCAGCGCTATCTCGCAAGAGAATCAATTTGTGGATCGGGTCGCACCCGTCTGCATGATCACCTGATCAGCTTTAGCCCGACGGCCGTAATCGCCTCGGGCTTATGTTGTGAAAAAAGGGTCTGGTACAACGGACCCGCAACGAAAAAGGAATTGCACACGTGGCACGTATTGCCGGCGTAAACCTCCCGACTGCAAAGCGGGTTCCAATCGCCCTCACTTACATCACCGGTATCGGTAACACATCCGCAGAGAACATCTGCGAAGCTGTTGGCATCGAGCGTTCGCGCCGTATCAACGAGCTGTCAGATGCCGAGATCCTGAAAATCCGTGAACACATCGACGAAAACTATACCGTCGAAGGTGACCTGCGTCGTGACACGCAGATGAACATCAAGCGTCTGATGGACCTTGGTTGCTACCGTGGCCTGCGTCACCGTCGTAACCTGCCTGTCCGTGGACAGCGTACACACACTAACGCTCGCACTCGCAAAGGCCCTGCAAAGGCCATTGCCGGTAAGAAGAAATAAGGGAGGCTGAATAGATGGCACGCGATGCACGCAAGACCAAGCGTAAGGTCTCCAAAAATATCGCCGCAGGTGTGGCGCATGTGAATTCTTCGTTCAACAACACAAAAATCCTGATCTCCGACGTTCAGGGCAATGCAATTGCATGGTCCTCAGCCGGTACAATGGGTTTTAAAGGTTCTCGTAAATCGACGCCTTACGCTGCCCAGATGGCTGCTGAAGACGTTGGCCGTAAGGCACAGGAACACGGCGTCAAGACGCTGGAAGTTGAAGTGCAGGGCCCCGGCTCTGGCCGTGAATCAGCGCTGCGCGCGCTGGCCGCAGCAGGCTTTAACATCACGTCCATCCGCGACGTGACACCGATGGCCCACAACGGCTGTCGTCCGCCAAAGCGCCGCCGCGTTTAAGCGATACAAATCTAAGGGGTCTGCGTGGGTTCATGCAGGCCCCATACCGTTTTTTTGAAACCTCGAGCGTAACTGCTGATCGGACATGCGGCAGATACAAGGATGGAGGGACATATGATCCACAAAAATTGGGCTGAATTGATCAAACCCGCACAGTTGGACGTCAAGCCGGGTAATGACCCAGCGCGTCAAGCCACTGTGATGGCAGAACCGCTGGAACGCGGCTTTGGTTTGACAATGGGCAACGCACTGCGCCGTGTGCTGATGTCGTCACTGCAGGGTGCAGCGATCACATCCGTACAAATCGACAATGTTTTGCACGAATTTTCATCCGTAGCCGGTGTACGCGAAGACGTTACCGACATCATTCTGAACCTTAAGGGTGTCAGCATCCGGATGGAAGTCGAAGGGCCAAAGCGTCTGTCGATCTCGGCAAAAGGTCCTGGTGTTGTGACGGCTGGCGACATTTCGGAATCTGCGGGCATCGAGATTTTGAACCGTGATCACGTGATCTGCCACCTTGATGATGGCGCAGACGTGTACATGGAGCTGACTGTGAATACCGGCAAGGGATATGTATCTGCCGAGAAGAACAAGCCGGAAGATGCACCAATTGGGTTGATCCCGATTGATGCGATCTATTCCCCGGTCAAGAAAGTGTCTTATGACGTGCAGCCGACCCGTGAAGGTCAGGTGCTGGATTATGACAAACTGACCATGAAGATCGAGACAGACGGATCCATCACGCCGGATGACGCGGTGGCATTCGCGGCGCGTATCCTGCAGGATCAGCTGGGCATCTTTGTGAACTTTGACGAGCCTGAATCAGCATCGCGCGCCGATGAGGATGACGGTCTGGAATTCAACCCGCTGCTGCTGAAGAAAGTGGACGAGTTGGAATTGTCCGTGCGCTCGGCCAACTGCCTGAAGAACGACAACATCGTTTACATTGGCGATTTGATCCAGAAGACCGAAGCCGAAATGCTGCGGACGCCGAACTTTGGCCGCAAGTCCTTGAACGAGATCAAGGAAGTGTTGTCAGGTATGGGGCTGCACCTGGGCATGGACGTCGAGGACTGGCCACCGGACAACATCGAAGATCTGGCCAAGAAGTTCGAAGACAACTTTTAAGATTGCGCGGGCTTCACCCACCCTATGTGGGGTGGGTGAAGCCCGCGAATACCGGGTAACACGCTTTCGTTCAGGAGGCGCTTACCCCAAGGAGAACCGGTGACACGCATCGCCGGTCAGACAAAGTAAAACAGCCCGTAGAGGGCACATTTAGGAGACTACAACATGCGTCACGCACGTGGATATCGCCGCCTTAACCGCACACATGAGCACCGCAAGGCGCTCTGGGCCAACATGGCAGGCTCGCTCATCGAACATGAGCAGATCAAAACAACTTTGCCCAAGGCAAAAGAACTGCGCCCGATCATCGAGAAAATGATCACATTGGCGAAACGCGGCGATCAGCACGCCCGTCGTCAGGCCGCGTCTAAGCTGAAAGAAGACAAATACGTTGCGAAACTGTTTGAAGTGCTTGGGCCACGTTACAAGGACCGTCAGGGCGGATACGTCCGTGTGTTGAAAGCCGGTTTCAGGTATGGCGACATGGCACCGATGGCGATTATCGAATTTGTTGATCGCGACCGCGACGCAAAGGGTGCAGGCGATAAAGCCCGCCTTGCTGCGGAAGAAGCAGCCGAGTAAGAATTTTCGCATTTTGCGGATGAAAAGCCCTGCCATTTGGCGGGGCTTTTTGTTTGGGCTGTCGGATTTGAGTTTAGGGGCAAGATGAAGCTGGGGTGTTGCGCTGTGTGAACGGGCCGCGCATATGTTTGGTATGGCAGATTTATTTGATAGTGGCGCTGCGGTGCCGGATACAGCGCCGCGCCCTTTGGCCGATCGTATGCGGCCACGGTCGATTGCCGAGGTAATCGGGCAGCAGAAGGTTCTGGGGCCCGATGCGCCGCTAACGGTGATGTTGGCGTCGGGCAGTTTGTCATCGTTGATTTTCTGGGGTCCGCCGGGGGTGGGTAAAACCACGATTGCCCGGTTGCTGGCGGATGAAACCGATCTGCATTTTGTCCAGATCAGCGCGATTTTCTCCGGCGTGCCCGAGTTGCGCAAGGTGTTCGAAGCGGCAAAAATCCGGCGTCAGAACGGACAGGGGACTTTGCTGTTTGTGGATGAGATTCACCGTTTCAACAAGGCGCAGCAGGATGGGTTTTTGCCGCATATGGAGGACGGCACGATCCTTTTGGTGGGGGCCACGACAGAGAACCCCAGTTTTGAGCTGAACGCCGCTGTGATGAGCCGGGCGCAGGTTCTGGTGCTGGAGCGCTTGTCATTGGCTGATCTGGAATTGATGGCGCAGCGTGCGGAGCTGGAGTTGGGGCTGGGTTTGCCCCTTGATGGGCCCGCACGCGAAGCTTTGTTGGAAATGGCGGATGGGGACGGGCGCGCATTACTGAACCTGATCGAGCAGGTGGCGGCGTGGAAAACCGATCAAAAGCTGGATAGCGCAGCACTTGGTCAGCGGTTGATGCGGCGCGCGGCGCAGTATGACAAGGGCGGGGATTCGCACTACAATCTGATTTCGGCCCTGCATAAATCGGTGCGCGGATCGGACCCGGATGCGGCGCTTTACTGGTTTGCGCGTATGTTGGAGGGCGGTGAAGATCCGCGGTTTCTGGCCCGCCGGATTACACGCATGGCCGTCGAGGATATCGGATTGGCCGATCCGCAGGCACAGGCGGTTTGTTTGCAGTCTTGGGAAACCTATGAGCGGCTGGGGTCTCCCGAGGGGGAGTTGGCGCTGGCGCAGGCGGTGACCTATCTGGCGCTCGCCCCCAAGTCGAACGCGACCTATGTGGCCTATAAGGGCGCGCGCAAAGCGGCGAAACAGACCGGTTCGGAATTGCCGCCAAAGCATATTCTGAATGCCCCGACCAAGATGATGCAGGAGCATGGGTATGGCGCCGGCTATGCTTATGACCATGATGCCGACGACGGGTTTTCAGGGCAGAACTATTTTCCCGAAACCATGAAACGTCCGGTGCTTTACGCCCCGGTCGAGCGCGGGTTTGAGCGCGAGTTGAAAAAGCGGCTGGATTACTTCACCAAGCTGCGGATCAAGCGGGAAGATCAGGTCTAGAACGCCACTCAGCTTGACAAATGCGCCTTAAAGGCGGACAGACCGGCCATGTTTTCAACGATGCTTCTTGTTGCGTTTGGCGGTGCCCTTGGTGCCGCGCTTCGGTTCTTGTCGGGGGTCGCTGTGCTGCGTCTGACGGGACCTGCGGAGTTTCCTGTCGCGATCATCACGGTAAATGTGATTGGATCATTTCTGATGGGGGTCTTTGTGGTGGTTGCCGCGCAGCGTGGGCTGACGCATCTTAGCCCCTTTGTCATGACGGGGCTGTTGGGTGGTTTCACAACCTTCTCGGCGTTTTCGCTTGAGACGGTGACGTTGATGGAGCGGGGCGCATTTGGCGCGGCCGCGATTTATGTGGCGCTGTCGGTGGGGTTGTCCATTGCTGCGTTGATGGCGGGGCTGTGGCTCGCGCGAGGGGTATTGATATGAGCCGTGTTCAGACACTTGTTGTGCAAGAAGGCGACGGCGATCAGCGGTTGGACCGTTGGTTCAAGCGGGAGTTTCCGCAAATTTCACAAGGGCGCATCGAAAAGATGTGTCGCAAGGGGGACATCCGTGTGAACGGTGGGCGGGTCAAGGGATCGACCCGGATCGAAGTCGGGCAGGAAGTGCGCATTCCGCCGCTGCCTGATGAAAAGGCACCGCCACCACCCAAGCGGACGCGGGTGACGGATGCCGATGCCAAGATGATCCGGTCTTGTGTGATCTATCGCGACGAACATGTGATTGCCTTGAACAAGCCGCCGGGTTTGGCGGTGCAGGGCGGATCAGGGCAGGCGGACCGGCATGTTGATGCGCTCTCCGAAGCCTTGATGTTCGACATGGAAGAAAAGCCGCGGCTGGTGCATCGGCTGGACCGTGACACATCGGGTGTCTTGTTGCTGGCGCGGACGCGGATGGCGGCCAAGGCGCTGACCGCTGCAATGCGGCACCGCGAAACCCGCAAGATTTACTGGGCCATCGTGGCCGGGGTGCCCACGCCATATCTAGGTGAAATCAAATACGGTTTGGTCAAAGCGGGCGGCCATGGCCGCAGCGGTGAGGGCGAAAAGATGATCGCCGTGCATCCGCGTGATATCGACGATACGCCGGGGGCCAAGCGGGCGCATACGCTTTATGCCACACTTTACCGTGTCGGGTCGCGGGCGTCCTGGGTGGCGCTTGAGCCGGTGACAGGGCGCACCCATCAGCTGCGCGCGCATATGGCCGAGATCGGGCATCCGATTGTGGGGGATGGCAAATACGGCGGCTCTGGTCAGGAAAACATGGGGGATGGCTGGGGCGCGCAACTGGGCGGGATGATCAGCAAAAAGCTGCATCTGCATGCGCGGTCGATGACCTTTATGCACCCACACACACGCAAGGTACTGACGGTCACAGCGGAACTTCCGGATCACATCGCGCATTCCTTTGATACCTTTGGCTGGACCGAGGATCTGGCGGCGGATGACCCTTTCGAGAGCCTTCAATGAGCGCGCCTTTGCGCTTGGTGATTTTTGATGTTGATGGCACTTTGGTGGACAGCCAGAGCGACATCGTTGCAGCGATGACATTGGCTTATGAAGCGGTGGGGGAGCCGGTACCGCCCCGCGCGGATATTCTGGGTGTTGTTGGCCTGTCGCTGGATGTGATTTTTCCGCTGTTGATGCCTGACATGTCACCGCAGGGGCATCACAAGATGTGCGAAGCATATAAAACCGCCTATATGGACATGCGCGCACGGGCTGGTGTGCAACAGTCATCTCCGCTTTATCCCGGGGCAATTGAGGTCTTGCAAAGTTTGCAGGCCGCACCAGAGGTCTTGCTGGGCGTGGCGACAGGTAAATCCAAGCGGGGGATTGATAAATTGATCGAAGGCCATGGGTTGGAGGGGCTTTTCGTGACCCAGCAAGTTGCCGATTTCCATCCCTCCAAACCGCATCCGTCGATGATATTTCAAGCCATGGCTGACGCCGGGGTCGAGGCGGAGCAGACGGTGATGGTGGGGGATACCAGTTTCGATATGGATATGGCGGCCGCGGCCGGAGTGCGCGGGATCGGCGTATCCTGGGGCTATCACGGGGCGGGGCGTCTGACGTCGGCCTCGGTTTTGATTGATGATTTTGCGGGGTTGCTGCCTGTGTTGAATGAAATGTGGAAGGTGTCTGCATGAGCGATTGGAAAGCCAAACGGTTCTGGAAAGAAGCGACGGTCCAAGAAGCAAACGATGGTTTTGAAGTCCGGCTTGATGGACGTCCGGTCAAGACGCCGGCGAAACGTGGCCTGATCCTGCCCACTCGGGCAATGGCCGAGGTGATTGCAGCGGAGTGGGATGCACAAGAGGGGGAGATCAATCCGCATCTGATGCCCGCAACCAAAACCGCAAATGCGGCCATCGACAAGGTTGCCATACAGCACGGCGAAGTCGCGGATATGCTGGCCGATTACGGCGATAGTGATTTGCTGTGTTACCGCGCGGATGGGCCGTCAGAGTTGGTTGTACGACAGGCCAGCCTTTGGGATCCGATGCTGGAGTGGGCGCGGTGTACGCTGGGGGTCACGCTGGCACCGCGCACCGGGGTCATTCACGTGCCGCAGGAAGAATCTGCGATTGCGGTGCTGCGCAGCAAGACACATGCCCTGTCCTTTTTTGAGCTGGCGGCCTTTCACGATTTGGTGAGCCTTTCCGGCTCGCTGGTTCTCGGCTTTGCCGCTGCGCATCACGCGCGGGATGCAGAAACCTTGTGGGATTTGTCGCGCCTTGATGAAATTTGGCAGGCCGAACAATGGGGTTTAGACGAAGAAGCAGAGGCGATGGCGGCAGTAAAAAAGGACAGTTTTCTGCACGCAAATACCATGTTCACGCTTTGTCGCACTGATTGATCGTCTGCTTGCCGCAGGATCACGCATTGCCCGGAAACATGGGGTGTAATTGCCTAATTCTTTGGCGGAATCCCTTGACCTTCAAACTGGAATCCGATCACACTACTTGCCACTGATCGGATAAATCCGTGATGTATCGCCTCCGGTACCCAAAGGTATCGGATCAACCGCCCATCAACGTGGCGGATTATCAGGAAGAGGTAACAATGAATAAATCTGTACTTTTCGGCGCAATGACAGTCGCCGCTCTGGCAGCTGGCGCTGCTGCTGCCGGGACGCTTGACGACGTAAAAGCACGTGGCAAGCTGAACTGCGGTGTGACAACCGGTTTGGCCGGCTTTGCTGCACCCGATGCCAATGGCGAATGGAAAGGCTTTGACGTTGCGGTATGCCGCGCGGTTGCAGCCGCCGTTCTTGGCGACGCAACAGCTGTTGAATTCGTTCCAACAACCGGCAAGACACGCTTTACCGCGCTGGCTTCTGGTGAAATCGACATGTTGGCCCGTAACACCACATGGACACTTTCACGCGACGTCGATCTGAAGTTCGACTTTGTTGGCGTTAACTATTATGATGGCCAGGGCTTCATGGTTCCAAAGGAACTGGGTGTTTCTTCGGCCAAGGATCTGGACGGCGCGACCGTTTGTATCCAGACCGGTACAACAACCGAGCTGAACCTCGCGGATTTCTTCCGTGCCAACAACATCAGCTATGAGCCAGTGCCAATCGAAACAAACGCGGAAGGCACACAGCAGTACCTTGCCGGCGCTTGTGACACCTACACAACAGACGCATCTGGTCTGGCGTCCACACGTGCAACATTCGAGAACCCCGGCGATCACACGCTGCTGCCGGAAATCATCTCGAAGGAGCCACTGGGCCCGCTGGTTCGCCACGGCGATAACGAATGGGGTGACATTGTCCGCTGGACATTGAACGCGCTGATCACAGCTGAAGAGCTGGGCGTGTCCTCTGCCAACGTGACCGAAATGACCACATCCACAACAAACCCAGAAATCGCGCGCCTGTTGGGCAGCGAAGGTACACTGGGCGAGATGCTGGGTCTGGACGCAGATTGGGCCAAGCGCGCAATCGAGACACAGGGCAACTATGGTGAAATCTTTGCGAAGAACATCGGCGAAGACACACCAATCGGTCTGGCCCGTGGTCTGAACGCACAGTGGACAGACGGCGGCCTGCTGTACAGCCCACCGTTCCGCTAAATACGACGGCCAAAGGGCGCGGATCATACCGCGCCCTTTGTGCAACTTTGCTTTGGGCGACCAACAAACACACCTGGCACGGGCGCGGTTAACGCGCTGATAAAAATCAACGGCCAGGACTTACGGGGAAAACTCTGATGTCGACAACTACTGACCCTCAAGGGGGTACATTCCGGCTATCTATGCTGTTGAATGATTCACGGTATCGGTCGCTGACGCTACAGGCTATTGCGGCCATCATTTTAGCGTTAGCCATCTTTCAACTTTATTCAAATCTGGCGGAAAACCTGCGTATTGCAGGGCTTAATATTTCTTATGCGTTCCTGGGAACGCCGGCCGGGTATGACCTGAACCAGACTTTGATCGACTACAACAGTCAGTCAAGCAACCTGCGGGCGGCATTTGTCGGTATTCTGAACACACTTCTGGTCGCTGTTTTGGGATGTATCACCGCAACCGTTTTTGGTGTGATTGCGGGCGTTCTGCGCCTTTCAAACAACTGGCTGGTCAGAAAACTGATGGCCTTCTATGTCGAGATTTTCCGTAACATCCCCGTGTTGATCTGGATCATCATCATTTTCACAATCATGACGGCTGTGATGCCCGGCCCAAAACTCTATCTGGGTGCCGAGCCGGAGCGGGAACTGATTGGCGGTCTATTCGCCTTTACCAACCGCGGCATTTATGTGCCTGCGCCGTTTTTCACCAGCGGGTTTGGTGGGGAAGAGGGCAGTGGCCTGAACTGGTTGCTGGTTATTGGGGTGCTTGTCGCGTCGTTTTTCGCAGCGCGATTTGTCACTGCCAGCGCAAATGCGAAACAGGCCGAAACAGGGGTGCGTCCGAATACAATGTACCTGAACCTTGCCATCTGGTTTGTGCCGGTAGCCATTGTTCTGTTCATCCTTGGCCTGTCTTGGGATATGCCTGATCCGCTTGCCAACCGGTTTAACCTGCGTGGCGGGCTTCAGATCGGTGCGCCGCTGATTGCGCTGTGGTTTGCCCTGTCGATCTATACCGGTGCTTTCATTGCTGAAAACGTCCGCGCGGGTATTCAGGCGGTTTCCAAAGGCCAGACCGAAGCGGCATCCGCATTGGGGCTGCGTCCGGGGCGCACGATGAGCCTGGTTGTCTTGCCTCAGGCCTTGCGGGTCATCATCCCGCCGCTGATTTCGCAATACCTTAACATCACCAAGAACTCTTCGTTGGCGATTGTTGTGGGCTATGCCGACATCACCGCGACATTGGGCGGGATCACTCTGAACCAGACGGGGCGCGCAATCGAATGTGTCCTGCTGTTGATGGCATTCTACCTGATCATCTCGCTGCTGATTTCGATGGGGATGAACGTCTATAACAACGCCATGAAATTGAAGGAGCGCTGAGATGTCAGACCTACATGCACATTCCGTGTCCTTTGTTCGCACCGAAACCATTCCACAATCCGCGCCGCCAATGACCGCCTCGGGGCCGTTGCGGTGGGGGCGTGAGAACCTTTTTGCAACACCTGCGAACGGGGCTCTGACTTTGGTCGCCTTGTTTGCCATTTACCTTATCCTGTCGGCCACCGTGCCATGGATATTGAACGGCGTGTGGAACGCCGGCAGCCTGTCGGAATGCCGTGAAATTCTGAATGGGACCAAAGGGGCCTGTTTTGCGGTGCTGGCAGATCGTTGGGACCAATTAATCTTTGGCTATAGCTATCCGGCGGATGAATACTGGCGCCCAACGCTGGCGTTTATTCTGATGCTGGTGGCGATTGCGCCGGTGTTGTTCTTTGATCTGCCGCGCAAACTGTTGATCGTGACGGCCCTGTTTCCTTTTGTTGCCTTTTGGCTGATCTGGGGCGGAACCATCTGGACACCGATCTTTGCTTTGGTCGGATTTGTGGTCGGTTACTTTGTCTATGCCCGTTTCGTAACCCGGAGCTTTGCAATCGGGTTCTTTGGGGGCATCGCGGCGGCATTGGCGACCTGGTGGGTTTCAGGATTCATCGTTCCCACTCTGGCACCGGAAGAGCCATTCCTGTCTTCTGTGCCCTCTCGCGATCTGGGCGGTTACATGCTGAACATGATGCTGGGGGTGACCTGTGTGTCGCTTTCCTTGCCGTTGGGCATCGCACTGGCGCTTGGGCGGCAATCCTCGATGCCGCTGATCAAATACCTTTGTGTGATCTTCATCGAGTTTATTCGCGGTGTGCCACTGATCACCCTGCTGTTTGTGGCAAGCGTGATGTTGTCCTACTTCTTCCCGCCCGAGCGCACGGTTGATCTGTTCATTCGCGTTGTGATCATGATCACGATGTTCTCGTCGGCGTATATCGCCGAGGTGATCCGCGGTGGTCTTGCTGCCCTGCCAAAGGGGCAATTCGAGGCGGCAGATTCTCTGGGCCTGGATTATGCGCAGGCGATGCGATTGATCATCCTGCCGCAGGCGCTCAAGATTTCCATTCCGGGGATCGTGAATATCGCGGTGGGCCTGTTCAAGGACACCACGCTGGTTTCGGTTATTTCGATGTTTGACATCATCGGCATGATTCGCGGACCGATCCTTGCCTCAACCGACTGGGCTGGCTTGTACTGGGAATTGTTCCTGTTTGCCTGTGCTGTCTTCTTTGTCGTCTGCTACGGCATTTCACAATATTCGCAGTGGCTGGAACGCCGTCTTGCGACAGATCACCGTTAAGCCGCGCTTGAATAGCGAAGCATTGGCGTAAAAATAAAGGGAGGCTGAAAAATGGCCGAAACTGCAATGATGAAAGTATCGGACGAAGTCGCGATTTCGATCCAGAACATGAACAAATGGTACGGGTCTTTCCACGTGCTGCGTGACATTGACCTGACGGTTTACCAAGGTGAGCGGATTGTGATTTGCGGGCCTTCGGGGTCGGGGAAATCAACGCTGATCCGGTGTATCAACGCCTTGGAAGAGCATCAGAAAGGGTCGATCGAGGTTGACGGCACACTGCTGTCCTCCGACCTCAAGAACATCGACAAGATTCGGTCGGAAGTTGGCATGTGTTTTCAGCACTTCAACTTGTTCCCGCATCTGACGATCCTTGAAAATCTGACGCTGGCGCCGATCTGGGTGCGCAAGACACCCAAGAAAGAAGCCGAAGAAGTGGCGATGCATTACCTTGAAAAGGTAAAAATTCCAGATCAGGCGAACAAGTACCCCGGCCAGATGTCCGGTGGTCAGCAGCAGCGTGTGGCGATTGCGCGCTCCTTGTGCATGAAGCCGCGGATCATGTTGTTTGACGAACCGACATCGGCTCTGGACCCAGAGATGATCAAAGAGGTTCTGGACACGATGATCGAGCTTGCCGAGGAAGGCATGACCATGCTGTGCGTGACCCACGAGATGGGTTTTGCCCGTCAGGTGGCGAACCGCGTGATCTTTATGGATGAAGGTCAGATCGTGGAGCAGAACGAACCGGAAGAGTTCTTTAACAACCCGCAGTCCCCACGGACTCAGTTGTTCCTGAGCCAGATTCTGGGTCACTGAAGCAATGGCGGGGTGATCCCCGCCTTATGGCATCAAAGATCGCGCGGCACTGTGAAGTGTCGCGCGTTTGCATTTCCCCAGCCGGCTTGTGTCCAGTCTGTGATGTCAAACTCTGCAAGCAGGGTGGCGCCACTTGGGTAGGCGGTGAATTTTGGGTGGTCTGGCGCGTCTGAAAGGATCGCTTCGGCCATCTCGCCAATGCCGGGATTATGTCCGATCATCAATACACATTCCCCCGTTGCCCCGCGTAACGTGGCAAGGATGTCCGCCGCCGGCGCAAGGTAGAGGCCACGCAGGTGTTGCGGTGCGATGTCGTCTTTGAGGTCGAGCCGTTGGTGGGTTTCCATTGTGCGCGCAGACGAGCTGCACAGGATTTCATCCGGTCGCACCTGTTGCTCATTAAGCCATTTTCCCAAAGCAGCTGCGGCTTTGCGTCCGCGCGGGTTGAGCGGACGGTCTTGGTCACTGGAGGGGCCACCGGACCAGTCGGATTTGGCGTGACGCATCAGGATCAGGCGTTTCATTTTCAGACTCCTTGGAACTGGCGCATGTGATAGGCGGATTGTGCTGGTAAACGGGCAAACGTCTGTGACACCGGGCAAATGCGCCGAACGTTACATCCCGTGGACAGATTTGCCGCGCCTTGAGGGGTGGCAAGAAAGCTCTTGCAGCTGGGCACATCGTATCCCGCAGGGGTTAAGGCACCGGACAGGCAGGCCGTGCGACAGGGCTGCGCTGTACAGGTCTGGCAAGGGGATGGTGGCGCAGATGGCAGTTCAATGTGGTCGCGCAAGGCAAGGGCCCCGCGGAACGACACAAAAAGCCCGGCCTGATCATGTACCAAAAACTGCACTGGTGCGCTGTGAATGCGCCCCGTGCGCAGCGCCCATGTGTAAAATGGCTGAAAAGGGGGGCCGCCAAAGGGATAAAGTGCGAGCGCATTCAGATCAGCGGCCCAACCACCAATCACCCGGATTGACCACCGGTCCATTGGGTCAGGCGCGCCGTCCTGCCATTCGGGGGACTGCGTAAAGGCCGGCCAGAAAGCGGGTTCGTCCGGGCCCAGTAATACAAGGGTTTTGCAATCGTCAGGGGCGTTATCATCCGCGTTGGGATGAAACCCGCCAAGCACTGTCAGGTGGCGGGCCTTTGCGGCCGTTTCAAGGGCCGCAAACGTCATCCGTGACGGATGATGCTGCCCGCACCGTGTTCGGTGAACAGCTCCAGCAAGCAGGCGTTGGGCGCGCGTCCGTCAAGAATCACAGAGGCTCGCACGCCACCGGCCAGCGCGTCGATTGCGGTCTGGGTCTTGGGGATCATGCCGCCGGCGATGCTGCCATCGGCAATCATGTCGTTGATCTGCGCTGGAGTCAGCTCGGTCAGCACATCGCCTTGCGGGTTCTTCACACCGGCCACATCGGTCAGCAGTAACAAGCGGTCGGCCTGTAGCGCGGCCGCAATGGCCCCCGCAGCCGTGTCGCCGTTGATGTTGAATGTCTCACCATCCATCCCCATGCCCAAAGGTGCAATCACAGGGATGATATCTTTTTCGGCCAGATCACGCAGGACACGCGGATCAATCTTGACCGGCTTGCCCACCAGCCCCAACGCTGGGTTTTCGGGTTCACAGATGATCAAGCCGGAATCCTTACCCGAGAGGCCAACCGCGCGACCACCCTGTTCGGAAATCGCCTGAACGATGCGGGAATTTACCAGACCGCTCAACACCATCTCGACCACTTCCATGGTCGCGGCGTCGGTCACGCGCTTGCCGTCTACAAATTCGGATTTGATGTTTAATCGGCCCAGCATATCGTTGATCATCGGGCCGCCGCCATGCACGACAACAGGGTTCACACCAACCTGCCGCATCAAAGCCACGTCACGGGCGAATTCATTCATCGCTGCGTCGCTGCCCATGGCGTGGCCGCCCAGTTTGATGACGACGGTGGCGTCTGCGTAGCGCTGCAAATAGGGCAGGGCCTGTGACAGGGTTTGTGCGGTGGAAATCCAGTCGCGGTTCATGTCTTGGGTTCTCATGGCTTGGGTCATTCGAGTGTGGCGATGATGGCACGAAGCGTTGGGATGCCCCAGCCTTTTTCCGATGATGTCACCACGATTTCGGGGAAGGCGGCAGGGTGTTTTGACAATGCGTCGCGTACCTGATCCAGCACTTTCGGGCGGTCCACTTCCTTGACTTTGTCGGCCTTGGTCAGCACCACCTGAAAGGTCAGGGCTGAACTGTCCAGCAGGCTCATAATTTCCTCATCAACCTTTTTGACGCCGTGGCGGGCGTCAATCAGCAGAAAGGCGCGACGCAGGGTCTGACGTCCGCTCAGGTATTGTTTCAGCAACCGCTGCCATTTTTCAACAACCGGAATCGGTGCATTGGCATAACCATAGCCCGGCAGGTCGACGAGGTAATGCCCATCTGCGGCGGTGAAAAAATTGATTTCCTGTGTCCGCCCGGGGGTATTGGAGGCACGCGCCAGTGCCTTCATGCCGGTCAGGGCGTTGATCAAAGTGGATTTACCGACGTTGGAACGCCCGGCAAAGCATACCTCCATCCGGTCAGGATCGGGCAGGCCGTCCATTGCAACAACACCTTTGACAAAGGCGGTCTCGCCGGCAAAAAGCAGGCGGCCTTTTTCCAGTGCTTGCGGATCTGGTTCTTCGGCCACAGGAAAGGGGAGTTGCATCAGATAAGCTCCAGTTTGTCGCCAAGGGCGATATCGCCGCTTTGGATCACTTCGACATAAACGCCGAAATCCTGATGGCCAAGGGTGTTCAGGGCACGCAACGTATCCACGTCAATTGCGCCGGTCTCGGGGTTTGCAGTGGTGGCCTTGCACCGCGTGATGCGTTCTTTGACGCGTAAAACGGCCCCCCCCAATCGCAAATCACGGTCGATCCACTCAAATTCGTCCCATGCGGCGGCACCATCAAACCAGATGTTTCCGCGCCAGCGCAGGGGGGACAATTCCGATTGGGCAAGGCCTTCCACCGCGTGGTGGGTGGCGGCGCTGTTCAGGGAAATCGACGCATATGGGGTATCCGTAAAACCACGTTCCACAAGTTCGACAACCCGCGCAGGCAAGGCCCGATCTTGTGGCACAAGGGGCATGACCCACGCGAGCAACTCGGCTGCGTCGCGCATCGGGTGAACTGTCAGCGGATCACGATCAGGGTGCGTTAGCGTGACCATATCAGTTTCGTCGTTCAGCACTGCGTTTATCGCCGCCAGTTGGGGTGCCTTGGCACCCCGGCTGAAGTTGGCGCAAGGGGCCCATTTTGTCCCGTCGGCCTTGGCATTGTCATGCGCGACCGCCCAGCGGCGATCGTTTGGCATGGACTGCCCGGCTGTCAGCCGTACCCGCGCCAGGGCCTCGCGGCCATGGCTTTTGATCGGATGCCGGTAAAGAGCCGTAACTTGCATCACTTCTTGCTCTTGCCTTTGGGCGCTTTTGCGTCGTTCGCCGCGGCAGGTGCCTTGCGTTTAAAGCTGCCTTTGATGTTGCCCATCAGATCGGGTTTATACCCCTGACTGCGCATGATCAGATATTGCTGTGTAAAGGTGATCGTATTGTTGGCAATCCAGTAAACCACCAGCCCGCTGGCAAAGCTGCCCAGCATGAACATGAAGACCCAAGGCATCCAAGCAAAGATCATCTGCTGTGTCGGATCGGTGGGTGCCGGATTAAGTTTCTGCTGCAACCACATGGAGATACCCAGCAACAGCGGCAGGATGCCGATAAAGACCAGCGCCATGATGCTGCCGGGTTCCGGTGTGCCCCAAGGGGCGAAACCGTAGAAGTTAAAGATCGATGTCGGATCCGGCGCGGAGAGGTCCTGAAACACGCCGAACCATGGTGCATGCCGCAGTTCGATCGTGACGAAGATCACCTTGTAGAGCGAAAAGAAGATCGGAATCTGCAAGAGAATCGGCAGACAACCCGCGGCGGGGTTAACCTTGTTCTTCTTGTACAGCTCCATCATGCCTTGCTGCATTTTCTGGCGGTCGTCGCCGGCGGCTTCCTTGAGCTTTTCCATCTCTGGCTGAAGCTCTTTCATCTTGGCCATGGAAACGTAGGATTTATAGGCCAAGGGGAACAGGACCGCCTTAATGATCAGGGTCAGGCCGATGATCGCCCAGCCCATGTTACCGATCAGTTTGTTGATTTCATGCAGCAGCCAGAAGATTGGCTTGGTCAGGAAAAAGAACCAGCCCCAGTCGATGCTGTCGATGAATTTCGCCACGCCGGCGTCTTCATATTCGCGCAGGATTTGCCATTCCTTCGCACCGGCAAAAAGCTGTGTTGTGACCTCTGTTGTCGCACCTGCATCGACAGTTTGTGTCGGCAAGCGGGTAACGGCGCGGTAGATGTCGCTGCGCGCGTCATAGGTAAGGGCCTGATCGAATGTCTGTCCGGTGCCGGGAATCAGGATGGCCTGCCAGAAATGGTCGGTGAAACCGATCCAGCCTTCGTTGACGTTCTGCTGCACGATGGCCTGACGGCCCCAGGTCGGGTTCATTTCTGCTTCGGCGATGTCGTCCCAGTCGGTTTCCGACAGTTCGCCGTCGGCAATTGCAACAGCGCCTTCATGTAGAATAAAGAATTTTTCCAGATCGTCGGGCTGGGTGTGCTGGACGATCATGCCGTAAGGCGCAAGCGTGACGGGCGCGGCACCGTTATTGGTTACGGTTTGCGTCAGCGAAAACATGAAGTTTTCATCAACCGAAATGGTGCGGCCAAAGGTCTGTCCCGCACCGTTGTCCCAGCTGAGGGACACAGGGTTACCAGCACTCAGAGTATCGCCCGAGCTGAGCGTCCATTCTGTGTCGGGACCGGGCACTGCGGCGGCGTCGATGCCGGCACCTGCGGCCCAGCCCTGCAAGGCGTAATAGGCATCAAGTGAGCCCTGCGGAGACAGCATTGTCACAATTGGTGCGTCATCGTCGGTTGAAGTGCGGTAGCCCTTGAGTTGCAGGTCGTCGATGCGCCCGCCCAAGAGCGAGATCGAGCCGGTCAGGCTTGGGGTCTCGATGCGGATGCGCGGTGCAGCTTGCAGCGCTTCAACGCGGGTTTGAGGGCCGGCACCGATTGTCGAGGCCGCGGTACCTTCTGGAGTAGCGACGGGAACCGAGGCGTCAGCCGGGGCGGTTTCGGTGGTCTGGACCGTGCCATCAATGGGGGTATCGGGTTCCGGCGGCGGGAAAAGGACAAACCAGATCAGGATCACAACAAAGCTGAGTGCTGTTGCGAGAATTAGATTTTTGTTCTGTTCGTCCATGGGGAGAGCCACCTGAATGTCTGCCGAAAACTAGGGTGGTTCAACAGAGTGCAGCCCTAAAGGTCAAGCGGATTCGGGTATTTCGGGCCTGATAGGCCCTGCCGCTGCCGGATATGCCAAGACAATGCTGTTGCAGGGTTTGGTTTGTTCTTTGCGGATCGATGGTTTTGATGCCTGAACAGGCAGGCGGCGCAGGCCGGCAGGAAGCCGGGTGGCACGCGGCGGAAAGAGGCGGCTGTCAGTGACTATTGTTCTTCATGATGTGGGGCATATCCGCAAGTTTGGCATTGTGGCGGTCGATCCAGTCTAGGGTTTTTTCAAATGGCATAGGGCGGGCGATGCCAAACCCTTGCACATGATCACATCCCAGCTGGGCCAGCAGAACATGTTCCCCCACGGTTTCGACACCTTCGGCCAGCGTTTCGACGCCCAACCGTTCTGCCATGGTTAGTATTGCGCTGATCATGCGTTGTTGTTCCGGGTCACGGTCGGCTTTCATGACAAAGGAGCGGTCGATCTTGATCCGGCTAACGGAGAACCGGCGAATGGACGCTATCGAGGCATGACCGGTGCCAAAGTCATCCAGATCAATACGGCACCCCAGCTTGCCCAATGCATTAATGTTGCGGGTGATCATGTCGTCCGGCGCAGTGGCAACAACGGTTTCAAGAACTTCCACTGCCAGCCGCGCAGGGGTCAATTCGAATCTGTCCAGTTCCCATTGTATTTTATCAACCAGTTTAGGGTTGTTCAGTTCTGATCCGGCAAAGTTCACCCCGACCTGTGGCACCTCCGCGCCGGCACCGTCCCAGGCTTTCAACGCAGCGAACGAGTGATACATCATTACCTCCGCAAGGCGCTCAAGCTGACCGGCCTGTTCGACAACCGGCAGAAATTCAGCAGGCGAAATCATGCCGCGATTTGGGTGGGACCATCTGGCCAAAGCCTCAAATCCGGTAATGCGCCCGGTGTCTGTGGAAATCTGCGGTTGGAACCACGGTTGGATTTGCCCGCCTTCCAGAGCTTTCACCACATCTTCACGCAGTTCTGCCGTTGCTTTGCTCGCCCGGCGCATTTGTTCGGAAAATGCGCGAATGGCCGAGGGGCCGCGTTGTCGGGCCTCGCGTAGGGCGATGGCCGCCGCGTCGAGCCAATCGGCCGCGGTTTTGCCGGGCGCGCGACTGTGTTGGCAAAAACCAACCGATGCCGAGATATAGATGCCGGTGCCGTCCACTGAAACCGACTCTTCCACAGCGGATTGCACACGGCCCGCCAGCTGGATGCAGAGTTCCAGGTCAAGGTGGCGTACTGGGGCCGTGCAAATTGCGAAACGGGCATCGCCAAACTGTCCGACCCGATCATCGGCACGCAGGGCGGCGAGAATTCTGTCGCCAACCCGTTGCGAGACGGTATCGGCGGCGGCCTGTCCAAAGCGCTCCGCGACTTGATCGAAGTCTTCAATGGCGACAAATAGGGTCGCTGCGTGGGTGCCGTTTTCCTGTGCCTTTTGAAAGGTTTCCTCGGTCATTTCTTCAAAGGCCTTGCGGGGCAGGATGCCTGTGCTCAGCTCAGCCGAAAAGGGCGAGCGGGTGTGTATGCCGCCCCCAACCAGATAAAGGACAGGCAGCAGGCCTGCCAGCACGACAAGCGCCCCTTCACCGCCGAACCAGAATGCCGCCAGACATAATGCAGGCACAAAGGCAAAGGCGGGGGGCCCTGTCAACACAAGGGCAAGCCGCTGCCGAAGGCGTTTCATCGAACGGGGCCAGGTTTGATGCATGGGCCGTCTCCTGTAAGCGACGAAACCGCGTCGCAACAGGGATGAATTTAACGGTAAACCAGTGTGCTGTGAGTTAACGTGCCTTCAAAGACTTGTCAGAAACTGCGTAAAATTGATCAGATTTTACGTTGCAGCCCCGCAAAATCGAACAATCCAGCATCCAGCAGGTGGGACGGTTGGGTGTTCATCAGGGCGCGAAACATGATCTGGCGGCGACCGGGGGTGGTTGCCTCCCAACCGTCAAGTATCTGCTTGACCTGCTGGCGTTGCAAACCGTCTTGCGAGCCACATAGATCACAGGGGATAATCGGATAGCTCATGGCGCGGCTGAACTTTTCGCAATCCGCCTCGGACACATGGGCAAGGGGGCGATAGAGGAACAAATCGCCTTCTTCATTCAACAGCTTGGGTGGCATCGTCGCCAACCGGCCACCGTGGAAAAGGTTCATGAAAAAGGTCTCTAGTATGTCGTCGCGATGATGGCCCAGTACCACGGCTGTGCAGTTTTCCTCCCGCGCGATCCGGTATAGGTTGCCCCGGCGCAAGCGAGAACAAAGTGCGCAAAATGTACGGCCCTCGGGCACTTTATCCATGACGATTGAATAGGTGTCGCGGTACTCGATCCGGTGGGGCACGCCCATCTTTTCAAGGAACTCTGGCAGGACTGTCGCGGGAAAGCCCGGTTGCCCCTGATCAAGGTTGCAGGCCAGCAGTTCCACTGGCAACAGGCCGCGCCATTGCAGCTCGTGCAACACGGCCAGCAGGGTATAGGAGTCTTTGCCGCCGGACAGGCAGACCAGCCATTTCCCCCCGGGTTCGATCATTCCGTATTGCTCAATCGCCTCGCGGGTATGGCGCACAAGACGTTTGCGGAGTTTTTTGAACTCCGTTGTTTGCGGTGCGCCATGAAACAGCGCGTGAATGTCTTCGGGTTTGTCGAGCATGGAGACGGCTTAGTGGAACCAGCTGCGCCGATCAAGCGCCGGATCAGCGTTGTTTCGCAGGTTGTCGCGGGTCAGTCGGGGACGTTGTCGATGCCCGATCCGCCGCAGGGGTGGCAGCGGGCGATACGGCGCGCAGCCAGCCAGCCGCCTTTGATGCCGCCGTGTTTTTCCAGAGCTTCAAGCGCATAGGCGCTGCACGTTGGCTGGTAGCGGCAGTTGAACCCGACCCATGGGCTGAAGATCAGGCGGTAGGCCCGGACCGGTATGGCAAGCAGGCGGGCAAACAGGGTCATTTTTTGACGCCGTGCAAGATATCAAGAGCTGCGTCAAAATCGGCCTGAAGCTGCAAAAACGGAAGCTCGGCCGTGGCCCCCTTGCGCCCAATCAGCACGTAATCGTGGCCGGGTTTTCCTCGATTGGTCAGGCCAAGGCGTGCCACTTCACGCAGGCGCCGTTTGGCCCGGTTGCGCGCCACGGCGTTCCCCACCTTTTTGGAGCAGGTGAAACCGACGCGCAGGATCTGAGGCGGGCAGGGTTCATCCTCGCGGCGTTTACGCATTTGCAGCACAAAACCGGTTTTGGCCACATGGGCGGCACGCGAGGCACGTTGAAAATCGGCGCGTTTCGTCATGACAATAAGACGTGACGAAACCGCCGGAGGCGTGTTCCCTCTGGCGGCGATGTTGCCATCCATTGGGGCCTCCGGCGGTATCATGTCGTCAACGCGATGAGTGCTTTACGCGCTCAGCTTGTTCCGGCCTTGGGCGCGGCGTGCGTTAATGATTTTACGGCCTGCTTTGGTGGCCATACGTGCGCGAAAGCCGTGGCGGCGTTTGCGAACGAGGTTGCTGGGTTGAAAGGTGCGTTTCATGCGCTCTCTCCATAATGTGTCGGGCTGTCCCGGATTCGCGAGGACAACAGTATTTCAAGCCCGCTCATTACGGGGGTGTCCGGCCCAAGTCAAACCCCATGGCAGGGAAAAAGTGCCGATGTGCAACATTTTCCACAAAGCAGGACGTCCAATTGTTTCAATACCGGTTTATCAGGTGTGATACATCACGAAATAATACACCCACGATCAAGCCGCTGTGATCGGGCTATCTTCCGCCGGCAGGGCGGGTCAAATACATCACAGGTTAAACAATTGCAGCAATGAAAAGGTGCCGCGCATGGGCAAGACGAAGAAAACGGAGGCGCCGGTTGCGGGTTTGCGACGGTACTTGCCGCTGATCGTGATTGGCGTGATTGCGGTGATCGGGGCGTTTACGCTGCGCGACTACATCAGTTTTGACGCATTACGCGACAATCGCGAGGCTTTGATTGCCTTTCGCGACGGTCATTTTGTGCTGACCATCTTGCTGTTTATCGCTGTTTACGTGGCGATTGTTGCCTTTTCGCTACCGGGTGCCGCAATCGCGACGCTGGCCGGGGGATTCCTGTTTGGCACGGCTCTGGGCACGGTCCTGAACGTCACCAGTGCCACCCTTGGGGCGGTTGTGATCTTTCTGGCGGCACGGATGGGATTGGGGAACCGGTTGAAGGACAAGATGGACGCCGCCGACGGTGTTGTGGCCAAGATCAAAAAGGGCATCGACGAAAACCAGTGGTCGATGCTGTTCTTTATCCGTCTGGTACCGGCGGTGCCGTTTTTTGTGGCCAATCTGATTCCTGCCTTTGTTGGTGTGCCTTTGTATCGGTTCGCGATTTCGACCTTTCTGGGCATCATCCCGGGCAGCCTTGTTTATACTTCTGTGGGCGCAGGGCTGGGTGAGGTGTTTGCGCGGGGCGAGACGCCGAACCTTGGCATTATCTTTGAACCGCATATCTTGTTGCCCATACTGGGGCTGACCGCCCTGTCACTGTTGCCGGTCCTGATCAAAGCTGTAACCGGCAATAAGGAGCTTGTGAAATGAACCGGATCAAAACGGATGTCCTGATTATCGGTGCAGGCTCTGGCGGGCTTTCTGTGGCGGCAGGGGCGGCGCAGATGGGCGCGGATGTTGTCTTGTTGGAAGGGCATAAAATGGGTGGGGATTGCCTGAACTACGGCTGTGTCCCATCCAAAGCGCTGATCGCTACAGGCAAGGCTGCCTATGGTCAGCAACATGCGGTGCAATATGGTGTCGCGGACGCCGCTGGTGCGGTGGATTACGCGGCAGCCAAGGATCATGTCGCGGATGTGATCGCGCAAATCGCGCCAGTGGACAGTCAGGAGCGGTTTGAGGGCTTCGGGATTAATGTGATCCGCGAATACGGGCGTTTCATTTCGGAAAACGAGGTTCAGGCGGGGGATAAGGTGATCACGGCACGCCGGATTGTGATTGCCACTGGATCATCCCCGCTGGTGCCGCCGATCCCGGGTCTGGCCAGCGTCCCGTACGAGACCAACGAAACCCTGTTCGAATTGCGGGAAAAGCCGGAACATCTGTTGATCATCGGCGGTGGTCCCATCGGGATGGAGATGGCGCAGGCGCATATCCGCATGGGCTGTAGGGTGACAGTGATCGAAGGGGCCAAGGCGCTGGGCAAGGATGATCCGGAGCTGGCGCAGGTGGTGCTGGACGCTTTGCGCGGCGAGGGGGTGGTGATTGAAGAAGACGCGCTGGCGGCAGAGATTCGCGGTACGGCTGGCGCAATCGAGGTAGAGGCCAAGGATGGCCGCCTTTTCAAGGGGTCACATCTTTTGATGGCGGTGGGGCGCAAGGCGAATACCGACAAGCTGGATTTGGGAAAGGCGGGCATTGAACCGACCAGATCGGGCATTAAAGTAGACGATGGTTTGCGCACAACAAACCGGCGCGTCTATGCCATTGGAGATGTGGCGGGTGGGCTGCAATTTACCCATGTGGCGGGGTATCATGCCGGCGTGATTATCCGGTCGATGCTGTTTGGTCTGCCGTCCAAGGCCAAGACTGCACATATTCCCTGGGCCACCTATACCGATCCAGAGCTGTCGCAGGTTGGGCTGACCGAGGCGCAAGCGCAGGCGCAGCACGGCAGCAAGCTGGAGGTGATACGGTTTCACTATACCCACAACGACCGCGCCATTGCTGAGCGTAAAACCAATGGTTTCATCAAGGTGATGGTGGTCAAGGGACGCCCTGTCGGGGCATCCATTGTGGGCTATCAAGCCGGCGAGTTGATCAATCTGTGGGCGCTGGCGCTGGCCAACGGCATGAAAATGAGCCAGATTGCCGCCATGGTCGCTCCCTATCCAACAATCGGCGAGATCAACAAGCGCGCGGCGGGTGCTTACTTCAGTCCGCGACTGTTTGAGAGCGACACTATCAAACGTGTGGTCGGGTTTGTGCAGCGGTATCTGCCATGATGCGGGCTTGGGGGGGGATTGCGCCGGCTGGTATCAATGCCGGTCGCCCGCCCCGCCAGCCAGCCAGTTAGGTAGTACAATATGTTCCATTCCTTGTCCGGGCGGCTTTTGGTTCTGACGACGGTCTTTGTGATGATCGCCGAAATCCTGATTTTTGTGCCGTCGATCGCGCGTTTTCGCGAAGGCTATATGCTGAACCGGCTGGAACGGGCGCAGATCGCATCACTGGCATTGTTGGCCGATGATATGTTGGACCCCGAGTTGGAAAGCGAGCTGCTGGAAAATGCAGAAGTATTCAACGTGGTGTTGCGGCGTGACGAGGTGCGCCAGCTGATGCTGTCTACCGATATGCCAAAGGCTGTGGCGGAAACCTATGATTTGCGTGATGCGACGGCGATGTCCCTGATCAGGGACGCGCTTCGGCGGATGTTTGATACGCAGAATAAAGTTGTACGTGTCATCGGGGCTCCGGTGCGCGACGCCGGGTTGCTGATTGAGATCACGATGGAAACAGCGCCGTTGCGCATGGCGATGATCGATTACGGGAAACGCATTCTTTTGCTGTCCGCAGTTATTTCTATGATCACCGCTGTGTTGTTGTTTGTTGCTTTGCGGGCTTTGCTGCTGAAACCGATCAAGGGCGTGGTGGGGCATATGCGACGCTATGCCCGCGCCCCAGAGGATGCCCGTCGAATCATCGAGCCCTCTGCCAGTATCACTGAGTTACGTGAGGCCGAAATGGCGCTGATGACCTTGCAAACCGATTTGACGCAGGCACTCAAGCAGAAGGAACGGCTGGCGCAATTGGGGTCAGCCGTGAGCAAAATCAGCCATGATTTGCGCAATATCCTGACCTCGGCGCAGCTGTTTACGGACCGTATCGAAATGTCCGAGGATCCGGTGGTGAAACGTATGGCACCCAAGTTGGTTGGCTCGATCACCCGCGCGGTGCATCTGTGCGAAAGTACGCTGGCTTTTGGCAAGGCTGAAGAGCCGGGGCCAACCCTGACCATGGTACGACTTGAGACTGTGGTGGAGGACGTGATCGAGGGCGAGAGGTTGGCCAGTCGCGATTTGCCAATCAGTTATGTCATTGATGTACCTGCCGGTTTGATGGTGCGGGCGGATGCCGAGCAACTCTATCGGGTGATTTCGAATCTGACGCGCAATGCCCGGCAGGCGCTGAGTGGTGCAGGGCAGGGCGGTGAAATTGCGGTGCGCGCGGATGAAACCGAAAGTGCGTGGATTATTAACGTTGCTGATACGGGGCCAGGTTTGCCCGCCAAGGCGCAGGAACATCTCTTTACCCCGTTTCAGGGCGGGGCCCGAAAGGGTGGTTCGGGTTTGGGGCTGGCCATCGCGGCGGAGTTGGTAAAGGGGCATGGCGGGCAGCTTGTGCTTGCAAAAACAGGCCCAGAAGGCACCCATTTTGAAATGACTCTCCCTAAAGGAGATGGGGCGCTTAACATTCAGTGAAGATTGTTTTGATTAGCGTGAAACTTGGGCTTGCAAACCCCAGGCAAGCCCACTAAACCGCCCCTCAGTGGACCGATAGCTCAGCTGGATAGAGTACCTGACTACGAATCAGGGGGTCGGGGGTTCGAATCCTCCTCGGTCCGCCACTACCACATTGTTGAACGTCACATGACTTTGACCTTTGCGTCATAAACTGACCCAACATTTTCATTTTATGCTCCCACGTTTTGTTTCATTGATCTGACTTCCGTTCCCAAAAATCAGGGCTGATTTGGAGGTCAGACGGCAAAGCCGCCTGCTCCTGTAAATCTGCCACGTGGCGAACGCGGGTGGGGGCGAGGCAATGCAATTCGACAGAGGTGGTGCGGCCCGCAGGCGTAGCCGAGGACTCGGCTCTGTCTAATTGGGTTGCCCGAGGGGGAGGGCCGCGCCCTCACCCTATTTTTTTTATCGGGTGTGGTCGGCTCATCCCCGCTGGTGGCAGGTCTGGGAGCGATGCTATCCTTGTTAAAGTTGCACCAGCATTTGGCGGCCCTGAATCCAGAGTGACTGATGCTGAGTTGAATGCCACAGAAGGAGTGCTTAAATCCTTTTCCTGAATATGCTGTTTGGAGCTGGCATTGCTGAAATCTCGGGAAGACGCTTTCAACCTGCTCGAACGATTAGGTGCACCGCGAAGATTGTTCAAACACCTTCAATTAGTCGGCGAAGTCGGTGGTGAAATCATCTCAAAGCTTGATGACCTTGGGGTTCAGTACGATAAACGCTTCGTTCAAGTCGGCATTGCGGTACATGATGCGGGAAAAATCGTTCATCCGAACGAGCTTGAAGGAGGTGGTAACCTGCATGAAGCAGCAGGCGAAAAGTTACTTCTTGAACAAGGAGTTTGCGCCCAAATTGCTCGGTGCTGCCGCAGCCACTCACAATACGCCAGCATGAGTGTGTCGTTCGAAGAACTTTTGATCGCGCTTGCTGATACATTGTGGAAAGGTTCGCGAAACGCCGACCTGGAGCTACGAATTATCGATGGCGTCGCAGCACGGCTACAAACTGACCGATGGGAATTATTTCAAAATCTCGATAGCGTCTTCGAAGAAATCGCCTCTGACGGAGATGAACGGCTGTCTCGGAGTATTTAGTTAACGTAGGCTACGTGCAAAATTGGTGTGGAGCGTTCTCACTGGGCGACAATGACCGCCCAGAGCCGCCCTTCAAAGGGCGCGCAGTGAATGGCAGCTTACAGATTTTTGTGACATTATCGGCTAAAGGCTCAAAATCTGCAGTTGCGGAAGAAATAGGGAAAAATCATGTCGGACGATACCTCGAAGCTCCAACATGATTTTTCAGATCCGCAAGCGGATCAGTTTGAGGTGCCATTGAGCTTCGCAGCAACGACAAAATACCATGGCGTATATGAGACTACCCGCTTCGTTCTGCGTCTCAGTCCGCACAATCATGAGTATATGGAAAAGATTGAAGCCAATGCCTTTGGCGATGGTCCCGTGCCGTGGGCGGCAATAAAGGCTTACTCGACCTACATACATGAAACCATGCATTGGTGGCAGCATGTAGGCTCAACATCGGGGTTGCTGCTAAGTCTGAGCTATTTTTCGCAATGCCACTCGACTATGGGCGAACTTCGAGAGTGTTTGGAAAATTTCGGACCAATCAAACCCCTGAAACGGTGGACAGATCAAATTCTGCAGGATGAGGGGTGGGATGCACAGGAAAAACTCGCGCCCGCAAATTTTGCAGTAAATAATGCACTCGACGTTTTCTATTATAAATCCTACGCGTTTCGCCCACGGGAGGCCATAAAATGGATGATAGAGCAAAACCATTTTGAAGATATTGCCTATACCTACAGTATTGTTCATGGAATGATGATCGGCTTGATTTCAGATGTAATCGATCCAGATTTTGAATTTCTTCAGAGCATTACACAGTTGAGCGACGAGACTTTGAGACTTCATGAAGAAGGCTATGAAGGATTCAAAAAAGGGTCGAATGTTCACCTTCCCTACGTGGGTCTCCAAGCAATCTATGAAGGGCAAGCTCACTTCATTCAGCTGGATTTCCTGAACCGTGCCAGAACCGAACCGCTGACATGTGAAGATTGGCGGACCGAAGGTTATCTGTCAGGCATATACGTCGAGGCATTTGAGAGCTTCTTAAAACTGACGGAGACAAGTTGGCCGTCGTCCTTGTTCGATCCAATTGTCCCCTTGTTTCTCCTTGTATGCGATCTCGCGATAAATCCGACGCGCGGATTTCCATTCGAGGTAGGCCCCGTTGAAAACCTCATTCACCAAGTCGATGTAGGCATAAGATTTGCCGAATTCTGTTTTGCTATCAAAGCCGCACCACATCTTAAAACTGCGATCACCGACCTTTCTCTTGAAGAATACGCCGAGGTGTCTGCGGAGCTATGCGAAGCGCGCGGATATGATCATCCGATGGCCGCTTTAGAAGAAGTTGTAAGGTGGGTCGAGGAATATCCGAGTGTCCAGAAACTCATGGAGGAGCATCGAACGTTTGAATTCGAATCTGAAAATCTAAATGTCAGGGTATTCCTCTCACACTACATCTCAATGTGCGCCGACAAGTACGAGAGTCCCCATTTCTTCTGTTGGCCGGGCGCATACATGGCAGGCCATTCGAGCGATGCTGACGTTGAAGAAGTATGGCTGCGTCACCTTTCGCTATTCAGTGATGGGAAAGATAAAGATGGCGTGTACCCGCGGAAATGGCCAAATAGATCAGACATAGCGGTTCAGCAGACTTTTGAGCGTTTTTATGGGTCGATGGCGGTTTATGAGCTGACCGAGCAATGGGTTTTGCGCGACGGCCCCTTCAAGTTAGATTTCAGCTGGATGTCGGATAACTACGACGAAGAAAGTTTTAGTGGTTGGGCAAATGACTCCTTCAAGAAGGCGTTTGGGGTGAACCTCTCGGACTTTACCATCGTAAAGGCGAAGCGGTAGCTGCCGTTGCTGCTATGTGCAGCAAATGACCGCTGTCCGCCCAATGCGGTACCCCATATCTACTGTTGAGCCAGCCACATCAACATGCGACCCTTGCTTTCTGAACGGTTGCCCAACTCAACTTCATTTCTTTCGCAATTTTGTTTGTTGACCACCTCTTCGAAAACAGCTCTGACATCCTCGAAAGATCATATCTTTGGTTACTGTTCCGTGGCTTGATCAGCCGCCCTGTCGGCTTGATCCAGCTAGAAATGGTCTGTGGTGTTGGACCATGTTTGCGACTTAGAGCGCGTAAAGACATGCCTGCTTCCCAGTCCTTGGCGATAAACTCGATCACGTCGAGACCAGCCGATTTAAGCAGCTGCACGGCGCAGCGTCGGGTCGTTTGAGCTTGCTTCGCCAACTGATCCAATGACCCGACTTGGTGAAAAGCCGCCAACAATTCTTCAGGTGAGCGTGGAGTTTCGTAGTCTCTTTGAACACTGTAGATGAAGGCGCGTTTCTGCGATTCCTCCTTACGTTTTTGATTTTTCTCCCTAATTTTCTCGTCAGCTAGCCGTTTTCGCGCTTCCCGGTCTTCTGCAGTCAGTATTCTGCGTGGGCGCTTTCTTCTGGGCAGGGGTATAGAAGCCCTCTGTTTTTGGCGGAGTGGCTCAAGTTCGTCATAGGCGGCCTGGGCGCGCCGTAGATCGTCTTCCGCCTTACAGAGCTGCGTAAGTTCTTGATCCGTCAAGCTGTCGCTAGATTTTTCCATCTATCGTTCACTCGGAGGTTTGTCGCCTTCGATGTCCATTTGTTCTCGGTACGTCTGATTCTATCTGCCTTCATCGTGCTCAAAAGGTTCCCAAAGACCAATCCCAATTCTCATTTTGCTTGAGGCTGAATGTACCAAGTTGAAGCAAAAGACCTACACAAAGGTGAAATTCTTGACGCTCGGACGAGCGGGCGGGAAGTGTACTAAGCAGCAAAAAAGTTTGATGAATTTATGAAACCAGATCTCGCAAACCACGAACTTCTCAAGTTCAGGCTTCGACATGAAAAGAGGCTTACGCTCTCAGAGATCGCGAAGCGGTTGAACATCAAACCCGGGAGTGTGACCGCGGTCAGTCAAGGGTACCGACGTTCTAGAAGGGTCGAACAGGCTTTAGCAGATGCGCTGGACACGTCACCCGAAGAGCTGTTCCCCGATCGGAAATACGAAAGGAAAAAATCATGAGCCCATAAACAGCAAAGGCCTCGAAGGAAGCTGAAGACTTCCGACAAGGCCTTAGGTGCAAAAGTTTGACGCCCTTTGCACCTCCTTCATGACCCAAATTCCGAGACCCGTCAACTCTGCAGAGCGCTTCTGTGGACGGGTCTCGTTTGTCTCAACATCAAGGAGTGCCGTTGGCGTTGGGAAACCGGCTGCCTTGGCAAGAAACATGACTTCATTTTTTGACGACGATCTCTATCGTCCGCCTGCGCCGACAACGGCTGGGCTAATGTTCCCTGCGCGATCAAAGTTCACCGTGCGCGGTTTCACTTTAGCGATGACGCCTGCTGAAAAATACTGGCGGCAGATCATCAGCGCCAGCCAAGGAGAGCGCGAAACCTGCCTCCTGACGCTGGCGATGCCAAACCTTTGGAATCTGTTCGATCAACCGAAGCCGGTCAGCTTCGTGGACGTAGATGGCAAACAACGGACACATCGATTTGACTACCTAGCGGAGTTCAGGGGTGGTCGCCGCGTGGCTATTGCAGTTAAGCCGCTGGAACGCGCCAGAAAACTCAATTTCAAAGCCGAGCTAGAGTCTATCAAGCGCGACCTGCCGATCGGCTTTGCTGACAAAGTCTTTCTGGTAACGGAACGGGAACGGCATCGGGTGGAAGTCCGAAATGCGGAACTTCTGAATTTCTTCCGACGGTGCCCCGACGAAGACGCTGATAGCGTTGTGTCCGACCTGATCAACCGCTTGTTTAGCGAAATCTCTCTGACTGAGTTGATCAACAAGTCTGGCTTGGGCGCTCGCGCTTTCAGAGCAGCCTTTCGCGCGATTTATGCGGGGAAACTCATCGCCAACACACGTGAGCTCATTTCCACCAACTCAATCGTAGCACCTAGAGGCAATGACGATGAAACATGAATCAGTCCGCCTTGGCGTCACAACTTGTGACGCAATCATCGCAAACGGCGAACTTCACGCAATCACGAAAGTGACACCGCTGTTCGTGGAAATTAAGTATCTGCGCGGCGATCGAGAGCCAATCTCGCTCACTCACGCAGAGCTTGCCGAACTAATCGACGGGGGCCAGTTTTCGATCCAGTATGGCTACTTTGAAAGCCGCCAAGTAGCGAGACGTGCTGTTGCTGGACGCACGATAATGACACGCATTTCAACAAAGGCCCAACTGGATGCCTTCTGGAAAGAATGTTGGTCCACAACATTCCTAGAGATGGAAGTCGAAGGCCTGGCTAATCGATCTGCAGAGCGTTGGCATGAATTTTTGCCAGACCTCGAACGCCGTGTTTCCGAGAAGCTGAGGCTTGGCTTGAAGAAAGCAACGGCGGGCGCAGCTTTTGACAGCATTACTATCCGACGAACACCTTGCAGAACATCAATTATGGGGTGGGTTCGGGATTGGGAAGCCTGCAAAGATCCAATGGTCTTTGTCAAAAAGTCGACCTTCAACGGAAGCAATGCCAAGCGGGTAGGTGCAGAGCAAGAAGCCGTTATTCAATGGGCCCTCGAAAGCTATTTGCACCCAAACCAAATTGCACCGGCGCATGTCCATGAAACTGTGAATATTGAAATCCGCAAGCGCAACAAGGTTCGAGAGCTGAGTGGTGAAATCCCGTTAAGCGAAGTTTCACAAAGTACAATCGAGCGGCGGATCAAAGAACTTGATCAGTTTGAAGTTCTTGCGGCTCGAAAGGGATTGGCCGCTGCCAAGAACAAGCTTGGTGCACATGGCGGAGGATTGAAACTCGCCGTCCCGCTCAGCCGGATTGAGATGGATGAATGGGAGATTGATCTGATTGCTCTGCTAAAGAAGGGTGGGTTCGATATAAGCAAAGACAGCGTACGTGACATCGAAACTGGCCGATACTGGGTTTGTGTCGCTTTCGATACGGCCACCCGCAGCATAGTTGGCTTGAAGCTGTCGAGGAGCCCGACTGCCGAGGATGCCAAGGCGGTGTTGTGGATGGCAATGCGCGACAAAACTGATCTTGCACGTCAACTTGGCTGCGAGACGGCGTGGAAGCAGCACGGGCACATAGGTCATGTTGCGGTCGACAACGGACCTGCCTTCGTCAATGCAGAGTTCAAAGCGGCTCTTTCAGACCTCTGTATTGACTACTCGGTGTTGCCCGCCGGCATACCCAAGCTGAGGGGGCACGTGGAACGCGTATTCCTCACCTTTGTAAAACGGCTAATGCCATATTTAACGGGACGCACACACTCCAACCCGAAAGAACGGGGTGACTACCCTTCTCAAAAATACGCCGTGCACACGGCGGAGAGCATCATTGAACTATTGGTACGGTTTACTGTCGATGTATACCACAACCGCAAACATAGCGGGCTTGAGTATGCGACGCCGAACATAGTTTGGGACCGTCTGATCAAGGAATTTGGTTGGTCCCCCTCGATGAGCAACCATACATTGCGGCATATCCTCGGTGTTGCATTTTCCCGCGACACCGGACGTCACGGTGTCTTAGTCAACGGCGTGAATTACCACTCTGAGCGTCTGGCGAAGCACTTCCAGAAATTTGGAAAACAGCATGCCGATGTTCGGATTGATCCCGAAGACATGGGGCACATCTCGGTCTGGTTGGAAAACGGTGCAGACAGTGGTTGGTCCACCCTCAAGTCTCAGATTGATGGGCTTGACGGCGTGTCCTTTGCTGCTTGGGAGCAAACGATCTTTAACCTTCGACAGAACAACCGCAATGCCGCCTCCCTGACACAAGGTGTTGTCGATCGTGCAATCGAGCGCATTAAAGAAATCGATGCAGAGCAGTGTGCGCAGCGCCAATTGGGGCCAATTGGCGAGACCTACGAACAGATCAAGCGGGCCCAGAAAGAGACCTTCTGGGGGCTCTCTTTGGGTTCTGATCCTCAGTTGGACCCCAAGCCATTGGATGGTCGCGACCGAAGTAATCAGGGTCTTCTATCCAACGAAATCGAGCATGACCCGAACCCTCAGCCAGAGGATCAACCTGTCTTGCGCGAAAAACGAGACGAACCCATCCCATATTGGCCGTCCAGCGATGACGAGCAGTTCAATGATGACAACTCTGCCAACCAGGAAAACGACGATGACAACAACGAATAATGAAATCCGGAAAACCATCCAATATCTGCGCTCGACGTACCTCGTGACCCCCTCATACCAAAAGCTGGAAACACACTTCCACAACCTGCTGGAACAACGCCGTGCGGACATGGCTGACGGCATGATGAATAACGCACGCGGCATCGTTGTTGTTGGGCAATCTGGCAGTGGGAAAACCACTGCCATTCGGGAGCTTATCCGGAAGAACAAGGCGTTGCTGATGACAGATACCACGCAGGACCATTGCGAGTTCTTTGGCCTGCAGGTGCCGAGTCCAGCAACCATGAAGTTCGTCGGTGCAGCAACGCTTCGCGCACTTGGTTACCCCTATTCGGGTGACAAGCAGGGACCAGCGATTTGGGATCAGGTTAAAGTACAGCTTAAGTTGAGACAGACATGTTTTCTGCATCTGGATGAAGCACAGGACTTGGCGCGCTATCAAACCGACAAGGAACGACAGTCCGTCGTCAATACGCTGAAATCCGTTATGGAGAATTCGTACTGGCCGACAGGACTTGTTCTTTCTGGCATGCCTGATCTCAAGAAGATCGTGAACCAAGACCCTCAGTTGTCACGTCGCTTGTATCCAGTTGAGATCGGGAGGTTGCATGCGATCCGTGATGTGGCCCCAGTGTTGGGAACAATCCAGCAATACGCTGCAAAGGCAAAGATCGAAACGCTGCCATCTGTGCGCAACGAGGTGTTTGCGCAACGACTCATGCACGCGGCGGATTACGAGTTTGGCCTGATGGCTGAAATCACGGTCCAAGCTTTTGCAAAGGCGCTTCAGAGCGATGGTTTTGAAGCGAAACTTGAGGCCAAACACTTTGCGGATGTGTTTTATGAACGCAGTGCTGCGATCGACGGCCTCAACCCGTTCATTGCGGAGGACTTTGCGCGGATAAACCCGCGACAGATCTTCGAATTCGATGGAGAGGAAGCGTGACAGCGCCTCTAACACCAGCGCTCCCCCTCTTTGAGGGGGAAGCACTGTCAGGCTACGTTAGCCGACATGCTAAGCTATATGAGACGACCCCGCGTGATTTCTGTACTGATCTCGGCATGCGTTGGCCGGCCCTTTGCAGCGGTCATGATGAGCAGATTGAACGTTTAGCATGGTTGATAGGTGAGCCATCTCAAAAGCTACGGTTGTCGAGCGTCAAGCGAGTTGGGAATGGCCGATATCGAGTGGGGAAAGCGCATGCAAGCATGGGCACATTGCGGCGCACAACTGTCCGTCTGTGCCCGCAATGCGTCGCGCGTTCATTGGCTAAGGCTGGGCCTACCGGCGTCTGTCAGTTACTAGAGTGGTCACTTGTTTGTATCGATCGATGTGCAGAGCATGGCTGTCGCTTCATAACGGTTCCGAGCGCAGAGAACTCACATGCCACATATGACTTTGTCTCCCGTGTTTTGGCGCATCGTGATGAAGTGTTTCAAGCAGCCGATCGCAGCGTTGAGATACCAGAATTCGGTTTTGAAACCTATGTCAGGGAAAGGCTCCAAAATGGGGCTGCGGAAGACTGGTTGAAAGATCTAGATCTTACGCAACTTCATCGAGCCAGCGTATCGCTTGGCGCTGCTTTATGCGGCGTAAAAGTCAAACGTATGCAGGATTTGCCAGAAACGCGGATCAGGGAACTGTGCCAAGCGGGCTTTCAAAGCCTTGTCGAGGGACCTGACGCCTATCAGAACGCGTTATCCAGCCTGTACGACGGTGGAAATGCAGAGCGGCCCTATTACTCGGCCGATTTTGGCGTGCATTTTCGTTGGTTGCGTGAAGTGCGCAATGCGCCAGAGATCGAAGTGCTCGCAAGTATTGCCCGGGAGCATGTTTTTGCGCGCTATCCAACGCAGCCTGGCAAAAAGGTCTTTGACCGATTGCCCCCAGAGCAGGTCTGGCTCACGATTGATCAAGCGCGGAAACGCCTTGGGTTTGGCGCAGTTTTCCTGAAGAAACTATTGGGTCATTTGGACGGTGTGTCAGAAGAAAAAGCTCTCAAACGAACGGATGTCCATATAGACGAGATCTCAAAAGTTCGAACTTTCTGGGATGGTCTTGTCAACTTGAAAGACGCAGCTGAGCTGCTTGGGCTTATGCCGTCTCAGGTCAAAGGTTTGCAAAACCGAGGCGTGCTGGCGACCATTCGGATTACATCGACGTTGCGATATCTGTCTCTTGTTGAGGTAACGGATCTCATGAGGCAAGTTGAGCTACTACCGGAGGTGCTTCTTGGAAAGTCGGTTGCGCCGCTAAACGTGTTTTGCCGAGAAAAGGGTATACCATTGGCGGAAGTTGCTGATCTCTGGCGCAAGGGAGAATTAGAGGGCCAAATCTGCCGTGGAGACGGTGTGGGCTTGAATGCAATTGAGGTAGATTGGGACGCAATATGCCCAAGAAAGACCGTAAGGCTTTGCCAAGATATCACGTTACCTGAAGCCGCTCGGTACTTGAAAATCAATGTCGCCGCGATCAGACACCTGCGAGATCAAGGGATCCTTTCAGAAATCCGCAAACGTAATCCAGATACCAATCATCAGAAGCAATATATTTCCCAGGGCAGTATCCAAGCATTTGAGCGGTCATATGTAACCCTTGGGCAGTTGGCGGAAGTCCAGAAAGTTGCCCCAATCCATCTCGCACGCAAGCTGGATGTTGAAGGCATTGCGCCAATCCCCTGTGCGGGGGCACTTGTCCGAGTTTACAATAAGAGTGAGTTTGGCTTGCATGGTTGCAATGTAAGGCAGAGGGATGGCGTATGAAATCGGACGAAGGTGTGGGGCATCCTGATCAACATGCAATCGATGACTGGTTTCTATATGGGCCTAAGAACGTGGACATAGAAAACTTGGTCCGTGAACTAACCGTGGAACGGGGATTACGGCTTGCGCAGGTTGAAGGCGAGATCGTAGCCGCACTGCGGAAATTGATCGCTACCACGTAAGTTTCGGGTGGGCTGAAATGGACGCTTTCGCATTTTTGAAGGTGTGATGAACATGGCCGAATGGTGCGCATGTCATGACTGACGCACCAGACCGCCGGTGCCACGTATTTCACCAAGTAAGGGTGGTGCGCAAATCCGGTGCGGATCAATCCTCAAGCGCCTGCGATCAACCTCCACCTAGCGCCTTCGCGCTGATTGAGTTGCCCCTTACCTAATTCTACGGCTGGATCCCATTAAAAATGAAGGGATTGCAAAGGGGCTTTCGGTCTGGGTGGACTACAAGTCATTGAACATGTTCTTACTATGTTCTATCGTTCGATACTTCCTAAAGCGATTTCACCGTGAGAGGCGACGTATACATGAGTGCAGCTTTTTTCGAAGAACGAACCGAACCCTCGACAGTAAAAGCAACGATAGTTCAAAAATACTTTGACGCTTGGTCAAAAATCATACTTCCGATGGCCCAGCGATATCATGGCGGTAAGATCGCATACGTTGATCTATATGCAGGTCCTGGACGCTACCGAGACGGTGCCGCATCTACACCTTTATTGGTAATCGAAAAGGCCCTTGAGACCCCCAGTGTGGCCGCTGCTCTGGTCACTATGTTCAATGACCAAGACGAGAACAACACACAGACATTGGCAAACGAAATTGCCAATCTCCCAGGTGTCGAACGTCTGGCACATAAACCGACCGTCAACCAAAACACCGTTGGTGAAGACGCAGCCGACTACTTTGGAAAAACGCGAAGAGTTCCAACATTCACATTCCTCGACCCCTTTGGGTACAAGGGCCTATCCCTTCAACTGGTGAATGGCGTCATCAAAGATTGGGGATGTGATTGCGTCTTCTTTTTCAATTATAACCGAATAAATGCAGGGCTTACTAACCCACCAGTTAAGGCGCATATGGATGCACTATTCGGTGAAGAGAACGCGGATCGACTTAGGGCAAAAGTGGCAGGGGCTAAGCCTCACTTGCGTGAAGAGATGGTCCTAGAGGCTATGTCGGAAGCCCTACATGAAATGGGTGGCGAATACGTGCTACCATTCAGGTTCAGGAACGAAGGTGGCAGGTTAACGCATCATCTCGTCTTCGTATCCAAGGACTTCAAGGGCTATGATGTGATGAAAAGCATAATGGCGAAAGCTAGTACAACCGCAGATCAGGGCGTTCCTTCCTTCGCTTACACGCCAGCCGACGAGTCAATGCCGCTCTTATTTGAGTTGACTCGGCCACTTGATGAATTGGAAGGTATGTTACTTACGGAGTATGCGGGTCAGCGAGTTTCTATGGAAGACATCTATCGCCGACATAGCGTGGACCGACCATTTCTATCAAAGAACTACAAAGATGTTCTTGGAAAACTCGCAGATGAAGGAAAGATCGAGACCTTCAATTCGAAGGGCAAGGGGCGGCGAAGCGGCACCTTCGCAAATCACATAGAGGCCATTTTCCCAGAGGAGACTACCTAATGGCTAATGGATCACGGATTGAGTGGACTGAAGCAACTTGGAACCCAGTTGCGGGCTGCACTATCATCTCTCCAGGCTGCACCAACTGCTATGCCATGAGGATGGCAGCGCGTTTAGAGGCGATGGGCCAACCAAAGTACACTGGCTTGACACGACGCAGTGGCGGGCGCTCCAAGTGGAATGGCAATGTAAGCTTAGATGATCATTCTTTGCGAGTGCCGTATAGCTGGAAGTCAGGGCGGATGATATTCGTCAATTCAATGTCTGATCTTTTTCAAGACGCTGTACCACTTGATTTCATTAAGCGCGTTTTTGACGTGATGGATGATTGCAGCCAGCATACGTTTCAGGTGCTAACCAAAAGGTCTTCTCGATTGCTTGAACTGTCCGAGAAACTTGAGTGGCCTTCGAATGTATGGATGGGCGTAAGTGTTGAGAACGCAGATTACACTTATCGGATCGACAATCTGCGAAAGACTGGTGCAGCCGTAAAATTTCTTAGCTTAGAGCCTCTGATTGGCGACCTTGGGCGTCTGAATCTTGATGGGATCAATTGGGCCATCGCAGGCGGAGAGAGCGGCCCAGGTTCACGACCTATGGACCCACAGTGGGTTAGATCAATTCGCGACCAATGTATCGCAGCCGAGGTAGCTTTCCATTTCAAGCAATGGGGTGGGATCAACAAGAAGCGAACTGGCCGGACGCTCGATGGACGTACGTGGGATGAGTTTCCGACTGCGGCATAGGACTTCTAGTCGTCTTTTGTTTCATCATTGGTCGGCACAATAACGGTCGTCATCGAGGTTAATACATGCTTTGGAGTGAACCGATACCGCACTTGATTTGTCATTGGGTCAAGAATTGCGTGACTGATGTTGGGGAATAGCTCGTCAGGAACTGGATTTTTTGCCCAAGGATTGTGAAACATCGTCACTGTATCACCCCATGCCTCATCATAGTCGTCAGAATCAACATCTGTCGCGAAGGGTTGTGTAGTCCCCATCTCGTCGCTCACCCACATGCCCATGCGAAGCATCTTCACGTCATGCTCACCTAGCCCTGCAATTTTTCCCATCCGACCGAATGTCGTCACGGTTGCTCCATTAGAAAACAATACCGCACTGACGTTTTCAGCATCAGGCAGACCAAAGAAGCGGCTAGGTATGGTCTTGTCGCCATACGTATGCTCAGTTGTAATCTTGATGGCAGGTTCCAGGCCGTATTTGCTCACAATCATTCGCGGCCTTACGGTTTCGCCTTCAATGATCACGTCATCACGCACACCATACAGATAATTTACCAAACCGGCACGTGACCATGTCATCGAACCAGGAGTGTCCGAAGTCGCAAGGCCGTGGTAGTCGTGAATTGCTAGAACAAATGGGTGACCTGCGACGTGCGGTAGGTCCCAGTACTTGTTCTTTCTGTTAAGTTTGCTGAAGAGCGGGCTGCCAAATTTGATCGGCATGTAATTCTGAGACAACTCTGCAATTTGGGCCGCGGTGTCAGCGGGAACATCGAAATCTGGATTTTGGCCGACGGTAACGGCTTCTACAAAAACAGGCATTCCAAACCTGGAGAGTGAGAAGTCAGGGGCTGGCTTAGTGTGATCAAATTCAAAGCCTTCCTTGTGAAACAAGACATACAGAAATAGTTCCCAAAGTCTTTGATCGAAGCCAGTTGTTTGAAACTGTTCGATGTAATTTCCGTCTACGTCAACGAAAGAATACGCTACTTCTTGGATAAGGTTACGAGCTGCAGAACGCATCTCATTGGATGAAAGAACCTTGAAGTAGTCATGTTGCTTATCGTCAGCCACTACAGGAGCGAAGATGTCTAGGATCGGCTTAACCTCATCACCCTGAGGGTACTCTGAAATACCGTCGGCTTCGTAAGGTTTGATTGCTTCACGCAGTGCCTCTTCAGCCTCGTCCGCAGATGCATAAAACCTGTTGCCAACCTCAAGGCACCTAAAAATCTTTCGGGCATCGCGGCCAAGTATAATGTAGCCGAAATCACCATCAGTCTTATCAAAGACAACGATGGCAAGGTTGGACTTGTCAGGCGTTTCATAGTGACGGACCTCAGCGGCCATCATATTCATGTAAGGCGCTCTGACGTAGCACAACGCATCAAAACGTCTTGGTGAAATAAGCCGCACTAAAGTTCCAATCAAATACAGAAAGTGGCACCCCTATAGATTGATCACTCATTCTTGGTTTGCAAGTAACGATAAACAGAAGATCGGGCGATCCCAAGCTTATTGGCAATCGCTGTTGGGTTCAATCCATCATCGTGTAAATGACGAATAGCCATCGGATCAATCGTTGCGGGTCGCCCCTTAAACGGGCTGTCGGCACCCTTGGCCAAGGCGGCATCTATTCCTTCACGCTGGCGTTCTGCGCGAATGCTGGCTTCAAACTCCCCAAACGCTCCGAGTATGGTGAAGAATAATCGCCCTGCTGGTGACGACGTATCAATGGGCTGTTCCAGCACCTTTAGGTCAACACCCTTCTGCTCTAGCGTCTCTGTGATCTGCAAGAGGTCACGAGTGGAACGGGCCAAACGATCCAGACGAGTGCAAACAAGGGTATCGCCTTTGCGGATGCCACGGCCCAGCAGGTCTTCCAGTGCGGCACGGCCTTTACGCTTACGGCCTGATGTTTTATCCAGGTATAGATGTTCACGGCTGACACCTGCGTTGCTCAAAGCCTCGATCTGAATGTCCAGTGACTGTGATCGCGAACTAACCCGAGCGTATCCGATAAGTTCTCCCATTCATGTACCTCCTGTCCTATATGACGGTCCGATAAACACCTGTCGTCCGATAAATGATTCGTTAAGTCTAATGAGACAGATAGGATAACACTTCTAGCGTCCGTTGCGAGTATACCTAAAAAAGACAAATGGCAGCTAAAAGGATCGTGTCTTGTCGCAATCAAGTTTGAAGTGCTAGCTGACAAGATCAATGCTATTCGACTATAATTGCCCTGTAGCGCATGCTTTAGCTACGATTGGTATGTAGTTGCAACGGCGAATTCTATGGAAACTATAAATTCAAGACTGGCGTTTGTTCGTAAGCTTCGTTTGCGAAAATCTCAGGCCTTGCTGCTATATCTGATTTCAACGCCTGGTCGGTTCTACCGCAACGAAATGATTACGCAGTTGCTTTGGGATGGAGCGGGTGAAACCAAAGCGGCGAACTCCTTTCGGCAAGCCGTGCGCCAGATCAGACTGGAATCAGAGAACGTGATTGCTTTGACGCTGATCACGCGTAGCTCCACGATCGGGTTTGAGATGCCTGATGATCGACCGATTGAGGTGGCCCTGGCTACGCAGATTGGTAGCTCTGTGGGCGATAGTGATGCATTTCAGGATGTCCGAGAATATATATCGATACTTGATGCACTGTTGGGAGTCTCGACACCATTTGACAGCTGGTTGGCGTTTGCGCGCGCCCAAACTCTGAAAAAGGTGCAAGAAGTGATGGATGCCATTATCGTGGACTCTGATAACCAGGCGGCGCGATGGGCAGCCCAATGTTCGTTAGAACTGGAGCCTTCCAATGAAACTGCTGCGCGCTTTATCATGCGGGACTTGTGGCAGTCGGGGTCTGCAACTCGAGCAATTGCGACCTATAATGAGCTCTACGCCTACCTTGATCAGTTCTTCGACCAAGAACCTGACGCTGAGACAATTGATCTATTGGCGGCCATAAAACTCGACCCCGAAGGACAACGTTCAAACATGGATAGGGGGCCAGCCAAGCCGCGTATCACACTGGAGGTCGTGGAAGAGGAAGAACCGCCCAACAAGAGTCATGACGCGAGCCTACAGGCCGTTTTGACCTCCGATTTACGGATGCGGTTGGGTCGCTTTCGTGAATGGGAAATCCAACCGAATGACACTGCGACGGCCCCGTTTTTGTCTATCAAGTGTCGGCTCCACAGCATTGAAGACGCGCGGTATCTATCAGTGGATGTCCATCGCTCTAGTCCACGCACTGTAGTATGGTCTGAGATGATCGAAAGCCCGAATATCGATTGGACGCGCAAGGTCAGGATGCTTGTGGTCAACATTGCAAATGCGCTCAGTGTTGTGGTGTCACATCGTAAGCATCACGACACGAATGCCAGTGTTTATGACAAATGGCTTGAATCTCAAACTCTAATTGGCACGTGGCAACTTCAAGACGAGGAAGAGGCGATCAGGCTCTTGCATGAGGTCACCATAGCCGCACCCGATTTTGGGCCAGCCCACGCAGAACTGGCAGGTGTTCTTAACGTCCGCCATATTCTGCGGCCAGGTACACGTCACACAGAAGATGCGATGCTTTCGGCCCTTGATCATGCCCTTGAGGCCGTTGCCAGTGACCCGATGGATACGCGGGCGCATCGGGTGTTGGCGTGGTGCTATTGCCATTCGGGCAAGTTTGATATGGCCGAGTTTCATTTTGAACAATCCCTGTTGCTCAACTCTCAAAATGCCATGACGCTGGCCTCTGCAGCGTTGGGGTTTGCGTTTTCGGGCAACATGCTCCGCGCACAGGAACTGATTGTTGAGGTTGAGCAACTCCCCCGTGCTATGGAGCCGTTCCAGTTGATCTATTTGGCAGCGTCAAACTTTCTGTGCGGAAACCATGCGGTCGCAGTTGAACAATGCGCTCAAGGGCAGGGGCTGATGTCTACTGTTGGCGGTTGGCATGCGGCGGCCTTGATGCTCACAGGTCAACCAGAGGCCGCACGGGAACGATTGGACAGTTATGTTGTCGAAATTGCAGGGCAATGGTGTGGCCAAGGTGCCCCTAACGCGAAGGCCGTGATTGATTGGTTCGCGTCGTGTTTTCCATTGCGCTCGGAGGCTGTCAGGGAAGAGTTGCACGCCACGTTGCTGTCCGTTTACACCCAAAACTAGCGAGGCGACCCCGCGTCAAGGGCCGCCTCTCCTCGCCGGGGAGGGGTCACTTACACATTTCGGTAATGTAAATACCGACGGCGCGGTAGTATGAGACCAGCTGTTGTTCCAGTACAGCCTGTTTGCTGAGGATCTCTGGTCGGTCTTCATCTGGATCCACAAAGAAACGGCCCAGTAGCTCTTCACGAATATGGTCCTTAAGAGCTTGGTTTTGTGCCTGACTTAAAGGGTCGACACCCGCTTTGGGCACAAAACTATCGATGGTGCTTAAGGCGCGGTCGATATTGGCCGAAAACACCAGATCGACGTCGAGTGGATAGGTCAAAGGAGGGGGAAACCCCATGCCGTGTGGCTGCTCGCTCATAGTGGTGACGTTGACTGAGTGTGTATTGTCTGCAGGAATGACGATGATGCGGGTGTTTTCATCCGTAGCGCCATTGGGCCTTCGCTTGTCCCACTTCAGCTGGACTGTTGTGTTCTCCCAGATGGCTTCTTTTTCCGCGGTTGTAAGGTTCGTGGAGCCTTGCGGGATCACCTCAAGCGAATATTTGATTTCCCGAACGGCTCGCTCGTATTCAGGCGTCCCTTCTTTTATTGCGCCGTTCTCGGACATCTCGACGACACGTTTACCGATGTGGGCCACAGTCAGCGGAATGCCGTCATCGCCGCGGGTTTTGTTAATTTTGTTACTGGCGGTGTGCAAAAAAAACTTTGCCTCTCCGACCTCGCGGCCAACGATGATGTAATTCTTTTCAGGCATGTGCCGTTCCTTTCAAAGTGCGAACAATTTCAATCATGGAGTTTAGGTGTGCGGGCCCGTCGTCGGGTAGGTCGTTTTTGCCAAATTCGATGGCATCAATTCGATCAGAAAGCGCGCGGCGGAGCAAAACACTGCCCAAGGGGCCTAGCTGTCCCGCGCCACCGTGTAGATGGGCTTCGATCATCAACAGCACGTAAAGCGGCATTTCAGAAAATGCTTGAGGGCTCAACGGTTCAAAATGCTGCCCTTTGATAACCGCGTTGAAAGCGTCGCTCAGCGCCTGCGGGGTGAGCTGATTTCGCCAGTTTTCATGGGGCAGTAAAGCGACAACGGCCTCCATATCGTGGGATGAAAGACGCAAGGGATTCGTGTTCTGCGCAGTGGCAAAGTCCTGTCTGATTAATCCCTTCAACGCCCAAGTAAGGCTTGCGGAAACGCCCGTTTTGTCGCCTTTGCCATTAGTCGGATCAAACAACTCATCCAGATCGGCTGTCCAACCTTCGTGCTCACCTGCGGAGCGTTTTGGAAGATTGCTTGCAAGAAGCTCGTGCAAACTCTTGGGGCCTTTGCCTTTCATGCGATAGTCTGCGCGGGGCATGCAGTGGAAGGTCCGGAAGATGCCGTGTTGCAAGGTTGTCTCGTCCACGGGATCGAAGGTCTTCATATCAGTCTCTGACATGGCGGCCACATCAGGGTGTATCATCGCGTTCACAAAATCCTGTCGGATCACACGGTGCCATGTGGCCAGCACGTGTTTGCGGGCTTTGACGAATGTCTTCATCGCAAGGCCATCTTCTTCTTCAGCACGCTCCCTGAGATCGGATCGAAACGCGAGGGCGACATAGTTGTGGTACTTCATCCAAGTGATCGCCAATTGATGTACCATGAGGTTGTCACGATTGCGTACGTCATAAAGGGCGTAGATGTGCTGGTGCTCTTTTTTGCTGAGATCGACCGAGAACGCAGTGGTCGAAGACACTCTAAACAGCATTGTGATTGGGTCAAAAACGTGGTGCAGCGTGATCGGGCCCGAGCCATAGAGGGTTTCAAATGCAAGCGGATTTTCGATGATATTGTAACGACCGTTTGGGCGGGTATCCGCACCTGTTTGGACGTCTTTGTTGCCGCCGTCCCCTACTCCGTTGCTTTGCTCATCAGCACTTGGCTGACTGGTTTGAACATGAGGGATTTGATTCGCGTTGCGGCTATCGCCTGCATCATGGCCGATCAATTGTCCCAAATAGGTATAGCCAGCCGGAATGCTGGCTTTTTCGGTCATACAGGCGTTGCGCCAGTCACGGGCAGCGAAATCAAACGCTGGAAGCCTACGGGGTAAGTCATTATCCGATTTAATTGCACCGGTTTGCACCCCGTGAGGGTCGTAAACCGTGCAGCATTGCCCCATCGGCTTATTGCTGAAATCCAGCGTGACTTTTTGTGGGCCTTTGTCTGTCATCCTGTCGCTCCTTGCCTATTGCGCCATGAAAGGATGGTCGGGTCTTAAGACATCGACGATCCGCTTGTCGTCAAGTTGGCAAAGCCATACTGGACGTGATTTTGGGTGCGGTGTGAGATCAATCAGGCGATGGGCGGGCATTGCGATTGACAGATCATGGGTGGTGCCAGAAGCCAGACTGGCCTCGTTGGCGGATCTATCCGACAAGAGTGCACCATGTCTTTTGGCATATTCGTCAATAATAGCCTCAATGCGAGCGGTGTCAGGGTGGCGGTACCCACCCCGCGCTGCCATGACGGAATAGAGGTTTAGTTCCATCAACATGACTTCCGTGACGGCCAGATGTGCGGCGCTTGCAGCGTCGGTTGCGGTGCCAAATCCAAGAATGATGTCTTGGCCCATACGATTGGTTGAACAGGCAATCATACAATGGACGGGCAGGGTGCAGGCAAGATGCCACAGCTGGGTTTTGCGATAGACGGTGGCACCTGCCCGCGCGCGATCCACAAACGCGGTGACCTGAGCTGCGTCGAGCCAATCGTCTGAGAGATATTCAGCAGGGCACGCACCAGCCCACCAGTCCAATATGAATTTCCGTTGAAGCGCCTCAAGCTGCGCATGATGCCGCGCGATTTTTGCATCTGGATGGGCGGCCAAGCCGTCAGTGACGCTTACATAGTCGGTTTTTTGATCCGCGAGGGCTAAAATCTCGGCAGTTTCACTGAGGCATTTTTCAAAAGCTACCTCGCGGCTGCCTCCTGCTCCGCTGGCGGTCTGCCCGTTATGGGTGCGGCTTTGCAAAATAGCCAAGGCGGGGGCGTAGATGCTTTCGGGCCAGATTGGCGCGGTCCAGATATCATTCAAATTAATGTCTGATGTAATGACATGCATGCCGCAAAGCTCCTTTCGCCTATGCCGTAAGTGTTCGCTGTTTTGATCCATCAAACAAGGCGTGTGTGATTTCGATGTGAATTCTGCTGATAATCAAAATCACAATTAAATCACATGCGTTCGATTTCCTGACAAAGACACGGCCCAATTCGGGCTGATTTGCGATTGGAAGGACTTTGAAATGCGCAATCAAATGCACGCGCGGTGTGGGCCGCTAACCGACGAAGACGGTTCGCAGTTTATAGTGTTGCGACATTTGCCTGAGGGTCTTCAAATCCCCGGTTGTTTTTTCCCTGCGGATGATGCGGCGACTTTAACGGATAGCGGAAGTGTTCTGGGCCTGATCCCAATCGGGCGGAATGCCCACGGCCGAGGCGCGGAAGGTGATTCAGTTATTTTGCACGTCACACCAAACCCCGCACTTAACGCAAAAGGTGCGATCAACAGGTGTTTCTCGACTGAAGAACGGCCATGGGCTGCTGAAGCATAAGCTGGAAAATCAAATGATATCTGATGGCTCTAGCTTACTAACTATTCAATTTGGAGGGAATAACGATGAGTGGAATACATTTTGAGACCGTAATACCGGTCGTGGTCAGCTTGGCCGTTTTGATATGGGGATTGCGGCTGTTATCTGCGACACTGCTCGCGCCGGTTGATGGTGCGGGACGCCCGTTGATCGCCAGCGCGCTGACAGAAAAGAATGACCCGCAAAATGGCACAAGTTTTAGCCGCGTTGCAGGGGCAATCGGGTCAATTGGCCTCGCCTCTTTTGTCACGGGCCTAGGGATTTGGGTGTTCTTCGCACTCAATAATGCCGAAATTGCCAAGCCACCTATGATAGAGCAGCTGTCCGAATTGTGGCCCTATATCGGAGCCGCCGGATCGCTCTTTGCGCCTTACGCTTTCAATCAACTCAGCGCTGTATTTGGCGGAGGTCCGCGCGGCTGAGTCTGTAACAGTAGCCTTTTTCCACATTTCAATTGGAGATTTAAGATGACCAGAAACCTGGATAACCACCTTCTGATTTCGAGCCCTTCAGAGATCACCCGATCAGGCATCTGGGCCGGTCTGGATGCGGAGTATATGTCTGCTGCACCTCCCTTTAGATTTCGCCGTTCCCGCGAAATTGATACCACCGCAAATAATGATTTGACGGAGCTGCTCGACGGCGAGGCCAATGACGAATGGCAGCGCAAGAATGGCGTTCAGGCCGTGCGCGATATGCTCGAGCGATATTGGGTGCCGACCGAAGATGCAACGGTGGCAACGATTTTTGCTACGGCTGACGATTTCATTGTGAACTATCCCGATGCCAGTCTGCCAGCAGATGAGCGTGGAGATGTTCCGATCTTGAAATACAAGAGTGACGCCAGCAGCGATGAGATGGATTTACCGGCCAATGCGGTTATCGCATTTGCGCGACCCAACGGTCAGGCTGCGGGCATCTATTTTATGCTGACCACGCAAAGTAAGATCAGCTTCACCAAGGAGTTGTTTTTAGCCGGGCCTAGTGACTACGAGGATGCTTGGGCCAATAAAGTGGACGGGATTAAGCGGGTTTATGAAGTGGGCACCGGTGTTCGAGACTCGAGCCATGAATTCCTAGACCTTGGTGTTGGGGCAACATTAGAACGTTATCCATTTTTGAAAGAGCAGCGTGTGGTCAAAAACCAAATGCGCGAAAAGCTCAAGACGATGATAGACGGCGAAGCGAATTATCTAGGGTTGCAGGCGCTGTTTGGTGAAGTGCAGGGGCTCAATCAGGAAATTGCACGGCTCAAACGATCTACATCGAGTTTAGTGGGATATGCCGCGTCTCGAGGCTACCGACTGATGGAGAATGATGAACCTCTCAAACAGACCTTGAAGGGGGCGGCCCAGTCGCCGTTCCCGGCCAAGGAAGGTCAGCTGATCCAAGAAAAGCGTTTTGTTACCCGTTGGGTTGAAGAGAAAGTCACCCATCATAAGCGCAGTCGCTTCATGCGCAGATCAAAGCGTTGGACCACAGTGCAACGCTTTAACCGTAAAGCAGAAGATGTGAAGTTCAGAAACATCAACAGTAACGATTCAATGGTCACGGAGTTCATCCAGACCGAACTTGCGAATAAAAACGTAGTTGTTTTGCAGAATGTTGCGTCAGGTTTCCAAGCCGACGATGGTCGCACACTGGAGAGCATTTTACTACGATGCGAACTGGACCCAGGTTTTCAGGAGGCGTGTGTCTTGCTGATGCCGGTCTATAAGCAGAACCTGTTTGGCGAGGACGTTATCGCTGGATATCATGTGATCCGCCGTCCGACCCGTGGGCGCAGCATTGTCGGGCTACCTGAGTTTTTCTTTGAAGAGCAGATAGCCTATAAGCTTCGTTGGTTGGGCATGGAGTTGGGCGAATTGCTGTCGAGCATCAATCTGTTGCCTGGCGAAGTGCGCGACATTTCGATCAAAACGACACGTTCAGCGCTTCGCGAAGACGAGCTAAAGACAAACCTGAGCTTTGAGACCGATAGCTCCACTTCCTTCGATACTGTCTCGTCGGTGGAAAACGAATTTCAGCGTGAGAACACTTCCGAGAAATCCAAGAGCTGGAGTGTCAAAGCGTCCGGATCTTATGGAGGGTTCTCGGCTGGTGGATCATCGTCGGGAATGTCCAAACAGACAGCTCGACAGTTTGCAAAAAGCCTTAACAAACTGACCACGCAAGCGATCAGTAAAATGCGCAAGACGTCGCGCAGCGAGGTTGTTGCAAGGGAGCTGAGTCGCGAAGAAATGGAATCTGTCTCAAGTTCGTCCGGTCAAATTTCAAACCCAAACATCGGCCGTACGTTGAACGTCAACTATTTCGCGGTGAACAATATCTTTGTCTCGTCGACCTATCTTGATGACATCGGGTTTACCTATATCTCGCCGTTTGAATTGATCGACGGGACCGACATCCGCGAAGTGCGTACCTTCTCCAAGGAAGAGTTGCCAGAATTCCTCAACAGTGTGCAAGAGGACATGACACGGATGCTTATGCTGGGGCTACATTTTGAACCGACTGTGGGCGGTGCCGGGGCCGCACGTAACCAGGTTCAGCAGATGGCGGAGGAAAAAGCAGCTGAGTTCGTCAAGACACTGGAGGGAGATTTTCTCACTGCGTTTCAAGACTACTCATCCAAGAAAGCAGGAACAGGCGCAGAAGCTGAGAAGGCAGCGGTCTCTGCGTTTAGTGTGAAGTATGACGGCAAGCCAGTGCGCGCGATTGATGCGGCCAAAGACAAAAACCTCCAGAAGATGATTGATCAGCTGGTAGCAACCGGTGAGCCAATCGAGCCTGACATCGTAATAAGCCCGTCAGCCGCAGTATATTCAGATGCAACAATCGGAGCAACGGAAGGCTTAGAAAGCTATGCGGTTGATATGCGCAAGCTGGAAGTGGAAAAGCAGCTGGCCGAAATAGTCACCCAGATGACCACGTCCAAAGTGGACAGCAAGGCGACTGTTCAGGTTCACCACAATGTCTCCCATAAAAAGACGGGGGCGGATTTGTTGACGATCCAGATCGGAGGTTCGATTATGCCGGGTAAATGGCTTTACCGGGTAGGCGCGGAGATCATTGGGCCCGTTAAAGTGATCACTGGCACTGACCAATATTCGCTCACCCTAAGGGATGATGCGCCAAGCAGCGCTAAGCTTGATCAATTGCCAGGGAGCTTGATTCGCGATGTTTGATCTTGACGCTTTAACAACCGATCTGGGGGCGCTTCTCGACTACCCCACTGCTCGTAAAGGCAATGGGGCACAGCCCGTGCTATACACTGTACGCAGTGACGAGACTGGGTTTTTGGTCGGTGTAAAACTGAGCAAAAATGCTGGGAGCGATACTACATTGACGATATTTTCGGGGGCGGGTCCGCGAGATGGCAGTGGAAAGCGCTTACGACCTAATCAAACCTACGGTGAAATTCCCAAGGGGACATGGTTCATCGTTCGTTACGGTAAGCAAAAGACACCTGCGGAAACCTTCAAGGTTTTGAAGCAACAACAGATATTGGGGGCGCTTGGTTTTGATATTTACCGAGCTGCTACGCAGAATCCTCTGTGGCTCTCGTTATTTCGCGACGATGGCGACCGCATTGATGATTTGACCAGAGAAGGGCCGGTTGTGCGTAAGGGGGTCCGATTGCATTTTGGTAGAGTCAGTGATGGCTGCTTCACCTTCAGCAAACTGAGTGGTTATCTTAAAGTTCTGGCACTCTTACGTAAAACACTTCCAAAATTCTACGATATGGATGGCAATCCGGTTCCGAAAGGGACGCCAAATGCGCTGGAAGTTTATGGAAAGCTGGTAGTGTCTGGTTGAACGATGCGCGCAAGTGCGCGCACTTTCAATTTTAGATGTTTTTCGCGAGTTTTTCCATCAAGTTTGTCGAAGCGGGCAGTTGATTTTTCCCAACTTGAATATGCTACTCCCGTCATGCAACCTATAAGAGTTGAGAGCCAATTATGTTCAAATTTTTTTCTTTGAAATTATTTCTGTTAGTCTGTCTGGCACAGCCAGCAATTGCTCTTCCCAAGAGGATTACACTCGATCATCAGCGACAGGCGTTCGTTCCTCATTCCGCGATTGGAGGCCGCTTTGGAGGGGTGATTTTGATTAATGATCTCACGAGTGCTTACGTTGACGGGGTCCAAGTCTCCCTAGACGAGCTGCAAATAATTTCTCACGACGAGACTGACGGTTTATGCATAATCGCCGGTCAATTTTCCAGCAGAGGTGATTGCTACTTCGTGCAGGTGTCGGAAGATCATTTAGCACGTATGATTTCGTTCATCGACAATGAAGGTTTCGGTGTTTACACCTATTTCGGTGATCAAAACACATTAAACGCAACTTATCGCTCAGCGGGCATGTCAAGAGCCAATCTCGTACCCGAAGGAGGCCTCATTGCCATTGAGTTCGCTGGTGATGAATATCTTGAAGAGATCGCTTATGGATTAGATTTTAGAGGTGTTTCGCCAGTCAATCTGGAGGCAATTCGAGAAAACGAAGTTTTAGCTGAGCTGAATGGTCCTCGCCTACCAGGTGGTAGCGCACTAAGCTATGTAGTGGCAGACTTCTCCACCCAGTTCCAAGCCTCTTTGTTTGAGGGGCAGGTGACTGTGTCTGGTGGGCTATTTCACTATGATCGGTCGATGGATTCAAGCGGTGATTTTGTTTACTACACAAGAGCACGTCTTTACCCAGAACGGGTTCCGCTTTTACAGGCCGTTCATGAAGATGCAGAAGCGCGCCTGCATGACTACAGACGCATTCTAGCTTCAACCGAATCTGTGACCATAGATCAGATATCTGACGAAGCGCTCGCAGATTTTGTTTCCCAAACTGTTAAGGAGACGATCGCAAGAGAACGTTTAATTCCCCTAGCTGATGTTGCAATTCAAGACACTTCAGATATCCAGTCAGTGCTTTTTGGCGTCGCGACAGAGAACGAAATTGAGCGCGTCTTTGATCAAGTCCCCAGCTTGCGAATACAATATTTGGACTTAATAACTTATGCATCACAACAAGAGTTTGCTGGTACGTTAGCGTTGCTTCGAACTGTCAAGTCTCAAAACCCGGAGAATTGGGAAAATTTTGCTGAGGGGTTCTTCGATTGAGAATGAATGACTCGCCATCGCCTCTACGTTTTGTGCATTCGTTTCCGCGTGTTTCGACCTCGATCGCCTCGGCTGATCCAGGCAAGGCGGGGATTGAGCAGCTTAGGTCTATTTTTTCGAATGGGATCATCCTCACCCCCGAAAATCTAGACTTTCCCGTGGATCATGAAAACTCGATGTATGATTGCCCACCGGAAACTTCTGTTGTTCAAAGAAGAGCCAGCTTTGGGTTGCTAGCCGTGAAGGATGCAATGCTTGATGAAAAACGCTCCAACTTGTTTGGAAAATTTGCCATCGGTCTCGACACACAAGCAGCGCGAAGACTCGGTATGCTCCCGACAATTTACTACTATGCAGCGGAGTGTGGGACCGATCAAACCCTCGCTGGTAATAAAGGTGTCAGCCACGAGCTACTGTTTAGACTAGCAGAAATAAGACGATTGCTCATTGCTATAGCTTGGCTAGAAGCTGGAGCAGCTGAGAGTGACGACGAGTACTTCAGCAAAGAGAAGCTTACGTACTATGACTACGTCTTAAACGATGAGCCAAACGTTTGGCCTGCGATCCAGAATGTAAAACGCCGACATGCCGCGCGCCTACATGCGTTACTGGATACAGACCGACCACCGGCAACAGCACTGATTGGATGTCTCGATCTCGTTCTTTCGCTCTTTCAAACCGCAGACTCGTCTTATGAGCGACGACATTTGGACTATTACTCGCAAAGGGAGTGGCGAATTGTTGCGGCCGATACGGCAGGCTTGCTTTGTATACCTTTCTCGGCTGCCCATGAAAAAATCAATAGCGCACGAATGATTTTTGAGTTTTGCAGGCGCTTTACTGGTTCAACAATCGAGCTTGATGACGCCTTCCTGCTTGTCTCTTCTGATGGAGTGCCATTTTCCAGTTTCATTAGTGATGTGATTGTCCCCTTGGAAAAGGAAAATGACGCGCAACAAGTCCTAGGACGAGAATTCATTCGTAGCTTTGAGGGTGGAGGGTGTGTTCAATATGAACGGCTGGGAGGCCAAGGCGATGGATTTAGACAATAATCAGATGATTGCGTTGATTGGCGATGTTGCATTGCCCGCCAGTATATTTTTGCTTGGCATCATCGTCTCGATTTCATTGGAGCGGTTGAAGGGTGAAGTCGCTCGAAGAAACTTCGTTATCGAAAAGCAGTATGAAGTTTTCGCCGTAGCCAATGCTCAGCTCAACAAAATCTACCAATATTGTACTTACGTCGGCGGTTGGTCGGTCCAATCACCGACGGAGATAATCGCGCTGAAAAGAGAGTTAGACGAAGTCATATTTGGTTCTCTACCGCTGATGAATGATGGCCTCGTTGAGGCCTACAATGAATTTATGGCTGCCTGCTTCGACACGAAGCGTGGTCGCAGCTTCGGGGTCGCCATAAAGGCTAACCGCGCAAGGTTTGAAGAGAACGAGAACTGGGTTGAAGAATGGGTAGACTGTTTCGTTGAACCCAATAGCCTTGAGATTGGGGCAGGTTCATATCGCCGAGATGTCGTTCTTCCCAGCTACGTGAAGCTTTTGGCTGAGTTTTCCGAATTGCTAGTCGGCCGCAGCGGAGTTCAGACGGAAAACTTGAAAGTACTTTTGGAAAATTGAGCTCGGCTTCGTCGTTTTGCTTTCAGAGATAATGGACCCATCTAGGTCAAAAATGCTTGACGTTTGGGTCAGAATTGAATGACGTGTAGTCGCGCTTTTATAAGGTCATAGAGATTGATTGAGTCAAAGGTATGTGACGTTCCACACACATTTGTGAGACGACACATAGTTCTGCCTTTTGCGACAGACCTTTGCCTTTCCCATCCATTTCAGTGCTTTGACTCATCCCTTGTTCCTTCCAATTGGGGCAGGATTTCTGAACAACCGCTTTAGCGGCTTGCTCTGAAACCTTGCCACGTGGCGAACGCGGATGGGGGCGAGGCAATGCTATTCGATAGGGGTGGAGGGGCCCGCAGCCGGAGGCGAGGACACGGCCCTATCTAATGGGGTTGCCGGAGGGGGAAGGCTGCGCCTTCACCCTGATGTGACGCAGTGGCGTATCGCGCTTGCGCGAACCCCCAGGAACCAGAAAACCTTAGGTGTGGCAGGGCCGGGGGCCCTGTCTCTATTCAAAGCTGACCTTGGTTCAAGACGCAGCGAAAGGCACGCCTTCCTAGACCAGCTGTTCGTGCAACACGCGGTGAAAGTGTCGGGAGAGCCCAAAAGTACCGGATGCTGCGTTGAGCATGGACGTCCGGTGTTTAAAAGTTGGTGAGAGAAATCTGTCAAGTCTTATAGGAGCGTCACCAAGCGTTTGTGGCCAAGGATGTTACATGGTTCCGGGCGTCGCGCCTTAAGTGCCAAAAAAGCCCTTGCGGTGTATTTTACAGACTTGGTGAATGACGGGCTTTGGTCTGAAGGAATAGATACTCTGGACCTGTCGCGCTTTTGTGCCGCCCCAAGTGCTCGTTTAGGCCACTTTCCGTTCGAAGGCGACGGGGCTTTTCCAACCCAGTGCTGAATGCCGTCGGCGCGGATTGTAGAAGCCGTTGATATATT